>SHNF01000010.1 GCA_004295085.1 Planctomycetota bacterium | reverse complement strand
CGGGCGCGAAGCGAGTCATGGTGGAGTCCGTGCGAGTCGAGCACCGCAGCTCCACCGATGACGGTTACCCCCACTCCCGGTTACGCTTCGTCTCCACAATTACGACCCACGCAAGAGGGCCAGTTTCCGGCGCGCTCACATCTCCTCCGGAGCCGGCACGCCGAGCAGGCGCAGGCCCAGCGCCAGCGTGCCGCGCAGGGCCGCGATCGCCGCCAGGCGCGCGTCCTCCAACGGCGCCTCGCTGCCGAGCACGCGGCGATCGCGGTAGAAGGCGTTGCCGGCCGCGGCGATGCGCAGCAGCTGCGCGGCCAGCAGCATCGGCTCGCGCTTGGCCGCCGCCTCGCGCAGCGCCATCGGGAAGCGCCCCAGCGCCGCCATCAGCTCGCCGGCGTCGGCCAGCAGCGCCGGATCCACGCCGCGCGGGTCGGGCGCGGGCCGCCCCGCCTTGCGCAGGATGGCGCAGCAGCGCGCGTGCGTGTACTGCAGGTACGGTCCGGTGTCGCCCTCGAAGGACAGCACCACCTTCCAGTCGAAGACGACGTCGCGCGCGCGCTGGTGCTTGAGGTCGTGGAAGACCACCGCGCCCACGCCGATCGCCTCGGCCGCGCGCTCCGGGTCGGGGTGATTGGGGTTCTTCTCGGCCACGATGCCGCGCGCCAGCTCCACTGCGCGGTCCAGGACCTCCGACAGCAGCAGCACGCGTCCCTCGCGGGTGCTCAGCTTGCCCTCCGCGAGCCGCACCAGGCCGAAGGGCACGTGTTCCATGCGACTCTCCCAGGCGGCGCCGCAGCGGCGCAGCACGGCCTTGAGCTGCTCGAAGTGCAGCTTCTGCTCGTTGCCGACCACGTACAGCGCCAGATCGAAGCCGAACTCGTCGAGGCGCGAGCGCGCGGCGGCGATGTCGCGGGTCACGTACAAGGTCGTGCCGTGCGCGGTCTTCACCAGGCACGGCGTCTTGATGCCCTCGCTCTCCAGGTTGACGATCAGGGCGCCTTCGCTCTCCTCGAGCACGCCGCGGCTTTCGAGCCAACGCAGCGCGTCTTCGAGCTTGTCCTCGTACCAGGACTCGCCGCGGATGAAGTCGAAGTGCACGCCCAGCCGCCGGTACACCTTGTCGAACTCGCGCAGCGACAGCTCGGTGAAGCGCTTCCACGTGCGGCGCACCTCGCCGTCGGCGCCCGACTCGAGCTCCTGGAAGGCCCGCTTGGCTTCCTGCGCCAGCCGCGGATCCTTCTCCTCCTCCGCGTGGTAGCGCACGTACAGGTCCAGCAGGTGCTGGATCGGGTCCTGCTCGAGCGCCGCCTCGTCGCCCCAGCGCTGCCAGGCCGCCACCAGCTTGCCGAACTGGCTGCCCCAGTCGCCGAGGTGATTGATGCAGACGACGCGGTGCCCCAGGTGCTCGAAGATCCGGCTCAGCGCCGCGCCGATCACCGTGGAGCGCAGGTGCCCCACGTGCATCGGCTTGGCGATGTTGGGCGAGCTGAAGTCGAGCAGCACCGTCTGGCCGCCGGGGCCGCGCCCGTAGTCCGAACCGCCGGCGTTCTGGAGCACCGCGGCGGCCAGCGCTGTACGGTCGAGCTTGAAGTTGAGGAAGGGACCGGCTGCGGCCGCTTGCACCTCCGGCACGCGCAGCTTCGCCGCCAGCTCTGCCGCCAGCACCGCCGGATTGCCGCCCCGGGCCTTGGCGAGGTTGAAGCAGGGCAGCGCGAACTCGCCGTGCTCCGCCTGCTTGGGAATCTCGAGCTGCGCCTGCGCCGCGCCGGCGCCCAGCTCCTCGCTCAGGGCAGTCCGGATCCGCTCCTCGAAGACGTCCAGACCTTGCGCCATCAGGCGACCGCCGCCAGCGCGTCTCCGTACAGCGGCGCCAGCACCTCGTGCACCGAGGCGCGCAGGGCCGCCGCCAGCTCCTCCGCCTGCAGTTGCGCCAGCTCGCCGGCGCGGCGCAGCCAGCGCGAGTCGCCGTAGCGCTGCAGCAGCTCGGCGTGGCGCTCGTCGAACGTCACGATGGTGGTATGGCGCACGCAGGAGTCGGCCAGCGACAGCACCGAGTCCTCGATCGACCACGCCGCCGGCTGCAGCTCGCCGTAGACGCGGGAGACGAAAGCCGGGCTGAGCCGCGACGTCGCCGCCATCTCCGCTTCGTCCCGTCCCTTCAGCCAGTGCGCCAGGCAGCCGCGCCCGGCCTCGCCCGCGCCCAGCGAGCGCAGGTATACGTAGCCCGTCCAGCCGTGCAGCGGCCCGTGATTGAAGCTGCGCCCCACGTCGTGCAGCAGGCCCTGCACGTACAGCCGCTCCACGTCCACGGAATGCCCTGCGTCCACCAGGGCCCGGCCCAGCACCAGCGCCACCTTGCCCACCTGGCGCGAGTGCAGGTGCCAGTTCTCGCCGGGCGCGGCGCGCTGGTCCAGGAGCCGGAGCGCTTCCTGCGGGCTCATCGAGCCGGCAATTCTAGCCGCAGCCGCTCCGCCGCCCGGATCAGCGCGCGCCGGGACGAGTCGTGCACCAGCCGCGCCAGCGCCTCCTCCTCCCCGAACCAGCCGGCCGCGTCGTGCTCATCCGAGCGCCGGAACCCGCGCCCGTCCTCCGGCGCGCGCGCCAGGAAGTGCACCACGCGCTTCCAGCCCTGCCCGGACTTCTCCGGCCTCCGGTCCTGCTCCGGCACCTGGTAGATGCACGTATCGGCGAAGTCCGGCGCCAGGTCCTCCTGCGTCAACCGGATGCCGGTCTCCTCTTCCACCTCGCGCAGCGCGGCCTCCTGCAAGCTCTCGCCGGGCTCCAGATGCCCCTTGGGAAAGCCCCAGGTGCCGTGCCTTGCGTTCTTCAGCAACAGGAACACCGGCCCCCTGCTCCCCGGCCGCCACAAGAGCGCTCCGGAGGCGAGGACCGGATCATCCGGTGTGCCCTGGGCTCCGCCCATCACGATGGGCCACTCCACACTTGCGCCATCGTAGCTCCTCCCGTGATGTGGAACCCAATGTGCGAGCGCGTCGTCGTACTATTACTGTCCGCACTCTGCAGGCAAAGAACCCCCGAGAGAGACCGGTCAGATACGGAGGAGCCATGTCGGGCTATCCGAAAGCGGACGATGCCAGTTCTGCCCTCGTCGCTCGGCTAGGAAGTCGGGCAGTCGTACAGGGTCGCTACCAGGTTCACGACGAGATTGCCCGGGGCGGCATGGGCGCGATCCTGCGCGTCTGGGACGACGACCTGCACCGCGACCTGGCCATGAAAGTGCTCCTGCCCGAGGTGGAACCGGGCCCGGTTCCCGACGCAGTCGATTCCGCCATCCGCACCCCTGCGCCGGATGTGCGCCTGCTCGCGCGCTTCCTGGAGGAGGCGCAACTGACGGCTCAACTCGATCACCCTGGCGTCGTGCCGGTCCACGAGCTGGGACTCAACGCGAGCGGTCGTGTCTACTTCACCATGAAACTGGTGAAGGGTCGAACTCTGGGCGAAGTCTTCGATCTGGCCGCAGACGGGAGGGACGGCTGGACGCGCACGCGCGTGCTCGGCCTGATCCTGCGCGTGTGCGAGGCCATGGCGTACGCCCATCACAAAGGCGTGATCCACCGAGACCTCAAGCCCGCCAACGTGATGGTGGGCGGTTTCGGCGAAGTCTATGTAATGGACTGGGGTCTGGCGCGCATTCTCGATGCGCCAGACCGGAAGGACATCCACATACGGACGGAGCGCCAGGCACAGCGCGCCGAAGCTCCCGACTCGCCGCTCTACACCGTGGACGGGGACGTGCTGGGTACGCCTGCCTACATGCCACCGGAGCAAGCCCTCGGCAACCTGGAAGAAGTCGGACCGCATTCGGATGTCTATTCGCTCGGCGCCATGCTCTATCACCTCCTGGCCGGCCACATGCCCTACGCCAGCCGGAAGGAGCGCTTGAGCAACCAGGCCATATTGATGATGGTGCGGCAGGCAGCGCCGAGTCCGCTGCACCGGCTCGCCCCGGATGTTCCCGCAGAGCTGCTTGCGATCACCGAGAAAGCCATGGCGAGGGACTGGCGCGAACGCTATGGGAACATGCAGGAGCTGGCGGAGGACCTGCGCGCGTTCCTGGAGAAGCGGGTGGTGCGAGCCTACCAGACCGGTGCCTGGGCGGAGGCGCGCAAGTGGGTGCAACGCAATCGTGGTCTGGCGGCCGCACTGCTCTCGTCGGTGCTCCTGCTTGCGGGCGGGCTGGGCGCCAGCATCGTGCTCAAGGAGCAGTCGGATCGCCACGCGGAGCGGGCCCAGTCGGAGTTGCGGAAGGCGAATACGACCGCCGGATTTCTCGAAGCCATCCTCGCCGGCGTGAGCCCTTGGGTAGCGTTGGGCCGCGACACTGCGCTTCTGAAGTCGCTTCTCGACGAAGCGACGCAGCGGATCGAGGGCGGCGAGCTTGCGGATGCGCCAGAGTCGGAGCTGCGCCTGCGGCTGGTCCTCGGGAACACGTGCAAGGACATCGCGGAGCATGAGTCTGCGGAACGAGCGCTGCAAGCCGCGCTCGGTCTCGCCCGCACGTTGCACTCCGGCGACCATGCAAACGTTGCCGAGAGTCTGGACCGTCTCGCGACCGTGCTCCAGGCCAGGAACAAACTCGAAGCCGCGGAAGCATTGTTCCGTGAAGCACTGGAGATGCGCCGGCGCCTGCACGCCGGGGACGATGCCGATGTCGCCGCGAGCCTCAACAACCTGGCGCTTCTGCTGCACACACGCTGCGACTACGCCGCAGCCGAGTCCCACTACCGGGAGGCGCTGGGCATGTTCCAACGTATGTTCCGCGGCGATCACCTGAGCGTGGCGGGGGCCTTGGGCAACCTGGCAGGCGTCCTGCAGGATCAGGGAAATCTCGCCGCCGCCCGGTCGTTCCAGGACGAGGCCCTGCAGATGTACGAGCGGCTGTATCCGGGCGATCACCCGGCAGTCGCCATTGCGCTGTCAAACCTCGGGACGCTGCTCCAGGAGCAGGGAAATCTGGCGGCCGCCGAGTCAAGACTGCGCGATGCGCTGGAGATGAGAAGGCGGCTTTATCCCGACGGCCATCCGGACGTGGCGAGGAGCCTGAACAACCTGGCCGCCCTGCTGCAGGATCTTGGCGACGGCGCCGCTGCAGAGCTGCACCATCGCCAAGCCCTCGACGAGTACCGCCGGTTCTTCCCGGGCGACAACATCAGCGTTGCGCTGACCATGACCAGTCTTGCGCGCCTGCAGGAGGCTCGAGGCGATCTCGGCGCGGCCGAGGCGCTGTGCAGGGAGGCCTTGGACATGGCCAGGCGCCTGTTCCCGGACGAACATGCCGAAGTCGCGCGGATACTGAACGCTCTCGCTAGTGTGCTCAAGGCGCGCAACGATGCACCGGCTGCCGAGTCCCTGTTCCGGGAAGCGCTGGAGATGCGCCGCCGCATCTTCGCCGGCGACCACCCGGATCTGGCGGAGAGCCTCAACAATCTGGGATTGCTCCTGAGACAACAAGGCAGGTTGGACGAAGCGGAGCCGCTGGCGCGAGGAGCCGTGGACATGTACCGGCGCCTCTTTCCAGGGGACCACGCCGCTCTCGCGATGAGCCTCAATAATCTTGCCTTGCTGCTCCAAGCCCGCGAGCAGTGGGACGCCGCGGAGGCAATGCTTCGTGAGTCGTTGGACATGAAGAGGCGTGCCCGTCCTGGCGACCACATGGACACGGTGAAGGGGCTGAACAACCTGGCAGAGCTGCTCCGGCAGCGAGGGAAGCTGGAGGCTGCCGAATCTTTCTATCGGGAAGCCTTGGAGATGATTCGCCGCCTAGTTCCCGGAGACGACGCCTTTGTCGCCGGTGCGCTGGGCAACTACGCACTGTTCTTGCGGCAACGCGGTCAACTTGGTGACGCCGAGCTGTACTACCGCCAAGCGCTGGACATGTGGCGGCGCCTCGCCCCAAACGGCCATCCGTGGTTCGCCGTCGCACTCGGCAATCTCGGCCAGCTGCTCGAGGAACGCGGCGATTACACCGCAGCCGAATCGCTGTATCGTGAAGGGCTGGCGATGAGACAGCGCCTGCAGCCAACGGATCACAAAGGCATCGGCAGGATACAGCTCTATCTCGGCAGATGTCTGAGGAAGCAGGAGCGTTTCGAGGACGCCGAGCCGCTTCTGCTCCAGGCGGAGAGCACCTTGGCCGCGGCCGGCCTCTCCGCGTCAGACGAATTCAAGAAGACGCTCCAGGCGCTTGTGGATCTCTACCGGAGTTGGGAAGAGGCGGAGCCGGGCAGTGGCCATGAGCAGAGGGCCGCAGAGTGGAAGTCGAAGCTGGATGAGGAACCGCAGCAGTGACCCAGCCGTCACAGCTCTCAAGGCGGATCATCTGCCGCGGCGCCAGCGCACCATGAATCTGCCGGCTTCGGCAAAGTCGCGTTTGACGGTGGACGGAGAGATGTTGAGAGTTTCGGCGACCTCCTGAGTGTTGAGATTGCTGTAGTGGCGCAGCTGGAAAACCTCGGCCTGGCGTGGTGAGAGGCGTGCAAGCTCGGTAAGGGCTTCCTCGGCAGCCAGGATTTCAAAGTGGAAGTGGGCTCGGGGATCTTCCGCGTCCACCGGGTCTTCCGTTCTGCGGCCACCACCGCGCTTGGCTGCCATGTGGTGGCGGGCTGCATCGACCAGCACGCAGCGCATGGCTCGCGCGGCGAGTCGGAAGAGATGCTTGCGGTCGCGAAGTCTGTACTGCGAGGGCTGAAGGCCGCGCAGATAGGTTTCATTCACCAGAGACGTCACGCCTGGCTGGCCCGGTGATGCTGACCTTGCCAAGAGACTGCGTGCCAGCGCCTTGAGTCGCTCATAGACCTCCGGATGCAGATCGGCGACCGCGTCCGGCCCGATGCCATCCGCGCCGGCATTATCGGCGTTTTCCATGAAGGTGGGTGGTTGACGACAGCCGGGTCGGCCCGGTCTTCTTGACCCTGTTCCGACCAGGATTCCGATTGGAAGGATGGCAGTCGCCCGGCTTCTCCGGTCGATGGCCAACGGAGGGGCCGATGCCCCTCAAGTTCAGGAGTGCTTTCGGCAGAGGGCACGATTCCGATGCGCTAGGGATATGCAAACGGTGCAGCACGCCGGCCCTGCCGGTGTGCTGCACCAATTTGCTGATCATGGCCTTGCGAATGTCCGTGGGCCTACGTAGCCGGCTCCACTCCGGTCTGTGATCCGAGGATCGTACCGCCGCGGCCAAAACGAGCCTCGAACCCCCGCGTCCTCTCGGGTAAGGCAGCCACGCCTTCCTGAGCCAAGTGAGCCTGGTTTTCCGATGCATGAAGTGAGGTCATTCAACCATGAAGTCACGACTTCTCCTACGTCTCCTGCTGGTCGCGCAAGCCGTTCCAGCCTCCTTGTCAGCCCAGGACGAGTCTCGTCCGCTCCTCGGCGCGGCGGCACGACCGTCAGTGGCCACCATTGGTCCGCCGTCGCTCGGGGTCATCGCGCCGGCCGACGTCATTGCGAACTCCAACGTTCAGGTCTACGGCGCCGGCTTGCGTAACCGCATCTTCGCATCGATCGACGTGCACGGGCTGCCTGCAAACACGGCCGTGCTGAAGGCGTATCTCTACTGGGGCTGGGCCTCGCTGGTAGCGCCCATTGCCGGCCAGCACGATTGTCTCGTGCTTCGGCGCCTGGTTGTCGGCAGCGTGGACACCAATGCCACGATCTTCCCGGGCACCCTCGTCGGCGCCGGGGCGGATCCGTGCTGGTTCGGCGGCAGCAACTTCGTCTACCGCGCGGACGTCACCGGGTACGTCACGGGCAACGGCACCTACCTGGCGCAGATCTGCAAGCCCGTGGCCGCTGGATTGATTGATCATGCGGATCCCTGGTTGAACTCAGCGCCCTGTTCGCTGGAGATGCCGAACCATCCGGCCGGTGAGACCTGGGGTACTGGTGGCTGTCCTCTATTCATCAATGCTGTCAATCTGATCCACAACGTCTGCGATGGCATGACCGGCAACGAGCGTGACGCGTGGGTAGCCGGTTACCGGTTCACTCCATGAGAAGTCGTGGAATGTGTCTTCAACCTACCCGCGCTGCATGTGCAGTGCCGCAATGCAGCGTAGAAACTGATGAGAAGCAAAAGGAGAGATAACGCGATGAGAATCTTTCTGCTAATTCTTTGCTTGTTCCTGTGTCCGGACGCTGTTACCGAGGAAGCGAGGAGCGAGCCGCATGGCGATGTCGCTAGAGGGTCCGCAACCATGAGGCCGCTGGTGCCTGCACCTGAGCCCTGGCTGCCTTCCGGCGCCAACGCAAGGGCCGTAGATTCCGTGCACCATACCGCAACTCCAGCAAGGACAGCGAGGCTGCGCAGTACCGGCGTCAGCCCCGGTCAGGTTCGGGCGGCTTCCAATGCGCTCGTTCACAACTTCTAGTGCGCAGCACGCCATTCCTGGCACCTGCCTGGGCAAGTCTTGGGCGGGTGCCAGTCAATGCCAGCGTCATGTGGTCTGGCTCCGATGAGCGCGCCACCAGCGTCTCATTCACCCATCCTTCCATTGCACACGGACTCACTCAATCATGTTTTCCAAACTCACTCCGCTTCTCGTTCTGATTCTCGGCGCCACGAGCTTGCCTGCCCAGAAGGGTGAGCTGCCCGTCCACAAGGCGGTGCAGCCTAAGTTCGCCGGCGTGTACAAGGTCGCGTCTGGCGAATTCATTCCCGGCAACTCCGCGGAGCGCTCGGGCCCGGACGTCATCTTCAACAACATGGTGGCGTCGAACTACTACAGCGTGCCTGGCGCCA
>SHNF01000004.1 GCA_004295085.1 Planctomycetota bacterium | reverse complement strand
TGCGATCCGCGGGCAGGCGGTAGGCGCGGCGTCCGGCCGCCGCGGCGGCGCGACCGAGGGCGACCAGGGCGGCGGCGCCCTGCGCGGCGGCGCGCGCCGCGGCCGGGATGCGGCCGTACAGGTCGGTGCCGGTGAAAAGGATGGCGTAGGGGACGCTCCAGCGCCGCGCAAGCTGCGCCGCCAGCGGGCCGCACTTGACCGCGTGCAGGGCCAGGACCAGGCCGGCGCGGCGTGCCCTGCGCGCGCCGTCCGGACAGGCCAGGCGGCAGCGATGGCCGGCGGCTCGCAGGTGTCCGGCGATGCGCTGCGCCGTGGTCGCATTGCCGCGCGGCGCCTTGGGGTCGCAGGGCAGGACGATCAGGATGCCGGGGGCAGAAGCAACCATCTGTCGTGGATGGTTACATCCGACCCCGGTCATTGCACCGACAAATTGACCAGGAAGTCGGCGTTGTCGTCGGACTTCTGCATGCGCTGGATCAGGAGCTCCATGGCCTCGACCGGGTTCATGTCGTTGAGGACCTTGCGCAGCAGCCACACGCGCTGCAGCTCCTCCTTGGTGAACAGCAGGTCCTCCTTGCGCGTGCCGGAGCGGTTGATGTCGATCGCGGGCCAGACGCGCCGGTCGGCCAGCTTGCGGTCCAGGACCAGCTCCATGTTGCCGGTGCCCTTGAACTCCTCGAAGATGACCTCGTCCATCTTGGAGTTGGTCTCGATCAGGGCAGTGGCCAGGATGGTGAGCGAGCCGCCGTGCTCGATGTTGCGGGCCGCGCCGAAGAAGCGCTTGGGCTTCTGCAGGGCTTCGGCCACGATGCCGCCGGTGAGGATCTTGCTGTTGGCGGGAGCCTCGTTGTTGTAGGCGCGGGCCAGGCGCGTGATCGAATCGAGCAGCACCACGACGTCCTGGCCCTGCTCCACCATGCGCTTGGCGCGCTCGGTGACCATCTCCGCCACCTTGATGTGGCGCGCCGGAGACTCGTCGAAGGTGCTGGCCACGATCTCGCGGGCGTCCCCCTTGACCGTGCGCTCGAAGTCCGTCACTTCCTCCGGGCGCTCGTCCACCAGCAGGATGATGAGGTGGCACTCCGGATGGTTCTTCACGATCGCGTTGGCGATCATCTGCAGCAGCACGGTCTTGCCGGTGCGCGGCGGGGCCACGATGATGCCGCGCTGGCCCTTGCCGATGGGCGCGATCAGGTCGATGATGCGGGTCTCGATCAGGTCGCCGTCGGTCTCCAGCACCAGCCGCTGGTCCGGGTAGAGCGGCACGAGGTCGCCGAACGGCGTCTTGCTGAGCTGCTTGGCCGGCTCCTCGCCGAAGACGCTGAGCACGTCGTGCAGGACCAGCCAGTCGCGGTCGCTGCCGACCGGCGCCAGCACCCCGCTCACCTCCTGGCCCTGCTTCAACACGTGCTTCTGCACCAGGTGCGGGTGCAGGAGCGCGTCGGTCTCCCAGTTGGGGATGTAGTCGTTGACCCCGTGGCGCAGGAAACCGTGGCCCTCCGGCATCAGGTCCAGCGTGCCCTTGGTGAAGAACACGCCGCTCTGGCGCATGCGCATCTGGATCAGGCGCCGCAGCAGGACGCCGCGCGGCATGCCGAGCGCGTTGTCCACTCCCTCCTTCTCCGCCAGCTTCTGCAGCTCCGGCAGTGACATCGCCAGATACGTGAGGAGTTGGAACTCCTTCTTCTTGCGCGCCTTGGCGAAGTCGGGGACCGCCGCCTCGGACCAGGGCTGCTCCGGCGCCGGCGGCAGGCCCGGGATGTTGCCGGAGGGTCCGGGGCCCGGGCCGCCCGCGGCCTGAGCCTGGGGGGGACGAAAACCGGGTTCGAATCCGCCGCCACGGTGGCGGCGGCGACGGCGGCGGCGCGGAGCTTCCAAGGAAGGAAACGGAGTGTCGGCCATGGTCTGGGCCTGGGAAAATGTTCTAAGGCGCCTGGCGGCGCGGGGGCTGGTCCGCAACGGGCCAGCGCTCCCGGAGGGGGCGGGCGGGCAAGCTTTGGATCCGGGTGATCAGGGCCTGGGCTTGTACCCTCAGGCTCTCCACGCCCCCGGAGTTATCCAGGATAGCATCGGCGCGGCCGCGTTTCTCGACCGGGCTGCGCTGCGCCGCCTCGCGCGCCGCCCATTCGGCGCCGCTCCAGCCGTGGCGGGCGCAGGCGCGGCGCTCCCGCTCCGGGTCCGGGAGGGATACGTACACCAGGAAGTCGCACAAGGCGTCCAGCCCGGTCTCCACGAGCAGCGGGACGTCCAGGACCACGAATCCCGGCCCTCCGGCCGCCTCCAGCGCCTGCAGGCGCCGGTGGAACGCGCGCCGCACCTCGGGATGGAGGAGGGCTTCCAGCCGCCGGCGGGCGCCCGGGTCGGAGAACACCCGCTGGCCCAGGACCTTGCGGTCCAGGCGCCCGCCGGACCGCAGGCCCGGCCCGAACTCGGCCTCCAGGCGCTCCAGCACCGCCGGCTCCGCCAGCAGGGCGGCCACCTCGGCGTCGGCGTCGAGCACGATGGCGCCGAGCGCATCTGCGAGCGCGCGCGCGGCGGTGCTCTTGCCGGAGCCGACGCCGCCCAGGACGCCGACGATGCGCAGGCCGCGACCTCCTCCAGCCTCCATGGCAGGGCGATCTTGCGGGCGCCGGCGCGCGGCGGCAAGGTTGACCGGCAGGCCTGGGAGCCGTAAAAACTCGGTTCCGGACGGCTCCAAAGCGGCTATCTGCCGCCAGGGAGACCTTCTGGAACCGCCGCCGGCTCCCGCCGGCTCCCGGCCCGTTCCGCCCCCCGCTCTCACGTCCGTGGAAGTCACCATGTCCCAAATGCGCCGCGGCGCCGCCCACGTCAGCCTTACCTGGGTCATTGCCCTGGGGGTCATCACCTTGTTCGCACTGGTCTTCGGCTTCATGCAGGCCCAGACCAAGACCGAGGCCGAGACCAAGGCGACGGAATCCGATACGAGGTTGCGCGAGGCCGACACCTTGCGGCAGGCCGAGATCGACAAGCGCCTGGAGATCACCAAGGTGGTGGGCTTCGCCGGGGAAGCGGCCGGCGCCAGCACCGACCCGGCGGCGGTCAACCGGGCGCTGGAGGAGGCCAAGGCCACGTTCTCCGCTTCGGGCAAGCAGGCCAAGAACCTGCAGCAGGCCCTGGCCGCGGGGATCACCGACTACAACGGACTGCTGGCACAGAACCGGGACCTGACCCAGCAGGTGGAGCAGCTGCGCAACGACCTGTCCTCGCGCCAGCGCGAGTTCGCCACGGCCCTGACGGAGAAGGACGGCACGATCAGCCAGGTGCGCAGCGAGCTGGAGGACACGCGCAACAGCACCAACACGCAGATCGTGGACCTGGAGCGCCAGCGCGACGCCCTGCGCGAGCAGGTGCGGGAGGGCGAGCAGCAGATCAGCGCGCTGCGCACGCAGATGGACGACGCGGTGCGCACCGCATCGAGCGAGAACCAGCGCCTGCTCCAGCGCAACAACATCCTCAGCGAGAGGGTCAGCTCGGTGGAGCGCCAGCAGGCTTCTCCCGACGGCAGCGTGCTGACGGTGAGCGTGGAGCTGGGCCGGGCCTGGATCGACCGCGGCCGCCTGGACCGCATCCGCCCCGGCATGCAGTTCGAGATCCGTGGCGCCAGCTCGGGTCGCACCAAGGGATCGGTGCGCGTCAACTCGGTGGAGGACCGCCGCTCCCAGGTCGAGATCCTGTCCCAGGCGGATCCCTTCGATCCGATCAGCCCGGACGACGCCATCTACAACGACCTGTACGACCCCGGCCGGACCCCGGTGGCGGCGCTGCTCGGCAACGGCTTCGGCAAGATGAGCAGCGAGGAGATGAAGAACATGCTCACGCAGGTGGGCATCCGGGTGGAGCCGGAAGTGACGGCCGAGACCGACTACCTGATCCTGGGCACGCCGTTCTTCGATCCCGACACCGGTGAGCTGATCCCCTGGGCCAGCCAGGAGCCGTACAAGGCCGCCGAGTCCCTGTCCGTGCAGATCGTGCCGTACCGCGACGCCACGGCCTGGCTCGGCTTGTAGGGCCCGACCAGCGCCGCCGTCCGCTGCGCCGCGGCCGCCGGGGTGAACCCCGGCGGCCCGGCTGGCTTAATCGCCGGCGGATAATCCCGGCTCGCGGCCATGCCCCGCCTCCCTGACGACCCGGAACAAGTGCGCATGTCCTTCGGCGCACATCTGGACGAGCTGCGCAAGCGCCTGGTCCGCGCCATCATCGTCAACCTGGTGCTGTTCCTGGCGTGCTTCCTGGCGGTCCCCCGCTACCTCCAGGAGGCGTTCCTGCATCCCTACCACATGGCGGTGGACCGCGCCCTGGAGCGCAAGCCCGAGCTGGGCGCTTCCGGCCTGGGGGACAAGCTGGCGCTGATGTCGCCCATCGAGAACGTCATGTGGGTGATGAAGATCGCCCTCATCGCGGCCCTGACGCTGGGGCTGCCCTACCTCATGTGGGAGATGTGGCAGTTCGTGGGCGCCGGGCTCTATCCCAAGGAGCGGCGCACTGTCACCCGGTACATGCCGTTCAGCGTGCTGCTGGCGGGCCTGGGCGTGCTCTTCGGCTACTTCTACCTGATCCCGCTGGTGCTGGAGTACCTGTTCCTGATGGTGGATCCCGGCTTGTTCGTGCAGAGCTACCGCCTGGATTACTACTTTTCCTTCTTCCTCATGCTGACCTTCGCCCAGGCCCTGGTGTTCCAGCTGCCGCTGATCCTCCTGGGCCTGCACGCCGTCGGCCTGGTGCAGGCCGCGACCCTGCGCAAGTACCGCAAGCACTTCATCCTCGGCGCCTTCATCTTGTGCGCCGTGCTGACGCCTCCCGACCCCTTCAGTCAGACCGCCATGGCGGTGCCGACCATCCTGCTGTACGAGCTCGGGATCTTCCTGATCACGCTGCGGGACCGCCGGGCCAAGTCCAAGGCCACGGCCGCGCAGCCCGCGGAGGCCGGGCAGTGAAGTTCGGCCTCGTCGGCTTCCCCGGCAGCGGCAAGACCAGCTTGTTCCGTGCGCTGGGCGGCCAGCGCGAGAAGGTGCCCCACGGTCCGGGGGACGAGCGCCCGCTGCTCAGCGTGGAGGTGCCGGACCGGCGCCTGGAGTGGCTGCGCGGGCTGCACCAGCCCAAGAAGTACACGCCGGCGCGCGTGGAGTTCTGCGACCTGCCGGGCATCCCCGACAAGTCCGTGAAGGGCAAGGCGGAGCTCCTGGCGGCGGTGCGCGACTGCGACGCCCTGGCCCTGGTGCTGCGCGAATTCGGCGCCGACCCCTACGCCATGGGCCCGCCCAACGCCGCGCGCGACCTCGACAACCTGCGCGTCGAGTTCCTGCTCGGCGACCTGGCGGTGGTGGAGGGGCGCATGGAACGCCTGCGCGCCGGCGCCAAGAAGAACAGGCCGGCCAAGGAGAAGGCCGAGGACGAGAAGGAGATGGCGGTGCTGGAGAAGCTGGTGCCCTTCCTGGAGAGCCAGGAGGGACTGACCGGCGTGCACCTCAGCGCCGAGGAGGAGAAGCGCATCGCCAGCTTCCAGTTCCTGTCGCGCAAGCCTTACGTGGTGGTGCGCAACGTCGGCGAAGGCGACCTGGGCGGCGAACGCCGCCCCCTGCGCAGCGACGGCGGGCCCGAGATCGTGCTGGCCGCCACGGTGGAGGAGGAGGTGGCGGGGCTGCCGGCGGCCGAGCGGGCCGAGTTCCTGTCCGCTTACGGCATCTCCGAGCCGGCCCGCGACCAGCTCGTGCACGCCGCCTACCGCGCCTGCAAGGTGCACTCCTTCTTCACCGCCGGGCCGGACGAGGTGCGCGCCTGGACCATCCCCATCGGCGCCAGCGCGGTGGAGGCGGCCGGCAAGATCCACAGCGACCTGGCGCGCGGCTTCATCCGCGCCGAGGTGGTGCCCTGGGACGCCTTGCACGCCGCCGGCGACATGAAGCACCTCAAGCTCAGCGGCAGCCACCACACGCGCCTGGAAGGCCGCGACTACGTGGTGCGCGACGGCGACATCCTCGAGATCCGTTTCTCGGTGTGACCCAGGCCCTCGCACCGCAGGCCATCGTCGTCTCGGTGGGCGAGGAGCTGCTGGAAGGCCGCGTGCTCGACACCAACGCCCAGCTCCTGGCCGGGGAGCTGCTGCGGCTCGGCTTCGTGGTGCAGCGCTTCCTCACCATCGGCGACGCGCCTGCGGCCTTCCAGGACCTGCTGGCCGAGTACGCCGGACGCGCGGACGCGATCGTGAGCAGCGGCGGGCTGGGCCCCACCGCCGACGACCGCGTGCGCGCCGAGGCCGCGGCTGCCGCCGGCGTTGCCCTGGTGGACGTGCCGGACGCGCTGCCCCAGCTCGCCGAGCTGTACCGCCGCCAGCTGCACACGGAGCCGCCGGACCACTACCTGGCGCAGGCGCGCGTGCCCGCCGGCGCGCTCCCGCTTCCCAACCACGCCGGCACCGCCTGGGGCTTCGCCCAGAGCCTCGGCCCGCGCACGCGCCTGGTGTGCCTGCCCGGCCCGCCGCGAGAGGCCGCGGCCTGCTTCTTCGACGGCGGCGGGCGCGCGGACCTGGCCGCGCGCGTGAGCGCCGGCCGGCGCCTTGCCTTCGGCACTTTCCATACCGCAGGCTGGACCGAGTCGGCCGTGGAGGGCCGCATCCGCGACCTGCTGGAGCGCTCCGGCAACCCGCGCATGGGCATCATCGCCTCCGGCCGGCGCGTGACGGTCTCGGTGCTGGCCTGCGACGAGCCCGGCTGCAGCGCCATCGAGCTGCTGGAAGCCACCGCGACGCAGCTGCGCACGCGCCTGGGCGAGATCCTGTGGGGCCGCGACGACGAAACGCTCGAGGGCGTGGCCGTGCGCATCCTGGCCGAGCGCGGCCAGACCGTCGCCACCGCCGAATCCTGCACGGGCGGGCGACTGGCGGCCGCGCTCACCGCCATCCCGGGCGCCAGCGACGTATTCCGCTACGGCTGGATCACCTACGCCGACGCCGCCAAGACCAGCGAGCTCGGCGTGCCGGCGGAGCTGCTGCGCGGCGCCGGCGCGGTCTCCCCCGAGACCGCGATCGCCATGGCGGAAGGCGCCCGGCGCAAGGCGAGCGCCGACTGGGCCCTGTCCATCACGGGGATTGCCGGCCCCGGCGGCGGCAGCGCCGAGAAGCCCGTGGGCCTGGTCTGGATCGGCGTGGCCGGCCCGCAGGGCAGCTACGCCGTCCGCCGGCGCATGTTCGCGCGCGCCGGCCGCGCCGCCGTGCAGGAGCAGAGCGTGCGCGACGCCCTGGAGGCTCTGCGCCGCGAGCTCCTGGGCCTTAACCGCCTGCCCGACCGCGGTTGACCCGGCTTGCCGGAACCCCTAGCCGCCCGTACCCTATTTGGCCCATTACCCGATGGTGTAATCGGTAACACAACAGGTTTTGGTCCTGTCGTTCCTGGTTCGAGTCCAGGTCGGGTAGCCAAACAACCGGGGGCTTCCGCCGCAAGCGCAGGAGCCCCCGGTTTCTTGTTTCTGGTAGGCGCGTTCTAAGCTCGCACGCGCTCGTCACTTGCGCGCGCTGGGGCGGCGATTTGTCGAGCACCTCTCGGTCACCCAGGCAGGCATCCGTTGCGCAAACTGCACGCATTCGCCCCGAAACGGCTCTCGAACTCTCTCCTCCAGCGGCCGCTCAAGGGAAACCAGGCACATTCGGCGTGACCATCCTCCGCATGGCCGCGGAGTTGCGCACCTTGGCACTGGCGTACGCACTTGGCCATATGGCGTTCTTGGCCGTGGGGAGGGTCGCCACAGCGGAACCGCGCACAAATCCCGATACCCCTGCGCCTAGTGCGGGGTTAGCGCATGTGTGCAGGCTTTCCTGCATCCGGGTTCGGCTGCGTGCCGGGCCCGGCCACCTCCCAGGTTTTCCGTTCCTCGCTTGCTGTCATGCCGCGTTTGACCTCCCCGCGCTCGTTTTTTCTGATCGCGCTGCTCGCGCTGGCCGTGGTGGGCGGCGTTATCGCCTTGGGCGGCGGCGACGACCCGGTCCCGGATTTCAACCGGACCGCGATGATGGTGGGGACGAGTCTCCCGAGCCTGGACAGCGGCTACCAGGACTGGCCTTTGTGCAGCACGGAGAACCGGATCGAGACGCTGCCCTGGTCGTTCCGCAGCATCCACTGGGGCCCGGCGTCGATCGAGGGAGCGAGCGGCTGCGGCGGGTGCGGGGGGAGCAACAGCTTCGGCGGCAACCCCTTCACGTCCGGCATGGGCCTGGCGCTGGCGCCGCCCCATGACATCCCCGCCGGCGACATCGGCGAGCTGCCTCCGGGCGGCCACGACCATCCCTTCGTGCTGGCAGGGACGGCCGAGGTGGTGCTGCCCATCCATCTCTTCTCCCTCTCCGGCCGCGGCGGCTTCGACTTCCACGTCACCCTGACGTACCGCAGTGGGGTGACCTACAGCGGCGACTTCGGGGCGAGCTGGGACGCGTCGTTTCTGTGCTACCTGAGCGAAAACCCGAGCACCGGCGCCGTGCGCGAGTTCCTGGGCAACTGGCGCGTGGAGGACCAGTACACGTACAGCTCCGGGACCTACACCAGCCCGCTGGGCCGCTTCAACAAGCTGGAGCAGTTCACCCGCGCGAGCAACGACCCGCTGTTTCCAAGCCTGCCCTACTTCAAGATGACGGAGCGCTGCGGAGTGGTGTGGTACTTCGACCAGGTGTATGCCGGGGTGAAGAACATCTACGGGTGCACCAAGATCGAGGACCCCTGGGGGAATTCCTTCACGTTCAGCTACGACCTGGGCGGGGGCGACCCGACCATGCTGACCAAGGTCACGGACACCGAGGGTCGGGAGATGACGTTTACCCGCAGCAGCGGGCGCATCACCCAGCTCACGGTCAGCAACTCCAGCATCCACAGCGACTACGGCAACGTGACCGTGGACTTCACGTACACGAGCGGCCGGCTGACCAAGATCGAGCTGCAGAAGACGCGGCTTTACGACGGCCAGACCGGGACGCTGCCGCGGCCGTACTGGGAATTCAGCTACTACACGTCGGGGATCCGGGACCATGACCTGGACGTGGTCTCGCACTGCGCCACGACGGTCTACGACTTCGAGTACGCCACGAGCGGGACCGACCGCTGCACGGCGGTGACGGACGCCGACGGGGAGGTGCACGAGTACACGGTGGACCAGCAGAGCGGGGCCGACTACTACACCCAGTACATCGATCCGAGCGACCAGCGCCAGGACTTCGTGTATGCCTCGAGCAGCGACCGGATCACGATCAACAAGCGCAAGGACTACCTGGAGGACGATGCCGGCAGCAATATCACGGACCCGGTGGTGACGACTTACAGCCGGACGGGGTGCTCCTGCGGCCAGATCACGGGGATCGAGTACCCGGACGGCAGCGAGGAGAGCTGGACGTACGACGGCACCCTGGGGCTGGCGACGCAGTACAAGCGGATCTCGAGCAGCGGGGCGGACGCGGACCTGGTGAAGCAGTGGACGTATGACACCTTTGCCAACAAGGGGCGGATGCTGAGCACGACCGGCTGGCTGCAGGCGACGGGCAGCCCGAGCACGAAGGTGGAGTACACGTGGAGCAACGGCCTCTTGGACACGGTGGAGTGGCCGGCGGTGACCACGGGACAGCCGAGCAGCCAGGCGATCGTGTGGGATTACGACTTCAATGCCGATGGCACCTTGGACGGCGTGACGCAGCCCAACGGCGACACGAGCGAATGGAGCTACAGCAGCGACGAGATCACGCGCACGGACGACCCGGGCGGGCTGGGGCGGGAATGGGTCACGAGCCGAGACAAGCATGGCAACGTGACGGCGAGCGAGGATCCGACGGGCGCGAGCGTGACGTACACGGTGACGCCGGACGGGCGGCTGCTGAAGGTGGCGGGGGCGAACAGCCAGGAGAGCAAGTACACGTATGACCTGCGCGGGCGCCGCACGCAGGAGGACAAGCTGCTGGTGAGTGCGACGAGCACGCGGGTGGTCACGGACTACACGGTGAGCGCGGGCGGGGTGATGAGCGAGATCAAGGTCAACGACGTGCAGGGGACGACGGACGCGGTGAGCACGTTTGCCATGGACCACGATGATGCCGATCGCTTCCAGAAGTCCATCGACCCGGACAAGTACGGGAGCAAGTCGAAGTGGGGGTACGGGTCCTACAGCCTGCCGTGGAAGGAATACAACCGGGATGAGAATCCCGGGACGCCGGTGGACACGCTGACGCTGACCTTGAAGCGCAACACGATGGGGCGGGTGACGACGCAGGTGCTGATGGGCGGGACCGAGATCGACTACGGCTACGATGGGTACGGGCGGCTGGTCACCACGACCACGGACCTGCCGAGCAGCGCCACGCGGGTGACGACGCTGACGCTGAAGAGCTGGGGCGGCGTGGAGAAGGAGGAGGTCACGGTCGGGGGCACGAGCTACGCGATCACCAACCATTACTACGACGAGGCCAACCGCGAGTGGAAGGTGATGCGCGAGGACCCGGAGAACGTGCTGGCGGACCGGATCGTGGAATTCGTGCGGGACTCGAACGGCCGGGTGGCGCAGCGCGAGGACGAGCTGGGCAACGTGTGGGAGACGCAATGGGACGACGTGGGCCGGGTGAGCAAGACCATCGAGCCGACGGTGAGCAGCGGCGCCAACGAGGTGCGCTACGCCTACAACGACTCCACGCGCGCGACCACGATCACCTCGCACGAGTACAACACGGACACGAGCGCGTACACGGACTATGTGGTGGTGGAGACGCGGGACGCGTCGGGGCGCGTGAGCAACGCGACCAACCAGGGCAGCAGCGGCGGCGACCGGGACACGGATTACGTCTACGATGAAGGCAATCGGCGCACACAGATGACAACGGAGCTCGGTTTCATCACGAAGTACGAATACGACAAGATGGGGCGGATGAGCAAGGAGGAGAAGCCGATCGATCGGGGCGCGACGCCGGCTCTGATCGCGCCGACGGAGACGACGCTGTCGATCGGGGGTCGGAGGATGCGCGTCACCGACGCCAACAGCAACGAGACCGAGTGGACTTACGACAGCTTTGGGCGTGAGCTGACGATCCGCTACGAGAACGGCGGCTCGCACAACACGACGACGCGGACCTACGACAGCTACGGGCGGCTGGACACGATCACGGATGCGTCGAGCTCGGTGGTGGATTACCACTACGACGCCGGGGGCCGGAATACCCAGATCGACATCACGAAGAGCTCGGGGGAGCTGGGGCCGGACCGGATCGTGCTGGTCTACGATGCCATGGACCGGGTGACGTCGGGGAAGACCCAGGTGAACAGTGGCGGCTACAGCGACGTGACCTCGGTGACCCGCGCCTACAACGGCTTCGGCGAGATGGAGCAGGAAGTGCAGTACGGCAGCCGCACTTTCGACTTCAGCTACGATGACGCCGGCCGCGTGCAGGAGATCACCTTCCCGAGCGGTGGGCCGGTGCTCGGCGTACGCCACAGCTTCGATGCGGCCGGGCGGCTGGACAAAGTCGAGCGCAAGCTGAACACGACCGTGGAGGGGATTTCCAGCTCGACGTGGCAGGACAGCGCAACTTTCAAATACATCGGGCATCGGGAGATCAAGCGCGACCAGACGGCGCGCTATGACCTGATGCGGACGCAGAGCTGGACCAGTTTCCGCGAGCCGGCGCTGCTCGAGTACAAGAAGAACTCGACGAGCGCGGTGCGGAGCGGGCTGTCCTGCTACTGGGACGGCGACGGCCGCATGACGGTGCGGGTGCGCACGCACGACAGCAACGGGGTCGGCGAGGTCTTCCGATACAACCAGATGGACTGCCTGACCAAGATGTGGCGGGACGTCCAGAGCGCGAGCGGGTACACGGCCTCGGATCCGACGGACGCGGGCAGCGCTTTCGACGACAAGATGGAGTACGTGCTGGGCAAGGTCTACGAGCGGGACAAGACCAAGGTGACGCCCGACTCGGGCAGCACCACGACCACGGAGTACAGCAACAACGGCTACTACCAGTACACGGCGGTCGGGAGTGTGAGTCCGACCTGGAGCTCGGACGGCAACTGCACGGACTACGACACCTGGAGCTACGCCTGGACGGCCCTGAACCAACTGGCGGAGGCTGACCCGGACAGCGGGACCACGAGGGAGTACACTTACGATGCCTTTGGGCGCCGGGTGGAGACCAAGGTGGGAGCGGCCGTGTCCAAGTACATCTACGTCGGCTGGCACATGGTGGGCGAGCACGATGGCTCGTCCTGGCTGTGGCAGGAGGTGGCGATGCCGGGCGAGGACATGCTCGAGCACCTGGCCAAGGACACCAACGACCTCGACACCGACAGCAACACGACCGAGATCCGCCAGTACGCGGTGCACACCGACTTCCAGGCCACGGTGTGGGGGCTGACCGACACGAGCGGCAATATCGTCGAGCGCTACCGCTACCGCGAGCCGTACGGGGACACCTACACGCAGGACTCGGGCGGCAGCAACATCGGAGACTTCGAAAGCAATGTGTACCACCAGAAGAGGCTGCATGGCGGGGTCGTCGATAAGGTCAGCGAACGGTATGACCTTAGGAATCGGTGGCTCATGCCTGCCTGCGGCAGTTGGCTTCTTAGAGAACCGCTGGGCTGTTTGGAAGTTCCTAATCCTTACCAAGGTTTCTTGGCTGACACACTCCAGAGAATAGATCCCTTTGGCACCACGACGATTCAGCTGTGCGATGGTGGGTCAGAGGCGGTGGGAGGCACAGGCTGCAATTTCGGCGAAGGGTGCCTTGACATCCCACCACCGAGGGAAGGTGAACAGTGCAGTGAGACGAAATATGGCGACATCGATCTATTCACAGTATGCTGCAAGAATCGCGCCGGGAAGGTCACGTGCGAGATGTTTCGCGTTGATCCGCATACTACCGATCCGGGTGTTGTAGGCGGTGCTTTAGGCGGGAGTAGTGGCCCAGTAAGGTGCAGGTGCGAGTGGTTTGGCCCATCGTGCGCAGGGGCTTCAAAGGTTGGAGGGACTGACAAGGATTGCTCAGGTGCAACAGTGATCTACGTTTGGAAGTGGCCTCGAAGGAAGATTGGTAGTGGCGGAAAATGGAACCCCGAAATGATCTGTTCGCTGTGCAACCAAATGGCTGAGAACCCGGTGATATCAGCTCTGCCTTCTGCATGTTCTAACTGCTGCAAGAAGTCTGACAAGGGGTTCGAGCCAAAGTGATTACTGGGATTGCGACCAATGCCTCGGCAAGATGAACACATTCAGCTCGCCGGGCGCCAATACGCCAAGCCAAAGGAGAACGCCGTGAAGCATGGATTGCAGACGTACGCACAAGCTGTTGGCAAGCCGTTGTGGTGCATAGGTGCGTTGACTTTCGTGGGTCTGATGGCGCAGGACGCTGCGCGGGATGGCAACGCAGGAGTTCTTGAGGCCGGCACGTTGCTGCTGCGTGACCCTGAAGGACGAGTGCGTTGCAGGATTGAAGCGACAAACTCTGGAGCGTTGATTACGTGCTTTGACAGCGAAGGAAGAGAACAGTTGGCACTGGGCTCCCTTCCGGCTGCACCTGCGGTGCAAGACCATCATAATGGACCTGAGGCGTACGGTATGGTGCTTGGCTCTGCCGGGGAGGAGCCGGGTCTTTTCTTGTACAGCGTCGACGGCGCAGTTGGAATGGACATGGGGAACCCTTTGGACACAAGCAGGTTTGAGGGCCTCCGCCTATTTCACACTGCGGGCAAGACCGGACTTGAAGTGGTTGACTCAATGCGAAGGATTCAGTTGGGAATGGATCCCTTGGTCGGCTTACTCATCGAGAGCCCGGAAGCTCACCTTTCCATGGGCAGTTCGCACGCCTTTGGAGCAGCTCTGGAGATCCGTGACGCCAGCGGTGGCCCAGCCGTGTTTCTCTTCGTCGACAAGGAGAATGCTCAGCTCGAATTGTTTAAGAGTAGGCTTGAGGATGCGGTGTTACGCATTCTCATCAAGGACAACATTGGCAGTGTGATTGCCCGAACTGAGCACGGCCAGGAGACGTTTCCCAGCCCGAAGTGAGAGGAATCGTTCGCCGCGCCGACCGCTAAGCTGAGAGCACGGACCGAACTACGCCATAGATGGCGCCTTCTGAGACAGCCGACGAACTCCATGACGTGATGTCGAAGAGCATTGTTCTCCGACACAGCTGCATGATAGCGGCTGCAGGCCTGTTGCCGTTGTCTGTAGCTAACCTGGCCAGTGGACTTTGGCCTCCAGTCGACCTACTTGCCTCCTTTCGCCTTCAGTATGCCTTCTGTGCAAGCCTCCTTTTCCTTGTGTCCCTTTGGAAACGTTATGTCTTTACTGCAATCATGTCGTTCCTCAGTGTAATCGTAAACGTGACGCTAGTTGTCCCGCTCTACCTCCGCGATGATGTGGGAGCTGAGGTGCCCTCGGACCAAGTACGTATACTCCACATCAATGCATGGAAGGAAAACCTGCGCACTGAGGACGTGCTCGCTCTAATCCGAAGCTCAAAGGCAGAAATCGTTTCCCTCCAGGAGATCACTGAGCCTTTGCACAATGGGCTTGCGGAGCTGGCCGATGTATTCACGATCCTTGATGCAAAGGAGAACGCCCTATTGTTTCGTACAGGTCCATTAGCGCCAGTGATAGTCAGGTGGCAAGAAATAATCCTAGAGGAGCGGCCATGTATTGAGGTGCTTGTGCGCATTGGAATCAAGGATTTGTCAATCCTAGCTGTCCACACATGGGCTCCGCTTACTCTTGCACGTGTTCGTGCCCGAGATAAGCAGTTCATGATGATTGCCGATTGGTATTGTCGGCAAGATGTGCCCGCCGTAGTAGTCGGCGATCTCAATGCGACACCTTGGTCGGCGTGCTTTCGCTCATTGCTGCATGCGACGGGCATGCTGGATTCTGAGAAGGGTTATGGAATCCAGGCCACATGGCCAGTGCGGCCTGTTCCATGGTTGGCATGGATGGCGCGCATCCCAATCGATCACTGTCTGCATGGCCCAGAACTACGAACGCTCGCGCGCTCCGTTGGTCCGGACTGCGGATCGAATCACTTGCCGCTATCAGTAACACTGGGTTGGCGCTAGCTCCGGTTGGCTTTCCACCAGCGGAGGTTGAAGGGACAGTGGCCTCCGATTTCGGTAGTGTCCCGACTCTTGTGGAAAATGCGCAGGGGTGTAGTTTGCGGGATTGCATGACATTGTAACATCTCACGCTGCGAGTTGCTGAGCGTGCGACACCTCCTTGATCTGCTGCCAGCCATCAAT
>SHNF01000015.1 GCA_004295085.1 Planctomycetota bacterium | reverse complement strand
CGCTCCACCCGCGCCGCGTGCGGCGCCGGGGCGCTGGCGCTGGTGGCGGCCCTCGTGGGCTTGCAGGCGGCGCCGCCGTTGCCGGCGCTGGCCGCGGGCGCCGTGGGCCTGGCCGTGGTGACGCGCATGCCGCTTTCGCGCTGGCTGCGCGCGCTGGACCTGGGCGTGCTGCTCGCCGTGGCGGCGGCGCTGGCCGCCGGTGGCCTGGTGGCGCGGCGCGGCTGGCTCGAGCAACCCGGCGCCTGGCTGGTGCAGTACGTCATGGAAGGGGACGGCTCGCGCATGCTCGGCCTTCTGAGTCTGGCTGCGGCGCTGCTCGCGAGCGTGCTGCCGGCCCCGGCCGCGGTCGTGCTGCTCGCCGCCCTGGTGCTGCCGCAGGCCAGCTGGGAGCGGCTGGAGCCCGTGCCCTTCCTGTCCGCCCTGGCCTTCGGCGCCAGCCTGGGGGCGCTGTGGAACCGCTGGGACCCGGCTCTGCGCGTCGCCGTCGGCGCCGGCGGCTACCGGCTGCGGGACCTCTGGCTGTTCGGCGCACCCCTCGTGCTCCTGTGCGCGGGGTCGGCCACCTTGCTCCTGCACTGGTACTGGCCCGCGCACTGAGCGGTACAATGCGCCCCCATCGCCCGCAGGGCGGGCACGCGCGGCTTCTGCGCTGAAAAGCGGCAGCCGCGCGTTTCGTTTCCCCCAAGGGCCGCTTCCTGGCCTAAGAACGGCCGGAGACCATGCACAAGGACATCGTCATCGTCGGCGGGGCCCGCACCGCCATGGCCGAATACGTCGGCACTCCCGGCTTCGGCAGGTTCAAGGACGTGGGGGCCAACGACCTGGGGGCGCACGCGATCCGGGGGGCGCTGGAGCGCTCCGGCGTGCCGGCGGCGGCGGTGCAGCACGTCGTGATGGGCAACGCGCTGCAGACCGGGCCCGACGCGATCTACGGCGCGCGCCACGCCGCGTTGAAGGCCGGCATCGCCCAGGAAGTGCCGGCACTGACGGTGAACCGGCTGTGCGGCAGCGGCATCCAGTCGCTCATCAGCGGCGCACACATGATCCTGTGCGGCGAGGCCGACGTGGTCGTGGCCGGCGGCATGGAGAACATGTCGCAGGCGCCGCACGTGATCCGCGGCGCGCGCGAGGGCTTCCGCCTGGGCGGGGCGCCCAAGGTGGAGGACTACCTGTTCGAGTCGCTGCTGGATCCTTACTGCGGCTTCTTCATGGCGCAGACCGCGGAGAACCTGGCCCGGAAATACGACATCAGCCGCGCGGCGCAGGACGAGTTCGCCCTGCGCAGTCACCAGCGGGGCGCCGAGGCGGTGCGCAGCGGCCGCTTCCGCGAGGAGATCGTCCCGGTGACGGTGAAGGCCGGCAAGAAGGAAGTCCGCGTCGAACTGGACGACCACATCAAGCCGGACACGACCCTGGACGGCCTGAGCCAGCTGCGCCCGGCATTCGGCAAGGACGGCTCGGTCACCGCCGGCAACGCCTCCGGCATCGTGGACGGCGCCGCGGCGCTGGTCCTCACGAGCGCGGACAAGGCCCGGCAGGAGGGCTGGAAGCCGCGCGCCCACGTCCGCTCCTGGGCGGTCAACGGCGTGGATCCCGCCCTCATGGGCATCGGGCCGGTGCCCAGCATCGCCGGCGCCTGCCGGCAGGCGGGAGTGGCCCAGGACCGGGTGGATTACTTCGAGATCAACGAGGCCTTCGCCGCGCAGTACCTGGCCGTGGAGAAGGCCTTGGGCCTGGACCGGGACAAGGTCAACGTCAACGGCGGAGCGGTGGCCCTGGGCCATCCGCTCGGCGCCACCGGCGCGCGCCTGGTGCTGACGCTGGTGCACCAGCTCGAGCGCGCGCAGGCCCGCTACGGCGTCGCCTCCGCGTGCATCGGCGGCGGACAGGGCATCGCCATCCTCGTCGAGCGCGCCTAGCCATGCCGGCCTGGCCTCCCCGCTCGGTCCGGCTGACCCCCGGCAAGCGCGTCCTGTTCCTGACCAAGGACCTGGAGCGCATCAAGGAGCAGCTCTACGGCGGCCTCGACCTGCGCATGCAGGACCTGCGCGTCGAGGAACTGCTGGACGACATCAACACCGACGTGATGACGCCGGCCTGGGTGTGCTTCAACCACCGTCCCGCGGACATCGCGCTCAACGCCTACGCCGGCCTCATGCACAACGGCCAGCGCGTGTTCCGCGAGCGCGCGCTGCTGGACGGCAACTTCGAGGTGATCGTCAGCGGCCAGCGCAAGGGCACCGGCAGCTCGCGCGAGACCGCGCCCCAGGCCGAGCGCTGGTGCGGCATCCGCATCGTCATCGCCGCGTCCTTCGCGCCCATCCACGAGCGCAACAACATCAACCTGGGCCAGCTCATGGGCGACCACGCCGTGCTGCTGCGCCTGCAGCGCGGCGAGTCCATCCCGCTGGAGGAGTTCACGCGCCGCTACGACCCGGTCACGCGCCTGATCCTCGAGGCCGGCGGCCTGTTCGAGTTCGAGAAGCAGCTGGCTGCGGGCCGCATCCGCATCCCCCAGCCGTCCACCGCGCCGCGTCCCATGACGATGACGGAGAAGATCATCGCCAGCAAGCTGGTCGGCCCCGACGGCGCCACGCGCTACGTCAAGCCCGGCGACGCCGTGCTGGCGCGCGTGGACGGCGGCTACAGCCACGAGTTCACCTCCGCCCAGGTGCACGAGTTCCTGCGCGAGGAGTTCGGCGGCGCGTACACGGTCCAGAACCCGGAGAAGCTCGCGGTCTTCGAGGACCACCTGCTGTACGCCGACGGCGTGCAGCGCATGGCGCCGTTCGCGCCCAGGATCCAGACCCTGCGCGATCTGCAGCGCGAGTTCCAGCGCCACACGGGAGTGCGCGACTACTCGGCGCGCGACGGCGTCAGCCCCGGCATCTGCCACCAGGTGGCGCGCGAGGAGTTCGTGGACCCGGGCGACTTCATCCAGGCCACGGACTCGCACACCTGCATGGGCGGGGGCAGCAACGCGCTCACGTACGGCGTGGGCGCCACCGAGTACGCGGCCCTGATCCACTCCGGCCACACCTTCGTCAAGGTGCCCGAGAGCATCCGCTTCGAGCTGACCGGCGAGCTCGACCCCGGCTGCACGGCCAAGGACGTGATGCTGTACATCCTGGCCGAGTACGCGCGCAAGGAGCTGACGCTGGACCGCGCCATGGAGTTCGGCGGGCCCGGCCTGCGCTCGCTCAGCATGGACGAGCGCGCCACGCTCACCAACATGGCCACGGAGTGCACGGCCAAGACCGGCATCTGCGAGGCCGACGGCGTCACCCTCGCCTGGCTGGCGGACCGCCGGCCGCATCTCACGCGCGCGCAGATCCGCGCCAAGTTCGTCGCTCCCGACCCCGGCGCCCGCTACGACGGCGGCGTGCACGTGGTCGACCTGTCCCGGATCCGGCCCATGCTGGCCCACCCCGGCGACCCGGACCGCGGCCTCCCCAGCGACCCGACCAACGGCGTCGCCGTGGACGCGATCGGCGACGTGCCCATCGACATCGCCTACGGCGGCTCCTGCACCGCCGGCAAGTTCGACGACTTCGACTACTACGCGCGCGTGGTCCAGGACGCGGTCGACGGCGGGCGCAAGGTGGCCGCAGGCGTGCGCTTCTACATCCAGTTCGGCTCGCTCGCGGTGCGCGAGTACGCGCGCCGCAAGGGCTATCTCGAGCTGTTCGAGCGCGCCGGCGTCACCGTGATCAACCCCGGCTGCGGCGCCTGCATCGGCTGCGGCCCGGGCGTGTCCGAGACGCCGGATCAGGTGACCGTGAGCGCCATCAACCGCAACTACCAGGGCCGCTCCGGCCCCGGCCGGCTGTGGCTGGCCAGCCCGCTCACCGTCGCCGCCAGCGCCTTCGAGGGCCGCATCGTCGCTTACCGCCCCGGGATGTTCGCGCGGATTCCGGAACACACGGGCGCGGCGTGATGCCGGCAGTCCGCTGCCGGTCCTACGGATAGGATGCGCGCATGCGCATGCTCGCGCCGTGCGCTCTGCTCCTGGCCTGCGCGCCGGCTGCCGCGCAGGAACCGGTCGAGATCACGCAGGCGCTGCTGGACGAGATCGTTGCGGCCGGCCTGCCGCAGGTACGCCAGCAGGCGGGGGCAGGCCTGGAACACGGCGTGCGGGTCCGGATCTCGGACGCGCACGAAGTCGAGCGCATCCTGGCGCAAGAGAATGCGCCGGTCCTCCGCATGGCGGCGGGCGGCGAGGAGGAGGCGCGGCGCATGGCAGAGGAACTGGCCGCGAGCCTGGCTTCGGCCCTGCTGGCCAAGTACGCCTGGTCGTCGCGCGAGATCCTGGTGTGCCCGGAGAACTTCCGCGTCATGGCGGATGTCCTGGGCCGGGAGTCGCTGCGCGGGCTGCCCGTGCTCCGCGCCGTGGTCGTGCACGAGCTGGTGCACGCGGCCGCCGACCAGCGCTTCGATCTGGCCGGCTGCTTTGCCGCGCTGCCCGACGCGGCCGCCGTGCAGGCGTTCAACGCGGTCGTGGAGGGGCACGCCCAGCACGTGGCACGCCGCGTGTGCGCGGAGCTGGGCTGGAGCGAGGGCTTCGAGGACTACACCGGCTCGATCACGGCGCCGCCGCTGGCGCTGGAGGGCGAAGGGGAAGGCGTCAAGCTGCTGGCGCGGAACCTCACTTCCGTCTTCGCGGTCCTGTATCGGGACGGCGAGCGCTTTGTGGCGTACCTGGCGCAGGAAGGCGGCGACGCGGCGCTGGAGCGCGCCTTCCGCGAGCCGCCGGCCAGCGTCGAGCTGGTGTCGGCGCCCGAGTGGTACCTGCACCCGGAGCGGCGCCCGCGGCTGCTGTACGAGCTGGACGGCGCCCTGGACGCGGTGGCCGCGGACTTTCCTGCGGAACGCTGGATCACGCAGCGCATTACCCTGGCCAGCTCGCAGCTCGAGTCGGCGCTGGCGCCGCTGAGCGCAGAGGAGATCGAACCGATCCAGCGCGCGCTGCGCCAGGCGCGCGTGCTGACCGCCACCGGAGTGGACCAGCCGGGCGAACGGCTGGTGGCCGTGGCCTTGATGGAGTTCGCGGCCTCCGCGGACGCGCAGCGCTACCTGACGACGTACGAGCGGCTGCAGAAGGCGCGCGACGCCATCATGCAGGAGGGGGCGGTGCGCATCCTGGAGGCGCACTACGCCCCGCTGCGGCCGCCGCTGCCGCAGGGAATCGCGTTGCGCAAGACCCTGGCCGTCGGCGGACAGGAGGCTCCATTGATCGCGGTGGCCGCCGCGCGCGGCAGTCTGGTGGTCGAAGCGCTCGTGTCCAACTGGCCCGATTACGTGCAGGAGGAGCTGTGGGCTCTGGCGGTGCGCGCTCTCGACTCCGGGCGGGATCACCTGCGCGCCCCGGCCGATCCGCCGGCGGACGCGGCCGCCGCCGAGCCGCGCTGAATCCGGCCGGCGCCGCTACAATTTTTCCCCCTCGAACATGGCCAAGAACTACCAGATTGCAGTCATCGCCGGCGACGGCATCGGCCCCGAAGTGGTGCGCCAGGGTTTGCGCGTGCTGCGCGCCGCCGCCGAGGCGCACGGCTTCCAGGTCGGGCTCACGGAATACCCGTTCGGGACCGAGCACTGGCTCCGGACCCAGGAGATCTTCCCGGACGCCGCCTTCGCCGAGGCCCGCCGCCACGACGCCGTCCTGCTCGGCGCCATCGGGGACCCGCGGGCGCCGGTGGGTCTGATCGAGCGCGGCGTCATCGGCCGCCTGCGCTGGGAGGGGGACCTGTACGTCAACCTGCGCCCCATCAAGCTGTACCACGAGCGCTTCTGCCCGCTCAAGGACAAGAAGCCCGAGCACGTGGACATGATCATCGTGCGCGAGAACACCGAGGACGCGTACGTGCAGAAGCCGGTGTTCGAGCACCAGGGCACGGCGGACGAGGTCGCCACCCAGCCCATGCGCTACACCCGCAAGGGCACCGAGCGCATCATCCGCTATGCCTTCGAGCTGGCGCGCCGCCGCCCGCGCCGGCAGCTCACGCTGATCGACAAGGCCAACGCCGTGCGCGCCCAGGACCTGTACACGCGCGTGTTCGCGGAGGTGGGCAAGGAGTACCCGGACGTCAAGACCGAGCACGCCTACATCGACGCCGCGTGCATGTGGATGATCAAGAACCCGGAATGGTTCGACGTGGCCGTGACCACCAACCTGTTCGGAGACATCATCACCGACCTGGGCGCCATGATCCAGGGCGGCATGGGCATCGCCGCCAGCGGCAACATCCATCCCGGCCGCTGCAGCATGTTCGAGCCCATCCACGGCTCCTTCCCCAAGGCCGCCGGCAAGAACATCGCCAACCCCATCGCCACCGTCATGGCCATCGCCATGATGCTGGACTTCCTGGGCGAGAAGGAGGCGGCGGCGGCGGTGGAGGGCGCGGTGGCCGAGCTGCTGCGCAGCGGCCGCATCCGCAGCCTCAAGGCCGGCGAGCACAGGACCGACGAGCTGGGTGACCTGGTCCTGGACCAGCTCGCGGCGGTCAAGGCGTGACCGTCAGAGGCCGTTCGTTGGCTGGATCCTCCGGTTCCTGCCGGGGCGCTCGGAAGCGGGTCAGGCCAGCTTCGGCCGGCGCACCTTGGAGGCCAGGCCCAGCTTCTCCAGGGTCCAGATCACGTACCAGCCGAGGTCCGGCTGCCTCCAGGACCAGCCAAGGCGCGCGGAGGCGGGCTTGGCGTGATGGTTGCCGTGCCAATTCTCGCCCAGGAAGCTCTGGTAGAAGCCCAGCCACCAGATGTTCCGGCTGGAGTCTTCTCCCATCTTGACGCCCTTCTTCATGTGCGCCACGGAGTTGACGAAGGCCTGGCCGTGCAGGCCGACGACGAGGCGGATCGCGCCCAGCCAGAAGAAGGCCGGCCATCCGAACGGCAGGCCCACGAAGAAGGACAAGGCCAGGATCGGAACCTGCCAGCGGTTCCAGAAGCGGTAGTACGGCGTGTTGAGGTCCGGCGCCCAGCGGTCCACCGGACTCTGCACCGCCTGCCACAGCCAGCGCAGGTGCGACCACCAGAAGCCGCCGACCCGAGGGCTGCTGATGTCTCCGTCGGTGTCGGTCTTGGCGTGGTGCAGGCGGTGGTTGGCGGTCCAGGTGGCCGGGGCGCCCGAGCTGTTGAAGATGGCGAGCGCCGTCATCACGAATTCCACCGCCCGGTTCAGCCGCAGGGACCGGTGCGCGAGCGCCCGGTGGTAGCACACGCTGGTCCCGAGACCGCCCAGCATCATGAGGGCGTAGGCGCCGGCCAGCACGCCCCAGCCGGGAAACGGGTACAGGACCAGCCCGACCACGCTCACGGCGTGGATCAGGAGGATCCAGAACAAGGTGTACCCCTCCCCCTTTTGCCAGCGGAGCCAGCTCCAGGTCCAGGGAGGTGCCGTGGGGGAGACGTTGTGACTGGCGTCGCTGATCGTTGGGGCTCCGAAACGAGAGTCCAGTAGAGTACCACGACGGCAGGCCTGCGCCACGCGTTATTCTGGCCCGCGCCACAATCGGCAGCGGCGCATGCAGCCAAGTCCCTCTCCGCCCATCACTCATTGCTCCTGGGGCCGCCTGGAAGCGGACGGCCGGGCCTTCAAGGACGCCAAGCTGTACCCGGGGGGCGCTCGCGCATGGGACTGGAGCGAGACCGGCACCCACCACGAGCCCGGCATCCAGGTGGCAGACGTGCGCGAGCTGGTCGAGAACGGCGCGAAGCAGGTGGTGCTGTCCCGCGGCGTGCACCGGAGGCTGCAGGTTCCGGCGGAAACCCTGCGCTGGCTGGAACAGAACGGGGTCCGCTGCGAGGTGCTCCCCACTCCGGAAGCGGTCGCGCGCTACAACGCGATCCGCCTGCTGGCGCCGACCGGCGGCTTGTTCCATTCCACATGCTGATGTGGAGAAAAGCGGGCCTGGTGCCGGGGGGGCGCTGCTGAATCCGGCACGGGTCTGAGCGCGCTCAGTCCGGAGCCGCGCGGCGGAAGGTCTCCGCGAGCTGTTGGAACTCCTCGCGGCGCGCCGAGCTGCGGCGGAAGGCGAAGCCGATGGTGCGGTACGGCGCCGGCCTGGCGAAGGGCACCACGGCCAGGCCGCGCGTCGCCAGCGCCGGCGCGGCCAGGGCCGGCAGCAAGGTGACGCCGGCGCCGCCGGCCACCATCTGCACCAGCGTCGGCAGGCTGCTGGCGCGGAAATCGGCCAGCTCGTGGCCGCCGCGGCGGCGGCAGACCTCCAGCGCCTGGTGGCGCAGGCAATGGCCGTCGTCGAGGAGCAGCACCGCCTCGCCCTCCAGGTCGCTCTCGCGCACGGAGCGGCGTCCGGCCAGGCGATGCTCGCTGGGAGCGGCCAGGAGGAAAGGGTCGTGGAACAGGGGCAGCAGGTCCATGCTGCCCAGCTCGGCCTCCAGGGCGAGCAGCAGGAGATCCAGGCTTCCCGCCTGGGCCAGCTCGACCAGGCGGTCCGTCTGCTCCTCCCGGAGCTGCAGCCGGAGCTCGGGATGCCGGCGGCGCACCGCGGGGAGCGCCTTGGGGAGCAGATAAGGGGCGATGGTCGGGATGACCCCGAAGCGCAGCGTGCCCGCGAGCGGGCGGCCCAGGCCACGCGCCGACGCGGCCAGCACGTCGAGCCGCTCCAGGATCTCCCGGGCCCGGGCGGCGGCGGCGGCGCCGGCCGGGGTGGGCAGCACGCGGCGGCGGTCCCGTTCGAACAGGCGCGCGCCCAGGAGCCGCTCGAGCTGCTGGATCTGTGCGCTCAGGGCCGGCTGGGACACGTGGCAGGACTCGGCGGCGCGGCGGAAGCTGCGCAGCTCGGCCACCGCGGCCAGGTACTCGAGCTGTCGGACGGTAGGGCGCATGGATAACGGCATGTTATCACAAGAATCGCAAGTATGCGTTGGACGGATCAGCAGCGACGGCCGATAAGGATGCCATGCTCACCGTCGGCGACCGCTTTCCCGACTACCGCCTGAAGGCGGTGGTCTCCACCGATCCCCACAAGGCCTTCCTGGAACTGGACCAGGACGGCTTCCCCGGCCAGTGGAAGGTGTACTTCTTCTGGCCCAAGGACTTCACCTTCGTGTGCCCCACGGAGATCGCGGAGTTCGGGCGGCTGCACCGCGAGTTCCGCGAGCGCGACACGGTCGTGCTCGGCGCCAGCACCGACTCCGAGTTCGTGCACCTGGCGTGGCGCCAGCAGCATCCGGACCTGCAGCAGCTGCCGTTCCCGATGCTGGCCGACGTCAAGCGCGAGCTGAGCCGGAAGCTCGGCATCCTGGACCGCGGCGAGGGTGTGTGCCTGCGCGCCACCTTCGTGGTGGATCCGGAAGGCGTCATCCGCTTCGCCAGCGTCAACGACCTCAACGTCGGCCGCAACCCGCAGGAAGTCCTGCGCGTGCTCGACGCCCTGCAGACCGACGAGCTGTGCCCGTGCAACTGGAAGAAGGGCGAGGCGGTGCTGCGGCCCTTCGAGGCGGCGCAGGCATGAGCATCGACGCCCTGCGCGCGGCGCTGCCCGGCTACGCCCGGGACCTGCGTCTCAACCTGTCCGCGGTGCTGCAGAGCCAGCACCTCAGCGAGCAGCAGCTGTGGGGGACGGCGCTGGCCGTGGCCTCGGCCTGCCGCAACGGCGCGGTGCTGGCGGCCGTGGCCGCGGAAGCGCGGCCGCGCCTGAGCGCGGCCGCCTTCGACGCCGCCCTGGCCGCGGCCTCGGTCATGGCCATGAACAACGTGTACTACCGGGCCACGCACCTGCTGCACGACCCCGAGTACGGCCAGATGCCGGCGCGCCTGCGCATGCAGGCGCTGGGCAGCCCGGGCGTGGACAAGCTCGACTTCGAGCTGTGGTGCCTGGCGGTGTCGGCCGTGAACGGCTGCGGCGCCTGCCTGGAGGCCCACGCCGGCACGATCCTGCACAAGGGCGGCAGCAAGCCGGCCGTGCAGGACGCGCTGCGGGTCGCCGCCGTGCTGGCGGCGGCCGCGGTCACGGTCGACAGCCACCGCCAGCTCGCCGACGCCCCGACCGCCTGATCCCGGCGCGGGGCGCGCAGCCGGACGCCGCGCTGCTGCCGGTCTCAGAGGCCCGACAGCGGGGCGGTGCCGTCGCCGAGCGCGGGCTCGGGGACGCCCAGCTCCGCCAGCAGCGCCAGGTGCAGGTTGTTCATGGGCGTGTCCGCGGGATAGCGCCGGTGGCTGCCGGGGTGCAGGCTGCCGCCGCCGCGCCCGCACAGGAGCACCGGCAGGTTGTCGTGGTTGTGGGCGTTGCCGTCGCCGATGGCGCTGCCGTACACGATCATGGCGGAGTCGAGCAGGCTGCCTTCCGGCTCCCGCGCCTGGTCCAGGCGCCCGAGGAAGTAGGCCAGCTGCTCCACGTGGAAGCGGTTGATGTCGCGGATCTGGCGCTGCTTCAGCGGGTCCTTGTCGTGGTGCGAGATCTCGTGGTGTCCGCCGCTGATCTGCAGCATCGGGTAGGGGCGGTTGCTGCCCTCGTTGGCGAACATCAGGCTGGCGACGCGCGTGCTGTCGGTCTGGAAGGCGAGCACCAGCAGGTCCAGCATCAGCCGCAGGTGCTCGCCGTAGTCGTCCGGGATGCCGGCCGGGCGCGCGGCGTCCGGCACTTCGTCCCCGCGCGGCTGCGCGGCCCGCGCGATGCGCCGCTCCAGCGCGCGCACGCCCTCGGTGTACTCCGCCAGCTTGGCGCGGTCGTCGGCGCCGAGGCGGCGCTGCAGCGCCGCGGCGTCGTCGCGCACGAAGTCCAGCACGCTCTGGCGGCGGGCGGCGCGCCGGGCGCGTGCCTGCGCGCTCTCGGCGTCCTCGCCGCCGCGGAACAGGCGGTCGAACACCAGGCGCGGGTTGATCTCCTTGCCGGCGGGCACCGTGGGCGAGATCCAGGAGATGTTGCTGGAGTAGGCGCAGGAGTAGCCGGAGTCGCACTCGCCGGAGTTGCCGCCGGCCTCGCAGCCGAGCACCAGCGAACGGAACGGCGTGGCGTCGCCGAGCGCGGCCGCCGCGACCTGGTCCGCGGACGGCCCCAGCCGCACCTGCCCGTCGGTCTTGAGCGGCTGCACGCCGGTCAGGAAGGCGGCCGCGGCGCGCGCGTGGTCGCCCGGGCCGTCGCCGTTGGGACGGGCCTTGTCGTGGGCGAGGCCGCTCAGCACGGAGACGCTGCGGCCCAGCGGCTGCAGGGGCTGCAGGATGTGCGGCAGCTCCGCCAGCGCGCCTGCCTCGGCGGGCGTCCAGTCGGGCATGTGCGCGCCGTTGGGCACGTACAGGTAGGCCAGGCGCCGGGGCCGGGCCGCGCCCCGCGCCGGGAGCATGGCCTGCAGCAAGGGCAGGCTCAGCGCCGTGCCGAAGCCGCGCAGGAGGGTGCGCCGGGACAGGGGGGAAAGCGCCATCAGGAACCGACACGGCGGCGCGTGAACGCCTCCGAATGCACGATACCACGCAGGATGCCCGACAGGGTCGGTTCCTGCGGATCCAGCTCCGCCAGGATCCGGTCCACGGCGCGGCGGTCCGCCGGCTCCAGGCTGCGTCCCAGCGCGTACACCAGCAGCTTCTCGGTCAGGCAGCGCGGGAAGGCGTCGCCGCGCTGCAGCACGCCCACCAGCTCCTGGGCGCCGTCGAAGCGGGCGCCGTCGGGAAGGCTGCCGCTGGCGTCCACCGCGAAGGCCCCGTCGCGCTCGCGGTAGCGCCCGATGGGGTCGAAGTGCTCCAGGCCGAAGCCGAGCACGTCCATGCGCGTGTGGCAGACCGCGCAGTTGGGGTCGCTGCGGTGGCGCTCCATGCGCTCGCGCAGGGAAGAGGCCGCGGCCGCCGCCGGACTCTCGTCGATGAGCGGCACGCCGGGCGGCGGCGGCGGCGGCGGCGCGCCCAGCACGTTGTCCAGGATCCACTTGCCGCGCTTCACCGGCGAGGTGCGCGCCGGATTCGAAGTGACGGTGAGGATCGCGGCCTGCGTGAGCAAGCCGCGCCGCGGCGTGCCCTGCAGCGACACGCGCCGCAGCGCGGCTCCGGAGACGCCGGGGATGCCGTACAGGCGCGCCAGCCGCTCGTTCAGGTAGCTGAAGTCGGCGCGCAGCAGGTCCCAGACGCTGCGGTCCTCGCGCAGAACCGCCTGGAACAAGGCCAGGGTCTCGTCGCGCATGTCGGCGCGCAAGGCGTCGTCGTACTCCGGGAACAGCGCCGGGTCGGGGCGCAGCTTGTCCAGGCTGCGCAGCTGCAGCCACTGCGCCGCGAAGCCGTCGGCCAGCGCACGCGCGCGCGGGCTGTGCAGCAGGCGCTCGAGCTGCGCGTCCAGGACCTCGGGACGCGTGAGCGTGCCGTCCGCCGCGCACGCGAACAGCTCCTCGTCCGGCGTGCTGCTCCACACCAGGTAGGACAACCGCGTCGCCAGCTCGTAGCCGTTCAGCGCGCGGCTGGCGCTGCTTCCCGGCGGGTCCTCCTCGACGCGATACAGGAAACGCGGCGCGGACAGGAGCGCGACCAGCGCCGTCTGCACGCGCACCTCGAGGCCGCTCCCAGCGGGCGTCAGGCGCTCCAGGCGCGCCACGTCGGCAGGACTCGCTGGGCGCCGCCAGGCGCGGGTGGCCAGGTGCTCGAGGATGGCGCGCAGGCGCCGGCTCCCCAGCTCGGGCCCGAAGCGCGCCAGCAGCCGGCTCTGGAACGGCGTGATCGCCGGCGGATCCAGCGGGCCCAGCACCTCGATCCAGCCGATATACAGGTTGCGGTCACGCTGCGCCGGGTCCGGATCCTCCGGATGGTAGTAGTCGTTCAGGAAGCGCGCGCTGACGCGCCGCTCGCCGGCTTCCAGCGCCAGGCGCGCCTCCACGACCTGCGGCGCGTCGGCGCGCGCCTCCACCGCCGCGGCGTGCACGGCGATGCCGTCCACGAGCAGCGCCAGCTTGCACGGCTCCGGGCCGGCCTGGTCGCCCCAGGCGCGCACGCGCAGCAGGTAATCGCCGGCGCGCGGGACGCCGTAGCGGGCCGCGGCCTCGCCCTGGGCATACAAGGCCACGCTGTCCTGGCCTCGCGGCCCCTCCAGCTCGTCGAAGTCGTAGCGGCGCTGCCGCGGCGGCCCCTCCTCTGGCACGACCACCGCCAGCTCGGCGATGCGCTCGGCCGCCTGGACGTACTTCTCCAGCTGCAGGTCGGTGAGCGCCAGCGCGTCGCCCTGGTTGTCGAAGCCGCGCCCGACGGTGTCGGCGGGAAACTCCGCATCGGCCGGGTAGTCCACGCCCAGCAGGTCACGCACGGTGTTGCGGTACTCGGCGCGGTTCAGCCGCCGCAGCAGCGGCCGCCCCGGGTCGCTGGCGACGTCCTCGAGGGAGATGTTGCGCTCGATCCACTCGATCACGGCCTGGGCGTCGGCCGGCGCCGGGCGCGGCCGCCCCTCCGGAGGCATCTCGCCCGCGGCCAGGCGCGCGCGCACCTCCAGCCACACCTCCGGCGCCGCCTGCGCGGCTGCGGCGTCGGCGAACCTGGTCAAGGACATCTTCGCCTTCGGCTTCTCCTCTCCATGGCAGGCCGCGCAGTGCTGCAGCACGAAAGGCCGGACGACGCGTTCGAACTCCGGGTCGGAGCCCGGGCCGGCCAGCGCGGCAAGACTCGCCAGCGCCGCTCCCGCCGCGAGGAGCGCGGGCCGCGGCAGTGCGCGCAACCAGGCCATTTCCCTCATTCTAGGCGCCGTCCGGGAGGCGGCGCGCGACGCGCCTCAGAACTGCACAAGCTGCACGGACGACTTGGTGCAGCTCGCGACGTCGATGGCCTGCAGCGGCACCTGGCGCCCGGCCAGACGCGCCGGAACGAGCACCGGCCGGGCGAAGCGGCCGGCGGCGTCGGCGGTGACGGCGCGCTCGTGCGCGTTGTGCATGTCCCAGCTCACACCGCAGGCCGAGGCCGGCGTCGTGCCGTTGGGATCGAGGCTGGCCGCGAGCAGCACGCGTCCATCGGGCGTGGCGCAGTCCACCGCCAGGGTGTTGACGGCGCCGGCGGCCGGCGGGCCGCCGCCCGGGCCCTCGAGCGTGACGGACAGGCTGCAGGCGCTGCGGTACGCGCGCACGGCGAAGCGGTCGCACACCACCAGGGTGCCGCGCGTGCCCAGTGCCGGGCCGCCCTGGTTGGGATTGTCCAGGTTCAGCGTGAACAGGTTCTGCGCCAAGTCGGCGTTGAAGGCCCACATGCGCCCGTCGCTGCTCGGGCTGCTGGCCCAACCGTTGCCGACGTAGACGTTGCCGTCCTGGTCGACGGCGGTCTTGGGGCTGAGGATCCCGAGCGGGCTCAGGATTCCGGCGCTGTCGAGGACGTTGCCGGTCGCGGGATCCAGGCGCACGAACTCGTCGCTCTGCAGGAAGGTGTAGATCGAGCCGTCCGGCCCGATGCCGTGCTCGTGTCCGGTGGTCCAGCGCACCGGGCGCCGCCACAGCTCGGTGAGGCCGGTGCCGGTGTCCTGGAACGCGAACAGGAAGTCCACCAGGGTGTTGTTCTGCGTGCGGGAAAAATAGACGACGTTGCGACCCGCGTCCACGAAGGGCGTGTTCTGATCGGTGAAGCCCGGCATGAGTGTGCTCGAGTACAGGCGCGCGCCGGTGGCCAGGTCGAACTTGGTGATGACTTGTCCGCCCGGGGCCGGCTCGTCGATGTAGAGCGCCGTGGCCGTGGCGGCGGGGCCGCAGTTGCCGCTGACCGGGCAGGTGCGGGGGACCGACCAGACGGTGGCGCCGCTGGCGCCGTCGATACGGGTCAGGGACACCCAGTCACCCACCACCAGGTCGCCGTCGGGAGCGAACACGCAGCCGTCGTAAGCGAAGGCCTGGGTGGCGGCCGCCGAGTTCCACAGGATGCCGCCGGTGGCGGCGTCCAGCGCCGTCATCGGCTGCGGCTGCAGGTGGCTGGCGCGCGACGCGTACACGGCGCCGCCGCTGGCGCCGCCGATCCAGGCGATCCACTGCTGCGAGGTGTTGCCGTTGAAGGGCAGCGTGGTACGCCACAGCTCCGTCCCGGTGTCCACGTCGTAGGCCACGATGGCGTCGTTGGCGGCGCCGCCGTTCTGCGGGAAGCCGCTCTCGCGCACCGTGAACACGCGGTCGCCATGCATCACCGGCTGCCACGAGATGATGGAGAAATCGGCGCTGTTGCTCCAGAGCAGGTCGGCGGCGGTCGGGCCCCCGGCAGGCGCCAGGCCGTTGCGCTGCGGGTTTCCGCCCAGGTTGGTCCAGTCCTGCGCGGGGAGCGCGGCCAGGGAGGGAAGGAGGAGGAGGAGGAGGGAGAGCATGGTGATGCCGGGTGCTCCAGGGTCCGCCGGATCCCTCGTGGCGTCAAGGCGAGCCTATCCTGGAGATCCGGAATGGAGGCCATGCCCATGCAGCGAACGCGAATTCTTGCCTTTGCCGTTTCCGCCGCAGCCGCGCTCGGTGCCGGCCTGGCACCGAGCCAGGACGGCGCGCTACAGGACGAGCCAGTGGGATATACCGACACGCCGTTCCTGCCCGGTGGCAAGTGGCGCGTGCACGACGCCGCTCGTCCCGTTCCGCCGGTGGTGACCCCGGGGGCGACCTCCGGAGCGCCGCCCTCGGACGCGGTCGTGCTGTTCGACGGCAAGAACCTGTCGGCCTGGCAGGCTCAGGACGGCGAGGAAGCCGGCTGGAAGCTGGTGGACGGCGCCATGGAGGTGAACGGCACGGGCTCGATCCAGACCCGCGACGAGTTCGGCGACTGCCAGCTGCACGTGGAATGGGCCGCGCCGGCCCAGCCCGCGGGCCAGTCGCAGGACCGCGGCAACAGCGGCGTGTTCCTGATGGGCCGCTACGAGATCCAGGTGCTGGACTCGTTCCAGAACCGCACGTACGCCGACGGCCAGGCGGCGGCCTTGTACGGGCAGAAGCCTCCAGACGTCAACGCCTGCCGGCCACCCGGCCAGTGGCAGAGCTACGACATCGTGTTCCGGGCCCCGCGCTTCGAAGGCGAGAAGCTGCTGTCTCCGGCGCGCGTGACCGTGCTCCACAACGGCGTGCTGGTGCACGACGGCGTCGAGATCCTCGGCTCCACCGCGCACCGCAGCCTGGCCCGATACAGCCCGCACCCGCCCAAGGGACCGATCGGACTGCAGGACCACGGCAATCCGGTGCGCTACCGCAACATCTGGGTGCGCAGCCTCGAGTAGACGGCGGCGCCTTGGTCGAGCTGCGCCTGCCGAAGTGCATCCTGCGCCCCTGGCGCCCGTCCGATGCCGATTCCCTGGCGCGCCACGCCAACAGCCGCGCGGTCTGGCGCAACCTCATGGACCGCTTTCCGCATCCGTACACGGCGCAGGACGCGCGCCGCTGGCTGCAGGCGACCTCGAGCGATCTCCCGGGCCTGCACCTGGCGATCGAAGTGGACGGCGAGGCTGCCGGCGGGATCGGCCTGGAGCCGCAAGCGGACGTGTACCGGCGCACCGCCAAGGTCGGCTACTGGCTGGGGGAGGCCGTGTGGGGCCGCGGCATCGCGACCGAGGCGCTGGCAGCGCTGACCGCGCACGCGTTCACCGCCTTCGACCTGCTGCGCCTGGAGGCGCCCGTGTTCGAGTGGAATCGCGCCTCGATGCGCGTGCTGGAGAAGTGCGGCTACGCGTGCGAGAGCCGCCAGCGCCGCGCCGGCGTCAAGGACGGCCAGGTCATGGACGTCCTCCTCTACGTGCGCCTGCGCGCGGCGCCGGCGCCGCCCCGGCGCCGCTTCGTGGAGCTGAGCCATCCGATCGAGGACGCGATGGTCACGTACCCCGGCCTGCCGGCACCCCGCATCAGCGCGCACATGGACCGGGCCGCGTCGGCGGCGCACTACGCCCCGGGCACCACATTCCACATCGGCCGCATCGACATGGTGGCGAACACCGGCACGTACCTGGACGCGCCGTTCCACCGCTGGGCGGACGGCCTGGACCTCGCCGCCCTGCCCTTGGATCGCTGCGCCGAGCTGGAAGGCCGACGGGTGCGCGTGCCGGACGCCCGCGCCGCGGACGCAGCCTGCTTCCTGGACCAGGACCTGGACGGCATGGCGGTCCTCATCCACACCGGCTGGTCGCGGCACTGGCGCACTCCGCAGTACGCGGGCGATGCGCCTTTCCTTACGGAGGCGGGTGCGTGCCGCCTGCGCGCGGCCGGCGCGGCCCTGGTCGGCATCGACAGCATCAACATCGACGACCGCGCGGACCCGCGGCGCCCGGCCCACAGCGTCCTGCTGGAGGCCGGCATTCCGATCGTGGAGCACCTCACCGGCCTGGACCAGCTGCCCGAGCGCGGCTTCCGCTTCAGCGCCGCCCCGGCGCGCGTGGCGCACATGGGCTCGTTCCCGGTGCGCGCTTACGCCGTGCTCGAAGATTGAACGGCGGGGCTGCGCCGCCCGGGGTGGTTGCGCATTGCGCGTGGCACGCTGGCGCAATGGGGCAATGCCGAGGAGCTCACTTCCACAGTTGCGGAAATGTGGAAGCGTCCCGCGGCAGCCGGCGCTGGGACTGCAGGCGCGCTCATGGCCGGATCATCGCGGCACCGCCGGCGGAAGTCGCAGCAGCTCGCCTTGCAGCTCGCGCTGCCACCAGGCGCCGGTGGCGGCGCGCTCGGCCGGTGTGCTGAAGCGGTACTGGTAGAGGAGCACGCGCACGCAGCGCGGCGGCTGCTGCGGGAACGGATTGCTGCTCAGCAGGTCCAGGACCTTCGGCTCTCCTTCCAGCAGGCGCTGCAGGAACGGCACGAGCCATTCGGCGTTGCCTTGCGGGCTCAGCGCCGCGAACCACATGCGCCAGTCGAGGCGCGGCATGTGCGGCTGGACCCAGCGCGGCGCCTGCAGCGGCTCGCCAGGCTTCCAGCGGAAGGGGTAGGCCTTCCACTCCAGGCCGTCGTTGCTGCCTTCCACGATCAGCTCCGGCCGCTCCCGCGTCATGACGCGGAACAGGCCGTAGGGATTGACGAGGGCGAACGGCTGCAGCGGCTCGGCGACGGCGCGGGCCGCGCGCGCCGGCCATCCGCCGTGGGATTGCGCCTCCGGGCCGCGCACCGCGTCGCAGGCCTGCACCGCGCCGATCCACAGGACGCAGGCCGCGAACGGCACAGTGATCCAGCGCTGCAGCCGCGGCAGGGGCCGTGCCGGCGGCGCCGGCGGCAGCTCCCTTGCGCCGCCGTCGAGCAGGCAGGCGCCGCCGGAGGCGGGCGCTGCGGCCGCGCGGCCGCGCGGCCAGGCCGCCAGGCGGCCCAAGGCGTCATCGTCGAAGAGGCTCAGGCACAGCGCGCGGC
>SHNF01000001.1 GCA_004295085.1 Planctomycetota bacterium | reverse complement strand
GTGGCGGCACACCTGCGCGCCCTGAAGCCGGCGGAGCGCGCGCGCTACCGCGGCCTGCTCGAGCCGGTGATCGCGCTGGCGCAGCACAGCGGGCGCCTGGATCGCCGGCGCGCCGCGGCGCTGCGCCGCCTGGCCCGGGCGCGATGAGCCTGGCCCTCAGTCTGCACGTCGCCGGCGCCGAGCAGGCGGTGGCGGCGGCGCGCCAGGCGCTGGGGCTGGCGCGCTGGCTGGAGCTGCGCCTGGACCGCGCGCCGGCGCTCGATTTCGCGGCGCTGGTCCGGGCGCTGCCGCTGCCGGTGATCGCCGCCTGCCCGCGCCGCGAGGAGGGCGGAGACTTCGCCGGCAGCCTGGCCGAGCGGGACGCGCGCCTGTGCGCCGCGGCGCAGGGAGGCGCGCGCTTCGTGGACGTGCCGCTGGGCGCGCCGCGTCCCGCCGCGCTGCCCGCCGCCACCGGCGTGATCCACTCCTTCCACGAGCGCCCGGGCGAGCGCAGCGACCTGCGCGCGCAGCTGCATCGCATCGAGGCCCGCCTCGAGCCCGGCGACGTCGCCAAGCTGGTCGCCCACGGCGGACACGAGGACGGCATGCGCGCGCTGGACCTCTACGGCACGACCCGGGCGCCGCTGGTGGCCTTCGCCCAGGGGCCGGGCGCGCGTGCGTCGCGCGCCTGGGCCCCGGTGTTCGGCGCGCCATGGACTTACGCCAGCCTGCCCGGCGCGGCCACAGCTCCGGGCCAGTGGACCCTGCAGGAGCTGTTCGCGCTGTGGCCGCCCGGAGGCCCGGACGCCGCCACCAGCTTGTACGCCGTGGTCGGCCGGCCCATCGCGCACTCGCGCAGCCCGCTGCTGTGGAACACGGCATTCCGCCTGTGCGGCCTCAACGCCTTCCACCTGGCGGTCGAGGTCGAGAGCTTCGACCGTTTCCTGCGCCAGCACCGGGCGCGGCCGTTCCAGGGCTTCTCGATCACCGCCCCCTTCAAGGGCGATGCGCTGCGCGCGGCCGATGCGGCCGACGCCGCGGCGGCGGAGATCGGCGCCGCCAACACCTTGCAGCGCACGGCGGGCGGCTGGAAGGCCTGGAACACCGACGGCCCTGCGGCCCTGGACGCGCTGGCGGCCGCCGGGCTGGCGGCGCGGGCGCGCATCCTGGTGCTCGGCGCGGGCGGCGCGGCGCGCGCGGTGTTGCACGAGGCCCGCCGCCGCGGGCACCCGGCGCACGTGGCGGCGCGTCGCGCCGACGCGGCCCTGGACCTGGCGGCGCAGGCCGGTGGCGCCAGCGCCGGCGCCCTGGACCAGCTTCGCCTGGACGGCTTCGCCGCGCTGGTGCAGGCGACGCCTGTGGGCGGCGACGCGCTGCCCGGCAACCTGCTCGCGGGGCGCCTGCTCCCGCCCGGCCTCCTGGTCCTGGACATGGTGTACTCCCCGGCGCGCACGCCGCTGCTGGCGCAGGCCCTGGAGCAAGGCGCGCGGCCTGTCTTCGGCTACGACATGCTGGTGCGCCAGATGCGCGCGCAGTTCCACCTCCTCACCGGCAGGGAAGTGCCGGCGGAACCGCTGTTGGCCGCGGTGCGCGCCGACCTCGCATGAGCGCCGCCATCGTGCTGATCGGGCCGCGCGCCGCCGGCAAGACCACGCTGGGCCGGCGCCTGGCGGAGCAGCTTGGCTGCGACTTCGTGGATGCCGACGCGCTCCTGGAGCGGCGTCACGGGCGGACCATCGCGGATTGGCTGCGGGCGGATTCCGCGGGCTTCCGCCGCGCCGAGGCGGCCTTGCTGGGGGAACTGCTCGCGCGCAGCGACGCGGTGGTGGCCCTCGGCGGCGGCATCGTCGAAGACACGGAATGCAGGAACCGCTTGGCCGCGCACCCGCGCGTGATCGCGCTGCGGGCGCCGGTGCCGGAGCTGATCGCGCGCCAGCGGGGGAGCGACCGGCCGCCGCTCACGGAGCTGCCGCCGGATCAGGAAACGGCAGCCGTCTGGAAGCGGCGTTTCCCGCGCTACCACGAGGCCTGCCGCGGTCGCTGGGTGGACACCGCCGGCTCCGAAGAGCAGGCCTATGAGCGCTTGCTCGCCGCCGTCCGGGGCCTACAATCTCTCCCCCCGACGCGGGGTGGAGCAGCTGGCAGCTCGTCGGGCTCATAACCCGGAGGTCGTAGGTTCGAATCCTACCCCCGCTACCAAGTCAGAGAGGCCTGGAGGTGGACCGCCTTCAGGCCTCGCTTGCTTTTCAGGGCAGTGTTGCGCGAACCTGCAGGGCTGAGACTCGGGCCAGCGTTCCGAAATCCCGGTCAATTTGCAAGATGGCACGGCCGTTGTGAAGCACACATGCCGCAATCAGGCAGTCGGCCTCGAGGAACACGGTGCGCGATGACGGAGACTCCACGCGCGGAAAGTCGAGCAGAGACGCCCTTGCACGGCGATAGGTGATCTCGCAGATCGAAGCGGGCGTGTTTTCGCCCGGCATCTCCGAGAGATCGCCTTCCCAGGCGCCGGAGCCAAGGAATTCGACGATCCTGGCAGCGTTGGACCAGCGGACGAACTCGGCGAGCGCGCGGTTGACGGCAGCGGAGTAGGTCCGCTCGCCGCTGATCCTGACGGCTTTCTCCAGCAGCTCTGCATCCAGCACACGATTCGTGCGTTGCGTGCGCATGCGGCACCGGAACCGGCAGGACGGGCGAGCCCTCTGCCGCTAGCATCTCCGCATGCTCCCCAGCGCCAGCACCCGGTTCATCGGGCGCCTCCAGGCCCGCGACCCGGAGGCCTGGTTCGAGCTGTGGGAGACCTTCGGGCCGGTCCTGGAGGCCCAGCTGCGCCGTTGGGGCGCCGGCCGCATCGGGCCCGAGACGGTGCGCGACCTCTCGCAGGAAACCCTGACGGCGCTGTCCGAGTCCATCGAGCGCCACGACCCGGCGCGCGGCGCGCGCTTCAGCACCTGGCTGCTGGCCATCGCGCGCCACATCCTCAGCGGCGAGCTGGACCGGCGCGGCGCGCGCAAGCGCGGCTCGGGCCAGCGCACGGCCTCGCTGGACGCGGCCAGCGCCCCTTCCCACCCGGTGCCGGCCCCCGACCGCGACTACGAGAGCGCCGTGTTCCGGGCCAAGGTGGCGGCGGCGGTGCGCAAGGTGGAGCGCGAAAGCGAGTTCCTGGACTTCAACATCTACCGCCTGCGCGTGTTCGACGGCCGCAGCGGCCAGGACGTGGCGGCGGCGTTGCGCATCAGCGAGCCCACGGTCAGCCGGCGCATGGCCCGGGTGCGCGACGCGCTGCGCGCGCGCCTGGGTGACGTGGTGAGCGCGTTCAGCTTCACGGCGGACGAGCTGGATGAGGCGGCGCGCAACGGCCTGGACTGGAATCCCACTAAGGGCGACGATTCCCGCTTCGACGAGGCTCTGGCCGAGGTGGTGCGGCGCCAGACCGCGCCTCCGCCCGCGCCGGGCCGCCGCCGCTAGCGCTGAAGTCGCAGCGCATGCCGATCGAGTTTCCCTTTCCCGACCTGCTGCCCAACGTCCTGCTGGTCGTCCTGAGCCTGGCGCTGGTCATCCTGGGCTTCTACCTGCTGATCAAGCTGCTGCAAGGAGTCGGCTGGCTGCTGGGCCGGGCGGGCGGCTTCCTCGGCGCCATGCTGGCGGACTTCGGCCGGCTGCTGGGCAGCGGCCTGGCCGTGCCCGCGTTCCTGGCCATCATCGTGGTGCAGGCGCTGCTCAGCCGGGACGCCCAGGTGCGCCACTACAGCCGCGGCATGCGCCAGGAGCTGGCGCTGGCCGGGCGCGCGGCCTACGGGCTGTTCCTGGGCAACTGGCTGCAGTTGTTCGGCCTGCGCGCGCTGGGGGAAGGCCTGGAGCGGCGCCTGCCCGAGGCGCTGGCGACCGCGCCCCAGTCCACCAGCCCCCGGAGCAACGGCTTCGACGGCTACACCGTGGTCGGCAACCTGCCGACCGGAGGCTCCGGCGCGCGCTTGTACGTGGCGCGCCCGGACGCGCGCAAGCGTGCGAACTTCACCCGCGCCGGGCGCGGCGAGGTGACGGAGGTCGTGATCAAGTCCTTCGCGCTCGACGACGGCAGCAACCTGCCCGAGATCGTGCGCGAGAGCCGCGCGCTGGAGTTCGCGCGCAACCTGGGGCTGGTGCTGGAGCACGGCATCGACCAGCGCCGTTTCTACTACATCACGCCGTTCGTGCCGGGCGAGGACCTGGGCGTGGTCACGGCGCGCCTGCACGCCATTTCCGGGCCGGACGGCCTGAACACGCTGCAGCTGCGCCACGCGCTGGGCTACGTCGCGGACCTGCTCGAGACCCTGGACCGCTACCACCGTGCCGGCTTCTGGCACAAGGACGTGAAGCCCGGCAACGTCATCGTGGCCGAGGGACGCGCGCACCTGGTGGACCTGGGCCTGCTCACGCCGCTGCGCTCGACCTTGACGCTCACTACCCACGGCACCGAGTATTACCGCGACCCGGAGCTGGTGCGCCAGGCCCTGAAGGGCGCGCGCGTGACCGACGTGGACGGCGTGCGCTTCGACCTGTACGGCGTGGGGGCGCTCCTGTTCTCGGTGATCGAGAACTCGTTTCCCGGGCACGGCTCGCTCAGCCCCATCACCAAGACCTGCCCGGAAGCGGTGCAGTGGATCATCCGCCGGGCCATGGCCGAGCTGCAGGGCCGCTATCCCCACGCCCGCGCCATGCTGGCCGACGTGCGCGCCGTCATGACGGCACCTGACCCCTTCGCCCTCAAGCCGGCCGAGCTGCCCTCGCTCGCCGGCCTGCGCGTCGAGGACACGCCGCCGCTGCCGGAGCCCTTGTCCTGACGCGGCTGCGCGCCGCGGCGGCCACGGTGTCGCGGCGCCGGCCCGCGGCCGGGGGCCGACCGGCGCCGGCGGCCAGCCCGGGTCCGCAGGGCAGCCGGCGCTGTACGCGGACGCTGCCGGACCTGCCAAACAGTGCCCGGACTGGTGCGTAGTCGCCTCTTCCAGGCCGACGCCGGCCGGCGGAGCCTCCGGACGGGGCTTGCCTGGCGCCTGCGAGCCCGGAGAATACGCCGCCGCGGCGCCGGAATCGGCCTATGGGCCGGCCCGGCGCAGGCGGCGTCCGCATCTTCCGGGTCATTTCGACCCCGTGCGCGTCGATGGGTTTCAGGCTGCAATGATCGAGCTCCAGAACCTGGTCAAACGATTCGGGAACCTGACCGCCGTGGACGGGGTGTCCTTCACCGTCCAGCGCGGGGAGGTTTTGGGCTTCCTCGGCCCCAACGGGGCCGGCAAGTCCACCACCATGAAAATGGTGACCGGCTTCCTGGCGCCCACGTCCGGGCGCGTGAGCGTGTGCGGGCACGATCTCGCCGTGGAGCCGATCCCGGCCAAGCGCAGGATCGGCTACCTGCCGGAAGGCGCGCCCTTGTACGGCGACATGACGCCGCGCGCCTTCCTGCGCTTCATGGCCGAGATCCGCGCCATCCCGCGCGAGCAGCGCGCGGCGCGCATCGGCGAAGTGGTGGCGAAGACGCACCTGGACGAGGTGCTGGAGCAGCCGATCGAGACCTTGTCCAAGGGCTTCAAGCGGCGCGTGGGCCTGGCCCAGGCCATCGTGCATGATCCCGAGGTCCTGGTCCTGGACGAGCCGACGGACGGCCTGGACCCGAACCAGAAGCACGAGGTGCGGCAGCTGATCCGCGCCATGGCCCCGCACAAGGCCATCGTGCTCAGCACCCACATCCTGGAGGAGGTGGAGGCGGTGTGCACGCGCGCCATGATCATCGCGCGCGGCCGGGTCGTGTTCGACGGCACACCCGAGGAGCTGCTGGCGAAGTCGCGCCGCCACAATGCCGTGTGCGTGACGCTGCGCGCCGCCGTCGCCGCCCAGGCCCGGGTCGAGCTGGCCCGTCTGCCCGGCGTGGCCGAGGTGGTGGACCTGGCGCCCGGCGACGGTACGGCCCGGCTGCTGGTTCTGCCGGCGCGCGGGCACAGCATCCTGCTCGAGGTGGGGCAGCAGGCGCGCAGCCGCAACTGGGAAGTGCTGGGCCTGGAGCAGGAGCGCGGCCGCCTGGACGAGGTGTTCCGCGAGCTCACGCGGGGCAGCGAGCGCGGGCTGCGCGCGGAGGTGGCGGCGTGAGGAACACCGCGGCCATTCTCAAGCGCGAGCTGGTGAGCTACTTCATCACGCCGGTGGCGTACGTGTTCATCGTCATCTTCCTGCTGCTCACTGGCTTCCTGACCTTCGCCAAGGACACGGGCGCCCTGTACGAGCGCGGCCAGGCCGATCTGGCCCCGTTCTTCCGCTGGCACCCGTGGCTGTACCTGTTCCTGATCCCGGCCATCTCCATGCGCCTGTGGGCCGAGGAGCGGCGCGGCGGAACCATCGAGCTGCTGATGACGCTGCCGCTGCGCATGCGCGACGCGGTGCTCGGCAAGTTCCTGGCCGCCTGGGCCTTCGTCGGCATCGGCCTGGTGCTGACCTTCCCGGTGTGGATCACCGTGAATTACCTGGGCGACCCGGACAACGGCGTCATCCTGGCCGGGTACCTCGGCAGCTTCCTGATGGCCGGCGCCTACCTGGCGGTCGGCTCGGCCATGTCGGCGTTCACGCGCAACCAGGTGATCGCGTTCGTGCTCAGCGTGAGCACGCTGCTGGTGTTCCTGCTGGCCGGCTACGGCTCGGTGCTGGAGTTCTTCTCCGGCTGGGCGCCGCTCTGGCTGACGGACGCCGTGGCCTCGTTCGGCTTCCTGACGCACTTCGAGGCCATCATGCGCGGCGTCATCGACCTGCGCGACCTGGTGTTCTTCCTGGCCATGATGGCGTTCTGGCTGTTCGTGACCGCGCTGGCCGTGGACTGGCGCAAGGCAAGATAGGCAAGAAGATGATCACCTCGAGCAAGCTGTACGGCGTCCTCGGGCTGGTGCTGGCCGGCATCCTGTTCCTGGGCGTGAACCTGTTCTCCCACGAGGCCCTGCGCGGCGCGCGCGTGGACGTCACCGACAACGACCTCTACACCCTGTCCGCGGGCAGCAAGCGCATCGCCGCCGGCATCCAGGAGCCGGTGACCTTGCGCCTGTATTTCTCGGAGAGCCTGAGCGAGGAGACCAGCGGGCTGCGCGACTACGCGCAGCGCGTGCGCGAGCTGCTGGCGGAGTACGTGCGCGCCGGCGCCGGCGGGATCGTGCTGCAGGTGGTGGATCCGGAGCCCTTCTCCGACGACGAGGAGAAGGCGGTGGCCTACGGCCTGGAGAGCGCGCCCGTGCCCGGCTCCCCCGACCGCATCTTCTTCGGCCTGGTGGGCACCAACACCACGGACGGCCAGGAGATCATCCCGTTCTTCGACCCGCGCCGGGAGACGTCGCTGGAGTACGACGTCACCAAGCTCGTGTACAAGCTGGCGCACCCGGACAAGAGGGTGGTGGGGCTCATGAGCTCCCTGCCCCTGGATGGCGCCCCGCAGATGCCGTTCGGGGCCGCGCCGCAGCAGGAGCCCTGGTACATCACGCGCCACCTGCGCGAGTTCTTCGACGTGCGCAGCGTGGAGCCGACGGCCCAGGAGATCCCGGCCGACGTCAAGGTGCTGGTGCTGGTGCACCCCAAGAACCTGCCCGATCCGACACTGTACGCCCTGGACCAGTTCGTGCTGCGCGGCGGCAACCTGATCGTGTTCGTGGATCCGCTGTGCGAGGCCGACCAGCCCATGCAGGACCCGTCCAACCCCTTCGCGGGCATGCAGGAGCCCAAGGGCTCCAACCTGGGCCGGCTGTTCGACGCCTGGGGTATCGAGCTGGTCGCGGACTCGGTCGTGGCCGACCGCAAGGCCGCCATCATGGTGAACGTGCGCGGGGCGCGCGGCCAGGAGGTGGTGCCTTTCGTCACCTACCTGCAGATCGGCCCCGACCACCTCGACCGGCAGGACGTGGTGACCGCGGACCTCGGCGACCTCAAGCTCGGCATGGCCGGGGCGCTGCAGAAGAAGGAGGGCGCGGGCGTCGAGTTCACGCCCCTGATCGAGACCAGCGACGAGGCACGGCTGGAGGAGGAGAGCCGGCTGCGCTTCTTCCCCCAGCCCCAGGACCTGCTCAAGGACTACGCGCCGCAAGGGCGCTTCACCTTGGCGGCGCGCCTGCGCGGGCGCTTCGCCACCGCCTTCCCGGAGGGCAAGCCGGCCGCCCCGCCCGAGCCCGAGGGCGAGCCCTCGCCCCCGGAGGAGGAAGCCGAGCCGGAGGCCGACGCGGAGGCCGAGGTCGAGCCCCTGCAGGAGGCGGCGGACCAGTGCAACGTGATCGTGGTCGCGGACGCCGACATGCTGAGCGACCGCTTCTGGGTGAGCGTGCAGGACTTCCTGGGCACGCAGGTGGCCTATGTCAGTTCCCAGAACGCGGACTTCCTGGTGTACGCGATCGAGAACCTGAGCGGCAGCAACGACCTGCTCGGCATTCCCAGCCGCAAGGAATTCAGCCGGCCGTTCCAGCGCGTGCAGGAGCTGCAGCAGGCGGCACAGGAGAGATTCCAGGCCTCCGCGGCCCAGTTCCAGGAGCAGCTGCGGGAGACCCAGAACAAGCTGCGCAACCTGCGCTTCGAGGAACAGGGCAGCGGCGAGCTGGTGCTGAGCCCGGAGCAGCGCGCGGAGATCAGGAAGCTGCAGGAAGACGAGGTGCGCCTGCAGCGCGAGCTGCGCAACGTGCAGCTGGAGCTCAACAAGGACATCGACCGGCTGGGCCGGACGATGAAGGTGATCAACATCGCCTTGATTCCGGCGCTGGTGTGTCTCGCCGCCGTGGGGCTGGGCCTGGGGCGCGGGCGCCGGCGGAAGCCGCGCTGAGGATGGCAGGAGGAGCCATGAACTCGAAGTCGGTCGCGATCCTGGGAGTGACGGTGGTCCTGGTGGTGGCCGCAGCGGCGTGGATGCGCAGCCGCAGGGACACCACCGCGGCCCCGTCCGCGCTGCCGCAGCGCCTGTTCCCGGGCCTGGAGGAGCGCGTCAATGACGTGCGCTCCGTCAGCGTGCGCAAGGGCGACGCGTCCTTCCGCGTGGAGCTGGTGGACAAGGCCTGGGTCATGCAGGACAAGGGCGGCTACCCCGCCAACGCCGAAACCGTGAAGAAGACCGCCCTGAGCCTGGCGCTGGCCCGGCCGGTCGAGGCCCTGACCAGCAATCCGGAGCTGTACGCCAGGATCGGCGTGCAGGACCCGGGGCCGGGCGCCGAGTCGGTGCTCGTGAGCCTGCACGACGGCGCGGGCGCCGAGCTGGCGTCCCTGATCGTCGGGCAGGCCAGCTACCGCGCCGGCACGGCCCGGTGCGTGCGCCGGCCCGGCGCGGCGCAGGCCTGGAAGGTGGAAGGTGACCTGACCGTCGAGGGCGACCCCGCTTCCTGGCTGCAGAAGCAGATCCTGAAGGTGGAGCGCGACCGTCTGGCGAGCGTGCGCGTGACCCAGGCCGACGGGACGGAGCTGGCGGTGGGCCGCGAGCCCGGTCAGACCGACTTCAAGATCGAGGGTCTGCCCGCGGACTGGGAGCCGAAGTATCCGACTTCGCCCAACGTGTTCAGCTCGGCGCTGGAGTACCTGGAGCTGCAGGACGTGATGCCGGCCGAGAGCATGGACCTGTCCGAAGCGCCGGAGGTGCGTAGCGTGTTCCGCACGCACGACGGCCTGGTGCTCACGGTGACCGTGGCCGAGAAGGACGGCAAGGACTACGCGCGCTTCGCGGCGGTTTTCGAGCCGCCCGCGCCACCAACGCCGCCGACGGCGGAGGAGCCGGCGCCCGAGGCTCCGGCGGATGACACGGAAGAAACGCCTCCTGATCCGGCGGCCGAAGTTTCCGCACCCCCGGTGAAGTCGCCGGACGAGGTGCTCCAGGAGGTGGACGACATCAACGCGCGCGTCGGCCGCTGGATCTACGTGCTGCCCTCCTACAAGGCCGACGCGTTCACCAAGAAGCTGGATGATCTGGCCCGGCAGAAGCCGGTCGCCGAGGAGCCGCCGGCGCCCGAACCGGCGCCCGAGCCGGCGCCCGAGCCGGCGCCGGTCCCGGAAACGCCGCCGGAAGGCGCGGGCAGCCCGCCCGAAGCCACCGAAGTGCCGGAAGACGGCCGCTAGTGCTCGGCCTCTGCCTGAGCTGGCTGCAGGGCGACGAGGCGGCTCTGCCGCGCGTCGAGGTGACGCAGGACGACACGATCCTGGACCGCTCGTGCCGCGTGTTCATCCCGGAAGGCACGCTGATCCCGGACGCCAACGGCAACGGCGTGCTGCAGATCGGCACGTCCGGGATCACGGTGGTGTTCGAACCGGGCTCGCGGCTGCGCGGCGCGCCCGAGGACACCCCCTGGGACCAGCTCCAGGGCTATGGCGTGCGCATCCGCGACGCGGTGGGGGTGTCCCTGCACGGCGCGGCGCTGTCCGGCTACCGTGCCGGGGTGTGGGCCAGCGCTGCGCCGGACCTGCTGCTGGAGGATCTCCAGGTCACTGACTACTTCCGCCAGCGCCTGCGCAGCCGCGACGAGGCCGAGGACGGCGGGGACTGGCTGTGGCCGCACAACAACGACGCCAACGAGTGGCTGGCCAACTACGGCGCGGCGGTGTACGTCGAGGACAGCGACGGCGTCACGGTGCGGCGCCTGCGCGCCCGTCGCGGCCAGAACGGCATCTGCCTGGACCGGGTGAACGGCGCGCGCGTGTATGACAACGACTGCTCGTTCCTGAGCGGCTGGGGGCTGGCCTTGTGGCGCAGCTCGCGCAACGTGGTCAGCCGCAACGCCTTCGACTTCTGCGTGCGCGGCTACAGCCACGGGGTGTACAGCCGCGGCCAGGACTCCGCCGGGATCCTGATGTTCGAGCAGTGCAGCAACAACATCATCGCCGAGAACTCGGCCACGCACTCGGGCGACGGCTTCTTCGGCTTCGCCGGGCGCGAGGCCCTGGGCGAGGCGGAGGCGCCGCAGGGCTTCCGCCACGAGGGCGCCGGCCACCGCGACAACCTGCTGATCGGCAACGACTTCAGCGACGCGCCGGCCATCGGCATCGAGATGACCTTCAGTTTCGGCAACCGCTTCGTGGACAACCGCCTCAGCGGCGGCAACTACGGCGTGTGGGCCGGCTATTCGCAGGATACGCTGGTCGCCGGCAACGAGATCGAGGACAACGCGATCTCGGGCGTTGCCATCGAGCATGGCAGCGGCAATCGCATCCTGGCCAACCGCTTCGCGCGCAACGCGCGCGGCGTGGAGCTGTGGTGGGACGTGGACGCGGCGCTGTTCGCGACCCCCTGGGTCAAGGCCAACCACAAGGGCTGCGTGGGCAACCAGGTGGCGCACAACAGCTTCGCCGCGGACCGGGTGGCGGTGGAGCTGCGCCGCACCGGGGAGCACGAGGGCGTGAGCCGCGAGATGTCCACCACGCTGGCCGGCAACCGCCTGGAGGGCGTGGAGCAGGGCCTGCGCGTGCTCGACGACGCCGTGCCGCCCGCGATCGCGGACGAGCCGGAGCCGGTGTGGGAGCGCCCCCAGTACGCGGTCTTCGGCGAGACCCGGCCGGTGAACGCGCGCGCCGCGCTGCGCGGACGCGAGCACATCGTGATGACGGACTGGGGGCCCTGGGACCACGAGTCGCCCCTGGCACGGCGCGCCGCCGACCTGGGCTCGGCCCACCAGTACCGCTTGCACGGCATGGCCGGGCGGCCGCAGTGCGCCCTGGCGGACGCGCCGGAAGGCGTCACCGCCGCCGTGGAGGCGGATGCCGGCGGCGGTCCCGGCGACTTTCTGCTGCGCATCGCAGGCGCCAGCCCCGGCCTGCACCCGTATCGCGTGCGCGTGGAGGCGGCCAACTTCAGCACCGAGCTGTCCGGCACCCTGGTCGTGGCCGACTGGGAGGTGACCGCGTTCTCCTGGACCGAGGATCCGCGCTCCCGCCTGGATGCGTGGCGGGCACAGGCGCAGGCCAACGCGATCACGGCGCGCCTTCCGGGCCTGCGCCTGCGCTACGGCCACGGCGGCCCGGAGCTCGGCGGCAAGACCTTGCCGCCCGACCGCTTCGGCACCCTGGCGCGCGCCAGTCTGCCGCTGCCCGCCGGCCGCTACCGCATCGTCACCGTCAGCGACGACGGCGTGCGCGTGTTCGTCAACGGCCAGCAGTTCATCGAGCACTGGGACGTGCACGCGCCGGCGCGCGACCAGGCCGAGTTCGAGCTGGCCGCGCCCGCGGAGGTCGAGATCCGCGTGGAGCACTTCGAGAACGACGGCTACGCGCAGCTCGAGCTGGATATCGAGCCCTTGCGCTAGGCGTTGCGCCGGTCCAGCCAGCCGCGCACCGAGGCCAGGATCTCGTCCTTGCTGGTCTCCTGCAGCAGCTCGTGGCGGGCACGCTGCCAGCGCTGGATCTCGAGGGGCCCGTCCCAGCGCGCCGCCAGCCGCTCTGCCGCCTTAACGTCGCTGATCCGGTCCTCCATGCCCAGGTGCAGCTGCAGCGGCGGCTCGAAGCGTCCGGAGTGGTTGTGGACGCGCCGGATCGCCGCCTGCATCTCGGTGTACCAGCGCGGCGTGCCGGTCTTGAAGATGCGGGGATCCTCGGCGTAGCGCCGGTTGGATTCCTCGTCATGGCTCAGCAGGGCGGGATCGATCTCGTTGCGCAGCGCCAGCGTGGGCCACAGGCGCGACAGCACGCCCGAGAGCGCGGTCTTCCAGCGCGGCAGGTCCACCGCCACGCCGAGCAGGGGATTGCTCAGGACCAGGCCCCGCACTGGGCGTGGATGGCGCAGGTAGTCCAGCGCCACCAGGCCGCCCATGGAATGCGCCACCACGAAGAAGGGCCCGTCCAGGGCGCCGGCCGCGGCTTCGAGGTCCAGCAGGTAGTCGCTGAAGCGGCGCACGTGGCCGCGCCGGCCCGCGGAATCGCCGTGGCCGCGCAGCTCCAGGCCGGTGACGCGGTAGTCCGCCGCCACCAGGGCCGCCGCCGCGTGCTCGTAGCGGCCCATGTGCTCGGCCAGGCCGTGCAGCAGCAGCACGTCGGCGCGCGCGGCGGGCGGGCTCCAGCGCCACGCCGCCAGCGCGAGGCCGTCGCGGGTCTGCAGGCTCAGGCGCTGCGGCATCTAGGCGCGCTTGCGGAGCAGCCAGCCCGCGGTCCAGCGACCCGGTCCGGTCGCGAGCAGGAGCGCGCACAGGGCGACGAGCAGGCCGTTCTCCAGCAGCTTGCCGCATACCGCCACCACGCCGGCGCCGCAGCCGCAGTCGAAGGCGACCTCGCAGTAGCCGGCGAGGCCCTCGATCTGCTGGAGCTCGCGCGCGCGCCAGGCGACCGCGGCGGTGAACGTCGCCAGCATCAGGAGCAGCACCAGCGGCACGCCACGGCGCAGCACCCCGAGCAGCAGCGCCGCGCCGCCCAGCAGCTCGATCCAGGGCAGCACCACCGCCAGCCCGTTCATGAGCCAGGGCGCCGTGCGCGGCAGGATGTCGTACTCGCGCAGCGCCTTGAGGAAGTCCGCGGGCTCGCCGATCTTGACCAGCGCGTACCAGATCAGGTGCAGGCCCAGGTACAGGCGCACTGCCAGCAGCCCGAAGTCAACCCAGGACCACGGGCCGGCCGCGTCGCTCAGTCCTTCTCGAGCGCTTGTCCCTGCTCCCGCCATTCGTTGATGCCACCGACGTAGAGGAAGACCGACTCGACGCCTACGACCGCAGGGACCAGCCTCTGGGCCAGCAGCAGGCTGTCCTCGCAGTCGCCTCCCGTGCAGTAGATGATGACGACCACGGCTTCCGCGATCGTCTGACGCATCTCTTCGCTGAGCAGGTCGTCGAGGTGGTAAGGATCCAGCATGACGGCGCCGGGGATGTGTCCCTGGCGGAAGGACTCCGCTTTGCGCGCGTCGAGCAGCAGGATGCCGTTGTGCGGGTCCTGCGCCACCGCCGCGTAGTCCTTCACCTCCTCGAACGACATCGTCTGGTAGCCGAGCTCGCGGATCAGCTCCGCGACGGTCTGCGCCGGCGGCTGTCCGGCGGCGGCCGGCGCGGCGACGCGGTAGTCCTCCTCCAGCCGGATTCCCTCCGGGCTCAGCCAGTTCCAGGCCAGGCCGGCGGCCAGCGCAGCGGCGCAGAACAATCCGGCTTCGGTGAGGGTGCTGGACATGGTCGGGCCGGGGACCGGGAGCATCCTACGCGGAGCGCCCGCGCCCGATGAGCCCTAATTCTAGTTCTGCACCAGGCGGATGGCGTCGGCCACCACCACGTAGCCGCCGGGGCCGCTGTTGTCGAGGCCGACCAGGCTGCCGGTGCCGGCCGGGAACGTCCAGGTGCCGATCGCGTTCCAGCGCCCGCCGTTCTGCTGCTGGTTCACGGTGACCGCGTGGATGACGCCGTTGACGCGCACGCCCACGCGCGTCTGCGGGTTGCGGTTGGCGCCCTGCGGCCACCAGAAGTGCACGGTGTAGCTGCCCGCCTGGGGAATGTCGGGCGTCCACCAGGCCTTGGCGCGGCTCGTGCCGGTGCTGGACCAGCGGTAGTCGGGGCCGTACTTGTCGCCGGAGCTGGTGCCCGTGGACCAGGAACCGGTGAAGGCGGCGGCGCTGTTGTCCAGGATGACCTCGGTCCCGCCGCCGCTGAGCCGCGCTTCGATGCCGGCGCGGATCGTGTCCAGCTGGCTGTACGCGAGGTCGCCCGGGCAGGCGGTGGCGCTCACGTTGCGGTGGCCGTACACGTTGGTCATGCTGCCGCCGTAGCCGGCGTACCAGCTGCTGCCCCAGGGGTCGATGCCCTGCTGGTCGCACTTCCAGGCGCCCAGCTCGCACGACGCGTCCAGCATGGCCGGAGTGAGCGTCTGGTGGTAGGGCGTGTGGAAGTAGCCCATCCAGCAGGTGCCCATGGAGCCGCAGTTCCAGCCGTCATGCGCGCCGCGCACGTTGTCGCCGCCGGCACGGCCCTCGAAGATGTCGCCGTGCACGCAGACCAGGTAGTTGTAGCCGATGTCGCACCAGCCGTTGGTGAACATGTGGTAATCCTGGATGGCGCGCACGTTGGCCGCGCACTGCGCCCAGCTGCTGCTGTTGTACTCGCTGGCGCCGGCGCTGTGATGGAAGCCGAGGTGCGTGGTGTTGCAGTAGCCGCTGCCGCACTGCGGCGCATCCGCGCCCCACTGGGCGCGGCTGTACACGGAAGGTTTGGGATAGCCGCGCGCCGCGCCGCCGGGCATCGGCTGCGGAGCAGCCGGCGCGATGCCGCCGGGCGGCGCGATCCAGATCAGGCTCAGGTCCGCGATCCGCGCCGGGCCGGTGATGCGCAGCCGGACCGCCCTCACGGGTGCTCCATAGGCATGGGTGAGCGCACTGACGCGGGCGTCGCCGGCGGGGCGGTCCGTGCCCGCGCTGGCGGCGCTCATGTCCGCGCTTTCGGCCAGCGGGTAGACGGCTTCGGCCGCGCCGGCCGCGTCCAGGAGCTCCACGCTGGCCGCGGCGAAGCCGCCGTGCCACCACACGCCGAGCGAGCGGGCCGGCGCCGGGGCCGGCAGGATCCAGTGCGCGCTCTGTCCCCCGGACAGGGTCAGCGCCGCGGCGGATGCGTCCAGGCCGGCCAGGGTCGCGAGATCGCTGCCGGAATAGCTCTCGCGCTGCGGGGAGGGGTCCTGCAGCGGGTGGGTGAGGAGCAGCGCCAGGGCGAAGCAGAGCATGGGGTCGTCCAAGGAAACGAGGACCGCACCATAACCAGGCTCATTCTGCGCCGGCAGCGGCCGCCGCCAGGGCCGTGACTTCGCGCGCGTAGGCCTGCAGGGCCTGCGTGCGTTCCGGCTCGCCGCCGGCGAGCACCTGGAGGTTGGCCGCGAAGTCGGCCGGCGCCCACTGTGGCGCTGCCAGGGAGGCGGCCTGCACGGCCACCGCCGCGTCGTAAGGCCGCAGCGCCTGCGCCAGGCGCTCCGGAGCGCTTCCGGCCTGGTCCACGACGCGTTGCGCGATCGCGCGCGGGCTGCTGTAGCGCCCGTCGCCGTCTGCGTCCAGGTAGATCGGGTTGGTGACGGCGCCGACCATGCGCAGGCTGGTGCGCCAGAACGGCTGCGTCTGCTCGGGGCCCCGCACCACGCACACCAGCCAGGCGTCCTGCGCGGGCCTGGGTACTGCCACGTGCAGGCGCGCGTCCGTGGGCTGGCCCGGCGCGTGCGGCACCGCCAGCTCCGCCGCCAGGCGCCCATTGCAGTACACGCGGGCGGTGCCGGGGAGCACCCAGGAGGCGCAGGCGACGCGCAGGTTCATGGTGACCGTGTCGCCGCGCACGCGCAGCGTGGAGCCCATGCCGTGGCCGCCCACGTCCGCCGTGGCGAAAATGCCGAGGCTGGCGGAGAACTCGCCGCGGCGAAAGGCGGCGCAGATCCCGTCCACGGAGATCCTGGCCGGGTCATCGCTGCGGCTCGGCAGGTAGGTCCGGCCCTGGCCGACGATGTCGCCCACGGTGTGCGAGTCCGAGGTGCCGACCACGGGAACGCCGGCGCCGTGGTTGAGCAGCGCGAACCAGTCCGCCAGCACCAGGTCCACGACTTTGGGACCTTCCTCGGTGGCGTTGAAGATCTCCATGGCATCGATCGGAAAGCGTGCGAACTCCAGGCGCTCGCCGGATACGGAGTTGAGGCGCGCGATCCCGAACGGCCCCTCGGCCGGCTTGGGCCAGCGCGGATGGTTCAGGACGACCACCTGGGCGCCGCGGTCGCGGATCCCGTGCACGATCTGCACGTAGTCCGGCGTTGCGTACTCGTGCCGCGGCGGCGCAGCCCCTGGATCCAGCGGGAACGCGTTCAGGTGGCCGAACTCGGTGGTGACCTCGTTGCCGGTGACGGCGGTGAATGCCGACTCCAGCTGCAGCGCGCGCTGCAGCGGCCGGTAGTCGGTATTGTGGTTGTGGTCGGTGGCGACGGCCAGCTCCACGCCGTCGACCGCGAGTGTGAGGAGGCGTTCCTCCACGGTGGCGTCGCCGTGGCCGCTGTAGGTGTAGGTGTGGAGATGGGTGTCCGCCGCGATCCAGCCGCGCGTGTCCACCTCGCGGCGGATCGACAGCTCGACTTGCGGCGGCGGCGCGGCGCCCACCTCCAGCTCGGCGCGGTCTGCTCCCCACTCGGTGCCGCGGGCGGCCCAGATCGTGTAGCGGCCCGGGGGCAGGCTGAAGCGGACCGCGCCGTCGCGCTGGCAGACGATGCCGTCGCGCACGGCCGTCCGTGGTCCCTCGGCGTAGTACACGGGGGCCGGAGCACCGGCGGCGTCCACGATGGTCAGACGGGCCGCCAGGGGCTGGCCCGAGTCGGCGTCGCGCACCTGCACCACCACGTCCTGCAGGCGCATGAGCTCGCGCAGCGATTCCGCCATCAGGTGCAGGTCGCCCACGAGGATGTCGTCGCTCGAGTTGGTGGGGATCAGGCGCAGCACGTTCCTGCCGTTCCTGAGCGCGCCCGCGGGCAGCTCTAGGTACAGCGTCCGGCGTTCTTTGGCCGGGCGCAGGGTCGCGGCTTTCCGGCCGTTGACCTCCAGGGTCCAGGGATGGTCCGCATCCTGCACGGTCAGCCGCAGCGCGCGCTCCGCGGGATTGCGCCGCGCCTCGAACTCCAGTTCCAGGCGCTGCCCTTGCGGCTGGACGCTCACCTCCGCCCACTCCGCCACCTCGCTGTCGCCGAGGTGGTGGAGCTTTGCGTCCAGCACCTGACCGCCGTCCTGCGCAGCTTCCGGCCATGAGGTCCAGCCCAGGCCGAAGGCGGCAAGGGCGGCGAGGCCGGGCACGATGGGGGGACAGGAACGCATGCCGTGGCAGGATAGGCCAAAACAAAGCGCCCCGCGGCACGGGCCGCGGGGCGCAGGAGCTTCTAATCCGTTCCGCGACTAGAAGTTGTGGACGAGGGCGTTGGAAGCGCCTTGCACGTTCGCCGGCTGCGGGTTGCCCACCAGGCAGAACGCTTGCACGGTCACCTTGACGCCGAACGGAATGTTGTTCGGGACGTTGACGACCAGGACGCCGCCCGGCATCGGGAAGGCGTTGTTCGGGTTCAGCGGGATCAGGGCCGTGAACACGCCGCCGCCGGCGCCGTTGAAGCGCTGGCAGTTCTTGAGGGCGATGCTGTAGACCAGGAAGTAGTTCTGGCCACCGACGGTCGGGGTGACCACCCAGCGGGCCGCGGCGTTCCTGCGGACACCGGCCGGGTTGCCGTTGCCGTCAGCATTCAGCTGCAGCGTATCCAGAGTGCCGATGGCATCGCCGAAGCGGCAGTTGCCCGCATTGGCGTCGTTGTCCACGATCGCCTTCACGTTCGGAGCATTGCCGTAGAGCCTGATCGCGAAGTTCGCGAACGGCGTGCCGCCGAACCAGAAGCAGCCCACGAAGATCGGCGGGCTGACGCTGCGGTCGAACCAGGTGAAGTCGTTGACGATGCCCTTGCCGCCCCGGCGCAGCCACGGGCCCGTGTTGTTCGGGCCGGGCAGGATGCCCCAGCCGAACAGCGGGTTGGCAGCGTGCGCTTCCGTAGTGCGGAAGAA
>SHNF01000008.1 GCA_004295085.1 Planctomycetota bacterium | reverse complement strand
ATCCCTGTCTTGCTATCATCGGCTCTCATGGTGTGGTCTCCGTGTGGCCGCTCTCCCGCGGCTCTGGGTTTTGCTCACCCCGGAGACTACACCTCCTCCAATTTCCACAGCAAGCGGGACACTACCCCGATTTCGCCGACAATGACCAGTGATTCGATTCTTCTGCCGCCGCGCGTACCAAAGTAGATTCAAAGTGGTACAAAATCGGCCCTCGCGGAAACGCACTTTTGGGCCCGTTTTCGAGCCTCTGATCCTCGCAAGCCCCAGAGTCTGCTGCACTTAGAAATGGTTGTCCAAGGACAACTTTGCGGTCAACTTTGGACAGCCCGTCAACTTTGACCGGCGTCAACCTCAGCGCCCCATCCTTTCTACTTCGAAAGTAGATCGCAAGTAGACCGCAGGTTGTCCTCTGTGCGCGTGCGCGCTGCGATTCCTTTGCCGTCGGCGCAGGCCTCCACTTGATTTCAAAGTTTCCGTCGACTAGATTCCGCACATCGGGGCACCACCTAAATAGCAGTCGGGCAGAAGCCGCCACTTACGGCCGCCGAACCCCGCGACACCTCCAAGGCCCCACTGACCCTCGCGTCGAGGGAAGGGAAGAGCTTTGGAGTCGAACAGCCTGCAGGTGGAATGGGTGCCGGTCGAGCGGTTGAGGCTCAACCCGGCGAATCCCCGGATCAACGATCCGGCGGTCCCGCACGTGGCCGCATCGCTGCGCCGCTTCGGCTGGCAGCAGCCGGTCGTGGCCAAGCGCAGCGGCGAGGTCATCGCCGGCAACACGCGGCTGAAGGCCGCGACCAGCCTGCGGATGACGCAGGTGCCCGTGGTCTGGTTCGACGGCAGCGACCTCGAGGCCACGGCCTACTCCTTGGCCGACAACAAAACCCATGAGTTCGCGGCCTGGGATGAGCACGGTCTGGCACAGCTGCTGGCCGAGCTGCGGGCCGAGGACGCGCTGGAGGGCGTCGGGTTCAGCGTGGCGGAGATCGACGAGCTGCTGGCGGACCTGGCCCGGGAGACCGCCGTGGTGGACGATCCGGGCCCGGAGGCGCCGCCGGTCAACCCGGTCACGCGGATGGGGGACCTGTGGGTGCTGGGCCAGCACCGGCTGCTGTGCGGCGACAGCACCAAGGCCGAGGACGTCGCCCGCGTCCTGGCAGGGGACAAGGCGGCGCTGCTGAGCACAGATCCGCCCTATTGCGTCGACTACACCGGCAACGACCGCCCGATCCACGACGGCAAGCCCTCGGGCAAGGACTGGAGCCACCTGTACCGGGAGGTCGACATCGAGGATCTCGAAGAATTCCTCGACAGTGTTTTCCACGCCTGCCTGCCCCGGGTCGAGCCCAACGCCGCCGTCTATGTTTGGCACGCTCACATTCAACAGCCGACGATCGCCAGGGTCTTCGAGAAGCACGACCTCCTGCTGCACCAGGTCCTGGTGTGGGTGAAGCCCACGGCCACCTTCGGCCACAGCTACTACCGCTGGAAGCACGAGCCCTGTGCCTTCGGCTGGCGGCGTGGGCACAAGCCTGCGCACGGCTTCGGCGCGCTCGAGTCGGTGTGGGAGGTGGACTGGGAGGGGAAGGCCAGGCTTGTGGCCCAAAGCCATCCAACTACGAAACCCCTGCGCCTGTTCGAGATCCCGATGGAGGTCCACACCAGGCCCGGCGCGGTGGTGCTCGAGCCCTTCTCCGGTAGCGGCTCTCAGCTGATCGCTGCCGAGAAGCTGGCGCGGCGGTGCCGGGCGCTCGAGATCTCCCCGGCCTTCGTGGACGTCGCGCTGAAGCGCTGGGAGGCCGCGACGGGCAAGGCCGCCACGCTGGAGGGCGACGGCCGCAGCTTCGCTGAGGTCAGCGGGGAGCGTCTGGGCCATGCATAGGAAGATCCCCTCCGATGCCTTCGCCTTCTACATGAGCCTCGGCGCCGAGCGTAGCTACCAGGCGGTGGCGGCCCAGTACGGGGTCAGCAAGCAGGCCGTCGCCAAGGCGGCGATCCGGGAGGGCTGGGCCCAGCGCATCCAGGAGGTCGAGCGGAAGGCCCGCCAGCGCACCGACGAGAAGGCGGTCGAGACCATCGAGGAGATGACCGCCCGCCACCTCAAGGCACTCCGGGTGCTGATGGGGCGGGCGCTACAGACACTGCAGGCCATGCCGCTCGGCACGGCCATGGAGGCCGCCCGGGTCATTGACATCGTGATCCGTCAGGAGCGGGTGGCCCGGGGTGAACCGAGCGACCGCCAGGAGATCAACGCCGAGGAGCTGATGCGCAAGGAGCACGACCTCTACCTGCGCCGGGCGACGGACGAAGACTGGGAGCGACTGGGCAAGGGCTTGCCGCTGCGGGAACCAGGTGAGGCGGCGCCTGCGGTGGAGGAGGCCGAGGGCGATGGAGACGAACCTGGAGTTCAATAAGGCGGCGTTCTTCAAGGACCTGGGGTACGAGCCGCACCCCGGCCAGCTGGAGGTGCACCGATCCACTGCCAAGCGCCGCGTGATGGCATGCGGGGTGCGCTGGGGCAAGACGGTGTGCGCCGCGATGGAGGGCCTGGCGGCGGCGATGGAGCCGAACGAGCGGTCCATGGGCTGGGTGGTGGCGCCCACCTACGACCTCGCAGACCGTGTTTTCCGCGAGATCGTGCTGCATGTGGCAGCACATCTCCGCCACCGCATCGTCATGCTCAAAGAGTACGAGCGTCGCCTGGTGCTCCGGAATCTCGGCGGCGGCTTGAGCGAGATCCGCGCCAAGTCGGCGGACAACCCGGTGTCACTCCTGGGCGAGGGCCTGGACTGGGTCATCGTCGACGAGGCGGCGCGCATGAAGCCCGCCATCTGGGAGCAGCACCTCTCCCAGCGGCTCCTGGACCGCCAGGGCTGGGCGCTGCTGATCAGCACGCCGAAGGGCAAGGGCTTTTTCTACGATCTCTTCCGAAAGGGCCAGTCCGGCGATCCCGATCACCGCTCGTGGAATCTCCCGACGTCGAGCAATCCGCTCCTGGACAAGGCCACCATCGAGGCGGAGCGCGAGCGGGTGCCCGACCGCGTCTTCCGCCAGGAGTACCAGGCGGAGTTCATCGAGGGCTCCGGGGCCGTCTTTCACAACGTGCGCGAATGCGCCACCGGTGTCTGGAAGCCTCCCGAAGAGGGCATCCGCTACTACGCCGGCCTCGACCTTGCAAAGGTGGAGGACTGGACCGTGCTCGTGATCATGAACAAGGACCGCGAGGTCGTGTTCTGTGATAGGTTTCAGAGGCTGGATTGGCAGCTGCAGGTCAACCGCATCGTCGGAAGCCTCAAGCGCTACAACAAAGCGCAGGTGTGGTGCGACGTCACCGGGGTGGGGGACCCGGTGTATGAGCTGCTGAAGAAGGAGGGCTGCAACGTCCAGCCCTACCCCTTCACGCAGAAAAGCAAGGCGGCGCTGGTGGACAGCCTGTCGATGGCGATGGAGCAGGGGCTGATCACACTGCCGAAGGCTGAGCTGTGGCCGGAGGGGCTCGAGGAGCTGGAGAGTTTTCAGTATTCCATAACGGAAGCCGGCACGGTGCGCAGTAGCGCGCCGTCGGGTTACCACGACGATGTGGTCATGGCCCTGGCCCTGGCCTTGTGGGAAATCCGGCCGAGCAAGCCGAAGCACGCCTTCACGGTCGTCCAGCTCTAGGGCGCAGCGGGCAGCTTCGCGCAGACCCGTGCCCGCACGTGGCAGGGGATCCCGCCCAAGCTATGATAAATATCATGCCCCCTGCCCCCGCGTTCCCTGTGCCCCCGCCCAACGGCGTGCTCGTCCTGTCCTGGAAGACCCACACTGGCCGGAGCGGCACGCAACGCCAGGCCGCGCGCCTGCCGGAGTGGAAGCGGCTGCCCGGACAGGGCGGCGGCCTGGTGCTGGCCGTGGGCGGCAACTGCGTGTTCGACTGCCGCTGCAGCGCTGGGATCAGCCTGATCTTCTCCGGGGAGAGCGCGACGCTGCGCCACGTGCGCTGCGCCTGCGACGAGGTCTACGAGTTCGAGATGGCGGCGGTCCGGGACCCCCAGGGCGGCTGAGGATGTGCGGGCGCTTCACCAAGAGCTTCAGCGGGATCCTGTTCCTGGACCGGATCGGCAGCGGCCTGCTGCTCAAGCCGCTGATCGGCTACCGTTTCGTGCCGCGGGTGGACGACACCAGCTACAACGTGGTGCCGACGCAGGATGTGCTGGCCATCCGCGGCGCCGGCGGGCCGGGCTACAACGCCGAGCTGGTGGCCCTGCGCTGGGGCCTGGTGCCGCGCTGGTCCAAGGCGGCAAAGACGGCGTACGCCACCTTCAATGCCCGGGTCGAGTCGGTGGCGACCAGCCGCATGTTTCGTGAACCTCTCCGCCATCGCCGCTGCCTGATCCTGGCCGACGGCTGGTACGAGTGGCGGGTGGAAGGGGGGAGGAAGCAGCCGTACCTGTTTCGGGCAGAGGACGGTAGTCCCTTTGCCTTCGCCGGGCTGTGGGAGCACTGGTCGTCGAGCGCCACGGGCGAGGTGGTGGAGAGCTGCACGATCCTGGTCGGGCCGGCGGACGCGTACGTCGCGCAGGTGCACGAGCGGATGCCGCTGCGGGTGGCGGAGAAGGACTACCAGGCCTGGCTGGAGGAGGGGCAGAAGGAGCCGGAGGCAGCGCTCGCGCTGCTCGCGGGGACCCGGCCGGTGGCGGTGCGGGCGTATCCGGTCTCCACCGCAGTGAACCGCAGCAGCGCGCAGGGCCCCCAGCTGGTGGAGCCCGTCGGGCCGGCGCTGTGAATGTGCAGGGAGGGGGCGCTGCGGCGTGAGTGGGCACCGAGCGGCGCCGTCAAGCGCTGATGCATGACAGGGCTGGTGGCACAGCGGAATTGCCTTGATGACTTGACGAATCCGAGGCTCAGTGTGCTTCACGCGCCCGATTCCCGGGCGCCAAGGAGAACACCATGAGCAAGAAGACGTCCAAGAAGGAGCCGGCTGGCGAGGCCGCGCTCGCCAGTGAACCGAAGGCCAGCCCGCCGCAGGAGCTGGCTGCCACCGAGCCCGCCGCCACGTCCCGCAAGCGCAAGACCAAGGAAGCGGACCCGGCACCGCCGGCCCCGACTGTCCCGCCGAGCGCCACCCTGCAGGACATTTCTAAGGGCTACCTCGGCAGCCTTGAGGAAGCGGGAGGGTCGGAAAGTACGCTCTTCGGCTACCGCATGGAGCTCAAGCGCGCCATGGCGGTGCTGGGCGCCGACACCAATTTGTCCGACCTTAGCCCCGAGGTGGTCGCCGCCTACTTCACGAGCGACCGGGTCACGAAGTCGCGTGCAGGGAAGCGGCTGGCGCCGCGGTCGGTGGCGAAGACCAAGAGGGTCTTCAGGCTGGCGCTGGTCTGGGCAGGCGCTGCGGCGCTGGTCCCTGAAGAAGAGCAGCCGAAGCGCAAGCGCGCGGCTGAACCCGTCGCTGCCTGAATCCTGAGAGGAGGGCGCCTGGGACTGACCTGGGCGCCCTCCATTCGTCCATGCTCATCGACGAAGCCCTGAATCGCTTCCTGGTGCAGCTGCAGGCCGATGGCCGCAGCGTCCACACCCTCGCACAATACCGCCGCCACGTCGGGCTGCTGGCGCGCTGGCTGCGCAGGGAAGGCCACAGCGGCGCCATCGGGAAGATCGGCCACGAAGATCTCGCGCGCTTCCTGGTTGCCCCGGAGGCCCGTCAGCGGCCCGATGGGAAGGCCAAGAAGGCGACGTCGGGCAACGTGCTGCGCTCGAGCCTCCGCGCTTTCTTCGGATACCTGCACAAGGCCGGGTACGTGCGGCAGGATCCCTCGCGGCTGATCCGGCGCGCACGGTGCGGGGCGTCGCCGCCACGCGGCCTCAGCGCCGAGGAGCGCCAGAAGCTGCTGGCGGCCCTGGCAGGCGCCAACAGCGACGCGGGCATCCGGGACCGAGCCCTTTTCGGCCTCATGCTCGCCGCGGGCCCGCGCATCGGCAGCGTCCTGGCGCTCGAGGTGGGCGACGTCGACCTCGCCGCCGGCGAGCTGTGGCTGCGGCGCACCAAGGGCGACCAGCCGGAACGGGTCTACCTCAGCGCCGGCATCTGTCGGCAACTATCGGCATGCATCGGCACGCGCCGGCAAGGCCCGCTCTTCCCCGCCCACCACGGTGGCCATCTCGGCGCTCGTGGGGTGCGCATCCGCTTCGCTGCCTGGTGCCGGCGTGCGGGGATCGAGCGCCGCGTCAGCCCGCACGGGCTGCGGCACGCCTTCGCGATGACCCTGTACGAGCGCACCGGCGACCTCCTGCTGGTCAAGGAGGCGCTGCGACATCGCAGCATCGCCAGCACCGTGATCTACGCCCGCTGCGCGCCAGACCGCCTGCGGCAGGCGATAGCTGGCTAGGAGCCGCTGGGCTACCCGTAGCCCCTGTGGTTCATCAGGGGCTGGGGCTTGGGCCGGATGGTTGCCCGGCTCTGGATTCGGACCGCATTCGCCGGATATCGCTTCCATTGTGCCGAGGAGTCCGGCTCAGTGTCTGGGACGCGGGGGCAACCCCGCCGAACCCCACAACCAATGAACCCAATCGACCCTAACACCATCGACGCCGCGCGGGAAGCACGCCGGCGCGCGTACGCCGAATACCAGCGCAGCACACGCGCTTGGCATGCCGCCAAGGACATCGGCCGCCAGATCGAAGCCGACGCCCTGGTCCAGCCCATGCGCGCTGCCTACCGGCGCTACGAGCTGGTGGTCATCCACCACAACGCCGTGATGGAACTGCCCTGCCCCGAGGAGGCGTAGACACCAGCCATGACTTCCACATCGCAGCCTGCGCCTGCCGATTTCGTCCCCTACGAGACCGAAGTCCCTACCTTGGATGCGGGCGCGCTGTACTGGGACCAGCGCGGCGCGATCGCCTGCGGCAAGCACGCACCCCTGCGCGGCAGCGACAGCTGGGCGTTCGACCGCTGGCGCAAGATGGCACCCAAGGACATCGCGGGCTTCCGTCGCGACACCGGCCGCGCCCCTTGGTGCGAGACCTGTGGCGCGATCCAGCGCAACGCCCGGTGCAAGGAGGGCCGATGAATCTGGATACCAGGACAAACTGGCGGGCGACCGTAGATGCCGTCGTTACGGCTCTCAAGGACATCTACCACGTCGAGGCAGGGGTCCGGGAGATCCGGCGGCTGCGCCCAGGCCGTTTCAACGCGGAGATCACCGTGCAGCTGGACCCTGACCGGCCGATGCTTGGAGGCTGGGCCGTCCTGTCCAAGCTCATTGACCATCGAGGGATGAGGCGGAGGCGGCGTACGCAACTGCGATCACGATCTACGTCAATTCTTGCAAGCGCGCTCGCGGCACGGGGTGTACTGGCGCTGACGTGTCGCATGGACTTGATCCTGCTGGGCAGACTTGAATAGCCTGGGGTCCGGGAAGGCCGATTAGCTACCGGCCAAGTGAGTCCGCTTCCGCCGGAGTACCTGCTGTGCCGGCGGTCGCGGGCTCGACCCGTTGATGGGAGCAGCAGGACATGAATCACCTCGTGATGCTCGCGGAGGAGTTGCGCGGGATTCTCGCTAGCCTCGAACGCCGCAACTCAGATGCAATTTGGCTCGATCTGCGAGTTCGGCAAGTGTGTGCGGATGCTGGGCGACGACTCTATGGCGCACTGCGTTGCGGCATCATCGCTCCGCCAGACCCGCGGACGCCATGGCTGAACTTTGCCCTTGATGAGATGGCGGAGGCACGATTCACGCGGTATGAGACTGATAGCGGGTTGGGTGGTGGTGGCCATCCGCAAAGCAAGGATGAAGTGCTCGAATCTCTCAGAAGCTGCCGCGAGTACCTGTTCAAGAGAGCCAGCCAACCCGCGCTTGTGCAGAGCCTCAAGGAGTTCGTGCACAGCCACCTATTCCTTGAGGCGCTCGCCACGTGGCTACCCGACCGATTCCCATCTCAGCTCGCTCCGCTCACTCTCCCGAAGTGTCGCTTATGGATGGAGAACAAACAAGTGATTGTGTTGGTTACGGATCAATACTTCGATCCCTTTCATCCACAGGACATTGCTTTGATAGGAACCGTATGCAGATCCAGTGCCATTGCCTGCACTCTTCTGGCTGCCGCAGGCGCAGGCTGGATGCCAGAAGGAGAGGAGAGGAGCACCAGCCTTCAGGTACTGACGGCGGAGGAGGTATCCTCAGTGCGTCATCCTGCTCCAGACGAAAGTCAAAGCGCCCCACGCGATCCGAAGCCAAATCCTAGATCGCTCCGCATCAGTGATGATGGTGGCGTCGCCATACTAGGCTCCGAACACCATCCTATTACCCCTGAGCAGGCGAGGATTCTGAGGCATCTCCTCAATGCTAAAGGAGGATTCGTGCCTTCCGATGAGCTCAAGGCTTGGAAGGACAGCCACGAACGACCGGACCGGATCATTGACCGACTCCCTCGGCCCATTCACGACCTAATTGAAGCAAGGCGCGGAGCTGGCTACCGGCTCAGGATGCCGGTGGAATAGCTATTCCATTTTCACGGAATAGGTAGTCCGGAACTATTCCACCTGACGTGGCCGAAACTATCCCTGCAGTCGCATGCGAGCGCGGGTTCGATGCGGCCCTTCGTCCATGTCCCAGAGCAACGTCCGAGGAGCTGAGTCGCGTCCCTGGAAGCAGCCGGGGGCGATCTTCGAGATCGCGCGTGCCGCCAGGATCGAGGTCCCAGGCAGCGGCGCAAAGCGCACAATCCACTGCCCGTTCCACGACGATCAGTGGCCTTCCGCCTTCCTCTCCGACTCCAACGTTTTCTATTGCTCGGTCTGCACTCCTGGCCGCGGCCTGGGGTTAAAGGCATTTGCTCAGGCGCTCGGCGTCGCCGGCCCGCCCCGCGGGAGGTTTGAGCCGTCGAGGGCCGCGCCTGCCCCGCGGACGGAGGCGCCTGCCTTCACGGCTTCGGACGCCGCACGGGTGTGGCAGATGGCCTACGAGCGTGTCCGCAACGACGCGACCCTAGCAGTTGACCGGCCCGTCTACGACTACCTTGCACACCGCGGCATCCTCGGCGCTTGGGAGGAGAGCGCCTTCGGCGTGCTCGCCGAGTGCATGGACTTGCCGAAGGCGGTGGCATGGTGGCCCGGAGCAGGCTATCGAATCGTCGCACCTCTGTATGACGCAACGGGCCGCCTGAGCTCGATCCAGGCGCGCGCCATCGTACCGGTGAGGACGAAGGTCCAGTTTCCAAAGGGCAGCCGGACCGCGGGGACCGTTTTTGCGAACCGTAGCGGGCTGGAGGTTCTGCGAGGCACCTGGAAAGGGCCTCGACGAGTGCTTCTGGCAGAGGGCCTCAGCGACTCCTTGGCGCTGAGCGTCGTCAGCCTGATGCCCGTAGTGAGCGCGCCGGGCACGGGACCGGCCGTTCACTCGATAGGGCCGTGGGCAAGCGGCTACGAGGTCTATCTGGCGCTGGACCAGGACGAGGCGGGACGCCGAGCACTGGCGCCGACGGCGCGGCAGGCCTTCGAGCAGCGCGTGGAACGGGTGTTCGAGGTGGGCTGGCCGGGAGGCTGCAAGGACGCCTGCGAGGTCGTTGAGCGCCGCGGGATGGCGGATCTGGTTCGGTTCTTGGATGCGATCGCGGAGGGCAGTCATGCCGGTCGATAGTCTTGATCAGCAATCCCAGGGCAGGGTACGCGAGATCTCGCGGGAAGAAGCCAGTAAGGCGCGGGCTGGCGACCTGTGTCGGGACAAGGCCGGCACCGTGGACACGCGGTCCGAGATTCACTTGGAGCCGGGCCAGCTACCTCGCGCCGCAACGGAAGCGGAGGCAGCACTCCTGGCGGAGCGACCCAGCCTCGTCTTTCAGCGGGGCGGCCGGCTTGTGCAGGTCGTGACTGTCGCCGTGCGCACGGTACGACGAGGGATACGACGGCCACCAGGTGCCCTGGTCATCCGCGAGGTCGAGCACTGGCAGCTCGTGGACTTGTTCAGCCAGGCGGCGCGGTGGTTCAAGGTCGACGGGCGCAGGAAGGAATGGACCCTGACCGACTGTCCGGAACGGGTGGCCAAGGTGTACGCCTCTCGTTTTGGCAGCTGGCGAGTGCCAGAGCTGCTGGGTGTGGTCGAGGCACCCACGCTGCGGCCCGACGGCAGCGTGCTGGCAACTCCCGGCTATGACGCCGCCACCGGTCTCCTCTATGTGCCGGGAGACGCTGTCTTCGCCCCGGTGCCGCCTCGGCCGACGAAGGACCAGGCCGTCCAAGCTCTGCTGCGGGTGCGGCGTCTGTTCGAGAAGTTCCCCTTCGTGGAGCCGAGTGACGCTGCGGCCATTCTCGCGGCATGCCTTACCGCAGTGGTTCGGCGTTCCTTGCCTTCGGCGCCGATGTTCGCATTGAGCGCGCCCAAGATGGCGGCCGGCAAGAGCCTGCTTGCGGACTGTGTGGCACTGATCGCTACCGGACGCACGGCGGCCATGATGAGCCAAGGGAAGAACGAGGAGGAGGACTGCAAGCGCCTGCTGTCGTTGTTGAAGGAGGGGACCGCGGTCAGCTGCATCGACAACATCGAGCGGCCTCTGAGCGGGGCGGCGATGTGCACGGTGTTGACGGAAGAATTCTGGACGGAACGACTTCTCGGGATCAACGCCATGCTGACGGTACCGACGCACACGACATGGCTGGCCACCGGCAACAACCTCCTCCTGGTTGGGGAGGTCACTACCCGCGTCATTCCTTGCGATATCGATCCCGGATGCGAACGGCCGGAGGAGCGGAAGTTCGAGTTGGACCTACGGAAGTTCATCCCGGACCACCGGGAGACCTTGGTGCCGGACCTCCTCACCGTGGCTCGCGCCTACCTGGAGTCGGGCTCTCCGGACCTGGGTCTGGCGCGCTTCGGCCGCTACGAGGACTGGGAACGATTCGTCCGCGGGCCGTTGGTGTGGTGCGGGGAGGTGGACCCCTGCGCGGGCCGCAAGCGCCTGGAGCAGGTCGATCCTGTCCGGCGGCAGCTGCGGCTGTTCCTGGTATCGCTGCATGCGCTGGTCGGATCGCAGCCGGTTACGGCGAGCCAGATTATCGACAAGGGCGCGTTGAGCTCCGAGCCAGCCGCCAAGGGCCTACAGAGTGTCCTGGAGGAGGTCGCTGAGGGTCGCAACGGGCAACCGGACGGCCGACGGCTTGGGCGGTGGCTCTCTCGGTACGCAAAGCGGGTGGAGACCGGCTTCCGGATCATGCATGCAGGAGAACGGCAGGGAGTGATCCTTTGGCAAGTTCTGCCTGCCTCCGCAGCCGTGGGTTTGGAGGGTTTCGTGGGTCTGTTTCAGCCCAACGCGGAAAACTGTCAGAGTGACAGTTCTAATAGGGAGGGGGAATCCAACCCTCGAAACCCCCCTAACCCACCGCAACAGCTGGACCTCAGGGCGACGGAATGACCATCCGCCTTACGAGGATCCGCTTCATAGAGGCAGGTGACGCCGACCGGCATGCCGGCTTGCTCGGTTGGGTCAGCTGCACGCTGGACGGTCGGCTCCGCCTGGACGGGCTCGCGCTCCGGCGCACGTCCGAGGGGCGGATCATCCTCAGCTACCCAGCGCGCTGGGATCGATCTGGCTTCCGGCACTATCTGATCCGTCCCTTGGACACTGCCATCAGGCGCAAGCTCGAGAGTCAGGTCCTGCGCGCCTTGGGCCTGGAGGCCGGCACGTGAGGAAGGCCGCGACTTCCAAGTCGTCTGCGGGCAGCGCCAGGACGTCGCGCCAGGCGCGCGCCCGGGAGGGAGAGACGGCCTGCGTGTCCCATGAACCGGCGACGGCGGCCATCGCGACCGACAGACTGCAGGACCTCGCGCATCTCCTGGCGGTCGGCTACCTCCGCCTACTCGACCGTGAGCGCGCCGAATCGGCGAAGGCACCTCCCGACCTTGTGGCGTGGATGGAGCGAGGCCGCGCATGAAGCTCGCCGGATTGCCCAGAAGGCAGTTGCGCTCCACGCTCTGGGTGTCGCTCATGTCAACGACCGGCGCGCGGAGAGCCCGTCGCCGCACAGGAGGAATCGAATGACGACAACAAAGACCATGGCCGAGGAGATCGTGGAGCTGAGGAAGCTCAGCGTGGACGCGCTGGTCGAGCGCTACACCGAGCTGTACGGCGCGCGACCGAGGCGGAGGCTGAAGGCCTGGCTCTGGCGGCGCTGCGCCTGGCGGATTCAGGAGGCTCGCCTCGGCGGCCTCAGCAAACTCGCCAAGGCGCGTCTGGAGCAGCTCATCGCCGAGATTCAGATCCCGCTGGACGAGCCCGGCATGACCGTGACGGGAAGGCGCAGGATCCCCTGCCGCCCGCGCGAGCTCGGGGCGGGGACCATTCTGGTCCGCCACTACGATGGCCGAGAGCGCCGGCTCCGCATCTTGGCCGACGGCTTTGAACTCGACGACGGCAGCATCCACCGGAGCCTTACCGCGGCGGCGCGGTCGATCACGGGCCAGCCCGCGTTGAACGGCCGCTTATGGTGGCGCCTCACCAGCCGGAGGAAGCAATCATGATCGCAACCGTCCAGCATCCGCGGCGCAACGGGCGTCAACCCGTCGACCCGCCCCCCGCGGCCCTGATCCGCACTGCGATCTACACGAGGAAGTCCGTCGAGACCGAAGCCAGCGAGGTCCTGACTTCGCTCGAGGTCCAGCGCGAGCTGGTAGAGAAATACGTCGAGAGCCAGCGCGAGCGCGGCTGGCAAGTGCTTCCCGAGCGATTCGATGACAACGGCTTTTCGGGCGGAAGCCTATCGCGCCCGGCCATCGGCCGACTTCTGGCCGAGATCGAAGCCGGTCGTGTAGATGCGGTGGCCGTGTACCGTTTAGACCGTATTTCACGACGCCAGTTGGATCTCTTGCGGCTGCTGGAACTGTTCCATCAACGCGGCATTGCCTTCGTTTCGGTTACCGAGACGCTGAACAGTGACACGCCGGCTGGCCGTGCGATGATCCACCTTCTTGGCGTATTCGCGCAGCTGGAAAGGGAGACGATCGCCGAGCGCACCCGCGACAGCATGCGAGCGGCTCGGCGGCGGGGAATGTTCACCGGCGGGAGGGTCTTTCTCGGCTACCGCGTGGAGGCTGGCAAGCTCATCGTGGTCCCCGCCGAAGCCGCGCTGGTCCGGGAGATCTTTCGCTTGTACCGCGCCGAGGGCTCATTGTCGGCGGTGGCGCAGGACCTCAACCGCCGAGGATGGAAGACTAAGGGCGGGGCCCGCTGGGACAAGGGTGCGGTGCATCGGCTGCTCCGTACCCCGGTAGTGGCTGGATTGATGCGGGCGCGGGAGGAAACGGTGGCAGGCCAGCACGAGGCAATCGTCAGCCGGCAGGAGTGGGACGCCGTACAGGCCATGCTCGATGGGCAGGACCGCGGCCGGGGAGACGTCCCACGACAGCGGTCGAGTGCGCTGCTAGCCGGCGCCCTGCACTGCGCAGCCTGCAGCTCGGGCATGGTCTATCGGGCGACTTCGGCCAAGGGCGGACGCCGCACCGGGTACTACGAGTGTGCGCGCTACTCGCGTGAGGGCGCGGCGGCATGTCCAGGTAGCCGAGTGCCCGCCGGCGCGATCGAGACCGCGGTGGTGGAGGCGATTCGCGGCCTTGGAGCTGACGAGCGTCTGGTCGCGGCCGTGATGGAGGCGGCCCGGATTGAGCGGGAGCGGCAGAAGGCCGACCTGGAGTGCGAGATCCAGCGCCTTGAGGATGAGCTGCAGAAGGTCATCGACGAGCAGGAGCGCTTGGTGGCCCAGCTCGGACAGGGAGCTCCGGGGGCGGCCGCCATGCAGAAGCGGCTGGCCGAGCTAGACGCTGCCGCCCAGGACGCGCAGAAGGCGCGCAAGGCGGCGCAGGGGCGGCTGGCGAGCCTTGCGAGCGAAGGACTCGACCAAGCCCACGTGCGCGCAACCCTGGCGTCCTGGAACGAGCTATGGGGGGCGCTGGAGCCGCGTGAACGGAACCAGGTGGTCGGGTTGCTCATCGAGAAAGTCGCCTGGGACAGGCGCAGCCGGGACTACACCATCCGCTGGCGAGGGAAGGATCTAGCCGGCGCAGTCGCCGCGGGCGGGGCATGAGCGGGATCACGACCAGCGGCAGGCTGGAGTTGCCGAGGAACGGCCGGAGGCAGCCTCGAGTGGCTCCGAATCAGGAGGAGCAGGTCTGGCGGCCGTCCAGGCGCGCCAGACAGCTGGCCTTAGCAATCTGGATCGACAGGCAGATCGAGGCGGGGAGGCTGAGGAATGACGCCCATGCGGCCAGGATGCTGGGCATTACCAGAGCCAGGATAAGCCAAATCCTGAATTTGGCGCTGGCATCGGGTGCGGAGAAGAAGGCTTTGCTGGCGCAGGTCAAACTCAGCCACTAATCGGGCGGCAATTCTCGCGTCTCCTGGCCAGCGATTGAGTGGCCGGTGAGTAACTGCTCGGTAGTGTTCGGAGGCCGTGCCGCGGTGCGAGCTGCGCAGGACCCGCAATTTCTTGCATGGCTGAACTCAAACGGCGCGCCGCCTTTTGGGCACGCAGTCTCCTAACCTGACGGGGAATAGCTCGCGAGTCGAGCAAAGCGACGCCGGCGAAAGCCATGTGCTAGGTGGTCTCCTTACTTCTCTTCGAGGATGCCGGACCAAGCAACCGTGTCGATTGTCCCATAGCTGTGCGCCATGAAAGCGTCGCCTTCGTCGAAAACGAACCCAGATCGAAGTATCCGATTGTTGTGGATTATCTTCTGTGCTGTTCCAGAACCTGCGCGTTGAACGTAGGCATCCTGGTCAGCACTCAGGTTCTGAGGCCAGAAGTCGGTCAGGATGAAGCGGTAGCCTGCAGGAATAACGAGGATGGTTTCCAGAGTATTAGGGAGCTGGAACTCATAGAGGCCACTTTGAACACCCAGGCGGGGTGGTTGGGCAGTGGCATTTCGGTGCACTGTGGAAGATGCGCTGGTTAACGCTACTGCGCCGAAGAGCAGCAAGAGAGCGACACCAATTCTCACAACGGGCGTTTTCATGTCCTTCACTCCATGCTGGGATGAAAGTGTCTGAACTGGATCCAGTGTAAGGCATTCGCAGGCAGTGTCAATGCGGCGGAATGAGCGGGCCGCCATGCGTTAAGAGGACACTGTGCGGCGGCAGTGAACCTCGGCGCCAATGTTAGCTGGGACGGGCTGTGGGCGGCTGGAGCTGCCTGCGAAGAGCCGCAGGCGGCCCCGGACAGTTCCTCATCGAGGCCAGGACGCCTGGCGCCCGTCGAGGGAGGCACGACAGCTCGCCCTGGCCATCTGGATCGACCGGCAGATCGAGGCGGGCATGCTGCGGAGTGATGCCGGCGCCGCCGCCGGACAGCCGATGGGGGAGGTCACGAACGAGGCACTCCGGCCAATGCAGTCGCCCAAACTGCTGCGATTGGCCTGACGGTTAGGGCTCGGCAGAGTTCGTCGGTGCTGCCGAACTGACAGCGGCGGCCCGGCACGCCGGTTGCAAGATGGAAGCATGGATCTCCACGTTAAGGAACTCTCAGCCGCGATCCAGGCCGGGATTGGTGAGGCCTACAACGCGGCGCACATGGGCGACTCCCTGCGGAACCTCGAGGATGCGTTGACAGTGCTGGCGCTACTAAAGGCCTCGGAGGCCAAGCTGCCAGCTGGGCAGGATGAAGAGCGGTGGCGCCAGAGCTTCCAGGTTGACGCCCACAGGATCGCCCGCAGGCTGGATCAGCGGGTACGTGTGAAGGACCCAGTGCCTGCGGCTTGAGGACGGCTGGTTGCAAGTGGTTCTCGAAGGAGATCGCCGTGGGAGAGATGCACAAGGAGCTGGAATCCTGGCAGTTCGAATTTCAGGGCAAGAACATCGACGTCTTGGTCGCGAACCGCATCGTTGGCGACAGACTTGACGGGCCGCTGTTCGTGGGGTTCGGTGATGAGGGAATCCAAGCTCTGGTTCGTGGGCGCGGAGTCCGGGTAGACCCTCACTTTCACCCGTCAGGGTATCGAACGGACTTCGAGGATTTCGTCAAGCCATGGCTACGAGAGAGAGGACTTGAAGAGCGTTACGAAGAACAGCTCAGCAAGGTGCGGTCTGACCTGGAAGCTCTTGGCTATCACGCCGAGCCAAACCTGCGGCATAGGTGTGTCGCCTTCTTGCGCGTGGAGAGTGGTGGCGAGTAGGAATTTCCTGGGCTCACCCTCCCATGAGACGAGGCGACATTGACGCGGCTGCCGTAGGCTGCCGTAGGCTGCCATGCTGAAGGGGATGCGAGCCCGCACGTTCTCGGATGAGACAACCACGCATTCGGACCGAAGCCGTCCGAGAATCATCCGTCAGGCCCTCGTCGGCGCACGCTGTCCCGACTCTTTGAATCTTGAGTGGCTAGCCGATCTCCACCGTACGCGCTTTCCTGGCGCTCTTGAGCCTAAGCATCAGCTGCGCGATGCGCTCCAAGCTGATCCCCAACTTGCTCGCTTTGTACAGGCCAAGCTGCAAGCCTCAACGATTCTGATCATCGACTTAGCGCAGTACGCTCAAGAGCGTTGGGAGGAGCTCGCTGACGCGTTCCCGCATCTCCGTGACTACGGCCTTGACCTGACCTCGGGCTCGTGGGAGCACAACTGGCCACCGCACTTACAGAGGCTATTTGCTCTCGAGGTTCGGACGCGAGCGCTCCTGGATTCCACTCCAGCTTGGATCGCTGGTATGCTACGGTCTCCACATCCCGATTCTCTCGGAAGCCACGTCGAGGCGGATGACTTCCTGGGCAAAGCATGGGAGATGGAAGGCCTCCGAGAAACACGGGAATTTGTCGCGAGGACGGCAGCTGCCCTGGCTGATGCTCGCCATCCGGAAACCCTTGCAGCTGCGCTACTTGAGGACATGCGGAGAGGCCGCTATCTCCAGCCCGGCCTGATCGTGGTGCGCGCGGTGGAGGTTGCGTTGACCCCCGATCGTGTCTTCGACATGGGAATCGAACCGGCGTACGAGGCAGTCGTGGCTGCCCACAAGCGCATTGCACAACGTGTGCAGGAGCTGCAGCAGTCACACATGCACAGCAGACTCACGCCAGGGAAACTTTCGCAGCTCGATTCCAAGCACTTGCTCGGCCTACAGGCCGCAGATCTCTGCGCTTCGCTTGCGGCGGATGAGTACCAATCCCAACATGGATCTGGCCATGAACGGGCTCGGAGACTCGGGTGTCAGTTCAAGCGCGTACTCTACAACTCTGAGTGGTTAGTGTAGAGCGCATCGTCTGCCGCCCAACGGACGAATGGCGTGTTTAGGCCCCTCGCCGCTCAGTAAGCTGCAGTCCAGACGTGACGGCGGACCGGCGGAGCCTACACTCGAAGCTCACGTGAAGTCAAAGAAGTCCGCCAGGAGCAGACCGTTTTTCCGCTTCCATCGCGCGTCGATGCACGCAACCTCCACGCCGGGAATGCGCTGGAGATTCCGCGACCAATTGCTCCCCGAAAAGAGGCCTTTCTGCTGCTCGCCATCTCGCGTGGGTGAGAGAAATACCACTCTGACGCGCTCGGGATGGAACTCACGAATGAATCCGCGCACCGTGCCGACGACGTTAGGCATGTGTTCGGAAGCGCCAGCTTGGAGAGGGCACGCAAAACACCAGCGACCGGTGACCATCTTGCCTCTGGTCTTACGGAGGAACTGCTTGAGGGTCTCCCACGATTCATGCGGAGACGTTCTTCGAAGGTAGAGCCGACGTTCGTTGCTGATGTTGTAGAACTCTCCTCTATCGCTTCCGCGTAGGCGGCGATCTACCTGCATTGACCGGAGTTGAGTGCTCTTTCCCGAGCTCTGGGGTCCGACGACGAACAGCGCTCTTTCTATGAACAGTGTCATGATTCTTCTCCCGTCGGTGACTGAGCTAGGTTGCTTCCCGTTCGAGGTTGAGCGCGAGAAGACGCGCGAGTAGATCGTCGTCCACGATGCCGTGAGGCCAGCCATAAGCGTCGAGGACGGCGTGATCTACTCGCTCGTGTGCCTGGTTAAGCCATGTGGGGCGTGCGTTGTAGAGGTTGGTGAGCGTCCGTTTCTTCAGCTCGCCTTCCGCGAGGTTGGGCGGATTGAGCCAACCCTCGCGCAACTCATGAAGGTTCTGCGCCGCCGCGGCAATTTCCGCCTCCTGCTCCTTCGTCGGACGTGGGAAGGGGAAGGTCTCGAATGTTGAGGTGGGTGTATAGCGGGGGCGCGTCTCTAGCTGCGTCCCCGTTCGAAGCGCCCACAGTTCGTGGACTCGAGAATGGAGAACGCCGAAGGAATAGTCGTCGTCACGAGCAATGACAATTAGTTGATGATCGGGAAGGGTGGTGGCCGGGAGCCAGACGAAAAGACGGTGCTTTGCGACGGTCGGTGTTGCAATGTAGCGGGGAAGCCCACTCAAAGCTTTCCGCATTCCTGAGCGCGGTTCCACGTGGAGCCACCACTTGGCAGCATAGGCCTCGCGCTTGTTTCTTGCCCTAGTCGGCTTCACCTTGCATCGGACGTTTTCGAAGGGTGCCTCATACAGCGCAGCCGTCTCTTCTGACATACTCACCCCGAAGTCCACGATCCACATCCCGCGCGGACGACGCGTAACATCCAAACCGTTGAGCCAGGGTCGCACTACGTCCGCATTGGTGCGCCCGTCGGGGTTTGGCTGGGCTAGTAGCTGACGGGCCACAACCTCGGATATGTCGAACGGCCCGCCTTTCGTGTCACCCATGAATGAGATGCCAAGGTTTTCCCTGAGCCTCCGGGCCTGCGTCAGGTCCGTACCAGCGGTCAGGTTTGCGTGAATCTCTCCAACGGGCTGGCCGTCGAGCATCCGGACTTCTTCGGATCCGTCGTCGTAGCCGAGAAAAGAGACATGGACTGCCGCTCCATCCAGTACCCACCGCCGATCCGACCATGCAAGGAAGATGTCGCCCGAATCCTTGATCCGCTCCAGCACTTGGCGGTTTGCTCCGCCGCGGATGCCTTGAGTTGCGAGCAGGCCCACTCGTTTGGTCGCGCCCGATTCAACCATCGCGCGTGCCTTCTCGTGCCAGTAGACAACGAGATCTGCTTCTCGCGGCACACGACCGTCGTAGACGCGGAAGAGAGCGTCCACGTACTCATCCTTAAGGATGGAACGAAGCAGCTTGCCTCCCAAGAACGGTGGGTTCCCAACAATTACCTCCGCTTCGGGCCAGCTAGGCTCGCGTGGGTTGCCAGGGTCCGACCGGTCAAGGATCGCGTCGCGGCACTCGATGTTGTCGAGAGGCTGGAGGATGGGGTCGGTCCTGTAGGCGAATCCGTGGGCGAGCATCCATTGAATCTCACCAATCCAGATCGTCACCCGAGCCAGCTCGGCAGCGTAGTCATTGATTTCGATGCCGCGCAATACTTGCGGCCCAACGCTGGGGAAGTAGCGCACCGTCTTGAGGGTGTGCAGGCCCCAGTCGATAACCTCACGTTCCAGGTCCTTAAGGAGCTGCAAGGAGACGTAGAGGAAGTTTCCAGATCCGCAAGCTGGGTCCAGGACGCGGATGGAAGCCAATCGATCCAGGAAGGCGCGTAGCACTCTTTCCGGATTGTTCTCCGGCTTCATGCTGGCGCGTCCCTTGGCAGACGCCTTCTCCCACTTAGGCAGCAGCGCCTCGATACGCGCCTGCATCTCCGCGAACTCGCGTCGGAGGGGCGCTATGAGCACAGGCTCAACGAGCCTGAGAATGGAATCACGATCAGTGTACTGAGCGCCGAGCTGGCTGCGTCGATCCGGATCGAGGCCGCGTACGAAAAGCGTGCCGAAGATGGAAGGCTCCACCTCCGACCAGTCCAACTCGGAAACTCGTCGTACTACATCGATCTCGGCCGACTCCATGGGGATGACGTCAGCACCGTCAAAAAGACCGCCGTTGAACCAAAGGATAGGTTCCGGCCCGAAGAGGCCGCCGGACTTCGACATCTTCTCGAAAAGCTCCGCGAGTGCGGCAGCAAAGGCTGCGGGCTTGTTCCGAGTACCTTCGGCAATGCGCTTCACGAGGCCCTTCGGTAGGAGGCCGGCGTCCTCGGCGAACATGGAGAACAGGAGCTTGTTCAGGAAGTGGGCGACCCGGTGCGCCTCGAAGCCGCGTCCGCGCAGGACAAATGCCAGAGAGGCGAATTCCTGGGCGGCCTCCTCCGTGATCTCCTGTCGCGTCGTGGTCGGACGTAGGACCTCGGGGTCGCTCATGACGGCCCGAAGGACGCGGAGCGGCTCCGCAGACTCTTTCACAAGGTCCGCCAGGGCAAAGCGATAGACTTTCTTGGCCGTCCCAGTGAAGTTGGTATGCACTTCGAATCGGTCAAGGTCCGAGACGACCAAGAGCGGAGGATTCTCGAGCGCTTCGCGGTACTGAAGGAGCTGCTGATAGGCGTCGTCTAGATTCTTTCGCCTGCCCTTGTACTCCCAGGCGAAGTGCCTCTTCTTCCACACATCGGCGAACCCGTCGCCGCCGCCTACCTTCTCCGCGCCCTTCTCGAAAGCGTAGGAATCCCCTGTCGGGTCTTCATTGGGCGTGGGGACACCGAGCATTTGGCAGAGGTCAATGAAATGTTCCTGGGCCGCAGCGCGCTCTGTGCGCGTGCTGCCCCTCCACTTCGCTGCGAACTCAGAAGGTCCCATTGGTGGCAGGAAACATCCGGATATCGAAAGACAAGCTCAGATGGGCTCAGCACGAGCTGCACGTGGCGAGCAGTTGGGGCATTGGCGAAGGTGAGCGTCGCAACTGTTGCAGCCGTATTCTTGATCGCATCCCTGGCACCGCATGATCCAGACCTTCGCGAACGGGTGTGTAGAGCTCCGCTGACTACTCCTGCGCACCAGCACCTGCTGGTTTCGGTTCGCCTGTCCAATCTCCATCGATGGCTTCCTTGCCGGCCGCATGTGGGAGAGCATAGCGGCTGCCTCCGCTTTGGGCGACCTGTGAGTATAGAGATAAGTCTATTCCCAAGTTCAGCTTGAACCCCTTGCGCCGCCGCTGGTAACCGGTGTCTTCGTTGACGCTGCGCTCGCGCCGCGTCGTTCGATCAACCCAAACGGAGACACCATGAACCCGATCCAGCTTCTTGCCTGTTTCTTGAGCTCCCTGCTCCCGCCCTCTGGCGGCACCAGCATCGGCGACTGCTCCGGAGCCCCCTGCCTGTCCGAGGGCCAGTGCTGCACCATCAGCTACGAGTACGAGATCTGCACCGCGCCCGGCGAGACCCTCCGCGGCGCGAAGGGCGAGATGGAGGAACACGACTCTACGTCGCCCAATGACCCCATGGGATCACTCGCGGTCGAGTTGGTCCCGGGCGGCGACCCTCACTGCACTCTGGTTTCGGTGTCCGGCGAGGTCTGCAACGACGACGGCGACCTGGTTGGACCCAACAATTCCCCGCAGACCGGCTTCCCGGAAGGGGACACGATCGAGGTCATGATCTGCATCCAGTACACGACCTGCAGCCAGGAGCTTCAGATCCGAGGTGCGGGCGGCGGAGTCATCACCAAGGGCGGGACGATTGTCATGGGAGCAGGCGGTTCCGGGAACACCATCCGTGACTGCCGCAGTGAAGAAGTCTGCTCCAGCGCCGTTCACGTGACCGCGTGCTGAGCGCCCGCAGAACCTACCTAACACTCGGGGCCCTGGTCGTCCTGGCCGGGGCCCTACTGCTCGTCTGGAGCAGGAGCAGGGTGGCTCGCGGCGAGGCGGGCCTCCGGCAAGACGAGGATCCGTCGGCGGTTGCTGGACCGTTGCCGGCGATGAGGAGCGAGGGCGTCCTGGAGGCATCACGGACCGCGCTTGGAACCGGTACCTCGCCTTGGCCAGTCCCCGAGCGGAGGCCTTTCTCCGACACCGTCCTCATAGCCCAGATCCGCCGGGGTCCGCCGGAGACGGCTCTGCGAGCGCTGCGGCTGGTGGCCTGGGCGGATGCGCCGGGCCCGGGGCGCATGTGGACCTCCATGGGTATGCCCTGGAAGGCCGTCAGCGAAGGGGCTGAGACTGGAGAGATGCAAGCTCCAGGGGTCTGGCGGTTCGAGCTGCCCCTCGGAGGGACGTTCGCCCTGGAGTCCGCCGACCAGGAATGGTGCGTCGGCACCAGCGAGGCTGTCGAGGTTCTGGAAGGCCAGGAGACGGTCGTCTGGGTCGATCTCGTACCCTCCACGGCGCTCCGGGTGCGGGTCGTGAGCGAACCGGGCGACAAGGCTCTGGAAGGGATGCGGGTCCACCTCAGCCGTTCAGCCTGGAACCCGATGACCGAGGCGCCGTCTCGTGGAGCGCATGTCGCCACTGAGGTGACGGGTCCAGACGGCGTCGCGGTTTTCGATGGCGTCGCTGCGGACGTGGCTCTTGACATCCTGGCTGGCGGCCGGCTCGAGTACGAGGCCGTGGAGGTCCGTGGCGTCCTGGCGTCCGCCAACGAGGTGACGCTTCGGCTACGGAAGGCCTGGATCCGCCCGCTGCACGTGCTCGACCTGACCACAGGTCTGCCTGTCCCGAGGGCCTACGTGTACGCCAACAACACCCGCGTCCACGAGGCCATCGGCTGCAGTCTGCCGGCTGGAGCCAGCCCAGCCGCTCGAGTGGAGTGCTTCGGCTACGCCAGCATCGAGGGGCAGACCGACGAGCAGGGGCAAGTCCTGCTTCTCGACTGGGAGCACGCAAACCTGGTCGTGATCGCGGACGGCTACGCCCGGAAGCGACAGGTGCTGCGCCGCAGCGACCCGGACTGGACGGTGTGGCTCGCGCCGTACGGCGTCATTGGCGGGCGGGTCTCTGATCGGACGGGGGCGCCAGTCGCGAATGCGAGCATCCAGTACATCGTGGATCCAGTCGTCGAGGGCCTGCAGCCAATTGAAGGCACGGCACAGAGCGATGGCATGGGTCTGTACCGGGTAGAGCTACCTGATGCCGTCGTGGAGGGGATCGCCGGGCAGTGCCGGGCGACGGTCCGCCTGGCTGCAGAACATCCCCAGGCTGGTCGGGCGGAGTACTACGGCTTCGTGCCCGCTGCTGAGGAGTGCGCCTCCGAGCTGGATGTGGTCCTCGTGCCGGAGCGCGAGCTGCGTATCCACGTCCTGCCAGGTGCCGAATGGCCGGCGGGTGCTGTTGTCTACGGTGCCTTCGCTTCCAGCGGCCTGCTGGATGCCCACTTCATGCCGGACTACGGCTCGCGCTACCGGCGGGTCGTCTTGGACGCGGACGGCACGGGAATCATGGAGGGCGTGCCCTTGGAAGGGCAGGGCTGGTTCGCGGTGGTCTCAGGAGAAAACGGGAAGGTGCTCGCCCTTTGCGGGCCGCTTGACCTCGCGGACCTGGACACGGAGTGGTCGATCCGGCTGCCCGCGGCGCAGGAGCTTGGTGCGTTACGGCTGACGGTGGCGACGCCTGGCAGCCACGTGCTGACGCTTCAGCCTTACCAGGGACCGACCACAGGCAACCGTGACCCGCTGGCCGGCGTTTCAGTCATGCGGCTGCGGGTGGAGGGCCAACGCGACGTCACGGTCGAGAACCTGCTGCCGGGGTATTACCGGGCGCGGGTGGATGACGCTGCACTGGAGTCGGCGGCGGGCATTCGAGGAGGCCTGGCAACTGACCTCGGCGTGATTGCCATTCCGTCTCGGTAGTCCAGCTTGACGGGGCGGCGAGAGAGACGTTCCGGGCAGCCGGACGGACTTCGCGAAAGGCGCGCGATCATCGTGATCGACGGAATGGCGTAGGAATACGGAATAGGGCGACCCGGCTTCCGCTCGTTCCTACACCAATGGTTCTCTACGCGCTGATTCTGAGCCGAGGCAGTACTGCGCCTGCACCACCGGCGAGCTCGTTCTTGTGGTTCACCGTCAGGCTTGAGCGGAGGTTTGGCCAATACCATGAAGGAGGAGCGTCTGGAAGGAGCGCGTCGAACAGTCGCGACTTGGTGGTTTCAGTAAGGGTGTCGCCGCTGCATCGCAGGTGCTTCTTCATGCTGGCGACGCCGAAGTTGGCGATCAGATCAGCAGCCTGAATGAGAATGCTGGCGAGAGAGTCCGGGTAGGCGACACTCTTGATCACCGTTCCGGATGAATGGAGCTGCGCACCATAGCTGGTGCCGATTCTCGCCAGAGCATCACCTCGAGACATCGCAAGGGCTCCCATTGTGCCGGTCAAGAAGACTTGCTCGTTTACGGCTGTGGTATCAGCCGGATCGCTTGGGTCGACTTCCAACTGGATACTGGAGGAATGGCTGCCAGGCAAGTCCTTGAACTGAACTGCCATCCATAACGTCGGCTGGCATCTTGACTTTAGCCAATCAATGCCAGGGGAGCCTGGATGTCCTAGTGCACTGGTAATACCGCCGACCACACGCGGTGCGAACTCGCTGAAGATCGTGGAGTAAGCATCCTTGTGACAGAGCTGGAACGTCGCGTAGCCACCCTCTGCTTCCAAGCCTGCCTTTAGCAAGCCTACGAATTCGCGGTAGGCTGCTTCCTGTGAGGGGAATTCCGCTGTCCTACCGTGGAATTCCTTGAGGCCATTCTTCGCCAGCAAGACACGCGCGTCGGTGACCAGGTCTTGCCATGCTCTTTCACCAAGGACATAGCAACCGTAGCCTCGAAACGGCCCGCTCGCGCAATCATCGACTCCAGCGTGAAGCATCCCGCCATTCTGACAGAGACGCCAGTCGCGATCAATCAACTCTGCCTCCCCGATCGACGTGCAAGGAAATCGACGGCTAGGGATGGATCTACGCCGAGCAATACAGGCGAGTGACGGTGCCGGGCAGCCGGATGGAGGTGGAGGAGGGCGCCGAGGTCATCGCCATCGATGACGGGACGGGGAAGGATTGCTGAGCTGAGGGGCGTGCAAGGGAGCCGGGCTGTCCGAGGGGGCGGTCCGGCTTGGGTCGTGGGATAGGATTGCGGCAAGACAACGGTTGATGGAGGAAGCGCCGGTCGATTCAAGTGCGGCAGAGACTCGGTGGCGCGCACGGTCAGTATCTTGCTGGCAGGGCCATCTGCTCACGGAGCTACCTGGCACCGACTGCGCCCAGGGGTAGATACATCGGGACGGCGCACCTCAAGGGGCGATGTCCAAGGGAACGGCCACAGACGTGTAGTGCAGGCCAATGGAGGAGACGTAGGCGACAGCAGCGAACCACAGCCGGACGCCGACGTAACCCGACAGCCAATTAGGAGGGACATCCATCCAAGCCAGAGCTGTTCCACCAGCGCCGAGTGTGCCAGCCGAATGTCTGAAGATCGGCGGCGGCGTGCTCGCCATGCGCTGCGTGAACGCGTCAAACGTCAGCGGAATACAACCGCCACCAACGGACCAGGGGCCAGTCCCGGTCAAGGAGCCGAGAAGAACATAAGGAACGCCACCCTCACTGTCAGGGAAGTCCATGAAATAGTTCACCCTGCCTCCGGTCACAGCGGAGATGGAGTAGGCATCCGTATGAAGGAATGGCGCGAAGGAAGCATAGAGGTAGACGGCACCTCCTCCCACTCCGGTCGCACCAACCACGATGTCCTCGATCCCATCTCCATCTGTGTTCCCGGCACCGGAGACGGATGCACCTAGCTCGTCGCCCGCCAGCTCGCCATCAAGGCGAGCCAGAAGGTATCCGGCAGCTCCGGAGTACAGGAAGACTGAGCCGGCGCCCGAGGCACCACCCGGGTCGGCATGGTCTGCCCCTACTAGGAAGTCGCCAAAGCCATCCCCGTTGACGTCGCCCGCTCCGGAGACGGAACCTCCGAAGTAATCATATGCATTGTCTCCATCGAAGCGCTGTAGCCGGACCCCTGTTGCGCCAGAATAAAGGTAAGCAGAGCCTGCGTACGTGAGCCCGTTGGGATCTGCCCTATATGCCCCGATGACGAGATCGTCGAACCCATCATTGCTAATGTCCTCTAGGCCAGAAACCGCGATCCCGAAATCGTCGCCATTATCCTCTCCATCGAGGCGATACAGGAGACTTCCGTTGGCTCCGGAATGCACGAAGACAGAGCCGGGCCGGGGGAATGCTCCACCCATCGGGACCACCGCATTCGGCGCGCCCACGGCGAAGTCTGCGAACCCGTCAGCATTGACATCTCCAGCGTCAGAGACAGACCAGCCCAGGGAAGCATTATTGTTCTGGCCATCAATCCGGTAGAGCCGATTCCCTGTTGCACCGGAGAAAACATATGCGGACCCCGCGTCACTGAACGCTCCCAATGAATCCGCGTAGCGCGCGCCGACAATGAGGTCGGGAACACCGTCTCCGTTGACATCACCTGCGCCTGACACTGACCATCCAAAGCTATCGCCTACAGACTGGCCGTCGAAGCGGTAGAGGAGGGCGCCGGTCATGCCGGAATAGACGAATGCCGAACCTCCGTTGGAGTTTTGCGATTCACCCACGATGAAGTCGTCAAAGCCATCCGTATTCACGTCGCCCACACCGGAAACAGAGATGCCAAAAAAGGCCTGAGTCGTTGAGCCATCATAGCTGTACAAGAGCGCACCGGTCGGTCCTGAATAGACAAATGCAGATCCAGCAAGCGTCATGCCGCCTGGACTCGAGTATGGGGCTCCAGCAATCAGATCGTCGAACCCGTCGCCGTTGACATCGCCCGCGCAGGAAACAGCGTGGCCCAGTTCATCGACTCCAACAACGGCATCCAACCGGTAGATTTGATCGATCTCCCCACCGCACGACTGTGCATGCAGATTGAGGACAAGTAGTTGATACGTCGCCAGGAAGGCCAGGAACTGGCCGATCTGAAGAGACCTTGAGCACGTAAGGGAGGATTGCATTCTGGGCTTCCTGTTCGAGGATCACACTGTGCGGTAGAGTCGAAGTGCCAGGCGCGCGAGACGGGCGAGGCCTTGCGGCATGCTGGCTGCCGCGGCCTGGACTTGGAGGGAGGAGGCTTCAGTCTATCCAACGAGCGGCACTCCGTATCCCTACCTCCAGAGACTCTGGTCCAGGCGCGAAACATGCGGTACCCAGGTAATAGCTTTTGAGCGAGGTCGGTACGGAACGGCAGGTGGTAGTGTGAACTTGGTGTGACCCCTGCGAATCGGTCCGAGGTAGAACGCGAAATCGAGCTACGTTTGAGCCGCGCCTACGTGCGATGTCCGTGCTGCCAAGGCTACAGGTACACGGTTGCGCCGGCTGCCCAAACGGGACTAGAGCGAAGACGCTGCGCCGCAGCGCGAAGATACCACACCAGGCGCACAAGCACGCAGGCTGGTCAAAGCGTCGAGTTCGCCACGAAGTGATTGGGTGCCCTATCCTCAGTTAAACGAAGCCGCAGGGCGGCAGCTTGGTGCTGGGGATAAGGGGGGGACTGGGGAATGTCGGCTGGCCGGCGGCGTAAGGAGCGGCGGCCTCTCAGGGACGCCGGAAACGGACGCTACACTACCAATGACAGCAGTTGATCGAGGAAGCACCCGTTGCCGCTGATGCCGAGCGTTAGGCAACACCAGCCCCATCACCAGGACGCCAGGAGTTCGTAATCCGTGTACAGCTTGCTGGTATCGAATCAGGTCGAGGAACGCGCGCAAGGGACCTTCGAGGTCTCCAGTAGCCGCTTCCTCGAGTACACCAGCGCTTCGATCTCGCTTCAGCTGAAGGCGCTCTCGCAAGAAGCGATCGAATGCATTAAGTCTTGGCCATGCGTCCTAATGCAGGAGGGTCGCGGAAAGGAAGAAGCCCATGTCGCGCAGATAACAGCCATCGAGGAGTCGGGATCAGACATCAAGATCGTCGTCGAGTCCTTTCCGTGTGATTCTCCGATCCTGAATGACACTCTTTGGAGATTGCGGACCGACCTCGACATCGGTCAGTTTGAATTCACTCGGAATCACTTGGCTATCAAAGACCGCTACCTCTTTCCGGTTCTTCGTGAGGCTGGCCACGCGTTTCAAGATACCACGGTTGCCCGATTCGAGAACAAGCCGCTGCCGGCTCCGGCACGATCGGAACTCATGAGAGCCCGGGACGTGATCACAGATTGGAGCCACACCAAGATCGACGACTTCTTGCTAGAGGCCGGAGTAGATGGCTTGGCTGCTGATCCGAGAATCGGGAGTCGACGGGATCGGGCCAACGCCATCCTTCAATTCGCTTTACAACATCCAACCGCGACCACCGCGGAGAACTCATTATTCTCGGCGTTCATCATACGCAAGGCCTCGTCCTCGACTCTTGAAGCAGAGCCGGCTGCCGAGCGATCCCGGATATCCGGGCCAGTCAGTGAGGCTCAGTCAGTCGGCAGGAATGAAGAGTCGGCCAACCGATCTCCGAATCGGGTATTCGTCGTGCATGGCCAAAATGAATCTGCGAGAACTGCGGTTGTCTCATTTCTGTCGAGTATCGGCTTGAAGGGGATCGTCCTCCATGAACAGCCTAATATGGGACGACACCTCCTCACAAAGTTCATCGATGAGGCCGAGCTAGTCACATTCGCAATTATCTTGATGACCGATGATGACGTCGGGGGCCCTAGGAATGCTCAGCTAGAGCCGCGCGCTCGGCAGAACGTCATCCTTGAACTCGGGTACTTCCTGGCGCATTTGCGGTAGTTGTCAATGGATTTGAGACAGCTCGGGGTTGAGATCATTGAAGCGCCGCGACGGATTGCCGGTGCGGCGGGTTGATCCAGACGGCCGCCGGCAGGGCTGGCGGAGTCGGAGGCTTGCGCAC
>SHNF01000003.1 GCA_004295085.1 Planctomycetota bacterium | reverse complement strand
CGCCAACGCCGCCGCCGTCGTGCCGATGCCGCGGCCGCGCCCGCGCCCGCGCCGCCCCGGGCTGCCGCCGGCGTCCACTCCGCCGCCGCCGGCAGGAGCCTAGACCGTGGTCTTCGGCAAGCTGCGGGAGGGCCTCAGCCGCACGCGCAACCGCATCGCCCACGCGTTGCGGCGGCTCGGCGGCGACACCTCCACCGCGCAGTCGCTGGAGGCGCTGGAGGAGATCCTGTACACGGCGGACGTCGGGCCGCTGGCCGGCGAGCTGCTGGCCGACGCGGAAAAGCAGCTGCGCGGCGGCCGCCTGGCCGGACCGAAGGAGCTGCCTGAGTACCTGCGCGGCCGGCTCAGCGGCCTGGTGCAGGGACCGGAAGGCGATCCGCTGCCGCTGCGCCCCAAGGGCCCGACCGTGGTCCTGATCGCAGGCGTCAACGGCAGCGGCAAGACCACCAGCGTGGCCAAGCTGGCGGCCTGGTTGCAGCGGCGCGGCAACCGCGTGCTGGTGGCCGCCGGCGACACCTTCCGGGCCGCGGCGGTGGAGCAGCTGCGCATCTGGTGCGGCCGCGTGGGCGTGGACCTGGTCGCGGGAGCGCCGGGCGCCGATCCGGCGGCCGTGGCGCACGACGCGGCGGAAGCGGCGCTGCGGCACGCAGTGGACGTGCTGCTGGTGGACACCGCCGGGCGCCTGCACACGCAGTCCAACCTGATGGCCGAGCTGAACAAGATCGGGCGCGTGCTCGGGCGCAAGATCGAGGGCGCCCCGCACGAGACGCTGCTGGTGCTGGACGCCACCACCGGCCAGAACGCCATCCAGCAGGCGCGCCGCTTCACGCAGGCCGTGCCGGTCACCGGCCTGATCCTGGCCAAGCTGGACGGCACGGCCAAGGGCGGCGCGGTGCTCGGGATCGGGAGCGAGCTCAAGCTCCCGGTGAAGTTCGTGGGCCTGGGCGAGCAGCTCGAGGATCTCGAGGTGTTCCACCCGGGCGAGTTCGTGGACGCGCTGCTGGCGGCTCCCCAGCCGGCATGAAGCAGCTCGCGCTGCGCGCGCTGCCCCTGTGCCTGACGGCGGCGCTGCTCGGGCCGTTCCTCCTGTGGTCGCCGTTCGTGGCCAGCGACAGCCGATTCGACGGCGGCGTGCTGTGCCTGGCGGCGCTGGGCGCCGGCGTGTGCGGCGCCCTGGCCGGCAAGCTGCGCTGGCCCGCCGGCGCGCCGTGGCTGGTCGCGGCCCTGGTGCTGGGCCTGCTGCCGCTGGCCGGCGCGGGTTCGCCCGTCTGGGGCGGCCTCGCCGACCGTGCGCCCCTGCTGGCGGGCGTGGTGCTGGTCGCGGCAGCCGCGGCGCACGCGCCCGCGGTGACGGCCGCGCTCACCGGCTTCTCCGTGTGCCTGATGCTGTTCGGCTGGAACGGAGTGGCGCTGTGCCTGGGCCTCGACGCGCTGCGCCTGCTGCCGGCGCCGGACGCGCCGCCGACCGCGCCCTTCGCCCACACCAATGCCGCGGCCGAGGTGATCGCCCCGTTCCTGGCGCTGTGGATGGCGATGCTGTCGCCGTCGCTGCCGCGGCGGCGCGTGCTCGCCACCGTGCTGCTGCTGCACGTGCCGCTGGCGTTCTGGCTGGGGAACCTGGGAGTGCTGGCAGCGCGCATCGCGCTGCCGGCGGGACTGGCCTGGGTGGTGGCGCGCGAGCGCGGCAAGTGGCTGCCCTGCGCCGTGCTGCTGGCTGCGTTGCTGGCGGGCGAGGCCACACGCCTGGCGCTGCGTCCGGCCTGGGCGTACGGCGCAGCCGTGCCGGCCGCGCCCGACGCGGCTGCGGCGGCGCCGGACGGAGCGCCCGACGATGCCCATCCCAGCCTGAGAGTGCGCTGGCTGATGGACCGCGCCGGCCTGGCGCGCGCGCTGGAGCGGCCGCTCGGCATCGGCCTGGGCCGCTTCGAGGTGGACTACCCGTCCTGGCGGCCGCAGGAGGAGTTGCGCCTGAGCAGCGCCAACTACACGGACCCGGCAGTGCCGCGGCCGGACACGCCGCACAACGAGCCCTTGCTCTTGCTGCTGGAATGCGGGCTCGCCGGCGGGCTGCTGGCGGCGTTGGGGCTGTGGCGGCTGCTGCGCCGGCGCCGGCGCGTGCACTGGACCGACCCGGCCCTGCTGGTCCTGGGGCTGCACGCTCTGGTGCGCTCGCCGTTCTCGGACAACCCGACGTCACTGGCGCTGGCGGCCGTGCTGCTCGGCTGGTCGCGCGACGCGGACGCGCCGGCCGCGGCGCCTTGGGCGCGCTGGAGCCTGGCGGCGCTGGCGGCGCTGGCGGCGGTCCCGGCCGTCTCCCAGATCGCGGGCGAGAGGGCGCTGGCGGAGCGCTTCCGCGCCCTGGAAGCGGGCGCGCCGCCGCACGCCGGCGACCTGGAGCGCGCGCTGCGCTGGCGTCCCTGGGACACGGTGGCCGCGGACCTGCTGGCCGTGGAACGAGCCGCGGCCGGCGACGCCGGCGGGGCCCGGCGCGCCCTGGAGCAGGCACTGCGCCACGACCCCGCCGACCTGAACGCACTGACCGCGCGCCTGAAGCTGGAGATGACGGCGCCCGACGGCGATGAAGCCGTCGCCCTGGACATGCTGGCGCGCGCAGAGGCCGTGTATCCGGAGCATCCGGCCGTGCGCGACGCGCGCACGCGCTGGCTGGAGCTGCAGGCGCAGCGCCAGAAGGAGCTGGCGGGCGCGCTGCTGGCCCAGGACGCCGACCGCGGCGCCCTCAACGCCGTGCTCTCGGCCCATCACCTGCTGCTGGCGCTGGCCGCCGTGCGCCGCGGCGAGATCGATGCCTGCCGCAGCGAGCTGGAGCAGGCCGCCGTGCTTCGCGGCAGCGACGGGCTGCGCCTGCAGCGCTTCGCCCGCGGCGAGCTGGTGGAAGCGGACGTCCGCGCCGTAGTTGCCGAGCTGGTGCCGGAGTACCGCGAACAGCTCGGGCCTATTCCGGCGGCGCCTCGGCCAGCTCCCGCTCGATGAGGAAGGCGCGGCTGAGCCCGGCGTACGACAGCTGCTCCTCCTGGAAGCGCCGCTGCGCCTCGGCCAGGCCCTCGCGGCGCGCCAGCTCGAGCTCGCCGGGCCACAGGCGCGCCGGGTCCAGCGGGCGGCGTCCGGCCACGCGCGCCACCACGTGGATGGAGGGCTCTGTCAGGTGCAGGGGAGTCAGGACGCGGCCGTCCTCGTACTCGTCCAGGCGCGAGCCGATCTGGTCGCGCAGCCACGGGCGCAGGCGCTCCTCGCGGTCCCACTTGGGGTCGGTGGTGGGCCGCGCGATGCGCGAGATCCAGTCCAGGACCTGCACCGGGCGGTTGCTGGCGGCCACGGCGGCGCCGAAGGCGGCCTCGTCCAGGACCACCGGGTCGCCCGCGGCGGCCCCGTCCGGGCGCGGCAGGCCGGCCACGAAGGCCTCGGCCGCGGCCTTGGCCAGCTCGTCGGCGCGCTGCTCGTGCCAGTAGTCCACGACCGAGTCGCGGATCTCGGCCAGCGCCGGCAGCTCGCGTTCGCGCTTCTGGGCCAGCCGCGCGACGTAGGCCAGGTCGCCGCTGAGCAGCGGCGAGCGGCCCCACTGCCCCGGCTCGAGGAAGTAGAGGCTGCGCAGGTTCGGCGTACCGATGCGCGGCAGATCGGCCAGCTCCGACAGCGCCGTGAACTCGCCCTGGGGCACCAGTTCCACGCCCTTCTCCGCGGCGAAGGCGGCCAGGTCGGCGGCGCCGGCCGCCTGGCTTTGCAGCTTCTCCGCGGCGGCGTACAGGCGGTAGTCCCTGGCCAGTTGCTCACCCACCTCTTCGCGCGGTCGGATCGGAGTCCAGTCGGCGGGCGGCTCCTCGCCCTCCGCGGGCAGCGGGCGGCTGTAGAGCATGTACTTCTGCCGCTCGTAGAAGTCGGTGAGCTGCGCCTCGGTGGGCTCTTCCGCGGCGGCCCAGGCCTGCACCGCCTCGGTGCCCAGCGCGTCGCTGCTCAGGACCAGGGCGTCGAACTGCAGCGCCTCCTCGCGCTCCAGCTGCGAGCGCTGCAGCGGGGTCAGGCCGCTCTCGTAGAACGCGGCCAGCTGCTCGTCGGTGGGCGTCTCCTGGCGCGCGGCCTCGAGGAAGTCCTTGCCCTCCCAGGTGGCGTAGTCGGCCCGCAGCTCCTCGCGGCGGCGCGCCCACTCGGCCACGGCCTCGGGGGCGGTCACCACGGCGGACTTGGACAGCAGTCCGGCCACCTTCTCGACCCGCATGACTTCGCGCAGGTGCTCCTCGAAGTCCGTCGGACGGCCGAAGCCGCCGAAGGAACTGCGCCACAACTGCTCATAAGGAATCTGGTAGATCCGGAGCAGCAGGTCGATGCGCTGGATCAGCTCCTGGTCGGTGACGATCACGCTGTATTCGTCCGCCAGCCGGCGCAGCACCGCCATGGCGATGATGTCCGCGTCGGTGGCGTCACGGTCGCCGGTCAGCCACAGCGCGGCCCGGTACTCCTCGGGCTCGATCTTGGCCGGGCCGCTCGGCAGCTCCAGCCGGGCCACGACCGGGGGGCCGCCGCGGATCCACTGCCACCACCGCCCGAACACCTGGGACATGGCCGAGGTGACGGTGAACGTCACCAGGCAGAAGATGAAGACCAGCACCAGCAGGGTCCGCTGCCGCTTCTTGCGCTTCTCGCGCTCGGTCTGGCTCTCGTGACGGACCGGATGCGGATCCACTCGGACCGGGTTCGTGCTGTCCTTACGGCTCATGGCTGGCTTGGCCCGCTTCGGGGCGGAGATTCTAGCGATCCTCGACCCCGTCCGGCGCCGTTGCGCTGGCGGCTTCCGCCGCCGCCGGCTCGGCTTCGGCCGGCGCCGCCAGGCGCCCGGCCTCCGGCAGGTCCTTGAGGTCGCGCAGGCCGAAGCGGTCCAGGAACTCCTGGGTGGTGGCGTAAAGGAACGGGCGGCCAGGCAGCTCGGCGCGGCCCAGGATCCGGATCAGGCGCAGGTCCAGCAGGTTGCGCAGGTGGTTGGCGCTGTTCACGCCGCGGATGGCGTCCATGTCGGCCTTCAGCACGGGCTGGCGGTAGGCGACCAGAGCCAGCACTTCCAGCGCCGCCGGGCCCACGCGCTCCTTCTGAACCTGCTTGCGCACGCTTTCCAGCGCCGGGGCGACGTCGTCGGTGGTCAGCAGCCGGTAGCCGGCGCCCACGCGCTGCAGGCGCAGCGGCAGCTCGCGCCCGGCCATCCACGTCTCCAGCGCAGCGAGGTGCTCGCGCGGGCTGGCTGTCTCGGCGGCGCCCGCCTGCTCCGGCTCCAGGTACAGCACCTCGCGGATGCGTTCCAGGCTCACGGGCTCGGGCGCGGAGAACAGGAGCGCGAACACGACGCGCAGCTTGTCCGCGGCAATGCTGGTGTCAGCGGGGCTCAAGGGGCAGGAACGCCGGTCCGGGCGCCTGCAGCGACGGAAGCCGGTCGGCCGCAGTATAGCGGCGGCACATCTCTTCAAACCACGCCCGCGCTTCCAGCGGTCCGACCGGCTGCGCCGCCAGCTCCGCCAGCAGCACGGAAACCGGCGGCGGCGTGCGCTCCGGTGGCAGGACCTCGATCACGCGCAGCACGCGCCAGGCGCTGTCGCCGGCGAGCTGCGCCGGCCCGAGCACGTCGCCCGCGCGCGCGCGCGCCATCTGCTCGCCCAGCGGCGGCGGCAGGTACAGGGCCAGCGGCGCCACCACGGGGCCGCCGCCGGGAGCGCGCTCCAGCGATTCCGCGGCCATGCGCGCCGGATCGGCGCCCAGCGCCAGCTGGCGCGCCCAGGTCTCGGCCCGCTCGCGCTCGGTGGTCACCAGCATGGCCACGCGCGCGCGCCCGTGCGCGCGGGCGTCGGCACGCAGCACGAGCTGGTACAGCTGGTTCTCCGCCAGCTGATCGCGCAGCGCCGCGGTCACTTCAGCGGTGGAGCGGCCGTAGACGCGCAGCGCCCAGGCCTCCAGGTCCTCGTCCGCCAGCATCGTGGCCTGGATCCCGGCCAGGGCCCGCGCCAGGCTGTCCTCCAAGGTGGCGGCGTCCGGCTCCAGCGCCAGGCGCTGGCCCTCGCGCCGCGCGAACTCGGCGCGCAGCAGCTCGCGCACCAGGGCGCGGGTCTGCTCCGGGAACAGGAACGCGGCGGCCGAGGCCAGGGCCCTGGCATCGAGCGCGGCTCCGTCCACGGTGATGTTGGGCAGCGCGGCGGGGGCACGATCCAGTTGCAGGCGCGCGCGCGGCGGCGGGGGCGCCGCGGCGCAGCCCGCCGCCAGCGCCAGCGCCAGCGCGGCGGCCCTAGCGGAAGGTGACGGCACGCTTGACCCCGACCTTGTGACAGGTGGGGCAGGCGCTGCGCTTCCTCTGCTGCCCGCCCGAGCCCGGCACCAGGCTGTCCTCCTGGACCACGCCGGTGCCGGCGCAGGTGGGGCAGGCGTCGAACGCCTTGCTGGTTACCTGGTAGTCGCCGGAGAACTCGGCGTAGTAGGCGAGCAGCCACTGGAAGCGCTCCGTGGGCGAAGCCGACAGCCACCAGTCCTCCGGAGTGACGCCTTCCTCGCCGCCCTTGGACTTGCGCCGCTCGCGCTCCAGGTTCTCGAGGTAGCGCTTGGTGCGCTCTTCCAGCTCCTTCTGCTCGGCGGTCTTGCCGTCGTCCTTCTTCTGGTCTTCCTTCTTCTCGTCCAGGCCCTCGCGCGCCTTCTCCTCGCCCAGGATCCAGGTGCCGAAGCCATAGCTCGCCTGGTGGCGCTTGGCGCCGGCGCTCACGCGCTCCTTCCACAGCAGGTCGATCTGGTCCTCGGCCAGGTCCTTGGCGTAGCCCTCGCGCAGCCGCCCCAGCAGCTCCTTGCGCACCAGCTGGGGCACTTCCTCCTGGGCGTAGTCCATGAGCTGGTCGAAGCTCAGCTCGCGCTCCAGCGCCTTGCGCTTCAGGTACTTGACGGCGGTGTCGTACCAGTTGCGGTTGAGAAACGCGGTCATGGCGGCGGCGCGCCGCTCCTCGAAGCGGCCGCGCAGGTCCAGGAACTCGCCGCGCAGGGCGCCGCCGGGGAACTTCTTCTCGTAGTCCTCCAGCTTCTCCGCGGCATCGGCGTAGCGGTCCCGGTGCATGTCCTCGCGGATGTCCTCCAGGGCCTGCGCCTCCACGCGGTTGGCCAGGCTGCGGGCCAGCTCGCCGGCGGCGGCGTCCACGCGCCGCAGCAGCGCCTGGTCACCACTGGCCGTGGCCAGCGCGCGCGCCTTCTCGAGGTGCTGCTGCGCCGGCTCCAGGGCGAACACCGACTGCAGCTCGCGCGCGAAATCGAACTGGGCCAGGGCGTCGTCGGCGGCCACCTCGGTGACGCGCTGCGCGTAGAACTGTTCGGGGGTGTACACGCGCGTGGCCGCCACCAGGACGGTCTCCGGCGGCGCCGCCAGCTCGGCCAGCGGGATGACCTTGGCGATCTCGCGCGTGCGCAGCTCGACGCCGCGCTCGTCGCGGCGCAGGATGACGCCCAACTCCTCGGCGCCGTTGCGCAGGAGCAGGCGCGAGGCGCTCACCATCGGCACTCCCACCTCGTCGTGGTAGCCGAAGCCGTCCTTGAGGCGCTGCGCCTCGCCGGGATAGAGCGCGCTCCAGGGCAGCGCGTAGCGGCCGCCATCGCGGGCCGAGACCAGCTCCAGGCCGTCCAGGTCGTGGCGCGTGATCGCGCCGACCAGCAGGCGGCCGTCGCGCAGGCGCACGATCTCGTCGCCACCGCCGGCGCCGGCGCCGGACGGCTCGTCCTGGGCCGGCGCGCAGGCCAGCAGCATCAGCAGCAGGTTCCACATGGTTCAGCCCTCCCCTCGCAGGCGCCGCAACGCCGGCACCTGGCGCGGCAGCAGGAACTCGACCCGGGCCACCGGCTTGTCCGCGGCGCTCCGGTAGAAGACCAGGACGGCGCGCCGCAGCGGCGCGTCCCCGTCGGGATCGGCTTGCAGATCGTAACGGTAGCCCGGAGCCCCGGGCACCTCCACCCCCTTGTATTCGCGCAGGCCGGCGATGGAGCCGCTGGCGTCCAGGCGCCAGGCCTGCGCCTTGACCTCGGCCACCACCGCCTCCATCGCCGGCGCCAGCTCGGCGTAGGCCCGGGCCTCGCTCTCCATGCCGCCGCCGAACTGGAACATGCCCATCAGCGCCGCGATCCCGAGCGTGAAGATGGCCATGGCCAGCAGCACCTCGACCAGCGTGAAGCCGCGCCGGCGCCGGGGCCTCATGGCAGCCTCCGTCCGGCGGCGCTCAGGGCGCAGCGGCCGGAAAAGCGTTCTGCCAGCCACACAGTCGCGCCGCGCGGGTGCGCGGCCGCAGCGCTGCCGCGCAGGCCGCGCTCCACGGCGGTGAGCTGGGGAAAGCGGCCGCTCACCGCCACCCATTCGCGCTCGATCAACGCGGTCTCCGCCACCACCAGTGGTGCTGCGCCGCGCAGGAGCACCCGTCCCGGTGCTTCGCCCAGGTCCTCGTCGAGGCGCAAGGGGGTGGCGCGCGCGCCGGCGGACACCCGCTCCAGGCTCAGCTCCACCGCCGCCGGGAACCCGAACGGCTGGCGCGCCTCGATGCGCGCGGCGGGCTGGCGCGCGCCGGCCTCGTCCACCACCTCCCAGCGCAGCCAGGCGACGCCGTCCAGGACCGTGAGGCCGGCGCCTTCGCGCACCAGGGTCGCGAGCACCCGGTCCTCCGCCAGGCTGCGGTCGGGATTCTGCAGCAGGCTCAGGCGCAGCAGGCGCGTCAGGCGCGAGTCCGCGGGACTCTCCGGCACCAGCAGCCAGGCCACCTCCACGCCCGCGTGACCGTCCGGATCGTCGCCGGGCAGGGCCTCGCCCCGCGCCAGGAAGCGCAGGCGCGGCAGCCGCCAGGCCGGCTCGCTGGAGCTCGCCGGCGCGGCTTCGTAGTCGTCCAACACCAGCCAGCCGCTCGGCCCGGCGTGCAGGGCCTGCAGGTCGCTGCGCAGGCGGTTCAACGCGGCGGCGAACTCCAGGTCGCCGCGCCCGCGCCGCTCGCCGGTCTCCCACAGGCCCAGCACGGCGCGCACCACGCCGAACACGAACAGCGCCAGCACGCCGAAGATGGCGAGCGCCAGCAGCAACTCCACCAGGGTGAATCCGCGGCGCCGCCTCACTCCAGCACCTCCTCTTGCCAGTTCACGCGCGCGTCGGCCAGGTAGTCCACGAGCAGGCGGCGCAGCCGCGGCGCGCTGAGCCAGCCGTGCGCGCGGAAGCCGACCGGGTCGAAGGCGCCCGGGCCCCAGTCGAAGCTGAGGCGCAGATCCAGGCGGTCGCTGTTCAGTCCCAGCGGCAGCAGGCCGCCCCCGGGGCTGGAGCCGGTGTCGAACAGCAGGAGCCCCGCGGTGCCGGGGAGATCCTCCCACGCGGCCGTGCCGGCGCGCGCCAGCACGCGCACGGTCTGGGACGAGTCCGGGACCTCGGCCTCGAACTGCACCCCGCGCCAGTGCGCGTTCGGCTCCTCCAGCCCGATCTCCAGCCAGGCGCCCGCGGGATCGTCGCTCTCCGGCACGTAACGGTCGTGCCAGCGCGCCGGGAAGGAGTACGCGAGGGCGCCGACGCCGTGATCGGCCGCGGCGGTGCCGAAGCGGCCGCGCAGGATGCCGTCGCCCAGGCGGTCGGTGTCGTCCTCGCGCGGGCGCCGCCGCGGCATGGCGCGCTGGTTGGGATCCTGTCCCGGCTGGAAGAACGTCGCCAGCAGTTCCTGCTCCACCAGCAGCAGCGACTGCGGCGGGAACGGCAGGGCGCCGGGCGTGAGATCCAGCACGGCGTCGCCCGGCGTCAGCTCGCCGGCCAGTGCCGCCGCCGGCCGGCTGTCCACGATCCAGACCGTGGTGCCGGCGGAATGCGCGCGCTCCTGCGTGCCGTGCAGGCCGCGGCTGTTGTCGTTGAGCCGCAGCAGGCCCAGGGCGGGATCCACCTCGTAGTAGCCGAAGCGCTCGCCGTCCACGTCCAGCAGGCCGGACGGCGCCAGCAGGCGCAGGAAGTCGCCGGCGTTGGGCGTGTAGATCACACGCCCGTCCTTGATCATGACGTTGGCATGGACGCGGATCTCGGCCACGCTCGTGTCCGGGATGTCGTCCTCCAGCAGGAATCCGCCGCGCGCGGCGCCGTAGCCCGGCGCGCCCAGTCCGACCAGGGTGTGCGCGCTGACTTCATCCAGGCGTCCCTCGAACGCGGCGGCCCCGCCGCTGACGTCGCCGCCCAGGACCAGCTGCTCCAGGTCGAGCGGGCGCTCGCCGCTGGGGAACTTGACCAGGCGCGCATAGGCGCGCACGTCGGTGTCGGCGTCGTTCAGGTTGGGCAGGCTGGCCGCGGCCACCACCGCCAGGCCCGGATCCTCCCGGAACGCCACGTAGGTCACGCCTTGCTGGACGCGCGCGTCCGCGTCCGGGTGGGGAGCGGCGCCCCACTGCACGGTGAACCAGAACGGCGGCAGGCTGGTGTCCGGCTGCATCACCGCCACGCGGTCCAGGCGGCCGACGTAGCCGGACCAGGGCGACGGCTCGCGCACCGTGCGGAACACCGGCACCAGCCGCACCGCGGCGCTGTGGGCGTGATCGTAGGTGTGCAGCACGCCGCGGTGATCGAAGTTGCGGCGCAGCTCCTCCAGGCTGGCGTCGCGGTCCGACAGCGGCTCGCCCAGCGTGCGCACGAACACGTCGCTGGCGCCCTCGCCCTGCGCCGGCCCGCGCGCGCCCGGCGGATCTCCCGGGCCGCCCGCGCCGGGACCGCGGCCGCGGCCGGGAGGGGTGTCGGGCACGTCCACCTCCTGCTGCTGGATGAAGGTGTTGAACGCGGCGAACACGGCGCCCCAGTCGTCGCGCAGGAAGCAGCCGCTCTGGATGTGGTCGTAGCGCACCCACTCGGTGGCCGCGTCGTCGCCATCGTGCGTGAGCTGCACGTAGGCCGAGAACGTGTCGCCCCCCGGCAGGTAGGCCACGTCGCTGACGCCGGTGCCCTTGATCGAGATCGGGATCACGAACACGCCCCACTCCGGCAGCGTGTTCAGCGGCGTCCCGTCCGCCAGGGTGACGTAGTCGGCCCACTCGGTGACGTACGAGGCCGGCCGGGCCGAGTACACAGTCTCGGGCGCGCCCTGCATGCCCAACGCCAGCACCGAGCGCTGCACCAGGGTGATGCTGGTGCCGGTGCGCGCCGAGTACTGGACCAGCTCCACACCTCCGAGCCGGCAGCCGTCGGCGCTCAGCATGGGCTGGCCCTGGTACGTGGGCGCGTACTGGATCAGGAAGGCGAAGCCGCCGTCGCTCTGGAAGGCCTGGGCGAAGTACGGATCGCCGGCGTACGCGGGCTGCAGCTCGACGGGCCCGAGGTACTCGCAACTGATGCCCGTGCCCAGGCTCAGGGTCTCGCCCGTGAGCAAGGTGAAGGTGATGTCGTCCTGGCCTTCGACCGCGCGCGCCATGGACCAGGGTCCGACCTCGCCGCTGAGGCGGCCGCCGCCGGGCGGGATCGGGCTGTCCAGGACCGCGCTGTAGCCGTACAGCTCCACGGCCGCGCCGGCCGGGTGCGACGTGTCCAGGGTGTTGATGAGCGCGTCGCTGGGCTCGCGCGCGGCGCGCCCGCCCAGGTAGCCGTTGCTGCCGGTGCTGCGCGCCGTGACGAACGAGCCGGCGTTGCGGGCCGAGTACTCCAGCACTTCGTCGCCGATTCTCAGCACGCCGCGCGCCGGGAAGCCCTCCGTCGACTCCACGAGGATCTCGTCGTCGGGCGACCCGGCCACGAACGCGCTCACCGGCGCGGTCAGGTAGGTCAGGACGTTGCTGCGCCCACGCGGCACCCCGTCCACCGCCACCTGCACGCCGCGCGGCGAGATGCCGCGCAGCAGCGCCGAGAGGTGCAGCCAGCGGTCGGCCAGCGGGTACTCGGCCGGATCCACGCGCACTTCCACCGCCTGCACCTGGTTGTCCTCGTCCAGCGGATCGTCGCCGGCGTTGTCGTAGCCGCGCACCAGCAGCTGGCCGCCCACGATGGCGGCCACCACGCGCGAGCGGTCCAGCTCGGTGCCGGCCAGGTCGAACAAGGTGGCATCGGCCAGCTGGGGCGGCATCTCGAACCAGCCCTGCACGTGGATCGGCTCCACGGCGCTGGAGGCGACGCCCGCGGGCAGCGGCGCCGGCGCCGGGTTCGCCAGGTTGAGGAGGTTCCACTCCAGCACCGTGGTGCGCCACGGGCCGCGCTCGCGCGCGTCGTAGCCCAGCGGCGAGGCTTCGAAATCGAAATGCTCGGTGCGCCCGGTGCCGAGCTGGCCGAAGTCCTCGAAGTCGCGCACCGGACGCGGCATCAGTCCCGACTCCTCCTCGTCCGTGGAGGCCTGCACGCGCCCCGGCGGTGCGCGCAGGCCGGTGCGCAGCGTCAGCGGATCGCTGAAGTCGTGCTCGCCGCCCAGCACGCCCACGTTGTAGGGCAGGGTCACCACGCCGTGCAGGCCGCGGCCGTAGCGCCCGGCCTCCTCGAACTCCACCTGCGTGCGCCACAGGCGCAGCAGCGGCCCGCCGGGCGCGCACTGCACCTCCTGGCGCGCGGAATGGCGGGACAAGGTCGCGCCCGTGGGCGAGCGCACGGCGGCGTTGACGCGCTGCAGGTAACGGTCGCCGCTGCGGTAGCCGTACGGCAGCGTGCTCTGGTCCAGGCGCCCGTCGTTGGGATCCAGGCCGTTGAGGTGCACGGCGTAGGCCTCGATCTCGCTGAGCACGCCGCCGTCGACCATGGGCGCGAGCACGCGCTCCCACAGGTCGTCGGGGCCGTGCAGCGGGCGGGCCGCGAGCACGCGCCCGGCGAACTCGCGCGCCTTGCGCGGACTGATCCAGTCGCTGGACGCGCTTCCGGACAGTCCGCGGCCCTCCTGCGGGTGCAGCGGCGGCGGCCCGCCCCAGCGCAGGCCCAGCGCCAGGGCATGCACGATCTCGGCCGGCGCGCTGTTGAGGTCCACCGGTTCGCGGCACAAGGGGTACACGCGCGTCGCGTACGGCTCGAAGTCCTGCGGCAGCGCGCCGGGCAGCAGCAGCGCCACGCCGCCCTTGAGCAGCGCGAAGCTGTCCAGCGGCGGACCCGACTCGGGCAGGAAGCGCAGGATGGTGCCGCGGCTGATGCCGGTGCCGTCGGTGATGCTCACCAGCTCCGGGGTGTCCGGGTCCGGCGGCTGCGCCAGCCACACCGCCGGCTGCCACTCGGCCGCTCCGAACGCGCCGCTGCGGTACGTGCACAGGCGCCGCAGGCGCGCGCGCGCCGCCTCCGGCAGCAGCCCGGCGCCGGTGACGTCCACCTGGAACAGGTCTCCCAGGAATTCCGGCGGCTGGTGGCGCCCGTCGCGCATGCGCGCCAGCGCCAGGTTGTAGACGCGCAAGTCGATCACGGTGTAGCCTTCGCGGAAGCGCGTGGCCGTGAGGTCCTCGGGCGGCTCCTTGGCCGGAGCCACCTCCTGGAAGGCCTGGTCGCGCCGGCCGCCGTAGGAAACCACCTGCCCGTTGATCCACAGCAGGCCCTGGTCCGGGAAACCGGACGTGTCGGTCGCGGGCAGCTCGCTGGCGCGGAAATCCGTGTCCTCGCTGATGAAGCACGGGGCCACCAGGTTCTGCAGCAGGCACAGCGGCGCGCTGGCCAGCGACACGCGCGCCTGCACCGCCTCCACTTCCAGGCCCCAGGACTGGCCGCCATCGTTCCAATCCTCGCCCAGGGCCTCCGGCAGCACGCCGGCGCGCGCCGGGTTCCATTCCGCGGCCGCGTCCCACAGCGGCGTCGGGTCGTTGGCCGGATGGCTGTCGGCCTCGCTGTGCACCGCGTAGGCCGTGGCCGATTCCACCGCCACGCGGGCGCGCACCTCGTCGTAGCCGTCGCGCGCGGCCTCGCTGCGGATGCGCCCCAGGAACAGGAACGGAACGCCCAGAGCAAACAGCAGCGCCAGCGCCAGGAGCACCACCACCAGGGCGGCGCCGCGCCTCACGGCTGCATCTCCTCGGCGAAGCGGCCGACCACGAAACGGTCCACCGGCAGGTCGAACTGCAGGATCTGCACCGTCACGGGCCGCACATGCTGCGCGTCCAGCCGGCCCTCGCGGTCGAAACGCACCTGCGGCGGATCCATCTGCGCCGTGACGCCCCGGGGAAAAGCGGGGCCTTCCTCGCGCGCCCGCACCCACAGGATGAACTCGTCCATGAGGCCGCTGAAGCGACCCTGCGGATCGCCCAGCACGGGCGCTCCCCTGGGTTCGGGCCAGACGGCGCTGGCCGCGCTGGCGGCCGCCGGCTTGCCGTTGAGCAGCAGGCTGGCCACGCCTTCGGCGGCGGTCAGGCGCAGGTGCTGCCAGCGCCCCGGCTCCAGCGCGCCCGGCTCCGACTGGAGCTGGACCGCGCCCGCCCCGGCCCGCGCATCGGCGCGCAGCAGCGCCACCACGCTGCCGTCGCGGCGCAGTTCCACGGTCAGCAGCTCCGGCCAGTCCAGCAGCCGGCAGGCGGCCAGCGCCTCCGTGTACACGTCCAGCTCGAGGCTGAAGCCGTAGGTGGCGCGCGCGCCCCGCCCGCGCCCCTGGACCGCCACCACTCCGCCCTCGCGCAGGTCCAGGGCCGCACCGACGCGACCCACCGCCGCGCGTGCGGGGTCGGCCACGGAGGGCACCGGGCCGGCCAGGTCCTCGCGCTCACGCCAGCGCGGCTCGAAGGAGGCGGCGATCGCCGGCTGGTAGACGTAGCGGGCGATGCGGGCCGGCTGGTCCTCCGCGCCCGGAGGCAGGATCTCGACCAGCACCGGCTGGCCGCTCGCGCGCGCGCGGTCGCGGCTGGTGGTGAGGAAGGTGCCGAGCGTCGCGGCCAGGCCGCGCGCGCCGGGCCCGGCGCGGTCCACCCCGAAGGCGCCCAGGCCGAGCAACACCCCCAGCAAGGCCATGATCAACAACAGCTCCAGGAGGGTGAAGCCGGCCCGCCGCATCTCATTCCGTGTAGTTGGCGACGTCGTCGTCGGTACCGAAGACCCCGTCTTCGCCGGCGGACAGCAACTGGAAAGCGTTCGGCTCGTGCCAGGCTCCGGTCTTGACGCTCTTGCGCGGGCGCACGCGCTGCTCGCTGACTTCGCCCTCGGGGCCCGCGTGCACCGTGGCCTCGGTCTCCGCGTAGCGGCGGTAGTCGAAGTACAGGACCGGGTTGCCCCAGGGGTCTCCGATCTCGAACAGCTCGCGCTCCGGCAGGCTGGTCAGGCTGCGCGCGGTGGCGTCGTTGTCGGTGTTCACCAGCCACTCCAGCTTGGGCGCCTGGCCGCTGTACCGGGGATCGAACAAGGCCACGTACAGCGCTTCGGCCGGGCTGTTCAGGCCGTTGTCGCCGGCGCCCGGCGGCAGGCGGTCGCTGGGAAAATCGCCGCTGAAGCTGCGGTACTCGAGGATATTGGAGCTCAGCGTCGTCATCTGGGCCTCGGCCTGGCGCCGCTTGGTGTCGCGCAGCAGGCCCATGCCGCTGGTGGTGAAGAACACCACCAGGATGCCGATGATGAGCAGGACGGCCATCAGCTCGATCAGGGTGAATCCGGCGCGGCGGTGGCGCATGGCGGGGCTCATTGGGGCTGCACGTACACCAGCTCGACGTTGTCGAGGCTCACGTCCACCGGCAGGGGCAGGCGCGTCTCCGCGTACGCCCCCACGGCCAGCTCGCCGGAGGGCGAAACCAGCGCCGGCACCGGGCCGGCCCAGACCTCCTGGCCGTCCGCGGTCACGGTCAGGACCGGCGGGCGCGGCTCGCGGTCCAGGTGGAAGGCGACGCGCAGCGGCTGGCCGGCGGCCAGGCTGCGCTGCAGCGCTCCCCCCTCGGGCGGGGCATTGCCGTGCTCGATGAGCCAGCGCAGCGCGCCCTCGCGGTCGCGCAGCACGCGGAAGGCCCAGGTCGTGCGCCGCGGCGTCCCCTTGGTCTCCAGGGCCACGAGCACGCCGGCGTCGCCCTTGTGCTCGGCGCCCACGCTGAGCTCGGCGCTGAAGGCGCGGAAGTCCAGCGCGCGGATGGGGCGGAACACACGTGTGGCTCCTTCGCCGCTGTGCTGGCCCTGGATGCGCAGGGCGCCGTCGGCCACGCGCGGCTCCACGCCCGCGCGCGCCAGCGTCTGCGCGTCCCACTGCGGCTGCAGCAGGCGGCCATCGAAGCGGTCCTGCCAGCGCTGCAGCAGAGCGTGCGCCTGGATGCGCTGGCGCCAGGACTGCGCGAACTGCAGCTGCGGGTGCTCCGGCTGATCCAGCAGCACGTCGGCCACCTCGCTGAACTCGGCCACGGCGGTGCCGAGATCGCCCTCGGCGTACGCGGCCCAGGCCAGGGCGTTGCGCGCCGGGTACAGGTCCGGGCGCAGCGCGATGGCGCGCTGCAGCGCGGCCCGGCCGCCGTCCAGGTCGCCGCTGCGCAGCAGGTTGAAGGCGCGGCGCGTCACGATGCCGGGCTCGTTCGGAGCCAGCTCCTCGGCGCGGCGCAGCGCCACCTCGCCGGCGGGATAACGCCCTTCCTCGTGGTACAGCCAGCCCAGCTCCGCCAGCGCCGCCGCGCACTCGGGCGCGGCGCCCACCAGCGCGCGCAGGTCGGCGCGCGCCGACTCCAGGTCGCCCGCGCGGCGCGCGAACACCGCCCGCAGGTACAAGCCGTAGCCGTAGGCGGGATTCTGCTCCATGGCCCGGCCCAGGGCGTCCGCCGCCTGCTCGCCGTGCCCCAGCCGGTCCAGCCAGAACGCCAGCGCCACCAGGGCCGGTGCCGCGTCCAGAGGCGCGGCCGCGGCGGCGGCGCGCAGATCGCGCACGACTTCTCCGGCCGGGGCGCCGGCGGCGGCGGCGCAGATGCCGCGGAGGTAGAGGAGCTGCGGCTGCGGTCCCAGCTCGGCCACGGCGTCGGCGGCCTCCTGCGCGGCCGGCGCGAAGTCGCCGGCCAGGTACGACGCCGCCACGGCGCCGGCCCGGGCCGAGCGGCGCGTGTCCGCCGTCCCGGACTCCGCCGACGCGGCCCGGGCCGCGTCGCGGAACGCCGCCCCGGCGTCGGCGTATCTTCCAAGCTGCAGGTACGCGCGCGCGAGCACGTCCAGGCCGCGCTGCGCCTGCACGCTGCCGCGCTCGGCCAGGCTGCGCACGCGCTCGAGCAGCGGCACGGCCTCGCCGCCGCGGCCGCTGTCGACCAGCAGCGCGCCCAGCTCCAGCGGCGCCAGCGGGCTGCCGTCGTTGAGGGCCACGGCGGCGCGCAGCGGCGCTTCCGACTCCGCGTCCAGGCCCAGGCGGCGCAGGATGAGGGCCATGCGCACCTGCGGCGCCGAAGCGCGCTGGAAGCGCCCGTGCGGCACGGCCACGCCGAGCGGCGGCGCGGCCGCGGGCAGCGGCACGCCGGCCAGCTGTGCGTACAGCGCGAAGGCCTCGTCGAAGCGGAAGGCGCGCTCCCACACCTCGCCCAGGGTCAGCCAGTTCTCCAGGTCGTCCGCGGCCAGCTCCACCGCGCGCCGGCCCAGGCGCTCGGCGTGCGCGTACGCCGCCGGCTCGTGCTCGGCCTGCTCCAGCAGCCAGTGCACGAACTCGCGCACGCGCGGCACGGTTCCGGCGTTCACCGGCAGCGCCCGCACTTCCAGCTCGATCCGGTTGCGCAAGGTGCTGGCGAAGCGGAACGACTCGTACTGGCCGGGCTCGAGCACGCGCGCGGGGTAGCGCAGCTTCCCGGTCCGCGGATCCCACTCCTCGAAGGTGATGGGATCGCCCGCCTTCTTGTCGTAGCGGTTCTCGTCCAGGATGCGGCCGTAGGCCAGCGTGAAGTCGTTGAACTTGACCGAGTCGTAGACCTCGGCGTAGCCCGCGGCCTGGGCCGCGCCGTCGCCCGGGGGCGCGTCCTCCGGCGCCAGGCCCGGCGTGCTCCCGGCCGCGTCCTCCGCGTCCACCACCAGCTCCTCGATGCCGCCCGGCAGGGCCGGCGCCTGCAGCAGCAGATGCTCGCTCCAGCGCGCCGCGCCGCCGTCCGGGATGGGCGGCGGCAGCAGCACGGCCATCTCCGCGAGCTCCGGCAAGGGCAGGTCCAGCGGCGGCAGCGGTTCGGTGTCGCGCCGCGCGCGGAACGGATCGCGGCCGCCGCCCGCCGCACCCAGGTCCACCACGGGCTCGAGCCCCGCCAGCTCGCCCGGCGGCAGCGGCAGCGGGGCGGGGCGCACGCGCCGCGGCCTGTCGTCCTTGGCGTACAAGCCGTACCCGAACAGGCCGACCAGCACCAGCACCGCCAGCAGCAGTCCCTGCTCGCGTTTCACGGCGTCCCCTCCGCGCCGGCAGCGGCCATCTCGGGCGCCGGCAGCTCGCCCACGGCGAACTCCAGGGTGGCGCGGCGCTGGCGCTTGCGCGCGTCCGCCGGCCCCATCTCCATGCGCACCAGCGGCAGGCCCGGCTGCGCGTTCAGGACCGCCGAGGTGAAGGCCAGCGCGGCGTCCTCCGCCAGCACCACGTCCAGGGTCACGGGAGTGGTGTCGAGCGCCGCTGTCGCGGTCTTGGAGCGCTTGAGGTTGGAGCGCGTCTGGATCTCGATGTTCTCCACGGCGCGCGCGCCGGAGGCCACGGCGATGCGCACGACTCGGTCCACCACGTCGAAGCCGCGCAGGGCGCGTTCGATCGCCTGCGGCTCGGTTGGGGAGACCGGCGGCAGGCCCAGCGTCTCATCCACGTCCACGTTCTGGCGCAGGGCCGCCGCGATCAGCTCCTGGCGCCGTTGCCCGGTGAAATCGATGTAGTGCTGGCTGGGCGACTGGCCCGCCTGCGCGCGGAACTCGGGGCGCCGTGACGGCAGGCTGAGCCCGGCCAGCTCCTGGTTGCGCGCGCGCAGCGCGTCGAGGCGCTGCTGCAGCTGGTTGACCTCGGGGGCGCCGTAGCCGGGCCTGCGCAGCTTGTCCGACGCCGCCCGGATGCGGTTCTCCGCGGTGCTCAGGCGCTTGCCCGCGGTCAGGTTGATCAGGATCAGGCCGGCGGTGAAGCCGGCCACGCCGATGGCCACCCCGGTGATGAAGCGGCGGTGCGTCTGCCAGAGCGCGTCCAGGTTCACCCGCGGTCTCCTGCCGCCGCGTTCTCGATGGCCGCGCCCGCGGGCGGCACGCCGTGCAGCAGCACCGCGCGCAGCGTCCAGTCCAGGTCGCGGCCGCGCGGCCGGGCCTCGGGCCGCACTGCGGACTCGCCTCCGGGAAGCTGCGCCTTCAGCTTCTCGGCGAACTCCGCGAACAAGGTGCTGGCCTTCTTGGCGCCGTCCACGCCGTGGCCGGAAACAGACACCACGGGCACCTGCTGCCCCTTGAGGCCCCATTCGTCCCCGGCCTGGACCTCCACCTGGAACGAGTCCACCCACAGCTCCTCCGGCAGCCCGGCGGACAGCGCGGCCAGCATTTCTTCCAGGCTGCGGCGCACGGCGTAGCGCGTGCTCAGCTCCTGATGCAGCTTCTCTTCGACGCCCAGCTGCTCCACCAGCTGCTGGCCGCGGGCGTGGCTGCTCTCGGCGGCGGCGGCCTCGCCGCCGAGGCGGCGCGCGTCCTCCTCGGCCTGGCCGGCGCGCTGGCTGGTCACCACGAAGCTGGCCACCAGGAACGCCGCCGCCAGCCCGCCCGCGGCCACCGCGTACACGCCGCGCTCGCGGAAGCTGCGCTTGCGCCGCGCCGTCTCGGGCAGGATCTCCAGCGCGTACAGGTCCGCATCGGCGGCGCTCAGGGCCAGGCCCAGCGCCACCGCCGCTCCCGGCCCGTCCTCGCTCAAGGCCGCCGCCTGGTCCTCTGGCAGGGACGCGGCGTCCACCACGTCCGACGGGTTCCACACGGTCACCGGCACGCGCAGGCGCTCGGTCAGGAACTCGGGCAGTCCCTGGGTGGCCGCGCCCCCGCCGCACAACAGCACCCGGTCCAGCGCCAGGTCGCGCAGGCGCGCCTGCGCCTTGCACAGCGTCACCATGCTGCCGAACAGGGTCGGCAGCGGGTCGTACAAGGGCAGCAGCGGGCGCGTCACGCGGTCGGTGTCCGCGTCCACGTGCTTGCCGAGGGCGGCGCCCAGGTCCAGGTGCTTGTGGATGAGGCGCTGGGCGCGCGCCGCGTCCACGCCCAGGCGCTCGGCCAGGATGCGGTCGCGCTTCTCCAGTCCCGTGGTCACGGATCGCGCGAAGTACAGCTCGCTGCCGCGCACCAGGGCCAGGTCCAGCGTGCCGGCGCCGACGTTGGCCAGCAGAGTCACCGCCGGCTCGTGATCGCCCAGCGCCAGGTAGGCGTTGTAGAGGGCGATGGCGCTCGGGCTGAAGCCCTGCAGGTTCATGCCGCGCAGGGCGCCGGCCCACTCGTTCAGCAGATCCTCGCGCACCAGCGCCAGCAGGATGGTGTCCTCCTCGTCCAGCTCCTTGGGAACCGGCAGCAGGTTGTAGGAGGTGGCCAGCTTGGCTCCGGAGCGCGACTCGATCTCGCGCACCTCGAAGCTCATGAGCCGTTCCAGGCGCCAGTCCTCCACCGCCGGCACGGGCAGGTAGCGCACCATGACGTCGGCGCCGCTCAAGCCCACGCGCATGGGCGCCGACTTCAGGCGCGGCAGGGACGCCGCCGCGTCCTGGGGGCGCTCGTTCGGGCCCACCTCCACGCGCAGGTAGCGCAGCAGCTCGACGCCGCCCTTGCGCACGCGCGCCTCCGCGCAGCGCAGGTAGCTGCGGCCGGGATCGAATCCGGCGCCGGCGCTCACGACTGCTCCTGCTCCCCTTGGCGGATCCAGGCGGCGAGCAGCGGGTAGTTGCGCTGCAGCGCGCCCAGCAGGCGCGCGCGATACGCGCTGTCGCGGGCGTCGCTCTCGCGGCGCGCCTCCCGCGCGCTGTCGCTGAGCAGGCGCAGGGTCTCCTCGGCCTCGCGCGCCACGTCCGTGCCCGGCAGTCCGTCGGCCAGGGCCTGCAGCGGCGGGTGCAGGCGCTCCATGCCGGCGGCCGAACCCAGGAACAAGGCCTCGCGCACCGACACCTGGAGGGCGTTCAACTGGCGCCGGCCTTGCGCCAGCAGCTCGCCGCGCAGGCGCAGGGCCCGTTCCATCTGCTGCTCTTCCAGTGGCCAGTCGCGCAGCAGCTGCGCCGAAGCCGCCAGCAGGCTGCGGCCGTCGCCGGCGAGCGCCGCGTTCTCGATCTCGCGCGAGAGGCGCGCCGCCTCCGAGTAAGCCTGGGTGAGGTCCCAGCGCAGGTGCAGGCTGCTCACGTCCGTGAGCAGCGCGCCTTCGCCCTGGGCTTCGGCGCGCACCTGCGGCTCGCAGCGCAGCAGCAGCCGCCGCGCCTCGCCGCCGATCAGCAGGCCGGGCGAGGCGTCCGCGCGCACGCCTGCCGCCAGCGCCAGCGCGCCGCCTTCGCTGAGCAGCAGGAACGGGCCGCTGTCGAGCGTGGCGGCTCCGGCTTCGACGCGCAACCAGGCACCCGCGCCAGCCGCGCTGGCGTCCACGCCCCCCGCGACCGGGGTCCAGGTCAGGCCGGCGCCCACGATGCGCAGGTGCAGGCCGCCGTCGCGCTGCGACAGCACCAGATTGCCGCGGTACTGGGCCAGCGCGTGGCCTTCGTGCACGGACTCTGCCAGCGTGACATCCGGTCCGCCGCCCTGCACGCGCAAGGCGCTCAGGCTGCCCTGGCCCGCGAGCACCAGCGCCAGGCGGAACCATTCAGCGCCGGCGGGCAGCGGCACGGAAACCGGGCCGGCGCCCAGCGCCTCGCTGGCGATGCGCCCGGCGGCTGCCTCCTGCGCCCCGCCGCCCCACTCGATCTCGGCCCAGGCGTCCAGCTCGCCGCTCCGCTCCGCGCTCAGCTCCAGCGATGCCGCGGCGGCCGGAAACGTACCGGCCAGCACGGCGCGCCCGCGCCCGCCGTCGCTGCGCAGGCTTCCTTCCGCGAAGCTCATGCCGGGAGCCAGGCTCCAGGCGCCGGCGTCCTCCACCCGGAACCGGCCGTGATCCTCGATCCAATCCTGCTGCGGCGCGCCGGCCTCCGGGCCGCCGCCGGCCGGCGCCGAGCTCGCGGTTTCCTGGTCGCCACCGCGCCCATGCAGGAAGAACCAGTACGCGGCACCGGCGCCGAGCACGAGCAGTCCGGCCAGCGCCAGCTTCCAGGCGCCGCCGCCGCGTCCTGCCATGGCCTCCTCGAGGGCCCGCCGATGCACCGCGCCTTCCTCGGAGCCGCCGGCTTCCGCGCCGGCCGCGGCGCCGCCCGCGGCCGCCTGTGGCTCGAGCAGGCGCAGGCGCACGCTTCCCAGGCGCAGCTCCGAGCCCGCGAACCACTCGCCTTCCTGGACCCGCACGCCGGCCGACCAGGTGCCGTTGGTGGAGCCCAGATCGTGGAAGCGCACGACGCCGTCCGCGCCCACCTGCAGCTCGGCGTGGCGCCCGGAGACCGTCTCGCTGTTCAAGCGCAGCGTCGTGCCGGCCGCGCGGCCGACCACGTGCCGTCCGGGCGCCAACTCGGCGACGGTGCCAGCCTCAGGACCGCTGAGGATCTCGATTCGAACCATGCGGATGTGCGTTTCGCCGCCGAGCCGTTCCGGTGGGCCAGTCTAGGCACCCGTTCCGCTCCGGGCAATCGCCGCGGGCGGGGTCGGCCGGCGCTGGGAGATCAGGCTCAGAAGGCCAGTGCGATCAGGAACAAGGGCCCGGTGAGGACCATCAAGGCCAGGGTGTAGCCGAGGATATCCCGGGCTTGCATGCGGGTTACGGACAGCAAGGCCAGGGCCCAGAACGGCTGCGCCAGGTTGGTCCACTCGTCCCCGTAGGCCAACGCCATCACGGCTTGCCCGGCGGGAGCCTGGATCTCCGGGTGCTGCGCTGAGCGCAGCACGATCTCGCCCTGCACGGCCCACTGCCCGCCTCCAGACGGAACGGCCATGTTCACGAGGGCCGCGATCAACCACGTCTGCACCAGGAATATCCAGCGCACCGGTCCGCCGGCGGCTCCCGCGGCCAGGGCCAGGGACACGCCGACGCCGGCCAGACGCGCCACCAGGCCGCTCTCCTGCATGACCCCGGCGATGGCGAAGTAGAACGGGAACTGCAGCAGGATGCCGCCGGCTTCGCTCGCGCCCGCGGCGAAAGAGCGGGCCAGCGCCGCCGGCGAGCGGTGCAGGGCGAACGCCAGGAACAAGCACAGGAACAGCACCGTGTTCAGGTCCAGGCTGCGAGTTCCCCGCCACCAGCCGGGAACGAGCACCAGGGCCAGCACCGCGGCCGCGGGCAGCAGCACAAGCCAGGCGAGCGCGCCCGAACGATCCATCCACGCCGCCGGAGTTGCGCCGCCGCGCGTCTGCGGCGGGCGCCCGGCGTCCGCGACCGAAGCACCGGCGGGCAGGTCCGCAGCCGCCGTCAGCGGCGCTGCGGACGCCATGGAAGCCAGGATCAGCGGGATGGCGACCAGCAGCGCCGCCGACAGGAACAGGTTCGACGGCGCAAACAGCGTCTCGCGCACCGGGATGACGCCGGCGATCTCCTCGAAAGGATGGCCGGGCTGGGCCACGCTCAGGGGCGCGCTGGCGGACAAGCCGCCGTGCCACACCAGGAATCCGCCGTAGGCCGCCGCCACCACAAGGGCGTACGGGATCGGTTGTCCGCGCCGCCGCGCCACGGCCCCCACCTCGCGCGCCAGGAATGCGCCGCCGAGGATGCCCAGTCCCCAGTTGCACCAGCTCAGCGCCGCGGCGACCAGGGCGGTCAGCGCCACCGCCTGGCGCGGCGTGCGCCAGGCCCCGGCCAGGCGCCGCAGTCCCGTGCGGGTGAGAGGCGCGTCTGCCAGGGCGTAGCCGGCGACCAGCATCAGCGCCATCTGAAATGCGAACGCCAGCAGGTCCTTGCTCCAGAAGCCGCGATACCAGGCCTCCAGCACGCCGGACAGCGCGGCCCCCTGCTCCCGCGGCCAGCTGCACCATCCGGCGATCAGCACCACCGCGCTCAGCAGCAGCGTGAACACGAACGAGCTGGGTACCCAATGCTGGGCCAGCCGGGCGCAGGCTGCGCCGAAACGGGCAATCATGGCTTCCGATTCCGCCACGGCCTATGCTGAGATGCAAGCATGCGTTTCTTCTTCGTGCCGGAGGCGCCGCCCCGCCTCCGCGGCGAATGGGAGCCGCCAGCCCAGCTGCTGCGCCACCTGCGCGCGTTGCGCCTGCAGGAAGACTTCCTGCTGCTGCTGCCCCTGGGCGGCGCCGTGCGCGCCCGCTGGGACGGGCGCCAGGGCCTGGAGCTGCTCGGGCTCACGGAGATGCCGAAGCTCCCCCTCCTGCCGGTGACCCTGGCCAGCGCCTGGCCCAAGGGGCAGCGGGCGGAAGCGCTGGTGGCGCGCGCCACGGAGATGGGAGTGGAGCGGATCGTTCCCCTCGCTTGTGCCCGCAGCGTGGTCACGGCCTCCGACTGGAGCGCCGCGCGGCTGCAGCGCTACCAGAAAGTGATCCTGGAGGCCTGCCAGCAGTGCGGCCGCCCCGTGCCGCCGGCCCTGGACCCGCGGCCGGCGCCGCTGGCCCGGGTCCGCAAGGAGGCGCCGCTGGCCCATCCCGTGCTCCTGCTTCCTGGCGCCTGGCCGCTCAGCATGGAGCTGTCCCTGCACACGCCCCGCGAAGTGCTGCTGCTGGTCGGCCCCGAGGGCGGCTTCACGCCGGAGGAGCGCGCGCTGTTGCAGCGGCAGGGCGTGCACGAGGCGGGTCTGGGCCCGACCGTGCTGCGCATCGAGGCCGCCGGCCCCTTCGCGGCCGGAATCTGCCAGCACTGGCACTGGCAGACGCAATCCAACTGAGGTGGCGCGGAGGACTCAAAGCCAGCCGTTCTCCAGGAACGACTTGTAGCGGCCCTCGCCGACGATGACGTGGTCCAGCAACTCGATGCCGAGGATGCGGCCGGCGCGCTGCAGGCGGCGCGTGGTCGCGTGGTCCTCGACAGAAGGCTCGGGGTCCCCGGACGGATGGTTGTGCGCCACCACCACAGCCGCGGCCTGGTGCACCAGGGCCGGGCCGTAGACCTCGCGCGGGTGCACCAGGGACGCCGTCAAGGTGCCTTCGCTCACGCGCCGCTCGCGCAGCAGCCGCCCTTTGGCGTCCAGGTACAGCGCGCAGAAGCGCTCGACCCGGCAGCCGCGGAAGCGCGGCGCGAAGTACAGGTAGACGTCGCGGCCGCCGCGGACCGGCTCGGGCAGCGCGACCTTGCGCGCGGCGCAGCGGCGCGCCAGCTCCAGAATCGCCGCCAGGCCCTCGGCCCAGCGCAGCGGCACGGACAACTCGCGCGCCAGCTCTTCCGGGTCGCGGCCGTGCCACGGCCCGCCGTTGCCGCCACGCAGCAGGTGCGCCTCGAGCTCTGCCTCCGGCTCCCGGCCGAGGACCAGCGCCAGCAGGCGCGCGTCCTCGAGCTCTTCGTAGCGCCGGCGCTCCCCGTTCCCGGCTTGCAGCGCGGTGGCCATGCCGGGATCACGGACTGGAGCAGAAAGGTTACGCGCCGCCAGAACGCGCCAGAAGTGCGCGGTGCTCCTGGTCCACGTCCTCGAGGCTCTTGCCGAAGGTGCGCTGCGCGCCGGCGGCAAAGCCCAGACTGCGCACGTTCTCGAACAGCAAGCCGTACACGGCGGCGCCGTAGGCCTCGCCCAGGAACGCCGCCAGGGACAGGGCGTAGTCGTAGGCTTGCTGCACCTTGCGCCGATCGGTCCAGCTGGTCCAGTCGCCTTCCAGCGCCGCCAGCTCGGGCAGAGCGCCGCCGGCCCTCAGGCTGCGGCGCGCGCCGGCGACCGCGCGCGCCTCCACCCATTGCGCCAGGCCCTCGTGCAGCCAGGTCGGAAGCGGTGGCCCCAGGCGGTGCAGAGCGGCGTGGGTGTACTCGTGGCGCAGCGTGGCCTGCAGGCCGTCGCGCTCGCCCCGGTAGTCGCCGACCGCGAGGCGGATGCGGCCGTCGTACAGGCCGCCGGACCATTCCGGCGCCCCGCCGCGATAGCGCTCGCGGTCCAGGACCAGCACCAGGATCCGGTCCTGCGGCGCCAGTCCCAGCCGCGCGGCCACGGCCTGATACGCAGCCTCCAGGTCTTCCATGAGCAGCGGCAGCGCAGCCACCAGGTCCGGCCGGTGCGGGTCGTAGCGGTAATCGAAGTGGGTGGATCCGTCGGTCAGGAATCCTTCCAACGCCCGCTTCTCTTCCTGGAGCTGCGCCAGCCTTGCCGCCACCGCCGCGTCCTCCGGATGGCGGGTTGCGGCGGCGTGCAGCAGCGCGATGGCGGCTTCCAGCCGTCCGGTGACCGCGGCCAGCTCCGCGCCCAGGCGCGCGGCCGGCAGGTAGTCGGGGAAATCGCGCAGCACGGCGTCCAGCGCCGCCTGTGCCTGCTCGCGCCGGCCCAGGCGCAGGTGCGCTTCGGCCGACAGCGTTTCCAGCGCGCCGCCGTCCCGGTCCACGGCCACACCGGCGCCGAAGTCGCGCAACGCCTCCGGCACGCGGCCGGCATCCAGCAGCGAGCGCCCGCGGAACGCGTACGCGCGCGCCAGGTTCACCCGCACCGTGGCGTCGTCAGGCAGCAGCCGGCGCGCGTTTTCGAGGGCGGCCACGGCATCGTCGTAACGGGCTTCCGCGAGCGCGGCGACGCCGGCCTCGTTCCAATCGCCGCCGGTGACAGGCGCGGGCGGATCCTGTCCGCGCGCTCCCTGGGCCCACACCGGTGCGGGCCAGGCGAGCAACAGGCCGCAGGCCGCCGCCAGCACCCGCCGCAGCAACCGCACACGCACGCGCGCGCTCATGCCGGCCTCCTCATTGCATGCGCCGCTGGCGCGAGCGGTGCGCTTCGATGTCCTCCGTCAGCTCCGCCGGAGTCGGGTAGCGCACCTCGCGCTCCTTGGCCATCATCTTCTGGATGAAGTAGTGCAGGCTGGGCGAGACGCTGCGGCCCTTCAAGGCCGCGCCGTTGAGCCCCTCCAGCACCTGCTTGCGCAGGATCTCGGAGTCGTCCCCGCCTTCGAACGGCAGCCGGCCGATCACCAGGTGGTACAAGGTCGCGCCCAGGGAGTAGATATCGGAGCGGCAGTCCAGGTCGTCCTGTCCGCGCGCCTGCTCGGGCGACAGGTAGGCGGGCGTGCCCAGCGTGCTGCACGCGTCGGCCCGGCCCTCCAGGCCGCGCCCGGCAAAGCCGAGGTCGATGATCTTCACCCTGCCTGCGCCGTCGATCATGAGGTTGCCGGGCTTGAGGTCGCGGTGCACCACTCCCTGCTGGCGCATGTACTCCAGGGCCGAAGCCACCTGCATGACCAGGGACAAGGCCGTGTCCTCGTCGAAGGTGCGGCCGTCGGCCAGGTGCTCGTCCAGGGTGCGCCCCGACACCCGCTCCATCTCCAGCACGTAGGTGTCCATGAACTTGAATACGCGCGCGCCGCGCACGATGGCGGGATGTGTCAGCCGCTGCAGGAGCCGCGCCTCGTCCAGGAAGCGGCGCACGGCCAGGGGGTCGGCCGCCAGCGCCGGCCGCAGGATCTTGAGCGCCACAGCCCGGCCGTCCGCCTTGCAGCGCGCCGCGAACACCTCGCTGGTGCCGCCGGCGCCCAGCCGCCGCTCCACGACATAGCCGGGGATGTCCGGCTCGCTCATGGCGCGCGTGCGCCGCAGGTAGGCGATGCGGGACGCGTCCCAGCGCGTCTCGCCGGCCAGCGCGGGCTCGAAGCCGTCGTTGTCCGTGCGTGCCAGCACGCGCAAGGCCTGCGCCTTGTCCAGGAAGCCGCGGTGCACCAGCAGCGCCAGGAACTCCTGGTCATTGCCGGCATCGGGACGGGAGACCGCCATGGGCCGGCCCACATCCTAGTCCCGATCCGATACGCTTCTGCGCCCATGCTCGCGGCCGACCTGTTGTTGCTGGCCGTCTGCCCGTGCGCGCAGGAGGCCCCCGCGGCGCTGGAGCGCGGCCAGGTGGCGCGCTGGGACGGCGGCGCTCTCACGGTGGAGGCGTTCGAGGCCTACCTGGGCCAGCGCCTGCGCGGCCAGAGCCTGGGCGTAGAGGCGCTGCGCCACCTCCTGCAGATCCACCTGGTGGAACAGGAGGCCGCGGCGCGCGGGCTGCGCGTCGCGCCGGAAGCCCTGGCGGAGCGCGTGCGGCGCGCGCACGAAGAGATCACCAAGACCGGCGTGGACGTGGACGAGTTCCTGGCGCGCCGCGGCCTGACGGCGGCCGACTTCGAGAAGCTGCTGGCCGACTCGCTGCTGCACGAGATGCTGGCGCGCCAGGACCTGGGGCGCGCGCCGGAGGAAGCGGTCAGCAACGAGGAGCTGCTGGCCTGGACCGAGCAGCGCCTGTCCGCGCTGCTGGCGCAGGCGGCCGAGGCGCCGCCCGGCCATGTCCTCAACGCCCCTCCGTTCGTGGTCACCGAGCAGCAGCTCGGCGCGGTGCTGCGCAGCGCGCTGGAGCACGAGCAGCTGCTCGGCTACGTGCATGACGTGGTGCTGGCGCAGCGTGCCGACGCCTGGGCGCAGGAGCACGGCGTGGAGCTGGACGCCGCCATGATCGAGGAGGAGCTTGAGTACCAGCGGCGCAAGGCCGAGGAGTCGGGCGTCACCCTGGACGCGCTGCTGCAGGCCATGGGCACCAGCGTCGCCCAGGTCACCGGGAACCCGTCCTTCCGCACCACCGTGCTGCTGCGCGCATGGGCGCAGCGGCGCTACGACGATGCCTGGTTCGCGGCCCTGGCCGCGCCGCAGCGCCAGCAGCTGGAAGAGCGCTTCGGCGCGCGCCGCGAGGTGTCCTGGATCCTGCTGCGGGCCAGCGCCCAGAAGGTGGATCCGCTCGATCTCAGCTTCGAGGAGGCCGCCGAGGAGCTGGCTCGTGTCGGCGCCTCGATCCAGAGCGCCGAGGATTTCGGCAACGCCGCCTCCAAGTACTCGGAGGACGAGGTCTCGCGCCTGCGCCGCGGACGGCTGGGCTGGCTGCACCGGCGCGATGCCCGCGCCGATCCGGCCGTGACCGCGGCGGCCTTCGCCGCCGAGCCGGGCCGGGTCAGCGCGCCGGTGCGCACGGGCGAAGGCGTCGCCCTGCTGCTGGTGACCGCCAGCGAGCCGGCGCCGGAGGAGGCCCGGTTCCGCGACGACGTGCGCCGCGGCCTGCTGGCGGAGCTGCGCGCCGAGATCCTGGCGCAGGCGCGGCTGGGCACGCTGTACGACTAGTCAGCACTTCAGGACGAGCTTGTCGTCCGCGCGCAGACGCTGGCGGATGGCCTGCGCCGGCGCGTCCGTGCCCGGCGCGCCCATGAGGGCCAGGGCCGCCTTCTTGCCGGCCTCCACCCCGGGCTGGTCGTAGGGATCGATGCCGAGCAGGGCACCGGCGTAAGCCGTGGCGATCTCGAAGAACAGGAAGTACTGGCCGACGTGGAAGGCGTCCACCTGGCACAGCTCCAGCACGCACACGGGCCGGTCCGCCGCGCGCAGCGCGACCTCGGAGCCCAGGCGCTCCGCCTCCATGAGCTCGTTGAGCGTGCGCCCGTGCAGCGGCTCGAAGGCCGGTGATGCGGCGCAGGCCGGCGGCACTTCGACCTTCCTCTCGAAACGCTCCACCTTGACCATGGTGAAGACCTTGTCGTGCGGCCCCTCGGTGTAAAGCTGCATCTGGCTGTGCTGATCGGTCGGGCCGACGGCCCGGACCGGCGTGGCCCCCGCAAAGACCTCGCGTCCGTCGCGCGCGACCCGTTTGCCCAGCGACTCGGCCCACAGCTGCAGGAACCAGTCGGCGAGCAGGCGCAGCCGGTGGCTGTAGGGAAAGTTCACGGTGATCCGGTAGCCCGTCTCCATGAAGAGGACCTGGCTCAAGGCCCAGGCCAGGGCCGGATCCGCCTCCGGCGCGCACTCCGCCAGCTTCTGGTCCACGCGCGCGGCGCCCTCGAGCAGGCCCTGGGTGTCGAGTCCGGCGATTTCCGCCATGAAGAGCCCGACGGGAGAGAGGATGGAGAAACGCCCGCCGACGCCCGGCGGCACCTCCAGGCTGGCGAAGCCGAGCTCGTCGCAGAGCTTGCGGAAGTGACCGGAGCGGGGATCCGTCGTCACGGTGAACCGCTTGCGAGCCTCCTTGTCCGAGCCCAGGGCGCGCTTGACCGCCTCGTAGAAGATCAGGAACTGGGCCGAGGTCTCGATCGTGCCGCCGCTCTTGCTGATCACGTTGAAGTGGCAGCGCTCCGCCGGCACCGCCTCCAGGAAGGAGCCGATCCAGTCCGGATCCACGCTGTCCAGCACGAACACGCGCGGCCGCCCCGGCGCCGGGCGCCATTCCTGGTACACGGGCGCCAGCGCGCCGATCAGCGCCGCATTGCCCAGCGCCGAGCCGCCGATGCCGAGCACCACGAAGGCTTCCAGCTCCCGCTGCTCGTCCAGGACCTGCAGCGCCCGCGCCCGGCAGGACTTCAGGTGGTCCTCGCGGGTGTGCAGCTTGCGCCAGGCCGGGAGGTCACGCAGGTGCTCGGCGCGTGCGGCGGCGGCGCGCGGGAAGGCGGCGTGGAACGCGGCGCGCGTCAGGCCGTGCGCGCTGCCGGGGGCGGCGAACAGGCCGGTCAGGTCGAGGTGGAGGGCCATGGGGGGGCGCAGAGATTAGTGCTTGTGCGCCGCCGCTTCGAGGCCCGCTCAGTTGTTGCGCCGGCCGCCGAGCACGAGCGATCCGTAATACAACAGCCAGAAGACCGCGGCGACCGCCGCCGCCACGTAGGTCAGCGCGGCGGCCGTCAGCACGGCCTTCACCCCCTTCTCCTCCTCGGGCGACTGGATCAGCCCGCGGCCGGACAGCACCTGGACCGCGCGGCGCGAGGCGTCGAACTCCACCGGCAGGGTGAGGAGCTGGAAGAACACCACCAGCGCGAAGAACACCAGGCCGGCGATGGCCAGGCTGGTGATCTGGAACAGCAGCCCGATGAGGATCAGCGGAATCCCCAGCGACGAGCCCAGGCTCGCGGTGGGCACCACCATGTTGCGGAAGGTGAGAGCCGCATAGCGGTGCGCGTGCTGGATGGCGTGGCCGGCCTCGTGCGCGGCCACGCCGAAGGCGGCCACCGTGCGCCCGCTGTAGACCTCAGGCGAGAGGCGCAGGACCTTGCGGCGGGGATCGTAGTGGTCGCTCAGGAAGCCGTGGACGGCCTCCACCTTGACACCCTGGGCTCCACCGGCCTCGAGCACGAAGTGCGCCACCTCGGCGCCGGTGAGCCCGGCCCGGGCAGGGACCTTGGCGTAGCGCGCAAACGTGGACTTGACCGCGAACTGGGCCCACAACGCCAGCGCGGTGACAGCCAGGAAGCCGACCAGGAGCAGCGGGTTCGTCAGCATGGTGCAGGACGAGGGTACGCGAGGCCCGGCCACGTATTCGGGACGACCCTGCACGCCGTCTGCAAGTCCCTGCCGGACTAGCGCTTAGGCCATGTCTGCGGGAGCGCGACCGCCCCGGCCGCAGGCCCCGGGCCGGCGCGCTGGCGTATCCTGGTGCGTCCGTTCCCCCGTGGAATCCAGAAAGAAGCGCGCGCCGCGTCCCGTCGCAACAGCGGCGCATCCCCGAGTTCCTCCGAGGCAGTCATGGGTCGTCTTGAACGTGGCGCGGTGCCCTGGCTGGCACTGCTCATCGCTGCCGCCTGCCTGGCGGCCGTGCTGTATCTGTTGCTACAGGATTCGGACGGCCCCGGGCCGTCCCCGGGCGCGGGCGGGCTGGACGCCACCCCGAGCGAGCCGCTGGCCCCCGCCGGGCTGGACGACGCCGCGGTGGAGCGCGTGGCCTCGCCGCCCGATGCCTCGGAGCGCGTGGACATGAGCGCGCTGCCGGCGGTGGCGCGCGACGGCGGCCCGGTGGCCGGCAAGGTCTCGGGAGCCGTGGCCGACGCCCGCGGCGCCCAGCTGCCGGGAGCGCGCGTGGTGCTCACCGAGCGCATGGCGCCGGTGCTGCTCATGGCGGAGGACGTCCCGGCCCTGCGCCGCTACAGCGCCACCACCGACGCGTCCGGGACCTTCGTGTTCCAGACCCTGCCCAGCGAGGTGGACTTCGACATGTGGGTGTACCACCCCGAGCACACGCCGACGCCGGGCGTGCCCGTGATCGGACTCAAGGGTGAGGACCAGGACGTCGGCACGATCCGCCTGAAGGACGGATGCCGCGTGTTCGGCATGATCGCGGACACGGGCGGCAACCCCTTGCCGGCCCGGGTCGAGGTGCAGCTGCAGGCCGCCGGCTTCCGCACCGGAACTCCGGAGCAGCAGATGGACGAGGATCGCGAGCTGGGCCGCCTGCTCGCCGCGGACACCGATGCCAACGGGCGCTACGAGGTGCAGAACCTGGCGGAGGGCGTGTGGACCCTGACCGCCTCGTGCGAAGGCTACGCCTCGGTGCAGGTGCATCCCGTGGTGTTGATGGGAGAAACACGGCAGGCGGAGCAGAACCTGGAGCTGGGCACCGAGTTCGTCATCGAAGGCGTGGTGCTGGACGAGGCGCGCGTGCCCGTGACGGAGGCGATGGTGAATGCCGCGCGCAGCCGGCCGCGGCCGTCCTTGAACGCCCAGGCGCGCAGCGGCGCCGACGGGCGCTTCTCCATCCGCGGCCTGCCGGAAGGCATGTACGGACTGTTCGTGACCGCGCAGGGCTACACCCCCGGCAAGCAGATGCAGGTGGCGGCCGGCAAGACCGACGTGGAAGTGATCCTGGCGCGCAAGGGCGGCGTAGAGGGCCGCGTCGTGGACGCCGCCGGCCGTCCGGTGGCGCAGTGCACGCTGGCCGTGCACCGCATCTCCAAGGGCTCCACCAGCTACGGCTACGCCGCCAGCCGCTACAGCAGCAACGACCCCGAGGGCAACTATCAGATCACGGGGCTGGATCCCGGTCCTTACATCCTGCTGGTCTCGGCTCCCGGCTTCGCGCCCACGCACTCGCCGGGTTTCGAGGTCGGGCGTGAGATCGTGCGCGGAGTGGACGTGGCCCTGCAGCGCGGCGGCCGGATCTTCGGCACCGTGGTGAGCTCCGCGAGCGGCGAGCCCCTGCCCGGCGCGGAGCTGGCGCTGCACGGCCGGGACTACACCGAGGAGAGCCAGTTCGGCCTGTTCGGCCCAGGCCTCGGCGACCCCAACAACGTGCCCTCACAGACCGCCCGGGCCGACGCGCAGGGGCGCGTCGAGATCGCGAACGCCTACCCCGGCGAGTTGCGCGTGGAGGTGCGCCACGCCAGCCACCTCAGCGAGTACGTGCCCCTGAGCGTGCCGGAGGGCGGAGAGGTCAACCTGGGCGTCATCCAGCTGCGCCCGGGCGGTGCGGTGAGCGGCGTGGTGCTGCGCCAGGACGGCACTCCCGTGGCCGGCAGCACCGTGTACTTGTCGCGCCAGTCCGAGTCCAGCTTCTTCAGCCTCACCCGCACCAGCGACGCCCGCGGCCGCTTCCGGCTCCAGGGCCTGCGCGCCGGCAACTACGAGCTGAGCGCCACTCCTCCCGACATCGGCAACACTCTGTTCCTGGGCCTGGATGACTCGGCGCAGAGCGTGTACATCAGCGAGGGCGAGGAAGCGACGGTGGAGCTGCGCATCCCGGAAGACATGTAGCCGGGACAGGCGGCTGGTCCGGAATCGCACAACCAGCCGGCGACCGGAACGTAGAGTGTCGGCTTCGGCGGCCGCTACCACCCGCCGGCAGGGACGCACCGCATGATCGCCACGCTGCTGCTTGCCTCGCTCCTCATCCAGGACCCGCCCAGCGAGCTCCGGGTCCAGGACCTGCAGGCCCACATCGGCTTCCTGGCCAGCGACGAGCTGGAGGGGCGCGAATCGGGGGAACGCGGCGAGAAGCTGGCGGTCCAGTACATCGTGCAGCAGTGGGAGCGGCTGGGGCTCAAGCCCATCGCCCCGGACGGGGCCTACACCCTGGCTTTCGAGGCCGCCGGCAAGAAATGCACCAACACCGCGGCGCTGCTGCCCGGCACCGATCCAAAGCTGGCCGACCAGATCCTGGTCATCGGCGCCCATCACGACCACGCCGGGATCGGCGGCCCGGGGTCCCCGGGCGGCATGGGCAACCCGGGGGAGATCCACAACGGCGCCGATGACAACGCCTCCGGCACCGCCGGCGTGATCGAGCTGGCGGAGTGGTTCGCCGCCCACCCGACGCGCCGCCCGATCCTGTTCATGACGTTCAGCGCCGAGGAGCGCGGCCTGCTCGGCAGCGCCGACTTCGTGGCGCATCCGCCGTTTCCGCTGCAGAACATCCGTGCCATGCTCAACTGCGACATGATCGGACGCAGCAGCGACGGCTACCTGTTCCTGGGCGGACTGGGCACGGCCGACGAGTTCCACGCGCTCCTGGACCCGATCATCGAGAACAGCGGGCTGAAGGTCGAGAAGAGCGACGACGGCATGGCGCCCAGCGACAACTCCAGCTTCCACGCCGCGGGCGTGCCCGCCCTGTTCTTCTTCACGCACATTCACCCGGACTATCACATGCCCGGGGACGACGCCGACAAGATCAACTACCCCGGCGAGGTGGCCGTGCTGCAGCTCGTGCGCGCGATCGTCCAGGCCATCCAGGACCACGACGGCCCCTTGACGTTCCACGAGCGCCCCGAGATGGGCATGCCCGCCGACTTCAACGAGCGCATGAGCGAGCACTTCCAGCACATCATGCAGCGCCGCAGCCTGCACGGCAGCGCCGGGCTGCGGGTGATCGAGGCGGACGGCGCTCTGGTGCTCGACGAGCTGCGCGAGGAGGCGCCCGCGCGCAAGGCCGGACTGCAGAAGGACGACCGGCTCGTGAGCGTGAACGGCATGCCGGTGGCCGACAAGGAGCAGTTGCGGCGCGCGCTGGCCAGCGGCCAGAAGGGCGAGGTGGTCACGATCGTGGTGCGCCGCGGCGGCGCCGAGCGCCAGTTCCAGGTCACCCTGGAGTAGCGCCTACAGCTCCGCCGGCAGTACCGACACCGGGCGCGCCGCGCCGGGCTCCACTGCGGGAACCTCGAAGCGCAGCCAGGGCGTCCAGTCCGCGTCGGGGTAGCGCAGCGTCGGCGGCCGCAGGCGCAGCTCCAGCACGTCACCCGCCGCCAGCGGCGCGAAGGAGGCGCGCTGCAGCAGCGGATCCGTGCGGTCCGCGCGCACGCGCGCGGCCCGGGCGCCGCCGCCGTTGCGGCGCCATTCCACGCTCGGGCCGAGCACGCGCGCCGCACGCACGCGCAGGGTGGCCCAGGCCGGCCCCCATTCCAGCTCGCCGGCGTGCTCCCACCCGGCCAGGCCCAGACGCAGGCGGCCGTGCTCCGCCTCCAGAAGCAGGGCACGGCCGGCCGGGCCGGTGCGCGCGCCGGCGCCGCCGCGGGGAAAGAGATCCGCGCCCACGCTGGCGGAGAAGGGCAAGGGCGCGGCTTCCAGGGACGGGAGCCAGGCCACTGCACCGGACGGGTCCTGCAGCAGCCAGCCGCTGGCGTCGGCGGCCACGTCGCGGAAGGCGCGGTCCAGGACGCGTTGTCCCAGCGGGCGCAGTTGCGCGTCGAACAGGCACAGTCTCTGTCCCGCCTCCGCGAGCACCGCGTAGGCGCCGTCGCGGGGCCGCCAGGCCACTGCCACCGGGTCCGGAAGCGGCTCCTGGGCGGCCAGGATCAGGAACAAGCCGGCGCACACTGCCACGGCGCGGTCAGGATAGCGGTGGCCGCGCAGACTGCCGTGCTATGACGGTGCTATGATGGCGACGTCCCCCCTGCCTTGAGGAATTGCAGCGGGCGCCGCAAACATCGCCGTGCGCTCGTCCATCCTCTGGATCATCGCTGTCCTGCTGCTGCTCGCCGGCGCCATCGCCTGGCTGAGCTGGGGTGGGGCTTCCAAACCACGACCGGCGTCGGACGCAGCCGCCGCGGAGGCGGATTCCGCCCGCACGCTGCCGGCCGCCGGCCTCGCCGAGGGTGCGCCGGCGGAGATCACGCGCCGGCCCGACGCCCATGGCGTGTGGACCTTGCGCGCGCTCCTGCCGGACGGCGAGGCGCCCGCGCGCGCCCGCTTCCTGCTGCGCCTGCCCGGCGGAGCCGAGTGGCGCGCAGGCGCGCCAAGCACGCTGACGCTGCCGCAGGAGCCGTCCTTGCTGCAAGCGGCGGCGTACGCCGACGGCATGTGGTCGGCCCCGGCGCCGCCGCGCCCGGACTCCGGCGGCGAGCTGTTGCTGCCAGCGTTGATGCCGGCCGCGAACCTGCGCTGCAGCGTCAGCCGTGCCGACGGCGCGCCTCTTTCCGCCTACTTCTGGCGCGTGGAATGGGAAGGCGCCCTGCCCGGCGCCGGCGAGGAGCAGGCCGAGCTGGGCCGTTTGTACGCGCAGGCACAGACCGAGCAAAGCGCCGCGCTGGCCGAGCTGGAGCTGACCGATCTGCCGCCCGGCATCTGGTCGGTGAGCGTGCGCGCCAGCGATCTGCCGCCGCAGAGGCAGTCGGTGCGGCTGCAGCCGGGCGCGAGCGCCGGCCTGGACTTCCGCCTGGCAGCGGGCGCGTTCGTGACCGGAGCCGTGCATGGCGAGGACGGCCAGCCGCTGGCCGCGGCGCGGGTGGTGGTGATTCCAAGCCAGCTCGAGCTGCTGGAAAACCTGTTCGGTGGCGACTTGGCCGCGTCCGGATTGGACTGGGTGGAAGAGCTGGCGCAACCGGGCGGCACGGCCGAAACCGGCGCCGACGGCCGCTTCCGCGCCGGACCACTGGCCGAAGGCAGCTACCGCGTGCTGGCCTCCGCGCCGGAGCACCTGCCGGCCAGCTCGACGCAAGCCGTGGAGCTCGCTCCCGGCGAGGAGCGCGACGCCGGGATCCTGAGCCTGCGCCGCGGTCAAGGTCTCTCCGTGCAGGTGGTCGCGGCCGCGAGCGAACAGCCCATCGCCGGTGCGCGCGTGCGCTACTCGCCGGGAGTCCGCGACGATTCCCCCTTCGCCTCGGCGCTGCCCTGGCTTCCCGAGGCGCCGCCGGTCACCGGCCCCGACGGCGTGGCCCGCCTGGAGAACCTGGCGCCCGGCCCGATCACCCTCCAGGCGAATGCCGGCGGCTACGCGATCCGGGAGCTCGTGGTCGTCATGCCCGCGGCCGGGGACGCGCCGCTGCAACGCATCGCCCTGGAGGCCGCCCTCAGCATCCGCGGCCGGGTCGTGGACGCCGCCACCGCTGCGCCGATCGCCGACGCCAGCGTTGCAGCCTTGCCCAGCCAGGACGGCAACTGGTTCGAAGAGCTGCTGGCGCGCGAGCGCCGCGGCAGCGATGCGCTGCGCAGCGGCGCCGATGGCTCGTTCCAGATCAGCGGCCTCGCCCCCGGCACCTTCCGCGTGCGCGTGCACGCCGACGGCTACGCCGTCGGCCAGGCCGGGCCGCTGCGCGTCGGCCCGGGCCTGCCCGAGCCCGAGGCCGAGGTCCTGCTGGGCCGCGGCGGCACGCTGCGCGTGCTGGTCCTGGACCAGGACAGCGCGCCGCGCAGCGGCGTCGAGGTCACCGTGTTCTCGTTCATCGGCGGCGAGCCGGACGCGGCCGAGACCGGGGCCGACGGCACGGCCCTGTTCGAGCACCTCACGCCCGGGGAGTACCAGGTCAGCGCCAGTTCCTTCGCCGGCGACGCGCAGGCCCTGGCCCTGCTGGGCGGCGACTTCAGCGGCCTGGACACGCGCATGGCCCAGGCGCAGGTGCGGGAAGGCGAGCTCACCGAGCTGGTGCTGGGCGGCCCGGTCCTGCGCTCGACCGTGCAGGGCACCGTGAGCTGCCAGGGCGAGCCGCAGCCGGGCCTGAGCGTGCTCCTGATCTCCGGCGGCTCCTTCCACGCCGGCCGCACCGACGAGGACGGCTTCTACGAGGTCGAAGACGTGCCCGCCGGCGAGTACATGTTCATGGCCGGCGAGATGCAGATCGGCGGCGGCGCCGGCTGGGTCGGCACCTTGTCGGTGCCGGGCGGCGATGTCGTCGTCTACGACGTGGAGCTGCCCGGCGCGAGCCTGCGCGTGCGCGTGCTCAACGCCAGGGACGGCAAGCCCATCAGCGGGGTCATGGTGATGGTGCGCCCCGAGGGCAGCGCCATGGACATGGACACGCTGATCACCGGCGCCGACGGCACGTCACTGTTCCGCTTCCTCGAGCCCGCGTCCTACTACGTGACCGCCGGCCGCGGCGCCATGCCCTTCGGCTTCGGCGCCGGCGGCGGCGACCGCGGCTCGGCCATCGCCGGACCGGTCGCCGTCCGCGGCCAGGATGCGGAAGCGCAGATCGAGCTGCGCCTGGAGGCCGCCGCAAGCGTGCGCGCGCGCGTGCTCGACGCCTCCGGGCAGCCCGTGCAGGGCGCGGGCCTGTTCTACCTGGATGCCAAGGGCCAGCCGCTGAGCCTGATCAGCATCACCGGCACGAACGCCGACGGCTGGCAGGAGCTGGGTTTCCTGCCGCCGGGCCCCGGCCGCATCCAGGCGCGCCATCCGCAGCTCGGGGTCGCGGAGCGTCCGGTGAGCCTGACCGCCGGTCAGCCGGCCGAGATCCAGTTGCAGCTCCAGGGCGCCACCACCCTTCGGGTCACCCCCGTGGACCGCGAGGGCAGGCCGGCCAAGGGCGTGCAGGCCATGGTGGTGGACGAGCGCGGCGCGCCGGTGCCGGTGGTCTTCAGCGGCGCCGAAGCCATGAGCGCCTGGACCAACTATCTGAACGGCGGCGAGCAGCGCATCGGGCCCCTGAGCCCCGGCAAGTACCGGCTGCTGCTGGTGCGTCCGGGCGCCGGCATGACCTCCGAGCCGCTGCAGATCACCGCGGGTGTCGCTGAAATGACGCTCCGGCCGGTCTTCGCCCCCTGAGCCTTCCCCCACCGCAAGCCGCCGCCGCGCCTTTTCCCGGCGCCGGCGAGATCTGCGCGCTGTCCAGCGCCCTGGTCTGGGGCATCGCCTCCGTCCTCTGGACCCGCGTGCTGGCGACGCGGCGCGCCGACGACGCCACCCTCTTCAAGAACACCGTGGCGGCCGCGGTCCTGGGCCTGGCCGCGATCCTGCTGGCTCCGCAACTCGGCGGCGGCGCCGCGGGCGAGCGCGACGTGCCCTGGCTGCTGCTCAGCGGCGCGCTCGGACTGGGCGTCGGCGATTGGCTGTACTTCCTGGCACTGGCCCACATCGGCGTGGCTCGCACCCAGATCCTGATCCAGCTCGTGCCGGTCGGCACCGCCATGGGAGCCATCGTGGTCTACGGCGAGCAGCTCGGCGCCTTGCAGTGGTGCGGCGCGCTGGTCGTCATCGCCGGCGGGCTGCTGGTGGCGGCGCGCCGCCCGGAGCGCCGGCACGCCGACGCCGCCGGCATCGCTGCAGCGCTGATCGCCGTACTTCTGTACGTGGCCGCCAACCTCATGCTGCGCCACGGCGTCGGTACTACCGGCGTATTCACCGCCGGCGCCTGGCGACTGGTCGGCGGGGCCTGCGGCCTGCTGCTGGCACGGACGCTGCGCGGGCAGTTGCGCCCGGCCCTGCGCGCGCTGGCCGAGCGCGGCTCCTGGCGCCACTTCCTCCTGCCCACCTGCCTGGGCACCATGGTCGGCTTGTCCTTCTACGCCGGCGGCTTCAAGTGGGCCAAGTCCGGCGTCGCCTCCAGCCTGTCCGCGGCCATGCCGCTCTTCTCCATCCCTCTCGCCACCCTCTTCCTGCACGAGCGACCCGGCTGGCGCGGCTGGCTCGGCGCCCTGCTGGTGCTGTGCGGCGTCACCCTCATCGGCCTGGCTGCCGGCACGTAGACAGGTCGCGCCAGATCGGCACCTCACGCTTCCGGCTTCCGGCAGACGCTCAGACTTCGATGGCCGCGCCCAGCCGCTGCAGGTGCTCGCGCAAGGTGTAGGCGGGATTGCGCGCGCGTTCGGCCAGGAATTCGCGGAACTGGAATTGCTCGCGCAGGGAGCGGCCTGCGCGCGCGCGTTGCGCCTGGTCCCGCTCACGCCGGGCGATGGCTTCCGCCTGGTCGAGCACCTCGGCGGCGTCGGCGGCGGCGACGAACAGCACGCCATTGCCGTCGGCAATGACAACATCCTCGCGGGTCACCACGACGGGTCCAATGCAGACCTCGTGGTGAGAACCGGCTCGAGGACGCAGCCCGGCCGGGCCCAGCGGGCAGCGCCCGCGGCAGTAGATGGGCAGTCCGATCTGCGCCAGCTCCGCCACGTCGCGCACCGCGCCCCAGACGACGATGCCGGCCAGGCCCGCGCCCTGCGCTTCAAGCGCCGTCAGGTCGCCGATGCAGCCCTCGTCGGAGCGCCCGTCGTTGTCGATGACGAGGACGTCGCCGTACGCCGCGCCCTCGAAGGCCTCCAGGAACACGTCCACGCTGCCGAAGTGGCGCACCGGGAGCGCCCGCCCGCAGAGCGGCGGGCCCGGGAGCAGAGGCCAGATCCCGGGCGCGAACCGGCAGATGCGCTGCAGCGTCATGCACGCATCGGCGACCAGCGGCGTCGTCAGCGACGCGAACCGGAGCTGCAGCTCTTGATTGCTCAGACTCATCTCTCGATCCTCCTCTCGGTGCGCCTGACGGCCACCGCGTTCGCCTCCACCAGGAAACCCTCGAGCTGCGCGCCGACGATCGTGCGCGCCGGGAAGGGCGGCCGGAAGAACTCCCGGTACAGCGCGTTCATCGCCGACCAGTGCTGGATGTCGGCGAGGAAGATGGTGCGCCGCTCGACTCGACTGGCTCCGCGCCGCTCAGACCATCCACTTCGACTGCCAGCTGTAGCAGCCAGTGCGACATTCTGCGCCAGCGCACTGCACCGATCTGGCTGACCACGCGCCGCTGTGCCAGTTCCCAGTGCTCGAGGGCGCGTTGGATCTGCCGGCGCCCGTCCGGCGTCAGGATCAGGCACTTCGCGCGCGCGTCCAGCGCCGAAGGCTGGCAGCGCAGATAGCCGTCGCGCAGCAGCGGCTCGGCGATCCGGTAGAGAGAGGTCCGGTCCATGACCAGCTGCTCGGCAAGCCAGCTCATGGGGACCGGCCCCTCGCGCTCGACCGCGCGAAGCAGCGCGAACTGGGTCGCCGCGAGGCCCGAGGGCGCCAGGGCCTGGTCGTAGAAGCGCGTGACCGCTCGGGAAGCCTTGCGGAGGGTGGTGCAAGCGCAGGGCGAGTAGGACACAATGATGAGTATACATCAATAGCAGCGGTTATCGATCAGGGCGCTTGCAGAACGGGGCAGCGCAGCTGCCGTCCGAGCCGGTGGCGGAGCCACCCATCCAGCGTCGCGAAAAGGGTGTCTCCGACCCTCAGCGCCGCTCAGCGCCGGCTCTCGGTGCGGTAGGCGTCGCGGAAGGCTTCGCCGGCGCGCACCCGCTCCAGGGTGCGGGCCACGGATTGAAGCTTCGGATCCGCAGCGGCCTCATCGAGGCGCGCCGCGTCGAATTCCAGGGCATCCAACAGCCGCGCGACCAGACGCAGCGACGCCAGAAGGGTGTCATGGGCGCGGAACAGGGGCGGCTTGATCAGTTGGAAGTCGCGGTGGTAGCCGCTCGGGAGGTCGCGCAGGACGTCCAGCAGGGCGGCGCGCTCGGCCACCACCTGGCGGCAGTGTGCGCGCAGCAGCTCCAGGACGTCGGGATTGCGCTTGTGCGGCATCAGCGAACTGCCGGTGGTCCAGGCCGCCGGCAGGCGCACGAAGCCGAACTCCTCGCTGCTGAACAGCCACAGGTCGGCTGCGAGCTTGCCCAGATCGAGCGCGATGCCTTCCAGCGCGGTCAGGTACGCCAGCTCCGCGCGCCCGCGGCCGTGCTGGACCGCGGTGACCGGCTCTTCCGGCGCGTCGAAGCCGAGCGCGGCCGCGACGGCGGCGCGCGGCAGCTCCACCGGCACTCCGTAGCCGGCGCCGCTGCCCAGCGGGCACAAGCGCGCACGCGCCAGCGCCGACTGCAGGTCTTCCAGGTCCTGCTTCCAGGCCGCGACGTGCGCGCCCATCCAGTCCCCCACCGTGGACGGCATGGCGCGGCGCAGGTGCGTGTAGCCGGGCAAGGGCAAGGCGCCGGCGCGCTGTGCCAACCTGGCACCAATGGCGACGGTTTCCAGCACGGCGCCGCGCAGCTGCGCCGCCGCCTCCCGCAGCCACAGGCGCAGGTCCAGCGCGATCTGCTCGTTGCGGCTGCGGGCGGTGTGCAGGCGCTTGCCGTGCTCGCCGATGCGCTCGATCAGGCGCCGCTCCACCGTGGAGTGCACGTCCTCGTCTCCTGCCTCGACGGTCCAGAGGCCGGCGCGGAAGTCCTCCAGCAGGCTCTCGAGCCCGCGGACGATCTGCGCGTGCTGTTCCGCGGTCAGGAGCCCGGCCTGGAGCAGGCCGGCGGCGTGGCTCAGGGAGCCGCGGATGTCGTGCGCCACCAGGCGGCGGTCCCAGAGCGGATCGTCGCCGGTGGCGTAGCGCAGCGCCTCGGCGTCGCAGCCTTCGCCGCGGTCCCAGATCGGAGCGTTCATGGGGCGACCGGCTGCGGCTCCAGGGCTGCGAGGGCCATGGGAACGAGTCGAGCATAGAAGCGGGCGCCGGCTTCGAGCTCCGATCGCAGCACGAACTCGTTGCGCGTGTGGCTGCGCTCCGAGGCGCCCGGCCCGCACTTCACGGCCGGGACTCCCGGCAGGAGCGCCATGTCGGAAAGGGTGGAGGAGCCGATGGCCTGGCTCTTCCCGGCGCAGCGCAGCGCCGCCTGCACCAGCGGGTGGCGCTCCGGCGTCTCGACCGGCACCAGCCGCTCCGACTGCACGCTGACCTGCGCGTTGGGAAGCTGGTCCTCGAGCGCGCGCCGGCAGGCGGCGGCGTCGTGCGGCGGATTGAGCCGGCAGTCGAAGACGGCTTCCGCCAGGTCGGGCACCAGGTTGTGGCGCGCGCCGCTGTGGAACAGCGTGGGCGCGACGGTGCTCGGGCCGAGCAAGGGATGCTGTCCCTCGAGGCGCAGGTAAGAGCCGAGCTGCGCCAGGTCGCTGGCCGCCTCGAGCAGGGCGTTGAGGTGGTCCACGCGGGCCACGTGCGCCGCATGGCAGCTGCGCCCGCGCCAGACGGCGCGCAGGATCGCCAGCCCCGCCTGCGCGCGCACCACCTGCAGGCCGGTCGGCTCGCCGGCCACGGCCCCGTCAGGCAGGCCGATGCGCGCGAGCACCGCCGCCATGCCGGAGTTGTCGGTCTCCTCGCAGGCGGTCAGCGCCAGCCAGACTTCGCCCGGCGCGGAGGGCTGCTGCGCGAGCTGCAGCAGGGCCGTCATCATGGCGGCGGCGGAGGCCTTGGCGTCGTTGGCGCCCAGACCGACCAGGCGGTCCTGGTCCCAGCGCGCGCGCCAGGGATCCTGGTCCCAGTCCTGGCCGGCCGGCACCGTGTCGAGGTGCGAGTGGAGCAGCAGCCGCGGGCCGCCGCAGCCGCCGGCGCGCGCCAGCACGCTGTTGCCGAGCCGCTCGACGTCCAGGCCGCCGGCGCGCAGGAGGTCGGCGGCGTACGCGGCCGCCCCATCCTCGGCGCCGGAGAGGCTGCGGAGAGCCACCAGCTCGGCCAGGAGCTCGGGGAGCGGCTTCACGACGCGGCCTCCAGCACCGGTGCGCTGTCCGGCTCCAGGGTGAGCAAGGTGCCGGCTCCGTGATTGGTGTACAGCTCGCGCAGCAAGGCCTCGGGCTCGGTGCCGCTGACCACGTGCACCCGCGGCACACCGCCTTGCAGGGCGGCGCGGATGGCGGCGCTCTTGACCGCCATGCCGTTCTGCAGCGCGCCTTCACGCTCAAGCTGCTCCAGCTCCGGCAGCGACAAGGCGGAGACCAGCGAGCCCGGATCGGCGGGATCGCGCAGAACGCCGGGGGCGCCGGTCAGCAGCACCAGCTTGGCGGCGGACAGCGCCACCGCCAGGGCCGCGGCGGCCAGGTCGGCGTTGACGTTGAGGAAGCCGCCCTGTCCGTCCGAGGCGGGCGGGCAGAGCACCGGGATCCAGCCGTCGCGGAGCAGCGACAGGATCGGGGCCGGGTTCACCTGGCGGATGTCGCCGACCTCGCCGAAATCAAGCGCGCCGCCAGGACGGGGCTGCGGCGGGCGGCGGGCGGCGGTCAGCACGCCGGCCGAGGCCGCGCACATCCCGACCGCCGGCGCTCCCTCGGCGGTGAGCGCCGCCGCGATGGCGCTGTTCAGCTCGCCGGCGGTCGCCAGCCGCAGCGCGCGCAAGGCCGTGGCCGAGGTGACGCGGCGGCCGTCCACGTGCGCCGGCTCCTCGCCGAGCAGGCGCTGCAGCGCGTCGGTCTGCGGCCCGCCGCCGTGCACGACCACGAGCCGGGCGCCGAGCGCCTGGACCGCGCTGATCTGGCGGGCAAGCTGGCGCAGGAGCGGCGGGCGCTCCACGCAGGCGCCCCCGATCTTGACCACGAAGGTGCGCCCGCGGTGCAGGCGCACGTGGGCGGCGGCTCGCAGCAGTTCGTTCATGCGTACAAGGCCTCCAGCACGGCGGTCTGGGCGTGCAGCCGGTTCTCCGCCTGCTCCAGCACCGCCGAAGACGGCCCGTCCAGGACCGCGTCGGCGACCTTGAGGTTGCGGCGCACCGGCAGGCAGTGGAAGAAGCGCGCGCGCGGACCGAGCCACTCGGGCGTGACCATCCAGTCGCGCAGCCCGGCGCGCAGCGCCAGTTCGCGGGAGCCATCACCCCAGCAGCCCAGGCTGCCCCAGGACTTGGCGTAGACGACATCGGCGCCGCGCAGGGCGCCGGCGCGGTCGGAGCGGATCTCGAGCGCCCCGCCGGAGGCGGCGGCCAGCGCCCGGGCCTCCGCGATCACCTCCGGGTGCAGGTCGTAGCCCTCGGGACGGAGCAACACCACCTGCATGCCGCGCAGCGCCGCCATGGTCAGGGTGGAGTTGGCCACGGCGTGCGGCAGCGACTTGAAGTGATAAGCCCAGCTCAGCACCAGCTTGCCGTGGCGCGGCACGCCGAGCTGCTCCAGCGTCACCCAGTCGGCGAGGGCCTGGCAGGGATGCCACAGCGCGCTCTCCATGTTGACGATCGGAATGCCGGCGTGGGCGCGGAAGCCGTTCAGCACCGGGTCCTGGAGGTCGCTGTGGAGGTCCTGCATGCTGGCGAAGGCGCGCACCGCCAGCACGTCCACGTAGCGGCCGAGCACACCGGCCGCCTCGCGCACGTGCTCGGCGGCCTCGCCGTCCATGACCGTGCCCTCCTGCCACTCCAGCCCGTAGATGCCGCCCTGGAGCGCCACCAGCTCGAGGCCGAGCCGGCCGGCCGCGCGCTGAAAGGAGGCCTGGGTGCGCAGCGAAGGGCTCAGGAACAGGAGCCCCAGCGCCCGTCCCGGGCTGCGGCGCGGCGCCGCACCGGAGCGCAGCTCCAGCGCGCGCGCCGCCAGGGCTTCGACCTCCGGCAGCGGCAGCTGAGACAGGTGATAGAAGCCGTTCACGCCGGCACTTCCAACTGTTCCAGGGCCTCCGCCAGCCGCTGCGCCTGCTGCGGCTGCAGCACCAACGGCGGAGTGAGGCGCAGCACCTGCGGGTCGTTGCTCGTGCCGGTCAGCACGCCGTGCTCGAGGAGTGCCGCCTGCGCGGCGGCGGCCGTGAGCCCGGGCTCGAGCACCAGGCCCAGGAGCAGGCCGGCGCCGCGCAGCTCGGCCACGGGGCCGCCGGAAGCAGCGCGCTGCAGCGCCGCCGAGGCGGCGGCGACGTTGCCGAGAAACCCCGGCTGGCTCAGGCGGCGCGCCACCTCCGCGGCGGCCGCGAGCACCAGGGGGCCGCCGCCGAAGGTGGAGCCGAGGAGCTTCGGATCCATGCGCGCCGCCACTTCTTCGCGCACCACGGTGAGGCCGATGGGCAGGCCGCCGGCGGCGCCCTTGGCGGTGGTGAAGAGGTCCGGCGTGACGCCGTAGTGCTGCGCGGCCCAGAACGAGCCGGTGCGGCCGTTGCCGGTCTGCACCTCGTCGAAGAGCAGCAGCGCGCCGGCGGCGTCGCAGGCGGCGCGCAGCGCCTCCAGGAAGCCGGGCGGCGGCACGCGCACGCCCGCCAGCGACTGGATCGGCTCCACGATCACGGCCGCGACGCTCCCGTCCACGAAATCCGGCAGGCAGCCGCTCTCGCCCCAGGGCAGGCGGATCACCCGCAGCGGCGCCTGCGGGTAAGCGGCGGCCTTGCCGTCGGTGACGGCCGCGGCGGCGGCGCTGCGCCCGTGGAAGGCGCCGGCGAAGGCCGCCACCGCGCTGCGGTGCGTGACCGCCAGCGCGATCTTGAGCGCGTTCTCGTTGGCCTCGGCGCCGCTGTTGCTGCAGAAGAGCTGCCAGCCGCCGGCCGGCAGGTTGGCTTCGAAGGCCTGCAGGAACTCGGCCCGCGGCGCGTGATCGAGCGCGTTGGTGACGAAGCTCAGCTCCTGCCACTGCGCCGCCAGCCGGCGTCCGAGCGCGGCGTCGCCGTAGCCGAGCGTGTTCACGCAGTGCCCGCCGTAGAGGTCGAGCACGCGGCGGCCGTCCCGCAGGATCAGCTCGCAGCCCTCCGCGGCTGCGACCGGCAAGGGCAGGCGCGCGTAGGCAGGGATCTCGCGCAGGCGCGGCATCAGCACACTCCCAGGCCCGCTTCCGGCAGGCCGCTGGGCTCGGGGAATCCGAGCATGAGATTGAGGCACTGCAGCGCCTGTCCGGCGCCGCCCTTGAGCAGGTTGTCCAGGGTGCAGAGCACGGTGAGCACGCCGCCACGGGCGCTGGCCGCCAGCGCGGCGCGGTTGCCGCCGACGACGCGGCGCAGGTCCGGCACGCCCTCCTCGAGCACCTCCACGAAGGGCGCGCCGGCGTAGGCGGCCGCGAACACCCGCGTGGCTTCGGCGCTCGTCAGCGGCTGCGCCAGCGGCAGGGCCGCCGTGAGATGGATGCCGCGCGCGAAGGGCCCGCTGTGCGGCAGGAAGTGGATCGGCGGGCGCTGCCCCAGCCCCTCCAGCGCGCGCGCCAGCTCTGCCTCGTGACGATGCCCCTGCAGGCCGTAAGCCCACAGGTTGTCGTGGCGGTGCGGGTGATGCGTGATGGCGCTGGGCGTGGCACCGCTGCCGGAGCTGCCGGTGATGGCGTGCAGGATCCAGGGCTTCCCGGCGTCGAGGATCCCGGCGCGCGCAGCCGGCAGCACGGCGAGCTGGAGAGCGGTGGCGAAGCAGCCGGGCGCCGCCACGCGGCGCGCGCGCGCGATCCGCTCGCGGTTCCACTCCACCAGCCCGTAGGCGAAGCTGGGGTCCTTCCCGGCCGGCTGGAGGCGGAAGTCGGCGGCCAGGTCCACGACCAGCAGCTCGTCGAAGTCTTCTCCCAGCTGCGCCTGGAGCTGGCCCACCAGCGCGGCGGATTCCCCGTGCGGCAGCGCGAGCAGGGCCACCGCGGCTTCCTGCCGCTCGAGCTGCGCCTGGACCCCGTCCACGGCCTCGGCTGGGGAAACCGTCGTCCCCGCGGCGCGCACGTGCGGGTGCAGTCGGCGCAGAGGAGCGCCGGCCTCGCGGGAGACGGCGGCCGCCAGCCGGAGCTGCGGATGGCTCTCGAGCAGGCGCAGGGACTCGCCGCCCAGCATGCCGCTGGCTCCGAACAGCCACACCGGCGTGCTCAACTCGCCTCCACGGCCTGGCGGTCCGGGCGGAGCGAGCGTAGAACGTGGACGGCGAGCGCTTCACCGTCATGCAGCGCGTTCCAGGCCGGCAGGTCCAGTCGCTCGCGGCAGAAGCGCAGGCCGGTGGGCGTGTCGGTGACGCGCCCGCACACGACGCTGGGCACCAGCCCGTAGCGCGAGGCCAGGAGCTTGCGCGCGCCCCACGCGCCCACCGGATCCTGGGCGCACAGCACCACGCTGCGGATGCAGTCGTGGATGGCGGGGTCGCTCAGCAGCGCGTGCACGCCGTACGTGCCCAGCAGGCCGTCGCCCATCTCGAGCACGATGACGTCCGGTGCGGCCTCGGCCAGGTAGGCGAGCAGCGCGTGCGCCGCCGGCACCGCGCTGCTCTCGCTGGTGCTCACCACCCCGAAGTCGGTGAAGATCGCCACCCGCTCGGCGCCGCAGTCGGCCATGTGCAGGACGTCGCGGCGCAGCGACACGCCGGTGAGCTTGCCGGCGGCGGCGCGCCGGCCGTGGCGGCTCAGCTCGCGCACGATCACCCCGGCCGCCGTGGTCTTGCCGGCGTCCATGCAGGTGCCGACCAGGGCGACGACCGGCGGCAGATCCGAGGGCGGGGCGGCGGCCGGCAGGGCCGCGCGCCGCACGCTGGCCGGAACCCCGACCCGGCGGTCGAGATACGGGAACTCGAGCACCGCGCCCAGCACTTCCAGGCGGAACGGCTCGCCCACCCCGGGCGCGGCCTCGGCGCCGCTGCCGATCACGCCGCCCAGATTGAGGAGCTGCAGCTCGTCGCCGGGCGCCACGGCGCGCGGCACCGCGCCGCTGAAGCCGTACAAGGCGTCGCGGTGGCCCAGCGCGCCGGCGATGACGTCGCCCGGGTGCAGCGGCACCATGCGGCCGTGCACGTCCTCCAGCAGGTTGTAGCTGGTCTTGGCGTTGAGCACCCGGCACGCCAGCACGGTGCCCTCCTCGGCCGGGATGTGCGGGCCGAGCACGGCGTTGCGGTCCAGGCGCAGGCGCAGCGTGACCGAGGCGATCTTGTCCAGGAGGACGCGTCTCATGGCGCCAGCGCGGCTGGGGTCGTGCCGCCGGCCCGGGCGTACAGGCGGGCGGGCTCGGCCAGGATGCGCGCCAGCTCGGCCGCGCCGCCGGGATGCCGTCCCGGCTCCGGGCGCTCGCCGTAGCGCGCGTCGCTGGCGGCCAGCAGGCTGTGCGGCGATTCCACACCCTCCACCAGCACGCGGCCGGCGGCCGCGTGCACGCGCGCCACGCCGCTCACGCGCTGCTGCGAGGACGCAAACAGCGCCTCGATGTCGCGCAGCAGCGGCTCATGCAGCAGTCCCTGGTGGACCTTGCGGCCGTAGGCGTCGGCCAGCTGGTCCTTCCAGAAGCGCTGCTCTTCCGTGAGCACCAGCTTCTCCAGCTCGCGGTGGGCACTGAGGATCAGCTCCGCGGCCGGCGCCTCGAAGGCGACGCGGCCCTTGATGCCGAGCACCGTGTCGCCCAGGTGATAGCCGCGGCCGGCGCCGCAGCGGCCGGCCGCGCGGTTGAGACGCTCGATCAGCGCCACCGGATCCAGGCGCTCGCCGTCCAGGCCCACCGGGACGCCGCGCTCGAACGCCAGCGTGAAGCGCGCGCTGGCGTCGCCGGGGCGCGTCCACTGCCAGGCTTCCTCCGGCAGCGGCGCGGCGCTGTCGCCCATCTCGCCGCCGCCGATGGTGAGACCCCACAGGCCGGCGTTGACCGAATAACGCCCGCCGGCCTCCGGCAGCGGCAACCGCGCCTGCTCCAGGTCGGCGCGCTGCTGCGTGCGGCTGGGAGCGAGGTCGCGCACCGGAGCCAGTACCTGCAGGCCGGGCGCCACCGCGCTCCAGGCCGCCTCGAAGCGCACCTGGTCGTTGCCGGCGCCGGTGGAGCCGTGGGCCACGGCGTCGAAGCCTTCGCGCAGAGCCGCCTCGGCCAGGATCTCGGCCATGATGGTGCGCTCCGCCCCCACCGACAGCGGATAGACCCCGCCGCGGCGCACGTTGCCGGCGATGAGCCAGCGCAGCACGCGCTGGAACAGGCGCGCGCGGCCGTCCACGAAGCAGTGCCCGGCGGCGCCGAGCGCGAGTGCGCGCTCGGCCATGGACCGGCGCTGCTCCGGCGTGAAGCCGCCGCAGTCCACGGTGAGCGCCGTGACCTCGGTCCCCGGCTCGCGCGCGAGGCGCGCCACCAGCCAGGAAGTGTCGAGGCCGCCCGAGTAAGCCAGGAGGATGCGCATGGGAGCGGTTCAGATCAGGGACGCGATGCGTTTGCGCACGCCCGCGGCGGCCGCTTGCGAGCGCACCGCCACGAACACGGTGTCGTCGCCGGCCACGGTGCCGGCCACGCCCGGCAGGCCCTCGGCCTCCAGGGCGCGCGCCACCGCGCTGGCCGCGCCGGCCTCGCAGCGCACCACCACCAGGTGCGGGCCGGCGGCGCTGGCGCCGCGCAGGAGGATGCGCAGGGCCGCCAGCGGCGTGATACGCTCCTCCGCCAGCAGCACGTACGCTCCGTCGCGCTTGACGGCGCCGAGCTGGCGCAGGTCGCGGCTGAGCACCGGCTGGGTGGCGCGCAGGCCGCGCTGGGCCAGCTTGCGCAGCAGGTCCTTCTGGCTGGCCGCGGCGCCGGCGAGCAGGACCTCGCGCAACACGCTGCGGCGCTGTTCGGCGGGGGAGGACATGCGGGAAGCCATGGAATATGTATGCGCGCACACCGCGATGCAGCGAAATATTATGCATAATATGCCGTTTCTACTGCGCATTATGCAGCGCCGGCGCGGGCACCCGCACGCCGTTGCAGGCCGTCCGGGCGCGCGCGCAGCCGCTACGGCCTATAATCGCACGCATGCGCTCCGCCTTCCTCGTCTGCGCCGGTGGGCTCGTGCTCGCGCCGGCGCTCGCCGCCCAGGACACCCCGGCTCTGGCACCCGGCGATCCGGCGCCGGCGTTTGCGATCGCCCACTGGGTCCAGGGGGAGCCGGTGGCGGCGTTCGAGGCGGGAAAGATCTACGTGCTCGATTTCTGGGCCACCTGGCGCGCCCCGTGCAAGGACAGCGTGCCGCGCCTGTCCGAGCTGCAGGCCGAATACGCCGGCAAGCTCACCATCATCGGCGTCACGGACGAGAAGCCGGAAGCGGTGGCGCGCTTCCTGGGCGCGACGGAGCTGCAGGGGAAGGCCGTCTATACCCTCGCCTGCGACCCCGACCGTTCGATCCACGGCGCCTACCTGACGCCCGCGGGCCAGACCACACTCCCGGTCTCCTTCGCCATCGGTGCCGACGGCAAGCTGCAATGGATCGGGCACCCGTTGAACCTGCACAAGGTGCTGCCGGACCTCGTGGCCGGCACCTGGGACGCGGCCGCCGCCCGCACGGGCTTCGAGCTGGAGCGCCAGCTCACCTTGCTCAACCGCAAGCTCGCCGGCGCCCGGCCTGAGGAGCGGCAGGCGCTGTTCGAGCAGGCCGCGTCCCTGATGGAGCAGCTGGCGCAAACCAATCCGAAGGTCTACGGCCAGTACCTGGTGGAGAAGTTCAAGCTCACGGCCGTCGCCCTGGGTCGCCTCAAGGAGGCTTACGCGCAGGCTGAGCCCATGCTCAAGACCCTCTGGGACGACGCCGACGCGCTCAACGAGTTCGCTTGGTTCATCGTGGACCCGGAGGGCGCCCTGCCGGACAGCGACCGCGACCTGGACTTGGCGATGAAGGCGGCCGCCCGCGCCTGTGAGCTGAGCCGGAACGAGGACGGCAACATCCTGGATACCCTGGCGCGCGTCCATTACCTGAAGGGCGACCTGAAGAAGGCGGTCGAGCTGCAGGAGAAGGCGGTCGAGCACGCCGTGGGGGCCAACGTGGAGGCCATCCGCAAGGCGCTCGAGGCCTACCGGAAGGAGTTGGCGGCCGCGCAGGCCTAGTGCGTCACTCGCACGGCGTCTCGGCGCCGTGCCCTGCGGCCTTCAACAGGTTCGGTGCCCGCAGATCTTTTGAACCCACGGGCACCTCTCAAGCTGCTGCGATTGCTCGCAGCTTCTCGGGAAGCTCGTGGCTTCGTACTTGCGCAGATGCCTCGAGCCACAGGTTCCTACGCCGCCGATCCGGGACGGGGCAGTTTTTTTCGGCCGCGCTCAGGCGTTGACGACCTCGCCGCGTTGGTGGCGAAGCCGCCGGCGCTGGGGCAGCGCCGGCGGCAGCTCACGCGGATCTTCGACGTCATGGGATTCCCTATGGCCGGCACCACCTGACCTGCCTGGAGCGCCGAGGTTGTCCCGACGTTGACCTTTGCGGGGGTTTCTCAGTCGACCAAACGACCACGGCGGACACTCCTGACGGCGGTGCGGCGCAGAGAGAATTCGCGCCCCCGCTCCCTTTGTCTGCCTTTGTCTGCGTACGTTGATCTACGTGGATCTACTTGATCAACGCTTCGTGAGCTACGCTCACTGGAACAGGCGAGCATGGGAAAGCCCAATGCGGCGGAGCCGCTACGTGTGTAAAAGCGACTTTTGTCATTGTAAATTTTTCCATCGGACACGGCCCTGAAGCCCACAAATCCCCCGGTTTTCATGATCAGAGCACTGGCATGCTTCTTGCCTTGTTGGCGCCGTGAGACTTGGCGGCGAGTACCACGCCTCCTCCCTGAACAAGGGGAACTGGGGAAGAGGTTCGTTGGTCCATCCCTCGGACCTGGCATCCAGCCAGGCATCCATCGCGCGCCAGTTCACCTAAATGTGGCCTTGCCGGGTGCTCACTGGGGAGGGGCGCCCGGCAGGGTCGTCTCCCTGTTCGTGCGCGCTCCCCGGGCGCGGGAAGGTCGGTTTCAGGGCTCCGCGGCCCCTCCCCCCACGTACGCGGTCCAGCTCAGCCCGCCGCTGCGGTAGGCCATGAGCCGCTCGCGGCTGGGCGCCACCCTCCGGTCCCACGCCGCCGCAACCCGGGCGCGCGTCATTCCGCGCGACCACAGGCGCGTGATCAGCACCCGTTGTCCGTCCTCGGGCGCGGGAGTGTCGCGGACGCAGCGCGTGCGCACGGTTCCGGCGGTGGTGTGCCGCATGCCCCTTGCATGCCGCCAATGAATGGCCGCAAGGCGCCGGAGCGCCGGCCGGGCTATCCTTGCGCAGCATGTTCCGCCGGGTATTCATCGCCAATCGGGGCGAAGTGGCGGCGCGCATGGTGCGCGCCTGCCGCGAGCTCGGGATCGAACCGGTGTGCGGCGCCTCCGAAGCCGACCTGGCCGCAGGCTATCCATACCTGCAGGACGCGGCGGAGGTGGTGTGCCTCGGGCCCGGCCCCGCGGCCGAGTCCTATCTGAAGATGGAGGCGCAGGTGCAGGCCGCCCACCAGACCCGGTGCTCGGCGCTGCACCCCGGCTGGGGCTTCCTGGCCGAGAATCCGACCTTTGCGGCCCTGAGCGAGCAGCACGGCGTCACCTTCATCGGCCCGCGCGCGCACACCATGGACCAGATGGGACGCAAGACCTCGGCGCGCCAGGCGGCCGCGGCCGCCGGGCTGCCGGTGGTTCCCGGCAGCCCGGGACTGCTGTCGGGGCCGGAGCAGGCCGTCGCCGTGGCCAACCACGTCGGCTATCCGATCGCGCTCAAGGCCGACGCCGGCGGCGGCGGGCGCGGGATCCGGCGCTGCAACTGCGAGTCCGAGGTGGCGGACGCCTGGTCGCAAGCCGCGCGCGAAGCGCAGGCGGCGTTCGGCAGCGCCGCGCTGTACCTCGAGAAGTACCTGGAGGGCGGCCGCCACATCGAATTCCAGGTCCTCGGCGACGGACGCGGCCAGGCCATCCACCTGGGCGAGCGCGAGTGCTCGATCCAGCGCCGCCACCAAAAGCTGCTGGAGGAGGCGCCCTCGCCGGCGCTCGCGCCGGAGCAGCGCGAGCACTACGGGCGCCTGTGCGCGGGCGCGGCCGCCTCTTGGCATTATCGCGGCGCGGGGACCATGGAGTTTCTGCTGGCGCCGGACGGCAAGCTGTACTTCCTGGAGATGAACACGCGCCTGCAGGTGGAGCACCCGGTCACCGAGCAGATCACCGGCATTGATCTGGCGCAGGCCATGTTGCGCGTGGCCGCGGGCGGCCCGCTCCCCTGCCGCCAGGAGGACGTGCGCTGGCGCGGCCACGCCATCGAGGCGCGCGTGAACGCCGAAGATCCCGCGGCGGACTTCCGTCCCGCCCCGGGAACGCTGCAGCGCTTCGCGATCGGCGGCGAGGCTGTGCGCGTGGACACGCACATGGACTCCGGCGCGCGGATCCCGCCGTTCTACGACTCGCTGATCGCCAAGGTGATCGGCTGGGGCGCCACGCGCGACGCCGCGGCCGACGCCTTGCTCCGCAGCCTGGATGCGGCCGTGATCGAGGGTGTGCCGACCACGCTTCCCTTGCACCGCCGCATCCTGGCCGACCCGGATTTCCGCGCCGGGCGCTTCGACACGCTGTGGCTCGGCCGTTGGCTCGAGCGCTCCTCGTCCTAGCGCTGCTGGCGCTGCTCGGCTACGGCGGCTGCGCGCTGTGGCGCGGGCAGGCCTCGGACGAGACCAAGATCCGGCGCGAGATCGAGGCCATGATCGAGGCCTTGCACGCCACGGAGGTGGCTCCCATCATGAACCGCCTTACGGAGGACTTCCGCGAGGAGGAGCGCGGCGCCGGCAAGGAGGAGGCCCGTTACGGGCTGGCGGCCTGGCTGCGCGAGGCGCGCGATCCCGCCTCCGGGAAACTGCGCTACCGCGTGGCGCCGGATTGGAGCAGCTGGCGATACGTGCCGGACTCCGAGCACGATGATCGGGCCGAGGCGGTGCTGCACGCGCAGGTGTTCGAAGGTCGCGGCGCCGGGGAAACGCTGATCGGGGAGGTCCGGATCGCCAGCGCCTGGGTGCGCGGCGGCCCGTGGCGCTGCCGGCGCGCCCGCCTGGAAACCGTGTCCGGCCGCCCGCCCTTCCACTAGCTCCGGCTTACAATCCCGCCGCCGCCCTTGCGGCTGCATCCCCTCTTTCCGTTGTGGAGACCTCACGCATGCAATCCAGACTGAGTCTGTTCCTCGCCGGCGCCGCCCTGGTAGCCGGGACCGCCTTCGTGACCGCGCAGATCGTGCGCGCCCAGCAGGATCCTGCGCAGGATCCGGCCGCCGCCATCCCGCCGGAGATGATGGAGAAAATGCAGGAGCTGGCCACGCCCGGCCCCGAGCACGCCGATCTGCAGAAGCTGGTCGGCGAGTGGAACCAGAGCTACACCATGAAGTGGAGCGAGGACATGCCGGAGATGGCCTCCAAGGGCACGGCCAAGGTCAAGCCCCTGCTCGGCGGGCGCTTCGTCATGGAAGAGGTGCACATGGAACTCCCCGGCATGGGACCCATGGAAGGCATCAGCATCCTGGGCTACGACAAGCTCAAGGGCGAATACGTGTCCATCTGGATGGACAGCTGGAGCACCTGGCCAACCTTCGCCAGCGGCAAGGCCGGCAAGGACGGCAAGATCGAGACCAAGGGCACCATGGTGGACGCCATGGCCGGCGCGCGCCCGTTCCGCATGGTCATCCAGCCCAAGAGCGACAACGAACACTACGCCGAGATGTTCGACACCATCGACGGCAAGGAAGTGAAGGTCATGACGATTCACGCCAAGCGCAAGTAGCGCGGACCCGGATCGCGGCGGCAGGCGTCCCGGCGGCGCCTGCCGCCTTGTTCTAGTGCGGCCCGGTGTGCCGGCGGCGCCACAGCCACAGCGCGCCGCACAGCGGCGTCAGGGGCAGCCAGATCCACAGCAGCTCGCTGCAGAAGACGGACCAGCCGTAGGCGCTGAAGAAGCGGGTGACGCCGAGCGGAGACACCAGCACGGGACGGAACGGAAGGTAGAGGCGCTCGTTCCAGAACGGGGCGAAGAAGGCCACACCGCGGCCCCCGCCGTACGTCATGGCGTCGAGGAAACCGTGCGAGGCGGCGGCCAGGAACCAGTAGAGGGCGGCGCGCGCCGGCATGGGGCGCAGCAGCCCGGCAGTCACGAGCGCGAATGCGGCCGCGAACGACAGCGAATGCGTCAGGCCGCGATGGCCGAACATGCTGGGATAGGAGACGCCGGCCCAGTGCAGCCACACGTCTGCGTCGGGCAGGGCCGAGCCAAGCACGCCGAGGGCGATGCAGCGGCCGCGACGCTCCAGCGGCGCCAGGGCCATGCCCAGGGCGAGCGCTACGTACGCGTGCGTGAAGGCCGAGGCCATGTGCGACGATCACATCGCAGCGCGCCGGCTGCGTCAGCTCGGCCGCGGGCCGGCCCGCCGGCGCCCCAGCCGGAAGCCCAGCGCGCCGGCGCCGATGGCGGTCGCGGCGGCGCCCGCGTAGAAGATCGCGCACGACGGCGGCGGCAGGCCGCGCGACTCGGCCCAGGCAGCGTGGTGCGCCCAATCCTCCCCCTTGGTGTAGTTCAGGCAGCCCAGACCGAACAGCAGCACCAGTCCGGCGAAAACGGGCGGCAGCAGCGCCTTCGCAGATATCGCGCGCATGCCAAGGATCATAGCCGGCGGACTCGCCTTACGTCGCTGCGGGAACCAGGACGTCGCGACGGGCAGGAGGACGCCTGCAGCGTGGAAACCGCAGCGCCACCGTGGCGGGCTTAGCATGTTGTCCCCTCCCTCCTCGTCCGCCCCGGTGCCAGAGCTCTCACTCACCACATTCGATGTCCTCCTGGAGCACATCGACGCCTTCGTGCGCCGCGACTTCCCGCTGCACCAGGTGCTGGCCTACCTGCGCTCCAACCGGATGGAGCCGGCCGAGCTGGAGCGCTACCTGCACTGGTGCCCGGGCCGCTATTCTCGCAACCTTGTGCATCGCTGCGGCGATTTCGAGCTGCTGGTGCTGTGCTGGGACCGCGGGCAGGCGGCACCTATCCACGGGCACGAAGGTGAGCTGTGCTGGGCGCGGGTGGAGGTGGGATGCCTGCGCTTCCGCAACTACCTCGAGCTGGAGCGCGATGGTGCGCGCACGCGCCTGATTCCGACCGGGCCCGCGGTGGACGGCCGTCCCGGGTATGTGGACGGGCCCGCGGACCTGCACAGCGTCGAGAACCTGGCCAGCACCGGGGAACGCGCGGTGAGCCTGCACCTGTACGCGAGGCCTTTCGAAGAGTGCGAGATCTTCGACACGGAAACCGGCACGGTGTGCCGCAAGAAGCTGGACTACGACAGCATCGGCGGCCGCCCTTGCCAGTGAGCCACGGCCCAATACTGGCCCCCTTCAGTGGGTCACGGAGAGAGAGAGAGAGAGAGAGAGAAGAAGGGATCGCGCCAGCGCAGGACGTCCCTCCAAGGAAGCTTGCGCGCGGCGATGCCGAGCACCATGGCTGAGGTCCGCGCTCACCTCCGGCGGGTGAGGCCGCGCACGTAGTTGCGAAACACCACCCACACCCACAGGTGGCGCGCCAGCCGCAGTCGGGTCTTGCTGTGGCCCCAGCTCTCGCGCACCAGCCGGCTGAGCCCGTCGC
>SHNF01000013.1 GCA_004295085.1 Planctomycetota bacterium | reverse complement strand
TCGCGCCCGCCTTCGCGCCGCCCGCCGGCGCCGCCGCGGCCTTCGCCCTTGCGCTCGCCTTCCGGCTTGGGACGCCCCATGGGGCGCGAGCGCGGGCGCGTGTCGCGGACCGGAGACGCAGGCGCCCGCTGCGACTCGGGCGCCGCCGCGGGCGGCGGCTTCTCTTCGCTGCCCGTGCGCATGGACAGGCGGAAGCGCTGGTTCTCCAGGTCCACGGCCAGCACGCGCACGGTCACTTCCTGCCCGACCTGCACCACTTCGGCCGGATCCTTCACGAACTGGTCCGCCATCTCGCTGACGTGCACCAGGCCCTCGCGCCGCGCGCCCACGTCCACGAAGGCGCCGTAGGCGGTGAGCGAGGTGACCACGCCGCGCAGGCTGGCGCCGATCTCCAGCGCCTCCAGGCGCTGCGCCACCGGCGGGCGCCCGGGGCCGCGGCGCGGGCGGCGGCCGCCGCGGAACAGGCCCTGGCGCACGAGGTCCACCACGGCCGGCCGCCAGTTGCGCGCCGCCAGCACCGGCTCCCAGGGCAGATCGCGCACGCGTTCCGGCTCCCGCAGCAGCTCGGCGATGGCGACGTCGCCCGCGGCCGCCGCTTGTTGCAGCGCGGCGTAATACGACGGGTGCAGCGGGCGCGCGTCCAGCGGGTTGTCGCCCTCGCGCACGCGCAGGAAGCACATGGCGGCGCGCCAGTCGGCCGGGGCCAGGTCCAGGCGCGCCTGGAAGTCCTCCAGCGAGCGGAACGGCGCCGTGGCGCGCTCCACCAGCACGGCTTCGGCGTCCACCCCGGGCACCAGGCGCAGCGTGTCGCGGGCGCCGTGGTTGACGTCCACGCCGCGCTCCAGCAGCAGGGAGCGCAGGAACGACGCCTCGAAGGCGTCCAGGCGCCGGCTGTTGATCTCGGCGCGGAACGGAATGTAGGCGCGCAGGATGTGCGGGGTGTGGAAGGCGCCGGCGCGCGGCTCCCAGGCCAGGCGCGCCAGCAGCAGCGGCTGGCGCTCGTCGTGGGTCAGGTGCGTCTCGCCCGGGCGCCGCGCCACTTCCCGCAGCAAGGTCTTCACCACCGCAGTGGGCACCAGCGCCACCCGCACCTCGCCGCCGCCCGCGCGCAGCTTGTTCACGATCACCTCGGAGCCGGCGCGTGTCGGCGAGTCCGCCTGCGCCGCCACCAGCGTGGGCCGGTGCTCGCCCAGGAAGACGAGCAGGCGCTCGCCCAGGTCCTCGGCCTTGGCCGGGAGCGAGCTGGTGCGCACCAGCACGCCCTCGGCGTCCATCAGCGCCAGCATGAGCTTGCCCGGCCGCACCACTGCGAGCCCGAGCACGGTGCCGTCGTGGCGGCCGCGGTCCAGCGCGTGCTCCAGGTTCTGCCAGGCCTGCTGCAAGGCGAAGTTCTCAGCCTGGCGCTTGAGGCGCGCGCGCGCCTCGGCCACGACGCGCGGCAGGCGCTCCTCGTCCACGAAGGTCTGGAACAGCTTCCAGTAGCTGTCGCGCTCCTGCGGCGGATAACCCTGCACCGAGCGGTCGAACACGGCCCGCAGCTCGGCGGCCGGCAGCTCGAAGCGCATGCGCAGCACGTGCTCGTGCTCGCCGCGGCGCAGGGCCAGGTAGCGCGCCGGGTTCAGCCCCAGCAGCGGCTCGGCCTGGCCGGCGTTGGGCTTGAAGGCTCTGGCCTCGTTCTCCTTGCCTTCCGCCACCTCCACGCGCACCGTGGCCTTCTCGCGGAACAGGCGCCGCAGCTCGCGCGCCACCCCGGCGTCGCCGCGCAGGCGCTCCAGGAAGGCGGCGTGCTCGGGCTTCTCGGGCTTCTGCGCGCTCTCCGGCGCCGGCGCCGGCTCCAGCGCCAGGGCCAGGTCCTCCAGCTCGCCTTCGTCGGCGGCGTCGGCCACCGCGCCCTCGATCTCGCCGAGGCCGCGCTCGTCCAGCAGGCGCAGCAGGTTGGCGCGGCGGCGCTCCACCGCCTCCTCGGCGTCGAAGCGCTCCAGCAGCAGCTCGAAGCCGAAGGCATTGGGGAACATGCCGGCCAGCTCCGGGTCGGCCGTGCGCAGCCACACCGGGTCCTCGCCGCGGGCGAGGGCTGCGCGCAGGTAGCGGTACACGGGCAGCTTCAGGCCCAGGGCGCGCGCGATCCGCTGGTCGTCGCGACTGGGCGCAGCTACGGTCATGGCGGAACGATTCTAGCGCGGGCCGGCCGGGGCGCCGGCGCCCCGGCCCGCCGCCGCGGCGCTCACTTCTTCTTGCCGAGCTCTTCCGCCAGCAGTTTCTCGGCCAGGTGCGCCGGCAGCGGCTGGTAGTCGCAGGGCTCCATGGAGAATGTGCCGCGGCCCTGGGTCATGCCGCGCAGCGCGCCGGCGTAGTTGAACATCTCGGCGATGGGCACCTTGCCGCGGATCTCGCGCAGGTGCCCGGTGATGGCGATCTCGTCCACTTGCACCCGGCGGCTGTTCAGGTCGCCGATCACGTCGCCCAGGAACTCCTCCGGGACCTGCACGGACAGCCGCATGATCGGCTCCAGGATGGTCACGTTGCCCTGCGTGGCCAGGTTGAACGCCAGCTCGCCGGCCACGTGGAACGCCAGCTCGGAGCTGTCCACCTCGTGGAACTTGCCGTAGTACAGCGCGGCCTGCACGTTCACGAACGGCCAGCCCAGCCGGCCGCCGGACTCGGCCGCGGCGCGCAGGCCCTTCTCCACCGCCGGGATGTACTGGCGCGGGATGGCGCCGCCCTTGACCTCGTCCACGAACGCCAGCGCGTCTTCCGCCTGCTCCAGCGGCTGGAAGCGCACGTTCACCACCGCGTACTGGCCGTGGCCGCCGGACTGCTTGACGTGCTTGCCCTCCACCTCCACCGGGCGCGTGAGCGTCTGCTTGTACGCCACCTTGGGCGCGCCGACGCTGATCGGGATGCCGTAGTCGCGCCGGATCCGGGTGAGCACGATGTCCAGGTGCAGCTCGCCCATCCCGGACACGATCATCTGCTCGGTCTGCTCGTCCACCTTGGCCCGGAAGGTCGGATCCTCCTTGCACAGGTGCGCCAGGGTCTCGCTGAGCTTGTCGCGGTCCTTCAGGGACTTCGGCTCCAGCGACATGCTGACCACCGGCTCGGGGAAGGTCATGCTCTCCAGCACGACGGCGCGCTCCGGGTCGCACAAGGTGTCGCCCGTGATGGTGTCCTTCAGCCCCACCACCGCGCAGATCTCGCCGGCCTTGACCTCCTCCACCGGCTCGCGCTTGTTGGCGTGCATGTACATCAGGCGGCCGCAGCGCTCCTTGCGGCGCACGCGCGGGTTCAGCATCTGGTCGCCGCGCCGGAGCACGCCGGAGTAAACGCGCACGAAGGTGAGGTCGCCGTTGGGGTCGGCGATGGTCTTGAACGCCAGTCCCGCGAAGGGCTCGGCGTTGTTGGGCCCGCGCACGATCTCCACGCTCGCGTCCCTGGGATCCTTGCCGACCACCGCGCCCTTTTCGATCGGGTTGGGCAGGTAGTCCACGATCGCGTCCAGGAGCAGCGGCACGCCCTTGTCCTGCAGCGCGGCGCCGGTGAACACAAGCACGGCGTGTCCCATGACCGTGGCCTTGCGCCCGGCGCGCCGGATCTCCTCCTCGCTGATCTCCTTGCCGTCCAGGAACTTCTCCACCAGCTCGTCCTCCACCTCGACGAGCTTCTCCACCATCTGCGCCCGGCGCTTCTCCACCAGGCTGCGCACGTCCTCCGGGATCGGGATCTCCTCCATCGCGCGCTCGCCCTGGCTCTCGGTGAAGCGGTAGGCCTTGCGCGCCACCAGGTCCACCAGCCCGTAGAACTCCTTCTCGCGGCCCAGCGGCACCTGCATGCGCACCGCGTTGGCGCCCAGCCGGTTGATGATGGACTCGAAGGCGGCGTCGAAGTCGGCGCCGATGCGGTCGAGCTTGTTGATGAAGCAGATGCGCGGCACGCCGTAGCGGTCGGCCTGGCGCCACACGGTCTCCGACTGGGCCTCCACCCCGGCGACGCCGTCGAACACGGCCACGGCCCCGTCCAGCACCCGCAGCGAGCGCTCCACCTCCACGGTGAAGTCCACGTGCCCGGGAGTGTCGATCAGGTTGAGCTGCGCGCCCTTCCAGAACACGCGCGTGGCCGCCGACGTGATCGTGATGCCGCGCTTGCGCTCGTCCTCCAGGTAGTCCATCGTGGCTTCGCCGTCGTGGACCTCCCCGACCTCGTGCACACGGCCCGTGACGTACAGGATCCGCTCCGACACCGTGGTCTTTCCGGCGTCGATGTGCGCCATGATGCCGATGTTGCGGATCTTGAGCAGGCGCTCCCGCTCCTCCGGGCTGAGAGGCGTCTGCGGGGCCGGCTTGGCGGCGCTGGTGGCGGTTTCCGGACTCATGGCGCGGTTCGTGGGCGTCTTTTCGGTTGTGGACCGGGATGGAAAGTCCCAAATTGTACGCGCCGCGGCGCGGCAAGACCAGCCCCATGAGGCGCGCCCGGCGCCGCCTGCGCACGCTCCGCCTCCTCGTCCCCGCGTCCACCAGCAACGTCGGGCCGGGCTTCGACGCCCTCGGCATCGCCCTGGACCTGCGCCTGAGCGTCACCTGGACGCCGGCCGCACGCACCCGCCTGCAGCGCCGCGGCGCGCTCGCCGAATCGAGCCTCCCGGCGCGCGGCGACCCGCTCCTGCGCGGCCTGCGCCGTGCCGCCGCGCTCGCGCGCGCGCGCCTGCCCGCCGGCGACATCATCGTGGACGCGCCGTTTCCGCCGGGCCGCGGGCTCGGCGCGAGCGGCGCCGCGATCGCCGCCGGCCTGCTGCTGGGCAACCGCCTCACCGGCAACCGACTCTCGCGCCAGGCGCTGCTCGACGCAGCCATCCGCCTCGAAGGCCATCCCGAGAACGCGGTGGCCGCCTTCCTCGGCGGCGCCCACTGGTCCGCGCCGGGAACGGACGGCCGCTGGATCCATCAGCCCGTCCCCTTGCATCGCGACCTGCGCTTCCTGCTCGTGATCCCGCCCTACCCGCTCTCCACGGAGCGAGCACGCAAGGCTCTTCCCGCCACCGTTCCGTTCCAGCGCGCCGCGGCGCAGGCGCGGCGCGGCCCGATCCTGCTCGAAGGCCTTCGCACCCTCGACCGCGACAGGATCCGCGCCGGCCTGCAGGACGACCTGCACGTCGCCGCGCGCCTCGGCCTCCTTCCAGGCGCGGCGCAGCTCCTGGACGACGCCACGCGGGCCGGGGCGCTCGGCGCCACCGTCAGCGGCGCCGGCTCCGCGCTGCTCGTCCTCACCCGCTCTCGCGACCTTCCCCGGCTCGAGGCGCGGCTGTGGCCGCGCGTGCAGCGCGTCTGGGGCGGGGACGGCGGCGTGCTCGCCGCCCGCCCCGGCAAGCCCCTCAGCGGGAGCGCAGGCGGAACACCAGCAGCTGGCGCGCGCCGCGGCCGATGAAGGCCAGCCGCCCGTCCGGCAGGCGCCCGGCTCCCAGGCAGGCCACGCCGGAATTGCGCCATCCTCTTCCCCATCGGCCGGCGTCCGCGATCTCCTCCAGGCTCCACTCCCACACGCATTGCCCGCGGCGGTCGAAGGCGCGAAACCAGTTGTCTTCCGTGCCCGCGAAGAACGCCTCGACGCCCTCGGGGCCTTCCAGCACGGCGACGCTGGTCACGTTGCTCGAGCAGCGTGCCGACCAGCCCCAGCGTGGATTGAGCCAGGCCGTGCTGACGCACGGCTCGGAGGTGCGCGAGAGTCCGCCGAGGAAGGCCTGCAGCATCCCGCCCTCGTCGCGATACAGGGCCGCGTCGCTCGGGTACGCCACGCGCCAGTCGGCCTGGTCCGGATCTCCATCCTCGACCACCAGCACCTCGGGTGCCCGCTCGGACTGCAGCTCGATCAACTGGCTGCTCGTGCCGATGGCCAACAGCGTCCCCGGAGCCGAAGGATGCGTGCGCATGGCCGACAACCGGCCCGCCAGGCTCTTCACGGCCGTCAGCTGGCCCTGTGGGTCGAAGATCCTGAGGTCGTCACCGCCGACGGCGACGCCGGACGCGCCGTCGGCGCCGTGCACCAGCGCGAGCACGGCCCCGGCAAGCTGCGCAAGGTCCCGGCGCCAGCGTTCCCGTCCCGCGGCGTCGAAGGCCAGCAAGGCGCAGCCGTCGCCCTCGTCCTGCTCGCACAGGAACAGCACCTGCCGGCCCTCGTCGCCGGCGGGCAGCACGGCGAAGTCCAGGATCCTCAGGTCTTCCTCGGGCATGCGGAACACTTCCTCGAGGCGGAACGCCGGATCGAGCATGTACAGGCTGGACCGGCTGGAGATGAGGACGGCGGCGCTTCCGTCCAGCCACGGCAGGAAGTGCAGCCTGGAGTCGCGTCCGCTGCCAGGGAAGACGACGCTCGCCGGGGCCTCGAACAGGCGGAGCTGGTCCGCGCGCGCCGTCTCCGCCGGCGCCGCTTCCGGCGCGGGCTCCTGCGCCGGCGCCCGCGTGCACTCCGTTCCGCCGGGCTCCAGCAGCGCGCACGCGGCGAGCAGAGCGCCTTCCGCCGTGGCGCCGCGCGCACGGGCGCGGCGCCGGCATGGACGGGACATCGTGACGCAAGGCATCGGCGTCCAGCGTACCTTCCGCCGCGCGTGAACGTGCCGGGGTCAGGCCACGCCGGCCTTGCGCAGCGCGGCGCGGCAGCGCGCCGCCAGCTCGCTGTCGCCGGCTCCGGTCGGCAGATACGGCAGGGCCGGCGCCTGGATGTGCGCAGCCCACTGCGGGTGCACGCGCCGGCGCTCGATCGCCATCGCCGCTGCGTATTTGTGCTGGTGATGCTCCTCGCCGAGGCGCGAGAGACCGCTGCGCAGCGGCGCCAGCCCACCACCGGCGTGCGCGTCCTCCGACAGCTCCAGAGCGTCGAGGCGCGGCAGCTCCGACTGGAGGCAGCTGCGCTGCGCCAGCGCGTCGCGCAGGTCCGCCAGCCAGCCGGCGGCCTGGAGGATCAGCAGGCGCCTGGTGGCTTCGCTCGCGGTCGTGGCGAAGGCGTGGCCGAAGGCCTCGGTGGTCGTGACGGCGTGCACCGGCAGCAGGGCCTGGGCGCTGTGTGCCGGCTGGGAGCGGGCGCGCTGCAGGAACAGCTCCGAGGCACGCAGGCGCAGGCCGTCCCAGACGGTCCGGGGCCCGAGTCCGTCCGCGAACGCGGCAACGACGGCGTCCTGCGCGTGCGCGGCGTCGGAATCGCGTAGCGCGCGCAGCAGCTCCAGGCTCCGCTGCGGCGCCTCCTGGCCCTGGAGCCAGCCTTCCGGCAGCTTCGCCGCGCGCTCGCCGCTCTGTTCCCACACGCGGGTCTCGCGGCCGCCGGGCTGGTACAGGAGAGCGTAGACGAGCGAGCGCAACGGCTCGTCGGCGTAGTGCCAGCCGATGCGGCGCAGCACGCGCTCGACCTGGGCCGCGTAGATGATCTTGTGGCCGATGTTGACGAAGCTGCGCGCCGCATACGGCCACAGCAGCGCATAGGCGGAATGCAGGTCGCTGTGCGGCAGCAGGCCGACGAGGGCCCGGTCGGCGCGCTCGTCGTCCCAGGCCTCCATGGCGGCGATCAGCTCGGCGCGCGCGGCTTCCGCGCTCGCGAACGAGACCTCGGGCGCCGGCGGCAGCACCCAGTCGCCGTCCTCCCTCTCGTCCAGCGCCTGCGAGCGCTTGCAGTCGTCGAGGTTCCAGAGGGCAAGCAGCCAGGCGTCCTCGGCCGGTGCGCCTTCCGCCAGCTCGAACATGGACTCGACCACCATCACGCAGTGCAGCTTGCCGCCGACGTGGCGCGGGCGCACGTCGTGCACGCCGGCCAGGAACACCGCACCCAGGAGCGTGCGGTAGTCCGCGCCCTGGCGGATCGCGTCCGTGGCGACCTCGAGCGCCTGCGCGCGCGCGGCCTTGCGCAGGCGTTCCGCGAGCGCCGCCAGGTCCTCGGCGCGCGGAACGCCGCGCGCGGCGGCGCGCAGGCCGCGGGGCCGCAACAGCACCGCCGCGGCGCCGGCACCGAGTCCCTTCAGGAGCTTGCGGCGGTCGAACGCGCGCATGGACTCAGCGCGGAAAGCTGAACCCGAAGGAGTTTCCGGAGTCCGGGTCGCCGGGGATGCCGGGCGTGGCCTGGGACAGCCGCCGGAAGGGCCGGGCGCCGCCGAAGATCAAGGTCACCGTTCCCTGCTGCACGTGCGTGAGCTTCTCCCCGGGCGCTCCCACGGCGAGGTCGTCCAGGCCGTCGCCGTCGAGGTCCAGGGCGGCGAGCGCATGGCCGAAAGAATCGTGGTTGTCACCGCTGTCGGGAACGCGCGGCAGATTCTGGTGCAGGAACCGGCTGCCCGCGGCGTCGAGTCCGGAGCTCCGGCCGAACAGGACCGTCACGGCGCCGACCGAGAAGCGCACCCCCAGGCCTTCGCCGGGGGCGCCGATCGCCAGGTCCTCCCAGCCATTGCCGTCGAAGTCGCCGGCGGCCAGCGCGCCGCCGAAGCCGTCCGCACCTTCGGCGAGGTCGCGCAGGCCGGGACTGTCCTGGTTCCAGAGCTGGCTTCCGAGCGCGCTCAGGCCGGCCACGCCGCCATGAAGCACGCTCACGCCACCTGCAGCGTGGATGCCAACCCGGTCGGCAGTCGCGCCGACGGCGAGATCCGCCGCGCCGTCGCCGTTGAAGTCGCCGGCGGCCAGCGCGGAGCCGAAATACTCGTACTCGGCGGCGTCACCGGGCACGCCCGGGCTCTCCTGGTGCCACAACTGGTTGCCGGCGGCCGCCAGCCCGCTCGCTCCACCGTACAGAACGTGCACGGCGCCGGCGGCCAGCGCACTCCCGACCCCTTCGTAGCGCACGCCGATCGCGAGGTCGAGGAAGCCATCTCGATTGAAGTCGCCAGCGCCGAGCGCCCAGCCGAAGCGGTCCGGCGTTTCCGCATGGCCGGGGATCCCGGGCGAGTCCTGCGTCCAGTACTGGCTGGCGGCGGCGCTGAGTCCACCAGGGCCACCGTAGAGCACCTGCACCGCCCCGGCGTCGTAGAGGCTGCCTTCGTCCTCGTAGGGCAGTCCGATCGCGAGGTCGGCGCGGCCGTCGCCGTTGAAGTCGCCGGAGGCGAGCACACCGCCGAAAGCGTCGTAGCTCTCGGCCGCGCTGCCCAATCCCGGCGCGTCCTGCGTCCACAGCTGGCTGCCCGCCGCGGCGAGACCGCCCGGGCTTCCGTACAGGACCTGGATGCTGCCGGCGCCGACCAGGCCCGGCAGTTCGTCCGACGGGATGCCGACCGCGAGGTCGTCGTAGCCGTCGCCGTTGTAGTCGCCATAGCTGAGCGCGAAGCCGAAGTCGTCGGTGCGCGCGGCGTCGCCCAGCACCCCGGCCGTGTCCTGAGTCCAGTGCTGGACCCCGGGGAACGCCGGCTGCCCGGGCCCCCCGTAGACCACGGTGACGGCGCCGGTGTCGAACAGGACGTCGTCGATGTCCTCGTAGGGAACTCCCACGGCGAGGTCCTGGTATGCGTCGCCGTTGAAGTCCTGGGGGAGGGCGCAGGAAAGGAGCGGGAGCAGGGAAACGAGCATGGCGTCGGGGGAGCCGAGACTCCTTGCGCCATGTTACTCCACCGGCACGATGCGCCGCGCGACGTGTCGCAAGTAACGGTGCCTGGAGGGCACCTGACGCGACGGTTGCTGAGACGCGTGCCCTGGCGTTACTTCCAGCCGGCGGGCACGTGCGCTTCCACGCCGGCGCTGGTGGCAGCGTGGCAGGCAGCCTCGGCGACCAGGCGGCACTCGTCCAGGTCGAACTGGCGCAGGCGCGCATGCACCGCGGCCAGTTGCGAGGGACGCACGGTCAGGGTGTCCACGCCCAGGCCGACCAGCAGGGGCAGGGCCGCGCCTTCCAGGATGGACTCGCCGTAGACCGAGGTTTCCTTCTGGAGCGCGCTGGCGATCTGCAGGAGCTTGCGCACGGCGCGCAGGATCACCGGGTGCGGGCCGCGCAGGCGGCCGCTGACCTCGGCGTCGGGGTGCTGGCGGTCGGCGGCCAGCAGGTGCTGGCCGAAGTTGTCCAGGCCGATGAGGACGAAGTCGGAGCGCGCGAAGATCTCACGCGCGAGCAGCGCGGCGGACGGCACCTCGATCACGCATCCGAGACGCACGGCGCGGGTCTGCTCCACCCCGTGCAGGCGCAGCTCCGCGACCGCAGCCTCGATGGCGTCGCGCACCGGCTTGAGGTCGCCCGGGTCGGTCACGAAGGGCAGCGCGAAGGCCAGCGGGCGGCCCTCGGCGGCGCGCATCGCGGCGCGCAGTTGCGTGGCCAGCATCTCCGGGCGCTGCAGCAGCAGGCGCGCGCCGCGCAGGCCGAGCGCCGGGTTGGCTTCGCTGGCGGGGTAGATGGCGCGCACGCCGCAGGTGCTGTCGAGGTCGGGCAGGCGGAAGATCACCAGGTCGGCGGCGGCCAGGACCTGCTTGTAGAGCGCCGCCAGCGAGGACTCGCGCGGCGCGCCGTGGCGCTGCAGCACCGGCAGGTCGGTGCGATACAGGCCGATCTCGCGCGCGCCGAGCGCCACGGCCGTGCGCGCTTCGCTGGGGCTGGCCACGGCGGCGCGCAGGCGGATCGGCGTGCCGTCGGCCAGGGCGGCGGGCCCGAGCGCCTTGACCATGCCTTCGGTGGTGCGTCCCAGCGCCGTGGTGACGAGCTCCTGCGGCGGGTTGAGGGTGACCTGTCCAGCGTCGCCGTCCACCAGCAGCATGTCGCCGGGCTTGGCCGCGGCGGCCAGGCCCTTGACGCCGATGACCGCCGGGATGCCGGCGGCGCGGGTCAGGATGGCGCCGTGGCTGCCGAGGCTGCCCCCTTCGGCCACGATGGCGGCGATTCCGTGCTCGAGCGACTCCGTAAGGTCGCTGAGCGACAGCTCGCGCACCAGCAGCACGCCGCTGCGCACGGACGGCGCCTGGTGCGGCGCCGCCGGGCGCTGCGCGAAGCGCAGCAGGCGCAGGGCCACGTCGCGCATGTCGGACAGCTTGTTGCGCAGCGATTGGCTCTGCACCACCTCGAACAGGCGCTCGTATACGCCGAGGGCATCCTTGACCGCGCCCTCCAGGCTCATGCGCTGGTTGCGGATGCGCTCGCGCACGTCGGCCTCGATCACCGGGTCCTGCAGGAGCTGCAGGTGCGTGTCGAACACGCGCCGCTGCTCCACGGTGAAGTGGCTGGCGAGGGCGCTGCGCTGGCGCACCAGCGACACGCGCGCGGCGCGGGCCACGGAATCGAGCCGGCCCAGCTCCTGCTCCACCTCCTCGTCGCTGAGCACGCGGGCGGCGACCTCTTCCAGCCCTCCCAGGTTGAACACGGCCGGGCCGAAGGCGATGCCGGGGCTGGCGCTCTGGCCGGCGAGCGTGCCGGGATCGCTGCGCGCCGCTGCGGCGGCGCCGTGGGAGGAGGACCCGGGGGCGGGCATGGCGTGCGCGGATGTTAGGGCCGGTGCGCAGCGGCGGAAACGGCGCGGGCGTCGAGGCGCGCCGGAAGCTCGGCGTCGCGGCCCAGCAGGAAGGCGACCACGGCGCAGCGCACCTGCGGATGCAGCGGCAGGACGCCGTGGCGCACGCCGGTCACGAACAGCTCGCGGCTGCCCGGCAGGCGCGCCGAGCCCACTTCCACCACGCCGTCGTTGTCGCCGGCCACCGCGTCGCAGAGGCCGCGCGCGGTGCCGGTGCCCGCCACCACCGACAGGACGGTCACCGGCGGCTGCGGCGGCAGGCGGCGCAGGAAATCGCTGCCGGGCCGCAGGTCCTGGCCGGCACCGGCGAAGACCAGCCGGAAGTACCAGCGCCCGGCGTGCCGGTCGGCCTTGACCGCGCCCTGGTGCGGCGTGCCCAGGGTGACCAGGCGCCCGGAAGGCGGCAGCACGCCGTCGGCCCACAGGCGGCGCAGCACCAGGCCGCCCATCGAGTGGCCGACGCCGTGCAGCGCCGGCAGGCCGGACGGGAAGCGCCGGCGCAGGCGCCGGGCCACGCGCTCGGCCACCGCCTCGATGCTGTCCATGCGCGGGGGATAGCCCCAGTTGAGCACGGGGGCGAAGCCGGCGCGGCGCAGATCACGGGCCAGGAAGGCGTTGAACGCCGGCAGCATGGCGATGCCGTGCAGGAGCAGCACGGCGCCGCGGCTGCTGCCGCCGGCGTGCTGGTGGCGCATCGCCGCCTCCGCTCACGCCATTTCCAGGACGCGGCGCACCAGCTTGCCGATGCCGGCGTCCACCTCGCGGATGCTGCGCGCCAGGATGTACGCAGGAGTGCTCACGATGCGATTGCGCTCGTCCACCACGATGTCGTCCACCGCGCACGGCAGCATCTCGGCCCCGGCCGCCGCGGCCTGCTGCGCCGGACCGTCCAGGGTGCCCAGCGTGAGGCGCGGCCGGTGCGCTGCAAGCGCCAGGGCGACGAGCGCGGGAGCGATGCAGATGGCGCCGATCGGCTTGCCGGCGGCGTGCAGCGCGCGCAGCAGCTGCGCCAGCTCCGGCCGCACCTGCCCGTGCGCGCCGCGCACGGCGAAGTCGCCCAGATTGCGGGCCGCGCCGCTGCCTCCGGGCAGGATCACGGCATCGAGGTCGCCGGCGCGCAGCTGCTCCAGGGGAGCGACCGCGCCGCGGGCGATGCGCGCCGCCTCCACGCGCATGCTGCGGGACGCCCCGGCGATGGGTTGACCGGTGAAGGAATCGCACACGGCCCATTGGGGACCTTCCGGCGCCGCGCACTGCACCTGCGCGCCGGCGCGCGCGAGGTGCAGGAGCGCCAGCGTGGACTCGTGGATCTCCGAGCCGTCGTAGCGGCCGCAGCCGCACAGGATGACGCCGACCCGCTGCATCCGGCCGATTCTACCGAGACCGGCCTCCCGCGCTCCCGGCACCGAAGCTGTTACGCTGGCGAGCCCGGGAGGTCAGTTTCCGGGGAGTACCTCAGTTGGTAGAGGCGCACTTTTGGGTGGTGCGTGTCGCGGGTTCGAATCCCGCCTCCCCGATCCCCCGCCGCTCGTCCAGCTCCCGGGTGCGTGGAGCCAGAGACGGGATTTGAACCCGTGACCCCCGCTTTACGAAAGCGGTGCTCTACCGCTGAGCTACTCTGGCGCTGAGCGACGTCGCTGGCGCGGCGCGCGGTTACGGCGCAACGCTGGCGGACGCAGGCGGACCGCCGGCCAGGGCCAGGGCACGGGCGCTGGCGCGGGCCAGCCCCCCGTCTCCCTCCTGGGCGGCAGCCGAAAGGACGGCCGCGTCCACCATGGCGCCGCGATTGCGAGCCAGCACGCCCGCAACCGCGGAAGCCGCCGCGGCGCGCACGGGGGCGCTGCGGCTGGTGTCGGCGACCACCGCCATGATGGCGTCCAGCTCGCCGCTGCCGGCCGCAAAGCCCAGCGCCTCCAGGGCCGGCACCGCCACGGTGTCTTCCCGGTCCAGGCAAGCGGTCAGGGAGGTCAGCGATGCGAACAGCGCCTCGGGGCGGTAGCGCGCCATCGCGGCCAGGGCCTCGGCGGCGGCCTGCGCCATGGCTGCATGGGCGCTGCGCTCACCGTTCAGTTGCCCGAACACTGCGGTCACCGCCTCGGCGCCGGCGCTCTCCACCACTTCGGCGCCGTCGATCTCACCGGTCTGCTCGCTCCCGAGCACCAGCACCGGCGTCCCCTCGCGGCGCGGGTCCTTGCGCGTCTCGATCACGAAGCGGCGGGCGTACATGTCCGGCAGCGGATCGGCCACGACGATCGCGTCCACGTTGGCGCTGCGGCGCATGTGGATGAGGCCGGTGGCGCCGTCCGGCGAGGCCAGCACCACGACTCCGTGCTGGGCCAGGCCGTCGGTCAAGGCGGCGCGCCGCTGCTGGTTCGGATCGGCCAGCACCACGACGCGCAAGGCCTGCAGCTTCAGCCCGTCGGTCAGGGCGCTCACCACCGCGGGGGAGGTGTCGCCGGCGTGCGCCAGGGCCAGAGCGGCGCCGAAGCGGTGGCTCGGCACCTGGCCGGCAACGGCGACGCGCAGTCCATCCCGCGCCGTCAGGCCCGCGCCATCCAGGAGCTGGATCAGGGCGGCGGCGGTTGGCACGTCTCCGCGCCGGATGGCCTCCTGCAGGGCGCTGTCCAGAGCAGCCTGTCCCAGGGACTGTGCCGCCATGGCCTGGGCATCGTGCACAGGCACCAGATCCTCGTTGCCGGAGCCGATCAGGCCTTGCAGCGCGGCGACCTCCGAGCCGTAGACCAGGGCCAGGCCGGTCCTGGCCTGGGCGTTGCCCAGGGCGTCCGCGCGCTCGAAGCAGCCCTTCGCCAGCTCCAGCGGCACGAGGCTCGGAGGCACATCTCTGGGCTCGAGCCTGGCCCCGTTGATGGTCCAGACCACGCCGTGATTCTCCACGTCGGTGAAGCCCATGGCGGGATCGTGCACGTAGTAAGCCCAGCCCTGCTTGTAGTTGAGGTCCGCGGCGTCGCCGCCGGCCATCTTGGCCGCCAGCGCGCGCACCGTGCCGTCGGGATCGTTGGCGGCCATGTCGGCCGCGCGCGCCTCGGCGCGCGCGTCGTCCAGCGACGCCAGCGCGAACAGCACGCCGATGCGCACCTCGGGCTGATCGGACTCCGTGGCGGCGAGCAGCGGGATGGTGGCCTCGGTGCCCAGCCGCGACAAGGCATAGATGGCGTTGGCGCGCTCCTGCTCGTTGCTGGAGACCAGCCGCGCAACCAGCGGCGGCACGGCGAAGGGGCCGTACTTGGCCCGCAGGGCGAAGATGGCCCGGGCGCGCTCGTTGTACGTGTCGCTGAAGACGCCTTCCGCGTCCGCGGCCGCGGCCGCGGGATCGCGCACCATCTCGCGCGTGGCGCTGCCGGCGGCGGCGATGATCTCGCGGGCGAAGGCCTCGAACTCGCCGCGCTCGCGATCGGTCAGCAGCTGCAGCAGCTCGTCCTGGCTGTCGTGCATGAGCTGCAGCGCCGTGGTGTTGTCCGGCTGCATGGCCACCACTTCGCGGAAGCGGGCGATGGCGGTGTCGAAGTCCCCATTCCGATAGGCCTGCATCCCGGCCTCGAAGGTCTGCTGCACGTCATCCTGAGCCAGGGCCGCGGAGCTCAATCCCACGGCGGCAGCCAGGATCCAGGACGCGGGAGCCAGGCGGCGGAGCGCCCGGCGCGCCGGCGGAGAACCGGTCTGATGAGTCGAGGTCATGCGACTACAAGTGGGTGATCTGGAACGGAATCGGGGGGTCAGAACGCGACGCGGCGCCCGCTGGGCCACATAGCGGCCCTGCGCGGCGAAGTGACATGATAGGAACGACCCCCCCTGGGTCAACAGCGGCCACCCGCGGGTGGCGCGGGCGGCTCGTGCGCCACCGGCGGCGCTGCAAACGCGGACAGCGCGGACGGGGCGGGCAAGGCCAGCTTGCCGAGCAGCGCTGGTTGCGCCGCTCCCGTGGTGCTCGGCCAGGAAGCCGGTTCCCCGTTCTGCCAGGCATCCGCCAGGAGGGCGAACGCGACCGCTTCCCGCAGGTCAGGATCCCAGCCCAGCTCGGCATAGGAAACGACGCGCGTGGCGCGCGGCCCGGGCGGCGACGTCAAGCGGCGGCGCAGGGCGGCCGCCAGCACCGGGTTGCGGGCTCCGCCTCCACACAGGAACACCGGTCCGCCGCCCTGGCCGGCGCGCTCGAGGCTGTCCGCGACGGACCAGGCCACCAGCTCCACGAGCGTGGCCAGCAGGTCCGGGAGCGAGGCCGCAGGCGCGAACTGGCGCGCCCGCTGCCCGAACGGCCGGCCGAAGCGCTCCAGGCCGGTGCTGCGCGGCAACGGCCGGGCGAAGTAAGGATCCGCGCGCAAGGCGGCGAAGAGCTCGGGCAGGAGCCGGCCCTGGGCGGCGAGGATCCCGTCACGGTCGCAGTCGGCGCCGCGCTCGGCGTACACCAGCGCGTCCAGCGGGCCGTTCGCAGGGCCGCAGTCCCAGGCCAGGGGCGGCGCGTCCCCCGCGAGCACGGTCAGGTTGGCGATCCCGCCCAGGTTGAGGATGGCCAGCCACGGAGCTTCGCGCCGGTGCAGCACCCAGTCGGCATACGGCGAGATCGGAGCGCCCTGGCCGCCGGCGGCAAGATCGCTCCAGCGGAAGTCCCCCACCACCGGCGCGCTCAGCTGTGCCGCCACCACGGCCGCGTCGCCCAGCTGCAGGCTTCCCTGGCGCGGATCACCGTCATGATGGAACACGGTCTGGCCGTGGCTGCCGGCAGCGGCGAGCTGCTGCGGCGCGTAGCCCGCGTGCTCCAGGAAGGCGCGGCCTTCACGGCCGAAATGCTCGCCCAGCTCGAAGTGGGCACGGGCCACCTCGGCTACGCCCCAGGCGGCGGTGGAGCGCAGGAACGCGCGCAGCGCCGGCGGATACGGGCGGCGCTCACCGGCCAGCAGCTGCGCGCGCTTGTGCGCGCCCGCGCCCTGCACCTGCACCAGCGCAAGATCCACTCCGTCGGCGGAAGTGCCCGAGCTGATCCCAAGCAGCAGGCGCGGCGGCGGCAGGCGCGGCGGCAGGAGAACGCTTACGGGATGCGCAGCTGCATGCCGATGCGCAGCACTGCGTCGCTGCTCGCGAGCTGGTCCTTGTTGGCCTCGTAGATCTTCTGCACGCCGCCGCCGTCACCGTAGTACTTCACCGAGATCTTCCACAGGCTGTCGCCCGCGACCACGGCGTGGCTGCGCGCGCCGGCAGGTTGGGCGCCGCTGGCTGAAGAACTGCTCACTGCGCTCGACACGCTCGCCGGAGTCGAAGTGCGGCCGCTGGCCGGAATACGGATCTTCTGTCCCACCTGCATGCGCTTGGGATCCAGTGTCTCGTTGAACTTCAGGATCTCCGGCCACTTGCTGCGCGCGCCCAGCTCGCGCTTGGCGATCTCTTCCAGCGTGTCTCCGGACTTCACCGTGTATTCCACGAACTCGGGCTGTCCGTCCAGGTCCAGGTCCACGCCGGTCGACGGCGCCGCCGAGGTGGGCTGGACCTCGGAAGCGCCGGGTACGAAAACCTGGGTCCCGGACTCCGGAACACCGGCGTTCGGATTCGCGCTGAAAGCCGCTTGCGACTCCGGATGCACCGGCAGGCCCTCCAGCACCTCGGGGACTTCGGCACCGCCGCTGGCGCCGAGATCCGTGTTCAGCGCCGGGTCCGGATAGTCGGTGCCTACACTAAGGGTTGGGTCCGAAGGTAGTTCCGGCTCGCCTCCGTCCAGGCCCTTGTACAGGACCACGGACAGCAGGAATCCGACCAGGGCCAGGGCCCCGATCACGATCAGCTTTTCCATCTTGCCCATCTCACACCCCTCCGAGTGAGGGTCAATATATGGTGGGCCAAAGGAAAACCCAACGATTTTGTAGTGGGTGAGGTGACCGTGGAACCTGGCGTGTTTCCGCTCGTCCGCCGCCTCCTCCGTGGCCGTGCGGAGGCCCCTCCGAAGCCCGGGTCGAGCCCCGGGGGCCCGGGAATCGCCGGAGCATTTCCCGCCCAGCACCCCCAATCCCTAGTGGGTGCCTTCAGCGTCCGGAGATCTCCCGCAGGCGCTTCCTGGCGGCCTCGCTCTCGCCGCGCGAGCGGTGTGGGGTGAACGGCCACAGCCGGCGCCAGCGCTCGGCACGGAGCACCGCCCGTGCCTCCTCGGGGCTCAGTTCCTCCGGGGCGTAGCGCGCCAGGTACTTGAGTGCAGCCTGGCGGTCCACCCAGCCGAGCGGCCCGCCCAGCAGCCAGCGCGTCCCGGCACCCAGGCGCCACGCGGCACCGAAATCCACGACCGCGACGGCCCCGGTTTCATCCACGAGCACGTTCTGGCGCTGGCGCAGGTCGAGGTGGAACACGCCGCGATCGTGGAGCCGCTCGATCAAGGCCAGGAGCCGCTCCACGACGGCGCGTGGCTGGCGCGCGAAGGCCTCGCGCTCGAGCGGGCGCCCTTGCAGCAGGGTGCACGCGAAGGCGCCGCGATCCAGGCACGCCAGCAGCTCCGGCACGCCGGCGACGCCGTGCAGGCGCTCGAGCACGCGCCGTTCGCGCGCCAGCAGCCAGCGCGCCAGCCAGCGCGACCAGGTCGGCGCGCCGGCGGCGTCCTTCACGATCACGGCGCCGGAAGGCGTTTCCACCTTCCATACCGCCGGCTTGAGGCGCGAGCCGCGGCTGAGGAGCGCTCGTGGCAGCGCCTGCCACTGCCCGCGTGATAGCGGCTCAGCCGCCATCTCCGTTCCACAGCCGCGCCAGGGGCGACCACCGCGGCGCGAACCAGAGCGCCGCCAGCACCAGCGTCAGGACCAGGCCCCAGGGCCACTCGTGGTTCTCGCCGACGCGCTGCCAGGAGAAGCGGCGCGGGCTGGCTTCGGGCCAGCGCGTCAGGCGCGGGAAGAAGTCGGGCACGTTGGCGGCGTGGCGCTCGAACTCGGGTCCGAACAGGGCGCGCAGCCGCGGGTACTCGCGCTGGAACTTGCGCGGCAGGTAAGCGCCGAGGAACACCAGCAGGAGCAGCGCCGCGGCCGCCCACACCAGGCGGCCGCGGGTGGTCTCGGGATTGCCAGCGGCCAGGCACACGCCCACCAGGGCCAGGAAAGAGCCCAGATAGGCCGGGTTCCGGGTATGGGCGTAAGGTCCCGAGGTCACCAGCACCACGTTCTTCTCCAGGTGGCCAAAGGCCCAGATGCGCAAGGCCCAGGCCGCCGCCACCAGGCAGCAGCCGGCCGCGAAGCTTGCGGGCCGGGGATCGGCCAGGGACACGAGCAGCAGCCCGCTGGCGAACACGGCGGCCTTGCGCCAGGTGAAGCGGCGGCGGGAGCTCATCGGTCTTGCGGGCGCAGCGTTCCGGGGAGAAGATTGTCAGGTCGCAGGCACCTCCTGCAACCTCGAGATGCGCCTTGCCGCCGCCTTCCTCCTCCTGCCGCTGTGGGCCTGCGCCGGACCCACCGGATCTTCCGGGTCCTCCGGCTCCGGCGTGGATCCCCGGGCGGCCCTGGAACAGGAGATGTCGTCCGAGGGCATCTACCCGGAGCACCGCCCCAGCCGCGTCACGCTGAAGGACCACCGCAGCGGCGTCACCATCGGGCTGCTGAACGAGGCCCTCACCAATACGTCCGCCTACTATTCCACGCCGCGGGCGCAGCTCGTGTACAAGGTCATTCCGGACCTGGACATGGGCGCTCTGCTCAAGCAGCTCGAGGAATTCGGCTTCTTCCAGGCGGCGTTCCCCAACGAGGCCCGGGTGCCGGGCGCCCGCTCCACGGTGCAGGTCGAACGCGCCGGCCAGACCTTCACGCTGGCCTACACGACCGAGAGCGATCAGAAGCTGGTGGACCGGGTCATCAACTGCTCGTCCGCGATCCAGTACGTCTACAACAAGCACCAGGCGTTCCAGGTGATCGAGAACCCGCAGGGGATGCAGTATTTCGAGGAGGCGAACCGCAACGCCACGCCGCCCAGGGGCGCTCCGTGACGGCGGCGGAAAGCGCCATCGTCGTCGTCCCGGGCCGCCGGGATTCCACGCGCCTGGCGCGCAAGCTCCTGCTCCGGGAGAGCGGCAAGCCCTTGCTGGCCCATACCCTGGAGCGCTGCCGCGCAGCACAGATGGCGGCGCGCGTGGTCGCCGCGGTGGACGGTCCGGAGCTGGCCGAGGTGGCCCGCGCCGCCGGGGCCGAGGCCGTGCTCACCGACCCGGCGCTGGCCTCCGGCAGCGACCGCGTGTGGGCGGCCGCGCAGCGCTACTCCGGAGCGCGCTGGATCGTGAACGTCCAGGGCGACGAGCCGGAAGTCGAGCCGGAGGCCGTGGACGCGGTGTTCGGGGCGCTGGCGGCCGGTGCCGAGGTGGCCACGCTGGCCGCCCCCTTCCCCCCCGGAGTGTCGCCGGCCCACCCGGCCACGGTCAAGGTCGTCACCGACGCCGCAGGGCGCGCCCTGTACTTCTCACGCGCGCTGATCCCGTACCCGCGGAACGCCGACCCCGTGGGGCCGCGCCTGCACATCGGCGTGTACGGCTACACGCGCGCGGCGTTGAGCCGCTTCGCCGCCTGGCCTACGGGGCACCTGGAGCAGGTGGAGGGCCTGGAGCAACTGCGGTTCCTGGAGCACGGCGTTACCATCCAGGTCGTTCCCTGGTCCTCGGCCTTCCGCGGCATCGACACGCGCGAGGACTACGACGCCTTCCTGCGGCGGGCGGCGCAGCGCACATGACCCAATACCTCTTTGTCACCGGCGGCGTGGTGTCCTCGCTGGGCAAGGGCATCACTTCCGCGTCCATCGCCGTGCTGCTGGAGAAGCGCGGGCTCAAGGTGTCGCTGCAGAAGCTGGATCCTTACATCAACGTGGACCCGGGCACCATGTCGCCGTTCCAGCACGGCGAGGTGTACGTGACCGAGGACGGCGCCGAGACCGACCTGGACCTCGGCCACTACGAGCGCTTCACGCACGCCGCAGTCAACAAGTACAGCAACGCCACCACGGGCTCCATCTACAGCGAGGTCATCCGGCGCGAGCGCCGGGGCGATTACCTGGGACGCACGGTGCAGGTGATCCCGCACATCACCGACCACATCCAGGAGCTGATCCTGATGGGCGCGCAGCAGGGGCCGGACGTCGCCATCGTGGAGATCGGGGGCACGGTGGGCGACATCGAGTCGCTGCCGTTCCTGGAGGCCATCCGCCAGTTCGGCCTGAAGCAGCCGGCGGGCGACGTGTGCTACGTGCACCTGACGCTGCTGCCGTTCCTGCGCGCCTCCGGCGAGATGAAGACCAAGCCCACGCAGCAGTCGGTGGGCAAGCTGCGCGAGATCGGCATCATCCCCAACATCCTCGTGTGCCGCTGCGAGCGTCCCATGGAGCCGGGCATGCGCGAGAAGATCTCGCTGTTCTGCAACGTGCGCCCGGAGGACGTGATCGAGGAGGTGGACGTGGACACCTCCATCTATGAGGTGCCGCTGAACCTGCTGCGCGACGGCCTGGACGCGGCCCTGGTGCGCCACCTGCGCCTGCAGGACACGCCCTCGGGCAGCTGGGGCGACTGGGAGGACCTGCTGGGCCGCCTCCGCAACCCCGCCGGCGAGGTCGAGATCGCGGTGGTCGGCAAGTACATCGAGCTGCACGACGCCTACAAGTCCATCTACGAGGCCCTCAGCCACGGCGGCGCCGCCCACCGCCACCGCCTGCGCCTGCGCAAGATCAGCGCCGAGGACCTGGCCGCGCGCGGGCCGGACGGATTCCTGCGCGGCGTGCACGGCGTCCTGATCCCCGGCGGCTTCGGCGAGCGCGGCCTGGAGGGCAAGATCGCCGCCGCGGGCTGGTGCCGCACCCGCGGCCTCCCGTGCTTCGGCATCTGCTTCGGCATGCAGGCCATGACCATCGAGTACGCCCGCAACGTGGTCGGGCTGGCCGGCGCCAACTCCACGGAAGTCGCGCCGGACTGCCCGCACCCGGTCATCGACCTCATGCGCGACCAGCGCGGCGTGTCCGACAAGGGCGGCAGCATGCGCCTGGGCGCATACCCCTGCCGCCTGCTGGACGGCAGCGTCGCCTCCACGATCTACGGCCGCGACATGGTGCTGGAGCGCCACCGCCACCGCTGGGAGCTGAACAACAACTACCGGCGCCGGCTGGAGCAGGCCGGGCTGCGCTGCTCCGGCGTGTACGAGGCGCGCGACCTGGTGGAGATCATCGAGCTGCCCGCCCACCCGTTCTGGCTCGGCGTCCAGTACCACCCTGAGTTCAAGAGCAAGCCGCTGCAGCCGCACCCGCTGTTCGCGGCCTTCATCGGCGCCGCCGTGCGCTGCAAGGAGGGCGGCGGCGCGCCGGCCGCCGAGGCGCCAGCACTGGTGACGCAGCCGTGAGCGAGCATGACTCCATCCCGGGCGGCGACTTCCGCCTGTTCGTGCAGAAGATCGGCGTGCAAGGCCTGTATGCCCTGGGCGTGGTGGAGATCCCGGGCATGCCGCAGAAGGAGCCCAACCTGGCCATGGCCAAGGCCGTCATCGACGACCTCATGCTGCTGCGCGAGAAGACCCAGGACAACCTCAGCGACGGCGAGCGCATGACCCTGGACAAGTACATCTCCGACCTGCAGTTCCTGTACCTGGAGCGCAGCAAGTCCGGCGCCAGCGCACCCAAGGAGAACTAGGCCTCGTGCCCGTCCTCGGACTGCTGCTCGCGTTCGCGCAGGCGGACGGCGACGTCGAGATCGGGTTCGCGCTGCTGCGCGAGCCCGAGCTCCTGGTCGAGATCGCCGTCGCGGCCACGGGCGCCGCCTCGGGCGAGACCGTGTTCCTGCTCAGCGAGAACTGGGGCGGGGTGCAGGGTGGCGGCACCGATCTGGCGCCGATCGGGATCAGCGGCCGCGACGGCCGCGAGCTCGAGCTGGAGACGCCGGCCCCGCACCGCTGGCGCGTCCGCCACGATCCCGGCGAGCGGCTGGCGCTGCGCTACCGCATCCCGGCCAACGACCATCAGGCCTCCGGCGATCCCGGAGTGTTCCGCCGGCCGATCCTGAACGAATCCTTGTTCCACACGGTCGGCTACCTGGCGCTGTTCCTGCCGGAGCACTTCGATGGCGAGCTCGAGAGAACGGTCCGCTTCCGCTGGCGCGGCTTCGAGGACGCCGGCTGGAAGACGGCCTGCTCCTTCGGCCTGCCGCAGGAGGGGGCGCTGGAGACCGCCACCACCCTGGACCGCGTGCGCCACGCGCTCTACGCCGCCGGCCGGCTGCGGCTGCAGCAGCGCGAGGTGCGCGGCAGTCCGCTGCTCGTCAGCCTGAGCGGCGACGAGTGGGGCTTCGAGGACGCCGACTTCCTCGCGCTCGCCGCGTCGATCGTCGAGGCGGAGCGCGCCTTCTTCCAGGACTTCGAGCGGCCTTTCTACTGGATCAGCCTGATCCCGGCCGGCCCCGAGCTGCCGCCGGAGTCCGCCAACATGAGCGGGACCGGCCTCAGCAACTGCTTCTCGCTGGCGCTGCATCCGAACGCCGTGCTGGAAGGGGCCGGCGGCATGAGCATGGCCGAGCTGCTGGCCCACGAGATGTTCCACGACTGGAACGGCATCACCATCCGGCTGGAGGAGCCGGAGGAGCTCGGCTACTGGTTCTCGGAGGGCTTCACCAACTTCTACGCGCGCCGGCTGCTGCTGCGCGCCGGTCTCACCGGCCTGCGCCGCTACGCCGACTCCGCCAGCGACGCGCTGCGCTCCTACCTGACCAGTCCGGTGCGCGACGCGCCCAACGAGCGCATCCGCGAGCAGTTCTGGAGCGATCCGCAGGTCCAGAAGCTGCCTTATCTGCGCGGCGACGTGGTCGCCATGCTGGTGGACCACGCGATCCGAACGGCCTCGAGCGGCACGCAAAGCCTGGACGACGTCATGCGCGAGCTGCTGGCGGAGGCGCGCCGGGACGGCCGCCGCGCCGGCACCGAGGCGCTGCTCGGCAAGTTCGCGGAGCGCGCGGGGGCCGAGGCCATGGAGCGGATCCGCCGCATCGTCGTGGACGGCGCAATGGCGCAGGTCCCCGACGACCTGTTCGCGCCGTGCCTCGCGCTCGAGCGCGTGACCGCCCACGCCTTCGATCTCGGTTTCGACCTGGAGCGCTCGATGCAGGAAAAGACGGTGCACGGCCTGCGCGCCGGATCGAGCGCCGAGGCCGCGGGCCTGCAGGAGGGCCAGGAGCTGCTGACCTGGAGCGTGTACCACGGCGACACCGGCAAGGAGGCGCAGTTCACCATCCGCGAGGACGGCAAGCAGCGCACGATCGCCTACCTGCCGCGCGGCGCGGCCTTCGAGGTGCCGCGCTTCGTGCCGCGCGCTGGCGTGAGCGACTGCAGCCAGTTGTGATTGGAATCCTGCCCCATGCGCTGCTCATGGTTGACGACCGGCTCGCTGCTGGTGCTGGCTTTCCCGGCCGCCTGCTCCAAGTCCGCGCGCGATGACAGCACGGACGCACCGCTGCCCATGATGGTGCGGGTCCTCAACGCCGACGAGCCCCTGCCGGACCTCAGCTACAGCGGCGTGGTCCTCGACATCCTTCCGGGCGTCCGCTACGAGTGCACGATCACCAGCACCTCGGGGGGTGAGAGCCAGGAGCTCGCCACTCTGAACGGGCACTCCTTCGAGCTCCAGGGCGACCACCTCAGCATCGGACCTAGGCGTTACGGCCCGCTGCAGTCCGGGGACCGCGTGACAGTCTCGGCCGAGGGCGTGGCGATCAACGGCGTGCCGGCGGGGCCGCTGCCGCCGCGCTGAGCGTGGCACGCGGCGCCATCTCACTCGAGCGCGTGTGCGAAGGAAACGATGCCGGCGCCGAACCAGGCCGTCCACCCCGCACCCCAAGCCGCGAGGCGCGCCCGATTCCATCCCCGGCCGGGTGGAAATGGCAGGAGTTGCAGCAGGATCCCCGCGGCGAGGGCAGTGCCCGCGTACGGCGCCAGGCTCCAGGAGAACCGAGCACAACACGACTGCCAATCGCGCGCAATCGCCCCGGTGAACGGTCCGACCGCTGTGGCCGCCGTCGTCTGTGCCACGTGCCGCCAGTGATCAGGACCCGGGTCGGAGCCCGCGTGGACGAGAAGGAACGTGAGCACGCTGAACACCACCAGCAAAACTCCGAAGATCCAGGCGTGGGCGGAGGTCAGGCGCCACGCCAAACCGTGGCGCTTGGTGCCATTCTGGCACGAAGTGCCACGGTCCTCGGAGCTAGGGGTCAATCGAGCGTGCCTACTTCGCGCCGGACGCGCCCAGCAACTCCTTCCAGCGCGCCCAGGCCTGCTCGCGGGCCTTGCGGTTGGCCTCGGAGGCGTCGGCGGCCTCGCCGGAGCGCAGGAAGCCGTGCCCGGCGCCGTCGTAGACCACCGGGTCATAGGTCTTGCCGGCCTTCTTCATGGACTCGGCGGTCGCGGGCACGCCGGCGGTGATGCGGGCGTCGTCCTCGCCGTAGAAGCCGTAGACCGGGCACTCGATGGTGCTGAGTGCATTCTCGTCCTTCGGTGCGCTGCCGTAGAAGACGAAGGCCCCCTGCAGGCCCTTGCGCCTGGTCGCGAAGTCGAAGGTCTGGCTGCCGCCCCAGCAGAAGCCCGAGACGAACAGCTTGCCGTTGCAGGAAGGAATCTTGAGCGCGGCGTCGGCCACGGCGTTCAGGTCGGCGCTCACCTGGGCCGGATCGAGCTTGTAGAGCGCCTGCGTGGCCGCGTCCACGCTCTCGAAGCCGTCGGTGTTGCCGCCTTTCGGCCCGGCGCCGGAGAGCAGGTCGGGCGCGATCGCCAGGTAGCCCGCCTCGGCCAGCTGGTCGGCCACTCCGCGCACCCAGTCGGTCAGCCCCTTGTTCTCGTGGATCACGAGCACGGCCGCGACCTTGTCCTTGCTCTCGGGATAGGCGACGAAGCAGCGCAGCGTCCGCTCGCCGCGCTCCACGTCCACCCACTCGTGATGGCGCGGCGAGCTCTCCAGCCGTGTCTTGACCGGATCCGCCGGGTCCTGCAGGCTCGCGAGCAGCGGAATGAGGAAAAGGTGCATGCAACGAGGATAGCAGGCGCGGAACCGCGCTCACTTGGAGCCGAACAGCTCGACGTGCAGGCGCTCGCGCTCGCGGTCGATCTGGTCGGGCGTGGCGCCGAGCTCGCGCAGGATGGACTCGGTCATGGCCAGAGCGACTTCACCTTCGCCGGCGAACACCTGGTTGGCCCCGGCGTCGTGCAGGGCCGGACGCTCGCGCAGGTAGGCGGTGCGCGCCAGCACGCGGATGTCGGGGTTCAGCTCCCGGGCCACGCGGATGACCTCCTCGGCGTCCCGGATGCCGGAGGCGCTGAGGACCAGGGTGCCGGCCCGGTCCACGCCGGCGCCTTCCAGGGTTTCACGGTGGCCGGCGTGGCCGTACACCGCGGGCATGCCTTCGGCGCGCAACTGGCGCACGGTGTCCAGGTTCATCTCGATGATGGTCGGCTCCACGCCGTTCTCGCGCAGCAGGCGCGTGACCGTGCGGCCCACGGGACCGTAGCCGACCACGATGGCGCGGTGGCTCGGCTTCCAGACGGAGTCGCCGTCGGCAGCGCCCGCGGACTCCGGAACGGCGGACGCCCGGACGCGCGCGATCATCCAGCGCCGCAGGCGCGGCCGGCGCCTGGCCCAGGCTTCCAGCGGGTCGATCAGCCGGTACAGCAGCGGGTTGAGGGAGATGGAGACGATGGCGGCGGCCACCAGCGCGTTCACCGCGGCATCGGGGAGCACGTGCAGCTCGCGGCCCAGCGCGGCCAGCAGGAAGGAGAACTCGCCGATCTGCGCCAGGGCCACGGCCACCGCGAGGGCGGTGTGCACGGGGTAGCCGCGGGCCAGGACGATGGCGAAGGCCGCAGCCGGTTTGCCCAGCAGGACGATGGCAAGCGTGAGCAGGATGACCTCCGGAGCCTCCAGGAGCTGGCCGGGGTCGAACAGCATGCCCACGGACACGAAGAAGAGCACGGCGAAGGCGTCGCGCATGGGCAGAGCCTCCGACGCGGCGCGCAGGCTGAAGTCGGAGCGACCCACGATCATCCCGGCCAGGAACGCGCCGAGGGCCATGGACACGCCGAACAGCGCGGCCGAGCCGACGGCGATGCCGAGCACCACCACCAGCACCGTGAGCGTGAACAGCTCGCGCGATTGCGTACCGGCGATCCGCCGCAGCACCCAGGGGATCAGGCGGGTGCCCACGGTGAAGGTGAAGCCCACCAGGGCCGCGATCTTGAGCACGGCCAGGCCGAGGGCCAGCGGCACGCGGCCGGAACTCGCCGCTGCGCCGCCGAACAGCGCCGGCAGCAGCACGAGGATGAGGACCGTGAACAGGTCCTCCATCACCAGCCAGCCGACCGCGATGTGGCCCGTCGGCGTGTGCAGGTCGTTGTTGTCGGCCAGCACGCGCGTCAGCACCACGGTGCTCGCCACCGAGATGGCCAGGCCGTACACGACGCCGGCGGTCCAGCCCCAGCCGAAGACCACGGCCACGACGGTGCCGAGCGCGGTCGCGAACAGGCTCTGGATGATCGAGCCCGGGATGGCGATGCGGCGCACCGCCAGCAGCTCCTTGAGCTGGAAGTGCAGGCCCACGCCGAACATCAGCAGGATGACGCCGATCTCGGCCATCTGCCCGGCCAGCTCGCGGTTGGCCACGAAGCCGGGGGTGTTGGAGCTCACCGCGATCCCGGCCAGGAGGTAGCCGACGATGGGCGAGAGGCCCAGCCGGTGCGTGATGTAGCCGAAGGCCAGCGCCGCGGCCAGACTGCCCGTGAGGGTCAGGATCAGGTCGAGATTGTGCATGCCATTGGCGCTGCGGCCGGCGTGCCGCCGCGCCCATTCTGCCGTATCCGGCGCAGACTAGCGGTACGCCGGGATGCCCGTGACGGCCTCGCCGATGGTCAGCGTGTGGATCTCGTGGGTGCCCTCGTACGTCAGCACGGTCTCGAGGTTGCAGAGGTGGCGGCCGGTGTGGTACTCGAGCGTGATGCCGTTGGCGCCGAGCAGGCCGCGGGCGCTGCGGGCGATCTGCAGCGCCATGTGCACGTTGTTGCGCTTGGCCATGGAAACGCGCGCCGGCGTGGCCTGGCCGCGCTCCTTGAGCTGGCCCAGGCGCCAGGCCAGGAGCTGCGCCTTGGTGATCTCGGTGGCCATGTCGGCCAGCTTCTCCTGGGTGAGCTGGAAGCCGGCCAGCGGCTTGTCGAAGACCTGGCGCTGCAGCGTGTAGTTGCGCACCTCGTCGAAGCAGGCCTGCGCGGCGCCGATCGCGCCCCAGGCGATGCCGTAGCGCGCCTGGGTCAGGCACGACAGCGGCGCCTTGAGGCCCTGGGCCTCCGGCAGGCGGCCGGACTCGGGCACGCGCACGCCTTCCAGCACCAGCTCGCTGGTCACCGAGCAGCGGAACGACCACTTGTGCCGCGTTTCGGGGGCGGAGAAGCCCTTGCGGTCGGCCTCGACCAGGAAGCCGCGCACGACGTCCTGCTCGTCCTTGGCCCAGACCAGCGCCAGGCCGGCGCTGGTGCCGTTGGTGATCCACATCTTGCGGCCGTCCAGGATCCACTCGGCGCCGCTGCGCCGGCAGCGGGTGCGCATGCCGCCCGGGTTGCTGCCGAAATCGGGCTCGGTCAGGCCGAAGCAGCCGATCACCTCGCCGGAGGCCAGGCGCGGCAGCCAGGCGCGCTTCTGCTCCTCGCTGCCGTAGGCGTGGATCGGGTACATGACGAGCGAGCCCTGCACGCTGGCCGAGGAGCGGATGCCGGAATCGCCGCGCTCCAGCTCCTGGCAGATGAGGCCGTAGGCCACCGCGCCCAGGCCGGCGCCGCCGTACTGCTCGGGGATGGCGGGGCCGAACATGCCGAGGCGTGCCATCTCCAGGTTGAGCTCGCCGGGATACGTGCCCGCCTCCCAGTGGGCGGCGACGATCGGAAGCACGCGCTCGTCCACGAAGGAGCGCACCTGCTCGCGGACCATCCTCTCTTCCTCGGTCAGGAGGTCGTCCAGCGCGTAGTAGTCGAGCTCTTGGAAGGGTTGCATGGGGCGGGGCCGGAAAAACGGGGCAGCTATGCTACCCCAGACATGCCGCGGTACCTCGTGACTTCGGCGCTGCCGTACGCCAACGGCCCCATTCACTTCGGCCACGTCGCCGGCGCCTACCTGCCGGCGGACGTGTACGTGCGCTACCTGCGCGCCCGCGGCGAGGAAGTGCTGTACGTGTGCGGCACCGACGAGCACGGCGTGGCGATCACGCTGAAGGCCGAGCAGGAAGGCGTCTCCTACGCGGAGTACGTGGCGCGCTGGCACCGCGAGATCAAGGCCTACTTCGACCGCTTCGGCATCGGCTTCGACATCTTCACCGGTACCTCGCGCTGCCCCTACCACGCGGCCGCGAGCCAGCGCTTCTTCGAGGTGCTGCGCCAGCGCGGCTACGTGAACGAGCGCGTCGAGGAGCAGTGGTACTCGGAGGCGCAGCAGCGCTTCCTGCCGGACCGCTACCTGCAGGGGACTTGTCCCAACTGCGGCTATGAGCAGGCCCGCGGCGACGAGTGCCCGCGCTGCGGCGCCTGGATCGACACGCGCAAGCTCGGCAATCCGGTCAGCCTGGTGGACGGCTCGCGCCCGGTGCTGCGCCCCACCCGGCACTGGTACCTGGACCTGCCCGGGCTGCTGCAGGCCGGCCTGCTGGACTGGTACGACGGCCGCGACCCCGCGCACCCGCACCGGCCCTGGAAGGCGAACGTCGTCGGCCAGGTGCGGTCCATGCTGGCCGACCTGCGCGAGCGACCGATCACGCGCGACCTGCCCTGGGGCATCCCGGTGCCGCTCCCCGGAGCCGACGGCAAGGTCCTGTATGTGTGGTTCGACGCCCCCATCGGGTACCTCAGCGCCACCATGGAGTGGTGCGCGGCCCAGGGCGAACCGGAGCAGTGGCGGCGCTGGTGGCAGGATCCGGAGACGCGCCTGGTGCACTTCATGGGCAAGGACAACATCGCCTTCCACGTGCTTGTGTTTCCGGCCATGCTGCTGGGGCAGGGCGACGCCTGGGAGGGCAAGTCCTTCATCCTGCCCTGGGCGGTGCCGGCCGACGAGTTCTACAACCTGCAGGGACGCAAGTTCAGCACCTCCGGCGGCTGGTACCTGGACACCGAGCGCTTCTTCGCGCGCTTCCACCGCGACGCCGCGCGCTTCTACCTGCTGTGGAGCGGCCCGGAGAACGCCGACACGGAGTTCACCTGGGAGGGCTTTCAGAGCGTCACCAACTCGCTGCTGGCGGACAAGCTCGGCAACTTCGCCTCGCGCGTGCTCAAGTTCTGCGAGCGCCGCTACGCAAACCGCGTTCCCGCCGCCGGCGGCAGCCTGGACCGGCACCCGCTGCTGGAGGCCGCCGACCGCAGCTGGCACGAGCTGGGCGGGCACCTGGACCGCCACGAGTTCGTGGCCGCCTGCAAGGCCTTGATCGGCGGCTGCGACGCCCTGAACCAGTTCTTCGACGCCCTGGCGCCCTGGAAGCTGGCCAAGAGCAGCGCGCCTGCGGAGCGGGCGCGCTGCGGCGACGCCCTGGAGCGCTGCCTGGCCTACCTCGAGCTGCTGTCGCGGCGCTTCGCGCCGTTCTGTCCCGGCGCGGCCGCCACCTTGCGCGGCATGCTGGGTGCCGCCGCCGTGGCGCCGGCCCTGTCCTGGGGTCCGGAGGCGCCGGGCCACCCGCCGGCGCGCATGCCGGCCGGCGCCGCCCTGGGGGCGGCCGGCGTGCTGTTCCAGAAGATCCCGGACGAAGTCGTCCAGGAGGAGAAGGAGCGGCTGCGGCAGACGGCCGCGGCGGTGGGCGCCTAGCCGGCGCCGGCTACTCCAGCTCCCGCTTCCAGGCCAGAGCGGCCCGGAACTGCACAGAGACCCTGGCGGGGATCCGCACCGGCACGCCGGTGCGCGGGTGCCGGGCGAACCGCTCGGCGTGGCGCCGGGCGCGGAAGCAGCCGAAGCCGGCCAGGACTACCTGGCCTTCACGCTGCACTCCATCCTGGATCCCGCGCAGGACGGCGCTCACGATCTCCTCCGAGCACGCCCGGGTGGTGGCCAGCCGTGTGCACACGTAATGGTTAAGATCCGCCTTGTTCATGGCATCAAGAAAGAAAGACGCGACTGGAAGATTGGGGGCGCCTGTGAAAGAGACAGGCCCCGGGAGCGTAGCACACATCCCGGGGCCCGACCGTTGACAAAGAGGGGGACTAAGCGGCCTTCTTGCGCCGCCCACCTCGGCGAGCCTTCTTGCGCCCGCCGCGCTTCGCGGCCTTCTTCCGTCCACCTCTCTTCGCAGCCTTCTTTCTCCGTTTCGCAGCCATGTTTACTCCGTTACTGGATCCAGATTGTGCGGGCCCGCTCCACGCCAAGGAGCGGCGTGCCCTAATCGGTCCATCGGCACGGCTGCACAGAATTTTCCCGTAATTCGGAATTTTCTCCGGATTTCGTGGACGGGGGGAAGGGGACGCGTGCGCGTTGCGCGGCGCGGCGCGTCAGTCCTTCTTCCTGGCGTACGCGCGGTTGCGGCCGCGCAGCGCCTTCACCAGCGGCACGTGGCGCATCTTGCCCCTGACTTTCACCGTGATGTGCCCGGACTTGATGACGCCGGTGCTCAGCTTCATGCGGCGCACCGTGCCGTCCGGCAGCAGAACGCGCAGCTTCTGGATGTTCGGCTTGAAGGCGCGGTGGGTATAACCGGTGGTCTTCAGGCCGACTCCACCCTTGGCCTTGGCGAGACCACGGCGGGCAATCTGCATGCCGAAGACCGTCTTCTTGCCGCTCACTTCGCAGACGCGTGCCATGGTGTTCGCTCCCGTTCCGGGCCGAACAGCTTAGGGGCCTGTGGACAGGCGGTCAACCGCGCCCCGGGTTGACGCTGGGGCGCCTGGAGCGGACAATTCCGCCCCCGGAAGAAGGTTGCGGGAGAGTTCCGCCGGTGCGGCAGGCCGAGCGGACACCGAAGGGGCAAGCGGCGGCGCCGCGAAACTCTCAGGTACCCAGTACCGCGGCTGGACGGACTCCTGGAGGACAGGGGCAGCAACGCGCGCGCATGTCCAGCCCACCCTTGAGCCCCGGAGCCAGCCTGCTCCACACCCCCCTGCACGCAGCCCACGCCGCGCGCGGCGCCAAGCTGGTGCCCTTCGCCGGCTGGAGCATGCCCCTGGACTACGGCTCCATCCTCAAGGAGGCCCGGGCGGTGCGCAGCTCGGCCGGGATCTTCGACGTTTCGCACATGGCCCGCTTCTGGTTCCGCGGGCCGGACGCGGCCGCGGAGCTGGACCGCGCGCTGGGCGGCGCCACAGCCGACCAGCCGGTGGGCAAGGCCCGCTACAACCTGCTGCTGAACGAGCGCGGCACGATCCTCGACGACCTCATCACCTACCGCACCGGACCGTCCGAGTACTTCATGGTCGTGAACGCGTCCAACCGGGAGCGCGACCGCGCGACGCTGGCCGCGCGCATGCAGACCACGCGCCTCACGGACGTCACCGAGGACGGCGGCGGCATCCTGGCGCTGCAAGGCCCGGACTCGCGCCAGCTGCTGGAGCAGCTCAGCGGCCAGTCCGGCTTCTGCCCCCGGTTCCTGGATCTGGCGCAGCTGCCGACGCCCGACCTGGGGCCGTTGTTCGTGGCCCGCACCGGCTACACCGGGGAGCACGGCTACGAGCTGTTCGTCACGCCGTCCCAGATCCAGCCGGTCTGGGAGCGGCTGCTGGCCGCGGGCGCCGTGGCCGTGGGCCTGGGCGCCCGCGACGTGCTGCGCCTGGAAGCGGCGCTGCCGCTGTACGGCCACGAGATCCACGAAGGCGTGCAGCCCTTCGAAGCCGGCCTGGGCTTCGCCATGAAGGGCTGGCAGACCCGCGATTTCGTGGGCGCGGCGGCGCTGCGCGCCATGCCCCCGAGCAGCCGGCAGCTGGTCGGCCTGCGCGCCGAGCAGCGCCCGCCCCGGGAGGGTTACCCGGTCCTGTGCGCGGGCCAGCCCGTCGGCCTGGTGTGCTCGGGGGTGTGGTCGGCGTGGCTGGACCAGCCCATCGCCACGGCCTACGTGCGCAGCGACGCCCAGGGCGAGCTCAGCGTGGACGCGCGCGGCAAGAACGTACCGGTGCAGCGCGTCCCTCTCCCCTTCGTCTCCCATCGTTCCCGCGAATAGAGACAACCGCATGCGCCCCTCCGACCGCTCCTACGCGGAAAGCCATGAATGGGCCAAGCTGAACGGCGACATCGTCCTGGTCGGCATCACCGACTTCGCCGTGGAGCAGCTCGGCGAGCTGGTGTACCTGGACCTGCCCAAGCCCGGGCGCGTGCTGCGCAAGGGCGAGTCCTTCGGTGAAGTAGAGTCGGTCAAGGCCGTGTCCGATCTCTATGCGCCGGCGGATGGCGAGATCGTGGAGGTCAACTCCGCCCTGAGCGACGACCTGGACACCTTGCAGACCGATCCCTTCGGCGGCGGCTGGCTCATCAAGCTGCGCATCAAAGCTCCGGCCCAGGCCCTTTCCGGGCTGCTGGACGCCAAGTCCTACGAACAACGGGTCGCCGCCGCGCACTGAGCCCATGCCGTACATCCAGAACACCGAAGCCGATCAGCAGGCCATGCTGGCCGCCATCGGCGCGCGCTCCCTGGAGGACCTGTTCGCGCCGATCCCGGCCGGCCTGCGCGTGGCCGGTGCCCTGCCCCTGGATCCGGGCCTGACCGAGCAGCAGCTCAACGAGCACGTCAGCGGCATCGGCACCTGGAACCGCGCCGCCTCGGCGCGTCCCTGCTTCCTGGGCGGCGGGGTGTACGACCACGCCTGGCCGGCGCTGGTGGACCACCTGATGCAGCGCAGCGAGTTCCTGACCGCGTACACGCCGTACCAGCCGGAATGCTCACAGGGGACGCTGCAGTGGATCTTCGAGTTCCAATCCATGATCGCCGAGCTGTGCGGACTGGAGGTCGCGAACGCCTCCATGTACGACGGCGCCTCGGCCGCGGCGGAGGCCGCCCTCATGGCGGTCGGTGCCACCGGACGCCGCCGCATCGTGGTGAGCGCGGGCGTGCACCCGCACACGCGCGAGGCGCTGCGCACATACGGCCGCCACCAGGACCTGGAAATGGTCGAGGCGCCGCTGCGCGACGGCCTCACGTCCTGGGAGGGCCTGGTCGGCGCGGACACCGCGGCCGTCCTGGTGCAGCAGCCCAACTTCCTGGGCCTGGTGGAGGCCCTGGACCGTCCCGCGGCTCTGGCCCGAGACAGCGGGGCCCTCAGCATCGCCGCGGTGTACCCGGTGGCGCTGGGGCTGCTGCGCTCGCCGGGCGCCGCCGGCTTCGACGTCGTGGTCGGCGACGGCCAGTCCCTGGGCGTGCCCATGGGCTACGGCGGACCGTCCTTCGGCTTCTTCGCCGCGCGCGAGCGCTTCGTGCGGCGCATGCCGGGCCGACTGGTCGGCACCACCTTGGACCGCCAGGGGCGCCGCGCCTTCACCCTCACCTTCCAGACGCGCGAGCAGCACATCCGGCGCGAGAAGGCCACCAGCAACATCTGCACGAACAACGCGCTGATCGCCCTGCGCGGCTGCATCTTCATGGCCGCCGTCGGCCCGCGCGGGCTCGAGGAGATGGCCTGCGTGTCGCGCCAGCGCGCCCTGGAGCTGCGCGCGTCCCTGCTGCAGGTATCCGCGATCCGCGAAGCCTTCCCGGGCCAGCCCTTCTTCAACGAGATCCCGTTCCGGATCGCCGGCGGCGAGCCGGCCGTCACCCGCCTCAAGACCGCGCTGCAGCAGGCCGGCATCGCCGCCGTGCTGCCCTTGAGCCGCTGGTACCCCGGCCTCGAGGGCGTGTTCACCCTGGCCTGCACCGAGCGCACCACCCCGCAGTCGATCGCGCAGCTGGCCCAGGTGGCGGCCGACACCTTGCGCATGGAGATGGCGCTGTGAGCCTGTTCCCCGAGCCGCTGCTGTTCGAAGCCTCGCGCCCCGGGCGCCGCTGCACGCGCACGGCGGGGGCCGAGAGAGCTCGCGCCACGGAGGGACTGCCTGCCTCGGAACTGCGCCAGCGGCCCCCGGCGCTGCCGGAGCTGGGCGAGCTGGACCTGGTGCGCCACTACACGCGTCTCAGCCAGAAGAACTACGCCATCACCACCAACTTCTACCCGCTCGGCTCGTGCACGATGAAGTACAACCCGGTCGTGCACGAGAAGCTGGCGGCGCTGGAGTCCTTCGCCGGCCTGCACCCCCTGCAGGACGACGGCGAGGTCCAGGGCGCGCTGGGCGTGCTATTCGAGCTGCAGCAGATCCTGGCGGCCTGCACCGGGCTGCCAGAAGTGACCCTGCACCCTTCCGCGGGCGCCCACGGCGAGCTGACCGCGCTCATGGTGCTGCGCGCCTGGCTGGACGAGACCGGCCAGACGCAGCGGCGCACCATCCTCATTCCGGACAGCGCCCACGGCACCAACCCCGCCTCGTGCACCCTGGCCGGCTTCCGCGTCGTCTCCATCAAGACCAGCGACACCGGCCTGCTGGACGTGCCGGACCTGCGCGAGCACCTGGGACCGGACACCGCCGGCCTCATGATCACCAATCCGAACACGCTCGGCCTGTTCGAGGAGAAGATCGCCGAGATCTGCCGCGAGGTGCACGCGGCCGGCGGCAAGGTGTACATGGACGGCGCCAACTTCAACGCCATCGTCGGGATCGCGCGGCCGGGCGACTTCGGCGTGGACATGATGCACCTGAACCTGCACAAGACCTTCAGCACGCCCCACGGCGGCGGTGGTCCGGGTGCGGGCCCCATCTGCGTGACTGCCGAGCTCGGCAAGTACCTGCCGGTGCCGCGCGTGGTCGAGGACGAGGACGGCTACCGCCTGGACCACGACCGCCCGCACAGCATCGGGCGCGTGCGCGCCTGGCACGGCAACTTCCTGGTGCTGCTGCGCGCCTACTGCTACGCCAAGCGCCTGGGCGCCGAAGGGCTGCGGCGCGTGGCCGAGAACGCGGTGCTCAACGCCAACTACCTGCGGGTCAAGGTGCACCAGAAGTGGCGCGTTCCCTACGACCGCATCTGCATGCACGAGTTCGTGGCGCGGCCGAAGAGCGAAGTCAAGGACCAGGGCATCAGGACCCTGGACGTCGCCAAGCGCCTGATCGAGCTCGGCTTCCACCCGCCCACCATCTACTTCCCGCTGGTGGTGCCCGAAGCGCTCATGATCGAGCCGACGGAGACCGAGTCCAAGGAGACGCTCGACTCCTTCGCCGGCGCGCTCAACCAGATCGCCGACGAAGCGCTGCAGAGCCCCGAGATCCTGACCGGCGCCCCGCGCAACACTCCGGTGCAGCGTGTGGACGAAGCCCGCGCCGTCAAGGACCCGCAGCTCTGCTATCGCTGCTCCTGATGCACGGAGTCATGAGCCGGCGCATCGACGATGCCGCCTTGTCCGGCGCCGAGAACATGGCCCGGGACGAGGCGCTGCTGGAGCTGCGCCTCATGCCTACGCTGCGCTTCTACCGCTGGGCGCGGCCGACCTTGTCGCTGGGGTACTTCCAGCGGCATACGGACTTACCCGTAGACGCGGTGCTGGCCCGCGGCGGCGAGGTGGTGCGCCGCGCCACCGGCGGCAAGGCCATCCTGCACGAGCACGAGCTCACGTACAGCTTGTGCGCCCCGGAAACCGGCGCGCTGGCGGGCGGTCCGGCCCGCGCCATGTCGGCCCTGCACCAGGCCCTGGCGTCGGCCTTGAGCGCGCAGCTGCGCGCGCCGGTGAGCGTGCGCGGCGGGCAGGTCCTGGCCAGCGACCGCGCGGGCAGCTCCTGGTGCTTTCTCGATTCGTCCCCGCTCGACTTGGCGCTGCGCGGGCGCAAGCTGCTCGGCAGCGCCGCCCGCCGCCGCGGCGGCTGGATCCTGTTTCACGGCAGCCTGGTCCTGGCTCCCCCCCGGGAGACCCCGGATGTCGCCGCCCTCGGATTCGAGCCGGATCGGGAGGACCTCGCCGCGGCGCTGGGCGCCGCCCTGGGCTTGCGCTTCCGGCCCGGCGACTGGACCGCGGAGGAGCTGAACGCCGCCCGGCGCATCGCCGCCGCGCGCTACGCCGCCGAGGCCTTCACGCGCCGCTTGTAGGCAGCGCCTCCGGCGCAGGCGGAGGTTTTTTGCCAACTGGCGCGCCCTCCAGGGGTAGAATGCCCTATTCTCGCAGTGTGGTGCACTGGCGGGAAGCTCCTCAACCCCTCCATCGGATTGGCATGCGACGGAACCCGACCATTCACTCAGGCACTCTGCCGTCCTGGACCATCGTGCTCGCCGCCGGCGCCGCCCTCGGGCTCGCCGGCTGCGGCGGCGGTGGTGGCGGCGGCGGCTCCGGCGGCGCCGGAGCGGCTCCCAGCATCTCCGTGACCCAGCCGGCGGCCCCGATCAGCCTGGTGAAGGGCGAGACCTTCCTTGTGGAACTGACCGCGACGGACCCGGACAGCGTGGCGCGCATCAGCGTCTACGCCGACGAGGACGGCAACCTGAACACGACCTTCGACCAGGTGCGCCTGCGCCAGCTCGACGAGCAGAACGGCTCCGTCCTGAGCTTCGAGGCCGGCAGCGCCCGCTTGTACGAGGCCACCTTCATGATCGTGGGCGAGGTGGACGACGACCGGCACGCGCCGGTGCGCTCGACGGCTCCGGGCACGGTGGCGGTGGACAACGTCAGCTACGCGGTGCGCGCCGGCGGCGTGGTCGAGGACAGCTTGTCCGCGATCGCCGAGTACGACGACGCCGCCTGCGTGGTCACCGGCAACTTCCGAGGCACCGCCATCTTCGGCAGCGGCGAGCCCAATGAGACCAGCCTGGCTTCGGGCGGCGAGGACGACATCTCGGTGGCGCGCTTCAACCCCGACGGCATGCTGGCCTGGGCCAAGCGCGCCGGCGGGCCAGGATTCGACAAGGGCCTGGCCGTGGCCAGCTTCGCCGACGGCAGCTCCGTGGCCGGCGGTTTCTTCGAGAAGAACGCGACCTTCGGCGCCGGCGAGCCCGGCGTCACCGACCTGATCTCGCTGGGCGGGGCCGACATCTTCCTGGCGCGCTACAACGACGATGGCACCCTGGCCTGGGCCACCAGCGCCGGCGGGCCCAGCTTCGAGCAGATCCTGCACGTGGTGACCTCGGCCACCGGGACCATCTATGCCACCGGCGAGTTCAGCGACAGCTGCACCTTCGGCATCGGCGAGCCCAACGAGACCACGCTGGTCTCGCAGGGCCAGCTGGACATGTTCGTGGCCGTCTACAACTCGGGTGGAACTCTGTCCGGCGTGCGCCATGTGGGCGGCACCGGGGACCAGAGCGGCCGTGACATCAGCACGTATCCGGACGGTTCGTTCCTGGTCACCGGCGGCATGGCCGGCACGGCCACCTTCGGCCTGGGCGAGCCCAACGAGACCACGCTGATCTCCGACGGCGACGGCGACATTTTCTACGCCCGCTACAACCCCGACGGCACGCTGGCCTGGGCCAAGCGCGCCGGCGGCCTCGGCGTGGACGCCGGGCTGGGCGTCGCGCGCCTGACCGACGACAGCTTCGCCCTGGTAGGAACCTTCAACGGGATGGCCACCTTCGGGGTGGGCGAGCCCAACGAGACCGTGCTCACCAGCGCCGGAGCCGCCGCCGACATCTTCTACGGCCGCTTCAACAGTGACGGCACCCTCATCTGGGTCAGCCGGGTGGGCGACACCCTGGGCGACGTCGCCCGCGACGTCGCGGCCTTCGACGACGGCTCCTTCGTGATCACCGGCACCTTCCGCGGCACCGTGGTCTTCGGCGAGGGCACCCCCGACGAGGTGTCGTTCAGCGCCGACGGCGCCAATGACTCGTTCGTGGCGCACCTCACCGCCGACAACGCGCTGGCGTGGGCGGCCCGCTCCGGCGGCACGGGCAAGGACGGCGCGTTCGGCGCCGTGGTCTACTTCGACAACTCGGTGGGACTGGCCGGGCGCTTCAACAGTCCTGCAACCTTCGGCCGCGGCGACGAGAACGAGACCACCTTGACCTCGGCCGGCGACCGCGACTTGTTCGTGGCGCGTTACAACCCCTACGGCGGATTCTGAACGCCCGGCCGCCGCAGGACGGCGCGCGTAGGTGATGGCGCGCGCCCGGCCATGGATCTGTCTGGGCCTGGCGGCGTTCTTCTCCGGCTTCTCGGCGCTGGCCTTCGAGATCCTGTGGATCCGCCGCCTGGGCGAGGTCTTCGGCAGCACCGTCCTCGGCGTCCACATCGTGCTGGCGCTGTTCTTCCTCGGCTTGGGAGCGGGCGCGTGGCTGGGCGGGCGCTGGGCTGACCGGGAGCGGGGGCACGTGCGCGTTTACCTGGCCCTGGAGGCCGTGATCGCGCTCTCCGGCCTGCTGTTCCTTCCCGGGGCCGACCTGCTCGACACCGTCTATCTGCGTGTCGCAGATCCGGAGTCCGGGCTGGCCACCTCCCTGGCGCTCAAGGGGACCGGAGCAGGCCTGCTGCTGGCGGCGCCCACGCTGGCCATGGGCGGAACGATTCCGGCCCTGACCCGGCACCTGGCCAACCATGTCGCGGCACGCCGGGACGCGATCGGCTGGCTGTATGGCATCAACACCATTGCCGCAGGATGCGGCGCCGCGCTGGTCGTATTTGGGCTGATCCCGTACCTCGGAATGGTGGGCGCGACCGCGACCGCCGCCGCCGGCAGCCTCGCGGCGCTGATCCTCGCGTCCGCAGGCAGCCGCGGCTCCACGCAGCCCGCGCTGCTCGTGGATCCGGGAGCGAGCGCACGCGGCACGACGGCCCCGGCCCGATGGCTGTGCTGGAGCGTGGCGCTCAGCGGTTTCGTGTCCATCGGCATGGAAGTGCTATGGACGCGGGCGCTGGCCTCGCGCTTCCTGAGCACCATCTACAGCTTCGCCGCGATCGTCTCGGTATTCCTCCTGGCGCTTGGCGCCGGCTCGCTTCTGCTGCCCGTGCTGCAGCGCGCCGGCTGGGTGCAGCGCCGCAGCCTCGGCTTGGTTCTGGCCGGCGCCGCCATCCTCAGCCTCGCCTCCCTGGTCTTTCTGGCCTGGACTCCCTCCTCCTTGTCCGGCGCCGGCGCCGCCGGCCGCTCGTTCGCCGCGACGAGCCTGCGCGAGCTGGGCGCCTCGGCCGTGGTCATGGCCTTGCCAGTCATGGCCTTCGGGCTGGCCTTCCCCCTGGTCGTGTGCCTGCTGCAGCGCGAAGCCGCCGCACTCGGCGCGGCGATCGGCCGCGTTTACTGGTGGAACACGCTCGGTTCGGTTACCGCGCCGCTGCTGCTGGGATTCCTCCTGCTCCCGGCACTGGGCCTGCGCAGCGCCCTGCTCGGGCTTTCCTGGTGCGGCCTCGCGTTCGGGGTGGTGCTCGTGGCCTCAGCCGGCGACGGCCGGCGCCGCCGGCTCCGGCTCCCGGCGGCACTGGTCTGCGCCGGCGCCGCAGCCACGCTGCTCGTACCCGGCGACCTGCGCCTGTGGCGGCGCAATCCCGGTGACCGGTTGCTTGCGTACCGCGAGGGCGTCATGGCCAGCGCCGCGGTGGTGGCACAGCCGGACGGCGACATCGTGCTCAAGCTCAACAACGATTACGAGCTGGGCAGCGTCCGCACCCGATTCGCCCAGAGCCGCCAAGCCCTCCTCCCGGTCCTCCTGCATCCGCGGCCGGCGCGCGTGCTGTTCCTGGGCGTGGGCACCGGCTGCTCGGTGGGTGCGGCGGCGGCCTACGGCGGCCTGCAGATCGACGCGATCGAGATCGTTCCGGACTTGCGGCCGCTGCTGCCTTACTTCCGCGAAGGCAACTACGATCTGCTCGGGCGCGCCGCCGCCGATCCAGGCCTGCGCCTGCTCTGGACCGACGCCCGCGACTACGTGCGCATCACGGACCGGCGCTACGACCTCGTGATCGGCGACCTGTTCATCCCGTGGCGCGCCGGCGAGGGCGGCATGTACATGCGCGAGCACCTGCAGGCGGTGGCGGACTGCCTGGCGCCGGACGGCTTCTACTGCCAGTGGCTGCCCTTGTACCAGCTCGGCACGCAGGAGCTGCGCATCGTCACCGCCACGTTCTGCGACGTGTTTCCGGCCGTTTCGGCCTGGTGGCTGTACTTCAACCTGGAGCAGCCGGTGATCGGCTTGCTCGGTTGCGCCGCACCCCGTTCCTGGACACGGCCGCAGCCGGAGCGCATGGACGCGCACCGGGCGCTGCTGGAGGCGGCCGGATTGAACGACGCGCGCCCGCTGCTCGCCAGCTGGATCGCCGACGAAGCCGTGCTCCGGAAATGGTCGGCTGGTGCGCCGATCGAGACGCGCAACCGGCCGCGCATCGAGTTCCTGGCGCCGCTGCGGCGCGTCGTGCCCAATGCGGTGCGGGCGGCGGAGAACGTCCGCACCTGCCTGGACTGGATGACCCCGCCTCCGGCGCCCGAAGCGGTTGCCTACCAGGAGGCGATCGGCTGCTTTTTCCGGGCCGGCCTCGCGTCCAGCGCGGAACAGCGCCTGGACAAGCTGGCCGCGGCCTTGCGCGCCGCGCCGGACTGGGACTGGATCGCCTGGAACCTGGACCAGCAGATCCGCCAGTCCCTGGCGTCCCGCCGTTACCCGCTGGCAGCGCGCGGCGCGGAGGCGCTGGCGGAGGCGCCGCGCTTCGCGGCGGCGGGCGCCTACTACCAGGCGCTGGCGGCCCGCGAGCAGGGCGACCTGGAACTGGCGCGCACGTGGCTGCAGCAAGCCTTGCAGCACGATCCCGCGCACGCGCCCAGCCGCAAGCTGTGGGACGAGATCCAGGCGCGCTGAGCGCCCTCGGGTCCGGCCGGAGGCTCGAGTGCTAGATTGGGCGCATGCGCAACCCGCTGCGATGGATCCTCGGCGCCGGCCTGCTCGCGAGCGCCGGATTGCTGCCCGCGTGGACCGCGACCGGCGACCGGCTGGACCTGAGCCAGCGCGACTTCCGGCTGTTCGACAACTTCACGCAGGCGACGCTGCACGGCAACCTGACGCCGCACCCCAACTGGCCGGGCTCCACCGACGTCGAGCTGGCGGCCTGGAAGGCCGGAGCCGAATGGGGCAGTCTGCCCATGGGGCTGGGGGATGGCGACCCGAGCCAGGACCAGGTCGGATCCGGCGACGCCAACTTCGATTTCCTGTGGAACGGCAACGCCGCCGGCATCGGCAGCGCCAATGACAACATCATCTCCGCCATCCCCGGATCCAGCGGAGGCGTGCTGTGGTTCACCGAGCTCCCCTCCAGCGACGGCTGGCGCATGCGCGTCTACGAGGACCTCGCCGCGTGGGACGACGGTCCCGGCGACCCGGTTCCCGGCGCCCTGGACTTCCAGGGCGTGCTGACCCACGAGCTGGGTCACGTGCTCGGACTCGGCCACTCCAGCGTCCCGGGCGCCACGATGAGCTCCGTGATCGCGGGCACCGGCGTTGCGGCGCGCTCGATCGAGGCCGATGACCAGATCGGGCTGCAGTCCATCTACGGCCTGCGCAGTCGCACGCTCAAGCCCCGGATCGACGGCCTCTCGGGCTGGACCGTGCCCGGCGCAACCGTGACCATCGTGGGCGCCAACTTCTCTCCGGCCGGAAACGAGATCTGGTTCAACAACGCGCTGGCCGACGGCGGCGCCGCCGGCGGCGAGCCCTTCGTCCTGAGCGGGATCGCCAGCCCGGGCGGGAGCGAGATCGTGTTCACGATGCCGCCGGGCGGAGCGGAGGACGGCGCCGTGCACGTGCGCAATTCCCTCAGCGGAGACGTGTCGCTCTCGGAAGCGCACCCGTTCCGCGCCGGCAGCATCGTCGACACGGTGCGTCTGTCGGGGCCGGAAAGCGTGAGCGCCGGCGCCGTGGTGGCGCTCGGCATCGCCAATGCGCCGCCGTCGGCCCCGTTCCGGGTGCTGGCTTCCGCCCGCGGCAGCGGCTCCATCCTGCAGGGGCATCCCTTCGACGTCGGGCTTCCCGTGCACAACCTGGGAGGCGGCCGGGCGGACTCCACCGGCGCTGGCGGCTTCACTTCGCCGCCGGTCCCGCCCCGGCTCGCCGGGCGCACGATCTATCTGGAGCTGGCCGCCGCTTCCGGCGGCCAGCTGTTCGATTCCAACCTCGTGGCGACGACGGTTCTCTAGGATTCTCTAGAAAACCGAGATCGTCAGGTAGTTGCTGTCGAAGGTGTCTCCGCCGCTGTCCACGCGCATCTCGACGTGGACGATGCGCCCGGCGGCGCGCGCCGGGATGTTGGAGCTGGTCCAGGAGCCGAAGCCCAGCGCCGCGGTGGTGCCGGTCCCGGCGGTGAACACCGTGGGGCCGATGTCGAAGCACTGGCCGTTGATGACGGAGCCGTCGGTGCGGAAGCTGTACAGCATGAAGAACGGAGCGCTGCCGGGGGCGCCGCTGTAGTCGAGAGTGACGGTGCTGCCCACGAAGGCGACGTTGGGCCCGCTGAGGGCGATCGTGTCCACCGTGCCGCAGCCGCCGCCGGTGTCCGGCACCACCACCAGCGCGTAGTCCACGTTGGGCGGGGAGGTGCCGTCCTCGGCATGCGTGTCCTGGTTGACGTCGTCGGCGAACACCTCCACGGTCCAGTCGCCGGCCGCCGGGTTCTGCACGAACACGTTCTCCACCGTGTCCTTGATGTTGGAGGCGCCGCCGGCCGTGCTCCAGTTGCCGGCGTTGAGGCCGTTGTTGCCCCAGTACACCGTGCCGCCGGGGGTCGTGACCTTGAGTGACAGGTCATTGATGCGGTGCTGGGACGAGCTGGTGGTGCCGGCGCGGTCGGTGTAGACCAGGGTGGCGCGGAACTCGGGCGCACCCGCAGGCACGGTCACGGTGTAGCTCTTGGACTGGAGGTCCTGCAGCAGGTCGGTCTCGTTGACCCAGAAGGTCTGGGCGGCGTTGTCGTACAGCTTCTGCAGGTCCGGCTTGCCCCAGCCCTGGTGCGTACGCGTCAGGTCGGAGGTGGTGCCGGTGAAGCTCCAGGAGCGCGCGCTGTTGATCAGCATGGCCTTCGCCAGGGAGGCGTGCGGGCGGCTGGCGAACACGCTGGCGCCGGGCGTGTTGCCGAACAGGCCGTTGTGCCACATCTCGAAGAACAGGCCGAAGGAGCCGGCGACCTGCGGGGTGGCCGCGGAGGTGCAGCAGAAGCCCGTGTAGTCGTCGCCGGTGACGTAGCCGCCCGGATCCTCGTCCGAGGTCCAGATGTTGTCGTAGTAGCCGGCCAGGTCGGGCTTGATGCGGCCGTCGGCGGCCGGGCCGATGCTGGCGCTGCCGTTCCAGCGGTCGTCGCCGTCGTTCTGGTTGTTGAAGTGATGGATCCCGCCCACCGACACGATGTTCTTGGCCCAGGCCTGCGGCCGCGACTGCTGGTTGCCGGTGTTCGACTGCGATTGGGTGATGATGATGTCGTTGAGGTAGATGATGTCGTCCATCTCCTGGGAGATGGAGGTATAGGCGGTGGTCCAGGGGTCGCCCCAGCTGTTGCTCTGGTAGACCGCCTGGTACGTGGTCACGAGCTGCTGCGTATGGGTATAGCGGTTGGAGAGAAACGAGTAGCTCGCGATGATGCCCTGGGCCGAGGGGACCATGCCGCGGGCGCTGGCGGCGGAGCTGCCGTTGCCGAAGTTGATGCCGAAGGTGCAGGTGCCGTGCGCGTCGCTGGGAACCGTGCCGTGCAGGATCGGCGGCAGCGTCCAGTCCGGATGGTTGGTGTCCAGGCCGCCGTCCATCACCTCGGCGCGCACGCCGGTGCCGGTGAAGCCGGCCACGGTCTCCAGGTAGTTGGCGCCGAACACGGCGCGCACGTTGTTCATGTCGGGCTCCGGCGCGCCGACCCGGTCAATGCCCTGCACTTCGCTCCAGTGCAGGACTTCCAGGAGCTGCGCGGGCGTGAGCGTGGCCTCCAGCACGTAGCCCTCCTCGATGAACCGATCCACCTGTCCGCCCAGCACCTGGATGCGGGCGGCCACGAGGGCCTTGTCCGGCGCCCCCCACTCTCCCACCTCCACGCGGTAGCCGCGGGTCTGCAGCGTCCCGCCGCGGAGCTGCGCCAGCAGCTCGTCCTCCAGCTTGTACGCGGGATGGAACCGTCCGACCCAGCGCACGAAGGGCAGGGTTGCGACCTCCGCGGCGGTGGCGGCGCCCATGCGCCAGATGTCGCCGTGGTTGGCCAGCACGCGCTGGTGGCGGGCGCCGAGGGACTGGATCTCCTGGCGCCAGGGCTCCAGGCCCTTGACCACGTACTGCACGATCCACAACTCGTGCTCGGCGCGCGCCTGCAGGCCCTCGTCCACCGCGGGCTCGGCCTCGCGCAGCGGATCGAACTCGGCGTAACGCAGCAGGATGCGCGCGTCGTACGGCTGCGGGCGGCTGAAACGGCCTCCGCCGTCCAGGGAGACGGCGTACAGCGGCTCGCGGGTGCCGGGCGCGCTCCAGTTGGCGGCGACCACGGAGCCCCGGCGCAGGATCCGAAGGTCGGATGTCTGGCGTGGGCCGAGGAGGCGCTCAGAGCTGACGGAGGGCTCTTGTGTCGGGGCGGGGCAATGCGCCACCGCCGGCACGGGGAAGATGAATGGGATCGCACAGAGCAGCATGGTGCAACAGGCTAGCGCAGCAGCCGGGTCAGTAACGGTTCTGCTAGAGTGGAATTTGGAGCTGCGGCCCCCCTGCCTTGCCCGATCCGCGCCAGTTGCCGTTCCTGCTGGACCTGCTGGAGGACGACTCCCCCGTCGTCCAGGAAGCAGTGCGCCGGGAGCTGGCGCGCTACGGGCCGCAACTCCCCGGGGAGATCGGCCGTCTGACCCCGCCTCTCACCGCCAGCCGCAGGCGCGCCGTGGAGAGCCTGCTCGCGGAACCGCAGCGCGAGTGGCTGGCGGACAACTGGGCGACCTGGAAGGCGCGCCACGGCGACAAGGAGCGCCTGGAGGCGGCCCTCAGCCTGCTCGCCGAGTACCAGAATGGGCCGGCGCTGTCCGACCCGCTGCCGCCGCGCCTGGATCGCCTGGCCGAGGAGTTCCGCGCCGGGCAGGGAGCCGGGGACCCGGCAGCCCTCGCCCGCTACCTGTTCCGGCGCCAGGGGCTGCACGGCGCCGGCACCGACTACTACAGCCCGCAGAACAGCAACCTGAGCGCCGTCATCCGGCGGCGCCGCGGCCTTCCCATCAGCCTGTGCTGCATCTACATCCTGGTCGGCCGGCGCCTGGGCCTGGACCTCCAGGGCTGCAACTTCCCGGGCCACTTCCTGGCGAGCTTCCGCTCCCCCGCCGGGACCCTGGTGTTCGTGGACGCCTTCGACGGCGGGCGTCTCCTGGAGGAGAACCTGATCCTGGGCATGTTCCCCAACCCGGCACCGGACCTGCGCCGCATCCTCGAGACGCCTGCCAGCGCCGAGGTCATCGTGGCGCGGTTGCTGCGCAACCTCGTGATGGCCTATCAGAAGGCCGGGCAGCTGGAACGGGCGCGCCTGATGCAGGAACTGCTGCGGGGAGGCTCCTGAGAAGTCCGGAACGGGATCCCGTCCCGCGCGTCCTCCAAGGCCTCAGTCCAGGAAATCGGAGTCGCCCTGGCAGTAGTACCAGTTCGCGCCGTCCATCACCGTGTCGAACTCCGCCTGGATTCCGACCTGGCCCGGGTCGTAGGAGCAGCGCGCGACCAGCACGCGGTCCACTTCCTTGCGTGCCGGCCGCCACGGCTTGGCCTGCACTTGCGGGAAGGCGCTGCTGCGCGGCGCGGGCGCGAAATGCAGGAAGTCGCTGCCGGCGTCGCCCGCCTCCCGCGCGGCGGCGGCGAGCAGGGCTGCATCCACCTCCGGCTCCTGGCCGCTGAACAGGTCGATCACGGTGCTCAGCCGCGCCGGGCCGCCCGTGTCCGGGTGGTGGCGCAGCACGACATAGCCTTCCAGGCGGCCGTCGCGGCGCGCCGCGATCACCTGCGAGGGCACCGGGTTGGCGAACCAGCGCCAGTCCAGCTCGCGCGCGTCACGGCGCACCGCGACCACATAGCGGCCGCGTTTGCGCCGCCACAACTCGTCGAATTCCGGCCCCGCGGCCGCTACCGTCTGCAGCTCGAAGCCGCCGTGGCGGCGGCTGGCGGTGCGGCGCCGTGATGCGTCCAGCACGCGCGCCCCCAGCGCGCCTACCTCCCCGAAGCGCCGGCCCAGCGCCAGGCGCAGGGACAGGCGGCGCTCGCGCACCGTGAGCTCCAGGAGCGGCCGGTAAGTGCTCAGCTTCGCTCCAACCTTCATCGCTTCTTCCGTGGCGCCCCCCCCGTAGCCGAAGTGCAGTCCGTGCGACCAGAACACGTCGAAGGTGAACTTCATCAGGAACAGGTACACCCGCCCGCCGCCGCGGAACTCCGGGTGCACCAGCGTGTTGCAGGCCTGCCCCGCCATCAGCTCGCGGCCCCGGATCCAGACCGGGCGGAACGTGACCGGATAGATCGCGATCAGCCGGCCGTCCCTGTGGAACACGGCCGGCAGAATGCCCATCCGGGGATTGCGGCCGAAGAAGCGCCAGTCCCACTGCTTCGGGGTCAACTGACTGAAACTGGCCTCGCGGTACAGCTGGATGGCGCGGTCCACCTCGTCCCGGCGCAGCAGGCGGCCCAGGTACTGGCCCCCGGCACGTTGCTGCAGCGGCTCGACGCCGGGCGGAGGCAACAGCAAGGCCGCATCGTCGCTCCCGGAGGGCGCATTTCCTCCGGTCTCCGCATCGAGCGGCGACTGGGACTGCTTCACGTCCGTCGTAAGATCCGAAGAGGCATGGACTTGGGGCTCTGCCGGCGGATGCGCCACTACAGTCCCCGGCTCCTGGCCTGGCACTGCGGAAGAATACAGAGATTCCGGTTACCCTGGCCAGTCCCGGAGCTAGCGCCCGGCATCCCCCGATCCCAGTGGCGCCCTGGAGGAGGTTCGTCATGCATTCCTTCCTTGCTGCAGCCACCGGACTGGCCAGCGCGCTCCTGTGCGCCGGCAGCCTGGGGGCGCAGGAGATCCTGTACGAGTACGACGGGCTGTCGATCCACGACCAGCTGGGCTACGCCGTCGGCGGGCTCGGCGACGTCGACGCCGACGGCTACGCCGACTTCGGCGTGAGCACGGTGCCCCTGTCGCCCCCGTTGGGCAGCGGCATCAGCCGCGTCGACGTCTACTCCGGCGTCGATGGCGCCAGCCTGCGGGTGCACCCGCCGACGCGTCCCGAGGACAACTTCGGACAGGTGGTACAGGGCATCGGCGACGTGGACGGCGACGGCCGGGACGACTACCTGATCGGCGCTCCCTTCGCGGACGGCGCCTTCCCCTCGAGCGGCATCGTCACGGTCTACTCCGGAGCCACCGGCACCCCGCTCTACACCGTGTCCGGAGAGGCGAGCTGGGACAACTTCGGCCTGACGGCCGGCGCGGCCGGCGACGTCGACGCCGACGGGACCGGCGACTTCATCGTGGGCGCGCGCTCCAGCGAGGCCCTCGCCAACAACGCCGGAGCGGCCTACGTCTACTCCGGACTCAACGGCGCGCGCCTGTATGCGCGCTACGGCGCTGCGCCGGACGGCGAGTTCGGCACCGGCGTCAGCGGGGCCGGGGACGTCAATGCCGACGGCTACGGCGACTTCGTGATCGGCGCGCCCCGCGAGAACAGCAGCTTCTACGGCGCCGGGAGCGCGCGCATCTACAGCGGCCGCGACGGCGCGCTGCTGCGCACCTTAGACGGGCACGGGCTCGGCGATCAGTTCGGCTGGGCGGCCGGCAGCATGGGCGACCTGACCGGCGACGGCCGCTCTGAGTTCTTCGTGGCCGCGCCCGGCGCGCGCGACACCGGCTTCCAGGCCGGGCGCGTGGACATCTACTCCGGCCGCACTTTCGCCCTGCTGTTCAGCTTCTACGGCACGACCAGCTACGACACGCTCGGCTACGCCGCCGCCAACGCCGGCGACTTCAACGGCGACGGGCTGGACGACATCGTCGTCGGCGCCTGGCAGAACAACACGATCGCGGTCCAGTGCGGTCACGTGCGCGTGCACAGCGGCGCCGACGGCAGCCTGCTCCTTTCGGCATACGGCGCTCAGGCCGGCGACCGCCTCGGCTTCGCGGTGGACGGCGCCGGCGACGTCGATGCCGACGGGCTGGACGACATCATCGCTGGCGCGCCGCTCACCGACCGCGCCGGCTCCGACACCGGCACCGCCACGGTCTTCGCCGGCTGCACGGACGAGCTGCAAATCGCCGGTCTCGATCCAGGACTGGCCGGGACCAGCAACGTCATCCGGCTGCGCTGCGGCCAGCCGAACTCCGTGGCCTACGTGTACTTCAGCCTGCGGCCCGGCCGCGTGCCGGTCTCCGGCTGCCCGGGCCTGTTCTTCCGGCTCAACCAGCCCCGTTTCCTAGGCAGCGCCAACCTCGACGCCGCGGGCGCCGGCACCGTCACCCTCATGGTCCCTCCCGGCGCCTCCGGACGGACCGTGCTGCTCCAGGCCCTGGACCCGCCGCACTGCGAGCTCAGCGCCTTGTTCGTGCACGCCTTCCCCTGAGGTCTCAGTCCAGGAAGTCCGAGTCGCCCTGGCAGTAGTACCAGTTCTGCCCGTGCATCGCCGCGTCGAACTCGGGCAGGACGGCGCTGTCGCGGGCCGCATACGGGTAAGGAGCGGTGACCACGCGGTCCACCTGCTTGCGCGCCGGCCGCCACGGCGCGCGCCGCAGCAGCGCCGCCGCACTGGCGCCGGGACAGGCCGCGTAGTGCAGGAAATCGCTGCCGGAAGCCCGCGCTACGCGCGCGGCCGCGGCCAGCAGGGCCTCGTCCACCTCCGGCTCCAGCCCCGTGAACAGGTCCAGCACGGTCGTCAGCCGCGCCGGGCCGCCGGGATCCGGATGATGGCGCAGCACGATGTAGCCCTCCAGCTCGCCGCCGCGCCAGGCCGCCAGCATCTCCGAGGGCACCGGGTTCTCGAACCAGCGCCAGCGCAGCTCGCGCGCGTCGCGCCGCAGCACCACGGTGTAGCGCTCGCGCTTGCGCTGCCACAGGCGGTCGAACTCCGGGCCGGCTTGCGCCGCCGCGCGGATCTCCAGGCCGCCGTGGCGCTGCAGGCGGCGGTGCGGCCGGAGTCCGTCCAGGAGCTTCGCCGCCGCGCCGCCCGCCGCCCCGGCGCGGCGCCCCAGCGCCAGGCGCAAGGACAGGCGCCGCTCGTACACCGCCATGTCGAAGAGTGAGTGGTAGTTGCCGAGCCGCTTGCCCACGGCCGCGGCCTCCGCCGTGGCGCCGCCGCCGAAGCCGAAGTGCATCCCGTAAGCCCACAGCATGTCGAAGCCGAAGCGCATCAGGAAGGCGTACACGCGCCCGCCGCCGCGGTAGTCGGAATGCACAAGCGTGTCGCAGGCCTGGGCCGCCAGCTGCTCGCGCCCCAGGATCCAGACCGGCCGCACCGTCATCGGGTTGAGCGCGATCAGCCTGCCCTCGGGCGTGAATACTCCGGAGACGAAGGCCAGCTCCGGGTTGCGCTGGAAGAAGCGCCAGTCCCATTGCTCCGCGGTCAGCTGGTTGAAGCTCGCCTCCCGGTAGAGCCGGATGGCCAGCCCGACCTCGTCCCGCCCCAGGAGCCGGCCCCGGAACTGCCCGGTCCTGCGTTCCACGGTCCAGGGCTCCTGGACGCGGGGACGGAATAGCGCCGCGTCCTCGCCGCCGAGGGGCAGGCTGCGAGCGCGGGCCTCTTCAGACACGGTGCTGCATGAGGAGATGGAAGGCACGCAAGTGCTGGGGATGCACCTCTAGAGTGCCCGCCCCTGCGTGGTCGTTTCGCCCCGCGCGCCGGAAACGCACGATGCGGTACAGCAACAATGCTGTTACCTCGCGGAACCGGCTGAACCCTACCATGGAAAGCCGTCCATGCCGCGGCGCACGCTCCTTGCGGTCGCTTTCCTGCTCCTCGCAGGGCTGGCTGCCTGGCTGAGCCTGGCGCGCAAGCCGGTCGCTCCAACGCCCGCCGGGCCCGCGGCCGCGCCGCAGCAGCCGGTCCGCTCCGCCGGCGCCCCGGCGCTCGGATCCGACGCCGCGCCGCTGCGGCACGGCGCCGCCCCGGCGCAGCCGGAGCCGCCGGCCGAGCCCACGGCGCTCGCGCGCTACCCCGGCGAGCGCCCGCTGGGCGCACTGCTCGTGCGCGTCGTGGCAGCCGGCGAAGACCCGCTACCGGATGCCCGCGTGGAATTGGAGCCGGTCCTGGGCGCCTTCCCGCCGGGACTGGAGATCGGCGATGATCGGGAGCTGCGCGCGCAGGCGCGGACCGATCCGCAAGCCTACGCGGGTTTTGCCGACCTTCCGGCCGGCGCGTACCGCGTGTCCGCGCGCACCGAGGACGGACGCCACGCGGATCAGGAGACCGTGGTGCGCGGCGGAGAGAACCGCCTGCAGATCCAGGTGGATGGCCCGGAGAGCGCGCGCGACTTCGTGGTCCTGATCGTGGACACCGGCGATGCTCCCGTGTCCGGCGCGCACGTGCACGTCACCGGCGGCGTGCAGGGGCGCGGGGTGGCCGGCGGCGGACGTCTCGCGCCGCTGCAGGGCACCACCGGCGCCGATGGCAAGGTCACCTTCCCCGAAACCCCGATGTCGGGCGCCGTGGCCACGGCGACCGTCCCTGACGGCCGCACCGGCTGGGCGTCGCTGTGGAACGTGGGCAACGTCGCGGGCGCCATGTCCGCCGGCGGCTTGAAGGTCACCGTCGCCAGCCCGGGGCAGCTCGAAGGCCGCCTGCTCGGCCTGGACGCGGCCGAGCTCGGCGACGCCGTGGTGCGCGCGCACGCGCTGAACAACCAGCACCCGCACTACACCACGTACGGCCGCCATTGGCAGACCCCCGTGCGCGACGGCCGCTACCGGTTCGAGGCCCTGCCGGCCGGCAGCTTCGCCCTCGAGCTTGCCGGCAGCGCGCGGCTGGCCCTGCCGCCGATGCAGTTCGGCGACTTCGCCCTTCCCAATTCCGTGCAGCCCTTGCTCGCGGAAGTCCGCGCCGGCGCGCTCACCGTGCTCGACCTCCCGGTGGCCCGCGGCGCCGCCATCGCCGGAGTCGTGCGCCGCGCCGACGGCCGGCCCGTGGCCGGCGCGGAGATCCGCACGACCTTCGCGCCCAGCACCTCCAACTTCCCCGACGGCTTCACCCTGCACGGCGTCCACGTCTGGCGCCTGGACTCCGACTCCCGCACCGAAGGCGACCACCCGGTCTCGCACCCACGCGCCCGCACCGACGCCGCCGGCCGCTACCACCTCGGCGGCCTGCAGCCCGGGCGCCACCGCGTGGAGGTGTACGCGTCCGGCCTCAGCTTCGACCGGCGTGAGGCGCTGGAGGTCGCCGAGAGCCAGACCCTAGAGCTGGAGCACGTGCTCGAGCCCTCCGGCGTGCTCGCAGGCGTCGGCCGCTGGGGTTATCTCGGCGTCACGCGCGCGGGCGCGCAGGAGCCGCTGCTCCTGGCCATCCTGCCCTCCAACGGCTCCTTCAGTTTTCCAGGCCTTGCCCCAGGACGCTACGAGCTGGCGGAATACCACTCCGACGCCAGCATCGGCCGCATTCCCCTGGTCGAGGCCGAAGTCCACGCCGGCCGCACCACCTGGGTGGACCTGCTGTCCGCGCGCCGCCCGATCACCTTGCAGGGGCGCGTGCTCGGCCCCGCCGGCCCTCTGGCCGGCGTGCGCGTGCGCCGCTCCGATCAATGGGCGACGACCGACGCCGCCGGCGTCTTCCAGTTCACCAGCAGCTTCCCGCTGACCTACCGCGTCTCTTTCACGGTTCTGCACGGCGGCGTCGAGTTCGCGTTCGATCTCCCCGGCATGGCGCAGGGCTCCACCACGTGGACCGGCGACCTCGTGCTCGGCGCGCACACGCTACAGGTGAGCACCCTCGACAGCCGCGGCCTGCCGGCGCCCGCGCGCATCCACCTCCATGGCGGCGGCGGGCCGCAGAATGCGTCCGGCTCGGGCCTGCGCAGCGATGCCACGGGCCTCCTGCAACTCGAGTGCCTCTGGGCCGGTCCCTACACCCTGGAGGCGCAATTCCACAACGGCGCGCGCGCGCAGGCGCAAGTCCAGGTGCCCGAACGATCGTTCATCGAGCTGCGCGCGCCTTCCGCCGGCAGCATCGAGCTGCAGGTCGCGGACGCGCGCGGCCAGCCCCAGGCCGGCTGGCAAGCGGAGGCCCTGACCTGGATCGCCTCCGAGCCCGCGCCCGAGGATCACGAGCAGTGGAGCGGAGCCTCCGCGGCGTATTCCAGCGCCACGACCGACGCGCAAGGACTGGCCAGGCTGCTGGGCGTGCCCGCCGGCGAAGTGCTGGTGATCCTGCGCCGCAGCCGCGGCTTCCTGTCGGCCGAGGCACCGGTCCATACCTGGCGCCTGCTGCTCGCCGAGCACGAAACCCGCAGCCTGAGCCTCACGCTGCCCTGAGCCCGGCGGGGCCGCGCCGTCGCCGCGAGAAAACGGGTACCGTGGCATCTCCATTCACGGAATGGCCGCACGATCCTCCGAGCTCGATCCGGAACGCCTGCTCGCCAACGCCGCCTGGGTGCGCGGCCTGGCCTGGAGCCTCCTGCATGATGCAGACCTGGCCGACGACGCGGTCCAGGACACCTGGACCAGGGCCCTGCAACGGCCGCCGCACAGTCCGGCCGCGCTCGGCTCATGGCTGAGCCAGGTTCTCCGCAGCACAGCGTTCCTGGGCCGCCGCGCCGCAGCCCGCCGCCGCCGGCGCGAGCAGCGCGCGGCGCGCGCGGAGGCAGTCCCGTCCGCCGCGGACATCGCCGTGCAGATGGAAGCGCATCGCGCGCTGGCCCAAGCCGTCCTGAGCCTGCCGGAAGGACAGCGGACCCTGGTGCATCTGCGTTTCTATGAAGGATTGCCTCCGCGGGAGATCGCGAAGAGGCTCGACATTCCGAGCCGCGCCGTGCACGACGGCCTCTACCGGACCTTGCAAGCTCTCCGCATGGAGCTGCAGAGCCGTGGGGACGGCGGCTGGGAGCGATCGTGTCGCGCGCTGCTGGCGCCGGCAGCGTCGGCGCCGCCGGCCTGGATGTCCGCGGCCGCGGCCCTGAGCACGACCCGGGCCGCGGCCGTGGCGGCCGCGCTGATCCTGGCCCTGGCGGCCCTGTGGACGCTGGTGCCGAACGGGCCCGCCGGCAGCCCTGCGCATGACGACCGCGGCGCGACGGCAATCGCACCGGCCAGCGACGGACGCGATTCTGGAGGACCGCCCGCCGAGACGCTGGCACGGCGCAGGGAGCGTGCGCCGGAGCCTGGGGGATCCCCATCCATCGCACGCAGCATCCTCGGCAACTGGATCAGCGGCACGGTGTCCGATCTGCAGGGAAACCCGGTGGCCGGAGCGCGCATCGACTGGGCCGGCGCGCGCGCCATTTCCGGGCCTGATGGGTCCTACGAGCTGATGCTGTCGCCGTCCGCGGAGCGCCTGCAGGCCTTCGCGGTGTCCGCCCCCGGCTACACCACGCTGGTCGGAAGCCTGGAGACCGGGGCCAATCAGTTCGAGGTGCGCATTCCGCCGAGCCGGCCCTACCGAGTGCAGATCGTGGATCCACAGGGCCGGGGAATCGCGGGAGCACGCGTGCGCACGCTCGTTGCACCCGCCACCTGGCTCGGTCAGGTCCTGCCCGGAGACCTGGCCCGGGAGATGCAAGACCAGGTATTCCACACCGACGATCTCGGCCACGCGAAGCTGCCCTCCTTCCCTTCGCACGCCGATCTCACCTGGTCACACGCGGTGAACGGCGCGGCGATCCACGTGAGCGCCGACGGTTATGGCGACTTCGTTGAGGACAACATCGGTCGCTGGGACGCCTACGAAGACAAGCCACAGGTCATCGAGATCGCACCGTCCAACGAGTTGGAGATCCAGGTCGTCGATCCGGACGGCAGGTCAGTCGCCGGAGCGGTCTGCGACCTGCACCGGCTTGACGTCATCCGCCTCGTCACCGGGCCGGAGGGCAGCGCGCGCACTCCGTGGGACACCCGCCTGTCGTTCGAGCTCAGGGTCGATCATCCGCAGCTCGGGCGCTGGTTTTCCGCGAGCTTCATCGAAGCGGCGACCGGCCAGCCCTTGACCGTACGGCTTCCGGGAGTGCGGTCCGTGAAGGGCAGCGTCCACGCGCAGGATCCGAGCGACCTGCGGCGCTTGCGCGTGGCCGAGGCAATGCTCGAGTATTTGGATCCGGCGGTCCGGCGCTGGACCGACGCTGGCATCGCCCGCGCGGGCTTTCCGTCCGAATGGCTGCAATGGCCGTGCGCCGGCCAGGCGGTTGCGGTCGATGCAGATGGCAGCTTCGAACTGAAGGCGCGGCTCGGCGGCGAAGGTCACGGCATCGTGGTCTTCACGGAGCCCGGTCGAGCCATCGTTGCCGTCGCGCGCCTGCAAGGCACCGAACCGCTCCGCATCGAGGTTCCGGACCTGGGCCGTGTGTTCGGCGCGGCGCGGCTGCCGGAGGGAACGCCACCACGCCAGCTCCTCCTGCACTGGAAGTGGCCCCCGGAAGGCGGGGCCTACGTGCCCTTGGACGCAGGCGGCGAATACGAAGCTTGGCTGCCGCTGGGCCAGCAGCGAGCAGTGCTGCATGGCCTGGCCGGCCAGGACTTCGTGCGCACGATCGAGCTGGCGGACCAGGAAACGCGGATCGATTTCGACCTGACCGGCAGCCGGAGACTGCGCGGAGTGGTCATGGCCGGGGACCAGCCCGTGGCGTCGCGGCAGCTCCGGGCGAGATGGCAGGACTCCGTTGGAGGAGGCTACGCCACCGCACTCACCGACGCGGCCGGCCGCTTTGAATTCCCTGGCGTGGGCAAGGCGGCGGTGCACTTGAGCGCGGGAGCCGAATTGCGCGGGCCGGCGGCAAAGCCCAAGGGCGACCTGCTCGTTGTGCCGCCGGACCTTCACGACGTCGTCGTTCCCTGGCCCATGGGCCGTGTTCACGTGCAGATGCGCGGCGTGCCCGGCGTCCCCAGGCAGGTCCGGCTCGTTCTCGGCTCCGGCTCCGCGGGCGACACCACGGTCTCGAGCCACGGCGGGCTGGAGCTGGAGTTGCCCGCGAATGACTACAAGGTTCAGGTCACCGGCGGCAGCCGGTGGGAGCCGGAGTCCATCTCGGTTCGCGAAGGCGATCAAGAGATCGAGCTGCGCGAGCGCCCGACCGCCTGGCTCCAGGTTGCGAAGGACAGCGCGAGCGGCCCGTGGGAGATGCCGCGCATGGACCTGGAGCTGCGCCTGGTCGCCCCGGATGGCGGCGAGAGCACCGAGCACTTCGACGCGTCGGATCGCCAGTTCCTGGAAAACGGGAGACAGGTCGGAGCCCAGCAAGCGATCGCGCCCGGCGCCTGGCAGGTCCGCCTGGAGCTCAAGAGCGCCGGCGATGGGGAAGGCACGCGCGCGCGGAAGCTGCTGCTCTGGCAAGGCGAGGTGGATCTGCGCCACCTGGACGCATTGCGTCTGTACGTGAGCGCCGGCGATCCGGTGGCCATCGTCCGCCACGAACTGCTCCGCACGCAGTGACGGATCGCGTCCTGGCGGTCCCGTTACGGGTGGCGTAGGCTGCATTCTGGATGGCGCAGCGCGCACAGCGGCCTGCACGGTTCCGGAGATTCGGGCAGCACTTCGTGCGGCTCGGCTCCGGCGGCCTGCAACTGGCCCGCAAGGAGCCCTTGACCCTGGCCACCGCCCTGCTGGCCGCCCTGGCGCTGCTTGGCTTCCTCTTGATCGCCAACGCGATGGCCGAGGGCTCGACCCAGAGCCTGGACGCACGCCTGGTCCTCCTGTTGCGCCACGCCGACAATCCCAGGACACCGGTGGGCCCGCCGTGGCTGGCCGAGGCCATGCGGGATGTCTCCGCCCTGGGCAGCACCACGGTGCTCGCGCTGCTGCTCGCCAGCGTGTTCGGTTACCTGATGATCCAGCGGCGTCGCGCCGCGGCCTGGACCGTGCTGTGGACCACCGCCAGCGGCCTCCTGGTCTCGCGGCTTCTCAAGCTGGTCTTCACGCGCGAGCGTCCGGACGTCGAGCTGCACCTCGCGCGCGTGGTGGGCTACGGCTTTCCCAGCGGGCATTCGATGCAGTCGGCGGTGGCCTTCCTCACGCTGGCCGCGATGCTGGCCCGCATGACCCCGGGCTGGCGCGGCCGGCTCTTCGTCCTGGGGATGGCGATGTTCCTGACGGTGCTGGTCGGCACCAGCCGGGTCTTCCTGGGCGTTCATTACCCGACGGACGTGGTCGCCGGCTGGGCGGCGGGGCTGGCCTGGGCCCTGATCTGCTGGCTCGCGCTCACTCGCCGGCCGTGATCGCGCGCCGCACTGCGGCCAGGGGCGCAGCATCGTCGAACCGGATCCGGCGCCCGCGCAGGGACACGCCGAGTCGGCTCCACAACAGATCGAGGTCGACCGTCACAGCCTCCGTGGCGTGAGCGGCGTACAGCTCGCTCATGACCGGCACGCCGGCGGCCTCGTCGCACAGCGCCAGCAGCTCCTCCATCGTCGAGGTGCTCAGCATCGTGTGGCCGCCCGCGACCACCGCGCGCAGGGCGTCGCGCAGGCCGAAGCGGTTGCCCGTGCGCTCGCGGATCCCGACGTCGGCGAGCAGGCAGAACAGGGCGCCGCCCCAGTACGTGCGTCCCCACGTGGGCGTGCGGTCCAGGCCGCGATCGCCCGGCTCCGGCTGGCCCTGCGGCAGGCCTTGAACGAGCTGGCGCCACACCTCCTCCACGCGCAACTGCCCGAGCTGGGCGCGCGCGACCGGCTCGACGTAGGTCGCGATGCCCTCCTCCAGCCAGTGGTGCTGCCGAGGGAGGCCGGGCAGCGCGAGGTGCACCATCTCGTGCGGCAGCACCCAGTCCTCCTTCAGGTCCTCCACGCTGGCGTGCTCGCCGAGCTCCACCTGGATCAGGGCGGAACCGTCCCAGGCGCGCGTGTTGCCGCCTCCGACGCCGTCTCCCTGCACGCGCCGGACCCGCACCGTCGTGCGCGCCACGGGAAAGCGCCCGTAGTACGACGCCACGGCCAGAGCGGCGTCCCGGATCCAGTCCTCGATCTCGGCGCGCGCCAGCGCGAACGGCTCGTCGCCGAGCTGCAGCTCGAAGCGCGCGCCCGCGGCCAGCAGCACTTCCGGATCCGGCGCCGCCACGCCCGCTCCCAGGTGCGGCTCCAGCTCGCCGCGGCAGGCGGACACCGCGAGCGCGACGGCGATGACCGCCCGTCCGGCTCCACGAAGCCCTCCCGGCGCGCTCTCTGTCGCCACTCCGCGATTCTGCACGACGCACCCACTCTTGTCGAGTCGCAGACCGGATCGGAAGCCATCGCCGGCTCCATCCGAACATGCGCAAGAAACTGCGCTGTCCCGCAAATCGCTTGTCAGTCGTCCTCCGTGGTTTACTACGGAAACGTGGGTGCTCGCTTCGACGAGACCTCGTGCAAGGCCATGGTGAAGGCCGCATGAAGGCATTCGGCATCATTCCAATCCTCCGCGGCGGCAGGCCGATACCGGCTGCCGGACCAGAACAAACCTCGTGAACGCTGCAACCTCCTTGACCGCAGACCAGGGCAGCGGCCTTCGCTCCGCCGGAGGCTCGGACATTAAGGCTCTCCTCGAGGAGCTGGCGTCCCTGCGCGAATGCATCGTGGCTGACGCGGCGAAGTCGCAGGCGCCGCTCGAGGCGACGCACCCCAGCTACCGCGACAGCGCCCGGAACCTGTTGCACTACCTCGGCCTGCGGCGGCACGACCTCCGTCCGCTGCAGCTGCGCCTGGCCGCGCTGGGCCTGTCCTCCCTCGGCAGGGCCGAATCACACGTCCTGGCCACGGTGGACGCGGTCCTCGATGTCCTGCACCGGCTGGCGCGCCTTCCACCGCAGCCGCCGTCGCAGGAGACGCCCGTGGACTTCGCCAAGGGGGAACGCCTGCTCGCCGAGCACACCGAAGCGCTCCTCGGCCGCGCCACCCACGGGCGCGTGGTGCGCATCATGGTCACCATGCCGAGCGAGGCGGCGCACGATCAGATCCTGGTGCGCAAGCTGCTGCAGCAGGGCATGGACTGCATGCGCATCAACTGTGCCCACGATGACGCCGCCACCTGGTTGCGCATGATCGAGCAGCTGCGCCGCGCCGAGCATGCGCTCGGGCGCTCCTGCCGGGTCGTGATGGACCTCGCGGGGCCGAAGCTCCGCACCGGTCCGATGCCGGGCCCGGCAGTCGTGCGCGTGCGCCCCCTCCGCGATGCCTTCGGCCGGGTGACCGCACCGGCCCGCGTGTGGCTGAGCGCGGCGACCTCCGCCTCTCCCCCGGCACCGGCCGACGCCTGCCTGCCGGTGCCGGGGCCTTGGCTGGCCGGCCTGCGCGCGGGCGAGGAGCTGTCCTTCACCGATGCCCGGGACGCCCAGCGATGCCTCGTCGTCGCCGACGTGACCGAGGCCGGCTGCTGGGCCGAGGCCTCCGCCACGGCCTACATCGTTCAGGGCACGGTGCTGCGCCGCACGAGCGTGCCGGCGCGCGACGAATTGCGCGATGCCGCGGTGGGCGAACTGCCGGCCGTCGCGGGGGCGCTCCGGCTGCACGATGGGGACACGCTCGTCCTGACGCGGGATCTGCGGCCGGGACGAGCGGCGACCCTGGACAGCGCAGGCCGTGTGTTGACTCCGGCGCAGATCGGCTGCACGATGCCCGAGGTGTTCGAGGACGTCCGGTCCGGTGAGTCGATCTGGTTTGACGACGGCAAGATCGGCGGCGTGATCGAATCGGTGGACAGCGGCGAGGTGCGGGTGCGCGTGACGCACGCGCGCCCGGGCGGCGCGAAACTGGGCGCCGACAAGGGAATCAACCTGCCGGACAGCCAGCTGCGCCTCGGCGCCCTTTCGGAGAAGGACCTGGAGGACCTCGACTTCGTGGCCCGCCATGCGGACGTGGTCGAGCTGTCCTTCGCCAACTCCGCCCGCGACGTGGAATTGCTCCAGCAGCACCTGGCGAGCCTCGGGCATCGGCCGCCGGCGGTCGTGCTGAAGATCGAGACGCGGCGCGGCTTCGAGAGCCTGCCGGACATGCTGCTCGCAGCCATGCGCTGGCCGTGCTGCGGCGTGATGATCGCCCGGGGCGACCTCGCGGTCGAGTGCGGCTTCGAGCGGCTGGCGGAAGTGCAGGAGGAGATCCTCTGGATCTGCGAAGCCGCCCATGTCCCCGTGATCTGGGCGACGCAGGTCCTCGAGACCCTGGCCAAGAAGGGAGTCCCGTCGCGCGCCGAGATCACGGACGCGGCCATGGGTCACCGGGCCGAGTGCGTGATGCTGAACAAGGGCCCCCACGTGCTCAGCGCGGTAACCGTGCTCGACGACATCCTGCGGCGCATGCAGGCACACCAGGCGAAGAAGCGGGCGATGCTGCGCCAGCTGCGCCTCGCCTGCGCCCTGCCTTCCGATCCCCACCTCGGCTCCGACCTGTACGGCGCGCTGGCCTCCGTTCCGCTCGCGGAGCATCCGTCAGCCTCCGGCGACTGAGCGGGGTCTTCCTCGATTCAGGTTCGAGGCGGCAGGGTCGTCCCCGCCGCCCCGGATCGCCTCACCGCCTCAGGCCGGGGCCCCTACGGCCAGGTGCAGAACGAGCCGCTGGCGCCGCCGATGACGCTGCAGGTGGCGCTGGCCGCGAAGATGCTGCAGGTGCCGGCCGGAGCCGGCGCGAAGACGGTGCAGAAGCCGTTGTTGCCCGACTGGACCGAGCACTTGCTGTTCGGGGTGAACACCGAGCACTCCTTGGGCACGGACCCGACCGGGACCGAATCGCCCACCGAGCAGCGGTTGTTCAGGGGCGTTCCTCCCAGGAGCACGGAGCACCGCCGCGCGCCGCCCGTGGTGCCGCCGGTGAAGGTCGAGCACTGGTTGCCGGCTATCCCCGCCGGGTTCCGCGCCGAACAGGCCTGCTGCCCGGCCACTCCCATGATCGAGCACGCCAGCGTGATGCCGGGGAGGCCTCCGAAGGTGCTGCACTGCGAGGGCCCGGCCGAAGTGAGCACGGGCTGCAGCACCGAGCAGGTGAGGCCGTTGCTGCCCCCCAGCGTGGAGCAGATGGCCGCGGGACCGGACGGCGCAGTCCCGATGACAGCGGAGCAGAACTGCACGTTGTCGCAGTGCGCCGAGCAGCGCACGGTGGCGGAACTGGTGGAACAGCTCGGCGGCGTGCCCGCATCCGTGGTGTCCACGGAGCACCGCACTCCCACGGTGCTATTGGGCATCACCGAATTGGGCAGGTGGCTGCGGCTGCCGCCGGTTTGGGAAGCCCAGGATGCCGCGGAGGGCTGCTGCAGATAGCTGGCGAGCGCGCTGCGCGTCGCCGGCCGGAACGAGGGCTGCACTGCGCTGCCACCGGCCGGGCTGAGGGCCCAGGCCAGCGCAGCGACGCCGCCGGCGAGCGCCAGGCGGGCCGTCCATTGCCGGGGTTTCATGGGAATGATCTCCTTGAAAGAAAACCGGGGGAGACTTCAGAGCAGGCGCAGGGACACGCCCGCAGCCATCCTATCAGGGTCGCTCGAGCTTGGAACGGCGCCACATCACTCCGGTCGCTTCGACAGCAGGCCCAGTGCCGAGTCCGGCTCCTCCTGCAGGTCCAGATCCACCAGCGCCGCGTAGGCGAGCTTGTGCTCCACCAGCACCCAGCCGACGAGGCTTTCGTGGGCGGGACGCCCGGCCGTCCGCAGGAGATGCAGCAGGGGCTCGGCCACATCGAAGCGCAGCAGCAGAAGGTCCTTCTCCGGGCCGCTTCGGGCCGGGACCCGCAGCCAGGCCAGCGATTCCCAGTTGAAGTCGAGGTCGTTGTCCAGCCGCGCTGCGTCCTCGGACGGCTGCGCGGTCCATGGCGACGACACCGAGCCCTCCGGCACGTCGAGGAAGAGGTGCTGCGGCGGCTCGTACTCCTCGCCATCCGCGTTGCGCCGCGGCGCGCCGGCCGTCCGGAGCGCGAGCCGGCCGATTCCGGTGAGCTGGCGCAGCTCGGTTTCTCCGAGCCGCGGAAGCTTCGTCCACGGCTGGTCGTTGATCTCCGCCCACGCGTGGAAGCGGGGCCGCCGGAAATCGGGAGGCGCCGGCTGCGCCGCCAGCGGCAGCGGCTCGCGCCCGCCACGAACGGGCACGGCGCTCACGCCGGCCGGCGGCCGCCCGCTGCCGTCGGTGTCGCAGAGCCGCACGCGCAGCTCGACGCGGAGATCGACGTTCGGAAGCGCCAAAACGAGCGAGTTGAGGCCGCGCTCCAGGGTCGCGTAGATGACCTTCTCGATCAGGCAGCCGTCATCCTCCGCGTAGTTCCAGCCCCAGCCGTCGCGGACCTGGACGCCGTTGAGCCAGAGCTGGAAGCGCTCGTCGGCGCCAGCCCAGAGCCGCACTTCCTTCCGCTCCTCCGCGGCGAGCCCGGTGCGGAAGTAGTACGTGCCCGGCACGATCGCCGGCTGCTCGCCGCCCGGCGCACGCGCCGCGGCCAGGTCGAAGTGCGTGTACTTCCCCATCTCCAGCTCGACCAGCACCCCGTCCGCGTCGGGCGCCGCCGTCAACGCCCGCGCCCGGCCGGACTCCGTCGGCCCGAAGATCATCCAGCGGCCGATGGCGGTCGAGACGTAGGGGTCGATGGCAGTCCAGCGGCGCCACATGCCGGGCCGGATGACGTGCATCATCACGTCGCGCCGCATCGACAGCCACGGCCAGTCGTCCAGCGCGGTGTCCTCGCGGTAGCCGATCTTGTGCAGCACATAGTTGTTCCAGAGCGCCTCCTGGTCCGGGTACGGCATCATGTTGCTGGTGGCCGAACACTGCTGGTTGAGCCACTCGTGCAGCGCGACGTAGCCGGTGCGATTGGGCTTCCAGCTCTCGCCGTACCAGGCGGTGTCCGAGGTCCCGCAGCCCTTGATGCCGCCCACGGCGCCGATCGTGCCGCCGTGCGGATTGGCGCCCAGGTCCTTCGAGCAGTAGATCGAGTTGTAGCTCTGGTAGTCGCCGCGCTCGAAGGGCCAGTACCGGTCCAGCAGCGCGCGCTGCTGTCCGGCCCAGAATTCCCAGTTCTCGTCGGTCTCCACCGCCACCGGCTCGTCGATCACCCGGACGTCGGTGCGCAGCCAGGCGTTGCCTGCCGAATAGACGTAGACCATCTCCTCGAACTGCCGCCACTGATCGATGGCCCACTTCACCTCGGCCGCGGTCATCTCCGCCGTCCTGCGCCCGACCACGACGGCGCGATCCCCGTCCCGCCGCACCGCCGTCGCCTCGACCCGCGGCAGGACCAAGAGCACGGCGCGCAGCGTGTTCGGTGGCTCGGGGTTGGCTCGCGCCTTGCGCCGGAGCAGCGCGAACTGCTCCCAGACGAGGTCCGGCGTCGGCCAGTTGCGCCCGAGGTCGCCGTACTGGTTCAGCTCGATCCGGTAGTCGCCCCAGACCAGGTAGCGACCGGACGGGTTCTCGATCGGCGGCGCCAGGGGCGCCTGGGCCGCCGCGGCTCCTGCCACGGCGAACAGCGCGCACCAGCCCGCGAGGAGCCGGGCGGCTTCCCATCCGCGCGTTTCCTTCACTCGGTCAGTCATGGACATGGAAGCCTGCGAAGTCACCACAGAGATCAAGAAACCGGGAGCGCTCATGACTTCCCGAGCACCCCCGGTTGCTTGGCTACCCGAACGGGCCTCCGGCGCACATCGTAAGGTCCGCGGCTTGCAGGAGCAGGGCCCCGCAAGCGCTGGCCGGCCTGCAATCAGGGCGCGCAGCTACGGAAACGTGCAGGACACGCGGTTGCTGACGGTGCAGTTGCCGCCTTCCACCGCCTGCAACAGCACCGTGCGTCCGCTCGCGCCGGCTGGAACGAGGCGGGACAGGGTCGCCACGCCGGAGGCGTCCGCTTGCGCCGTGCCGGCGACTTTCGGAGAGGCGATCAGCACCTCGAGACCCGGGCAGCCGGGCACGCCGGTGATTCCTTCCTGGAACCCGTAGACGAAGCGGATCCAGGCGCCGGGACTGCCCCCGTGCAGGACGAAGTCGTTTACGGCGTTGGCGATCCCCGGCGACGGAGGGAGGAGCACCTTCGGCGAGTACACATAGGCGCTGCCGGAGCAATCGCCGTTAAAGTCGTCGCAGTCCTGGCCCACTACCACGTCTGGGAAGCCATCGCCGTTGACGTCGCCGGCGCCGCAGACGCTGACTCCGAAGTAGCCGCCCCAGATATGACCCTCGAACAAGTAGAGCCGCGCGCCGTTGCGCCCGGAGTGCAGGCGGGCGGTGCCGGCGTCCACCAGGCCGTCCACCTCGTCGTCGTGGACGCCGAACATGAAGTCGTCGAAGCCATCCTGGTCCACGTCGCCGGCGCCGCTCACAGCCCAGCCCATAGAGTCGAAGGGCGACTCCCCGGTATAGGTGTAGAGAAGCTCGCCCTCCTTCCCGGAGAATACATCCACGCCCCCCACATCACCCGGCCCGCGGTCCGGATGTCCCACGATGAGGTCGGCGAAGCCATCGGCGTTGACGTCGCCGGCGCCGTCCACGGACTTGCCATACCGGCCCCATTCCGTCGTGCCGAAGAAGCGGTAGAGAATGCCCCCGGTGCGCCCGGAGTACACCTTGGCCGCCCCCACCTCGATGCCACCGAAGTCAGCGGCATAGGCGCCGACGATGATGTCCAAGGTGCCGTCGGCGTCTACGTCGCCGGCACTGGCGACGCTGCTGCCGAGGTATTCGAAGGCGGCCTCGCCAACGAAGCGATGGATGATCGAGCCGTCCCTTCCGGAATAGAGCCAGGCAGTCCCCGCGGAAGAGCCGTTGCTGGCGTCGTGCTGCGCGCCGACTAGGAAGTCGTCGTGGCCGTCCCGATTCACGTCCCCGGCGCCGGCCACGGCCCCGCCCAGGAAGTCGCCGACGTGTCCGCCCAGGAAGGTGTAGAGCACGGAGCCGTCGTAGCCGGAGAACACGCGCGCGCTGCCCGATTGCGCGCCATTGGGCGCGTCTCCCGGCGCTCCGACGATGACGTCATCGTGGCCGTCCGCGTCCACGTCACCGGCGCCGCTCACCGACCATCCGAAGTAGTCCTGCCCGGAGTTGCCGTAGAAGCGGTACAGCTCGGCGCCGTTGCTGCCGGAGAGGACAGAGGCGCTCCCGCGGGCGGCCGCGCCCAGATGGCCGAACACGGCGCCCACGATGATGTCGTCATAGCCGTCGGCATTCACGTCCCCGGCGCCGCTGACGTCGTGGCCGAAGCGGTCGAAGGCGGCGTTGCCGCGGAAGCTGTAGAGCGTGGTCTGCGCCGCCAGGGGCGGTGCGAAGCTCAAGACAAGTACAAACGCAGCATTCTGAAGGTGAGCGAAGGACTTGCGCATGGGTGTATTCCTACCACTCATCTTTGCCGCTGATTCGGCGCCAATTACCGAACACGAGGATACGGACGGCGCACTCCCAGAAGCAAGAAACCGGAGGCCTCCGAGCCCTCGCCGGAAGCCCCCGGTTGTTTGGCTATCGATCGGGACCGGTAGTTGTCAATGGATTTGAGACAGCTCGGGGTTGAGATCATTGAAGCGCCGCGACGGATTGCCGGTGCGGCGGGTTGATCCAGACGGCCGCCGGCAGGGCTGGCGGAGTCGGAGGCTTGCGCAC
>SHNF01000016.1 GCA_004295085.1 Planctomycetota bacterium | reverse complement strand
GGCGGCGGCGTTGGCGGCCGCGGCGCGCGGCGCCGGCGCCGCCGGAGGGCGCGGCACCCCCTCGCCGCGCGCCCGGCCTTCCTCGATCAGGATGCGGGCCCGGTCCAGGATCCCGTTCACGAACGAGCCGGACTGCGAGGTGCTGAAGCGCTTGGCGATGTCGATGGCTTCGTTGATCACCACCTTGAACGGCACGTCGGTCTCGTACAGCAGCTCGTAGACGGCCAGGCGCAGCACGTTGCGGTCGATGTGCGCCATGCGCTCCAGGCGCCAGTTCTCGGCGATGTGCTCGATCCAGTCGTTCAAGTCCCCGCGGTGCTCGAAGGTGCCGGTCACCAGCTTGCGCGCGTAGCCGGCCACCTCGTTCTGGCCCTTGGGATCCGGGCCGCGCTTGGTGTGGTGCTCCACGAACGCGTCCAGCTCCTCCATGGCCTCGGCGCCGCGCAACTCCAGCGCGTACAGCATCTGCAGCGCGAGCTCGCGCGCGCGGGTGCGGCGGCGGATCGGAACGCCCATCAGATCTTCTCGAGCAGCGAAGCCATGCGCAGCGCCGTCTCGGCGGCCTCCGCGCCCTTGTTCGAGCGCGGCGCGGTCTTGCTGGCGCGCGGGGCGCCGCCGCCGTCGGCTCCGCGCAGTACGGACCGGTCGGCGCGCTGTTGCGCCTGTTCCAGCGTGTCCGTGGTCAGCACCCCGAAGATGACCGGCACGCCGTTGTCCAGGGCCGCACGGGCGATGCCGCGCGCGCACTCCCCGGCCACGTACGCGAAATGCGGGGTCTCGCCCCGGATCACCGCCCCCAGGGCCACCACGGCGTCGTACTCCTCGCTGGCGGCCAGGGCGTCGCACACCAGCGGCAGCTCGAAGGCGCCCGGCACCCGCGCCACGGTGATGTCCTCCGGCTCCACGCCATGGCGCTCCAGGGTGCGCAAGCACCCGTCCAGCAGCGCCTCGGTGACGTCGCGGTTGAACTCCGCCACCGCCACCGCGACCTTCCGGCCGCTCCCCAGCGCGTCCCCTTCAAGGATCGTGGCCATGTTTCCGCCTTAAGACGCAGCATTGTCCGCATCCGCCCGCCCTTCGGCAAGGGCCTGCACCAGCCGCTCAGGGCAGGGTCACGAGCAGGGGCGCATCCAGGACCAGGAACGAGGTCACGCCGAGCGGCGCGCCATCCGCCTTGCTCGCGCGCGCGCGATAGCTCCCGGGAGCCAGCTCGGCGGAGGCAGGCTCGTCGCCGCCGAGCGACAGCGAGGCGAGCACCAGGTCCAGCTCGTCGAGCACGGCAAGGCTTGCGGCCTCCTGCGACGCCGAGGAGAAGCGCACGGGCTGCGGCTCGCGCACGACGAGCTGGATCGGCCCGGCCGGCAGTGCCTCGGTGTCGAGCAGAACGCTCGGCGAGCGGTCGTCGCTCACGTAGTGCTGGCCGAATCCGGTGCACACCGTGGCGCGCACGATCGAGCGGCCGGAGGGCAGCGCCAGGGGGTAGTCCTCGCCGGGGTCGGCGTGGCGGCTCAGCATCGGCGGATACAGCTCGCGCTCGCTGGCGCCGGGGCGGTACGGTCCGAGCTCCAGCCAGGCGCAGGTGGGACTGCCGTCCGCCTTCCGCACTTGCACGATCACGGTCGCGGCGGCGCCGAGCACGATGTCGCCGAGGTCGCGCTCCTCGGCCGGCGCCATCTGCAGCATGTCCTGGTGCAAGGCCTCGCCGTGGCGCACCGTCAGCTCGTAGCGGTCCGGAACGATCCGGCGCAGCTCCACGCGGCCGTCGCCGTCGGCGGCGGCGTCGTGCAGGTCCCCGCGGCGGTAGGCCGAGCCGTCGGCGAGCAGCGTCACCAGGGCGCCGGGCAGCGGTGTGCCGTTGGCGTCCACCACGCGCAGGCGCAGGCGGCCCAGGCGCTCCTCCAGCGCCGCAGCGTCCAGCCGGAAGACGACTTCGTCCGCGCCGGGCGGCAGCAATTCCCAGCCCAGCGGCACCTGGTGCACGCGCAAGCCGGCCCACAGCGGCGGCGGCTTCAACAGCTCGAGCGAGCCGACGGCGGCGCCCGGCAGCTCCCAGTTGTGGTGGCCGGAAGGCCCGCGGAACACGGCGACCGTCCGGTCTGCCGGCTCGCTCCAGGCATCCGGCCCGGGCGGCTCGAGCCACACGCGCGCGTCGAACGCGGCCACGAAGATCTGCTTCGGCTCCATGCCGAGCTCCGCCGCCAGCGCGCCGAAGGGCCGCCCGTCGCGCGTCTCGACCACGACCGCGACCCAGTTCTGCGGCCACAGGAACAGGCGCAGCGTGAAGACCGGCTCGCCGTTGCGGCGCTCTCGACCGTCCTCCTCCGCGTACTCCAGGCTCGAGAGATCCAGCGCCTGCTCGCGGTGGCGGAAACCCGGCGCGCGCACCAGCGCCGTGTAATGACCAAGCGGCAGGCCTGCCACCGTCACGGAATCGCCCAGGGGGAAGCCGACTTCGCGTTCCGAGCCGTCCGCGCGCCGCAGCCGCAGCGTGCCCGGCCCCGCCAGCACTCCGGCGCGGTCGGGCCGCACGAAGCTGCCGACAAAGGTGGCAGTGACATCCTCCGCTGGCGGAGCAGCCTCGTGCTTCTCTATAGGCGCAGTTGCGTCCTCTGGCATGTCCGGCGCCGGCGCGAGCCGGCGCTCCGCCGCGCCGGGCTCCAGAACCGCTGGCTGAAGTAGCGCGTCCGCGGCGGCGACGCGTTCCGGCTGCGGCTCGCGGTCTCGGTCTCCGCGCGACCCGCCGCGCAGCAGCCAGGCCAGGCCCAGGAGCAGCAGCACGAGTCCGGCCGCGGCAGCCAGCGCCGCATTTCGCCGCCCGTGCGCGCCTCCGAGGAGCGGTTCCTCCGTCATGCGCGCCACCGTTCTACCACCGTGGCGCAGCTTGACCACGGCCGCCGTCTCAGCCGCCGGTCTGCGGCTCCCCCTGGCCGCCGTGCCGCTCGAGCGTGCCGCTGCGGATGTGCAGGTCGCGCTGCGGGTAGGGGATCTCGACGCCGTGCGCGCAGAACTTGTCGTGGATGGCGTAATTCAGGGCGCTGACCAGCTGGCCTTTGCGATGCACCAGCGTGCTGCTCCAGACGCGCAGCTCGAGGTCCAGGCTGCTGTCGCCGAAGGCCACGAAGCGCACCGCCGGCATCGGCTCCTCCAGCACGTCGACGTTCTGGGCCGCCACCTCCAGCAGCAGCCGTTCGACCAGGCGCAGGTCGCTGCCATAGGCCACGCCGACCGGGACCCTGAAGCGCACCGCGTCGCCGCTGTATTTCCAGTTCACTACGTTCTCGGTGATGAACTTGGAGTTCGGGACGATGACGGCGATGCCGTCGTTGGTGAGGACGGTGGTGCTGCGCGCCCCGATCTTGACCACGTCGCCCTCGATCTCGTCCACCTCGATGCGGTCGCCGACGCGGATCGGGCGCTTGAACAGGATGATCAGGCCCGAGACGAAGTTGCTGATGACGTGCTGCAGCCCGAAGCCGAGCCCGATCCCGACCGCGCCCGCCAGCACGTTGAGGGTGGTCAGGTCGATGCCGACAGTCTGCAGGATGACCAGCAGCCCGAGCAGCAGCACCGCGTAGCGGGTCAGGGACGCCACCGCCTGGCGCGCGCCGGCGTCGAGCCGCGTGCGCGTGAGGGCGCGCTCGGCCAGCCAGCGCCGCAGCCGGCCGGAGGCGTAGAACAGCAGGACCACCAGGAGGGCGAGATAGAGCGCCGACCACAGGGTGATCTGCGCTTCGCCCAGCTTGAAGATCGGAACCTCGAGGATCTCCCGGACCCGCGCCAGCCACTCCCGGACGACCTGCATCCCTAAGTCATATGCCGTCGGGCAGCGATCCGCACGAAATCATCGCTGCAGAGAGTGGGCGGAGGCGCCACACGAGCACCGCGAGACCGTACATTCGATATACTTCGAGTCATGCTCCAGCGTCTTCCTGAACATTTGTATCTGTCGCTCGCGAGCACCACACTGGCCTTGCTCGCCTTGTCCTGGGGTGGCCTACAAGCGCAGACTTGTGGTGGCGAATCGGACATTCTCTTCCGCTTCGATGGACAGTCCGCGTCGGACTACTTCGGCGTTTCTGTCGCGGGGGCGGGGGACGTAAACGCCGATGGGGTGGCCGATATCGTCATTGGAGCGGAGGGTACCGACGTAGGTACTGCCTTGGGTGCCGGCTCGGCCTTCGTCTACTCAGGTGCAACACGTAGCCTCCTTCACCGCTTCGACGGGCTTGGGCCTTATTACCTCTTAGGCTGCTCGGTAGCCAGTGCGGGCGACGTAGATGGGGACGGCGCCGACGATATTATCGTCGGCGCAAAGGGAGTATTGGCTGGTGATGGCTCGGCCTTCGTCTACTCGGGAGCCACCGGCGCTCTGCTCCATCGCTTCGACGGGTATCATGGGAGCAGCCTCGGCGTCTCGGTTTCTGGCGCCGGAGACGTCAACGGCGATGGCTTTGACGATCTCATCGTCGGAGCGGATCACGCTGACGTGGGCGGCCATTGGAGCGCTGGCTCCGCCTTTCTTTATTCCGGCGCCACGGGCGCCCTGCTGCTGCGCATCGACGGAGAAGAGACGGACGACGAACTGGGGCACTCGGTGTCCGGTGCCGGCGACGTGGATGGCGATGGCCTTGACGACGTCATCGTTGGCGCAGCACACACCGACCCGGGTGGTGTCACATGGGCCGGCTCCGCGTTCGTCTATTCGGGCGGCACCGGAGCCCTCCTGTACCGCCTGGACGGCAATGTCGCCTCCGGCCTCCTCTTCGGTGAGTCGGTGTCCGGCGCCGGCGACGTGAACGGGGATGGCTACGACGACGTTGTGGTTGGAGCGAGGTTCACTCCCGGGGTCCTCCCTCAGGTCGGAGCCGCGTTCATTTACTCCGGAGTCAGCGGCGCACTGCTCTACCGCTTGGATGGAAGTGATCCTTTCGGCTGGTTCGGCGATTCCGTATCTGGCGCCGGCGACGTGAACGGAGACGGCTTCGATGACGTGATCGTTGGGGCGACATGGAACAGTCCTGCCGGCCGCACTCGGGCCGGTGCTGCATTCATCTATTCCGGCGCCACTGGTGCTTTCCTTCGTCGCTTCGACGGCCAGGAAAGCTACGCCTACCTGGGCAACTCGGTATCTGGCGTGGGTGACGTCGACGGCGACGGCCTGGACGACGTAATCGCTGGAGCCCATGGCGCAGACCCCGGCGGGCGCGATGACGCCGGTACCGCCTTGATCTATGCCACGGACCCGCTAGATGCATTCCTGTCCCTCGATACCAACCGCCTTTCCGCCTCCGCAGGCGGGCGCGTGAACTTCTTCCTCGACTTTCCGGACAGCGAGAGTGGCGTCCCCTACGTGCTGCTGGCCTCCCTGACCGGTACTGGTCCGTGGTTCGTTCCAGGCGGCTGCGTACCGCTGACCTTCGACGCGCTTACCCAACGAATGACACACACGCCTCCTCCGGTCTTCCATAACACGGCCGGCACGCTCGGCGCTGGAGGCACCGCCCAGGCGTGGTTGATCGTCGCTCCGGGCGGGCTGTCTGGCTACGTAGGAGCGCGCCTGTGGTTCGCCGCCGTCGCCTACGTCCCAGCCAGCGGACTGCACTACTCCTCGGTAGCCCTTCCCCTCGACATCCTGCCCTGACGCCGCTCCGCCGGCGCCGCGGCCGGAGGAGGGTGGCTGAGTCTCGGTCGACGGGGAAGGGTGTCTCCGACCCCTCAGCCCCCCCTCAGCCGACGCGCTTCTGCTCGCCGGGGAAGAGGGCGGCGAGGCGCCGGCTGAGCTGCTGGAGGAGCGGCTCGCGGCGCGCCGGCGGCAGGCTCCAGCTCGAGAGCTGGAAGACGGCCTCGGGCCGCCCGAAGCAGTTCTCCATGAGGATGTGGAGCAGGCTGTCGTTCCAGGAAGGGACGAGCGCCTGGAGGCTGTGGCCCGGCGCCAGGTCGAGCACCTGCGCGCTCACGCGCTCGCTGTCGCCGAGCCGAAGCTCGATGCTGGCGCCGTCGGCGCTGAGCGTGGCGATGCCGTCCGGCGCGGTGGCGCGGCGCCAGGCTTCGGCGTAGGTCGTGTCGCCGAGCGGCGCGCGCAGCATCGTGGCGCTGCGGCGGGCGCCGGCGTGGCGGCGCAGGTAATGCCCCAGCACGGCCAGGACGTCCTTCCAGCCGCGCGAGGTGCCGTCGAACATCTCGTCCCACTGCGAGTCAGCGCTGAAGCCGCTGTGGACCAGGCGCAGCCAGGTGGCGCCGCCGCGGCCCTCCAGGCGGATCTCCAGGATGGGGGAGGTGCCCTGGCCGGCGCGCTCGGTGCTGAGGTCGCGCAGCCGCAGGAGCTGCGGCGGCCGCGCTTCCACCACTTCGAGGTCCCAGTCGAAGTCGCCCCAGCTCCACACCACCGCGGAGCCGGGCGTGGCGCCGCCGCGGGCGGCCAGCGGGAACCAGTTGGGCAGCTCGGCGGGGTCGGTGATGGCCTTCCAGACCGCTTCCGGGGGCGCGTCGAGCTGGATCTCGCGCTGGATGCTGCGGGTAGGGGCGGAGGTGCTGGTGGACTTGCTCATGGCTTGGCTTCGGACGGTTTCTTCAGGACGGGATGGGAGCCGAGGAACAGGCGGAAGCGGCGGCCGGCGGGCGTGCGCTCGTCATGATGGCGCGCGACCACCGTGGCGACGGCGCCCGCCAGTTCCTCGGTGAAGGCGCGGAGCGCGGCTGCGGAGGCGAGCCGGACCTCGGCGTCCAGGGTGAAGGTCGGCAGCTTCTTGCCGGCGGCGGCCGCGCGCTCGCGCAGCGTGGCGAGCTCACGCAGCACGCGGGCGGCGAGCGCGGCCTGGAAATCGGCGGAGAAGCGGTCCTGGAGCTGCGCCGGGTCCGCGGCCAGTCCGCCCAGAGCCTGCGGGGCAACCACGTAAGCGCGCGCGCTGGCGCGCAGCACGCGCTCGGTGCAGCCGCGGCGGGGGCGCTCTTCGACCAGCTCGACCAGGCCTTCCTGCTCCAGGGTGCGCAGGTGGTAGTTCAGCTGCTGGCGCGGCAGCCGCATCCGGCGGGCCAGGCCGACGGCAGAATTCGGCTCCCGCAGGGCCTCCAGGAGGCGGCGGCGCAGCGGGTGCAGGAGCAAGCCCGCGGCGGCAGGGCGCTGGACCAGGTCGAGCGGCGCGGTGGCCGGCACGGGAGCAGGATAGAATAGACAAAACTATTTGTCAATAGTGGGGTGCAGGGCGCCCGCGACGGTCGCGGGGCCGGGCTCAGGAGCGCTCGGCCTGGGCGGGCGGTGCTGCGGCGGCGGGCGCGCGCGCGAAGCCGCGGCGCAGGAGGGCGCTGAAATCCTGGAGCAGGCTGTAGAAGAGCGGCACGGTCCAGAGGGTGAACAAGGTGGCGACGCTGAGGCCGGCGGAGACGCCGATCGCGAGCGACTGGAACGAGAAACCCTGGCCGCTGGGCTTGGACAGCGCCACCGGCAGCAGGCCCGCGATGGTGGTGAGCGCCGTCATCAGGATCGGGCGCAGGCGGTCGCGGCCGGCCTGCAGGATGGCGTCGTGGCGCGAGCGGCCCGCGCGCTCCAGGTTCAGGATGCGGTCCACCAGCACGATGCCGTTGTTCACCACCACGCCGGCCAGCACGATCATGCCGACCATGCCGAGCAGGTCCACGGGCACGCCGGACAGCTTGAAGCCCCAGAAGCCGCCGATGATGCCGAAGGGGATCGTGATGAGGACCGCGAACGGGAGGATGAGGGAGTCGAAGAGGAGGCCCATGAGGAGGAACACGAGGGCCACGGCCAGCTGGAACGCGGACATCAGCTCGGCCATGTCCTCCTGGAACTCCTGGAAGCCGCCGCTCTGCGACCAGCGGTAGCCCTCGGGCAGCTCGATGCGGGACATCAGGCTCTGCAGGGCCGCGGCGTTGCGCCGCATGTCCTTCTCCGCCGGCTTCAGGCCGGCCATCCCGCTGGTCCGGCCGTTGAAGCGGTAGATGGAGGAGGGGCTGCGGCCCGCCGCCAGACTGGCGAAGGTGCTGAGCGGCAGCTCGTCCCCGCTCTCCAGCCAGGCCACCGGCAGCTCTTCCAGGCGCGAGCGGTCCGGCTTCTCCAGACGGTCGAACTCGAGCAGGATCGGTATGTCGCCGCGCGGCGTCGCGTAGCGCGAGACCTGGAAGCCGCGCAGCGTCCACTCGATCATGCCGAGCACCTCCATGCTGCCGGCTCCGGCCCGCTGCAGGCCCTCGCGGTCCAGCGTCACCAGCACCTCCCGCGCCGGCTCATCCTCCTTGGCGACCTCCTTGAAGGCGGGATCCGAGCGCGCCGCCGCGCGCACCTGCTCGACCAGGGCCAGGACCACGCGGCTGTCCGGCCCGTCGACCCGGACCCGCAGCCAGTCCTCGTCGCGGGTGTTGTCGCGGCGGAAGCTCTCCTCGAACTGGTACTCGACCGCGGCGCTGCGCGGCAGGTGGTCGCGCAGCAGCTGGCGCACTTTCTCGGTTTCCTGCTCGTCCAGCGGATCCTCGAACCAGAGGTACATCTCGCCCTCGCCGCGGCCGAAGCCGATGCCGAGGTCGGCCCCGTGCAGCTGCGCGCGCACCGGGCCGAGCAGCGCGCGCTCCATGGCCATCACCTCCTCCTCGGCCTGCGCCAGCGTGGTGTTGGCGCTGAACTCGAAGTCCAGCTCGATCTGGTCGCCGAAGCCCTCCAGGTCGTCGGGGCGCAGCTCGTTGCCCCCGGCCAGCATCCCGGAGGCCAGGAACAGCACGACCAGGGTCACGGCGCGGAAGCGCTGGCGGAGCGACCAGTTCAGGAGCGCGCGGATGCGGTCGCCGAGCCAGCGCACCGGGCTGAAGGGCAGGCGGGAGGCGATGCGCGGCAGCGTGTCGCGGCCGCTGCGCACCAGGTGCAGGGCCGCCACCGGCACCAGCAGGATGGCCAGCACCAGCGAGGCGAGCAGCGCCACGCACAGGGGCAGGCCGATGGAGCCGGCGAACACCCGCGCGTTGCGGTCCTCGGACAGGAAGATCAACGGCAGGAACACCACCACGGTGGTGCAGGTGGAGGCCACCACCGGCGCCACCATCTCGGCCGGGCCGCGGTAGCAGGCCGTCTCCAGGTCGGCGCCCGCCTGGCGGTGGTGGAAGATGTTCTCGACGATCACCACCGCGTTGTCCACCAGCATGCCGATCGCGATCGTGATCCCCATCACCGAGAACAGGTTGAGGGAGCCGCCGCTGAAGTACAGGTAGATCAGGGTGACCACGACCGAGAAGGGGATCGCGGCGGCGATCAGGAGCGTGTAGCGCACGCGCCACAGGAACAGGTACAGGACGGCGCAGGAGATCAGTCCGCCCATCAGCGCGTTCTTGATCAGGTCGCGCAGCGAGAAGGCGATGGCTTCGCCCTGGTTCCAGAACACCTTGTACTCGAACTGGCCCAGCACCGGGTCGTCCGGGAACGACTCCTCCACCAGTCGCTGGACCGCGCTGCACACCGCGAAGGCGTTGGCCGAAGTCTCCTTCACGATGGCCAGGCCCAGCCCGTAGCCTCCGTTGACCCGGAACAGGCCTTCCGGCTCCTTGCTCTCCGTCACCACCCGGGCGATGTCGCGCAGCGCCAGGCCCTGGCGCAGCGGGAAGTCGCGGATCTCCTCGAGCGAGCGGAAGCGGCCGTCCACGCGCAGGATGTAGCGGCCGCCCGGCTCGTCCAGGTCGCCCACCGGCGCCGAGATGTTGTCGGACTGCAGGCGCTGCACGAGCTGGCCCAGGTCCACCCGGTTGGCGCGCACGCGGTCCTCGTCGAGCAGCACGCGCACCGAGCGCGGCTCCAGGCCTTCCATCTGCACGCTGGCGACGCCGTCCACCGCCTCCAGGCGCGGCTGCAGCACGTCGGTGAAGAGGTCCTGGGACTCGGCGCGCCGCTCCGGGGGATAGAGGACGCCGATCCACATCACCGGCATGTCGGCGGCCGTGAAGCGCTGCACGTACAGCCGGTCCACGTCGCGAGGCAGCCGCGCGCGCACGCGCTCCACGCGGTCGGCCACCTCGGCATAGGCCTGGTCCATGTCGGCGTTGCCGGGGAAGTTGAGCCACACCAAGCCGCCGCCGTCCTCGGCGAAGCTGCGGATCTCCTTGATCCCGCTGATGGTGCGCAGCTCCTCCTCCAGCGGCCGCACCACGCGCTGCTCCACCTCGGTGGGGTTGGCGCCGCTCCAGGGCGCGCTCACCGAAATGCTGGTGTCGGCGAAGCCCTGGGGGATCAGCTCGATCGGCAGCCGCAGCGCGGCGATGGCGCCGGCGCCGATCAGGGCCAGTACGGCCATGAGCGCGCCCACCGGACGGCGCACCAGGCCGCGGAAGAAGCGCAGCGCCGCGGTCTCAGCCGGCGCCACGGCCCCTCCAGCGCTCCAGCCCGCGCTCCAGCAGGAAGTAGCCGACCGGCATCACGATCAGGGTCAGTACGGTGGAGGAGGCGATGCCGGCGATCACCACCAGCGCCATCGGCTCGCGCAGCTCCTGGCCTTGCGCGCCGCCCATCGATCCCAGCCCCGGCACCTCGGCGAACCATCCGGTCATGGGCAGCATGCCGAGCACCGTGGTGAGCGTCGTCATCAGGATCGGGCGCAGGCGCGTGCGTCCGCCTTCCAGGATCGCCTCCTCGATGGACAGGCCGCGGGCGCGGTTGTGGTTGATGCGGTCGAACAGCACGATGGCATTGTCCACCACGATGCCGGCCAGGATCACCAGGCCGAGCAGGGCCACCACCGACACCGGCGTGGCGGTGGCGTCCATGGCCAGGAACACGCCGATCCCGGCCAGCGGCACGGTCAGCATGATCAGCAGCGGCTGCAGCAGCGACTCGAACTGCGCGGCCATGACCGCGTAGACCAGGAAGATGGCCAGGGCCAGCGCCAGGCCGAGCGAGGACAGGGCCTGCTCCATCTCCTTCTTCTGCCCGCCGACCGTGGCCGTGACGCCCGGGGGCAGCTGCAGCTCGGCCAGCTCGCGCTCGAGCGCACGGCTGGTGCCGCCCAGGTCGAACTCGCCCAGGGTCGCCGTCAGCACCGCGGCGCGCCGCCCGTCCAGGTGGCGGATCTCGCTGGGGCCGTCGGCGATGCTGAGCTGCGCCACCGCGCCCAGCGGCAGCGGGCGCTCCGCGTCCGGGTTGACCGGCAGGTCGCGCAGCTGCTCGACGTGCTGCATCTGGCTCAGGTCCGCGCGCACGCGGATGTCCACGCGCTCGTCGCGGCCGGGGAAGGTGGAGGAGACCTCGCCCTCGACCGCCAGCCGCAGCCGGCCCGCCACCTCCGCCAGGTCCAGGCCGTGCTCGGCCAGGCGCTCGCGGTCCAGCGTGACGCGCACCTCCGGGTTGCCGCGGCGCACCGAGCTGCGCAGGTCCTCGATGCCGTCCATGCCGGCGACCTGCGCGGCGACCATGCGCGCGCTGCGCGCCAGCTCGTCCAGGTCCTCGCCCTGCAGCTCCACTTCCAGCGGCGCGTTCAGCGCCAGCAGCGTCGGTCGGCGCAGGTTGAAGCGCTGCAGCTCGGGCTCGCCGGACAGCAGCGCGCGCATGCGTTCCTCCACCTGCATCTCGATGCGGCGCGCGTGCACGCCGCCGGCGGTGCGCACGGTGATGCGGGCGGTGTGCGGGCCTTCCTCCTCGGTGCTCACCGACTCGCGGTCGCTGCCGGCGACGCAGGCGCTCTCCACCACGCCGGGAAGGGCGCGGAAGCGCGCTTCCAGGGCGGCAGCCAGGAGGTCGGTCTCCGGCAGCGGCGAGCCGGCCGGGAAGATCAGCTCGGCCGTGATCTCGCCCTGCAGCACCTCCGGGAGCAGTTCGCGGCCCAGCTTGCCGGCCGCGCGCCAGGCCACTGCGGACAGCGCGATCACGAGCACGAGCAGCGGCAGCGCGGCGCGCAGGGCCCCGCGCAGCAGCACCGGATACGCGCGCTCCAGGCCGCGCTGCACGGCCTGGATGGCAAGCGCCGGCAGGTACAGGACGGCCGCCACCAGCGCGAGCGTGAGGCCGACCAGCACGCGCGCCAGGTAGAAGCCCAGGCCGAAGGCGTCGGCCAGCAGGCGGCCGAGGATCAGGGCCAGCGGCTGGCCCACCAGCCACAGGAGCGGCAGCGCCAGCGCCAGCGCCCCGAGCATGTACGGCGCCATGGCGTCCCCGGAGTCGCCCGGCGCGCCCGCCCCGGCGGGCGCCGCGGGAGCCGGCTCCGGCACCGCCGCCGGCATGGCCTTCTGACCGAGCGCCACCAGCGCGACCGCTCCGGCGGCGCCCAGCGCGCTGACCACCAGCCACAGCCAGAGCCGGCGCGGGCGCCGGTAGTCCTCCAAGAGGCGCGCGGGCCGGCGCAGGCGCGGCAGCAGGCCGCCCGGAGGGGGCGCGAGCACCCGCCTCAGGCGGCGCCAGACGCTCTCCTTGGCTTGCGTGCGCGCGCTCAGCTGCACGCGCGCCGCCAGGCCGGGCACGAAGAACAGCGCCACCGCCAGCGAGATCATGAGCGAGGCCACCACCGTGAGCGCCTGGTCGCGGAAGGCCTGGCCCGCCAGGCCTTCCACGAACACGATGGGGGCGAACACGACCACGGTGGTCAGGACGGCCGAGATCACCGCGCCGCCCACCTCGCGCGTGCCGCGCAGCGCCGCCCGGAACGGCGGGTCGCCCTCCTCGCGGCAGCGCGTGATCGATTCGAGCACCACGATGGTGCCGTCCACCAGCATGCCGATGCCGAGCGCCAGCCCGCCCAGCGACATCACGTTGAAGCTGACCCCGGCCAGGTACATGGCGCCGAAGGTCGCGATCACCGAGATCGGGATGCTGAGCGCGATGATGAGCGTGGCGGCGAAGCGGCGCAGGAACAGGTAGCACACCACCACCGCCAGCAAGCCGCCGATGAGCGCCGCGTCGGACACCTCGCCGATGGCGCCGCGCACGAACTCGGACTGGTCGCTGAGCAGGGTCAGCTTGAGGTCGCTGGGCAGCTTGTGCGCGATGAAGTCGCCCATGCGCTCGCGCACGAGGGCGTCGTCCCCCTCCGCTGTGGCGCCGGCTGCGCCGGCGTCGGCGCCATGCCGCCAGTACGCCTGCTGCGCCGGCGTGCCCAGCAGGCGCGCCTTGACCGCGTCGGCCACCTCGACGATGTTGGCGCCGGCCTCGCGGTAGATGTCGATCTCCACCGCCTCGGCCCCGGCCACGCGCAGCACCACGTCGCGGTCCTTGTGGGTGCGGGTCACGCTGGCCAGCTCGCCCAGCTTGACCGGCTCGCCGGCGCGCGTGACCAGCGGCAGCTGCTCGATCTCCTCCAGGCTGGTGAACTCGTTGAGCGTGCGCACCACGTACTCCACCGCGCCTTCTTCGAGCTTGCCGCCGGGCACGTTCAGGTTCTCCTCGGCCAGCCGCTGGCGCACCAGCTCGGGCGGGATCTGGAAGGCGGCCAGCTTCTGCGGGTCCACGCGCACCTGGATCTCGTCCTCCAGGCCGCCGCGCACCTTGACCGCGGCCACGCCCGCCATCCCCTCCAGCTCGCGCTCGATCTCCTCCTCGGCGACGTCGCGCACGCGCACCAGGTCGGCACGCCGCGGATCTGTGCTGGCCAGCGCCACGCGCAGGATCGGGTCCAGCGTCGGGTCGTAGCGCAGGATCAGCGGCCGCTCCACGCCTTCCGGCAGGAACACGCGGTCCAGGCGTTCGCGCACGTCCTGCACCAGGAACGGCAGGTTGCTGCCCCACTCGAACTCGAGCAGGATCTCGCTCACCTCGGCGCGCGAGCTGGAGCGGATGCGCACCAGGTCGCGCACGGTGCTGAGCACGTCCTCCAGGCGGTCGGTCACCCGCTCCTCCACGTCCGCGGGAGCGGCTCCGGAGTAGAAGGTGCGCACCGTGAGCGACGGGTAATCCACCTCCGGCAGCAGGTCCAGCGGCAGCTTGCGCAGCGACACCAGACCGAACACCACCGCGGCCAGGATCACCATCAGCATGGCCACCGGCCGGAGCACGCCCGTCGCCAGGAGCCCGCGGCGCTCCTCGGCCGGGATGGACTCGCGCTCGGCGCTCATTCCGCGGCGAGCTGCACCCGGTCCCCGTCGGCGAGGCGGTCCGCGCCCACGATCACGACGCGATCCTCGGGACGCAGCCCGTCCTCCGTGGGCACGGCTTCCAGGTACTGCGGATCCTCGTAGCCGGGGCTGAGCTCCAGGCGCGCCGCGCGCAGCACGCCGTCCTCCGGCGACTCGCGCACGCGAAAGCAGATGATCTTCTGCCCCTCGAACAGGAGCGCGCGCTTGGGCACGAGCAGCGCCTGCTCCTTGCGGTCCAGGACCACGCTCAGGCGCACCAGGATCCCGGCCGGCAGCGCCAGCGCGCCGGGCTCCAGAGCCGCGGTGACCTTCACCGTGCCGCTGAGGGTGTCCACCACCGGCGAGATGCGCTCGATGTGGCCGGGCACGGTCATGCCCGGCAGCGCCTCGCTGGTCGCGCTCAGGGCCTGGCCCACCTTCAGGCTGGCCAGCTCGCGCTGCGGGCGGAAGAACACCGCCTTGGGATGCGACAGGTCCACGATGCGGAACACGCGCGCGCCCAGCGCCGTGGTGTCGCCCAGCGAGATCATGCGCTCGCTGACCGTGCCGGCGATGGGCGCCGTGATGGTGCAGCGGCGCAGCTCCAGCTGCGCCTGGTCGAGGGCGACCTGGGCCGCGTCCACGCTGTTGCGGGCGTTCAGCCGCCGCTCCTCGCTGGCTTCCAGCTCGCGCTCGCTGAGCAGGGAGGTGCCATCCTCGCCTGCGGCCAGCTTGCGGTTGCGCTCGTGGTCGCGCTCGGCCTGGCTGAGCTGGGTGCTCGCGCCCTGCAGGCGCACCTTGGCCTCGGCCACGGCCAGCTGCGCCAGCTCGTCGCGCAGGCGCGCCAGCACCTGGCCCGCCGCGACGGCGTCGCCTTCCTCGACCAGCACTTCCGTCACGGGCTCGGAGCGCTCGGCCACCACGTCCACGACGTCCAGCGACTCCACGTGGGCGGTGGCCTCGAGCTTGCGCTCGATGGGAGCGAGGGTGATGGCGGCCACCCGCACCAGGACCGGGTCTCTGGGCTTCTCCGCCTCGGTGGAGACGGCGGAGGCAGCGGGCGGAGACGCCGGCGCGGGCTCATCGGTGCCGCCGCCGGTGCCGCCCTCGTCACCACCTCCCCAGCACGCGGCAGGAGTGAGGGCCGCCGCCAGGACGGCCAAGGTGCGCAGCTTCATGCGGAATGGAGTGTTCAGGAGCGCAAGATGCAGACTGCCGCTGCGGGGTGCAGAGGCTTATTATGACTTTTCGGTGACGGTTTCTACGCAACATCCGGGCGCCGCATGAGCGCCGATCCGTGCGACCGCCAGCACAAGGGCCGGGAGCTGCTGTCCTATCCGGCCGCCCTGGCGCTGCTGGCGCGGGAGGTGCAGACCCTGGCCCGCCCGGCCGAGCCTGTGCCCTTGCTGGCTGCCCTGGGGCGGGTCCTGCGGGCGCCCGTGGCCCTGGACCGGGACGAGCCGCCGGTGGCGCGCTCGGCCATGGACGGCTATGCCGTGCGCAGCGCCGACGGCGGCGCTCCGCGGCGGCTGGCGGGCACCGTGTACGCGGGCACGGCGGAGAGCGTGCCCGTGGGCCCCGGGGAGGCCGTGGCCGTCATGACCGGCGGCACGCTGGCGCCCGGCGCGGACGCGGTGGTGCCCGTGGAGCTGACCCAGCCCGCCGGCGGCCTGGTGCAGGTGCAGGCGGCGCCCAAGCCGGGACAGAACGTGCGCCGCGCCGGCGAGATGGGAGCGGCAGGGCGCGTGCTGCTGCAGCCCGGGCGCGTCCTGACCGCGGCCGACCTGAGCGCGGCGGCCGGCTGCGGCGCCGATCCGCTGCCGGTCGCGCCGCGCCCGCGCGTGGCCATCCTGAGCAGCGGCGACGAAGTGGTGGCCTGGACGCAGCAGCCGCAGCCGCACCAGGTGCGCGACAGCAACCGCCTGGCCGCGGCGTTGCAGGCGCAGCGCGCCGGCGGCGAAGTGGTGGCCAGCCGGCGCGTGCCGGACCACCTGGAGGAGCTGCGCGCGGCGCTGGCCGGCGCGCTGGAGCGCGCCGACCTGATCGTGACCATCGGCGGCGTCAGCATGGGCGAGAAGGACCTGCTGCCCCAGGCCTTCGCCGCGCTGGACGTGGAGGAGCTGCTGCACGGGGTCAGCGTGCAGCCGGGCAAGCCGGTGTGGGTGGGGCGGCGCGGAGACCAGTGGGTGCTGGGGCTGCCCGGCAACCCGGTGTCCGCCTACGTGATCCTGGAGTTGTTCGGCGTGCCCATGCTGCGCCGGCTCGCCGGAGCGGCGCAGGAGCTGCCACGCGCCCTGGAGGCCGGCCGCGCCGGCGGGCCCGCGCGCGCCGGCGGGCGCGAGCGTTTCCTGGCCGCGGACCTGCGTGTGAGCGCCGCGGGCGAGGTCGTCGTGACCGCGCGCCCGGAAGCCGGCTCCGGCGACTGGACCTGCCTCGCACTCGCGGAGGCGCTGCTGCACGTGCCAGCGGACACGCGCCTGCAGGCCGGCGACCCTGTGCGCTTCCTGCGCTTGAGCTGAGCCGGTGGCGGTCCTGCTCCTGCCGCTGCTGGCCGCGGTGCTGCGCGTCGCCAGCCTGCCCGGATGGGTCCTGGGACCGCTGTGCCTGCCGTTCGCGGCGCTGCGCATCGCCGCCTGGGAACGAGGCCTGTCCTGGCGCGGCGACTGGCTGGGCGGCTTCGTGTTCTGGCTGCTGACGTTTTCCTTCCTCACCCACGTCCACTGGCTGTTTCCGCTCGGCCCCGCGGCCACGCTGGCTTTCTGGTGGGTCGCGGAGGGGCTCGCGTATCGCGGCCTGCGCCGCAAGCTCCCGCCGTCGCTGGCCGGACCACTGGCGCTGTGCGCCGCCGAGTGGCTGCGCGCGCTCCTGCCCATGGGCGGCGTGCCCTGGGCGCTGCTGTCCCTGGGCCTCGCGGATCAGCCCGCAGCCTTGTTCCTGGCGCGAAGCGTGGGCGAGAGCGGGCTGGTGGTGCTGGTGGCGCTGTGGGGGGGCTGCCTTTACGCCCTGGCGCGGCGGCGGCACGTCGTGGAGCTGGCGCCGGCGCCGGCGCTCACCGCGCTGGCCGCGGTGGCGAGCCTGCTGGCCCCGGCGCCGGAGCGCAGCGGCTCGCTGGTGCCGCCGGTGCAGTGCCTGGCCGTCCAGCCGGACATCAGCCTGGAGGAGAAGCATGACGAAACCGAGCAGGACGTGCTGCGCCGCCAGGCCGAGGTCACCACGGCGGCGCTGGCCGCAGCACCCGGCGCGGACCTGGTGCTGTGGGCGGAGACCATGTTCCCGCTTCCGGTCACCGCCCCGGGCACGCAGGGAGTGCTGACGCGTCCCTCGCGCTGGAGCGACGAGCTGCTGCGCTATCCGGCGGCCGAGGCGGCGGAGAGGGCGATGGAGTTCGCGCGCGGCATCGGCCGCCGCCTGGCGCCTTCGGCGTGCTTCGTGACCGGCGCGCACTGGTACGCGCCGGTGGCGGAGGAGGACGCGGCGCGCACGCGCAGCGCGCGCCGCAGCGCGGCCGTCGTGTTCGCGGCCGATGGCCGGATCCTGGCGCACGCGGCCAAGACCGAGCTGGTGCCCTTCGGCGAGCGCCTGCCGCTGGACGGACGCTTCCCTGGAGGCCGGGCCCTGGGCCGCGCCATCTACCGCGCCTTCGGCCTGCGCCCGGACTTCCAGGCGCCGCCGCGGCCGAGCCTGCTGCGCTTTCCATGGGCGCACGGCGAGCTGCAGCTGGGCGTCGCCATCTGCTGGGAGAACGTGTTCGAGGCGGTGTTCCGCCGCCAGGCCGCCGGCGGCGCCGAGGCCTTCCTGGTCCTGTCCAACGAAGCCTGGTACGGCACCAGCGAGGAAATGGACCAGATGGTGGCGGCCACCCGCTTCCGCGCCGCCGAAACCGGACGGGCGGTGCTGCGCGCCACCAACAACGGCTGGACCGTGCTGGTGGACGCCGGCGGGCGCCTGCAGGCGCAGCTCGAGCGCGGCCGCTCCGGCTGGCTCGCGGCCGGCCTGCCGCGCGTGTCCGCGGCCACCGTCACTCCTTATCTGCTGGGGGGCTGGCTGCTGCTCCCGGCCGTGGCGGTGCTCGGCTGGGGGCTGGCGGCCTGGGGTTGGTGGGCGCCGAGGCGCCGCCTTGACCCCACTTGAGCCCACGGCTACCTTGCCGATCCTCCCTGGCAGCCTGCAACCGGAGCGGCCGGCGCGGCTATAGGGAGCCCGGCGCCGCTGCGCCGGCAGGACCCCCCATCACGTCCCGGACCAGTCTCAGGAGCACGGAATGAGTTCCGTCGGAAAGTTCTTCCTTGTGGCAAACCTGGCGCTCGCCGCGGTCTTCGTTGGCGCGGCCGCCACTCTCGTGGGCTCGGCTGGTGACTGGCGCACGAAGTACAACGAGCTCAACACGCAATTCGAGGAGCGTGTCAAGGAGAAGGACACCCTGATCAGCCAGCTCCAGGCCGAGAAGGGCCAGCTGGAGAGCGAAGTGCAGCGCCTGGCCAGCGAGCGCAGCCGCCTCGAGGGCGAGCTGCAGGCCGCGCTCGCCGCGCTCAGCACCGAGAAGCAGAAGAACACCGACCTTACGGAGAGCCTGAACGGCATCAACGCCAAGCTCGGCGACCTGGAGCAGACCAACCGCGCCCAGGCCACGCAGCTGGCCGACGCCGTGCGCCAGATGGACCAGTTCCGCAGCGAGCGGGACCAGGCCCTGGACCAGAGGGACGCCGCTGTCTCCGCCTCGACCACGGCCGTCGAGACTTCCACTCTGGCGGAAGGCCGGATCTCGGAGCTGGAGGCCCAGGTGGCACGTCTGGGCGAGGACAAAGAGTCCGCGGAGACGCGCCTGCTGGAGGCCTCCACGTACTACGGCTTCGATCCCAAGGACTTCGGGATCCAGCCGTTGGATCTGGAAGGGGTGGTGCTGGATGCGGCGTACGACGGCCCCGGCCCTATCGTCGTCATCAACATCGGCAAGAAGCACAACGTGCGCCCGGGCTACACCTTCGACGTGTACGGCGGCAGCTCCTACAAGGGCCGCATTCGCGTGGACGTGGTCAACGAGAACAACTCCGCCGGGACGGTGACCATGCCGGGCAACGCCCGCATCGCCGCCGGCGACCGGGTCAGGACCCAGTTGTAAGGGGAGCCGCCATGGCCATGCGTTCCAACAAGCCCGCGCCCGCGCCGCGCCGTCCGGCCAAGCCGGCCAAGCCCGAGCGCAAGCCCAAGGTGGTCGTGGTGGAGGAGGAGAAGCCCGGGATGCCGGTGGAGGCGGTGCTGAGCCTCGTGACCTTCCTGCTCCTGGTCGCCGCCATCCTCACCATCGACTACGCCAACGGCAGGAATTTCGGCGGCGGCTGGCTGTTCAAGGGCCAGTACGAAGGGCAGTAAGCTCGTCCGGGGTCGGATCGCACCATCCCTTGCGGGTGGCTCGATCCGACCCCTGGCATTCTCTAGCATTCGCGCGGCCCTTTTTTCTACACTCCGCCGGCTCGCCGCGCCTCCTACGAGACTTGCAAGCTACCTTGGCCGCCCGCTGGTTCGATCAGGTCATGGGCCGGTTCTCCTTGACGGAGGACCTCGGCATCGACCTGGGCACGGCCAACACGCTGGTCGCCTCGCGCGACCGCGGCATCATCCTCAACGAGCCCACCGTGGTGGCGGTGTACAAGGGCACCAACGAGGTGATCCTGGACGGCATGGGCGTGGGCCTGGAGGCCTACAAGATGCTCGGCAAGACGCCGCAGAACATCATCGCGGTGCGGCCGATGAAGGGCGGGGTGATCGCCGACTTCGAGATCACGGAGAAGCTGCTGCGCTATTTCCTGCGCAAGGCGCAGCAGGGCAAGGCCTGGGTCAAGCCGCGCGTGGTCATCGCCGTGCCCTCCGGCATCACCACCGTGGAGAAGCGCGCCGTCATCAACAGCGCCGAGCGCGCCGGCGCGCGCAAGGTATACCTGGTGGACGAGCCCATGGCCGGGGCGCTCGGGATCGGGCTGCCCATCACCGAGGCCAAGGGCTCGATGGTGGTGGACATCGGCGGCGGCACGGCCGAGGTGGCCATCCTGGCCCTCGGCGGCCCGGTGGTGGTCACGTCGGTGAAGGTGGCCGGCGACGACCTGGATGAGGGCATCGTGGCCTACCTGCGCAAGAAGCACAACCTGCAGGTCGGCCCGCAGACCGCGGAGGAGATCAAGAAGACCATCGGCTCGGCCATGCCGCTGGAGCAGGAGCGATCCATGGAAGTGGCCGGGCGCGACACGCTCAACCTGATGCCGCGCAAGACCGTGATCACCAGCGAGGAGATCCGCGAAGCCCTGCAGGAGCCCTTGCGCGTGATCAATCGCGCGGTGCTGGACGCGCTCGAGGCGGCGCCGCCGGAGATCGGCGCCGACCTCATCGAGACCGGCATCGTGATCGTCGGCGGCGGCGCGCTGCTGCCCGGGATCGACCGCTACCTGAGCAAGAGCACCGGCATTCCGGCCAGCATCAGCGAGGACCCGCTCACCGCGGTGGCCCGCGGCACTGCCAGGTTCCTGGAGGACCTGGACCTCTATTCCTCGTTCCTGTCGGAGGGCGACGAGGTCGGCTAGTGCAGTTCCTCCTGCCGGACGCGGAACGCTGGCGCCGCGTCCTGGCCACCGGCGCCTTGCTGGCTGTGCTCACGCTGCTCGCCGTGTGGCCGCAGCCCGTGCTGGAGCGGGCCGCAGGCGCCCTGGTGGCGCCGCTGACCTCGCTCCTGGCGCGCGGCGCCGGCCCGCTGGCCGACGCCGTGCACGGCGTGCACGCGCCGGCCCCGGACGGCACCGCGGCCGGTTCCGGGCTCGCGGCCTGGGAGCGCCGGCACGGCCGCCCGCCCGAGGCCGCCGGCGTGGCCTGGTTGGAGGTCCCGGTCCAGGAGCACCGGCGCGCGGAGGGCCGGCTGCTGCTCGCCGCCGGGCGTGAGTACGGCCTGGCGCCCGAGCAGGCGGTCGCCTTTGGCGGCACCTGGATCGGGCGGGTGGAGAAGGCGGGGGACGGCGCGGCCGTGGTGAAGCTGTGGACCGCGGCCGACGCGCGCACCGGCGTGTGGCTGCGCAGCGCGGCCGGCGAATCCCTGCGCGCCGTGACGTTGGGAGTGAAGAGCGGGGCCACGCCGCTGGTCGCGTGGCTGGACGCCGCCGCCGAGCCGAGCGCTGGAATGGAAGTCCTGTGGCGGCCGCGGGCCGGCGATCCGCCCAGCCTGGACGGCGTGCTGGCGCTGGGGACCCTGGAGCCTTCGCCGCAGCCGCTGCGCTCGGATCCGGTGTGGCAGGTGCAGGGCGCGCTGCCGCCCGGCGCCGAAGGGCGCGTGTACGTCGCGGCGCAGGCGGTGGGGCCAATGCTGGTCGCCGAGCCGCCGCTGTGGAGCGCGCCGGCGACGCTGCTGCTGGGAGTGGACGCGGTCCTTGGACCCGCGAGCGTGGCCGTGCGCCGCTCCGGCCGCGACCCGGCAGCCGTGGTGCTCGCGGATGAGCGCGTGCTGGGCCGCGTGGGCGCGTGCCGCGGCGCGTTGCTGTGGGTGGTGCGCCGCCGGCCGGAAGCCTGGGGAGCCGAGGCGTTGGACCTGGACGACCCGCCGGGCCGGTACACGCGCGGCGATGGCCGGGTTCCGCGCGGACTGCTGCTGGACGGCGTGCCGCAGCCGGGCTGCGGCGCGCCGTTGCAGGCGGTGGCGCGCCGCGCCGGCTCGCTGCTGCAGCCATGAACGCACCGCGCTGGACCGTGCTCCTGCCGGTGGCGCTGCTCATGACGCTGCTGGCGCCGGCCTTGCGCGCCCTGCCCGGCGGGATGCTGTTCCCGGATCCCTGGCTGCTGCTGCTCCTGTTCGCGCTGCCCGATCCGGAGCCGCACAGCTCGCGCCGCAGCTGGCGCATGGTGGCCGTGCTCGGTCTCCTGCGCGCCGCGGTGAGCGCGGTTTCCCTGTGGAGCTGCTGGGCCGGCCTGGGGCTGGCCCTGGCGCTGCGCCGGGAAGCGCACCGGCGCCTGGTGGACCTGCGCTTCCTGGCGCGCTTCCTCGTGGGGACCGCCGCCGGGCTGCCCCAGGCCTTTCTGGACGCGCAGGCGGCGCAGCATCTCGGCCTGGAGCTGTCGGGGACCGTCCTGGCCGTGCGTGCGGCCGCGGGCGGCCTGCTGTGGGCGGCGGCTACCCGGCCGGCGCGCTGGCGCACGGCGGAGGACCTGTGAAGGAAGCGCGCGTGCTGCGCCTGGCGCTCGTGCTCGCGGTGCTCTCCTGCGTGCTCGTGGGACGCCTGTTCCAGATGCAGGTGGTGGAGGGCGCGTACTGGCGGCGCGAGGCCTTCCGCTCGCGCCTGCAGACCCAGTCGCTGCCCTTCCACCGCGGCCGCATCCTGGACCGCCACGACACGCTCCTGGCGCAGGACGAGCGCGCCTGGGACGTCCTGTTCGAGTACCGGACGTTCCGCCGCGGCCACCCGGCCGGCCAGCTCCTGGAGGCCTATGCCGTGGTGGGCCAGGCGCCCGGCGGCCTGCCCGCGTGCATGGACCAGGCCGAGAGCCTGCTGGCCGGAATGCTGCGCTGGCGCCCTTCGGACCTCGCCGCCTTGCGCTCCGGCGCGCGCGCGGACCTGCTGTACTACATGCGCCAGCTCGGCGACTTCGCCAGCAGCCTGCCGCTGCGCGAGTGGCTGGAGTCGGGGCAGGCGCCGCTCGGCGCGGTGTTCGCGCGCGAGTTCGCGCGCTTCCCCGAGCGCTGCGCGGCCGCCCGCGACGCCCTGCGTCGCCTGGAGCAGGCGCTCGGAATGGAGCAGGGCGCGCTGCTCGCGGAGATCGAGCGGCAGCGCCTGGAGCTGGAGCGGCGCGTGCGCGGCCTGGCGCTGCGCGAGGCCGCGGGACGCGGCGCGCGCATGAGCGCGTACGCGGTGGCGGACCTGCTGGAGGCGGAGGCGGAGGCGGAGCCGGCGCCCGGCGACGGCCGCCGCCGCGAGTTCCTGGCCGCGCTGGCGCGGCGCTGGCACCTGGCCGAGGAGCCGTCCGCGCTGGAGGTGCTGGCCGGCGTGCTCACCGGCACCGGCGCGGCCGACGAGGAGCAGGAGCGCCTGGACCAGGGCCGGCTGCTGCGGCACGTGGAGGCCGTGGCTCCGGAGGACCTGGAGGACGTGCGCCGCGGCCTGATCCGCGAGGTGCACTCCAGCCGCGTGATCCGGCTGCGCAAGGACGTGGCGTTCGACGTGGTGGACCTCATCGAGCAGGACCCCGGCGCGTATCCGGGCCTGTTCGTGGTGGAGAACCCGCACCGCGACTACCCCGGCTCGCTGGCGCCTCAGATCCTGGGTCTGGTATCCGCGCCCAGCGAGCGCGAGCTGCGCCGCTACCAGGACCTGCGCGCGGAAGAGCGCGAGCTGGCGCGCCTGCTGGAGCGCACGCCGGACCAGGAGCAGCGCTACGCGCTCGTGCGCGGCGAGCTGGCGGCGGCGGTGGCGCCGGGCGAGGTGCGCGGCGGCTTCGGCGTGGAAGCCACGTGCGAGGAGACGCTGCGCGGCGCGCGCGGCAGCTTCGTGGTGCTGAGCGAGGACGAGGAGCGCACGCCCACCGAGCTGACCTACCAGCCGCCGCGCGCCGGCCAGGACGTGCGCCTCAGCCTGGACGCGCCGCTGCAGCAGGCCGCGGAGCAGGCCATCCTGGACGGCTATGCGCTGGCCGCGGAGGAGGCGGCGGTGCACGGCTACGGGGCCGCGGTGCTGGAGGCGCTGGCGCAGCCGCGCTGCGGCTTCGTGCTCCTGGACCTGGAAGACGGCAGCGTTCCGGTGCTCGCGACCGCGCCCAGCTTCGACGTGGCCGAGTACCGCCGCAGCTACTCCGCGCTGGCGGCGGATCCGGCGCGGCCGCTGCGGCACCGGGCGCTGGCCGGCAACTTCAGCGCCGCGCAGACGCCGTATCCCGGCTCCACCTTCAAGCTGGTGGTGGCGGTCGAGGCCCTGGCGCAGGACGCGGGCTGGTGGACGCGGCCGTTGCGCTGCGAGGGCCAGTACCAGCCGGCGGGCGCGGCGCGGGCGCTCCTGTGCGAAGGCGTGCACGGCAGCCTGAGCATGCGCGCCGCCATCGAGCATTCCTGCAACGTCTACTTCTACCGGCTGGCGGAAACGCTCGGCTACGGCGCGCTCGAGCGGCGGGCGCGCCTGCTCGGCTTCGGCCAACCCTGCGGGCTGGAGCTGACCGCGCGCCCGCGCGCGGGCGGCTTCGAGCCGTCCGGCCCCAACACGCTGCTCGAGCGCGGCGCCTTCCTGCTGCGGCCGGCGGAAGAGGCGCGCGAGCGCGCGGCCGCCTGCCACCTGGCCATCGGGCAGTCCTACGTCACCACCAGCCCGCTGCACATGGCGCGCCTGTACGGCTGGCTGGCCACGGGCAAGCTGTGGACGCCGCGCCTGATCCAGGAGCAGGCCGGCGCGCCGTCCGCGCCTGCGTACAGCGAGCCGCCCATGCCGGCGGGCGCGGGCCCGCTCCTCATCCAGGCCATGCAGGACGTGGTGCGCAGCGGCACCGCCGCCGATCCCGAGCACGACCTGTCCGTGTTCGGCGTGGCTGGCAAGACCGGCACGGCGCAGGCGCTCGAGGCGCGGCGCAGCGGCGAGCCCGAGGTGCACGGCTGGTTCGCCGGCTTCTTCCCCGCGGACGCGCCGCGCTACGCCTTCGCCATCCTGTGCGAGAACGCCGGCGTGCACGGCGGCGACAGCGCCAACCTGGTGCTCTACTGCTTCCTCGAGGCCACCGACGGCCTGGTGCCGCGATGAGCCGCCGCCCCCGGCCGCTGGCGCCGGTGCTGCGCTTCCTGCGCCGCGGCGACTGGCCGCTGCTGCCCATCGCCGCCGCCATCGCCCTGATCGGGCTGCTGGTGCAGTGGAGCGTCTCCGGCCCGGACGCCTTCCCTGGCGCGCACGTGGCGCGCCTCGGCGTGGCCGCGTGCGCGGCCGCCGCGGCGGCCTGGATCTCGCCGCGGCGCTGGCGCTCCCTGGCCGTGCCGTGCTACTGGGCCTGCATCGCCTTGCTGGCCTACGTGCTGTTCTTCGGCGACGTCACCAACAACGCGCGCCGCTGGATCGAGCTGGGCGGCGGCTTCAAGCTGCAGCCGAGCGAGTTCGCCAAGCTGGCCCTGCTGCTGGTGCTCGCGCGCTGGTTCGCTGATCGCCCGCGCCCCGCGGGCTTGCGCGACCTTGCGGCTCCGGCGGCGCTCACCGCGCTGCCGGCAGGGCTGGTGCTGCCCGAGCCTGACCTCGGCACCGCCCTCACCTACGGGCCCGTGTTCCTGGCGCTGGCCTACCTGGCGGGCACGCCGCGGCGCACGTGGCTGGCCCTGCTGCTGCTGCCCGTGTTGCTCGCTCCCCTGGGGCTGCTGCTGCTGCAGGACTACCAGAAGGAACGGGTGCTGATCTGGTGGCGCCAGGACCAGTTGTCCGCCGAGGACAAGGCCGGAGCCGGCTACCACCTGTGGCACAGCAAGCTGGCGGTGGGCAGCGGCGGGCTCACCGGACAGGGCTGGTCGGAGGGCGTGGAGAACCGGCTGGACCGTCTTCCCGAGCGCCACAACGACTTCATCTTCCCGGTGATCGCCGAGGAGTTCGGCTTCCTCGGCGCCGCCTTCTTCCTGCTGCTCTATTGCGCCCTGGCGCTCCTGGCGCTGTGGGCGTCGGCGCGCTACCGCGATCCCTTCACGCGCTTCGTCGTGGCCGGCGTGGGCGTGCACTTCGCGGTGCACCTCGTCATCAACGTGGGCGTCACCCTGGGCGTGTGGCCGACCACGGGCCTGCCGCTGCCCATGGTCTCCTGGGGCGGCTCCTCCATGATGGTCTCCGGCATGGCCCTGGGCCTGGCGCTGAGCGTGAGCGCCGGGCGCGAGCCCGTCCTCGCCGGCCGCGCCTTCCAGGACTGAATGTAACCTTGCCGGCCCTTTCCGTTGTTCCTTCCAGGTTTCCGCAAACCTGGAATTGAACCCGGCCACCAACCCCCTGGAGCGCTCCGCGCGCGTCTTCGCGGCGCTGGGCGATCCCGAGCGCCTGCGCCTCTGGTCGCTGCTGTGCCGGCGCCGCGCCCGCCCGCACGAGCTGATGCAGCTCCTCGGGCTCTCCGCTCCGGCCCTGTCCCGCCGGCTGCGGGACCTGCGCCTGGCGGGCCTCGTGGAATGCACCAGCGCCGGAAGAGGCTTGTCCTACTCCGGGCGCACGGAACCACTGCGCAGCGCGATTCCAGGCGCAAGTCCTTCTCCCGAGAACTCTTGTCCGGCGCTGCCGCTGCACGAATCACCGCTCCTGCTCACGTTCCTCGACGGCGGCGTCGGCTGGCGCAGCCTGGCCGCGGCAGGCTTCTGCCGCCTAAGGTACGGCCAGTTGTGTCCGGAGCCGCTCAAGTTCGAAGTTTGCGGCGCCGAGGCCGGGATCGTGCATCTGGAGATCGAGCTCGAGCTGGCCGATCTGGGCCTGCGCAATCTGCACGCGTGGAGCACGGCGTATGACGCGGAGCGGTCGGAACGGCGTCACCTCGTCATCCTCCTGTCGCGGCAGGCGGAACGGGATTTCCCACAGCTCCCGGCGTTCGATCGGCGCTGGGTCGTGCCCTTCGAGCGTCCGGAACTGGAGTCCGGCGACCCCGCGCGGCGGATCGCCGCCGTGCGCAGTGTCGGGGCGCGGCTGCGCGAGTTCACGTCCGGACTCTGGGACCAGATCCGCGCCGCGGCGCGCAGGGGAGGAAGCTGAACTTGCTTCCTGGTTTCCGCAAAAGTGGAAGTCAACGCCGGGGAAGGTGCTGCCGGGCGCGGGGCCGTAGAATCCCGGCCCCCATGCGCGCGATCCAGATGGCCCGGCCGGAGCCGGGCGCCGCCCTGTACCTCGAGAACGCCTCCGAACCTCATCCCGGACCGGGAGAGGTGCGCGTGCGCGTGGCCAACACCGGCATCTGCGGCACCGACCGGCACATTTTCCACTGGGACGCGTCGGTGGCGGCCATGATGCAGCCGCCCGTGATCATCGGGCACGAGTTCTGCGGCCACGTGGACGAACTGGGGGAGGGCGTGAACGGCTGGGAGCGCGGCGCCTACGTCTCCGCCGAGATGCACTTCGTGTGCGGCACGTGCCGCGCCTGCCGCGCCGGACGCCAGCACGTGTGCGAGCGCACGCGCATCGGCGGCGTGCACCGCAACGGCTGCTTCGCCGAGTGGGTGGTGGTGCCGGCCGGAAACCTGGTGCGCCTGGATCCGAAGGTGGTGCCGCCGCACGTCGGCGCGTTCCTGGACGCGCTCGGCAACGCCGTGCACACGGTGCAGGCGGTCAGCGGAGTGGCCGGCCGCCACGTGCTCGTGAGCGGCTACGGCGCGATCGGCGCCATGGCGGCGGCGGTGGTGGAGTTCGAAGGCGCGGCCTCGCTCACGATCACCGAGGTCGCGCCCGGGCACCTGGAGCGGGCGCGCCGCTGGGCCGCCGGCAGGGATGGAAGGGTGCCCATCCGGGTCGTGGACCCGCGCGCGGTCGGCAACGACGAGCTGCGGCGGGCGACTGCGGGGGGGGTGGACGTGGTCCTGGAGATGTCGGGGGCCTCCGCCGCCATCAACGGCGCGCTCGACCTGCTCTATCCCGGCGGCGAGCTGGCCTTGCTCGGCATCCCGCCGGCGGCCGACATGACCCTGGAGAAGTTCAGCGACCGCGTCATCTTCAAGGGGCTGACCCTGCGCGGCGTGGTGGGGCGGCGCATGTTCTCGACCTGGGACAGGATGCTGGACCTGCTGCGCCGCGGCCTGGACGTGGAGCACATCGTCACTCACCGCCTGCCCTTGCGCGGCTTCCACCAGGGCGTGGCGCTGCTCGACGCCGGCCAGGCGCACAAGGTCGTGCTGGATCCCCAGATCAGCTGAGGCCGCGCAGGCGCAGGGCGGGGGGTCGGCGCAGCGGCTCGAGCGGCATGACGAAGTCGATACCATGTGCGCGGCCATGCCCGCAGTCACAGTCATGAACAGGCAGTCCTTCCTGGACGGCGTCGCCGCCGAGCTGGACGAGATCCGCAACGCCGGCCTGTGGAAGGAGGAGCGCGTCATCCACAGTCCGCAGGGCGCGCGCATCACCGTCAACGGCCGCGAGGTCCTCAACTTCTGCGCCAACAACTACCTCGGCCTCAGCGACGACCCGTCCGTGATCGAGGCGGCGCGCGCCTGCCTGACGCAACGCGGCTACGGCATGTCCTCGGTGCGCTTCATCTGCGGCACCCAGGACATCCACAAGACCCTGGAGCAGCGCATCGCGCGTTTCCTGGGCTTCGAAGATGCGATCTTGTACACGAGCTGCTTCGACGCCAACGGCGGCCTGTTCGAGACTCTGCTCGACGACCGGGACGCCGTGATCAGCGACGCGCTCAACCACGCCTCCATCATCGACGGCATCCGCCTGTGCAAGGCCGAGCGCTACCGCTACGCCAACGGTGACATGAACGAGCTTGAGGGCCACCTCCAGACGGCGCAGGGCAAGCGCCGCCGCCTGATCAGCACCGACGGCGTCTTCTCCATGGACGGCTTCATCGCCAGGCTCCAGGACATCTGCGCCCTGGCCGAGCGCTACGGCGCGCTGGTGCACGTGGACGACAGCCACGCCACCGGCTTCATGGGCAAGACCGGCCGCGGCACGCCCGAGCACTGCGGCGTCCTGGGACGCGTGGACATCGTCACCTCCACCCTCGGCAAGGCGCTGGGCGGCGCCTGCGGCGGCTTCACGACGGCCGCCAAACCCATCGTGGACCTCCTGCGCAACCGCAGCCGCCCCTACCTTTTCAGCAACTCGGTCCCCCCGCCGATCGTGGCCGCCGGGATCGCCATCCTGGACCGGCTGAGCTCCACTACCGCGCTGCGCGACAAGCTGGAGCGCAACACGCGCTTCTTCCGCGAGGCCATGACCAAGGCCGGCTTCCAGATCAAGGCCGGCGAGCACCCGATCGTCCCGATCCTGCTGGGCGACGCCAAGCTCGCCGCCGACATGGCGCGCGACCTCCTCGCCGAGGGCATCTACGTCATCGGCTTCTCCTACCCGGTCGTCCCCAAGGGCCAGGCCCGCATCCGCGTCCAGATCTCCGCCGCGCACGAGCCCGCCGACCTCGAGCGCGCCGCCGCCGCCTTCACGAAGGTGGGCCAGAGGCTGAGTGTGATCCGTTAGCGACAGGGTCGAGGTCTCGGCATTATTCCGTGTAACCTTCTCCGGGCTGGCCGTCTTCCTCGCAATGGAAGCGAGGAGGACACCCGACCCTGACGGAGGAGGTACTCGATTCTCGTGACGTTGTCACGACAATCGGAGGACGCCGCGAAAGCCTCGCCGAGAGCTTGCTAGTCCGCGACCTTGAGGACGATCTTGCCGCGCGTGTGGCCGGTGGCGCTGGCCTCCTGGGCTTTTCGCGCCTCGGCGAGGGGGTAGGTCGCACTGACGTGCGGCTTCAGTTTGCCGGTCTGCACGAGCTCCGCGATCTGGGCCAGCTGGGCGCCGTTGGGCTGCACCAGCATGACCGAGCCGCGCAGTCCGAGCTCTTCCAGGCGCGCCGGGTCCGGCGGCTGGACGATGGACACGACGAAGCCGCCCTTCTTCAGGACGCCGTAGGAGCGCCCCAGCGTGTCCCCGCCGACGGCGTCGAGCACGACGTCGACGTCCTTGGCGACGTCCTCGAAGCGCTGCGCCCTGTAGTCGATCGCCACGTCGGCGCCCAGCTCCTTCAGGAAGTCCAGGTTCTTCTCCGAGGCGGTCGCCAGCACGCGCGCGCCGCGACTCTTCGCGAGCTGGACCGCGAAGTGGCCGACGCCGCCCGCTCCGGCATGGATGAGGACCGTCTGCCCCTCGGCGAGCTTCGCGGTCTCGAACAGCGCCTGCCAGGCGGTGAGGGCCGCGAGCGGGATCGCGGCGGCGCTGGTCGGCGCGAGATCTTTCCCGAACTTCGCGCAGTCCTTGGCCGGGGCGGTCGCGTACTCGGCATAGCCGCCGCCGCGGTTGAGCGCGAGATAGACCATGACGCGGTCGCCGGGCGCGAAGTCCTTGACCTCGGCGCCGGCCTTGTCAACCACGCCGGCGACGTCGTAGCCGGGGATCATCGGCAGCTTTCCGCGCATCATCCCGCCGCGCACCTTCCAGTCCACCGGGTTCACGCCGGCGGCGAGCACGCGCACGAGCAGCTCGCCGGCCGCCGGCTCGGGCCGCGGGACGTCATCGAGCACCAGCACCTCGGGGCCGCCGAACTTGTGAAAGCGGATGGCTTTCATGGTGGGGGCGGCGGCCGGCTCCTGTGCGGCCAAGATCGCAGGGAACGTGGCGACCGCGATCGAGACGAAAGCGAGAAGGGTCTGCATGGCCGTGACCTCCGGGGTGACGCGGACAGTGGAGCTGATGCGCGGCAGGGCGTCAAGCTACCCGGCGGCGCAGGCATAGAGCGCTCGGGTTGTCCGGCCGCTGCGATACCCCGCCGGCCAAGCCCAGACGCGCCTGATCCTGGTGACGCGCGGCTTGCTGGGCAGGATCGCGAAACGCGCGAGCGCGCCGGCGCGCGAACAGCCGCCGGAAGCCGCCTCGGGCCCGGACCGGATCGCATGGCTGCACCAGGGTCGCCCGGAGTAACGGCTTCGCGATGCCGCGAGTCCGGTATCTTCATCTACCCGGCGCCCATGGCAGGCGCCCGCCCGTGCATCCATGAGCACCCTTCTCCTCCTTTCTTTGACCCCGCTCCTGGCCGGCTTCCCGCAGGCGCCGGAGGCGTCGGCGGAGCCGCCGCTCGTGACGCTGCTCGCGGAGGAGATCGAGTACTCGATGCAGGAACTGGCCGCGGAGGACGGCACCAAGCCCTACTACCTGTCCTATTCGGTGACGGACACCGTCAGCGCGACCATCCAGGCCCGGCTGGGCGCGCTCTACGCCGACAGCGAGCGCCGCGAGCGCCTCCTGGACCTGGACCTGCGGGTGGGGGATTACCAGCTCGACAGCACCCATCCCATCCGCGGCGGCGGCGGATTCGGCGGGGGTTTCCCGGCCGGCGGCGGCGCGGCGATCGCGCTGGACGACGACCCCGACGCCATCCGCTTCGCCCTGTGGCAGGCCACGGGCGCGGCCTTCGACGCCGCGTACGAGCGCTTCCGGCAAGTCGAGGCCAATCAGAAGACCATGGTCGAGGAGGAGCACCAGGCGGCCGACTTCTCCCGCGAACATCCGGTGTCCTTCTTCGAGGACGAGATCGCGCTGCAGATCGATGCGGGTGTATGGAGCGAGCGCGTGCGTCGCGTTTCCGCCCTGGCGAAGAAGTACCCGCTGATCTACGGCTCCTCGGTCAGCGTTGCCGGCACGGCCGAGAACCGGTTGCTGGCCAGCAGCGAGGGGTCGCGGCTGCGGACCGGCCGCAAGCTCCTGCGCGTGGTGCTCAGCGCGAGCACGCGCGGTGAGGACGGCATGGAGCTGGAGCAGTCGTACATCTTCAACGCCGCCAGCGAGGACCGGCTGCCGACGGAACAGGAGATGGCGGCCGCGTTCCAGGGCGTGATCGACCAGGTGCTCGCGTTGCGGCAGGCGCCGGTGGTCGAGCCCTACACCGGTCCGGCCATCCTGCTCAACCGGGCGAGCGGCGTCTTCTTCCACGAGATCTTCGGCCATCGCATCGAAGGCCACCGGCAGAAGGACGTGAGCGAGGGGCAGACGTTCACCAACATGGTCGGCCAGGCGGTGCTGCCCGCGTTCCTGAGCGTGGTGGACGACCCGACGCTGGCGAGCTTTCGGGGCGAGGACCTGCGCGGCTTCTACCGCTTCGACGACGAAGGCATCCCGGCCCGGCGCGTGGAGCTGATCCGCGACGGGATCCTGCAGACGTTCCTGATGTCGCGCTCGCCGCTGCCCGGCTTCGACCGGTCCAACGGCCATGGCCGCCGCGAGCCGGGCCGGCCGGCGGTCTCCCGCCAGGGCAACCTGATGGTCGAGTCGACCCGGGCGGTCCCCTTCGAGGAGCTGCGCAGGATGCTCATCGAGGAATGCCGGAAGCAGCAGAAACCCTACGGCTTCCTGTTCGAGGACATCTCCGGCGGCTTCACCTCGACCAGCCGCGGCGGCCCGCAGGCGTTCAAGGTGCTGCCGATCGTGGTGCGCCGCATCTGGGCCGACGGCCGTCCCGACGAGCTGGTGCGCGGCGTGGACATCGTCGGCACTCCGCTCTCCTGCTTCTCCAAGATCCTGTGCACCGGCGACGACCCCGCGGTCTTCAACGGAACCTGCGGCGCGGAGTCCGGCTGGGTGCCGGTGACCGCCACCTCGCCCAGCATCCTGGTCGAGGAGATCGAGATCGAGCGGCGCGAGCGCTCGCAGGAGCGCCTGCCCATTCTTCCCTCCCCGATCGCCCCGGAGCAAGCCTGATGCTCCCCATTCTCCTCCTGCTCCTGCCCCAGGCGCCCGCCCAGCCGGACGACCCCGTGATCCGGGCCCTGTCCGATGAGCTCCAGCGCACGATGACGCTGCGCCTCGACGGCGCCGATCCTCCCTACTACACCCGCTACAACGTGGACGACACCGACTTCCGCCGCGCCGAGGCCAGCTTCGGCGGCGTGGTCGACACCACGCGCGGGCGCTCGCGCACCCTCAGCGCCGACGTCCGCGCCGGAAGCTACGAGCTGGACAGCTCGAACGCCGCGACCGGCGCGAGCGGCTTCGGCGGCGGCCGGGGCGGGGGACGCTCTTCCTTCGGCGGCGGCGGCACGGCGCTGCCAGTGCAGGACGACTACGACGCCATCCGCCACGCCGTCTGGCTGGCCTCGGACGCCGCCTACAAGCGCTCGGTCGAGGCGCTGGCCGAGAAGCTCGCCAACCAGCCCAAGGAAGAGGCTGAGCCGCGCCCGGCGAGCTTCACGCCGGCCGAGCCGGTCGCCTCCCTGCTCCCACTCGCGCGCCTCGGCATTGCCGACGCAGACTGGGAGCGGCGCGTCGAGGACCTGGCGGCGGTCTCGTCGCTGCTCAACCGCCACCCGGATGTGGTGGACGGGAGCGTCAGCCTCTCCGCCGCCGCGCGCAACCGCTACCTCGTCAGTTCCGAAGGCGCGCGGCTGCGTCATGGCACCGTCCTGATCGAGCTGCGCCTTGCGGCGAGCGTCGAGACGCCGGAGCGCACCCGCCTCAGCCAGAGCCTGCGCTATCTCGCGCTCTCCCTGGAAGAGCTGCCCAGCCGGGCCGAGCTGGAGACCGACTTCGCGGAGCTCGTGGCCACGCTCGCGACCACGGCCGCCGCACCCCGCCTCGACGGCTACACAGGCCCGGTCCTATTCGATGGGCCCGCCGCGGCGCAGCTCTTCGAAGCTCTCCTGGCCCGCGGCATCGCTGCCCAGCCGGTGGACCCCGGCGGCGAGCGCCGCCGCTTCGCCGGCGGCGAGAACCTGGAGCGGCTCGCCGGCAAGCGCCTGCTGCCCGCGGGCTTCCGCATCCGCGACGATCCGACCGCCGCGACCTTCGCCGGAACCCCGCTCGCCGGCCACTACGCCTTCGACGACGAGGGGGTGTCACCCCGCGCGGTGGACCTGGTTACGGACGGCATCCTCAAGACGATGCTCTGCTCCCGCACCCCGACCGCCGCCTTCTCCGGCTCCACAGGCCACGGCCGCGGCGGGGGAGGATCTGTGCGTGCGACGCTGGGCAACCTTTTCATCGAGCACGAGGACGGCCTCGGCGACGCCGCCCTGCACCAGGCGCTCCGCGATGCCGCCGCGGACGCCGGCCTCGAATACGGGCTGCGCATCTCGGCCCTGGCCCCCGGCATGGCCGGCCTCAGCTCCGGCGTCTCCGCCCGCGACCTCCGCGCCCTGTTCCAGCAGCGCTCGCGCGGCCGCGAGATGAGCGCGCTCGGCGACCCGCTCCAGGTGACCAAGGTCTACGTCGACGACGGCCGCGAGGAGCCGGTCCGCGGCCTCGAGTTCGACACGGTCTCCGTCACTGCGCTCCGCGACATCCAGGCCGCCGGCAAGACCCCGGCCATCTGGAACCAAGCCACCGGCACCCCCTACGCCATCATCACCCCCGCCATCCTCCTCGAGGAGCTGGACCTCTACGGCATCGAGGAGACCCCTCCGACCGGCTCCGACCTGCCCGCGCCGCACGCGCGGGGTCGGTAGATCTACAGAAGGCGGCGCGCGCGAGCGCGGCGTAGCGTGCCGGTCCGGCGCGCCGGTGTCGCCGGCGTCCGCGGCCCTCCCCTCTTGGAGGTTCCCATGATCGCGCGCTGCTCCTTGGCACTTGCGGCCCTGCTCGGTCTCGCTTCCGCCGTCGGAGCGCAGACCTACACGGCTCCCGGTCCCCGCGGGCCCATGGCGGTGGTGGGGACGCAGCCGGCCTCGGTCTCATCCGCGCCGGTGACGACGACGGTGCGTGTCCTCTTTGACCGCGCGGTCGACCTCGCCAGCGTCGACGCGGCCAGCTTCCGGGTGTTCGGGCGCCACAGCGGCGCGGCGCGGGGGGCGTACGCGCTGATCGCCGGCGGCCTGGGGGTCGAGTTCACTCCGGACGATGACTTCTCCGCCGGCGAGGTGGTGTGGGTCAACCTGGCGCGCACGATCCGCGGCCTCGACGGCACGCGCCTGCGGGCGGCGGGGTACGCCTTCCAGTTCGGGACCGAGGTCCAGCCCTCGGGCGGCAGCTTCACGCAGTATGCCGTCCTCTCCAACAACCACGGCGAGCAGACGCGCATCTACGGCGCCGCGGGGACCGACCTCAACCACGACGGCTATCCCGATCTGACGACGGTCAACGAGGTCAGCGCCGACCTGCGCGTGTTCCTCAACCTGGCCGACGGCACGGGCAACTACGGCCCGTTCCTGCCGCCGGAGCCGATCGGGGACGAGGCCAGCCCGAACGCGACGGCCGACTTCGACAACGACGGCGACGCCGACATCTGCGCCGCGGCCAGCTCGAGCGAGGACGTGTGGATCCTGCTGGGCAGCGGCGACGGCAGCTTCGGCCCGGCGCAGTCGATCAGCGTCGGCCAGGAGCCGCACGGCATCGCCGCGCTCGACGTGGACGGCGACGCGGACTTCGACATCGTGAACTGCAACAACGCCAGCAACAACCTGTCGCTGATGCTCAACGACGGCAGCGGCGTGTTCGGCCCGCCCAGCTTCTTCGACGGCGGGGTGGACGGGGAGTACGGCCTGGCGGCGGGGGACATGGACCACGACGGGATCGCCGACCTGGTCGTGGCCGGGCGCGACGGCAGCCACGTGCGCACGCTGCGCGGCAACGGCAACGGCACGTTCACGCCGGCCGGCGCGGCGCAGGGCAGCGGCGGCCAGACCTGGGTCGTGACGCTGGGCGACGTGGACGGCGACGGCGACTTGGACGCTTCCACCGCCAACTCGACCTCCGGCACGGCCGGCATCCTCAAGAACACCGGGACGGGCGTGTTCAAGCCGGTTTCGACCGTGACCATCGGCGCGCACACCGTCTCGACCGATCTCGGCGACCTGGACGGCGACGGCGACCTCGACTGGGCCGTCTCGAGCTTCGGCGGCGGCTTCTGGCGCTTCTACCGCAACGACGGCAGCGGCAGCTTCGCGTTCTGGTTCCACGTCACGGCGCCGTCGAACCCTTCGTGCGCGATCCTGCTCGACACCGACAACGACGGCGACCTGGACCTCGCGCTCACCGACGAGATCGCGGACGTGGTCGTGCTGATGAAGAACAACTGAGCGCCGGTCGCACGCCGGGAAGGCACCTTCCCCGGCGCCTTCGTCGCGGCTTTCCGCAATTGCGGAAATGTGGAAGCGAGTCCGTAGGGCCTCCCGGCCCTCAAGTGCCCGGGTGCTGGATCACCGAGCGCGATCCTGTTGCCGGGACGGCGGGCACGCCTATACTGCGCCACCCCCAGAAACGGCAGCGGGGATGTCTTCATGCCCATCGATTTGCAACCGATCCCGGTCGACGCCCGGCGCGCCGCGCGCCAGGCCGTGCTCCTGCGCCAGAAGATCGAAGACGCCGGCGGGATCGAGCCGGCGGTGCAGGCGGCGGTGGACGCGATCCTGGCTGCGCGCAGCGTCGATCCGGCGAGCGAGCTGAAGCGCCTGCGGCTCCTGTACCAGGTGTTCTACACGCGGGAGGAGCTGGAGGCGCTGGTGCGCAATACGTTCGATTCGCTGGGGCTGGGCGGGCGCCCGTAAGAGCCCATGTCCTATCTCGACCTTGGATGCTTCGCCGAGTGCCTGAGCTGCGAGCTCTGCGACGAGGGGCTGCCCGAGGACGATCTCGACCTCGACGTCCCGGACGATTTCTACGATTCCGACGGCCTCGGCGACGACTGGTTCACGGACCCGCCCGACCCGGCCGAGGATGGCGATCCGTTCGAGGACTTTCCGGAAGGCGTGCCGCTCGGCGAGGACATCTGGATGACGCCCACCTGGGATCCCTGGGGGATCGAGATTCACGGGAGGTTCTGATGGACGAGGATGCCGCCGTCCTGATGTACGCCGCAGGGCGCCGTTTGGCCGCGTTGTACGACGCCTACCGGGCCACCAGCCGCGCCAACGTGCTGGTGCAGGGCCGGATCGCGTCGCGGCTGCCGGAGACGGACGAGGCTTCCGCGCTGCGCGAGCGCGTATGGCGGCGCGCGGCGCTGTCGCGCGAGTCCGACCTGGCCTTCGAGCGGCGCGGTGCCGACGTGCGCCGGCGCCTGGCGGAACTGCGCGCGGAGTGGGCGCGCCCATGACGGCCTTCGCCGGCGGCCGCGCCGTGCGCCTGCCCGAGCGCGAGTACTTCGAGCTGGCCCTGGCCGGCGTCGAAGCGGCGCAGCGGCGCGCGTGGGTGTGCATGTTCCTGTGCGACCCGCGGCCGCACCGCGACCTGGAGGGACAGGTGCTCGAGCTGCTGCTGGCCCTGGCCGCGCGCAGCCAGGCCGGAGTGGACGTGCGCGTCCTGACCAGCGCCAGCGCGCGCACGGCGGACCTCGACGCCGCCAACCTGGCCGCCGGCATGTTCCTGCAGGCCTACCGCGTGCCACACCGGCGCGTGTTCGAGCACGCGGGCGACGCGCGCCGCGGCACGCACGCGAAGTTCTTCCTGTGCGACGAGGTCGCGGTCGCCGGCAGCCAGAACTGGACCGACGACGCCTTCCGTCTCAACGTGGAGGACGCGGTGCTCCTGAGCGGCGAGCCGGTCGCGCTGCTCGCGGCAGAGTTCCAACGCCTGTGGGCGGACGGCCGGGGGATGCCGCGCACATGAGCCTGAGCCCGGCCACGGCGCGCCGCGAAGTCGACACCTGGGCTGCGGACCGTGTCCCGGCCTGGAGCGCGGCGGAGCGCGACGCCGTGGTAGCAGCGCTCCTGCGCGTGTCGTCGGCGGTCACGCCCCGGCTGGTGGCGGACGTGCCGGTGACGGCGGAGCAGGAGCAGGCGATCTACTGGACGCGCACGCTGCAGCGCCTGGAGGACTGGCTGGCATCCGCGGCACGCCGCTGCCGCAGCGCGTTCGGACCGGGGCCGGACGCGGCTGCGGGCACGCGCATCGGCCTGCGCGGCGCCACCCAGGCCGAGATCGAAGCGATCCAGGGGATCGGTCCCGAGCTGGCGCGCGCCATCGCGCGCTTCGTCGGCGAGCGCCCGTATCTCGCCAGCCTCGAGGAGCTGCTCGAGATCGACGGCATCGGGCCGCGCCTCCTGGAGCAGCTGCAGCGCGACGCTTACCTGGACCAGCCGCACCTGCAATCGGTCTCGCCGAGCCTGCGCGCCTTCGCCGAGTCGCCGTCGATCGGCAGCCTGCTGCACGCCCTGGAGCGCAGCGACTGCAGCCTGCTGTTCGGCGACGAGGCCGCGCTGCAGCGCCGCCTCGCGGCCGCCCCGGCGGCGTCCGTCGGGCGCTTCCTCTCGTTCCTGGGCACGATCGCCGAACAGGCCGAGCGCACCGCCTCGGTGGTCGACGGCGCGATCGCGAGCGAGGCGCAGCGGCGCCTGCAGCGCCACGCTCGGCTGCGCGCCCTGCTGGAGGCCGCCGCGCCCGCCAGCGGCGCGACGCTGGTGAACTCCGAGTACGTCGCCGCGGTCACCGAAGTCGCCGCCGGCGCCGCCCGGACCTTGCACCTGATGATGTTCCTGGCCACGGCCGCGGCCGGCGACGCCGGCAGTCCCGGCTCGATCGAGCTGATCCGGGCGCTGGAGGCGGCGGCCGCCCGCGGCCTGACCGTGCGCGTCATCCTGGACCAGGACGACCGGGGCGAGCCCTACCTGAGCCGCTACATCAACCGCCCGGTGCTGGAGCGCCTGCGCGCGGCCGGTATCGCCGTGCGCCTGGACCAGCCGCAGACGCTGCTCCACTCCAAGCTCCTGGTGGCCGACGGCCGCGTGGCCGTGCTCGGCAGCCACAACTGGACGTACGCCGGCCTGAACGAGACCCACGAGCTCAGCATCCGCCTCGACAGCGGGCCGCTTGCGGCCGAGTTCGACGCCCGGTTCCTGGCCATGTGGGCCGCGTTACCCGCCGTCTAGACCGGCGGAACGGGCGACCCGCCGGACGACCGCCTCCGCAAGCAGGCGTAGGTACAGCCTGCGACGGCGGCCACCGGCACCGCCAGCAGTGACAGGGTCATGGGATGACCGGGATGCCACTCCCAGAAGTACGACCCGTTGATCACGAGGAAGAAGGCGGGAAACAGGACCCCGACTGCGCATCCAAGCAGCATGAGCAGGGATGGTGACAGCCGCCGTCCCGTACGCCCCTCCCAGAGGACGAGCGGCAGGAAGAACAGGAGCCAACCTCCCAGGGCGAACAACGCTGCCGGGACCGCGACGACCCAGGGAGGCCGCAGCTCGGGAACCAGAGCTGCAACAGCAAGCACGGCCAGCAGGACCGCAGCAGCAGTCGCCCCAAGCGAGTAGCACACCAGGCGCATCATCTTCATCGTTGACTCCCACGAACGTGTCCTGGACCCCGGCGAAGGGCGGGCCAGGAGGCGCCGCCCGCGGATGCATCCTAGGATCTGGGCTCCGGCCCGGTCCAGGCCGGCAGGGGACGGGATGGCCAGGACGGCGCCGAGGGGTCAGCGATAGCCGGTGACGTCGGCGGGCTTGCCCGCATCCTGAACTTCGGCGACGCATCTCCAGGCGTCGGGCTGGCCCGTGGCCGAAGCCGCGGCAGGAAGCGACTGGCCGCCAGCCATCCACCGACCCCCACCAGGTAGGCGACAACCAGCGGCGGGTAGTGTTCCTGGAACAGGCGCGTTTCCACTTCTGGGAGCGCGATCAGGGTGCTGCGGCTGCGACCGCGGCGTTCTCATCTGCCTCTGTGCACATCGGTGCTCAAGTACTTCAGGCCGGAGTCGGCCATCAGCGTGACAACTCTTGCACCGGCCCCCAGCCGCTCCGCCACCTGAAGCGCGGCGAGGACGTTCGCGCCGGACGACGTCCCGGCGAACAGGGCCTCCTCCCGCGCGAGCCGCCGCGCCATGTCCTTGGCGTCCTCCGTTCCGACCGCTACGATCTCGTCCACGAGCGCCGGCTCCCAGAGCGGGGGAGTGTAGCCGATCCCGACTCCTTCGATCTTGTGCGGCCCTGGCGGACCTCCGAGCAGCACCGACGACTCCGCCGGCTCGACGGCGACGATCCGGATGCCCGGCTTGTAGCGCTTCAGCACGGTGGCGACCCCGCGCGAAGAAGCCGCCGTGCCCACGCAATGCACGAAAGCGGCGATCTTTCCTTGCGTCTGGCTCCAGATCTCCTCGCCCAGCGCGTAGTAGCCCACGATGCTGTCCTGGTTGTTGAGCTGGTCGGTCCAGTAGGTATGAGGCTCCTGGCTCAACGCCCGCGCAGCCTCGATCATGTCCAGGATCAGTTTCCTGGTGGTGAGACCGCCCTCGCTCGGAACCAGCGTCAGCTCCGCGCCCAGCGCCGCCATGTGGTCCAGCTTCTCCCGGCTGAAGGCGTCCGAGCTGACGATCCGGATCCGGTAGCCCTTGGCGGCGCAGACCAATGCCAGCGATGTCCCGGTGCTGCCCCCCGTGTACTCGACGACGGTGTCTCCGGGCTGCAATCGCCCGTCCGCCTCCGCCCGCTCGATCACGGCCCGCGCCATCCGGTCCTTGACGCTGCCGGTCGGGTTCTCCCACTCGAGCTTCACGAAGACCTGCGCGCCATTGCGCGGAACGACCTTCCGCAGCCGCAGCAGCGACGTGCTCCCGATCGCCTGGAGGATGTCCATGCAGCGATTGCGGCCGTTCAGCGGCGGCGCGCAGCCTTCCGCGCTGCGCCCCGTTTTGGCGCCGCGTTCCTCGCGATCCGCAACTTCACCAGCTTGCGCACGAGGGCCGCCGGCAGCGGCTCGTCCACCGGGAAACGAATGGTGCCACTGCTGGTGTCGTAGCCCTTCAGCTGGTCCATGAAGTCATCGTTCGCGCCATAGATGGCGCAGTGATTCGCCGCGGCGCCGATCCAGATGAAGCACTTTCCGTCGAGACGGAACGCCGGGAGCTGGTAGTTGATGCACTCTTCCGCTCCGGGAGCTGCCTCCCGGATGACCATTCGCAGCCGTTCCAGTGCGGCTCGCTTGTCCGCGCTCAACGCCGCGAGGTACTCGTCAATGGTCTTGGCCTTGACCCTGGGCTTGGATCCCATGGCAACTCCTGCTTCGATGTCTGATCGGGACGCGGCATTTTACGTCCGCCGGAGCGCGACACGACGCGGGAGACGTGCCAGGGCTCTACAACTGCGAGCTGCGCACGATGTAGGTGCTGTCCGGAGTCACGACGACCAGTTCGCTGCCCTTGGGGAGCATCTGCGGCAGGTTCTTGCTGCACTGGGTGCAGAAGTCCTTCTCGATCAGCAGCACGCCGCGCTGCGCCTTGAGGTCGTTCATCTTGCCCGCGGCGTGCCCTTCGATGTGGCCGGTGGAGTAGCGGTCGAATCCGGTCCCCGGCCCGCGCGGGACGCTGCCGGTCGAGCTGCCACCGGCCGGGCCGCCCTCCTTCTGGCTGATGAGCGGAATGGGCTCGACGTCGGGATCGTAGATCTTGAGCAGACCCACGATGGACTTCTTGGTCTTGGTCGGGGCCTTGGGCAGCCGGAAGTACTCGCGCACCTTGGCCAACCCGCCCTGTTCCGCCTTGGTGAGGCCGCCGGCTCGTCCGCGGAACCCCCGGTAGGCCGTAGCCAGGACATCGGCCCGGGTGGCCACGGCCTTGCTGGGCGCCGCCTTGACGCCGCTGCCGCCCGGCGCCGCCGTCGTGCCGGTCGCGCGCGCTCCGCCAGTGCCGGTCCAGCGCGCCTGGCGTCCGGACGGGGCAAGTCCCTTGCCCACGGGCGCGAGCTTTCCGATCAAGCCCGCCGCCATCTGGCCGGCTCCCAGTCCGGCCTCGGCGCCGGCGTGGGCCACGATGACGAACGTAAAGTTCTGGATCTCGATCTCGCGGATGATGCGCTGCTTGGCCGCCCACAGCTTGGGCACCGTCCCCTTGTTGAGCTTGGCCGGGAACAGGAGGCCGGCGGTGCCGACGTGCGTCTTCGACTGGGCCGCGAGCTCGTCGCCGGAAGGCTCCTCGTCCGTGATCTCGGACGCCCGCAACAGCAGCGCCCGGTCCGGAGTCAAGGCGTAGGTGATGTTCAGCGTGAGCGCGCCGCCGGCTCCGAAGGAAGACGGATGGACCTCGCAGGTCATGTAGCTGTCCACGTGCCGCTGTTTGGCGGTGAACTCCACCTGGTCCAGTGCGACCATGATCCTCTCCCAATTGATGGGAAGGGCCAGGGCCTCCTCGAAGTGGGCGCCCAGCACCATCGTGGCCCCGGGAGCGACCCGCTTCAATTCCTTCAAGGTCCGGGACAGCTCGGCGGCGGTCAGAGTGTCCAGCAGCGCGAAGGTCTCGGCGAACATCTGGCCGTCGACCTGCGTGATGATGGTCTCGACCAGGACCGAGTGCTCGAACAGCCCCGTGCCGAGCGGCGGCTTCTCCTCCGCCTCCGCCCGCGGACACGCCTCGCTCGCGGGCTTGTGGGCGCCCGGCTCCGCCTTCAGGAATGCCGCCTCGGTGAACCGCGCGATGTTCGAGCACACGCCGGGGAATGGCAGCGCGCCACGGTGCAGCTCCACGTGGTAGTGCGCCGGGAGCCTGCCGAGGATCGCCTTGATGGTCTTCGGGTTCTCGCCGTTGAGGTGCTTCGCTGCCAGTTTCCAGTCCGGCGGCTTCTGGTTCATGGCCTGGATATAGGTCTGCAGGCCGCGCCGGAGCAGCGGCGGCGACGGCCCGTCATCCTGGACCACGTGTTCCAGCTCGTGCGCGAGCAGTCTCCGCCCCGCATTGCCTCCGGGCCCGTAATAGCGCCGGTCGAAGACGATGTGGCCGCGGACCGTGTACGCGCGCGCCCCGACCGCCCGCGCGGACTCCGACGCGCGCTCATCGGCGTGGACGCGGACCCGGCTGAAATCATGGCCGAAGCGCGGCTCCATGAAGGCGCGCGTCTCCTGCGACAGCGGCTGGCCGGGCGCTGCCAGCGCCTCGCGCACTTCCGCCGGCGCCTCGACGCTGCCGGTGGATCGAGGCTGCAGCACTGCCTCCGAGCTTCCCACGGCACCCGCCGGCGGCGCCGGCATGCCCATGGCCCGCTCCGCCGCCCGATCCGCCGCGCGCTCCTGGCGCTCCGCCGTCGCCAGCAGGTCGAACCCCGTCGCCGCCGGCGCGCTCCGCGGCCTCGCGAGCGCGGCATCCACCTTGGCCGGGCAGGATTGCGCCGCAGCCGCCGGCATCCGCTCGACTCTAGCGCGGAACATGGAGCTCATTGCCATGAGCCGAGGTGAGAGGATCGCCGCGGGCTGCGCAGTGCGTCACCGCCTACCAGATTACCGCCGTCGCCCGTAGCCGCGGTGGCGTCACTCCGGGAGCGATCGCGGACGTGGCGTCGCCTGCTGCCAGGTTCGCCAGCGTCGCACCAATGCAGGGCGCTGGCCTGCATCAACCCGCGCCTGGCCATCGGGCGCGATGTCGACCTTGAGTCCGTTCCAGGGCACGGTGTGGTACTCGACGCCGGACAGCAGCGTGAGCAGCACGTGAGCCGCAACGAACCTGGACTCGTCCTCGAGCGCAGCAATCAGCTGCGGAACGGCGACGTCGCCTGCGGCAAGCAGCTGGCGCGCCGCGCCACTGCCGATGGCCGGGACCAGCCCCACGAGTGTTCCATCCCAGCGGATGTCGGCGTTGTCGAGGTCGTCGATCCATCCGGCGATGTCAGCGGAACGCATGACGTACTCCTCCAGCTCCATGCACTCTTGCGCACCAGCGCAAGGCGCACGATCGGATTGTCCTACTTCCATGTGACCGACACGATGTTGTTGCTCTTGATCGTCATGGTCATGGTCTTCACCGTCCCATCGGGGGATGTGTGCGGTATCTCGATGACGGCATCCAGCGTTCCGTCGGCGTTGCGAGTCGAGGATATGACCTTCTGCGCGCCGCGTTTTGCGCCTCGGACCTCCGACTCGGCCTTGATGGCTTCACCATGCGCCCCTGTCGTATCCGTTCCAAAGGCCAGGCCCTTGACCTGCTTCTGGTATTGCTCTTCGATCTCGTGGATCAGCCCGGCGACGCCATAAGTCTCGAGATCGGCGATGTCAAAATCGCCCGTGGCATAGCTGCCGCCGAGCGTCTTGGTGCCGGCGCTGACCGTCATCAGCACGTCCTTTGGGTCGTTGGTGACAGCCCACAGGCGGTCCGCCAGCGCTCTCTGTTGCGCAGTCGGACCCTTGATCGAGGACGTGTGCGCGGCGCGGATCGGAGCGATCTTGACTTGGCCCGACTTCTCCACGGAGACGTGGTAGAAGCTGCCCAGGCCGGAGTTCAGCAGGGTGATCGCGCGCGCGACATCGCCTTCCTTCCCGGTGATCGTGAGCTTGGGCTGAAGAGCGGGTCCGGCGTGTGACTGCTGCACCACGTGGGCCAGCTCATGGGCGAGCAGTCGATGCGATTCCGTGGTCCGGTGCTGCAGCTTCCCGGCGCCGAAGAAAATGTCGCGGCCCACGGTGAAGGCCTCGGCCTGCAACGCGCCGGCCATGGCAGCGGACCTTGCGTCGGCATGGATCCGGACCTGGCTGAAGTCATGCCCGAAGCGTGGCTCGAAGAAGGACCTCTGCTGCGCCGATAGGACCTGGTCGTCGCCCTGGATCGCCCGGCCGCTTCCGCCTGACTGTTCGCGGCTCACGGCTCGCGGCCCGGGCATGTGCATCACCCGGTCTGCGGCGCGATCCGCTTCCCGTTCGTATGTGTCATGGCTGTTCCGGAGATAGGACCGGCCAGGAATCGCAGGCTTGACGGGCGTCGCCGGCGGATCCTGCGATTTCTGCATCCAGCTGCGCACGTTCGGTTTCCTTCCGTTCGATGATCAAGCGCCGCGTGCATTGTACTGACCGGCACAGGCGCCCCACCAGTGGCGATCTGCCCGGGGCCAGCCGTCAAGCGCTGATCGCCTCGGCCCTCACACCACGAGGACAGTGTTTCCGCGCGCGTGACCCTCTCCCAGGTACCGCATGGCCTCCGTGGCCTCGGCCAGCGGGTAGGTTCGGTCGATGAATGGCGTGAGCTTGTGATACTGGCCCCCTTCCGTGGGTCAGCTCGCTGCATTTGTAGATGCATTTGTCGGTTTTTGAATGTGTTGCATTCTGCAAATGTGTAAAAAGCCCCACTGAGCACCCCCCAGAAGCGGCCTGCTCCCTAGCTTGAGGCGGCGCCGGCGCTTGCGTGTGCCGTGACCCACTGAAGGGGGCCAGTATCCGTCGGCGGCCTTCATCCCTTTCGCCAGCGCCTCGACCTTCTGCATGATCGGCCCTAGCATCTCGGGCGGCGGAATCGGCCCGTCGGGCTGATCAATGGAGAGCAGGTACTGCTTCATCTGTGTTCCTCCGGAATCTACGGGCCGGCACCATGCCGGCTTCACCTTCCATACGAATTGGCTCCGGCAGGATCGACAGGGCCGATACGTTTACTTGCTCGCGGTGTCGACGGGGATCCCGGAGCGCCGCCGGGGCCGGCGGACGGCCCTCACCTTCCCGCCCCTTCCTCCGCCGCAGAAGAACTGATCGCTGCCATCGGACTCGAGCCCCGACACGCCCACTCCGGGCGGCATCTCGAGCCTCTCCAGGACCTCTCCCGTTCGAGGATCGACTCGCCGCACATCGCTCTCGTCACCTTCCCAGGTGCCGTGCCAGAGCTCTCCCTCGACCCAGGTGACCCCGGTGACGAAGCGGTTGGACTCGATGGTGCGAAGAATCGCCCCTGTTTCGGGATCGACTTGATGGATTTTCCGGTCCCGATACTGCCCCACCCAGAGCGTCCCTTCGGCCCACGCGAGCCCCGAGTCGCCCCCGCCGCCGGGCGCCGGGATCGTGGCGAGCACACGGCCGGTCTTCGGATCGATCTTCTGGATGCGATCCTCGGCGATCTGGAACAGGTGCTGGCCGTCGAAGGCCGTTCCTGCATGCGCGGCGACATCGATCGAGCGCAGAATCTTCCCGCTCGCAGGGTCGAAAGCGGTCAGCTTGTCGCCAGCAGCAAACCAGACGTGCTGACCGTCAAACGTGACCCCATGCACGTGGTCGACACCCGGAAATGGTCCGTACTCACGGAGGACTTCGGCCGCTGATCGGAGCATGCTTCCATCCTAGTCCATCGGCAGTGGAGCGGGGAGTAACAAGGTCGTCGTGAATCCCGGCACGGGCGGGGTCATCCAACGGCGCGCTCGCGCGCGACCAGACGACTGCACCTTGCCCGCTGCCGCCAGCGAGTCGAGTGCCCGCTGCACGGTGCGCTGGCTGGCTCCGAGCGCAAGCGCCAGGGCCGAGCTCGACCACGACTCGCCGTCGGCGAGGAGGGCGAGCACCACCGCATGCTCCTCTTCGACGGGCGGCGCCAGCACGACGACCTCGCGTGCGCGGCGCGGCGCCAGCGCAAACCCGCGCTTCGTCGCACTCACGCCGGCCAGCGGACGAAGCTCCGTGCGAAGGCGCCCGACTTCGACTCGCAACCGCGCGCGGTGCGATTCATCGGCGTGCTTCGCCCGGAATGCCCGCGCGACGAGCGTGCCCCTCGGCACGTCTCCCGGCCACGCTTCGCCCAGCGCGCGTGCGAGGGTGAACAACACCGGACGCCTTGCGAGCGAGGCCACCGTGCGTGCGTCACGCACGACATGGCGGCACGCGTCCACGACGAGCGCTTTCGAGGCCAGCAGCGCTTCGACCTCCTCGAGCAGGAGGAGTCGCTCCTCGCCACGCGCGATCCGGCGCGCCGCGGGCGTGTTCAGGACGAGGGAGGCGCCTTCGACCTCGGCTGTCAGCGCCGGGATGCCTGCGCGGCGCGCGGCGCGCTCGGCCCGAGCGAGCGCCGCGCGCGCCGCCTGTGTCCGGATGCGCCGTATCGCGATTCCCGCGATGACCAGCTCGTGCGCGGCCCTCGACGCGGGCGGGAGGGGCGAGGGATCGAACTCGGCGAGCTTGCGCTCGGCAGCGTCGAGACGCCCGATCAGGACGAGGCGCCGGACCTCGAGATAGCGCGCATGCGCGGCGTTCACCCGGTCGCCGTGCTCTTCGAGCGTCGCCCGCGCTGCGTCGAGCGCCTTCGCAGGCCAGCCCAGGTCGCGCGCGACGAGCGCGACCTCGGCCTCGGCGACCACGCACCTGGCACGGGCCACGGGCTCTTTCGGACCGAAGGCACGGGCGGCACGTCGCAGGAGCGCCTTCGCCCGAACGAGATCGCCGAGCTGCGCCATCGCGATGCCCCGAAGCGCGAGCGCCGGCGCGTCGTCGCGCAAGGCGACCCGGTTCAGTGCGCCGAGGGGATCACCCGCCGCGAGCGCACGCGCCGCGGCCGTGATCAGCGAGTCCATCGGAATCGCGCCACACTTGTCACTCCCACCGTTCGATGTCCGGCGCTAATTCTATCTCGTGACCACCCGAAAGAAGGAGATACGAGCGATGACCAAGCACATGACCGGGACACGGAAGGAGTGGCTCGCCGCGCGGCTCGAGCTGCTCGAGGCGGAGAAGGAGCTCACGCGGCGCAGCGACGAGCTGGCGCGGCGGCGGCAGGAGCTGCCGTGGGTTCGCATCGACAAGGAGTATCGATTCGAGACCGACGAGGGGAAGGCCTCGCTGGCGGACCTCTTCCGGGGGCGCTCGCAGCTGCTCGTCTACCACTTCATGTTCGGGCCCGACTACACGGCGGGCTGTCCGTCCTGCTCGGCGATCGCGGACGGCTTCGACGGCTTCGCCGTCCACCTGGCCAACCACGACGTCACGCTCTGCGCGGTGTCGCGGGCGCCGCTCGCGAAGCTGCAGGCGTTCCAGCGGCGGATGGGGTGGACGTTTCCCTGGGCGTCGTCGCTCGGCAGCGACTTCAACTTCGACTTCAGCGTCGGGTTCACCCGGGAGCAACAGCGCGAAGGAGGCATCGAATACAACTACCGGCGCGAGGCGCCGGCGCCTGAGCCGCTCGCAGGAAAGACCGTTCGAGAGTGGCAGTTGCGCGGCGGCGAGGGGCCCGTCGCTCAGATCGCGGCCATGACCGGAACCGACGTGGCCACATACACGCGAGAGAGGCCGGGCATGAGCGCGTTCGCGCTCGAGGACGGCGTCGTCTACCACACCTATTCCACCTATGCGCGCGGGCTGGACGGCCTCTGGGGCATGTACCAGTGGCTCGACCGAGCTCCCAAGGGGCGGAACGAGACGGGCGTCTGGTGGCGCCGCCACGACGAGTACACCAAGGGCTGAGCGAAGTCATGGCTGTCGTGGCGCGCATGTCTTCCGATCGAGCCTTTCTCGGCGTCGCGGCGCTGCTCTTCGCCGCCAGCGCCGCGGCGACGATCGTCTGGTGCGCCTCCATGTCGGCGATGGGCGGGATGCCGATGCCCGGCGGCTGGACGATGTCGATGGCGTGGATGCGGATGCCCGGACAGACGTGGCCCGGCGCCGCAGCGTCGTTCCTCGGCATGTGGGTCGTGATGATGGTGGCGATGATGCTGCCGTCCCTGGTCCCGATGCTGTGGCGCTACCGCCAGTCCGTCGGCAGGACCGGCGGGACGCGCCTCGGTCGGCTGACCGCGCTCGTGGCCGTGGGTTACTACTGCGTGTGGACCGTGCTCGGAATGGCCGCGTATCCGCTGGGCGTCGCACTGGCCGCGGTCGAGATGCAGCAGCCGGCATTGGCGCGCGCCGTTCCGACCGCGGTCGGCGTGGTCGTCCTGATCGCCGGCGCGCTCCAGTTCACCGCTTGGAAGACGCGTCACCTTGCCTGCTGCCGGGAGGCGCCCGGGCGCGGCCGTACGCTGCCGGCCGACGCCCGCACGGCCTGGCGACACGGCCTGCTCCTCGGCCTCCACTGCAGCTACTGCTGTGCCGGTCTGACGGCGATCCTCGTGGTCATCGGGGTCATGGACCTGCGCGCGATGGCTGTCGTGACCGCAGCCATCACCGTCGAGCGTCTTGCACCGGCCGGTGAGCGCGTCGCGCGAGCCACCGGGGCCGTCGCCGTCGGGGCAGGGTTGTTTCTGATCGCGCGAGCCGCCGGGCTCGGATGATGCATCCGCATCGTGCACCTGAACTTCGCGCTCAGGCCGAGAGCTCAGCGCGCGCCTCGCGGCCGGGTTCCCGCACCACGCAGCACAGCAGGGCGGTGGCGGTGAATCCCATCGAAGTCCTTGCGCCGGACTGCGCCGGCCCCTCGGTGTAATTCCTCTTGACCGGCCGCAACGCGATGAGCTTCTGCAGCCGGATGATGGGGCCGCCCTTGGCGGCGAATGCCACGGCTCTGGCTGCAGACGGCGCATCGGCGATCACCACGTCCTGCGTGAGAATCTCGCCCGGCTCGGCGGCGCGGCGGATTGCCGCCGGCTCCACCGTGGGAACCGAGGTCGCGGTCCCGATCAGGAAGAAGACGGGGATCTCGACGCGCTCCCAGGTGCTGCCTTCGATGACGAGGGTCGCCGCGGTGACCTCGGGAGCCTGTTGCTGCGTGGCCGAGAACTCCAGGTGGAACTGGACCAGGAAGCCCGCGGCGACCGTCGGCGGGGTGCGGCCGTCGGAGCTCCGGGCATCGACATGCTCCTCCACGCCACTCCTGCGGAATCTCTCGCGAGTCGACGGAGGAAACCGCGGCAGCTCTTCGATCTCTTCCTCCGTGGCCGCCCTATGGATGCGCTCGAAGGTGACCACCTGCTTCAGAGTGACGAGCGAGCCGCCGTTGACGACGGATGCAGTCACGGAGGCGCCAGCCGGAGCCTTGGCGATCACCACTTCCAAGGCATGGGTCTCACCCGGCGCAGCTCGCAGACAAATCGTGCCTGGCTCGACCAACGGCTTGACCATGACGGCCTCTTCGGAAACCATTGGATGGGTCCATCCTACCTCCAAGGCCGCGGAATCGACCACTCAGGTGCACCAGCGCGATCGCTCTGGCCGGGCGCCAGTGTACGCATCACGTTTTCTCGCCGCCGCGGCCGGGTCTGAGACCTCGCCGCCGCAGCTCCGCAAACGGATCCCAGGCAGGGTCTTCCTGCAGCTTCGCGCGCAGGGCGGCGAGCGCGCGCTCCGTGTAGCGCTGGATGGCATAGCCATGCATGCCCTTGCTTCCGAACCAGAACTCGGGCTTGCCCTTGAGCTGCAGGCAGGCCACCGCGGCGGCGGTCCAGTTCTGACCCTTGCCGAGCTCCTTTCCGAGCGTTCGCGTGCTGAAAGGATGGGTCTTGTCGATGTCGGGAACGATGGGAAGCGCTCCCGGCTCGCTGGAAAGCCGCACGGGCACGGGGCCGTCGCCCGCGCCCGGTCCTTCCGCCGTCAAAACCCGGAGCCGCAGGTCCTCGAGGCTGCCGGCCACCCGCTGGCGGATCATGCGCTCGACGTCATCCGGAGTCGCCGGCTCGTTCTTCGGGCCGCGCCGCACCCACACCTGTCCGGCGTGGAGGAGGGCCTGGTCGGCCTCGTCGCCGCGAAACATGTGGGGCTTCGTGTCGGATTCCGGCACCTGGATGCGGCAATGCCTCTCCGCGGATGTGGCCGAGGTGATGCCTCGCACGCGCGGGCCGACGTACTGGTTCACCCGGTCGTCGATCCGCGAGGAGTCGAGCTCGTGAGCGCTGCACGAATGACCTTCGAGGAGGATGGCACCTCCGGACGTGTTGGCCATCGCCACGATGGTCTGGATCAGCTCCGCCCAATCTTCCGGAGCGCCTGCAAAACCCGACTTGACCGCGAAGGACTCGGATTCCGGGGGGTGAGCCACTCCCAAGAGATGGTATCCGGCGGACAGCGAGCGCGCGTCCTCAGCGTGGCGGCAGCTCGAAGAATCCCGTATGGCGCTGCGGATTCCAGCGCAGCGCGACGCGCTGGCCCCCGGGGACGAGCTTGGGAGCGATCTCCACCTGCATCGCCTTGCCGTCCCGCTCCAACTCCAGCGGGACCGACGTCGCCCCCGAAGGAATCACGCTGAGGCCGAACTGGTAACGCGGCGGAGCCTCGGGACCGAGCTGGGGGGGATTGCCGCGCCGCGTTCCGTAGCTCAGGATCCGATCGCCGGGCTGGATGCCGGCCTTCGCGGCCGGGCCCGCGGAATCGATCGCGGTCACGACCGCGGGCACGACGTCGGCCGCGCCGGAGGGTCCGTCGAAGCGGGCTTCGATGCCGAGGTAGGTCAGGGCCGCCTGCTCGACCGTCTCGTCGTATCCCAGCGCGACCAGCAGAGGGAATGCCGGTAGCAGCTCCGTGCCGGCGATCGAGCGCTCGTAGACGTCGGCGATGCCGAGCTTCGTCATGGCGTCGCGGATGTCCGCGAGCTGGTAACCGCGCGGCGCCGAGGCCAGCAGCTCGCGGACCACCGCGTTCACCGACTGCTGGCTGCGGCGGCGCAGCTCGGCGTCCACGAGGAAGGCGAGCAGCGCGCCGCCGCGGTAGGCCATCGTCTCGTTGGGTCCGTTGTCGTCGCGCCAGTCGACGCCGGGCTGCGCGAAGGCGACGCGGCCCAGCGAGGAGTGGTCGCGCGCCTCGCGCTCGACGCCGAGGATCCGCTCGGCGAAGCGGTCGGGCGTGGCCAGGCTGGTGGCAGCAGAGTGCCAGATCGCCAGGTAGTCCGTGAAGCCCTCGCTGAACCAGGCCAGCGACTCGTCGTCCGTGAGGGGCGAGCCCAGCCAGCCGTGGAACAGCTCGTGGGCGATCAGGTTCTTCGTGTCATCCGGAAGTGGCAGCTCGCCCGGCGAGTCCACGACCAGGCCGAGGTCGGTGTATGTCCCGCCTCCGCGCGAGCCTTCGACAAAGATGCGCACAGGGCCCCGCGGGCCGCGCCCGGTGCCGCGCGTGAAAGAAGGGATCAAGGTCCGGGCGACCTCGGCAACGGCTTCCGTGACATCCGGCCCCGTGCAGAACTGCACCACCTCGAGAGTCGAGCCGTCGATACTGCCCGTGGTGTGCCCGGTCGATCTGCCGATCGCGAAGATGCCATTGCCGTCCGGGAAGGACGGGGGAGCGGCGCCCTCCTGCGGACCCACGCTGAGGCCGCCCCAGCCGGTGAAGACCTGCTGCTCCGGCGCGGCTTCGACACGGACGGTGACGTCGGCGGCGAGCGGCGCGCCGTCGGCCAGGATCGCGATAAACGTGTTGCCGGCGAAAGCGAAGACGTGGTGATCGATGTGGAAGGGCAGGAGCCGCCGCTGCTCCTGCTCGGCCGAGTACTCGGGCTGGACCGTGAGCTCGTAGCGCAGCTCGAGCCGGCGGTCGGCGACGAGCTCGGCCGGAACGGTGAACGAGCCCGCGCCGTCGAGCTGGACCGGGCGCCCGTCGACCTGCAGATGCCGGAGATAGACGTAGGGCGCGCTGATCCACTCGCCCCAGTCCTCCAGGCGGCAGACCACGCTGCCGGCGGCCGGAAGGCCCGTGGCCCCGAGCACGATCGCCAGCGCCGCTGGCTCGGCCGCGGCGTCGTAGCGGATCGTGTACGCGATCTCCGGACGCTCCGGGGGCTGCCCCGCTGCCGCGGGAGGCGCGCAGCCCGATGCGCCGAGGACGCCGAGGACGCCGAGGACGAGCGCTGCCAGGCGGCGGAGAGCGATGGTCATGCGCTCGCGGCGCTGTCCGTAACCTACAGCCCGCGCGAATATCGAACCAGCAGCACCTGCGAGCCCGCCGGCGACTCGAACCCCTCCGGCCGGTCTCCGGCGCCCAGTTGATAGCAGATCACGAGCTGGTCCCAGTCGAGCTCGTAGATCGCTGGAATCGTCCGCCCGGCATTCGGGCCATGGACGCCATGGATGTCCATTCCGCCGGAGCCATCCCAGTCCAGGAGCACGTACGTGCCCCAGTCGCCCGCGAACTCATAGCTCTCGGTCGTCAGGTTCAGCGCCGCTCCGTCGAAGTTGGACACGGGGAAATCCTGGCCGCCCAGCACGGCGCTCTGCGGCAGCCAATGGCCGGCGAGCGGTGGAAACACCTCCCGCGTGGTGGAGCAGGCCGCGAGCAGGACCGGGAGCAAGGAACCGCCGATGAGACCGCGCATCATGCGGCCACTATACCGAGCGGCCGCTCGCGTTGCAGGTCCAGGATCCGTGCACCGGTTCGGGAGACCGGAGCTATTCCGGGATCTCGGCCTCGACCAGCTTCGCCAGCAGCGTGAGCGACTCCTGCCAGCCGAGATAGCAGGCTTCGGTCGGAATGACCTCGGGAATCCCTTCCTGGACGATGTTCAGCTCGGTCCCGCAGAACACCTGCTTCAAGGTGATCGTCATCTGCATCGCGCCGGGCAGGTTCGGGTCGTCGAACGTGTCCGTGTGGCGGATGCGCTCATTCGGAACCAGCTCGACATACTTGCCGCCGAAGGAGTGGCTCTTGCCGCTGGTGAAATTCGTGAACGACATCCTGTAGCTGCCGCCGACCCTGGCCTCCAGCTGGTGGACCTTGCCCGTGAACCCGTTTGGCGGCAGCCATTTGACCATCGCGTCCGCATCGAGGAAGGCCCGGTAGACCCGCTCCGGAGTCGCCCGGAGGACGCGGTGAAGCCGTACGGTGCCCGTCGCCATGATGTCTCCTGATTCTGAGCTGATTCTGAGGGGTGGGTGCGCGAACCTTGCCGACACACGATACGTTCGCGGGACAGTACACCCTGCCCGCCGATCACGAGCTGTCAAGCCGGCACGGCACCCATCGCCTCGCGCAGGGCCGCCTGCGCCAGGATGCACGTGCGGGCCCAGCACCGCCGCCGCCTCTGTCGCGATCGTGCGGTAGCAGAGCGCCGCACCCTCCGCGCTGACGGCGACGATCCCGATGTGCTTGCCGAGGACGGTCACTTGCCGGTTGCTTTCACCGTCCACCCTGCACCCAGCAAGGGGACCGCGCCGCACATCGGGCCGCCGTCGCGCGCGGTCCCGCCGATCCGCGCCTCCAGGACCAGCCCTTCGCCGGCGAGCACGCGGCGGGCCTGCTCGGGCGTGATGCCGCCCAGCGGGACCTTGGCGCGGCGGTCCCAACAGGAGCCACCCTGGCCCGCGCGCGCACCGGAGCTGACGTAGACGAACCGGGCCGCCGGCGGACCCTGCGCGAACTCGCCGAGGAAGCGCAGCGCGCCCGGCGCCTTTGGAGCTCCCAGGCGCATCTCGAAGTCGAAGGAGATCGACTTCGGACCGGACCGGCTCGGCGCCAGCAGTCCATCACGCCCGCGCTGCACCTGGATGCTGACGCCCGCCGGCGGGTTCTCCACCGTGATCCGGAGCCGGAGGTCGCCGGTCACCATCGCTGCAGTCTAGATCTCCTTCCGGCTCACTTCTCCGACAGACAGGCGCAGGCCTTCGTGAACGTGGCCATGTTGCGGGCCGTGCCCGACCGTTCCAGCGCGCGGTCCACTGCCGTCCAGAGCGGACTCTTCGCGACGCCTGCTGCGCACCAGAGGTACGCAACGCGGCTGCCGAGAGCCAGCGCTTCCGGGGCCCACTGCTCCTCGAGGAGGGGCCGCAGCCGTCCCAGGTCCGACCGCGTGCGCGGCACCACCACGAGCAGACGGGACGGATCGGTCGCAAGGTTGGAGAACGGGTTGTCGCGCACGGCCGCAGCGAGCTCCTGGCCGGATAGGACGATCACCGGCGCGGTCAGGCCGAGTCGGGAGGCGAACCCTTCCTGGATGCGCGCGAGCACCGCGCTGCGCTCCTGCTTCTGCGTCGCGAAGATGACGTTGCCGCTGTTGAGCAAGGTGCGCACGTCGCGGAAGCCGAGGTCTTCGAACAGGTCGCGAAGGTCCGCCATGGCGACGCGGCTCCCGGCGCCGGCGTTGTTGACGCCGCGGATCAGTGCCACGTACCTGGCCACTGCGTCTCAGTCTAGCCGCGAGCGCGCGCCGGGGTGCTCCAGCACTGGTATCGTGGCGCGATGAAGGCCGCGGCCTACGACGCCTTCGGCGGACCGATCACCCTGCGCGAGCTGCCCGACCCCGAGCCCGGCGACGGCGAAGCGATCGTGCGCGTGCGCGCGACCGGCATCTGCCGCAGCGACTGGCACGGCTGGCAGGGCCACGATCCGGACATCCGCTCGCTGCCGCACGTGCCCGGCCACGAGCTGGCGGGGGAGATCGCCGCCGTGGGCCGCGGCGTGGCCCGCTGGAAGAGCGGCGACCGCGTGACCGTGCCCTTCGTAGCCGGCTGCGGCCGATGCCCACCCTGCCGCGCCGGCGACCCGCAGGTGTGCGACGCGCAGTCGCAGCCGGGCTTCACGCACTGGGGCTCCTTCGCCGAGCTGGTCCGCGTCCGCTACGCCGAAGGCAACCTGGTGGCGCTGCCCATGGAGTCCACCGTAGCACAGACGTGCTATACTGCCGCGCATGGCGCAGTGTCATCGAGATGCGGCGCGTCTGCGAGATGTCGTATTCGGAGATCGCTGAAAGTCTGCAGCTCGGCGGGGAGGCGAGCGCCCGCGCGCTCTACTCCCGCGCGATGAGTCGCATGGCCGACGTGCTGTGACGCCGGCTGTGCGGCGTCACCGTCATTCCGGGCACGAACCGCTCATCCGTCCACGGTCACCGGCGAAAAGGCCGAAATCAGCCCTCATTTGTAGGCGACACCGGCGCTGGCCGGGCCGCCCAGGGGGATCACGTCGAAGCGCTTGAAGCCGGCCTCGCGGCACCAGGAGGTGAAATCGGCGGCGGTGAAGTCGAAGGCCTCGCCGAACTCGATCAGCATGTTGAGGGACATCAGGAGGCCGAAGGCGTTCTCGCGGCGGGCGTCGTCGATCAGGTTCTCGATGACGACGAAGGCGCCGCCGGGAGGCAGGGCGTCGTAGGCGGCGCGGACGAGGTGGCGCTTCTTCTCCAGGTTCCAGTCGTGGAGGATCATGCCCATCGTGATCACGTCGGCCTTGGGCAGCGGCTCCGCGAAGAAGTCGATCGAGCGCGCGGAGACGCGGCCGTCGAGTCCCGCCGCCGCGATCTTCCGCTGCGCGATGCGGGTGGCCTCGGGCAGGTCCGCGGAGATGCAGCGGAGGTGGGGGTGGCGCTGTGCGACGAACATCGAGAGCTGGCCGGTCGCGCCGCCGACGTCGCAGAGCGTCTGGTAGCGCGAGAAGTCGAACTTCTCGGCGAAGGCGCGGAAGTTGCCGGCGGAGATGCCGCTCATCGCGTCCATGAACTGCTCGAGACGCTCCGGCTTGCTGTACAGCTCGGCGAACACCGACGTGCCGGTGTGCTTGATCTCGTTCTGCGGCTGGCCGGTGCGCAGCGCCTCGGTGAGATCGCCCCAGAACGGGTACAGGCGGGCGTTGGCCATCTCGAGGAAGCCGCCCATGAACTGGGGACTGTTGCGGTCGAGGAAGAGGGCAGTCTCCGGCGTGTTGCGATAGCGGGCGCCGGGCCCCTCGCCATCGCGCTCGAGGAAGCGCAGCGCGACCAGCGCGTCGAAGAAGTCCGGGTTGGCGCGCGGATGCAGGCCGAGCGCGCGCTGCAGCTCGGCGCCGGTCATGGCCTTGGCGCCCAGCGTCGTGAACAGGCGCAGCTCGAGGGCCGAGAGCAGGGTCTTGGCCGGCCAGAAGGCCGTGCCGACTTCCATGATGCGCGCGGGGGACAGGTTGGAACGCGACTGCTCCATCGGAGCAGAGTGTAGGCGCGCGGGAACCTCGCTGGCCGGTCCGGCGCCGCTTCTATCTGGCGGCGAATTCCGGCCTTGCATAGGCCTCGAGGTAGCCGCAGGACGGGCAGCGGTACGTCCCGATGGGAACGAGCTTCTCTTCCGGCAGCTTCGTGCCCAGCCAGAACGACTTCAGGGGAGCGCCTGCGGCCCACTGGCTGACCACCCGCGAGCCATAGGTGTTGTCGAGCACGAATCCCTGTTCCATTCCACTCTTGCACTTCGGACACTGCGGTGAAGCAGCCATGGGAATCCCTCCTTTGATGTGTGCGACGAGCCTCAGGACGCTCGGCCAGGAACCCAGCCGGGCAGCGCGGCCGCCTGCTTCACCCAGCCCGCCATCTGCGCCTCGTCGAGCGCGTCGCCTTCGTGGATGTCGAGGTAGCGCGTGTTCTTGTCCTTGCTGGGGCCGGGCGGTACCGGTCGCAGCGACGTGCCGCGGAAGAAGCTCACCTTGACGTAGCGCGTGAAGACGTAGAACCCCAGGAACCAGCCCCGGCCCTCGATGCCGTAGAACGGCGAGTTCCACTTCACGGCCTTGCGCACCTTGGGCACGGTCCGCACGATGAGCGCGTCGAGGCGCTTCCCGAGGTCGCGCTTCCAGCCCGGCATCGCGGCGATGTACGCCTGCACCGGGGCGTCGCCCTCCGCCTTCGCGATCTGCGGGTTGCCGCCCGAGAGGAGGACGACCTTCCCGCCCTTTCGCACCTTGATCGGCCTGGCCTTCGCGCCGGCCTTCGGCGGGGCCTTGGACCTGGGGGCCGACTTGCGTGGCTTGCTGGCGCGCGACGTGCCCTTGGCCTTCGGCTTCGCATTCCTTGGTTTTAGCGCCACGGTTCCTTCTCCAGCTGGTTGTGATGCCTGACGGAGCGGGCATAGAGCTGCCGGCGGCCCGTGACCTTACCATGCCCTGCCGACGGCAGCCTGCCCGTGTCGCATGCCTTGTCAGGCCGCAGAGAGCGCACTGATCGTGACGTAATACCCGTCCGGATCCCGGAGTGAGAACTCCGGAGTTCCAGTGTTCGGGTTCAGATGGGGCTCCTCCTCGAGCCGGGCGACGAGAGCGCGCGCCCTCGAGAGTGCCATGTCGAAATCATCGACACGGAAGAACAAGAGGAGGCCGTTGCCAGGCTGCGCGTGGTCGGGGCTCGTCAAGGAGGGATGCTCATGGGCACCCCACTCGTGCAGGCAGAGCAGGACCGTCCCATCCGAGTCGAGGATCTGACCGAAATAGTCATGGGCGGGAGCCGTCTCCGGCAGGCCCAGCAGCGACTGGTACCACTGGAAGCTGCCAGGCACATCGCCCACGCCAATGATCGTCCACGTGCGCCTCATGGGGTCACTCCTGCGGCGGTTCACTTGAGTCCGAGCGGTTTGCCTGCAGCAAGCAGGCGAATCGCCTCCTGCAAACGCCTGGCCTTGGTCTCTTCGCGCTTGGCGGATTCGATCCAACCGACATACCGTCGTCGCTGTGAGGGCGTCAGCCCCTCGAAGTGCCGCCGTGCCGCCGGCTGTTTCCTCAACGCTGCCTGGATGTACCGTGGAAGCGTTGCGGGCATCCGGAACCGTGGTCGCGGACCATAGCTGCGGTCCGTCGGAGCGCGATGGATTCCACCTGGCTGCAACCTGCCGGCGGCCTTCAATGCCGCGTAGCGCTTCCGGTTGATCGCCGACCACCGGCTGTCCGCCTTCCGCGGCGTGAATTTGCGCGCGTAGCGCGATTCGTCCAGGCGCTTGACCAGGCTGTCCACCCAACCGAAGCACAGCGCCGCGTCGAGCGCGTCCAGGTACGCGATCGATCCCACGCCCGTGTGCAGCTTGTAGAAGACGAGCCATACCTCGGACTCGGAGTCGTGGTGCTCGTCGAGCCACTTGCGCCACTGGTCAGGTGTGCGAGCGACGAATGTCTTCACGCGTTGCGATCTGTTGCCCGCCCGACTTGTATTGGACAGACCGGCACCAACACGGTGGGTGAAGTGAACGCGGTCAGTCCAAGCGAAGGCCGTCCCCAGGAGTGACGGCCACAAGTGTCCATGATGCGCGCGGGGGACAAGGTGGGCATTGCGGCGTGTCCGGCGCGGCGTTCACTTCCGTGGTGCCGGAACCAGTCCATAGCGGGTCATTACCGCAAGGAGTCCCGCCTGGTCGGGTGGACCGCCGAGATTGACCACGGCAGCCACATCGCGAAAGTACTGGGCGCCGATGTCCGGCGTCAAGACGATGAGCGCCCGGGCGGGCTGCTCGTGTGGGTTGCTGAACTGATGCACGGACCCGCGGGGCGTGAGCATCCAGTCGCCAGGACGCAGATCACGCGCGACGTCGTCGACTGCGTACCGCAGCACCCCTTCCAGGACGTATACGCACTCCTCATTCGCCGTATGGCTATGCGGAGGTGGAACGTTCGATCCCGGCGGGACGCTCAATTCGAAGACGCCCATGCCGCGAGTGGCCGTGCCGTCGATGAGATAGCGGATCCTCATCTTGCCGACCATGATCGGTTCCTGGTCCGACGTGGAATCCCTCGTGCTCATGAGAGTACGGCTGGTTCGCCCCGCGCCATCCAGGCAGATTACAAGCGCCAAGGCAGGTCGATCACCACACCGTCCGGCAGCCTCACCGTGCAGCCGGCCGGCATCGCAGAGACGAACTCGCTGTCCGTCTCGGCGAAAATCTGGTGCACCTGGGCCGGCGGGAGGATCAGCGTGTCGCCCTGCTGGTAGCGGACCTCCCGGTCACCCACGGTCGCGCGGCCGCTGCCCTTGAGGAACAGGACCACCTCCTCGGTGTCGTGGCTGTGCGGCGGGGTCGCCGAGCTGGCGTCCATCCGGCCGCGCCACATTTCCACCTGCCGCGCGCCGCTCGTGGGCGTGGCCACGCCGGCGATGTGGTTGCCTTGCATGCTGTGGATCTGGTTCTGCTCCAGGCGAAAGACGGGCATGATTCACACTCCCTCGTTGCTGTCGTTGAGCGCCGCGGCCGTAGTGTAGGTCATTCCTCGAGGAGGAACCTCGAGCTTCCGGAACGTGGCGATGTTGCGCGCCGTGCCCGTCCGCTCGAGCGCGCCGCTGCCTGCGTGCCAATGCTTTTCGAAGCCGAGCATGTCGATGTAGAAACGAGCCACGCGGTTCACGTCGGCGACGAAGAGGACCTGGCGCGTGTACCGCATTCTCTCCTCCGGAGCAGCCTGACGACACTACGTCGCTTCTGCCAGGCGCTTCACGCCCTCAATGGTGCGCAATGCTCTGCGTGCCATGAGACGCCGGAGAAAGAGGGCATTCAATACTCGCATCTTCCACCCTATTGGCTCGTAGTAAGCTTCCAGGACCACGTCCGTCTCGAAATCCCCACGCGGCACGAGAATGCTGTCCACGACAAAGTCCCGCAACATCTTGCTGATGCCCCAGGTGTCTTCAGGAAAAGCCGTGGTGAATCGTTCGCCCGGGACGTAGTCGACCACCTCTTCGATACAGCTGCCTTTCCTGCCCGTCAGTATCGTGCATCGGTACTTCACGCCAGTCGCCCTGGTGCTCTGCCCTGACAGGAGATCAACCTTTCCGACCTCCGCATGGTACTTGGGAATCAGGGACAGGTCGTCAACGATCGCCCACAGCCGGTCACGCGAGGCCCTGATCCTCAACGATGCTCTCCACTGAAAACGCCCTCTCATCTCAGAGTTCCTTCCGATTCACGAGTGCCTTGTCCGCCCAACTGCCGGCGTTCACCTGCGCAGGCCACGGCGTAACCGATCGATCGCTCACCCGAGTGCAGCTTGTAGCGCATCGGCTCCGCCCGGTCCTCCGCGTCAACGCGCGCGAACCGTAATCGTGGCCAGGAAGGCGTTGCTGTCGCCCTCCGCGCTCCCCGCGGCCGGCATCGCGGCCAGGCCGAGGAATGCGCCCGGCGGGAACTCGTAGACCATCGTCGCGGTCTGCCGTTGGCCCACGCTCTCGAGAGTCTCCACGGGTCCCAGGTAGCCGGGCTGGTCACCGACCGGGGCGCACAGCTCGAACCTGCCGGCGGGGCGGGAAGCTCCCATGCGCACCACGATCTCCAGCGTCCCTCCGGCGGCGAAAGCGCTCGCGTCGATGGGGTAGAAGACCATGCTCGGCTCGCCGAAGCCGCGGCGCTGGATCACGTCGAGCACGCTGCCGCTCGCCGCGTCGGGGCGAAGGACCAGCGCCGCCATGCCCTCAACCGGCGCGACTTCCTCCTCCGCAGGCGTCTCGATCTCCTCTCCGCGCGCCTCGGCGAGACCCTTGCGGAGGAACCGGAGGTACCCATGCGGGTCCATGGCCGCGGGCTCCTCCACGTTCAGGTGCCCGAGGACCTTCAGATCCGGGGAGATCAGGACGGTGTCGACGGGATAGCCGTAGTTCTCCTGCACGAGCTTGCAGAGCGCGGCGAGGTCCGCGTCGCCGGCCTCTCGCGCGATCGCGTCGAGGTCCCGGGCGAGCAGCCAGGTGTTGACGAATCCTTCCTGGAGCAGCGCGATGACGTCGGGAGCAGCGAGGACCCTCGCACGGAGGGACTTGCCGCTCAGTCAACAGGACTCGTCCATCAAGCTGCCGAAGAGGGCGAGGACGTGCAGCGGCTTTCCGGTCTCCTTCGAGCGGGCCAGCGCCGACGGCAGATCCAGCCACTCGATCTCGGCGAAGGGATAGAACTTGCGCGCCAGCAGGTCCTCGGCCGCGCTCTCCTCGATCTGCGCCGCGGCGGGGGAGTAGTCCGGGAACTCGCCGCCCCGCAGCTCCATGCGCGGGACCCGGCCGATGTCGGCCGAGATGCCGCCCTCCTCGGCGATGTTGACGTCGACGTTGGCGCTCTGGGCCGGAACGCCGAGCTCGAAGGCGAGGACCTCGCCGCGCTCGCGATCGAGGACCAGACGCCCGCGGAACTGCGCCGGCGTGAACCACGAGGACGTGGTTCGCGTGCCGTCGCCGTCGATCAGGAAGTCGGCGTGGACGCGCAACAGCACTTCCGCGCGCGCTCCGTCGAGGACGCGGAGACAGGCCCATCCGCCCGGCGCGGCGAGGCCGAAGCCGCCGTCGTGATGCATCTCCGCGGTGGCTCCGGGATGGAGCTGGCGCAGGAAGGGGAGCAGGTCGGCGATGTCGAGCCGCCAGACGTCGCCCACGGCCGCGCCCGGAGGAGGCAGGAGCGGAGCGAAGCGCTCCGCCCCGTAGCGCGCTCGCTCGGCCGCGGGCGCGAGATCGCGGACCAGCGGATAGCGCTTCTCGAAGCCGTACACCGTGTCGGTGAGCCGCTCCCAGCTCGCCGCCAGCTCGAGCGAGAAGTCGCGGCGGAGCGCTGCGCCGGAAGGATCTTGAGCGGCGAGGAGGATCAGGGACGAGAGAAGGGACATGGCGACCCCCGGTGATGAGTATGGTGCCAGAGTACATCGTGCAGTGACAATAGCAATACAGATGTCACAGCAATCCAAGAATCATTGATAGCATAGTGTCACTGTGACGGTGCCGCGCACCATCCTTTGGAAGCCGGCGGTTCACGATCACGAGGAACCGCTCTACCAGGCCATCGTCCGCGAGCTCGCCACGGACATTGCCGGCGGGCGGCTGCACCCCGGTGACCGCCTGCCCACGCACCGCCAGCTCGCTCGCGCACTCGATGTCGGCCTCGGAACCGTCACGCGGGCTTACAAGGAAGCGGAGAAGAGCGGGCTGGTCTCGAGCCGGGTCGGGAGCGGGACCTTCGTGGCGACGGCGTCCGCGGGCAATCCGCTGGGGCTGCCGAGCACTGGGCTGGTCGAGATGAGCGTGGACCTGCCGCTGCACTCCGAGGATCCCGACCTCGCCTCCGCGCTGGCGAAGGTCGCGCGCCGTGGCGGCGCGCAACGGCTCCTTTGCTACCAGGACCACGCGGGCAGCGGGCGGCACCGGCGCGCCGGAGCTGCCTGGGTCGAGCGCTTCGACCTCGCGGCCGGCGCGGACGGGATCGTGGTCTGCGCCGGCACGCACCACGCGCTCTGCGTGGCGCTCCTGTCCATCTGTACCCCGGGCGACATCATCCTCTGCGACGAGCTGAGCTATCCGGGCCTCCGCGCCATCGCGAGCCACCTGCAACTGCGGCTGCACGGGATCCCGGAGGAGGGCCCGGGGCAAGGGATTGACGTCGCTGCGATCGAGGCAGCCTGCAAGCGCCAGCGGGTGCGCGCGCTCTACACCGTCCCGAGCTTTCACAATCCGACCACCGCGCAGCTGGACGCCGGCAAGCGCGGCGAGATCGCCCGGCTCGCCAAGAAGTACGACTTCTTCGTGCTCGAGGACGACGTGCACCGGCTGAGCAGCCACGCGCCTCCGCCACCCATCGCGAGCATGGCGCGGGACCACTCGTTCTACGTCGCCAGCTTCTCCAAGGCCGTGGTCCCCGGCCTGCGCGTGGCCTTCCTGGTCCCGCCGCCGAAGCTGGTGCGCCGCGCCGCCGAAGCCATCTGGGCCACCCTGTGGACGGTGTCGGCGCTCCCGGTCGAGGTTGCCGCCACCTGGATCGAGGACGGCACGGCCGACGCGGTCGTGAGCCGGAAGCGCCGCGAGGCGGGGGAGCGCCAGAAGCTCTGCGCGCGCCTGCTCGACGGCGCCCGCTTCGACGCGCAGCGCAACGGCTATTACGCCTGGCTGCACCTGCCCTCGCCCTGGACCAGCCTCGAGTTCGCGCTGGAGGCGCGCGAGGCCGGAGTCGCCGTCACGCCCTCGACGCCCTTCCTCGTCGGCCCGATCCCGGCCCCCGCGGCCGTCCGCGTCTGCCTCGCCGCCCCCTCAACCCGCCCCGAGGTCGAACAAGGTCTCGAGATCCTGCACCGCCTGCTGGCAACGGGCCCGGCGCGCAACCACGGCAGCGCATCCCCGCGACCCTGACGGGCGCCGTGCCGGGGTTCGCAGGCCTTGCTCGAGCAGAGATTACATGCAGGTTACATAGGGGGGATGCCCCTTCACGTATTGAGCCAACACTCACCGGCTGCAGGAGTCTGCAGTCCATGCCCCGAACCGGAGACCTCCCGATGACGCCCCTCACGTTCGAACAACGAGCACGCGCGACCTTCCAACCGATCGCGCGACTGACGGCCGTAGTTCTCGGCGGCCTCATGGCCCTCGCCAGCGCGTGCAGCGCGCAAAGCACGCCCCCAACCGAGGACGCGGCTTCGAAGCAACAGGCATACCTGGCCGCGGGCGGCACCGCCGTCACTGCACTCGATCCGCAGGTGAATGTCGTTTTCCAGGCGAAGGACCAGACCCTTTGGTTCGGGAGCTATGGACAGGGCGTCTACCGCTATGACGGCAAGACGATCCTCCACTTCACGACCGAGCATGGCTTGGCCGGCAACTACGTTCGCGCCATCCAGGAGGATCGCGTGGGGAACATCTACGTCTGCAGCGATCCGGAAGGAATCAGCCGGTTCGACGGCCACGTGTTCCGCACGCTCCGTGCCGCCGAAACCGAGCCGTCGGAGAGCGAGTGGGGGCTGGAGCCCGATGACCTCTGGTTCCCTGGCGGAAATGACTCGAGGGCGGTGTACCGCTACGACGGCGAGACTCTCCATCGCCTGGCGTTCCCCAAAACCAAGGCCGGAGAGGACCACTATGCCAAATTCCCGCGTTCGCAGTATCCGGCCATGAAGTACAGCCCGTACGACGTCTACACCATTTTCAAGGACAGCAATGGGCATGTTTGGTTCGGCACCGCCACGCTCGGCGTGTGCCGGTACGACGGAAAGTCGTTTGCGTGGGCCGACAATACGGAAATCGGCCTCGGCGCCAACGGCAACTTCGGCGTACGCTCCATCATCGAGGACCCGGACGGCAAGTTCTGGTTCACCACCACTTCGAACCGCTACGACGCTCAACCGAGCACCACGCCCGGCACCGGCGAACTGAGCTTGCGGAAGGAACCGGGCATCGATCCCGCGAAGGATTCCATTCAGGCGTTCGTGTCCTCAGTCAAGGACAAGAATGGCCACCTGTGGCTGGCCACCCTCGGTGACGGCGTGTGGCGCTACGACGGCAAGGAGGTGACCCACTACCCCGTCACGGACGACGGCAAACCGTTCTGGGTCTATTCGATCTATCAGGACGCGCAAGGCGGCCTGTGGGTCGGCACCCAAGGACACGGCGTCTACAAGTTCAACGGCAAGTCCTTCGAGAAGTTCGAGCCTTGAGAGTACGAGTGCGGCTCGAGAAGGATGACGACGTGGCCCTTCTTGTGTCCCGCCTCCGCATGCCGGTGAGCATCGGCGATCTCCTCCAGTGAATAGCGTCGATCGATCACCGTCCTCAGCTTTCCGGCCTCGATCAGCCCCTTGAGAAGAGACAGATCCCCGGGGGCCTCGCGTGCGATGCCGCTGACGACCTTGGCGGTGCCCGTGGACGAGACCCAGATCCCTCGGAGAACATCTCCCAGAATGGACGTCAATCGCCCGGAGCCACCGACCTGGACGTAATAGCCGCCTCGCTTGAGGGCTCGCAGGGCACGCGACCAGCCGCTCTTGCCGACAGTGTCGAAGACCACGTCATACACCCGGCCGGCCCGCGAGAAATCCTCCTTGGTGTAGTCGACCACCTGGTCGGCGCCCAGTGAAGCCACCAGGTCCAAATTGGCGGTGCTGCACACCCCCGTGACCTCCGCCCCGAGGTGCTTCGCGAGCTGGACCGCGAAGACCCCGACGCTCCCGGACGCTCCGTAAACGAGCACTTTCTGCCCGTCTTGAATCTTGGCTTTCCTCAGGAAATACAACGCCGACACCCCGCCAAACAGGACCGCCGCGGCTTCCTCGAAGCTCATGTTCGCCGGCTTTCTCTCCAGCAGGCCACTCTCGGGCACGCGGACGTACTCGGCGTGGGCGCCGAACCTGAATCCGGTCGCTCCAAATACCTCGTCGCCCACCCCGAAGCGGGTCACGGCCTTGCCCACGGACTCGACTCTCCCAGCGAACTCCATTCCGAGGATGCGGAACCTCTTCCTTGGCCTCCAAAGACCGATCACGAGCCTCCCGATCCATGGATCGGCTTTCCGCATCCTCCAGTCACCCGCGGCGACCGTCGTCGCATGGACGCGAACCAGCACGTCCTTGTCCCCGGGCGCCGGCCTCTCCACGTCCTTGATCCCGAGAACGTCCGGAGGCCCATATCGGTCATAGACAGCGGCTTTCACAGGATCGGCCTTTTCGGCTCATACCGCAGCGCCACCGCCCCCGAGCCGAGCTCCAGCCGGCTCACGAGCTTCAGGTCGATCAGCTTCGACAGCCCCGCGAACAAGGTCGGCCCATGGCCCACCAGCCTGGGATGGACCACGAACTCGTACTCATCGATCAATCCCAGCTCCGCCAAGGCCAGCGGCAGCTTCACGCCACCCGTGAACAGCCCCTTGCCCGGCTCCCGCTTGAGTTCCAGCACGGCCTTGCCCAGATCCCCGCGCACGAGCTCCGCGTTCCAATCGACCCGCTTCAGCGTGCTCGACACGACGTACTTCTTCGCCGCGTCGATCGTCCGCGCGAACGGTTCCGTCCAGTCCGGCATCGCCCCCGGCGGCCTCGGCGACCGGAACGCTGCCTCCATCATTTCGTAAGTCACCCGGCCAAAGAGGAGGGCATCGGCCCTCTCGATGTTTTCGACCGCGTGACGATGCAACTCCTCATCCGCGATCCCCACACGATGATCGCAGCACCCGTCCAGCGTCACGTTGATGGAGTACCGGAGGGGTCGCATTGCGTGAGCCTACCGCCAATGGGGTGGAGCAGCAACGGTGAGGTGCGCTAGCATCCTGGCGCGATGAAGGCCGCGGCCTACGACGCCTTCGGCGGGCCGATCACCGTGCGCGAGCTGCCGGACCCGCAGCCCGGCGACGGCGAGGTGATCGTCCGCGTGCGCGCGACCGGCATCTGCCGCAGCGACTGGCACGGCTGGCAGGGCCACGATGCGGACATCCGCTCGCTGCCGCACGTGCCCGGCCACGAGCTGGCAGGGGAGGTCTCCGCCGTGGGCCGCGGCATCACCCGCTGGAAGAGCGGCGACCGCGTGACCGTGCCCTTCGTGGCCGGCTGCGGCCGATGCCCACCCTGCCGCGCCGGCGACCCGCAGGTCTGCGACGCGCAGTCGCAGCCGGGCTTCACGCACTGGGGCTCCTTCGCCGAGCTGGTCCGCATCCGCTACGCCGAGGACAACCTGGTGCGGCTGCCCGCGGAGCTCGACTTCGTCACCGCCGCATCCCTCGGCTGCCGCTTCACCACCGCCTGGCGCGCGGTGGTGGCCCAAGGGCGCGCGCGGGAGGGCGAGTGGGTGGCCGTGCACGGCTGCGGGGGCGTCGGCCTTTCCGCAGTGATGATCGCCCGCTCGCTCGGCGCCCGCGTCCTGGCCGTGGACCTGAACCCGGCGGCCCTCACGCTAGCCGCAGAACTCGGAGCCGAGGTCTGCATCGACGCCCGCGCCGGCGACCCGGCCCAAGCCATTCTCGACGCCACGGGCGGCGGCGCCCACCTCTCCCTCGACGCCCTCGGCCACCCCGCGATCCTCTGGAACTCCATCACCTCGCTCCGCAAGCGCGGCCGCCACGTGCAGGTGGGCCTGCTGACGGGCGACCAGGCCGCCGCGCCCCTCCCGATGGACCTCGTGGTGGCGCGTGAGCTCGAGCTGCTCGGCAGCCACGGCATGCAGGCGCGTCTCTTCCCCGCCCTGCTCGACCACATCACCACCGGCCGCCTCGACCCCCGCCGCCTGATCACACGCACCTGCACGCTGGCGGAGGGCGCCGTGCTGCTGGCTGGGATGGCGGAGAGCAGCCACGCTGGCGTGACCGTCATCGACCGCCTTTGAGCCGCAGGTCACAGGCACAACCGATCTCAGACACTCATTCGCGTCAAGCCGACGGAGCTTTCCATGGCATCGGAAGTCGGGCGCATACGATAATCATGGCGTTCGCTAGGGCCTCCACGGTAGGATCCTCCCGAAGGAACCGACATTGGCCAAGCATCGCACTCGCGCGGAGTTGTTCCGGGGCCTTCCCCCCCGGCGAAAAAACGCTTCGCAGGAATGGGTTGCGAGCTGTGTAGGCGTGAGTTGCGCAACGATCAGCCGATGGCAGAATGCCAAGCGCCCGCCTGCCTCTTTTGTGCGGGAAAAGTTGATCGTGCTTCTCATTGAGGCGGGGCTCGAGGGCCGGATGGACGAGTTGGACACCAGCGCATGAGATCAGCGGGCGTGCAGGCGAAGCGGACCACTCGCAAGCGACGCGATGCGCAACGCTTCACCGCGATCGATCTGTTCGCCGGCTGTGGAGGACTCACCAGCGGGTTGCGGGCAGCCGGATTCGATGTGCTCGCCGCCATCGAGAAGGATCCGAATGCGGCGGAGACGTACAGGGCAAACCACGCCAACGTGAGGCTCTACGAGAGGGACATCCGCCGCATATCGCCGAGGCGAGTCCTTCGGGAGCTGGGCTTGCGCAAGGGCGAGATGCTTGACCTAGTCGCCGGTTGTCCGCCGTGTCAGGGCTTCACGCGACTGACGGAAGGCAGCGGCCGGCGCGATCGCCGCAATGGGCTTGTGCGCCAGTTCCTCAGATTCGTTCGAGTCATCCAGCCGACGGTCTGCATGCTCGAGAATGTGCCGGGCCTGCTGACGACGCCAAAAGGGAAGCGCTACTTCAACGAGCTTCGACACGGACTCGAAGAGGCTGATTATTGCTTATCGTACAAGATCGTCGAGCTGGCAGACTACGGAGTGCCGCAGTTTCGCAAGCGCCTCGTATTGCTCGCGGCGCGGTCCGAAGCCATTCCGATCCCCAACCCTACGCATCGCGATCCAGCTCAGCCCGGCAAGTCTGGACAGCGCCCGTGGAAGACAGTGCGCGACGCGATCGGTGGTCTTCCGAAGCCGCCGCTTCGATCCGAGGTCCTCTCCGGCAAGGCGTCCCCACTCTACAAGTGGCACTACGCCCGCGACGTTGCCGAGGTCGTAAGGCGCCGACTCGAGCACGTGCTTGGCAACGGACGACGCCGGAGCTCGCTGCCACCTTCACTCCGTCTGGCGTGTCACGAACGACGGCCCGACGGCTACTACGACGTCTACGGAGTGATGGACTGGAACACCCCGTCGCCGACCATCACAAGCGGATGCACCAATGTCTCCAAGGGCCGTTTCGGCCATCCTGCCGAGCCGCGGCCCGTGACCGCAATCGAGGCGGCGATGCTTCAGACCTTTCCGCGGTCCTACAGGTTCAAGGGCTCAGGGTTGGAGAGCGTCGCGGCGCAGATCGGCAACGCCCTACCGTGCAGGTTCGCCCAGGTTGTCGGCAAGGCAATCCTCAAGCGACTCTCGTCAGGCGCCTGAGGGTCTGCCGCGGCGGCGCGACTGACTGACCGTCATCCCGGGGTACGGGCGTCCCAGTCGCGCGAGGCGCCTAAGGCGTGCGCGCACTCTCGCGGCGCTGGCCGCTGGCGCTCTCCGGACGTCGGATGCCCAGAGGCGCAACACCGACCAGCCTGTGCCACGCAGCTCGCGGTCGACAAGGCGATCGCGTCGTCGGTTGCGTTCGAACTTGCTAATCCAAAACTCCGCATTGGTGGCCGGGGCCGCCCCGTTTTCGAACCACGCCCGGCCATGCCAGAAGTCGCCGTCCACGAAGACGGCGAGCCGAGCAGCTGCGAAGGAGAAGTCCGGCTTGCCGTATGTCTTGGCGTCGTTGCGACGGAAGGCAAGGCCGATCGCGTTGAGCGCGACGGCCAGCCGTTCCTCCGGCTCGGTCTGCGCGGTCCTTACCGCCTGCATGATGAGGCTCCGAGTCTTCTTGTCGAACATGTCGGCCATCTTCTCTTGCATCCCTTCTTTGGCGGATGGTCATCCCGTCGGTAACGGACCCTTGGTTGCGTCGGCTCGCCCTCCGTGATATAAGAGGTGAGTGTACAGTACTTTAGCGAAAATGGCTAGTCTCGGCACAGGCTGTGCTATCGGAACCGGGTCATGACCTCGGTCGCCGAGCCCGATCCGTTCTTGGAGCACTTCCTTCCCGGCTCGACCCCGGCGATGAAACGCCTTCGCTCGACCATCGCGCTCGTCAACCGCAGGTACAAGAACCCCCCGCGCATGGGGAGGTCGATTCTGCTGGTGGGTGAAACCGGGGTCGGCAAGAACCGCATAGCGCGCGTCGTCGCCGGCCATCTCTACTGGCTGCGCGACCCAGGGATCTGGCAACCGCCGCAGACGGGCGGGAGGGCCCGCACGCTCCTCCAGGTGACGGCGGAGCACTTCGTCGTGGTGCCGCTTCCGAACCTGCCCACGCAGTTAATCGAGACCGAGTTGTTCGGACACGTGAAGGGGGCGTTCACCGACGCCGTGGCCGACCGCGAGGGCTACTTCGGCGCCGACTACATCGAGGACCTCCTGCTCGACGAGATCGGCGAGGCCGAGCCCGTTCTCCAAGCGAAGCTGCTGCAAGTCCTGAACGACGGCACCTTCAAGCGAATCGGGGCGCCCCCGAGCGAGTCGCGTTCGACCGAGGCGCGCATTTTCCTGGCAACCAACCGCGATCTCGCCGCGGAGGTCAGGCGCGGGCGGTTTCGGGCGGATTTGTACTGGCGCGTTCAGCAGCTCGTGATCCGGATACCACCGCTTCGAGAGCAAAGGGACGGGATCCCGGTCCTCGCCGAGTCCGTCGTGGCGGACATACTGCGGGCGAACGCCGTGTCGGTCACCGAGATGCGGCTGCAGCCGGCGGACCTCGACTGGGCCAAGCGACAGCCGTGGCCGGGCAACGTTCGAGAACTGGAGCGGCTGCTCTGGCGCTGGGTTTACGAGGAAGGCAAGCGGCCCCTTAGGGAGATCCAGAAAGAGTACCCGGAAGAGAGCCTGGGCGCCGAAGCCGGCGATGCCTCCGTGCGCACCGTCTTGCGCTCGCGCGTGCTCTCGGCCCTCGAGAAGGGCGAGCAACTCGCGGGTTCGGTGGGCGAGTTCGCCCGCGGCGTCGAGAGCGAAGTGCAGCTCGGGCTGTACGAGTTGAAGAACGAACTCGGCCTGGAGCGCCGCGCCCTCTCAACGCTGTTCGGTGACGGAGACCGCGCTGCCAAACAGATCAGCGCATGGGGTGAGAAGGCTCGATCGAAGTGAGGGCGCACGAACTCTCCGTTGTCGGCGGTGACAGAATCCGCGTCGGCGGTTCCGAGCTGATCCTGCTTTTCCTTGAGAGCGCGCTCCGACTCCGCATGGATCGACTACATATCCTGGCGCCGTACGTCGACGACGCGGCGTTCGCCGAAGCCGTGTTCCGGGAGACGTGGGACCGAGTGCTCGACACGACGGAGGCGACCATCGTCGTGCGCACGACGGGCGCCGCGGAGGCGCTGCTCCGTTCTCTGGCGGGGCGACCACGACGGTGCCACGTCCGAATCAATGGCCGGCTGCACGCGAAGGTCTTCGTGGCGTCGCGACCAGGCGCTGAGATCGCGCTGGCGGGTTCCCACAACCTCACGGGCGCGGCGCTCCAAGCCAACGAGGAGGTCGGCGTCCTGATCAGACCGGGGGAGGCGGACGAACTGCGGGCGCTTGTTCGACAACTGCGGGAGTTCGCGGTCGAGATTGCGCGCCACAGTGATCGTTGCCCGGAGCCGCTACGGGAGGTTCGCCGATGAAGGGCCGCGTCCCGCAGGAGAGGGAGCATCGTCCCGCCGACACGGGAGCGACATCTCCCGCCCTGACAACCGGATCTTGCAATAGCCCGGATCACAAGGAGTTACTTCGACTGGAGGCCGGTGGCACGGCAATTGCTTTACCTTCCCGTCAGGCGATCAAGGAGACGGCATGAGCACCACGAAGAAGAAGACCACGACCCCCAGCATGAGCTACCCAGAGTGGTTCTGCTTGAGCGAGGGGCGCGAGAACTTCCACGTTGACCCGGATCGGGATCATCAGTTCCTCTTCGGCAAGGGCGAGTGGAAGGACGACATCGACGCACGGCTCCGACGGGCGCTTGCTCTGAAGGAACCTGTGCGGCTCGTCTGGTGGGGACAGTACGGAATTGGCAAGACCCACAGACTGAGGTTCACCGAGTTCTGGATTCGAGAGCGGAACCTCGAGCTCTACCCCGTCCACGTCGTCTGTCGCGACATCGAGGAGAAGTCGACATTCGACCGGCTCCATTACGACCTCGTGAACAACCTGGGCCGCGAGCGCATGCAGCCGCTGGTCGCGAATTACATCCGCAAGCTGGACGCCGGGACCCCGGGGATCCTGCCGCTCGAACAGCTGACGTCTTCGCCCGACATCATCGGCGCGATGCAACGATTCGCGGTCAGCGCGAGCGGGCCGCGCAGCGATGAGAGCATGCAAATGGCCGCATGGAAGTTCCTCACTGGCGGTGAGCTCGATTCGAAGGAGTGCAGCCTCGCTGGCGTGTCGCGCGAGTACATCGACAGCTCGGTGGAATACGCCGGTATCCTGCACGTTTTCGGCGCAGTGATCGCCGCGGAGACGTCCAAGCAGCTCGTGTACCTCGTCGATCAGGTTGAGGCGCTGTCCAAGATCCGCCAGCGCAGCGTGGAAGGCCGCTGGGTCGAGACTCTGCGCGCAGTTCTCGACGTGCGGAACGTGGGGGTCGTCATGGCGATCGGAGCCGAGCATCGCTTCGACGAACTGCCGTCGATAATGGTCGCGCCCGAGATTGTCCGGCGGTTCACGATCAACAACTACCTCGAGATCGGGGCGTTCAAACGCGACCAAACCGCGGAGTTCCTCGAAGGACTGCTGCGGGAGTGGATCGACGGCCCCAAGCGTGACGCCATCGCCGCAAGCGAGGGCTGGCCGTCGTCGGTCTCGGACTACTCCCCCGAAACCTACCCGCTCACCAAGCGCGCCTGGGACACTCTGTGCCGCTTCTGCTCCGACGAGCTCGATCACAAGACCGCGAAGCCGAGCGAGATTATCGAGACGATGAACCGCGTGACCTACGAGGCCTATTCGACGGGTTGGCGGTTGATCGACGAGAACTTCCTGAAGACCCAGGGCATCACGGCATAGCGGGAGGAGATCATGCCGAGGCAATTCCGCATCGATCCGAGGCTGGAAGCTGGCGACGTCATCGTGGGCACTGACGGGACCGGCAATCGGCTGTTCGTCGGGGCCGCGGCCGAGCCAGGAGCCCAGAAGGTTTGGTTCAACGCGTCGAAGGAATTCGTGACGCTGGTGATCGGCAAGCGCGGGAGCGGCAAGAGCCACACCCTCGGTACGATGATCGAGGCGCTCGCCACCACGGCCGCGCAGACGACCATCTCGTCCTTGGAGACCCGCCGCGCGGTTCTCCTCATCGATCCCATGGGCAACTTCTGGCCCACCGCCATTCCCGTCTCCCCCGACGGGCCGCCGAAGGTTCGGCGCCAGTGGGAGGCGCTGCGCGACTTCGGCTGCGACGCTGTCCCTATCTCCGCGCAGATCTGGCTGCCCGCCGGTTTCGAGCAGGCCACCGATGCAAAGGGGATCCGCAGCTTCACGCTGCAGGTGAGCGACCTTGACGCGCAGGACTGGGCCGACCTGCTCCGCACGAACCTAGTGCGCGACCCGCAAGGCATTGCGCTGGCGGACGTGTACGACCGGGTTACTGACCTCGGCTGGACCGACAAGAGGAACAGGCTTCATGCGCCCACGAAAGCCTACGGCATCCGCGACCTCATCGACTGTCTTAGCCAGATGCGCGACGACGCATCCAGCGATCACGCGCCGCAGACCCTGCGCGCACTGATCCGCACGTTGGAGGGGTTCGGGAGGATGCCCCTGTTCTCGGGCCAGGGGACACCGCTCACCGACCTTTTGGTTGAGGGCACCGTCTCCGTCCTCATGCTCCCCCTGCGCGTCGGGCACGACCTCCGGCGTGTGCTCACGCGCGTCCTCATCCGCCGGATTCTGCGCGAACGGGAGCTCGCGTCGCAGATCCGACAGCGCCTCGACGTGGAGCGTGCGAACGGCGCGAACGGAGAGCAGCTACTGGCCGAACTCAGGCAGCGCATTCCCAAGACGGTGCTCGCCATCGACGAAGCGCAGGAGCTGGTCGGCGACGAGGGCGGCGAGGCTCGGCAAGCCCTCGAGGACTTCTGCCTCCTTGGGCGCAACTACGGTCTGTCTCTCGTCCTCGCGACCCAGCGGCCGACGACGGGCGCGATCAGCCCCAAAGTTCGGAGCCAAGTCGACACGTGCTTCGTGCACCGCCTCCTCACGCAGGACGACATCGACATCACGTACAAGAACCTCCTTTCGGCATACCCGCGCGAAGTGCGGGTGGGCGACAGATCGCTGCAGTACGCGGATCTGGTTCGGTGTTTGGAAATCGGACAAGCTGTCGTGACGAGCTCGACCGTCACCAACGGCAACGGGCAGTCCGTACCGGGCCGCCTGGTCGTTCTCAACGTTCGGCCGCGCGTCACCGTTCATGGGGGCGAGGTGGACTAGAAATGCGCCTGCTCGAGGAACTCGACGAGCGCCAGGTGCGGCTCGGGTACGTGAACTGCGTCGTCCTGACGGCGGGACGGCAGCTCGACACCCGAACGGCGCTGCGGCGGCGGTTCGACGGCTTCGTCTTCCGAAGGGTCTACGAAGACGCGGCCGAGGCGGCGGAGTTCCTCGCCTACATCGACGACGAGGGCCGGCAAGCGTTGAGCCGGCAGGATCACCAGCGACAGCGCGAGCGCGGCGGTAGCAAGAACTCGCGTGATCCAATCGCCGTGTTGCGGCCCGATCAACCGAGGGGCGGTTTCCGGTACGTGAGCCACCTGTGGCTGCTTCAGCGGTGCATGCCGTCTCATCTTGGACCGCTCGCTCCGGACCGATCGGAAGTATTCCTGGAGCACGCAAGGCACCTCGGCCTGCTCGCCGAGACGTACGCCCTCACGGAGACGGGCTACATTCTCAAGCAACTCCTGCTGCAGCACGACCCGGCACTGCTCGAGGGCCGCGCGTCGTCGAACCCACTTCATGTCGGACGACGGCTGGCCGTGCGGGCCCTCTACATGTGGGCGTTGCTGGAGAACGACGCCGTGACGCCGTTCCTACTGCGGGAGTTTCTGTCCCGGCGCCAGAACGATCCCGAGCTTCTCGCGGCCGCAACTAAGAAGTTGATCGACGGCTTCGGCCGCGGCGCGCGAATAGATTCCGCTCTTGAGATGAAGGCGCTACATGCCTATCATGAGCGGGTCGCGAAGGGCGCCAGCGCGGCCAAGACCGACCAATGTCCGCCGTCCCGCAGCGCCCGCCGCGGCTTGCTTGCATTCATCGAACGGGGCGCGACCGCGCAGCCGGGATTCAAGATCCACCGACACCACGTCCGGCCGCGCCTCGAGCACTACGTCGACATTGGACTCCTTGGCCGCCGGCGTGATGCTCGCGCGTCCGAAACCGTCTACGAGCCGCTGCCCGATACGCGGCGGGCGGTTGAGGTGTGGGCACCGCTGCTGGAAGACCCGAAGACGATCCGGAGGTTCCTCGACAGTCGGTTCTTTGAGGCCGCCGCCCGCGTGTTCAACGTCGGGCAAGCTCGCCCGTGCACCCGGTGGGAGTCCCTCTTGTATTTCGCGAGGGCCTTCGAGCTCGTGTACAGGGAGATTGGGTTCACTCCGGGCCGTACCGTAGCGTTCACGGCATGTCTACTGGCCCTGGAAGAGGCGCGGCTCGCCGAGATCGACACGATGTTCGAGGCTGTGTACGCTGGGGCAAAGACGGATCTCGGCGGCCACCTCATCTTTTCCGGTGGCAGCCGCTTCGATCGCGAGTTCCTGATCAGGGTCAAGCCGGAAATCGTCCCAGCGCTTCGCGCGCGGATCGCACGCGACGCGGGTACTTCGTCGTGCGGAGGGCAAGATGACCGAGTCTCGTAAGCAGGCGGTCGCGCCGCCGACGCCATCCGACGAGAAGGTAAAGTTCGTCGCCGACGCAAGGCTCATCTCGATCCTCGGCGAGCAGCTAATCGGCTCGGAGAAGGTGGGCATTCTGGAATTGGTCAAGAACGCCTACGACGCCGGTGCGTCCGTCTGCGGCGTTACGCTGGAAGGGGTGCCTGGTTTCGAACCCGACACCCGCAGGAGGAAAGACTACAAGGACCTGCCCGGTCCGATCATCGAGGTTGCCGACGACGGTTCGGGTATGTCCCACGAGGATCTGGTCGCCGGCTGGCTCAGACCGGCGACGACTCGTCGCGCCCGGATCAAGGAGCAGCTCCGTGCCGAGCGCGAATCGGCAGCGAAACGTGGTTCGCAGAAGACCTTCGACGCACTCGTGGACAGGCTCAAGGAAGCGCATGGTGGCCGTCTTCCTCTCGGCGAGAAAGGAATCGGACGCCTTGCCACGCACAGGCTGGGACGCTTCCTGTGGCTGCGAACGAAGACCAGGGACGACGCGCTCGAGTGGGAGTTGAAGATCGACTGGAGTCGCTTCGAATCGCTCGACGGTGCGCCGATAGACCTCCACGACGTCGAGTTGACCCTTCGGCACCAGCCTCCCACCGCCGACTATGGCGCGAAGGGATCGGGTACGGTCATCTGCTGCTACGGTGGCCGTCCCGGTTATCAGTGGACGCGCGAACAGATCGTTGACGTCGGTCGGTCTGTGAACGCGCTGCGTTCGCCACGACGCGCCCCTGAAGGCTTCGAGCCGCGCTTCTCGAGTCCACACGTATCCGAACATGAACTCGCATCGCCGCTCGAGCGTGTGGCCGCCCCATTCGACCTGCTCGCGCTCGTCGACGAGGAGGGCAAGGCCGATCTGGAACTCGCTTTCATTCCTCCCGCCGCGCTGAACGAGAGCCTAAGGCCTTTCAAGCATCAGGAGAAGCTGGACTTGCGCGGCACGGATACGAAGTACTGGAAGGCGGACGGGACGACGCTCCGACGTCCCGAGTGCGGACCGTTCATTCTGCATGCTCGGGCATGGCTAAGGTTCCGGGAGTGGCTGGATCCCGAGTTCAAGGAGGTCACCGACTATCTCGACCAGTTCGGCGGCATCACGATCTACCGCGACGGGCTCGCCACGCTTCCGGCCCAGCAAAGCGCAAAAGTTGACTGGTTGGGACTGGCGATTGCGCAGATCAAGAAGAGCTCAAACATCAGCTACTACCACCTTGCCGGCGAGATCGAGCTCGCCCAGGAGCGCACTCTTGCGTTGCGCGACCGCTCGAGTCGCGAGGGAATGATCGAGACCCGCGCCTACCGCGATTTGGCGCGGCTGACTCGATCGGCCGTCGACCAGTTGCAGTTCCACATGCAGCGGGTTCGAGAAGACTGGACGAAGGCGAAGTCGCGCCGCATCCCACCCAAGACGCTTCTCTCGCACGCGCAAGTGGCAGCCGGTCTCGGCAAGGCCATGGTCGAGAGCTACGACTTCCGCAAGGACCCGCTGAAGATCGCCGAACGCGTTGGTGGAAAGAACGCCCCGGAGCGGATCGGCGAGGCCGCGGAGGTGCTGCTCTCGCTCGGCGAACACCTGAAGCTTCAGGATGACGAGCGTGAGGGCCTGCTCGAGGCAGCCGGATTTGGACTGGCCATCGGCGTGGCCGTTCACGAGCTCGGTAAGCTCGCGTCCGCAATCGTCACGGACGTGCGGCAGCTCCACGACACGATCGGTGCGAATTCTCCGGGCGCCCCGACACTCGACTCCATCGTGCGGCGGGCAGACGCGCTTCTTGGGGAGGTGAAGCGGCTAGCGCCGCTGCGGGTCACGCGCGCTGAGATGGCGCGGCCGTTCTCGGTCCGGAGCGCCGTGGAAGCGGCACGAAACGCCTTCGTTCAGTCACTGCAGGACGCGCAGATCCTGCTGCACGTAGGGCGGGAGGACTTCCGGGTGAAGGGCCGGTTCGGAGCGATCGCCCAGGTGTTCGCGAACCTCTTCGACAACGCAATCTACTGGATCGGGACCGAAGGGGCCGGCGGTGCGATTCAAGTCGCGGTCTCCGCGGAGAGTCGGACCGTGATCGTTGCGGACTCCGGTCCCGGCGTGTCAGAGAAGATGCTGGAGCATCTTTTCGAGCCCTTCTACAGCGAGAAGAGCCCTCCGAGCGGCCTCGGCCTCTACATCTGCCGGCACTACTTGGGCCAGTGCGACGCGACCATCAGGCTCGCCCGGCCCGCAGAGCGGTCAAAGCTTCGGGGCGCGCAGTTCGTCCTCGACTTCTCGAAGTCGCCCACGGGGGAGTCATGAAGCGCGTCTGGGTCGTCGACGACAAGATCCCGCTACACGAGCTGTACGCCGGACCCCACCCGCCGAGGCTGCATGCCGACCTCGTGCGCCACCTGGTGGAGCAACTCCCCCAAGAGGCTTGGGGCGAGCCGGCCGTTCTCGAGCTGTGCCGTGCCCTCTGCGTGTCGGACTTCGAGCCGAGCTTCTTTCTGACGCCCGAGGGCATGCTGCAGACCTTGGCCGAGGGTGCGTTGCCACCGCACGCGGTCGTCTTCGATTGGGAGTACCCGGGCTCGACGAACGAGAAGAACCTGGCTGCGATCGAGCGGCTTCTTGGGCGGTCGTTTGCCTACGTGCAGGTCTACACGCACCTGGGCGAAGGGGCCGTCGAGCCACTGCTTGGGGAGCTCCGCGCCGTCCACAAGGGGCGGCTGTTACCGCCAAGGGCAAAGGCGACCGTGACACCGGCCGCGCTCGCGCAGGCCATCCGCGACGCTTGGGAGGGCACGATAGCTGGCGAGCTCGCAGACAAGGTCCGCGAGGAGGTCTTCGTGGCCGTCGAGCGCTCGCTCATCGACATGTGTAGTGTGCCGCGGGCCGAGATCTCCGCGATTGCGCAGGGGAGACCGGAGAACCTTGTCCACATCGTTCTCTCGAAGGTGCGAGACGAGATCACCGTGGGCGGCGGCGAAGCGTTGACAGAGATTGTCAGGGCCGCCAGTGAGGATGGATCGAGCAACGGCCTGCGACGCCTGATGTCGGCCTGGTACTACTTCTTCCCCCCGGATAGGTGCGTTCGGCGCGGCGATCTCATCGAGATCGACGGCGGGTTGGGCCTGGTCGTGACGCCGCCGTGCGACCTGGTGAAGTTCCCGAAGAAGACAGGCCGACGGCTGACGTGGGTCCGCTGTGTCCTGCTCGACAGAGAGGGGCTCGCGACGATCCGCACTGCCGGCTACAAGCTGAACGCCGTCGGATCCTCAATCGTCGCCGCGCATGGCGAGGCTGGCGACGCTCTCGTCCTCCTCCCAAATGTGCCGTTGGAGCAGGGCAAGCGCGATGCGCTCGGCGACTACGTGGTCCTTTGCCACGCATGGGAGAGCCGCCTGATCAGCGACGCGCCTGGAGGCATTGCTACCTACGAGCATCTCGACGGCCTTCAGCGGCGCTGCGCGCTGGCCGATCCGTTCGCCGCCGCAGTGATCGCTCGGGTCACGTCGGTGATCTCGTCTCCCGGTACGCCCGATCTTCCCAAGGGCGAACTGGTTCGGCTAAATACGGCGATTACTCCGACCCCGCCGGGGGAGGGGCCGCGAAGAAGTGAACAATAGAGAGCACCGCCATGATGATGACCGATGTCGAAACGCAACCTGGTCGCGATGAAAGGGCGCAGGCGGGCGAGCGTCTCCATCTGTACGTGGTGGATCCCAAAGTGATCCTTGAGCTGCGTCAGGGCGCGGTGGGTGCGGAAGCTGATGCGGGGCTTGTTCTGGACGCCGGGCAGGAACTGCTCGCGGAGCTTCGAGAGTTTCCGACGGCAACGGCCGGGGAGCACGCGCTCTACGTCTTTGACAGGAGAGACCGGACCGGGGCATTGCTGCAGCCATGTCGATCCTTTCGAGGGCAGTGCTGATGCCGCTCGTGTTCGCTGAAAGCGAGATCACAGCTGCGGGCATCACGTACGAAGATCGGACGGGAGTCTCGTACCAGTACCCGAGGAGGTACCGGCACATCATCCAACCTGGGGAGCAGTTCGTGTACTACCAGGGTCGACGGAAGCGCGGAGGCGGCACGGTCCCCCAGGTCTACTTCGGCACCGGCGTCGTCGGCTCGACGGCGCCCGACCCGAATCGATCCGATCGGTTCATGTGCGAGATCCTCGACTACCAAGCTTTTCCTACGCCCGTTCCGTTCAAGAACGCCACCGGCGACTACCTCGAAACTGGCGCCGACCGCCGTGGGTACTTCCAGCCCGGCGTACGTGTGATCTCCCAGGAGGACTTCAAATGCATCGTCGAGGCAGCTCAGGTTGGCGCGGTGGCGGCCGGAGAAGGGCCCGCAACTCCGGTCGCCGGTAAGCCGCGTCCGCCGGCGCCCGGATATGCGTCCCCGGCAACGTTAAGGGCTGTCGAGGAGTTCGCCCTCCGTGTGGCGCTCGACGAGGTTTGTCGTCGTTACCCCCACGCCACCGCCGAGCAACAGCCGAGAAACAACCCTGGCTTCGACATCCTTGTCCGGCGGAAGTCGGCCTCGGCGGACTGGATTTACGTTGAAGTGAAGGGGACCACCCGGGGATTTCCGCAGTTCTTCATGACGGAAGGGGAACTCCAGTTCTCGCGACGTCACATGGACCGGTACTGCCTGGTCGTCATTCACAAGATCCGCCTCGACGCCGGCTCCTACGATCTTTTCTGGCACGACGGGCCGGTTGCGGTCGGAACGGGCTTCCGCCTGAGTCCGGTGCAGTGGGCCTGCGAGGTCGTTCGTAAGGCGTCGGGCCCACCGCTCGAGGCTCTACGGTTCCAGTCCTGATGGAACCTCGGGAAGGGAGGAGGGAGGTCGAGGCAGCACGCCCCAACAGGGTTACGGACCACTGGATGAGTGATGGTCGGGGACGACTGCCAATACTTGCGGCTCACGGTGCCTTCGGTTCCTCCCGGAGCATCTCCGCCAGCTCGCTGCCGAATGGCGCCGCGGCGAGGGCGCGGGAGAGGAGGTCGGCGGCTTGTTGGCGGGCGGTCTGGCGGTCGTGGAAGAGGCTCTGGTTCCGCCAGGAGATGGTGCGGAGTTTAGGGGAGCCAAGCTGGGCGGCGGTGGTGAGGTCGGTGAGGCCGGCGGAGCGGACCTGCGCGGCTCCTGGGGCGCGCTGGGGCTCGCCAAGGCATTCGTCGCGGAGCTGGGAGCATGCGCCGCTGGTGGAGAGGAGCGCCGGATCGGCATCGGCGTAGTCGAGGGTGCGGGTCAGGCGGCTGTCGGCGGCTTCGAGCTCGTGGAGTGCGGTGGTCGGGTCGGTGGCCGCGCCGGCACGCGTCGCGCCGGGCAACAATACGTTCACTGAAGGTGGTTGCCGACGCTCAGAAGAGCAGTCTGCCGATATCGCTTGCCGCATTGAGTCCTCCACGATGATCACTTCCAGTCTTAGGAAGCGTGAACGTGTAGCGATCGTCACCTTGAAATGTCAGCTTGTAATGCTTTCCATCCTCAGAAACAGAGAAGCCCATTTCCTCCAGGCTGCGCTTAAGGCGCGCATCCATACTCTTGTAGCCGCGGAGCAGCTTCTTGAGACGTTCGCGCTGATAGCCTGCGTCGTTCTCAGTCGGAGGATTCGCGTGAAGAACAGCGTCAAGTACATGGTGCCGCCGGCTGTCGCTACCAACGCGTGCTCGGGCGTCCGCGACCGCCTCTCTTACGATGCTCAAGATTTCGTTCGGATAGAGGTCTTGCTCGCTGCCAGTCTGCAATAGTGAGCCCGTGCCAGCCGGAAGGCGAGCCTCACAAATCCGAAGCTCATTGTGAAGTCGCATGATCTCCTTATTGGCCTCGTCGAGGCGCTGGGTCTTGGCTGCAACTTCCTTGTCGAACGTTTGGATGTACTTTTCTACTTCTTGGGACCCTGATGCCTGAAGCGCCCGAATCATTTGGCGCGAGGCGTTCTCTTGAACATACGCCCAGGTGCACCTGTCGAATGGCCTTCTGTTTGTGAGGGCCGTGCGGATCTCATCAAAGATCCCTCGTGCGACTCCTCCTGGAGAGGCATACTCCCCTCCAAGGAAGAACGAGCGCCTACCACCACCATCCGGCCAATAGATACCGATGGTCCCGCCGTACACATTCGAGGAGCCAACTTCGACCTTCAAACGCAACGAAAATGCTCGATTCGGTTCAACAACAACATGGGCCATGCCCGCAAGCCCACGCGCCAAGCGGGCGGGCTCTACGATGTGGTTGCCCTGAAACCCAGCGCTAACGTAAACGATGGGCAGGCGACACCCAGATTGGCCACGAATCAAGCGAGCGGCGAGTGCGATGTCCGTGTTGTCGAGGTAAGTCGCGGAGTCGCTGACAAGAAGCACTCCATCGCAGGCGCCGCCTAGCGTCTCAAGGATGGTCTTGATGAGAACCGGCTTCTTCGCAGGAGGCAACCGGGCTGCCGGATGACTGGACTCGCAAGACACCCTCACGCCAACCCAGGTGTCCGCTTCTGTACGCGAGAACACAGCAGTCATGATCCACTCCAGCCCACCGTCGCGCCGAACATGCCTAATGCCGGCAGCCTGCTCCTCCGTGTCCACAACTCGAAGTGTGTCGATGGACTCATTGTCGCACTGGATACGCGCTTCGGACTCAGTGGCAAGTGCTACGAGGTCGCCCGCAACTAGGCGCGTATGGGGTGACCCTAGGATCCACTTCTCAACTGTGCCAAGGAAGTCGCCTGGATTGTGGGCGTGGTCAATGGGCAACTCCGTCGCGAATGACAGCATTGCTCATCCTCTGAGTACGTTCCAGTCCTGGCTGATCATGGGTGGGCGAGACAGGTCTGCCGAACGGACGCGAGGCCGCCGCAGCTTCACAGCCGATGAAGCCACGCGGTTGCAAATCTCCATGTCATGGGGTGGGGTGCTGTAGGCCGCGCATATGTCTACAGAGGGCATGCGATCCCTGGACAAGGGGGTTGTACGGTCCATTGTCTCATTGGTAACAACTGCTGGGGAAAAGTGTAGCGAACGGGTGGCCCCGTGGTCACGGCGCGCTCGGCTACTCCCTGAGCCATGCCGCCAGATCGCTGCCCGCCGGCGCCGCGGCGAGGGCGCGAGAGAGGAGGTCGGCGGCTTGCTGGCGGGCCGTGGCGGCGGCGGCGGCGTTGCCGGAGAGGAGGGCGAGGCGGGTCTGGCGGTCGTGGAAGAGGCTCTGGTTCCACCAGGAGACGGCGCGGACTTCGGGGGAGCCGAGCTGGGCGGCGGTGGTGAGGTCCTGGAGCGCGGCGGAGCGGGCTTGCGCGGCTTCGGGGGCGCGCTGGAGGTTGATGAGGGCTTCGTCGCGGAGCTGCGAGCAGACGCCGCGGGCGGCGAGGAGGACGGGGTCGGCGTCGGCGTAGTTGAGGGCGCGGGTCAGGTGGCTGTCGGCGGTCTCGAGCTCGCGCAGCGCGGTGGTCGGGTCGTTGGCGGCGAGCGCGCGGGCGCCGGCTTCGAGGCCCTCGAGCGCCAGCGCGCCGCTGGCCAGTGCTGAGGTTGGTGTTGCGGAGGCGGCCTTGCGGAGGTCGAGGACGATCTCGCGGCGGCCCGGGAGGCGGATCCAGGTGGGCTCGATGGCGGCGGAGCCGACCTGCAGCCGCCCGCGGTAGACCTGGCCCATGCCGCCCATCACGTCCACGGCCTCGGCGGCGAGGAACATGGCGCGGGCGTCGTCGTGGTTCTCGGACGCGATGCGGGCCAGCACCAGGCGCGCCTCGACCTGGGCCGGTTCCAGCTCGATCGCGTCCTGGCACAGGCGCTCGGCCAGCTTCAGCTCGCCGCGCAGCCAGGCGAGCTGGCCCTGGCCGAGCCTGCGGTCGGCGGAGGCGACCGGGCCTTCCGCGGCGGGGGTGGCGGCGAGGTCGGCGAGTGCCGCCGCGCGCAGCTCCTCCATCGGCGGCGGGAAGGGCTGGAGGGGCTGCGTGCCCTCGCGCACCAGGACCGCGCGCGCCATGCCGCGCTCGAAGCGCGCCTCGGAGAGGGTTTCGTCCAGCTCCAGCGCGCGGTCGAAGGCGTGCTCGGCTTCCTGCATGCGGCCCTGGGCGCGGTAGAGGCGGCCGAGGAAGAGCTGCGCGCGGCCGACGTCGGCGCTCTCGGTGAAGGCCAGCGTGGCTGCCACGGCCTCGTCGAGGATCGCGGCGGCCTCGGCCGGACGGCTGCCGGCGCGCAACGCGCGCGCGTCGTCCAGCGCGCGGTTGACGTTCTCCGCCAGGACCAGCGCGCTCTCGGCCGAGGCGCGCCGCTCGCGCGCCTGCAGCCAGAAGGGGGCGAAGAGGAGGAGTGCGAGGACTGCGGCGGCGCCGGCGGCCGCGAGCTGGCCCTGGCGGCGGGCCAGGAAGCGGCGCGCGCGGTAGAGGAGCGAAGGCGGGCGCGCCAGGATCATCTCGCCCGAGAGCCAGCGGTCCAGGTCGCCGGCGAACGCGAGCGCGCTGGCGTAGCGCTGCTCCGGCGCCTTCGCCAGGCATTTGTGCGTGATGGTCGCGAGGTCGCGGTCGATGGCGGGGACGAGGGAGCGCAGCGGAGGAGGTTCTTCCTCGACCACCTGGCGCAGGACCTCGAGCACGGATTCGCTCTGGAAGGGCGGGCGGCCGGCGAGCTGCTCGAAGAGCGTGGCGCCGAGCCCGTAGACGTCGGCGCGCGCGTCCACCGCCGCGCCGTCGCCGAGCGCCTGCTCGGGCGCCATGTAGGCGGGCGTGCCGATGATGGTGCCCGAGCGCGAGAGGGTGGGGCCGAGCTCGGTGGCCTTGGCCAGGCCGAAGTCGGTGACCATGATCCGGGGAGGATCGTCGCCGGTGACCATCAGGTTGGCCGGCTTCAGGTCGCGGTGCACGATGCCCTGCGAGTGGGCGTAGTGGACGGCCAGGGCGGCGTCGCGGAGCAGCGTCGCGAGCAGGCGCGGATCGCGGACCGGGCGGGTGGCGAGGTCGAGGCCATCCACGAGCTGCATGGCGATGAAGGCCTCGTTGGCGTCGTAGACCGCGGCGATCGCGGGGTGGCTCAGGCGCGCGGCGGCGCGCGCCTCGCGCAGGAAGCGGGCGCGGGCGTCGGCCGAAAGCTCGGCGGTGCGGGAGAGGAGCTTGAGCGCGACCGTGCGGTCGAGATGCAGGTCGCGCGCCTCCACCACGACGCCCATGGCGCCGCGGCCGAGCTCGCGCCCGAGCTCATAGCGCGCAAGCGCGTCGGTGGGGCTGGCGGCGTCCCGAGCCACTTGCGCCAGCCGCTCCAGCGCCGCAGCTCCGAGCTCGGGCGCGCTGGGGTTCACGGTGCCTTCTCCTGCAGCAGCCAGTCGAGCTCCGCCGCCAGCGCCTCCTTGGTCTCGACGGTGTCGCGGACGAGCTTGATGAGGGTGTCGCGGTAGCGCGCGCGCCCGCGCGTGAGCCAGTTGGAGACGTCGACGAGAGTGATCCGGTGGCGCTCCGCGAGCTGCGCGTGGCTGAAGCCGTCATCCGACAGGAAGTGGTCCCTGAAGAGAAGCCACCAGGTGTCCTTGCCCTCGGCCTTGAGCTCGCGCTCCAGCTCGCCGGCGGCGCGCGCCAGCAGCTCGGCGCGCCAGAGCCGGTCGAGGGCGGCGTCGGGAGACTGTCCGCGGGTGTCCGGCAGCGTGTCGGGGCCGCCGCAGTCGATCGGCAGCGGCCGGCGCCCGCCGCCGCGGCTCTGCGCGCCGTTGCGGCGGTGCTCGTCGGTCAGGAAGTTCCCGAGCGCGGCCCGCACGTAGGCGCGGAAGCGGCCGCGGCCGGGGTCCGCGCGGCTGAGGAGCTCGCCCTCGAGCAGATGGAGGAAGAAGTCCTGGGTGGCGTCAAGGGCCTCCGCTTCGCTGCGCGCCCAGCGCGCGCGCACGTAGCCGTAGACCGGTCTCCAGTAGGCGGCGGCCAGGTGCTCGAGCGCGAGCTGGCGGTCGCCGGCGAGCACCAGGGACCAGCGCGTGTCCGGGAACCGGCCTCCGGCGAGCGCCTCCTGCGTGGCCATGGTGCGAGGGATTCCCGGGTCCTGGTGATGAAGGGGAACGACCTTATCGTACGGAGGGATGGACCCGATCCATCACGCCAGCAAACAGGCTCCACCCATGACTTCTGCGCTCCTCCTGCTACTTCCGCCCCTGCTCCAGGACCCTGCCAGCCTGCTCGCGGCGCAGCGCGCCGGGCTGGGCGATCCGGCGGCGCTGGCCGGCCTCGGAACCGTGCGCAGCCGCGGCAAGGTCAAGTTCGAAGACTATCCGGCGGTCGGCAGCTTCACGGACCTGCTGGCGCCGGACGGCCGGTCGCGCCAGGAGGTGGCGTTCGAGGGCGTGCCGCCGGCGGTGCGCTGCACCAACGGCAAGCTGTACTGGATGAGCGGGACCGGCGGAGTGGAGATCAAGAAGGGCTGGAGCGCCGCCGCCGACGTGCGCCTGTTCGCGCTGGGCCGCCACCGCGACTGGCGCGAGGTCTACGCCAGGGCCGAGCTGGTGGGCGAGACGCAGGTGGGCGAGCGCGCCTGCTACGAGCTGGCGATGCTGCCGAAGCCGCCCGCGGAGCTCGGTCTCGAGGCCGTGCCGGGCGAGGAGGCGCCGGCGCCGGACGTCTGGTGGCTGGACCGGGACAGCAAGGAGCTGGTGGCGGTCGCGGTCTACGCGACCCTCAGCGGGGCCGGCTGGCAGCGGCTGGTCATGGACTACTCCGACTGGAGGACCGTCGCCGGGGTGCGCTTCCCCTTCCGGACCCGCCTGACTTTCGGGCCGCCGGACCACCAGGGGGTGCTCGCCATCACCTGCGAGAGCCTGGAGACCCACGCGAAGCCGCAGGGCGACCCCTTCCAGCCCGAGGACGCGGTGTTCGCGGAGCTGGCGCGGATCGCGTCGGGGAAGGCGGCCAACGATCCCGGCTTCGCCGTCACGCAGCGCAAGGAGACGCTGACCGCGAGCGTGCGGGTCCGCTGCAAGCCGGAGCAGCTCCAGCAGCAGCTCGCGATCATCTTTCCCGAGGTGATGGGCCACCTGAACCGCGTGCAGGTCGCGCCGGCCGGAGCGCCTTTCACGCGCTATCACGCCTTCGGCGACGAGATCGACCTCGAGGCCGGCATCCCGGTCAGCGGGAAGTTCGACGGCAACGGCCGGGTGAAGCTGTCGTCGCTGCCCGGCGGCGAGGTCGTGTCCGGGATGCACGTCGGCCCCTACGAGGAGCTGTCGCGCACCCACGAGCTCCTGGCGCAGTGGGTGGCGGCGGAGGGGCTGACGCCGCAGGGCGGCCCCTGGGAGGTCTACTGGACCGATCCTGGCCTGGAGCGCGATCCCGCCAAGTGGCGCACCGAGCTCTTCCAGCAGGTGGCGCCGCGGCCGCAGGCGGACTCGGAGGCGTCTCCGGCGCCCGGCGCGGCCCCGGCCGGCCGCTCGGCGGCGCTGGAGCGTCTCGGCATCATGGTCGGCACGTGGAAGGTGACGGGCGGCGGCGGGGCGGTGCACGGAGAGGTGCGCTTCGAGTGGCTGGAGGGCGGGCACTTCCTGATCCAGCGCGTGGACCTGATGCACGGAGAGCAGCGCGTCCAGGGCATCGAGGTCATCGGCCACCAGCGGCAGGCCGGCGAGGAGCCCGCGGCCGAGATCACCTCGCGCTTCTACGACAGCGCCGGCAACACCTCCGACTTCGTGTGGGAGGCGGGCGAGGGCACGCTCAGCATCTGGGGCGGTCAGCGCGGCTCGGAGGTGGCCTTCCACGGCCGCTTCAGCGCGGACCGGAACACCTTGACGGGCGCCTGGAGCTGGCCGGGAGGCGGTCTCGAGTTCACATCGACTCGAGTGCTCGAGGCACGGTGAGAGTCTGTTAACGGCCTTGATGGCGACTGCCTGTGGTTTAGACTCGTCCTGTCATCCGTCCGCGAAGTGAGCACCAAGGAGGTGGGCCATGTTCACAAGGCGAGGATTCCTGAGGACGAGTGGGATGGTGGGGGCCGGGTTCCTGGCTCCCTGGAATGGGATCCGGCGGGTCTTCTCCAGGCAGAGATCATGGAACTGCCTCGATTCCGGGTCGATCCCGAAATACGAGCTGCCTCTGGTCATTCCACCGGCGATGCCGCAGACCCCGCCGCTCACGCCCGCGGTGGAGGTCGACTACTACGAGATCGCCGTGCGCCAGTTCCGCCAGCAGATCCTGCCGCCGCCGTACCCCATGACGACGGTGTGGAGCTACGGTTCGGTCAACCACCCGGAAACGTTCAATTACCCCGCGTTCACGATCGAGGCCCGGCACGGGCAAGCCGTGCGCGTGAAGTGGATCAATGGGCTCGTCGACGCCGACGGCCGGTATCTGCCGCACCTGCTGCCGGTCGATCCGACCCTGCACTGGGCGAATCCGCCGGGAGGACCGGCCGGCCGGGACATGCGACCGGACTTCAGCTCGACGCCTCCTCCCTACACCGGGCCCGTCCCGATCGTCACTCACCTCCACGGCGGACACACGCACGAGGAGAGCGACGGGTATGCGGAAGCCTGGTACCTCCCGAAGGCGAAGAACATTCCCGGTGGCTTCGCCTGGTTCGGCAGCTGGTACCGACGCTTCGGGGCCAAGGCCCAGGCGCGCACGGGGCAGGCATGGACTCCCGGCACGGCCGTGTTCCAGTACGAGAACGACCAGGACGCGTCGACGCTGTGGTACCACGACCACACGCTCGGAATGACCCGGCTGAACGTGTACGCCGGCCCGGCCGGCTTCTACCTCCTGCGCGGCGGCGACCGCGATCTTCCCGACGGCGTGCTGCCGGGGCCCGCGCCCGCGCTCGGGGACCCGCCGGGAACCAGGTACTACGAGATCCCGATCGCGATCCAGGACCGCTCGTTCAAGAAGGACGGCAGCGGCGCGCTGTTCTACCCGGACAGCCGGGAGTTCTTCGACGGCTTCGAGGGGCCGTACATCCCCCACAGCGACGTATCGCCGATCTGGAACCCCGAGTTCTTCGGGAACACCACGGTCGTGAACGGCCGCACCTGGCCTTACCTCGAGGTCGAGCCGCGCCGGTATCGCTTCCGTCTCCTGAACGGGTGCAACTCGCGCTTCCTCATCCTCGAGTTCAGCGACCCCAACCTCAAGTTCTGGCAGATCGGCGCGGACGGAGGCTTCCTGCCGGCCCCGGTGCAGCTCGGCCGGCTGCTGCTCAGCCCCGCCGAACGAGCCGATGTCATCGTCGACCTCACGGGGTACCCCGAAGGCACGGAGATCCTCCTCAAGAACATCGGCCCGGACGAGCCGTTTGGCGGCGGCATTCCCGGCATTGATTTCCCGGTGGCTGACCCGAACACGACGGGCCAGGTGATGCAGTTGCGGGTCGTCCCCCTGACGGGACCGGATCTGAGCACGCCGCCGGACCAGCTCGTGCTCCCCGACCTCTCGCCGCTCGGGCCGGCGACCAACACGCGCCAGGTCTCGCTCAACGAGGAGGAGTCCGAGTTCCCGGGCTTCGAGGGTCCCATTGCGGCACTGCTGGGAACGTACAACGGCACGCCGGTCACGCTCGGCTGGGATGACCCGATCACCGAGCACCCGGCCTTGGGCGCCATCGAGGTGTGGGAGATGTACAACTTCACCGAGGACGCGCACCCGATCCACATCCACGAGGTGCAGTTCGAGGTCGTCGATCGGCAGCCGTTCGGCGGCTCTCCCTACGGGCCCGAGCCCGGAGAGACGGGCTTCAAGGACACCGTCATCGCCTATCCGGGCGAGATCACGCGCGTGAAGGCCTTGTACGACCGCCCCGGGCTCTACGTCTGGCACTGCCACATCGTCGAGCACGAGGACAACGAGATGATGCGGCCTTACTTCATCGGACCGAATCCCCCGGCGCCGTAGCGCGCGGGAGCGGCCGGGAGAGGACGCAAGGGAGCAGTCCGGCAGCCTTCTGCCGGACTGCTTGGTCGTACGGCCGTCGGCCTGCAGGTCGCGGCGCGGCCCCGCAGGCCGTGAGCTGCGCAATGCCGCCGTGCGAACGCGCCCGCTTGCGGCGGGTTTGTCCCTTGCCGGCGCGGATCCGTGGTTTATTCCGCGGTGTCTCCCGGCGCTGCAGGGAGCAGCGCTGGAGCCGGCGTCCAACGCCCGGTGTAGCCATGCGTTCCTGGTCTTTCCCCTCGATGATTCTGCTGTCCTGCCTTGGCCTGGCGGTCCCGCTGCCCGCCCAGATTCCGACTGACATCCAGCAGCCGGGCACCCAGCCGGGCCAGGCAGGCAGCCTCGAGCGACCTGAGCGCTGCGACAATTGCCATGGCGGCTACGACACGGCCGTGGAGCCCGCGCACAACTGGCGCGGCTCGATGATGGCCCACGCCGGGCGTGATCCGTTGTTCTGGGCCAGCGTGGCCGTGGTGGAGCAGGACTTCGCCGGCGCAGGAGACCTGTGCCTGCGCTGCCACGCGCCGGCCGGATGGCTGGAGGGCCGGTCCACGCCGACCGACGGCAGCGGCCTCGCGGCCTCGGACGAGCACGGCGTGGAGTGCGACGTCTGCCACCGGCTCGTGAACCCGGACGATTCCGAGCACATGGGGGACCAGTTCGCGCCCTTCCTCGCCAACGACGAGGGGCAGCCGCCGATCGGCTACTACGGCGGCGGCATGTACGTGTTCTGGGGCGGGGCCGACAAGCTCGGTCCTTATTCCGACGCCGGAGCGCGGCACCAGTTCCTGGCGTCCCGCTTCCACCGCGAGTCCGAGTTCTGCGGCACCTGTCACGACGTCAGCAATCCCCTGGTGGGCGACCTGGCCCACAACAACGGCGGACAGGTGCCGCTTCCCTCCGGCAGCTACAGCGGCGTGCCGGGCGCTCCCGTGGACGGCAAGGCCGCGTTCAACAACTTCCCGTACGCCTATGGCATCGTCGAGCGGACCTTCAGCGAGCACCAGTCCAGTGAGCTCTCCTCGCTGACCATGTCCGCCTACGGCAGTCTGCCGCCGGAGTTCCAGGACGGCGCCATCGAGGAGGCGTGGGCGGCCGCCCTGGCTTCGACGCCGTCGGGCAACTATGCGGACGGCACGCCGCGCAGCTTCTCGTGCCAGAGCTGCCACATGCGGCCGGAGCAGGGCTACGGGTGCAACAAGTCCGGCGTTCCCTTCCGGGTGGACCTGCCCGCGCACGACCTGACCGGTGGCAACGCCTGGGCGCCGCAGGCGATCCTGTGGCTGGACGCTGCCGGACGCCTGCGGCTCGGCGGCGGCCTGACGGCGGGCGAGGTGAGCGGCCTGCAGGCCGGAGTGGAACGAGCGCGGCACAACTTGCGCGAGGCGGCCGTGCTGGCGGTGACCGGCAACCGCCTGCGCATTTACAACCTGACCGGACACAAGCTCCTCACCGGCTATCCGGAAGGACGGCGCGCCTGGCTGCGCGTGCGCTGGCACGGCATCGGCGGCGCGCTCCTGCGCGAGGACGGCGCCTACGGCGACATGGTGGTGCTGCTGAACGGAAGCCCGCTCATCGTGCGGAGCCTGCTCGATCCGGAGGGGCCGCGCACGCGCGTCTACCAGGCGGAGCACGGGATCACTCAGGAATGGGCGGCCGAGCTCCTCACGCTCGGTCTGCCGGCCTCAATGCCCTTGTCCTACGACCGCGTCAGCGGCGCGGTCGTCCTGACGCTGGGCGATGTCGCGGCCTGGCCGGCCGGGTCGGCAGCGCCGACCTTCCACTTCGTCCTCAACAACGAGGTGCTGCGCGACAACCGGATCCCGCCTTACCTCATGTCCTACGACGAGGCGACGTCGCGGAACATCCTGCCCGTCCCCGAGACGCAGTATGGCGCACCCGGCCCGGGCGGCCATTACCTCGCCTGGGACGAATTGCGGCTCGATCCGCCCGCCGGCGCGGTGCGCGCCTACATCGAGCTGCTGTACCAGCCGACGAGCTGGGAGTACGTGCAGTTCCTGTACCTCGCCAACCAGGGCGCGAGCCCGTTCCTGGGAGGGACGGGGGACGATCTCCTGGACGCATGGCTCGCCACCGGAATGGCCGAGCCGGAGGTCATGGCGACGGCCGAGTGGCGCCTGCTGCGCGCCCCGGCGCGCTGAGACACCGAAGAAACTGGCCCTCTTGCGTGGGTCGTAATTGTGGAGACGAAGCGTAACCGGGAGTGGGGGTAACCGTCATCGGTGGAGCTGCGGTGCTCGACTCGCACGGACTCCACCATGACTCGCTTCGCGCCCG
>SHNF01000007.1 GCA_004295085.1 Planctomycetota bacterium | reverse complement strand
CGGGCCGGTGAGGGCCTGCTCCGGGCCCAGCGCCTGCACGCGCGCCACCGCGGCGGCGGCCAGACGGCACGCGCCGCGGCGCGCCTGTGCGCGCAGGGCCGGCGCCAGCAGCGCTTCCGACCAGGCGAGCAGCGCCGTGACGTGGTTGGCGGCGAGCGACAAGCCCAGGTGGTAGCGGCGCCGGTCCACGCCCGGCCGCAGCAGCAGCGGCCGCGCGCCCCAACGCGCCAGCAGCTGCAGCGAACGGGCGCGCGCGCCGCGGCCCGCGAGCACGGTGACCGGCGCGCCCTGCAGGTCCAGGAGCATCTGGTCGGGACCGGAGAACGGCAGCACCGGATGCAGGGCGGCCACGGCGGCGCCGCGGCGGGCGAAGGGCGCGAGCGGGCCCAGCCCGTGCAGGCCGCTCACGTGCGCCACCAGGCGCCGCGGCTGCGGCGCCAGCGCGGCGGCGACCTCGCCCGCGACCTGCGCCAGCGCCTCGTCCGCCACGGCCAGCAGGACCAGGTCCGGAGCGTGGCGGCCGGCCTCGAGCTGCGTCAGGCCTTCGATGCCCTGGCGCGCGGCCCAGCGCGTCCACGGGCCGCGCCGGCGCCCCAGCAGCAGCACCACGTCGCCGTAGCGCGCCTGAGCGTACGCCAGCGCCAGGCCCACGCGGCCGGTCCCGACCACCAGGGTCAGGCGCCTCGGGCGCGGAGGTCGGCGGGCGCGTTTCATGCGGACGGCTGCGCCGCCACGACGGGACCGTGCTGCAGCTCGGTCAGCAGCACGCGGGATCCCGGCGGCAAGGCGGCGCGCAATGCTGCCACATCCAGGCCGCTTTCCGGCAGCGGCGCGAAGTGCGCGCCGCCGCTGCCGCTGAGCTGGAACGGCGCGAAGGCCGCGAGCCGCTGCGCGAAGCGCGCCAGCTCCGGGAACGCACGGTAAGCGGCGGCGGCCAGGTCGTTGCCCGCCGGCCGCGCCGGCAGCGCTGCCGCCGCTGCCGCCGCTGCCGATTCCGCCGCCAGGTCCGCCGGAAGCTGCCCCGGCACGGCACCGGCCGCGAAGGCCGCGTACACCGCGGCCGTGGACACCGGGAACGGCGGGACGGCAAGCGCGACGCGCAGGCGCGGCACGGGCGCGCGGCGCAGCAGGATCTCGCCGCGGCCGCCGCGCAGCTCGGCGTCCGCGCCGGAGAAGAAGAACGGGACGTCGCTGCCCAGCGCGGCCGCTAGGTGCGCGCAGGCCTCCGGGCCCAGGGCGCGGCTGGCGTGGTGCTCCAGGGCGCGCAGCGCGCCCGCGGCGTCGCTGCTGCCGCCGCCCAGCCCGGCGCCCGCCGGAATGCGCTTCTCCAGCAGCCAGCGCACGGGTGGCGCCGCGCCGCCGGCAGCGCGCCAGGACTGCTCCGCCGCCGCCACCAGGTTCGCCGCGCCCGCGGGCACCCCGGCCGCCGCCTCGCCCGTGACCTGCACGGGGCCGGAGACGCCTGGAACCGCCACCAGGCGGTCGCACAGGCTCAGGGCCACGAACCAGGAGCGCAGCTCGTGGTAGCCGTCGGCGCGCCGGCCCAGCACGTGCAGGCTCCAGTTGATCTTGGCCGGCAGGCGCCAGCTCGTCAGCATGCCGCCAGCGCCAGGTTGTCCAGGAGGCGCGTGCCGCCGATGCGGGCCGCGGTGATGGCGCGCCAGGCGCCGGCATCGGCCCCAGCGCCGTCCTGCGGCGCCAGGAAGGTGGCATCGTCCACCACGGCGGCGTAATCGGGGATGATTCCGGCGGCGGCATAGACCGTGCGCATGCCGTGCTCGAGCGCGGGCGGGCGGCGCTCGCCGGCGGCGTACAGCGCAACCGCGGCCCGCAGCGCCCGGAACAGGACCGGTGCCTGCGCGCGCGCGGCCGCGTCCAGGCGGGCGTTGCGGCTGCTCAGCGCCAGCCCGTCGGCCTCGCGCACGGTCGGGCACGGGCGGATCGCCACCGGCACGTCCAGATCGGCCACCAGCTCGCGCACCAGGAACAGCTGCTGGGCGTCCTTCTCGCCGAAATAGGCCCGGTGCGGCCGCGCGCGCTGCAGCAGCTTGAGCACCACCGTGAGCACGCCGGCGAAGTGGCCGGGCCGCAGGCGGCCCTCGAAATCGGCCCCGGCCGGCCCCGGCAGCACGCGCGCGGCGGCACCCGGGCGGTACACGTCGGCGGCGGCGGGGAGATAGACGGCGTCCGCGCCGCTGGCGTGCAGAAGCTCGCAGTCGGCGTCCTCGGTGCGGGGATAGCGCTCGAAGTCGTCGCGCTGGTCGAACTGCAGCGGGTTCACGAACACCGAGGCCAGGACGGCGTCGCACTCGCGCCGCGCCGCCACCACCAGCGACTGGTGGCCGGCGTGCAGTGCGCCCATGGTGGGCACGAAGCCGAGCGCGGCTCCCGGCGCCAGCCGCGCGCGCCAGCGCGCCAGCTCCTCGCGCGTGCGCAGGCGTAGGATCATGCCGGCAGCGCGCGCAGGGACTCGCGCACGGTGCGGCCGCTGTGCAGGACCAGGACCGGCGCCAGCTCGCACAAGGGCTCCAGCACGAAGCGGCGCTGCTCCAGGCGCGGGTGCGGCAGGGTCAGGTACGCGTCGCTGCAGCGCGCCGCGTCGTAGAGCAGCAGGTCCAGGTCCAGGGTGCGCGGACCGTCGCGTTCGCGCCGCACCCGGCCGCGCCGCCATTCCAGGCGCTGCAGGCGCGCCAGGAGCTGGACCGGGCGCAGGCACGACTCCAGGCGCGCCACCGCGTTCAGGTACGGCGGCTGCGGCGGCCCGCCCGCGGGAGCGGTCTCGTGCAGGCGGCTCACCGCGGCCAGGCGCGTGCCCGGCAATCCGTGCAGGGCGCGCAGGGCGTAGCGCAAGTGCGCCGTCCGGTCACCCAGGTTCGAGCCGAGCCCCACGAACACGTCGCTCATGGAGTCTCAGCGAGTCTCGAGGTGCTCGGCGCTCGCCCCCCGCCGGAACACCGCCCGGTACAGGGCCGTCAGCGCCGGAACCACGAGGAACACCAGGCTCGCCAGCAGCAGGGCCAGCTCCGGCTCGATCAGCAGCAGCCCGCCGATGACCAGGATCTCCGCCAGCCAGGGGAAGGGGCGGCGCTGGCGGCTCAGCCAGGCCATGAAGTGCGGGTAGCGGATGCGCGTGACCATGAGCGCGCCGTTGAGGACCAGCACGAAGGGCAGGGCGCGCAGGATGACCTCGCGCAGCGTGAACTGCGCCTCCGGGCCGGGGTGCAGCAGGAAGCTCGGATCGTTCAGGCCGAAGTAGAACAGCACCATGGCGATCGGCAGCGCCGCCGCCGCCGGCGAGGGCAGGCCCACGAAGTCGCCGTGGTCGGCGTCCCCCTCCTCGTTGGCGTGCTGCACGTTGAAGCGCGCCAGGCGCAGTGCCGCGCACAGCGCGTACAGGATGGGCGCGACCACCAGGAGCCGCGGATGCATGCGGATCTCGTGAGCCGGCCCGTCCAGGATCACCAGGCTGCGCGCCAGCATGGCCGGCACCACGCCGAACGTCACCAGGTCGGCCAGGCTGTCGAGCTGCGCGCCGATACTGCTGGTGCCGCGGGTGAGGCGCGCCAGCTTCCCGTCCAGGGCGTCGAACACGGTGGCGAGCACCAGCAGCCAGCCGGCGCGGGTCAGCAGGTGCAGGTTGCCGGTGCGCGCGGCGTCCATCAGGTACATCAAGGCCCCGACGCCGCAGGCGAGGTTGGCCAGCGTGGCCAGGCTCGGCAGGAAGCGCACCGGCCGGATGCGGCGCACGGTCGGCATCGCGCGCAATTCTATCCGGTCGGCGCGGGCTCCGGTCCGCCGGCGGCCATCTCCAGCAGCGCCGCCGCGCTCCAGGAGAACTGCGGCACCGCTTCGCGCCGCCCGGCGCACGGGCGCCCGCTTAGCGGCGAGTAGCACTCGTAGAGCGCGCCGCCGTCCGCGGCCGCGTCCCACAGCCGGCGCGCGGGCTCCGCGCCGGCCGGCCCCAGCACGTGCAGCGCCAGCGCGGCGTGATCCAGCCACACGGCGCCGTTCCAGTAGCCGTCCGGATCGAAGCCGGACGCCGACGCGGCCAGCGCCGGGAACGGCAGCGGCGTCGCGAAGTGGCGCGGATCGGACAGCGTCTGCGCCAGGCGCGCCTGCTGCCGCGCGCTGGCCGCGCCCGCCCACGCCGGCAGCCACGCCGCCGCGCTCAGGACGCCGGTGCTGGCGCCGTCGCGCGCGCGGCGGTCCACGAACGCTCCCACGGACTCGTCCCACAGGCGCTCGCGCAGCAGCACCTGCAGCTGCCGCGCCTGCTCCTCCCAGGGCGCCGGGTCCGCGCCGGCGCTCGGAGCCAGCCGCGCCATGGCCCGGTACTCCGCCAGCAGGTAGGCGTTCAGGTCCGGCTGCCACAGGTCGAACAGCCGCCAGGGCCCCACGCCGCTCTCCAGCTCCGCGCCGGCGAAGCGCACCGAATCGTCCCAGCCGCTGTCCCAGGCCGCGGTCTCACGATCCACTCCGCCGCAGCGCAGGAAGGGCTCGCCGCCGCTGCCGCGCTGCTGGCGCCACCAGGCCAGGAACGCCGCGTTGCGCGGATACAGGTCCGCCACCAGCCCGCGGTCGCCGCCGTGGCGCCACACCGCTTCCAGGGCCCATCCCGCCATGGGCGGCTTGGAGTTGCTCCAGTTGTCCAGGCTGGCCCGCGGCATGACCGTGTCCGGGACCATGCCGTCGCGGCGCTGGCGCGAGAACATGGCGCGCAGCTGCTCGGCCGCCAGTGCCGGCTCCAGCCGGCTGAGGGCGTGCGCGTGTTTCCAGGAATCCCAGCCCCAGTAGCCGAGGTAGGCGAACGGCGACGGAATGACGCCCGCGTGCGCCAGCTCGCGGCGCGGCGCGCGCCAGTTCCAGAACAGCGTGGCCACGGCCCGCGCCAGCGCCGTGTCCGCCGGCTGCGCGCGCGCGGCGTGCGGCGCGAACGCGCGCTCGAACCAGAGGTCCCAGCGGCGGCGGTTGCGCTCGAAGCAGTCGGCGTCCGCCACCGCGCCGCCCTCCGGCACCACCACCACGCGCCAGCAGCGCTCGCCCACGCGCGCCACCGAGAACGGCAGCTCGGTGGCCGGCTGCGGCGGCTGCGCGTGCACGTGCTCGATCACCAGCGCGTCGGCCGAGGCGAAACCGACGCGCGCCTGCGCGCCGTCCGCGTGCTCCAGCTCCAGGCGATCGGCCCACACGCGCCGCGCGCGCACCGGCGCGGGCGTCAGCTGCAGCGCGTGCGCGCGCTCGTTCCAGAACGTGCGCAGCTCCAGGTGGGCGCGCTCGCCCCAGGTGACGCCGAACCAGGCGCCGCAGTCGCTGAACAGGCCGGTCACACGCCCGTCCGGGCCGCGCAGGCGCAGCACGTCCGGAAAGTCGGCGACACGGCCCACGCGGCTACTCGGTGCAGGCCAGGCCCGGCGCGTGGTCCGGCGGATACGGCCGGCGCGCGGACGCGGGGATGCGCGCCAGCTGCGGCACGCCCGGGCGCTCGGCGTACCAGTAGGCGACGGAGGACCAGTCGTCGCTGCGGCGGTTGGCGTGTCCGTGCTCGATCGTGACGCGGATGTGGCGCTCGAACATCACCGGGTCCTCCACGTGGAAGCGGTACATGCTGGAGCGCCCGCCGTAGTTGACGCCGCCGGGCAGGGTGATGCCGGCGTAGGGCCCGCAGTACGCCTGGCTGGGGCACCACGCGCCGTTGAAGTAGTCCTCCGTGCCGGTGCCGTGCAGGCTCGGGTGCTCCTCGCCGTCGATGAAGATCATGTCGTCGCCCTCGCCGTACCAGTTGTGCTGCTCGGTGAGCCGCAGGTTGTGCACGCTGAGCACGCAGCCGACGTAGTGGCCGCGGCCGGCGCAATCCAGCACGACGTAGTTGCCGGCGCCGGCCGGGTTGGTGCCACCCAGCTGGTAGTCGCGATTGCTGAGGCCGGCGTCGGAGATGCCGTCGGTGGGGTTCTGGCGGTTGAACCAGGCGTGGAAGTAGGCCTCGTCCTCGGCGACGGCGTCGCCCTGCTCCCAGTCCAGGTAGTAATAGAAGTGGGAGATCGGCTGGTCGCTCTCGTTGAGCACTTCGACGCGGGCGCCGCGGCGGAACGGCATCGGGAAGAAGCAGTTCATGCCTCTGCCGTCCTGCGGCGCCATGTGCAGCGGCAGGCTGGCGAAGTTCGCGGTCGCGCCGAAGCCGACGCCGAAGAAATCGCTCAAGGGCGCGTCCACGCTCGGCTGCGCCGCGCCGTCCCACCAGATGCGCAGGCTGGCCATGCGCAGCAGGTCCGGGTCCGGCCCGATGGCGGTCATCCACAGGTGGCGGATGACGCCCGGGCCCTCCAGCTCGCCCAGCCGGTGCGCGGCCCCGGCGGCGATGCCGGCGAAGTCGTCGTTGCCCCCGCTGCGGTCGTACGAGGACTGGCGCCGCCGCCGGGCGCGACGCAGCCGGGAAAGATGCTCCAGGGCCATGCCGGCAGCCTATCGGAGCGGCGTTATCTTGCGTGCATGAGGCCCGCAGCCGCGTTTCCCTTGCTCCTGGCCGTGACCGCCGCCTGCTCCGCCGCCCAGCCCCCTTCCACGAGCTTCCGCGACGACGCCGCGCTGCTCCGCTCCCGCGGCGACGTCCTGCTGCTGCACAGCGGCACCGGCAGCTTCGTGGTGGCGCCGCAGCTGCAGGGACGCGTCATGACCAGCACGCTGGGCGACGACCAGAGCCTGGGCTTCGTGAACCACGCGCTGGTGCGCCAGCCGCCGGCGAGCGCGCCGTTCCTGAACTTCGGCGGCGAAGACCGCTTCTGGATTGGGCCCGAGGGCGGCGCGTACGCCTTGTACTTCGCTCCGGGGCAGGAGCAGGTGCTGGCCAACTGGCAGGTGCCCGCCGACCTCAACCAGGGCGCGTTCCGCGTGCTGCGCGCGAGCGCGTCGGCAGTGGAGATGCAGCGCGACATGCAGCTGCGCAACCGCCTGGGCACCGCGTTCGAGCTGCGCGTGACGCGGCGCGTGGAGGCGCCGCCCGCGGCCGAGGTCGAGCGCCTGACCGGCGGGCCGCTGCCGCCCGCGGCGCAATGGGTCGCCTTCCGCAGCGTCAACCAGGTCGAGAACCGCGGCGGCCGGGCCTGGGCCCGCGAGTCGGGCCTGCCCTGCATCTGGATCCTGAGCATGTTCCGGCCCGGGCCGCGCGCCTTCGTGATCGCGCCGTTCCGCGCCGGCGCTGGCGGCGACCCGGTGCAGACCGCGTACTTCGGACCGCTCGCGGCGGACCGGCTGCGCCGTGGCTCCAACTTCGTGCTGTTCCGGGCCGACGCGCAGTACCGCAGCAAGATCGGCCTGTACGCGGAGCACGCCCAGCCGGTGCTGGGCGCTTACGACCCGGACACGCGCGTGCTGACGCTGGTGCAGTACGGCCCCCTGGACCGCACGGCGCCGTACGTCAACGAGCTGTGGAACCCGGAGCACCCCGAGCCCTACCACGGCGACGTCGCCAACTCCTACAACCACGGCGGCCCGGAGCCGTTCTTCGAGCTGGAGTCCTCGTCGCCGGCCCTGGAGCTGGCTCCGGGGCAGTCCCACGAGCACGTCCACACGACGGTGCACCTGCGTCTGCCGGACGCGGCCGCGCTGGCGCGGACGGCGCAGGCGGCGCTCGGCGTGCGCTGGGACGAGGTCGTGTCCCTGGCCGGGTGGTAGCCGCCGTGGCGCTGCGCGACCAGCACTGCGTTCCCTGCCGCGGCGGCGTGCCGCCCCTCACCGCGGAGGCGGTGGGCCCGCTGCTGGCGCAGCTGCCGGGCTGGCGCGTGGTCAACGGCCATCACCTGGCCAAGGAGTGGCGCTTCCCCGACTTCGCCACCGCGCTGCGCTTCGTGAACCAGGCCGGCGCGGTGTGCGAGCAGCAAGGCCATCACGCCGACTTCGAGCTGGGCTGGGGCCGCGTCCAGGCCCTGATCTGGACCCACAAGATCGACGGCCTCACGCACAGCGATTTCGTGCTCGCGGCCAGGCTCGACGCAATCCCCGGGTAATGGAGCGCTCCGGCCCGAGGACCTGCTCAGCGGGCGCGTCCCTTACGCCAGCGCGCTGAGCGGCGCCTGGGCGCGGAACAGCAGCGCCTGGCGCGGCGGCAGCGCCACCGCCAGCACGCGCTGCACTGCGTGCTCGACCTGCTCCTTGCGGATGCGGCGCACGGCGGTGCGCAACTCCACGCGCATGCGTGAGCCGGCGCTCAGCGCCACCTGCCCCGCCTCCAGGGCGCGCTGGAACTCCGCGTCCTGCATGCGCGCGCAGAACACCGGTCCGTCCTCCTCCGTGAAGCGCCACAGGTAGCGCTCGCGGAACGCCACCGCGACCGGCTGCAGCTCGCAGCGGCGCACGCTCTCCTCCACCAGCACCGCCCCGTCCTGCGCCGCGTACGCCTCCAGCTCCGGCCGGCGCAGGCGCAGGAGCGGGCGGCCCTGGCGCAGCAACGCCAGGCTCTCCAGCCCCAGTCCCTCCCATTCGGCGGCCAGCGCGCGCAACGCCTGGCGCAGCGCCGGCTGGCGTGCCAGAGCGTGCGCGCCGGCCTCGCCCATCCGGGCGACGACTTCCGGGATCCCCGGCGCCGGCAGGTGGGCCAGCAGGGGCGGCAGGCGCTCCAGGGGCCGCTGCTCCAGCTGCAGGTCCACGCTGAATGCGCGCGGGCGCCGGCCGCGTACGCGTGCGGAAGCGACCACGGACGGCCCGTTGCAGGCGCGGCTGGCCGCCTCGAAGGCCGTTCCCAGGGCCGCCAGCAGCGGCGCCAGCGCGCGCACGTCCAGCGCGCCGTCGCCGGCCGCGACCCCCTCCACCACCAGCTCCAGGCGCTCGGTCTGCATGGCCTTCCCACAGCGGAAGACGGCGCGGGCGCAGGAAGTTACACCGGAACCGCCGCGCGCGCCCGGGCCGTAAGCTGCGGCCCATGGCCGATCACCCCGCGCCCTCCTACCCGTACGCCACGCACCTGGACGTGCGCTTCGCGCCGCTCGAGGTGGTGGAGGTGCAGGCGCTCGTCGACGCCTGCACCGATGCCTGGTACAACCAGACGCTGTGCCAGGTGAACGGCTCGGTGGTACGCCTGGGCGTGGTCCAGGGCGAGTACCACTGGCACAAGCACGACGAGGACGACGAGTTCTTCTACGTGGTCGAGGGGCGCCTGCTGGTGGACCTGGAGGGGCGCACGGTCGAGCTGGCGCCGCGCCAGGGCCTGGTAGTGCCCAGGGGCGTCCTGCACCGCACGCGCGCGCCGCAGCGCACGGTGATGCTGATGGTCGAGAACGCCGGCATCGTGCCCACCGGCGACTGAATCGCCTCAGCGCGGGGGGGCCAGGTCCGCCAGCGCGCGCAAGGCCATGGCCGTGCCGTAGGCCCAGCCCGTGATCGGCGTGTCGCGGAAAGCGCCCTCGGCGCTGCGGCAGGCGAGCACCAGCCCGCGCAGGCGGGCACGATGGGGCTCGCGCTCCGCCTCGGGCAGCTCGGCCGCCGCGGCGGCGGCGAAGGCATAGTCGAACAGCAGGTAGTGGCAGCCCTGCCCCTCCGGTCCGGCGTGCATGAGGGCCTTGCCGCGCTGGCGGTCGAAGACCGCGGCATGCTCCCCGAAGCGCTCCAGCGCCGCGCGCACCCGCTCCACGCTGCCGCGGCCGCCGCGCAGGAGCGCCAGCTCGATCAGAGGCCCGCGGCCGGCGGCTTCGGCGTTGAAGACGGCGCGCTGGCCCGCGAGCTGCCCGGTGTCGAGCATGTAGGCGTAGCTGCCCGGTTCCTCGCGCATGCGCTCCAGGCAGTCCAGGGCCGCCTCCAGCATCCGGGCCGGCGGCGCGATCCCGGCCTGCCGCGCGCGCACCAGCGCCAGGACCTCCGCCGCCGTGACGAAGCTCGTGGACAGCGTCGCCGGGGCGTCGCCGGCCGCCGGATTGGTGCTGCGGAAGTAGCTCCAGCCGCCGCCCGGCATCTGCTTGCGCTCCAGCTCGTCGAGGATGTCCGCGGCCACCTTGGCCAGGCGGGCGCGCGATCCCAGCTTCGCGTCCAAGGCGTCGGCACAGAACCACAACTGGAACGGCAGGCTCCACACGCTGTAGTCCATGAACGGAGCCGACTGCGGCTTGAGCCGGGAGCGCAGGCGCGCGGCCATCAGGTACGCGAGCGCGTTCTCCGCCGCTTTCCTGCACTCCTCGCGCCCGTCCTGAGCGAGCAGCGCCATGCCGCACAGGGCGCTGATCGCGTCCTTGATCGAGTCCGTGGCCTCGTACGGCGCCGTGGACAGCTCGGTCGGGCTGATCCAGGAACCGTCGGGCTGCTGCGCCGCGAGCAGCCAGGCCACGGCTGCGCTCTCCACTTCCTCCAGCGGAGCGCCGGCGGCCGGCTGTCCCTCCGGCACGCGCAGTGCTGCGAGGCGCGGCGGCGCCGGCCAGCGCAGATCGGGACCGTCCGGAGTCAGGCCGAACGCGGTGCTGCGCAACTCCGCCGCGGCCAGCCAGGCCCAGCGGCTGTCCGGATGCTCGCGGATCACGCCGCGCCAGCGGCGCTCCGCCTCCTCCTGGTCCTCGCGCTCCCAGGCCTGGGCTCCCAGCCAGTAGCCCGCGGCCGCGTCTTCGGCGCCGCCGCGCTCCGCCAGCCGGCGCAGCAGGCGCCCGGCCTCCTTGGCCTGCCCGAGGGCGATGCGCAGCTCCGCCTCCTCCAGGTCCAGCTCCGCGGCGGACGCCGGATCAGCGCCTTCGCGCGCCAGCGCCAGCTCCGCCAGCGCGCCCGCGCCGTCGCGGCGGCGGCGCAGCAGGTCGGCGCGCAGCCGCCGTGCCTGCCCGGAAGAATCGCCCTGCAGCAGGGCTTCCGCCGCCTCGTGCTCGCCGCGCTGCAGGTGCGCGGCCGCGCGCTCGAGTGCATCGCCTTGCGCCGGGACGCCTGCGCCGGGATACTCCGGGTGGCGCGCCAGCGTCTCGCGCAGGAACTCGTACACCGCGTTCGGCTCCACGGCCGCAGTCTCGGCCACGACCTGCCCCTCCGGCGACACCAGCAGCAGCGCGGCGCCGAAGGTGTTCGGACCCATCCCGTAGCTGTCCTGGCCTTCGAACGGCGCCTCACCGCGGCGGAAGCGCCACGGCACGCAGCGCGTGCGCACAGCCCCCAGCACCCGCAGGTCCATGAACGGACCGCTGCGAATCTCGTCGCTCAAGTCGAAGCCCGGATACATCCAGGCCGTCACCGCGATCAGCTTGCCTTCCGCCCGCGCCCGCTCCGCCGCTTCCTCCCAGCTCTGCGCCCACGCCACCTCGCTGCCGCAGCGCCCCGCCAGCGCGGCCAGGTCCCGCTCCTCCTCCATTTCGTCGGTGCGCGGCAGCAGCTCGAACGAGCCGAGGAAGCGCCGGAAGTCCGGCTCGTGGCGCTCGTACTCCTCCACCGGCGCGTGGCACTCGAGCACGTATTGCGCGCCCGCGGCCACCACGTAGTACTGGCGTACGCGCAGCCTGGGCGCGTTCGGCGGCGTGTACAGCACCGTGAGTCCTGGCGTCTCGCGGCCGCCGACGCGGTCGCTGCACTCCTCCAGCCCCTCCAGGGCGGCGTTCTCCTCGGCGCGCGCGCGCGCGTCCGCCAGCAACGCCTCCGCGTCGCCCTCCTCGAGCCTCCAGGCGACCCGCACCGTGGCTCCGACGGTGCCGCCCGACTCGGGCCGGTAGACCGTCAGCGTGACCGACTCGCCGCCTTCGTTGGGCAGCAGCGCCCAGCCCGGCCCCGGCGCGCGCACGCGGAACGCGAAGGTCGCGTTCTCGTAGACGTCCTCCGGCTCCTGCGCCACCGCCGCCGCCGTCAGAAACATGCAGGCAGCGAGCCGAAGAAGGGGGCTATGCACGGCGTCATGGTAGCCACGTCGCAGCCCCGGGACGGTGAAGACCTCCTCCGCTGTCCGGAGGTGAGCGGCACCACGCAAGCGTTCGTCATCGCACGCGTCCCTGACGCGTGCAGGCGCGCGGTCTGCAAGTGCGATTGCGGTGCGGCTTGAGGACTGTGACGCTCATCCCTTCCCTGCGCTGAGGCGCACGCCGCGCAGGAAGAACTTCTGCGACAGGAAGTACACGAGCACGCAGGGGGCGAGGACCACGGCGGTGCCCGCCATCAGCCATTCCACGGCGATGCGGTAGGTCTGGTTGAAGGTGGCGAGCGCCAGCGTCAGCGTCTGCTTGTCCTCGGAATTGAGGTAGATGAGCGGCGCCCAGAAGTCGTTCCAGGTAGCCAGGAAGGTGAACACGGCCACGGTGCCGACCACGGGCCGCGCCAGCGGCAGCATCACCTTCCAGTAGGTGGCGAAGAAGCCGCAGCCGTCCATGCGGGCAGCCTCGGCCAGCTCGTGCGGAATGGTGAGGAAGTACTGGCGGAACAGGAAGATGAAGAAGGGGGCGCCGCCGAGCACGGTCGGCAGGATCAGCGGGCCGAAGGTGTCGATCAAGCCGAACTCCTTGAACAGGAGGAACTGCGGGATCGCGAGCACCTGCGGCGGCAGCATCATGGTGGCGAGCACCAGCAGGAACAGCGTGTCGCGGCCGCGGAAGCGCAGGCGCGCGAAGGCGTAGCCTGCCAGGCTGCAGCAAAAGAGCTGGCCGAGGACGCACGCAAGGGTCAGGACGACGGTGTTGAAGATCAGGACCTTGGGATCGCCCATGATCTGCAGCGCCGTGGGGTAGTTCTCCAGGTGCACGCCGTCGGGAAAGGCGAAGAGCCCGCGGCCCAGGGCCTTGCCTTCCGGCTGAAGGGACGCGCTGATCAGCCACAGGAAAGGCAGCACGAAGGCCGCGGCCAGCGCGAGCAGCAAGGCACGGTGCGACCACCGGGCGAACCCGCGCTCCGGATTCATCGCGGCGCTCCGGCGTAGTGCACCCAGCGCGTGCTGCTGCGCAGAACCAGCAGCGTCAGCGCGAGCACGATCAGGAACAGCGCCCAGGCCAGCGTGCTGGCGTAGCCCATGCGCAGGAAGCGGAAGCCCTGTTCATAGAGGTACAGCGCCAGGAACCGGCTCTCGTTGCCCGGACCGCCCTGGGTCATGACGTAGGGCTGGGCGAACAGCTGGAAGGCGTTGATGATGCCGGCCACCAGGTTCAGCAGCAGGAGCGGGCTGATCGCCGGCAGAGTCACGTGCCACAGGCGCCGCCAGGCGCCCGCTCCGTCGATCCGGGCCGCCTCCTGCAGGGAAGGCGGCACGGCCTGGAGTCCGGCCAGGAAGACCAGCATCTGCGCGCCGACGGTCCACAGGCTGAGTAACACGAAGGCCGGCAGGATCCAGGAGGGATCGCCCAGCCAGTCCGGCCCGCGCACGCCGGCGCAGGCCAGGGCGTCGTTGAACAAGCCGTCATCCGCGTCCAGCATCCAGCGCCAGACCGCGCCCAGCACCACCGGCGAGAGGATGGTCGGGAGGTAGAACAGGGTGCGGAAGGCGTTGCGGCCGCGGAAGCGGCGGTTGAGGAGCAGCGCCAGGCCGAGCGCCGCGATGAGCTGCAGCGGCACCGCGAACAGCGCGTACTGCGCGGTCACGCGCACGCTGTCCTGGAAGGTGGCGTCGCCGGCGAGCCGCCGGTACTGGTCCAGGCCCATCCAGCGCGCGGCCGAGAGCGGCCGCAGCGGCGACCACTCGCTCAGCGACAGCAGCAGGGATACGGCGGCCGGGCCGGCGAGGAACAGCGCGCAGCCGGCGGCCCACGGGGCCAGGAACAGCCAGGCCGCGCGCTCCTCGCGCGCCGCCAGACGCGCCGGGCGGCGGCGCAGCGCGCCCAGCAGCGCGCCGGCGAGCGCGGCGGCGCCGCTGCACAGGGCCGCGGCGAACAGCCAGCCGGGCAGGAAGGGGCGCCGCCGCAGATCGGCCTCGCGGTCGAGAAAATCATTGGTGGCGGCGGCGACCCGGGCGCAGGCTTCCGCGGGCGAGGTCTTCCCGAGCAGGAGGCAGTCCTGGAACTCGGCCTTGGTCAGCTCCTCGATCTCCTTCCAGTTGCTCAGCACCGGCAGGAAGCGCGCCGCCGGCAGCACGTCCAGGAACACGTGCTCGCTCTCCGGCGCGACGCCGGGCTTGAGGAAATCCGCGCTGGCGGCGGCGCGCTTCAGCCCGGGCACGCCGTTGCCGATGCGCGCCAGCTCGCGCTGCATGGCGTCGCCGCCGAGCGCGCGCACGAACTGGTAGGCGAGCTGCGGATGCCGCGAGACCGCCGGCACGCAGTAGAAGCGCATGGCGATGGCCGTGGCCGCCTCCTTGTGGCGCGGCAGCGGCACGACGTCCCACTCGAACTCGCGGATGCTCTGGAAACGGTAGGTCTCCCAGTAGCCGACTGGCCCGTAGAATGCGGCTTTTCCGGCCTGGAACAGGCCGAACTGGATCTGGCCCTCGAAGGGGACGGGGCGCGCCACCTGCTCCTGGTGCACCAGCCGGTGGAGGAACGCGATCGCCTCCACCGCCGCCGGCTCGTCGAGGGCGCAGCGCCCGTGCTCATCCAGGAAACGGCCGCCGTTCTGCCAGATCCAGGGCGCGAGCGGCTGCAGCCACAGCGTCAGCTCCAGGCCCCATTGATTCTCGCGCGTGGCGCGCCGGCACAGCTCGTGGAACTGCTCCCAGCTCCAGTCCGGCGGCACCGCCAGCCCTTCCCGCGCGAGCAGCGTCTCGTTGACGTACATGACGTACGGCGTGAAGGTGCTCGGAAGGCCGTACAGGTGCCTGCGGGCGTCGCGCATGCCGTCCAGGACCTGCGGAAAGTAGTCGTCCGGGTTCCAGCCGGGATCGGCGTCGAAGTAGGGCTGCAGGTCCACCAGCACGTCTTCCGCCAGGTAGGCGGCGAGCTCGGTGACGTCGATCCAGGTGACGTCCAGCGGGATGCCGCCGGCCAGCATGAAGCGGGTCTTCTCGTGCGCGCCGGCGGCGCTGGCCGAGCTGAGCACGTGCACGCGCACGCCCGGATGCGCGGCCTCGAACTCGCGCGCCACCTGCTCCAGCGCCGGGAAGGCATAGAAATGCCGCTCGTGGATCAGGACCTTCAGCTCCGCCGGCTCCTGCGCCGCGGCCGCCACGAACAGCAGCGACGCCATCACGGCAGGCGCAGCCCCGAAACGGCGTCGAAAACGTGCAACGCTTCCACCGGCACGGTCATGCCGAGCTCCTCCCCGCGCTGCGGCGCCGGGCCCGGCGGCAGCGCCAGCACGACGCCCTCGCCCTGCAGCCGCGCGTGCAGCAAGGTCTCGCTGCCGAGCTCCTCCACGATCTCGGCGCGCGCGCGCAGCGGCCCGCCCAGGCGGGCGGCGTGCGGCCGGAAGCCGACCACGGAGCCGGCCGGAGCCCCGGGCGGGCGCAAGACATCGGCGCCGGCGCCGCGCAGCAGGTTCATGGGCGGCGAGCCGATGAACGACGCGACGAAGGTGCTGGCCGGACGCTCGTACACCTCCAGGGGCTGGCCCAGCTGCTGCAACCTGCCCTGGTGCAGCACGGCGATGCGGGTGCCGAGGGTCATCGCCTCCACCTGGTCATGGGTCACGTACAGCGCCGTGGCGCGCAGCGTCGCGTGCAGGCGCGCCAGCTCCGCCCGCATCTCCCCCCGCATCTTGGCGTCCACGTTGCTGAGCGGCTCGTCGAACAGGAACAGCCTGGGCCGTCGCACCAGCGCCCGCGCCAGGGCCACGCGTTGCATCTGGCCGCCGCTGAGCTGCGCTGGCTTGCGCTCCAGCAGCGGCTCGATCCCGAGCATGCGCGCCGCCTCCGCCACCCGCTCCCGCACTGCCTCCGCCGCCATCCGCTGCATCCGCAGCGGGAACTCCACGTTGCGGCGCACGCTCATGTGCGGGTAAAGGGCGTAGCTCTGGAACACCATGGCGACGTCGCGCTCGCGCGGCTCCAGCTCGTTCACGACCCTGCCGTCGATGCGGATCTGGCCCGCGCTCGGCGTCTCCAGGCCGGCCACCAGCCGCAGCACCGTGGACTTGCCGCAGCCGGACGGCCCCACCAGCACCAGCAGCTCGCCGTCCTCCACGACCAGGTCCAGCTCGTGCACGGCCTGCGTTCCGCCGGGGAACTCCTTGCTCAGGCCCGCCAGCTCCAGCCGCGCCATGGAATCAGAAGAGTAGCCCCGCCTCCGGATCCCCCTCCGTCAAATACAAGGGGCCCACCATGCCGCCGCCGCCGCGGTGGTCCTTGACGCGCACCAGCCACTGCTGCGCCCGCCCCGGGACGACGCCCGCCAGCTCCGCGGTCAGCGGCACATCGCGGCCGCTGTCCCAGGTGCCGCCGCGGTTGCCGTGCGCGCACTGCAGCACCTCGTCCACGTACAGCTCCCAGCCGTCACCGATGCTGTGCGCGCGCAGCAGCGCCGGCCCGCGCCAGTCCGCCGGCACCGTGACCGTGGCGCGGAACTCGGCCCAGCCCTGGAACACGCTGGCCCCGCGATTGTCCGCCGGGGTCCCCGTGACCACGACCGCGCGCCCGCCGGGCACGCTCGCCCCCGTCACTGTCCATGGCCCGTTCACGAACCAGGAGCGCACCGGCTCCTCCAGCTCCAGCTCCGGCAGCTCCGCGTCCGAGAGCAGGAACTCCTGGCACAGCGCGGCGTGTACCCAGCGCGTGGCTTCGAAGGCCGGATCGAGCGCGCTCACCAGCAGCCGCCCGCGCCCCACGCGCGCCGCGTACACCAGCCCGAACTCGCGCGGCTGGCCGCTCCGATCATGGAAATCGCGCACGCCGGCCAGCACGCGCACGCAGCCAGGCGGCGGCGCCGCCAGCCCGAAGCCGCGGAACAGGTCGAAAAACAGGCGTTCGCGCAAGACCCGGCCGGGCGCGCCGTCCACGTCCAGAACCGGAACCGGGCTCCAGAACGTCGACTCGAGCACCTTCCACGAGCCCGGCCTTGGACTCGCGACGTGCAGCACACGCGCCCCCGCCCTCAGATTCTCCAGATCCAGCCGCTCGCACACTTCCACGTCTGCCGGCATCTCCCGGTGCCCCGGCAGCACGCCCGCCGCCGGATTCTGCCGCAATGCCGGATCCGGCAGCTCCCCCGCCGCGGCGCGCGCCGCCAAAGTCCGCTGCCAGTTCCACTCCTCCGGCGCATCCTTCCAGCGCCCATTCCGGAACTGCACGCCCAGGGGAGTCTGGAGCGCGTCGCGCGCCCCGCAGATCACGTAGCCGGCGTCCGGAAATGCATGCAGCAGGCTCTCCGCCTGATACCGGCGGATCGCCATGGCAGTGGCGCTCGATTCCGTATCCGCATCGACCACCATCGTCTCTCCGAGCAGGAACGGTTTCTCCGGCAGTCCAGCGAACACCCGCTGCATGCGCTCGAGGTAGTACGGCCACTGCGCATTGTGCAGGTACGCGTGCTCATCCCAGAAGTCGCCCACGTGCGCGGTACCGACCCAGCCGCTGTTGTCCGCCGCCAGCGCGCCCGGATCCAGCTCCTTCACGCGCTCGTACAGCTTCCGCGCCAGCGCCGGCTCGACGTGATCGTTCTCGCAGGTGAACGTACGGATCACGACGCACGGATGTCCGGCATCGTGCTGGAACATCTTCTCGAACACCGGCAGCATCCGCGGATCGCGCAGCGGCTGCGCCCACACCGGGTACTCCATCCACACCAGCATCCCTTCCTCGTCGCACACGTCCAGGAACCGCCGCGGCGGCACGAACAGGCAGCACTTCAGCAGGTTGAACCCGCGCTCCTGCATGCCGCGCAGCTCCGTCCGCAAGCGCTCCGGCTCGGGATCGGGCCCCACCAGGTCCGGGAAATAGCCCCAGTGCAGCAGCCCGCGCACGCCCAGCGGCTCCCCGTTCAGCCGCAACTGCGTGCCGCGCGCCTCCAGCCGCCGCTGCGCGAGCGTGACGACGTCGCGATCGGACACCTTCCCATCCACGACCAGCTCCACGGCAACGCGCTGCATCGCGCGCGGCCACAAGAGCGGCTCCGCCCACTCCACCCGCCCGTTCTCGACCTTGCGCCCATCCACGCGCAGCTCCGTCTGCGCCGGACCGTCCCACTCCGCGAACACTTCCAGGAATCCGCCGCGCCAGCGCACCCACGGCGGCCTCAAGAACGCCGCGGGCCCGGTCTCGCGCACGCGCGTCCCCTGCCACAGCCCCTGCGGCGCATGTTTCACCCACGGCAGGAACCCGGCGAACGGAAAGTGAGGGTCAGAGACGACCTTTTTCGTCTGCGGCGGCTCAGGCCCCTCGAATTCGATCCGCCGCGGCGTCCACGACGGCCCCAGCTCGACCACCAACGACCCACCCACGAGCACGGAGCAGCGCCCGCCGGCGGCGCCGACGTCCAGGAACCGACGCGACCGCAGCTCACCGGACCCGTTCGGCATTTGCGCCGCCGCATTCCTGCCCTGATCCGCCATCGGCTGGCACTCTATCAGCCCGCGCGGACCGCCGGTCTCGAAGGTCGGCTTGGCGCGCCTACTGGTGGCAGCCGTCGCTGATCGGCCGCACCTCGATGCCCCAGCCCAGGCGCTCGCCGAGGTGCGCGGCCGGGTGCAGCGAGGCCACCCGGATCGCCTCGTCCAGGTCCGCGGCTTCGATGATGAAGAGGCCGCCCACCTGCTCCTTGGTCTCCACGAAGGGGCCGTCGGTGACGACGACCTTGCCGTTGCGGGGCCGCACGGTCGAGGTCCCCCACTCCAGGCTCTCCACAAGGACCAGGCGACCGCTCTTGCGCAGCTCCTCGTCATGCACGCGGCACATGGCCACGAGCGCCTCAAACTCGCTCTTGGACAGGGCCTCCATCTTCTTCTGGTCCCCGTAGGCCAGGCACAGGTACTTCATCGCGTCCTCCTCACTCGGGATTGAACGGCTGTGGATACCAGGCAGTCGCTCAGGGGAGGCCAGAATCGACAAGGGGTTTGCCTGGCGTGGCGGGTCCTATGGTCTGGCTCCTTGAGGAAGGCAATGCCCGGGCGACCACCGAGGGCCCGCAGCACCGCCCTGACATTCAGGGCACTTGCGCTCGTGAATGTCACTTCCATCGGCGCCAAATGTGTAGCCACAGGCGAGACACTCCACCTTGTACACGTACTGCTCATGGTCAATGCCCGGCATGCCGAGCGTGCCGCAGCAGCGCTGGCCATTCGGATTGACGTATCCGATTGCGGTCGTGGCGCCGTCTCCACCGTTCCACTCAAGCCTGGCTGGATTCAGTTTACCGGCGGCCCGGCGGCCTCCTCAGTCGTGTGTTCGGCGGCGCCGAACGCCGGCGGACATGCGAAAGCCCCATCCGTGGGCCCCTTCGTGCGGGCGCGCAGCGCCAGCCGCGCAACCCGACGTGGCCTACAATGCCCGCATGCGCCCCGCGCTCTCTGCGATGCTCGTCTCGCTGCTCGCTGGCGGCGCCGGCGCCCAGGTCCCGCCGTCGCTCGCTCCCGGCGATCCGGCTCCCGAGCTGAAGATCGGCGTGTGGTTGAAAGGAGGTGCGGTCGCGTCGTTCGAGCCCGGCAGGCTGTACGTCCTCGACCTCTGGGCCACCACGTCCGCGCCGTGCAAGGAGAGCATCCCACACCTTTCCGAGCTGCAGCAGCGCTACGCCGACGCACTCACCGTCATCGGGGTCAGCGAAGAGCTGCCGCAGGTGGTCGAAAGCTACGTGAATGCGCTGGCGCAGGCGGGCAAGGCCGGCTACCGGATGGCCGCGGACCCGGACGGCTCGACCTTCAAGGACTACTATCACACGAGTGCCCGGGAAGGGCTTCCGGCCGCCTTCCTGATCCGCGACGGCAGGATCCTCTGGATCGGCCATCCGCTGGAGCTCGACAAGGTGCTGCCGAGGGTGCAGGCGGGCACGTGGAAGGTGGAGGACGCCCGCAAGGCCTTCGGACTCCTCTACCAGTTGCAGATCTTCCACCTCGTGTTCGAGCGCGCTTCCGGCGACGAGAAGCTGCACATCCTGGAGGGCTGCTTGTCCGCGATGGGCCAGCTCGTGGCGCTGGATGAAGACCTGTACGGCAGCTTCCGCGTGGACCAGTTCCAGCTTCTGGTCGGGCCGCTGCAGCGGCCGAAGGACGCCTACGCGCTGGCGGACACGATCCTGGAGAAGGACTGGGACGAGGCCTTCTCGCTCCACGATCTCGCCTGGTCCATCGTGGACCCGGCGGCGATGGTCCAGGACCGCAGGCTGGACGTGGCCATGAAGGCCGCCACGCACGCCTGCGAGCTGACCCGCTACGAGGATGCGGGCCTGGTGAGCACGCTGGCTCGCGTGTATTACACGGCCGGCGACGTGCGTGAGGCCGTGCGGCTGCAGGAAAGGGCGGTGGAGCTTGCGGGCAAGGATGCCGAGCCCGAGCAGCGAGTTCTTGATGAGTACAAGAAGACGTTGCGCGACCGCGAGATCTGACGGGGATGACGAAATCGCTCTACATGGTCGTGGAGCACTTCAAGGACGGGGACGCGGTGGCGGTGTACCGGCGGTTCCGGGAGCAGGGGCGCATGGCGCCCGAGGGGCTGGTGTACGTGGCGAGCTGGGTCGATGCGGGGCTGGAGCGCTGCTACCAGTTGATGGAGACCGACGACCGCGCCTTGCTCGACGAATGGACGGCGCGCTGGAGCGACCTGGTGGACTTCGAGGTGCACCCGGTGATCAGCTCGCAGGAGGCCGCCGAGAGGGTCGCGCGGCTCCTGTGAGGATCTCTTTGGCGCCGGTCGGGCGGTTCGGGTAGTCTCGGGACATCGGTCGCGCGCGGAAGCCCCCTGTGCTGCGGCCCTGCTCTGCCCAAGTCAACGAGGATCTCGCATGTTGCATTGGAGTCATCCTGTCGGAGCTTTCGTCCCGCTGGCCGCGCTGCTCGCCGGATGCGGCGGCGGAGGCCCGCCGTCGGACGCGGCGCTGAAGGCCATCGAGAACGCCGTCCTGGGCGCGAACACCGCGGTCTTCGACGGCAACCCGCAGGGTGTCGCGGTGGTCGACATCGATCTCAAGGGATGGGAGAAGCAGGAGTGGCCGGGCGGCGAAATGCCCGCGCTGCATCACAACGAGTGGACCGCGAAGCTGCGCTTCCAGGAGCCGCTGGTGCTGGTCGTAGTCCAGATCAACGGCACCAAGGTGGTGCGCGTCGTCGCGGACGAGGGCGAGGAGGTGGCGTTCTCCGGCGATCTCACCGCCATCAAGATCGAGGGCGACTGGCAGGTCGAGGCGTCCGCGAACACCAGTCTCATGGACGCCGGACCCTGGCAGCCGTTGTGGGACAGGACCGGCGGCATCACCATGGGCTACGAGGTGTACGAGGGCGGCAACATGAGCGTGGCGGGGCGCGGAGCCGCGTTCCGGCCGATGTCCACGCTGCAGCCCTGCGTCGTGGAAGGCTCGCCGGAAGAGCAGAAGCTGCGCGGCGGCGGCTAGCGGGAGGCGCGACGCGCGGGCCCGGCCGCGGGTGCCGGCGCCGTCTTCGGTCGCTCCATCCTTGCCAGCCTGCGCCTCGATTAGGATGGTCGACCCAACCTCGGGCCCGCTCGCCTCCGATCGGGTCCGGCTGGACCCCGGAGTACACGCATGACGCAATCCGCCTCCGCCACCGGCATCCGCAGCATCGGCTACATCATCGTGTTCGTGCGCGACATGCAGCGCGCCGTGCGCTTCTACCGCGACACGCTCGACGTTGCGGTCAAGTTCGACAGCCCGCACTGGACGGAGTTCGCTCTCGAGGGCACCACCCTCGCCCTGCACTGGGCCGAGGACCTGCCGCCGGCGCCCGCGCCCGCGGCCGACCCCGGCGGCAAGACCGGCGTGGCGCAGGAGATCGTGTTCCAGGTCGAGGACCCGGTGGCGGTCCGCGAGGTGCTGGTGCAGCGCGGCGTGAACGTGGCCAGGCCGAAGCTGGTGCACGAGGCCGGCGACATGGTGGGCGTGTCCTGCGTGTTCGAGGACCCGGACGGCAACATGCTCAGCGTCTACGGCCTGGTGCCGAAGGCGGCGTGGAAGGAGTGAGCGCGCTGCCGCCGCCGCAGAGCGGGATCGCCCCGGGAGGCCGTGCGCAGCTACAGGGTACGGCCGGGCCGGGAAGCTCGGGCGGCTATGATCCAGCCGGTCCGTGGTCGTTCCTTGTCCTTCCATCCCACCCCAGCTGCCAACCCTCTTGCACGCTTCCTCCCTCTCTCCCTCCATGGCGACCTGCGTGGCCGCCGTTGTCCTCTCCGTGGTGGCTTCCTCGGCCAGGGCCCAGGAGCTGGCAGGCCGCTCGCCCCTGGTGCCGGCCGGCGGCAAGCCGGAAGTCTCACAGGTCACGCCCGACCATGATCCCGGCACGCTGGAGCTGAAGTTCGTGCACGGCTCGGGCGCGCGCCTGCGCGCGGGCTCCTTCCAGGGCGCCGCCGCGGACTTGCCCGCGCTCAACGAGTTCCTGGACGCGATCGGCGCGGAGCGCGAGCGCGTGTTCCAGCAGTCCGAGGAGTGGCTCGACGCCTGGCGCGCGCGCGGCGAGGCGCGCAGCGGCCGCGCGCTGCACGACCTCAACCTGTTCTTCCGCATCCGGCTGCCCCGAGCCGGCATGACCGCCGCGGTCTGCAGCGAGCTCAACACCTACGCCGTGGTCGAGATCGCCTATCCCGTCGGCCGGGTCAGCGACCCGGCGGCGATGGTGAAAGTCGCGCCGCGCGCCGCGGCGAGCCTCGGCGGCAGCGCTCCCGACTTCGAAAGCATGCAGGGCTACCGGAGGGCCGCGCCGCTGGGCGTGGACGCCGACTTCGGCAACACCTTCAGCGGCGGGCGCGGCGAGGGCCACCTGATCGCCGACGTCGAGACCGGCTGGACCGACGACCACGAGGACATCGCGCACAAGGCCCTCAACAACTTCATCGGACTGCCGGGAGCGTTCTATCCCTGGGACCACGGCACGGCCGTCCTCGGCGAGCTGGTCGGCGAGGACAATGAGAGCGGCGTGCTGGGCCTCGTGCACCAGTCCGACGTGCGGATGTCCACGCACCAGGGCGATGCCAACAACATCCCGACCGCGGTCGCCAACGCCGCGGCCGCCACCGGCCCCGGCGACGTGGTGGTGATCGAGGCCCAGTGCTTCGGCACCCCGCCCGGACCCTTCCCCTGCGAGTACGTGGCCTCCACCTACGCCACCGTGGAGACCGCGACCGCCAACGGCGTGCACGTGTTCGCGGCGGCCGGGAACGGCAACGTGAACCTCGATTCCGCCGCCTTCGGCGGCCTGTTCGATCGCAACGTGCGCGACTCCGGCGCGGTCATCGTCGGAGCCTCCAACGGCTCCGCGCTGGACAAGGCCTCCTTCTCCAACTACGGCTCGCGCCTGGACGCTCACGGCTGGGGCTTCAACGTGACCACCGCCGGCTACGGCGATCTCTATGGCGCTCCCGTCGTCACCCGCGAGTACACGGCGGTGTTCTCCGGCACGTCCAGCGCCACGCCGATCGTGACCGGCGCCGGCATCATCCTCAACGGCATCCACCGCGAGTGCTTCGGCACGGACCTGGATCCGCTGGTGCTGCGCGCCCTGATGACGGACACCGGCACGCCGCAGGGCAGCGGCGGCTACATCGGCCCGCGCCCGGACGTGCGCGCCGCGATCGCGGCCCTCGGCATCCCGACCCTGTCGCTCAGCGGCACCCTCATTCCGGGAGGAACGGCGATCGCGGAGCTGACGGGCACGCCGGGCGACCCGTTCACGGTCCTGTTCTCGCGCACGCTGGCCGCCGTGCCGGCGTACAACCCGCCGTACGGCTACCTGTACCTCGGCCCGGTGATCCGCCAGGTGTCCGGCACGATCGGAGCGGCGGGCACCGGCACCGTCTCGCAGCTCATCCCGAACAACCCGAACTTCAGCGGCCGCACGATCGGCTACATCCAGGCCAGCGCCACCTTCATGACCAGTCCGGGAACCGGCACATACTCCAACTGGCTGCCGGTGGACATCCAATAAGCCCGCTGCCGCCCCGGACCACCGGGGGGATCGCCCAGGGCCCGGCGCTCAGGCAACCGCCGCCCGCGCCGGGGCGCCGGGGGCTTCGTGGCCGGTGAGGCGCACGTACTCCTTGTAGCCGCCGTAGTAGACCGTGGCCGAGCCGCCGTCGATCTCGAGGGTGTGGGTGGCCAGGGCCTCGAGGAAGTGGCGGTCGTGGCTGACGAAGATCATGGTGCCTTCGTAGTTGCGCAGCGAGTCGACCAGGGCCTGCTTGGCTTCGACGTCCAGGTGGTTGGTGGGCTCGTCCAGGACCAGGAAGTTGGGCGGGTCGTACAGCATGCGCGCGAGCACCAGCCGCGCCTTCTCGCCGCCGCTCAGCCAGGCGACCGACTTCTCCAGGTCGCGCTCGTCGAAGCCGAAGCCGGCGAGGCAGCGGCGCAGCGCGCCGACCGACTCGCCCGGGAACTCGGCCGTCATGGCGCCGATCACGGTCTGGTTGAGGTCCAGCAGCTCGGTCGTGTGCTGCGCGAAGTAGCCGACGCGCAGCGAGGCGCCCTGCTTGCTCTTGCCGCCGTCGGGCTGCAGGTCGCCGATGATGATCTTGAGCAGCGTGGTCTTGCCCGCGCCGTTCACCCCCATGACCGCCCAGCGCTCGCCGATGCGCACGTGCAGGTCCAGGTCCACGTACACCACGTGTTCGCCGAAGGACTTGCCGAGGCCCTCGGCCACGTACACGTCGTTGCCGCTGCGCGGCGGGGCCGGGATCCGGAACACCACCTTCTCGCGCCGGCTGCGCGGCGGCTCCAGCTTCTCCAGCTTGTCCAGCTTCTTGAGCCGGCTCTGCGCGCGCGAGGCGTGCGCGGCCTTGGCGCGGAAACGGTTGATGGACTTCAGCTCCTTCTCGATCCAGGCCTGCTGGCGCTCGTACGAAGCATGGCGCTGCGTGTCCTCCATCTCCCGCTGCGCCAGATAGAAGTCGTAGTCGCCCGGGAACACCCGCAGCTTCCCCTCGTCGATCTCGACGATCCGGTCCACGACCCGGTTCATGAACTCGTGGTCGTGGCAGGTCATGATCACCGTGCCGTGGTAGCCGCGGATGAACTCCTCCAGCCACAGGATGGACTCGAGGTCCAGGTGGTTGGTGGGCTCGTCCAGCAGGAGGAGCTCCGGCTGCATCAGGAGGATGCCGGCCAGGGCCACGCGCATCTTCCAGCCGCCGCTGAGCTGGCCCACGTCCTGCTGCATGCGCGCGGCGCTGAAGCCGAGCCCCGCCAGGACCTCCTTGGCCCGCGCCTCGACGTCGTAGCCGCCCAGGTGCTGGAACTCGCTCTGCAGCTCGCCCAGCTCGGCCAGCAGCGCGTCCATCCGATCCAGCTGGTCCGGGTCGGCCAGGTCGTGCTCGAGCTGGCCGATGCGCCCGCGCAGCTCGTGCACCCGGCCGGCGCGGCGGATGGCCATCTCGATGGCGCTGCAGCCGGCCATCTCGCCCACGTCCTGGTCGAAGTAGCCTGTGGTGGCGGAGTTCGGCAGGTTGATCGCGCCGAACTCGGCGTGCTCGCGCCCGGTGATCAGGCGGAACAGGCTGGACTTGCCGCTGCCGTTCGGCCCGATGAGGCCGACCTTCCAGCCGTCTTCCACCTTCAGGTCCGCCTCCTCGAACAGGATCTGCGAGCCGTAGCGGAAGTCGAGGTCCGTGATCGTGACGACCATGGCGTGAATCGAGCCGGGAATTGTACCTCCCGGCGGGCGTCCCGGGAATTGAGCTTGAGACCCAGGTCGAGCAGGTTGCCCGCCATGCAGACCACGAGCGCGATCTCCAGGAGGAGCATCCAGGTGGCGTCCATCGACCGGACCCCGGTCAGGACGCCTGTGGCTGTTGCGGCACGAACACGAGGGCGGGGACGTCCTGCTGCGGGCGCGCGTTCAGTCGTCCGTGCTGCAGATCCGGCACTCCCTCGGCGGCGCTCTCACGGGGCGGCAGGAGGAAGAGCGACAGCGCGAAGACGAGGTACACCATCAGCAGCAGGACGCCGACGAACCAGGCGCTCCGGCCGCCGTTCGTGACAAAGCTTGCGGTCAAGGTGGCGAAGAGGATCATCGTGGCTGCGCCCGGCCAGAGCTGCAGGTCCATCGGTCTCGGACCGATGAAGTAACTCGCAAGGACGAGCACCGGCGCGACGAAGAGCGCGATCTGGGTCGCGCTCCCCAGCGCAATGGCCACGCTCAGGTCGAGCCGGTTCCTGCGGGCGGCGGCGAACGCGGAAGCCATCTCCCCCGCGCCACCGACCAGCGACACGACGATGAAGCCCACGAAGGCGGGCGTCATGCCCAGGACCTCCGCCGCCTTCTGCACGGACTCCACGAACACTTCGCTCACCAGGGCCACGAACACGGTCACGAAGGCGAGGGTGCCCACGGCCAGGCCGAGCGGCCAGGGCTTGTCCCCCTCGTGGTCGGCCTCGGCGCTGGCGAAGGAGTCCCGGTGCGTCTTGAGCGAGAACAGCATGGCCAGGCCGTAGGCGATGATGAGCAGGATCGACAGCCCGAAGCTCAGCTGCTGGACATACTCCTCGCTCCCGGGGGTGCCCGTGTCCGGTACACTCGCGGGAACCAGCAACGCGATCGTCGCCAGGAAGAGCAACGCCGCCTGGAGGCGGGCGCCCACGCGGTTGAACTCCTGCACCCGGTGCTTGAGGCCTCCCAGGAGGAATGCGGCCCCGAGCATGAAGAGCGTGTTGGTGATGATCGCGCCCGCGATGGACGCCTTCACGAGCATGTGTTGGCCGGCCCGAAGCGCCGAGAGCGCGATGACCAGCTCGGTCAGGTTCCCCAGCGTGGCGTTCAGCAGCCCGCCCACCGAGTCCCCGGTCCTGGCGGCCACGGACTCCGTGGCGTGGCTGAGCAGCGCTGCCAGCGGCACGATGGCCAGAACGGACAGCACGAACAGCAGCACACTTGCATCGGGCGAGAGCTTCTGCACCACGAGGACGGCCGGCACGAACACCAGCAGGAGGAGCAAAGGGTTGTGGCGGAGCAGTTTGAGCACGGGACTCACGTGGGGGTGGTTGCCGAGACGCTGCCCGGGTCGGCGACGGCGTCGCCCTTCCTGCCGTCGACGATGTTGTACATGCGAGCAACCGGCCTTGGCCACAGGACCATGATGGCCGCGGCGGACCTAAGATCTGCCCCCGCGTGGAACGTTCGCTCGTGCGCGCCGTCCCCTACCGGGCCCTGGTGGGCCGTCTCGCCCGCTCCGAGATGCAGGTCGGGTTCACGCATTGCGATCCGTACGGGCACATGAACACAGCGGCGTACCTGGAGGCCGCCATCAACCACCGCATGACCGAGGTGCGCCAGCTCATCGGCCTGGACGTGATGCAGTTGAAGGAGCAGGACGGCGTCATCTTCATCATCCGCAAGGTGGACCTGGAGTTCATGGAACCGGCCCTGCCGGGCGAGTGGCTGCACGTCGAGTCGTGGCTGGAGGAGCTGAAGGCGGGCTCCATGAAGGTGATCGTGCGCTTCTCCAGGCGGGAGGGCGGCAAGACCTGCGCCGTGATCACGTTCCTGTCAGCCGCCTTCAACGAGAAGAAGGGCCTGCTGGTGAAGATCCCGGAGAGCTACCGGCCGGTGGCCGGCGTGGACCCGGAGGCCATGCCCTGGGCGCCGGGGCACCCGAAGCCGGGGTAGAGTCGGCGCGGCGCAGGTCTTCTCTTCCGATATCCTGTCAATTCCTCCGTAGGCACCCTCCACATGCTGCTTCACAGTCTCCTCCTTGCCCTTTTCGCCTTCCCGCAGCAAAGCGGCCCGCTGCAAGCCGCGGCCGCGCCCCCGCCGGGGCCGGAAGTCACCGCGACCAGCTCGGACCCGGACGCGCCGGTGTTCGACGTCGCAGCGGCGGTGGCCGCCGCCCCGGACGATCCGCTGGTGGCCGCGATCCTGAACGAAGGCATGGAGAACAACCAGGTGATGCTGCACATGGAGGAGTTGGTGGACGGCATCGGGCCGCGCCTGACCTCGTCCAGCAACCTGACCGAGGCCTGCGAGTGGGCCGCGGAGCGCTTCCGCCAGTTCGGCTTGGAGAACGCGCGCCTGGAGCGCTGGGGCGAGTTCCCGGTGGGCTTCGACCGCCGCCACAGCCGCGGCCGGCTGGTGCAGCCCGAGAAGCTGGAGCTTGTGTTCGGCACCCATGCCTGGACCCCCGGCACCAACGGCCCGGTGCGCGGCCCGGTGCGGCTGGCGCCCGCCGACGACGCCGCACTGGAGGCGGCCCGGGGCAGCTTTGCCGGTGCCTGGGTGTTGATCGGCAGCCCGCGGCCCAAGTGGGACTCGAGTGATGACGACTTCCCCAGCCGCCTGGGCGCCGCGCTGAGCGCCGAAGGCATCGCTGGCGTGGTCGAAGGCACGCGCGACCTGATCCACACCGGCGGCCGCTACCGGTTGGACCCGGACCATCTGCCCACGCGCGTCTCGATCCGCTTGCGCGGCGACCAGCACAAGCACCTGCAGGAGCTGCTGGCGGCGGGCAAGGAGCTGGTGGCCGAGTTCGACATCGACCAGCGCTTCGTGCCCGGTCCGATCCCCCTGTACAACGTCATCGCCGAGATCCCGGGCCGCGAGAAGCCGGAGGAGCTGGTGATCTTCGGCGGGCACATCGACTCGTGGGACGGCGCGCGCGGCGCCCAGGACAACGGCACCGGCACCTGCACCACGCTGGAGGCGGCCCGGATCCTGGCGGCCGTGGGCGCCCAGCCCCGGCGCACCATCCGCTTCATGCTATGGAGCGGGGAAGAGCAGGGACTGCTGGGCTCCTCGGCGTACATCGAGCAGCACCCGGAGGAGAACGAGCGCATCAGCGCCGTGATCGTGCACGACGGCGGCACCAACGCCTGCTCCGGGATCACGGCCACGCCGCTGATGCTGCCCTTGTTCGAGCGCGCCTTCGCCCCCTTGGTGGCCGCCACCGCCGCGGACCTGGACGAGGACCTGCGCTTCCGTATCCGCAAGGTGGACGCCCTGCCGTATCCGATCGGCAGCGACCACGACGCCTACCTGGGCGTGGGCGTGCCCGGCTTCTTCTGGAGCCAGAACGGCACGCAGGACTACAACTTCATCCATCACACGCAGCACGATTACATGGAGCACGTGAAGGAGAAGTACCAGCGCTATACCTCCACGGCGGTGGCGCTGACCGCCTGGCGCCTGGCCAACGCCGAGGAGATGGTGCCGCGCGCCGACATGCTGCAGAGCGCCGGCCCGCGCCGGCGCCTGGGGGTGTCCCTGGCCGGCGACACGCTCAAGATCGAGTCCGTGACGGCGGAAGGGCTGGCGGCCAAGGCCGGGCTCAAGGCCGGCGACACGGTGGTGGAAGTGGACGGCACGGCGCTGAGCTCGCGCGGCGACCTGAGCCAGGCGCTGAGCGCGGATGGCGAGCGCAAGCGCGTCGTGATCCTGCGCGACGGCCAGCGACTGGCGTTCTGGTTCGACTGGGACAAGAGGACGGCCGAGCCGGCGCAGCCGTAGCGCGCCGTAGTGGCCGGACTCCGCCTCCTATACTTCCGGCCCCATGTCGGAAATCGCCAGCGTGCACGCCCGCGAGATCCTGGACTCGCGCGGCAATCCCACTCTTGAGGCGGAAGTCACGCTGGCGAGCGGCGCCAAGGGTCGTGCCGCGGTGCCTTCCGGCGCCTCCACCGGCGCGCACGAGGCCGTGGAGCTGCGCGACCGCGACCGCCGCTATGGCGGCAAGGGCGTGCACCAGGCGGTCCACAACGTGAAGGAAGTGCTGGGCCCGCGCCTGGAGGGCATGGAGTCCACGGAGCAGGAGGAAGTGGACCGGGCGTTGCTCGAGCTGGACGGCACGCCCAACAAGTCGGCGCTGGGCGCCAACGCGCTGCTCGGCGTGTCCCTGGCGGTGGCGCGCGCGGCCGCGGAGGAATGCGGCCTGCCGCTGTTCCGCTACCTGGGCGGCGCCGGGGCCAACCGCCTGCCCGTGCCCATGATGAACGTGCTCAACGGCGGCGCCCACGCCGACAACAACGTGGACTTCCAGGAGTTCATGGTGCAGCCCTGGGGCGCGCCCAGCTTCGCCGAGGGCCTGCGCTGGTGCGCCGAGACCTATCACGCGCTCAAGACCCTGCTGCGCGAGCGCGGGCACTCCACCAATGTCGGCGACGAGGGCGGCTTCGCGCCTGACCTGCGCAGCAACGAGGAAGCCGTGGAGCTGCTGCTCGCGGCCATCGAGAAGGCCGGCCTCACGCCCGGCCCTGACGACATGGCCCTGGCTCTGGACGTCGCCTCCACCGAGCTGTACGCCGAGGGCGTCTACAGCTTCGAGAGCCGCGCCTTGCGCTCCGAGGAGCTGATCGCCTTCTATGCGGACTGGTGCGGCCGCTATCCGATCGTCTCCATCGAGGACGGACTGGCGGAGGACGACTGGGACGGCTGGTCGGCCCTCACCGACGCCCTGGGCGAGAGCGTGCAGCTGGTGGGCGACGACCTGTTCGTGACCAACCCTGCGCGCCTGTACCAGGGCATCCAGGCCGGCGTCGCCAACGCCGTCTTGGTGAAGCTGAACCAGATCGGTACCCTTAGCGAGACCTTGCGGGCCGTCGACCTGGCCCGCGACGCCAACTACCGCGCCGTGATCAGCCACCGCTCCGGCGAGACCGAGGACACCACCATTGCCGACCTGGCGGTGGCCACCGGCGCCGGCCAGATCAAGACCGGGGCGCCCAGCCGCAGCGACCGGGTGGCGAAGTACAACCAGCTGCTGCGCATCGAGGAGTGGCTGGGCTCGGCGGCCCGTTACGGGGAGGCCTTGCCGCGATGAAGGAGCCGGGTGGCACGGTCCGGGAGCGCGCCCTGGAGCTGGCGCTCTGGGGCCTGGTCCTGGCCGCGGCGGCGCTGGTGGTGCTGCCGGCGCTGGTCCAGCTCGTGGAGGCGCGCCAGGCCGACGCCGAGATGGCGCAGCGCAGCAGCGACGCGCGCCAGCGCCTCCAGGAGCTGGACCAGGAGGTGTACTGGCTGGTGAACGATCCCCAGACCGACGAGAAACTTCTCGAGCGCTACTCTATTCCGGCCCGTAAAGAGCAGGATTGACCCCGCTCGACCGTCTTCCGGGTGACCCTTGCCGGAGATGGTGGTAACGCCTAAGAGAATCCGGATGACGCAAGCCGCTCCCCGCACCGACGTGGAGGCCGCGCGCCGCTACAGCGAGGCCTTTTCCCTTTTGAAGTCCCAGATCGCTCGCGTGATCGTGGGCCAGGAAGCCGTGGTCGAGGAGATGATGCTGGCGCTCGGCGCCCGCGGCCACGCCATCCTGGTGGGCGTTCCCGGCCTGGCCAAGACGCTGCTGGTGCGCACCCTGGCGCAGGCCCTGCAGCTCGACTTCCAGCGCATCCAGTTCACCCCGGACCTGATGCCGGCCGACATCACCGGCTCCGAGGTGCTGCACACGGATCCGGCCAGCGGCGAGCGCAGCTTCCGTTTCCTGCGCGGGCCCTTGTTCGCCAACCTGGTGCTGGCCGACGAGATCAACCGCACGCCGCCGAAGACGCAGGCGGCGCTGCTGGAGGCCATGCAGGAGCGCCAGGTCACGGTGGGCGGCCGGCGCCACGCCCTGCCCGAGCCGTTCTTCGTGCTGGCCACGCAGAACCCGATCGAACAGGAGGGCACGTACCCGCTGCCGGAGGCGGCCCTGGACCGCTTCCTGTTCCTGATCAAGGTGGACTATCCGGAGGCGGGCGAGGAGGCGGAGATCCTACGCCGCACGACCGGCAGCGAGGAGCAGTCGGTGGAGCCGGTCCTGAGCGCCGCCGAGCTGGCGCACATGCAGGCGCTGGTGCGCTCCGTGCCGGTGGCGGATTCGCTCCTCGACTACGCCGTGGCGCTCAGCCGCGCGTCCCGCCCCAGCGATCCCTCGGCCCCCGCCTACGTGAAACAATGGGTCACCTGGGGCGCGGGGCCGCGCGCCTCGCAGAACCTGGTGCTGGCGGCCAAGGCCCGGGCGCTGCTGCGCGGGCGCTTCCACGTGGCGGCGGAGGACATCGCCGCGCTCGCGCCGTCGGTCCTGCGCCACCGCATCCTCACCAACTTCGCCGCCGAGGCGGAGGGCGTCACTTCCGACGCCGTGGTGGCCCGCCTGCTGCAATCGGTGGAGCCGCACCGCAGCGCATTGGACGGAGATCGTGCTGCGGGCATCGGATCCTAGGCTGCTGGCGCGGCTCGCGCGCCTGGAGTTGCGCGCGCGCACGGCGGTGGAGGGCCTGGCCGGGGGACGGCACCGCTCGCCGCTGCGGGGCGCCAGCAGCACCTTCGCCGCGCACCGCGAGTACGTGCCGGGCGACGACCTGCGCCACCTGGACTGGCGCGTGATGGCGCGCAGCGACCGCAGCGTGGTGCGCGAGTTCGAGGAGGAGACCGACCTGACCGCCTACGTGGTCCTGGATGCCTCCGCCTCCATGGCCTTCGGCAGCCTGGAGTGGAGCAAGCTGGCCTACGCCACGTGGATCGCCGCCGCGGTCACGCGCCTGCTGGTGATCCAGAACGACTACGCCGGCCTGGCGGTGTGCGCCGGCAGCGCGCTGGCGCAATGGCTGGCGCCGCACGGCGGCGAGCGCCACTGGCAGCACCTGGTCGGGGTCCTGGAGAACCTGCAGGCTTCCGGCACGGGCGACGCGGCCGAGGCCTGGGAGGCCGCAGGCGCGCGCATGGAGCGGCGCGGCCTGGTGCTGTGGATCAGCGACTGCCTGGTGGACCCGGAGCGCGCCGCGCGCGCCGGAGCGCGCCTGCGCCACGCCGGCCATGACCTGATGGTGCTGCGGATCCTGGATCCGGCCGAGATCGAGTTCCCGTACGGCCGCACCACGCGCTTCGACGCGCTGGAAGGCCTGGACCGGTTGCTGCTGGAGCCGCGGGCCGTGCGCCAGGCCTACCTGGAGGAGTTCGAGCAGCACGACCAGGCGCTGCGCCGCGGACTGCGTGGCCTGCAGGCGGACTACCGGCTGCTGCGCACCGACGAGGCGCTGGAGACGACGCTCGTGGAGTTCCTGAACCGGCGCCAGGCGCGCCTGCGGAGAGCCGGGCGGTGAGCTTCCTGCGGCCGGAGTTCCTCTGGGCCCTGCCGCTGGCGGCGCTGCCGATCCTGATCCACCTGCTCAACCGGCGCCGCTTCGTGCGCGTGGACTTCGGCGCCATGGAGTTCCTGCGCCGGGCGCTGCGGCGCACGCGCCGGCGCCTGTTCCTGGAGGACCTGATCCTGCTGCTGCTGCGCACCGCGGCCGTGCTGGCCCTGATCCTGGCGCTGGCCCGGCCGGCGGTGGATCCCGGCACCTTGTTCGCAGGGCGCCCGGCGCGCGCAGAGGTCCTGCTCCTGGACGTGTCCCTGTCCATGTCGCACCGCGAGGCCGGCAGCAGCGCCTACGAGCGCGCAGTGCACGCCGGGGAGCAGCGCCTGGAGGACCTGGACCTGGCGCGCGGCGACCGCGCCGCCCTGGTGTGGGTCGGCGCTCCGGCCCGGCGCCTGGCCTACGGTGATCCGATGGAAGTGCGGGCCGCGCTGGCCGAGCGCGACCGGCCGGAGCGCGGCCGCGCCGACTGGGCCGGAGCCTTCGACGTGGCCGAAAAGAGCGCCGAGTCCCTGGCGCGCGAAGGCGCGGAGCACATCCGTATCACCTTGCTGAGCGATTTCCAGTCCAGCGGCTTCGATCTCGCCGGCGGAGACGGTGCGGCGCTGGAGAGCCTGGCCCAGGGCGGCTATGACTTCGACCTGCTGGACTGCGGCGCGCAACGGCGCGTCAACACCGCGGTGGTCGGGCTGGAGGTGGAGCCTGCAGAGCTGTCACCGGGGGCCTACGGCGAGGTGCACGCGTTCTTCCGCCACTTCGGCGGCGAGCCGCGGGACGGCGTGCGGGTGAGCCTGTTCCTGGACGGCGTGCCCGCGGCCAACACCGAGCTGTCCTTCGCCGCCGGCGAGCAGAAGGAATGGTCCACCGCGATCGCGCCGGCCGAGACCGGCAGCCGCGCGCTGGAAGTGCGGCTGGACGGCGACGCCCTGGGCGAGGACGACGCGCGTTCCGCGATCCTGCCGGTGCGCCCGGCGCCGCGCGTGCTCCTCGTCGGCGAGCCGGCGCCCTTCGGCGAGCCCGCCAACGTGTTCGACACCTTGCGCCGCTTCCTGGACCTGGGTGAAGGCGCCCCGGTGCGCCTGGAAGCCGTGGCCCCGGGCCGGGTGGACGCGGCCCTGCTGGACCTCACGGACGTGGCCTTGCTGGCCGATCCCGGGCCGCTGCCGGCCGGAACCCTGGCCGCGCTGGCGGACTTCCACCTGGCCGGAGGCGGGCTGCTGCTCGCCGCCTGCGCCCAGACCGAGCCTGGCGACGCCGCCGCCTTGCTCGCCGCCGTGGGCGTGGAAGGCGTGGAGCTGGACGGCGTCATCGACGCCAGCGAGCCGAGCGCCCGCATCGCCATCCGCGACCCGCAGTACCCGCCGCTCAGCCTGTTCCGTGATCCGCGCTGGCAGCCCTTGTTGACCGAGGTGCCGGTCTCGCGCTACCGCCTGCTGCGCGAGCTGGCGCCGGCCGGCGCTCCGGCCGAAGCGCCGCTGCAGCTGCAGACGCCGCTCGTGTTCGTGCGCAGCACCGGAGAGAGCGCGACGCCGGCGGAAGGCGATCCCGTGCTCCTGCAGTGGCGCGGCGGCGGCCGCAGCGGGGCCGTGTGGACCGCGCCGCCGCTGCCCGGCTGGAACCGGCTGGCGGAGCTGCCGGGAGGCGTGCTGCCGCTCCTGTTCGACCTGCTGGCACACCTCGCGCCCCACGCCGGCCACTCCTTGCTCCTGGAGGTCGGCCGGCCGCTGGAAGTGGAGCTGGCGCGTCTGCCCACCGACGTCACGGTGACCGACCCGGCCGGCTCCACGCAGCGCCTCAGCACGCCGGCGGTGGCGCTGGCGGGCGGCCGGGCGCGCCAGCCCGTGCTCGAGGCGGCGCCGCTGGACGGCGTGTGGACCGTGCTGGCGCACTTCCTGGACCGTGACGGCAGCGAGCAGGTGGCCGTGGAGAAGGTGGCCGTGGTGCTGCCGCCGGCGGAGAGCGACCTGGCGGCGCTGGATCCCGAAAAATGGTCCGTGCTGCTGCCCGGGGCCACGCTGCTGCGCGCCGGCGACGCGAGCTCGGTGGCGGACGCGCAGCCGCAGGACTCCAGCCCGCGCGACTACTCGAGCCTGTTGTTCGCGCTGGTCCTCGGCTGCCTGGCGCTGGAGACCGGTCTGGCGGCCTGGCTGGACCGGAGGCGGGGATGAACCTGCCCGCGGCGCACCTGCAGGATTCCGGGGAGGCCACGGTGGACTCGGTCCAGCTGCTGTTCCATCACATGCCGCCGGCCTGGGTGCTGGGTCTGGTGCTGGTGCCGGGCGTCGTGCTGCTGGCCTTCTGGGCTTACCGCCGGCCGCCGCGCAGCCGGCTGTTGCAGCGCGTCCTGGCCGGCGCCCGCGTCGCCTTGCTGCTGCTGGCCTTGTTCCTGGCGCTGGGACCGTTCCTGCGCGAGAGCCGCGAGCAGACGGAGCCGGCGCCCCTGGCGCTGCTGTACGACGACTCGGCCTCGCTGCAGCGGCGGGATCCGCTGCCGGACGGCGCCGCGGCGCGTCTCGCCCCCGTGGGCGTCACGCTGGAGGCTGAGCCCCGGCGCCTGGACGTGATGACGGCGCTCGCGGCCTCGGCCTGGCGCAGCACGCTGGAGGAGCGCTACCAGGTGCAGGCCTTCCGCTTCTCCGAGCGGCTGGTCCCGACCGCCGCCGACGGCAGCGGCCTGCGCGGCGAGGGCGCGGCCACTGCGGTGGGCGACGCGCTGCTGAGCCTGCTGGCGGAGAACCGCGGGCGGCGCCTGCCGGACGTGGTCCTGGTCAGCGACGGGCGCAGCAACCGCGGCGCCGACCCGGCGGCGGTGGCCGAGCGACTGAGCGCCGAGGGCGTGCGCGTGCACGTGCTGGCGCTCGGCGATCCGCGCCCGGCGCCGGACCTGTCCCTGGAGCGCGTGGCCGCGCCCGACCTGGTGCTGCGCGGCGATGAAGCCCTGTTCCTGCTGCGCGTGCGCAATGGCGGCGCGGACGCCGGCGGCGCCGTGACCGTGCGCCTGCAGGACGAGCGCGGCCGCGTGCTGGACGAGGAGCGGCTGGTCCCCGACGGCGAGTCCGGCACGCAGCTGGCACTGAGCGCGCGCCTGGAGGAGCCGGGGGAGCACCGGCTCGTGGCCGAGGTGGAGCCGCTGCCCGACGAGACCGCGCGCGACAACAACCGCCTGGAGCTGCCGATCGAAGTCAAGAACATGAAGATCCGGGTGCTGTACGTGGACGGCACCTCGCGCTGGGAGTATCGCTACCTGATGCGGCGCCTGGTGCGCGCGCCGGAGGACTTCCAGGTGCGCTGCTGGCTGGCCGACGCCAGCCGCGATTTCGCGCAGGAGGCCACGTCCGGGCTGGACCGGCTGCGGCGCGTGCCCGAGTCCGCCGAGGACCTGCTGGATCACTTCGACGTCGTCATCCTGGGCGACGCCGATCCGGCCCGCCTGGGTCCCGATCCGCTCACCGGGGCGCGCTTCCAGGAGGCGCTGGCGGAGTTCGTGCGCCGCGGCGGCGGACTGCTGCTGTGCGCCGGCCCGGCGTTCACCCCTTCGGCGTACCGTGGCTCCTCGCTGGAGCCGCTGCTGCCGGTGGTCCTGAGCTCGGAGACCCTGGGGCGCGTGCCGTTCCGCCCGCAGCCGGCTGATCCCAGCCTTCCGCACCCGGTCACCTTGCTCGATCAGGATCCCAGGGCCAGCCAGCGCGTGTGGCGCAGTCTCACGCCTCTGTGGTGGTACTGGCCGGTGGAGCGGCTGCGGCCCGGGGCGCAGGCCTGGCTGGTGCATCCCGACGTCACGAGCGCAGAAGGGCCCATGCCGATCGTGGCCGGCGCGTACGTGCCGGACGGCTGGGTGGGCTGGGTCGGCACGGACGAGACCTGGCGCTGGCGCGACCCGGAGGGCGAACGCCACCTGGACCGGTTCTGGCGCGCGCTGCTGCGCCAGCTCGCGAGCGGCCGCCTGCGCGGCGAGCAGGGACGGGCGCGCCTCGACCTGGACCGCACCCGCATCGAGCTGGGTGACGCAGTCACGCTGGAGGCGCGCCTGCGCGACGAGAGCTATCAGCCCTTGCTGCGCGAGGAAGGCGCGGACGTGTTCCTGGAAGGCCGGCCCAATCCGGTGCACCTGGCGCCGGTTCCGGACCAGCCGGGGACGTACCGCGGGCGCTTCCGCCCCACCGAGCCCGGCTCAGGCCTGCTCGTGCTCACCGCCGACGGCCATCCCGACGGGGCGCCGGAGGCCACGGCGCGCTTCGAAGTGGTGCTGCCGTCCGCGGAGATGCGCGTGACCGCGCAGGACGCCGCGGGCCTGCGGCTGCTGGCCGCGCGCACCGGCGGCACGCTGGTCTCCGCCGACCACGCCGGCGACCTGCTCGAACGCCTGGACGGGCGCGAGCGCGCCCTGCGCACGCTCGGCAGCCGCGACCAGCCCCTCGACGGCCTGCCCTTGCTCGGACTGTTCCTGATCCTGGCCTGCGGTGAATGGCTCGCACGCAAATGGAGCAATCTCTCCTGACCGCCGCCGTCCTCGGCGCCCTGCTGGCGGCTCCGGCTCCGCCCGCTGCGGCCGCCGCGGCGTGCCAGCAGGAGCTGACGCGCCCGCAGGGCGTGACGCTCCCGGAGAACCGCGAGATCCTGACCTTGCTGGCCGACGCCGATCGCCTGCTGGCGGACGGCAGCGCCCGCAGCGGTCTGGCGCTGCTGCAGCAAGTCCTGCTGGCGGAGCGCGGCGTGGTCGTGCGCACCAATCCCGACGATCTGCTGTACGCGGGCGTGCGCGCGCTGGCCCGCCAGCGGCTGGCGGCCCTGGAGGGCGAAGCCGCGGAAGCCTGGGAAGCCCTCAGCGGCGCAGCCGCGGCCGAGGTGCTGGACAGGGCCCTGGAGCCGCCCGATCCGCAGGCCTTGCTGGACGTCGCGCGCGCCTACCCCGGCACGCGCGCCGCGGCCCGTGCTGCCGCTGCGGCCGCGGAGCTGTTCCTGGACCGCGGCGATCTGGAGCGCGCGCTGGCCAGCGGGGCGGAATTCGACCTGGAGCGCTGGGCCGCGGCGCTGCCGGCCGGTCCGCCGCGCGCGCCCGTGCTGGCGCCGACTTACTCCGGCGTGGACGACCCGGCGCTGCCGCTGCTGCGCGGCGCCAGCCTGCGGCCGAGCTGGAGCTACCAGTTCCCCGACTCAGGCGTCGGCATGGCCGTCAACCATCGCATGGCGATGGGTGCCGGCCTCGGTTATCTCACCGACGGCCACGAGTGCGTGGCCCTGGACCTCGCCACCGGGACGGTGCGCTGGCGCTTCGAGGTGCCGGGCTGGAGCCGCCTGAGCGGCGAGGAACGCAAGTCGCTGGAGCGCGGCTTCGAACCGCAGACCCTGCTGGCCCCGGTGCTGGCCGAGGGTCTGGTGCTGGCCGCGCTGCAAGAGCCGGTGCGCCTGGGCCGCGACGACGACTTCCGCGGCATCCGCGTGCGCAACTACCTCCCGGGCCGGCGGCTGTACGCCTTCGACGCCACGACCGGCGCTGTGCGCTGGACACAAGCCGTGGACTGGCTGGAAGGCGAGCAGCCGCTGCCGCGCGGCCTGGTGGCGGCGCCGCCGGCGGTGGCCGCCGGCAAGGTGTTCGTGCCCGTGTACGACGCGCCCGGCAGCATGGACTTGTCGCTGCTGGCCCTGGACCTGGCCAGCGGGCGGCCGTTGTGGCAGACCTTCCTGGTCAGCGCCGGCCGCGAGACCACCAACCTGTTCGGCAACGTCCTGGCCGAGCTGGCGGCGGGCCCGCCGGTGGCCGATGCCCGGCGCGTGCTGCTGTGCACCAACCTGGGCGCCGTGTGCGCGCTCGACCCGGACAGCGGCGAAACGCTGTGGACGCGCCTGTACGAGCGCACGCCGGTGCAGACCTCGCAGACCGGGCGCGAGGGCGATCGCGACCGCACCTTTGACAACGGCGCCGCGGCCTACGACGGGCGGATCTTCGCCTGCGCGCCGGTGGACAGCCAGGAAGCGCTGGCGGTGGACGCCGACAGCGGCGCGCTGCTGGCCTTGTGGCCCAGCCGGCGCAGTTACAGCCGGCTGCTGGCGCTGCTGCCGGAGGGCGTCTACTGCAGCGGCCGGCGCGCCGGCTTCCTGGCCCTGCCGGGGTACGGCGCACGCCTGAGCGAGTCGCAGCCCGCCATCACGGGCAACGATTCCTGGGCCGGACTGCTGGCCCAGGGCGAGTTCCTGCTGCCCACCAACAGCGGCATCGCGCGCCTGGATCCGGTGAGCTGGCGCGAGCTGGGGCCGCCGATCCCGTGGCAGCCGGAGTGGGGCGGCGGCGGCCTGCAGGCCGGCCCGGGAGTACTGGTGGTGCTGCGCCGCGGCGGAGTCAGCGCCTACAACTCGCCCGACGCCCTGGTGGAGTACCTGGCGCGCGCCGGACGCGATCCGGCGCGCCTCACGGAAGTGATTCCGTACCTGGAGGCGCTGGAGCCGTCCGACGCGCTGGTGGCGCAGCGCGTGGCCGACGCGGCCCGCGAGCTGGCGGCCCTGGCGCCCTCGCGCGAAGCCGCGGAGCGCCTGTCGCTCGTGTGCGGCAAGGCCTGCCTGGACGCCGGTGCGGCGCTGGACGCCGCCGACGTCATGGAGCCGCTGCTGCGTTCCCTGGACGAGCGCCGACGCCAGGAGGCCGCGGCCCTGCTGGTCCAGGCTCTGGAGCGGCGCGCGCCCGCGCACGCGGCCCTGGAGCGCGCCCTGAAGCTGCTGGAGCAGGCGGGATCGGACCTGGTGGCGCGCCGCGGCGGCGATCCGCAGCCTCTGGCGATCGTGGCCGCGCGCGCGCGCTGGTTCGCCGCGGTCGCGCGCGGCGACGCCGCCGGGCGCCGGCACAGCCTGGTGTCCCTGCTGCAGGCGCCGGACCCGGGAGCGGTCACCGAAGAGGACCTGCCGGTGCAGGAATGGGCGCGGCGCGAGCTGGAGCGCCTGTGCCGCGACGGGACGCAGCGCGCGAGCCTGGAGCAGGAAGCGGCGCGCGCCTTCGCCGCGGCCGGGGAACCCACCGAGGGCCTGCTGCGCGCCTATGCCGGCACGCCGGCGGCGACCGTCTGGCTGCGCCGGGCGCAAGCGCGCACGGACCTCACCCGCGGCGAGCGCGTGCGTCTGGCCGCGTGGCTGCGCGACTACGGCGGCGCCGTGCCCAGCCACTTGCTGGACCCCGCGTCGCTGTTCGCGGCGCCGACGCTGCCGGCGCTGCCTCGGGAACTGGGCGGCTCCGGCACCTGGACCCTGGAAGACGACCGTCACGCCTGGAGCGTCGCCGGCCTGGCGGCGCCGGCTCCCGGCCGCACGCGCCTGCTGCTGCGCGATCGCGGCGAGCTGCGCCTGCTCGCGGGCGCCGGCGGCGACCTGACCGAGCTGTGGCGCCGGCCGCAGCCGGGCCCGGCGCAGGGCGGGCGGGGCGGCGTGCGCGCCTTCGTCTCCGACGAGGCGGTGACCCTGGTCTTCCACGACCGCTGGCTGCGCTGGGACGACGCCGGCATGGCGCAGGAGACCGTGCTGCCGGGCCGCGCGGACGGCGACACCTTCACGCGCTGGGGTCGCATGCTGGGCTACGTGTGCCGCACCAGCGCCACCCAGGGCCAGCTCCAGGTGCGCGACCTGGACAGCGGCGCCTTGTTCCTGAACGCGCCGGTGGCCTGCGACGCGCGCGCCATGCTGAACCTGCTGTTGCGCGGCGACGCGCTGCTGCTGCTCGCTTCCGGCCGCGACCGGGCCCTGCGCTTCGATCCGCTGCGCGGCACGCGTCCGACGCCGGTGCCGCTGCAGAAGGCCGCGACCACCGACCAGGTGTTCGAAGCCCTGCGCTGGAGCGACGGGCTGGTGGCCCTGGCCCAGGTGGCCGACCGCCGTTACGCACTGCTCGCCTGCCGGCCCGAGAGCTCGTTCCAGGTGCCCCTGCCCAGTCCGACCAGCGTGTACCTGTTCGGGGCTCCGGGCGGCATCGGCTGGCTGCTGGAGAGCAACCCCTTGCCCAGCTCGCGCAACGCCGTCACCGAATACCAGCTCTACTGGCTGGCCGACGGCGCCGACCAGCCGCGTCGTTACGACTTCCCGCCGGGCCGGCTGGTGGTCCCTCCCGAGCTCAAGTCCGGCGGCAAGCCGCCGTTCCTGCCCTCGGCCGAGCTGCTGTTCCTGACGGCCGGGCCGGCGCAGGAGGTGCTGCTGCGCGCCGTGCGCTGCGACGCGCCGGACGGCCCGCAGCCGCTGTGGCAGCTCGAGCGCCCCGATCTGTCCTTCAACAGCCTGCAGCGCCGCCCCATCGTCTGCCTGCGCGGGGCCGAAGGCTGGGTGGTGGCGCTGCACCAGAACGCGACGCGCGGCCCCGGCAAGGTGCAGGTCATGCTCCTGGACCTGCAGGGCCGGATCCTGGCGCAGACCGCGCTCGCCAGCACCGCCACCCCGGAACTGTTCCCCCTGGCGGGGCAGGTGCTGCTCCGCGCCGAAAACGTCCTCCACTGGTTGGGCCAGCCATGATCCTGTTCAGCCTCGTGCTCCTGCTCCCGCAAACCGACAGCGACGCCTCGGTGCTCAGCAACGAAGGCCGCGCCGCCGCCGAGCGCGGACTCCAGTGGCTGGCCGCGCACCAGCTCGCGGACGGCTCCTGGACCGGCGACGTGGGCTACAAGCTGCAGGACGGCTACGAGGTGTGGCAGCGCAATTCCGAGCACGTGGGCGTCACCGCCCTGGCCGGCATGGCGTTCCTGGCCGGCGGTCACGTGCCCGACCGCGGCCCCTACGGTCCGGTCGTGGCCAGGGCCGCGGACTTCATCCTGCAGCACGTGCAGGACAACGGCTACATCAGCTTCAACGAGACGCGCATGTACTCGCACGCCTTCGCCACGCTGTTCCTGGCGGAGATGCACGGCATGACGGCGCGCCGCGACGTGCGCGAGGCCTTGCAGAAGGCCGTGAACCTGATCGTCGGCAGCCAGAACCAGGAAGGCGGCTGGCGCTACCAGCCCAACGTGGCCGACGCCGACATGTCGGTGACCGTGTGCCAGGTGGTGGCACTGCGCGCGGCGCGCAACATCGGGATCCAGGTGCCGGCCAGCACCATCGACCGCGCCGTCAGCTACGTCAAGCGCAGCGCGGTGCGCGAGGACGAGCCGCGCTCGCACTGGACACCCAATCCCGTGGGCTCCTTCCGCTACCAGCCGACGTCGGACTCGCGCGCCTCCTTCGCGCTCACCGCCGCCGGCATCGTCACGCTGCACGGCGCCGGCGTGTACGCCGACGAGGACATCGAGCGCGGCCTCGAGTACCTGGAGAGCGACCTGCGCAACTTCTCGCACGAGACCGGCATCGCCGCCGGCGGGCATTACTTCTTCTACTATGGTCACTACTACGCCGTGCAGGCCTTTCACATGGCCGGCGGCCGCCGCTACCGCAACTACTTCGAGAGCGTGGAGCAGACCCTGCTGCGCATGCAGAAGGACGACGGCTCGTGGCCCAACAACGTCGGGCCCGGCCGCGCCTTCGGCACGGCGGTGGCCTGCCTGATCCTGCAGATCCCGCGGGAGTACCTGCCCATCTTCCAGCGCTGAGCGCGCGCGCATGCCCACGACGCTCCCGCCGCCGGTCCGCCGCGCCCTCAGCCGCCTGGAGAAGCGCCTGTTGTGGGTGCTCGGCACCTACGGCGCCGGGCAGGTGGCGGCGGCCGCCGTCGGGCTGCTGGCCGCCCTCTACGTGCTCGACCGGCTGTTCGTGCCGCCGGCGCCGGTGCGCGCGGTGCTGTCCGTCGCCGCGCTGGGCGTGCTGGCCATCCTGGCCTACCGCTGCCTGTGGCGGGCCCTGCGCCGGCGCCCGCGGCAGCGCGACCTGGCCGCCCTGTGGGAGCGCAGCCACCCGGAGCTGCAGGACCGGCTGGCCACCACCGTGGAGCTGTCCGACGCCCCGGCCGGCACTTCCCCCGACCTCCTGGCGCTGGTGGCGGCGGAAGCCTCCCAGCTGGCCGCCAGGCTGGAGCCCGCGCGCGCCGTCCCTTCCGGCCGCGCGCGCCGCAGCGCCCTCGGGGGAGCCGCCGCAGTGGGCGCGCTGGCGGCCCTGGCCTTCCTGGTCCCCACAGAAGCCGGCATCTTCCTGCAACGCCTGCTCGGCCGCGAGGTGCCCTGGCCGCAGGACACGCACTTGGTCCTGCTCACCCCTCACGCCGACGGCGGCGAGGCGCCACCCATGCGCCAGGCCGGCACCGAGTCCTACGAGCTGCAGGCGGCACGCGGCAGCGTCCTGACCGTGCGCGTGCGCGCGGAGGGCGAGGTTCCGGAGCGGGTGCTGGCGCTCGGCATCGGACCGCCCCGGCCCATGCGCCCGCTGGGCGATGGGGAGTTCGTGCTGCGCCTGGCGCCGCTGCAGGAGGCGGTGCGGATCCACTTCCGCGGCGGCGACGACGACGACGGGCTGCCGCGCCTGTTGCTGGAGCCCGGCATCGCTCCGGCAGTGGTGGACTGGAGCGTCCAGGTGGAGCCGCCGGCTTACACCGGCTTCCTGGCCGAGACCTCCAGCATGAACGAGTTCCGGGTGCCCCACGGCACCCGGCTGAGCGCACGCTTCACCACGCGGCCGCCCGCCGCGACCGTGACCGCGCGCGCCCTCAACGGGGCCGCGCAGGAGCTGGCGCCCGGTCCGGACGGCTTCTACGCGCTGGAGCGGACGGCGGAAGGCTCGGCCGAGGTGCTGGTCGCCGTTGCCGGGCGCGACGGCTTCGAGGACACGCGGGCCGCGGTGCTGCGCTGGCACGCGCAGCCGGATCGGCCGCCGCGGCTCGAATTTCAGATGCCGGCCGAGAACTGGACCACCGTGGAGGGCGGCGGCGTGCCGGTCCTGCTGTACTGCAGCGACGAGTTCGGACTGGCGGAGGCCCTCCTGGCCGCCGGTCCCTGGAGCCCGCCGGCGCCGCTGGCGCTGCAGGCCGGGCAGCGCGAGCTGCGCCACTTCATCGTGCTGGAGGCGCCCGCCGGAGGCGCCGCCGCAGCGGAGCCCACGGCAACCGCGCGCTTCCGCCTGGAGGCCTGGGCCCGGGACAACGCCGAGCCGGACAGCCACGAGACCAAGGCCCAGTCCGCCTGGATCGAGGTGGTGGCGCCGGAAACCTACGAGCAGCGCCTGGCGGAGCGCATGGTGGCCGTGCGCGAGCGGGTGGAGCGCATCCGCGACGCCGTGCTGCTGTTCGAGGTGCCCGCCGCCTCCGGCAGCGAGAGCCCGCTGCCGCGCAGCCGCCGGCTGCGCCGGGACCTCGAGAGCCTGCACGGCGAGCTGGAGCGCGTCCTCACCGAGCGCCTCTACACGCGTCTGGACCGCGCCAGCGAACCGGCCCTGGAGCGGCTGCAGAGCCTGTTCCAGGCAGGTCCGGCGGCGCCGGGTGCCGTCACCGCCGCACTGGCCGGCGGCCTGCCGCCGTTGGAGCGCTCGGGGCTGCTCCTGGACCTCAGCCGCGCCGCGGGCGTGGCCCGGGAGGGGCCGGCAGCGGCGCTGCTGCAGGCCGTGACCGAGCAGAAGGATCCAGCGCCTGCGGCCAGGGAGCTGCACGCCGAGCTGGACGCCATGCTGGACATCCTCCTGGCATGGGAGGATTTCCAGAGCGCGGTGAACCTGCTGCGCAACCTGCTCGAACGGCAGAGTAGCCTGTATTTGCGCACCCAGGAGGCCTCCACCCGCTAACGGAGGGTGACTGCCATGAGCTTGAGCCGCTGGATCCTCGTTCCCGCCGCCGCGCTGCTGCTGGCGGTGACCGCCGCGCCGGCGTCTGCACAGTCGCCGGCCGCGCAGGGCAGCCTGGATCGGCTGGCCGGCGAGCAGCTGCAGCTGGCCGAGCAGGCGCGGCGCCTGGATCGGCTGCTTGGCGCCCTGGAGCAGCGCGATCGCGCGTCCGGCAACGAGGCCCGCGCCGAGCTGCTGGCCGGCGCCCGCGCCCGGCTGGCCACCGCCGGCAGCCGCGGCGATCTTGCCGCGGTCCTCGAGTCGGTGGCGTCCGAGCTGTCCTCCGAGCGCGCCGGCGCCGCCTTGAGCGCGCAGTCCGACGTCATCCAGCTGCTGCAGGAGGTCCTGAACTTCCTGCTCCAGCAGGAAATGCAGGAGCAGGTGCAGGCCTTGCGCGCGGCTGCGGCGGCGCGGCGCCAGGCGCTGGAGGACTTCGCGCGGCGCCAGGAGCAGCTGCTGCAGCGCACGCAGGAACTGCGCGCCTCCCCGGACGGCAAGTCCAACGGAGGCGACGCCCGGAGCGATGCACCGGCGGAAGCGCAGGCCGATGCGCAGGCCGAGGCCCGGGCCGATGCGCAGGCACAAGCGCCGGACGAGGCACAGGCGGAGGCCGAGGCGCGCGGCGCAGCGCAAGCCGGCGAGCGCCGGGACGGCGACAGCCAGACGCCACAGGAGCAGGCCGAGCAACAGGACATCGCCGGCGGCCAGCGCGAATTGAACGAGGCGCTGCGCCAGTTCTCCGAGGAGGATGAACGCTCCGGCCAGGACCCGCGCGCCACCGAGCGCGCGGCGCAGGCCGGCGAGCAGGCCGCCGAGGCCCTGGCGCCCGAGGCTGGCGAGCAGCGCGAGCCGGGACAGCAGAGCGACCCTCAGCAGCAGGAACCCCAGCCGGGCGATGCTGGGCAGCGCGAACAGGAACAGCGCGAATCCGCGCAGCAGCCGCGGCAGCAGCAGCAGCAACAGGAACAACAGCAACAACGCGGCGGCGCTCCCCGCAACAACCAGGAGCGTCTGGAAGAGGCCGAGCAGAAGCAGCAGGAGGCCCTGGACGAGCTGCGCAAGGCCGCGCAGGAAGCGCGCCGGCAGGAGGAGCAGCTGGAGCAGATGCAGCGCATGCAGGACCTCCTGGACGTCGCCGCCGAGGCGCAGGCGCTGCTGGAGCGCCACCTGCGCGTGCAGGAGCCGCTGGCGGCGCTCATGCAGCAGTACGAGGACCAGGCGCTGCCGCGGCCGGAGCGCGTCCGGATGCGCCAGTGGTCCGAGGAGGAGCGGGCCATCGGCGCGGCCGCTGCCGAGCTGAACCTGGAGGTGCTGGAGCGCGGCGCCGACACCGTGCCCTTCCTGCTCAGCACCCTGCGCCAGGACCACGAGCGCTTCGGCAAGCGCCTTGGGCCCCCGGATTACCGCGCCGACCTGGGACAGAAGCTCCTGGGCGAGCAGATCGCGCACAACTGGACCCAGTTGATCGACGCCCTCAAGGCGGAAGCCGAGCGCCTGCGCCAGCAGATGCAGCAGCAACAGCAGCAGCAGGGCCAGCAGCAGCAGCAACCCGAGGAGGAACCGCCGCTGGTCAGCCTGGCTGCCGAGCTGGAGCTGCTCAAGCGCATGGAGCAGGACCAGCGCGACCGCATGCACGCCTTGGCGCAGCGCCGCGCCCTGCTCGCGCAGCGCGGCTTTGCCCTGGACGAGGATGACATGGAGGAGCTGGACGACCTGGTCGAGCGCCAGGCCCAGCTGCGCCGCCTCTACGAGATGATCCTGGAGCGACTGAAGGAACAGCCGGCCGAGAACCCCGAGAAGTCGGAGGGCGTGTGATGCTGCTGCACGTCTGTGTCAGCCTGGCGCTGCTGCAGGACCCGGCGCCCGCCCCGGACCCCGGTCAGGACGCCATGGAGCTGATGCGCCAGGTCCTGGCCCTCATGGAGGACGTGCGCGAGGGCTTCCGCAAGACCGACCTGGCCTTGCAGGAGGCGCGCACTGCCGCCGACCAGCTCGCGGAGGACGACGCGCCCGTGCGCGAGAAGCTGCAGAGCGCGGTGGGCGAGGCCGACGCGCTGCTGGGCAAGATCGAGGAGCTGCTGCAGAAGCTCCCGGTGCAGGAAAGCCAGCAGCAGCAATCCTCGTCCAGCAGCCAGCAGCAGCAACAGCAGCGGCCGCAGCAGGACCAGCGGCAGCGTCCGGCGCAGCCCCAGGATCAGCGCGGCCAGCCGCACGACAACCGGGACTCCGCCTCCCAGGAGCAGCGCCCGGCGCTGAGCCCGCCGCCGGACAGTCCGCGCATCCCGTTCCTGTTCGACCCGCGCTACGGCGCCTGGGGTGAGCTGCCCGTACGCCTGCAGAGCGCGCTCGAGAACGCCACCGCCGAAGAGCTGCCGCTGCGCTACCGCCGCTGGCTGGAAGAGTATTACCGCCGCAGCGCCGACGGCTAAAGTCGCTCCGGCGTCTTGCTCGCGACGGCCACGCTGCCGCGGCGGTAGCCGGCGGGATCGATCTCCGCGTCGGCGTAACCGGCGGCGGCGGCAAGATCCCGGAGCACGCCGGCTTCGGTGCGGGCGCGCTCCAGGTCGCCGGCGCCAAACTCCAGGCGCACGCGCTGCGCGGCCAGGTGGCGCGCGCGCACGACGGCGTAGCCGCGCTCGTGCAAGGCGGCCTCGAGCTCTTCGATGCGGCGCAGCGCGGGAAGGGTCACCGGGACGCCGACCGGCAGGCGCGAGGCCAGGCACGGCGCGGCCGGTTTGTCGGCCACCGGCAAGCCCCTGGCGCGCGCCTGCGCGCGTACCTGCTCCTTGGTCCAGCCCGCGTCGCGCAGCGGCGCGAGCACGCCGCGCGCCGCGGCGCTGCGCGCCCCGGGACGATGCTCGCGCGCGTCGTCGGCGTTCTCGCCGTAGAGCAGGGGCCAGGCGCGCGCCGCCGCCAGCGGCGCCGCGGCGCGGAACAGCGCTTCCTTGCACCAGAAGCAGCGGTCGCCGGTGTTGGCGAGGTAGCGCGCATCCTGGAGCTCCTGCGTCGCCAGCTCGACCAGCGCCACGCCGATCCGCGCCGCGAGGGCGCGCGCCTCCTCCAGCTCGCGCCGCGGCAGCGAGGCCGAATCCGCGATCACCGCGAGCACGCGCTCGCGGCCGAGGACCTCGGCGCAGGCCGCGAGCAGCACCGTGGAATCCACGCCTCCGGAGAATGCGACCACGGCGCCGGGCAGGGGCCGCAGGAGCGCTTCCAGGCGCGCGCAGGCGTCGCTCACGGGAGATAGAGGTTGGCGAGGCGGATGTAGGTCGGAACGGAGTGGCGCATGAACTCGCGTTCCTTGTCCGAGACATCGCGCACGACCTTGCCGGGCACGCCGGCGACCAGCACGCCCGGGGGGATCTCGGCGCCCTCGCGCACCACCGCCCCGGCGGCGATCACGGAGCCCGCGCCGATGCGGGCCCGGCCCAGGATCACCGACTGGATCCCGATCAGGCAGCCGCTGCCGATGGACACGCCATGGATCATGGCCATGTGGCCGATGGTCACGTCCTCGGCGATCTCGCACGGCAGTCCGGTGTCGGTGTGGATGACGGTGCCGTCCTGCACGTTGCTGCGCGCGCCGATGCGGATCGCCGCCTCGTCGGCGCGGAGCACGCAGTGGAACCAGACGCTGGCGTCCGGGCCGAGCGCCACGTCGCCGGTGACGATGGCGTTGCGGGCCACCATGGCCCCGCCCGGCGCGCGGAAGAACAGACCGCGGGGCGGCTGCGGGAACGGAAGGTCGGCGGTCACGGGCTGGAATCGCGGGACAGGAGCAGGAGACCTAGGGTACCGATGCCGTTGTGCAGGACGTGCAGGAGGATGCTGGCGTGCAGCGAGCCCGTGCGCCAGTACACCCAGCCGAACAGCAGCCCGATGGCGAAGATGGGCAGCACCACCGCGCTCTCGTGGAACAGCGCGAACACGGCCGCGCTCAGGATCAGGGCACGGACCGGCCCGATGTCGGGACGCGCCGCCAGGAAGCGCTGCAGGTAGCCGCGGAACAGCAGCTCCTCCACGACCGGCTGGACCACCACGGCCAGCACCAGCGCCCCGGCCAGGGACGGGCCGCTCGCGGCCCGGAGCGCGTCCCCTACCGACTGCTCCGGCGGCGTCCCGCTCCAGGCTTGCACCAGCAGCGCGTTGACGCGCAACAAGGCCAGGCCGGCGGGCACGCTCCACAGGTAAGCGCCGAGAGCCCATGCCAGCGTGCGTGGCGGCGGCGGCGGCGGCGGCTCGCGCCCGGCGCGCCAGCGCAGCCAGGCGAGCGCCGCCAGCACCACGGCCAGGTTGAGCAGGAGCAGGCCCAGCACCGTGAGCTGGCGCAGGTCGCCGGCCCACAGCCTGGCGATGAGCGCCGGCAGCAGCAGCAGCAGCGCGAAGGCGAGCACGAGGTCGCTGCCGCGCAGGCGCGCGAACGGACGCGGCGGCGGCGGAACGGCAGCGCGCGCCAGCCGCGCCAGCCCGAAGGCGCTGATGCCGGCCCCCAGCGCCAGCAGCGCGCCGGCGGCGGCGAGTTCGCCCGCGGGCGGCGCGCTCAAACCCCGGACGGCGCCCCGGCGCCGGCGATCAGGCCCGTCTCCGGCGAGGAAGCGCTGGCGTAACGCCGCTTCGGAATGCGCCCGGCCAGGTACGCGTCGCGGCCGGCTGCGCACGCGGCCTGCATGGCCCGCGCCATGCGCACCGGGTCAGCCGCCTGCGCCACCGCCGTGTTCAGCAGCACGCCGTGCGCGCCCAGCTCCATGGTGAGGGCCACGTCGCTGGCGGTGCCCACGCCCGCGTCCACGATGACCGGCACCTTGGCGCTCTCCACGATCAAGGCGATGTTCTGCGGGTTCAGGACGCCCTGGCCGCTGCCGATGGGCGAGCCGGCCGGCATCACGCAGGTCGCGCCGGCCTCCTCCAGGCGCCGGGCCAGGATCACGTCGTCGCTGCAGTACACCAGGGCCAGGAAGCCCTCCTTCACCAGCTGCTCGGTGGCGCGCAGCGTGCCCAGCGGGTCCGGCAGCAGGGTCTTCGGATCGCCGAGCACCTCCACCTTCACCAGGTCGGTCCCGAGCAGCTCCCGGCCCAGGCGCGCGGTGCGCAGCGCGCTGTCCACGTCGTAGCAGCCCGCGGTGTTGGGGAGCAGCGCCAGGCGCTCGCGCTCCAGGAAGTCGAGGAAGCGCCGGCCCGGCGGCTCCCCTTCCGGGATGCGGCGCACCGCCACCGTCACCAGCTCGGTGCCGGAGGCGCGGTGGCACTCGCGCATGATCTCGTAGCTCGGGTACTTCCCGGTGCCGAGGATCAGGCGCGAGCGGAAGCTGTGGGGCCCCACCCGCAGGGGCGGATCGTCGCGGCGGTCGGCGCTCACCACGCTCTATAGGATGCCGCGTCCTCAGCCTCCGCCGACGAGGGCCACGATCTCGACGACGTCGCCCGGCGCCAGCACGGTGCGCTCCCAGTCGGCGCGCCGGATCACCGCGCCGTTGCGCTCCACCGCGACGCCGGCGGCGGCGGCCCGCAGCTCGGCCAGCAGCCCGGCGACCGTGAGGCCTTCCCGCCAGGGCCGCGCCGCGCCGTTCACCTGGATCGTGGTCGTGGCAGGCGCTTGCGGCATGGACTGGAGCATCCTATGGGTCCGGACCGCCCCTTGCCGCCGGTAGGCGGCTGGGTATCCTTTACAGGTTCCTGACTGCCGCCCACCTGCGGCGGAACAGGACCGGCAGGGTCCGACACCGGGTCGTCCCGGTATCCCCGCGAGAGACTCGCGGGCCGTCGGGTGTGCAGGTCGCCCTGCACACCCGTTTTTGTCCTTGATCGCGCGGATCGCCCTTGATTCCGCATGATCCCAGCGCAGGAGGTGAGCCAGGGAGGGCCAGATGAAGAAGGAAGAAGTGCTGAGGATGATCGACGCCATCCACCGGGAACGGGGGGTGGACCGGGACATCCTCTTCCTGGCCCTGGAGGAGGCCCTCAGCACCGCCACCCGCAAGCGCATGGGCATGGCGGAGGGAGGGCTCGAAGTCAAGATCGACCGCCGCAGCGGCGAGATCAGCCTGGTCGCCCAGGACGGGACCGTGACCGTCCCCAGCGCCGAGGAGCTGGGCCGCATCGCCGCCCAGACCACCAAGCAGGTCTTCATGCAGAAGATCCGCGAGGCCGAGCGCGACAAGGTCTACGAGCAGTACGCCGGCATGGTGGGCTCCATCGTGTCCGGCATGGTGCACAAGCTGGAGGGGCCGAATGCCATCCTGCAGCTCGGCGGCCGCACCGAGGCGCTGCTGCCCCGCTCCGAGCGCGTGGTGTCGGAGCGCCTGCACGTGGGCGACCGCCTGCGCGTGCTGGTGAAGGAGGTGCGCAAGGAGGGCTCGCGGGTCGTCATCATCGTCTCGCGCAAGGACGACGACTTCGTCAAGAAGCTGTTCGAGGTCGAGGTGCCCGAGATCCGCGACGGCCTCATCCGCGTCATGGGAGTGGCGCGCGACCCCGGCTACCGCTGCAAGGTGGCCGTGTACAGCACCGACCCGCGCGTGGACGGCATCGGTGCGTGCCTGGGCCAGCGTGGCACCCGCATCCGCAACATCAACGACGAGCTGGGCGCCGAGAAGATCGACATCATCGCCTGGAGTGATTCGCTGGAGGAGCTGGTGCAGAACGCGCTGAAGCCGGCCAAGAACATCCAGATGGATCACATCTTCCCGGACGAGGAGAACCAGTCGGTGTTCGTGCTGGTGGACGAGGAGCAGAAGCCGCTGGCCATCGGCGTGGGCGGGCGCAACGTGCGCCTGGCCAGCAAGCTGGTCGGCTGGGACATCGAGATCAAGACCCCGGCCGAGTACGAGGCCGAGCTGCTGGCCGGGCAGGGCGGCCGGTCCGGGGCCGTGGATGCCGCCCCCGCCGCCCCTGCCGCGGGCGGCGTCGAGACGCCGGAAACCGAGAGTCCCCGAGAGCCGGAGGCGCACGCTTGAGCGAAGACAAGGTCAAGGTCTTCGTGCTCGCCAAGAAGTACGGCTTCAAGTCGGCCGACTTCATGACCGTGCTGCGCGACATCGGCTTCCCGGTGCGTTCCATCCAGGCTTCCGTGGACGCCTGGGACGTGCCCGTCATCGAGGAGCGCCTGCTGCGGGGCGGGCTGCTGGATCCCAGCCGTGCCGCCGCGGAGGCCGCCCCGGAGAAGGAGGCGGCCGAGCAGGACACCGGCTGGCACGTGGTCATCCGGGCCGCGACCACGGTGGAAGGGCCGCCCGCCGCGGTGGAAGCCGAGGCCGAGCCCGAGGTGGCTGCGGAAGCCAAGGCCCCGGCGCCGGTGGTTGAGACGGCGCCCGTGCAGCCGCCGCCGACCCCGGCCGAGGCGGAGCCGGTGGCCGCCGCCGCGCCGCCGCTGGAAGCGCTCCTGCCGGAGGAGGAACCGGCCGCGGCCGAGGCGGAAACCGGCAGCCCCGCCGAGACGGTGGTGGCCGAGGCGGTCCTGACCGCTCCTGTCGAGCCCGCGCCCGCTCCGGCCGCCGCCGCAGCGCCCCCGGCGGCGCCGTCCGCCGCTGCTGCGCCCGAGGCGCTGCCCAAGCCGCGCCCGCGCGCCGGCGCCACCAAGGTCGGCAAGATCGACCTCGCCGCGCTTGGCATCATCCGCTCCAAGCAGGAACGCGAGAAGAAGGCCGTCACCTTCACAGACGTGCGCGACCGCGAGACCGAGCGGCGCAAGCAGCAGCGCGAGAAGCAGCGCGAGAAGAGCAAGGAACGCCGCGCCGGCCTGTCCGAGCCTTCCAAGGTCTCCACCATCGAGCGCAAGACCGAGGTGGTCCTGGATCCGCCCGTGACGGTCAAGACCTTCTCCGCGGCCACCGGCATCGGCGTGAACAAGATCCTCGGCCGGCTCATGACCATGGGCACCATGGCCAACATCAACGCCGCGCTGGACGACGACACGGTCCAGATCCTGGCCGAGGAGTTCGGCGTGGCGGTGCGCGTCAAGGCCGAGGAGGACATCGAAGCCAGCCTCATGACCGAGATCCAGGCCGCACGCGAGGCCGTGGAGGACACGCGCCTGGCGGAACGGCCGCCGGTCATCGCCTTTCTCGGCCACGTGGACCACGGCAAGACCAGCCTCATCGACGCCATCCGCAACACCAAGGTGGCAGCCGGCGAGGCCGGCGGCATCACGCAGCACCTGGGCGCATACCAGGTGACCACGGCGGCGGGCCGCCGCATCACGATCCTGGACACCCCCGGCCACCAGGCCTTCACCGCCATGCGCGCGCGCGGCGCCAAGACCACCGACATCGTGGTGCTGGTGGTGGCGGCCGACGACGGCGTCATGCCGCAGACCGAAGAGGCCATCAACCACGCGCGCGCGGCCGGCGTCCCGATCGTGGTGGCGATCAACAAGATCGACCTGCCCGGCGCCAAGCAGGAGCAGGTGATGTCCCAGCTCGCCGGCCTGGGCCTGCAGCCGGAGCAATGGGGCGGCACCGTCGGCATGGTCCCGGTCTCGGCCCTGCGCAAGACCGGCCTGGACACCTTGCTCGAGCGCGTGCTGCTGGAGGCGGAGATCCTGCAGCTGCGCGCCCACATGGAGGGCGAAGCCAGCGGCACCGTGCTCGAGGCCAAGGTGTCGGAGGGCCGCGGCAAGGTGGCGGACATCCTGGTGCAGGACGGGACCTTGCACACCGGGGACGTGGTGCTGTCCGGCCATACATACGGCAAGATCCGCCTCATGTTCAACGACGAGGGCAAGCCCATCAAGGAGGCGCCGCCTGCGACCCCGGTCGAGCTCCTGGGCCTCAACGAGCTGCCCACCGCCGGCGACCGCTTCTACGTGGTGCGCGACCTGGCCTCGGCCAAGGAGGTGGCCGAGAAGCGCCTGCTGCACATCCGCGAGCAGGAGCGCGCCGAGCGCGCCAAGCTGTCCTCCACCGAGACCCTGTTCGCGCGCATGGAGGCCAGCAAGACCCACCGCGTGCGCCTGATCGTGAAGGCTGACGTGCAAGGCTCGCTGGAGGTGCTGCGCAACACGCTGCAGGGCCTCAGCACCGAGGAAGTGACGGTGGAGATCGTGCACAGCGGCGTGGGCGCCATCACCGAGACCGACGTGAACCTGGCCGAGACCACCGGCGCCATGGTCATCGGCTTCAACATGCTGCCCGACGAGAAGGCGCGCGTGGCCGCCGAGCGCGCCGGCGTGGAGATCCGCCGCTACAGCGTCATCTACGAGCTGATCGAGGACGTGCAGAAGGCCATGGCCGGCCTGCTGGCGCCGGAGCAGAGCGAGGAAGTGCGCGGCCACGTCGAGGTGCGCGCCGTGTTCCGCTCCAGCAAGTACGGCAACATCGCCGGCTGCTTCGTCACCGACGGCGTGGTGGCGCGCGCGCACCGCTGCCGCCTGGTGCGCGACGGCAAGCTGATCTACGAGGGCCAGCTCGAGTCGCTGCGCCGCCTCAAGGACGACGTGCGCGAGGTCAAGGCCGGTCTCGAGTGCGGCATCAAGCTCAAGAACTACGAGGACATCAAGGAGGGCGACGTGATCGAGAGCTACGAAATCGTGCACAAGGCGCGGGAGCTCGAGAACGCCGCCGGCGCCTAGCGCGGCGCGCCCGGGAGCCGCGTCATGGCCACGGAAAGGCGCCAGAAGCAGGTGGCGAGCCAGATCCAGCAGCGGATCGCCAACCTCCTGCTGTTCGAGATGAACGACCCGCGCCTGCGCTTCACGACCGTCACCGGCGTGGAGATGAGCGCCGACCTTACGCTGGCGCGCATCCGCTACAGCGTGCTCGGCGACGACGGCGCGCGCAGCGCCGTGGCCGCGGCCCTGCAGCACGCCCACGGCTTCATCCGGCGCGAGGTGGCCAAGTTCGTGCGCCTGCGCCTCGCCCCCGAGGTCGTCTTCGAGTACGACCGCGGCATCGAGAAGGCCGACCGGATCGAGCGCATCCTGCGCGAGGTGCTGCCGCATGACGCAGAGCCGCCTTCCCCCGGCGCAGGCTGAGGCGCCGCGGCGCCTGCGCCGGGCCGAGGCGGTGCTGGCGCGGCGCACGCAGCGCATCCTGCTGGTCCTGGAGCGCTGCTGGGACTCCCACAACCACCAGGCGGCGCTGCGCACCGCCGACGCCTTCGGCGTGCAGCACGTCTGGACCGTGGAGCCGGAGCTGTCGGCGCGCAGGCTCAGCAACAACGTCACCAAGGGCGCTTGGCGCTGGCTCAGCCTCAAGCAGTTCCACAGCACCCCCGACCTGATCGCAGCGCTCCGCGCCGACCGCCGCACGATCTGGGCCACCGACCTGAGCCGCGGCGCCGAGGAGCTGCGAACGGAAGCCTGCATCGTCCCCGCCCGCCTCGCCATCGTGATCGGCCGCGAAGCCGACGGCGTCAGCGCGGAGATGCTGGCCGCCGCCGACCGCCGCGTCTACCTGCCGATGCAGGGCTTCACCGGCTCCTTCAACCTCTCGGTCGCCACCGCGCTCACCCTGCAGCGACTCTTCGACGCCTGCCCCGAGGCGCGCGGCGACCTCCCGGAGTCCGAGAAGGCGGCCCTGCGCGAGCTCTGGTACCGCCGCCTCGCCAAGTCCGAGGAGACCTGGGCCGAGTACCAGGCCTGGCTCGAGGCGCCGCCCCCGCCGCTCCCCGAGCTCCGCCCCGAGGACGCCTTCCGTCAGGCCCGCGTGCCCGCCAAGATCCGCCGCCGCAACGCCCACGAGCTGGACGAGGACCCGCAGGAGACTTGAGCCCGCCCTTCAGGCCAGCTTGCCTGGGCACTACGGAACGATTCGGGTGATCGCTATGCTGCTCAGCGTGCGCACCCCGTCGCGAATGGCGGGGTCCCAAACGACTGCGACTGCGTAGACATCGCGCCCGTTTAACAAAGTCGCGTGCGGCACCGTGAAATGAGCCTCGCCGCCGCCCTTCGGACCCAAGAGTCCTTGCAGCCGCGGCAGGGTTACGGTTTGGTTGGTCAGGGTGGTCCATCGCAAAGCGGTGTTCCAGTAACCGATCCGAAAGCCGCTCGAGGCACCGAATTCCGTCGAGAGCAAGAGCTGGAACGGAAGGCCCGCCGCTCCCGGCAGGTCGAATCCGTAGTCAATGATCTCTCCCTGCCGAACCTGCCGCGGGGCCCAGAGAGTGCGTCGGCCCAGGAACACCTCGTAATAGCGCGTTACGGAGCTGGTACTCTGACTCACCGAGTAAATTGGTACCACGAGCTCGATCCAGCCATCGCGGTCGATGTCGCCCATGAGCTGGTAGGTGGATCCGCTGATGGGGTACTGAAGCGGCTCGTCTGGATGCCATGGTGCGAGGTCCGAAGGCAGAGTCTCACGCGCGAGCAGCCTGCCGTCCACGCCGCTAAAGATCCAAACCTTGAGCTCGAAAGTCCAAGGGAACCAAGCGCTCACCTCGTCAACGACCATCGCGATGTCACAGGTGCCGTCGCGGTCCCAATCGCCCAGTGGCCCCATGTTGGGCTGAAATTCGAGCCGGCATCCAGAGAGGCCTAGACAAGGGTCGTACCGGCCAATCGGATTCTCCCAGACCACGTGTCCATCGACACCGCTCATCACCCGCAGATAGCCCGGCACCGCAGCACTAGCCGGCATCTGCATCGCGAGGATCTCTTGGACGCTGTCACCATCCACGTCCACCATCGGCGCGAGATAGCGTCCGAAGCTGACGCTAGTGGCTGGCTCCTGAAACTCCCAGAGCACCCGGCCATCCCGACCAGAGTAGGCTCTCCACACCCACAGGCTTCCCGGAAAGTAATAAAGAAACACCACATCTGTCACTCCATCCTGGTCCAGATCACCCCAGTGGCTGGGAAGCAAAGGCATATGGGAGAACTGCAATTCGGATTCACGTACGTAAACTTGCCATGTAACGCTCAACGTCGCACCATCGAGAACTCCAGCTACGTCGTACCGCGTCCAAGGCTGTGTACTGAAGTCGATGGCTCCAGTATCAAACACCAACTCGTCATAGCTGTCGGAATTAAGATCACCGATGGGGTAGAGTTCATTAAACGCTCGGATGGGTGGATAACCAGGTGGCGGCGATGGCAATGGGGCTGTGACGAGGTATTTGACTGGTTTGGATTGCCAGAACTCGAGCTCATAGCTACCACCTCGCGTCACAGCGAATACATGCTCGCCGGCCCATTGAACCACCAGTGGACCATGGCCAACCCCAACGCCAGCAAGGCGTTCATCTGGAAGATCCCCGCCGAACGCCGATGGCCTTCTCTGGCCTCCAGATACCTCGAAATACAGTCGGTTAAGCGACGCGCCGAAAGGACCATCAGAGAATCCATTCAACATTAGGTCAAGGTAAGCGTCCCTATCGACATCCCCCATCCGAACTGGAAGCAACCAGCTGAACTGGGCCGTGGAGACGTGCGGCTGTGGTTCAACCAACTCTCGGACCGTCCAATCAGAGAGTTCTTGTGTCCAAGCGAGCGGAGAAGAAACTAGGATCAGCAGCACCGCGAGGTTGCCGTGCCGCACGTACCGCTGGACCGCCACACCAGAAGCCGGATCAAAGGTGCGTCTGAGCATGCCCCTCCTAGTCGGCTTGCTGGCCGCCCTTATCTCTCTCATTGGTCGACAATGCCGGGCGGTTGGTCCCGACTATGTCGTATTCCGCCTCAGGGATGCTCATCCCTCCAAGATATGCAGGAGTCTTGTCGAAATGTGGGTCGTAGGCGCTTGCCTGAGAGTTCAAATAGAAGCGGCCGGGATCCAGTCCTGTCCACATAATCGGTCCCTCGAATGGAGCAGGCTCAGAAGTCGCGTATGCGTCAAGTGAGAACTTTGCGAGACGCTCCGAGGCATTTGTACGCAGACCTGCAGCGTACAACAGCGATGGACTGTATGGAGGAATGCCATTATCGAATACAAGTTTCGACGAGAGCACACTTGATCCGAAGTTTGGATCTCCTGAAGACTTCCTCTCTAAGATGCTATCGAAGAACTTCGTGTACGCGTAGAGCGTCGTGCCACCAGGATCTACCTCCGACCATTGGAAGTAAACTTGGCTTGGATTAGCGAAGCTCATGTTCACTTGACTGTTCACAGCATCGCCGTTGCCAGCAATGGTGCAGTGCACGAATGGCGCCAGGAGCATCGACCATTCGTTGAGTTCGGCGAAGATCGCTTCCTCAACATTGTTCCAAAAGAAGGTGTTCACGAATCGGACAGCGCCTGCATTCTCCTGACCCGCCGTGCCGGAGCTACCAAACAGCTTGAAAAGCACTCCTTTCTTGCCGTTATTGTGAATCGTACACGAATCCACGAAGCCAAGACCTTGAGGGTGTTCGCTGGTGGGTGCATACAGCAACTGCTTGGTATTGATCACTGCTCGATAGGCCCACGCTCCACCCACTATGGCGGTGTTATTCACGGCACTGGTCTGAAAGGTTATTCCATTGCCACCATTGCCATAGATCTGACAGCTTGTCAGGCCGGTATACAGACCAACAGGATAAATGATGTTGCCAGGTTTTGTTCCAAGGTCAAATAGGTGAATCCCATCCTGCCCGTTGTTTCGAATAATCGCGCCATCGCCGCTCAGCTGCATGTAGTGGCCATTTGCCTCTAGGTATACGCCTGTTCCTTCTCCACCTGAGCTGGAGGCCGTACCTTCAATCACGGTGCCACCGTTGAGGGTCAACTTGCCACGAGCATTGAATCCGAGCTTTCCATGTACGCCGTATTTGCGAAAATTCTGTACTACCGTGCCAGTCAACTTGACGTTTGCAGACGCAACATAGTCTGGAAGTACGCCACCACCGAAAGTCTCATAGCTTTCGAATCGAATACCGTAGTTCCAACCCTGCGTATCAGGGCTCAGGCTCTGACGTCCTCTTAGGGTACCGCCGCTGACGATCACATGTACGTTGGCAATTGGCTCAGGAGGTACGAACATCCCACTGAGTAGTCCGGAGTGCTCTTGGGTCAGTCCCTTTGCAACTGCATAAATCACGCTCGAAGAGTCGAGCTGCGCAGTGCCTATGAAGTTCCCCGTCACGCTTAGGTCTTGGAACAATGCTCCGACCCTGCCAGGATTCGGCGCTGTCTCTTCTGTAGCATCCAGGAAAAAGCCCGTCACTGCTGTTCTCAGGGCGGGAGTGCCTGTCTCCGACCCGAAGATTGGCTGAAGATCTCTGATTTTGCAATTGGTCGCGGTCAAACCAACGTAGGCGCGATTCTTCGCGAAGACATGCACGCCTACTTGGCACCAACTCGTTGTTATTCCATCGAGAACTAGTTGCAGTATTGAGCCATCGTTAACGGAATCGAGCTTCACTCCGTAGGGGCCTCCCGTAAGAAAGAGACCACGAAGGGTGCTTGTTCTGGTCTGTCCCGAGGCAGGTTCCAGCATCCTGAACAAGGGCTCGACAAGGCCACTATTCGTTGAGTAGACATAGACAGGCGGGGTCGTGGAATCCGCTTCAACCGTGACACCCGCTGGAACTCGAATAGGAAAGGACTCACCAGCATGGCCGGACGAGAAATAGTGGTTCTCAGAGTAGCCAAGCGACAATGGTGGCTGCCCAATAGATGTCATTCCCTTGACTCGAATCACGTCACCAGGCTGAGCCCCCGAGTTAGCGGCTGCGGCGCTGATGCTCTCAAAAATCGGGCCGGTCGGAGTGGCCAAGGGATCCTTGCCATCCACAACAAAAATCGTCTGGGCACCAAGTCGCACATTGGTACCGAGAAGGAAGCTCGCGCAAATTGCGAACAGGATCAGTCGCATGACAGTGAAGCTCCGAGGTAAACGAGCCCGATGAAGCCAGGGAAGGGAGGTAGCGTCGTGCCTAGTATATCCGCGGCAAGCCGTACCCGTGAATACTGCCGTCTGACGGCAGCATGAGCCAACGCAACCCAACCACCTGTCCACCGGCGAATTGCCATTCGGGCACTTCGTGCATGGATGAGATTGGCTCATTCGGGCGCCTGTTCTCGGATGCTGACGCCATGACCGGCTTGGTGCCGGAGCTCCGGAGTACCGTTCTTGCCGACCAGGACTGTCGGTCGCCGTCCTGAACGCCACGAGTTCGAAGCCCGATTGTTGGGGTCGGTCCTCGTTATCGGCCATTCTCACTCTCGAACCTCCGCCAGATATCCTTCCAGCCTGTCGAAGGCCTCCGCAGCGCTGCTCGCCACGCCGTCGAAGTCCTCGTCCCGCCCCTGCCGCGAGCCATAGCCGAGCGTCTGGCGAAGGACGGTCTTTCCGCCCTTCTCCTCCAGCACCGTCGACGCCAGCAGCCGGAGCGGTGAAAAGTCATAGCTCTCCTCGTACACGAAGCCGCGCGGAGGATCCACCGTCTGGTAGACGCCGCGGACTTCGAGCTTGCCCCCGTTGGACCGCTGGTACACGTAGCGCAGGGCTCCGCCCACGCAGAGGTCGACCTCGCAGGCCACGAGTGCCCTCTCCGTCGTGTGCATCCATTGCCGGAGGTGCTCCGGCCGGGTCAGGGCTGCGAAGACCGTCTCGCGAGGCGCGGCGAAGGTCCGGGTGAGGACGATCGTGGTGTCCGAGGGCTTGGTTGCCTTCAAGGCATTCTCCTGGCTCGTAGTGGCAGTATCGACTCCGCTACACGCTGCGGCGAGCAGCAGGACCGCGGCGCGGGCCGGAAATACGGAAGGCCGACCCCTCATATTCCGCCGCGGTGCCAGCGGGTGCCGGAGGAGCTGTCCTCGATCACGATGCCGGCGCTTGCGAGCTGCGCACGTATCGCGTCACTCTTCTTGAAGTCCTTCTGCTGCCGCGCCAGAGCCCGCTCCTGAAGGAGGCGCTCCACTTGATCGCTCGTGAAGTCCGGACCTGAGTGACCCGCTTCGAGGAAGGTGAACAGGTCATCGACCTCCGCAAGGAATACCTCCGCCCAGCGAAACTCGGATGGCTCCAGTTGACCTCTCAAGTACCGGTTGCGAAGCTCGAAGACAGATGCCAGCGCCGCGCTAGCATTCAAATCGTCATTGATCGCAACTTGAAATGCTTCTCGGGTTGCGGCCACGACCGGGCTCCACTGGTTCGGATCGTACCCGATGATCCTGTTGAATTCGGCAGCAAGGCGTCCCTTGAAGTCGCATAGGCTCTTGCGCGCCTCGGCGGCCCCGGCCAGCGCCTCCCATGTGAAGTTGAGGGAGCCGCGGTAGTGCGAGCGCAGGATGAAGAAGCGGAGGTCGAGCGGGGAGAAGCCGCGGGCGGCGATGTCGTCCAGGGTGTAGACGTTGCCGAGCGACTTCGCCATCTTGCCGCCGTCCACCATCAGGAACTTCGTGTGCATCCAGAGCTTCACGAAGGGCTTGCCGGTCGCTCCCTCGGACTGGGCGATCTCGCACTCGTGGTGCGGGAAGACGTTGTCCTCGCCGCCGGTGTGGATGTCGAAGGTCTCGCCCAGGTACTTCCGGGACATGGCCGAGCACTCGATGTGCCAGCCCGGGAAGCCGTTCGGGCCGAGCGCCGTGGCCCACTTCATGATGTGGGCCGGGTCGCTCTTCCAGAGCGCGAAGTCGGCGGGGTGGCGCTTCTCCGGGTTGATCTCCAGGCGGGCGCCGGCCTCCAGGTCCTGCACGCGGTTTCCACTCAGTTTTCCGTATTCGGGAAACCGGGAGACGTCGAAATAGACGTTGTGTCCCACCTGGTAGGCGCAGCCCCGCTGCAGCAGCTTCTCCACCATCGCGACCATCTCCGGGATGTGATCCGTGGCCCGGGGATAGTGGTGGGCCGGGCGCACCTGCAGCGCGCGCAGGTCGGCGAAGAACTGCTCGGCAACGCGGCGGGTGAGCTCCCAGGGGTCGATGCGGCGCTTGCGCGCCTCGGCTTCCAGCTTGTCCTCGCCGGCGTCGGCGTCGCCCTGGATGTGGCCCACGTCGGTCAAGTTCATGACCTGGGTAACCTGGAATCCGCGCTGCTCGAGCACGCGCCGCAGCAGGTCGGCGAACAGGAAGGCGCGGTAGTTGCCGACGTGGGGCCGCTGGTACACCGTCGGGCCGCAGTGGTACATGCGGACCTTCCCCGGCTCGAGCGGCGCGAAAGGCTCGACTTGACGGGCCAGCGTGTTGTAGAACCGCAGATCCGGCACGCCGTCCGATTCTAGCAATGTCCCCGCTCGCACCCCTGCCCCGGCTGCGCCGCTTCGAGATCCTGGAAGAGCTCGGACGCGGCAACACCGGGGTCACCTACCGCGCGCGGGCGCGCGTGGACGTGGGCGGGTTGCGCGCCGGCGACGTCGCCGCGCTCAAGATCCTGCACCCCCAGCTGAGCATGCACCAGCAGGCGCGCAAGGCCTTCCTGCGCGAGGCGCGCGTGGGCATGCAGGTGCGCCATCCGAACCTGGTGCGCGTGTACGCGGTCGAGGAGGTGCAGCGGCGCGACGGGCGCCTCCTCTACCTGGTCCTGGAGTTCCTGGAAGGCCAGACCGTGCGCGAACGGCTCGACACGCACGTGCTGCCCAGCGAGCCGGCGCTGCGCAGCTTCGGACGGCAGCTGGCCGGCGCCCTGAGCGCGCTGCACCAGGCCGGGCTGCTGCACCTGGACGTCAAGCCCGAGAATCTCATGGTGCAGCGCGACCGCATCGTGCTCATGGACCTCGGTTTCGCCCGGCCGCAGACCGGCGAGCGCCCGGCCCGGCCCGCCGCCGCTGCCGCGGCCGGCGCGGGCGTCGTTTCCAGCACGCACCTCTCCAGCGACTTCCTGTTCGCGGGCACGCCCGCCTACGCGGCGCCGGAGCTGCTGCACGGCGGGCGGCCGACCGCGGCCGCCGACCTGTTCGCGCTCGGAGTCTGCCTGTACGAGTGGGCCACCGGCATGCGCCCCTTCGGCGACGAAACCGAGCGCGGCCTGTTCGAGGCCCGCCGCAGCGCGCTGGTGCGCAAACCCTCGACCATCCAGCCGCGCCTGTCGCCGTTCCTGGACCAGCTCGTCCTGACCCTGATCGACGACGATCCGGCGCGCCGCTTCGCCTCGGCCGCCGAGCTGGAACAGGTGCTGGCCGAGGGCGAGAACTCGGCCTGGTGGCAGCGGCACGGCGGTGCCGACCCCTTGCTGCCGCTGGTGCACCCCGACGCGCTGCCCTTCCAGGACCGGGAGCCGGAGTTCGCGCACCTGGAGCAGGAGTTCGCGCGCGCCCGCGAGACGCGCCGCCCGCGGGTGGTCGTGCTGACGGGAGCGGCGGCGGTGGGCAAGTCCCGGCTGGTGCTGGAGCTCGGCCAGCGCAGTCGCGCGCGCCCCGAGGCGCCGCCCTTCCTGTACGGCCGCTGCCTGCGCCTGGGGCGCGGCTCGGCGCTGCGGGCGGTGCGCGACGCGCTCAGCCGCTCGCTCGGCCTGGCCCCGGATCAGCCGCCCACGGAGTCCGTGGAGCGGCGGCTGCGCTCCGCCTTGCCGCCGGGCACCGCCGACGTGCTGCTCGGCCTGCTGCGCGGACAGCTCTTCCCGCGGGAGCAGCGCCGCCGCGCTTACAAGGAGTGGTTCCGGGCGCTGGGCCGGGAAGGGCCGTTCCTGTGCCTCTTCGACGACCTGCAGAGCACCACCGCCAACATGTGGCAGTTCATGGCGCAGGTGCTGGAGCTGGAGGACGTGCCTGCCTTGTTCCTCCTGGGCCACCGGCCTGAGCTGACGGAGGACGCGGCGCTGGCGCGCCGGGCCTTGCTGCGCTCGCCCCAGGCGAGCGAGCTGCTGGTGGAGCCGCTCACGGAGACCGAGATGGTGGCGCTCGTGCAGCGCGTGTTCGCGCCCGGCAAGCTGCCCGCGTCCCTGCAGCGCGACCTGGTTGCCGCCTCCGCCGGGCTTCCCGGAGTCCTGCACGACCTGCTGCGCTACCTGCACCAGCGCGGCGACCTGCAGGGCAAGCGCGGCGCCCTGCAGCCGGCGCACGAGCGCGTCGAGGTGCCGCTGACCCGCGACCACTTCCAGATCCTGCGCTCGGAGCTGCAGGAGCGGCCGGAGGAGCAGCGGGAGCTCCTGCGCTGGGCTTCCGTGTTCGCCCCGCCGCTGCGCCTCGAGCTGCTCGCGGAGGTCGCGGGAATGTCCGAGGCCCACGTCGCCGACCTCTTCGGCGCGCTGGAAGCCGAGGGCTGGCTGAAGCTGAACGCCAGCCAGTACTCCTTCGCCCTCCAGCGCCTGCGGGAGGCCGCGTACCGCAGCATGGACGCCGAGGAGCAGCGGCGCCGCCATGCGCGCCTGTACGAGCTGTTCACCCGCTCGCCGGCCCCCATCCCCCAGCGCGACTCGGCCCGCGCCTTCCACGCCCACCGCGCCGGACTGCACGCAGAGGCCCTGGCGCTCGGGATCCCGCTGCTCGAGCGCCACCTGCTCCAGAGCGCCACGGACCGGGCGATCCTGGCGGCGCAGCGGCTCCTGGAGCACGCCGACGCCATTGGCTGGGACAAGCTCAGCCTGCCCGCCCGCTGCCGGCTGCTGGTCGCCCGAGCGCGCGTGGAGGGGCTGCAAGGGCGCCACGAGCCGGAAGCGGAGCTGCTGGCGCAGGCCGGCCGGCTCGCCAACGAAGCGGACGATGACGCCCTGCGCGCGCGTGTGCACCTGGGTCTCTCGCGCCACGCCCACGACATGGGCTTCGCCGGCGCCGCACGCCTGCACCTGCAGCGCGCGCGCGAGCTGAGGTCAGACTTGCGGAATCCGGCTCGGATCGTGGACGTCTGATCCGGCGTGCTTGGCGAAGAAACGGCGGAAGCGCGCGAGTCGTGCGGCACGTTCCCGGGAGCGGAGCGGACGGCCGAGCAGGCGTGCGCCCGCCAGGTCGATCACGGAGCAGGAGCGCGTGTCCGGCTGCCACAGCAGGTTGCCCGGATGCAGGTCGGTGGCCCAGAGGCCGGCATCGAACAGGCGCTGCAGCAAGGCGCCGGCGGCGGCCAGGGCGCCAGGATCGTTGCGGGCCTCGAAGACGGTGCGGGCTCCGGCGATCTCTTCCGTCACCAGGTGCTGGCGCCAGAACAGGCCGTCGCGCAGCGCGAGGCCGAGCAGCACGGCCGGGGTCGGGAGGCCGCGCGCGCGCAGCTGTTCGGAAAGCTCGATCTCCTGCTGGAGGCGCGCGGGAGAGGCGTGGCGCTGGTCGAGCAGGCCGCCCAACAAGCCGCCGTGGCGGTTGACACGCCAGACGCCGCTGCGAGCGCCGATGCGCACGCGGCGCGCGTCGCCGCGGCCGGTGCCGACGCGCTCGGCCGCGCTGCGCTGCAGGCGGGCCTCGCCCTCGGCCAGCCACGCCTCCCAGGCGCCGCCTTCCGGCTCCTCCAGGCCGCGGCGTACCCAGAGCCGCGCCCCGGGTCCGGTCCGCAGATCCAGGCCGTCGGCAAGGGGCACGCCTCCACGCTAGGCTCCCGCCAGCGTGGCTGCCAGCCCCCTTCCGGACGAGGGCGCGTCGTTGCGTCCCGACGCGCGCGTGCTGGTGCTGCGGCTCAGCGCGCTGGGCGACCTGGTGTTCGCGCTGCCGGCCGTGCACGCGCTGCGCCACGTCCTGCCGCAGGCGCGCATCGAGTGGCTGGTCGAGGACCGCTGCGCCAGCCTGCCGCGCAGCTATCCCGGCGTGGACGAAGTGCTGGTCTTCCCGCGGGCCGAGTGGAAGAACGCCCGCGGCCTGCGGGCGCGGGCGCGCGCGCTCGGCGTCTGTGCCGACCACCTGGTCCAGCTGCGCAAGCGCGGGCCGTACGACTTGGTCCTGGACTTCCAGGGTAACCTGAAGAGCGCGCTGCACCTGCTGTTCCTGCACGCCCACCTCAAGCTCGGCTTCGACAAGCCGGCCGCGCGCGAGGGAGCGCAGCGTTTCGTCGGAGTGCGCGTGCCGGATCCCGGCCGCGTGCACCGCAGCGCGCGCGACATGCAGCTCGTGCGCGCGCTCGGCTACGACGGCCCGGCGCCGCAGCCCATGCCCTGGCCCATCCTGCCGGAGGCGGAGCGCGAGGTGGACCTGAGGCTGGGCCATTTCCTGTCCACGCCGGCGCGCAGCGTCGAAGGCGCGACCGTGGTGCTGCTGCACACCGAGGTGACCGCCTACGGGCGCGACAAGGCCTGGCCGGAGCCGCGCTGGCTGGAGCTGGCTCATGGCGTGGTGGAGGCCACGCGCGCGCGCGTGCTGCTGCTCTGGGACCGGGAAAACCGCGCGCGCGTGCTGGAGCGGGTGGAGCGCAGCCTCGGCGCCTGCGGCCTGGCGCCGCCGACGCCGACCCTGGACCACCTGATGGCCCTGACCGACCGCGCCGCCGTGATCGTCGGCACCGACAGCGGGCCGGTGCACCTGGCCGCGTTCCGCGGCACGCCCACGGTGTGCCTGTTCGGCCCCACCGACCCGGTGCGTTACGCGCCGCTGGGACCCCAGGTGACGGTGGTGTCGGCCTTGCCCGAGGGCGAGGAGCCGCCGCCGCGCGACCGCAGCCGGCCTTCGCCGTGGATGGAGCGCATTTCCACCGAAGCCGTGGCCCGGGCGGTTCTGGCGCAGCTGCGCGGATGAAGAACCGCCCCGCCGTGGTTGCGGCAGGGCGGCTACGCGGAGTTCCTCCTCCCGCGTGATGAGGAACCCAGCATCGGGGCACCCGGTCACACGTGCCTCCCCAATCGATCACATTTTCATCACGACGCAAATCACGCCGCCAACTGGAAATAGAACACAGTCCCGACCTGCGGCCGGCTGCGCACGGCGATGCTGCTGTGGTGCAGCTCGAGGATGCGCTTGGTGATGGCCAGGCCCAGTCCGGCGCCTCCGGCATCCAGGCTGCGGCTCTTCTCCACGCGGTAGAAGCGCTCGAACACGTGCGGCAGGTCCTTCTCCGGGATGCCCGGCCCGGTGTCGGCGACCCGCACCTCCACCGCGCCGGAGCACTCGCGCAGCGCCACCACCACCTTGCCGCCCGCGGGGGTGTAGCGGATGGCGTTGTCCACGAGGTTGTCCAGCACGCGCTCGATCAGGCCGATGTCGGCGGTCACGTCGGGCAGGCCCTGCGGAATGCGCGCAGTCAGGGTGATGCCCTTGCGCTGCGCCTGGAACTGGAACTTCTGCAGCACGTCCTGGGCCAGCTCCGACAGGCGGAAGCGCTCGACCTGCGGCTGGATGTCGCCGGCGTCCAGGCGCGCCAGCTGGAACAGGTCCTCCACCAGCCGGCCCAGGCGCTTGGTGCTGCGCAGTGCCCCTTCCAGGTAGCGCCGGCGCTCCTCCGGCGGCAGCTCCTCGGCCTTGATCAGGCACGTCTCCAGGTAGCCCTGCAGCGAGGTCAGCGGCGTGCGCAGGTCGTGGGAGATGTTGGCCACCATCTCGCGGCGCTGGTGGTCGGTCTGCCGGATGCGGTCCACCTGCTGGACGATGCGCTCGGCCATGGCGTCGAAGTCCAGGGCCAGCGCGCCGATCTCGTCGCGCGCGGTGGGGCGCACGCGCGCGGCCAGGTTGCCCTGGCGGAACTCGTTCACCGCGCGCTGCAGGCGGCGCAAGGGCCGGGTCAGGACCCCCAGCGCCAGCAGGCCGAGCAGGGCCGCCAGCAGCACGCAGATCACCGCCACCCAGGCGCTCCCGCGCAGGATGTAGCTGCGCTGCAGCAGCGACGCCGCCGAGTCGTACTCCTCGCTGGCCAGGATGGCGTACACGTAGCCCTTGAGCTGGCCGTTCACCTGCACCGGCGCCGCGGAGAACACCTTGCGCCGCTCGCGGTCGCGCGGGTCGTCGCCCAGGATCAGGGTGCCCGGAGGCTCCTCCAGGAAGCGGCGCACCGGCTCCAGGCTCAGCGACGAGCGCACGATCTTGTCCGGGGGCGCGTCGTAGGCCAGGATCCGGCCCGCCGGGTCCACGACGTACACCTCCAGGGTCGGATTCACCGCCATCACCTTCATGAACAGCCCGCGCAGGCCTTCCTCGTCCACCTGCTCGCCCTTGAAGTAACGCGCGGCCTCGGCGATGTGCGCCGCCACCGTGCGGTTCAGGCTCTGCTGCAGCTCCAGGAAGTACAGGTTGGCGGTGCGCGCCATCAGCCACAGCGAAATGGCGCCCAGGGCCAGCAGCAGCACCAGGAAGACCGCGCCCAGCTTGACCGCCAGGCTGCGCGGCCAGGGGACGGTCTTCACGCCTCGACTCCGTCGCCCAGCTTGTAGCCCACACCCCACACCGTGAGGATCCAGCGCGGCCGGGTGGGATCGTCCTCGATCTTGGAGCGCAGGCGGTTGATGTGCGAGTTCACCGTGTGCTCGTAGCCGTCGAAGCGGTAACCCCAGACCTGGTCCAGCAGCTCCTTGCGCGTGTACACGCGGCCGGGATTGGCGGCGAAGTGCGCCATCAGGTCGAACTCCTTGGCGGTCAGGTTCACCACCTTGCCGTGCACCCGCACTTCGCGCCGCCCCAAGTCCAGCGTCAGGCCGCCGTGCACGATGTGCTCCGTGCCCGCCGACGCCCGCTGGTAGTCCTCCACGCGCCGCAGGATGGCCCGCACTCGCGCCACCAGCTCGCGGAAACCGACCGGCTTGGCCAGGTACTCGTCGGCTCCCAGCTCCAGCCCCAGGATGCGGTCCACTTCGCTGGTGCGGGCCGTCAGGATGAGCAGCGGCGTGTAATCGCCGCGCGCGCGCATGCGCTTGCAGATCTCCAGGCCGTCCAGGCCGGGCAGCATCAGGTCCAGCAGCACCAGGTCGAAGCCGCCCTCCTCGGTGCGCCGGCGCGCCACGTGGCCGTCGTGCACCACTTCCACCTGATAGCCCTGGTCCTCCAGGTGGATCCGGGCCAGCTCGGCCAGGTCGCGGTCGTCCTCGACCAGAAGGATGCGGTGCGCCATGGTCAGGGGGTCGCACGCCAGCTTAGAGGCCGTGGCCAGCACAGACGTCATTCCTCACGAAATGGTCACGCGCGGGGCATCCAGCCCTCGAGGTCCACGCCCAGGCCGTCGGCCACGCGGTTGATGTAGTTGAAGTAGGCGATGATCTGCACGGCGTCGTTGATCTCGCGCTCCGACCACCCGGCGGCGCGCAAGCCCTCGATGTCGGCGGCGCCGCACGCCGCCGGCGTGAGCGTGAGCTTGTCGGAGTACGCGCACAGCGCGCGCTCCGCCGCGCTCAAGGGCGCATCCTCCCAGCCGTGGCGTTCCAGGTGGTCCGCCAGCTCGCGCTCGCCGGCCTCGGCACGGAGGTCGTGGGCGTGGGCCGCCACTCAATAGTGGCAGTGGTTGGCCCGGCTCACCACCACCGCCAGCGTCTCGCGCATGCGCCGGGGCAGCGCGCTGTGCGCCAGCATGGTGGCCGCGTAGAGCTGCAGCGAGGCCCGCAGCTGCTCCGGGTTGCGGCTCTGCAGGCGCACGATGTTCCACACGCGTCCGGCGCGGGCCACGGCCTCGGCGTAGATCCGGCGCAGCAGGCCCTGCGCCTCGGATTCCGGGACCGGGCGGATGTACGCCATGCTCAGGGCTCCAGCCGCCTGGGGAGGCCGGGGCGCGCGACCTCGACGCGCCGCTCCACCGGTGCGTACAGGGCGCCCCCGAGGCGTCCCATGGGCGCCAGCCGCGCCTGGTCCAGCGAGCCGTCGGGGGCCAGCAGGTCGGAGCGGACGCGGAAGGCGAGCACGCGCCCCAGGATGAAGTCCGACGGCCCATCGCCGATCTCGATGTGGCGCTCCAGGCGGCATTCCAGGCGCACGCGCGCCGCCGCCAGCGCCGGAACGCCGACGCGCTCGCTGGACACCAGCTCCAGTCCCAGCTGCTCCGGCTCGCTGGCCTCGGGCGGGAGCTCGGCCGAGGACGCGACCATCGCCTCCAGGTGCTCGTGCTCCACCAGGTGCGCCACGAATTCGCCGGTGTCGAGGATGTTGCGCGCCGTGTCCTTGCGCGTGCCGTCGCGGCGCCGTCCGATCCCCAGGCTCACGATCGGCGGGTGGCTGGTGACGCCGTTGAAGAAGGAAAACGGCGCCAGGTTCACGACGCCGCCCGGGGAGCGCGTCGTGACCCAGCCGATGGGCCGCGGCACCACCACCGCGATCATCCACGCGTACTTCTGCGACGGCCGCAGCGCGTCCGGATCGATGGTGACGTAGCGGTCCACGGCGGCTCAGCGTAGCGTGACCTTGAGCGCGCCGTCGCGCACGTAGAACTGCAGGCGCAGCGGCGGCTGCAGGGGGAACGCCTCCTTCCAGTCGCCGCTGCGCAGGCGCAGGACGCCGCCCGACTGCTGGATCTGGAACTCCCGGGGCGTGCCGATGGCTCCATCCGCGGGCAGGTCCTGGAGCGGATGCGTCGCGGCGCTGCCCAGCGGCTCGAGCCGGGCCGCGAAGCCGCCGAACTTGCTCAGGCGCACGCGCAGCTGCTGGCCGCCCGCGCCCGCGATCACGAACCCGGCCTCCGGCGTGCCGCTGCGGCCGACCTGGGCCACCAGCGCGCGCGAGGCGGACTCGAGGAATCCGGGGTGCGCGCGGACCGCCACGGTCTCGCCGGGCCAGGAGGCGAGCAGCAGCTCCTCCGCTCCGGCGCCGGAGACCGGCGCCGGAGGATCCACCTCCCGGCCCACGAAGGCCGGCTCACCGGCTGGCACCTCCCCCAGGGCGAGGCGCAGGTCGGCGAGCGTCCAGCCCTGCACCGCGCGCCAGGGCTCGCTTTGCGGCGACTCCCGGCACGCGCGTTCCGCGGCGATGCGCCAGGCCATCAGCCGGGCTTCGCCCGGAGCGTCCGCCAGCGCCTCGAAGGCCGCGCGCCCGCCGGGTTGCCGGTCCAGGAAGTCCCGCAGGGCCAGGACCGCGACCCCGTGCGCCATCCCGGGCGCCTGCGGCGCGCCCGTGCGCCACGAATCGGTGCAGTCCTCCGCCAGGCCCTCCTGGAACCAGGCCGGCGCGGCCTGCAGCTGCGGCCGGTCGAGGCTCAACAGGTGCGCCATCTCATGGCGCAGGGTCTGGCGCCAGGTGAGCGGCGGCAACGGGCGCTGCGTCAGCAAGGCGTCGCGGCGCGGCAGCGGCACGATCGCCAGCCGCTGCTGGCGGAACGTGCGCGCGACCTTCGGATCGCCATCCAGCTGCAGGACCTGGTAGAGCGCCGCCGCCTCCGCCAGGTCGGCCGCCACCAGCAGGCGCAGCGGCGCCGGCTCCGGGCCGTGCGCGCGCGCCTGCGGCCAGCGCGCCGCCAGCCGCGCGAAGGCGCGGGCGACGTCGGCGCACTCGGAAACCAGGGGGGCGCGCCAGTGCTCGCACTCGGGGGGCAGCCGCAGCTCGATCGGCGCAGCGTCCGCCACGCGGAAGGAAGCGACCTCGGGAGCCCTGCAGGCGGCCAGGCCCGTGCATGCCAGCGCCAGCGCGCCCACAATGCCGGCCCCATGCCGGCGCCGCCCTTCCCGCAGCCACTGCGCGGCGTCCTGTTCGACCTGGACGGGACCCTGGTGGACAGCGAGCCGCTGCACTACGCCAGCACGAACCGGATCCTGGCGGCCTTCGGTCATCGCCTGGAGTACACGGACTTCAAGCCCTTCATCGGGTCCTCGGATGAGCCGTTCTGGAGCGCGCTGCAGGCGAGATTCGGCATCCCGGGACGGCCGCGGGAGCTGGCGGCGCAGCGTACCGCGGCGTTCCTGGACCTGCTCGCGGAGGTGCGGATGGAGCCGCTGCCCGGCGTCCTGAGCCTGCTCCGGCGGCTGCACGCCGCCGGGGTCGCGGCCGCGGTGGTCTCGTCCTCGCCGCGCGACGCGATCGACGGCATGCTGGCGGCGGCGGGGCTGAGCGCCCTGCTGCCGCTGCGGGTCTCCGGTCACGACGACTGCGCGCGCAGCAAGCCCTTCCCCGACTGCTATCTCGCGGCGGCGGCGCGCCTGCGCGCGGCGCCGGCGTCCTGCATCGCCGTGGAGGACTCGTGCAGCGGCGTGGCCGCGGCGCTCGCGGCGGGCGTGTTCACGGTGGCCGTCCCCAGCCGCACCCACCCGGATCCGGATCTCCGCGCCGCGCACCTGCGCCTGTGCTCCCTGGAGGAGCTGCTCGAGCGCCTAGACGGCCTGCCGCGCTGAGCGGCCATCATCCCGGAACAGCAGAAGGAAGGCCGCCAGGATCACGCCGGCGGCGAGGCCGGGGAGCAGCCAGATCTGCTGCCAGTCGTGGACCTCGGCACCCTCCGTGGTCGAGGTGTGGGCGGCCACCAGCTTGCCGAAGACCTGGGCGCCGAGGCCCAGCCCCAGGCCCTGGGTGATCAGGACCAGGAAGCCCTGGGCCTGGCCGCGGATCGCATGCGGCGCGGTCCTGTCCACGTAGATGAAGCCGGTGACGAAGAAGAAGTCGTAGCAGATGCCGTGCAGAAGGATGCCGACCAGGATCATCCAGCGGATCCGGTCGTCCGCGGCCGCGGAGAACAGGCCGTAGCGCAGCACCCAGGCCAGCATGCCGAGCGCCAGCATCCGCTTCACGCCCAGCCGCGCGAAGAACAGCGGCATGGCCAGCATGAAGAAGATCTCGGACATCTGCCCGAAGGACATGTTGAGAGTCGGGTTGCTGAAGCCGGCGTAGCCCACGAAGTTGCGCGCCTGGTTGTAGTAGCCGGCCAGAGGGATGCAGATCAGGAAGGAACAGAGGATGAAGACCAGGTAGTTGCGGTCCTTGAACAGGGCCAGGGCGTCGGCGCCCAGGATCTCGCGCGCGCGCACGCGCTGGCCCGCGAGCGGCGGCGGCGTGTGCGGCAGGCTGAAGCTGTAAAGTCCGAGCAGCACGGCCGCGCCCCCGGCCAGCCCGAACTGGAAGGGCGACCGGTCGCCGTCCGGGAGCAGCGTGACGGCGATGTTGCCGGCGATCCAGCCGATGGTGCCGAAGACGCGGATCAGCGGAAACTGTTGCTCGGGGCTGGCGATGTGGTGGAAGGAGACCGTGTTCGTGAGCCCCAGCGTCGGCATGTAGCAGAGCATGTGGCCGAGCAGAAGCAGGACGAAGGGGTGGAAGAACCCGGTCGGCTTGTCGGCGGCCTGGGGCGCCGCTTCGATCACGTTCGGCACCGCGAGCAGGAAGGCTCCGCCCAGCAGGTGCAGCAGCCCCAGCACCTTCTGCGAGGGAAAGAAACGATCCGCCACCATGCCGAGGAAGAAGGGCGAGACGATCGCGGCCAGGGGACCGACCGAATAAGCCCAGGGGGTGAGCCCGTCCAGGCGGGCGTCGCCCATCCAGCCGGTCATGGAGACGTACCAGGCGCCCCAGACGAAGAACTGGAGGAACATCATGACGCACAGGCGCGGGATGGCGGCGGTCTCGCGCCCGGCGGCGGCGCTGGAGCTCATCGAGCGCGGCTGCGGGCCAGCAGCGGCGCCGGAAAGGCGGTGCCGAGCGCGTCGTCCAGCCGGCGCACGTACCGGAACTCCAGACCGGCCGTCCACGCCGGATCCAGGAGCTGCACGTCGCGCGCGTTCTCCACCGGCAGGATGACGGTGCGGATGCGCCGGCGTTTGGCCGTCAGCACCTTCTCGCGCACGCCGCCGATCGGCAGCACGTCGCCCACCAGGGTCAACTCGCCGGTCATGCCGACGCGCGCCCGCAGCCGCCGGCCGGTCAGCCGCGACAGCATGGCGCAGGTGATGGCGATGCCGGCGCTCGGTCCGTCCTTGGGCACGGCGCCGGCAGGGAAGTGCACGTGCAGGTCGCTCTTGTCGAAATCCTCGGTCTTCAGTCCGAACTGCGCGGCGTGGGAGCGCAGGTAGGCGTGGGCAATGCGGCAGGACTCGATCATGACGTCGCCGAGGCTGCCGGTGAACGCCACCTTGCCGCTGCCCGGATAGCGCACGCACTCGATCGCCAGCACGTCGCCGCCGTAAGGCGTGTAGGCGAGGCCCAGGGCCACCCCCACCTCCGGGCTGAGGTCCAGCCGGTCTTCCAGATACTTGGCCGGGCCCAGGTACTTCGCCAGGTCCGCGACCGTGAACTCGGGCCTGGGCCGCTTGCCGCGCGCCAGCTCCAGGGTGCGCTTGCGGCACAGCGAGGCCAGGGCCTTCTCCAGGCCGCGCACGCCGGCCTCGCGGGTATATCCGTTGATGATGGCGCGGATCGTCTCGGGCGCGAGCCGCAGCCGGGCGGCGTCGAGCCCGTGCTGGCGCAACTGGCGCGGCAGCAGGTGGCGGCGCGCGATCTGCACCTTCTCCGCCGTGATGTAGCCCGGCAGCTCCAGCACCTCCATCCGGTCCAGCAGGGCCGGCGGGATGGTGTGCAGGGAGTTGGCGGTGGCCAGGAAAAGCACCTTCGAGAGATCGAAGGGGATGTCCATGTAGAAATCGAGAAAAGCGTTGTTCTGGGCCGGGTCCAGCACCTCCAGCAGCGCGCTGGCGGGATCGCCGCGGAAGTCCTTGCCAACCTTGTCGATCTCGTCCAGCACGATGACCGGGTTGTTGGTGCCGGCGCGGCGGATCATCTGCAGGATGCGACCGGGCAGCGCGCCCACGTACGTGCGCCGGTGCCCCTTGATCTCGGCCTCGTCCCGCATCCCGCCGAGCGACATGCGCTCGAACCGGCGCCCCGTGGACTCCGCGATCGCCATCCCGAGCGAGGTCTTGCCGACGCCGGGCGGCCCCACCAGGCACAGGATCGGCCCGGTGTGCTCCGGCTTCATCTTGCGGACCCCCAGGAACTCGAGGATCCGCTCCTTCGCCTCCTTCAAGCCATAGTGATCGCGCTCCAGGATGCGCTCGGCGCGCTGGAGATCGATGCGGTCCACGCTGCTGACCTTCCAGGGCAGCTCCGTCAGCCACTCCAGGTAGTTGCGCACCACCGGGTATTCCGGCGACATCGGCGGGATCGTCCCCAGCCGCTCGGCCTCCTCCTTCACCTTGGCCCGAACCTCTTCCGGAAACTCACGTTCCTCCAGCCGCTTCAGGAACACCCCCTTGTCCCGCTCTTGTGGCTCCACCTCCTCGCCCAGCTCGCGCCGGATGATCCGGACCTGCTCGCGCAGGAAGTACTCCTTCTGCTGCTTCTCGACCTTCTGGCGGATCTCGGTCTGGATGCGGTCGCCCAGTTCCAGCATCACCAGCTCGCGCGTCAACGCCTCGTCCACCAGGCGCAGGCGCTCGCGCACGTCGAAGGACTCCAGGACCTGCTGCTTCTCGGCCGTGTCCTTCATCAGGTAGGCGGCCACGAAGTCCGCGAGCGCCCCGGCGGAGTCCATGTTCAGGGCCGCCAGGCTGAAGCTGTCGTCCAGGTTGGGCTGGTGCTTGGCCACCTTCTGGGCCACCATGAGCACCGCGCGCGCCAGGGCTTCGGTCTCCTTGCCCGGCGGGTACACCTCTTCCGGGTAGGAGACGCGCGCCACCGGCACCGGCCCCTCCTTCGCGAAGCGCTCCACGGCGCAGCGGCGCAGCCCCTTGCACAGGTAGTTGCTGTTGCCGTCCGGCAGCCGCAGGCGCTTCTGCACCTCCGCCAGGACCCCGACCTTGGCGAATTCCGCGGCCTTGTAGTCGCCCGCGCCCTTGCTGCCCGGCCGCAGCAGCAGGCCGATGTGGCGGCCCTGGGCCAGTGCCTTCTCCATGATCTCGGTCTCGGCCCCGGCCTCCGCGGTGACCGGCATGAACAGGCCCGGGAAAGGCACCGAGCGGTGCAGCGGGAAGATGACCAGGACGTTGGGCGGCGCCTCCCCGCGCCGGGCGGGCAGGTTGCCGTCCTCCGGGGGGGCGAGGTCTTCGACCTCGCCGTCGCCTTGATCGGAGGCGGCGGGCGCCGTGACGCTGGTTTCCTGTGCGCTCATCGCGGGAACTCCGAGATCTTAGAGCCTCCTCCTAGTAGTACGCGGATGCATCCGGCGCCTGTTCTTCCCGGCCCAGGCGGGCCAGATCCTCCTGCAGCGGCGGCGCCAGCGCCGGATACCACCGTTCCAGGATCGGCAGCGCCTGCTCGCCCCAGCGCACCGCCTCCTCCGTCCGTGCCAGCCGCTCGCACACCGCCATCAAACGCGCCATGTGCAGTCCGCGGCGCGGATCCTCCGCGGACAGGACCGCCAGCCCCTGCGCGTAGTGGTCCCTGGCTTCCTCGAAGCGCTGCTGGGACTGGCGCAGGCTCCCGAGGATGAACAGCGGGTCCGCCAGGAACGGATGCGTGGGGCCGAAGCTGGCCAGGACCTCGTCGCGGCTGCGCAGCAGCAGCTCCTCGGCCTCGTCGTAGCGGCGCTGTTCGTACACGGCGGAGGCCAGCTGGAAGCGCGCCGCGATGAGCTCGGCATCGCGCGCGTCCACGCGCCGCTCCAGCAGCGCGATGCCCTGGCGCAGCAGCTCCTCCGCTTGCGCGGCAGCGCCTTGCTGGAGCGCGATCACGCCCAGCTTGCACAGGCAGGTGCCCTCGTAGCGGTGGCCGGGATAGCGCTGGCGGACCATGGCATGGCCGTTGCGGAAGTGCTCTTCCGCCTCCTCCGCCTTGCCGGTGTTGCGCAGCGAGTCGGACAGGATCAACTCGGCTTCGACCAGGTAGATGTGGCTGTCGCTGACGGCGCCACGGAGCAGTTCCACCGCCTCCCGCGCCAGTTGCTCCCCCTCCGTCGCCCGCCCCTGCAGGTTGCGCAGTCGGGCGAGATGCAGCCGGGCGCGGGCCGCGCCCACCGCCGGACCGCCGGCCAGACCGTCGCCGAGGGCCAGGGCGCGCTGGAGCACGCTCTCGCACCGGGCCTGGTCGTTCTGGAACAGCAGCACCTGGCCGAGATCCGCCAGCAGCTCGACGAATTCCGCGCCGGCCGCCAGGTGCAGACCCTCGCGCATGGCGGCGGCCTGCTGCAACTGCTCGGCCGCGCCCGCGAAGTCCCGGCGCGACATGCGCAGCCGGCCGCAATGATGCAGGCTCCGGGCCGTGGGCGCGCTGGCTCCCAAGGCCTCCCTCCGGACCGCCAGCGCGTGCAGCAACAGGGGCTCCGCGCCGTCCAGGTCGCGCTTCTGGTGCAGGAGGACGCCCAGCAGGTCTTCGCTCTCGGCCACCGCGAGGTCGTCCGGCGCCAGCTGCGCGCGCCGGAGCTGCAGCGACTCGCGCAGGGGCGGCTCCGCCTTCTCCTCCTCGTACAGGTTGGCGTACACGCGTCCGACCTGCGCCAGCACCCGGGCGCGCAGCAGCGCGTCGGTGGTCAGCTTCTCCCGCGCCGTCTTCTCGGCCTGGTCCAGGAGCAGCAGGAGCGGGGCGCGCTCGCCGGCCCCCACGCGCGGGTCCGGCACGTCCAGCAACGCGACCAGGACGTCCAGCTCCTCCTCCTGCACGCGCACCTCCTGCCTGAGGGCCGCGTTGCTGCGCGCGGTCTGCCAGGCGAGGAGGGCCGGCGCGACCGCGAAGGCCAGGAAGCCGAGCAGGAGCGCGGAGGCCAGCGCCGGGCGCCGTTGCACCCAGCGCCCGGCTCGCATCAGGACGCCGGCCGGCCGGGCCTCGATCGGCCGTTTCTCCAGCACGTTGCCGAGATCGCGGGCGAAGTCGGCCGCAGATGCATAGCGGCGCTCCCGCTCGCTTTCCATCGCGGTGGTGCAGACGATCTCCATGTCGCGGGTAAGGGCCGGATTCCGCTGCCGCGGCCTCTCGAACCTTCCCTCCAGGACGCGGCGGCGCACTCCCTCGCTGCTTGCGCCGGCGAAGGGAGAGCGGAGGGTCAGGAGCTCGTAGAGCGTGACGCCCAGCGAGTAAATGTCGGTGCGCCGGTCCACCGCCTCGCGCTCGCCGCGGAGCTGCTCCGGCGACATGTACGGCAGCGAGCCGGGCTGGCTGCCAGTGCGCGTCAGCTCGCCGGCGCCGGCGGTGGCCGCGACGCCGAAGTCGAGCAGCATCACGCGGCCCTCCGCCGTCAACATGATGTTGCTCGGCTTGACGTCACGGTGCAGCACGCCGCGGCGGTGGGCGTGCTCCAGCGCTTCCGCCACCTCGCGGATCAGCCGCAGCGCGACCTCCTCGTAGCGGCCCGCGAACAAGGGCGAGGCCGAGCTATCGGTGTCTCCCAGTGCCTCCTGGATGTCCCTGCCCGCCAGGCGCGTGACCTCCCGGCCGCACAGCTTGCGCAGGATCTCGGCCAAGGTCGCGCCCCGCACGTACTCCATGGCGAAGTAGGGAAGCTGTCCCTCCGCGCCGACGAGGTGGACCGGCACGATGCCGGGATGCTGGAGCCGTGCCACGGCTTCCACTTCGCGGCGGAAGCGCTGGCGCGCGCCGGGGAAGTACAGGTGCTCGGGCCGGATCAGCTTCAGCGCCACCAGGCGGCCGAGCGACTGCTGGCGCGCCAGGTACACCACGCCCATGCCGCCGCCGCCGAGCAGGCGCAGGAGCTCGAAGTCGCCAAGCCGCTGCGGAACTGCTGGCGCGGACAGCTCGTCGGAGGCATCGAGCAGTCCGGCCTCGATCAGAAGCCGGAGGCGCGCGCGCAGCGCCTCCGCGTGCTGCGGATGAGCGGCGCACAGCTCTTCCAGCGCCTCTCCGCCCTCCTCCGCCAGACGGGCCGCGCACTCCCCCACCAGCGCGTCCAGGTCCGGGCTGCTCATGCGAGCTCCGCGAGATGGCGCGAGCAGGCCGCCAGCGCGCGCTGCAGGCGCAGCGAGATGGTGCTCTCGTCCACGCCTTCGCGCTCGGCCGCCTCGCGCCCGGTGCAGCCCTCGAACACGCGCAACAGCACCGCTTCGCGCTCGGTCGCGGGCAGGCGCGCCAGCACCTCGCGCACCTTGGCGGCCGCCTCCTCGCGCAGCACGCGGTCCGCCACGCCGGGCTGGGTCTTGTGCAAGGCGTCGAACAAGGCCGCGGCGGCGCTGGAGCTGCTGACGTGATTCGGAAGGGCGGACATGGGCAGCGGCACGCGCGGCGCGCCGCGCGCCGCGTGCAGCAGCTTGTTGCGCAGGATGCCGGCCATCCAGCGCTGCAGCGATCCCGGGCCGCGGTACTCGAAGCGCTCCAGCTTGTGCGCCGCCTCGGCCCAGGTTTCCTGCAGCAGGTCCTCCTCCTCCACCACCGCGCGCAGCCGCTCGCTCATGCGGAAGTGCAGGAGCACGCGCAGCTTGGTCTCCACCCGCCGCAGCAGGGCGGTCCAGCTGGCCTCCGGCTGTTCGGCGAGCCGGCGCAGCAGCGCCTCGGTGGTGTCCGGATCGGCGGGCTCCGGGGGATCCATCCCGGTCAGTCTCTCAGATTCGACCGCTGCTAGAGTGGCCGGCGGTGCGCGTGCGTCCCTGCATCGCCATGGCCGCCGCAGCGCTCGTCCCGGGGCTGCTGGCGGCGCTGACCCCCTCGTGCCGGTCGCCGGAGCGGAGCGCCGGCGGGCTGGAATGGATCGCCGTCAGCGCGGACCGGAGCGGTTTCGTGCGCGCCGCCTCCGGCACACCCTTCGTCGCCTGGGGCTTCAACTACGACCACGACCGCTCGGGCCGCCTGCTCGAGGACTACTGGCAGGCGGAATGGCCCGCGATCGAGCAGGACTTCCGCGAGATGCGGGCGCTCGGCGCCAACGTCGTGCGCATCCACCTGCAGGCGGGGCGCTTCCTGAAGTCCGCGGAGAGCACCGACACGGCGGCCCTGGCGCAGCTGCGCCGCATGCTGGCGCTGGCCGAGGAGACCGGGCTCTACCTCGATATCACCGGCCTTGGCTGCTACCACAAGCACGAGGTTCCGGCCTGGTACGACGCCCTGGACGAGGCCGGGCGCTGGGCGGCGCAGGCGCGCTTCTGGGAGGCGGTCGCCAGCACCTGCGCCGGCAGTCCCGCGGTCTTCTGCTACGACCTGATGAACGAGCCGATCCTGCCCGGCGCGGGCGAGGTGGCGACCGACTGGCTGGCGGGCGACTTCGCGGGCAAGCACTTCGTGCAGCGCATCAGCCTGGACCTGGCCGGGCGTACGCGCGAGCAGGTCGCGGCGGCCTGGGTGGACACGCTGGTCGCGGCCATCCGCAGGCACGACGCGCGCCACCTGATCACGGTCGGGGTGATCCCCTGGGCCCTGGTCTTCCCCGGCGCCCAGCCGATCTTCTACGCGCCGGAGCCGGGCCGCAACCTCGACTTCGCCAGCGTCCATTTCTATCCAAAGAAGGGCGAGGTCGACCGGGCGCTGGACGCGCTGGCGGTGTACGACGTCGGCAAGCCCCTGGTCGTGGAGGAGATCTTTCCGCTGGAGTGCAGCGTGGAGGAGCTGGATGCCTTCGTGGACGGAGCAGCCGGCCGCGCCGACGGCTGGATCGGCTTCTACTGGGGCCAGACCCGCGAGGAGCTGGCGGCGCAGGACGACATCGCGGCCGCGATCATCCGCGGCTGGCTCGAGTATTTCGCGGCCAAGGCGCCGGAGATGCGGGAGCCGCCCCGCTAGATCTCGACGCCGAACACGCCCTTCAGGCCGAAGCCCACGATCAGCGACACCACGATGAACACCAGCATGATCGTGATCTCGCCGCCGCCGAAGGGCCCCAGCGGCGCCTTGGGGTACTCGAGCGTGATGCTGCGCACGAAGGAGTCTCCGGGCAGCACCGGCTCGCCGAAGAAGACGATCGGGTCTTTGCCGGCCGCCAGCAGCGCCAGCGGCACCGCCGTGCGCACCCGCGCCAGGCGCCGCGGCTGCGTGCCGACTTCCAGAGCCTTGGTCACGGTCTCGCCGCCGCTGCGCAGGCTCATCTGGTACGAGCCCGCCTGCTCGGCGCGCACGGTGAACAGGAGCCTGGGCTCCTGGCCCGGCAGCGGCACCGGCCCCTGGGCCAGCGTCCAGCCGCCTTGCGGGGCCAGCAGCTCGACCGCCGCCGGGTCCACGCCCGGCGCCAGCTCGGCCACCACGATGCGCTCGTCGCCGGGGCGCAGCGGCTGGTAGGCGTAGAGCGCGTTGAGCTGGAACCAGATCACCATGAACGGCGCCGCCAGCACGAACATCGGGATCAGGTTCAGACCCAGGTAGGCGAAATTCCAGCCCAGGGTCCCGGCGGTGGACTTCAGCACCGATCCCAGGTTGTCCTGGAAGATCCGGATCGCGAGCAGGTTGTACTTGATCCGGTCCTTGACCTTGCGGATGCCGCTCTGGGCCGAGACGTGCGGAAAGGCCAGGATGAACAGCAGGCCCGTGAGCGCGCTCACCAGCACCACCACCCAGAAGGGGCCGAGCCAGCCCAGCGCCAGGTCCAGGCCGTTGAACACGGCGTTGGGCACGGCCGGGGCGAACACGCTCACCAGCACGATGAGCGCCGCGATGGCGATGACCAGGATCGTGGCGCGCATCTAGCTGATGTAGCCCAGGCCCTTCAGGGACTCGGTGATGGCGTCATCGGAGCTGCCGCCGGCCTCGATCTTCTTGAGCTCGGTCTCGAGCACGTGCTCGATGAACTCCTCCACCGAGGGGTAGCCGGCCACCTCGGCGCAGCGCTTGCAGCGCTCGAGGATGTCCTTGTTGAGCTTGACCTTGGGTCCTCCGAACATGGCGATTCCTGCGGTTCTGGGTTCCTAGAACAGGGGCTGTCCGTCCATGCCCGCAGGCGCGGGCACGCCGAAGCGGGCATAGAGCGTGGCGGTGATGTCCTCCAGGCGCGGATCGCGCCGGAGCTCCCGCTTGCGGTCGGTGATGAAGGTGCCGCGCACCAGTTCCGGGTCCATGAGGTGGCTCCCGGACCAGCGCGAGTCGTTGTCCACGATCACGCCGTCGCCGGTCAGCTCGCCGGTGGCGCACTCGTCGGAGGCGCCGTAGCCGACGTTGAAGCCGAGCTGCACGTCGGGAGCCTCGCCGACGCGCGGGCCCTGGAACACTTCCTGCGCCAGCGCCACCGTGGTGAACACAGGGGTGCCGTCGGCGTCGCGGAGCGCGCGCAGCCGGGACCGGATCTCCTCCTGCAGCGGCCCGGCCTGATCCGCGGTCACGACGCCCAGCGGCTCGCGCCCGGCGCGGTTGAGGATGATGCCGTTGAAGCCGATGCAGTAGGCGCGGGTCCGCGACCAGTCCACGATGCTCGCGTCCCAGTCGGGCTCGCCGTGGCTGTCCATGGCGTAGATGGCGGCGCTCTCGCCCAGCAGCCGGCCGTCGCGCCAGACCTTGCCGTCCCGCAGCTCCACGCCCGGCTTCAGCACCAGGTAGTCCTCCGCCACCAGCCAGTCGTTGACGTGCATCTGGCGCCGGAAGGGCGCGAAGCCGTGGTCCGACATCACCATCAGCTCGCATTCGGGCCAGGCCTGGGCACGCTGCATGAGCCGCCCCAGCAGCGCGTCCACCTGCTGGTAGATGCGATCGATCTGGCCGGCGTGGTCCGGGCCGTCCGGCTCCTGGTGCGGGTGCTGCGGATCCTGGCAGTGCCACAGCATGTGGCAGCGCATGTCCATGGAGCCCACGTAGAAGAACAGCAGGCCTCCGCGCCCGTCGAACTCGTCCAGGGCGTACTCCAGCATGGCGCCGCGCTCGGCCATGACCGTGTCGCTCTGGTCCACGAACTCGGCGGTGGAGAGCAGCCTGGACTTGTACGCCTGGTAGGCGTCGGGGAAACCCTGCGTGTGATACACGCCGATGGCCCGGGCCAGATCCGCGGAGGCGCTGGAGGGCGTGCTCACGGGCGAGGCCGGCGCGAAGGGATCCACCTGCACCGGTGCGCCGTACAGCTCGAAGGGCTCGGCGCTCTTGAACAGGAACCGGGTCCAGCCGCTCACGCTGCCGACCAGGGGCACCAGCTCGAAGCTGACCGGCATCCAGCGGGTCCAGCCGCCGAGCTCGGCGATGCCCCACTCGTCGCCGATCTGCACGGCGAGCTGCGGCTTCCCGGAGGCCCGGGTGACGTGCGCGGTGAACGGCGTGGAGGTGTGCTTGGCGCGCGCCATGTTCCCGCGCACCTGGCGCGCCAGGGCCTCGTCTCCGGACGCGAGCGCCTGCTCCAGCTCGCTCTCCAGCCGGCACAGGTCCTTGAGCTCGTTGTCCGGGCCGGCGATCTGGCTGATGTACCGGGTGACGCCGCCGCCTTCCACGTCCGGCAAGGCGTTGACCTTGCGGATGGAGTAGAAGGCGGAGTCGCGCGAGCTCTGCTCGGGGCTCGTGGTCCACAGCGTGGCGCGCCCGGCCGACGCGCCGAGCAGATCCGGCGTGCCCATGTCCGGGTAGGTGATGGCGCCGGTTGCCTGCGGCGGGAAGTTGGCCGGGATGCGGTACACCGCCACCGGCACCCCGGCGTCGCTCATGACCTCCCAGAAGGCCGGGAAGGAGCGGGTGAGGTGCGCGTCGCCGCCGGTGAGCGGGAGCCGGTACGGCACCGGGTGCACGTGGAACACCAGGCCCACCGGGTCGTTGTAGCTCATCGAGTTGGCCACCCCGTAGGTCTTGCGGTCGACGTGGATGAAGTCGTACAGGCCGTGCTTGCCCGGGTTGCAGCCGGTGATGAAGTTGGACCAGGCCACCGGGCTCTGCGGCGGCCAGCTGGTCTGCAGGGCGTGCAGCGCCCCCCGCTCCACCAGCTTCTGGAAGTTGGGGCACAGGCCGCGCTCGATGCGCTCGGCCAGCATCTCCGGGTCCAGCCCGTCCACGCCCAGCACGATCACGCGCCGGTCGGAGTGCGGTTCGCCGCCGCAGGCGGACAGCAGGGCGCAGGCGCCGAGCCAGGACAACAGGCGCAGCTTCACGGGCGTGCGGACTCCTTCTCGCGCACCGGCGGTACCGCCGGCGGAGCCTTGGGCGCCGGCTTGGCCGGCGCGGGCGCGGCCGGGCGCGCCTCCAACAGGGAGCGGCCCTGCATGTAAGCCGGCACTTCCACGTCGAACAGGCGCAGGACCGTGGGGGCGATGTCCACCAGGCTCGGCTCGGGGGTGGCGATGGCGCGGTCGCAGAAGAACACGCCCGGGACCTCGCGCGGATCGATGCAGTGGTCGCCGGACCAGGACTTCACGTTGTCCGAGAACACCTGGGCCGGCACGGCGCCGGTGGCGCAGTCCCAGGAGTTGCGGTAGCCGCGCCGGTAGCCCGCGAACAGGTCGGGCGCCTCGAACACGTACGGCCCGGAGAACATGGCGCCGGCGTCGAAGACCTCGCGGAATACGGTCTCCCCGGTCTTGGGATCGCGCAGCTGCATCAGGCCGTCCTGGATGCGGCGCTTCACCTGGGCCACTTCCGCCCCCTCGGCCACGATGCCGTCGCGCTCGCGACCCTTGCGGTTGAGGAAGATGCCGGTGAGGCCCAGCGAGAACGCCTGGGTGCGGCTCCAGTCCACGTCCGCCAGCCAGTCGCGGCCGAGCGGCCGGCCGGTCTCCGGGTCCTGCCGGGCGTCGGCCTTCAGGTGCAGGAAGCCGTGGTCGCGCAGCCAGGCGTTCAGGTTGACGCCGCGCTGGAACTGGCAGAAGCCGTGGTCGCTCACCACCATCAGCAGGTCGCGCCGGGGATCCAGCTTCTTGCGCACCTCGCCCAGCAGCGCGTCGGCCTTGGCGTATGTGTTGCGGATGACGTCCTTGCCCCACTCCTGGTCCTTGCCGGCGTTGGCGGGGTGCGCCGGGTCCAGGTAGCGGAAGAACATGTGGCTGACCCGGTCTGTGGTGTCGAAGACGCACACCACCGAGCCGGTCCTGGTCTTCTCCAGGGCGTCGAACAGCTGCTTGCGCCGCTCCTCGAAGTACAGGTAGGCCTGCTCCAGGAACGCCGGCTCGTCGATCACGCGCTCGTTCAGGGCCCAGGTGTCCTCGGCCAGGCCCAGGGTCGCGAACTGCCCGTGCTTCTTGGCCAGGTAGATGGCGTACACGCCCGGGTGCGAGATCGGCATGGCCGGATTGGCCGGGTCGATGTGGATCGGCGTCATGTACAGCCCGAACTCCGGCGCCGTACCCATGCAGTAGAAGCGCGCGATGCCGGTGACGGTGCCGATCACCGGCGCCGCCTTGAAGGTGAGCGTGATCCACTCGGAGTATTCGCGCACGCCCAGCTCGAAGGACTGCTCGTCTCCCTTCTTGCCGATGCTGATGCGGATGCGCCGGTTCTCCTCCAGGACGTCCACGCGCATCGGCAGGCGCATCACCGGAGTGCCTTCCACCATGGGATTGACCGGGCCCACGATGGAGGCGTAGACGGTGTCGCCGCGGCGCTGCACGGTGGTCTTCTCGCCGCCGGCCTCCGGGTTGGCCTCCACGCCCTCGGCCCTGCCGCTGGTCCAGAACGAGAACGTGCCCTGGGTGCCGCGCAGGTCGGGCACGCACATGCCGCTGAGGCACGCGCCGTGGAACTTCTCCGGCGGGAACGTGATGGGCACGCGGATGATGTTGGAGAAGATCTTCTTCTCGCCCAGCAGCCGCCACCAGGTCTGGCCCTTGCGCAGCAGCCGGATCGAGCCCTTGCCCAGCGGGATGCGGTACTTGCCCAGCTTCAGCGTGCGCCGCGCCTGCGCGATCTGCGTGGAGCTGAGCATCGGCAGGTAGGTGCAGGGGTCGCGGGTGATGAAGTCGAAGATGTTGTGCCGCGAAGCGTCCGTGCCGGTGCTGAAGCTGGACCAGGCCACCGGGGACATGGACGGGTAGCTGCTCTGCAGCGGGAGGAAGGCGCCCTCCTGCGCCAGCCGGCTCAGGTTCGGGAGGTGGCCCGCGTCCATCCACTGGCGGGTGAGCAGCGGATCCATGCCGTCGAAGCCGAGGATGACCACGCGCTTGACCTCGCCCTTGACGCGCCCCGCGCCGGTGAACAGGCGGATGAGCATCCGCAGCGGGTAGATCAGGAGCACCCCCAGCGCCAGGAACAGCGAGCCGATCAGCACCAAACCGCCGGACAGGAAGGCGAAGCCGGCGCCCGGCCCGATGTAGGCCGGGAGCGGGTCCGGCACCGCCAGCCACAGCACGGCGGCGAGCAGGATGGTGAGTCGGGCGCGGGTGCGGTTCATGGACGGGGAAGAGGGATTATCGCACCAGAACGGCGGCGCCGGAAGCGCGGGCGCGCGGCGCGCGCTTCCGGCGGACAGCGCAACGCGCGGCTAGCGCTGCGCGGCGGCCGTGGCGGCGGGAATGAGCTGCTTCGCCTCCAGGAAAGCCACGATGCGCTGCAGCGACTGCTCCGCGGTCTCCTTGGAGGAATCCACGAGGACCTCCGGGTTCGACGGCGCCTCGTAGGGATCGGAGATGCCGGTGAAGTTCTTGATCTCGCCGCGCAACGCCTTCTCGTACAGGCCCTTCACGTCGCGCCGGGTCAGCTCCTCGATGGTGCAGTGCGTGTACACCTCCACGAAGTTGCGGACCATGCGCCGGCACTGGTCGCGCACCTCGCGGTACGGGGAGATGGCGGCGGTGATGGTCACCACCCCGTTGCGGCTGAGCAGCTTGGCCACGTAGCCGATGCGGCGGATGTTGGTGTCCCGGTCCTCCTTGGAGAAGCCGAGACCCTTGCTCAGGTTCTCGCGCACCTCGTCGCCGTCGAGGATCTCCACCTTGCAGCCGCGCGCGCGCAGCTCCGGCTCGATCATGCGGGCCAGCGTGGACTTGCCGGACCCGCTCAGGCCGGTGAACCAGAGAACGAAGCCTTGATGTTCGGTCATGGGTGTCGGGGTTGGGAGCGCTGTGGGGTTAGCGGACGAGGCCTTCCAGGAACGGCACTTCCAGGCACTTGTCGTGCAGGATCGGGCCGTGGCCGAAGTAGCCCATCTCGCCGAACAGCTCGCCGTGGTCGGCGGTGACCGTGATCCAGGTGCCCTTGGGCACCATGTCGTACAGGCGCGGGAACACCTTCTCGTCCAGGTACTTGACGGTGTTGATCTGGCGCGCGCGCAGCTGGTCGAGCTTGTCCTGGTCGAAGAACTCGCCGGACTCGTTGTCGCTGACCAGCTCGCCGTCCTTGACCTGCTCGTCCAGCTTCTTGAACACGCCGTTCACGCCCGAGATCTGCGGCCACAGCCCGCGCGGCTCGTCCGGCAGGGCGTAGGGGTAGTGCGTCTCGCCGACGTTCAGCAAGTAGAACTGCGGGGTGTCGCCCTTGAGGCCCTTGGACGGGCGCGACTTCATGTGCGCCTCCATCTCGTCCAGCATGGCCAGCATGTCGTTGTGCTTGGGCATCAGCTTGAAGGTGTCGAAGTCCTTGTTGACGCCGGTGGCCGGGTTGAGCACCGGCAGCGACACCATGGCGTTGGTCTCGAAGCCCTTGCCCTTCAGGTACTTCGGCAGCCACAGCTGCGGCACCATGGACTTGAACTCCACGTCCTTGACGCCCAGCCGGTCGCGGTAGCGCAGGAAGTCCTCCTTGTAGTACTCGGAGGCGTACACGTTGGCCGGGCTGCTGTGCGGCATCAGGCCGGTCAGCAGGTTGTAGTGGCTGGGCGCGGTCCAGGACGCGTAGCTGTAGCGCTTCTCCACCCGGTCCAGCCCGCCGACCAGCTTGGGGATGGTCCGGGGCTGCGCCGCCATGAACGAGTCGTAGCGGCACGAGTCCAGGGTGATGAGGATGAAGTGGTTCAGCTCGCGCTTGCTGCCGAAGAGGCCGAAGACCATGGCTCGTTCCCTTTGTTGCTGCGGCCCCGGATCAGGCGCCGACCTTGGCCTTGCCGGCGTAGGCCTCGATCAGGATGTCCGCCACCTCCGGGCGCGAGAACTCGACCGGCGGGCGCTGGCCGTTGCTCAGCATCTCCCGCACCTTGGTGCCGCTCAGCATGACGCGGTCGGCCTCGCCGGCCGGGCTGGTCTTGGTGGTGGCCATGGCGCCGCTCAGCTTGCACCAGAAGGCGTTCTCGAAGCGCAGGGTCTGGATCTTCAGGTCGGCCGGCTGCAGCGTGTCGAACATCTTCTGGGCGTCGAAGGAGCCGTAGTAGCTGCCCACGCCGGCGTGGTCGCGGCCGATGATGATGTGCGTGACGCCGTAGTTCTGGCGGCAGATGGCGTGCAGGATGGCCTCGCGCGGGCCGGCGTAGCGCATGGCCTGCGGGTACACCGCCAGCAGCACGCGGTCCTGCGGATAGTACTTGGACAACAGCGTCTCGTAGCAGCGCATGCGCACGTCGGCCGGCACGTCGTCGGACTTGGTCTCACCCACCAGGGGGTGGATCATGATGCCGTCGGTGTTCTCCAGCGCGCACTTGGTGAGGTACTCGTGCGCGCGGTGGATCGGGTTGCGCGTCTGGAACGCCGCCACCGTCTTCCAGCCCTTCATGTCGAAGTATTCGCGCGTCTGGGCCGGCGTCAGCCGGTACTTGCCGAACTTGTCGTACTTGGGCAGGCTCAGCACCGAGATCTTGCCGCCCAGGTAGTGGCTGCCCACGCTCTGCAGGTACTGCACGCCGGGGTGTGCCGCGTCGGTGGTGCGCAGCGTCTGCAGCGCCTCGTGGTCCTTGTTGATCTCCCACTTGCTGGTCAGGTGCAGCACTCCCAACAGGCTGCCGTCCTGGCCCTTGAGGGCCACGTCCATGTCCGGCACGTAGTCGGCGGGGTTGTCGCCGGGCTTGACCGCCAGCACCACCGGCATCGGCCACAGGGTGCCGTCGCGCAGGCGCATGTTCTCGACCACGCCCTCGTAGTCCATCTTGGTCAGGAAGCCCTCCAGCGGGCTCATGGCGCCGACCGCGATCATCTCCAGGTCGCTGGTCTCGCGGGCATTGAGGGTGATGGAGCGCAGGCGCGGCGCTTCCCGGAGCAGGGCTTCCCGCTCGGCGCCGGAGACCAGGCGATTGACCAGACGACCACCGTGGGCTTGGATCATGGTTCTGCGAGGGAGTGGGGAGCGGACCGGCTAGTCCAAGTACCCGAGGTTCTTGAGCTTGTGCTTGATGGTCCGAAGTTCTTCCGGAGAGAACTCCTCCCGATCGTGGTTCTCGACCTCTCCCATGAGGTCACGCAGAACGAAGACGATGAAATCCGTCGGAGAGGAGAACCCGGAGTTGTCAATGACCTGCTGGATCCGCCGGTACAAGGGCCGGGGGATCTTCACCGTGACGCGCTTTTCCTTGAGCATGGCCGGCCAGCAGGTTTGGGTCGAACAGGATACTCCGTTGAGCTTCCCTTTGCAAGCCCCTGAGGAGTGCTATTGGAGTGCCATATGAGCCCCAAGGCGGCTTCTGCGCGCCTTGCTGGCTTGTGCTTCGGCCCCTGACCTCGGGCCGTACAATTGCCCGCTTCCAATCCTCGCATGATCCATTCCCGCATGTCGCGACTGCCCATCCTCTCCCTGCTGCTCCTGGCCGCCGCCTGCGGCGGCGAAAAGGCCTCCTGGGCCACCCCGGAAGCCGCCCTGTCCGCCGGTGCCGAAGCCATGGCCAAGGGCGATTACAAGTCCGCCGCCGAGGCCATGAGCGCTGCCAGCGCCAGCTCCGACGCGAAGGTCGCGTACGAGGCCTACCTGTACCTGGGGGAGGCCCAGGCCCGCCTGAACCGGACCGAGGACGCCAAGGCCAGCTTCGACAAGGCCCAGAACAGCAGCCTGTTCGACGCGCAGGGAGCGCAGCGCATCGCCGAGGCCTGGATGCACACCAGCCAGTTCGAGCTGGCCGAGGCGGCCGTCGCCATGGGCGAGACCCGCTTCCCCGACAGCAAGGCCAATTTCGAGCGCGTGCGCGCCGGGATCGAGGCCATGAAGTCCGGCGACGCCGACAAGATGGCGGAGCTCGGCTACGCCGGCGGCGACTAGGGCCCCTTACTCCAGCGGCTTCCTGTCGTAGTCGGCCGGCACCGGCACGCCGGCCAGGCGCAGCACGGTCGGCGCGAGGTGCGTGGCGTCGTAGTGGTCGTCGCCGGACGGCAGGGACAGCCTGCGGTTGCTGAAGAACACGCCTTGCACCACGGCCATGTCCACGCCGCAGTGGTCGCCGGACCACAGCTTGTCGTTGTCGTACACGACCGGGCTCAGCACCACGTTGCCCTCTCCGTCCTTCTCCAGGTCGATGCCGCCGCCGGTGCAGCTCCACGAGGCGCGGTAGCCCGGCGCGAAGTCGATGGTGAGCTCCGGAGCGCCTTCCACGCGCGCGGCCGGATCGCTGGAGGCTTTCTCCTTCCACCAGTCGCCGCTGTAGATGTCCTCGCGCCGGTAGATCTGGCGCACGATCTTCTCGCCGCTGTCCGGATCGGTCAGCTCGCGCAGCTTCTGCTCGATCTCGGCCACGACCGCGTCGGCTTCCGCGTCGCTGACGATGCCGTTGCGCTCGCGCCCCTTGCGGTTGAGGAAGATCTTGCCGATGCCCATGGAATAGGCCTTGGTCCCGGACCAGTCGGCGTAGCCGGTCACCACTGCCTCGGCCGCGCCGGGTTGCACGCCCTCCTTGAGCGCCAGGAAGCCCTCGGCCGCCAGCCAGGTGTTCAGGTTCACCTGGCGCCGGAACGAGTCGAAACCGTGGTCGGAGACCACCAGCAGCACGTCGTCCGGCTGCAGCCCGGCCAGCAGCTCGCCCAGGTAGTGGTCCATCTGCCGGTAGAGGGCCGGGATGACGTCCTTGGCCTGCACCTTGCGCCCGAAGAAGTCGTACTCGCGCTCGGCCGCGGCCGCGTCGAACTCCGGGTGCTGCGGATCGAAGCGGTGCATCATCATGTGGCACACGCGGTCCGGGCTGCCGAAGAAGTGGAACAGCACGCGCCAGCTCGGGTCGGCCAGCGCGTCCTTGAGCATGGCGAAGCGCCATTCCTCGGTGAACTCGATGTCCTTGACGAAGGCTTCCTCGCTCAGCTCGGCGTCCTTGACCGAGTGCGTCTCGCAGGCCCAGCCCAGGGTCTCGTAGTCGCCGATGCGCTCGGCCACTTGTCCGGCGAAGTCCGGCGGCCAGCAGATGCGCGAGGCCGGCGTCGGATGGCGCGGGTCGATCTGCAGCGCCGCCGCGTACAGCTCCAGGCCGTTGCCGTCGGGCTCCGCCCACAGGCGCACCATGGCGTGAGTCTCCAGCGCGCCGCTCCAGCGGAAGCGCAGCTTGAAGAAATCGCTCCAGGAGTGCAGGGCCACCGTCTGGCGCTGCCCGCCGACCGTGATCTCCGCCTGCGCGTCGCCCGTGCTCCACTTCACCTCGAGGGGCACCCAGGTGCTGATCAGGTCGGCGTTGCGGAACTGGAGCAGCTTCTTCACGCGCTCCAGCTCCTCCGGGTCGCCGCCCGACTGCTCCAGGGCGTCGCGGCGCGCCTCAAGCTCCTCCTTGCGCACCAGGTTCAGCGGCCCGTACAGCTTGGACGTCCAGGTTCCGGGCGCGGTTTCGACCAGCCGGTAGATCTTGCCCGAGCCGGCCGAGACGCCGCTGGGCGTGTCCAGGCTGGGAACGTCGTCCTCGCTGTACGCCGGCGCCGACTTGTAAGGAGTGCGGCGCTGGCGCTGGCGCTGCTCCAGCGTCGTGTACACCGCCCAGGTGTTGAGGCGGCCCTTGGCGTCGGGCGCGCCCAGCCCGCAGATCAGCTGCCCGTGCTGCAGCGGCGTGGTCGCCGGGTAGTCCACGATCACGCCGTGGCCGCGGAACGGCACGCCGGCCTGGTCCAACGCGTACCAGTACTCCTGCGCCTGGCACAGGCTCTCCCAGTCTGCGAAACCCTTGGGCAGGCCGCCGCGCTGCGACAGGAAGCCGTAGGCGCCGCCTCCCAGCGCCAGCAGCGCCGCCACGATCGCGATCGGGAGCTGGCGGCGCAGCAACACCAGCAGGACCAGCGCCGCGGCACAGCCCAGCGCCAGGAACAGCAGGCCCTGCGAGCCGCCCGCCGGCGGATAACGCAGCTGTTCCGGCGCGATCATCACCTCTTGCTGAAAGCCGATGTCGGGCGCCGGCGTCGAGCGGCCGGAGTCAAAGCGCACATTGCGCACGAAGTCGAAGATGCCGTGCTTGCCCGGATTCTTGCCGGTGTTGAGCGTGGCCCAGGAGACCGGCGACTGCGCCGGGTTGCCCGGCGTCAGCGGCGCGAAGGTGCCCTGCTCGCGCAGGCGCGCGAAGTTGGGTAGCTCGCCGGCGTCCATCCACTGCTGCGCCAGGCGCGCGTCCATGCCGTCGATGCCGAGCACCACCACGCGTCCCGCAGGGGCCGCCGAGGCAGGCGGTTCCTGGGCTGGCGCCGGAGCGGGGGCGCAGAAAAGCAAAAACGCGGCCAACGCCGCGGAAACCGGGGCCAACGAGCGCATTAAGTGCATCGGGAGGGGCTGGGATCCTGGGAGGCGAGGCGCCTGGCGCACCGGCCGGCCGCCTCTTTGAACCGTAAAGTGTAAAGCATGCCTGCTCCGCTCACCAGGGCGCGCGCCGGCCGCGCCGCGGCCTGGCTGGTCCTGGGGCTGCTGCTGCTGGGCGGCGCGGCGGCGGCGCTGGTGGCCCTGACCCGGGCGCAGCCCGCGCCGCAGCGCGGCGAACCGGAGTCCGCGCCGGGGCCGGCCGGGGAGCCGGCGCCCGCGGCCGGACTGGACGCGGAATTCGATCCTCCCGTTCCGCCCTACGAGCCCGATCCCCGGGTCTATCCGCCGGATCACCTGCGCACGGGCCGAGCGCCCACCGCCGCCATCGTGCGCGGCCTGGTGGTCGCCGACCGGGATGTCGGCTTCCCGGAGATCGCCGTGGTGGAGCTGCTGCCGCAGGCCGCGGGCGCCGCCGCGACGCAGACCGCGCGCATCAGCCCGGAACAGCCGCAATTCCGCTTCGACGCGGTGCCTTTCGGCGCCTGGAAAGTGCGCCTGCACGCGCCCGGCTACCGCGAGTACGTGGCGCTGCTCAGCACCAGCGTGGAGGAGTGCGACCTGCACCTGGTGCTGCCGCTGCGCTATGCGCACGTCCTGCGCGGACGCGTCTTCGACAGCGCCGGGCGCAGCGTCGCGCACCTCGGCGTGACCGCCCAGCGGATCCTGGACGATCCGGCGCGCGTGGCGCCGTCCTTCCGCGGGATCAGCGACGAGCAGGGCGAATACCGCATCGAGGACGTGTCTCCCGGCCGCTACCGGGTGCAGGCCGGCGACGGCCGCAGCCTGCTGGGCGAGGCGCGCGAGATCGTGCTGGCCGGCGCCGAAGCCTGGGTGGACCTGACCGTGCCGCTGACCGGCTCCGCCACCCTCGTGCTGACGGACGCCGGCTCCGGCGCCGCCCTGGCGGACATCAAGGTGGTGGCGGCGCGCATGGACAGCAGCGAGGGCGGCTTCAGCGCCTCGGCGCTCAGCGGTGCCGATGGCCGCGTCAGCTTCGCGCACCTGCCGCCGGGCGAGTACGCCTTCACGGCCTACGGCGCGCAGCGGCGCCGCACCGTGCTGCGCGGCCGGGTGGAGGTGGACCTGACCACGGAGCTGACGGTCGCGATGCAGCCGCTGCCGCCACGCTAACTTGGGGGGACCGGACACACCCCCCGCCGTGCCCGCCCCTGCCCCCATCATTGATCCGCGCCGTTTTCCCCTGGATCGCGTCCTCCTCGACCAGGAACGGATCGGGCGCCACAACCTGCAGCGCTACGAGTTCGCGCAGCTCACCGCGGCGCTGCACTGGGACGGTCCCGGCAACCTGCTGGTCTGCCACCGGCGCGTGCGCGCGGACGAGTTCTGGGTGCGGGGCCACATCCCCGGCCGCCCGCTGTTCCCGGGAGTGCTGCAGATCGAGACCATGGCGCAGGCCGCCGGCCTGCACAGCGCCCTGGCCTGCGAGGACCCTCCGGGCACCTTCGTGGCCTTCGTCGGCGTGGAGCACGTGCGCTTCCGCGAGCAGGTGGCGCCGCCGGCCGACCTGTGGGTGGCCGGCAGGATGCTGCGCGGCGGCAAGAACGTGAGCGTGGTGGTGTGGGAGGGCCAGCTCCTGCGCGGCAACGGCGGCGTCGTGGCCGAGGGCAGGATCCTGGGCGTGCGCATGCTCGACGGCGACAAGCGCCTGAGCAAGGACTGAGGCCTCAGGACGCCGCCGAGGCGGCCGGCGCCGACTCGACGTCGGGCGGCAGGATGGCCGACACGTCCAGCTCCGCGCAGCTGCACGGCGCGTCCAGCAAGTCGGCCAGCGACGGCCGCGTGCGCCCGCCCTCGCCGGAGATGGCCTCCTTGATGTAGGTGCCGTGCGCCGAGCGCAAGGTCACCAGCCAGTCATCCCCGTCGCGCTCGAAGCGCGTCAGCTCCAGCCAGCGCTCGCGCTCCAGGTCGGCGCGCCGGTGCGCCACGCGCTGGGGCGTGTTCTGGCTGATGGCGACGCGCCCGCGCCGGCGCAGATCCTCCATGCGCTGCGCCAGCGCCTCCGGATCGGCCGGAGCGGTGCAGCGGATGCGCGCCACGTACTCCTTGGGGCAGCGCGCCTCCTTGATCTCCACCACGCGCCGGCGCCCGCAGTAGCGCAGCCCGTGCACCTCCACACGGCCTTCGGCGCGCCGGTTGATCTCCTGCTCCAGCTCCTGCAGGTCCACAACCGGGCGGCGCGCCTTGAGCACCTCGAACACGAAGGGCCGGCCCTCGCCCAGCATGCGCACGTCCACGTCCTCGCGCCCGGCGCCGTGGAATTTGTTGCGGCGGCCCTTGAAGCGCGGCATGGCCACGCGCGCGATCAGCTCCTGCACCGAGTCGCGGGTCAGCTTGCCGAAGCCCTCGCAGCGCTCGCAGCCGCGGCCCTTGCAGTCGGGGCAGTAGAACACGGTCTGCGGCAGGTCGCGCACCAGCTTGCGGTAGCGGCCCTCGAACAGGACGCGGACGGGTTGCTCGCGCGATTCCATGCGGGCGCCAGTAGGATGCCGAGGTGTTTCCGGAGCTGTTCTCGATCGAGCTGTTCGGACGGGAGTTTCCGCTGCGGACGTTCGGGCCGATCGTCGCGATCGGGTTCTTGATCGGCGTCTGGTGGGGCACGCGCCTGAGCCGGCGCTACGGCGGGGATCCGGTCGCTGATCCGCGGCGGGCGCCGGACGTGGCCTGGTGGATCCTGATCGGGGTGGTGGCCGGCGGGCGGCTGGCGTACGTGCTGGTCAATCTACCGGACTATCTGCACCGGCCGCTGGCCATCTTTGCGATCTGGGAAGGCGGCCTGGTGATGTATGGAGGGTTGATTCTAGCCGTCCTGCTCGGCGCCTGGAAGCTGCGCCAGCTCGGCATGGACGTGTGGATGACCGCCGACTACGGACTGACCGCCGGCTTCCTGGGCCAGGCCATCGGCCGGCTGGGCTGCCTGGCGGTCGGCGACGACTACGGGCGGCCCACGGACGTGCCCTGGGCCCTGCGCGTGCCGGACCCCCTGCCGGAGCACTCGCTGTTCCCCGAGTTCCTGGCCGGCTGCACCATCCATCCGACGCAGATCTACATGTCCCTGAAGGCGCTGGCCCTGTTCCTCCTGGGCATGTGGCTGCTGCGCCGCCGCGCTTTCAAGGGCCAGGTGTTCTGCGCGCTGCTGGCCGGCTACGCGGTCCTGCGCTTCATCATCGAGATCTTCCGCTTCGACGCCGAGGCGCGCTCCGGCCTGTTCCGCGCCGGCATGTCCCCCGAGGAAGTGCGCGCGCGCCTGCAGGAGCAGGGGATCGCCGATGCCTTCGGCGGCATCGTGGACATGGAGCGCTACCGCCAGCTCGTGTGCTCCGGCGCGCCGGGTTTCACCCCGGAGCTGCTGCTCAGCACTTCGCAGATCATCAGCCTGGTGCTGCTGCCGGCGGCCCTGGTCTTGTGCTGGAAGCTGTCGCGGCGCCCGGAGGGGCGCCTGCACCCACGGTGAGCGCGCATGAGCTTCCTCGCCGGGGTGGATGAAGCGGGCTACGGCCCGCTGCTCGGCCCGCTGGTGGTCGGCTATTCCGTGTTCCGCGTCCCGGCGCCGGACGTGAACCTGTGGCGGGTGCTGGCCGACTGCGCGCGCCGCAAGCCCGACCGCGCGCGCCGCGCGCTGCAGGTGGACGATTCCAAGAAGGTGTTCACCGGCCCCGGAGGCCGCGCGCGCCTGGAGCGCAGCGTCGCCGCGTTCGAGGCCCTGGCGCCGCGACCTTCCAGCCTGCAGGCCTGGCTGCAGCGCCCGCCGGCGCCGGCCTCGGCCTGGTTCGAGCGCGCGCCCTGGTACGGCGCCTGCGACGGCCTCCTGTGCCCCGGCGCCAGCGCCGACCGCGCGCGCCTGGACGCAGCGCGCCTGCGGCGCGGACTGGAGCGCGGGGGCTGCATGCTGGCCGGCTTCGGGGCGCGCTGCGTGCCCGAGGGCGAGCTGAACCACCTGGTGCGCGCGCAGGGCAGCAAGGGCACGGCCTTGTTCACGGTGACCGTCGAAGTCCTGCGCCACCTGATCGCCGCCACCGGCGACGCCCCGCTGCGCGTCGAGCTGGACCGCCACGGCGGCCGCACGCGCTACGGCGCGCTGCTGGCGCAAGCCTTGCAGCCGCAGCGTGTCGAGGTGCACGCCGAGACCCCCGCGGCCTCCCTCTATACGCTGCACTTCGAGACGCGGGCGGTGCAGATGCGGTTCACGCCGGAGGCCGACGGCGCGCATTTCGGCGTGGCGCTGGCCTCGCTGGCCGCGAAGATGACGCGCGAACGGCTCATGGACCTGTGGAACGAATGGTTCGCCGAGCGCCTGCCGGAGCTGCGCCCCACGCGCGGCTATGCCACGGACGGCCGGCGCTGGCTGCAGCAGGCCGCCGGCCGCCTGGCGCGCCTGGGCGTGGACCCGCAGGCGCTGGTGCGCGCCCGCTAGAGCGACGGACGCGGCTGCTCGTCCGGACCCAGACCGAGCTTGTCGCGGTTCTGCTGGAAGAACTGGAAGAAGGGGTTGGTCGGATCGATCTCGTCGCGCCCCTTGGAGGGGCGCGGATCCGGCCCGCCCGCCAGCACTTCCTCCCGATCCCGGCGCGGCTCGTCGCGGCGGTCGCGCCGCGGCGGACGTCCGCCGCCGTCCCGCCGCTCCTCGCGCCGGTCGCGCCCGCCTTCGCGCCGCCCGCCGGCGCCGCCGCGGCCTTCGCCCTTGCGCTCGCCTTCCGGCTTGGGACGCCCCATGGGGCGCGAGCGCGGGCGCGTGTCGCGGACCGGAGACGCAGGCGCCAGCTGCGACTCGGGCGCCGC
>SHNF01000012.1 GCA_004295085.1 Planctomycetota bacterium | reverse complement strand
CGGCGGCGGCGCGCCGCAGCCGCTTGCGCCGCCGCAGCCGGCCGCGGAGGCGGCGCCGGTCGCGCCCGTGCCGGCCGGCGACGTGCACGCGCAGGCACCGGTGACGGAGTCCCTCGCGCCGGACGACCAGGATTTCGCACGCTGGGCCAGCCCGTACAAGGAGCGTTACCTGGCCCCGATGCGCCAAGGCCGGCTGCGGGCGGCCATGGAGGAGGTGGACGCCCTGGCCGAGGCGCCGCTGCCGGACGGCGCCAACGAGCGCTTCCGCCACCTCCGGGACAGCCTGGTGCGCGACGCGCGCACCGGCATCGCCATCCGTGCCGGCGAAATCGAGGAGCAGGCCAAGCGGATCCTCAAGAGCGCGTACGAGGAGGCGTCCCGGACCCTGGACGCCGACGCCGCGATGCCCGCCGACTGGAGCGGCGGCGTGCGGCGCCGCTGGGAGGCCGCGGGCCTCACCGTGGAGGAACTACCCCTGGCCGAGGGCGGTTACGACCCGTACCGGGCGCTGCGCCAGTTCGAGTCCAGCCTGCAGCAGCGCGCCGCCGACGTGCTGGCGCAGAGGGCCGCGGAGTTCGTGCCGGCCAAGCGCGCCCGCACGCAGGAGCTGCTGCGGGAAGGCGCCTTCGCCCAGGCCGACGCCGAGTGGCGCCAGGCGGACCCGGCGTTGCTGCGCCACTCGCCGCAGGGCCGGCGCGAGCGCACGCGGGTGGCGCGCCTCGCCGACCTGGAAGAGCGCCTGCTGGCGCGCTTCGACGAGAGTGCGTACAGCCGCGTGCACCTGGAGCTGCGCAGCCTGGCCATGGACGGCAACCTGCTGCCGCGCTCCGCAGATGAGCGCTTCCTGTGGCTGGAGGACGGCGACCGGCGCATTCGGGTGGGGCTGCTGGACCTCGATCCCGAGTTCCTGCCCGAGCTGCTGTTCCTGGAGCCCAACGGCGAGACGCGCTGGCTGCAGGCCCAGCTCTACTGGTGCCAGCGGCGCGTGGACACGGCGCTCGCGCTCATGCGGCCGCTGGCGGCGGACCGCTGGCCCCCGGAGTTCGACCCGGCGTTCTGGGTGGCGGAATGGGAGGCCGAGCCGGAGCCGGCGCCGCGCCGCGCCGCGCCCAGCACCGCCGGCGCCGACGGGGAGGTGATCGATCCCGCGGAGGAGCTGGCGGCCGAATGGCGCTCGCTGCTCGGCGCGGGCGTGGTGGAGGTGCGCGACGGGGCGGTCATCCTGAACTGGAACCGGCCGCAGTGGGAGCCGGAGTGGAAGGTGGACCTCAAGTTCGATCCCCGGCGCTGGCGCGTGGAGTCCTGGAGCGTGCACTGGAACCTGCCGGCGGACCTCCCGCCGCCGGCGCGCGTGGTGTGGCTGGACCGGATCCGGCTGACCCGCGTGTCCCCGCGCGCGAACCCGGTCACTCGGGTGGGCGAACGCGTGAACGAAGGCATCGGCATCGTCCCGGGCACCAGCCAGGTGCTGGCCTGGGAGAATGGCATCGTGACACTGGACGGCCTGCCGCTCGGGGCGCTGCCGGCCCAGAGCAGCCCTTTCCGGCTGCGGGCGGAAGCCTCGCCGCGCTTCACGCCCGAGCGGGTGACCGTGGTGGTGCAGCCGCGCGCGGCGAGCGGCTGAGCGGCGGCCGCGGGCGATGAGCGAATCGGCCACCGGCCAGCAGGCGACCGCGCTGCGCGGGCCCGTGCTGACCTACACCGGCGATGCATTCCTGAAGGGACTCGAGAGCACGATGCGCTACGAGCCCGACGCGATCGTCGCCATGGCGGACGGCAAGATCACGCAATTCGGTCCGGCCGCCGCAGTGCTGCCGCAGCTCCCGCCCGACACGCCGGTCCGGGAATTCGGCCAGGACCGGCTGATCCTGCCCGGCTTCATCGACTGCCATGTCCACTACCCGCAGACGCAGATCATCGGGACCTACGGCAAGCAGCTGATCGACTGGCTCCACAGGCACGCGCTGGTCGCCGAGCAGCAGTTCGCCGACAAGGAGCACGCCCGCGAAGTGGCGCGCGTGTTCCTCAAGGAGTGCCTGCGGGCGGGGACCACCAGCGCGAGCGTCTACTGCACCGTCCATCCCCAGTCGGTCGACGCCTTCTTCGAGGAGGCCGAGGCGCTGCACATGCGCATGATCGCGGGCAAGGTCCTGATGGACCGCAACGCACCGGAGGCGCTCACCGACACCTCACAGCAGGGCTACGACGAATCCAAGGCCCTGATCGCGCAATGGCACGGCAAGGGCCGCCTGCTGTACTGCGTGACCCCGCGCTTCGCGCCGACCAGCACGCCGGAGCAGATGGAAATGGCCGGAGCGCTGTGGGCGGAGCATCCGGGCACCTACCTGCAATCGCACGTGTCCGAGAACCAGGGCGAGCTGGCCTGGGTGAAGGAGCTGTACGCCGAGCGCAAGGGCTACCTCGACACCTACGACCACTACAAGCAGCTCGGCCCGCGCGCCATCTACGGCCACGGCGTCTGGCTGACCGAGGACGAGCTGCGCCGCTGTTCCGAAACCGGCACCGCCATCGCCCACTGCCCGACCTCGAACGCTTTCCTGGGCAGCGGCCTGTTCCACCTCGAGAACGCCAAGCGGCCCGATCGGCCGGTCCGGGTCGGCCTGGCCACCGACCTGGGCGCCGGCACCTCGTTCTCGATCCTGCAGACGCTGAACGAGGCCTACAAGGCGGCGCAGTTGAACGGCAATCCGCTGACCGCGGGCCACGCCTTCTACCTGGCGACCCGGGGCACCGCGCAGGCGCTCTATCTGGAGGACAGGATCGGCAGCATCGCGCCCGGCATGGAAGCGGACGTGATCGTCCTCGACCTGAAATCCACTCCGATCATCGAGTACCGGATGCGCTATTGCAAGGATCTCGAGGAGGCGCTGTTCATCCAGATGACTTTGGGCGACGACCGCGCGGTCCTCGCCACCTACGTCGCCGGACGGCTGGCCTACAGCCGGCCCGAGCAGACCTGTGCCTGACCAGGCAATCCGGATTTCTGCAACGCCCTGCCGGATTCCTTGATGAGGAGCCACGCCCGTAACCGGGCGCCAACCCATCAACTCCAACCCAGCAGCAGACATGCGTAGTTTCCCCGAGTTCCGGCCGGCTCCGGCCCTCCTCTCCCTCCTCACCCTCGCCGCCGGCGCCAGCCTGCCGGCCCAGGACTTCAACGGCGATTTCTACCCGGACCTGGTCCTCGGAGTGCCAGCCGAGGACATCGGCGTCCAGGTCGAGTGCGGCGCCGTGTCCATCCTGTACGGCAGCCGTGACGGCATCACCTCCACCAACAACCAGTTCATCCATCAGGACAAGGGTGGCATGATCGACATCGCCGAGGCGGGCGACAGCTTCGGTTACGCGGTCGCCTGGGGCGACTTCGACAACAACGGCTTCGATGACCTCGCGGTCGGCATCCCCTCCGAGGACGTGGGCGCGGTGGCCGACGCCGGCGCCATCGCCATCATCTACGGTGGCTTCAGCGGCCTGGATACCAACCACAACCAATGGATCCACCGCGACACCTTCGGCGTGATCGGCTTCGCCACGGCCGGCTCCCAGTTCGGCTACGCGCTCGCTTCCGGCGACTTCAACGGCGACGGCTGGGCCGACCTGGCCGTGGGCACGCCCTACGACGACGTCACCGGCGCCGACGACGGCTCCATCAACATCTTCTACGGCGGCCTTGGCGGCCTCGCCATCACCGGCAACCAGTACTTCACGCAGTCGGCGCTCGGCGGCGGCGAGACCAGCCAGCCCGGCGACCGCTTCGGCTACAGCCTGGTGGCCGGCAACATGACCTCGCTGTTCTACTGCGACCTCGCCATCGGCGTGCCCGGTGAGGACCAGTCCATCTTCTTCTTCAGCCGCACCGACAGCGGCGGCGTCAACGTCATGTACGGGACGCCCAGCGGCCTGAGCGCCGAAGGCTCCCAGTTCTGGAACCAGGACAGCGCCGGCGTCGCCGACGGCGCCGAGGACTACGACTACTTCGGCACGGTGCTCAGCCACGGCGATCTCGACGGCAACGGCATCCAGGACCTCGTGGTCGGCGTGCCCAACGAGGACTACGGCACCATCGTGGACGCCGGCGCGGTGGTCATCATCTACGCCACCGTCAACGGGCTGGACGGCGCCAACAGCCAGGTCTGGAACGAGCCGAGCTTCGGCGCCAGCACCTCGGCCGACCCCTACGACTACTTCGGCTGCGCGCTGGCGGCGGGCAACTTCAACACCAGCTACCCGATGGACCTCGCCATCGGGGTCAAGGGTGCGGACTGGGGCAGCATCGTCGACGGCGGCATCGTGCGCGTGATGTTCGGCGCCTTCGGCGGCCTGACCACCAGCGGCAGCCAGCTCTGGGCCCAGGACAGCTTTGCGGTGCCGGACAAGGTCGAGGCCTGGGACTGGTTCGGCAACTCGCTGGCGGCCGTGGACTTCAACCTGAACGGCAGCACCGACCTCGTGGTGGGCGTCTACGGCGAGACCATCGGCGGCAACACCGAGGCCGGGGCCGTGCACGTCATGTACGGGCCGCTCAGCGCGCCGACGCACCAGTTCTGGCACCAGAACAGCACCGGCATCCGCGACGCCTCCGAGTTCTACGACCACTTCGGCAGCGCCATGAGCCACTAGCGCCGCCGCAACTGTACGACCGATCGTCGACCCGGGCGGAGGAGCCGAGCTCCTCCGCCCGCTTCGTCTTCATCTCCGCAAGCACGGATCACGCTCGGATGACGTAGTCCTTGCGCGTCGCCGCTGTTCTCCGTAACGATGGAGACACCGTAGAGGATGCGGCAGAAGTCCCAATGGTCATTCTCGAAGCGCCAGAATCTGGCCACGTGCTACTCCTCCGTTTCTGGCCTTGCATGCCGTTGTTACGCCGCTCCAGGTCCCGGCGACGACCCGTCACGCACGAGCACGATCTTGCCCGTCACGCCTCCCTTCCCGAGCAGCTCGTGCGCCTGTCTTGCGCCGGCAAGAGGAAACCGCTGCGCGATGAGGGGCTTGATCTTCTGCTGCCGAAGGAGGTCGAACAGGGCGATCAAGTCCTGTCGAAACTGGGCTGGCCTCAGCCGTTTGAGCCACTGGATGCTGTAGGGGACTACCCGTTTCCGTCCCGGGAGAAGCCAGCCGCCGGCGATATAGAGGCCGAAAATGCGGAGTTCACGAAAGCGCTGGCGACGACCGGAACGACCGGAAGCCAAGCGGCCCTCACGCAGCGAGGAAGTAAGACCGTAGGCCACCACCTTTCCGCCAGGACGGAGAGCCTTGCGGGAACGCCAGATGTGGGTCCCACCAATGCCGTCGAAGACAACGTCCACGCCCTCGCCCGTGAGGCGGTGAATCTCCTTCACGAAGTCCTGGTCCCGATAGTCAACTGGGACACCGCCCAGGTCGGAAACGGCCGACGCACCTCGCGATGAACAGGTACCGTACATCTCCAGCCCGGCGAGGCGCCCGAGCTGCAGCAGTGCCGAGCCGACCCCGCCTGCCGCGCCGTGGATCAGCACCCGCTGGCCTGGCCTGGCCTTGGCGGAGCGATGCAGCATCTGGTACGCCGTAACGTAGTTCAGCACGAGGCTGACGGCCTCGGCGGCATCCAACCCGGAGGGCACCGGAACCAGCTCATCCTGCGGCAGGCAGACGAACTCCGCGTACGCGCCGCGGATCGGCAGCGCGGCAAGCATCTGGCCTGGCTCGAGTCCAGAGACGCCGTCGCCGAGCCGATCCGCCACGCCGACCAGATCCCATCCCGGAGTGAAGGGCAGCGGGGGCGTCTCGGGATGAATGCCCTCGCGCATCATCAGGTCGGGCAAGGAAACCCCCGCGGCCAGCACTTTCACCCGCACTTCACCGTCCTTCGGCTCGGGGCGCTCTTCCTCGAGCACCTGAAGTGCATCGGGCCCGCCGTAGTGCGTGACGATGATGCGCGTGTGTCTCACGGGCCTCCGAAGGGGGCCGACCGCTGCATCGGCCCGCCAGTTCGTACCCGCCTGCTCAACCTCGGTCAAGTTCCGCACCCGCACACCGCCGGGCCGGGCTTCCTCGAGCAGCCGCACGGGCTCAAAGCCCGACGCTCACCGTGATCAGCGCCTCCAGCCCTTGGATCTCGAGGTCGCCGAGCCCGCCGCTGAGGTCCACGGAAGAGTCCGACCAGCGCACGCCGAAGCCCACCAGCGTGCGCGACGGCAGCACGAACTCGAGACCGGTGCGCGCGTAGAAGCCGGCGCCGAAGCCGGAGCCGTCGTTGTCGAAAGTGCCACCCTGCTGGTCGTACTCTGCGAACTGCATCAGCGGCCCCCCGGCGGCGTAGACGCGCAGCTTCTCGCCGAGGAACATGCTGGCGAACGGCCCGCCGTAGAGCTCGAACAGGAGCAGGTCGACGTCCACGGCCACCGCTGCGCCGCCGCCACCCGCGGCGAAGGCCGTAGCGTTGGCGCGCCCGCCCAACGAGAGCAGGCCCTCGAGCCCGAAGTCGAGACGCTCGCCGCCGAGCTTGAACTGTCCGCCGCCGCCGATCAGCGGGATCGAGTCCAGATCGCCGCTGTCGCCGTCAACATCGGTGGTGCCGCCGTCGACCTCGACGTCGGTGAACGCGCTCCAGCCGACAAAGCCCTGCAGCAGCGCCTGTCCCACCTGCCAGTCCATGCCCGGCCGGCGCTGGATGGGCCGCTCGTCCGGCTGCTGGCGCGGAACGCGAAACTCTCCCCGCGGCGGGAGATCGCCGGAGCTCGCCACGAGATCCGGCGCCGCAGGCGACGATCTCGTGGCACTGCAAGCGAGACAGACGAACGGAACGGCGGCGAGACGGAGGATCCGGAGAAAGGGCATCGCGAGAGGTTAGCCCAGTATTTGCAGTTGGAGAAGTGTTTGGACCGATTCGAGGGCCGCGATCAAGGGCTCGATCCCTCCGTCCAGACGCTGCCCGAGTTCCGGAAGGTCTTCGTCGCCTGTCTCGGCGCGGATCCGTCCGTGCAGCGCGTGGCCGGCGTCCGCAAGGAGGTGACGTGGACGCCGGGCATGTATCCCTCGCACTACCGCTCGTTCTGCGGCTACTGGATCTCCGCCTACGACCCGGGCACGATGCGCACCGGCGATGGCGTGCCCCGATACGCCTTCGGGACGGGCTCGTTCAACGACCGGCTGCCCTTCGGCCCCCCGATCGTGGTCCGCCAGAAGCGAGTTAGAGCTCCTCGACCGACAGGGCGAGCATCTCGGCGTAGGTGAGCTCGACCGTGTTGCCGACTTCCAAGGTGCGGACGAACGCGCGGCCTTCCGCGGTGACGATCCTGTGCGCGATCAACTCGCCCGAGCCCGGCGAGAAGACGACGATGTCGCGGTCGAGGTCGATCGACTCGATCCGGACCACGAGGCGGAAGCTCATGCCGACGCCTCCGGCGGGCTTCTCCCCGAGCGGCGCGCGCACGCCGGCGAGCGCGATCTCGGCCGGCTCGGACTCCGGGTCCTTCGCGCTGCGCACCGCGGTCAGCTCCTCGCGGTAGCGTATGCGCAGGTCGTCACCGACCGCGACCTGATCGAGGTTGCGCACGCCATCCCCGGCGCGCACCACGAACAGGCTGCCGTCGGCGCGGCGCAGCGTGACCAGCCGTTGGTCGCGCTCGATCGCCACCACCTCGGCGACGGCCTGGAACTCGTTGGTGAGCCGGACGGGCCCCATCTGGGGGGGCGGAGGCGACTCCGAGTGGCCGGACTGGCAAGAACCGAGCGAGAAGAGCGCGCACAGCGACGCGGCTTGGAGGAACCGCAGGGTCGTGATGCTCATTGCAGGGGGGCTCCGTAGATGGAGGAGGTTGCGCGGAAAGCCGCGTGGGGGCGGCGAGTGTATCAAACGGTCGAAGGGATGGACACGCTCGCGGTGGCCGAGGCGCCCGAGCTCGGCGAGGACGCCGTCAAGGCGGCGCCGAGCGCTCCCGGCTCGCGAGACTGGTCACCCGGCGCCTGCCGCTCGCCCCTGCGGACCGCTCCGCCGTAGTTGTTCTCGTGGTGCGAGGCGATCAGCTTCTCGGTGATGCCCTTGAGCTGCTTCGGATCGAAGGGCAGCGGCACGAAAGGTCGGATCGTTCGGAATCCAGTCGCCCATGATGATCCGGCCGCCGCGCCAGACGACGCGCACGATCTCTTGGGCGACGACGAACGGCTTCGGCGCGAACATTGCGCCGAAGCTGGACACGACCGAGTCGAAGGACCGATCCTCAGCGGGGACGACGGCAAGCCGCCGTGAGTGTCTCCCGCTGGTTCGGAAAGCTCGACGTTGCGCCCACGCCAACGCCATTGAGCATACCTGCTTGTGTGATGTGAGCCCTTTGGACCGGCCCTCAGCTCACCGCTTTCTTCACGAGCGCGCCGATCCTTGCCTCTTCGGCGGCGGTCAACTCCTTCAGCGCGAAGGCGACCGGCCACAGGGCGCCTTCGTCGAGGCTGGCCGCGTCGCTGAAGCCGAACGACGAGTACCTCGTCTTGAACTTGTGCGCGCTCTGGAAGAAGCAGACGACCTTTCCCTCCTTGGCATACGCGGGCATCCCGTACCATAGCCGCGGCGAGAGGACCGGTGCGCTGGCTTTGATGATTGCATGAAGGCGCTTGGCCATGGCGCGCTCCGGTTCCGGCATCTCGGCGATCTTCGCAAGCACGGCGCTTTCCCCGTCCGCCTTGTCCGCGCCCGCCTTCAGCTCCTGGGCGCGCTCCTTCATCGCGGCGCGTTCCTCGGCCGTGAATCCTTTGGACGTCCTGCTGCTCGCGGTGGTGCTCTTGGCGGACTTCTGCGTGGCCTTCTTCGGGCTCATGGAAACCTCCTCCTGCCGACCTGGATCAGATGCCTCGCCGCGGTTCCAATGCGGACGCGCGCCATTCTAACCGGCGCCGCCCGAGGCCCAAGGTCAGTCGCCGCCATGTCCGCGCAACACCTCCGCCGACAACTGATCCAGAAGCTGCTCGTTCGCCGGAACCAGGATCCGCTCCATGCGGCGGCCAAGCTCAGGATTCTCGAACTCCTGGTTCCATCCGACCAAGGTCCCGCCGTCAGCAGTCAGCTCCAGAGTCACGGTCAGGAGATACCGTGGCTGTGACACGTGCTGGATGACGATCTTCTTGAGCGGCTCGATCTCCGCAACGACGATTGCATTGGGATAGTTCTTCCCGTCCGGCCTGTGCATCACGAACGACCATTTCCCGCCTGGCTTGAGCTCAAAGGTCTTGAAAGTATTGGTGAAGCCTCCCGGTCCCCACCAGACCGCCAGGCGAGCGCCGTCCTCGAACGCGGCAAAGACACTCGACGGAGGTGCTGCGAACTTGAGTGACGCTCGGAAGGTCATGGCACTTTATGGCTGCAGGCACCTCCTGGTCGAACGGGCCGGAGTCAGATCGACACCTGCTGGTCGGAAGACGAAGCGACTATCCCCCGGTGCCCGGATCGGTGTCTTCGGCGATCCGTACGCGATGAGGGCTGGCAAGGCGTGAGGCGGCTGTGCGGCGCTCCTGCGCCGAGCGGCTGGCCGGGGCGAAGGCACTCCAGGTGAACCAGTGGCCGAATTCGCGTTGCAGCGTCGGCAGGCCGCTCAGCGTCAGCTGGCCGGCTCGAATCGCGCCGCCCAGCTCGGCCCGTCCCAGGTACACGCGGTAGAGCGTGGCAGTGTCGACCATGACCTCGAGGTCGGCGTCGAAACCGGGATGCTGGAGGCAGACTGAAACCTCGGAGGGCTCGAGGACCATCCAGTAACGGCCCTTGGGGTCGCGAAAGTCGAACTGGACCACGGTTCGGTTGGGTGGGAGCCGCTGGCGATCGACGTGGCGGGCCATCCAGACGATCAACAGGTAGGGATCGACTTCCTCGGGGCGCGGCTCGGTGAGCGACCAAGTCGCCCCCCACTCGCCGATCGCCTGCACGACCGGCTGGAGGTCACGGCCGGCAGGCGTGAGGCGATACTCGAGGGTGCGGCCTTTGGGGCCCGTCCTGCGCTCGATGACCTTGGCCCGCTCGAGCGCGCGCACGCGATCGGTGAGCACCGAGCGCGAGATCCCTGGGAGGCCGCGTTGCAGCTCGTTGAAGCCGCTCGCGCCGCCGAGCATCTCGCGCACGATCAGAAGCGTCCAACGGTCACCGAGGGTCTCCGTGGCCTTGGCGACCGGGCAGTACTGCGCATTGTTGCGCATCGCGCCGCCATTCTAGCCGCGGGACGCGCGGTAGGTCTTCGATTCGCACCAGTTGGTTCGAAAGTAGAACTAGTCAGTCCCGGGCCGGCACGCCTACGTTGCTCGCATGGCTGCACGGACGCCGATATCCGAGGCGTCGGCGATCGACGTGGCGTGCCTACGCGTCACCGGCATAGCTGGGGGGACGAGATGACTGCTACCAGGACATCACAGACACCGCCCCTGGAGCCGATTGCGTCCGACGAGCTCGGCGGATCGTTCCGCGGAGAGCTGCTGCTGCCAACCAGCCCCGGCTACGACACTGCTCGCAGGGTCTGGAATGGCGCGATTGACCGCCATCCGGCCTGCATCGCCCGCTGCACGGGCTTGGCCGACGTGGTCGCAGCGGTGCGTTTCGCGCGCGAGCGCGATCTGGAGATCGCCGTACGGGGCGGGGGCCACAACGTGGCCGGCACCGCGGTTTGCGACGACGGGGTCGTCATCGACCTCTCGGCGATGCGGGCCGAGTGGGTCGACCCCGCCGGTCGCACGGCCTGGGTGCAGGGTGGTGCCCTGTGGGGCGACGTCGACCACGAGACGCAGGCCCACGGTCTGGCTACCACCGGCGGCATCGTGGGCCACACCGGCGTCGCCGGCCTCACCCTCGGCGGCGGCCTCGGCTTCCTCATGCGCAAGCACGGGCTCACCATCGACAACCTGCTGGCCGCCGAGGTGGTCACCGCGGAAGGCAGCATCGTCCGGGCGTCCGCCGACGAACACCCCGATCTGTTCTGGGCGCTGCGAGGCGGCGGCGGCAACTTCGGCGTCGTCACCTCGTTCCGGTTCGCGCTGCACCCCGTCGGCCCGACCGTGATGGCCGGACCCGTCTTCTGGGCTGCCGACGACACCGCCGACGTGCTGCGCCTCTACCGCGACTTCGCCGCCGAGGCACCCGACGAGCTCGGCAGCGTCATCAGGCTCGGCACCGTCCCCCCGCTGGCGGTCATCCCCGCGGACCTGCACTGGCGGCCAGCCATCGCCGTCGCCTGCTGCTACGCCGGCTCCGTCGAAGACGGCGAGCGTGCGGTGGCGGCCCTCCGCCGGTTTGGGACGCCGCTCGTTGATCTGCTCGCACCCGCGCCGTACGCCGCCTTCCAGGGCGGCCTCGACGCCACCGTCCTCCATGGCTGGCACTACTACTGGAAAGCGACCAACCTCGCCGGGCTATCCGACGATGCCATCGCCGTCATCGCCGATCACGCCTACGCCGCCAGCTCGCCGCGGTCGTACGCGGCGATGTTTCACATGGGCGGCGCCGTCGCCCGAGTCCCGCACGACTCCACCGCCTACGCCGGTCGCGACGTGGCCCACAACATCATCATCGACGCCGTGTGGCTCCCTGACGAGTCCGGCGAGCACGCCGCGGCTGAGACCGCTTGGGCGCGGCGGTTCCTCCAAGCCCTCCAACCGCACCGCGCGGGCGGCGTCTACGTCAACTTCCTCGATTCCGACGACGACTCCAGCCGGGTTCGAGAGGCTTACGGCGATCGGATCTACCGGCGGCTCGCCGAGGTCAAGGCCAGGTACGACCCTGACAACGTGTTCCACCACAACAAGAACATCCAGCCATCCTCATACAGGAGGCCAGCATGAGCACGCTCAAACTCTCGATCGTCGCGGCCGCCATTCTCGCGGCCGCAGCCTTCGCGTTGGCGCAGACCGCCGGAGGACCGCCTCAGGGCTGCCCGGATCCCTCGAAGTGCCCGGTCAGCCTCCGCGCCGAGGACATCAAGTGGGAGAAGGCCTTTCCGGATCTCGGCGCGGACGGCCCTGACCTGGCGGTGGTCCACGTGAACCCGAAGACGCAGGCCACGCAGCTCCTGGTCCGCGCGACGAAGCAGGCCGTAGTCCCCTGGCACTGGCACACGCCGAACGAGGCGGTCACGGTCATGAAGGGGACGTTCACGGTCGAGTGCGAAGGCAAGAAGATCGACCTCGGCCCCGGTTCGTTCACCTACACGCCGTCGCGCCTCATCCACCGCGCCACGTTCACCGAGGGATCCATGATCGCGATCAGCGCCGACGGCCCGTTCGACATCCACTGGGCGGGCGCGCCGCCCGCGGCGAAGGAGCCGGGCGAGACGACGATTCCGAAGCCGGCCGGCTCCGAGCAGGACCTGCTCGAGATCCAAGGCGTCCCGATCGAGGCGGTCGAGGTCGCGCCCGCTGGGCGGCCGGGCGAGGCGGCCGCGCCGGGACAGAAGGTCACGGACCCCGCCGGAGTGAAGCGCATCCTCGGTGCCCTCAAGTCCGGCCAGGCGGCGCAGGGCGCGGCCGCGCCGAGTGGCACCCAGTTCCGGTGGGTCCTCACGCTTCACGCCGGCAAGGGCGGCTACACGCACCAGGTCTGGGTGCTCGAGTCGGGCGAGTGGGGCTTCGGCGGCGAGACCCGCGGCAGGTCCGCGGATCTCCCGGGCTTCCTCGGCGATCTCGCCGGGAAGTGAGGGACGGTCGACCCGGGCACGTTCGACGCGTTCGCCGGGCGCTACCGCGTCGAGGAGGGCGACGCCGCTGGATTCGAGTTCCGCGTGCGGCGCGAGAAGGACAAATTGTTCGCGGAGTTCCCGGAGCAGGATCCGGTCGAGCTCGTCCCGCGCGGCGGAGCGGCGTTCGTGTGCATCACGGGCACGGAGCGCGCGGATCTTACCTTCGATCGCGGGAAGGACGGCGCGGTGCGAGCCGTGACCCTCGCGCAGCGGGACGTCCGGATCGTCGCGGCACGGCTGGAGTAGGTCCCTCCGTTCTCAGCGATTCGCCGCGATCATCTCGCGCACCTTCGGGATCTCGATGACGCCCTCGTTGGCGAGGGCGCGCACGCCGATCAGGACCAGGAGGAGCAGGCCCGCGAAGCGCAGGACCTTCGAGAACAGCCCGTAGAGGAAGAGCAGGCCCGCGATTCCGACGCAGACGCGTCCCACCATCCGCACGGTCTCCTGGTGCATCTCGAGCTGCTCCATGGTGGTCGGGATGAGCAGCAGGATGACCACGAGCAGGCACAACCTGAATGCGCCGGAGCCGCGTTTTTCGGAGTCGTTCTTGTCGGCCATGGTCCGCAGCGGAGCAGGTTCGAGCGCGAAAGCCACGAGCGAGAAGCCTCGCGGCAGCCCGGCGGAGTGCCGCGCTCACTGCATCATAGCCAACCCGGTACCGCCAGGGCGCGCGCCCGGTCGGAACTCACTGCAACATGCTCTACGCGCTCGACAGCATCAACGTCCTGGCCGGGCTCCTGCGCGCGCAGGGCAACCTGCCGGAGGCCGAGTCGCTCCTCCGCGAGCTGCTGTCGGCCCGCCGCGCGACGCTCGGCGACGCGGATTCGCGCACTCAGAAGGTGTTGAGCCAGCTCCTGTCGCTGTTCGAGGCTGGGCACGCGCTCGATCCTGCCGGCGGACACGACCAGCAGGCCGCGGAGCTGCGGGCGCTGCTGCCGGATTGATGCAGCGACCGCCCTCGGTCCTCATGGCGGAACGAGCTACGTCCGCAGAATCTTCTCCATCGCCTTTCCCTTTGCGAGCTCATCGATCAGCTTGTCCAAATAGCGCACTTTCTGCATCATCGGATCCTGGATCTCCTCGACGCGAATACCGCACACTACGCCCTTGATCAGCGAACTGTTCGGATGAATGGCTGGGGCTTGAGCAAAGAAAGTTTCAATATCGACCTCCTGCTTGATTTGCCGCCTTAGTCCCGCCTGGTCATAACCCGTCAGCCAGCAGATGATCTGGTCAACTTCTGCCTTCGTACGCTTCTTGCCTTCCGCCTTTTGAACGTACAACGGATAAACCTTTGCAAATGGCATGGCGAAAATGTGATGCTTAGGCATTGTCAGTCCTCCTGTGTGTCGGGCGCGGCTCGGACGATCCCTCGCGCACGAGGAGCCCGGAGAGCCGGTGCTCCCGGGCTCCAGGACGCCTTCTCCTGCAGTCTCGGATTCATTGCGAGCATCGCCTGCATGGCCTCGAAGCGGATGTCATGACCGAGGGACGGGTCATGACCGCGGAGAGACACATCGTAGCGACCGAGGGCAGATCAGCCGTCACGGTGCTCACCTGCACTACATCGGCGAGGTCCGGCACCGCGCGGCGAGCAAGCCGGTGGCGGCGCTGAGGTCCAGGTCCGCCACGAGCAAGGCTTCTTGTCCGTAAGGTTGAAAGCACTGCAGCGTGCCGTCCGGGCGCGCGATCGCCGACGTGGTGCCGGAACCATCGCTCGCGCAGTTCACCGACGCGAAGTAGCACGTGTTCTCGGCCGCACGACACAGGATCGCCTTCTCGTGGAAGCTATTGGCGGGATCCGCGAAGGTGGCCGGACGATAGCTCCCGGTCTCGGCGACGTGCGCGTGTGGGTGAAACACCACTTGCGCGCCTCGACGCACGGCCCACCGCACCGTCTCCGGATATCTCCACCCTTCGTGGCAGATCACCACACCGAAAGTCAGCGGGCCGGCGGTGAAGACCCGGCGTTCGGTGGCGAGCGCGGGATAGATGGCTTCTTCTGACGGGTCGATCTGTCCCTTGTCTTGCCACCCCGCGACCGTTCCGTCCGGATTGATCACACAAGCCGTGATCTGCAAGCCGCGGTCTGTCACGCGCTCCGTGCCCAGGATGACCGTGATGCCGGCAGTCCTGGCGGCATCCGTCACATGGGCCCACGCCCGCTCGAGGAACGCGGGATCTGGCGAAGGCGCCGTCGTGCCCGGCCACCGATATCCGGGAACGAAGCATTCCGGAAAGCAGATCACGAGCGCGCCTTGTCGGCCTGCCGCGGCGACCGCCGCTGTCGCCAGGAGCACGGACTCCTCGGGCGTCGCCGGCACGCGGACGTTCGCGAGGGCAATGCGGGCCATGCTCATCCCGGCCTAGGGTAGCGCCTGCGGCGTCCCGCTTGGATGTTCACAGTTCAACGGGTCCTTAAGGGCCCCGCGGCCAACAGCCTGCCTCTCGACCGCCAGGATCTCCGCGGCAGTCTGCATGCCAATGCGCGGCGGGTCCGGCGTTCCCAAGCCAAGCTGCGCTCGTTTGTTCTGGCATCCGACCGCCCTTCGCCGCCGTGGTGGCCGTTCCTTTGCTTATACAATCGGCAAGAAGTGGCAGCGGCTTCCAGCCGCTGCCGCGTAGACTTGCACTGAGTCTCCGGTGCTATTGACCCCAGGCCGCTACGGCATCCTGAACCGCGTTCACGAAGGTCTCTGCGACGCGGAGCCTTTCCACCTGCAGTGCATTCCACTCTGGACTGAGATACTGGAACTGGCTCATGAAGACGGTAGGCGCGCCGATATTCCTGGCAGCGACCGAAGCAGCTTCTTGATACATGACTTGCTCGCCGCCGAGGAGAACGTACTGGTTCAAAGCCGCTACCCAGGCGGATCTGACGTGCGTCACCAGCATAGGATTCCAAGCCTCAACCGCCTTGCCCATGAAGTGCTCGCATAAGTATTCTGGTGGAGACTCCAATGGCTTCTCGAGCATTGCATCCACGGGAAAGTCCGCATGCGCGAATCGCGATTGGCCCCACGAGTTTTTCTGCTCTAGCATCCGAAGGAGCATCCGGATCAACTACGAAGAAGTGCTCTTTCATCGTCGCTCCCGCGCGCCGTCTAACGCCCCGGTTCAGCGGCGGCCCGCGCAGCGGTCTGTCCGCTGCAACCGGCTGTTAGGCCGCGGTCTCATGGCAGACAGCTTCGATGTTGTGGCCATCCGGGTCAAGCACAAACGCTGCGTAGTAGCGCCCACTGTACTGGGGGCGCAAGCCAGGCGCGCCGTTGTCTTTCGCGCCCGCCTCCATTGCCGCGCGATAGAACGCATCGACTTGCTGGCGGTTCTCGGCGACGAACGCGATGTGGAGATGTGCTGGAGTCTCGTCAGTCTGGTATAGGCACAGCGAGCTATTGCCGTGTGGTTGGCTAAGTTCCACACCGCTTGGCGGCCAATCTGTGGCGACCGTTACTCCGAGTGGCTCAAGTGCCTTCAGGTAGAAGGCTCTACTCGCCGCGACGTTGCGGACGCCGAACTTGACGTGGTCAAACACCTGATCTCCCAGCAGCGCTTCGCCAATCGCGAGGTTTCGTCTTCCGCGGGCCCGTCCGCACGCTATGCCGCTCAGCCGCCGGCGAAGCCGGGCGGCTGCAGCGGCTTGTTGGGCCGCGGTCGCAGTGCGCTATACTACAGCAATGACTCGAGCGCTTGACGCTGTCATCGCGAAGGTGGCGACCCTGCCGCCGGAGGAACAAGATCGGGTCGCCATCTGGCTGCTCGACGAGCTTCGCGACGAGAAAGCCTGGGCTCGCCAGTTCGGTGCATCGCAGAGCGCGCTAAGCAAGCTTGCGGCTGAAGCGCGCGATGACCGCGCCGCTGGTCGAACGGCCGTTCTGGATCCCGACAAACTGTGAGGTCGCGGGCCACGCCGCGCTTCTGGGCAGCCTATCGCGAGCTGCCCTCGGAAGTCGGGATGCTGCGGTGAAAACGTATCGGCTCTTTCGTGACAACCCCAAGCACCCGAGCCTCCACTTGAAGCGAATCCACGCACGAGACCCCGTGTTTTCCGTTCGGGTTACCCTCGGATTCCGCGCTGTCGGACTCTTGGAGAGCGACGAGGTGACGTGGTTCTGGATCGGAAGTCATGCTGACTACGACCGCCTTCTGAAGATGTTGTAGGTTCGTCGGCTCAACGCCAGGGTTGTATCCCACGTGCCCGGCGGGCCGCGACCGCGGGCGGAGCACGAAGGACCAGCGGGCTTCGGGGTGTTCGCCGCCCCGGCCGCGCTGCCCGCAAGGGTGTCCCCGACCGCGCCCGGGAGCGGGATCGCTCGTGCTGGCTCCGCCGGCTTGGCGTCAGAGCAAGTCCGTCAGCGATGGTGGGTTTGAGCGCTCGAGCGGGGCCGTGAAGCGGGAGAGCGGGCGCATGTGGAGGGCGGCGGCGAGGATGATGCCGCCGATCAGCGCGAACATGCGCTGCGGGGGCACGTCCAGGGCGTCGAAGGCGAGCTTGAGCAGACTGGCGCCGATGATGAAGACCCAGTTCAGCATCTGGTTGGTGCCCTGGGCGCGGCCGCGCTCCTGCTCGGGCGGCAGGGTCTGGATCAGAGTCTGGAGCGGGATCAAGTACAGACCGGCAAAGAAGTTACCGGTGATCAGGGTGACGAGCAGCCAGGAGGGTTGCGCGGGGCCCAGCCCAGCGGCGACCAGGGCCAGCGCGAACAGGCCGCCGCCGAGCGGGATCAGGTCCGCGCGCAGGCGAGCGCGACTGAGGCGTCCGGCCGCCAGGCAGCCGAGCGCGAGCGACAGGGAGAGGGAAGCGAGGCCCACCGACCACAGGCCGTCGCGGACCTGCAATTGCGGCCCGAGCTGGTTCCAGGAGAGCAGCGCGACCCCGCCGGCCAGCCAGAACACGGCGCAGCCCAGCATGGAGCGCAGGAGTCCTGTGGTGGCGGCGGAGCGGCGCAGGCCCGCGGCCAGCGGGCGCAGGGGGTTCCAGGTCAGCGCGCGGGCCGGGTCGGCCGGCGGCAGCGGGTGGATGACGAGGGCGAAGGCGGCGCCGAGTAGTGCGAAGAGGGAGAGGGAGAGGGGGATGAGCCAGAGGCAGGTGTCGAGGTTGGCGACTGCGGGCCCGGCGGCGGCGGTGCCGAGGATCACGCCGACCAGGACCGAGCCTTGCAGGATGCCGTTGGCGCGCGGGAGCCGGCGGCGCGGCACCAGCTCGGGCACGATGCCGTACTTGGCCGGGCCCAGGAACGCACTTTCGGCTCCGCTCAGGAACAGCGTGGCCGAGAGAAACAGCGGGTCGCCGCCGGCCAGAGCCAGCGTCGCCAGCGCCATGATCGCGGCGTCGGCGAACTTGGCGATCACGACCATGCGGCGCTTGGAGTAGCGGTCGGCCAGGTCGCCGCCGATGGACGCGAAGAGGAGGAAGGGGAGGGCGAACAGCAGGCTCGCCAGCCACTGCCGGTCGCTCTCGGCGGCACTGCCGACGGCGAGCAGCAGTACCGCCTGCTTGAAAACGTTGTCGTTGACGACGGTGGTGAACTGGGCCGCCACGAGGAAGGCGAAGGAGCGCCAGCCAGATCGCTCTTCCATGGCTCAGGCCTCGGAGTTGCGCGGCGCGCCCAGCAGGGGCTCGCGCACGCGGCAGGGGCTGCCGACGCCGACCAGGAGGCGGCGCCCCGGCGGCACGAACAGCACGATGGTCGAGCCCAGCTCGAAGCGTCCCATCTCCGCGCCGGCCTGGCGCCACGGCGGCGGGTCGTAGCGGCGCCTTCCGGCGATGATTGGCTCCTGGCCCAGCGTGGCGTCGAAGGTGAAGCGCATGCGGCCCACGTTGAGCGCGCCCACGAACAGCAGCCACAGCGGCGCGCCGTCGCCGGAACGGCAGCGCAGCAGCACGCGCCGGTTGCGCGCCAGAACGCGGTGCGACCGTCCGACGACCCTGGGATCCACCGGCAGCAGGTCGCCGGGCGCGGTCACCGCCTCCAGCACCGCCAGGTCGCAGGGTGCGTGGAAGCGGTGGTAGTTGTGCGGCGCCAGGTAGATCTGCACGGACTGGAATCCCTGCAGGGCCCGGGCGTCGCTGCCGGGCAGCAGCTCCTCGCTGCTGTACGGGGTCCCCTTGATCAGCCACGAGCCCTCCGAGCTCACGACGGAATGGTCCAGGACCGTCCCGTCGGCCGGGGACAGCCAGGCGTCGCTCAGCGGCAGCGGGCGCGCGCCCTCGGGCAGGGGCCGCGCGAACAGGTCCAGGAAGCGCGGGTAGTCGGTCCAGTCCCCGGGGACTTCGCTGCGCTCGATGTGCAGGCGGCGCGCCACGAACGGCCACACGCGGCCGCGCCAGCGCCGCGGCACGCGCAGCCGGGCCGCGGCTCCCGCGATCCGCGAGATCCAGCGGCGCGGGACGCCCGGCAGCGTCACGAGGAAGCGAGCGTTGCGCACCTGGAGACCGCAGGGGGCAGCATAGGCACGCGCCGCGCGCCGCTCACCCGGGGCTGGTGGCCACGCGCGCGCGTGCTACCGTCGGAGGGGAGTTCATGCGCTTGCAACCCCTGCTGCTCTCGAGCTGGTCGCTGGCGCTCCTGCCCCTCTGCCCCCCGGGAACGGCGCAGGACCCGGCTCCGGCCGGCACGCCGCCGCGCGTGCTGCCGGCAAACAGCTACGCCTGGTCGGACTACGTGCAGGATCCCGCGCACTACGACCAGGAAGTGGTGTGGATCCGGCGCGGGGACCGGGTGTACCTGGACGAGCCGGCGGATGCCGGCAGCGCCCTCACGCCCAGCATCCGCCTGCTGCGCGTGGACGGCCAGCTCATCTTCAGCGCGGCCGCCGGCGACCTGGCGCTGGAGGCGGCCAGCATCCTGGTCAGCGGGCCGAGCGCCCTGTTCCAGGTCGGGCTGCCCGGGCAGCGCTTCCCCGCCCGCGCCGTCATCCGCCTGGTGAACCGCGGCGGGACCCTGGCCCCGCCGCCGCCGGACTCGATCTACCTTCAGATCGATCCGCTCGACGCTGCCCGCGGCGCCCTCGACTGCGAGACCATCTGCGCGCTGGCGGACTACGGCTTCGTGGTCGAGAACGGCGCCGCGCTGCGGCTGTTCGGGCGCGATCCGGTGCCGGCGTGGACGCGCCTGGCCGAAGGCTTCGAGATCGCACGCGACCAGGCCGACCTGACGCTGGAGAGCCCCTCCGGAATGCTGGACGGCTGGCTGGAAGCCGGCTACGACAGCGAGTTCGTGGTCGCATCCACCGATTTCGACCAGAAGCAGGCCGAACGCTTCCGTATCGCCGGCATCAGCAACGGGACCACGCTGCACCTGCCGTCCGGCGAGCGCTTCGCCTACTACCACTGCGGCCGGATCCAGACCCCGGCGGCGGATCCACAGTTCGACGTGGACCAGCGCGCCGAGGTGGCGCTGCTCACGCGCAACCTGCGCGTCGAGGGCGAACGGCTGCCGGATGATCCCGCGGTGAGCCACGAGGACTGGTTTCCGCACCTGCTGTTCCACCCGGGCACGGACACCGGCGACGGCGGCCCCTGGGCGCCTTCGATCCGGCTGCGCGCGGTGGAGTTCACGCGGCTGGGGCGCGAGGGCGTGATGCGCCGCTACCCGGTGCACTTCCACCGCATGGGCGCGGCGCACGACGCGCGCCGCAACGAGATCGTGAACTGCAGCGTGCACGACACCTTCCATCACGGCATCGTGGTGCACGGCACGCACGGCCTGCACGTGCAGGGCAACGTGGTCTACAACACCGTGGGACACGGGTATTACTTCGAGGACGACGCGGACGCGGCGCACGACGCCCGCGACTGCCGCGTGCACGGCAACCTCGGACTGGTCAACTTCCCCACGGACGTGGAGCTGGCGCCGCCGGCGCGCTCGAGCCACTGCGACTGCGCCGGCGTGGGCGTCATCGTGGAGAAGGCCTCCGCCTTCTACTTCTCCAGCGCGATCCACGACATCCAGGACAACGTGGCCGCCGGCGCCTACTTCGCCGGCTTCTACCTGGCGCCGCCGGTGTACGACCGCAGGCTCCGCGGGCCGGAGTGGGGTGCCCCCGGGGATGTCGTCCTGTTCCGCGGCAACCGCGCCCACTCCAGCGGCGACCTGCCGGGCGGCAACGGCGGCTTCGGCGTGTACCAGAACACGGTCAACCGCCCGGTCCCCGGCCTGGTCCAGCGCTTCGAGGACATCACGGCGTACAAGTGCCGCTGGCACGGCATCTGGATCCGTTCGCTGGGATCGGTGGAGCTCACGCGCGCCACGACGGCCGACTGCCGCTCCGGCTTCTACCCGGCCAGCGTGGGCGACCGCGAGCCTGGTGAAGGGCACTTCCTGGTGTCCGACTGCGTCTTCATCGGCGAGACCGACAACCGGGGCGAGCCGTCCGTGTTCCAGCAGAACGCGTACGAGCAGCACGCGGGCCGCAGCCTGCCGCAGACCGTGCCGTACATGGTCAACGAGGAGGAAGTGCACGAGGAGCGCTGGGACGTCCTGTGCGGCATCGAGATGTACGACGGGTTCAACGAGCTGCGCAACTGCCGTTTCGCGCGCTTCGCGGACCTCGAGATCGAGCCCGCGGGGGCCGTGGCCGGACAGCCCTTCCCGCCGCAGTGGCGCCTGTCCGCGGCCCTCACCCAGGTCGCGAAGATCTCCAACTGGGCCATCGACCCGCGCAACCGGGTGCAGGGCAGCCCGGCGGGCTGGATCCTCGATGCCAGCGTGCAGCGTCCCGTGTACCTGCGCGCCGGCTTTCCGCAGTCCAGCCAGATCCACAACACTCTGATCCACGATCCCGATGCCGTGCTCGACGCGCGGGAGCCGGGCTACTTCGTGCCCGACTACCGCGGCGATCCGGCCGATCCCGTCCCGTTCCTGCTCGACGGCATCCCGGGGGCCGAGTTCGAGCCCAACCGCGTCGGCCAGGTCGGACGCAACGGCTGGTGGGTTGCGGACGCGGCCGTGGATTACGCCCAGTTGTACGTGAAGGTCGTGCCCACGGACCGGCAGCCGGACCTCCTGCGTGTGCGGCGCGTGTTCGATCCGGCAACGAGCCCGGAAGACGGGCTGGCCTACGACGCGCACGCCGTGAAGGAGGCGCTGCTGCGCAACAGCAGCGAGTTCGCCTTCAACCTGTCCACGGGCGCGTCCGCTCCCGGACCGCAGCACTACTTCCGCCTGGCGCTCCTGGCCGAGGGGCAGCCCTACGCCCCGTCCGACATCAAGGTCCATTACTCGTTTGCCGAGCGCGAGGACGAAGTGATCTACCTCGAGTTCACCAGTCCGGACGGAGCAGCCACCGTCGTGTTCGGGCAGCCGAACGACTTCCAGGCGGTCGCCGACATCCACGACACGCCGCACCCGCGGGCCTACCAGATCGACGGCAACCGCGTGCTCCTGAAGCTGACGTCGCGCTACGGTGCCCATTCGGTGCAGGACGGCACCGGCGTGTGGGCGCGCGCCGTGGTGCGTTGAACCTCCGGCCGGGGTCGTAGCCACCCGGATCCCGCGGCGGCGCTGCGTGGACGGCACCCGACGCGACGGTGTCCGCCGCCGCATGGCGGGGGAGACGGCACACGGGCTCTACGGCTAGAATCCGCACCGGCGCCCTCCTCATGTTGTCACCGGAGCTTCACGTCCTCGTCCTGGCCGGAGGTGAGTCCACGCGGATTCGTACCGGAGGGCCGAAGGCGCTTCTGGATCTGTGCGGTAAACCATTGCTGGAGCATGTCTTGCGCACGGCTTCCAGCCTCCCGGCGGCGAGCCGCGTGCTGCTGCTGGGCAGCCGCCACCGCGGCCCGATCGAGAAGTGGCTGGCGGAGTCGGCGTATCGCGACTGGAAGGTCGTGCTGCAGGCGGAAGCCAAGGGCACCGGCCACGCGGTGGCAGCGGCACTGCCGGTCCTGCCGCCGGCCGGCCGGCTGCTGATCCTGTACGGCGACACCCCGCTGCTCAGCCCGGATTCGCTGCGCGCGCTGGTGGAGGCCGAGGGCGGCGGGCTGCTGACCGCGGTGCTGGCGGATCCCGCCGGCTACGGGCGCATCGTGCGCGACGAGCCCGGGGAGCTGCGCGCCATCGTGGAGGACGCCGACTGCGACGAGGAGACGGCGGCCATCCAGGAGGTGAACGCCGGCGTGTACTGCCTGGACCTCGCGATCCTGCGCCGCGCGCTGGCGGAACTGACCGCGGACAACGCCCAGGGCGAGCTGTATCTGACCGACGCGGCGCTGGCGGTGCTGGAGGAGACCGGCGGCGTGACCGTGTGCCTGGAGAACGCGCCGGAGGAGATCCTGGGGGTCAACACGCTCCAGGACCTGGCGCTGGTCGCGGGCGTGCGCCGCCAGCTCCTGCTGGAGGAGCACATGGCGGCGGGCGTGATCGTGGACGATCCGGCCACGACCTACGTGGAGGAGGACGTGCAGATCGGCGCCGGCAGCCGCATCGGGCCGTTCAGCGTGCTCCGCAGCGGGGTGCGCATCGGCCGCGGCTGTCACGTGGGACCGTTCGCGCACCTGCGCGCCGGCACGGTGCTCGCCGACGGCGCCGAGATCGGCAACTTCGTGGAGACCAAGAACGCCGAGCTGGGCGAGGGCGCCAAGGCCAAGCACCTGAGCTACCTGGGCGACGTCGCGGTGGGCGCACGGGCCAACATCGGCGCCGGAACGATCACCGCCAACTACGACGGCAAGGCCAAGCACCGCACGGTGGTGGGAGAACGCGCCTTCATCGGCTCCGGCACGGTGCTGGTCGCGCCGGTGCGCGTGGGCCGCAACGCCGTCACCGGGGCCGGCGCCGTCGTGACCCGAAACCATGACGTGGCCGACGGCGCCACCGTGGTCGGGGTCCCGGCCCGTCCCCTGCACGTCCCCGCAGCGGAGAAACCCGAGTAAGAGTCCCATCATGCCCGCCCCGCGCCTGGCCCCCCTCCCGCTCCCCACGGCCGCCATGCAGTCGAAGGAAGATCGCTTCAAGGTGCTGTCCGGCAGCGCGCATCCGGCCCTGGCCAGCGAGATCTGCGCCGAGCTGGGGTTGCCCCTGGCGAAGACCTACGTGGGCCGTTTCCCGGACGGCGAGATCGACATCAAGATCGAGGAGGACATGCGCGGCGGCGACGTGTTCGTGGTGCAGCCCACCTGCCCGCCGGTGAACGAGCACCTCATGGAGCTGCTGCTCCTGATCGACTGCCTGCGCCGGGCCAGCGCCGACCGCATCACCGCCGTGATCCCGTACTACGGCTACGCCCGCAAGGACCGCAAGGACGAGGGGCGGGTGCCGATCTCGGCCAAGCTGGTGGCCAACTGCATCGTGGCGGCCGGGGCCGACCGGGTGCTCACCATGGACCTGCACGCCAGCCAGATCCAGGGCTTCTTCGACGTGCCCGTGGACCACTTGTACGCCAAGCCGGTGATCCAGGCCGAGGTGGAGAAGCTGGGCCTGGACAAGCTGGTGGTGTGCAGCCCGGACGTCGGCGGGATCCGGCTGGCGCGGGCTTACGCCCGCTCCCTGAACGCCGGCCTGGCCATCGTGGACAAGCGCCGGGTGGGAGCCACCGAGACCGTGTCCGAGAACGTCATCGGCGAGGTGGCCGGCAAGAACGTGCTGCTGGTGGACGACATGATCTCCACCGCCGGATCGATCACCGAGGCCACGCGCATGCTGCAGTCCCGGGGGGCCGAGCGGGTCTACATCGCCGTGACCCATGCCGTGCTGTGCGGGCCGGCCGTGGAGCGGCTGGAAAACTGCCCCTGCGAATCGATCCTGGTGACCAATACAATACCCCTTCGCGGCGAGGTGCCCAACCGGCTCCGGGTGGTCTCCATTGCGCCGCTGCTGGCCCGGGCCATTGCCCGCATCCATCGGGCCGAGTCCGTCAGCGCCTTGTTCGAGGAAACCTAGCCGAGAGCCATGGAAGTCCAAGTCCTGCAAGCCCAGTCCCGCGCCGCCCGCGGCAAGCGCGCCGCCTTCGTCCTGCGTCGCGCCGGCCAGCTCCCCGCCGTGGTGTACGGCGAGGGCGCCGAGCCGGCGGCGGTGAGCCTGAACGCGCACGAGTTCGAAGCTCTCCTGCGCCACCACGAGCGCGTGTTCCAGCTCGATATCGACGGGCGGCGCGAGAAGGTCTTGCTGCACGAGATCCAATGGGACGCCCTGGGCGACCGGCCGCGGCACGTGGACTTCCTGCGCATCTCCCATCACGCCACCGTCGAGGTGAAGGTGGAGATCGAGTTCATCGGCCACCCCAAGGGCCTGGCCAAGGGCGGCGAGTTCGTCAAGCAGATGACCGAGCTGCTGGTGTCCTGCGCCCCCGAGGCGATCCCCAACTCCCTCCCGCTCAAGGTGGGGGACCTGGACGTCGGCAGCACGGTGAAGGTGTCCGACCTGGCGCTGCCGGCGGGCGTGAAGGCCCTGGCTCCCGCCGACGCCCTGGTGTGCGCCGTGAACCTGCGCGGCATCGAGGCCGAGGCCGCCCCGGCTCCTGAGGGCGAGGCGGGCGCCGAGCCGGAGGTCATCGGCAAGGGCAAGAAGGAGACCGAGGAAGAGGCGGCTCCGGAGGCCTGATTGCCGCCCGGTTCCGGGCCTGATAGCCTTTCCGGCCCTGTTTCGGTTCCACCCCCTCCGGGCTCCCCGCGACTGCTGGTGGGCCTGGGCAATCCGGGGGCCGAATACGAGGGCACGCGCCACAACGTCGGCAGCGCCGTGCTGGATCTGCTGGCCGCGCGGCTGCAGGCCCGGCCCAGCGGCCTGAAGGCCGGCGGACGGCGCGTGGGCGATCTTTACCGCTCGCCGGAGGGAAGCTTCGCGCTGCTGTGGCCCAGCACATACATGAACCTCTCCGGAGGGGCGGTGGCCGCGGCCGTGCGCCAGCTCGAGACCGTCCCGGGTGCGCTCTTTGTGATCTCCGACGACTTCCACCTTCCGCTGGGCGCTTTGCGCGCCCGGGCCGGCGGCAGCGCCGGCGGCCACAACGGTCTGCTCTCCATCGAGCAGGCCCTGGGCACGCAAAGCTACCCGCGCCTGCGCCTTGGCGTCGGCGCACCCATGGGGGAAGCCGTGGAGTTCGTCCTCACGCGCTTCCGCCGCTTCGAGCAGCCGGTCCTGCAGGAGATGCTGGAAACGGCCAGCTGGGCCGCGGAAGACTGGGCCAGGGGCTGCTCCATCGAGCAGATCCAGGGCCGCTACAACCGCCGCTCGCCGCAGGCGGAGCCGGGTCAGGAGTGACCACCTCCCGGCGCAACCGGCAGGACCGGAAAGGCAGGCCATGACACTTCCTCAATCCACCGCACAACCACGACACGTCTACCAGGCCATGTTCCTCCTGGAGAACCAGGAGGCGCGCAAGGGCCTCAACGCCGCCCGGGACGGACTGCGCCACAGCCTGGAGAAGCATGGCATCGGCGTGCAGGTCCTGCGCTTCTGGGGCGAGCGCAAGCTGGCCTACAAGATCGGCACGCGCCGCCGCGCCGTGTACTTCCTCGGCTGGCTGGAAGCCACCGGCGAGGCCGTGAACGCCGCGAAGCGCGACTTCTACCTGGTCGGACCGGTGTTCCGCTGCCTCTTCATCCGTGAAGAGCAGATCCCGCCCGAGGAGCTGGCGCTCGGCATCCAGCCCATCGACGAGGCCGCGGTGCAGATCCCCGAGGACAAGCCCGAGGCCCCGGCCGAGGGCCCGTACGTGGCCGAACCGGAGCCTGCACCGGAGGTCGTGCCGGCCGCCGCTGCGCCCGCGTCCTCCGAACCCGTGGCGGCCGAGTCCGCCGCCCCTGCAGAGTCGAGATAGCGCAGCCCCACGGAGCCGACCACCATGCCGGACAGCACCAAGAAGCAATCCCCGCCCGCGCACTTCGACTTCAAGGACGTCGAGGCCTTGCAGCGCTACCTGTCGCCGCAGGCGCGCATCCATTCCGCCAAGCGCACCGGGCTGTCGGCCCGGGAGCAGCGGCAACTCAAGTGCGCCATCAAGTACGCGCGCTTCCTGGCCCTCCTGCCTTTCACCACCTGAGATGAAGACGCGCGTCATCCTCCGAGACGACATCCCTGCCCTCGGCGACGTGGGCGACGTGGTCGAAGTGTCCCCGGGCTACGCCCGCAACCACCTGATCCCACTCGGCCTGGCCTATCCTTACGGCGGGGACGGCATGCAGCGCGTGGGCAAGGACCGCAAGCGGGCGGCCGAGCGCCGCGCCGCCATGCAGGCGGAGTTCGAGGCGCTGACCGCGCGCCTGGGTACGGTCCAGCTGACCTTCGAGGAAAAAGTCTCGGAGGAGGGCCACCTCTACGGCTCCGTCAGCGCCGCCCGCATCGCCGGGGCGCTGGTGGACCAGGGCCTGAACGTGACCGAGCGCAACGTGCGTCTGGCCGAGCCGATCCGCAGCATCGGCGAGTACGAGGTTCCGGTGCACATCCACGGCGAGCTCGAGGCCAAAGTCAAGGTCTGGGTGGTGGCCAGCAAGCCCGCGGAAGCGGGCGCCTAGGCCGGGACATTCCGGCCAACCGGCACCGGCGCGAGCCGTAGGCAGCGCGCCGGCGCCAGCGCAGTTCCGGGCGGCCGCTCCGCTATCCTGCCCGCAGAAACCGGCAACGGGCTTCGCATCGGCCATGGGTCAAGACGCGCTCCGCGATCGCATCCCCTACGACATCGAGGCGGAGAAGTGCGTGCTCGGCAGCGTGCTGCGCGACCCGCAGTGCGCCGCCGACGTGGTGGCCGAGCTGACCCGTGACGACTTCTACCTGCCGCGCCACCGCGAGCTGTACGCCCTGATCGAGGCCTTGGAGCTGCGCTCCGCCGGCGCCTGTGACCCGATCACCGTGGCCCATGAAAGCGAGCGCCTGGGCACGGGCGAGGCGCTGGGAGGGCGCGGCTACCTCGAGGAGCTGATGGCGGCGGTGCCGACGCTGGCGTTCCTGGACAACCACCTGCGCATCGTGCGCGACCTGAGCATCCGCCGCCAGTTGCTGAACGCGACCGAGCAGATCCAGCGCCTGACCCTGGACGGCCGCGACGAGATCGGCCAGCTGCTGGACCAGGCCGAGCAGTCGGTACTGCAGGTCGGCGACCGCCTGGTGCAGAAGCAGGTCAGCTCGGCCCGGGACCTGGTCACCGCGCACCTGGACTCCATCCTGACCAGCCAGGGCGGTCCCCAGGGCCTGCGCACCGGCTTCCTGGACCTGGACGAGCTGCACGGCTTCCGCCCCGGCGACTTCGTGGTGCTGGCCGCGCGCCCCTCCATGGGCAAGACGGCGCTGGCCCTGAACGTGCTGTCCCGGATCGCCGTGAGCAGCGAGAAGGCCGTCCTGCTGTTCTCGCTGGAGATGCCGGCCGATCAGATCCTGCTGCGCCTGCTCTCGGCCCAGTCCAAGGTGCGCCACGACGCCCTGCGGCGCGGCATGCTGGACCGCAGCGAGCGCCAGCGCCTGACCGTGGCCGCCGGGGAGCTGAGCCGCGCGCGCATCTACGTCGACGACAGCTCCCAGCCCAGCCTGGCCGAGATCCGGGCCAAGGCGCGGCGCCTGCGGCACGATCACAACCTGGACCTGATCGTGCTCGACTACCTGCAGCTACTGAGCGTGCCGCGCGCCGAGAGCCGCCAGCAGGAGATCGCGGTCATCTCGCGCAGCCTGAAGGGCTTGGCGCGCGACCTGGAGGTGCCGGTTTTCGCGCTGGCGCAGCTCAACCGGGCCGCCGAAAAGCGCGACTCGCACCGGCCCATGCTGTCCGACCTGCGCGAGTCGGGCGCCATCGAGCAGGATTCCGACCTGGTCATGCTGCTGTTCCGCGAGGACTACTACAGCCCGACCCCCGAGAATGCCGGAGTCACCGACGTCATCGTCGCCAAGAACCGGCACGGCCCGACCGGCAACGTCCAGCTGCGCTTCGCCTCCGACCTGATGCGCTTCGAGAATCTGCTGAAGGAGCCGGCGTTCTGAGGATGGCCTGCCTGCGCATCCTCCTGGCCGGGCTGGTGCTGGCGGCCCTTCCGGCTTCGGGAGTGGCCCAGGACGTTCCGCCGCAGGAGCCCGCAGCGCAGGAGCCCGCAGCGCAGGAGCCCGCGGCCCAGGAGCCGCCCGCGCAGGAGCCGGCGCGGCAGCGGCCGGTCGTGGCCGAGATCGTCATCGAAGGTGCGGGCGCGCGCGAGCAGGACGTGCGCCAGGCCCTGGTGACGCAGGTGGGGCAGCCCTACGACCCGGAGCGCATGATCCGCGACATGAGTTTCCTGTGGCAGCGCATGCGCATCCGCCTGGAAGAGGTGCTGGCCGAGCCCATGGACGGCAACCGCGTGCGCCTGATCCTGCGCGTGGTGCCGGTGCGCACCTTGCGGCGCGTGGTGTTCGAGGGCAACCAGAAGTTCGAGTGGGACCGCCTGCAGCTCGAGACCGGCCTGGCGGGGGCCCAGGAGATCGACCCGGAGTCGGTCCCGCGCGTGATGGAGGCGTTGAAGGACTTCTACCGGCGCGAGGGCTACGCCAGGGTGGAGATCACGGCCCGGATCGAGGAGGAGCGCGACCAGGTGCGCCTCCTCATCCAGGAGGGGCCGCTGGTGCGCATCGGCGACGTGCAGTTCGTGGGCAACGAGGCCTTCCCGGGCTGGACCCTCTTCAACATCGGCAACGACTTGTCGGGGGAGCTGGAGTCCGGCGACGGCTGGTTCATCTTCCCGGGCAGCAAGTACAACGAGGAGGCCATCCGCCGCGACGTGGTGGCCCTGGAGCGGCTGTACCACGCCTACGGCTACCTGGAGGCCGAGGTGAGCGTGGAGAAGATCGAGTTCTATCGGGAGAACAAGCGCGTGCGCGTGGTGTATCACATCCGCGAGGGGCCGCAGTACACGGTGCGCAGCGTGCGCATCGAGGCGGCGGACGAGGCCACGCCGCTGCAGATCCCGGCCGAGCGCCTGATGCAGGAGATCCAGCTGCGCCCGGGCATGCCTTACGAGCGCGACCGCGTCGAGCAGGACGAGGCGCTGCTGCGGCGCTACTACGGCCAGCTGGGCCATCCGGCGGCGATGCGCGGGCGCGGCGAGATCACCAGCGGCTTCTTCCAGTTCAACCCGCCGAACGGCGATCCGGAGGCCCTCTACGACACGGAGCAGCACCAGGTGGACGTCACCTACCGGCTGCAGGAGGGTCGCAGCATGCGCGTGCACGACGTGATCGTGCGCGGCAACGTGCACACGCGCGACGCCGTGGTCCGGCGCGAGATCAGCCTGGAGCCGGGCGAACTGGCCAACACCGAGGAGGCGCTGCGCTCCACGCGCCGGCTGCTGGGCCTGCAGTACTTCACCGATCCCGAGACCAAGACCCCGTTCGTCAACTGGTGGTTCAGCCCGGCCGACCGCGAGGACTGGGTGGACCTGAACTACGAGGTGGCGGAGGGGGATACCGGGCGCATCCTGTTCGGCGGCGGCATCAACACCAACACCGGCCCGTTCCTGTCCTTGACCCTGCAGAAGCAGAACTTCGACCTGTTCGACCTGCCCTCCTCCTTCGGGGACGCCCTGCCGGAGGTTCTGAGCGGGCAGGCGTTCACCGGCCGCGGCCAGTCCCTGGACCTGTTCCTGGCGCCGGGCACCGAGCTCAGCCAGTACCGGCTCACCTTCCGCGAGCCGGACCTGTTCGGCGACCACATCAACCGCTGGAGCCTGAGCAGCAGCCTGTTCAAGACCGTGTTCTTCCTGGACACCCACGACGAGACGCGCACCGGCACGCGCTTCACCCTGGGCCGCAACTTCGGCCGCTTCTTCCAGATCTACGGCGCTCCGGAGTACCAGGTGGTGGAGATCGAGGACCCCGAGCCCGGCGCACCCGACATCCTGCTGGAGACCCTGGGAACCAACCGCATGCACGGCATCACGCTGGGCGCCCAGTACAACACGGTCGAGGACCCGTTCAACCCGGTGGACGGCGGGCGCGTCGGCGTGTCCCACCGTAAGGTCGGCGGCATCCTCGGGGGCGACTGGGACTTCCACCAGAACACCTTCGACGCCGCCAAGTACTTCACGCTGTGGCAGGACGGCAAGGGCCGGCCCTACGTGCTGGCGCTGGAAGGCAGGCTGCAGTGGGGCGCCGAGACCGGAGACCTGAGCGGCATTCCGTACTCGGAGCGCTACTTCCTGGGCGGCCAGTCCACGGTGCGCGGTTTCGACTTCCGCGGCATCGGCCCGCGCGAGAACGGCTTCCCGCTGGGTGGCGAAGCCGCCTGGAACGCCACCACCGAGGTGCGCTTCCCGCTGGTCAGCTCGCGCGTGCGCGGCGCCGTGGACGAGGTGGAGTACATCCGCGGCGGCCTGTTCCTGGACCAGGGCTCCGTGGGCGACGACCTGAGCGCGCTGGGGCCGACCCGCGTCAGCGTCGGCGTGAACCTGCGCATGCGCATCCCCTTCCTGCCGGGACTCGGCCTGCAGCTCGACTTCGGCTTCCCGATCCAGTCCGAGCCCTTCGACGACGAACAAGTGTTCTCCTTCAACCTGGGAGTGTTCTGATGACGCACCGCCATCGCCTGTTGTTCGCCGCCGGCGCCTTGTGCGCCGGCGCGGGATTGCTCCTGGCTGGCCAGGACGCGGCGCCGGCACCGCTTTCGGCGGCGCCCGTAGCCTTCGTGGACATGGACCGGTGCATCCAGGAGCACGCGCCGTTCCGGGCCGAGGTCGACAAGCTGCGCCAGGACTTCGAGGGCGTGCTCAAGAGCTTCGAGGAGCGCAAGCAGAAGCTGGCGGAGCTCGAGACCGAGCTGTCGGTCCTGGAGCGGGGCAGCGCCGAGTACGTGGCCAAGTCCTACCAGTACGACACCGAGAAGGTCCTGTACGAGCGCGACAACACCTACCAGTCCGACCGCCTGAACGCCCAGCGCATCCAGATCTTCCTGCGCACCTATCCCAGGATCCAGGCCGCGGCGGCGGCGGTGGGCGCCCGCCTGGGCTGCGCCGCGATGGTGACCATGCCGCCACCGCTGGATCCCCAGGAGATCCAGGCCGACCCGATGGGCGCGTACAACAAACTGCAGTCACGCTCGCTCCTGTGGGCCAGCGCGGCCTATGATGTGACCCAGCAAGTCGTGGAGGAGCTGCGCAAGAGCTCCTGAGCGGACCATGCCGCGCAATCAGCGCACCTTGAAGAGTCCGGCCGAGCTGGAGGGCGTCGGCCTGCACAACGGCCGGCGCGTGCGCGTGCGCCTGGAGCCGGCGCCGCCGGGCACGGGAGTGGTGTTCCAGCGCGCCGACCTGGAGGAGGCGCCGGACATCCCGGCCCTGGCCGGGAACCTGAGCACGGCCGCCCGGCGCACGGTGCTGCGGGTCGGCCCGGCCGAGATCGGCATGGTGGAGCACCTGCTGAGCGCCTGCCACGGGCTGGGGGTGGACAACGTGTACGTGCGCGTGGACGGCGAGGAGATGCCGGGCATGGACGGCTCGGCGGGCCCGTACGTCAAGGCCATCCGCCGCGCCGGCGTCATCGAGCAGAAGGTGGCGCGCAAGGAGCTGGTGGTGAACGACCCGGTGCTGGTGCGGGACAACGGTGCCGAGCTGATGGCGCTGCCGCCCAGCGGCGAAGGCCTGCGCGTGCGTTACATCCCCGACTACCCGCCCGGGATCGACGCCGCCCCGCTGGCGTTCGAGCTGAGCGCCCCCGCCTATGAGCAGGACGTGGCCCCGGCCCGCACCTTCGTCCTGGAGGCGGAAGTGGAGCAGCTGCTGGCTGCGGGCTACGGCAAGGGCGCGACGCCGGAGAACACCCTGGTGCTGGGCGGAGCGCAGCCGCCGGCGCTGCGCCTGGAGCGCGAGCCGACGCGCCACAAGATCCTGGACCTGCTGGGCGACCTGGGCCTGCTGGGCGCCGACCTGAAGGCCGACATCCTCGGGATCCGCAGCGGCCACAGCCTCAACCACGCCCTGGTGAAGGAGCTGCGCGGCTTCCTGGAGGCGCGCGAGTTGGCCGGCGACCCGGCCGAGACCGGCTACGACATCGATTCGGTGCTGCGCATCCTGCCGCACCGCTATCCGTTCCTGCTGGTGGACCGGGTGATCGAGGTGGAAGGATTCCGACGGGCGGTCGGCATCAAGAACGTCACCATCAATGAGCCGTTCTTCCAGGGGCACTTCCCCGGCCGACCCATCATGCCGGGGGTCCTGCAGCTGGAGGCCATGGCCCAGGTCTCCGGCGTGCTCCTGCAGCGCAAGCTGGAGCACACGGGCAAGCTCGTGGTTCTTGCCTCCATCGACAAGGTCCGCTTCCGCGGGGCGGTGGTCCCCGGCGACACGTTGCGCATCGAGGTGGAAACCCTCAAGCTCAGCCGCAGCCGCGCCTCGGTGCAGGGAGTGGCCAAGGTCGGCCGCCGCGTCGTCGCCGAGGCCCAGCTGTCCTTTGCCATGCTGGAGGACTGATGGCCACCCTCCATCCCACCTGCGTGATCGCGCCGGGCGCCGAGCTGGACCCGTCGGTCGTGGTCGGACCGTTCTGCTCCGTGGGCAGCCGCGTGCGCATCGGCGCCGGCACCGTGCTCGGGCCCCACGTCAGCATCCAGGGCCGCACCAGCATCGGCGAGCGCAACCAGCTCGTGGGCCACTGCGCGCTGGGCGGCATGCCCCAGGACCTGAAGTACGCCGGCGAGGAGTCGGCCCTGGTCATCGGCGATGACAACGTGATCCGGGAGTTCGTGACCATCAATATCGGCACCGCCGCCGGCTCCTGGGTCACCACGCTGGGCAACCGCAACCTCATCATGGCCTGCGCCCACGTGGCGCACGACTGCCAGATCGAGGACGAGGTCATCCTGAGCAACAACGTGCTGCTGGCCGGCCACGTGCGCGTGGAGAGCCAGGCGATCGTGAGCGGCGGCACGGCGGTCAACCACTTCGTGACCATCGGCACCCTGGCCATGGTCGGCGGCATGAGCCGCATCGTGAAGGACGTGGCCCCGTACATGGTGGTGGAGGGCAACCCGGCGCGCGTGCGCGGGGTCAATACCGTGGGCCTGCGCCGGCGCGGCAAGAGCCCGGAAGCCATCGAGCAGCTGCGCGACGCTTACCGCCGCATCTTCGCGGACGAATCACCCACCATCCTCGCCATCCAGGAGATGGAGGCGCGTGGAGGCCTCACGCCGGAGCTGGTGCGCCTGCTCACCTTCCTGCGGGACATGGAGCGCGGCTACCAGGGCCGCTACCGCGAGGCCTTGCGCCGCTCTTCCGGCGCGGAAGCGGAAGCCGGGATCTAGCGTGGCGGCGCTGCGGGCCGCGGTCGTCGGCGTCGGGCACCTGGGCCGCCACCATGCCCGCATCCTGGCCGCGCTGGAAGGCGTGCAGCTGGTGGCGGTCGCGGACCCCGACGAGGCGCGCGGTCGCGACATCGCCCGCACCTACGGCTGCCGCTGGGTGCCCGCGGCCGACGGGCTGGCAAGCGGACTGGACTGCGCCGTCATCGCCACGCCCACCGTGCAGCACGGCGCCAGCGCGGCGCCACTGCTGCGCGCCGGGGTGGCCTGCCTCGTGGAGAAGCCGCTGGCCCCGGACCCGGAGGCCGGGCGCGCCATCCTGGCCGATGCCGCCGCCGGCCGGGCGCTGCTCGGCACCGGGCACGTCGAGCGTTTCAACCCGGCGATCCGGCGCGCGCTGGAACTGCGCATCGAGCCGCGCTTCATCGAGGCCCACCGCCTGGCCCCGTACACCTTCCGCAGCACCGACGTCGGCGTGGTCCTGGACCTCATGATCCACGACCTGGACCTGGTCCTCGCCTGGGCCGGGAAGGAGGTGGAGCGGGTGGACGCCGTCGGCGGGCGTGTCCTCAGCGACACCGAGGACATCGTCTCGGCGCGCCTCCAGCTGCGTGGCGGCGCGGTCGCCAACCTGACCGCCAGCCGGCTCAGCCTCAAGCCCATGCGCCGCTTCCGTGTGTTCGGCCCGGACTGCTACGTGTCCGTGGACAGCCAGGAGCGCTACGCCCTGCTGGTGCGCAGGAAGCCGGGCCTGAGCATGGAACAGGTACGCGCTGCGGCCCGGACCAGCGATCCGGTGGCCGCTTACAAGGATTTCCTGCTGGTGGAGGAGCTGACTCTGGACGACGACGAGCCGCTGCGCGCCGAACTGCGCGCATTCACGGCCGCGGTGCGCGCCGGCTCCGTGGCCCCCGTGACCGGGGAGGATGGCCTGGCCGCGGTCGAGCTCGCGCATCGAGTGCTGGACTCGATGCGCGGCTCGTTGTGGGAAGCACAAAAGGAAACTTGATCGCGCAGGCGCTCAGCAGCGCGCGGCGGCCCAGCTCCAGGCATAAGGGCCGCCGCTGAAGTTGCCGACGTAAGTGCCGGTGGCCGAGCGGGTGGCGACGTCCACCACGCCGACGAAGGTGCCCTGCGTGTCGCAGCCCGTGGTCACGTTCTGCGTCACCGTGATCGTGAACGAGGTGCCGGTGTATGTGCCGCTGGCGGCGTACACGGGGCAGCCGACGAGGGATGTGTCCCAGGTGCCGGTGATGGTCTTGGTCTGGGTGTTGATCGACAAGGTCCACGTGTAGCCGTAGTTGTCGGTGGCTGTCACGCAGATGATCGCGGACGGCGCCGCGGTCGCGGGGGCGGACAGGCACAGGCCCAGGATGAGGGCCAGGCCCAGAAGAACTAGGAGGGTTCGCATGAGATTTCCTTTCGAAAGGGAGACAATGGAGCTTGGGACGAGATCGCCCAAGACCCCCTCACCATAGCAGCGGCGACAGGATGGCGCAGGACCCGGTTTGCGGCATGCAGGTGGACGAGGCCGGCGCAGCGGGCCGCGTCGGCCATCAGGGGACCACGTACTGGTTCTGCAGCCGGCACTGCCAGGAGCGTTTCCAGGCCGACCCGCGGCGCTTCCTGCGCCCCGCAGCCGCGCCGGAGGGCATGCCTGCCGGGAAGTACACCTGTCCCATGCACCCGGAGGTCGTCGCGGACGGCCCCGGCAGCTGCCCGATCTGCGGCATGGCCCTGGAGCCGGTGCAGCCGGCCCGGGACGAGGCGCCGGATCCCGAGCTCCCGCGCATGCAGCGCCGCCTGCTCATCGCGGTCCCGCTGACCCTGCCGCTGCTGGCCGGCATGTGGCTGGGGCTGCCCGCCTGGCTGGAGCTGGCACTGGCGTCTCCGGTGGTGCTCGGCTGCGGCGCGCCGTTCTTCGCGCGCGCCTGGCGCTCGCTGCGGCCGCTGCGCCCCAACATGTTCACCTTGATCGCGCTGGGAACCGGCGCGGCGTACGCCCACAGCGTGGTGGCGACGCTGGCGCCGGGGTTGTTCCCGCCGTCGTTCCGGCACGCAGGCGGAGTTCCGCTCTATTTCGAGGCGGCCGCTGTCATCGTCACGCTGGTGCTGCTCGGCCAGGTGCTCGAGCTGCGCGCGCGGCGCGCCACCGGCCGCGCCTTGCGCGAGCTGCTGGAGCTGGCGCCCAGGTTCACCACACGCGTGCTGGCCGACGGCAGCGAGGAAGAGGTGAGCCTGGAGCTGGTGGCCGTGGGCGACCGCCTGCGCGTGCGGCCCGGCGCCAAGATCCCGGTGGACGGCATGATCGTGGCCGGCCATTCCTTCGTGGACGAGTCCATGATCCGCGGCGAGCCGCTGCCGGTCGAGAAAGGACCCGGCGATCCGGTCATCGGCGGCACGCTCAACGGCAACGGGATGCTGGTCCTGCGCGCCGAGCGCGTGGGCGCCGATACCTTGCTGGCCCGGATCGTGCGGCGCGTGGCCGAAGCGCAGCGCAGCCGCGCGCCCATTCAGGGGCTCGCCGACCGCGTCTCCGCCTGGTTCGTGCCTGCGGTGATTGCCGTGGCGGTCCTGAGCTTCTTCGGCTGGGCACTGCTGGGACCGCCGCCGCGGCTGGCGCACGCCCTGTTGAGCGCGGTCTCGGTGCTCATCATCGCCTGCCCATGCGCCCTCGGCCTCGCCACTCCCATGGCCGTCATGGTCGGCATGGGCCGCGGCGCCCGCGCCGGCGTGCTGTTCCGGGACGCCGAAGCCCTTCAGACCTTGCAACAGGTGGACACGGTGGTGTTCGACAAGACCGGCACGCTCACCGAGGGCAAGCCGCGCCTGGGGGCGGTGGAGTCCGCGCCGGGCGGCGACCCGGCGCAGGTGCTGCAGCTCGCGGCCAGCCTGGAGCGCGCCAGCGAGCACCCGCTGGCCCAGGCGGTGCTCGCGGAGGCGCGCGCGCGCGGCCTGGAGCCGCCGGCGGTCAGCGAGTTCCAGGCCCGCCCCGGCCGTGGCGTCGTGGGCCGCGTCATGGGGCAGACCGTCCTGCTCGGAAACCTGCGCCTGGTGCAGGAAGCCGGGCTGGATCCGGCACCGCTGCAGGCGCGCGCGCAGGCCCTGGCGGAGGAAGGGCAGACCATGCTGTATCTGGCGGCGGAGGGAAGCCTGCGCGGACTGCTGGCGGTCGCCGACCCCATCAAGGAATCTGCGCCACGGGTCGTGGCCGAGCTGCGCGCCGCCGGCCTGGAGCTGTACCTGCTGAGCGGCGACAGCCGCCCGACGGTCCAGGCCGTGGCGCGGCGCCTCGGAATCGCGCAGTTCGAGGCCGAGGTGCTGCCGGAGCAGAAGGCGGAAGCCGTGGCACGCTTGCGCGCCCAGGGCCGGCGCGTAGCCATGGTCGGCGACGGCATCAACGACGCGCCGGCGCTGAGCCAGGCCGACGTCGGCGTCGCCATGGGGACCGGCGCGGACGTGGCCATGGAGAGCGCCGGAGTCACGCTGGTGAGCGGCGAGCTGGCGGCGCTGCTGCGCGCCCTGCGCCTGAGCCGGGCCGCCGTGCGCACGATCCGCAAGAACCTGTTCTTCGCCTTCGCGTACAACGCGGTGCTGGTCCCGGTCGCGGCAGGAGCGCTGTACCCGCTGGCCGGCTGGGTGCCCAGTCCGATGCTGGCCGCCGCCGCCATGTCGCTGAGCTCGGTCTCGGTGATTGCCAACTCGCTGCGCCTGCGGCGCGCGGACCTCACTTAGAAGGGCAGGAAGTCGCTGCCCCAGATCAGCTCGGCGCCGAAGTGCCCGGCGGCCGCGACCACGCCGGCGGCGGCCAGCAGGAGCAGCCGGTACGCCGGGCGCGTCCAGCCGGGACCGCCGCGGCGCGACACTTCGGCCAGGACCAGCGAGACCGCGGCCAGTCCGGCCGCGGCAATGCCGAGCCACTGGTGCCAGGCCACGGCCCGCTGCAACGACGGCGCGAACTCGGTGGTGGCCGCCAGAGCCAGGCCCAGCGGCGCGGCCACCAGCGCGCCCAGGGTTCCCAGCCGGTGCGCAAAGGCGGCACCCGTGGCGGCGCCCGGCCATCCCATCAGCACCAGTAGCTCGCCCAGGGCGGCCGCCAGCAGCAAGGCGATCGGGAAGTGCACCGTGAGCGGATGGAAGCGTCCGGCAAAGTCCAGGAAGCCGCGCGCCTCCGGGTCGGCCGGCGGTGGGTCGGCAGGAGCCGGCGCGGAGGCATCCACGGATCCGTCCAGGGCGACATAGGCGGCGGCCAGCTCTGGAGTGCCGCGGCAATAGCGCTCGGGGTCGCGCAGGAACTTGCGCTGGCAGTCCTCGCAGCACAGCCCCACGGCGACGCCCTTGTATAGGAAGGTCAGCGCGGGGTCGTTGGGCTCGTCCTCGAGGATCGGACAGGTGGCATTGACCGCCGGCCGCTGCGTCAGCTCGGGAACGTCCTGCACGCACAGGGGCGCGGCCAGTAGGGCCCAGGCCGTGACCGATTGCACCGCCGCCCCCACGACCTCAGGCTTCGGCCAGGTATTTCTGCGGATTCTTGATGAACACGGCAAGGCACTTCTGGCAGCAGAAATAGACGCGGCGGCCCAGGTAGGTGACGAAGAAGCTGCGGTTTTCGACGGGCTCCTCCATGACCGGGCATTGCGAGGCCGCAGGCAGGGTGACCACCTTGTGCCGGGCCAGCTCGGCCCAGACCCGGTCCGGCGCGGCCTTGGCTTGGTCCGCGCACTTCTCGCAACACAGCGCGAGCTTCTGGCCCTGCACGACCACCGTGGTCTTGCCGTCCACGGCTTGGCCGCTCACCGGGCAGGTCTTCTGGGCCTGCCGGCCTTCCAGGACGTCCAGGTACTTGTCGGGCTCGGCCGCCACCTTCTCCAGGCACTTCGGGCAGCAGGTGTAGACGCGCTTGTTGAGCACGTCCACGTAGCTGTCGCGGTTCTCCAGCGTCTCGCCGCTCACCGGGCAGGTGCTCTGGATGTTCTCCGGCCTCTCGCCCCTGATGTGCATGCCGTACAGGTGCTTGTCCGGAAACTCGGCGAACTTGGCCGCGCAGGCCTCGCCGCAGAAATACACCCGCTGGCCTTCGTAGTCGCTGGAGAACTTTCGGTTCACGGCGGCCCCGGAAACCGGGCACAGGGTCTGCTCCTTCAGCTCCCGCTGCGTCTGGGCCGGCCGGGGCGCGACTTCCTGCGCGCGCAGCAGGCTCCCGGGAAGTGCGGTGGCGAACAAGGCGAGGACGCTCAGCTGCATGGGCGCGATCGGGGTTGGCAGGATTGAGGCAGGGACGGGACTGAGGATGTTACGCGCGGCGGCGGCCGCTCGCAGCGCCGTCTTGCGGCGCGCGCAGCTAGCCTGAGGCGGCGCCGCCAGCCATGAAGGCCCGACCGGAACTGCTCGCCCGCTACGTGCTGCCTGCCAGCGAGGCGCCGCGCTTCCCGCTGGACTGGCACGCCGTGTTCGGGCGGAGCGCGCCCCTGGTCGCGGAGCTCGGCTTCGGCAACGGCGAGTACCTGGCCTGGGACGCGGCCCGGCGTCCCGACCACGACTTCGTCGGGATCGAGCTGCCGCTGCAGTGCTTCCTGCGCGCCGCTTCGAACCTGGGCCGGGCCGGCGTGGGCAACGCCCGCCTGGTGCGCGGCGACGGCCGCTATCTGCTGCGCGAGCTGTTCGCGGGCGCCAGCCTGCGCGCCGTGCTGCTGCAGTTTCCGATGCCCTGGCCCAAAGAGCGCCACGCCAAGCACCGGGTCACCGGCTCGCGCCTGGCCGAGACCCTGGCCGGCGTCCTGGAGCCAGGCGGGGCCTTCGAGCTGGTGACCGACCAGGAGTGGTTCGCGCAGGCGGCCTACGCCGACTTCGCGGCGGACGCCGCCTTCACGGTGGATCCGCTCGAGGCCGCGACGGAGCGCGCGTTCCTCACGCGCTATGAGCGGCGCTGGACCGCCGCGGGACGCCGCATCCACAGGCTGGTGGCGCGCCTGCGCACTCCGAGGGCCTGTGAGCGTCTCTGCCGGGAAGGAAACATGCACGCCTCACGCCTCAAGACCGCCCCATCCGAGGCAGCCGTGGCCGCGCTGGCCGGAGCCCGCTTCGCCGGCGAGCGCGAGGTCGGCGAGGTGAAGGAGGTCCTGCGCGCGCGCGACGGCTGGCTGCTGCGCGTGGTGACGGCGGACGATTCCTTCACCCAGTTCTTCTTCCTGCGCCTGCTGGCCAACCCCGATGGCAGCGCCCTGCTGCGCGTGGAGGAACAACCACGCCCCTACCCCACACCGGCGGTCCGCCACCTCGTGGAGGCGCTGGCACTGGCCCTGGACCGGCCGGCGGGCTAGCGCTTGTGGACGACCAGGAAGATGCGCAGCCCGGTCACGCCGATGCCCGGACCTTCGTAGGTCACCGGGAGCAGGAGGTCGCCGTTGGTGATGTCGGCGGGCGCCGGCTCCATCAGGTCCACCGCCGGGCGCCAGGGATGCGACACCGGGCTTTTCAGGCTGCGGAAGGGCGTGGTCGGGACGCTCGGGATGAAGGCCTTGAGCTGGTCCTCCGTCGTGTCCTCGCGGACCGCGAGGCAGGCACGCAGGCTGCTGCCGTGTATCGGCACCGGGACGTTGTCGTTCTTGTTCCCGAGGTTGGGGAACACGAAGTCGGTCATGGTGATGTCCGCGCCGTCCCAGAACAGCTCGCGGTGCTCGGTGTCGATGTCGCCGGTGCTGTCCGGCGCGTCCAGGAACGCCAGCGACACGCTGTTGGCGCCGTCCAGGCGGCTGCCGGCCAGGTTCGGGCGGCGCGTGCGGTCGTTGACGCGCCGGCCGCGCACGAAGAAGTGGTTGGTGTTCGAGAAGTCCACCTCGTTGTCGCTGAGGAGGGCCGGAACGCCGCTGGCCGCGTTGCCGTACCACTGCACGTAGATGCGGCCCTCGTTGGTGGGGGCGCCGTGGTGGCCGTAGCGGGCGTAAGCCTCGATGGCCAGGACCATGTTGCCGCCGTCGTCCGGTTCCAGGTCCGGGAGCACCTTGCCGCCGGCCGGCTCGCCCGAGTTGGGGGCGTCGTCGAACGGAGAATTGCGCACCAGGATCATCGGCCCTTCCACGGCGGGGGCGCCGATGGCGCCGAACTCCACGCGTGCGAAGCGGATGTCGAAGTCACGGTACGGCGCGTTGATCTTCCTGTCGTGCACGTAGGCCACGCCCACGATCGGCGGGTTCACCGAGAAGGTGGCCAGGTCCGGCATGCCGCCGGCGTCCGCGCTGTCGAAGTCGGCATCCACGACGAAGCCGATGCCGGCGCCCGGAGCGTCGATGGTGGGCGGGAGGGCTGCGTCGGTCAGCACGCGGACGATCTCCAGTTGCGTGACCGTGCGCGTCTCGTTGCTGCGCGGCCAGGTGACCACGAAGTCCTTGCCGACGGCCACGACGTCCGGCTTGCGGCAGGATTCATAGCCTCCGCCCAGTGCCACGGCGTCGGCTGCGCCCAGCACCCAGTAGTTGTAGCCGAGCGCCGGCAGCTCCCAGGTGGCGCCGCCCAGGTAGCGCAGATATACCCCTTCCACCTGTGCCGCGTTGGCCGTCAGGTCGGTGCGCGCCGTGGACCAGGTCACGAAGATGTCGCCGTCCTCGTTGATGGCGACCGTGCCGTGATCGGCGTCACCCGGCCCGCTGGAAGGCAGCTGGACGGTCTCGGCCAGAGACATCGTGCCGCCCTGGCCGAAAGCCAGGGATGCCGACAGAATCAAAGCGAGCACAGCGGGTAGACGCATGGGGGTAGGATCCCAACCGGAAGTAGGGAGTGACGCGCGACGGAGTCTATTACTTCACGGAGTCGGCTGCCGGCTGCCTTTTTTGGAGGCGTGGCGACCTGATCCGAGGGAGGAGCGGCACCGCTGAAGATGCCTTCCACGTACAACAGCATGATATCACAGAAAAGAGGTCAGGATCGGGAACGCAGCGGGACCATGGCGGAAACCAGGCGTACACGCGAATCGGTCGAGGGCCAACTCCTCCCGGAGCCGCAGGAGCGCTCGTCCCTGCCGCTGCTGGAGGCGGCTGCCCACGCCGCCGGCGTGCCGGGAGCTCTGAGCCTGGCCCGGGATCTGCGGAGGGCAGGTTATTTCTCAAAGACCCTGCTCGGCCAATGGGAGCTGGTGGCGGAGCTGCTGGCGGAGCGCCTGGCGCCGGCGGCGGACCCGGTCGGCACCGCCCTGCGCCTGGCGCGCCATCCCGAGCCCAGGGTCCGCTTCCATGCTCCCGGGACGATCTCGCGCCTGTTGGCCGCCCAGCCCCGGGAGGCACTGCGCGTCCTGCAAGGCCTGGCCGCGGATCCGGACCCGCGCGTCGGCGAAGCCATGACCGCCTTCGGCGTGCGCCCCAACGCCGAAGCCCTGGGTCCCGAGGCGGTGGCGGCGCTCCTGCCCTGGTCGGCGGATGCGGCCGCCGCCGTGCGCCGGGCAGCCGTCGAGGGCACGCGCCCGCGCGGCGTGTGGGTGCGGCGCCTGGCCTGGGCGGTCGAGGCCCCGGCGCGCCTCGTACCGCTGCTGGAGCGGCTGCGCAACGACACGGAGCTGGTGGTCGCCAACGCCGTCGGCAACTCCCTCAACGACATCAGCAAGGACCATCCGGAGTTCGCCCTGGACATCGCCGGGCAGTGGCTGGCCCAGCGCCGCCCTGGCCCGTGGACGGCGCACTCGGTGCGCAAGGGACTGCGCACCCTGGTGAAGGAGGGGGAGCCGCGCGCCCTGCGCTTGCTCGGGTTCCGGCCGCTGCAGGTCGAGGCGCGCGCGCGCCTGCGCAATGGCACGCAGGCCGCTCCCAACAGCGCCCTGCACTTCGAGCTGCGCCTGCGCAATCTGGGCGGCTCCGCGGCCGCGCACCTGGTCTACGAGATCGAGACTCCCGGCCGCCTGGCCGGGCGGCCGCGGCGCAAGCGCTTCCACTGGGGAAGCCTGCAGCTTCCGGCCCGGGACACGCTGGCGGTCCGGGTGCGCGAGCGCATCTTCGACACACGCGCCGCGCCCTTGCTGGACGGCCCCTGCCGCGCCGGTTTCTTCCTCAATGGACAACCGGTGGCGGAAGTGCGCTTCGAGCTGCGCCGCTCCTAGCCGCGCCAGGGATGCTGCAGATCGAGCAGGAACGCGAGCAGCGGGACGGCGAAGCCCAGGGATGCGAGCAGCAAGCCGGCAAAGGCCTGTTCCCGCCGCCCGCGGCTGGCCAGAGTGATCCAGGCCACGGCGATGTACAGCAGGCCCGTGATCGGGATGTCCACGGCGCGGAAAATACGCAGCGGATACACGAAACCGATCAATCCGAAGACCATGGTCGCGCCGCCGAGCGCCAGCGTGGCGAAACCGGGATCGACGCGGCGCAAGCTGCGGCTGTCGTGGCGCGCCATGGCTAGCGCAAGGCCGACAGGGCGCGCCCCAGGCGCGGCATGGCCTCGCGGATGGCGTTGACGCTGACCGCGCCCACGCTGGCGCGGAACCAGCCATCCTCGTCGGCCTCCGCCACGCCAAAGGCCGAGAACGGCACCAGGGCGCAGGCCGCGGCCGAGGTCAGATACGAGCGGATGTCCTCGTTGCTGCGCAGGGTCCTGCCGTCCGGAGTCGAGCGGCCCGCCAGCGCGAAACGCACCGACATGTAGATCGCCCCCTGGGGCGCGATTGCGTCCACCGGCAGGCCCGAGCGCTTCAAGCCCTGCATGCCTTCGTACAGGACTTCCAGACGCTCGCCCACGCGCCGGACCATGTCCTGCTCCCAGGCGGCCACGGCCGGCGCGTCGTCCAGGAAGGCCGCCGTCGCCTGCTGCGCCATGCGCGGCGCCCAGGCGCCCACGTGCGTCAGCAGCGCCACCGCCTTCTGCACCAGCGCCGGCGGGCCGAACATCCACGCCACGCGCAGGCCGGTGGCCGCGCAGAACTTGGAGATGGCGTCCACGTGCACCACGTACGGCGCGCATGCGGGCACCAGCTGCACCGGCGACCAGTGCGCCGAGCCCGGGAACACCAGCGCGCGGTACACCTGGTCGAAGATCAGGAACAGCGGCTTCTCGCCGCTGCGCTGGCGGCGGCGGTTCTCGTCCACTAGCAGCGTCCCGAAGCGCTCCAGCTCTTCCTTGCGCATCACCCCGCCCGAAGGGTTCTGCGGCGTGTTCAGGACCAGGAGGCGCGCGCCCGGGAGGTGCGGCGCCATGGCTTCGGCGGTGGGCTGGAACGCGTTCTGCGGGTGGCACTTCACCACGCGCGCCTTCAGCCCGCACACGTCGCGGTAGTTCTGGTTGTTCCAGGACGGCACCGGATACAGCACCGTGTCGCCGGGGTCGGCCAGCAGCCGGTACGCCGAATACAGCGCCGGCCGCGCCCCGCCCACGATGGCGATGCCGTCCAGCGGGTATTCCATCCCTTGCGTGCGCCGGATGTAGCCCGCCACCGCCTTGCGCAGCTCGTTCGTGCCCGGCGGCGGCGGATAGTTGGTTTCGCCGCGGTCCAGGGCCTTGTGCAGCTCCTCGCGCAACCGCGACGGGATCGGGAACTCGGCCGGGGCGAAATCGCCCACCGTCATGTCGATCACGGCAACGCCCTTCTCCCGCAGGGTCCGAATCTCACCGGCGATGGTCAGGATCGAGGATGCCACCATCGCATTGGCCATGTGCGAGAAAGCGTTCGTCGAGGCCTCGGCGCCGCAGTCGGACGGAATCGTGAGGAATGGGCTGGAAGCAGGCGCCACGGTCACGGAACGCGATTGTAGGCCCGCGCTAGGCTGAACGGCATGCGCGACGCGGTCCGGCTCCGCCACGCCGCCGCTGCGGCGCTGCTCGGCGCCTGCGGCGGCCAGAATGCCGGGGAAGCCGCGATGGATCCCTGGAGCACCTTGCTGTCGAGCGCGCCGGCCCTGGTCGCGCTGGAGCGGGGTCCGGCCGTGGTGGCCGGTTTGCCCGAGGGCGCGCGCGTGGAGCGCGTGCGCGCCGAGCTCCCGGCGGGCCAGCCGTTCGAGCTCTGGATCGGCCGCCCCGCGGCTGCGGAGCGCAGTCCGTGTTGGCTGGTGGCGGAGCGCGCCATCCACGCGCCGGAGGACGCCTTGCGCGACCTGGCGCCGGCCCTGGAGTCCGGGTGGGCCGCCGCCAGCGGCAGCTTCTACGCCATGCCGCTGCCGGACGCTGTCCGCCGCTTCCCCGAGCCCGAGCAGGAGCTGTGGCGGCGCGAGCGGGCCGTGCGCCGGCTGCAGGCAGCCCGGCGCTGGCTGGCGGAGCAGCCCTGGTGCGCGCGCGTGGATTGGCTAGGCGCCAGCCGCGGCACCGGCTTGGTGGCTCCCGCCGCCACCCGGGAAATCGACACAGGCTTCCTGATCCTCCTCGTGCCCGTGTTCTGGCAACCGGAGTCGATCGGGAAGGAGCGCAGTGCCTTGGCGGCCGAGCACGACCTGCGCCAGGTGCTGCCGCGGCTCGCCGGACGCCGCAGCATCGTCGTCGCGGCGCTCCAGGACCCCAATCTCTCCACCGAGCGGGAAGCCGCGCGCCTGCTTGGCCCTTCCTGCACCGTGGTCGACGTCGACGCCGGCCACCGCTTCCCCCTGCAAGCGGTCTGGAGCCGCATCGAGCCGGTCCTGCGCGCGCCTTAGCGCGGCGGCGCCGCGGCGCGCTCGATGCGGGCCTCGTAGCGGTCGCGCAGCTCGGTCTGCTTGCTGACCAGCGGCACTTCCTGGCCGCCGATCCACATGCGGCGCACGCGCCCGGGGAAGTCCAGCGGATCGCTCTCGGCCAGGAACAGGTTGGCGGCCTTGCCGGCCTCGATGCTGCCGGTGAAAGCGTCCACTCCCAGCAGCCGGGCCGCGCCCAGGGTCAGCGCGTAGAGCGCGCGCTCGGAGCCCAGCCCGTGGGCCGCGGCGGTCGCGGCCTGGAACGGCAGGTTGCGCGCGGTCTCGGGGTCGTCGGTGCGCAGGGCGACTTCGCAGCCTGCTTCAGCCAGGATCCAGGGGCCGCGGAACGGAGAGTCGTAGGGATCGTTGTCGCTGCGCGGCAGCGCGTGCACGCTGCCGAGGATGACGCGGGCGCGCTGCGCGCCGAGATGCCCGGCCACCTTCCAGGCGTCCGTGAGTCCCACGAAGACCGGGTTCAGCTGGCGCTCCTGCGCCCAGCGCACGGCGCGCAGCACCGAGAACTGGCCGTCGGCTTCGATGAAGACCGGCCTCTCGCCGCGGGCGTAAGGCAGCAGGGCTTCGTACTTGAGGTCGCGCTCCGGCAGGGGAACACCGGCGGCGGCGCAGCGGTCGCGGCGCTCGCCGTAGGCGCGGGCCTCGTCGAACCAGCGGTCCAGCTCCTTCAGGTCCGCCGGATCCTCGGGCTCCTTGCCCGGATCGGGCCGGGCCACGTTGGGGAAGCGCACGTGCAGGCCGAGGTCCGGCATCACCGCCAGCTCGGCCGGCGTCTCGCCGTCGAGCTGGATCAGCGCGAGCTGGCCGCTGATGCGCCCGCGGCCGCCGCCGACCAGGACGTGAGTGATGCCGGTCATGCGGTGCACGCCGATGTGCGCGCTGTCGGGGTGCAGCGCGCTGGCGTAGGACAGGTCCGGCTGGAAGTTGCCGGTGTCGTTGCTGTCGAGGGTGCCGGCCACCGAGCCGATCTCGTACAGCCCTACGCTGTTGCCGCAGTCCATCAGTCCCGGATACAGGTGCATCCCGCCCGCGTCCACGACGGTGCATCCTTCCGGCAGCGCCCCGGCGAACTGCGCGCCGGCGAAGCCGATGCGCCCGTCCTGGATCAGCACCTCGCCCGCGTAAGGCGCAGCCGAGACCGGGTGCACCGTGCAGTTGCGGATCAGGGTGCTCTGGCCCTGCCCGGGTCGCGTCCAGCGCTGCCACTCCTCGTCGCTGGGCTGGTGCTGCGGCACGGCGGCGGGCGTCTCCGGCGGGTGGGCCGCCGCGAAGTCCTTGACCGCCTGCGCGTACGCGCTCCAGGCCTGGTCGTACCCCGGAGCGCGCTGGAACAGGATGCGGCCGCGCGCCACGGTGAGCACGCAGCGGCTGTACGTGGACAGGGGCGGGCCGTCGAAACAGGAGACGGTGCCGTCCTTGCCGGTTTCCAGCGTGCCGACGCGGTCGGCGATGTGCAGGTTCTTGGCCGCGTTGAGCGTGCACAGGGCCAGCGCCTGCTCGTGGCTGAGCGGCCCGTAGCGCAGCGACTTGCCGGCCTCCGTGTTGAGACGGCGGATCATCTCGCCGCTGTCGCTGTTGATCGTGGCGACCACGCCGGCCTTGGTCATCAGGTAGGCGTTCCACGGGATCGCGTCGTAGGCCTCGATCTTGTAGGCCCACCAGTCGGAGAAGGTGCTGGCCATGGCTCCGTAGGCCGCCAGCTCGGGCGCCACCTTGTAGCCTTCCAGCACGTGCTGGAAGGTCGGCGCCGCGATGCCGAACTGCCGGCAGATGCCCAGGAACATCAGGATCTCGTCGGCGCGGTAGCTGTGGCACTGGATGTGGATCTTGCCTTCCAGGATGTCGGCCAGCGCGTCCAGGCGCACGTCGCGGCGGAAGCCCGGGTCGCCGCCTTGCGCGGCCTTGCGGCGCGCGGCCGCGTACTCCTGCGCGCGCGTGAAGGCGCGCTCGTACACGGCCTGCACGCCGGCCCGAGTGTTGGGGAAGCGGTTGCCGGCGGCGCCGTCGAAGTTGCTCTGCTTGACGTTCTCGCCCAGCGCGAACTTGATGCCCTGGGGCGCGCCCGGCAGCAGCAGCTCGGCGATGGTCTCGCGGTTGACGTCCAGTTCCCAGACCGCGGCCTGGCCGCCGATCGGGTTGGCCGATCCGTGCAAGGTCTGATGGATGGCGGTGCCGCCGGCGGCGGCCCGGTAGATCTCCACCTCCTCCGGGTGCACCATGTCCTGCATCCGGCACTCGGCCGAGATGGAGACTGCGCCCTCGTTGGTGGAGTCGATGCCGAGGTGGGAGTGCGGATCGATGACGCCGGGCGTGACGTGCCAGCCGTCGGCCTCCAGCACCGTGACGCCCTCGGGCGCGGGCAGGGATGCGCCCACGGCGGCGATCCTGCCGTCGCGGATGAGCAGGTCGCCGGCGTACGGCTCCTGCCCGGTCATCGGGTAAAGCATGGCGCCGCGGAGCAGGACGTTGCCGTCGAGAGGCGTGTGCGGCTTGCGGTCGGCGCGCGTCTCGATGGGGTATTCGGGATGGCCGGGGGGGAAGGGGCTTGTGGGTGCGTCGGTCTTTGCGTCGTCGTCCTCTTGTGATTCTTCCGTTTTCCCCGGAGCGTCGGGCGCCGCCTGCGGCGGCGCGGGCGGCGCGGGCGGCGCGGGCGCGGAGACGCGCCGGCCCTCGGCGGGGAACGAGCCGAAGGGGGCCGAGAGCGTTGCGTCGGCCTGGTCGCCGCTGGCCTCCATGCGGAAGGACAGGGTCATGTCCATGTCCGGGATCTGCATGCTGAAGCTCACGACGTTGCCCTCGATGGTCACATCCTTGGCCTCCAGCTTCTGGTCCGGCTCCTCGCTGCGGAAGCTCTCCACCGTGCCGTCCTCGGACACGACCACGTGGAAGGTCTCCGTGCCGCCCGGCGTCTCAGTCTCGAATTCCCAGTCGCCGTACACGGCGGGATCGATGGCGGCGCCTCCCTCGGGGGCGGCCTCGCCTTCCTTCTTCTCGCCGTCCTCCTTCTTCTCCTTGGCCGGGAATTCCCAGCCGCGGCCGTCGGCGAACACCCAGGCGAGGTCCGGTTTCTCCAGGTTCCATGGACCACGGCTCAGCACCAGGTCGGCCCCCTGGCCGGCGGCGACCGCGCCGACCTGGCCCAGTTGCAGGATGCGCGCCACGTCGCTGGTGAGGGCCCGGTGGATGTCGTCCTCCTGCATGCCGTCCTTGAGGAGCTGCGCCAGGTCGTCGCGGAAGTCCTTGGGCTGGCCGCTGGGCACCAGCGCGCAGGGCACGCCGCTGTCACGCAGTTTGCGGAAGGCGGACGCGCGCAAGGCGTGCTCGGCGCGGCGGTCCTCGCGCAGGCGCGCCGGCTCCTGCCACCAGGGCCGTTCCTCCGCCGGCTTCACCTTCAGGTCCTCGTCGCTCTTGGGCGCATCCTCCAGCTCCAGGCGGAACAGCACCGCGGCCTTCTGCTCAAGCAGGCGCGGCGCCAGCTTGTACGCGTCGCGGCCGCCGAGGATCACCAGCGGCCGCCCGCCGGCGTAATCACGCGCCAGGTCGAGCGCGTTCTCGATCTCGCGCGTGCTGTTGGCCAGGAACAGCAGCGGATGCTGCCCGTGGTCCAGCAGCGCCGCCAGGTCGGGATCCGGGCGCGTCCGGCCGGCGCCGGCTTCGGCCACGCGCTGCAGGCGTTGCGCGTCCAGGAATGCCTGGCGCAGCACGGCCAGCGCCGCCATGGACGTGCTGGGATAGCCGCCGCCCGCGGGCTGCAAGGCCACAGTCTGCAGGCCGTCCGCCTGCAACAAAGCGTCACCCAGCGGCTTGTCGTTCAGGCTGACCCAGGCCGCCTGGCCGCGCAGCAGGCCCTGACGGGGCAGCACGTAGCCGCTGGTGCAGCCGGCCTCGCGCCAGCGGGCCGTCTTGGCCGGGTCCCATAGCATCGTGTCCGCCACGCGCATCCACGCGCGCAGGTCCTTGCGGTTGCCCCACTCCATGCCCGGGATCGGGTTGTCGCGCGCGTCGGTGGCGGCATTGCTGAAAGGTGTCGGCGGCGTCGCTTCCACCCCGATACCGAGATCGGCGTGGATCCAGCCCGGGTACGCGGTCCAGCCGTCCTGCGCCTCGATCTGCCGCGCCTCCGGCGGAGCCGCCAGCTCCGGGCCGCCCACCGCCTCGATCAGGCCGTTGCGCAACAACAGCGAGCGGTCCGCGACGACGCCGTCCGGGGTCCACACGGACACGCCGCGCAGCACGAACGCGCCGTCGTACGGCCCTTTGACCTCCTCTTCACCGGCGGGAGCTGCGGCCGGCCGCTGGAACCCCGGGCCGCCCGGGCGCTGGAGGGAAACGTCGATGCCGGGGAAGAGCAGGAGGAGGGCGAGCAGCATGCTGGGGGTCGAATGGGTGGGCAAGATATACGCACGGAACCGGTTTGGAGCCGGGGACCGCTCCGCCTACCCTTCCGGCCCCCGTGAACAGCCCCCTGTTCATCGCCAACCTGGCCCTGACCGTGGTCCTGCTGGGTCTGACCATCCACGCCGGGTTGACGCACCGCCGCCGCCGCCACTATGTCCTGGTGGCTCTGACCGTGACGGCGCTGGCCGCGGCCATCGTCCAGGCCGAGCTGTACGGCCGCGGCTTCCGTTTCGAGCCGTGGCGCCTGGGCGTGCATCTCGCCTGCGCCTTCAGCGCCCTGGCCACGCTGCCCGGGGTCGCCTGGAGCGGCCTCGGCCTGGCCCGCGCGCGCGTGCGCCGCGTGGTCCACCGGCGCTGGGTCAGCGCCTTCGTGACGCTGGCGCTGCTCGCCATCGCCACCGCCGGGTTCATGTTCCTCAACGCCCGGCGCCTGGCCTAGCCGTGGCGGCGCGCAGCCTGCGCCAGCAGGCGCAGCGGGTGCCACGCGCGGATCGGGCTGGCGCGCGCGCGCAGGCCCGCTTCCAGGCGCAGCAGGCAGCCGGGATTGCCGCTGGCGACGACGTCGGGCGCGGCGGCGCACAGGCGCTCGATCTTGCGCGCCAGCACCGCGTCGCTCATCTCCGGCACGCGCGCGAAGCTGATGCCGCCTGCGCCGCAGCACAGCTCCGCCTCGTCGTGGGGGACGAGCTCCAGCTCGGGGATCTGGCGCAGGAGCGAGCCGACTTCGTCCTTGGCGGCGAGCACGTTCAGCAGGTGGCAGGGAGGATCGTAGGCGACGCGCAGCTTCACGGGCTGCAGCGGGCCGCGCAGGCCGACCTTGTGCAGGAACAGCAGCGGGTCGGCGACGCCGCGCCGTGGATCGTACTCGTGCAGGTGCGCGGCGCAGCCGGCTGCGGGCACCAGGACGGCGTCCACGTCGCCTGGTATGGCCTGGAGCGTGCCCGCGGCCAGCTGGCGTCCGAACGCGGCGTCGCCGCTGTGGGCGTGCAGGGCGCCGCAGCAGCTCGGCTGTGCCGCAACGAGGACCTCGAAGCCCTGCGCCGTGAATACGTCGACCGCGTCCTGCAGGACCTGGCCGAAGAACTCGGAGGCGACGCAGCCGGTGTGCAGCGCCACGCGCCCGCGCGCTCCTCCGCGCGCGGGAAAGACCTGCCCCGGACTGGCGGAAAAGCGCCGGGGCGCGGACGGCACGGCACCGGCCAGGGCGCGCATGCGCGGCGTCCCGAGTCGCTCCGCCAGGCCCAGCACGCCGGTCCGCCGCAGCGCGCGCAGCGCCCATCCGGCGGCGCGCAGGGCGCGCGGCGAAGGCAGGATCCGGCGCAGCCCGAAGCGCAGGAGCGCCGGGACCTTGCCCTCGCGGTGGCGTTCCACCAGGCGGTGATAAGGCACCTGCGACGGGCACACCGGCTCGCAGGCGCGGCACAGGACGCAGCGCGCGATGGCGTCCTCGATCTCGGCTGCGCCGATGCGGCCCTCGGCGGCGGCGCGCAGCAGGTAGATGCGGCCGCGCGGCGAGTCGGTCTCGCTGCCGCTGGCGCGGTACGTGGGGCAAGCCTGCAGGCACAGGCCGCAGTGCACGCAGTCCAGGATCCCGGGGAAGCCGCTCACGGGATCGGCGGGATCCAGCCAGGACTTGCCCTCCGGGCGCGCGTACTCGGGAGCGCTCACGGCCCGCCTCCGAAGGGGACGGCGGCCGGCGCGCAGGCCTGCTGCAGGCGCTCCAGCCAGGGCGAAGGCGCCGGCTGCGGCACGACGCGGCAGAGGCCGGCCTCGAGGCCGAGGGCTGCGGCCGCGGCGCCGGCGTCGTCGGCCGCGAAGCTGGCCGCCAGGAGGTCCGCGGCGACCGCGAGCCCGGCCAGCGCCGCCGCCGCGGAGAAAGGCAGCGCGGCGCGTTGCGCGGCCGCGCCGAAAGCCGCCCTGCAGCGCTCGAAGGCCGCCAGTCCTTCGGCGGCGTCCACGCGGCCCGCGTGCAGCGCGCCGGCGACGTCGACGCCGTCGGTCTGGGCCCACAGCGCGCCGTCCACCTGGAACAGCAGGCGCGCCGGCACGCGCTGGCGCGGGTCGGGGTGCAGCCAGGCGCGCAGCTGCACGGGCGGCACGCGGTACCAGCGCGGCGCGCGCGGCCGCGGGCGCAGGCGCAGGGTCAGCTCGGTGCACGCGGCCAGACGGCCGCGCGAGCCGAGGAACAGGCGCGTCACGTCGTACCCGGCCACCGATTTGACCACGCGCGCGCCGCTGCGCACCGGCGTGCCGTCCGACAGCAGCCAGGACGCGCCCAGGACCTGGTCGCGCGGGGGACCCCAGGGCGCGCGCAGCAGCGAGACGTCCGGCGCCAGGAACAGGCCGCCCAATGTGCCCTCGCGCGCGCACGGTGCGGCGGCGCCCAGCTCCAGCCCATGCGGCGCCACCGCCTCGTTCAGGGCGTGCTCGGACACGCCGGGCTCGACCACGCAGGTCTGGTCGTCCGCGTCCACGCTGCGTATCCGGTCGAGCCGGCGCAAGGACAGCCATGCCGCGGGCGCCGCGTCCGGGAAGTGACGGCGCAGGCGCGTGTGCCGGCCGCAGGGCAGGAGGCTGCGCCGCGCCGCCGCGGCGGCGCGGGTCAGCTCCGCGGCCGCGGCCGCGCTGTCCGGCTCCAGCCGCTCGGCGCTCATGCGCGGTAGCCCCCGTGGCGGTGGAAGGACTCGGCGCAGCCGCGGCCCAGCGGCAGGCCTTTGCCCGGGTTCAGGCGGTCCCGCGGGTTGAAGGCGCGGCGCAGGCGCTCCATCAGGGCGATGTCGGCCGCGCCGAACTGCTCGCCCAGGAACGCCTGCTTCTCCAGCCCGATGCCGTGCTCGCCGGTGAGCGAGCCGCCGAGCTGCAGGCAGCGGCGCAGGATCCTGGCGCCCGCCTCTTCCACCGCGCGCGCCTGCTGCGGATCGCGCGCGTCGTAGCTGAAGTGCGGGTGGATGTTGCCGTCCCCGGCGTGGAAGAGGTTGGCCACCGGCAGGCCGCTTTCCGCCTCGACCTGGTCCACGTAGTCCATGACCTGCGCCAGGCGCGAGCGCGGCACCACCCCGTCCATCACGTAGGAATCGGGCCCCAGGCGTCCGAGCGCGCCGCCGGCGCCCTTGCGGCCCTTCCACAGTGCCAGGCGCTGTTCCGGCGTGGCCGCGCGCTCCACCCGCAGCGGCCGGCGGCGGCGCAGGAAGGCCTCGATCTCGTCGGCGTCGTCACGCGTCTTCTGCGCCGGCCCCTCCACCTCGACCAGGAGCACCGCCCCCGCCTCCAGCGGGTAGCCGGCGCGGTACAAGGAGGCCTCCACGGCGGCCACCGCTTTCTGGTCCATGACCTCCAGCGCCACCGGCGTCAGTCCGGCCGCCACGATGTCGCTCACCGTGGCGCAGGCGTCCTGCACCGAGTCGTAGGCGCCGAACAGCGTGACCACGCACTCCGGTAGCGGGATCAGGCGCACGCCGATGCGCAGCGCCACGCCCACGCTGCCTTCCGAGCCGACCAGGAAGCCGCGCAGGTCCAGGTCGTCCTCGGCCGCGAGCGTCGTGCCCCAGGTCTCCACGCTGCCGTCGGCGAGCAGCACCTCGGCGGACAGGACGTGCTGCGCCGTCATCCCGTGCCGGAAGCAGTGCGGTCCGCCGGCGTTCTCGGCCAGGTTGCCGCCTACCGTGCACACGTTCTGGCTGGCCGGGTCCGGGGCGTAGCGCAGGCCCCAGCGCTCTACGGCACGGCTGAGCTCGGCGTTGACCACGCCCGGCTCGACCACGGCGCAGGCGTCCTCCGGCCGGACCTCGAGGATCCGGTTCAGCCGCGCCAGGCCCAGGATGACGCCGCCCTCCGGCACCAGCGCGCCGCCGCTGAGGCCCGTGCCGGCGCCGCGCGCGGTGAACGGCACGTCGTGGCGGTGCAGCGCGGCCACCACCTCGATCAGCTGGTCGCGCGTGCCCGGCAGCACCACCGCCGCCGGCTTGCAGCGGAACAAGGTGAGCGCGTCCGATTCGTAGGCGAGCAGGCCCGCCGGGTCGTCACGCACCGCGGCGGTACCGACGATGCGGCGCAGCTCCGCCGCCAGCGCGCTCACCGCGCCTCCTCGGCGCGCAGGCGCGGGATCCAGCGCGGCGTGCGCTGCTTGTAGGCGCGGTAGGCGTCGCCGAACGTCATTTCCGAGTCGCGCTCCTCCCAGGCGGCGCTCAGCAGCAACCACAGGCCCAGGACCACCAGCATCAGCAGCCGGTCCAGGGTCACCTCCGGCATGCCGAGGAGCAGCAGCAGGTTCCCGAGATTCACCGGGTGGCGCACGTACTTGTACGGCGGCAGCGCCATGAACTCCGGGTTGGGCGGCTCCTGGCCGCGGCGCAGCGCGCTCAGGTCGGAAACACCGAGCATGCCGCCGATGCCGGCGGCCACGGTCGCCCAGCCGGCCAGCAGCAGGCCGGCCACCTGCACCAGCCGCGCCAGCACCACCAGCACGCCCTCGAGATTCCACAGCAGCGGGCCGCTCTGGCGCCACAGCAGCGCCAGCAGGCACAGCGAGACACCGGTGTGCAGCACGTACAAGGGCCGCTCGCCGGCCGGCCCGAGCGGCATGTTCAGCCAGCGACGGCCGAAGCCGCGCGCGAACAGCGAATGGGGAACGAGGAACAGCAGCAGCAGCAGGAAGTCCTGCAGCAGCGCCGAGGCATCCGCTGCAGCCGGAAATGGCTGCGGCACCCCGGCCACCAGGCGCAGCCATCCGAGCAGGCCGAGCACCGCCAGCAGGGGGCCGACGTGCAGCAGCAGCGCCGCCAGCGTGCGCGCGCCGCGCCGCGGCTCGAACGCCGCCTCCGGCTGCGGCTCCTCCGCAACGGGCTCCACCGGCCGCACGGTGCGCCTGGGGTCCATCAAGCTCCGCGCACCGCGTCCAGCAGCATCACGCGCACGGCCCGCGGCCGCGTCGGACAGCGCTCCTCGCACAGGCCGCAGCCGGTGCACAAGTCGGCGCGCACGCGCGGCCGCCCGCCGTCCAGCTCGATGGCCTTGGGCGCGGTAGGGCAGACATCGCGGCAGATCGGGCAGAACACTCCCTGGAAGGCCACGCAGGCGCCACGGTCCACCAGCGCCAGGCCGATCCGCACCTCCGCCGGCGCCTGCAGCGGCCGCAGCGCCGCCGGCTCGCATACGTGTGTGCAGGCCAGGCTGCTGCACAGCACGCAGGCGCGGCTGTCCGGGGCGATCAGGGGCGTTCCGGCGTCGGCGTACCCCTCCGGCACGTGCACGATGCACTGCGCCGGGCACACGCGCACGCACTCGTCACACCGGGTGCAGGCGCGCAGGAACTCGGCCTCCGGCAAGGCGCCGGGCGGCCGCAGGCGCCGCAGCGGCCTGGGATCGCGCAGCGCGCGCGCGAAGTGGCGCAGCCCGGCCCGGAAGAACGTGCGCCGGTCCAGGGGCTCGCTGCTCATTGCGCCTCCAGGATGACGTTCTCCACGGCGGAGCCCGGGCGGACTTCGTGCGGCGCGAAGCCACGCACGCCCACGGTGAAGGATCCCACGCTTCTCGGCACGACCAGGATCAGCCGTCCCTCGCGGTCCGTCTCGAGGCTGCCGCGGTCCTCCTTGCCCTCCTGGATCCAGACGCGCGTGGAGCTCAGAGAGGTCCCATCCGGCCGGTGCAGGCGCAAGGGCAGCACCTGCAGCAGCCCGCGCAGGTCCCAGGCCGCCAGGCGCGGGTCGGTGCTGGGGCCGTCGGCGGGCACGCGCACGCCCTCCAGCTCCGCCACAACCCAGTCGGTTTCCTGTGTCTGCACCTGCAGTGTGTAGTCTGCGGCGGGCAGATTCTCGAACTCGGTCCGGTTCCCGATCAGCTCCAGGTCACGCTGGCGCCGCTCCGACTTCGCGGTGACGTGCAAGGCCAGCGGCGGAATGCCGGCATCCAGGAGCACTTGCACATGAAGGCTCCCATTGGACACCGACTGTGGGCTGCGGCGCGGCACCACCAGGTGCACGTCGGCGCGGCCGCCGGGCACCTCCACCTTGACCGTGTCGTATTCACGGAGGCGCGAGCCTGCCGCGACCAGGACCTGCTCCGCCAGCGTGTCCCAGGGCACGGCAAAGCGTCCCTGTGCGTCCTCCGGCAGACTGTAGTAGGCGATGCGCTTGCCGTTGTAGGAGTTGGGGTCCTCGGACGCCAGTCGCACCTCCACCCAGGCGCTCGGCACCGGCGCGCCGTGCTCGTCCAGGACGGTGCCGGCCACCAGGATGGGCTCGGGCTGGAGCCGGACGTCGCCGAGCGCGTGCTCCTGTCCGGGCGCGAACTCGCGCGTGAGGTCCACGACCGCGCCCAGGACCTGCGCCGGCGGCGGCTCGTTGTAGCGGTCGTGCGCCGTGCGCAGGTGCAGCGTGCGCCGCCGGCCTTCGATCAGGCGGCCGCCGAGCTGCAGGCGGAAGCGGCCGTCCGCGTCGAGCGGCAGCGGATGACCCGACCAGTTGTCCCAGCCGCTGATGCGGAACGAGGCCGTGACCGGCGCGCCGGAGTACGGCGCCCCGCTCCCGTCCACCACGCGGCCGGTCAGCCAGGGCCACTCCGGGCCCAGCTGCAGCGTGTACTCCAGCGCCTGCCCCGGGGCAGCCGGTCCCGGGATTCCGGTCAGGCGCGATCCCGAGGCCACCGGCGCGACAGCGTACAGCTCGAGCTGCAGCCCGAGGCCGACATGGCGGAACTCGGCGACGCCGGCACGCGTGTTCTGGCGCAGGGAGTTCTCGTTCGGGAAGCCCGCGTCCTCCGGCAGGCTCGGGTGGCGCCAGTACAGCACCACGCTGGGATCATCCTGCGCCGGGGTTCCGTCGTGGCGCAGCACGCGCGCCACCACGCTCCCGGTGGCCGGCAGCGACAGCACGACCGGCTGCTCGGCCGGCAAGTCCGCGCCCAGGTGCACGAGAACCGGGTCCAGGGCTGGAATGATGGCCTGGACGTCGTACTCGAAGCGCACGCCGAACGCCGCCGCCTGCGTGCGGCCCTCTTCCAGCTCACGGCGGTTGAACGGCACGCCGGCGATGCCGTCCGCGCCGGAGACGCCATGGCCGAGATGATTCTCCGCATTGGTCATGCCGACCACCGTGGCGCTGAGTTCCACGCGCACGCCGGGTGCCGGCGTCCCATCCGCTTGCTGCACGAGCACTCGCAGTTTGTCGTTCGTGTCCGGAGCCTGCGCCGGGGTTGCGGCGGCAGCCGCAGGCGCACCGGCGGTGTCCGCAGCGGCCGAGGCCGCGTCCTGGCGCGCGGCTGCGGCTTCCACCGTCGTCGCGGATTCGGGCGCGCGCCGGGAAGAGGTCTCCGCTGCGGTGGTGGATGCTGGTTCCGGGCGGGCGTCGCGCTGCAGCCACCACAGGGCGGCCAGAGCCGCGAGCAGCAGTCCGAGCGACGCCAGCCAGCGCTTCACCGGCCGTCCTCCGGCGCAAGGCTGAGGCACACGAGGGCTTCGGTCTCAGCGGGCCCGGCTCAAGGTCTTGGCCTGGAGGAACAGGAGCAGGTAGTCGCGGCCGCCGGCCTTGCTGTCGGTGCCGGACAGGTTGAAGCCGCCGAAGGGGTGGCCGCCGACCATGGCGCCGGTGCACTTGCGGTTGATGTAGAGGTTGCCGCAGTACAGGTCGCGGCGCGCCTTCTCGATCTTGTCTTCGTCGCGGCCGAAGTAGGAGCCGGTCAGGCCGTAGACGCTGTCGTTGGCGGCGGCCACGCCTTCCTCGAAGCTCTTGACCTTGGTCACGGCCAGCACCGGGGCGAAGATCTCCTCCTTGAACAGGCGGTGGTGGCGCTCGATGCCGGTGAAGACCGTGGGCTTGAGGTAGTAGCCCTCGCCCTCCACGCGCGCGCCGCCGGCGGCGAGCTGCCCTTCCTGCCGGCCGACCTCGATGTACTCGAGGGTCTTCTGCAGGGCCTTCTCGTTGATCAAGGGGCCCAGGTAGTTCTTGGGGTCGCTGGGGTGGCCGACCTGCGTGGCTTCCACCAGCGGCAGGAACTTCTCCAGGAAGGCGTCGTGGATCTTCTCGTGCAGGATCAGGCGCGACAGGGCCGAGCACTTCTGTCCCTGGTAGCCGAAAGCGGCGCTGTAGCAGGCCTTGACGGCCGCGTCCAGGTCGGCGTCCTCGTCCACGAAGGTGAAGTCCTTGCCGCCCATCTCCGCCACCACGCGCTTGAGCCAGATCTGGCCCTCGCGCATCTTGGCGGCCTTCTCGTTGATCTCGCAGCCGACCTGGGCCGAGCCGGTGAAGGCGATGAAGCGCACCAGCGGGTGCTCGACCAGGGTGTTGCCGACCGCGCCGCCGGGCCCGGGCACGAACTGCAAGACTCCCGGCGGCAGGCCGCAGTCGCGCAGCAGCTCCACGAACATCCAGGCGACGCCCGGGCTGTCGCTGGACGGCTTCAGCACCACGGTATTGCCGGCCACGAGCGCCGCCGTGGTCATCCCGGCCAGGATCGCGAGCGGGAAATTCCACGGCGGGATGACGGCCCCGACGCCCAGCGGCAGGTACTGCATCTCGTTGTTCTCGTGCGGCAGCGGCGTGATCGGCTGGCGCCGGCCGTAGCGCAGGGCCTCGCGCGCATAGAACTCCAGGAAGTCGATGGCCTCGGCGGTGTCGGCGTCGGCTTCCACCCAGTTCTTGCCGACTTCGTACACCATCATGGCCGAGAATTCGTGCTTGTGCAGGCGCAGGGCGCGTGCGGCGCGGAACAACAGGTCGGCGCGCTCGGCGGGGGACTTGTGGGCCCAGGTGCCGAAGGCCTTGTGGGCGCCGGCCACCGCGCGCATGGCGTGCTCGCGCCCGCCCTGGGCGCAGTTGGCGACCACGCGCGCGGGCTGGCCGGGGTCCTTGGACTCGAAGGTGCTGTCGCCTTCCAGCTCCTCGCCGTCGATCCACAGGCGCACCACCAGCGGGAACTTGCGCTCGAGCTTCTCCAGGGCGCCCTGGAAGGCCTTCACGTTCTCCTCCTTGGAGAAGTCCGTGAGGGGCTCGTTGCTGAACGGAGTGATTTCCGGGGTGGTGGCAAGCATGGGTCAGACGGCGGCATAGGCGCCGGGAAGAGGATGGAGGCGTAGGTGCTCCGCCAGCGAACTGGCGGAGTGCGCGGCCCGGACGGCGTTGCGCCGTGCGCGCGCGGCATGGTCGGGCAGCGGCGGCAGCAGGCCGAACTCGGCTTTCATGGGCTGGAACGTGGCGGCCGGAGCCTCGGCCACGTGCGCGGCCAGCGCCCCGAGCAGCGTGGTGCGCGGCAGGGTCTCGGGCTCGGCGCCGAGCGCCCGGCGCAGGGCGTTGCGGCCGGCCAGCAGGCCGGAGCCGATGTTGCCGAGGTAGCCTTCCATGCCGGTCAGCTGCCCGGCCACGAACAGCCCCGGGCGGCCGCGCCATTCCAGCGTGGCGTTCAGGAGCGCCGGCGCGCGCAGGAAGGTGTTCCGGTGCATGCTGCCCAGGCGCACGAACTCCGCGGCGGCGAAGCCGGGCAGCGCGCGCAGGATGCGCTCCTGCTCGCCGTGCCGGAGGTTGGTCTGGAAGCCGACCAGGTTGTAGAGCGTGCGCGCCCGGTTCTCGGGACGCAGCTGCAGCACGGCGTACGGGCGTCGCCCCGTGCGCGGGTCGCGCAAGCCGACCGGCCGCAGCGGGCCGAAACGCAGCGCCTCGGCGCCGCGCGCGGCCAGGACTTCCACCGGCAGGCAGCGCTCGAAGAAGCGCGCCGCCCGCGGATCGGCGGACTCGAAGGCGGCCGGCGCGCGCTTCTCGGCCGCCAGCAGCTCCGCCACCAGCCAGCGGTAGCGCTCCGGGTCCAGGGGCACGTTCCAATAGTCGGCCTCGCCGTGGCCGTAGCGCGAGGCCGCGTACAGCTCGGTGAAGTCCAGGCTGTCCGCGCTGACCACCGGTGCGATGGCGTCGAAGAACGACAGGTTGCTCGTGCCGGCCAGGCGGGCCACGGCGCCGGCCAGGGCCTCGCTAGTCAGGGGGCCGCTGGCCAGCACGCACACCCCTTCGGAGGGCAGCGTCGTGACCTCCTCGCGCCGGACCTCGATGAGCGGGTGGCCGGCGACGGCCTGCGTGACCGCCGCCGCGAAGGCCGTGCGGTCCACGGCCAGGGCCTGGCCTGCGGGCACGGCGCAGGCCCGCGCCAGCTCCAGGAGCTTGCTGCCGAGCTGCTCCAGTTCCGCCTGCAGCACGCCACTGGCGCGGTCCGCCAGGCTCGAGCCGAGCGAGTTGGAGCACACCAGCTCCGCAAACTGATCGCTCTGGTGGGCGGGAGTGCGCCGCCGCGGCCGCATCTCGTACAGGCGCACCGCCACCCCGGCCGCGGCCACCTGCCAGGCGGCTTCCGGGCCGGCCAGGCCAGCCCCAATGACGGTCACGGCGCGCATGCGGCCCAATAGTCTAAAAGCCTGCCGGAACCAGGCGTTTGGAACCGTCTCCGGATTCTTGCCTAGAATACCCGGCTTCCAGCCCCGCATGATGCTCACGGTCCTCCTGCTCTCCTTGGCTCCACTGGCGCAAGAACCGGCGCCGCAGCGGGCACTGCACGTGCTCGACCGGGTGACCGTCTACAGCGGGCAGGCCCTGGTGGAGCGCACCTTCTCCTGGGCGGCGACGGAGCCCGGCCCGGTGGAGCTTTTGCTCGGCCCCTTTCCTCTTGAGGCCCTGAGCGACTCCTTCCAGGCCAAGGCCGAGGACGGATCGGCCCGCTTCATGGACCTGGAAGTGCGCAACCAGGTCGGCCAGCCGGCGGACAGCGCCGCGCGCTCCGAGCTGGCGGCGCGCCTGGCCGCCCTGCAGGAGCAACGCCGGGCCCTGGACAGCGACCAGGCCGCGATCCAGGCCGGCAGCCGCCTGGTGCAGTCGCTGCTGGAAGCCGTGGCGGCCGGCAGCGCCGGCCCGCCGGGCGAGGTCGGGATGGAGATCACCATCGGCAACCTGTACGACTTCGTGCGCCAGCGCAGCCGCGAGCTGGACGTCGAGAAGGCCGCCTACGAGAAATCGGTGCGCGAGCTGGACCAGCAGATCGCCGACCTCCAGAACAAGCTGGGCCAGATCGAGCGCGGCGACTTGGTGCGCTACCAGGAGGTCAAGCTGAACCTGTTCTTCGAGCGCGCCGGCGAGGCGCGCCTGCGCCTCAGCTACCTGGTGCGCAACGCCTGGTGGGCGCCCACCTACGACGTGCGCGTGGCCACCGACCTGACCGGCGTGACCGTAGGCCTGCTGGCGGAGGTGCGCCAGAAGACCGGTGAGGACTGGGAGAACGCCCAGATCCTGCTCAGCACCTCCACGCCCAGTATCGGCCTGGACCCGCCCAAGGTGCCCCTGCGCGTGGTCGAGATGCCGCGTCCGCGCAGCTTCGGCGCGCCGTCCGCGCGCGCGGCAGAGCTCGGCTACGCGGACGACGACGCGCGCAAGGAGGCCGAGGCCAGCGCCGACGGCTTCATGCCGGCGCCCGAGGTGGCGGTGCAGGACTTCGGCATCACCACGCAGTTCGTGCTGCCGCAGCGCAAGACGGTGCGCGGCAACGGCGAGCCGCACCGCTTCATCCTGCGCGAGGTGCCGCTGGAAGTGCGCGCCGAGCGCTACGTGGTGCCCTCGCGCAGCGACAAGGCGTTCCTGCGCGCGGAAGTGAAGCTGAGCGGCGACGCGCCGCTGCTGAGCGGCCCGGCCAAGGTGTTCCTGGGGCCGGACTACCTGGGGCAGGCCACCTTCCCGACCCTGCGCCCCGGCGACTCCACCACGATCAACCTCGGGATCGACCCCAACGTCACCGTCACCTACGAGACCATCGTGGACGAGCGCGACGAGCCCGGCTGGCTGGCCTCCACGGTGCAGGTCACGCGCGTGTACCGCGCCGCCCTGAAGCTGAGCGCGGCGGCGCCGGGGCCGGTCGAGGTGCTGGTGGAAGAGTCCATCCCGCTCAGCCGCAATGAGGAGATCGAGGTGAGCGCGACGCAGCTGCAGCCGGCGCCGCTCAACGACGCCGACTCCAAGCTGCTGCAGCGCGAGAAGGGGATTTATCGCTGGCGCCTGCCCATGGCGCCGGGCGCCAGTGCCAACGTGCGCTGGGGCTACGTGCTCGAGTTCGACGAAGCGGTCGAGCCCTGGCTGCACGAGGAATAGCCGGTCGCGAGCGCGCTCTAGACTGGACGGCGAGGATCCTCCCATGGCCATCCTGCCGTTCGTTCTCGTTCTGCTGGTCCAGGACCCCTCTGGGCAGCGCCTGGTGGTGACGGCGCAGGGCGCGTACGTGCTGCCCGCGGGCGCGTCCCAGGGACCGGCGGCAGCGTCCGCCGGGCCGCGGCGCCAGGCACTGGTCTCGAGCCCGCGCTGGACCGACGGCGACGGCGGCCTGGCCTGGGCCTGCAACGACGTGGCCGTGGGCATGAACGGGGGCGTGGTGTTCGCGTCCAAGGCGCGCAACAACGGGCGCCTGAGCCTGTATCCGCAGGGCGCATCCACTCCCGTGTTCGAGTTCCCGGCCGCGGGCGTGACCGATCCCGCGGTCGCGGTCGCGGACCGCGCCGGGCGGGCCGCCGCGCTCCTGTCCCGCGATCTGGATCCCGACCCCCTGCGCGCGGACTACCAGGCCACCCTGCACGTCTTCGACACCGCCGGGGCGGGCGCTCCGGAGTGGTCCTACGTCTTCCCGGCCAGCGGCGGGAGCGCCAGCGGGGGCGTGCTCCTGAACGACTCCGGTGCACTGGTGCTGGCCTGGAAGGCCGACGCGGGGCTGCGGCGCCTGCGCGTGGAAGCCTTCCACGGCAACGGTGCGCCGCTCTCCAGCGCTCTGCTCTCCACCACGGACGGACTGAGCACCGCCTTCGAGGCGCGCCAGGTGCGGCTGGGCGACCTCGGCCGGCGCGCCTACCTCGCCATCGGTTCCGCCGCCGTCATCTTCGACGTCAGTTCCGGCTCGATCCTGTACCAGCACCCGCTGGACGGCGACTTCGACGCCCATGCGCTCAGCGGCGACGGCCGCCGCTTCGCCTGCGGCGGATTCGGCGGCTTCGAGGTCTGGGGCGAGAGCGCGCCGGGCACCTGGACCCGGCTCGCATCCGTCGCGGCTCCGGCGGGCAGCTACGCCGCCTGGCTGGACCTGGACCAGGACGGCAGCCGCTGCGGCTACAGCTTCCAGCGCTACGCGCCCGCCTTCGACCGCATCGAGACCGGCCTCTACGACGTGGATCTGGCTGCGGACTTGTTCCGGGCGGCCTTCGACGCCCCCGGCACCACGCAGCAGCTGGCCAGCAGCGGCCTGGAAGTGGACGACCGTGGCGAGTTCGTGGCCGGCATCTCCTGGGGCGAGTCGCAGAATCGCGTGCCGGAGGGCTTCGTGTACGACGCCGCCGGCGAACTCACCTGCTCCTTCGACGCCCGCGGCTCGGCGCTCGGCCTGGGTTTCGATCCGGACGGCGACGTCGTGTGCTTCGGCGTCCAGGCGGTGCACGCAGGCGTGTCCGGCGACGGCGGCGACGTCGTCGCCTGCGACGCGCAAGGCCAGGAGATGCACGTGCTGGGCCTGCCCAGGCTGGGCGAGCTGGTCGAGTGGCGGCAGGACAAGACCGGCGGCGCGGTCACGGTCTACGTGTGCGACAGGCTGGGCGCGAGCCCGATCTCCGGGCTGGTCTCGGAGCTGGACCTGACGACTCTGCTGCGCCGCTACGGACCAGTACGGATCCCGCCGGGCGGCCTCAACCAAAGCGTACGCATTCCGAACGTGGTCATCTTGTCCGGCGACGATGTTCACGTGCAAGGTGTGGTCAGCGGCCCGTCCGGACCGCACCTGACCAACCGCGCGACGCTGCAGCTAGTGCCCTGATGCGGGCACCTTGACGCGGAGCGTAGAATCCAGGCGGCTGCCCCGTTGCCGGTTGAGTCCATCACCCTTACAACCCGTCCCTACCCAAGAGGACTGCAATGAACGTGTTGCTGCTTCCCCTCCTCGCTCTGGCGCAAGGCCAGCAGCCCATGGAAGTTTCTCAACGCATGGAAGTCGGCCCGCTGGGCCCGGAGATGGTGCGTGAGTACCGCTCCGGCGGCGTGACCTACACCCGTGCTCAAGGCGGTCACGTCAATGTCGTCACGACGCCGCGCTGGGTGGATCCGGACAACTCCACGTTCTGGATCTGCAATGACGTCTCCATCGGCAACGATGGCGCCGACGTCATGGCCGGCAAGTGGCTCAACAACCAGCGCATCACCCTGTACCCGGGCGGGAGCGCCAGCAACGTCTGGGACTTCCCTACCCCGGCTTCCGAGGAGCCGCAGGTGTCCGTGGCCGACCACGCCGGGATCTGCGCCGGCATGCAGATCGTGGACATGGACCCCACCTTCAACTACGACTTCGAGGCCACCGTCTACGTCTGGGACACGGCCGGCAACGGCACCCCGCTCTGGTCGTACACCTTCCCGCGCACGCTGAACTACTTCGGCGGCGGCGTGGCGGTCAGCGACGACGGCTCGGTCATCCTGGCCTGGAAGGCCGATCCCAACATCCTCAAGCTGCGCGTCGAGGCCTTCATGGCCGACGGCACGCCGATCAGCAGCGGGCAGCTCAGCGAGTTCGACTTCGGCTTCGACTACTTCCACTCGCGCCAGACCCGCCTCAGTGACGACGGCACGCGCGCCTACTTCAACATCGGCGTGCACGGCAACGTCTACGACATCGCCAGCGCCACCGTGATCCAGGACCAGTACATCGGCGGCTCCTTCGACTCGCATGCCTTCAGCGGCGACGGCAAGAGCTACGCCTTCGGCTTCTTCGGCTACTTCCAGGTGTGGAGGGAGACCAGCCCGGGCGTGTGGACCATGCAGTCCAACCCCGCGATTCCCGGCTCGACCTACGTGGGCTGGCTGGACCTGAACACCGACGGCAGCCGCTGCGCCTACACGGTCCAGCGCTACAGCCCGTCCTACGACCACATCGAGACCGGCCTGTACGACGTGACCAACAACGTGGACTTCTTCCGGACGCCCCTGGACGCTCCCGGCACGATCTACCAGCTCGTGACCTACGGCGTGGACACGGACGACGCTGGCGACTACGTGGCGGGCGCGTCCTGGGGGGACTCGGGCAATGTCACGCCCGAGTGCTACGTCTACGACAGCGCCGGCAACCTGACCGCTTCCTATGACGGGAGCGGCTCGGCCTTCACGACCGCGATCGATGCCGCCGGCAACGTCTCGGCCTTCGGCACCAAGGACGTGCACGCCAACGTCGGCGGTAACGGCGGCGAGGTCGTCTGTCTCGACCCGACCGAGCAGGAGCTCCATATCCTCGGCCGGCCGACGCTGGGCGGCATGGTCAACGTGACCGTCGCCGACACCGGCAACTCCGTGCAACTGGGCGTCGCCACCGCGCTCGGCAGCACCATGACGCCCTTCGGCGTCAGTGAATTGGACGGGAGCACGATTCTGGATGTACTCGGGCCGTTCTCGATCCCGCCGGGCGGCCTCAACGCGAACCTCGGCGTTCCTCCCAAGCCGGGGCTCGCCGGCCGCACGGTGCACGTGCAGGGCGGCATCAAGGGCGGCGGCGGCGGCCACCTGACCAACCGCGTGTCGCTGCAACTGCTGCCATAGACCGGCCCGCCTGACCCATTCGAGGGAGGCGCGGAGGCAATCCGCGCCTCCCTCTGCAATTCTCGCCCGCATGAACGTCCGCGTCCGCTTCGCGCCGAGCCCGACGGGCCGCCTGCACATCGGCGGCGCGCGCACGGCGTTGTTCAACTGGGCCTTCGCCCGCCGCAACGCCGGCGTCTTCATCCTGCGCGTCGAGGACACGGATATGGAGCGCAACAGCGAGGAGTCGCTGCGCTCCATCCTTTCCAGCATGCGCTGGCTGGGCCTGGACTGGGACGAGGGGCCGGAGAAGGGGGGCCTGCATGGGCCATACTTCCAGTCGCAGCGCATGGAGCGCTACGCCGCGGCGGCCGGCGAGCTGTTGGAGAAAGGCCACCTCTACCGCTGCTTCTGCAGCATGGAGCGCCTGGACGCCGTGCGCGCCGCCCAGCAGGCGGCCAGGCTCCCGCCGCGCTACGACGGCCATTGCCGCACGCTCGCGCACGCGGAATCGGACCGTCGCGCCGCCGCCGGCGAGCCCTGCGTGCTGCGCCACCGGGTTCCCGAGGGGACCGACGTCCACATTCCGGACGCCGTGCGCGGCGACGTGCACTTCCGCTCCGAGCAGGTGGAGGACTGGGTGGCGGTGCGCAGCGGCGGCATGCCCACGTACAACTTCTGCTGCGTGGTGGACGACGCCGCCATGCACATCAGCCACGTGATCCGCGGCGAGGAGCACCTGGTCAACACGCCCAAGCAGGTGCTGCTGTTCCGCGCCCTGGGCCTGGCGGAGCCGGTCTACGCGCACGTGCCGCTGATCCTCGGCAAGGACGGCAAGAAGCTGAGCAAGCGCACCGGCGACACGGCGCTCGAGGACTATCGCGACAAGGGCTACCCGCCCGAGGCGCTGTTCAACTTCCTGTGCCTGCTCGGCTTCTCCCTCGACGACAAGACCGAGATCTTCGGGCCTGCCGCGATGGCCGCGCACTTCGACCTCAAGCGCATCACCAGGTCCGGCGCCATCTTCGACCTGGACAAGCTGCACTGGCTCTGCGGCGAGTACATCCGCCACACGCCGCTTTCCGAGCTCACCGAGCGCGTGCTGCCCTGGCTGCAACGAGCCGGGCTGGTCAACGACAGGACGGACCGCGCCTGGCTCGAGCGGGTGGTCGCGGGCGAGCGCGAGCGCATCCGCCGCTACGGCGAGCTGCCGGAGCGCGTCGCCTACCTGTTCCAGGACGAGCTGACTCCCGACGAGGCGGCGGGTGCCGTGCTGGCCGACATCGAGGCCCGGAATCAGCTGGCTGCGGTCGCCGACGCCCTCGCCAACGAAGCCGCGTTCCCGCCGCCGGACTTCGAAGCCTGGACCAAGGACTACGCCAGGGAGCGCAACATCCCCCTGGGACGCCTGCTGAAGCCCATGCGCGCCGCGCTGACCGGCACGCTCGGCGGCCCGCCCGTGGCCGAGATCCTGGGCCTGCTCGGGCGCGAGCGCGCCCTGGCGCGCCTGAAGATGTCGCCGCGGTCCCGGGCCTAGGGCTCGGCCAGCAGCTCGCCGACGGCCTGTGCCAGCGCTGCTCCGCGCAGGTTGCGGTGGCGGATGACGCCCTTGCGATCCACCAGGATGGAAGCCGGGATGACCTGGACCAGGTACTGTCGCGCCAGCGCCGCGTCGTGGTAGCCGCCGTCGTAGATCTGCCGCCACGGCATGTGGTTGTCCGTGGCGAACGCGCGCACCGCGTCGGCCGAGTCCGCCTGGTCCAGGGACACGCCCAGGATTTCGAAGCCCTGCTCGTGGAACTGCTGGTAGGCCGCCACCAGGTGCGGCATCTCGACGCGGCAGGGGCCGCACCAGGTGGCCCAGAAGTCGAGCAACAGCACCTTCCCGGCGAAGTCGGCCAGGCGCGCCTCCTGGCCGTCCAGATCGGTGCCGGTGAACGCGGGCAGCGGCTGCCCGATCGCAAGGCTGCGCAGGAGCGGGAGGCGGCGCAGCGCCGCGCGCGCGCGCGCCTTCTCCGGTCCGCCGGCGGCCGCGAGCTCTTCCAGCACCGGCTCGGCGTCGCCATAGCGCTCCAGGCGCAGCAGCTCCTCGGCGTACTGCAGGCCGACCAGGCCGGCGCTCAGGCGCGCGCGCTGCGGCAGGGGCTCGGTGCGCGCCTTCAATGCGTCGTAGATGCCGGAGAGCAGCTTGAGCCCGTCGTCCGGAAGGTTGAGGAGGTGCAGATCCAGTCCGGCGGCGTCCAGCAGCGCCCGGTAGGACGCTGCAGTGCCCGTCCACTGCTCGGCGAAGGCAGCGAGCCGGGCGCGCAGCCCTTTGGCCCGCTCGGCGACCTGCTCGGGAGTGGCCCCCGGCGCCGGCCGGTTCTCCCGTGAAAACGCGTCATAGGCGTCCAGCGCCGCGGCCTCCCGTTCCTGCGCCGGGTCCGGCGGCGGGGGGGGCGGATCCTGCAAGGCCGCGAGCGTCAGCGTCAGAGTCAGCAACATGGCGAGCGGTTAGGTTAGCTGCGGCATGCGCGAGCGCTACCCGCAGCTCGACTGGAAGACCACGTCCTGGCCGGGCGTGTCCCTGGCGTTCCTGGAGAGCCGGCCGGACGGCTCGGCGCGCGTCCTCATCGCCATGCAGCCGGGCAGCTCGTACCCGGCGCACCGCCACCGCGGGGTCGAGGAGGTGTTCGTGGTCGCCGGAGCGTATGCGGACGCGCGCGGGCGCTACGCAGCCGGCGGCTTCCAGCGCTTCGCCGCGGGCAGCGCGCACCATCCTGTGGCAGGGCCGGAAGGAGCGCTGCTGCTGGCCTGGGCCGAGCGCGGGATCGAGCTCCTGGAGGGCCGGCCGGAAGGAGACTAGAATGTTCCGCCGAGAACGCGGGGGCGGAGTAGCTCAGCTGGTTAGAGCGGCGGCTTCATAAGCCGCGTCTGTCGTGGGTTCGAATCCCACCTCCGCTACCACGCTCCCTGGCGCGCCTGCCTCCGGACACCCGGGCGTCAGTTGATGCCCAGCGCCAGCCTGGCGGCTTCGGACATCATTTCCGGGCCCCACGGCGGCTCCCAGGAGAGGACCACTTCGACGGACGTGACGCCGGGAACCTGCTTGATCTTGTTCTCGACCTCGACGGGGAGGGAGCCCGCCACCGGGCACATGGGGGAGGTGAGGGTCATGCGGATCGCGACCGCTCCTTCCGGCGTGACGTCCACGTTGTAGATCAGGCCCAGCTCGTGGATGTTGACCGGGATCTCGGGGTCGTACACGGTGCGCAGCACGTCCACGACCTGCTCGTGCAGCGTTTTCTGCGGGGTTTCTGCCGTTTCGCTCATTCCGTGCTCACGGTCTGATGTGTGTTCTTGAGGGCGGCCTGCAGCGTATGCCAGCACAGGGTGGCGCACTTGACGCGCACCGGGAACTCGCTGACGCCGGAGAAGACTTCCAGCTTGCCGAGCTCGGCGCCGTCGCCGGCAGGTTTGCCGGTGACCAGGTCGTGAAAGCGCTGAAACAGCGCCCGGATCTCGTCCTCGGTCTTGCCCTTGACCGCTTCCGTCATGACCGAGGCCGAGGCGGTGGAGATGGCGCAGCCGCTGCCCTGGAAGCGCAGGTCGGCGATCCGGCCGTCCTCGACCCTGGCCGTCAGATGGATGCGGTCGCCGCACAGCGGATTGTGGCCGTCGGCGGCGCGGTTGTGGCCCGGGAGCTCGCCGTAATTGCGCGGCGACTTGTAGTGATGCAGGATGACGTCCTGGTACAGCTCGTTGAGGCCGGTCATTACGCGAACACCTCGAGCACCTTGTGCAGGCCGGCGACCAGCGCGTCCACTTCTTCGGGCGTGTTGTACAGGCCGAAGGAGGCGCGCACGGTGGCGGGGACGCCGAAGCGCTCCATGACCGGCTGCGCGCAATGGTGGCCGGTGCGCACGGCGATGCCTTCCTGATCCAGGATGGTGCCGGCGTCGTGGGGGTGGACGCCGTCCAGCGTGAAGCTGATCACGGCGGCCTTGTGGGGGGCGGTGCCGATCAGGCGCAGGCCCGGGACCTGCTGCAGGGCCGCGGTGGCGCGCGCCAGCAGCGACTGCTCGTGCGCGGTGATGGCTTCGTGGCCGAGGCGCAGCAGGTACTCCGCGGCGGCGCCCAGGCCGATGCCGCCGGCGATGTTGGGCGTTCCGGCCTCGAACTTGAAGGGCAGGTCGTTGTAGGTGGTCTTCTCGAAGCGCACCGAGCGGATCATGTCGCCGCCGCCCTGGTAGGGCGGCATGGCCTCCAGCAGCTCGGCGCGGGCCCACAGCACGCCGCTGCCGGTGGGGCCGTACATCTTGTGGCCGCTGACGCAGTAGAAGTCGCAGCCCAGCGCGGCCACGTCCGGGCGCAGGTGCGGCGCGGCCTGGGCGCCGTCGACGAGGACCTTGGCGCCGGCGGCGTGGGCCTGGTCCACGAGGGCGCGCACCGGGTTGATGGTGCCCAGCGCGTTGCTGACGTGGGCGAAGGCGGCGATACGGGTGCGCGTCGACAGCAGGCGCTGGAACTCGGGCACGATCAGCGCGCCGGCGTCGTCGATCGGGGCCACGCGCAGCGTGGCGCCGGTCTGCTCGCACAGCATCTGCCAGGGCACGATGTTGCTGTGGTGCTCCATCCAGGTGATGAGCACCTCGTCGCCGGGGCGCAGGCGCGGGCGGGCGTAGGACTGCGCCACCAGGTTGACCGCCTCGGTGGCGCCGCGCACGAACACGATCTCGCGCGGGTCGGCCGCGTGCAGCAGGGCGGCGAGCGCGCGGCGGGCGGCCTCGTAGGACTCGGTGGCGCGCTGGCTGAGGGCGTGCACGCCGCGGTGGATGTTGGCGCAGTCGCGCTCGTAGAAACGCGCCATGGCATCCAGCACCGCGCGCGGCTTCTGGGCGGTGGCCGCGTTGTCGAGATAGACCAGCGGATGGCCGTGGACCTGCTGGTGCAGCGCCGGGAAGTCGGTGCGCACGCGCTGCACGTCGTAGCCGGCGGCGGCGGCGGTCTTCATGCGCTCACCAGCTCGCGCTCGTCCGGAAGGCCCAGCGCCAGCATGCGGTCCAGGCGGCAGCGCAGCGCCGGCACGCGGATGTGTTCGGTGACGGCCGCGGCGAAGGCGCGGGTCAGGAGGCCGCGCGCCTGCGCCGCGCCCAGCCCGCGCGAGCGCAGGTAGAACAGGGCGTTGCGGTCGAGCTGGCCGATGGCGACGCCGTGGGTGCACTTGACGTCGTTGGCCAGGATCTCCAGCTCGGGCTTGCTGTCGGCCAGGGCGTGATCGCTGAGCAGCAGGTTCCTGTTGGACTGGTGCGCGTCGCTGCCCTGGGCGCCGGCGCGCACCAGGATGCGGCCGTTGAACACGCCGCGGGCGTGGTCGTCGAGCACGCCGCGGTACACCTGCCGGCTGCTGCAGCGGGGGACGGCGTGGTCCACGGCGGTGAGGTGGTCGGCGTGCTGGCGGCCGGCGATCCAGTACAGGCCGTGCAGCGTGCACTCGCCGCCCTCGGCGCCGAAACGCACGCGCACCTCGCTGCGCGACAGGGCCGCGCCCAGCGTGACCACGTGCGAGAGGAAGCGGCTGTTGCCCTGCAGCTCGGCCGCCAGCAGAGCCACGTGCACCGCCTCGGGCGCCTGCTCCTGCGTGGTGTAGTGCTCGATGCGGCTGTCGGGGCCGGCCAGCAGCTCGCTCACGGCATTGGTGAAGGAGGGGCCTCCGTCCAGGGCGGCATAGGTCTCGACGATGGTGGCGCTGCTGTCGCGCTCACACACGAACAAGTTGCGCAGATGCTGCGCCGGGGGCTGCGCACGCGGCGTGGTCAGGAACAGCAGGTGGATCGGGTGCTGCAGGGTTGCGCCGCGCGGCAGGTGCACCAAGGCGCCGTCGCTCCACAGCGCGGCGTTCAGGGCGCTGAACGCGCGCGCGCCGCTCGGCGCGCCTCGGCCCAGGCGCTCGGCCAGGAGCTCGGGCCGCTCCGACAACGCGGCGCGCAGGCTGCGCACACGCGCTCCGCCGGGCAGCGAGGGCGCCGCCGACAGCTCCGGCACGTGGCGGCCGTCCACGAACACGAAGCGCGTCACCGAGGGCTCGAACAGCAGGAAGCGCTCGAGGTCGGCGCGGCTGATCGCGCCCGGCGCGGACGGGGCACGGAAGCCGGCGGCCTGCAGCGGCGCCAGGCTTGTGTAGCGCCATTCCTCGTCGCGGGTGGTGGGCAGTCCCAGCGCGGTGAACCGGGCGAAGGATTCCCGGCGCTGGTGCTGGAGCCAGGCCGGCTCGGCCGCGGCGCTCGCGGACTGGACGCGCGCGAACTCGCCGGCGAAGCCGTTGCCGCCGCTCATGCACGCCTCCCGCCGGCCACGGCGCCGTCTTCGAGCCAGCCGTAGCCGCGCTCCTCCAGCTCGTGGGCCAGCTCCTTGCCGCCGCTGCGCACGATGCGGCCGCCGGCCAGCACGTGCACGCGGTCCGGCACGATGAAGTTGAGCAGCCGCTGGTAGTGGGTGACCAGCAGCACGCCCCGGTCGGGCGCGCGCAGCGCGTTGACGCCGCGGCTCACGATCTTGAGGGCGTCGATGTCCAGTCCCGAGTCGGTTTCGTCCAGCAGCGCCAGCTTCGGCTGCAGGATCGTCATCTGCAGCACCTCGTTGCGCTTCTTCTCGCCCCCGGAGAAGCCCTCGTTCACCGGGCGGTTGAGGAACGCCGGGTCCATCTCCAGCAGCTTCATCTTCTCGCGCGCCAGGTTCAGGAACTCCATGGCGTCCAGCTCCGGCGCGCCGCGCTGGCGGCGCTGAGCGTTGAGCGCCGCGCGCAGGAAGTAGGCGTTGGTGACGCCCGGGATCTCCACCGGGTACTGGAAGGCCAGGAACAGGCCCGCGCGCGCCCGCTCCTCCGGCGCCATCTCCAGGAGATTGCGGCCCTGGTACCAGACTTCGCCCGCGGTCACCTCGTAGCCGTCGCGGCCGGCCAGCACGTAGGCGAGCGTGCTCTTGCCGGAGCCGTTGGGGCCCATGACCGCGTGCACCTCGCCGCCGCCGATCTCCAGGTCCACGCCGCGCAGGATCTCGCGCTCCTCCACGCGCGCGTGCAGCCCGCGGATCTTGAGGATGGGTGCCATCAGCCGACGCTTCCTTCGAGGCTCACGCCCAGCAGCTTCTGCGCCTCCACGGCGAACTCCATGGGCAGCTCCTTGAACACGGCCTTGCAGAAGCCGCTCACGATCATGCTGACCGCGTCCTCCTCGGAGATGCCGCGCTGGCGGCAGTAGAACAACTGGTCCTCGCCGATCCTGCTGGTGGTGGCCTCGTGCTCCATCTGCGCCGACGGGTGGTTCACCTCGATGTAAGGCACGGTGCTGGCCGCGCACTGCTCGCCGAGCAGCAGCGAGTCACACTGCGAGTAATTGCGCGCGTTCAGCGCGCCCTTGCCGATCTTCACCATGCCGCGGTACGTGTTGCGCCCGTGCCCGGCCGAGATGCCCTTGCTGATGATGGTGCTCCGGGTGTTCTTCCCGATGTGGATCATCTTGGTGCCGGTGTCCGCCTGCTGGTAGTTGTTGGTGAGCGCCACGGAATAGAACTCGCCCACCGAGTTGTCGCCCAGCAGGATGCAGCTCGGATACTTCCAGGTGATGGCCGAACCGGTCTCCACCTGGGTCCAGGAGATGTGCGAGTTCACGCCCGCGCACTTGCCGCGCTTGGTGACGAAGTTGTAGATGCCGCCGCGGCCGTCCTTGTCACCCGGGTACCAGTTCTGGACCGTGCTGTACTTGATGCGGGCGTTGTCCAGCGCCACCAGTTCGACCACGGCCGCGTGCAGCTGGTTCTCGTCACGCATGGGCGCGGTGCAGCCTTCCAGATAGCTCACGTACGCACCCTCGTCGGCGACGATGAGGGTGCGCTCGAACTGCCCGGTGTTCTTGGCGTTGATCCGGAAGTACGTGCTCAGCTCCATCGGGCAGCGCACGCCTTTGGGCACGTACACGAACGAGCCGTCGCTGAACACGGCCGAGTTCAGGCTGGCGAAGAAGTTGTCCGTGTACGGGACCACGGAGCCCAGGTATTTCCGCACCAGCTCCGGATGTTCGGTCACGGCCTCGGAGAAGGAGCAGAAGATGATCCCGAGGCTCTTCAGCTTGTCCTTGAACGTGGTCGCCACGGACACCGAGTCGAACACGGCGTCCACGGCCACCCCGGCCAGAACTTCCTGCTCGTGCAGCGGGATCCCGAGCTTCTCGTAGGTGCGCAGCAGCTCCGGATCCACCTCGGCCAGGCTGGCGGGCTTCTTGTCCTGCCGGGGCGAGGAGTAGTACACGATGGACTGGTAGTCGATGGGCGGATAGCTCACGAACGCCCACTTCGGCTCGGTCATCGTCAGCCAGTGCCGGTACGCCTTCAGCCGCCACTCCAGCATCCACTCCGGCTCGTTCTTCTTGCGCGAGATGAAGCGCACGATGTCCGTGCTGAGCCCGGGCGGCGCCGCGTCGGCCTCAATGTCGGTGACGAAGCCGTGCTGGTACTCGCGGTTGACCAGCTCCTCGATGCGGTTCTGGGTGGTGGAGGACATCAGACGGCGATGGACACGCGGTTGTGGGGACCGGGGCCGGCCACGTCGGCCAGGCTCACCTTCTGCAGCGTGGCCCGCACCGCCGAGTTGATGCGGTGCATGGGCGAGCGTGTGAGGCAGTTGCGCTCGTGCACGCACGGCTCCAGCCCTTCGGCGGTGCACTCGGTGACCCCGATCGGCCCCTCCAGGGCCGAGATCACCTCGGCCACCGAGATGGCGGCGGCGGCGCGGCTCAGGCGGTAGCCGCCGTTGGCGCCGCGCTGCGATTCCAGCAGCCGGGCGCGGGCCAGCGCCTTCAGGATCTTGCTGGCGGTGGGCAGCGGCAGCTCGGCGGCCACGGCCAGGTCGCGGGCGCTGTGCACGTGCCCCCTGGGCTCGCGCGCCATCTGCGCCAGCATGAGGATGCCGTAGTCTGCTTGTCGGGTCATTCGGAGCATGCTTGTCCTTGAATGTGGACGATCCAAGTCCGGATTATGCCAGGCCGTCAATTAGGGTCAAGGGAGTCCTGATTCAAGCCCGCGTGGCCTCGCTAGGCTGAGCGCATGGCTATTACCTACCGGGAGTTGCAGCCGTCGGACTGGCCGGCGCTGGAGTCGCTTTTTGGACCGACCGGGGCCTCCGGCGGCTGCTGGTGCATGTGGTGGCGGGTGGAGCGGGGCGGACGGCTATGGGAGCAGACCAAGGGCGCGCGCGCCAAGGCGGAATTCCGCCGCCGGGTCAAGTCCGACGCAGTCCACGGCATCCTGGCCCGGGATGGCGCGCGCGCCGTCGGCTGGGCCACGTTCGGCCCGCGGCGCGACTTTCCGCGCCTGGAAACGGTCAAGGCCTTCCGTGCGCCCGATGCGGCGGCGGTCTGGTCCATCCCGTGCTTCTTCATCCACCGCGACTACCGCGGCCGGGGCGTCTGCCGCGGACTGCTGAAGGCGTCGATCGCCGCCGCCCGCAGGCACGGCGCCAGGGTTCTCGAAGCCTACCCCGTCACGACCACTGCGGACGGGCGCAGGATGGCTTCCGCCTTTGCCTACACCGGCCCGCTGCGCGTCTTCGAGGACGCCGGCTTCCGGGAGGTCCAGCGCCTGACCCCGACACGTCCGCTCGTGCGTCTGACGCTGGGCGCGCGGCGGAAGAGTCAACCACCGACGCGTGGTGGTTAGCGCCCAATCTGGACTGCAACCTCCAGGAAGCGACGGGAGCACCATCGGAAGTCGCCAGTAGACTGGCACCGTGACCAGGAAGCAGCAGGAGCTCGAGACCTTTCCCAACCCGCGGCCGGGTGCTCACTACCTGGTCGAGAGCGTGACGCCGGAGTTCACCTGCGTCTGCCCCAAGACCGGGCAGCCGGACTTCGCGACCATCCGCGTGCGCTACGTGCCCGGCCCGCGCTGCTACGAGCTGAAGTCCCTCAAGCTGTACCTCTGGAGCTACCGCAACGAGGGTCACTTCCACGAGGACGTCACCAACCGCATCCTGGCCGACCTCGTGGCCGCGGTGGAGCCGGTGTGGATGGAGGTGCGCGCCGAGTTCCACGTGCGCGGCGGCATCGCCACGACGGTGACGGCGCGACACGGCGTACTGCAGGGCGCGTTGGAAGGGATCGAACGCGCCGCCTGGCCGGGACCTCGGGCGGCCGACTGAACCGTACCTCGCGGAGCAGCCGTCGCGGCAGCACGAACTAAAAGGAGACCTTGTTGCTCGTCTCGCAGCTCGTCAGATCCACGGCCTGCAGCAGGACCACGCCGCAGGCCGCCCGCGGCGCGGTGCCCGAAGCGGTGGCGGTGCCCGAGCTATCCGCCGTGGCGAGCAGGTAGCCGGGTGGCGGCGTCCGCAAGGGGCTAAGGCCGAGCTGCGTGCCCGCGCAGGGGTAGCCAGGCGGGATCGTAGAGGATCCGCTCGTGCCCCAGACGAAGGCCACGGTGGCGCCGGGGGCGGCGTGATAGGCCGTGAAGGTCATGGGCCCTGGGCAATTGCCCAAAGGCACCAGCGTGAGGCCCGTGCCGCGGTCGTGGACGAAGACGTCGCCGGAGCCGTTCGTGTCACCGGGTACGAGATTGCTGGCGCCGCTGGCGAGCGCCACGAATCGGCCGTCGGCCGAGATCGAGGGGCCGTAGCTGTCGCTGTTCCCCTGGACGCCAGCGGAGTCCACGCTGACGCGGATCGTCTGAGCGGTCTGGCGGTCGTGGACGAAGACATCACCGTAGATGCCGGCGTCGCCGGGGACGAGATTGGCGGCGTAGCTCCCGAACGCCACGAACCGGCCATCGGCGGAGATCGAGGGATCCTCGCTGTTGTGGTTCCCCTGGGCTCCGGCAGAGTTCACACTGACCCGGGTCGTCTGCCCGGTCTGGTGGTCGTGCACGAAGACGTCGTAGCGGCTGTTCGTGTCGTCGGGCACGAGATTGCTGGCTTCGCTCTCGAACGCGACGAAGCGGCCGTCGGCTGAGATCGTCGGGTCGTAGCTGCCCCTGTTTCCCTGGACGCCAGCGGCGTCCACGCTGACCCGGGTCGTCTGCCCGGTCTGGCGGTCGTGCACGAAGACGTCGTAGACGCCACTCGTGTCGCCGGGGACGAGGTTGCTGGCGTAGCTGTAGAACGCGACGAAGCGGCCGTCGGCCGAGATCGAGGGATCCTCGCTGCTATGGTTCCCCTGGATTCCGGCAGAGTCCACGCTGACCCGGGTCGTCTGCCCGGTCTGGCGGTCGTGGACGAAGACATCCTTGAAGAAGCCGGTGTCGCCTTGGACGAGGTTGGCGGCAAAACTCGCGAACGCAACGAATCGGCCGCCGGCCGAGATCGAAGGGAGGTAGCTGTTGCCGGCCCCCGGAGCTCCGGCAGAGTCCACGCTGACGCGGGTCGTTTGCCCGGTCTGGCGGTCGTGGACGAAGACGTCGGAATAGGCGTGCGTGTCGCCGGGCACGAGGTTGTTGGCAAAACTCGAGAACGCGACGAAGCGGCCGTCGGCTGAGATCGAACCGAACTCGCTGTCGCTGTTCCCCGGGACTCCGGCGGAGTCCACGCTGACGCGAGTGGTCTGCCCGGTCTGGCGGTCGTGGACGAAAACGTCCTCGAAGCCCATGTCGCCGGGCACGAGGTTGCCAGCCCGGCTCTCGAACGCGACGAAGCGGCCGTCGGCTGAGATCGACGGGGACCAGCTGTCGCCGTTTCCTTGGACCCCGGCAGAGTCCACGCTCACTCGAGTGGTGCTCGGCCCTGAGCCCTGGGGCAGGAGGGTTCCGGGGCTGAAGAGAACGAACGGGGCAAGGTGAAGAACCAGCATGGCCACCTCCGTAGGGCCGGGGCCTCAACGGCCGCAGGGCTTAGCCTAACCTGCCTCCAACTTTGGAAAGGAACGCGCCGGCCCGGCTCCTGACCGAGGACCGGGCCGGCGGGATCCAGAAGGAAAGGAACTCAGAAGATGTCCAGGATCCCGCTTCCTCCTGCCGGATCCGTGAGCGTGCCCACGGCGGCGGCGTAGTTGACGTCGGCGGCGAGCTCGCTGTTCCAGGGCAGGTCGCCGCGCTCGCAGACCAGCCCCAGCGCCACCGCCGCGAAGGCGCGCGCGAGCGGCGTGCGCTCGTGGTCGCGGATGGTCTCCGCCAGGGGCGCAACCGAGCCGGTGTCGCCAATGAAGCCGAGAGCCATGGCGGCGGCCGCCATCGTGGCGAGCGCCGGCGCGTTGCCGTCCGGCGGCCGGATCATGGCCACCAACGCCGGCGCGGCCTGCCGGTCCTGCATCAGTCCGAGCGCGATGGCGGCGGAACGGAGCAGTTGCGGCCGCCGTGCGCTCTCCTGCAGGAGGGCGAGCAGGGAGCCGCGATGCTGGCGGGCGTCCAGGAGACCCAGGGCCTGCGCCGCGCAGGAGCGGAAGCCGTCGTCGCCGCTCTTCTCCATGGCCGCGTGCAGGTCGTCGGCAGCCGCGGCGTGGTGCAGGAGGCCGAGCGACAGGGCACAGGCGGCCTTGAGATCGGGGTTGCGCGTCTCGCGGAACTGGCGCAGCAGCTCGTCGCCGAGCACCGGCGGCAGCGCCTGCTCGTTCTCGCGCAGCCGGAAGCCCAGCACCCCGAGCGCCAGAGCGCACCAGGGGCGCAGCGGCGTGCTGCCGCGACGGAGTTCGTTCAGCAGCCCTTCCAGGCAGCGATCGCGCAGCGACGGGACGGCGGCGCCGATGTAGGCGCGCGCGATCGTGGCGTAGGCCCGCTCCTGGAGGTCGCCGTTCCCTTCCGCCACGCCTTCCAGGGCTGTCAGCACGTCCGCGGCGCAGGGTGCCGGTTCACTGGCGAGGACGCCGAGCGCCAGCACGCAGGATTGGCGGATGGGAGCCGGAGTGTTCTTGCGCCCGAGCTGCGCCGCCAGCTCGACCGCGACCGCCTGCGCCTCCTTGCTGTCCGGGCGGCCGCGGACCAGGCGCGCCAGCCCGGTCGGGCAATGGGCCCGGGCCACCAGCGGCCGGTCCTCGTCGTGGAGACAGCGGAGCAAGGCAGCCTGGCTCGCGCCGAAGTCTTCCAGCGGCACCAGTCCGAGGGCGAGCGCGCAGGCCACGGCCAGGTCGGCGGGTCCGGATACCTTCTGATCCAAGGTCTGGCGCAGCGCCTGGGCCACGTGCTGGCGCAGATCCTCGTCGGCCACGGCGGTGCCCAGCAGGCCCAGGCCGTAGGCGGCGAAGGCGCGTGTGCGCTGGGGCACGCCGTTGGCCTTGCCGGTGAGCCTGCGGCCTTCGGGGCCGTCGCGCAGCAGGGCGACGAGCTGCGGCAGGGCCGCGGGATCGCGCAGGATGCCCAGGGCCAGGGCAGCGGTCTCGGCCGTCTCCTGGTCGTTGCTGGCGAGCAGCGGCAGGAAGCGCTCCACCAGGCCGGGGTCGCCGCCGATGCGCGCCAGCGCGATCAGCGCGGACGAGCGCAGGTCGCGCTCGTCCTCGGCCAGGGCGTCGAGCAGGACCGGCAGCACCACGCGCCGCACCTGCTCGGTGGTCGGCGCGAAGCTGCGCGCCGCAGTGCTGAACTCGCGCAGGCCGCGGGTGATCTCGGAGCCCTCGTCGGAGATGACGTCGCCGTCCCACAGCTTGGCGCGCAGGTCGAGAAACGGCCCCTTGTTGAACTCCCACCACACGTACCAGGAGCTGAGGTCGGTCTCCAGCGCGCCCGGTCCCGTGACGGAGTCGGGAACGGGGCGGGCGACTCCGGGCGGCGGCGTCCGTCCCGGCGGCGACAGCGGCGTCACTGGCGCGGGCGGATTGGCGCCGGGCGGTGCGGTCGGCCCCGGCGGAGCCGGGGGCAGCGGTCCGGGACCGCCGCCGCCTCCGGGCGGCAGCGTGTCCCCGGGACCGATGTAGGTGCCGCCGTGCGCCCACAGCGGCGCCGTAAAAAGGATCGTCAGGCACATGGCAAGACCGCGCGTTGTGTACATGCCGCCCTCGCTCCAGTTCGAGGTGCCGCGCTGCATGCAAGCCGCGTTCCCGTGCACGCGACCGTGCGCCGTCACCGCGCCGTAACGAAACGCGGCGCAGGTGCGGCAGTCTGTTCGGCTATCGCACCCGTTCCGCGAACACCAGGCGATGACCGCTACCGAGCGGGAACAGAAGCGGCGCCGCCAGCACCTGGAATCCGGCGGCGCGCAGCTGGTCCTCGACCATCGCGCGCGTCAGCGTGTTCTTGGGCTTCCTGGGCGAGAAGCGCGCGCGCAGGCGCCGGAGGCGGTTCTTCAGCGTGCCGGCGTCGAAGTAGCTGAACACGACGTAGTGCCGCGCCACGCGCAGGATCTCGTCCAGGTGCCGGCGGCGCTGTGCCGGGTCCGCCAGGTGATGGCTGAGGCGCATGGAGAACACCAGGTCCACGCAGCGGTCGGCCAGCGGGATGTCGGTCCCCGAGGCGCGCAGGCGGCCCAGGACCGGGGTGTCCGCCAGCAGGCGGCTGCCCAGGCGCAGCATCTCGCCGCTGTAGTCGGCCTGCACCACCCGCGGCGCCTTCTGGCGCAGGAACGGGAGATACCGGCCCCAGCCGCAGGGCAGGTCCAGGGCCGTCTCCAGGGCCTCCATGCGTGCCAGGAACCGCGCCAGCACGCGCCGCTCGCGGGCATCGCTGAAGCGGCGGTGGAGCTTCTGGTACTCCTCCAGGTACTCGCGCGCGCCTTCCGGCGAGTTGTATTCGGCGAGCCGGTGGGGCAGGGTCATGCGGCGTCGGGATCCGGGCGGCGGCCGGTGCCGTTGTAGTAGAGATACCAGCCGATGCGGCGCATCTTCTGGCTGAACGGGCGCCGGGCGCGCACGGCGTGCAGGGACAGCGGCGCCGGCGCGCCGTAGCCCTCCAGCACCGCGGCGCTGTCCTCGGCGCCGAGCCCGCTGTCCGCCCCGGCGAGGTCCACGAGATCCACGGCGCGCAGCGGCCGCGGCGCGGCGCGGCGCACGGCGCAGGCGAAGGGCGCGTCCAGGAACAGGATGCGATCCGGTTCCGCCGCCAGCAGGTTGCGCAGCTGCATGCGGAAGTGGCCGAAGCCGGCGTCGTGCAGGCGGCGCGCGGCGGCTCCGGCGGCGCGCAGCCAGGCCCGGCGCTGCTCCGGCGGCAGGGCGGTATCGGCGCACAGCGCGCGCAGGTCGCGCGCGCCCGCGACGTCCGCCGTGACCAGCAGGGAGGAGCGCAGCAGGCCGCGGCGCCGCTCCTCGGCCCAGGCGAGCGCAGGGACCGCCGGGACGCCGGCCCGCGCGAAGGCGCGCAGCGCCCGGCCCTCGCGCCGGGCGCGGCTGCGCCCCATGGGCGTCATCCAGCGCCGCCGCGGCGGCACGCGGTACAGCTTCCACCAGGCCGGCGCGCCGTCCGGCAGCGGCCCGCGCACGAGCAGCGTCTGCTCCTCATCCTTGACCACGCGGCCCTGGAGCGCCGCGGCCGTGAAGGCCATGGCCAGGCGCTCGGCGCGGAAACCAGCGTCGGGGACCAGCCACACGCGCGCGAATTGCTGCGGCAGGCCGTTCACGCGCGCGGCGCGCTCCGGGCGCGGCGGATCAGCATCAGGTTGCGCAGGTACACGAACAACCCGATCTGGCCCAGGATGACCACCGGCTCGGCGGTCAGGATGCCGTAACTCAGCACCAGAAGAGAGCCGAGCACCGAGATCCACCAGAAGGCCAGCGGCATGACGCTGCGGCCGGCGCGCTCGCTGGCGATCCACTGCACGAAGAAACGCGAGGCGAAGAGCAGCTGGCCGAACAAGCCGATCACCAGGATCGGCCAGGGATGCTCGCCGAAGGCGCGGTGCAGCCAGTCGGTCAGGAATTCCGGCATCGTTCATTCGCCTCCCGCCTGCTCGGCGACGCGGTAGTTGAGGTGGCGCTTCTGCATCCAGCGCACGGCGCCCACGTCCGCCAGGCCGACCCACAGGCGGTTCCAAACGCCGTATTTGCTGCGCCCATGCACGCGCGGGCGATGGTTGACCTCGATCTGGACGATGTTGCGGGCGCCCTGCATGCGCGCCAGGGTGGGCAGGAAGCGGTGCATTCCCTTGAACAGCGGCATCTCGCGCACGAAGGGCGCGCGGAACACCTTGAGCGAGCAGCCGGTGTCGACCGTGTCGTCCCGCGTGCGCCAGCGCCGGTAGCCGTTGGCGACCTTCGAGGAGAGCCGCCGGATGAGGTTGTCGTGCCGGTTGCGACGGATGCCGAGCACCACGTCGGCCTGGCGTTCCTCCAGCACCTGCAGCATCCGTGGAATGTCCGCGGGATCGTTCTGCAGGTCCGAGTCCAGCGTGACGATGATGCCGCCGCGCGCGGCCCGGAACCCGGCAGCGAACGCGGCGGTCTGGCCGCAGTTGCGCTCGAAGCGCAGCCCGCGCACGCGCGCGTCGGCCACCGTCTCGGCGCGGATCCGCTCCCAGGAGCCGTCGCCGCTGCCGTCGTCCACCGCCAGGATCTCGAAGTCGATGCCGGTTCCCTCTAGAGCCGCGCGGATCTCGCGAAAGAGGATCGGCAGATTCTCCTCCTCCTCGTAGACCGGAACGACCAGGCTCAGCTGCGGTGCCGCCGCCATGGAACCGGCATTGTCGGCTGCGCCGGGGAGCGGCTCAAGGAAGATGGATTGTTGGGGTCGGATCTCGAATGCGTGGCGGCGGTTGGAGGCGGAGCCTCGTTAGGATGCCGGGGTGGTGCCGGAGCGCGTGTTCCTGATCGCCGGCGGATCCCGCGGCATCGGACGGGCGCTGGAGGAGGAGTTGCGGGCCCGCCGCTGGCGGGGTTGGACCATTTCCCGCACGGGCAGCGGCCCGGAGCACCTGTCCCTCGACCTGCGCGAACCGGAGGCGCCCGATCGGATCCGCGCCCTCCTGGCCGAGAAAGCTCCCTTCGGCATCCAATTCCTGGCGGTCTGCGCCGGCGACCCGCGCACGGCCCCGCTTGCGGAGCTGTCGTCGGAGGATCTGCGCGCCCAGTTCGACTCCAACGTGGTGACCGCGCACCACGCGCTGCTCGGCGCCCGCGAGGCGCTGGCCCGTGGCGCCCCGGCGCAGGCGCTCCTGTGCGGCCTCGAGGATCCCCTCGCGGGACGCCGAAAGGTGGCCGCCCATGCCGCAGCCAAGGCCGCGCTGCTCTCGCTCGGCAACTCCTGGGCGCTGGAGCTGGAGCCGAAGCGCGTGCGCGTGCGCGTGTGGCCGATCACCTTCGTGAGCCACCCCGACGCCGACCCGCTGGCCCAGCAGCGCGGAATCGCCGCCGCCGACTTCGCCCGCAAGGTGCTGGACGAGATCGGACTCTAGGCGGCTGGCGGACCCATCGGTGCCAGCGCGCCGGGTGGCCCGGCCAGCACCCTGCTCTCCAGCGCGCCGATTCCATCCACCTCGACCCGCATGACGTCGCCGGGCTGCACTGCCGCGACGCCGGCGGGAGTGCCGAGGAAGACGATGTCGCCCGGCTGCAGCGGGGTCCAGCGGCTGATCTCGGAGAGCGCCGCGCCGGGGGACCAGATCATGTCGCGGAGCAGGGCTTCCTGGCGCACTTCGCCGTTGACGAGGCCGCGCAGGCTGAGGCCGCCGAGGTCGGTCACTGCTGTGACCGGCACCCACCAGGGACCGATCGGGCCGAAGGTGGCCAGGTTCTTGCTGCGCAGCCAGGGCCAGCCGCGCTGGCGGTCCAGGCCCTGCTGCTTGCGCGCAGTCACGTCGTTGCCGAGCGTGTAGGCGGCGATCGCGGCCGCGGCCTGCGCCTCGCTCGCGCCGGACAGCGGTGCCCCGACGAGCGCCACCACCTCGGCCTCCGGGTCCACGCGCGTGTCCAGCCAGGTCGGGATCATGACCGGCTCGCCGGGGCCGATCAGGACGTCGGGGAGCTTGGGGAACCAGATCAGCTCCTCGGGCGGCTCGCTGCCGAACTCGCGCGCGTGCGCGGCGAAGTTCTTGCCGATGGCCAGGCCCTTGCCCGGCCGGCCCGGGCGCAGCAGCGTCCAGGAGGAGGCGGCGGCGGGCGGTCCGGGAGGAGCGGAGCCGGGCCGCCAGGCCAGCAGCCAGCGCGCGGCGTCGGCGAGCTCGGCACCCAGCGCGATCGAGTAGTCGGCGCCGTCCTGGTGCCAGATCCAGTGCTCGCGGCCCTGCGGATCGCGGGCGCGCCGCAGGTGCGGGGGCTGCGCGCCCGGAGCGCTCACCGGGCCGCTTCCGCCAGCGCGTTCAACGCGTAGGCGGTGCAGAGCACCGCGTTGCCCTCCATCCAGCGGTCGGCCAATGCATTGACCCAGGAACCGTCCGGCTGCTGCAGCGCGGCCAGCTTGGCGCGCAGCTCGGCCCGCCAGTCGTGCGCCGCGCCGTCGCTGGAGCGGATCTCGCTCCGGCCGGTCAGGGCCAGGGTCTCGGCCAGGGTCAGGTAGTAGTAGTAGAGGCCCTGGTAGCCGGCGCGCGGATCGCGCAGCGTGTCGAAGCCGGGATTCACTTCCAGGGTCCAGTGGTCCTGGATCCAGCGCAGGACCGCCTGCACGCGCGCGTCGTCGGCCGGCAGGCCGGCGAGCAGGTAGCACTTCAGCAGCGCGTAGCTCATGGAGCCGTAGCTGCGCGCGATCACGGTGCCGTCGGCGAGCTGCTCGGTCCCGGCCATGGAGTTGCCGGGGTAGTAGACTCCGCCACCGTCGTTGCCGGAGCGGACCTCGTCCTTGCCGCCGGCGTCGCGGTAGGTCTCCGGGTTGGTTTCGCTGCGGTTCTGGCAGCGCTGCACGAACACGAGCGCGCGCTGGAATGCCGGGTCGTCCGCCGTGGCGCCGCCGGCGTGCAGTGCCGCCAGCGCGTACTGCAGGTTGCTCAGGTCCGGGCGCAGGTCGTTGCCGTAGCCGATGCCGCCGTAGAACTTGTCGCTCTCGCTGTAGTTCTCGCCTTCGTCGCACTGCGTCACGCGCAGGTACTGGAGGGCGCGCTGCAGCGCGTCGCGGTCCTGCGGCCGGCCGGCGGCGGCCAGCGCCATCACCGCGGCGGAGGTGACGTACACCGGCAGGCCCTGCGTGTAGATGGAGCCGTCCTCCTTCTGCTGGGCCTTCAGCCAGTCGAGAACGGGCTCGGCCGCCTTGCGCGCGTCCGCACGTGCGGAGCGCAACAGCGCGTGCGCCGCCAGCGCCGAGATCCCGGGCTCGGGATTGCCGTACACCTCCCACAGGCCGCTGGCGTCGCGCGCCGCCAGCAGGTAGTCCACACCGCGCTCATACACGGCAGCGGCGTCCACCGGCGCCTTGCGGGAGGCCTGCTCGCGCCGGTAGGCGAGGGCAGCGCGCGCGACGTCGCCGGCCCGCACCGGCACGCCCGCGGTCTCCGGAATGGCCTGGAGCTGGTCCAGGGAGCGCATGCCTGCGGCCGGCAGCGGCAGGCCGTCCCTCCAGGGTCCTTCACCCGAGGGGGGAGCGCCGGTCTGCGCCAGGGCGGCGATGGCCTCGGCCGGCACCCCGGCGCGGGCCGCCAGGGCCTTGACCTGGGCGGCGTAGCGCTGGCTGTCCAGGCACTGCAAAGCCAGTGCGGCAGCGGCGTCGCCCGCGGGATCCTGGTAGAGCGGCTCCTCGGCCAGGAGCCAGCGCACGGCGTCGCGCATGAAGGGTCCGTCGTCCTCGCGGTAGCTGCGCGGGCACAGCGCCATGGCGGTCAGGATCCAGGCCGTGTCGGTGCGCGCGCCGTAGCTGCCGTCCTGGCGCTGCGCCGTGCGCAGCAGCGCCAGCTGCTGATCGAACAGGTCCTTGACGCTGGGCTCCTGGAGCGGAGCCGCGAGGGCGAGAGTGGCGAGGAGCAGCATGATGGCGGGCCAGCCCGGGAGTTTAACGGCCGCAGAGGCGACCCGGTTCAGGCCGGGGCCGGCGCCGGGGTCTCCAGGCGCACGGCAGTGCCGTAGGCGATGATCTCGGCGGCGCCGCTGATCACCTCGCTGGTTGAGAAGCGCACCATCACGACGGCGTCGGCACCGAGCGCCACCGCCTGTTCGCGCATGCGGTCCAGGGCCTGCTCGCGCGCCTCGGCCACGATCTTGGTGTACTCCGGCACTTCGCCGCCGAACCACAGGCGGAACCAGGCGATCAGGTTGCGCAGCGCCGAGCGGCTGCGCACCGTGTTGCCGCGGACGATGCCGTAGGTCGCCGCCACGCGGTAGCCCGGCACGGTTTCGGTGGTCGTGAGGATCATCGGAGCACGTCGCGGTACGGATCGCGGCGATGCACGCGCCGGCGCTCCCACCCGTAGCGCCCGAGCAGCAGCAGCGCGCCGGCGGCCAGCGACGCCAGGCCCAGGCGCATGGGCAGGGGAACGTCGTGGGAGGCGGCCAGGGCCCAGGCACCATAGCCGAGCAGCAGCAACACGCCGCCGCACAGCGCCGCCCAGCCGAGCGCCTGCAGCACGCGCGGGGCGATGGCGCGGCGCAGGGCTTCGCGCTCGAAGTCGCTGGGCTCGCGCAGGCGCGCGGTCTGGAACACCAGGCGCGTGCGCTCCAACTCCGCCCATTCGACGGAGCAGGTCACGCACGCCTGCAGGTGTTGCGCCAGCCAGCCTTCCTGCGCCGGCGTGCACTCAGCGTCCAGCCGGGCGTTCAGCCACAGTTGGATCTCCTCGCAGTCGCGAGGCGGCCAGGCTGCGGCGGGAGGACCCAGGCTCATGCGGCGGCCATCTCCGGCAAGAGCTGGCGCAGGCGGCGGCGGGCGGTGTGCAGGCGCGACATGACGGTGCCCACCGGAATGGAGAGCGCCTCGGCGATCTCCTGGTACGAGAGATCCTGGAAGTGGCGCAGCATGAGGATCTCGGCGTCGGCCGGCGGCAGGCGCACCAGCGCCTGCGCCAGGCGCCGGCTGCGTTCGCCCTGCTCGAACAGCTCCTCGGGCAGGGGCGCGGCCCGATCGGATGGCTCCAGCACCACGGTCTCGCCGTCCGCATCCACCGTCAGCGAGCGGGAGCGGCGCAGCTTGCGCGCGCGCAGATGCTGGATGCAGGCGTTGCGCAGGATCCGGTAGAACCACGGGAAGAACGGCCGCCCGGGCACGAAGCCGTGCAGCGCGCGCCAGGCTTTGAGCGCGGCCTCCTGCAACAGGTCGCGGGCGTCCTCGCGGCTGCCCACCAGCTCGGTGGCGAGCGCCAGCGCCCGCGGCTGGTGGCGCTGGAGCAGCTCGCCGAAGGCCTGGCGGTCGCCGTGGATGGCTCGTTGCAGCAAGTTGGCCTCTGCCTCCTGTGGGGGGACGGCTGGCATCGCCACCGATACGCCGGAGTGGCGCGGGCTATTCGGCTCTTGCGCGCTGTCCCTCATGCCGGTGCCGCCGCGGCGGCCTCCTCCACGGCCCGGGCCGCGCGTTCGGCCGCCCCGGGCACGGCGAAGTGCGGGCGCAGGCGCGCGATGGATGCGAGCACCTGTGCGCGCCGGGGCCCCTCCAGGCGCGCCTCCAGGTCGTCTGCCAGGGCGCGCGGGTCCAGGGACCGCCCGACGTGCTCGGGCGCCAGCTCCTCCCCGGCCAGCAGGTTCAGGGAGCCGACGTAGGGCACGGCCAGGGCGTGCCGGGCTCCCCAGGCGGCCACCGCGGAGGACAGGCCGTACACCAGCACCGGCGGCACGCCGTGGGCGGCCACTTCGAGGAGCGCGGTGCCGCTGGCCACCCACGCCGCCTGCAGCTGCGCCAGGACGCCGTGGTAGCTGCCCGGCGCCGGGGTGACTTCGACCGCGGCCGCGCGCAGGTGCTCGTGCAGCAGAGGCCAGACGCTGGCGCGCAGATGCGGCAGGACGAAGCGCACATCCGGCCGGCGCGCCGCCAGCTCGCCGGCCGCTGCCAGCAGCGCCGGCAGGTTCTCCTGGATCTCGCGCCGGCGGCTGCCGGGCAGGATGCCGACCCAGCGGAAGCGCGGGTCGAGCTGCGGCGGCGCCGCCTCCTCCGCCGCCGCGGCCGCCAGGCCGTCACCGAGGGGATGCCCGACATAGACCGCGGCGGCCCCGGCGCGCGCGTACCAGTCGCGCTCGAAGGGCAGGATGGTCAGCAGGCGGTCGGCGCGGCGGAAGTCGCGCACGCGCCAGGGAGCCCAGGCCCACAGCTGCGGGGCGATGTAGTCCACCACCGGCACCCGAGCGTGCGCCGCCACGCGCAGGAGGTGGCGGTTCAGCCCCGGATAGTCCACCAGAACGGCGGCGTCCGGAGGCCGCTGCTGCAACTCGCGCGCGAAGCGGGCGACGCAGCGGAAGAACAAGGGCAGGCGCGCCGCGACGTCGCGAAAGCCCATGACGTTCAGGTCGGCGAGCGGCTCCCACACCTCCACGCCGGCCGCGGCCAGGCGCGCTCCGCCGAAGCCGGCGGCCTGCAGCCCTGGATGGCGCCGGCGCAGGGTCTCCACCAGGCGCAGCGCATGGTTCTCGCCACTGGCGTCGCCGCAGCTGAGCAGCACGCGGCGCAAGGGGCGCGGCGGCGGAGACGCAGCGCCCGGCGGCGGCGGCGCGTCGTGGCGCAGCGCCCGGAAGCGGGCCAGGCGCGCGCGGCGCGCCAGCAGCGCCCAGGCCTGCCGCGGCGCAGCCAGGAGGAGATCGGCCAGCGCGGCTCCGGCCTCGCGCGCGACCACGAGCTCCGGTTTCAACGCACGTCCGCGGCGCAGCGGAAGCCGACGTTGGGAAGGCGCGCACCCAGCGCCGGCTCCATCCACCGGAACGTGCTGGCGCACGAGTCCGGCTCGTCCAGGTAGGAACCGCCGCGCACGGCGGCCATGGTGTAGGCGCCGGCCACGCGCACCGGCGTGGCCCGATCCTTGCCCGGTTTCTCGTCGTACAGGTCCGCGGTCCATTCGCGCACGTTGCCGGTCATGCTGCGGATGCCCTGCGGCGTGCTGTCCGCGGGGTAATCATCCGCCGGGCGCGCGCGGCCGGTGCCGCTGGCGCGGCCATTGGCCCGGGTGGCGTCGAAGCGCTCGCCCATGGGGAAGCGCCGGCGCTCGGTTCCGGCGGCGGCCGCTTCCCATTCGTCCTCGCTGGGCAGGCGTTTTCCGGCCCACTGGGCGTAGCGCGCCGCCGAGGTCCAGCTCACGCCGGTGACCGGCACCTGCGCCGCGCCCTCCGGGAACAGCGGCGCGCCGGCGGCATCCATGCCCCAGCCGAGCGGCAGGTGCTCCTCGCGCAGGCCGCGCGGCTGCGCCAGCAGGAAGCGTGCGTACTCGGCACAGGTCACCTCGCGCTGGTCCAGGTAATACGGCTGCAGGCGCGCGCTGCGTTCCTGCGCCAGCTTCGGATAGCCGAGGATGTAGCCGCTGCACGGTCCCAGGGTGGAGTGGCCCCCGCGCACCAGCGCCATGCCCTGCGGCGTTTCCGCGAAGCCGCGCTGGAAGCGCTCGGGATGGCGCAGCCGCTCCAGCGCCTGAAACGCCTCCTCCAGGTCGGCGACCGCCTTCGCGTAGCCCTTGGCCGCGGCGGAGCGCAGGTACAGCTCGCGGTTCCACAGCACGTGAAAGGCCTCCGCCGCCAGCTCTGTGCGTCTCTGCGGCCAGCGCTCCGCCGGCACGCCGAGCTCTTCCAGATAGCCGCGCAGGGTGGCCGGTGGCTGCGCCGGCGCGTCGGCTGTTGCCAGCACCCAGGCCTCGCAGGCCGCGTAGTCGGCGGCCAGGGCGGCGTCGGCCGCATCGCGGCCGGCCACGGCTGCGTCGAAGCGCTGCTGTGCGCGGCTCAACTCGCGCGCCGCGGGCGCCTGCTGCGCCGCCCGTCCGCCCGTGCCCAGGACCAGGACTAGGACCAGGACGGCGGCAACCCCCAGCGCACACGAGCGACTTGCTAGCATTCCGCGGCGAATGGCGGACGACGCGGGAATCCCAGCGGCGGAACCGCAACTGCTGAAGGCGGATGCCTTCGGCCGCGTCGAGCGCCGGCATTCTACCGACGCGTCGGGCGGGCCCCTGAGCTGGGTGCGGCGCGACGCGCACGCGGCGCGCTGGTGGCTGCGGCCGCTGGCTCGCGCCCTGGCCGCCCGCGAGGCACGCGCCTTGTCACGGCTGGCGGGACAGGCCGGCGTGCCGGCGCTGCTCGCCCGGGCGCGCGCCGGGCTGGACCGCAGCTGGATCGAAGGACAGCCCATGCACCGGGCCCGTCCGGCACAGCCGGCCTACTTCCAGCGCGCCTTGTGCCTGGTGGCGCGCCTGCACCGCCGCGGCGTCACCCACAACGACCTGGCCAAGGAGCCCAACTGGCTGGTCACGCCGCAAGGCCATCCGGCGCTGGTGGACTTCCAGCTGGCGAGCTGCTGGGGGCGCCGCGGCCGCTGCTTTCGCCTGCAGGCCCGGGAGGACCTGCGCCACCTGCTCAAGCACAAGCGCAGCTACTGCCCGCAGTCCCTGACGGCGCGCGAGCGGGCGCTGCTGGCGCGCCCGTCGCTGGCGGCGCGGCTGTGGCGCTGGCTGTTCAAACCGCCGTACCGCCTGGTGACGCGCGGTCTGCTCGGCTGGGCCGACCGCGAAGGTGCCGGCGACCGCGGCGGCGCGCCGCCGGGCCTCAGTCCTTGAGCTCCTTGAGCACGTATTCCTTCCAGTGCTTCTCGAACTCCTCGAGGTCCACCTGGCCCCAGGAGGCGGCGATGGCCTTGTCCCAGATCTCCTCCTTCTTGCGCTCGCTGATCCAGAGCTCCTCGCTGCCGTTGCTCTCGCGGCCCTCGGCGGCGGCGTTCTTCTTCTGTTCCTCGCGCGCTTCCTCGTATGCCTTGACGAAGCCCTCGTGCAGCACGCGCATGTACTCCGGGATGATGTCCGCGTACTCCGTCCGCCACAGGCGCTTGGGCACTTCGCCTTCCATGCCGCGCCGCAGCATGTAGATCATGGACCAGGACTGTTCGTAGGAGGCGACTCCCTTGGACTGCCACTCGCCGTGGTTCTGGCGGATGATGCGCCCGATCGGCGTGAAGCTGTCGTTGCGGATCTGGTCGCGGATGCCGACCAGGCGCGATTCCCCCTTCATGTTGGCGTGGCAGATGGCCTTGTTGCCCTTGAACTCGAAGGCGCCGTAGTAGTCGCCGTGGCCCTCGTCGAACCAGCGGTGGGCCTCCGACTCGTCGAACAGGAAGTGGCAGTACTGGTGGAACGCCTCGTGCGTCATCACCCCGTAGGTGAGATTGCGGTCGTAGTCCTTGAAGTCCACGATCACGAGCTCGGTCGTGCCCGGATTGAACCAGCCGGCCACGCCGCCGCCGGTCTTGCCGTACTTGTGGAACTCCTCCAGGTTGGAACAGACGCGCACCACCGAAACGTGGTCGATGGGCTTGCTGGGCGGGAAGTCGCGCTCGAACAGGTTGCGGGAGGCCTCCAGGCGCTCGACGATGGCCTTCAGGAACTTCTCGTCCTTGCTCGAGGTCTTGAGGATGTAGCGCTGGGACGGCACCTCGAGCACGCGCCAGCCGGCGGTGCGCGCCGCCTCGTCGGCCGCGGCGGCCAGCAGCTGGCCGTAGTCCTTCTCGTCGGTCACGGTGACCGCGGCCGTGCGCACGATGCGTTCGAAGCTGCGCGCGGAGGCGCCGAAGACCTTCTGCCACTTGGGCGCGTGCTCCAGCGGCACCAGGTACACCAGGGCGACGTCGAAGTCGTCCAGCCGGAACGTGAAGGTGTCGAACAGGACGTAGACGTCCCCGGTGAACGCGCTGAACTCCTGGTGCTTGGTCTGGAAGTCCTTGAACGACAGCTCCTCGACCTCGGCGGGCTTGAAGTCGCGCAGCTGCCACCACTCCGCCATCTGCTTGAGATGGCTCTCCACGCTGTCGCGCGTGCCCGAGGCGGTGTCCACGCGCCCGCGCAAGCCGCCATCGGCCTCCGCGTCGGTCTCGGTGACCGCCTGGCTGGCCTCGAACTTCATGATGGTCAAGCCGGCTCTGAAGTCGTAGCTCTGGTTGGCCACGCGCGTGGCCAGGCTGGGTCCGTCCATCTGCGCCACCACGCCGGCGCCGGCCTCGCGCGGCTGCACGGGGACTGCCATCCACTCGTCCGGGTATCGCAGGCGGTAGCCGTTGTGCTTGTCGGTGAACCAGTCGGCGCCGAGCTGGGCCTTCTGGGCCGGAAGCTGCGGCGCCAGGGCCGGCACGAGCAGGGCTGCGGCCAGCCAGAGCATGCGGGCGGAACGGGTCATCGGGCGGGGTTCCTGGGCCAGAGAGGGCGTAATCAGCTTAACGCGGGACGGCGCGCGCCGCCGGGCGCGGCCGCGGGTTTCTCAGGTCTTGGGGCATTCCGGCCGGGCGCAGCCGCCGGGCGTGCAGCCGTCCGCGCCCGAGTCCGCCGGCGGCGCGCCCGCGCGGTAGTCGGTGGCGTGGAAGCCGCTGCCCCGGAACAGCAGGCCGGCGCCGGGGCTGATCAGGCGCCGCAGCCGGCTCCGGCCGCAGCGCGGGCAGTCGCGCAGCGGCGCGGCCTTGATGGACTGGAAGGCCTCGAACTGGTGCTCGCAGGCGTCGCAGCGGTAGTCGTAGTGGGGCATGCCTTACTCCAATGTGCCGTCCTCGGGCGCAGGCGGGGCCGCGGTGGCGCCCGGCCGCAGCAGGTGCACCTGCGCCGGGCGCAGGATGCGCCGGCCCAGCCGGTAGCCGCGGCGCAGCAGCTCCAGGCGCGGCTCCGGGGCGCCGGGCAGCTCGGTGACGAGCACCGCCTCGTGCAACTCCGGGTCGAAAGCCGCGGCCGGCCCGGGCTGGATCATCTCCACCCCCTGGCGTGCCAGGAGCTGCGCCAGGGCGTCGCGGATGGCGTTCCATCCATCCAGGACGGGGCGCGCGGCGGGATCCGTGTGCGCCGCAGCGGGCATCGCCGCCAGGGCCAGCTCCAGCGCGTCGGCGAGCTGGATCAGGTCGGCCAGGACCCCCTCCAAGCGCAGGCGCGCGCGCTCGTCGATCTCCTGCTCGGCGCGGCGGCGGACGTTCACCATTTCGGCCTGGGCGCGCAGCGCCTTGTCCCGCCAGTACTCCACAGTCTGTTCCGGCGGCGTTCCCGCGGCCGCCGGGGCGGACCGGGCCGCTGCCTCCTCCTCACGCTTCTTCTTGCGGTCCTTGGGCATCAGCGCGCTCCCTCCGTTCGCCGTCGCTCTTCCTGCTCGAACTCGTACAGCTTGCGCAGCAGGCTCTTGTGCTCGCGCGACAGGCGCGGGGGCACCTCCACGAAGACACGCGCGTACAGGTCGCCCCGCCGGCCGCCATGCAGCTTGGGCAAGCCCTGGCCGCGCAGAGGAAACAACTTGCCTGTCGGCGTTCCGGCCGGAATCTCCAGCCGGGTTTCGCCTTCCAGCGTGGGCACCCGCAGCTTGTCGCCGAGCGCCGCCTGGGTGTAGCGCATGGACACTTCGGTGTAGAGATCCCGGCCTTCGCGGTGGAAGGACGGATGTTCGCGCACGTGCACTTCCACGAACAGGTCGCCGTGCGGGCCGCCCGCCTGCCCGGCGTCGCCTTCGCCGGGCAGGCGGATCTGGGCGCCGTCCTCGATCCCGGCCGGGATGCGCACGGCGAGCTCGCGCCGGCGCGTTTCGGTGCCGCTGCCGTGGCAGGTGACACAGGGCTTCTGGACGATCCGGCCCTGCCCGCCGCAGCGCGGGCAGGCGCTGCGGAAGGCCAGGAATCCCTGCTGCTGGGTGACGTGGCCGCGGCCGCCGCACACGGGGCAGGCCTGGACCGAGCCGGAGCCCGGCGCGGCGCCGCTGCCCTGGCAGGTGCCGCAGCGGTCGTGGCGCGCGTACTGGATGCTGCGCTCCACGCCGTGCAGGACGTCCACCAGGTCGATCTCGACCGGCACCCGCAGGCTGCGCCCGCGCGCCGCCGCGCCGCGGGTTCCGTCCCCGCCGCGGCCGCCGCCGAAGCCGAACAGGTTCTCGAACAGGCCTCCGGAGCCGCCGAAGACGTCGGCGAAGCGTGTGAAGATGTCCTCGAGATTGTCGAAGTGGATGCCGGCGCCCGCCTGGCCGGCGGCGCCGCTCACCCCGGCGTGGCCCAGGCGGTCGTAACGCGAGCGCTTCTCGGGGTCGGAGAGGACCGCATAAGCCTCGGCCACCGCCTTGAACTTCTTGTCGGCGTCCGGCTCCTTGTTGCGGTCCGGGTGGTACTGGAGCGCAAGCTTGCGGAAGGCCCGCTTGATGGTCTCCGGGTCGGCGTCGCGCGGGACGCCCAGGACCTCGTAGTAATCGCGCTGGGCCATCCGCCGTGACGGCCGTGGTGGGGGGCCCGCGCCGGCGGGCCCCCGGCACCCGGCACTCAGGCCACCGCGCCCTCGGTGGCCTTGGACTCCTCTTCCTTGAGCTCCGTCACCAAGGTGTTGGTGGTGAGCAGCAGGCCGGCGATGGAAGCGGCGTTCTGCAGGGCCAGGCGCACGACCTTGGTCGGGTCGACCACGCCGGACTTGCCCAGGTCCTCGAACTCGCCGGTGAGCGCGTTGAAGCCGTGCCAGCCCTTGCGTGCCAGCACCTCTTCCACGATCACGCTGCCGTCATGGCCGGCGTTGGCGGCGATGGTCTCGGTGGGCGCGTGCAGCGACTTGCGCACGACCTCGATGCCGAAGCGCTCGTCGCCCCGGGGCTGGAGGCCGTCCAGGACCTCGAGGCAGCGCAGCAGGGCGGTGCCGCCGCCCGGCACGATCCCTTCCTCCTTGGCCGCCAGCGTGGCGTTCTTGGCGTCCTCCACCCGGTCCTTGCGCTCCTTCATCTCGGCCTCGGTGGCGCCGCCGACCTTGATGACGGCCACGCCGCCGGCCAGCTTGGCCAGGCGCTCCTCCAGCTTCTCCTTGTCGTAATCGCTGGTGCTGCGCTCGATCTGCGCCTGGATCTGCTTGATGCGGGCCTGCACGTCGGACTTGCGTCCGCCGCCACCCACCAGGATGGAGCGCTCCTTCTCCACCGTGACCTTCTTGACCCGGCCCAGGTGCTGCAGCGTCACCTTCTCCAGCTTGATCCCGGACTCCTCCAGGATGGCGGAGGCGCCGGTGAGCACGGCGATGTCGCCCAGCATGGCCTTGCGCCGGTCGCCGAAGCCCGGGGCCTTCACCGCCACCACCTTCATGACGCCGCGCAGCTTGTTCACCACCAGGGCGGCCAGGGCCTCGCCCTCGATATCTTCGGCGATCACCAGCAGCGGGCGGCCGCTCTGCACCACCTGCTCCAGCAGGGGCAGGAACTCCGGCAGGGAGGCGATCTTCTTCTCGTGCACCAGGACGTAGGCGTCCTCGTACTCGGCCACCATGCGGCGCAGGTCGGTGATGAAGTACGGCGAGATGTAGCCCTTGTCGAAGCTCATGCCGTCCACGTACTCCACCGTGGTCTCGATGCCTTGCGCCTCTTCCACGGTGATGACGCCGGCTGATCCGGCCTTCTCCACGGCCTCGGCGATCTTCTGGCCGATCTCACGGTCCTGGTTGGCGCTGATGGTGGCCACGCGCTCGAAGTCCTCGCGGCCCTTCACGTCCTTCTTCATGGTCTTGAGGTGCTCCACCGTGGCCGCGACCGCGCGGTCGATGCCGCTGCGCAGCTCGGCGGGGTTCACGCCCGTGGCCATGTAGCGCAGGCCGTTGCGCAGGATGGCGCAGGCCAGGACCGTGGCCGTGGTGGTGCCGTCGCCGGCCTCGTCATTGGTCTTGCTGGCCACCTCGCGCACCAGCTTGGCGCCCATGTTCATGAACGGGTCCTTGAACTCGATCTCCTTGGCGACGGTGACGCCGTCGCGGGTGACCACGGGCCCGCCGAAGGACTTCTCGAGGATGACGTTGCGCCCGGCGGGGCCGAGCGTCACCGACACGGTCTTCGCCAGTGTTTCCACCCCGGCGTACACCTTCTCCCGTGCCTTGTCGTCGAAGAGGATTTGCTTGGCCATGGGACGTCTCGCCTTTACTTGAGGAGCTTCGCCAGGATTTCCTCGGCGCGGAGCACCTTGTACTCCTCGCCGTCGAACTTGACGTCGTTGCCGGCGTACTTGCCGTAGATGACGTGGTCGCCGGGAGCCACCGGCATGGGCAGGCGCTGGCCTTCCTTGCCCAGGCGCCCGGGCCCCGCGGCCTTGACGACGCCGCGCATCGGCTTCTCCTGGGCGGCGTCCGGCAGCACTATGCCGCCCGCGGTCACCGTCTCGGCTTCCAGCGGCTGCACGAGCACCCGGTCTTCCAGCGGAGTGAATTGAATCTTCTTCGCGGTCTTGGCCATGGTTTTATTCGGTTCAGAACTCGTCTTCGAAGTCCTCGTCGCCGCCGGGCGCTGCTCCCTTGCGCTCCTTCTTCTTGGGCAGCTCGGTCACGAGGCAGTCGGTGCTGATGAGGGTGGAGGCCACGCTCACGGCGTTCTCCAGCGCCGTGCGCGTCACCTTGGCGGGGTCCACGACGCCCATGGCGTACAGGTCGCCGTACTCCGCGCTGAGCGCGTTGAAGCCGTAGCTGAACTTCTTCTCGCCCAGGACGCGACGCGCCACCACGGCGCCGTCGTGGCCGGCGTTCTCCGCGATCATCTTCAGGGGCTGCGACAACGCGCGCTCCAGGATCTGGGCACCGAGCGCCTCATCGCCCGGCAGCTCCAGGCGGCGCGCCAGCTCCTGGGAGATGCGCAGCAGCGCCACGCCGCCGCCGGGAAGGATGCCTTCCTCGTGGGCCGCCCGGGCCGCGGACTTGGCGTCTTCGAAGCGCGCCTTCTTCTCCTTCACCTCGGTCTCGGTGGCGCCGCCGACCAGGATCTGCGCGATCCCGCCCACCAGGCGGGCCAGGCGCTCCTCCAGCTTCTCACGGTCGTAGTCGGAGGTGGTTTCCTGGACCTGGCGGCGGATCAGGCCGGCACGCGCCTCCACGTCGGACTTCTTGCCCGCGCCCTGGATGACGGTGGTGTTGTTGCTGTCCACCAGCACTTTCTTGGCGCGGCCGAGCTGGCTGAGCGCGACCTTCTCCAGGTCCACTCCGCTCTCCTTCATGATCGGCTCGGCGGCCACGACCGTGGCGATGTCGCGCAGCATCTCCTTGCGGCGGTCGCCATAGCCCGGTGCCTTCACCGCGCACACGCCGATGATGCCGCGCAGCTTGTTCACCACCAGCGTGGCCAGGGCCTCGCCCTCCACCTCTTCGGCGATGATGAGCAGCGGACGGCCGCCCTCCTTGACCTTCTCCAGCAGCGGCAGCAGCTTCTGCGCCGAGCTGATCTTGTCCTCGTAGATCAGGATGTATGGATTCTCGAGCACGCACTCCAGCGTGTCCAGGTCGGTGGCGAAGTGCGGGCTGAGGAAGCCACGGTCGAACTGCATGCCCTGCGTGGGCTTGACCTCGGTCTCGGCGGTGCGACCCTCCTCGATGGTGATGACGCCCTCGGGCCCGACCTCCTGATAAGCCTTGGCCAGGATCTCGCCGATCTCGGGGTCGTTGTTGCTGGCGACCGTGGCCACGGCCTTGAGGTCCTCGATGCCGCGCACTTTCTTGGAGTTCTGCGCCAGCTGCGCCTTCACCTCGTCCATGGCCTTGCGCAGGCCGCGTTGCAGCGCCGCGGGATCGGCGCCCACGGTGATGTGGCGCAGGGCCTCCTTGTACGTGGAAGCGGCCAGCAAGGTGGCGGTGGTGGTGCCGTCGCCGGCGCGGTCGGCGGTCTTGCTGGCGGCTTCGCGCACCAGCAGCGCGCCCAGGTTCTCGGTGCGGTCGCGCAGCTCGATCTCCTGCGCAACGCTGGCGCCGTCCTTGGTGATCAGCGGGCCGCCCCAGGACTTGTCCAGGACCGCGCTGCGGCCCTTGGGGCCGAGCGTGGACACCACGGCTCGCGACAGTTTCTCGACACCGCGCAGCACCGCTTCCCGGGCTTCGGAGTCGAAGGTGAGATGCTTCGGCATGATTCCTACGGGGTCAACGGGGTCAGATTGGGACCGTGCAACTCGGCATTCCGGCAGGGGACCCACCGGGCGCTGCGGCACAATGGACCGCGTGCGCCGCGCCCCTTGTAGCAAGTGTGGTGCCAAGCGTAGATAGACACAAGCCAGGTGTTCCAGGTCCTCTTGCCTGCCGTTTTGGCACTGCTCGCGCAGCGCCCTGCCGCGAGCCCGGCAGAGGGCCACCCCCCCGCGAGCCCGGCCCTGCTCCTCCTCACCAGCATGGGCGAGCAGGACGCTCGGCTGGCAGGCTGGGGCCCTGCGGGCCCGGTGCTGGACGGGATGGCCACGCCGGCGGATTGGCTGGAGATCCGCTTTCCAGGCGCGCCAGCCGTGCCGGCCGTACCGGCCGCGGCGGCGCCAGCCGCCTGGGAGGTGGAGCTGGCGCACGGCGTGTGCCTGCCCGGAACTCCCATCGGCGGCGACGAGCGCCACGCCTTCTGGCGGCTGCCGAGCGGCCTCGAGCTCCGCTTCGACAGCCTATGGCTGCGGCGCTTGGGCGCCGGCGGGCTGCGCCGTCCGGCGCCCGCGGACCAGGATCTGCTGTGGCTGCGCGGACCCGAGGGCGGCGTGGACCGGCGCTCCGGATGGATGGTGGGCTGGCGTGACACCGGGCTCGATTTCGAGGATCAGAGCGGCGCGCACGTGCACCCCTGGGGGCGCGTCCTCGCCCTGCAGCTGGTCCAGGAGGAGGTCCCGGAATGGGACGGCGGCGTCTGGATCGTGCTGCAGCAGGGAGGCCATCTGCTGGCGCGCGTCGAGTCGCTGGAATCCGGCCAGCTGCGCCTGGCCGTGCCCTGGGGCGACGCCTGGACCGTTCCGCTGGCGCAGGTGGCGGCCTTGCGCCGGCGCGGCGCGCCCCTGGAGGCACTGGCCGAACGGGCGCCTCTGCGCAGCCGCGGGCCGGACGGTCCGGTCCTGGACTGGAGCCCGCGCCTGGGGCGCAGCGTCGAGGGCCGGGCCCTGCGCGTGGCCGGAATGGAGTTCGCCACCGGGTTCGGCACCCATGCGCCGGCGGAGGTGGTGGTGGCCGTGCCCGGTCCTGGCCGCTTCGCGGCGCGAGTGGGCGTGGACGACGAGACCCTGGCGTTCCGCAGCCGCGCCGTAGTGCGCTTCCGCGTGCTCTGGGGGGACGAGGAGCTGGCGCAGGCGCAGGCGGCCGCCGGCCAGGCGCCGCAGTTCCTGCGCGCCGAAGTGCCCGGCGCCGGTGAGCTGCGGCTGCTGTGCGAGCCGCTGGAGGAAGTGGCGGCCGGCGCCCATGGCGACTGGCTGGATCCGGTGTTCGTGCCGGCAAGCCTCGTCCAGGCATCGGGTTAGCGCCGGTTCCTGCGCGTGCGCGGCGTTGACGCGGCGGCGTCGGCCGCTACAATTCCCGGCCCTGAATTCGGGTAGGGAGCCCGGATTCCGCCGCGCTACGACGCATCCCTTTCGGAGGACTCTTGCCCGAACTCTCGGTCCAGGCTTTGGTGGACGCCGGCGCCCACATCGGCTGCCGCGTCAGCCGTTGGAACCCGAAGATGGAGCCGTTCATCTTCGAGGCGCGCAACCGCATTCACATCATCGACGTGCGCCAGACCATCCGCGGCATCCTGCGCGCGCAGCACTTCCTGCGCGAGCTGGTGGGCAGCGGAGAGGACGTGCTCCTGGTGGGTACCAAGCCGCAGATCCGGCCGGAGATCGAGAAGCTGCACCAGATGACCGGCATGCCTTACGTGGCGGACCGCTGGATCGGCGGCACGCTCACCAACTATCCGGTGATCGGCGGCCGGCTGCAGTACCTGGACGAGCTCGAGAAGAAGGAGAAGGACGGCACGTACGCGCAGATGCCGTCCAAGGAGCAGGCGCGGTTCAACCGCGAAAAGCGCAAGGTGTTCCGCAACCTCCAGGGCATCCGCGAGATGTTCCGACTGCCGGGCGCGCTGCTGATCGTGGATCCCAGGACCGAGCACAACGCCGTGGCCGAAGCCCGGCGCATGGGCATCCCGGTGGTTGCCGTGATCGACACCGACGGCGATCCCGACCAGTGCGACATCGTCATTCCGGCCAACGACGACGCCATCCGCTCGGTGGCCCTCATCCTCAACGAGCTGGGCGAAGCCATCCGCGAAGGCCACCGCCTGCGCCAGGAGCGCGGCCTGCCGGATCCGCGCCGGCGCGAGAGCGCGGCCGAGCCGGCGCGCGCCGCCGAGCCCGGCGGCC
>SHNF01000014.1 GCA_004295085.1 Planctomycetota bacterium | reverse complement strand
ATCCCTGTCTTGCTATCATCGGCTCTCATGGTGTGGTCTCCGTGTGGCCGCTCTCCCGCGGCTCTGGGTTTTGCTCACCCCGGAGACTACACCTCCTCCAATTTCCACAGCAAGCGGGACACTACCCGTCGGCGTGGTCGATCGCGATGTACTCGGCGAAGGTGCCGATCCGGAGATCCCGGGGTCGGGAGTAGACCTCGTCACCGATCCGGAAGTCGCGCACGCCGGCCCCGACCTCCGTCACGAGGCCCGCGACATCATGACCGAGCACGAACGGCGTCTTGTACTTCAGGACCAGCTTGAGCTCGCCGTCCCGGACCCTCTTGTCCAGCGGGTTGACGCCGGCCGCACTCACCCGGACCAGGACGTCACGCGGCCCGACGCTGGGCTCGGGCACATCGGCGGCGCGGAGACCGCTCTTGCCATACTTCTCGACGACGAATGCCTTCATGTCAGCCGCCACCGCCATCGAGCGGCTCGCCGAAGGCAAGCGCCGCAGCGGGAAGTACGAGACCAAGCGGTAGCAGCACGGCTACCAGCACGCACAGCGCCACTTCAGAGCGCGCTCCCTCTCGCGCATGTGGCGCGCGCAGCGCTCGATGAAGTCGGCTATCCGGCGCGGCGTCCATGGTCACGAGTCAATCCAAACACCGTGTCCATCATCACTGCTCCTGGAATGCTTGGAAGGTCTTCAGAGCACCACGCCACCTTGCTGTGATCTGGGCGAGTGCCAGGTCAGAGCTCCGCAGCTTGGCTCCGAGCGAGTTCACCGGCACGAAGATCTCGGTCGCCTCGTCGTAAGAGAGCACACGCTCCAGGATGTCAAGTTCCCCTTGGGCCGTGGCCATACCCAGCCACGCGTCATGAGCCCGGTTTGGCGGCTGCAGCTCTCCTCTCACCCACCACCATCTCCATCTTCTGCTTCTCGCGAAAGCGCCAGCCACGTTATCAAGTGAATGTCTTCCCCGGTGATCGGAGGCAGCGGCTCCGGGGCGTGGAAGGGTTCGGCTCCGATACTCTCGATCGCATCGATGAGAGACCGCGCCTTCTCCACGTTCGATCCGCAGACTCGCTCCCACGCGATCCGCAGCAGATTCTCCTCCCGACGCGGCCAAGGTGACTCTACTGCGTCGAGCGCGCGATTGAGGCGTTCCTGATCTACGTCAGGCGGCGGATTGGCACGCAGGAACGCGGCGACGTCGCGGTTGAGCTTACGGATCCGCGGCTGCAGATTGGCCGGGTCGGTCTCAAATGTCCATGCCTCCAGGATGTTCCTCCGGGCCCTCTCCCATGCTTCGTACACCGCCCGGGCCATCTCGTGACTGAGCATTCGCGGGGTGTCCTCGGTGCATTCCAACAACCGCAGGCAAGTGCCGAGCTCGCTGACGATCGCGCCGCCGGGATCGAGGGGGACGAAGCGAAGGTAGATCCGCTCGCCTACTGTCGCGCAGAAGACGTGCCCATCCTGCGCCCCCTTTCTCATGCCTGAGCCCACGCGCCACGGGAGCTCGGGGATCATCCCGCCAAACCTCTCCAGCCCTCGGCGGAGCTCCTGGCGGTACTCCTCGCCGGTCTGCGCGGCGCCCGAGGTACCGCCGGCTTCGTAGATCGAAGCATCTCCGCGGTGCAGCTTCTCGATCTCCTCGCGCGTCTCGGCAAAGGACTGCTCGCCGGTCGCTCCCCACTCGATCGGCGCCTCCTCTACGCCGACGGACGCCGCCGCCTGCGCGAGCTTGCGTCGTACCCGACCCTCAAGATTCAGGAGCGCATCGAGCTGAGCGTCAGGGAAGAACGTCCGGAGATACACCTCATGGTGCGGACTTGCGATGCGGTCCACGCGCCCGTGGCGCTGGACGAGACGCATCGGGTTCCAAGGAAGGTCGTAGTTCACGACGTTTCGGCACTGCTGCAGGTTCATGCCCTCTGCGAGCACGTCGGTGCACAGAAGGAGGTCGAAGCGATCCTCGGTTTCGGGCGGCATGGCTCCCGTCGAAGCCGGCGCGAAGCCGTGGAGCGCCCTAGCTCGAGAGACGCCACCCCGGACCTCGGCCCCGCTGACCGAGGTGACGCGGTCACGGTAGGGCGCGAGGCGCGCATCGCGGGCGATGACCCTTCCCAGGTGTTCTTCGATCCAGTCGATCGTGTCCTCGTAGTGCGAAAAAACGAGCACCTTGCGCTTCTGCCGTGCGTCTTCCTCGTCCAGTGCTTCGCCGGCAGCCTGCTTCGCGATCGCGGCCAGCTCTTCGACGAGTGCTGCCAGCTTCGGGTCACTCTCCGGCCGTACGCTGCTGGCCGCCGCTTCCATTTCGCGAAGCAGCTCGAGATCCGAGTGGACATCCGTAGCCAGCCGCGGAACGTCATAGGCGGCGACATCGTCGGCATGCTCGCTCGCCTCCAGGATCTCCTCCATGTCGCCCTCGTCCTCCGCGGCGGAGATCTCGCGGAAGAACTCCTTGCGAACGACGCGGCCCTGCGCGAGCGCCTCTAGGAAGACCTCGTGCTCGCGGATCATGCGCCCGAGCGTCTGCCGGAACGCCTCGGCCGAGGACTCGAAGCGCTTGAGCAGCGCGGAGCGCAGCAGTCCGACGAGCGCCGTGTCCCCTCCATCAGCGCTCCCGCCGGCCGGATACAGCTCCGGCTGGTAGCGGGCCATCCGCAGCAGCGGGTGCCCGTCCGCGGGCATGAGGATCTCCTCGAGCCGCGCGAAGAAGTCAGGGAGCACCGCGTCGAGGTCGTAGCCTATCGAGGACGCCAGCGGCCTCGGGAAGCGGATCGGCACCATGCGCCCATCCGGTCCACGGATCAGATCGCTCGAATAGTGCTTCTTGATGAAGCGCCGGGTTCGCTTCACCGTCGTCGCGTCGATGATTGGATAGAGCAGGTCCGGGCTCAGGCTGAACGGATCCTCGCGCATCGCGTGCTCGAATCGCTCGCGGATCGAGAGTACGCCGCGGTCCGCGAGCCAGGCGTCCTGCTTCATGAAGAAGCGCAGCAGGTGGTACAGGTCCCAGAGCGAGTTGTTGACGGGCGTCGCCGTGAGGAGGAGCAGGTCACGCCGCTTTCCCGCCAGCAGGCGCCGCAGGATGGCGGCGCGCTTGGCCGTATCGGGATTGCGGTAGTTGTGCGCCTCGTCAACCACCACCAGCGCGTAGTCGTCGAGAGGGTTCTTCAGGTGGCGTTGCTCGCCGCCGAGCTGTGCGTCGTTCGCCAGCTCCTCGAAGGACAGGCACTCGACGAGGAGCTGGTGGTCGTTCAGGAAGCGCTCCCAGGTCGTGTCGCGCAGGCTTGCTGGACAGACGAGGAGCACGCGCTGCCGGCGCTCGCGGTAGTCGCGGATGATCTCGCCCGCCGTATAGGTCTTCCCGAGGCCGACACCGTCGGCGACCATGACACCACCGTACTTTGCCAGGATCTTCCGGGCTCGCCAGACTCCATGCTTCTGGAATGTGGTGATCGGGATCCGGCCCGTTTCGCGCTCCTCCTCCTCCAGCTCGGCGTGGTACAGGTGCCAGAGCACCTTCAGGTAGACGAGGTAGGGCGACACCTCGGCGAGGAGCTCCTCGTAGATCGCCGCGAGGTCGAACGGCACCGCCTCCTCCCAGAGCGAGTCGAACCATGTCTCGACCCGCGCGACGAGCGGGTCCTCGTGGTGACCGAGCACCAGCTCGAGGTTCGTCCTGAGTCCCGCGCGCGTAAGATTCGCCGACCCGGCGAGGAGGCCACGCTCCTGGCCGCGGAACACAAAGGCTTTGGCGTGGAGGAAGTGCTGCTCATAGCGCCGGACCTCGATACGCCCCGAGCGCAGGAAGGCCAGGAGACCCCGGATGGCTCGATCCTCCTGGAGATCGAAGGGTAGGAAGTCCCGCTCGCGCCGCAGACTGTGCTCGAGCTCGACCAGCCCTTGGCGCACGCGCCGCCGGGTGAACTCGGGCTCCGTGGGGTCGTACGGCGTGCGGCGCGCAGCCGTCGCCTCGGGCATTGGATCCGCGCCTAGCAGGAGCCGGATGCGCGGTAGGTACCGCGCCTCGCCCGCGATCAGCTCGAGCCCCTGCGGATTAAAGTAGCAGCTCGCCACGCAGAGCTCGACGGGGGTCTTCCCCTCCTTCCGCAGCGCCGCGAGGTGGGTCGTAATCGCCCGGGCCAGCGTGTTCCCGTCGCGATTGTCGATGAAGAGCGGTTTCGCGGGCCCGGCGTTGCCCTCCACGCTGCTCATGGCTCCTTCCTCGCTTCCATCCCCTCCGGAGTCAGACGGTACCGCTGCTTGCTGCTTCGCGGCTTGTCCGGGATCGTCATCTCGATCAACCCCGCCTCCAGGGCCGGCTGGAGGTAGGCCTTCCGGAAGTGCTCGTCGTCCTTCAAGCGGAGCGCCTCTTGGAGCTGCTGCCTTGTCATCTCTCCGACGAGGATCCGGGCGAGCCTGACTTCCGGGGTGACTTCCGGGGCGACTTCCGGGGTCGCAGCGACCGTCGGCCGACGGAGCGCCTGGACGAAGGTGCCGCCGTCCTGCCGAAACTCGGGCTCCGGGAGCCCGGCCTCGCGAAGTCGCGCGATCATGTCCAGGGTCCCCGTGCCAGCCTTCTCGATGTAGCCCGCCAGGAACAGTGGCTCGGCGATCAGCGGGTTGTGCGGGATAGAGGGATGCGGTCTCCGCAGCCGCTCCACGGTGAGCGGCGGCGGCAGCTCTCCGGGGTTCCAGACCTCGAGCCGGTCGGAGAAGAGCATCACCTGCACGCTGGCGTTGCTCACGTAGTCGCGGTGGGCGACCGCATTGACGATGGCCTCGGCCACGGCCTCCCGCGGCAGCTCGTACTCTACGGGCGCCGAGGGGCCCGCGGCCCGCGTGCCGACCCGGCGCGCGATCTTTGCCATCACGAAGTCCAGCGCCTGATCAACGAGCTCGAAGACCGTTCCCTTGTAGACCTGGTAGGACGGGATCGGCTTGCGCACTTCGGTGCCGTGGAAGTGAAGGCACTTGATCTCCGAGCTCAAGAGGAACCGCTGCGGGTTCTGCCCGAAGAGAAGCACGGCGGCATGGCTTGGCGCCAGACCGTCGAGCAGGTTGAGGTGCGCGAGCGCGGTCTCCATGGCGGTGCCGGGAGGAAGCGCATACCCCCGCTCCGCCTGAGCCCGAGCGAGGAACCGGTTCAGCTTCTCCGCGGAGAGATCGGCCAGCGTCGCTTCAGGACAGGCGGCCGCATCGAAGGGCTTGGTACGCAGCCGCCCAGTGCGCTCGAGATGCTCGACGAGGCTCGCGTAGAGCGCCGATGTGAGCTCCGGAGCGCCGGCGAACCGGCGCCGGATCAACTGCTCGCCAGCCCGCCGGACGAGCGCCGCCATCTTCGGGTGCCGCGAGTGCTCGTCCGCTCCCTTGACGAAGATGAACCGCGGCTTTGCCCGCACCGTGGCGCGGTCGAACTCCCGCTCGGTGGGCGAGAGGCCCTGCGCGTCCTCGAAGCCGTATTCGTTGCCAAAGACTCCGACGTAGAGCTCCGCGCGGTCCACCTCGTCAAGGTACACGGCGTCGGCCCGAGCGTCGGCGGCCGGCAGATCCTCGAAGAGAAACACCGTGAAGAAGCGCCGGAGCAACGGGTCGCCCTCGACGAACGCTTTCACGGCGCGCCGCTCTTCGGCCAGCTCCTTCTGGACTCTGCTGACGAAGACGGAGGCGGTGCTCACGACGTCGTGCTCCCGCGCTCGGGGTCCACCCTTTGCCACGAATCGGCAATGCCCCTCCAATCAACCGGGCGCTCGCGCTCACCCGTCCACACGCTCCAGAAGTCGGGATCGGGAGAGTGCGGCCGATGTTCCTCTGGAAGCTCTCGGATCTCCACGAGCACGGGAGCCGGCGCGCCCCAGCCGAGGAGGATCGCCCGTTGGGAGGGAAGGCTTGGCAGCTCGCGCAATAGATCGCCGAGCGAGTCGGGAACCAGGCGCTTCACAAGGTCCTGGTCGAGGTTGTTGACAATGCGGTGGAGCAAGAAGGTGTTGCACTGGGAGAGCACCGTGGGGGACATCTCGGACGGGCGCTGCGAGGCAAGGACAAGACCGAGCCCGAACTTGCGTCCCTCCCGTGCGATCCGTTCGAACGTCCGGCAGCATGCCTTTCCGGCGGATGGAGCGCCGTCGGCGGCCAGATCGCGGTGGACGAAGGTGTGCGCCTCCTCCAGAACGAGAACCGTCGGCAACACAGATGCGTGGGCCCGCCGATAGCGCTGCACAGCCTCGAACACCATGCGCGCAAGAACGGACACGACGATGTGGATGACCTCGGACGGTACGAGGGAGAGGTCGACGATCGCGATTGGTCCATTCGAGGCCTCATCGGCACCAACGTGGTCGGTCAGCCACTGCTCGAGAGTGACCGATGCGGCGTCTCCGGGGTCGAGTACCGATGCCAGTGGCCCTCCCGCGAAAAGGCCCCGAATGCGGAGATTGAGGGAGTCCACGAACTGCGCGAGGTCGCGGCCCTCCACGCCGGCGGCAAGAGCGTCGACGAAGCCGGGCAGCTCCTTCGCCGGGAAGAACCGCGGCGCGTCCTCACCCACAGAGGTCTCGTCTTCCGCTATTCCCACCGCCGACGCGGCATCAGCCAGGGCGCTCTGGACGGTCCCGAGCTCCGTCTCGGCGAAGTCGTTGTGCCAGTGTCCACCGTCTCGAGACCTGCCTCGGGCAGACTCTTCGACCGTGCGACAGCGACTTGCAATGGAACTCAGACGTTCTCTCAAGCCTTCATCCGAGCATCCTGCATCTTGGGCAAGGTCCTCGAAGTCGTGTGCAGCCTTGAGGAGTAGATCGGCCACTCCTTCCCGCCTCCCGGCTTGGAGGTGATCACCGGCCTCAACTCTCAGCCTGAACCCCGTCCGATATCTCCTGATTCGCCCGCGCGCGCGAGACTGGAACGCATCCGGCGTCCCCCCTCCCGAGCGCAGGCGGCGGATGGCATCGAACAGAATGGGACGTTGCACGCCCGGCGCCGCCCCGGTGAAGGCAGCCCACTCCTCCCCGTTCCACAGCCACGCCGGAACCTTGAGTGCTTCGGCGTCACCCTGGGGCGAGACCTGGAAGAGGCGTGCGTTCAGCCCCGCAAAGGCCCGCGCGTACTCGCCGTTCGGATCTAGCACGATGAAGCGCGCGTTGGGTTCGCCACTCCGACCGGTGTGCGTCCTTGCCTCGCGCGCCGCCTCGAGCGACCAGCGGATGAGCCCGGCGACTGAGCAAGACTTGCCCGCTCCGGTGTTGCCGAGCACGGCGAGGTGCCGTCCGAAGAGCTTGTCCGGATCCACGTGCACCGGTGCGCTCGCGGCCGTGGGGCAGGTGCCGAGTAGAATGCGCCGCGCCTTCCCCGCACCTTCCCCCTCGACGATCGCCCGGAGCTGCGCTTCCGTCGAGAGGACAACCGGATCGCCGACGGACGGAAACACGTCCACGCCGCGACGAACCTCAAACGTTAGGTCGCCGCCAGCGCCTGCCGGTCTGGCGATCAGAGTGCCAAGGGGCGTGAGCGACACGACACGAGCTGGGAACGGCAGGTCCACGAGCCCAAAGTCCTGCATCCCGCGGCGCTTTGGATACGGGAGCCGCACCACCTCCACCTTCGTGATGACGCCGACCGTCGCGCCGCCTTCATTCGGGACGAGCAGATAGCCGTTGATCCGTGGAAAGCCCGCCGGAACCCCCGTGTTGAGAGCCGTCGCCTGCGGGGCGTCGGGATCGAGGAGCACGGAGATGGCGTTGGCGGAAACCTCCTCGACGATCCCGACGGCCCGGTCGCCGAGCGCCTCGATGAGCGACGTCACTCCGGGCCCCCCTGCTCCGATTCGTCCAGCCTGGAGCTCGGCTCCCCCGAGCCGTGCGGCGTGCGCCGGTTGAGGAGGTCCACCATGCGCCATGTCGTCCGGTCGATTGCGGGCTTCGGCAGGTAGTGCTCGACCAGCGTTGCGAGATCGCCGAAGTGGTCACCGAGAAGCAGCGTGATCTGCTCGTCTCGTCCTGCGGCCTCCACGAAGCGCTCGATCCGCCCCGAGGCACCGTCATAGGAGAGGATCGCGAGGTGCGCGGAGGGGATCGTGAGCATGTCTCGCAGCACCCGGTTGATGTGGTCGTCGCCGAAGCCGTAGCCGTAGACCACTATCACCGCGTTCGGCTGGCAGGCGGCAGCCGCGAGGTCGCGGAAGAGCTCGGCGTAGGGGTACTCCAGCGTCTCGATGTCCTTGGCTGGATTCGGGTAGACGATGAGGCCATCGCGCGGGTGCTCGGGCAGCTCGGGGTGGTCATCGGACGCCGCGAAAGGAAGCGCGGCTCGCACAATCCGCGGCCCGCCCGCTCCGGTTTCCTCCTGGCGCCAGTCGATCGAGCCGTGGAGCTTGGTCAGGCGGACGACGCCCTCCAGATAGCGGGGCTCGCCGCGGATACCGGGCGGGTTGTAGTGAAGGTCGATTCCCAGGCGCGACGCGCGGAACACCGGCTTCAGCCGACCGACGAACCGGTCGAGGACACGCAGCCCCAGGAGGTCGCAGCCGTGCTCCACGATGCGGTCGTAGTTCGTCGTGAAGACATGCAGGCGCTCGCGCGTCGCCGTGCGGCTGGCGAACGTAAGGAGAAAGGAGCAGAGGATTCGGCGGATCCGGTCCGCATCGGTGCCCTGTCGACCGAGCGCCGTCTCGATCCCGCGCTCAGTCTGCAAGACGCCGCGCAGTAGCGCTTGCAGGCGTTCGTCGAGCGCGCCTTGCCATCTGGCCAGCAGGTCCCTCGCCCGGGCGGCGAGCCCATCCTGATCGTCGTCTGCGATCATGATTCGCAGACCCCCGATCAGCTCCCGAGCCGCGCGGACCTGGTCCTCTAGGTTGGGGGTGCCGCGGCCGGAACGGCGGGCGCTTTCCGCGGCGGCCCGGTCCACCACGCCGGCGAGATCACAGGTGAACGATCGCGCTGTCATGTCGACGATCGGGGCGTCCGCGAGTCTCGCCACCGCTGTCGTGATCCCGCTACCGAGGAGGAGGCTCAGGTGCTCCGCCTGGAGCAGGGCGGCAAGCCACGGCTCGATGTGCTTCCGATGCTGACCTGAATCGGCCGGCGGCGCATCGTCTTCCCAGTGGTGAGAGCCGGTCCTCACTCGGTGGGTCTTCCATATGGTTCCCGCCGATGCCCCTGCGGTGCCGCTCGGTCGCTCTGTCCTCGAGCGCTCGTCGGGGCTCACGGCGTGTTCCTCCGCTTCCAGTCACGGAAGTGCTCCAGCGTCGCGCGGAGGCGGGCGTCGTAGTCCCAGCCTTCGTGGAAGGTCTCGAAGATGTGGACGAGGTGCTTTTCCGAGAGGCCGTAGAGGTGGGCGACGACGGCGTCGAGCTCGTGGATCATGTCCTCCTTTTCGTCGGGGGCCAGCGGACCACAGGAAACGCCAACGTCGTCGGCCCAGCCAGCGAAGCGTTCGTCCGGGCAGGCGAGGCGCGATGCCGTGCGCCGCACTCGTTCCGACCGAGCAGGTGACGTAGACGGATTGGGGATACGGAGCGAGTTGAAGGCCTCCTCGTCCACGTGCCCTTCGACGAAGCGACGAGTCCACCAGTCGCAAACAAGGCTAGCCATGACACCCAATAGGTAGCCTTCGCAAGCTCTTCGATTGGAAGAATCGAGCCAAAGAACCCATGGTGCGGTCTCAGTGTTAACGCGACTGGGTGGAATCAGCGCGACAAGGAGAGTTCTGGTGTTCGTCCTGTTCGTCACGTTTCGAAACGCGATTCGCGGGTGCAGAACTGGATGAGTCTCGACGCGTGCGCGCCATCTCGCGTTCATCTCAGAGTATGGGGCGCCTCTTGGGCTTCGACGCCGGCGCTGCTGCGCTGCATCCAGAATCTGTTCACCGTCAGTCCACGCGAAATACCTCCCAGTATCAGGTTCCCAGATGTCAAAGCTTTCCCCTTTGTAAACTGGCCAGGCCCCGTCGAACGGATTCGGGTTCCATCGGTGTCTGTCGCGATACGTTTCGAAGTCAGCGTACACCCTTCGCACTCTCAGCTCGGGATGGCTCCGAAGAGGGGGCGACTTCATCAGCTGGTCGACGACCTGGCCGCCGGATACCGACGGGAGGGTCGGAATCACGAGGCTTGGGCTGTATTCGACGAGCCACGAATCCCGCACGATGAACGACTGCTCGGGTGCGCGTCGCTTCCATTCTTCAAGGTAGTGACACTCGGGCGGCAACCCGTAGGTGACCTCGCCTCGCTCTCGGCTCACGCGAGCTGTCACAAGGGCAATGAGCTTCCGTCCATCAACATCGTCAAATACCCATTCGCCTTTGTTTGTCAGGAGCTGGACATCGACATTTGAACAGAGAGACCGGATCTGGGCGCGAATTCCGCTGCCACCCTTGATCTTGAACGCATCGCCTGGGAGAACGACTCCGACACGCCCACCCTCGTCCGAAACGAGAGCGAAGAATCTCACCGTGAACGCTCTAAACAGATCGGGGTGACCAGTGTTCATTCCAGGGAAGTGACGTACTGCGTCCCTGAGGCGCTCGGTGGCATTTCGCTCCGCCTGCCAGAGCGCGACCAGGTCTTCGCGGGAGTTGCGAAGTTCAGCCAGAGCCTTGTTTCGCTCTGCCGTTGCCAACCCGCGAATCCCGGGCGCGTGACGGCCCCAGAACTCGAGTTCCTCGACGCGCGCCTTCTCCCACGGCGGGTTCCCCACGATCACGTCGAAACCCGGCCGCTCCCGCAGGAAGACCTCGGGGAACGCGATCGGGAAGTGGAAGGCTTGGAGCCCCTCTAGGCGCTTCGCAGTGGCCCGGTGCTCCTTCGACCCCGGCAGCCGGTCGCGGATCTCCTCCCACTTCTCAAGGTCTACCGCAACCCGCTCGCCGGCGGGACGCGCCGCAGTCACGAGGTCGCAGAGCGCCGCCGCGGGCGCCACCGCGGCCACCGCCGCCTCCTGCGCCTTGCGCGCGCGCGCCAGGTCCGAGGGTGTCGCGTCGGCGAGACGGGCGAGGCGCTTCAGGGGCTCGGCCGCGGCACCCAGGAGCGATGCCGCGTCGATCGGGAAGAGCGGCAGGCTCCCTTCCTCGAGCTTCTCCTTGACCTCGTCGAGCCGGCCGATTCCGACCAGCGAGTTGCCGCGCACGAGTCCGCGGTCGAGGAGCGAGAGCGGGAGCCCCGGCACGAAGGTGTGGATCCAGATCGAGAGCCGCGCGAGCTGCACGGCGATCGGGTTCAGGTCGACGCCGTAGATGCAGCGACGGGCGATCAGACGGCGCAGGAGCTGGGTGTGCTCGATCTCGACCTGGTCGGCGAGGGGCCCCAGCGCTTCGAGCGCCGCTGCCCGGAGCGCGGCGAGCTCTTCCGTGACGGCAGGCAGTCGCCGCCGCGACAGATAGCCTGTGAGCGCGCGCTCGATCCGGTCGACGGCCGCGACCAGGAAGTGTCCCGATCCCATCGCAAGGTCGGCGACCCGGAAGTCGAAGAAGCGTTCGCCCGCTTCCTCCTCGCCGAGGGCGTCGAGGCGGGCCGTGTGCTCGGCGAGCGCGGGCTCGAGCGAGCGTTCGAGCAGGTGCTCGACGGCGAAGTGCTTGGTGAAGTACGAGCCGGTGGACTTGCGCGCGCCCGAGGCGTTGTGCAGGTAGGTGTCGCCGCGGGCGACCGCGGGCTCCTCGCCACTCTTGCACGGGCGGTAGGCGCCCGACTTGTCCACCGCGAGGTCGGTCTCGGCGACGGAGAGCTCGCTCTCGAGGAGCCCCTCGTAGATCGTGCCGAACTCGCGCACGCCGAGGCTGCGGAAGTCCACGGGGCCCAGCCCTTCCGGTCCCTCGACAAGGAGGAGGTCCGCGAGCGCGGGGCCGAACACGGTGTTCGGCAGCGAGAGCGCGGCAAGCTGCGCGCCGGCCGGCGAAACCTCGCCATCCTCGGAGAAGAGCCCCCCGTCGTAGGCGGGCACGCCCCACTCGCGGTTGCCACGGTCTACCGCCCGGAAAAGGCGGGTCACCTCGTCCCAGAGCGTGTCGCCCGCGTCGAACGAGGCCCCCGCGCGCCGCAGCTCGGCCAGCTCCTGCGCCTTGGTCTTGAGGGAGCGGCGCTGGTAGAGGCCGTTCCAGCGGTAGGGCAAGAGGTCCTTGTCCTCGGCGTAGGCGACGAAGAGGAGCCTGAAGAGAACGGTGAGCGCCATCTCGTAGGTGTCGGCCAGGTCGTTCGCCTTCGGCTTGCGCAGGCCGCGCGCGGCGACGATGCCCCGCGCGAGGAGCGGCACGACCGACTGGTACACCCGCTCGCGCAGCCGCTCGGCCAGGTCGCCGGCGAAGCGGCCCGAGGCCTCGAGGATCTGCTCAAGGCTGCCATCCGCTGCGAGCGCATCGGCCGAGCACAGGAGCCAGAGGAAGGCGGCGTCCGCGTCGGGGAGGAGCCCCGCGTGGCACTCGACGTACGTCTCCGTGCGCCCGCGTCGGCCCACGCCCACGCCGACGCGCGCAGGATGGACACGGATCTTGGCCCCGTGCTGCACGACCACCCACGGCAGCCCCTCGCGATCGGCGACGGCGAGCGCATAGGAGATGGGCGAGAGCCCCGAGAAGCGCTCGCCCGAGAGATCGGGTGCTTCCTCGCGCGCGAGCAGGACGGCGACCGCGACCTTGCGATCCCCGGCCCGCAGGATCGAGGTGGCGCCGTCGTGCCGCTCGATCCCGAAGCCGAGCGCTCGCAGGAGGTCGGGACCGCGCTTGGCGAGGGCGCCGCGCGCCTTGCCCCCCGCAGCGTCCCAATCGGTACGCCGGCGGGCCCCCGCTCGCAGCTCGTGGGTGGCGAGGAAACCCTCGTTGCGGACCCCCGCGAAGTCGGCCTCGACCGAGGGCAGCACGTCGCGCAGCGCTCGCTGCGCGGCGTGCCGATCGGGCTGCTCAAGCGCCTCACGGCAGATGCGCTCGACCTGACCGCGGTCGACGCCGAGGTAGGCCGGCGGGTCATCCCCCGCCGGCCCGCAGATCGAGGCGCGCTCGCCGTGGAGCGCGACGAGGAGCAGAGGTGCGGCACGGCCGCCGTTGCGTGCCTTCCATGCCGAGCGCAGCGTAGCCGCGTTCGGTGGCAAAGAGCTTGAACACACGAGGATCTCAAGGGGCGACTTGCCCTGTCCGATTGCGAGGGCTGGGGATGCGAGCCCGCTAGCAGAAGTGAGCGCGACCCCGCGCATCGGAACCCCCTCCAAGAAGGGCACCTGGGCGCTGATGTTGCCTCCCCGGCCGCTAACTGCGGCCATCTCCTTCCTGGCCGTTGATGAACATTTCGGCCTTCGCCCCGCCGCCGTTGCCTCTTGCGCGCGCACGGTGCAATCGCCAATAGAGATCCGGATCTGATCGCGACGATAGCGGTCGAGTAAGGCACATGCAGGCGACAGGGCGGATTCCGGTACTCCTGCCACTGGATCCGCTGAGGCGGCTCCCCCGCTGGAGGGTCAGGCCAGAGGCTGCGTGGAGGTTAACTGAGCGCGCTCGCGGCGCGCCAGGGTCACCTCCAGCAGGGCCAGGTCGGCCGGCGTGACGCCGGCCAGCCGGCTGGCGGCGCCCAGCGTCGCGGGGCGGGTGCGGGTGAGGACTTCACGGGCTTCGAAGCGGAGGCCGCGGACGGTACTGAAGTCGAGGTCGTCGGGGAGGGTCGCGGCTTCGCGCTCGGCGCCGCGGTCGACCCAGTCCTGCTGGCGGCGCACGTAGCCCTCGTACTGGACGTCGGCGGCCAGCGTGCTCCAGTCCGAGGAGGTCAGGTTGAGGAGGGAGAGCTCTGGGGCGATGGCGAGGAGGGCCTGGCCATCGGTCTCGGGGCGGCGGAGGCGGTCCAGGAGGGTCTGGTTGGGGTCGGCGGGGTCGCGGAGGGCCTGGAGGGCTTGGCGGGCCCGGCTCAGGCGGTCTTCCTTGGCCTGGAGGCGGGTTGTTCTTTCTTGGGTCACGAGGCCGAGCGCGTGGGCACGCGGCGTCAGGCGCTGGTCGGCGTTGTCGTGGCGGAGCAGGAGGCGATGCTCGGCGCGGCTGGTGAACATGCGGTAGGGCTCGCTCGGGTCCGTCAGCACGAGGTCGTCGATCAGGACGCCGATGTAGGCCTCGTGGCGGCCGAGGATGAACTCGGCCTGCGGGTCGCGCAGCTTCAGAGCCGCGTTGATGCCGGCGATGATGCCCTGGGCCGCCGCCTCTTCGTAGCCGCTGGTGCCGCAGATCTGGCCGGCGAGGTAGAGGCCGGGGACCGCCTTCACTTCGAGCGTGCGCCGCAGCGCGCCCGGGCGCACGTGGGTGTACTCGACCGCGTAGCCGGGCTGGGTGATGCGGGCGTGCTCCAGGCCGGGGATGGTGCGGACGAATTCTTGCTGGACCTCGGCCGGGAGGCTGGTGCTGATGCCGTTCGCGTAGAGGAGCGGCGAGTCGTAGCCCTCGGGCTCCAGGAAGACGATGTGGCCGTCGCGGTCGGCGAAGCGCACGACCTTGTCCTCGAGCGAGGGGCAGTAGCGCGGGCCGCGGCCCTGGATGCGGCCGGCGTACATGGGCGCTTCGTGCAGGTGGGCGCGCACGACTGCGTGCGTGGCGGCGTTGGTGCGGGTCAGCCAGCAGGGGATCTGGGGCTGGGTGAGGCGGTCGGTCAGGAAGGAGAAGGGGGTCGGGTCGGCGTCACCCGGCTGCTCGGTCAGGACGGAGTAGTCGACGCTGTCCGCGGCGATGCGGGGCGGGGTGCCGGTCTTCAGGCGCGCGGTGGGCAGGCCGAGCGCGCGCAGGGCGTCGCCGAGGCGCCGGGCGCCGGCTTCGCCGACCCGCCCGCCGGCGCGCTGGCTCAGGCCGGTGTGCAGCACGCCCTCGAGGAAGGTGCCGGTGGTCAGGATGACGGCCGGAGCGTGCAGCTCGCGGCCGTCGGCCAGGCGCAGGCCGGCCAGGCGCTGCCTGGGTTCGGACGGCCGCCACAGGAAGTCGACGGCCTCGCCCTCGATGATGGAGAGGTTCTCCTGCGCGCGCGCCATTTCCTGGGCCGCCTGCTCGTAGGCGCGCCGGTCGCACTGGGCCCGGGGCGACTGCACCGCACGGCCCTTGCTGGTGTTCAGGAGCCGGAACTGGATGCCGGCGGCGTCGGTCAGAAGGCCCATCCAGCCGCCCAGGGCGTCCACTTCGCGCGCCAGCTGGCCCTTGCCGATGCCGCCGATGGCCGGGTTGCAGGACATGCGGCCGATGGCGTCGGCGCGCAGGGTGACCAGGGCGGTGGACGCGCCCAGGCGCGCCGCCGCCGCCGCCGCCTCCAGGCCGGCGTGGCCGCCGCCGACAACCAGCACGTCGAATTGCATGCTTCCAGGCCCGGCCCGCGTTGCCGCGAACCACGGGACAAGCGCGTTATTCTACGAGACTCGCCCGATGGCCGTTTCCTCCCTGTTCCTGGCCGTGCTGGCGCTGCCGCAACAAGATCCCGGTGCTCCCGCCCCGGGCGTGGAAGGCTTCCTGGACAGCCTGCGCGCGCACGCGGCCCCGCGGCGCGCCGCCGCGCGCGAGGCCTGGAAGAGTTTCGGGCCCCTGTACCTGGAGAAACCGGGGGAGGACACGATCGCGCCCCTGCTGGCCGCGGCTCCGGAGATCCAGGAGCCGGCCCTGGAAGAGCTGGCGGCGGCCAGCGCGGCGGCGGCCAGCGAGCGCGTCGCGGCGCTGGTGGCGCTGCTCGGCGCCAGCATGAACGCCGCGGGCGCCGAGAGCCTGGCGGCGCTGGTCCCGGCCCTGCCGGTGGGCGAGCAGGCGCCGGCCATCGAAGCCGTGGTGGCGCGCGGCGGAGCGGCGACCGTCGCCGGAGCCGAACGCTGGCTCCTGGAGGGCGCCCCGGCGCAGCGCGCAGCGGCGCTCTCGGCGCTGCTCGCGCATGCGCCGATCGAGCGCGCTCCGGGCTGGCTGGCGCATCCTGCCACCGCACAGTTGGACGGGACGGCGGTGGGCGCGGCCCTGGAGCGCCTCGCCGCGCGCCCGCTGCCGGAGACCTTGCGCCTGCCGGCGGCGCTGTACCAGCGGCGCGAGGGCGCGCTGGTGGCGCCGCTGCTGGGCGTGCTGCAGCGCGCGCCCGATCCCGACACGGAAGCCTTCCTCATCCGGGTCCTGGAGCAGCCCGGGCGGGATCGGGACACGCGCTTGAGCGCGCTGGCGGCCCTGGAGCGCGGCAGCCAGGCCTTCCACTGGCGCGACGGCGAGAAGCGCCTCGAGCAGCTGCTGGAGCAGAAGCCGCCGGATCCGTTGTCGGAGCCGTTCGCCTGGACCCTGCACCGGTTGGGCAACAAGACCGGCACCCGGTTCCTCCTGGCCGTGCCCCAGGCCGCGGTGAAGTCCAACCCGCGCAGCTGGCGCAACCGCTTCGCGCTGGGGCGCACGCTGGTGGAGCTGGGCGACTGGACCGAGGCCTACACGCACTTCGCGGAAGGCGTCGACCTGGTGGAGGACACGCCCAACTTCAGCAACGTGCGGCGCGAGGACTGGCTGTACGCCGCCCGCGCCGCCGCCGGCGCCCGCCGGCTGCGCGACGCCGCCGCCTGGCTGGAGGCCTCGGAGATGAGCCCGGTGGAGCTGGAGGCGTACCGCGCGCTGCCCGAGTTCGCCCCGCTGCTGGACCGCCAGCCCTTCAAGCGCCTGTTCGGACTGGAATAGGCGGCGGCGCCTACAGGCTCTTGGAAAGCGCGACGCGCTCGCGCGAGAACCCCCACCGCTCCAGCATGTACAAGGTGGCGTCGTCCTCCGGCGGCGCGGTCGCCACCATCTCGCCGCCGCCGTGCTCGCGCGCGTAGCGCTCGGCGCTCTGCGCCAGCTTGCGTCCCAGCCCGCGGCCGCGCACCTCCGGGTGCACCCACAGGGCCGCCAGCCAGGGCCGGGCCTCGGACTCCCCTGCTTCGCGCCGGCTGAGCAGCAGGGCGGCGCCCAGCAGGGCGCCGTCCTCTCCCGAGGCGCGCAGGTAGGCGCCGTAGCGGCCCTTCAGGCGCTCGCACAGGTCGTCGAGGAGGCGCTCCGACCACCCGGGCGGCCGGCCTTGCGCCGCCAGCACGCGCGCCAGCTCGTCGCCCCAGCGCGCGTCCAGCGGATCCTGACGGTCGATGCGAACGGTGGCCACGGCGCCAAGCTAGCGCTCTGGACGGCTTCTGCCCAGGCAGGGACAATGCTGCGCCCACTGCCACCCCGTGACCCAAGAAGCACCCCTCGAAGTCCAGACCGAGTCCGCCGGCACCTGCCTCTACAAGGTGTCCGTCCGCGTGCCGGCGCCGCGCGTCAACCAGGAGATCGAGGAGGTGCTGCGCGCCGCCGGCCGGCGCGTGCGCCTGCCCGGCTTCCGTCCGGGCAAGGTCCCGCTCGGCGTGCTGCGCCGCGTGCTCGGCCCCGGCATCCAGGACGAGCTGCGCGAGCACTTCTTCCAGCACGTGGTGGGCGATGCCGTGCGCCAGGCCGGGCTGGAGGCCTTGCGCGTCCTGGACCTCAAGACCGAAGGCGTGGAGCTGGAGGAGAACCAGCCGGCGGCCTTCGACTTCGAGGTGGAGACCTCCCCCAAGATCGAGCTGCCTCCCTGGGACGAGCTGAACCTGGAAGGCCGGCCCACCGATGCCAAGCCCGAGCAGGTGGACACCGCCATGGCCCAGCTGAGCCGCGAGCACGCCCGCTTCGAGGACGCCCCCGGCCAGGCGCTGGACGAGCAGCACCTGGCGGTCTGCGACCTGAGCTACCGCCGCGGCGAAGAGACGGTGCCGGGGGCGGAGGGCGTGCGCCTGGGGCTGGGCTCGCCGCTGTACGGCTCGGAGCCGGCGCGCTTCGCCGAGATCCTGCGCGGCGCCCGCGCCGGCGAGGAGAAGGTGGTGCCGGTCCAGTTCCTGGAAGGCTTCTCCCAGGAGAGCTGGGTGGGCGGCGCGGGCGAGGCGCTGCTGGCGCTGCGCCAGATCGTGAAGCCGCGGCCGGCCACGCCCGCGGAGATCGCCGCGGACCTGCAGGTCGAGGACGCAGCGCTGCTGCAGCAGAAGATCGCGGAGCAGATCGGCCGCGAGAACGAGCTGCGCGAGCGGGACCGCCTGGTGTACGAGCTGCTGGAGCAGCTGGGGCGCATGCGTCCCTTCGACCTGCCGCAGCGCCTGCTCCAGGACGAGGTGGACGCGACCCTGCGCAGCCACGCCGAGCGCCTGGAGAAGCAGGGCGGCCTGCCGGCCGAGGAAGCGCGCAAGAAGGCCGAGGAAGCGCGCGAGCAGATCCTGGAGGACGCGCGCCGCCGGCTGCGCCACTTCTTCCTGGTGCGGCGGGTGGCGGCGGTCGAGCGCATCGAGGTGAGCGACGCCGACCTGCAGCGGGCGTTCCGGGCGCTCGGGGACCGCCACCAGGTGGCGCCCGACGCCGTGCAGGCCTATTACGCCGAGCAAGGAATGACTGGCAGGCTGCGCAGCGACATCCTAGAAAGCAAGGTGCGGTCGCGCCTGGGCCAGATCGCGCTGGCCCGCAGCACGGCGCAACCCGCTCCCGCCCGCTGAGTCTCCCGAATGCCCTGGGTGCCGATGAGCCGCAACACCACCGATCCGCAAGCGTTCACCATCCCGTACGTGATCGAGAAGACCGGTCGCGGGGAACGGGTCTACGACCTGTACTCGCGCCTGCTCGAGGACCGCATCGTCTTCATCGGCACGCCCATCGACGACATGGTGGCCAACGTCACCGTGGCCCAGCTGCTGTTCCTGGAGAAGATGAACAAGACCCAGGACGTGCACATGTACATCAACTCGCCCGGGGGCTCGGTGACGGCGGGTCTGGCCATCTACGACACCATGCAGCTCATCCAGTGCCCGGTAGCCACGTACTGCGTGGGCCAGTGCGCCAGCATGGGCGCCGTGCTGCTGGCCGGGGGCACCAAGGGCAAGCGCTTCATCCTGCCCAACTCCCGGGTCATGGTGCACCAGCCGTGGGGCGGGTCCCAGGGCACGGCCGCGGACATGGAGATCCAGGTCAAGGAGATCCTGGCCCTGCGCGACCGCATCAACCACATCCTGGCCTACCACACCGGCCGCAGCATCAAGCAGCTCGAGAAGGACACGGACCGGGACAACTTCCTGAGCGCCGAGCAGGCCGTGGAATACGGTATAGTGGACAAGTTGATCGGCAAGCCCAAGCCCCAGCCCGCCTAGGGCTTGCGCGGCTCCGGGCGCGGCGCGGCGCCGTGCCCGGGACTCCACGGGACGGAAGCGAACAGGTCTCCGCAACATGGCTCGCACCGGTGATCGGGGTGGCGCAGAGCGCTGCACCTTCTGCGAGAAGGTGCGCGCCCAAGTCCAATCGTTGATCGCCGGCCCGCCCGGCATCTACATCTGCAACGAGTGCGTGGACATCTGCAATTCCATCCTGCACGAGGAGGACCGGCGCCTGCGCCATGCCGACGCCGCGGCCGGCGCGGCGCTGGGCCCCATCTACACGCCGCGCGAGATCGTGCAGAAGCTGGATGAATACGTGTACGGGCAGAGCGAGGCCAAGCGGGCCCTGGCGCTGGCCGTGTACCATCACTACAAGCGCCTGCAGTCGGCCACGGAGCTGGAGGACCACCCGGAGCTGGCCGACGTGGAGCTGGAGAAGTCCAACATCCTGCTGATGGGCCCCACCGGCTCCGGCAAGACGCTGCTGGCCCGCACCTTGGCGCGCATCCTCGACGTGCCCTTCGCCATCGCTGACGCCACCACCTTGACCGAGGCCGGCTACGTGGGCGAGGACGTCGAGAACATCCTGCTCAAGCTGCTGCAGGCCGCCGACTTCGACCTGGAGCGGGCGCAGCGCGGCATCGTGTACATCGACGAGATCGACAAGATCCGGCGCACCACGAACAACGTCAGCATCACGCGCGACGTCAGCGGCGAGGGCGTGCAGCAGGCCCTGCTCAAGATCCTGGAAGGCACCGTGGCCAACGTGCCGCCCCAGGGCGGGCGCAAGCACCCGGAGCAGTCCTGCATCCAGATGGATACCCAGAACGTGCTGTTCGTGTGCGGCGGGACCTTCTGCGGCATCGAAGACATCATCGGCCGCCGCGTCGGCCGCGGACTGATCGGTTTCCACGGAGCCGAGGACGAGCCGGTGTCCAAGATCGAGGATCTGACCGACCGGGAGAAGCTGCTGCCCCTGGTCGAGCCGCGCGACCTGATCGAGTTCGGGATGATCCCGGAGTTCGTGGGCCGCCTGCCGGTGCAGGTCGTGCTGCACGAGCTGAAGATCAGCGACCTGGTGCACGTGCTGACCGAACCCAAGAACGCGCTCGTGCGCCAGTACCAGGCGCTGTTCGCCATGGAGGGCCAGGAGCTGGTGTTCACGGAGGAGGCCTTGCAGGCGGTGGCCCGGAAGGCCTACGACCTCGGCACCGGCGTGCGCGGCCTGCGCGCCATCCTCGAGGACACGCTGCACGACCTGCTGTTCTCGCTGCCCGAATACGCCGCCCCCGGCCGGCGCTTCGTGGTGAGCGGCGAGATGATCCGCAGCGGCAGCTCGCGCGTCCTGCTCGAAGGCGGCGAGCCGCAGCAGGAGGAGCGCCGCCAGCGCCGGGAGACGGCGTAGCGGCGCGCGCCATGCTGGCGACGCTGCTGGCGGCGCTGGTCCCCGCCTTCGCGCGCCCCCAGGCCGAGGATCCCGCCCCCTTCCGGATGGAGCTTCCGGCGGGCTACGGGCCGTTCGTGCGCGACGGCGCCGACGGCGAGCGCTGGCGCGCCCTGGAGAGCGGCGGCGAGGGGCAGTTCCTGCTGGCGCGCCTCGCCCTGGAGGCTCCGGGCGCGCAGGCGGAAGCCGTGGCCGGCGACTCGCGCGTGCGGCAATGGCAGCCGCGCCTGGCCGGACTCCGGCCGGCGTGGACCCCGTGGCGGGGCGCCTGGGCCGGCCAGCCGGCGGCGGGCACCGAGGTCCGGTTCACGCAGGAGGGGCGCAGCCGCGCCATCCTGGAACGCTTCCTGGTGCTGGACGACACCCTCATCGCGGCCAGCTGGGAAGGCCCGGCCGCGGGGCTGGCGGCGGCGCGCCAGGCGCTGGACAGCCTGGTGCTGCCGCGCGCGTGGATCCCGCCGCCCCCACCGGAACACGATGCGCAGCGCGGCCTGGGGCCGGGCGCGCTCGTCATCGCCAGCCCGGTGACACTGGCGTTGTCGGTGCGCGTGCCGGCGGACTTCTCCAGAATGGAAGTGGAGCTGCGGGCGCGCACGCCGGAGCCCGCGCAGGCGGCCGACTGGTCCTGGCCGGAGCCGCCGGCGCTGGCCACGCTCGCCGGCCCGCCGGCGCTCACGGACGGCGAATGGAGCGTGCGCTACAGCGTGGCGCTGGACGGCGCCGGAGCCGACCAGGCCGGCGGCCTGTACCTGGCCTTCGACGGCCTGGCCGCCCTCGATCCTGGCTGGATCCACGCGCCGCATGCCGCGCAGGCGGGCGGCGCAGCGGGCGCGGTGCATGCGCCGCCGGCCTGGAGCCTGGAGATCCTGGTGCCCTCGCACCTGACCGCGGTTTCGTGGACGGCTCCGTCTGCGGAATCGCTCAGTGAAGACATGGGTGGGCGCCAACTGCGCTTCCCGGCCATGCCCGCCGGCCGCGCCTGGCCCTTCTTCGTGGTGGGCAACTTCCGCGCCACGAACATGGCCGGCAGGGTCCTGTGGCAGCGCAGCTCGGCCCGCAGCCTGGCCCCGGAAGCGCCGTTGCGCTTCCTGCGCAGCCTGAGCGAGGCCTGCGCCGGCTGGCTGCCCGACGCCGACACCGGCTGGGCGGTCGCCAGCTTCCCCGGCTGCGGCGATCGCCCACGGCCGGGGCTGCTGCTCCTGGACGAAGGCTCCGGCTGGTTGAGCTCCCCACTGGACGGGGCATGGTGGCGCGGTCAGACCCGCCGCACCGGCCTGGCGCAGCGCGTGGCGGAGCAGGTCTTCGGTGTGCACCTGCGCGGGGCCGGCAGCGGCACGCCGTTCCTGGAGGCATCCCTTTCCGCATACGCCGCCTGGCGCCTGCTGGAAGCCTGCGGGCGCACGCAGGAGGCCGCGGCCCTGGCCGGCCTGTGGCAGCAGGCCGAGCGCCAGGGCCCGCCGCTGCCGCGTCCCTTGAGCCTGCTCCCGCCCGGAGACCTGCTCGGACCGGAACGCTTCCTCACCCGCGGGCCGCTGGTGTGGCGCGCCATCGAGGCCCGCGCCGGGCGTGCCGAGCTCGACGCGCTGCTGCGCGAGCGCGTGCGTCAAGGGGGTTACTGGACCACGGAAGACCTGCGCGCGGACCTGGAGCGGCGTACCGGAGAGCTGTGGGAGGAGTTCTTCCAGCGTCACTTGTACGGGCGCGAGCTGCCCTGAATGAGCCCGTGGAAGGACGGCCTGCGCTAGGCTAAGCCATTCGCCGTGCTGCGCATCTATTACCACCGGGACTTCGACGGCATGGCCGCGGCGGCCATCCTGGCCGACGCGCTGGAGGCGTGCCGCGGCGAGCGCGAGCTGCACTGGTCCGGCGTCAACTTCGACCGCACCCTGGACTGGAGCCAGTTCGCGCTTGGCGAGCGCTTCGCCCTGGTGGACTTCCATTTCCATCCGCGCGCCGAGTACTGGTTCGACCATCACCCCACCACCTTCCTGAGCGAAGCCGACCGGGCGCTGTACCGCGAGGGCGAGCGCCATCGCTTCGATCCCGCGGCGCTGTCCTGCCCGCCCATCATCCTGCGCCACGGCCAGGAGCGCTGGGAATTCGAGCCGGTCCCGCGCCACCACGAGCTGGCGCGCTGGTCCGACATGATCGACGCCGCGCACTTCCGCGACGCACAGCAGGCCTTGTTCGGCGAGGAGCCGGCCCTGCGCATCAACCGCGCCCTGACCTGCGCCCCGGACTTCGACTTCTATGACCGCATCGTGGCGCTGATGCGCCGCCACACCTTGCCGGAAGTGGCCGAGGACGAGGAGATCGACCGCTGCCACCGCCGGGCGGCGCGCAACCGCGACCAGGCGCTGGAGAGCTTCCCGGCGCGCGTGGTGGACCGTACCGAGACCGTGCTGTTCGCCGACCTGCGCAGCAAGAAGATCCGGCGCGAGCGCTTCGCTCCCTTCTACCTGTATCCGGAGCTGCACTACGCCGTGACGCTGCTGCCGACGCGTGCCGGAGTGCACATCACCGCCGCCAGCAACCCCTGGAACCGGCCGCGCAACCGCACCCACCTCGGCAACCTGCTGCGCGCCTACGGCGGCGGCGGGCACGAGGGCGTGGCCGGCGTGAATCCGCCCGACGACGCGACCGCCGAGCGCTGGGCGCGCGCGACCTACGACACCCTGGTGCAGCGGGAGCAGCCGGCGTGAGCGCGCGGCTCCTGGACCTGCCCCCCGGCGACTGGCCGGGCCGTTTCGAGGCCCTGGGCGCCGCCGCGTATCAGGGCGCCAGCGCCGCGCACTGGGTATTGCGCCGCGGCGTGACCGACTGGGACAGCATGAGCGACCTGTCGGCGGCCCTGCGGCGCCGGCTGGCCGCGGAGGAGCCGTTGCGCACGGCGCAGGTCGAGCGCCGCTCCGGCGCCAGCGATGGCGCGCTCAAGCTGCTGCTGCGTTATCCCGACGGTGCCTCCGCTGAAGCGGTCGGAATGCCGGGCACCCGCGGGCGCACCGTGTGTATCAGCACCCAGGTCGGCTGCCCGGTGCGCTGCAGCTTCTGCGCCAGCGGGCTCGAGGGTCTGGAACGCAACCTGACTGCGGGCGAGATCCTGGAGCAGGTGCTGGTGCTGCGCCAGGAGCAGGGCGAGTTTCACCGGCTGGTGGTCATGGGCATGGGCGACGCCGGCTTCAACCTGGACGCCACCCTGGCGGCCCTCGACGCCCTGATCGCGCCGGCGGGCGGCGGCTTCAGCGCGCGCCGCATCACCGTGTCCACGGTGGCGCCGGCGGGCGCGCTGGCGCGCATCGCCGCCTGGGGGCGGCCGGTGACGCTGGCCTTGTCCGTGCACGCGCCCGATGACGCGCTGCGCCATGAGCTGGTGCCGGGCGTGCGCAGGCGCCGGCTGGAAGAGACGCTGGAGGAAGCCGACCGCCTGTTCGCCGCCGCCGGCCGCGAGTACACCGTGGAGTACGTGCTCCTGCGCGGGGTCAACGACGCGCCGCGGCAGGCCCAGGCGCTGGCGCACCTGCTGCAGGGACGCCGCTGCCACGTCAACCTCATTCCGTACAACCCGGTCGCCGGCCTGGACTATCACAGACCGGAGCGCGCGGCCCAGGACGCCTTCGCCGAGGCCCTGCGCCGCGCCAGCTTGTCCGTGACCTTGCGCCGCAGCCTCGGCGGCGCCGTCGACGCCGCCTGCGGGCAACTCCGGCGGCGCGCTCTCACGCTGTCCTGACCGACCCATGCTCCTCGCCGCCCTCGCCCTCCTCCTCTCCCCGCAGGCGCCGGCTTACGTGCCGCTGCGGCCGGCCGCCGGCGACAGCCCCTTCGTGCAGCGCTACCTGGAGCAGGCTGTGCGCCTGCGCGACGAAGGCAAGCCCGAGGAGGCGCGCCTGGCGGTGGAGCGCGCCCTGGAGCGCGATGACCGCCACCTCGGCGCCCTGCGGCTGCTGGCCGAGATGTCGCTCGCGCTGGGCGATACGGACACCGCCGTCTACGCCTGGCACCGCTGGCTGGACGTGGTGGACGCCTCGGACCAGCCGCTGGTCAAGGGCGCCGAGCGCAAAGCGGCGCGCGAGCAGCTGCTGCTGCTCGACGCCAGCGCCGACGAACTGCGGCGGCTGTCCGACCACTACGTGGCCGAGTTGCTGGGCATCGCCCAGGAACACGTCAAGCGCAAGCGCTTCCACTCGGCGCTGGCGGTGTACGACGAGATCCTGATCGTGGATCCGCTGAACGTGCCGGCGCGCAAGGGGGTTGTGGACGTGCGGCGCAAGGGCAGCGCGGACGTCGCCACCGAGGACGTATACGCCGGCGGCGACCCGACCTTCGGCGTGAGCCCCGAATGGGTGGCCACGGAAGACGCCAAGCACGCCACCTGGGACGCCGCCTGGACCAAGGATGGCGAGAACTACCGCTACCGCACCGACGCCGGCTTCGTGGTGCTGCAGACCTCCAGCATCGCCATGGAGCAGATGAACGGCTTCTACCGCCAGTTCTTCCGCTACAAGCTGGACGGCGATCCGACGCCCAAGATCGAGGTGCGCATCTTCAAGGACCGCGACGAGTACCTCAAGCTGGGCGTAGGCCCGCCGGTGGAGTGGTCGGGCGGTCACTTCACGGGCGACGCGGTGGAGACCTACGTGGGCGGGCAGACCGGCCGCGAGTCCATCCGCGAGATGTACGGCACGCTGTTCCACGAGGCGGCGCACCAGTTCGTCAGCCTGACCGGCAAGGGCGGCGTGCCCGGCTGGCTGAACGAGGCCTACGCCTCGTTCTTCGAGGGCTGCACCATCCTCAGCAACGGCAGCGTGAAGTGGAACCAGGTGCCCAATCACCGCCTGTTCCCGCTGGCGGCGCGCCTGGAGAAGGGCTGGATGCGCCACTCCGGCGACGGTGTGCGCGACGCGAGCGGCGAATGGCAGGACCCCGAGAACGCCCCCACCTTCCGGATCGTGGTGGAAGGCGACTACGAATGGGGCCCGCCCTGGTACGCGCCCACCTGGGGCGTGGTGTACTTCCTCTACAACTACCGCGACGGCGAGGGCCAGCCGGTCTACCGCGACGCCCTGCACGCCTACTACAACAGCAACGCGTCCGCCCACCAGGGCGACGCCGCCACGCACTTCGAGTCTGTGGTGCTGGCGGATCCGCGCTCGCCGGTGCAGACCCTGGACGAGCTGAGCGAGCTGTGGCGCGACTGGCTGCTGGAGCTGCGCGACGTCCAGATCGGCAAGAAGGAGGCCGGCGCCGGCGCGCTGGAGTTCGGCGACGCCGCGAGCGGGCGCGGCGAGACCGACCTGGCCGTGCAGTTCTACGAGGAAGCCTACAGCCACTACGCCGAGGATCCGGAGGTGCTGTGGAAGCTGGCTACAGCGCTCGAGCAGCAGGAGAACCTGGACCGCGCCGCGGCCTTGTACCGGGACTTCAGCCGCGAGCTGGAGCTGCGCGGCCTCATCGGCGACGCGCGCTACCCGGTGGCGCAGAAGAAGATGGAGGAGCTGGATCCGCTGTTCCGCCGCCACGCCGGCCTGCGCAAGAAGCTGCTGGAGGACGGGCTGGCCCTGGCCAGGAGCTACCGCGAGCGCGAGCTCCCGACCATGGCGCTGGAGGTGGCGCGCCGCATGAGCGCCCAGTTCTCCCTGCCGGAAGCGCTGGATTTCTATTCGGAGGTGGCGCGCGCCACCGGCAAGAGCCTGGCGCGCTGGCGCGTGGCCTACAACGAGCTCGACCTGGACGGCTGGTCCTCGTCCGGCGGCGACGGCTACCGCGCCTACGGCAACATGATCGAGGGCGCGGTGGCGCCGGATCCGTCCACGGCCGCCGGCACTTTCGTCACGCGCGAGCTCACGTGCGACGTGACCTTTGATTCCGACTTCTCGCTGGAGGCGGAAATGCGCTTCGAGCCGGGCGCCAGCCTCCTGGGCCTGTGCTTCGGGCGCAAGGACGCCACCAACACGCACGCCGTGGTGCTGCATCCCAAGGGCTTCCTGGACATCAGCACGCAGAACGGCGGGCAGTGGAGCGTGCGCGAGCACCGCCAGGTGCATGTGGACCTGGACTGGCAGAAGCTGCGCGTGGACGTGGTGGGCGACACCGTGGACGTCTACCTCAACGACCGCTACATCCGCTCCATGCAGATGCCGAGCCGCGACTCCGTGCGCGGCGGCTTCGGCCTGATCACCGGGGTCGGCACCTGCTACTACCAGAACATCCGCCTGCTGGCGCGGGACCCCCACGATCCGGCGGCCCGCATCGAGCGCGAGTTCGCCATGCAGCGCATCGCCGAGAGCGCAGAGGCACGCCAGCCGGGCAGCTTCTCCGGAATCGCGCCGCCGCCGCTGGACGTGCACACCTGGATCCAGGGCGGGCCGCTGCCGCCGCTGCACGAGCTCCTGGGCCACCCCGTGGTCCTGATCTTCTGGACGCCGACGCAGGACAAACTGATCCCGGTGACGCAGTACTACCAGCACCTGGCGGAGGCGTACGGCCCCTTCGGCTTCCGTTTCGTGGCCTTGTCCAACAACCAGGACGCGCCGGCCGTGATCCAGAGCTACCTGGGCGAGCACCCCATGCCGGACGTCGCCGTCGGCTGGGACGGCGCCAGCAAGACCTACGCGGCCTACAACCTGCGCTCCGGCGGCTTCGGCCTGCCGCGCGTGCTGGTGGTGGACGTGGACGGAACGGTGGCCTGGGAGGGCGACCCGGGCCTGAAGATCGGCGTCGGCTGGGAGCCCGGCGCCGGCGCAACCTTCGTGGACGGCGCCCTGGCCGACCTGGCCGAGCGCCGCCGCCTGCGCGAGATCGCCGCGCTGGCCCCGGCCCTGGAGTCCGGCCGCGGGCATGTGGCCGCCGGCCGCTGGAAGGAAGCCATGGAGACCCTGAATCCGCTGGCGGACCTGGACGCGCCCTTCGACGCCAGCGTGCGCGCCGCGCGCGCGCTGCGCCAGCAGGTCATGGAGCAGGGCGCCGCGCAGCTCGCCGAGGCGCTGCAGCTGCGCGCGGCGGCGCCCTTGCGCGCGCACCGGCTGCTCGCGGCCACGGCCGGCGACTTCGCCGGCACGGCCAGCGGCGAGCAGGCCGCGGCCGGCCTCAAGGAGCTGGAGAAGGACGCGGCCTGGAAGAGCGCGCAGAAGGCCTGGAAGGTGCTGGAGCGGGCCGCGGGCCTGGCCGAGCGCGGCCGCGACGCGGCGGCGCTCCAGCCGCTGCTCGACGAGGCGTCCGCCGCCAGCGGTGTCGCTGAGATCGCGGATCTCGTGGCGCGCCTGCGCGCGGCCCTGGCCGAGCGCGGCAGCGGCGGCTTCCTGGAGGTCTGGCGCGCCCTGCCCTGAGCGCGGCTACTGGTTGAACTGGATCACGTCGTGCACGACCGTCTCGCCGGGGTCGAGCTGCACGTCCACGCGGCCCTCCACCGCGACCGGAGTGATTAACCCGAAGTCCAGAGTGATGATGGAACGCCCCTCCGGCTCCAGGCCGAGGTCAACGCTGACGCTGCCCAGCGGCGTGCCGTCGGCAATCCGGACGGCGCTCAAGACCACGGTGCCGCGGTCCGGTCCTCCATAGGTGTGGAAGGCCAGGCTCTTGGCGACGCCACGGAACAGCAGGAAGTCCCCGTCGTCGCGGGCCACGCTCACGTCTTCGCCGAAGCCATCTCCGGGCACGTTGCTGCTGCTGTCCAGGTCCCACTTCCAGGGCAGGGTCGGGTCGGTGACCTTGGAGTTCTGCGGCGAGAACTGCAGGATGCTCGCCTGCCGGTTGTCCAGGACCTGGGCCTGGAACACCGGCTTCCAGAGCGGGGTCGGACTCTGCTCATCCAGGACGAACACGCCATCGCCGGTGGCCACGAACACCCGGGCGTCGCTCGGCCATCCGGGCGCCAGCGCGATGCCCTTGACGAAGGCCCGGGGCAGGCCGTCGATCGTCAGCTGCTCCCAGGTCTGCTCCCCCGGCAGGCGCAGCCGGTACACGCCGCTGGACCAGGTGGCGGCGTACAGCCAGGGTTCGCCGGCCGACATGCCCACCGCCAGGCCGGTGACCCGCAGCCGCGGCAGCCCGGCGCCGGCCGAGTTGACGCTGGGAACGCTGTCGTCCAGGATCTCCATGACGCCGTCGCCGTTGTCCATGGCCACCCACAGGCGCCGGTTCGTCACGGGATCGTAGGTGGGATCGATGACCAGCCCGTTGGCCGGCTTCTCCAGGTCCGTGACCAGGTTCCACTTGTTGCTGGTCATGCGATAGATCTCGCCGGACTGCCCGCACAGGTACACGTCGCTGTGCGGCGGCGCCGGCTGGAAGCTGGGCGCGATGGCGAGGTTGACGGCATACGGCAGCGGTCCGCCGCCGACCACGCCGTTGGCATTCTGGTAGGTGTTGCCGCCGTCGAGACTGACGTAGATCTCGTTGGCCCAGGCGCCGAAGTACATCACCTGGTCCAGGCTGTCGGCGGCGGCGCTGAAGCCCGGCGACAGCGCCAGGCTGCGGATGTAGCGCACCAGGCGCCGTCCCGTGCCGACCTCGGTCAGGGGCAGCGTGCGCGCCCCGATGATGCCGTAGCGGTTGTTCGGCGGGTCTACCACCGGATCGAACCAGCCGCAGATGCCGCTGGTCCCGCCCGCGTACGCGGCGCCGTCGAAGACGAAGTTCGGCGACACCGCCAGCGGCAAGGTGTGCACCTGCCCCATGTTCTGGGGCGCGGCGTACTCCACTCCGGAACTGAGGTCGTGATTCTGCAGGCCCTGGCCGTAGCTGGCGGCGAACACGTGCTGGTGCTCGAAGATGTCCGTGGCCACGGCCACGTTGCGCGCCTCCAGAGTGGTCCGCAGCGCGAGCTCCCACCACAGGTGCCCTTCGTTCTCGCTCAGGAACAGGCCCTCGTTGCGGCCGTACAGGACCCGGCCCGTGTTGGCGTAGTCGGGCAAGACCACGAGCTGCGCCACGAAGCGCAGCGGGCGGTAGCCCGAGGCGTGGCCGGGCTCGTGCTCCAGGCCGAAGCACTGGTCGTTGCCCTCGTCGCTCCAGGTCTGGCCGCGGTTGCGGCTCATCAGGACGCCGGTGTTGGAATAACCGTTGACGCCGGGGTACTCGCGTCCCACGGCGTAGACCGTGGCAGCGCGCTCGGGGCCGTCCGGCGCCGCGGCGATGGACATGACGCTGGTGCCCAGCGTCAACTCGCGCGTGAAGCTGTCGCCGTCGTCGCCGGAGACGTGGATCTCCCCCTGGTCGCCGGTGGCGGTGAAGGCCTCGCGCCCCAGGCCCACGTACACCTTGGCCGCGGTGGTGCTGCCGTAGTCGGCGTCCAGCGCCAGCGCGGTGATGTGCCAGCCGCTGAACACCTCCACGGTCTCCCAGGTGCCCGGGGCACCGCCGTCGCGCGAGCGGTACAGGGTCTCATTGACCGCCAGGAAGACGTTGGCCGTCTCGTTGGCGGCGCGGTAGTCGAACGACGGCGACAGCGCAATGCCGCCGATGCCGACGTTGCGGCCCGCGTCGAACACCTGGCCCCAGCGGCCGCCGCCGCTGCCGCTGCCCAGGCGGTACAGCTTGCCGTTCGAGGTCAGGAGGAAGCTGGGCTGCTGGCCTGGCCCCCTGCCATCCGGACTGACGATGTACTTGACTTTGCGCTGCACTCCCTGCAGCGGCAGTCCGTCGGAGAACTTGGACACGGTGCCCATGCCGCCGACCTCGTCCGGCTGGTAGCGCCACACGCCGTTCTCCGTGCCGATGAAGAATATTCCCTGTCCCAGCCCGTTGCCCCACAGCAGGCTCGGGTTGTAGCTCACCGTGGTGGGCCGCTCCGTGTCCAGCTCGTCGCCGGTCAGGAGGCCGAAGCTGATCAGACCGTCCCGTGAGCTGAGCACGGTCTTGTCGTCGGTGACCACCACCACCTCCTCCCGGCCGTCCGACAGGATGCCGACCGCCACCGAGTAGGCGTTGTCGTGGGGGGCGTGCAGGAACGCGCCCGCCAGCGGGGGAAGGAGCAGCGCGGGCACGAACAGCCCGCGCAGGATCCGGAAAGAGGCAGAGGGCAGACCGTGATGCATGGAGCGGTCCACGGGCACAAGGGAGGCTGACCCAAGGGGATAGGTCAGCCATTGGGGGAGTCCGGGATTATAGGGATGGCCTATTGGCCCGGCAGGGTCTTGGGCGAAGACTTCGCGCCCATGCCAGCGGGACCGGCTCCCGCCGGCCATCCGGCGCGCCCCTTACTTTCGATCAGGCTCGGAAGTCCGCGCAAGTAGCTGCGGTGAGCTCGATCGCCTGATCCACATCGTCCGATCCGACGGCCAAGTGCGGGCGGAAACGGATCGTGCGCTCGCCGCACTTCAGCGCCAGCAGGCCGTGCTCCTTCAACGAGCCCAGGAACTTGTCCCGCAGCTCGCTTCCCGGAAGGTCGAAGGCCATGAGCAGGCCGAGACCGCGCACGCCGCTCAGGAGCCTGGGATGGCGCGCCACCACCGCCGCCATGCCCTCCAGCCAGCGCAAGCCCTGGCGCGCGGCGTTGTCCGCCAGCCGCTCCTCGTGCACCACCTGCAGGATGCGGGTCGCGCGCAGCATGTCCACCAGGTTCCCGCCCCAGGTGGAGTTGATGCGTCCGGCGATCTCGAACACGTTGCCCGGCACCAGGTCGATCTTGGGGCCGGCGAAGAGCCCGCACTGCTGCGCCTTCTTGCCGAAGCTCACGATGTCCGGCTGGATGCCGTAGTGCTGGAACGCCCAGGGCTTGCCGGAGGTGAAGAAGCCGGTCTGCACCTCGTCGCACGCGAACAGGCAGTCGTAGCGCTCGCAACGCGCCTGCAGCGCCTGCAGGAACTCGGCGCGGAAGTGGCGGTCGCCGCCCTCGCACTGGATCGGCTCGATCAGGATGGCGGCGATGTCGTCGCCGTAACGCTCGAACGCGGCGTCCACCTCGCCCAGCGCCGCCTGCTCGGCTGCGCGCACGCTGCGCAGGCTGTCCTCGGTCACCGGGAAGATCAGGGCCGGGCTGGACACGCGCGGCCAGTCGAACTTGGGGAACAGCGCCGTCTTCACGGGCAGCGTGTTGGTCAGGCTCATCGTGTACCCGGTGCGGCCATGGAAGGCATGGCGGAAGTGCAGGATGCGGGTGCCCACGTCGGCGTCCACGCCCTTGCCGCGGTTGCGCCGCACCTTCCAGTCGAAGGCGGTCTTGAGGGCGTTCTCCACCGCCAGCGCCCCGCCGTCCACGAAGAACAGGTGGCGGCAGCCGGCGGGCAGGGCCAGGCGCGCAAAGGCGTCCACGAACTCGGCCATCTCCGGGCTGTACAGGTCGGAGTTGGACGGCCGGTTGACCAGCGCGCCCTCGGCGGACTTGAGCCAGGCCGGGTCGCGCAGCGCCGGATGGTTCCAGCCGATCGGGTTGCTGCCGAAGCAGCCGAAGAAGTCCAGGTACGAGCGGCCGCTGCGGGCGTCCACCAGGGTCGTGCCGCGGGAAGCCTCCAGGTCCAGCACCAGCGGCAGGCCGTCGGCCAGCATCCAGCGGCGCAGCGTGTCGTGGACGTTCTCGGGAGCGATGCCGTGCTCGAGTGCAGTGCTTTCCATGGAGAGGTTCTCAGGTGGGCGGACCAGGTGGCGGCGCACAGCGCAAAGGGCGCAGCGTGAAGGCGCCGTGCAGCGCGCGGAGGAAGCCGTCGGCGGCGCCCGGATCGGCGGAGCGCGCCACGCCGAGCAGCGGCCCCACGACCAGGGGCTCCGCCAGCAGGCGGGAGCCCGGCCCCAGGTTCACGAACAGCGCCGGAGCGAAACGCCCAGGCCCGGTCCCGGCGGCCAGGAAATAGCCGCCGCAGACCAGCGTGTCGCCCCCGTGCAGCGCGGCGCGCACCGACTCGCCGGGCGCGCCGTCACCGGCTTGCGCCTCCATTCCGGCAAGACGGGCGCGCAGCTGCTCCACGAGCCGCGAGTAGACGCTGTCGGCAGCCAGGATCAGGGCCGCCGGCAGTCGCTCCCAGTGCCGGCGCAGGCCGGCCACGATCTCCTCGGCGGCGGACGCCGCAGGCGCGGCGGCGTCCACGCGATACACCGGCCGCGGCCCGGCGGGCGGCCGGGGCGGATCCGAGGGCAGGCCGGTCGTATCGTGATGCAGCACCATGGGTCCCGAAGCCGACGCGGACGGTCGAACTTGGCCGGCGCCGTCGGGCGCCGGCCTGCGGCTGCCCCGGGAGGCCCGCCTGCGCAGCCGCAAGGACTTCGCGCGCATCCACGCGGGAGGACTCCGGGCCCGAGGGCGGTGCATTCTAGTCGTAGCGGCCCCCGGCTTGAACCCCGCCACCCCCCGCCTGGGCCTGAGCGTGGGCTTGCGCTACAGCAAGTCGGCCGTGGCCCGCAACCGCTTCCGGCGCCAGTGCCGGGAGGCGTTCCGCCTGGAACGCCGCCACCTGCCGCACCTGGACCTGGTGGTGATCCCGGTGGCGCGCCCCGGCCAGCACAGCCTGGCACACCTGCGTGACGAACTGGTGACGCTGGCCCGGCGCATCCAGCGCAAACTTGGAGACGCATGCGGGCACTGATCGCCGCCGGGATCCGCTGCTACCAGGCTGCCATCAGTCCGATGCTCGGCCCGGGAAAGTGCCGCTTCGAGCCGACCTGCTCGCACTACGCGCTCGCGGCGGTGCAGGCGCACGGCGCGCTCAAGGGCCTGGCCCTTGCCGCCTGGCGCCTGCTGCGCTGCCAGCCGTTGTGCCGCGGTGGCTTCGATCCCGTCCCTCCTCTCCCACGGAAACCGTGAGCTTCCTCCTACTCGCGCTGCTGTTGCAAGACCCCGCACCGCCCCTCGCGGCCGCGCAGGAACCCGGCCTGCCCCAGCGGGAAGACCTGGGCTACCCTGGGGAAGCGCGCTTCGGCGTCATCCGCAGGCTCACGGCCGCCGGAGAGAACGCCGAAGGCTACTTCAGCTTCGGCGGCGACCGCCTGGTGTACCAGGCGACCGTCGGCAGCCACCCCTGCGATCAGATCTACGTCCTGGACCTGTTGAGCGGTGCGCGCCGCCTGGTCAGCACCGGCACGGGACGCACCACCTGCGCTTACTTCCTGCCCGACGACACCGAGGTGCTGTTCGCGAGCACGCACGGCTCCGGTGCCGACTGCCCACCGCCGCCCGACTACTCCAAGGGCTACATCTGGAAGATCTATCCGGAGTACGACCTGTACGTGCGCAACCTGGAGACGGGTGCGCTGCGGCCGCTCGCGCCCGCGCCCGGCTACGACGCCGAGGCCACCGTCAGCCCGGATGGGCGCAAGATCGTCTTCACCTCGCGTCGCGACGGCGACCTCGACCTGTACGTCATGAACGTGGACGGCTCGGGCGCGGCGCGCATCAGCGACGAGCTGGGCTACGACGGCGGCGCGTTCTTCTCCCCGGACAGCCGCCGGCTGGTGTACCGGGCCTACCACCCGCGCACGGATGCGGAACGCCAACGCTACCTCGCCCTGCTGGAGCAGGACTCCATCGAGCCCGTGGCGCTGCAGCTCATGCTGTGCGACGCCGACGGCTCCCACAAACGCGCCTTGACCGACAACGGCGCCGCCAACTTCGCGCCATACTGGCACCCGGACGGCCGCCGCATCATCTACGCCAGCAACCAGGCCGACCCCGCCGGCCGCGACTTCGACCTCTACCTGATCCATGCCGACGGCGGCGGCAACGAGCGCCTCACGTTCAATCCGAGCTTCGACGGCTTCCCCATGTTCAGCCCTGACGGCCGCCGCCTGGTGTTCGCCAGCAATCGCAAGAACGCGGGCAAATTCGACACGAACCTGTTCCTGGCCGAGTGGATCGAGACGCCGCCGGCCGCGCCGTCGTCCGCGCCGCCGCAATAGCCGGGCCTGCACGCGCGCCCGGTACAATGAGGAGTGCGGGTGCACTCCGCCAGCGCCGGTTTTTCCCCTCAGCCGGCACATCCAGCCTCCACGCGCCAAGTCATGCGTTCTGTCCTCCTCGCCCTTGTCCTCGGCGCTTTTCTGAGGCATTCCCCCGCGCCCGGGCAGGCGCCCGGCCCCGGTCCGGCTCAGGACCCCGCGGTGCGCAGCGAGCAGGCCGGCGCCGGCGCGCCCAACGTGCTGTTGTTGACCATGGACCAGCTCGCATACGACTGGCTGGGCTTCACCTCACCCGGCCTCCCGGCGATCCAGACTCCCAACCTGGACCGGCTGGCGCAGAACGGCACCTTCTTCCGGCGTTATTACGTGGATGCGGACACGTGCCATCCGTCGCGCTGCTCGCTCCTGACCGGCAAGCCGCCCATGTGCCATGGCGCCCTCAGTGAGAGCTTCCGCCTGCCCGATTCGGAAGTCACCCTGGCCGAGAAGCTGGCGCGCGCCGGCTATGCGACGGCCGCGTTCGGCAAGATCCACAACCGCGCATCCGGGGCGCAACAGGGCTTCCAGCAGGCGCGCGACATGGGCGTGTACCTGTTGCACCTGCGCTCGCTGGGCTACCGGCCCGGGAACTCCCTGCTGTGGCAGTCGCAGGAGTACCGCACCGGCATGAATCGCGTTCCTGCCGGCCTGCAGCTGCAGCAGCTCATCACGGATGACGCCCTCGCCTTCCTGCAGGCCAGCGTCGGGCAGCCATGGTTCCTGTATCTGAGCTACCAGTACCCGCACCCGCCCTGGGTCCCCCAGCACGGCACGGTGGCCGGCATGGATCCCGCCGACGTCGATGCGCCGCTGCCGGACCTGGCCGTATGGGCCAACAAGCCCCTGTTCCAGCGCCAGCGCTTCCGGGCCAACGGCTTCGACCACCTCGACGCCGTCGACTCGCTGGCGCACTACCTGGCGTACCTGGGCTGCATCGAGGAGACCGACCGCTACATCGGCCAGATCCTCCAGCAGCTGGAGCAGAGCGGCGAGCTGGCCCGCACCATGATCGTGTTCACGCCGGACCACGGCGACATGGCCGGCCAGCTCGGCGTGTTCGAGAAGGGCTTCGGCACGTACGAGTCCATCGTCCACGTGCCCCTGATCGTGCAGTACGCGCCGTTGTTCCCGCCGGGCACCGCGGTGGACGAGCTGGTCCAGGGCAGCGACATCGCGCCGACGATCTACGAAGTGCTGGGCCTGCAGGCGCCGCCCGGAACCACGGGGGAGTCCTTCCTGCAGCTGGCGCAGGGCGGCCCGCCGATCCACGAGGTTGTGTTCAGCGCCGCCGAGATCGCACCCGCCTCGTGGATGGTCCACGACGGCGCGTACGTGCTCATCGCGCACCCCGGGGACATGCACGAGCTCTACGACCTGACGCTGGACCCCGAGCAGGAAGTCAACCGTTACAACGAGCTGCTCTACGCCGGGATCCGCGCGCGGCTGACCCAGTTGCTCGATACCTGGCGCCGCAGCGGCTGCAACTGAGGAAGGGCTGGCGCGCTCAGGCGTGCGCCGCCGCGGCGGTCTCGCCGGCCCACACGAACTGCACCGGACGCTCGATGCGCGGATCCAGGCTCTTGTGCACCGGGCAGGTCAGTGCCGCCCGCTCCAGCAGCTTCTTGTGCTCCTCGCTCACGCGCCCGGGCACGGTGATGACGGCGGGGAGGCGGCCGATGCGGCGATCCGGATCGGCCAGCATGTGCTTCTCCAGACGCACGGTGACGCCGCGCACGTCGATCCCGTGGCGTTCCGCGACGATGCCCATGATGGTCAGCATGCAGGCACCGAGCGCTGCGGTCACCAGGTCGGTGGGCGAGAAGGCCTCGCCGCGCCCGTGGTTGTCCACGGGCGCGTCCGTGTGCAGGCGCGCGCCGGAGGGGCCGTGCACGGCCGCGCAGCGCAGGCCGCCTTCGTAGCTGAGCCGGATCTCGACCGCCATGGGCTCAATTCGGCCCGATCGCGGCCACCGTCAGCCTCTTGGGGGTGCCGGGCTTGAACAGGCCGACCTGCAGCACCGAGGGCCCGGGCGGGCGGTCGCAGGTGACGCGGAAGTTGTAGATCGTGCCCCAGCGCAGGGCGTTGGCGTCGGGATTCGCCGCGTACGCGGACGTGAACCATGCGGCGTGGCCGCGCGCCAGTTTGTACTGCCAGTCGGCGCCGTCGTAGACCTCGCCGCTGTGGTAGTCCACATCATGGAATCCCGGGCTGGTGACGCTGGCACCGGAGGGGACGGGCACGGCGAAACCGCGGGCCGAGCGGTCGGAGTTCTGGTTGTACAGGGCGTACTCGTAGCTCCAGGTGCCGTCGCCGTTGTCGTACGCGTTGTAGCCGAGCAGAAACCGGCCTTCGCCCGGCACGCGCAGCTCCGTGATCACGACCGACGGATCGTTGTCCCTCCAGGCCTCGAGCGCCGGCCGCTGCTGCACCGGCTGGCCGTCGAAGTCCAGGGTCCAGTTGGGGGCGGTGCCCGTGACCCGCACGCGCCGGTGGGAGGCGTTGTTGTCGCCGTTGCCGTCCTGGGCGTCCTCGAGCACCACGTAATGGCCCTCGAAGAAGTACTTGGCTCCGGGATTGAGCCCCGGGTCCAGATCGCCGTCCTGGATCTGCACGCGGCCGCTCAGGCGCCCGGTGCCGCTGTTCAGGGTGGGCGGATACGGGAACACGCCGGTGAAGGCGTTGACGTCCGAGCGCGGGCCCAGGCGCGACTGGTCGCCGTTGAGGATGGCCGAGTACGTGTCCGAGCAGCCGAGGCCGAGCAGGCTGCCGGAGCCCGGATCCTGGCACGTCCCGCAGCCGTCCGAGTTGGTCGAGAAGAAGCCGTGCTTCACCCAGCCCATCCCGACCTGCTCGAAGCGCCCGTCCTTGAGCCGGTACAGGTTGTTGATGATCGCGGGGTGATGATTGGTGCTCGCGACCCACGGAATGATCTCGTCGCCGATGTTGCAGACGGTGGTGCCGAGATTGAAGGAGGACACCGTGCCCACCCGGCCCCAGCGATGCAGGTCGGGAAGGGCGCTCACCTTCACGTCCGCGCCGATCGCCGGCCCCGCGCCTCCACCGTGGTTCCACGAGGTAGCCGCGAGCACTCCCACCGGCGTCACGGCCAGCGCGAACAGGACGAAGGTCAGGCGTTGGTTCATGGTTCCCTTGGTTCCGAGGCGCTAATCCTGCTCCGGCGCGCGGTTACGGAGATCCTGCAGCAGCTGCAAGGCCAGCGGATCGCCGGGAGCAAGGATCAGGGCGAGCCCGCCCTGGACCTCGGCATCAGCGTAGCGTCCGGACGCGGCCAGGGTAAGGCCGTAGGCGACGTGCAGCTCGACCCGTGCCGGCGCCGGCACGCGCTCGCGCGCCACGGCCTCGAGCGCGGACTGGTACTGAGAATTGGCCTCTGCGGCGCGGCCGGATCGGGCCAGGAAGTTGCCGTACTCGTAGCGCAGCAGGAAGCGCCGCGGATCGCCGGCCAGCAGGGCGCGCATGCGCGACTCGAACTCCTGCGGGCGGCCGCTGCGTAGCGCAGCGTAGGCCAGGTCGAAGCCGTTGGACGGATCGGGCAGCAGCGACCAGCGCTCCACGAAGGCGCCGTGGCGCTCCGCCTCCGCCCAGGCGCCGCGCCGCAGCGCCTGCTCGCGGCGCGCGCCATGGTATTGCACCAGGGCGCTGTGGGCCCACACGCCCTCCAGCAGCACGAACACCCCGGCAAAGGCCAGGCCGGCCCGCTGCAGCCGGCCGTGCTGCTTCAGGCGCCAGCGCAGCAGCTTCACGTCCGCGGCGTACAGGAGGCGCGCGGCGACAAGCGCCAGGAACGCGAGCACCGCCGCCCAGCCCAGCGCCAGCAGGAAGGGCACCTGCCCGTTCAGGCCATGGAAGCTCCAGAAGGCCAGCGCAAACAGCAGCGCCAGTCCCACATCCTCGGTCCACGGCAGCCACGACGGCCGCCGCACCCCGGATGCGTCGCGGCCGCGCGCGCCCAGGGCCGGCGCGCCGAAGCCGAAGTACAGGGCGTTGGTCGGGCAGGAGTGCACGCAGTCCAGGCACTTCATGCAGCCGGGGTCCACCACCATCCCATAGTGGCGCACCTCCTCGTGCACCACCACGTTGGAGCTGCACACCGCGGTGCAGCGACCGCAGCCCTGGCACGCGTCGGTGACGCGGATGCGCCCCGGCGCCAGCCGGTCCACCGCGCCGAAGGCGGCGCCGTACGGGCAGGCGTAAGTGCAGAAACCCTTGGCGCCGAGGAAGTACACGGCGGCGAAACCGCACACGGCGAAGGTCAGCAGCGCCACGGCCACACCCGGGAAACTGGCCCAGAAACCCGGCGTGGACAGCTCCAGCGCCTGCGGCGCCAGGCTGTCCCCGCGCACGGCGCGGTAGGCCAGCGGCCACAGGAACATGTAGCCGAAAGCCAGCGCCGGCACCCAGCGCAGCAGGCGCGAGCGCAGCGGACGCGGCGTGATGCCGGCGCGCAGCATCAGCCAGCGGCACAAGTCCTGCAGGGCGACCAGGTGGCAGGCCCAGCCGCAGAACCAGCGCCCGAGCAGCGACGTGCTGAGGATGGTCAGGCCGAAGAACAGGGCGCCGGCGTTCACCAGCCCGTGCTTGCAGAACTCCATGGCCTCGCTGGGCTCCAGCGGCGTCAGGCTGCGCCCGGCGCTCAGCCAGTGCGCCACGTGCACCGCCGCCAGGGCGTGCACGCCCAGCAGCACCAGCGCGCGCCGGCGCCCCATGCGCGAGCGGCGCTGCGGCCGGCACGGGTCCACCTGGCCCTGGAGCACGGGCAGCGGGATGGCAGGAGCGGGCGGCGGCACCGAGAATCAGCCTAACGCTCATGCATCCGCGCGCCGTCGTCTTCGACCTGGACGGAACCCTGGTGGACAACATGCCGCTGCACCAGGAGGCCTTCGACCGCTTCGCGCGCCGCCACGGGCTGCCCCCCATCACGGCGCAGCTGCGCCGGCGCCTGGATGGGCAGCGCAACCGCGACATCTTCCCGATCCTGTTCGGACGACCGCTGCCGGAGGACGAACTGCGCCGCTACGCCGACGAGAAGGAAACGCTGTACCGCGAGCTGTCCCCCGGCAAGCTCCGTCCCCTGCCCGGCCTGACCGGCTTCCTGGCGCTCCTCGAGCGCGACCGTATCCCCTGCGGCATCGCCACCTCGGCGCCGGAGGCCAACGTGCCCCACACGCTGGGCGAGCTGGGCCTGCTCGAGCGCTTCCCGGTGATCGTGCGCTCGGAGCAGGTGCCGCGCGGCAAGCCGCACCCGGACGTGTTCCTGGAAGCGTCGCGCCGCCTGCACGTGGACCCGCGCACCTGCCTGGCCTTCGAAGACGCCTTGCTCGGCGTCGAGGCCGCGGTGGCGGCCGGAATGCACGCGGTCGCGATCACCACAACCTTTCCAGAGCACGAGTTTCGCAGCCACGGCCGCGCGCGCTGGATCGTGCCGGAGTACCTGGCGTTCCTGCGCTGCTACGGCGGCTGGACGCGCCAGCCCGGCCCTGCGTGAACAAGGCGTCAGCCCGGCGCCGGCTCCAGCGCCGCGCTCATGCTGCCGCGGCAGCGCGGGATGCGCGGATCGGCGCCGTAACCGTGGATCTGCTCCTGCTTGAGCTCGGCGCGCTCGCGGTGGGATGTGTACACGATCACTCGCCCGGCGGTGTCCACCTCCCGCGCCATGCGCCAGGCCGTGGCCTGCGCATGGCCGAACAGGCGCCCGAGCATCTCGATCACGTACTCGTAGGTGTGATCGTCGTCGTCGAGCAGGACCACGTGCCACTGCGGCGCGAGACGCACGTGCGTCTCCGCCCCGGGACGGAGCAGCGGCGCAGGCTGGCGGGTCAAGGCACGATGCTGAAGCGGAAGTCGTCGGAGGCGAGGATGGTGAGCGGGCTGAGCGTGACGAGGTAGGCCTCGTAGGTGGCGTCCAGGAGCGGCGCTCCGGAGGGGATCGCATGGGGCAGCGAGCGATCCACCTGGTCCCCCGGCGTCGTGTCCATCGGGACGGGAGGCAGCAGCGAGCCGCTGGACGGGTAGTAGCCGCCGCCGGAAAGCCGGACGCGGGACACCAGGTACGCCGGCTGCGGGCTCGCGCCGTGGTTGCGCGCGCGCGCCGCCACCCTCCAGCTGGTGGCGCGCTGCACGGAGGTGGACTCCGGCTGCAAGGTCAAGCTCAGATCCGGGGCTGCCACCGTGTCCTCCTGCGCGGCAACGGCGGCCGAGTACACGTAGTCGCCGAAAAAGCTTGTGTTGCCGTCCGCGGCGTTGCCGGCGGCGTAGAAGCGCACCGTGCCGGCACCGGCCGGAGGCGCGGTCCACTCGAAAGACCAGCTCACCGGGCCGCCGGCGGTGCCCGCGTAGGTGCCGGCCTCGGTGTGCTTGACGTAATCACCGAAGCCCGAGTTGGAGAGCTGCGTGTGCAGCGGGTCGGTGATGGTGAAGGTCCCCGGGTTGTGGCTCTTGTCGGCCACGGCCGCCAGCTCGAAGCCCCAGCGCTGCTGGCCGGCGTCCTGCAGGCGCACGGTGAGGCTGTATGCGGCACCGGGCGTGTAACGCAGCGGCACGCCCTCGATCTGCAGCGAGCCGTCGCCGGAGTTCAGCGCGTACTGGTCGTGGCAGGCGGTGCAGTTGAAGAAGTACGGAGCGTCGGCGGCCATGCCGTCCGGCGGACCGGAGGCGAGCGGACGTGCCGCGAATGCCGTGGGGGCGGCGAGCAGTGCCGCAGCCAGGGCCAGGCCGACGGCGAGCACAAGGAAAAGGCGGGAACGGGCCATGGGAGGTGCGAGGGGTTTCGAAGGGTCCGGCGTTGGGCAGCGGATTGTAATGCCGGAAGCACTGCCGCCCCTGGCGCTGCTGTCGCTGCCACCGCTCGCCCATAATCGGACACCACCGGACATGAGCGCTGAGCCGCAGCAAGCAATCCGTTTCCTCCTCCTGCTCGGAGAGGGACTGCACCGCTTCGGCGCGCCGTCGCACCGGATCGAGGAGGCCCTGAGCGCGGCAGCCGCACGCCTGGGACTGACGGCGCGCTTCTTCGCGACGCCGACCTCGCTGTACGCCGCATTCGGCCCTCCGGAGGAGCAGCGCACCAGCCTCATCCGTGTGGAGCCCGGGGCCGTGGACCTGGAGAAGCTCAGCGCTCTCGACGCGCTGGTCGAAGACGTGATCGCCGCACGCCTGGGCGTGGACGCGGGCTGGGCGCGCGCGCAGGAGCTGCTCGCGAGCGCGCCGCGCTACGGCCCGCTGGAGGAGGTGGCCGCCTACGGACTGGCCTCCGGCAGCGCGGCCCTGCTGCTCGGCGGCGGCCTGGCCGAAGGCGCGGCGGCCGGCGCCGTGGGCACGGCGCTGGGGACGCTCAGCCGCGCCACGGCGCCCCTGCCGGCGGTCGCGCGGGTGTACGAGCTCCTGGCCGCGTTCGTGGCGGCGGCCGCCGCGGCGCTGATCGCGCACCATTTCCCGGTCAGCGCCGGCATGGCCACGCTGGCCGGCCTGATCGTGCTCGTTCCGGGGCTGACGCTCACGGTCGCGCTCAACGAGATCGCCATGCGTCACCTGTCCTCGGGCACGGCACGCCTCACCGGCGCCGCGGTGGTGTTCCTGGAGATCATCTTCGGCGTGGCCGTGGCCCAGCAGCTCACGTCGGGGCTGGAGCCGCTGCTGCACGAGCCGGCTCATCCCCTGCCGGCATGGGCCCGTCCCTTCGCGCTGCTGCTGACCGTGCCGGCGCTCATGGTGCTGTTCCGGGCTCCGGCGCGCGCCTTGGGCTGGATCCTCGCCGCCTGCTTCCTGGCCTTGCTCGGCGCGCGCCTGGGCGCGCGCTGGCTCAGTCCCGAGCTGGGGGCGTGCATGGGCGCGTTCTTCCTCGGCCTCGGCAGCAACGCCTACGAGCGCTGGCTGCGCCGGCCGAGCTCGGTGCCCCTGGTGCCGGGCATGGTGATCCTGGTGCCAGGCAGCCTCGGCTTCCGCAGCCTGTCCGCCTTGCTGCAGCGGGAGACCCTCGCCGGGATCGAAACCGCCTTCGCGATGACGATGGTGGCCATCTCCATCGTTGCCGGCCTGCTGCTCGCGGGCGCCGTGCTGCCGCCGCGCCGCGGCGCGCCGCCCTGAATCAGTCCGCGGGCCGCAGCAGCGCTGTGCAGGAGCCGGCGCTGCGCCGCATGCGCCAGTCGGGCCCGTAGGCGTGCACCCGCTGCTGCTTGAACTCGGCGGTCTCCCGCGGGCCGGTGTAGACGACCGCCCGGCCGCAGCTGTGGGCCGCCAGGGCCATCTCCCAGGCCGCGGCGGCGGAGTGGCCGAACACCGCGCCCAGCATCTCCACGACGTAGGTGAAGGTGTGCTCCTCGTCGTTGAGCAGGATTACGTGCCAGCGCGGCGCCAGCACGGCCTCCGATCGCACCGCGGGCGCGGTCTCCGTGATCACCGGCATCTCCCCCAGCCTAGCAAGGGGGGCAACCAGGCCGCGCGTCACCCTGCCCGCGGGCCGCTGCCGGATTCGACGCGAGCCGCCAGCTCGACGACGTGGCGGGCGAGGCGTGCGATCTCCTGCTCCAGGGCCGCCACGCGCTGCTCCAGCTCGGCCCCGGCGCCCTCCGCCGCCGTAGCTCCGGCCGGCGGCGCCGGGGCTGCGGCATCGGCGTCGGCGGCTGCGCCGAAGGCGTGCGCATAGCGCGGCGCGCGCGCGCCGGGCTCCGGGGCCAGGCGGCGCGCATAGCCCTTGCCGCTCAGAGAGTCGAGCACGGCGGACAGCTCCTCCAGGGTCGCCAGCGGGTGCATGCGCTCGGCGCGCCCGCGCAGCTCGCCGGGTTGCTGGGGGCCGCGCAGCAGCAGCTCCGCCAGCACCGCCAGCTCGGCCTTGTGGATGCCGAGCGTCTCCATGGCCTGCTGCCCGAAGCGCTCCACGCGCCCGCCGGCGGTGTGGACCACCAGCGCCAGGCGCTTGACGCGCAGGCGCTCGACCGCGTCCGCCACCTCGGGCTCGGGCAGGTCCAGCACCGGATGCCGGTTCGACTTCTGGTTGCAGCCGGCCGCCAGCGCGTGCAACGACAGCGGGTACTGGTCGGGCGTGGTCAGCGCCTTCTCGACCAGGACGCCCAGCACGCGCGCTTCCACGGGATCCAGGACCGGCGCCGGCTGCATGCGCGGGTCAGGCCACCCGGCGCAGCTTGCTCACGCGTCCCTGCGCCAGCCAGTCCATCACGTACAGGTCGCCGCCGCGGTCCCAGTGGGCGCAGTGCGGGCTGATGAACTCGCCGTCCTTCCACTGCTCGCGCGGCACGCCGTTCTGCGCGCGCTTGCCCTCGTCCGGGTTGTCGCCCAGGTGGGTCACGAGCTGGTTCTTCTCGTCGAAGATGCTGACGCGCCCGGCCAGGTCGGCGACCACGACGTCACCGCCGCGCTGATGCACGTGGCATGGCCGGCGCAGGTCGTGGTCCAGCAGGCCGTGGAGCTTGCCGTCCAGGTCGAAGAACTGGAGGCGGTGATTCTCGCGGTCCGCCACCGCCAGCAAGGGCTCCTTGCCGCGCGTGTCCAGCCACAGGCCGTGCGGCGTCCGCATCTTCCCCGGCTCGGTCCCCGGCCCGCCGAAGGAGCGCCGGTACTTGCGCCCGGCGTCGAACTGGTGCACCCAGCCCAGCCCGTAGCCGTCGGCGACGAAGATGTCCCCGTTGGGCGCCACCGCCACGCTGGTCGGGTGGTAGCGGTCCGCGTTCTCGTACAGGCCGGACTCCCGGGGATAGCCCAGCGTCCAGATCACCTCGCCGTCGGGCGTGGCCTTGATCAGCTCGTGGCGGCCGATGTGGGCCAGGTACAGGAACTCCTGCTGCCCTTCCGCCACCACGGCCATGCCGTGGGCTCCCCCGGCGTAGTCCTTGCCCCAGGTCTTCAGCAGCTTGCCACCGGAATCGAACAGCATGACCGCGTTCTCGGTGTCCGTGTTCACGAGCAGGCGGTTGCCGGCGTCGGTCACGATGCAGCCGTGGGTGTTGCCGAAGGACATGCCTTCCGGCAGCTGCGCCCAGTTCGGCACCCACTCGTAGGTGTGGCGGCCGCTGCCCAGGCGGATCGGCCCGTCCTGGCGGGAACGCCAGATCCCGGCCCCCAGCGCCGAGCCGGCCAGGCCGACGCCGGCGAGGCCGAGGAAGGAACGTCTGCCGAGAGTGGTGCTCACGCGAGCTACTGTAGCGGCAGCCAGTCTCCGTCCGCGCTCTTGGGAAAGTCGCCGCTCTCCACCACGGTGTACTGGCCGGGCGCCGTGGCGCGCGCCACGACCCAGTCCGTGGGCCCATGGAACACGCCGTTCACCCCGACCAGGTCCTGGTCCGAGGCCGCCGTGTAGACCACGGCGGCGGCCCTGGATCCCGGCGCCAGCGGGCAGCAGGCGATGAGCACCAGGTGCGCGCCCTGGAAGCGGCGCCTGCCCAGCGTGATGCCATCCGCATCCAGCCGTGCCTGGAGCGCCTGCAGCCAGCGGCGCACGTGCACGTTGCTGTGCGGAGAGCCGTACACCACCTGGGCACGGCCGGCGGCTTCCTCCGGGCTCAGCTCGCCGGCGGAAGCGAGGCGCACCTTTGACGCGGCATGGAATCGCTCGTGCATCTGGCGCGCGTACGCGGCCAGGGCCTCCGAGTCCTCCGGCAGCAGGAACAGGGCGTCTTCCGACTGCATCAGGAGGGTCAGCGCGCTGTTCAAGGTGCCGCGGAATGGCGGCAGGCGCTGCTCGGGCGGCAGCGCCGCCCAGTCGCGGAGCGCGTCGGCGAGCAGCGGCAGGAACTCCTCGAAGGCCTGCTCGCGGCGCGCCGCGTCCCAGCGGCGCACCACGTCGCCGGTCCAATAGAAGGAGCGCGCCTCCTCGTGGTGGATGCTGCGGTCCCGCGCTTGCGGCCCGTGCCGGTCCAGCATGTAGAGCGCCGTCGCTGCGCGCACTCCGGACTCGCAGCACAGCGTGCGCCAGTCGCCGTAGGCCTGCGCCCGCATGTCCTCGGCCACCAGCTCGAAGGCCGCGGGAGCGGCCCTGGAGAAGGGCTCCAGGCCGCGCTCCACCGCCGGGTTCACGTAGGAATGCGCCACCTCGTGCACCAGCAGCGGCTCCATGCCCGCATCGAGCCGCGGCAGGCCGTCCTTCTGCGCCTGCGCCACGCCCAGCACCTGATAGAAGGTCTCCGCTCCAGCCGCGTCGCGCGCCATCACCCCGTAGTTGTTCGGCCCGATCAGCGGGCCGGGCACGGCCACGCAGCGCAACCCCGGCCGCGGCCCGAAAAAGCCGTCGCACCAGTCCAGCACGGCCGCGCCCGGCAGCGCCTCCTGGTAGCGCTGCTCCAGGGCCCGCAGGTACTGCGACTGCTCCTCCAGGAAGGCCGCGAACTGCGACTCGGCGGCGAACTCGCGCAGCTGCTCCAGGTACGAGTCCACGGGCGCCAGCGCCCAGCGCGCGTCCAGTCCGGGCGGCAAGGGCTTGAGCGGCACCAGCGGCTCGAGCGTATCCAGGTCCCGCAGGTACACCGCCAGGCTCGGCAGCGCGTTGTAGCCCACCGAGAAGACCTCGTGCAGGCTGCGCGTCGTCACCACCGCGTCGTGCTCGCGGAAGGGCGCGAAGTGCTCCTCCACCGCTGCGGCGTACGGCGTGGGCGCCGCCTGCGCGTACTCGTCCAGGCCGGCCAGCCGGCCGACCACGCACAAGAGCTCCACGCGCGGATCCACGCGCACCGAGAAGCGCGCCGCCTGCTCCTGCAGGACGACGAGTGCGGCGGCGAGCACGATGCGCCTAGGTCTGCGCAGCGGCCTTCGCCGCCTTCTCCCTGGCTTCCGAGGGCAGGGCCTTCAGCAGGGCGTCCACCTCCTGCGCGCTCAGATGCACGGCCGTTTTCCGCAGCATCTCGCCGAAGTACGCCACCTCCTCATCCCTCCATGGGCAGCCGATGTTGCCGTTCGGCCCGTTGCTGGTGATCCGCGGCTGGCCGTCGGGGCCGAGGAATGCGAACCACGGAAGTCCCTCCTTCTCCGCCCCGTAGCGCTTCTGCACGTCCTTGCCGCCGATCGTGCGATCCACGTCCACCTTCACCACCACGAACTCCTTCTGGATCGCCCTCTCGACCTCGGGAACGGCCAAACTGGCCGTCATGCGGTGGCACCAGCCTCACCACGGCGCGCCGAACATCAGGAGGACCTGCTTCTCCTCCTTGGCGGCGCGCGCCAGCGCATTCTGCAGCAGCTCCTCGGCCTTCCACGGCGCGGCCCGGTACCCCTTGAGGAACTCCAGCAGCTTCTTCGGGTCGTGCCGGCCGTCCACTTCGAAGCCGCCGGTCTCCTGGTTGGCCAGGACCTTGCCGTCCGCGCCCAGCACGGTCAGGAAGGGAACTCCGTCCTGGATCCTCGCCCCGTACTGCGCGGCCAGGTCCAGGTTCTTGTCGAACTGGCCCACGTCCACGTGCACGACCTGGTACTCGTAGAGCAGCTCGTGCCCCAGGTCCTGGTCCTTCGTCAGGATGTCATTCAACTTCACGCACCAGCCGCACCAGTTCCCCCCCCACTGGATCAGCACGCGCTGGTTCTCCTCTCCGGCCTTGGCCAGCGCCGCAGCGATGTCGGCCCGCGCGTCCGCCTTGGTGTCATAGACCTGGACAGGCGCCTGGCCTTCCTGGGCGGGCAGTGCCGGCTGCAACAGGGCCAGACCAGGCAGAACGGCAATGAATGCGAAAGCGCGCATGCGAGCACCTCCGCGCGCCACTATAGCGTGCGGCTCAGTCTTCCAGCAGCGCACGCAGGCGGTCCAGGCGCCCGGCCCAGAAGGCCTTCATCTTCGCGGCGGCCTTGGCATCCCGGAGCTTGGCGTGCTGCAGCGCCACCAGGCTCTTGCCGGTGCCCTTGGAATACAGGTTCACGTCCACGGCGGTGCCGTCAGCCCAGGCCATGCGGAGTGACTTGTTGCGCGTGGCCTTGCGGATCTCGATCGGCTCCGCCAGCCACTTCTTGCGCAGCTTCGGGTCCGCAATGGCCTGGAACAGCCGGGAGAGCGGCACCTGGATCACGCGGCTGCCGCTGATCTGGTAGCCCGCGGTCGTCTGGTGCTTCTCCCGCAGCCCGCGCATCCGCTCGTAGCCGACCGTCACCATCTGGCCCCACCAGCCCTCGGTTCCCTGCTCTCCCACCACGGCCACGATCTCCTTGTGGCTCATCGTGCGGCAGCCCGCCTTGTCCAGGATCCGGCCCCACGCGCTCCAGTCCCTGCCGGTGGCCCTGCGGACGGCTTCATCGCTGGTGCCGGCAGGGTGCTCTGCCTTGCGTTCCTTGCTCGCGGCCATGCCGCATCCTATTCCCTCCTCACGGCGTCCGGGAAGTCGCGGTAGAGCGCCGCGCGGAAGTCCGCCACCCGGCTGTACACCTCCGCGTGCAGGCGCTCGCCCTCTCCCGCGCGCGCCGCCGCGAGCTGGAAGGCGTTCTCGAGCTGCGCCAGATCGCGCGTCTCGATTTCGAGGTGGAACTCGCCCAGTTCCGCCGGGCCGAAGCCGAGCTTGCGCCGCGACAGCCTCCAGCCTTCGATCAGCCCGCGCTCGCGCAGGTGGCCCAGCCAGCCGGCTACGGCGCGCGCGAACTCCAGGTCCGCGTGGCTGTCTGCCAGGTTCACCCAGATGTGGTAGTGGTCCATGGACGCGCAGCTCCCGGCGGCTCAGGCCTCGCCCTCGTAGCGGCGCGCCAGGTAGGCCTCCAGGTCCGGGCCCTCCGGATCGGCCAGCACGCACTCGACCCAGGCCTGCCGCTCCTGGTACTGGAGGTGCAGGTCCCACACGCACACGCTGGCCTGGCCGGGCGCCGGGCTCGCGCAGCGCCGCGGGCGCTTGCGATAGCCTTCCAGCAGGGTGAGGCCGCTCATCGGGCCAGAGCTCCCGCCCGGCGGGCGCGCGCCGCCGCGCCGACGAAGGCCTCGACCAGCGGCAGCGGGCGTCCTTCCAGGGCCGCGAGCTCCGGCTGGAACAGGGTGGCGACGAAGAAGGGATGCTCCGCCCGCTCGACGGCGCGCACCTCGCCGGCCTCGTCCAGCGCGCTCACGCGCAGCCCGCCCTGCTCCAGGCGCGCGCGCAGCGCCGGGTTGGGCCCGAAGTTGCATGTGTAGGACGCGTCCAGGGCCTCGCGCCCCACCGCCGCGTGCAGGCGCGTGCCCGGCAGCACGCGCACCGTGCCGCGCGCCTCCCACAGCGTGCAGCGGAGCCGTGTCACCACCAGGGTTCCGGCACCCGGCGCAGTCTCCTCGTGGTCGGCGTCGGCGATGCCGAGCACGTGGCGCGCGTGCTCGATCAGCACGTGCTGGAAACCGGCGCAGGTGCCGAGGAAGGGCAGCGGCGCGCTGCGCGCGTGCCGGATGGCCGCGAGCACTCCGTCCATGCAGGCGTAGGGGCTGCCGGGCACGCACCAGAGCGCGTCGAAGGCGCCGAGCATGCACGTCTCCACGGCCTCCGTCCCGATCCAGACCGGGGCCACGGCCTCGCCGAGGGCGGCGGCCGAGCGTTGCAGCGCCAGCGGAATGGCGCGGTGCGCGGCGACCGCCTCGCTGCGGTCACCGACCAGGGCGATACGAAGCGGGTGATTGGGCTCCTGCATGGGACCATCCCAGCCGCCACATTGGACTCATGAAAGGTCCATTATCTTCAGATTTTGAATACCATTATTCAGTGCCCAAGCACCCCGGCGACTCGCCCTTCACCCTGCTCCCACCGCTCGCGGGCTCCGGGCCGGCGCAGCTCCGGCTGGCTTCGGCCCTGCGCGAGGCGGTCCTGGCCGGCCGCCTGGCCGCCGGTGTACGCCTGCCCTCCACCCGGGCGCTGGCGCGCCAGCTGCGCCTCTCGCGCAACACGGTGGTGGCGGTCTTCGAGCAGCTCCAGGCCGAGGGCTACCTCCGCAGCCGGGTCGGGGACGGCAGCTACGTCGCCCTGCCGCCGGCCGCCCCGCGCCCGCCGGCCCGTCGCGCCACCGCTGGCCGCCGCCCGCTCTCCGAGCGCGGCCGCGGCATCGCCCGGCTGCCGCGCGGCGCCGTGCCCGTGCCCGGCCGGCCCTTCGCCGTCGGCATGCCGGCCCTCGACCACTTTCCCCTCGCCCTCTGGAACCGCGTGCTGGCCCGCTGCGCGCGGCGCGCCGGCGCCGGCCTGCTGGGCTACGGTGCGGCCGCCGGCCATCCCGCTCTCCGCCGCGCCATCGCCACGCACCTCGCCGCCGCCCGCGGCCTTCGCTGCGAGCCCGACCAGATCCTCATCCTCTCGAGCTCGCAGGCGGCCATGGATCTCGCCGCGCGCGTGCTGCTCGACCCCGGCGACACGGCGTGGATGGAGGATCCGGGCTATCTCGGCGCGCGCGGCGCGCTGCGCAGCGCCGGCGCCCGCCTCGTGCCCGTTCCGGTCGACGAGCACGGTCTCGACGTCGCCGCCGGCATCCGGCGCGCGCCGCGCGCGCGCCTCTGCTACGTCACCCCCTCGCACCAGTTCCCTCTAGGCGTCACCTTGTCCCTGGAGCGCCGGCTCGCGCTGCTGCGCTGGGCCCGCCGCGCCGGCGCCTGGATCCTGGAAGACGACTACGACAGCGAGTTCCGCTACGACTCCCGCCCGCTCCAGGCCCTGCTCGGCATCGACGCCGACGGTCGCGTCCTCTACACCGGCACTTTCACCAAGACCATGTTCCCGGGCCTCCGCCTGGCCTACCTCGTGGCGCCCCCCGATCTGATCGACGTCTTCCTGGCCGCACGCGCCTTCGTGGACGCGCATTCACCGCCGCTGCTCCAGGCGGCGCTGGCCGAGTTCCTGGAAGCCGGCCACTTCGCGGCCCACCTGCGCCGCACGCGCGCGCTCTACGCCGAGCGCCAGCAGGACTTCCAGCGCCTCGCCGCCGAGATCCTCGGCGACCGCATTCGCTTCCTTGCCAGTTCCGCCGGCATGCACCTGACCGGCCTCCTTCCTCCCGGCAACGATGACCTCGCGCTGCAACGCGCCGCCGCGCGCGCCGGAGTCGACCTGCGCCCGCTCTCGCGCTACTTCCTGCGCCGCCCGCGCGCGGGACTGGTGTTCGGCTACGCATGCTGCAGCACCCTACGCGCGCACACAGCGCTGCAAGCCTTGGCCGCATGCTGGCCAAAGGCGGCGCCATGACATTGGAAGCGTTCCGGAGCCGCGCGGCCCGATTCCGTGTGAGATCGGGCTGTTCGCGGCCCAGTCCATCTTCGTGGCGCCTCTGTTCCTGCGCATAGCGGGCCGCCGCTAGGCTTGCACATTCACGCTTGCCGGGCGACGCCGTCTGCATTACAATGTAATACATGAAGACCTCGGCCCTGACCATCCGGCTGGACCGGGACCTGGAGCGCCAGTTGGCCCGGGCCGCCAAGCGGAGCGGCCGGAGCCGCAGTGAGATCGTGCGCGATGCCCTGCGGCGCCAGCTTGCGCTCGCCCGCTTCCAGGATCTCCGCCGCCGGATCCTGCCGCTGGCCGAGGCGGCGGGCTACTTGACCGACGAGGACGTCTTTGCGGACGTCTCGTGAGGGTCTATCTCGACACGAACGTGCTCGTCAGCGCCTTCGCGACCCGCGGCCTGTGCGCGGACCTGCTGCAAGTCATTCTGTCCCACCACCAGCTCGTCGTGGGCGAGACCTTGCTGGCCGAGCTGCGCCGCGTGCTGAGCCGAAAGCTGCGGATGTCGCACGGCCTGGTCGACGAGGTCGCCGCGTTCTTGCGCAGCCAGAGCAGCGTCGTTGCCGGCGCACCGCCGATCGCGCTGGAGCTGCGCGATCCAGCCGATCGTTCCGTGGTGGCTGAGGCGGTCGCCGGCGCCGCGGACGTCCTGGTGACCGGGGATGGCGAGCTTCTCGGCGCTGCTGCTGGCGCGCCCTTACCGATCGTGTCGCCGCGGGCGTTCTGGGAGCTGCTCAAGGCCGGGCCGCGCTCCGGATAGACCGCCGGTCAGGTGGACGCAGGCCGGCAGCCTCCTGGCCTCACGAGGCAGCCCCTGGTGCCGCGGTCACCGAGCTCCTCTGCGGATGAATCGCCGCTGACCGACCGTGCGTGCCAGCCACGCCGGGATTCAATGCAAATCATTGTCCGATATTCACTTAGATTCTTGAGATCACAGTCTGTGATCACAAGTCAGTCACCCGGGCGCCGAGCTTGCGTAACCAGGAACCGGCACTCCGTCATCCTTGCATGCCCGCCCACACCGAGGAGCGCCTTCCGGGAACTCATCGGATCCTGGCCTCGATTCTCATGCTGTGCGGCCGCCGCGTCATCCTCGATGCCGCCCTCGCCGACTACTACGGAGTCAGCACGCGGGCCTTGATCCAGGCAGTACAGCGCCACCGAGACCGCTTTCCGCCGGACTTCATCCTTCGGCTCAGACCTGGAGAAATCGCAGTCTTGCGAGAAGTCATACCGGTCAGGCGTGGTTGGGGCGGCCGGCGCACTCCGCCCTATGCCTTCACTGAGCATGGCGTCCTCATGCTGGCCAGCGTTCTCCGCTCCCCCGCGGCCGCTGGCGTAAGTATTGCGGTGGTGCGCGCCTTCGTACAGCTTCGTGAACTGCTGGTCAGCAACTTGGAGCTGGCCCGCAAGCTTGAAGAATTGGAACGGCGCTGCGACCGGCAGTTCGCGGTGGTCTTCGAGACAATCCAGGAGCTCATGTCCCCGCCGTCCGCCAATGATGAGTCCGAGAAGATCGGGTTCCGGGCGCACAAGAACCCGGTTCAGGATGGCATATAGATCCCACCGCCTCGAGCCTCGAATTCCGCCGATTTCGCGCTCATCCCCTTCTCCAGCGCCTCCTCGGGCGCGTAGCCGTGCTCTTCGGCGTACTTGCGCACGTCCTCGGTGATCTTCATGGAGCAGAACTTGGGGCCGCACATGGAGCAGAAGTGCGCGGTCTTGGCCGGTTCCGCGGGCAGCGTCTCGTCGTGGAAGGCGCGCGCGGTCACCGGGTCCATGGACAGGTTGAACTGGTCCTCCCAGCGGAACTCGAAGCGCGCCTTGCTCAGCGCATCGTCCCACTCCTGGGCGCGCGGATGGCCCTTGGCCAGGTCAGCGGCGTGCGCGGCGATCTTGTAGGCGATCACGCCGGCCTTGACGTCGTCGCGGTCGGGCAGCCCGAGGTGCTCCTTGGGCGTGACGTAGCACAGCATCGCGGTGCCGTACCAGCCGATCATGGCGGCGCCGATCGCGCTGGTGATGTGGTCGTAGCCCGGCGCCACGTCGGTCGTGAGCGGCCCCAGCGTGTAGAAGGGCGCCTCCTTGCACACGGCGAGCTGGCGGTCCATGTTCTCGCGGATCTTGTGCATCGGCACGTGGCCGGGGCCCTCGATCATGACCTGCACGTCGTGCTTCCAGGCGATCCCGGTCAGCTCGCCGAGGGTCTCCAGCTCGCCGAACTGGGCCGCGTCGTTGGCGTCGGCGATGCAGCCGGGCCGCAGCCCGTCCCCCAGCGAGAAGGAGACGTCGTACTTCTTCATCACCTCGCAGATGCGCTCGAACTCGGTATAGAGGAAGTTCTCCTTGTGGTGGGCCAGGCACCAGGCGGCCAGGATCGAGCCGCCGCGGCTGACGATCCCGGTCACGCGCTGCGCGGTGAGCGGCACGTAACGCAGCCGCACTCCGGCGTGGATGGTGAAGTAGTCCACGCCCTGCTCCGCCTGCTCGATCAAGGTGTCCAGGAACACGCCGATGCCGAGCTTGGCCGGGTCGCCGCCGACCTTTTCCAGGGCCTGGTAGATCGGCACCGTGCCGATGGGCACGGGGCTGTTGCGCAGGATCCACTCGCGCGTCTCGTGAATGCTGCTCCCGGTGCTCAGGTCCATCACGGTGTCCGCCCCCCAGCGGATCGCCCACTGCAGCTTTTCCACTTCCTCCCCGATGGACGAAGAGACCGCCGAGTTGCCGATGTTGGCGTTGATCTTCACCAGGAAGTTGCGGCCGATGGCGACCGGCTCCAGCTCCAGGTGGCGGCGGTTGGCGGGGATGATGGCGCGGCCGCGCGCGACCTCGCTGCGCACGAACTCGGCGCCCACGCCCTCGCGCGCCGCCACGAAGGCCATCTCCTCGGTGACGACGCCGTGGCGCGCGTAGTGCATCTGGCTGAAGTTGGCGTCGCCGCGGGACTCGCGCCGGCGCACCCACTCCGCGCGCAGCTTCGGCAGCCCGGCGCGCGGGTCGCAGCCCTGCGGCCCGGTGGTGTCGTAGAGGTCGACCTCGTCGCCGTTGCTCAGGTGCACCCGGCGGAAGGGCACCGCCAGCAACTGGTCGCCGCAGCGCGCCTCCCGGTACAGCTTGTGCGAGCGCGGGAAGTGCTCCGCCAGCGGCGGGATGGCCGCCGCAGCGGCAGGCAGGACAGGATCGAGGGCGCGGATCGGTGGGTTCATGACGCTTTCCTCCGCCGGTATGACCCGGATCAGGTTCAGGGGTGTGATCTCAGGCCCACAGGGCCACCCCCAGGCATGAACAGAACGTACAGCGCCTGCGTTGGCCACCAGCGGGCGGCTTTCAGGCGCTGGTGGAGAGTGTAGCCGCCAGAATGCCCGTTCGCCGGCGCTTCCCCCGCTGCACAATGAGATCGCCATGATGGACTCCCGCTGGCGCTCGCGCGGCCGCTGGTGGATGCCGGGACTGGCCTTGGTGCTGGCGACGTCCGCGCTGTTCCTGGCGCGCGCGCCGCAGTCGCCGGTCTCCGGGCCGCAGGCATCGCCTCAGGAACGCGAGACGGTCCTGGATCAGGCCGCCTCCCGCAATGCGCCGCCCGCGGCGCAGCCCGAGTCCGGCGGCCGCAGCACACGGGAAGCGCGCGCCGCCGACGGAGCGCTCGCAGCCGGCGGGATCAGCGACGCCCTGGCGACGGTCCGCGTAGTCGGTCCCGGCGGTGAGCCCGTCCTCGGAGCCCACGTGGAATCCCAGTCCTTGGACCCGGGAGGCGCCTGGACCGCGCGCGGCAAAACCACGGCGCGCGGACTGAAGCTGCCCTGGAGCCTGGCCGGAAGCCGCGTGCGCGCGCACGCGCCCGGCTGGGAGAGCGACGCGGTGGAGGCCGGCAGGGGCGACCACGCGACGACCACGGTGCAGTTGCGCAGCGTCCCCATCGCGCAGGATCGTGGCGTCACGCTCTCCGGCCGCGTGCACGGCGGCGGGCTGGCTGCGAGCCTCCTGCACGTGCGCCTGGCGCACTGCTCCGCGCCAGTGCCGGACGCGCCCGCCGACGAAGGCCTGCACTGGATGCCGGGCCTCGCGGACCGGTGCTCGTGGAGCCGGGGCCCGATGCGCCCCTTGAGCCCCTCCGGGGCTTACCTGGCTCCATTCCTCCTGCCCGAGGGCGCAGGTCGCCTGTGGCGCGTCGAGGTCTGGTGCGACCCCTTGCCGAACCGGGATGCGCCCGCAGCCCCGCGGGAAGCGATGCTGGTCGCCTTCAGCCAGCCGATCGTCCTCAGCGGCGGCGAGCGGTGCACGCTGGAGGACCTGCCCGTTGCCGCCATGCCGCGCCTGCGCGTGGAGATCACCAAGGACTGCCTGGCGGACGCGCTGCGGCGCGGCCTGCTCTGGCGGCTTCTGGTGGAGTCGCCGTCGGGAGCAACGGGCCCGGAGGCCGCCGTCTGGCCGGCCACCTTCGAGCCCTGGCCACGGGCGGCGTCGCTCGAGCTGCCGGTGACGAGTTACTGGATCGGCTGCAGCCTGCGCGTGGCCTTCCAGTGCGAGGGCAGCACATCGGAGAGCGCTTCCATCGTCCTGGGGGAGGGCCGCAACGTCATCGGCCCCGTCCGCATTGCGCAGGCCGCGCGGCTCAGGAGATGAGGGTCCTGCCGTGGCTGCGCGCGGAGGGAGGCGCGGACGTGCTGCGCGAGTGGACGGAGCAAGTGCCATGAGGATCCCGCGGACGGAGACGCCGCCGCGCGAGCTGCGCCGCGGGTGGATCTACGCCGTGGGCGGCCTCGTGCTGCTCGGCGTCCTGCTGCTGCTGTTGCGGCAGCTGCAGCAGGCCAGGCAGGCGGCGGAGAGCGCGCCGGTCCCGGTGCAGCGGGCGCCCGACGCAGGTGCGGAATCCCCCGGCGGCTGAGGCCGTGGATGCGCACGCTGCGCTAGGCTGGCGGGGTGAGCGGAACGGGTGTCCAGGCGCACGTGTTCTACCGCGGGCGCGTGCAAGGCGTCGGCTTCCGCTGGAGCGCGCAGCGCGTGGCCGCCGGCTTCGCCGTGTCCGGGTTCGTGCGCAACCTGGAGGACGGGCGCGTGCAGCTGGTGGCGCAAGGCGAGCGCGGCGAAGTCGAGCGCTTCCTGGCGGCGCTGGCGGCGCGCATGGGCGCCGGGATCAGCGGCGTGGAGCTGTCCTGGGAGGAGGCGTCCCAGGACTTCACGGGCTTCCACATCCGTTGATGCGCCTCGACCTGCGCCACGGACTGGGGCTTGCGGGCGGAGCCCTGGTGTCCCTGTGCGACCGCATGCACATGGCCGGGGGCGTCCTGACCTATCCGGACGGCGGCCTGTGGGGCCAGCCCTGGTGGGTGCCGCTGCTGTTCGGCGCCGCCGGCGTGGTCCTGGTCGCCGCGCACGACCTGCTGGTGAAGGCGCTGCGCAGCCCCCCACGGCCCTCGCGCCCGGACGAGGTGCTGCTGTACGGCGCCCTGTTCGTGGCCGCGTACGCCGCCACGGCCTTCGCGCCGCTGTCCGCGCCGCTGCTGGCGGTGCTGCTGCTGGCGCTGTGGCTGCCGGCGGCGCTGGCGCAGCGCTCGGCCGCCTTCTGGGTGTTCGCCGCGGCGCTGGGCCTGGCCGGTCCGCTGGTCGAGGCCGCGCTCTCCTCCGGCGACCGCTTCGGGTACACGCAGCCGGACGTCCTGGGCGTACCCATGTGGCTGCCGGTCCTCTATCTGTGGCTGGCGCCGCTGGCCTCGGCCCTGGCGCGCCTGCCCGTACGATAGGGCGAGTCGTATGCGGGTACTTCGCGACCGAGCCTGTGCTGGAGCCCTGTGCCTGCTCGCCCTGGCGGGTGCGGGCGGCGACCGCCCCGCCATCGGCAGCGTGGTGGGCGAGCTCCGGTTCACGGACATCCGCTGGCTGCCGCGCACGCTGCGCGACTTCGGCGAGCGGCGGGCTTACGTGCTGGTCGCGACCAGCGTGGACTGCCCGCTGGTGCAGCGCTACCTGCCGCGGCTGTCGGCCCTGGAGCGCGAGTACCGGGCGCAGCAGGTGCAGTTCGTGGCGGTGAACGTCGCGCCCGGCGACTCGGTGCTGGAGATGGCCACGCAGGCGGTGGAGCACGACGCCGACTTCCCGTTCGTGAAGGACTTCGACGGCTCCGTGGTGGCGGAGCTGGGCTTCGAGCGCACGCCCGAGGTGGTCGTCCTGGATGCGCAGCGCCGGCTGCGCTATCGCGGGCGCATCGATGACCAGTACCGCCTGGGCGGTGTCCGGCCCGCCGCCACGCGCAACGACCTGCGCGCGGCGCTGGACGACGTCCTCGCCGGACGCGAGGTCGCCAGCGCCGAGACGCCGGTGGACGGATGCGCGATCGGAGGCGCGCCGGCTCCCGCGGGCACGCCGAACTACGCCGAGCACGTGGACCCGATCCTGCGCAGCCACTGCCTCGAATGCCATCGGCCCGGCGGCGCGGCCCCGTTCGCGCTCGGCACGTATGCGCAGGCGTTGAAGCTGTCGGACATGATCGCGGAGGTCGTGGAGCAGCAGCGCATGCCGCCCTGGTATGCCAGCCGCAAGCACGGTCCGTTCGTCAATGAGCGCGGCCTCAGCCCGGCGGAGCGCGACACCGTGCTGGCCTGGGCGGCGTCCGGTGCCGCGCCGGGAGACCTGTCGGCGCTCCCCCCGCTTCCGGACCCGCCGCCGTCGCGCTGGGAGATCGCCGAGCCGGATCTGGTGCTGCGCTCCCCCATCGAGGCGCAGATCCCCGCCGACGGCTACGTGCCCTACCAGTACGTGGTGCTGCCGCACGTCTTTGCCGAGGACACCTGGGTGGAAGGAGTCCAGGTCCTGGCGGAGAACCCGCGCGTCCTCCACCACGCCAACCTCGGCTGGGTGCGGCTCGGGGAGGACTTCAACGAGGTGAAGAACTTCATCACCGGCGAGGTGCCGGGGGGCGACGCCATGGCCCTCGATCCGGGCACCGCCTGCCTGCTGCCGAAGGGCTCCGCGCTGGCGCTGGAAGTCCACTACGTCACCACCGGCAAGCCCGAGCGCGACCGCATCTCCGTCGGTCTGCGCTTTCCGCGCGTCCCGGTGCAGAGGCGGCTGCGCAACCACCAGGTCGCCGATCTCCGGTTCCGGATCCCGCCGGGGGCGCCGGCCCACCCCGTGACGGCGGAGCGCGTGTTCGAGCAGGACGCCGTGGGACTCGGCCTGTTCGTGCACATGCACCTCCGCGGCAAGGACATGACCTTCCGCGCGCACTACCCGGACGGGCGCGGCGAGACCCTGCTGCTGGTGCCCAGCTACAGCTTCGACTGGCAGCAGTCCTACCGCTGGGCGCCGGGCGCACGGCGCTTCCCCCGTGGAACGCGCATCGAGTGCCTGGCCCATTTCGACAACTCCGCCTTCAATCCCTACAACCCCGATCCGGGCGCCACGGTGCGCTTCGGCCTGCAGACGGACCAGGAGATGATGTACGGCTTCGTGTTCTACGTGCACGAGCACGAGCAGCTCGGCATCGCCGTGGACCCGCGCACCGGGCAGTAGGCAGGCCGGCTGCGCCGCGACATTTCCAGGCTTCCGGAAACCTGGAAATGATCCGCGGGCGACCGGATCACGGCCGCGCGTCAGAAGCCGGATACTTCCATCTGGTCCGGACGCAGGCGGCGCAGGTACACGACCGCGTCCACGGCGGCGCAGACATCGCCGGCGGCGTCCACGGCGGCGATGTGATGCTCGCGCACGCTCTTGCCGGCGGCGGCGAGGTCGGCCGCCACGGCCTCGAGGTCGTCCGGGCGGAGGCGGAATTCCAGGGTCAGCGCGGTCGCGGCGGGCTTCCTGTAGTCAATGCGCCCGGCCTTCAGCCACACTTGCAGGCGCTCGCCGCGGCGCGCGAAGATCTGCCAGTACATGACCGGGTACAGCGGGTCCGCCGCGGAGAAGATCGTGCCGCCGAAGGTGGTGCCGTTGAGGTTGCGGGTGAGAAGGCTGCGTGGCACCAGCACGCGGGCCACGCGGAAGTCGTCGGCCAGCTCCACCACGCGAATGCGCTGGAACCACCACGGCGGATAGTGGTTGAGCAGCCAGCGCGCCTTGCCGGGCGACCAGATGCGCGGCACTTGCGCACTCATGCGCGCACACCTTACGCGCGCGCCGGCGGCGGCCCCTTACTGGACCTCGCGCCGGCCGCCCAGCGTCACCGGCAGGGTGTGCAGGGCCCCGTCGCGCAGGACGACCACGTCCACCGCATCGCCGGGCTTGTACCGGCCGAGCGCATCCATGAAGTCGTAGATGTCGCCCACCGCCACCGCGCCCAGCTTCTTGATGACGTCGCCGCCGCGCAGGCCCGCCCGCTCCGCGGCGCCGCCGGGCGAAACCCCCGCGAGCTGCATGCCGCCGCCCTCGGGATTCGCGCCGTAGTCCGGAATCGTGCCCATGGAGGCGCGCTCGCCCGAGAGCGCCAGGCCCTGGTGCGGGTCGGCCGGCGGCGGCGCCATGTAAGCGAACTGCTCGCGCGGCACGTTGCCGAGGTCCAGGACCAGCCGGCCGGCCGCCTCGGCCAGGATCTGCATGCGCGCGTAATCCAGCTTGTGCCAGTCGTCGCCGGGCTTGTGGTAGTCGGAGTGCATGCCGGAGAAGAAGAACAGGGCCGCGACGCCGGCCTGGTGGAAGGACATGTGGTCGCTGCCGCCGCCGCCGGGCAGCGCGGCGCCGGCCAGCGAGAACTCGAGGTCCTGGCCGGGACGCGCGCGCTCCAGGGCCGGGCCGAAGGCCGCCGCCGTCTCCACCGCCCCCACGATGATCCTGCCCTCCTGCAGGCGCCCCACCATGTCGAAGTTGAGGTTGCAGACGACGCGCTCCCAGGCGATGGTCGGATGTTTGACCCAGTGGTCCGAGCCGAGCAGGCCTTCCTCCTCCCCGCTCCACAGCGCGAACAGGAGCGAGCGCCCGGGCGGCCGCCCGCGCTGCGCCATGGACTCGGCCAGCTCCAGGAGCAGGGCGGTGCCGCTGGCGTTGTCGTCGGCGCCGTTGTGGATCTCGTGCGTTCCGGGCGCCAGTGAATGCGGGCCGCCGAAGCCGAGGTGATCGTAATGGGCGCCCAGCACGATCACTTCGTCGCTGGCGCCCGGCAACAGGCCGAGCACGTTGCGCGTGCGCGCCGTCGGCCGTAGCACCTCGGCACCCACGGTCGCCGGCAGCGCCGGCGCGGCGGCGAGCATGCGCTCCAGGCGGGTGAACTGCTCGGGGCTCACGGTCAGCACCGGGATCGGCATGCTGCCGGGCGCCGCGTCGAAGGGAATGGCCGCCTCTCCGCCGCGGGCAAGGTCCTCCGGATGCGTGCCGAGCACCACCGCGGCCGCTCCGGCCTCGGCGGCCGCGCGGATCTTGGCGCGCAGGTCGCCGCCCTGCCCAGGGCCGGCGGACGGACCGGCGGCGCTGTAGCGGCGCAGGAGCAGGACGGCGCCCCGCACCAGCTCCGGCTTGTGGCTGCCGTCCAGGCCGTAGCCCACGCTCCACAGCGGGCCCTGGATCGTGCGGCTGGCCGAGAGGGCCAGGGTCCCCACGTCTTCCCAGCGGCCCGCGGCGCCGAGGTCCAGGAAGCAGGAACCCGGCTGCGCCGGGAGCTCGATCTCGAAGCTCTGGAACCAGTTGTCGGCCTCGCCGGCCGGGACCAGGCCGGCGCTGGCCAGCACGCCAGCGAGGTAGTCCGCGGCCTGGTCGGCGCCGAGCGTGCCGCTGCGGCGCCCTTGCAAGGCGTCGCTGGCCAGCAGCTGGACGTGCGCCTCCAGCTCGGCGGCCGTGGGCACCGGATCCTGCTGCGCGCACAGGAGAACAAGGTGGATCATCCTGCTCAGAATACCCGAGAGCTGCCGGAAAAAGCCGGGCTCCCGTGCGCGCGGTGGCGTAGAAAACCTCGTACGGCGCACCAGCGCCGGAGTGGCTCAGAAGCCCGGGAGGATGCACGATGCTGGGTTGGACGATCACGTTCCTGGTCGTGGCGCTCATCGCCGGGGTGTTCGGCTTCACGACCATCGCCGGCGCCGCCATCGGGATTGCGCAGATCCTGTTCTTCCTCTTCCTGATCCTGTTCCTGGTGAGCCTGGTGGCGTGGCGGCGGCCGCGCGCGCGTTAGGAAGCGCCAGCAGGACATGGCGGGCCCTCTCTCGATGGCCGGGATGACCGCCAAGGAAGCGACCGGCTCGGGGCATTCGACGCAATCGATTCCGGTGGCGCCCATGCCGGCGGGAGGGGGTGTGCCATTCCTAAGGGACATGCTCCCGGCCCGGGCAGGCCCTCCTGTCCGGGCTTTCTTCTTTGCGCGGCCGGTGAATGGAGGACACCATGCCGAAAGCCTGGAGCAAGAAGGACGAGCGCCAGTACGAGCACCACAAGGACAGCGAGCTGGACACGCGCACGGTTGCGGAGCTGCGCAACCGCGCGCGCACGCTGCGCATCCCGGGCCGCAGCCGCATGGCCAGGAGGCAGCTGATCGCCGCCATCCGCCGCCAGGGCGGATGAGCGGCGCCGCGCGGGGCCGCCCGCGGTCCTTACCGGAGGCCCAGCGCGCGGAAAGCAGAGCGGGAGATGGTCTGGCGCAACCGGTGCATGCCCTGCCATGGATCCGCGCGCAGCGCCGACAGGCGCCGCGGCAGGCTGGCCACGGTGAAGCCATCCGGGCGCAGCTTCGCGCTCAGCTCCTCCCAGCGCAAGGGCGTGGAGACCGGCGCCTGCGCGCGGGCGCGCGCCGAGTACGCGGCCACCGCCGTGGCGCCGCGCGCGTTGCGCAGATAGTCGATGAAGATCTTGCCGCTGCGCGCCGCCTTGGAAGCCTTGGCGACGTACCAGTCCGGCTGGCGGCGCACGCACTCCTCCGCCAGGGCGCGCGTGAACTCCTTGACCTCCGCCCAGCCGTGCCGGGGCGCCAGAGGCACCACCACGTGCAGGCCCTTGCCGCCGGTGGTCTTGACGAAGCTGCGCAGGCCCAGATCGGACAGCCGCTGGTGCAAAGCCTTCGCCGTGGCCACGACCCGCGCCCAGGCGACCCCGGGAGCGGGGTCGAGATCCAGGGTCAGGCGGTCCGGATGCTCCAGGTCGCCCACCTGCGCGCCCCAGGGATGGATCTCCAGCACGCCGAGCTGCACCAGGCTGACCAGACCGCGCACGTCCGCGACGGCGAGATACGGCGCTGCCTCACCCGGCACGCGCACGCGCTTGAGGTGCTCCGACGCGCCCTCGGCGGCGTGCTTCTGGTAGAAGCACGTCTTGCCGTAGCCCTGCGGGCAGCGCACCAGGCTGAGCGGGCGCTGCACCACGTGCGGCAGGATCCAGTCGGCGATGCGCTCGTAGTAGCGGGCGAGCGCGCGTTTCGTGATCCCCTGCTCCGGGTAGAGCACGCGCTCGGGATGAGTGAGACGCACGCCGGCGACCTCCGCCGCGGGGCTGGCGCGCCTGGGTGACGCGGGAGTTTCCATGGCGGTCTCTCGGAGCGCAGCGGAGCGCTGCCGCGGGGTCCGGGCGCGTTCCCGGCGGATTTCATCCGGCTCCTTGTCCTCGCGCAAGCCCTCGAACACCGGCTGGCGCAGCCGGCCGTCCCGTGTCCAGTTGCTGAAGGCCACCTCGGCCACCAGGCGCGGCTTCACCCAGTGCACGCCGCGCGCGGCGGCGCCGCGCGGCGGCTCGGCGAATGCCGGCCGTGACTGCTCCAGGCGGCGCAGCCGCCGGTGCAGCTCGGCCAGCGACGCCGCGCTGAACCCGGTGCCCACGCGCCCGGCGAAACGCAGGCGGCCGTCGTCGTGGACACCGAGCAGCAGCGCGCCCAGGCCGGCGCGCGCGCCGCGCGGCTCGGTGTAGCCGCCGATGACGAACTCCTGGCGCGCCAGGCACTTCACCTTGCGCCAGTCCTGGCCGCGGCCGGAGCGGTACGGCGCGTCCTTGTGCTTGGACACGATCCCCTCCAGCGCCCGGAGGCAGGCTTCGCGGAACACCGCCTCCCCCCGGCCTTCGACCTCGCCGGAGTAGCGGATCGCGTTCCCGGAGTCCGGCAGCAGGCCGGCCAGGACCGCCTTGCGCTCGCGCAGGCGCGCGGCGCGGAGGTCGTAGCCGTCATGGTGCAGGAGGTCGAAGACGAAATAGACCAGGTGGTCCGGGCGTCCCGCGCTCAAGGCGTTCTGCAGGGCCTGGAAGCTGGAGATGCCATTCTCGTCCAGGGCCACGATCTCGCCGTCCAGCAAGGCCTCGTCCACGGGCAGCGCCGCGGCGGCCTCGGCCAGCTGCGGGAAGCGGCGCGTCCAGTCCTTGGCGTTGCGGGTCAGCAGGCGCGCCCGGCCGCCGTGCACGCGGCCCAGCATGCGATAGCCGTCCAGCTTGATCTCGTGCAGCCAGTCGTCACCGGAGGGCGGATCGCGCACCAGGGTGGCCAGCTCCGGCTCCACGAACGCGGGCAGCGGGCCGCGGCGGGCGCCTTCCGGACGTGGCGCCTCCTTCCGGGACGACTTGCGGGAGGACTTGTGCGCCGTGCTCCGGGCTGTCTTGGCGCGGGCGCGCGGGCGCCGGGCGGCGACGCTGTCCGGCTGCTCTTCCAGGATGTCGCCTTGCGACAGCGGGCGCGCGGCCGCGTCGCGCTCCTTGATCAGCAGCCAGTTGTCGCGCCCTTCCTGCGCCGCCTTGCCGCCCATGCGCACCAGGGTCCAGCCGCCGCGCAGCTTGCGTCCCTGGAGCTGGAACTTCAGCCGGCCCTTGCGGCAGCCCTCCCGCGGGTCGCCCTCGGGCTTCCAGAAACCCTGGTCCCAGAGCAGCACGGTGCCGGCGCCGTACTCGCCTTCCGGAATGATCCCTTCGAAGCTGCCGTACTCCAGCGGGTGGTCTTCCACGTGCACGGCCAGGCGTTTCTCGCGCGCATCGAGGCTGGGGCCCTTGGGGACGGCCCAGCTCCTGAGGACGCCGTCCAGCTCCAGCCGGAAGTCGTAGTGCAGGCGGCGCGCCGCGTGCTTCTGCACCACGAAGCGCAGCTGCGCGCGGCTTTTCACGCGCCGGCCGCGAGGCTCCGGCGAACGCCGGAAGTCGCGCTTGTGCCGGTAAGCCGCCAGCCCCATGCTGCTCCCCGCCGCTACACGCGGTCGTCCAGACCCTCGACGCCGGCCTGCTGGGCGCAGTGGGCGCAGCAATAGGCCACGCCATCGGCCTCGGCGCCGTGCCCGATCACCCGGCAGCCGCAGTGCGCGCACACGGGAGCCAGGGCATGGATCGCGCACTCGAAACTGTCAAAGACGTGCGCCTGGCCGGCCAGCACCACCTCGAAGGACTTGTCGTAGTCGTTGCCGCAGGTCTCGCAGCGTCCCATCTTTGCCTCCTTCGTCGGCCCAAGCCTGATTCTACGCCGCGGCCGGGCCGCAGGGCTCTGGTTTCCACCACACGCGGGCCCGGCCCGCGGTCTCGGTTCGCGCAGCGGCGCGCGCCCTTCGTCAGCCTTCGTCAGCCTTCGTCAGCCGCGCGCGACCTCGGCCAGGCGCTTGGCCCGCTCCGCCACCCGGGTGCCGGCGTTCTTCTCGGCGCACTCGTCCAGGGCCTTGCCGAGATCCTTGCCGGGCCCTTCCTTGTAGAGCGCCGCTTCCAGCCGTGCCAGGGACTTGCCGGCGCCCAATTCCTTCTGCGCCTCCGGAGCGTCCAGCTGCGCTTTCAGCTCCTTGGCACGCTGCTCCAGCGCGGCGCTGCCCTTGAACCCGCCCTGCAGCTCCGCCACGAGGTCTTGCGCGGCCTGCGGGTAGCCGTTCTGCCACAGCCAGTCCACGCGCGCACTGGCGCGCTCCGCGGCGGCCTGCGCCGCCTCCCGGGCGGCATTGGCGGCGGCCACGAAGGCCTCCTGGTCCTTGGACGGCGGCTGGGCCAGTGCCTTGTCGGCCGCGCTGACGGCCGCGCCGTAGTTGCCCTTGGCCAGCTCGGCGTAGACCTTGGCGACGGGAGCGGGCAGATCCTTGGGACCCTTCCGGCGCACGGCCACCTGCTGCTGGATGGCGTCCTCGATCTGCTTGTGCATCGAGTTGGAGTAACCCTTCAGCAGCACCTTGCCTTCGACGTCGAGCAGCACGAAGGAGGGCAGGCCGTTCATGCCGGAATCGAACGGCGCCTCGGTGGTCCACATGGCGCGCCCGCCCAGCCATTTCTGCCTGGCCGCGAAGTTCATGGCGCCGACGTCGTTGGAGCCCTGGGACTCCACGAAGACCACCGCCAGGTCATCGCCGAACTCTTCCTGCATGCGAATGGCCGCCGGCACGGACGACCCGATGCAACCGGGTCAACGCGTGCCCCAGTACTCCACGAACACGGGCTTGCCGCGCAGGTCGGACAGGCTGCGCACACCCATTCCGTTGTCGAGATTCCGGAAGGTGTGGGCGGGAGCATCGCCGACTTCGACCCCTTGCAGGACCGGGGCGGCGATCAGGGAGGACGCCAGCAGGGTGAAGAGCATGGGTGTGAGCGCGTGGAAGAGCGGCGGGATGCCGGGGCTTCAGGATAACCGGCCGGTCGCGGCTTTCCTACCGCGGAACAGGCCGCCCAGGTCGTCAAAGAGGGAATAGGCCACGGGAGTCACGATCAAGGTGACCACCAGCGCCAGCATCTGGCCGCCGATCACCACCACCGCGATCGTGCGCCGCTCCTCGGCACCGGGCCCCGCGCCCAGCGCCAGCGGCAGCATGCCGGCCACCAGGGTCAAGGTCGTCATGAGGATGGGCCGCAGCCGGTCGCGGTTGGCCTGCAGGATCGCGGCGGTGCGCGGCATGCCGGCGGCGCGCAGCTGGTTGGCGTGGTCGATCTGCAGGATGGCGTTCTTCTTGACCACGCCGAACAGCACCAGGATGCCGAGCGCCGAATACAAGTTCAGTGTGTTGCCGCTCAGCCACAACGACAGCAGCGCGAACGGCACGGACAAGGGCAGCGACAGCAGGATGGTGAGCGGGTGCACCAGGCTCTCGAACTGCGCGGCCAGGATGATGTACATCAGGACCACGGACAGCAGGAAGGCCCACAGGAACTCGCCGAAGGTGCGCTCCAGCTCGCGGCCGCGGCCGGCCACGTACGTGCTGTAAGCGGCCGGCAGGTTCATCCCGGCCACGGCGCCGCGCAAGGCCTCCAGGCGGTCGGCCAGGGCGAAGCCCGGCCCGACCTGCGCGCGCAGGCTGACCTGGCGCTGGCGGTCCAGGCGGTCCACACGGCTGGCGGTGGTGGCCGGCTCCAGGCGCACCAGGTTGTCCAGGCGCACCAGTTCGCCGCTGCCGGACGCCACGTACAGCTGCTCCAGGTCGGAGGGCTGGTCGCGCCAGCGGGCGTCCAGGCGCAGCTCCACGTCGTACTCCTCGTTGACGGCGGGGTCGCGGTAGCGCGAGACCTCGTCATCGCCGCCCACCATCAGGCGCAGGGCCGCGGCCACGTCGGCGGCCTGCACGTCGAGCTGGGCGGCGCGGTCGCGGTCGATGACGGCGCGCAGCTCCGGCTTGTCCAGCTTGAGCGTGGTGTCGGCGTCCACGATGCCGCCCGCTTCCTGCGCGCGCCGGCGCAGCTCCTCGGCGTAGCGGGACAGGGGCTCCAGCTCCGGGCCCAGGATGGCGAAATCGATCTCGAAGTTGCCGCCGCCGATGTTGAAGGACGGAGCGTTGCGCACCGAGCAGCGCAGGTCCGGCCAGCGCGCCAGGCGCCGGCGCACGTCCATCATGATGTCGCGCTGGCGGCGCTCGCGCGCGCCGATGGGGAGGACGCGCACGTAGGCGCTGCCGCTGTTCACCCCGCCCAGGAAGCCGCCGCCGGCGCTGGCCTGCACCAGCGTGACTTCGGGCACCGCGCGCAGCTCCGCCTCCACGGCGCGCATGACTTCCGCCATGGCGGCCAGGCTGGCCCCTTCCGGCCCGTTCACGTTGACGTCGAACTCCGCCTCGTCCACGTCGCTGGGGATGTACTCCTGGGGCACCTGGCGGTACAGGGGCACGGCGGCGGCGATCAGTCCGATCGCCAGCAAGGCCACCAGCGCGCGCGCGCGCAGCGCCAGGCCGAGCAAGGCCTGGACCCCGCGCTCGATCCCGGCGTACAGGCCGCGCCGCGAGCGCGGCACGGCCGCCCTGCCTCCGCCCCCGTCCCCCCCGTCCCCCCCCCCGTCCCCCCCACCCCCGCCCCCCGCCACAGCCGCGGTGGACCGCACCCGGAGGAGACGCGCCGCCATGCTCGGAGTGAGGGTGAAGGACACAAGCAGGCTGACCAGCACCGCCACCGCCGCCGTGATGCCGAACTGGTACAGGAAGCGCCCGGAGACGCTGGACATGAACGAGACCGGGATGAAGATCACGGCCAGCGAGAAGGTGGTGGCCAGGACCGCCAGCGCGATCTCGGCGGTGCCTTCGCGCGCCGCATCGAAGGCGCTGGCGCCCTTCTCCTCCATGTGCCGGAACACGTTCTCCAGCACCACGATGGCGTCGTCGATGACCACGCCCACCATGAGCACCAGCGCCAGCATGGTGACGCTGTTGAGCGTGAAGCCGAGCGCCCACATCGCGCCGAAGCTGGCCACCAGCGAGGTCGGGATGGCCACGCCGGCGATCAGCGTGGAGCGGCCGCTGCGCATGAAGGCCAGCACCACCAGGCACGCCAGCGCGCTGCCCAGGACCAGGTGCAGGTTGATCTCGTGCAGCGCCGCGTGGATGTAGCGCGACTGGTCGCGGATCACCTCCAGGCGCACGTCGGGCGGCAGCTGCGCCGCCAGGTCGTGCAGCTTCTCCTTCACGCCGTCGATCACGGCCACGGTGTTGGCTCCGGACTGGCGCCGCACCTCCAGGATCACGGTGGGAACGCCGTTGAGCAGGGCCACCGAGCGCACCTCCTTGGTGCCGTCCTCCACCCGCGCCAGGTCGCGCAGGCGCACCGGGACGCCGTCCACGGATTCCAGCACCAGGTCCTCGAAGTCGCGCGGATCGCGCATCCGCCCCATCACGCGCAGCGTCTGCTCGCGCTCGGCGCCGGTGACGTTGCCGCCCGGGATCTCGGCGTTCTGGCGCGCCACCGCGGCGGCCACCGCGCCAACCGGGATGCCGAAGGCGGCCAGGCGCTGCGGATCCAGCCACAGATTGATGGCGCGCTCCAGGCCGCCCACGATGCGCACCTCGCCCACGCCCGTGGAGCGCTCCAGCCGGCGCTTGACCTGCTTGTCGGCGATCTCGGTCAGCTCGCGCAGCGAGCGCTCCCCGGTCACGGCCACCGTGATCACCGGCGTCTGGTCGTTGTCGAACTTGGCGACCACCGGCGGCTCGGCGTCCTCCGGGAGCTGCGGCAGCACGGCCGAGACCCGGTCGCGCACGTCCTGGGCCGCGGCGTCGATGTCCCGCTCCAGCCGGAAGGTCACCACCACGATGGATGCCCCCGCCACCGAGATGGAGCGCAGCTGGTCGATCCCCTCCACCGTGTTGACGGCTTCCTCGATCGGGTCGCTGACCAGCACCTCCACCTCCTCCGTGGAGGCGCCCGGCAGGCTGGTGCGCACGCTCACCGTGGGCAGGTCCACGGCCGGAAAGCGGTCCACCGCCAAGTTCAGGTAGCTGGCGACCCCGACCACCACCAGCGACAGGATCAGCATCGACGCGAGCACGGGCCGGCGGATGCACAGCTCGGCGAGTCCGCGCACGCGCCTACTCCGCTTCCGCCACCGGCTGCCCGGAGCGCAGGTTGGCCGGGTCCAGGACCACGCGCTCGCCGGCGGCCGCGCCTTCCAGCACTTCCACGCGGCCGCCCGCGCGCCGGCCGAGCGTCACGCGCCGCTCCTGCGCCTGGCCGTCCGCCACCACGAACAGCTTGTCCAGGCCGGCGAAGCGCAGCACCGCCGCTTCCGGCACGCTCAGCGCCGTCGCTTCCGGATCGGTCACGATCTCCACGCTCACGAAAGCGCCGGCGCGCAGCGGGAGGTCCGGGAACACGCCCGGATTGGCCAGCTCGGCCTCCACCACCAGCATCCGGTCGCGCGCGCGCAGCAGCGGGCTCAGCCGCGCGATCGTGCCCGCGTGCACCTGCACGTCGCCGTCCACGGTCACGCGCACCGTCTGCCCCAGGCGCAGCGCCGCAGCCGCGCGCTCCGCCACCTCGGCGCGCAGGCGCAGCGGATCCACCCTGGCCAGGGCCACCAGCGCGTCGCCCGCCGCCAGGAAATCGCCGGTTCCAGCCAGGCGCTCGACCACGACGCCCTCGAAGGGCGCCAGGATCTCGGTGTCCGCCAGCTGCTGGCGCGCCAGCGCCAGCTCGGCGCGCCGCTGCGCCAGCAGCGCCACCCGGGTGCGCACGTCCTCCAGCGCCGCCTGCAGCTGCGCCCGCGCGATCGCGTGGTCCGCCTGGGCCCGGTCGAACTCGGCCTGCGTGCTGACGCCATCCTCGAGCAGCTGGCGCGCCCGCGCCTGGTTGGCTTCCGCCGGCACCAGCTCGGCGCGCGCTTCGATCACGCCCGGATCGCGCTCCTCGTCCACCACGTCGTCCTCGCCCTCCAGCGGCAGCCCCACCCGCGCGCGCGCCTGGTCCAGCGCCGCCGCCGCCTGCGCCACGCGCAGCTGATAGTCCGTGCGCTCCTGCCGCGCCAGCACCGCGCCGCGGCGCACCGGCGTGCCCATGTCCACCAGCCACTCGGTCACTCGTCCCGGCACCTTGGCGCGCAAGGTCGCCTGCTCGTGCGGCGCCAGGCGCCCCAGCGCCGCGATGCTGCGCTCCCAGCGCAGCTCCTCCACCACGGCGGTCCGCACCGCCACGGGCGCATGCGGGCCCTCGGAACCGCGTGCCGCCTCCGCTTCCCCGTCCCCTGCGCTGCAAGCCAGCGCCATCGACAGGGCCGGAACGACCGCGAGGCGGGATGCGCGCTCCATGCCGGGCCAGCCAGAATACCCGTGTGCGCGCACCAGCGCCAAGCCGCGCGCCGTGCTAGCGCAGGCCGTACTCGGCCCAGCGGCGCGCCACCAGGGCCTGGACCTCGGGCGCCATCACGATCTCGTCGGGCCACGCACGGGTGAAACCCTCCTCCGTCCACTTGCGCGTCGCGTCCACGCCCACCTTGCTGCCGTAGCAAGGGGCGCGGCTGGCGTGGTCGAGGGTCTCCATCGGCCCCATCGCGAACTCGAAGTCCCGCTGCGGGTCGATGTGGTTGAGCGCTTTCCAGGTCACCTCGGCGTCGTCGTGGATATCCACGTCTTCATCCACGACCACGATCACCTTGGTGAACATCGCCTGGCCCAGGCCCCACAGCCCGTGCATGACCTTGCGCGCCTGGCCCGGGTACGACTTGCGGATCTTCACCAGCATCAGGTTATGCGCCACGCCCGCGAACGGGAGCCGGTAGTCCAGGATCTCGGGGAACTGCTTGCGCAGCACCGGCAGGAGCATGCGCTCGATGCCCTGCGTCATCCAGCAGTCCTCCTGCGGCGGGCGCCCGACCAGCGTGGTGTGATAGACCGGGTCGCGCCGCGTCGTCATGCACTCGACCCGGAACACAGGATAGTCGTCGGCGAGGCTGTAGAAGCCCGTGTGGTCGCCGAACGGGCCCTCCCGGCGCAGCTCCCGGGGATCCACCCAGCCCTCCAGCACGATCTCGGCGCTCGCCGGCACCTCCAGCGGCACGGTCAGGCACTTCACCAGGGGCACGGGCTTCCGGCGGATGAACCCGGCAATGAGCAGCTCATCGACGTCGGGCGGAGCCGGCACCACGCTGGCAAAGCAGGTGGCCGGATCGGCGCCGATCACCACCGCCACCGGCAGCCTTCCGCCGCTCTTCTCCAGGTGGCGGCGCGCGTCCTTGTGGCGGTGCGTGTGAAAGCCGGTCTCGTTGCGCGAGAACACCTGCAGGCGGTACGTGCCGAGATTGCGCCTCCCGCTCACCGGGTCCACCGTGACGCACAGCGGGAACGTGATGAAGGGTCCCGCGTCCTGCGGCCAGGTGGTCAGCACCGGCAGGCGTCCCAGGTCCACCTCCTCGCCCCGGTACACCACGTCCTGGCACGACGCGCTCGCCACGTGCCTGGGGAACATGCTGGCGAGCTGCGCCAGCTTCGGGATCATCTTCAGCTTGTCCAGGAGGCCTTCGGGGGGCGACTGCTCCAGCAGCTCCTCCAGCCGCTGCGCGATCTCCTCCACGCTCTCGACCCCCAGCGACAAGGACATGCGCCGGCGGCTGCCGAAGGCGTTGATCAGCACCGGCATGGCCGAGCCCTGGACGCGCTCGAAGAGCAGCGCCTTGTTCTCCGTTCCCTGCTCCTTGGACACCCGATCCGTGATGGCGGAGATCTCCAGGTACGGGTTTACCTCGGCCCGGACGCGCACCAGCTCGCCGGCGCGCTCCAGCTCCGCGATCCAGTCGCTCACATTCTCCGGAACCCTCATGCAAGGCGGATTCTAAGGGCCTCCTCGGGAACCGTAGCGGATAAGTGCCACACCTGAAACCGATCCTAATCTGGGTGACGCTTCCTCAGCGCCTGCGCGCCGGCAGTCCTGGGCGCCAGGGACGGACAAGACCCATCGAACGCACGCGCGATGATCCTGCGCGGTGGGAGCGCAGCGGGCCGGTCTTTTTCCGTAGCCGTCGCTGGCCGTTGCGGTGATCGGTCACGCCCGGAAGGAGGATTCCGTCGTGCGAGCAAACCACTACCCGCCTGAGATGGACCTGCCGCAAGAGGTTTCAGCCATGGAACCTATCCGCTATGAACCTGTGAAGGACACCGTGGCCGTGCGCATGGGCTTCTCCACCTTGCAGCATCGCGGCCTGGAGCTGCTGTGGCGCCGCATCCGGCGCCAGTGGGTGCTGCGCGACCGCCAGCTGGCTGCTCTGCTCGGTTTGCGCACGCGCGGCCTGAGCCTGAGAACGCGCCGCCGGGCGGCGGACTTCCCGGAGGACTTCGCCTTCCGGCTCACGGCCGCGGAGTTCGCGCGCTTTTTCCCGTACCTGAACGGCGCTCCGACGCGCCCGGGAGGCCGCGAACCCATGGTCTGCTCCACCGCCGGGATTCTGCAGCACCTGCTGGCGCAGGATCCGGCGGCGCGGGTGCGCACCGTGCGCTGGCTGGCGGGCGTGCTGCCGGCGCGGACGCAGCTTCCGCCGGAGGATCTGTGGTTCAACCCACGACGAAGTTGACCAGCTTGTCGGGGATGACCACCACCTTGCGGATGGTCGCCCCCTCCAGCTTGTCGGCGACGGCGGCGCGGGCGGCGGACTCCACGGCGGCGCGCGCGGCCGCTGCGGGAACCAGCACGCGCCCGCGCAGCCTGCCGTTCACCTGCACGGCGACCTCGACCGTGTCCTCCTGCAGCTGGGACGGGTCGTAGGCGGGCCAGTTCTCGTAGGCGAGGCTCTCGGGATGGCCCAGCCGCTGCCACATCTCCTCGGCCAGGTGCGGAGCGAAGGGCGCGAGGATCAGCGCGAAGCGCTCCGCCTGGGAACGGGTGATGCCGCCGCCCTTGCGCGTGGCCGTATTCACCCACTCCATCATCGCGGCGACGGCGGTGTTCAGGTCGAGGCCAGGGATGTCGCCGGTCACCTTGGCGATGGTGCGGTGCAGGGCGCGCTCGACCTCCGGGTCGGGCGGCTCGGCGAAGGTCTCGTACAGGCGCCAGGCGCGCTGCAGGAAGCGGTGCACGCCCGGCAGATCGCGCGGGTTCCAGGGGGCGGAGGCGGTCACGGGCCCCATGAAGGCCTCGTACAAGCGCATGGTGTCGGCGCCGTACTCGCGGATGACGTCGTCCGGATTGACCACGTTGCGCAGCGATTTGGACATCTTGGCGACGAAGCGCTCGACCGGCTGGCCGTTGGCGACCAGCGTGCCGTCGGGGGCCTCGCGGACCGCCTCGGCCGCGACCAGCGCGCCGCGGGCGTCGCGGTAGGCGAAGGCCTGCACCATGCCCTGGTTCACCAGCTTGCGGAACGGCTCGCTCGTGCTGACGTAGCCGGCGTCGTGCAGCACCTTGTGCCAGAAGCGCGCGTACAGGAGGTGCAGCACCGCGTGCTCGGCGCCGCCCACGTAGAAGTCCACCGGCATCCAGTACTTCTCCGCGGCCGGATCCCAGGGCGCGCGCGCATTGTGCGGATCGCAGAAGCGCAGGTAGTACCAGCAGGAGCCGGCCCACTGCGGCATGGAGTTGGTCTCGCGCTGCCACACGCGTCCGGACGCGTCCGTGACCTGCACCCAGCCGCTGGCCCGGGCCAGCGGCGGCTGGCCGTCCGGGCTGGGCTGGAAATCGGCCAGCTCGGGCAGGGTGACCGGCAGGTCCTCGTCCGGAACCAGGCGGATCTGGCCGTCCGGGCCGTGCAGGATCGGGAACGGCTCGCCCCAGTAGCGCTGGCGGCTGAACAGCCAGTCGCGCAGGCGGTACGTGACCTTGCAGCGGCCGAGGCCGCGCTCCTCCAGCCAGTCGACCATGCGCTTCCTGCCGTCCTCCAGGCTCAGTCCGTCCAGGAAGCCGCTGTTGACGTAGGTCTCCCCGGCCACGACCGGGATCACGGCCAGGCCGTGCGCGCGCGCGAACTCGAGGTCGCGCTCGTCGCCGCCGGGCACGGCCATGATGGCGCCGGTGCCGTAGCTCAGGAGCACGTAGTCGGCCACGTAGATGGGGATGCGCCCGCGCGGATCGCCCTGCGGGTAGGCCGGGTTGAGCGCGTAAGCGCCCGTGAAGACGCCGGTCTTCGCGCGGGCCAGGGAGGTGCGCTCCAGCTCGCCCTTCTGCTCGGCCTCGGCGCGGTAGCGCTCGACGTCGGCGCGCTGCTGCGGCGTCGTGATGCGCGCCACCAGCGGGTGCTCCGGCGCCAGCACGCAGAAGGTGGCGCCGAACAGCGTGTCCGGCCGGGTGGTGAACACCACGAAGGAATCGGCCGAGCCGGCCACCGGGAAGCGGATCTCGGCGCCCTCGGAACGGCCGATCCACTCGCGCTGCATGGCCTTCACCGACTCCGGCCAGTCCAGCGTCTCCAGGTCGTCCAGCAGGCGCTGCGCGTAGGAGGTGATGCGCAGCATCCACTGGCGCAGCGGCCGGCGCACGCACGGATGGCCGCCGCGCTCGCTCTTGCCGTCGATGACCTCCTCGTTGGCCAGCACCGTGCCCAGCGCCGGGCACCACCACACCGGCACCTCCGCCTGGTAGGCCAGGCCCTTCTCGTACAGGCGCTCGAAGATCCACTGGGTCCAGCGGTAATAGCCGGGATCCATGGTGTTGATCTCGCGCTCCCAGTCGTAGGAGAAGCCCAGCGCCTGCAGCTGGCGCTTGAAGGCGGCCACGTTGCGCGCGGTCGCCACCGCCGGATGGGTGCCGGTCTGCAGGGCGTACTGCTCGGCGGGCAGCCCGAACGCGTCCCAGCCCATCGGATGCAGCACGTTGCAGCCGCGCATGCGCTGGAAGCGCGCCAGGACGTCGGTGGCGACGTAGCCCTTGGGGTGGCCGACGTGCAGGCCGGCCGCCGAGGGATACGGGAACATGTCCAGCACGTAGAACTTGGGCTTGCGCGGATCGAAGCCCGGCGCGCCGGGACCGGGGGTCCGGAAGGTCCGGTTCCGCTGCCAGTGGTCCTGCCAGCGGGCCTCGATGTCGGCGAAGTCGTAGCGCTGCACGTCGGGTGGGACGGCCGGGAAGGCCGGGCAGGATAGCCCGGCACCGCGCCGGCGCCTTGATGCAGTAGCGCGCGCCGATAGAATTTCCGGGCTCTAGCCGCGTGGGGCACTAGCTCAGTTGGGAGAGCGTCGCAATGGCATTGCGAAGGTCAGGGGTTCGACCCCCCTGTGCTCCACCACCCCCACGCCGACGCCGCGATGAAGGATCTCTTCCACCCCGACCGGCTGCAGAAGCTGGAGGAGATCCGCTCCCTGGGCGCCGATCCCTACCCGGCCCGCGCTCCGCGCGGCCGCGAGTGGGCGGCCCCCGCGGCCGCGGCCGCCGACGCCCGCGCGGGCGCGACGGTGACCATCCACGGCCGGGTCCGGGGCCGCCGCGGCTACGGCAAGCTGACCTTCCTGGACCTGGTGGACGCCTCCGGAAAGATCCAGGCCTGCCTGCAGCAGGAGCAGCTGCCGCCGGCGGAGTTCGCGCTGCTGGGGGCCCTGCACCTGGGCGACTTCGCGTCCGTGACCGGCACCCTGGGCCGGACCAGGCTGGGCGAGCCGACGGTGTTCGCCACGCGCTTCGTCCTGCTCAGCAAGGCCTTGCTCAGCCCGCCGGAGAAGTGGCACGGGCTCACGGACGCCGAGCTGCGCGCGCGCATGCGCTACGTGGACCTGTTCAGCAACCCGGAGATGGCGCAGCGCTTCCACAAGCGCGCCGCGATCTTCAGCGCCATGCGCCGCGTGTTCGCCGCGCACGAGTACGTGGAGGTGGAAACGCCGGTCCTGCACCCGGTCTACGGCGGGGCCGCGGCCCGGCCCTTCGTCACCCACCACAACGCCCTGGACATGCGCCTGTACCTGCGCATCGCGCCGGAGCTGTACCTGAAGCGCCTGCTGGTGGGCGGCATCGAGCGCGTGTGCGAGTTCGCCCGGGTGTTCCGCAACGAGGGCCTTTCGCCGCGGCACAACCCCGAGTTCACCATGCTCGAGTTCTACGAGGCCTACAGCGACTACCGCGGCATGGCGGCGCTCACCGAAGAGCTGCTGGCGGCGGCCGCCGAGGCCGCCGGCTGCCGGCACGACGGCCGGCTGGTGGCGCGCTTCCGCGGCCAGGAGGTGGACCTCACCCCGCCGTTCCCCCGGCGCTCGTACCGCGAGCTGTTCCAGGAGGCGCTCGGCTTCGCGCCCGAGGACCAGGCCGCGGTGGCCGCGGAGCAGCGCCGGCGGGGCCTGGCGCCGGAGCGCGGGCACTGGCAGGCGGTCAACGACTTGTTCGAGGAGAAGGTGGAGCCGACGCTGCAGCAGGCCGTGTTCGTGCTGGACTACCCCAAGGCGGTCTCGCCGCTGGCGAAGCCGTCGCCGGAGCGGCCGGATTGGGCCGAGCGCTGGGAGCTGTTCGCGTGCGGCACCGAGCTGGCCAACGCCTTCAGCGAGCTGAATGATCCCCAGCTCCAGCTGCGCAACTTCGAGGAGCAGGTCGCGGCCAAGGACCCGGAGGCGCCCAACCAGGTGGACTGGGACTATGTGCGCGCCCTGGCCTACGGCATGCCTCCGGCCGGCGGCTGCGGCATCGGCATGGACCGGCTGTGCATGCTGCTGCTCGGGGTGGAGAACATCCGCGAAGTGATCCTGTTCCCGCACCTGCGCCCGGAAGCGGAAGGCGCGTGATCCGGCTCGTGCTCGCCTGGCTGTGGCACCGCCCAGTGCAGGTCCTGGCCGTGCTGGGCGTCGCCATCGGCCTGGCCGCCCTGCTGTTCCCCTTGTCGGTGATGAACGGGCTGATCGCGCAGGACCGGGCCGCGGTGCGCGGCACGCTCAGCGACCTGCTGCTGATCCCGGCGCCCGGCGCGCAGCCGGCGCGCTTCGAACCGTACCGCGCCGCGCTGGCCGGAGTCGGGGTGATCGAGGCCTGCGCGCCGCACCTCATCGTGTACGCGGTGCGCGTGACCGACGACAGCTCCGGATCGCTGGCCTCCACGCAGGCCTCCGACCTCAACGGCGTGCAGCTGGTCGGCATCGATCCGGAGGCCGAGCTGGCGGCCACCGACTTCGGCGCGTACCTGGCCCGGGCCCGGCTGGCGCCGGTCGCCGATCCGCTCCGGCCCTTCGCCGTCGCGGACGACGTGTTCGGGCGGCCCGGCGCCCTGGTGAGCGATTCCCTCGCGGCGGTGGGACGGCTGGGCTTCCGCGTGGGCCAGCGCTTCGAGGTGGGGACCCTGCCTCCGGTCCTGCCGCCGCCGGGAGAGCCGCTGGAGCCGAACAACTTCTCGTTCACGCTGGCCGGCACGTACGCGCCGGACGAGTACCACCTCGGCATGGACCGCATCTACGTGCAGCGCGAGGGCCGCGACGGCTTGCACTTCAACCTGCTGGGGCCGGAGGCGCCGGATTTCACCGAGATCCTGATCCGGCTGCGCCCGGGCGTGTCCTACGCGGACGGCAAGAGCGCCGTCCTGGCGGCGCTGCAGCGCGCCGGCCTGCCGGCGCCGGGAGGGGACGCGGGCGGGGCGCTGGAGACCTGGGAGGAGCGCCGCGCGGTGTTCCTGCGCGGCATCATGATGGAGCGGCGCATCTTCACGCTGGTCCTGTTCTTCATCGTGGTGGTGGCCGCGTTCGGGCTGTTCGCCACCTTGAGCGCGCTCGTGCGCGAGAAGGTGCGCGAGCTCGGGATCCTGGCCGCCCTGGGCTACACGCCGCTGCAGCGCGGAGCGCTGCTGCTGGGTGCCGGAGCCGCGGGCTCGGCGGCCGGCGCCCTGCTCGGTTATCTGGCTGCGTACGGACTGGTGTCCCAGCACCGCGCCTTCGAAGGGCTCCTGGAACGCCTCGGCATCGTCATCTTCCCCAAGGACTTGTACGTGGTGCAGGGGCTGCCGGCCCTGTGGCTGCCCGGACAGGCGGCGTTCCTGGCGCTGCTCGCGTTCCTCACCGGGCTCCTGTTCACGCTCCTGCCGGCCGTGCGTGCCGCCACCCTGGCCCCGGTGGAGGCCCTGCGCTATGAGTGAGCCGCTGATCCTGGAGGCGCGCGACCTGCACAAGTCCTACCGCATGGGCGCCGGCCGCCTGCCGGTGCTGCGCGGCGTCTCCCTGCAGCTGCGGCCTGGCGAGGTGGTCGCGCTCATGGGCGCCTCCGGCAGCGGCAAGTCCACGCTGCTGCACCTGCTCGGGCTGCTGGACCGGCCGGACCAGGGGCGCGTGCTCCTCGACGGCGCGGACGTGACCGAGCTCGGCCAGTCCGCGGCCGCGCGCCTGCGCGCCGGCGCCATCGGCTTCGTGTTCCAGCAGTTCCACCTGCTCGCAGACCTGAACGCGCTGCAGAACGTGCTGATGCCGCGGCGCATCGCCTGCGGCTGGTCCTGGTGGCGCCGGGCCGGCCGCGAGCGCGAGCGCGCGCGCGCCATCCTCGAGGCAGTGGGCCTGGCCGGGCGCCTGCGCCATCGCCCGGCGCAGCTCTCGGGCGGGGAGCAGCAGCGCGTGGCCATCGCGCGGGCGCTGGTGAGCGCCCCGGCGCTGCTGCTGGCCGACGAGCCCACGGGCAACCTGGACAGCGCCACCGGCGCGGACATCCTGGCCTTGCTCCTGCGGCTCGCGCGCCAGCGCCAGGCCGCGCTGCTGCTCGCCACCCACGACGCGCACGTGGCCGCGCACAGCGACCGCGTGCTGCAGCTCGTGGACGGAACCATCGTCGGCGCCGCCCCCGGTCCATGAGCCTGCTGCACCTCGCCTGGACCTACTTCCGCCGCCGCGCGCTGCTCACGCTGTCGGCGCTCGGCATCGCGCTGGGAGTGGCGCTTGTGTTCACCACCCTGGCCGTGGTCAATGGCTTCCTGTCGGAGCTGGAGCGCACCCTCCGCGAGTTCTCCGGCGACGTGGTGGTGCGGCCGCTGGAGATCGGCCCCCTGGCCGCCGGACGCGCCGAATACATGCGCGCCCTGGAGGCCGTGGACGGGCTGGAGAGCGCCACGCCGCGCCTGAACTGGTTCGGCCTGGTGGGCCGCCGCGGCGCGCGCGCGCTGAGCGATCCGCGCTCCGCCGACCTCAACGGGCTGCTGCTGGTCGGCGTCGAGCCGGAGCGGGAGCGGGCCGCGGCCTTGCACGCCGAGCTGCTGGCGCAGCCGGGCTCCCTCATCCTGGGCGACGAGCTGGCCCAGCGCCTCGGCGTGGCCGCCGGCGACGCCCTCGAGGTGCTGAGCTACCGCGGCTCGGGCCGCGACCTGGCGCCGGTGCGCGCCACCTTCCAGGTGGCCGGAAGCTTCCGCACCGGGCAATACGAGCAGGATCTGGACCGCGCCATCGTGCGCCGCGAGGACCTGGAGCGCTTCCTGGGCGGGCGCGTCCCCTTCACCGAGATCGTGCTGCGCGGCGCCCGCGACATCGCGCCGGAGCAGCTGGCGGCGCGCGCCCGGATGGCGCTGGCGGAGGCCGGGATCCGCGGCGCCGACGTGCGCACCTGGCGCGCGCAAGGCGGCAACCTCCTGGCCGCCGTGGAGAACCAGCGCGGCACCTTGAGCGTGGTGTTCTTCGCGATCGTGGCGGTGGCCGCCTTCCAGCTGCTGGCGACGCTCACGCTCACGGTCACCGAGAAGCGCCACGACATCGGCGTCCTGGGCGCGCTGGGCGCCGGCCCGGCGCGGGTGGCGGGCTTCTTCATGGTGCTGTGCCTGGTGATCGGCGCCGCCGGCACGGCCCTGGGCCTGGCGCTCGGCTTGTGGCTGTGCCGCAACCTGCACGTGGTGGAGCTCTGGATCGGCGGCGGCGAGCGCATCTTCACGCCCGAGCTGTACCAGTTCCCCGAGATCCCGATCGCCGTCGATCCGGGCTCGGTGAGCGTGCTGGTGGGAGCGACGCTGGCCGCGGCGCTGCTGTTCAGCTGCATTCCGGCCTGGCTGGCCGCGCGCCTGCCGATCGTGCGCGCGCTGCACCACGCCTGACGCCGGCCCGGCTCGCTACGGCGCCGACAGGACCGCCGCCAGCTCGTCCACGACCCGGCGCAGCGGCCGGCCCAGGACCCGCGGCGCGCTGCTGTTCACCTGCACGGCCACGGCGCAGCGGCGCTCCGGGTAATACGCCATCTCGGTCACGTAGCCTGGGAAGAAGCCGCTGTGGCCCCACACCGGTCCCAGCGCGCTGTCGCGCAGGATCGCGCACAGGCCGTAGCGCACGCCCGGGCCCAGCATCGGCGCCTCCACGCCATCCACGACCTGCGGCAGCAGCGCGGCTGCGAATGCCTCTCCCTGGTAGAACAACCGGGCCCAGCGTGCCAGGTCCGGAGCCGTCGTGTAGTAGCCGCCCCCGGCCCATTCGAACTGCGGATTGAAGACCATGCGGCCGTCCGCCAGCACCGCGTCGGCGTCTCCGAACGGGTTGTCCGGGCCGGCGTAGCCCTGCACCAGGCCGGGCAGCTCCGGCCGGTCGGAAGGCAAGGTGTCCGCCAGCCGCAGCGGCTCCAGCACGCGCGCGCGGATCTGCTCGTTCAAGGGCGCGCCGCCGATGCGCTCCAGGATCAGGCCGAGCACGAGGTAGTTGCTGTCGGAATAGTCCCAGCCCGCGCCGGCCGCGAACGGCGCCTCGCTGTCGAACAGGTACGCGAGCTGTTCCTCCGGCTTCCACACCTTGTACGGCTCCGACTTCAGGTCCTGCACGAACTTCTCGTGGAACTCGTAGCGCACCAGGCCGCTGGTGTGCTGCAGGAGCATGCGCACGCGGATGTCCGCCGCGTTGGGCAGGCGCGGGAACCAGGCCTCCTGCCCCAGGTACTTCGCGATCGGCTCGTCCAGGCCCAGCCGGCCCTCGTGCACCAGCTGCAGGGCCACGGCGGCCACGTAGGTCTTGCCCACGCTGCCGGCCAGCATGCGGTCCGCCGCCTGCATGGGCGTCTTGCGCTCGCGGTCCGAAACGCCAACCGCGAGGCCGAAGCAACGCCCATCCGCGTCCGCGAAGCCGGCGGTGGCGCCCGGGAAGGAGGCGCCCTGGTGCCAGGCCTCCAGCACCGCTTGCAGGCGCTGCGTCCGTTCCGCGACCGGTTCCGCCTGCAGCGCCAGGAGGTGGAAGAGCAGCAGCATGTTTGCGGCGTTACGGAACGGCCTGCGCCGCGTTAGAACCTCGCCATGACCGCCCCGCTGATCCACCGCGAGGCGCACGACGGCATCCGCGTCCTGCGCCTGGCGCGCGGCAAGGGCAATTCCCTCAACGCCGAGCTGCTCCAGGAGCTGCACAGCGCACTGCAGGAGAGTCGTGACGCCGCCGGACTGGTCCTGACCGGGGAAGGACGCTTCTTCAGCTCCGGCCTGGACCTGGTGGAGCTGCCGCAGCTGCAGCGCCCGGCCATGCGCGCGGTCCTCCAGTGTCTGGAGGACACCGTCGCGGCCTTGTTCGGCCACCCGCGGCCGGTGGTGGCCGCGATCAACGGGCACGCCGTCGCCGGCGGCTGCGTGCTGGCCTTGTGCTGCGACGCGCGCGTCATGGCGCGCGGCGACTACAAGATCGGGCTCAACGAGCTGGCGCACGGCATCGGGCTGCCGGTCTCGGTGCAGGAGATCACGCGCGCGCAGACCAGCCCCGGCTGGCTGGCCGAGGTGGCCCTCGGTGCCGCCCTCTACGATCCGGAGACCGCACTGCGCCGCGGACTGATCAACGAGGTGCTGGAGCCCGCGCAGGTCCTGCCGCGCGCCCTGGAAGTGGCAAGCGCCTGGGCTGCGCATCCGCCGCAGGCCTTCGCCGCCACCAAGGCCGCCCTGCGCGCCCCCGTGCTCGAGACCATCCGCCGCCTGCGCGCCACCGACGCCGGCGAGCGCTGGCTGGACTCGTGGTTCTCCCCGCCGACCCAGGCGCACCTCGCCGCGGTCCGCCAGCGCCTGCAGAGCCGCGCGTAGCGGCGCCGGCGCAATGCCGGCGATCTATAGTGGCACGATGCAGACGATGGCGGTGCGGCCCGGCTTCCTGGGCGGGCAGCCGTGGAGCAGCGCCCGGACCTGGCCGGTGCGATCGCCGGAAAGCGGCGCGAACGTGGCGCAAGTGGCCCTGGCCGGCGCCGCGGAGCTGGCGGAGGCGCTGGCCGCCGCCGCGGCGGCCGCCCCCGGGATGGCGGCGGAACCCGCGTATGTCCGCCAGGAGCGCCTTTACGCCATCGCCGCCGGCATCGAGGCGCGCGCCGAGGAGTTCGCGCGCTGCATCGTGCTGGAGGCGGGCAAGCCCATGCGCTACGCCCGCGGCGAGGTGGAGCGCGCCGTGCGCACCTTCCGCGCCGCCGGCGAGGAAGCCGTGCGCGTGCACGGCGAGGTCCTGCCCCTGGACAGCGTGGCCCGCGGCGCCGGCCGCCAGGGCTTGACGCGGCGGGTGCCCGTGGGAGCGTGCAGCTTCATCACTCCCTTCAACTTTCCGCTGAACCTGGCCGCCCACAAGGTGGCGCCGGCCCTGGCGGCCGGCTGCCCGTTCGTGCTCAAGCCGGCCGAGAAGACGCCGCTCACCGCCCTGCTGCTGGCGGAGGTCATGGCCGCGGCGCGCCCGCAGGCGCCGCGTGGCGCCTGGTCGGTGCTGCCGGCGCTGCCGCAGGACACCGCTCCCCTGATCGAAGACGCGCGCGTGAAGCTGCTGTCGTTCACCGGCTCGGCCAGGGTCGGCTGGGAGCTGCGCCGCCGCGCCGCCTGCGCCAAGGTGGTGCTGGAGCTCGGCGGCAATGCCGCCACCATCCTGGGCGAGGACTGGGAGGACCTGGAGACCGCGCTCAACCGCTGCAGCGTGGGTGCATTCGCGTTCTCCGGGCAGGTGTGCATCAAGCTGCAGCGCCTGCTGGTGCCGCGCCGGCGCTTCGACGCGGTGGCCGACGGCATGAGCCGGCGCGCCGCGGCGCTGCGCCGCGGTCCGCTCCTGGACCCCGAGACCGAGATCGGGCCCCTGATCACCACGGAAGCGGCGGCCCGCGTGAGCGACTGGATCGAGCAGGCGCGCGCCGGTGGCGCCAGGATCCATGCCGGCGGGCGGCGCGACGGCGCCTTCGTCGAGCCGACGGTGCTCAGCGACGTGCCGCGCCACCAGCCGGCCTGGTGCGACGAGATCTTCGGTCCGGTGCTGGTGATCGCGCCTTACGACGACTTCGAGGAGGCCCTGGCACTGGCCAACGACACGCCGTACGGGCTCCAGGCCTCCCTGTTCACCCACGACTGGCGGCGCATGGAACGGGCCTGGAGCGCGCTGGAGGTGGGCCAGGTCATCCTCAACGAGAGCCCGGCCTGGCGCAGCGACGACATGCCCTACGGCGGCGTCAAGCGCAGCGGCCTGGGGCGCGAGGGCGTGCGCTACGCCATCGAGGAGATGACGGAGCTGCGCCTCCTCGTGCTCTAGCCCGCCGGCGCCATTTTGTCCAACGCCGCGGCGCCTGCCGCATAAGCGCAGCAACCGCTGGGTACCCCCGCTCTTCCCACCATGCTCAAGCTCCTGCCCCTGGCGCCTCTCCTGCTCGTTTCCGGCTGCGTCGTGGCCTTCGGCAATTGGGACCATGACCATTCGCACTTCCGCCACGACGGCGTGGAGTACGACCTGTACGGCAGCTCCCTGCACCTGGTCGTCAACGACGGCAACGTGGAAGCCCGCGCCGGCGGGCGCCTGCTGCGCGTGGAGGACGGACGCCTGAGCTTCGACGGCGTGGACTGCGGCATGCTGCAGTCCGGCGACGAGGTGTACGTCGACGAGGACGGCACCTTGTACGTCAACGGCAAGGTCCGCTACGGGGACTGAGGCGGAAGCGGGCGGCAGCGCCGCCGCTGCCGCCCGCCCCATCGGCCGGATGGCGCCTCACTGCGCGCCGCCGCCGCCGACGCAGATGTCGCCCTTTTGCTTGGGATTGCCGATGACGCTGCACCGCGCCCCGGCACCGTGCGCGCTGCATTGCCCCTTGCCGGCCCCCGAGATCGCCGTGCAGCGGCCGCGGCTGCCCGACTTGACCGAGCACGAGCCCACCTGCGAGGTGCACAGCCAGCCCTGGCCGGAGCCGATGACGGAGCACTCGCGCGTTCCGTTCTCGGTGCCGCTCAGCACCGAGCATTCCGAGGTCCCGTCCGCGGAGCCCTGGAAGACCGAGCAGAAGTTGCCGGTGCCGCTCTGGCCGCCGCTGAAGGCGGAGCACTGGCGCTGGGCGTTGCCCTGGTAGACCGAGCAGCCGGCGCCCTTGGCCTGGGTGCTGCAGAAGGAGCTGCCGCCCGTGCCGCCGCGCTCCATGGTGGAGCACTTCGAGCCGTCCTTGAACACCGAGCACGACGGCGTGTTGCCGCCGTTGCCCTGCAGCACCGAACACTTGCCGCCGGAATCGCCGCGCGCGGAGCACTGCGTCGCGCTCTGCCCGGGCTCCGTGGAGCAGTTCTCCAGCGAGTTGTCGGAGGAGTCCACCGAGCACTGGGTGCCCTGGGCCAGCGAGGCCGAGCTCGGCAGGTGCGAGCGATTGCCTCCGGAGAAGAGAGAGGTGGCCCACGCTCCTGCGGGGGTCACCTGCCAGTAGTCCGCGACGCCGGCGGCCGCGGAACGGTAGCTCCGTGGCGTCGCCTCGCCGCTGCCGCTCAACAGGAGCCAGGCCAGCCCGAAGACCCCCAGCCCCGCCGCACATCGGGTCACAACGTAGCCATGTTTCATGTGCAAACCTCCACTGTCACCAGAGCAGGCCCGCGGCCGGAGCGACATGAAATCCGCGCGCGGGTGACGCCTGCTATCGTTCTCCCCGCATGCTTCCCTACGTGCTGCTCGTGCCCCTGGTCCTGCAAGCCCCGGACCGTGAGCCCGGGTCGCCGTCCGCCTCTGCCGTCGCCCTGGCGGTCGTGGCTCCGGCAGCCTGGGAAGCCGCGCTCCAGCCCTTTCTCGAGCAGCGCCGCCGCGAGCTCACGGCCGTGTTCCTGCCGCTCGAGGACGCGGTCGCGACCGGCGCCGGCGACGCCCCCGAGCGGCTCAAGCGCCGCCTGCACGCGCTCTGGCAGGAATCCGGCCTGCGCTACGCGCTCCTGGTCGGCGACGCCGACACCTTGCCCGTGCGCTTCATGGTCCTCGATCGGAACACGGAGGCGGCGCACAACTACGCCTTCTACGCCAGCGACCTGTACTACGCCGACCTGGCCCGCGAGGGCGGCGGCTTCGAGGACTGGAACGGCGCCCGCGACGGCTGCTCCGCCCGCTACTACGGCGAGGTCCGGGGCGAGCACTTCAAGGACTCCCCCATCAACTACGACGGTATCAGCTACGTGCCCGAAATCGGCGTCGGCCGCTGGCCGGTGTCCGACGTCGAGTCGCTGCAGACCGTGATCGCCAAGACCTTGGCCTGGCCGGGTTCCGGTGCGCGCGTCGAGACGCTGGTGGCGGCGCACGGCGACGGCTGGGTGGACGCGCGGGCGGCGCTCGCTGCCTGGATCGAGCCCTTCCCGGCTCTGGGCTGGACGGTGGACCGCCAGTTCTACGGTGAGCGCGACGGAGTTCCCTCCACGGCCAGCGTGATGGCCGGGATCCGCCAGGGCGCGACCCTCGTCCTGCACGCCGGCCACGGCGACGCCGGCGGCTGGGACCGCTGCCTCGGCGCGGACCAGGAGCTCGAGCTGGCCGCCTGCCAGCCCGCGGTGTTCTTCTCCGTGGGCTGCGGCACCGCCCACTTCTGCGCCGAGGCCCCTTACCAGGCCTACCTCGATGCGGACGGAGTCCCCCACCGCGGCACCACCGCCGGCGAGGTCTTTCTCGAGCCGCCGCCGGCCCCCGCCCCGCTGCAGCCCGGCCGCTTCAACAGCACCAGCCTGGGCGAGCGGCTGCTGCGCATGCCGGCGGGCGGAGCCGTCGCCTACATCGGCTGCAACACCGGCGCGCAGCCGTGCGCGCTCAGCCTCATGCAAGGCTTCCTCCAGCACGCCGGCCAGCACCCGGACGCCCGCGTCGGCGACGCCTGGCAGGCCGCCCTGGCCTTCTACTACGACGCCGAGCGCCTGGCGACGCTGCAGCCCGACGCCGGCTGGTACCCGCCCAGCATCTTCTTCCAGGGCATGAAGTTCATGCTGTTCGGGGATCCAACGCTGCCGCTGGCCGCGGCCCCCGGCCGGGAGTGAGGACCGGACCGCGGCTGCCGGCGCGGCGGACGGCGGTCGGAGTGAATCCGGCGCAGCCCGCACGGATCCCGTCGTTGCGCCGCGTCACGCGCGCGCGCGCAGCTCCAGGACGAATTCCTCGACCACCTCGCCGCCGGAGCTGGAAAGGGCACGGTCCAGGCCGACCCGCGTGAAGCCGCACTTTTCCAGGACCCGCAGCGAGGCCACGTTGTGGCTGGCGACGCGCGCGTGCAGGGGCCGGACCGGCAGGCACCGCAAGAACGCGGCGAGCGCCCGGGTGGCGACGCCACGCCCCCAGAATTCCCTTCCGATCCAGTAGCCGACCAGGCGCTGGCCGGACTGCTCGAAGCTCACGACGCTGCCTGCCACCTGCCCGTCGCAGAGGACCGTCTTCACAACGACGGTCGCGTCGTTGCGGATCCTGGCCCAGTGCGCCGTGAACGCGCCGCGGTCCCGGGCCGGAAAGGCAGCCATGCGGTTGGCCTCCGGGTCCTTCTGGTGCTCGAAGAAGACGGGGAGGTCCGCCTCCGTCACGTCCCGCAGCACGAGCTCGCCGGTCAACGGGCCGACTCCATGGAGCGAGCATACCCGGAGCCGTGCATGTGCTCCCAGCCGCCACCCAGCGCCTTGTAGAGCGCGACCGCGCTGGTGGCGATGGCGGCGTCGCTCTGCGCCAGATCGTCCTCGAGCTGCGCCAGGGCGCGCTCGGAGTCGAGCACGGCCTGGAAGTCGGTGATGCCTTCGGTGTATTGGGACTGGGACAGGTCGACGGCCAGGCGGGCCTGGTCGGAGGCGGCCCGCAGCGAACGGCGGCGCAGCTGCTCGCGCAGGAATGCGGTCATCGCGTTCTCGGCTTCCTCGAGGGCGGTGAGGACGGCGCGCTCCCAGCGGAGGAGGGCTTGCTCGCGGCGCGCGTCCTGGGCCTCGACGCGTCCGTGCAGGCGCTCGCGGTCGAAGAGGTTCCAGCGCAGCGAGGGGCCGAAGTGGAAGAACTCGCTGCCCGAATGCGCGAGATCGGAGAGATCCTCGGACTGGAGGCCGAGGCTGCCGATGAGGCTGAGGCGCGGGTAGAGGTCCCCCTCCGCGACCCCGACGCGCGCGGTCTCGGCGGCGAGCACGCGCTCGGCGCGGCGCACGTCGGCGCGCCTCCGCAGCAGGTCCGCGGGCACGCCCACGGCCAGCTCGAGCGGCGGCACGGGGATCGGCCGAGTCTCGGCCAGCTCGGCCGCCAGCGCCCCGGGGGCCAGCGCGAGGAGCACCGCCAGGCGGTTCTCGGCGGCGCGCAAACCCACCTCCAGCGCCGGCACGCGCGCGCGCGTGCTCTCGAGGTTGGAGGCCGCCTGCGCCACGTCGCGCTCGCCTACCAGGCCCGACTCGTAGCGGGCCGCCACCAGGGCCAGCGTCTGCTCCTGCAGCCCGACGTTGCTGCGCGCGATCGCGAGCCGCTTCTGGAAGCCGCGCAGCTCGATGTAGTTGCGCGCCGTCTCGGCCGCGACCGTCACGGCGACGTCGCGCGTGTCCTCGATGCCGGCTTCCAGGTCCGCGTCGGCGGCCTCGACCGAGCGGCGCACGCGGCCCCAGAGGTCGATCTCCCACGCGGCGTCGAAGCCGGCCGTGTAGAGGCCCGAGTCCGGCAGGAACTGCCCCAGCGTCGTGTTCTCGCTCTCGCCGCGGCGCTCGTAGGAGAGGACCGCGTCCAGAGTCGGAAAGCGATCGGCGGCGGCGACTCCGCGCAGCGCGCGCGCCTCGTGCACGCGGGCCAGGGCTTCGCGCAGGTCGAGCCCCTGCCGCAGGGCGCGCTCGATGAGCCCGTTCAGCACCGGGTCCTCGAGGTAGAGCCACCAGGCATTGAGGTCGGGCGGCTCCGGGGCGAGTGCGGGATCCGCCTGCTCGCGCCAGCCGGCGGCGACGGCCGCCGCGGGCGGCGCGTAGTCCGGCCCCACCGTGGTGCAGCTGAAGCTCAGCAGCAGCGCCGCGGTCGCGGCGAGGCTGCCGGGCCGGGTAGCGGCTCGACGCAGGTTCATGCGACCTCCAGGGCCGGCACGGCCGGCGCCAGCGGCGGCGATGCGTGCGCGCTCTTCTCCGGCACGCGGCTCGGCTGATGCTCCGCCGCGATCAGCATGTAGAAGACCGGCACGACGAACAAGGTGAACAAGGTGCCGACGATCATGCCGGCCACCAGCACCGTGCCGATGCTGTTGCGGGCCTCGGCTCCCGGCCCCGACACCAGCACCAGCGGGAAGTGGCCGAAGACCGTGGCCGCCGAGGTCATCAGCACCGGCCGCAGCCGGGTCAACGACGCCTCGCGCAGGGCGGCTGCCTTGGCCACTCCGCGGGCCCGAAGTGTGTTCGCGAACTGCACGATCAGGATGCCGTTCTTCGCGATCAGTCCCACCAGCGTGATCAGTCCGACCTGCGAGTAGATGTTGATGGTGGTGAGGTCCAGGAAGCTGAACGCGAGCGCGCCGGAGATCGCGAGCGGCACCGAGCCGAGCAGCACGATCAGCGGGTCCCGGAAGCTGCGGAACTGGGCCGCAAGCACCAGGTAGATCAGCACCACCGCGAACCCGAGCGTGACGGTGAGCGCCGAGCCTTCGCGGCGGATCTGCCGCGACTCGCCCGCGTAGTCCACGTGGACGTCCGGCCCGACCGCCGCGGCGGCGGCCGTCTCCAGCACGCGCAGCCCCTCCTCCTTCGTGACGCCCGGCTGGACGCCGCCGAAGATCCGCACCGCGTTGCGCTGCTGGAAGCGGTTCAAGGTGCGCGGCGCGGCGCTCGTCTCGATGCGCGTGAAGGTCGACACCGGCACGAGTCCGCCATGCGGCGTCTTGATCTTCAGGTCGAGCACCGGCGCGACCGTGGCCCGGTTCTCGTCGCCGACCTGCGGGATGACCTTGTAGCTGCGGTCGAAGTAGTTGAACCGGTTCACGTACGCGCCGCCGAGCAGCGTGCCCAGCTCGCGGCCGACGCCGGCCAGGTCCAGCCCCAGGTCGGCCACCTGCTCGCGGTCGAGCACCACGTGCGCCTGCGGCAGGTCGATCTTGAGGTCGGTGTCGACGTACAGGAACTTGCCGCTCTGCCAGCCGGCGCCGAGCACCGCGGCGACGGCTGCGCTCATCTGCTCGGCCGGGGCGTCGCTCTGCAGCACCAGCTCGACGTCGTACTGGCCCGGGGTCGGCAGCGGCGGGTCGAGGCGCGGAAACACGCGCAGGCCGGGCACCTGCGCCACCGCGCCGAACACCTCGCCGTACATCTCCTCGGTCGAGCGCGCCCGCTCCTTCCAGTTCTTCGCCACCAGCCCCCCGAAGCCGCCCCATGCCGCCGTGAGCGACCACGTGAACTCGGTCTCGGGAAACGCGGTGATGGCATCCACGACCTGCAGGTGCTCGCGGTTGGTCGCGGCCAGCGTGGAATCGGGCGCGGCCTCGAAGAACAGGCTGATGTGGCTCTGGTCCTCGACGGGAGCCAGCTCGCGCCGCGAGTGCGAGTACAGCGGCCAGGCCGCGGCCATGACCAGCAGCGCTGCCGCCACGATCGCCCAGCGGATCTGCAGCGCCCCGTCCAGCAGCCGCGCATACGCGCGCCGCACCCGCTCGAAGCCGCGGTTGACCAGCGCGGCCAGGCGCCCTTCCTGGCCGTGCGGATGCACGAAGCGCGAGCTCATGACCGGCGAGAGCGTGACCGCGACGATGCCCGACACGACCACGGCAGCGGCCAGCGTGATCGCGAACTCCAGGAACAGCGAGCCGGTCAGGCCGCCCTGGAAGCCGATCGGCGTGTACACCGCGGCCAGCGTGATCGTCATCGCGATGATCGGGCCGACCAGCTCGCGCGCGCCGACCAGCGCCGCCTCGCGCCGCGACTTGCCCAGGCGCACGTGGCGCTCGACGTTCTCGACCACCACGATGGCGTCGTCGACCACCAGGCCCACCGACAGCACGATCGCGAGGATGGTGAGCAGGTTCAGGCTGAAGCCGAAGGCGAACATCACGATCGCCGCTCCGACCAGGGACACCGGCATGGCGACGAGCGGCACCAGCGCGGTGCGCACCGAGCCCATGAACAGGAACACCGCGAAGCCGACGATCAGCATCGTCTCGACCAGCGTCTTCGAGATCTCCGCCAGCGCGTCCCGCATGAACGTCGTCCCGTCCCACACGAGGCGCATCTCGATGTCCGCAGGCAGCGCCGGCCGCAGGCGCTCCATCTCGTCGCGCAGGCGGCGCGCCACCTCGATCTCGTTGGCACCGACCAGCGGCCAGACCCCGAGGTAGACGCTCTCCTGGTCGTTGTACTTCGCGACCAGGTCCGCCTCCTCGGCGCCGAGCTCGACCCGGGCCACGTCGCTGAGGCGCACGATCGCGCCCCCGCGGTCGGCGACGATCAGCTCCGCGAACTCGTCGACCGAGCGCAGGTCTGTGTTCGCCAGCAGGTTGACCTGCACCTGGTTGCCCTTGGTCTGGCCGACGGCGGCCAGGTAGTTGTTGCGCTGCAGCGCCGCGTGCACGTCGCCGGGCGCGAGGTTGAGCGCAGCCAGGCGGTCGGGATCGATCCAGACCCGCATGGCGATGGGCCGGCCGCCTTCGTTGTTGGTCACGCGCTGGACCCCCTGCAGCGTCGCCAGCTGCGGCTGCACGGTACGCGCCAGCCAGTCGGTGATGGCCGGGACGCTGCGCCCGCTCGAGGTGAAGCTGAGATAGAACGTCGCATACGGCCGATCGGCCCGCTGCACCTCGACCACGGGCGGCTCGGCCTCCGCAGGCAGCTCGGAGCGGACCTGCTGCAGCCGCGCCGTGACCTCGGCCAGCGCCGCCGTGCTGCTGTGGTTCAGCTTGAGGCGCACGGTGACGGAGCTGACGCCGGCGCGGCTGGTCGACTCGACGTAGTCGACCCCGCCGATCGCCGAGACCGCGCGCTCGATCGGCGTGGTCAGGAAGCCGCGCACGGTCTCGGCGCTCGCGCCGTAGTAGACCGTCGTGATCAGCACCGACGAGCTCTCGATCTGCGGGTACTGCTGCACCGGCAGCGTCGTCAGCGCCCGCCAGCCCACCAGCACGAGCACGAGGTTGACCACCGCCGCCAGGACGGGGTGACGGATGAAGAGGTCGGTGAACGAACGCATGCGAGCCTCCACCGACTACCGAGCGGCACCTGCCACCGCCACCAGCACGGCCTCGCGCAGCTTGAACGACCCCGAGGCGGCCACCTGCTCGCCGGCGGCAAGCCCGGCGTGCACCAGGACCTCGTCGCCGACCATGGCACCGCTCTCGACCTGCCGCAGGTGCGCGCGCGCCATGCCGCCCGGGTCCGGCGCGATCACGAACACGTGGTCGCCTCCCGGCCCCTTGCGCAGCGTGCTGACGGGGACCGCGACCGCCGCGCTCGGCGGGCCGACCGGAACCCGCACGCGCACCGAGGCGCCCGGGGCGGGAGCGTCCCCGGCGCCATCGATCACCGCCCGCACCATGGCGTTGCGGGTCGCCGGATCCACGCGGGCGTCGATCGCGACGATCGACGCCGAGATCGCTTGCACGCTGCCTGCGGCGAACACGTCCACACGGTCGCCCGCGTGCAGCTTGGCCGCCACCTGCTGGCCGACCGTGAAGTCCACGTGCACCGCGTCGTCGACGCCCTGCAGCGTCGTCAGCTCCGTCCCCTGGTTCAGGTACTGGCCCGGGTGCACGTCCGCCATGCCGACACGGGCGCGGAACGGCGCGCGGATGGTCTTGCGGGCGATGATCGCGCGCGTGCGCTCGATCTGCGCCAGCGCGATATCGCGCTCCGCGCGCGCGCGGTCCAGGTCCAGCTCCGATGCCGCGCGGTTCTGTGTGGCGCGCTCCAGGCGCTGGACCACCGTCTCCGCCAGCTCGGCCTCCGCTTGCTGCGCCGCCAGCTCCGCCTCCTCGACCGAGACGTCCAGCGCGACCAGCAGCGCGCCTTCCTCGACCACCTGGCCGGGCGCCAGCGCCACCTCCTGCACGGTTCCGGGCAGCTCGTTGCGGACCGTGATCGAGCGCAGGGCCAGCACCGTTCCGATCGCGGTCGCCGCTGCGCGGTGCTCCACCGCCCTCGCCGCGGCCACCGTCACCACCTCCACCGGCTCAGGTTGTGCCGCGGCCGCCGCCTCGGCTTTCCGCAGCGACCCCATCTTCCACGCGCCCAGGCCGGCTCCGGCCCCGACGACAAGCACCACGAGCAGCGAGGATCCAATCCAACCGCGACGGTTCATGCAGGGCGCCCTCCCAGGCACTGGCTGACGAAGGAGTTCCAAGTAGACCAGTCGTCTACGGGTTTCCACGCAGAATCGCCCTGGGGACAGCAGTGCATCGGTCTCAGCTCCGTTCCGTGAGGAGCGAGTCGAAGACGAAGGCCAGGAAGTCGTCGACGGGCTGGAGGCTGCGGTCGATCTGCATCCGGATCGTCGCGCCCTCCCACATCATGACGAGCATGTCCGCCAGCCGGTCCGGATCGTGCCTGCGGCCGATCTCGCCGTCCGCCTGGGCTTCACGGATGACCCGCGCGAGCAGCGCGCTCCACTGGTCGTAGGCCCACTTGACCGCGGCATGCACCGGCTCGCTGAGCTGCCCCGTCTCCAGGGCCAGCTTCGGAATCAGGCACTGGCGCGCGGCGCCGTTGGCCAGGCACTCCTCGCGGCCCTGCTCGAAGACCGCCCGCAGCCGCGCCAGCGCCGAACGCTTGCGATCGCTCACGATCGGCCGGAGGAACTCCACATACTCCTCGCAGGCCTTCTCGACCAGCGCCACACCAAACTCCTCCTTGGAGCCGAAGTAGTGGTAGAAAGACCCCTTCGGCACCCCGGCACGGCTGAGGATCTCGGCCAGGCCGCAACCGTTGAAGCTCTTCTCGGCGACGAGCTGGGCCCCCACCTCGAGGATCCTCTCGCGGGTTCCCAGGTCCTTGGCCAGCTCCGTCATGGCCGCCAGATTAGACCAGTCGTCTAGGGCAGTCAAGGGGAATTTCCGAGGATCCTGGCCGAAGCCCTCGCTGCCCACGCGCTTCGGCGCTTCGAGGACTTCGCGGGTGAGCTGGCCCGCGCCTACGCGGCGCAGTGAGCGCGCCATCACTTCTTCGTCCCGACCCCCAGCTCGCGGAACCGCTCCACCGCCGCGCTGGGGCCGAAGTCCTCCAGCTCGAACAGCTGGCGGACCTCGATCTGGGCCTCCTTGCCGTCGACGGCCGGGTTGGGAAAGCGCTGGCTCCACGCGACCGCCTCTTCCCTGGACTGCACCTGGATGAGCGTGTAGCCGGCGATGATCTCCTTGGTCTCGGCGAACGGCCCGTCCAGGAAGCTGCGTTTCTCGCCGGAGTACTGGATGCGCCAGCCCTTGGCGCTCGGCTGGAGCCCGGAGGCGTCGAGCAGCACGCCGGCTTGCGCCAGCTCCTCGTGGTAGCGCACCATCCTGGCGATGAGCTCCTCCTCCGGCATGACGCCCGCTTCCGTGTCCCCGGTAGCCTTGACGATGATCATGAACCGCATGGTCGTGTCTCCATCTGAGCTCTCGCTCTACGTCCTGGTCGCAGGAGGAGCCACGGTTTCGACAGACGTACAGCCTCAATCCGCCAGCTCGCGCAGCCGCCGCTCGAGGAACCGCCGCTCCGGCTCCTGGCGGGTGAGCTCCAGGGCCCGCATGTAGGCGGAGCGGGCCTCCGCGGCCCGTCCCAGCCGCCGGCACAGGTCCGCCCGCGCCGCGTGCGCCAGGTGGTAGTCCGCGAGCTCGCCGCGCGCCAGGATCGCGTCGATGAGGGCCAGCCCCGCCGCCGGGCCGTCGCGCATCGCCACCGCCACGGCGCGGTTCAGCTCGACCACCGGCGACGGCTCCGCCCGCGCCAGGACGTCGTACAGGCTGACGATCTCCGACCAGTCGGTCGCGTCGGTGCTCGGCGCCGCGGCGTGCACGGCCGCGATGGCCGCCTGAAGGGCGTAGGGGCCGAAACGGCGCGACGACAGCGCCCGTTCCACCAGCGCCGCTCCCTCGGCGATCTGCTCCCGGTTCCAGAGCGAGCGGTCCTGGTCTCCCAGCAGCACAAGCTCCCCCGCCGGCGTGGAGCGCGCGGCGCGCCGCGATTCCTGCAGCAGCATCAGGGCCAGGATGCCGACCACCTCGGGCTCCGGCAGCAGATCCAGCAGCAGCCGTCCCAGGCGGATCGCTTCCGCCGAAAGCTCGTGACGCGTCAGCGACTCGCCCGAGGACGCGGAGTAGCCCTCGTTGAACACCAGGTAGATCACGTGCAGCACGGAATCCAGCCGATCGGGCAGTTCCGGCCGCGCAGGCAATTGGTAGGGAATGCGCGCGTCGCGGATCTTGGCCTTGGCGCGCACGATCCGCTGCGCGACCGTGGCCGGAGCGGCGAGGAAGGCGCGCGCGATCTCCTCGGTGGTGAGACCGCAGACCTCCCGCAGCGTGAGCGCCACCTGGGCATCCGGCGGCAGGGCCGGGTGACAGCAGGTGAAGATCAGGCGGAGCTGGTCGTCTTCGACGCTTTCCTCCTGCGCGGGCGTGGCTTCCTGGCGCTCCGCGTCGAGTCGCGCAGCCAGAACGCCGAGCGACGCGTCGAAACGGGCGCGCCGGCGCATGCTGTCGATGGCCTTGAAGCGGCCGGTCGAGACCAGCCATGCCCGAGGGTTGGCAGGCATGCCCTCCCGCGGCCATTGCTCGACCGCGGCGGCGAAAGCCTCATGCAGCGCCTCCTCGGCCAGCTCGAAGTCACCCAGCAGGCGGATCAAGGTGGCGAGGACCGGGCGCGACTCGGAGCGGTAGACGGCCTCCACCCGCTCGCGCACCGCTTCGGCCGCGTCCTCGCTCATTGCCGGCAGCGTCTCGACCGCTGCTGCTCAGGCTGCCTTCTCGTCCGTCTGCCAGATGCCGAACACGTTCCCTTCCGTGTCCTTGAGCCACACGAACCAGCCCATCCCCTGCACCGGCATCTTCGGCACGACCTCCTCGGCGCCGAGGCGCTTGGCCTTCTTGGCGTACTCGTCCACGTTCTCGACGCTGATGTAGTTCACCGGGACGTGGCCGGGATTCTGGCGGCGCATGAGCCCGCCGTTCACGCCGGGCCGCTGCGGCTGGCCCTTTTGGTCCATCGGGACGGTGCTGACGAGCCAGTACTCAGGTCCCCCTTCGGAAGCCCATTTCTGGATGTTCCATCCGAACAGCTCCTGGTAGAACCTGACCGCCCTTTCGGGGTTGTCGGCCGGAATCTCGAAGTGCACGACGGTGTGGTCCATTGGGTGCGTTTCCCCTCTCGTTCTCTTCACTTCCTCTTGACAAGACGGCCGCGGCGGGGCCGCCTGGTTCCTATTCCCGACCCGGTATTGGCTCGCGAGAGCCCGCGCCAGGCAAGGATACTCCCTCCCTCGCCGCTGCATTCCGTGCTGGCGGCGCGGACCCATTCCGGAGCCCGCGCGCGCGCCGGAGCACGGCCAGGACCGCGACGGCCGTGGCCAGCGCGACGGCGGCGCAGATGGCAGCGGTCAGCCCCAACGACCGGGCGAAGGCCGCTCGCGCCGTGCCCAGCAGCTCGGCGCCGAGCTCGTCAGGCAACTGTCCGGCCGCCACCAGGGCGCCGCCGAGCGTGTCCCGCGCAGCGTGCGCCGCCTCGGGAGGGACAGCCGCCGGGATGTCATGTGCCAGCTCACCGCGGTAGACGGCCGTGCCAATGCTGCCGAGGATGGCGATGCCGAGCGCCCCACCGAGCTCGGAGCTGGTCTCGGAGATGGCCGAGGCCGCGCCGGCCCGCTGCGGCGGGGCCGCCCCGATGATGATGTCCGTTGACAGGGTGAATACCGGTGCGAGGCCCAGCGAGAACACGGTGGACGCAGTCACCAGCACCATCAGGCCGGAGGAAGGATCGACCTGCGTGAGCATGCCGAAGCCGAGTGCCGCGAGGAGCAGGCCGGCAGCCATCACGTGCGTCCGCGGGATCCTGCGCACCAGCACCGGCGTCAGCTGCGAGCCGGCGATGAAGCCGCCGGACCAGGGCAGGGTCCACAGACCCGCCTGCAAGGGCGACAGGCCGGCCACCAATTGCAGGTACTGCGCGACGAAGACATAGGATCCGAATGCCACGAAGGTGGCGAGCATGTAAGTGACCAGGGCCGTGCTGAACGCAGGCGCCCGGAACAGCCGCAGGTCGATCAGCGGGTCTGCCAGACGGCGCTGCCGGCGCACGAACTCGCCACCCGCGGCCAGGCCTGCCGCGATGGAGAGCGCCGGCAGCCACTCCAGGCCGTCTGCGGCGATCCGCTTGAGGCCGTAGATCACCGCCAGCACGCCGGCCAGCGACAGGACTGCGCTGATCAGGTCCAACCGCCCGGCCTCGGGATCACGGTACTCGGGAAGCAGCACCGGCCCCAGCGCCAGCAGAAAGGCCATCACGGGCACACTCACCAGGAACACCGAGCCCCACCAGAAGTGCTCCAGCAGCAGCCCGCCGACCAGGGGGCCGATGGCGGCACCGACCGAATAGCTGGAAATCCACACGCCGATGGCCACCGTGCGCTGCTTCGCGTCGTGGAACATGTTGCGGATCAGCGACAGGGTCGACGGCGCCAGGGTGGCGCCCGCGACCCCGAGCAGCGCGCGGGCCGCGATCAGCATCTCGGCGCTCTTCGAGAACGCGGCCAGCACGGAGGCGAGGCCGAAGGCACCGGCGCCGATCAGCAGCAGCCGGCGGCGGCCGATCCGGTCGCCGAGGGTCCCCATCGTGATCAGCGCTCCGGCCACCAGGAAACCGTAGATGTCCACGATCCACAGCAACTGGGCGCTGCTGGGCGCGAGGTCCGCGCTCAGCGAGGGCACCGCCAGGTTCAGGACCGTGAGGTCCATGGAGTAGAGCAGGCACGGAAGGGCGATCACGGCCAGCCCGATCCACTCGCGGCGGGTCGCCCTGGGTGCCTGCGCGATGTTGCGCATGGATTTCCACCCATTGTCGAAACGGCCGGCTCCGGATCGACACACCCCATGGCGACCTTTCCGGGCCTTGAACTGCCGGAGCAGGAGCGGAAAGATGGCAACAGGAGCATCGCCCCAAGAGACGCACCATGACCGCCTCCAACCCCGTCGCGAAATGGTCGGCCCTGGCGCCGTACCTGCAAAGCCTGCTGCGGATCGTGGCAGCCTTCCTGTTCATTGCGTCCGGCACCTCGAAGCTGTTCGCGTTCCCGGCCCCCATGCCCGAAGGCGTGACGGCGCCGGTGTTCTCGCAGATCTGGATCGGGGGCGTCCTCGAGACCTTCGGGGGGGGCCTGCTCCTGATCGGCCTGTTCACGCGCCCCGCCGCCTTCATCCTGTCCGGAATGATGGCGGTGGCCTATTTCCAGTTCCACGCGTCCGGAAGCTTCTGGCCCAGCATCAACGGCGGCGTGCCGGCGGTGCTCTATTGCTTCGTCTGGCTGTATCTCTCGGCCGCCGGCGCCGGTCCCTGGAGCCTGGACGCCCTGAGGGAAAGGCGGCATGCCGGCTCGCGCTAGACGGGGCGCGCAGCGGGCCGGCATGGTCGCGGCGCTGCTCGCCGCCGGCTGCGCCCTGCACGACCAGCACGTCGTCCGCGGGTATGCGCCGGTGAGCGGTCTGCGGATGTACTACGAGATCCACGGCCGCGGCAGGCCTCTGGTCCTGCTGCACGGCGGCGGCTCGACCATCGAGACATCCTTCGGCACGCTGCTTCCGGCTCTCGCGAAGACCCGGCAGGTGATCGCCTTCGAGCAGCAGGGACACGGGCGCACGGCCGACGTGGATCGTCCCTTCCGCTTCGAGCAGAGCGCGGACGACGCGGCCGCGCTGCTCGACTACCTCGGGATCGGGCAGGCCGACTTCTTCGGTTACAGCAACGGCGGCAGCATCGCCCTGCAGGTGGCGATCCGCCATCCCCAGCGCGTGCGCAAGCTGGTCGTCGCATCCGCCATGTACCGCAACGACGGGCTCGTCCCGGAGCTGGCGGAATCACTCGAGCACGCGACGCCGGAGAACATGCCGGCGGAGCTGGCGGAGGCCTACCTCGCGGTGGCGCCCCATCCGGAGCAGCTGCCCGTCATGGTCGAGAAGTGCGCGGAGCGCATGCTGAACTTCGAGGACTGGCCGCCCGAGGTCCTCCGCTCGATCCAGGCGCCCACCCTGATCCTGATCGGCGATGCCGACGTCGTCCGTCCCGAGCACGCCGTGGAGATGTTCCGCCTGCTCCCGCATGGCCGGCTGGCGATCCTGCCCGGGACCGACCACATGGAGCTGATGAGGCGCGCCGAGCTGCTGCTGCCGATGATCCTGCCCTTCCTCGACCAGCCGGCGGCCGACTAGGGCTCGAGGTCGATCGCCGCGCGGACCTCGGAGCCGGAGGCAGGAGTGCCCTTCGCCATGGTTTCAGGCGTCGACCAGGACCTGGAAACCGCCGTACAGCATGCGGCGCACGTCGAACGGCATCTTGTCCATGCCCATCATCGATGCCAGGCGCGGATCCTTCATCACCTTGGCGTTGACGCGGTCGCGGTGCGCCCGCGACCGGTACATGATCCACGAGAACATCACGGTCTCGCCGCGCTTGAGCCGGATCCGGCTGGAGAAGGGCGTCATGCCCTTGGGTTTCAGGTCCTCGCCCACGCACTCCCGGAACTCCAGCGCGCCGTGCTCCCTCCAGATCTTGCCGGCCTTCTGCGCCATCCGGGCGTAGGCAGGCAGGTTCTTCTTGGGGACCGGCAACACGAAACCGTCGACGTAGGTCATGGGTACTCCTGGGCTCTCTTCTTCCCCGCGCTTCCCCGCGGCGTTCTGACGAGCGTTACGTTAGCAGAGCGGGCCTTTCCCTCGTTTTTCTGGCCGTGGCGGCCGCCTGCCGCCAGCCAGAGCCCGCAGGCCGGGCGACCGGGGTCCAGCAGGCGATGCTGACCGAGGTGCTCCATCCCGCGCGCGGGGCCGACGAGGTCGTGTTCGACCTCGACGTGGTGGCGGAGCAGTCGCCGTAGGAGTGAGCGCCTCCGTCCGAACCTCAAGCGACCTCGACGTCCTCCCAGAAGCCCACGCGCTGCGCCACGCGCGCCATGGAGGCGCGCGGCGCCTCGTAGGACCAGGCCGCGCGCTCATGGCGCTCGCCGTCGACCACGACGTCGTAGAACTGCACGCCGTGCGGGCACTCGAGGTCGTCGGCGGTCTTCTCGGCCTTCGCCAGCCAGTCCATGCGCACGGCGGAGCGCGGGAAGTACAGGTAGCCGTCCACCTCGATGATGTCGTCGCTCTCCGCGATCACCCGGCTCTTCAAGGTCGCCTTCATCGCTGCATTCCTCCTCTACTCCTCAGTCTACTCACCATGCCCGGCTACGGCCGGCTCAATTCACGGATCGGCCGCACCTCGATGCTCCCCAGGCGCGCCGAAGGGATCTTCGAAGCCACCTGGATGGCCTCGTTCAGGTCACTGGCCTGGATCAGGAAGAACCCGCCGAGCTGTTCCTTGGTCTCGGCGAAGGGACCGTCGGTGACCGACAGCCTGCCGTTGCGGACCCGCACGGTCGTGGCCGCCTGCACCGATTCCAGGGCCTCCGACACGATGAAGTGCCCGCTTCGCTGGAGCACCTCGTCATAGGCCAGGTGCTCGTCCACGAAGGCATCGAGCTCGTTCCTGGACATGGCCTCCAGCTTCTTCTCCTCGTTGTACACCAGGCACAGGTACTTCATGGTTTCTCCCGGATGGAGGGCTCATGGCCCCTCGATGGTCGTTGCGTGGCTCCCGGAATCGACACCGCGGCCTCAGGACGCCACCCGGACGATCAACTTGCCGAAGTTCCGGCCCTCGAAGAGTCCCAGGAAGGCCTCGGGGGCGCGCTCGAGCCCGTCGACGAAGTGCTCCCGGCAGCGGATGCGCCCTTCCCGGACCCATTGCGTCGTCTCACGCAGGAAGTCGGGCGTGACCTCTTCATGGTCGATGACGATGAAGCCGCGCACCTCGATGCGCTTCTCCAGCACCGGTCCGAGGCTGGGGCCGGCGCGCGGGGCGGTGTCGTTGTATTCGGCGATCAGGCCGCAGAGCGCGACCCGGGCGAAGTCGTTGAGCAGCGGCCATACGGCCGCGAGCACGCCGCCCCCGACGTTCTCGAAGTCCACGTCGATCCCGTCCGGGCAGGCGCGCGCCAGCTCCTCCGCGAAGCCCGGCGCCCGGTGATCGACACAGGCATCGAAGCCCAGCTCCCCGGTCACGTAGCGGCACTTGGCTGCGCCCCCGGCGATGCCGACCACGCGGCAGCCATGGATCTTCGCCATCTGGCCGGCGGCGGCTCCCACCGCGCCGCTGGCCGCGGAAACGACCACCGTCTCCCCGGGCTTCGGCTTCGCGATCTTGAACAAACCAACGTAGGCGGTCTTCCCCGGCATGCCGAGCACGCCCAGCGCCGTGGAGACCGGCGCCGCCGCCGGGTCGAGCTGGCGCGCCCGCGCAGCCCGGAACGACGCGTATTCCTGCCAATGGCCCGGGCCGACCACGATCTCGCCAGCGGCGAAGCGCGGATCGCGCGTCTCCACCACCTCGCCGACCGTCTCGCCGCGCATCACGCCTCCCACGGGCACCGGCGGGATGTACGACTTCCCTTCGTCCATCATGCCGCGCATGTACGGGTCCAGCGACAACAGGACGTTCCGCACTAGCAGCTCGCCTTCCTTCGGTTGCGGCATCGGACTCTCGACCAGCCGGAAATGATCGAGCGTGGGCAGGCCGGAGGGACGACCCTGCAACAAGATCTGGCGATTCCGCCGCATGGGCCTGGGCTTAGGACCCGCCCCGCCGGCCGTCAAGCCGGCGTAGGCACGATCGCATTGAGGAGGAGAATGACCAGAGCCACGACACTCGGCATCGTCCGTACCGCATGCAGCCGGTTCCATCTTTGCAGGAGCCGGCGTGCTTCTTCCGACCGCCTGTCAAGGTCGGGGGAATGAATCCGTCGATTGACCGGCATGATGACTGCGAGAGTGAACGGAATGTTCAGGGCCAGGAGCAGTCCTCCCACGAGCCACCAGGCGCTCGACCCCGCCAGCCACGCCCCGGCCGCCGACGCAAACGAAACGGCGGCCAACGGTACCTGCATGCGAGTGGCTCGTTCATAGCTCGGCGCCCACTGGGTGACCGCCAGCTCGGTTCCGCAGGACATCCGGGCAGGGTGCTCGACCAGATTGATGTACAGCGCAGCTCCCGCGAAGATGGCGCAGGCGAGCGTAGCCACGACCTCCAAGCTCGTTTGCAGGCTCAGCATCACCTCACTCCGGATAGGGCTCCCTGGCTCGCGGAGCCTGGGGCGCCTGTTCATCCAGGGACTGGCGGTATCTCACGCAGCCGCGCATGAATTCCGGCCAGTCCGGCACCACGGGCAGCGGGTCGGTCCGCTCCGGCAGCAGTCCCCACAGTGCCGGATGATGCCAGCACAGCTCATGCCGGCTGCTGTCGCGATGCTCTCGGATGCCCTGACGAAGCTTCTTGACCTCTGCGACGAGCTGCTCCCGCGACATTTCTTCGAGGTCATCGTCCATTCCGCCAGTCTACCAGCGGTGGCGTCCAGCCATTTCAGTCGCGACGCCTGCCGAGCACTTCCCTCATGACCCCAGCGAGCTCCACGAGCGCGCGCCCGCCGTCGCCGTGGAACACGGCGCCGTGCATGGTGGCGAGCGTGCTCGGCTTCAATCCCGACAGGCGCTGGAAGATGCCGTCCGTGTTCGGCGTGTACGGCAGGTAGTGCGCGAACGGCCCCTCCTGGTACTCCAGCAAGGCCTCCTTGCAGGGCCCGACCACGTCCGACTCCGTTGTGGCCGGACGTTCGCCGTTCTGCTGGAACAGGTCGGAGCAGAACAGGATGCCGTTCGTCTCCTCGAACAAGAGCCCTGCCTCCCAGCAATGAGGCACGTGCGGCGTCCGCAGGAAGCGGAAGCGCTGCTTGCCGGTCACGAGGACCTCGCCGTCCGCCAGCACCCGCGACGGCCGGCCGGTGAAGTCGTCCACGCTCACCGCCGCGGCCACGAGGTTGCAGGCTGCCTCGGCCTTCGATGCCAGGGCCAGCCACTCGTTGAGCGCCCCGCACTCATCCGCCTCGAAGTGGCTGAAGCTCAGCCAGCGGAGCTTCGCCGGATCCATGACGGAAGCTACCGCCTCGCGAACCGCGGGAAACAGCGCCTTCAAGCCGGTGTGGAACAGCAACGGCTCTTCGTCCCGGACCAGGAACTGGGCGAACTCGAGATTCGCTGCCGGCACGAAGGTCGAGATGCGGTAGACGTCCGGAGCGACTTCTGTGATCGTGGTCATGTGTCTCGGTCCTCGGCGTCCGCATCCCAGAGGCGTTTGCGGAAGTACTCCCTCCAGTCCTCCGGCAGGGCGGCCAGCCCGGCGGCGCGGCGCAGCAGCTCCTGATTCTCGGCGTCCGAGGCGTAGAGCTCCACGATCTCCGCGACCGTCAGCCCGTCCTCCTGTCGCCCCCGCCACTCGATCGGATCCCCCGCCGCGACCTCTCCCTCCGCCACGACCGCGAGATAGAAGCCGCTGCGGCGGCTCTGGAGGAACTGCTTCACGATGGTCGGTCGGTCGAAGCGGACGCCGAGCTTGTAGCAGGGCATGCGCGGCTGGGTCACCACGAGCTCGGCCGAGCCGGCTCTCAGGCGATCCCCGATCCGCACCTCGCCTTCCAGCAGCCCTTCGGTCGTGAGATTCTCGCCGAAGGCGCCCCAGGGAAGCTCCACGCCGCGCAACTGTTCCCGCCAAAATGCGTAGTGGTCACTCGGGTAGGCGTACACAGCCTTGTCCACGCCGCCGTGCACGGACAGGTCGGACTGGCGGTCGCCCTCCAGGTTGAGGTGGCGCACCCGCACGCGGCCCGGCACGGGACTCTTCCAGATCGACGTCCGCACGGCCTTCCCCCGCCAGGCGACGTCGCGCGGGAGCCCGACGTTGACGGAGACGATCCTCATGCAAGCTCGACCGAGGAATCCGCTGCGCATTCCATGCGGTGTTTGAAAGTCGTCATTCCGCAGCCGCTTGGATGAACCGGAGACTGTTGCCGTCTGCGTCCTTCACGTACATCTCCCGGTTGCCCCAGGTCTGGTCGGTCGGCGGCAGCGCGATCGCGACCTGCTTGGCGACCAGCTCCGCGTGCAGCGCGTCCACGTCGTCGACGATCAGGCCCGCCACGCCACCGGCGACGCCATCACCGGGAAAGGAGGAGACGTGCAGCCACACCGCGTCGCGCGACAGCCCGAGAAAGCAGGGATCCGCCCTCTTCTCGTCCACCCGGTAGGCGAAGTGGAGCCGGAAGCCGAGCCGGTTGCAATAGAACTCCTCCGCCGCAACGGAGCTGGAGACGTGCAGGAGCGGAATGGCAAGCTTGATCACGCCGCCAGTCTAAGGCGGTATCGTGAGCCCATGCGCTCCGTCTATCCTTCCGCGCTGGCCGTTCTCGTGCTGGCGCTCCTATGCGACCTGAGCCAGGCCCAGGACGCGGTCCCGGCGCGGATCCCGGTGACCCTGACGCCGGAGGAGTTCCGCTTCTTCGCCTGCGCCGGCCGGCCCGGGGAGGAAGGCGAGCACGTCCGCGCGTTCTTCCTGCTCCAGAAGGCCGGCACGCCCGGCCGCGTGGAGTTCCCGGGCGTGGACCTCACGACCGACCAGCCGGACGACTGGACCAGCAGCAAGGGCCAGGTGGCCGACGGCGAGCTGCAGGTCACGGTGACCTTCCGCCCGCAGGCGGTGCGCACCTCCACGGCCACGCTCAAGATCCAGGTGGACTATCCCCTCGGCGGCGGTCGCGTGACTGAGACCATCACGCTCGCGCTGGAAGGACGCGGGGTGGTGTGCGGGCCCGCCACTCCGCCGGCTGGCGGAGGTGACCCTCCGCCAGCAGGTGGAACGCCGCCCGACGGAGCGCCCGGTGGCGGCGCCACGCCAGCATCCGGCCCAGCCGACATCGAGCTGTGCCTCAAATTCCACCTCGTGGACGGGCCGCCGCCGCGGCCGACCGACGCGGACTTCGACGCCTGGGTGGACGAGGTGAATCGCACCTTCGCCGGCAGCGGTGTCCGCTTCAAGCGTTCTCCGCCCACGCGCAACGTGCCCTCCGCGCCCGAGACGGGCGAGCCCGAGCTGGCCGAAGAGGATCCCCACTGTCTCGACGTCTACATCGTGGACGACATTCCGGGCCCGACTCTCGGCGACGGTGACGTCCTCAATCCCGAGAGCGAGGAGTGGCGCGCCATGCTGCGCGAGCTCGGGATCGATCCCGACTCGCCGCTCGGCAAGAACATGGGCTACGGACGCCGCTGCCGGGTCGAGATCGGCAGGAACTCCGGCCGCACGCTGGCCCACGAGCTCGGCCACATCCTCGGTCTCGGCGCCGGACCGGACCCCATCCACCGCGATCCGGAGACCGGGGACGACATCGAGGACGGCGAACGCCTCATGCACGGCACGCCGCAAGGCACGAAGCTGACGGACAAGGAGAAACAGATTGCGCGCCGGCTCGCCCGCTGGATCGAGGACCACCGCAGCCCCTGCGGCGGCTCCCAACAGCGCGTGCCGTCGCCGCGCAACGAGCAGCTCGACCCGCGCGGCGACCTGCGCTTCGCCTCGCTGCTCGCTCTCGACCGCGAGCTGGTCTTCACCGCCTTCCTGGAGGCGCCCTTCGATCTCGCCGCCACCTCCCCCGCCCTCTCCCTCGAGCTGGACACCGACCTCGACGGCGCCGCCGACCACTTCGTGAGCAGCCAGTTCGCGGACAACCAGTGGCTCACCGAGCAGGAGCCGCCCGCCGAACTGCGCGCGCCGGTACCGGCCCCCGAGGCCCTGTTCGAGATCCACCTGCCGGCTCCGGTACCTGACCGCCGCGCCGGCGCGCTCCAGCTCCGCGTCCCGCGCGAGTTCCTGCCGCAGTCCTACGGACCGCTCGGCTGGCGCCTCGCACTCTCCCAGCGCGCGCTCGGCACCGACGACGCCGTGCCCGCGCAAGGCTTCAGCACGCTCGACATCACGACGCCCGCGCTCGCGATCACCCTGGACGGCAACCTGCGGCAGCTGCGTGTCGCGCCCAACTCTCCCCTGACCCTCTCCGGCAGCCTGATCACGACGCCCACCCTGGATGGCCAGATCGACTTCTCGGCCCGCATCCTGAGCGACCAGGGTCTCCTGCAACTCCCTCTCGGAACGCTGGACAAGCCCGCGCCCGACATCTGGTCCTTCGCCGCCACGCTTCCCGCCGACCTCGCGCCCGCCAGCACCTTTCTCTCCGTCATCGCCCGCTGCTCCCGCTGCCAGCGCGTCACCAGCGATGTCGCCGCGCTGGAGCTGGTCGACGATTCCGGCGGCGGGCTCCCCCTCCTGCTGCTGCTCCTTTCCCTTGTTGCCTTGGCCGGCCTGGTGCTGCTTCTGTCGCGTCGCAAGCGCACTCCAGCAGCCACCTGAGCTGCGCGCTGTCGAAATCCCGGAAGAGTTGCTCCTTGTTCCGGACCACTGCCTCATCCTGCCTCCCCCCTTTTCGCACGATCCCAGTCTCAAGGGTCGCGGGGCCCGCGTTGCTGCCGTTGCCGTCTTCGCCGCGGCCGTGGCGCTGCGTCCCGACTTCGGATTGGCGTGCTAGAACCTCGGCTCGGCACTGGCGGCATTCGGTCGCGAGGCCGAGGCAGTGCACGCGAGGTACCCTTCAGGCCAGGACGAGGATGAGGGTCGGCGTGGCAGTCTTCTTCGATCTGTTCGATACGGTGCGGTTCGACCACACGGCCGGCGCTCAGAGCCGGGCCCAGTATTGCCATACCTGTGCCGGAAGTCTCATGAGCGGCCTGCTGCTGGGGCGGCGCTTCCGGCTCAGCGAGGTCATGGTGGTGGACTCGCCCTTCTTCCTGCAGTCCGCGCGGGAGGACGGTGAGCAGGGCCGCGCCTTCCTGGAAATGATCGCCCAGGGCCGGATGTCGATCTGCCTGCGCAAGGGCAGCATCCGTTCGGCCGCGAAACGGGTCTTCCAGAGCGCCCTGACCGGATCGAACCCCAGCTTCCTGTCCTCCGGATGGCCGGAGCTGGCTCAGCTTCCGCCGGCAGAACGTCCCATCCTGCAGGCGGAGCTGGCGGAGGTCCTTGCCGGACGGCGTCGGCCCGATCGGACCAGCATCGATGACCCAGTCTTCGCCGACAAGCTCGATGGCCTGCTCGCGATCGATTCCGTCCTCCAGGGCCATCCTGCGGCCGCACCGGCGGCAGTCCAGCCGGCCCGGCCTCTTTCCAGCGAGCTGAAGCTGGCCGCGCGGCGCGCCGGACAAGCAGGCCACAGGATTGGACCGTTGCTGCAGGTCATCCGGCGCAAGGCCAGGGAGAATCCCGACCGCGGTGCAGGGGAACGGCGCTCGTTCTACTATCAACAGCTGGCAGCCATGGACGCGGATGCTTTCGAGAGGGAAGCGCGCCGGTTCAAGCTCGGTCCGATCCAACGGGCCGACCTCGCCGCACTGCCGGCGCTGGCCCGATCCGCGCGCGAGGTCGTGGATGCTTGCTACAACCGGGTCGTTGCGAGCTCCGTCGGCGCCCTCAGCGACCAAGCGACCGTCACCTCGGAGGACGCCTTCGAGGTGGTGCATGGCTACCGCTCGCAGTCGGCGCGGTCGACGCTCGGACTGACCGGGCGGGTCAAGTCCCTGCCTTTGCTCGACTGGAAGCAGGTGAGCGCGTTCCTGGCGCGCGCGGACGCGGACTCGCTGAGCGAGGAGCAGCGGGCGCACGGCGCCGCGCAATTGCTCGGCGCGGTGACTTGCCGCGGCGCCGTGCACGTGGGCGCCGCGGTCGACGTCAAGGCCCGGTTCTACGCCGGGCTCGCCGGCTTCGTGGAAGCCGTGACGGCGGAGCCGCCGGAAGGCGATGCTCCGCCGACCAACGGGCCGGTGCAATTCGCCATCAACCTGCCGTCGACGGTCCTGGTCGGACTGCTGCACGCGATCGCCGGAGTCTGGCGCCCCGGCCGCGCATTCCAGGAAATGGCCGTGGTCTCGACCGAGGTTCAGGCAACTCAGAATTACCTGTCGATCCTGGATTCCTTCCGCCAGCAGGTGTAAGGGCCCCACCGATGATCAAGACACTGGAAGAACGCGTCGCCTGGCAGAACGAGTGGATCGCGGTCTACAACGACCGGATCCAGCACGGCGACGGCCACAGCGGGACGCACGTCCGGATCATGTACCAGGGCAATCCGCCGGGCGTCGTCATCGTGCCCCGCTACTCCGATGCAGACTTGCTGCTCCTGGAAGTGGAGCGTTATCCGATCGGACGCCGCTCCGTGGAGTTCCCCCGCGGCATGTGCAAACCGGGAGAAAGCCCTGAGGCCGGCGCGCGGCGCGAGCTGCTGGAGGAGACCGGATTGGAAGCCGCCGCCATGCGCCGGCTCGGAGAGCTGTACCCGGACTCCGGCTTGCTGATGACCCGCGCGGAGGTCTTCGTGGCGGAGCTGGGAGCCGCCAGCAGCGCGTGCCTGAGGCTCGAGGAGGCGGAAGGGATCCAGCAAGCCCTGACGATGCCGCTCTCAAAGCTTCAAGACATGACGCGCCTGGGACTCGTCCAGGACGGCTTCACGCTCGCCGCGCTGGCCTTGTTGCTGACCCGGTAGGTCGCAGCTGCCTCCATCACAGCACAACAAACTCAGGCCTCGCGAATCTGGAGGAGCTTGATGCGCCCGGACGCTCCGCTCTTGATGGAGACGGCGGCCTTCGGGCAGCCGAAATGCCTGGCGACCAGGGCGATCAGCTCCGCGTTGGCCTTGCCATCGACCGGTGACGCCTTGACCTGGGCGTGCCAGAGGCTCCCGCTGGCCCCGCTGGCCGGCTCCTCCAGCGCGCTGATCCGGGCGTTGGGCTTGACCTTCACCTGGATGGTTCGGACGGCGCCCCTTGGTGCCGAGGACATGGTCAGCGGCCCTTGCGCCGCGCTGGCAGCCGGCGGGGACGGCGCGCAGCGACCCGCTCGGCCGCAAAGGAACACTCGCCGCCGAGGTGGAAGAAGAGGTGGCCGTGCAGGCGGCCGTCAACGACGGCAGCGACGCCGCGGCCGCTCACCGTGTCACCCTGGTCCGTGCCCGCGAAGCTGAACGCGACCGAGGGATGGCCCTCGCGCTCGCCGCAGCGGCAGTCGAGCTTGCAGTCCACGCTCAGGAGGCGGAGGGAGCCCCGGTTGCGCGGACCGAAAGCGATCCGGGCCGGCTGGCGCGCGCCGAGGGCCTTGCGGCGGCGGTTCTCCGTCGCGGTGATCCGCCAGGTGCCGCGCAGGACCTGCTCGGGCTTCATGGCTTGGCGCGCGGGTCGCCGACCAGCTTGAAGTAGTTGCGGACCGACGCGGGACGGTAGCCCTCATCCTCGTCCCAGCGCTTCCGCACGGACTCGTGCAGGCTCTGTCTTGGATCGCTCACCGGAGCGGCCGCGGGCATCTGTCCCGAGATCGGCATGGCCACGCCGATGGCTCTGTGCAAGGCGCGCGCCAGGCGATAGAGCGCGGTCCGCGAGTTGTGCGGGGGAAGCTTGAGGTCCTGCACGAGCGGGTACGCGGCCGCCGCCTCGGTGTCGATCGACAAGCCGGCGGCCTGGGCCTTCTCCATCATCCAGGTCAGGGCGATGTTGGAGAGGCCGGGCTCGCGGTAGCCGCCGCCGACGTCGCTGTGCGCGCCGCAGAACCACACCTGCTCGACCGTCTGCCCCTCCTTGGGCACGTAAGCCCAGAGCGTGGGCCGGAAGGGCGCGCGATGCTCATCGATGGCGAGGGCGTGATAGGCGTTCTTCACGCTCTTGCTGAGCTCGGTGTCGTGGAACTGGTAGTCGCGGCGGGTCAGCCAGCGCAGGCCGCGCATCGGGATGCCCAGTGCCCCGACCGTGTCCCACACTCCGACGAAGTGGATGTCGATCGGATCCCCGCCGCACACCGAGTGCTCGCGCCGGAATTGCTGGGGATCCGGGTCATCGGGGCGCTGCGCGCTGCGGTACAGGCCCACGGCGGGGCGGTAGTGGCGCACCGAGGAGCGCCGCAGGATCCCGCACTTGCGGATCATGCCGGCCAGGCTGCGCGCCGTGAAGGCGCCCCGGCTGAAGCCGAACAGGAAGAGCTGGTCGTTCGGCTCGTAGTTGGCGACCAGGAAGCGGTAGGCGTCGTGGATGTTGCTTTCCAGGCCCTCGCCGAAGGCGCCGCCGGAGATGCGATCGAGGAGGTTGCCGGTGCCGACGCCCTGGTCGTAATAGACGATCTGGGAGACGTCGCCATCGCGCTTGGCGGCCCGGAACGCCATCTGAACCACGTTGGTGGGGCAGGGAACTCCTTCGTATTCCTGGTCGGCACGGTTCCAGGTGCCGTCGAGGCAGATAACCAGTCGTTTCATGCTGGTTCCTTCATGGGGTGATTTCGGCGCGACAAGCGTACCATGGCATCGCCACACAGGAATCCGTGAGCGCGCTGCCAGCGGCGCACGGATTCATGCGCCTCCAGGCAGTTGCCGGAAGGAACACGAAGATGGACGATGGGTTCCGCGCATCGCTCCGATGGCACCTGATGCAGAGGACCGCCGCATGACACCGACAAGAGCGTGAGAAACCCATGCCCATCCACCGATCAGCCTTCCTCGAATGGGAACTGAAAAGGAAAAGCGCACAGATAGAGGATCTTCGCATTTCAGTGAAGCCATTCCCTGAGTGCACGCGCCTTCGGCCATTGGCTCATGCAGCCTTGAACGTGATGGTCAGAAAATCCGGCCGGATTCGCCGTGCTCCAGCCGCTCGGCCAGCACACGCAGAGCCAGCGCCCGGACCTTGGCCCTGGCGTCCTCTGGCGAACGGCCATAGGCCATGACGCCGGGCAGATCGGGCACTTCCGCGATCCAGCGTCCATCGACTTCCTGTTCGAGTTCAACCAGGAGCTTCATCGGTCCGAGACTCCGGCTGCAGGCTGTACACGGCTTCCATTGCACCATTGCAGCGCCGATGGGGCCTCAACCCACTAACCGACCTTCCTCAACGGGCGCACCCGCCTTGCGGGACGGCTGCGAGCAAGATCATGCGCAGCCTGCAGGTTGATCCAGAACTCCGGACTCGTGCCCAGAGCCTGCGCCAGCAGCCAGGCGGTATCCGGGGTGACGGAGCGACGCCCGCGCACGATCCCGTTGATCCGCTGGATCGGCACCCTCAGATGCTCCGCAAGCGCGAGCTGGCTGATGCCGAGCGGAGCGAGGAATTCCTGCTGCAGGATGACGCCCGGGTGTGTCGGGATGCGATGAGTCGGAAGCATGGTGCGGTCAACCTCTGTGGTAGTCCGTGAGCCTGACGTCCTCGGCGTCCGTGCCGCGCCAGCGGAACACGAGGCGCCACTGGTCATTGACACGGACGCTGTGGAAACCCTGTAGATCTCCGGCAAGCGCCTCCAGACGATTGCCAGGCGGGACACGTAGATCTCGCAGCTCTTGGGCAGCATTGAGCATGTCGAGCTTCCTGACGGCGATGCGGCGGACTTCCACTGGAATGCGACGAACCCGACCCGTGACCCTGCCATGGAAGACATCCTCCGTGGCCGGGTCGCCGAACGATCGGATCACCTCCGCAGCTTAGCACTTGAACGCCAAGCGTTCAAGCCCGTCATACGCGGAACAAGGCCCCCATCCGGCGGCCGAGGAGGAGGCTCGCGCCGAGGAGCGTGAGGGCGAGGAACAGCATGGCCCAGACGCCGAGTGCCGCGGCCAGGAAGGGGCCGGTGCCCATGAGCTGGAAGAACTCGAAGATGGCCTTGGTGATCGGGTAGTGGTCCTGGCGCTGGGCCAGCATGAGGGAGTCGGACACTTCCAGCATGCTGAAGGCGAAGACCAGCAGTCCGCCGGCGATCAGGTTGGCGCTGATCAGCGGCAGCGTGATGCGCCGCCAGGTGGCGAGCGGCGTGGCGCCGAGGTTGGCGGCGGCTTCCTCGAGCGTGACCGAGGTCTGCTGCAGGCCGGCCACGGCGCTGCGCACCATGTAGGGGAGGCGGCGGATGCTGTAGGCGATCACCAGGAAGAGGGTCGGGTTGCTGCGGACGTCGAGGAGGCTGCGCCAGAAGGGGCTGTCCTTGACCCAGTCGCGGTGGCTCAGCTCGTTGCTCAACGCCAGGTAGCCGAAGGCCATCACGAGGCCGGGGACGGCCAGCGGCAGCATCGAGAGGTTGTCGAGCAGGCCGCGCAGGCGCAGATTCGAGCGCACCACGACCAGCGCGATGGCGACGCCGAGCGCGAGCGTCAGGAGCAGCGCCAGGGTCGCGTAGAGCAGGCTGTTGCCGATGCTGGCCACGGTGAGGTCGTGGCCGAGCGCCTCCTGGTAGTTGGCGAGGGTGTAGTCGGCCGGCAGCGCGCTCCGGTACCAGCTTCCGGGCGCGCTGAAGCTGGTCAGGATCACGGCGGCGTGCGGGAGCAGCGCGATGCCGATCACGAGCAGGAACGGAAGGAGCGGCAGGAGCCGGCGCGCGCCCGTGAGCCGGCGCGCAGAGCTGACCGTCGCCGCCTTGCTGGTCATGGCGTAGGCGCGGCGGCCGAAGAGCAGCCGGCCGGCGCTGTAGAGCAGGATCGAGCAGGCGAGCAGCACGAAGACCAGCGCGAAGGGGAAGGGATCGGTGCCGATGTCCTTCAACGCGTCGAACACCTGGACCGGGGCGCAGCGGGTGTAGTTCAGGAGCAGCGGCGTGCCGAGCTCGGTGAAGCTCCAGAGGAAGACCAGGATCCCGCCGGCGAAGAGCCCCGGCATGATGAGCGGCAGGGTGATCCGGAAGAACTTGCGCGCGCCGGTGGCGCCGAGGTTCTCCGCCGCCTCCTCCATGGCCGGGTCCACGTTGGCGAGCGCCGCCGCGGCGTTGAGGTAGAGGATCGGGTAGAGGCTGAGGGCTTCGAGCGCGATCACGCCGGCCATGCCGGCGCGGCCCAGCCAGTCCACCGGCCCGAGGCCGAGCAGGGCGTTGAAGGCGCCGCTCTGGCCGAAGACCTGCTGGAAGCCGATGGCGCCCAGGAAGGGCGGCAGGACCAGCGGGGTGAGGATCAGGCCGGTCGCGAGCTTCTTGCCGGCGAAGTCGTAGCGGTCGGCCAGCCAGGCGAGCGGCAGGGCCAGCGCCGTCGCGAGCGTGGTCGTGCCGAGCGCGATCCAGAAGGAGTTGCGCAGTCCCTCGGCGTAGACCGGGTTCTGGAACACGCCGCCGAGGTAGCGCAGGGTGAAGCCCTGGCCGTCGGAGAAGCCGCCGCGCAGCACCATCCAGAGCGGCAGCAGGAAGAACAGGCAGAGGGGGACCGCGGCGGCCAGCAACAAGGTCCAGGCCAGCCCGCGGCGCATCTAGTCCACAGTCCCTTCGGCCAGCGCGCGCGCTTCGCGGTAGTTGGCGCGGAAGCAGGCGGTCCACTCGCGCAGGAGGTCCAGCCGCCGGTGGTTCTTGTAGATGGTCGGGGCCGACTGCCAGTTGAGCGGCTCGGGGCGGTCGGGAAGGCGCGCCAGCGCCTCCAGGGCGGCAGGATTCACCGCGGGACCAGCGGCGACGATGGCGTCCCAGGCAGTCTTGAGCTCGGTGGCGGAGTCCATGCACATGGCGCGCACGAGGTCGCGATGCGCGGCAAAATGGGCGCCGGTCCAGCGCGGCCAGGTCGTGAAGGCCGCGCTGAGCGCGTAGGCGTTGACGGCCGGATCGCCGAGCGGGTCGGCGTAGTGGCGCGCGTGTCGCTCGTAGGCGGCGCGGAACTCGGGGTCCTCCGCGGGATAGAAGTCGCGGCGGATCGGCAGGCGGCGCAGCGCGTACTTCTGCGGGCCGCCGGGCTCGCCGGGGCGGTAGCACCACAATCTCTGGCCGTCCTCGCCGAGCGTGAACTCGAGGAAACGGACCGCCAGCTCGCGGTGCGGTGCGCCCCGCAGCAGCCCGATCGGGTCCGAAGTGACCGCGGTGCCGCCGACCGGGGCGACGAAGCCGACGCGCTCGCCGGCGCCGGGCGTGAACTGGGCCTGGAAGCGGCCGTAGAAGTCCACGCATATGCCGGCAGCCACCTCCCCCATCCCGACCTCGAAGGGCACGCGCTGGGAGGCGGCGGTGAAGTAGCGCGCGTTGGCGCCCAGCAACTGGATCATGCGAACGCCGTCGCGCCAGCCCGCCGCCAAGGTCTCCTCGTAGAGGGCGGGACGCGCCTCCGGCGGACCGCCCTCGAGCTCGCCGATCCGCTCCGGCGTGAAGCCGGCGGCCAGGACGGCGGCCCGCATGCGCTCCTGGATCATGAGGTCGAAGGCGCGCGCGCTGCTGCCGCTCTTGGTGGGGTCGGCCAGGCCGAGCTGCCCGCGATAGCCGGGATCGGTGAGATCGATCCAGCGCGACGGCACCGGCAAGCCGCGCTCGCGCAGGCGGTCGCGGTTGAAGCTGATGCCAAAGGTCGTGAGCACGCTCCCGAAGAAGGTGGAGGAGCACCAGGTCTCGCCGCTGACGCGCTCGGGGATGAGCGTGCGGCCGCCGGGCGTCGCGAACAGTCCCGGCGGCGGGCCGGCAGGCCAGGGCTCGACCAGCAGGCCCTGCTCCGAGGCCATGCGGAAGTCGTACTCGCCGCCGCCGAAGAAGAGGTCGATGCCGCTGCTGAAGGCCTGCGGATCGTCGGTGGCGCGATAGGCCTCCCAGAGCGCCGCCAGCTCCTCGGATTCGGGGCGGGTCTTTCCGAACAGCGCTTCGGTGGCGCCCGCCGGCCAGTCGCGTCCCCGTTCCCGCCACCAGGCGCGCACCGCGCCCGCGAACTCGCTGGGGAGGAAGCGGCCGATCTCGGAGGTGCCGCCGATCACCACCCAGTCCACCTGCACGGGCCGGCCGTAGCGGGCCTCGTGCCACTCCGAGAAGGCCCGGCCGAACTCGGAGCGGATCGCCGCGTTGTGCGGCGTGATGACGACCAGCTCGGCGTCGCCCGGCATCCAGTCCGTGGCCGGACCTGCGGGCCGCAGCAGGAAGGGCAGCGCCAGCAGCGCGCCGAGCACGAGCAAGAGCGGCAGGAAGCGGCCCATGCCCTCAGCGCGGAAGGACCACCGCGTCCTCCGGATCGAACCAGACGCGCACCGCGCCGCCGCTGCCGCCGGGCCGGGGGTTCAGCTCGAAGACCTTCAGCCGCGCCGCACCCACCACCAGTTCCCGCTGCGCCAGCTCGCCGAGATAGACGGTTTCGGCGAGGACGGCATGGAGGACGTTGCGGGCGCCGTCCGGCGGCGTACTCAGCCGCAGCGCCTCCGGCCGCAGCGAGACCGCCACTTCCGCTCCTGGCCGCAGCGGCTCCGCCGGCAGCCCCGCGGCCGTGATGGTGCCGGCCTCGGTGCGCACGCGGGCGCCGCCGGCGCCGACCTCCTCCACGACCCCGCCGAGGAAATTGGTCTCGCCGATGAAGTTCGCGACGAAGCGGCTGGCCGGACGGCGGTAGAGCTCCTGGGGCTGGCCGCACTGAACCAGTCGGCCGCTCTCCAGCACGGCGATCCGGTCGGCGATGCTGAGCGCCTCCTTCTGATCGTGGGTCACGTAGATCGCGGTCAGACCGCTCTCCTTGCAGATGCGGCGGATCTCGCCGCGCATCTCCAGTCGCAGCTTGGCGTCGAGGTTGCTGAGCGGCTCGTCCAGCAGCAGGCAGCGCGGCCGGATCACCAGCGCGCGCGCCAGCGCCACCCGCTGCTGCTGGCCGCCGCTGAGCTGGTTGGGGCGCGCGCCGGCGCGCTCGCGCATGCGCACCAGGCCCAGCGCCGCGTCCACCCGCTGCCGGCTCTCCGCCGCTTCCACGCGCCGCACCTGCAGGCCGAAGGCCACGTTCTCGCGCACCGTCATGTGCGGCCAGAGCGCGTAGCTCTGGAACACCATGCCGCAGTCGCGCTGGTGCGGCGGCAGGCGGGTCGCGTCCTGCTCGCCGATCCAGATCCGTCCCCGCTCCGGGACCAGGAAACCGGCGACGCAGCGCAGCAGCGTGGTCTTGCCGCAGCCGCTCGGACCCAGCAGGAAGAACAGCTCGCCATCCGCGATCTCCAGGCTGACGTCGTCCACGACGGTCAGCCCGTCGAAGCGCTTCGTCACCCCCTCCAGCGCGACCCGCACGGCTACCCCGTGACCGGCGAGGACGAGGCGCGGAGCGTGCTGAGCACCCGCGGCAGCTGGGTGACGTGGTGCACCGCGAAATCGATCTGCGCCGCCGCCGGGCCGACGCTGTCCAGCACCCAGCGCGGGGTGTGGGCGCGGCGCAGGAGCCCCACGAAGGCCGGGGCGCCCGGCCGCCGCTGCGCGCGCAGCGCCAGCGGCTGCGCCAGATCGAGCGACAGGACGTCGCCGAGCACCACCTCCGGCCGCTCCCGCTCCAGGATCTCGCGATACTGCGGCCGGTCGGTGCGCACCAGGCGGCCGGCGCAGTCGAGCGCCTGGCTCGTGTCCCCCAGCCACTGTTTGCCGGCCCGGCCGTAGGCGCGCAGCGGCGCGGCGGCATGGGCCGGGTCGCGCGCATCGGCCACGGCGACGCCGTTGACCCCGAACCAGTCCACCACCTTGACCAGCGGCGCGTTGGTGACGAACGTCACCGCCATCCCCTGTTCCAGCAGCCAGGCCAGCACGCGCTCGGCGCCGGCCGCCAGATCGTGGCGCACCTCGGCCCGGAAGCGGTCGCCGGTGCTGTGGTAGCAGTGATCCAGGAACGCGCCCATGTTCGGGAACTCGCGCCGCACGCAGGCATGCAGCGCGGCCGCCTCCGGCTCGCGCTCCTCCTCGATGCTGCGGCCGACCGCCGCCGGGAAGGCGAAGTAGTCCTCGTCCACGTACGAGGTGAACACCCCCTCGATCGGCCAGCCGAAGCGGTCCGGGTGCGCGCGCACCCTCGCGGCATGCCGCTCGACCAGCTCCCACACCGCTTCCGCCGGCCGCCCCGACACCCGCGCCAGCTCGGTGACCAGGTGCGCATACACGGCGCGCGCCTCGCGCTCCGGCTCGGTCCACACGCCGTCGAAATCGGTGACCAGGTGGAAGGGGGCGGCCGCCAAGCCGCCGGATTCTAGGCCCGGGCCGGTCCGGGCCTACACTGCGCGCGGGAGGCAGCCGGCGCTTCCGGGCCCTCCTGTCCACGACCATGAAGAAGACCGCCAAGCCGAAACCCGCCGCCCGGCCGAGAGCCGGCGCCGACCCCATCGCCGCCTACGCACGCAGCCAGCCGCCGCCGCTGCGCGCGATCTGCGAGCGCCTGCGCGCGCTGATCGACACCGCGCTCCCCAAGGCGGCCTCCAAGGTCTGGCACGGCAGCCCGGTCTGGTTCCTGGACGACAACCCGGTCGCCGGCTACGCCGCCAAGGCCGGAAAGATCCAACTTCTGTTCTGGAACGGCCAGGCCTTCGACGAGCCGGGCCTGCAGCCCGTCGGCAAGCACCGAGCAGCCGAAGCACTGTTCACCGACGCCGCCGACATCGATCCCGCCGCGGTGCGCCGCTGGCTCAAGAAGGCCGGAACGGAAGTGCTCGACTCGCGCGCCTACTTCAAGAAGCTGCGCGCGCGGAAGGGCTGATCCGCCACATCCTGAGGAACCTCGGCGGCCAGGGCGAGGTGCATGGATTCCAGCAAGAGCTCTGGCATCGGCAGCCAGAACGCCCGCGGCGACAGGGCCAGGTGCTGACCCCGGCCGCCACGTCGCCGCTGAGGCCGGTTGGCTCGATGCCGCCAACTCTGCGAGCCTGCGAGAGTTCGGCCTCGGGGGGATTTGCGTTGATCATGGTGCCTGGACCGGATCCATAGTCAACGCTGCGTTTATTATACTGACCATCCGAGACCTCAAATGAAAGCTACGGACAACAAGGCTCTCCGCGCCGGCAGGTACGAAACGCAGCCGGCCGGGTATCGGGCCTTCGTGCCGGCGCCGCTGCCGCCCGAGCCGCCCGTGGACCTGGCCGGCCGGTTGAGGGACCTGCTCTTCGAGGCCGACTACGCGCTCGGCCGGCTGGATGGGGCCGTGGTGACGCTGCCGAACCCGGATCTCTTCGTCTTCCTGTACGTGCGCAAGGAGGCTGTGTTCTCCAGCCAGATCGAGGGCACGCAGAGCTCCTTGCAGGACCTCCTGGCCGCCGAAGCCCGGCTGCACGACCCCGAAGCGCCAGCGGACGTGGACGAGGTCGTGAACTACGTGCACGCGATGAACCACGGCCTCGCACGGCTGGCCGAGCTGCCGGTCTCGGTCCGCCTGATCCGCGAGATCCACGCCGCGCTGATGCGCGGGGCGCGCGGCGGCCACCTGGCTCCCGGTGACCTGCGCACGAGCCAGAACTGGATCGGCCCGGCGGGCTGCACGCTGCGCCAGGCGACCTTCGTGCCGCCGCCGCCGCACCAGCTGCCGCAGGCGCTGGGCGAACTGGAACGATTCCTGCACGCCGCCGATCCGATCCCGCCGCTGGTGCGCGTTGGGCTGGCGCACGCACAGTTCGAGACCATCCACCCCTTCCTGGACGGCAACGGCCGCGTCGGCCGGCTGCTCGTGACCTTCCTCCTGACCGAGCAGCGATTGCTGGCCAAGCCCGTGCTCTATCTCTCGCACTTCTTCAAGCGCCATCGCGCCGAGTACTACGATCGCCTGCAGGCGGTGCGGGATGCCGGCAACTGGGAGGGCTGGCTCGGCTTCTTCCTGCGCGGCGTGTCGGAGGTCAGCCGCGAGGCGGCGGCCACCGCCGCCGCGATCCTGCGCATGCGCGAGCATTACCGTGCCCGGATCACCGAACGTCTCGACCGCGCCGCCGCCAACGGCCACCGCATCATGGAGCGGCTGTTCGACCACCCCATCGTCACGGTCGCGACGGTCCGCGAATGGCTGGGCGTCACTCCGGCCGGCGCGAACAATCTGGTCAACCGCCTGGTCGAGGCCGGCCTGCTCCGAGAGATCACCGGGTACGCGCGGAACCGCCGGTTCCGCTTCGATCCGTACTTGCGGTTGTTCGAGGAGCCGGAGGAGCTTCAGCAATGAAGCGGCGCGGGCCGCGGCGGCCGCGGCCCCACTACCCGCCCGTGGTCCGCTCCAGGCGGGCCACGAACCCCCCGCCCGGAGCGACCAGGACGCGTAGCACTGCGCCGGCGCGCACCTCGCGCTCCTCGATCTCGAGCTGGTTCGGATCCTCCGCGGCGCCGGCGCCGTCCCGCCACAGGCGCAGCGCGTGCTCGCCCGCGGGGAGGAACTTGAGCGGCACCTCCACCACCCGCGCCTCGCCCGCGGCGATCGCGCCCAGCCACCACACGCTCCCGCGCCGGCGCACGCTGACCAGCAGCCGGCCGACCTCCGCCTGCAGCACCCGGGTCTCGTCCCACCAGGTCGGCACCTCGCGCAGGCAGTCGAAGCCGGGCTGGTCGCGGTAGGCGGCCGGGAAGTCGGCCACCATGGGCGCCGGGTTGTCGAGGCACACGTACAGGCCCAGCATGTGCCCGCGCGTGCCGAGCACCAGCGGCGCCTCGTTGCGCGGCTGGAAGTCCGCGGGCGCCGCGGCGCGGAAGCCGCCGAGGTGGTAGTCCATCGGCCCGGCCAGCAGCCGCGTGAAGACCACGCGCAGCGTGTGCTCGGGCGTGCACGCGCCGCCCCACTTCAGGTACTCGAGGTTCAGCGAGCCCTCGTGATTCATCAAGTGGGGAAACGTGCGCTGCCAGCCGGTCGGCTTGTACATGCCGTGGAAGTGCACCAGCACGTGGTGGCGCGCCGCCGCAGCCAGCACCTCCTCGGCGAACTCGACCGTGTCCTGGTCGTCGCGGTCCAGGAAATCCACCATGATCCCGCTCCAGCCGAGCTGCGCGAAGGCGGCGAACGACTCCTCGACCCGGCCGCGGATGGCCGCCTGGTGCACCCAGGTCCACAGGCCGACGCCACGTTCGCCGGCGAGCTTGCGGATCGCGGGCAAGTCCAGGTCCGCGCGCGGCTGCGTCGGATCGGTTTCGGCGTCGGGGAACAGGCCGCGGCGGCCTTGCCGGTACCAGGGCGTGTCGCTCTCGTCGGCGACGATCGCGTGGTAGGCGATGCCATTCGCAGCGCACCAGTCCAGGTGCTTGCGCGCCGACTCGACCGACAGGATCGGCTCGCTGTGCTCGGCCTCGAACAAGTAGTGGTTCCACCACGGCCAGGTGAGCTTGCCCGGGCGGATCCACGAGGTGTCGAAGACCGGCGGCTCGTTGAGGCAGTACAGCGTGTTCGATTCGAGCAGCGCGCCAACGCCGTCGCCGACCAGCACCACGCGCCAGGGCGTGACCAGCGGTACTGCGGCCACCACCGCCAGCCCGTCGTCGCGCGGCGACAGCGCCGCGGCCAGCCGCCCGCTTTCGGCCTCGCGGCGCAGCGACATGCCGGCGTAGCGGCGCAGCGCGGCCTCGGTGATCGCCAGCGCCGCGCCGCCCGGGAATTCGGCCGTGAGCGGGGTGTCGAGGAGCTGGCCGTCGGGGATCTGCTCCGGCGGCGTACTCTGCACCGGGAACTCGTGCGAGGTGCGGAAGTGCGGCAGCCAGGTGGCGTGCACGAGGGCGGCGCCGGCGAGGTCGAAGGCCGTGGTTTCGGCGGCGATGCGCAGCGGTTCCTCGCCCGGCGCGCCGCCGACCTCGTAGCGGAAGGCGAAGGCGTCGTCGTAGGCGCGCAGCACCAGCACCAGGCCGCGCCCGCCGGCGGCGCGCAACTCGAGGCGCAGCTCGCGCGCGCGGGCACGCGCGTGGTCGGCCTTGCCGAACAGGATCGCCACGCGCTCGTCGAGCTCGCGCGCCACGGCAGAATCCACGGCGGCCCCGGCGAACAGCTCCGTTCCACCCTCCAGGACCAGCCCGAACCTCCCGTCCTCCACCAGCTCGCGCCCGCGGAATCGCAGCGACCACGCCGGCAGCTCCCCCGCCTCTCCCGCCGGCACCCGCACCGTGACCGCGACCCGCCCGTCCGGCGAACGCAGCTCGTGCACCCCCTCCTGCGCCGCGGCCGGGGCGGCCGCCATTACCGCGGCGATCACGGCGCCGAGCGCCAGGAGCCGAACAGCCTTGGTCACGGAGCCAGGATAGTCGGCGCCGCACTGCGCCACGGGCTCCAGGGGCCCCGCGCTGGCGCGCCTCGCGCCGCCCCCGCCGTCGCTAGACTTGCCTCCCATAGAGCTATTGCGATCCGGTCGCTGGCTCGGCGTCCCGCGCCGCGCCGCCGCCGCTCAGCGCCGGAATGCGAACGACCGGAGGCTGCCAGCGCAACTGGTCGACCGCCAGCGCCCTCGAACTCTCGGCTGCCGGCGAAATACAGACCTGCCGAATGCAACCGCGGCTTCGCGGCACATCTGCATAAACATGCCGCCAGCCGCTGTTTGCACGCGCAAGTCTCTCGCCACCGGCGGCCTTAGGCAGACCAATTCCACTACACAGCGTGGTAGAACACATTTCTGTCCAATTCGCGTTAGCCGGACGAGAAGATAAGCAGGAATGGCCGAGCGAAGGAACGAGTTTCGGGAAGAAGACAAGATCCGCGTGCTTCTCTGGTGTGCACGGCACTGCTGTCTTTGCGGAAAGCTTGCTGGTGTAGGAATCGAAGTCGCCCACCTTGACCCCAAGGACCCCAAGGTGTCGGACATCGGAAACGCAATACCGCTGTGTTTCGATTGCCATGCCGCCATCGGTCACTACAACGCGAGTCATCCGCGTGGCCGGAAGTACAGCATTCCTGAGCTCCAAGCTCGCCGCGATCAGATATACGAGGAGCACACGCGGCACCTGGTTGCTCCAGTTACGTATCGGATTTTCCAGGCTGGAACGGCGCTTTCTCCAGCTTGCTTCGAGATCATGAACGTCGGTGACACATGGCCCGTTCGGGCTCGAGTCCGCGTGAACCTGATCCAAGGCGCGAGAGACTTCGGTCCCCCTAATACGGCTGGACACTACGACGGCTCCTATCTCTGCGATGCGAAGAGGAAGGCCCAGGTGATGCAGGACCAGGTCAAAGCCCGATTCGATCAAGCAAAGCGCGAAGCCGACGCGAAAATCACCGCGCTGCAGGGACAGCTCAAGCAGGCGCGCGACCGGCAGAAGGCAAAGATCGAGAAGCGCATCGCCGAAGTGAAGGCTGACCTGGTGGCACGTCACGCCAAGCTCCAGGAGGCTGGACGACTTGCCAAAGAAGCATTAGCCGTTTAGCGACGCGCCTAACAACAGCATGCAGCCGACGCCGCAAAGGCGCCGCCGCTGATGCTGGGCGTTCGGCGAGCGCGGAGGTGTTACGAAGAGGTTACGCGAGGATCGAACGGCCGTCGTCATGATGCTGGTCCAGTCGCTCCAGCATCGGCTTTGAAGACCGAGCTGATGGTGGAAGTCACCGAATCAGGAGGCCAGCGATGTCATCTTGTCTACCTCACGGGACCATGCGTCGCCAACACGCCTGGATCGCCTTGTCCCTCATCGGCGCGCTGTCCGCCTGCGCTGCGGGGCAGGACAAGAGCCCGCCCGACGAATCGCCGCCGAAGGCAGAAGGCAACGACCAGAAGCCGACAGTTGCCAAAGGCGAGGTCGTTACCGAGCTCGACCAGGCGATCTGGCATGTATTCCAGGCCAGGAACGGCGACTATTGGTTCGGAAGCCATGATCGCGGCGCGTACCGCTACGACGGGAAGACCCTGGTGCTCTTCACGACGAAAGACGGGCTGCCCAGCGTCGGAATCGGGGGATTCCAGGAAGACAAGGCCGGGAACATCTACGTCACCAGCGATGGCGTCAGCAAGTTCGACGGACATGCCTTCACGACGCTCGCCGTTGCGGTGGACTCCGCCGCGACGGACTGGAAGCTGCGGCCAGATGATCTGTGGTTCCCGGGTCCTCAGAATGCCGGCGCGGTCTACCGCTATGACGGCGAAGCGCTGCACTTACTTGCGTTCCCCAAGACCAAGGCCGGCGATGAGCACTACGTGCAAGTGCCACGTTCCCAATACCCCAACGCGAAGTACAGTCCGTATGACGTTTACACCATCTTCAAAGACAGCAAGGGGAACGTCTGGTTCGGAAGCGCGATCCTTGGCGCCTGCCGCTACGACGGGAAGTCTTTCGCCTGGCTTCCTGAGGAGGAATTGCGCAATGGCTCGTTCGGCACTCGGTCGATCATCGAGGACAAGGACGGCAAGTTCTGGTTCTGCAGCGCTTCGCATCGATATGCGGTCGACCTGAGCGAGCCGGCTGCACCGAGCTTCAAGAGGGAGGAAGGAATCCGCGACGCCACGAACGAAGTTCCTTTCGGCGGCATCATGTCCAGCGTCATGGACGGCAGCGGCGCTCTATGGATGGCGACGTATGGGCAAGGCGTCTGGCGGTATGACGGGAAGAGCGCCACCCATTACCCTGTCCAGGACGACGGCAAGGACATCAATCTGTTCTCCATCCACAAGGACAATCAAGGCGTCATGTGGCTCGGGACACAAACCGCAGGGGTCTACAGATTCAACGGCACGTCGTTCGAGAAGTTCAGGCCGTGAGGGTTGGCCGAGGCCATCTCCACGCCGAACCAGCCGCCGCGGCAGGTGAACGGTATCGTTGTCCCGCTTGAGTTGCTCCACACTCCCAGACGAACACCGCCGGACCGCGGGATAACAAGGCGCTGCGCCTGACGGGATGGTAGCAGGGCGCCAGACGCGCCTAGAATCGGGCCATGCGGATCACGACCTTCCCCTCGGTGCTGTTTCTGGCCGCGGCCGTCCTCGCCGCCCCGGCCCGATCCCAGGATATGCTCGGCATCGCCATCAACGGCGACGTCTACGAAGTGGACTCGGCGAGCGGCACGTATGCCCTGCTCGGCTCCTCCGGCTTCAACCTGACCAACTGCATGGCCAAGGATCCGGCGGGCGAGATCTATACGGTCACGACCAGCCTGACTTCCCTGTTCCCGAGCCGCCTGGTGCGGATCGACCCGGCCACCGGAGCCGGCACAAGCGTCGTGACCTGCAGCCCGATCAACGTCAGCGCCGCCGCCTTCGACGACCAGGGCACCCTGTTCCTGGTGGTCTACAACGCGAGCAGCACGATGGATTTGATGACGCTCGACCCGGGCAGCGGCGCGCTGGCGCTGGTCGCGCCGCTGCCGGCCGCGGCGCAGCCGATCCAGTCGCTGGCCTTCTCGGGCAACTTCCTGTACGCGGTCAGCAACACCGATTCCTTCTGCACGAATGCCTACGGACTGGGCCTGGTGCGCATCAATCCGGTCACCGGCGCCCTCTCCGACGTGTCGGGGGCGCTGGACGCCGCCTGCAACGACGTGCAAGGGCTGTGCGCCGGCTCCGGCGGCACGCTGACCGGCGCCGGCAAGCGCCTGTGGGCGGTGGACATCGTGTCGGGCGTGATCAGCGCCAGCGGCCCGGTCAACGGCACGGATCTCCGCGGCGTCGAGTTCCTGGGCGCGGCAGGCGGCTTCCAGCTCACGGTCACCGGCAGCGTGCCGGGGCAGGTCACGTTGGACTTCAGCGGCGCGACCGCGGGCGGGACGGTGGCCGTGGTCTATGGTCCGGGCGGGGTGTTCACGTACAACGGCTCGCCCTGCACCGGCCTGATGCTCGACGTCAACCCGCCGACGCTGGCCGTGCTCATGCACGCCGACGCCGCCGGCATGGCCTCCCTGACCGTCAATGCGCCGCCGTCGGCGGCGGGGAAGACCGTGCAGGGCGTGGACGTGGCGAGTTGCACCACGTCGAACCCCGTCGTGCTGTAGCCGCCGCCGGCGCCGCCGTTCTTGCGCTGCGGCGGGTCGCGGCGTACCATGCGCGCACCATCAAGACGGGCAGAGGGACAGGCCCTGTGAAGCCCGGCCAACCAGCCCCCCGCGGGCCACGGTGGCAAAGCCTGCTGCGAGCGCCTCGCGGCCGATGGAGGGGCAACAGCCTCCCTCGCCGCGCCGCGTGGGAGGTTGTTGCGTTTTGAGCCTGATCCACCGCGACCGCAAACCCCTGCTCCAGGCCCTGGCCGAGGACGTGCTGGTCCTCGACGGGGCCATGGGCACCGAGCTGTACTCTCGCGGCCTGTCGTTCCAGGACTGCTTCGACGCCGCCAACCTGGACCGGCCGCAGTGGGTCCTCGAGATCCACCGCTCCTACCTGGACGCGGGCGCTCAGGGGGTCACCGCCAATACATTCGGCGCCAACCGCTTCCGCCTCATCCGCTTCCGCCGCGAGCGGGACCTCCCTTCCATCCTGGAGCGCGGCGCGGAGCTGGCGCGCGCCGCGGCCGGCGCGCAGCGCTACGTGCTCGGCTCGGTGGGGCCCACCGGGGCCGAGATCGAGCCCATCGGCCGGATCGCGCGCGCGGAGGCGCGCGCCGCGTTCCGCGAGGTGGCGGCCATCCTGGACCCGCTGGTGGACGCCTTCGCGCTGGAGACCTTCAACAACATCGAGGAGATCGTGGAGGCCTTGCGCGGCGTGCGCGAGGCCAGCGACAAGCCGGTGTTCGCCTACGTGACCGTGGACAGCCAGGGCCTGACCTTGCACGGCACGCGCGCCGAGGTGTGCGCGGCGCGGCTGGACCAGGCCGGCGCCGACGTCATCGGCCTCAACTGCAGCACCGGCCCCAAGACCATCGTGGACGCGCTGCCGCGCCTGGTCGAGGCCACCGGCAAGCCGCTGGCGGCGCGGCCCAACGCCGGCATGCCGCGCGAGGTGGACGGGCGCGTGTTCTACGAGTCCACGCCGGACTACTTCGCCCGCTTCGCGCGCCGCTTCCTGCAGGCGGGAGGACGCGTGCTGGGCGGCTGCTGCGGCACCACGCCCGAGCACATCCGGGCGCTGCATCGCGCCGCCCGGGCCATCGGGGTGCAGGTGCGCGAAGCGGCCCCGGCCCCGCACCCGCCGGCCGAGCCGCCGCGGCCGCGCCCGCACACGCCCCTGCCGCTGGCGCAGCGCTCGCGCCTGGGGCAGGCCCTCGCGACCCGGGCCTTCCCGATGAGCGTGGAGCTGGTGCCGCCGCGCACGCCGGACATGAGCGCCGTCCTGGAGGCCGCCAAGGTCGTGCGCGACGCCGGCGCCACGGTGATCAACATCCCCGACGGGCCGCGCGCCAGCGCCCGGGTCAGCAACTTCGCCGCCGCGGTGATCCTGGAGCGCGAGCTGGGGGTGGAGACCTTGCTGCACTTCTGCTGCCGCGACCGCAACCTGCTGGGCATGCAGTCGGACCTGATGGGCGCCGCCGCGCTCAACCTGCGCAACCTCCTGGTGGTCACCGGCGATCCGCCGTACGTCGGCAACTACCCCAACGTCACCGCCGTGTTCGACGTGGACAGCATCGGCCTGTGCAACATCGTGGACAACCTGAACCACGGCCTGGACCTGGGCGGCAACGAGTTCGGGGCGCAGACGCACTTCTGCTTCGGCGCGGCCTTCAATCACACGGCGCTGGAGCTGGAACGCGAGCTGCAGCGCTTCGGCTGGAAGGTGCAGGCCGGCATCGATTTCGCCATCACCCAGCCGGTCTTCGACGCCTCCCGGTTCCTCGAGGTGCTGGCGCGCCTGCCGGCGGCGCGGCCGCCGCTGCTGGCCGGCATCTGGCCGCTGCGCAGCCTGCGCAACGCCGAGTTCCTGGCCACGGAGGTGCCGGGCGTGCGCGTGCCCGAGCCGCTGCTGGAGCGCATGCGCGCCGCCGACCGCGCCGGCCGCGCGGCCGAGGAAGGCGTGCGCATCGCCATCGAGACGGTGGAGGCGCTGGCGGGCGCGGTGCAGGGCTTCCAGATCGCCGCGCCCTTCAACAAGCCGCAGCCGGCGCTGGCGGTGCTGGAGGCGGCGCGCGCCTGCGTTCCCGCCGCGAGCCGGACATGAACGCGCGCCGCCGCCGGCTGGAGGACGCGCTCGCGCAGCGCGTGCTGCTGCTCGACGGCGGCATGGGCACGCAGCTGCAGGCGCGCGCGCTGACCGCGGACGACTTCGGCGGCGCCGAGGGCTGCAACGAGGTGCTGGTGCTCACCCGGCCGGAAGTGGTCCGCGCCGTGCACCAGGCCTACCGGGACGCGGGCGCGGACATCCTGGAGACCGATTCCTTCGGCGCCTCCCCCATCGTGCTCGCCGAGTACGGACTGGCGCAGCAGGCGCGCGCCATCAACGCCGCGGCGGCGGCCCTGGCGCGCGCGGTGGCCGGCGCGGACGCCTGGGTGGCGGGCAGCATCGGCCCCACCAACAGGTCCCTGAGCCTGACCGGCGGCGCCACTTTCGACGAGATGGTGGACGCGTTCCGGACCCAGGCGCTGGGCCTGGTCGAGGGCGGCGCCGACTTCCTGCTGGTCGAGACCTGCCAGGACACGCTCAACACCAAGGCGGCCCTGATCGGCATCGAGGCGGCGCGCCAGGAGGCCGGCTTCGACGCGCCGGTGGCGGTTTCGGCCACGCTGGAGCCGAACGGGCGCATGCTGGCCGGCCAGACCATCGAGGCCTTCTGGGCCTCGGTGCGCCACGCCCCGCTCCTGTACATCTCCCTCAACTGCGGCACCGGGCCGGACCAGATGACCGACGCCGTGCGCGCGCTGCACCAGCTGGCGCCGCTGCCGCTGGCCTGCGTGCCCAACGCCGGCCTGCCCAACGCCGAGGGCGGCTACGACCTGGGGCCGGAGCCGTTCGCGGCGCAGATGGCCGAGTTCGCGCGCCACGGCTGGCTGAACCTGGCCGGGGGCTGCTGCGGCACCACGCCGGCGCACATCGCCGCGCTGGCGGCGGCGCTGGCGCAGGCGCCGCGGCGCGCGCCGCCGCGCAGCAGCCGCGTGACCTTGTCCGGCCTGGACGAGCTGGAGCTGACCGAGGACGTGCGCCCGGTGCTGGTGGGCGAGCGCACCAACGTGGTCGGCTCGCGCAAGTTCCGCCGCCTGATCGAGGACGAGCGCTTCGACGAGGCGGCCGAGGTCGGCCGGCTCCAGGTCCAGAAGGGCGGGCAGGTGCTGGACGTGTGCATGGCCAGCAGCGACCGCGACGAGCTGGCCGACATGCTGGCGTTCCTGCCCAAGCTCCTGCGCCAGGTGCGCGTGCCGCTCATGATCGACAGCACCGACGCGCGCGTCATCGCGGCCGCGCTTCCCCTGCTCCAGGGCCGCTCCATCCTCAATTCCATCAACCTGGAGGACGGGCTGGAGCGCTTCGACGCCGTCGTGCCGCTGGCCCGGCGCTTCGGGGCCGCGCTGGTGGTGGGCTGCATCGACGAGGACCCCGAGAACGGCATGGCGGTCACGCTGGAGCGCAAGCTCGAGATCGCGGAGCGCAGCCGCCGCATCCTGCACGAGCGCTACGGCGTGGCCGACGAGGACATCCTGTTCGACGCGCTTGTGTTCCCGATCGGAACCGGCGACCAGAAGTACGCGCGCGCCGGCCTCTGGACCCTTGAGGGCGTGGAGCAGCTCAAGCAGCGCTTCCCGGCCTGCCGCACCATCCTCGGCATCTCCAACGTCTCCTTCGGGCTGCCCGAGGGCGGCCGCGAGGTGCTGAACTCGGTCTTCCTCTACCACGCCACGCAGCGCGGCCTGGACCTCGCCATCGTCAACACCGAGGCCCTGGCGCGCTACGCCAGCATCCCGCTGCTGGAGCGCGACCTGGCCGAGGACCTGCTGTTCTGCCGCGATCCGGCGGCGCTGGCGCGCTTCAGCGACCACTTCCGCGACGCGAAGTCCACGAAGACGCAGGACGACTGGGCCGGGCTGAGCCTGGACCAGAGGCTCGCCCGCTACGTGGTGGAGGGCCGGCGCGCCGGCCTGGTCGAGGACCTGGAGGCCAAGCGCGCCGGCGGCAGCAATCCGCTCGACATCATCAATGGCCCGCTGATGGCCGGCATGGACGAGGTCGGGCGCCTGTTCAACGACCGCAAGCTGATCGTGGCCGAGGTGCTGCAGTCGGCCGAAGTCATGAAGGCGGCGGTCGCGCACCTGCAGCCCTTCATGGAGAAGAGCGAGGGCGCGCGCAAGGGCCGGCTGATCCTGGCCACCGTCAAGGGCGACGTGCACGACATCGGCAAGAACCTGGTGGACATCCTGTTCAGCAACAACGGCTTCGAAGTGGTCAACCTCGGCATCAAGGTGCCGCCGCACGAGCTGACCCGCGCCGTCCGCCAGCATCAGCCCGACCTGGTCGGCCTGAGCGGGCTGCTGGTGAAGAGCACGCAGCAGATGGTGGCGACCGCCCAGGACCTGGCCGAGAACGGGGTCGCGCTGCCGCTGCTGGTCGGCGGCGCCGCGCTGACGCGCCGCTTCACCGCCGAGCGCATCGCGCCGGTCTACCAGGGTCCCGTGTACTACGCGCCGGACGCCATGGCCGGCCTGGACCTCGGCAACCGCCTGATGGACCCGGCGCGCCGCGCCGCCGCGCTGCGCGCGGCCGAAAGGCCTGGGAAGGCGCCCGCAACAGCAGCCACGGTCTCCGACGATCTGCCCGCGCCGGCCCGCCTCGATCTCGTCACCCCTCTCCAGCCGCCGCAGACGCGGCGCACCGTACTCGAGGACATTCCTCTCGACGAAGTCTTTTCCCTCATCAACCCGGACATCCTCTACGGCAAGCACCTGGGACTGCGCGGGAAGCTCCGGAAGCTGCTCGAGAAAGGCGACACGACCGCGGAGAAGCTGCACCGCGAGGTCCAGGGGATCCAGCGCTGGGTGCAGCGCGAGGGAGTGCTCGCCCCGCGCGCCGTCTACCGCTTCTTCCGCTGCGGCAGCGAGGGCGACTCGGTGCTCGTGAGCAGCAGCGAGGGCCGGCTGGCGCAGCGCTTCACCTTCCCCCGCCAGGCCCGCGACCGCCGCCTGTGCATCGCCGACTTCGTCCGCCCGCTGAAGCCCTGCGGCGGCCACCCGCCGCTGCCCGAGCGGGCCGCCGCCGGCGCCGCGGAGCTGGACGACTGGATGGCGCTGTTCGTCGTGACCGCCGGCAGCCGCGTGGAGGAGACCGCCGCGCGCCTGAAGGACGAGGGCGAGTACCTGCGCAGCTTCGCGCTGCAGGCGCTCGCGCTCGAAACGGCGGAAGCCACGGCGGAATGGCTGCACCGCGAGCTGCGCGCGCTGTGGGGCTTCCCGGACGGCCCGGAGCTGACCCGCGAGGACCTGTTCGACGCCAACTATCGCGGCAAGCGCATGTCCTTCGGCTACCCGGCCTGTCCGGACCTGGAGGACCAGGCCAAGCTGTTCGCGCTGCTGGAGGGCGCGGAGGACATCGGCGTCACGCTCACCGACGAGTTCATGATGAGCCCCGAGGCGAGCGTCAGCGCGCTGGTGTTCCACCACCCGCAGGCGCGCTACTTTTCGGTGTGAGCGCCCGGCGCTGCATCCGAGAGGATGCCGGCTCCTGGTCCCTTCGGAGAACCATGGCGTTCGGTGCCACGATGGCACCAAACGCGACGGTTCGAGAGCCGCCCAGGCCGCAAGTCGTTGCGCGCGGCGCGCCGTGGCTCTTGCGCGTGAGCCCCGGCACCGGAGTGGACCCTCGTGAAGCTGGGTCCTACGATGGCGGCCATGGACCCGGTATGGAGCCCCTGCGCGCGCATGCGGGACCGAAAGGAGGCTACGCATGCAAGTGCACGTGCGGCATGCTGACGGCAGGTTGCACGCGCCGGCGCCCGCGCTGATCCAGCCCAAGCTGAGGATCGGCACACCGGGAGACGCGCACGAGCGGGAGGCGGATCGTGTTGCCGATCGTGTCCTGGCCGGCCGCGATGCCGGCACCGCCCTGCTGCCGATGCAAGCGTACGCGCGGCAGGCACCCGGTCCGGACGGCGCGGCCCCGCCGTCCAGCGTGGAGCGGGTCGTGGCCAGCCCGGGCGCGCCGCTACAGCCCGCGGTAGTGGAGAGCATGGCAGCGCGCTTCGGCTACGACTTTTCGCGGGTGCGCGTCCATCTCGGCCCGGCGGCCGAGCGGTCCGCCAGGGACCTCCGCGCCGAGGCCTATACCGTGGGCCATCACGTCGTGTTTGGCGCGGGGCGCTTTGCGCCCGCAACACAGGAAGGCAGAAGCCTGCTCGCGCATGAATTGACCCATGTGGTGCAGCAATCCCATGGCGCCAGCCGCGTGCAAAGACTGATCAGGACGCCATATCCCTGGCGAGGGGTCATCGTTCCAGCACGGGGGGCGAATGTCAGAAGCTCTCCGGATTCGACGAACCCGGCCAACATCCTGGACGCCATCCCCAAGGGACAAGCCGTGACCGTCATTGGTTCGTCGGGTGATTGGCTGCGGATCCAGAGCCGGTACCGGGGCCCGCTCCTGGCGGGGTTCGTGCACCACACGCTGGTGGACGACGCCGCTTCCGCTTCCATGGCCGCGAGCGTGGGAGAGACCATGGTCTGGCGGCCATCCGGCCCGGGGTCGGGGACGGATTTCGAATCATGGGCCTCGGCTGCAGCGGAGACCCCCTTCCCCGCAGTGTCGTCGGCGACCGTAATGAACTGCTGGGAGGCGGTCTTGCTGTCCGCGTATCGAGCGCGGGCCATCGATTGGAACTGGATCCACAACCTCTATGTCTCCACGCCGACCGGCGACTGGGAGGCGGCGATGTCGCGTGGCGCCCGCACCTTCTACGCCGTACCGGGGCCGAATCTGCGGTTGCCCCAGCGCGGCGATCTGGTCTTCTTCAATGGATTGGCCCACGTGGCGCTGGCAACCGGGAACGGATCGGAGGTGTACACGTTCTGGCCACCGCCAAACACGCCGTTCACATTCGGAGGTACTACGGACAAGGTGAAAGTCTTCACGATCGAGGACCTGGTGGCGTGGTGGGCCGCGAATCTGCCGCCACAGCCCATCGTCGAGTTTGCTGCGCCGGCATGGTAGACCCGGCATGAAGGACGCTGCCGGCCGCCTGGTCCTGGTAGTCACGGCATCCCACAAGGGCGCGGTCGGTTTCGCCGACGTCTTCGATTGTCACGTGCAGAGAGTGCGCGAGGGAAGCATGCCCGAGTCCAGGATCCGCCTGACTGTCCTGCCGAGCGACAAGGAGCACCTGCGCTTCCTGGCAACGCATCTGCACCCGGCCGCGATCGAGCTCGGCTTCACACGGGCGCGGGAGGGTGAGCCGTACGACCTGGCGCCCATCAGCGGATTCGTGGACCAGAACAGGACTGCCTGGGGCATCGAATTCATCCGGGAAGCACAGGATTAGTCCGTTGACCCGGTCGGAGCCTGCGGCTACGGCTGTCGCACCAGCCGGCACAGGCCCGGGCCGAGCACCGAGTCCGCGCCCGGACCGCCCATGAGGGTCCCGGTGTCGTCCACCAGGAAGTACTCGAGGGTCTGGACCGAGCCGTCGGCGGAGCGGATCACCACGTTGTCCAGGCGGCCGACGGCGTCGTTGCTGAACTGGAAGATGCCGGTGTTGGGTCCGCCGCGGATGAACACGTGCACTTCCATGTCGCCGCGCAGCAAGGTCCCGTCCGCGCCGATCTCCCAGCGGATGTCCTTGCGGTGGTTGCCCTGCCCGGCGCCGTAGCCGAGCCAGCGCCCGGCCAGGTGCGTGGCCGCGCTGAAGTGGCCGGCTCCGCTGGTCCTGTGCATCTCGAAGGCCCCGCCGACGTCGCTGGCCCCGGTGCGGGCGAGGGTGAAGTCGCCGCCGAGGCGCAGGCGCGCGCGGTCCAGGACGCCGAGGATGCGCATGCGCGCCCCCTGCTCGGTCCTCTGCTCCAGATTGACCAGGGCGTTGCCGCGCGGGTCCACGTTGGAGCGGAACTCCGAGTCGGCCGTGGTCCATTGGTCGGCCAGACCGTCGGCGGCCTCGTAGGCGGCGCCCGCGGCGTCGAAGCGCGCGTAGAAGTTGAAGCTGTCGCGCTGCGGATTGGAGGGCGTGAACACGCCGACCCAGTCGCCGGCCAGGTCGGCGGCGCTGAATACGTCGCCGCCGGGGCCGCGGGCGGGCGCCGGAGACCCGCGGTTGCAGGCGGACAGGAGCAGAGCCGGGGCCAGCAGCCCCAGGAACACGAAACGCGTCATGGAGTGGATGAGGGTGATGGAGCCGGGGGAAAGACGACGGGGCGGGATACGTGGGGATCGAGCCGCACAGCGGCCTGCATGCCATTGCGTGAGACGCGGCGCGGCCGCAAAGTGTTCACGGACTTCGAAGAAATTGCAGGGGATCCGGGAACGCTGGCGCAAGTCCTTGGGGTTTCATACCTTAGGTGCTCGCATTGCAGGGCTGAGGCCGCGCTGTGGCGCGACGCACGAGAGGTCGGAGCAGATTTTCGAACAACCGGGGCTTTGCTTGAGTCCTACATTGTTCGATCCGGACGCACTGCGTCCCGTCCCAACGCCCCCCTCTCCCTCCCAAGACACACAACCGTGGCTCATCGACCGCTCCCTGCTCTCTTCGTCCTCGCCCTGGCGCTGCCGCTGCGCGCCCAGGAGCTCCCGCAAGACCCGGGCGTCACCACTGCATACCAGGCCTGGCGCCAGCAGCACGGCGACGCGTGGATCCTGCGCCTGAATCCGGGCACCGGCACGGCCAAGTTCCTGTTCGGCGGCGGCGCCGAGGCGCCCTTCGCCGCCAGCACCGATGCCGAGTACGTCGAGCTGGCGCGCGTGGCCTTGCACGAGGCCGCCGGCATGTTCGGCCTGGACGACTCCACCCTGGTGCTGCAGCAGGTGCACCGCCTGCCGCTGTCGCGCATCGGCGGCACCGACAAGATCGCGGTCGAGTTCCGCCAGGAAGTCCGCGGCGTGCCGGTGGTGAACGGCTCCGCCTCGGTGCTGCTGGCTCCCGGCGGCAGGATCCTGGCCCTGGACACGACCGGACTGCCCTGGATCGAGCAGTTGAGCACGCGTCCGGGCGTGGACCCGCGCGCGGCCATCACCGCGGCGCACGGCGCTTACGCGGCGCTGGAAGGCCGCGCCGCCGGCGTGATCGGCGTACCGGAGCTGGTCATCTACCCGCACCAGCCGGGCAAGACCATCGTGCCGCGCCTGGCCTGGGCCGTGGAGCTGCGCACGCCGGTCGCGGACGGCATCCCCTCGGGCCGGCGCATGTACGTGGCTGCCGACGCGCTGGCCGACGTGCTCGGCAGCGACCAGCTCGTGCACACATGCGGCCGCGCCGGCACCAACGATCTCACCGGGCACGTGGACAGCTTCGCCACGCCCGGCGTCCTGCCCGACACCGCCTCCAACCCCGAGACCATGCAGGCGATGCGCACCTTGCGCGTGACCAGCTCGGCGGGCACCACGGTGACCGACGCCGCCGGCGACTTCACGATCCCGCACACCGGGACCTCGCCGGTCAACCTGACCTTCGCGTACGTGGGCACCTGGGCCAACGTGCAGAACAGCGCCGGCAGCGAGTACAGCCTGACCGTGCCGTTCACGCCCGGGGTGTTCCAGAGCGTGACCATGAACCCGGCGCTGAGCGATCAGATCACCGCCCAGGCCAACGCCTTCGACGGGGTGCAGGACTTCCGCGCCTACCTGAAGGCCATCGACCCCGGCGAGAACACGATGGACATCCAGGTGCTCGCCAACGTCAACATCTCCTCCACCTGCAACGCCTACTTCGACGGCGGCTCCATCAACTTCTACCTGGCCGGCGGCGGCTGCGTGAACACGGCTTACAGCACCGTGGTGGCCCACGAGGAGGGCCACTGGGCCAACGTGCGCGAGGGCAGCGGCAACGGCCCGGACGGCTTCGGCGAGGGCAATGCCGACGTGTACGCCATGTACATCTACGACACGCCGATCGTGGGCCAGGGCTTCTACACCAGCGGCGGCTTCATCCGCAGCGGCAACAACACGCGCCAGTTCTGCGGCGACGGCGCCGGCGGCTGCTACGGCGAGGTGCACGCCGACGGCGAGGTGCTCATGGGCGCGCTGTGGAAGGTGCGCCGCAACCTGAACACCACCTACGGCGACGCCGCCGGCGACCTGATCGCCGACACGCTGTTCGTGAGCTGGATGAACGCCTACAACGACGGCCAGATCCGCACCGTGATCGAGGACCACTGGCTGGCGCTGGACGACGACGACGCCAACCTCGGCAACGGCACGCCCAACTTCACGGACATCGACAGCGCCTTCCAGGAGCAGGGCTTCCCCGGCATCCCGGTGCTGCAGATCGCGCACACGCCCCTGCCCAACACCCAGAACGAGACCGGCCCGTACGTGGTGGACGCCGACATCACCTCGCTGTTCGCGACCACCATCACCAGCGCCAATCTCAAGTACCGGGTCAACGGCGGCGGCGAGCTGACCGTCCCGATGAGCAATACAGGCGGCTCCACCTGGAGCGCCAGCATCCCCGGCCAGCAATCCGTGGCCTTCGTGGACTACCACATCGAAGCCGCCGACAACCAGGGCAACGACGCGCGCAACCCGGTGTCCGGCGAGCACCACTTCATCGTGGGCGTCATCACCCCGATCTACACCAACGGCTTCGAGGGCGCCACCGACGAGGGCTGGACCCACGCCCAGGTCGCCACCCAGGACGACTGGCAGCGCGGCGCCCCGGTGGGCAAGAGCGACGACCCGTCGGCGGCGTTCGCCGGGACCAAGTGCTGGGGCAACGACATCGGCGTCCTCAGCAACTACGACGGCAACTACGAAGCCAACGTCAACAACCACCTGGACTCGCCGGCGATCAACTGCACCGGCAAGAGCGGCGTGCGCCTGCAGTTCATGCGCTGGCTCAACGTGGAGCAGGGCATCTACGACGACGCCCGCATCTACGCGCGCCTCAACGGCGTGTGGAGCGTCGTGTACAACAACCCTTCGGTCGGGGACGTGCACGACAGCACCTGGACCGCGGTGGACATCGACATCTCGGCCTACGCCGACAACAACCCGGCGCTGCAGATCCGCTTCGAGATGGTCACGGACGGCGGCCTGGAGTTCGGCGGCTGGAACATCGACGAGTTCGCGGTGGTGTCGGTGGAGCCCGTGCCCTCCGGCACGGACAGCATCGTCCTGACCGGCTCCACCTCCGCGGTGGTGGGCGGGACCGTGAGCTACTCCTTCAGCAACGCGCCGGCGAACGCCCCGTACTGGCTGTACTACGCGTTCAACCTGAACGGCAGCGTGATCAACGGCCAGCCCTTCGACATCGGCACGCCGCGCTTCACGGCGACCACGGGCACCACCAGCGCCGCCGGCACGGGCGCCTGGACCAGCGGTCCGATCCCGTCCCGCGGGGCCGGCCGCACCGTGTACGTCGAAGCGCGCGCCGACCAGGGCGCCACCACCTTCGACTCGAACGCGGTGACCCTGGTCATCCAGTAGTCCCGCGCCGACATGCAACGAGCGCCCTCTCCGGCCCAGCGCTGGAGAGGGCGCTCTGGCCTTTCCTGATCCTTCCCGTTCAACCGCCCCGGTGCACGACATGCTGCTGCTCCTCGTTCCGCTCCTGTTCCAGGACCCCGGTGTGCCCGAAGCCTTCCGTGCCTGGCAGCTACAGCACGGCGACTCCTGGGTGCTGCGCGTCCGTCCCGGCACCGGCGCCGGCCGCTTCCTGTACGGCGGCCGCGCGCGGGCGCCCTTCGCCTGCGCGAGCGACGCCGACTACGCCGAGCTGGCGCGGGTGGTCCTGCAGGAGGCGTCCGGCGTCCTGCGCCTGGACGAGTCCACGCTGGTGCTCCAGGAGCTGCACCGGCTGGCGCTGTCGCGCATCGGCAGCAGCGACAAGGTCGCGCTGGTCTTCACCCAGGAGGTGCGCGGCGTGCCGGTGGTCGGCGCCTCGGTCACGGTCCTGTGCGCGCCCGGCGGCGACCTCCTGGCCCTCGACTCGACCGCGCTGCCGCAGGTGCAGTCCTTGCTCACCCTGCCGGCCGTGGACCCGCGTGCGGCCATCGCCGCGGCGCACAGCGCTTACGCGGCGCTGGAAGGCCGCGCCGCCGGGACGATCGGCGTGCCGGAGCTGGTCATCTACCCGCACCAGCCGGGCGAGCGCATCGTGCCGCGCCTGGCCTGGGCCGTGGAGCTGCGCACGCCGGTCGCGGACGGCATCCCCTCGGGCCGGCGCATGTACGTGGCCGCCGACGCGCTGGCCGACGTGCTGGGCAGCGACCAGCTCGTGCACACCTGCGGCCGGGCCGGCACCAACGATCTCACCGGGCACGTGGACAGCTTCGCCACGCCCGGCGTCCTGCCCGACACCGCCGCCAACCCCGAGACCTTGCAGGCGATGCGTTCCCTGCGCGTGAGCAGCACCGCGGGCAGCGCCGTCACCGACGCCGCCGGCAACTTCACGATCCCGCACACGGGGACCACGCCGGTCACGCTCAGCTTCGCCTTCACGGGCCCCTTCGCCCTCGTGAACAACGCCGCCGGCCTGGACTACAGCCTGAGCGTGCCGTTCACGCCCGGGGTGTTCCAGAGCGTGACCATGAACCCGGCGCTGACCGAGGAAGTCACGGCCCAGGCCAACGCCTTCAACGGCATCCACGACTTCCGCGACTACCTGAAGTCCATCGACCCCGGCGAGAACACGATGGATTTCCAGGTGCTCGCCAACGTCAACATCGCCTCCACCTGCAATGCCTTCTTCGACGGTTTCTCCATCAACTTCTACCTGGCCGGCGGCGGCTGCCCCAACACGGCGTACAGCACCCTGGTCGCGCACGAGGAAGGCCACTGGGCCAACGTGCGCGAGGGCAGCGGCAACGGCCCGGACGGCTTCGGCGAGGGCAACGCCGACGCCTACGCCATGTACATCTATGACACGCCGGTGGTCGGCCAGGACTTCTACGGGCCGGGCACGCTCATCCGCACCGGCGAGAACATGCGCCAGTTCTGCGGCGACAACAATCCCGGCTGCTACGGCGAGACCCACAGCGACGGCCAGGTGCTCATGGGCGCGCTGTGGAAGGTGCGCCGCAACCTCAACTCCAGCTTCGGCGACGCCGCGGGCGATCTGATCGCCGACACGCTGTTCGTGAGCTGGATGAACGCCTACAACGACGGCCAGATCCGCAGCATCATCGAGGACCACTGGCTCAGCCTGGACGACGACGACGGCAACCTGGCCAACGGCACGCCCAGCTTCCCGGAGATCGACAGCGGCTTCCGCGAGCAGGGTTTCCCGGGGGTGGACCTGAACCTGATCCGCATCACCCACACGCCGCTCGCCGACACGCCCAACGAGTTCGGGCCGTACGTGGTGAGCGCGCAGATCGAGGCGCTGGCGGGCAACGTCATCACCGCCGCCGAAGTCGTGTACCGCGTGGACGGCGGCGATTACCAGGTGCTGCCCATGGCGCACCTGGGCGCCGACCAGTGGGCCGCCGGCATTCCGGGCCAGGCGTCGGTGGCGCGCGTGGACTACCACGTGACCGCCCGCGACGACCACGGCTACCGCCAGAACCTGCCGCGCAGCTCCGACTTCTCATTCCTGGTCGGCGTGGTGTTGCCGGTGTACGCGGAGGACTTCGAAGGCCCCGGCGACGCCGGCTGGACCCACGGCCGCAGCCAGGGCAGCGACGACTGGCAGCGCGGCGTGCCGCAGGGCAAGAGCAGCGATCCCGCCGCCGCCTTCTCCGGCCTGGCCTGCTGGGGCAACGACCTGGGCAACGGCACCGACGGCAAGTACGCCAACAACAGCGCCAACTTCCTGGACTCGCCCGCCATCGACTGCAGCGCGTTCTCGGGCGTGACTCTGCGCTTCCGCCGCTGGCTGAGCGTCGAGGCCGGCACCGCCGACCAGGCGCGCATCTCCGTGCTCGCGGGCGGGGTGTGGAACCCGGTCTGGTCCAACGACCTGGGCGTGAACAGCGCCGATTTCGGCTGGGTGGAGCACGAAGTGGACCTGTCGGCCTTCGCCGACGGCAACCCGGCCATGCAGCTGCGCTTCGAGATGACCAGCAACTTCTTCGTCAACTTCGGCGGCTGGAACGTGGACGACCTGCGCCTGGTCTCGATCCGTCCGACCGGCGACACCGACGTGCTGTTGCTCAGCGGGCCGTCCGCGGCGGCGGTGGGGCAGCGCGTGACCTACGAGCTGAGCGCGGCCCCGCCGTCGGCCCCCTGCTGGGTGTACGCCTCGCGCAGCGCCGCGGGCAGCGTGATCAACGGCCACGCCTTCGACATCGGCGCGCCGCGCTTCACGGCCGCGACCGGGACCACCAGCGCCACCGGCTCCATCTCCTGGACCAGCCCGCCGCTGCCGGCGCGCGGCGCGGGCCTCACCGTGTACCTCGAAGCCCGTGCCGACCAGGGGCTCGAGACCTTCGACTCCAACCTGCTCAGCTTGAGCATCCAGTAACGCCCACCCAAGGCTTCACGCCATGTTCCCCAGCCTCCTCCTCCTGCTGGCCCAGGCCGCTCCCTCCGACGCCCTGGCGGTGTACGCCTACGGCCAGGACCTGGCCCTGCGCGACCGCCTGATCGCCGCCGGCACCATGTACGACGACCTGGGCGGCTACGTGCTCGGCGCGGCCGGCGCGGGCCTGAGCCTGCGCCACGAGCTGCTGCCGCCGCTGGCCTTCGGCGAGACCCTGGTGCGCGTCGCCCGCCACGCCCACGGCGAGGGCGCCAACCTCGCGGAGGAATCCGGACGCGCGCTGTGGAGCGCGCCCGAGGGGCACGTCAGCCTGCGCGCGCTGGGCGCTGCGGAGCTGAAGGCCGCCGCGGCGCAGGCGTTCCGCTGCCACGGCGCCTTCCGCCGGGTCAACGACCGGCCGCTGCAGCCCGCGCGCTTCGACCGCGGCGCGCACAACGCGGTCACGCCCAAGCCGGGCATCCAGGACATGGTGTCGCAGGTGGCGCAGGCCAACCTCCAGGCGCACGTGAACTCGCTGGTGGCCTTCGGCACGCGCCGCCACGGCCAGCCGGGCGAAGTCAGCGCGCAGAACTGGATCCGCACGCAGATGCAGGGCTACGGGCTCACCACCACGCTCTTCAACTACGACAGCAGCGCCGACAACGTCATCGGCGAGCTGCCGGGCAGCACCGACCCGGGCCGCATCGTCATCATCGGCGGCCACTACGACTCGGTGAACTGGGCCGGCTCCAGCACCTCGCCCGCGCCCGGCGCCGACGATGACGCCTCGGGCGTGGCCGGCGTGCTCGAGTGCGCCCGGATCCTCGCGCAGCACCAGTGGGACTACACGCTGCGCTTCATCGCCTGGTCGGGCGAGGAGATGGGCCTGCTCGGATCCGAGGCTTACGTGGACTACCTGGACAGTGTCAGCGCCGACATCGTCGGCATGGTGCAGCTGGACATGACCGGCTACCGCCAGAGCGGCGACACGCGCGACGTGGACTTCGTGACCAACGACACCAACGGCGCGCTCAACGCCTTCGCCATGGACGTGTTCGCGGCCTACGTGCCCGCGCTCGGCATCAAGAGCGGCACGCTGTCGGGCGGCACCAGCGACCACCTGCCGTTCACGCAGCACGGCTACCCGGCCATCTTCCCGTTCGAGGACGTCGGCGCCTACAGCCCCTTCATCCACACCGCCAGCGACACCGTGGGCACCTCGCTCAACGACTGGACCCTGGCCACGCAGATCACGCAAGGGGCGCTGGCCACGATCGCCGAGCTGGCGCGCCCGGTGACCATGACGCTGACGCACTCCCCCATCCCGGACCAGCAGAGCGAGAGCGGACCGTACCTGGCCACGCTCACCGCGGTGTCGCAGAACGGCGAGAGCGTGAGCGCCGTGGACCTCCTGTACCGCGTCAACGGCGGCGCCTGGCAGGCGCTGCCGATGTCCCCGGCCGGCCCGCCCGACCAGTGGGCCGCCGGCATCCCGGGCCAGCCGTCCCCGGCCTTCGTGGACTACTACCTGGTCGCCACCGACACCGGCGGCAACCAGGCCTGGTTGCCCGAAGGCTTCAGCCCGGGCGAGAGCTGGTACTCGTTCGTGGTCGGCATCGCGCGCCAGATCGTCTTCAACGACTTCGAGGGCGCCACGGACGAGGGCTGGACGCACACCCAGGTCGCGCAGCAGGACGACTGGGCCCGCGGCACGCCGCAGGGCAAGAGCGACGACCCCGCCGCCGCCTATTCCGGAGCCAGGTGCTGGGGCAACGACCTCGGCATCCAGAGCAACTTCGACGGCAACTACGAGGCCAACGTCAACAACCGGCTGGAGTCGCCGGTCTTCGACCTGAGCGGCGAGACCGGCGTGCGCCTGCGCTTCCAGCGCTGGCTCAACGTCGAGGACGGCACGTACGACCACGCGCGCATCTACGTGCTCGAGGCCGGCGTCTGGAACAAGGTGTGGGAGAACCCGGCCAGCGGCGACGTGCACGACAGCCGCTGGACCGAGTTCGACCTGGACATCAGCGCTTTCGCCGACAACAACGCCGGCGCGCGCGTGCGCTTCGAGATGGTGAGCGACGGCGGCCTCGAATACGGCGGCTGGAACCTGGACGACTTCGAGCTGTGGAGCGTCGGCCCGGTCGGCGGCGCCGACACCATCCTGCTCACCGGCAGCACCTCGGGCGTCGTCGGCGGCACGGTCAGCTACAGCTTCAGCAACGCCCCGGCCAGCTCACCCTACTGGATCTACTACTCCTTCCGCCGCACCGGCACCACCATCAACGGGCACGCCTTCGACATCGGAACACCCTTCTTCACGGCGACCACCGGCACCACGACCGGCGCCGGCACCGCCTCCTGGACCAGCGGGCCCGTCCCCGCGCGCGGAGCCGGCCGCACCGTCTACATCGAGGCGCGCGCCGACCAGGGCGCCACCACCTACGACTCCAACACGGTGACGCTGCAGATCCAGTAGATACCGACCCCTCCGATCACGGCACGATGTCCAGCTGGACCGCGTTGGAGGCGTACAGGCCGTTCATGGCCGAATCCACCACCACCGCGGCGAGGTGCAGGGTCAGCCCGACCGCGTTGAGCGGCAGCTTGCCGATCCCGACGACCAGGACGGCGGTAGCGTCGCCGCTGACGTCCAAGGTCGCCACGAAATTGCTGGCGCCGTACGGATAGGTCCCGGCCAGGGTCTTGTCCAGCAGCAGGTCCTGCGTCAGGGGCACCTGCAGCCCGAATAGCGTGGTCGGCCCGGTCCCGCTGGCCGAGGCCAGCATCTGGTAGTCCTGGAAGGCGGCCGGCTGCGGGAAATTCAGCGTGTACAGGATGGTGCCGCCGGCCGCCTGCGAGGCCGTGTTGGCGCTCGCCGTCAGGAAGTCGCCGGCCGCCCGCCCGATCACGGCCACCGAGCCGATGCGCGAGGCCAGCGCCTCGCCGAGCCCGTCTCCGTTCGTGTCGCCGCAGGCGGCGACCGCGGTGCCGTAGCCGGATAGCGTGAAGATCGAGCTGATCGTGCTGCCGGAGAAGACGGTGGTGCCGTTGCTGCCGCAACTGATCACATCGGGCACGGAATCGCCGTCCAGGTCCCCGGTCCTGGCCATGGACCTGGCGCCGGTGGTGAGCTGCAGCAGCAAGGCCCCGGTGACGACGGAGTACACGCGGATCTGCGACGGCGTCGAGCCGGCCACCTCCGGCACGCCGTCCTGGTCCAGGTCGCCGAAGCCGGCCACCGCAGTGCCGAAGGACTCTCCGGGGCTGGTTCCCGCCACCACGAACAGCTCGCTGCTATGGAAGACCGGGTACACGTGGATCGCTCCGGCCGCGTTGTTCTCGCCCGCCGCACCCACCAGCAGCTCGGAATGGCCGTCGGTGTCCAGGTCGCCGGCGTCGGCCACCGACCCGCCGAGTTGGCCGAAGACCTGCCCGCCGGTGCTGGTGAACAGGGCTTCGCCGCTCGCCGTGGAATACACGCGCACCATGCCGCCGGTGAGGGTGCCGCCGAACGTGCCCAGGGGGCAGCCGACGATGAAGTCGTCCACGCCGTCCCCGTCCTCGTCCCGGATCGGCGCCAGCCGGCCGCCCAGGCGCTGGCTGGGCGCACCCGCATACGTGCGCAGCAGCGCGCGGGTTTGTCCCGAGTACAGGAATACGTGGCCGCCGTCAGTGTTGCGCGCGCCGGGCGCGCCGACCGCGAAGTCCGGCACCGAATCGCCGTCGGCGTCGTCCAGCCCGGTCACCGCCTGCCCGAACAGGCCGGCGGACAGGCTGCCGTCCAGCTCGGCCAGCAGCGCGCCGGTGACGCCGGAGTACAGGTACACCTTGCCGTTTCCAGGCGCGGTGGGCGCACCGACCAGGATGTCGTCGGCGCCGTCGCCGTCGAGGTCGCCGGCGCAGGCGATCGCGGAGCCAAAGCCGGCAGCCGGGTTGTTGATGGTGCGCAGCACCTCAAGTCCCTGGGCCGTAGCGCGCGGGGCGGGGAGGAGAAGCAGCCAGAACAGCGCTGAGGCGGAGACGCGCATGGGATGGACCCTCGGGAGGACTCGGGAGAAGTGAGAGAGCGGCGGCGACAGGAGGGGCGTACGAACCAGTGCAGGGTACCACTGGAGAGCGAACGCCGTTGCGGCAAGCTCACGACCTGCGCAAGTCTTCCGCCATGCGGTTCAGGGGCCGTACAGTAGGCCAGCGTCGGATTCCCCGACCCCTCCTTCCATGAAGCACCGCCTTTCCCTGGGTCTCGCCCTCCTCGGCCTCGCCGCCCCCCTCGCCGCCCAGAGCAACGGGGTCACCATGCTGTCCAGGCTGCAGCTTGGCGGCTGGCACAGCGAGGTCTGGGGCTACACCGCTCCCGACGGGCGCGAGTACGGCATCATCGGCACGTCCGACGGCACCTTCTTCATCAACGTGGAGGACCCGACCGCGCCTTACGTCACCGGCTTCGTGGACGGGCCCGACTCGATCTGGCGCGAGATGAAGACCTGGGACCGCTACTGCTACATCGTCACCGAGGGCGGCGGCGGCGTGCAGATCGTGGACCTGCTCGATCCGGAGAACCCGCGCTTCGTGAAGACCTGGGGCGGCGGCATCTGGGGCAACGCGCACACGATCTCGGTGGACCTGGGCACGGGCCGCGCCTACGTCAACGGCACCAATCGCGGCATGGTGGTGCTGGACCTGGCCAATCCGGAGAACCCGGTGCACATCGCCACCTACAACGGGCCGTACGTGCACGACTGTCACGTGCAGAACGGCAAGGCGCACCTGGCGCACATCTACGACGGCCAGTACCGGATCGTGAACGCCGACAACCTGAACTTCCCGACGCTGGACACGCAGACCACGCCGGGCCAGTTCACGCACAACACCTGGGCCAACGCCAGCGACACGCTGTGCGTGACCACGGACGAGTCCGGCGGCGGCCGCCTGACCTTGTACGACATCTCGTCTCCGAACAACATCCGCGAGACCGACCGCTTCACGATCAACTCCCAGTCCATCGTCCACAACGCCTACATCATCGGCAACCGCATCTTCGCCTCCTGGTACTCCGAAGGCTTCGTGTGCGTGGATATCAGCGACCCCTACGACATGAAGCTGGCGGCCAGCTACGACACCAGCGCCTACCAGCCGGGCTCGGGCTACCACGGCGCCTGGGGCTGCTATCCCTTCGCGCAGAGCGGGCTGGTGTACATCAGCGACATCGAGGAAGGCTTCTACGTGCTCCGGATCGACGGCCCCAGCATCGCCATCGACCACGCGCCGCTCGAGAACACCGAGAACCAGACCGGCCCCTACGTCGTCATGGCCACGGTCGCCCCGCTGATCAGCGGCGCCACCATCACCGACGTCACCATCCACTACCGCGTGGACAACGGCTCCTGGCAGAGCTCGCCCTGCGTGCCGACCGGCAACCCCGACGAGTGGGCCGGCGGCATCCCGGGCCAGCCGGCGCCGTCGCTGGTCGAGTACTACCTGCTGGCCGAGGACGACCGCGGCCACAGCAACTGGCTGCCGGGCGGCTCCGCGCCCGGCGACAACCTGTGGTACTTCACCGTGGGCCAGATCGTGTCCGTGTACTTCAACGACTTCGAGGCCGGCACCGATTCCGGCTGGACCCACGGCGCCTACGCCGGCGCCGACGACTGGGCGCGCGGCACGCCCGCGGGCAAGGGCGGCGAAGGCAGCCGCCACATCGGCATCGCCTGGAACGACCCCAACGCCGCCTACAGCGGCACCAAGGTCTGGGCCAACGACCTGGGCAGCGGCGTCAACGACGGCGCTTACGAGCCCAACACCCACACCTGGCTCGAGTCCCCCGCCATCGACTGCAGCGGCGCCTCGCACACCAACCTGTTCTTCCGCCGCTGGCTGACCGTGGAGGCGGCGCCCTTCGACTTCGCGCGCATCTACGTCAACAACACCCTGGTGTGGGAGAACCCGCAGGGCTACGGCGAGTACTACCACACCACCGACGTGCGCTGGCAGCAGCAGGTCATCGACATCTCCGCGCTGGCCGACGGCAACCCCTCGGTGAAGGTGCGCTTCGAGCTGGAAGCCGACCACCTGTTCGAGCTGGGCGGCTGGGCCATCGACGACTTCCGCATCGCCTCGCTGGAGCCGGGCTCGAACACCGACACCATCTCGCTCAGCGGGCCCTCCAGCGTCAACGTCGGCCAGACGGCGACCTTCCTGTACACCGGCGCCCCGGCCAGCTCGCCCTGGTGGCTGTACTACTCGCTCAACCAGAACGGCACCACCATCAACGGCCACCTGTTCGACATCGGCGCGCCGGTCAAGACCCTGGCCACCGGCACCACCACCGCCAGCGGCGCCGGCTCCTGGACCAGCGGCCCGGTGCCCGGCAACGCCGGCGGCCGCACCTACTACATCGAGATGCGCGTGGACCATGCCCTCACCGGCACCCACGACTCCAACATGCTGACCATCCAGGTCCCCTGAGCGGAGCGCAGCGATGCTGAAGACCGGACTCGCTCTCGCCCTGCTGGCGCTTGGCGGCGCCTGCACGACGGCGCCTTCCAACGTGCTCGGAGTCAACTACCACTTCGCCAGCACCTCCAGCGAGGTGAAGACGCTCGGCGCGACCGCCGACACCGACATCACCGCCTTGGAGGCCACCTATGAGTTCCTCCCGATCCTGCAGAACGCCAACATCGCCGTTTCCTACCTGCGCCGGGAGGACGAGCAGACGAATCTGCCGGGCAATCCGACTGTCGAGTCGGACATCGTGCGCGCCCAGCTCCGCTTCTACTTCCAGCTCCTGGAGCGCGTGATCTGGTACGTCGGCCCAGGCATCGGCTACGCCTTCGCGGTGGACCCTTCGCCGCAGATCCCGGGCGTGGAGTACGACGGCAGCCTGTACTACGACGCCGAGATCGGCGTCAAGTGGTACCTGCTGGATCGCCTGGGCCTGTCCGGGCTGCTCAACTACAGCTTCATCGACGTCAAGGGCGACGGCGCGACCCCCGACAGCGACCTCGAGGGCATCACCTTCGGCGCCGGCGTGTTCATCGACTTCTGAAGCTCCTCTGCGTGCGCAGGCTGATCCTCACGGCGCTGCTGCTCGCGCCCGGCGCCTGCACGGCGGTGACCGCGCCCAGCAGCGCTCTCGGCGTCAACTACCACTTCGCCAGCACCGGCGGCGAGGCGGACCGCTCCGGCCCGGCCACCGACACCGACATCAGCGCGTGGGAGATCACCTACGAGCTGATGCCTTTCGGCAGCAACAACAACATCGCCGTGTCCTATCTGCGCCGCGAGGACGACCTCCAGCACAGCGGCGAGCGCTTCCACGCCGACATCTGGCGCGCCCAGCTCCGCTGGCACTACGCGCTGGCCGGCCCGCTGACCTGGTACGTCGGCCCCGGGCTCGGCTTCGTCTTCTCCATGGACCATGACGGCGCGCCGAACGCCGACTACAGCGCAGCCTGGTACTACGACGCCGAGCTGGGCCTGCGCTGCGCGGTCTGGAACCGCTTCGGCATCCAGGGCCTTCTGAACTACGGCGTCCTGAAAGTGGACGGGGTCGAGGGCACGAGCCACGCCGATCTCACGGGCCTCACCGCCGGCGCGGGCGTGTACGTGGACTTCTAACCGCGCGTGCGCACAGCCGCGTGCGCAAGCGCACACGGAGCTGATTCGCGAGTTCTCCAGGACTAGCGGTCGCGGTGATTCATAGATGGCTAGCGGCCCGCAAGCTGCCCGATGGACAGCAACTCCTAACCGCATCCAGTGGGCTAGGATGTGTTCATGCTAAGTGCTTACCCGCAGGGCGTACCACGCGGAATGCCTTTCCTGAAATTGCGGTACGCCATGTCAAACGAGGACTGCTTGGCCACAACGGCATGGCGATTGCTGGACCATGGCGCCTGGCAGTGCCCGCAAATGAAGCGCTCCTACCTCCCGATTCTCTCTCTCTCTCTCTTGATGCTGGCGCCAGCCAGCGTAATTGGGATCGCGCCCGCAGACGATGTGAGGTCCGCGCATGCCGGGGACGCTCAGTACGCTAGGCCGTACTACCTCAGGCTTTCCTCTGATCTGACCATTCCATCCTTCTTTGCCTTTCCTGCGCGCCCTGACCTCGGAAGCTCCGTCGGGCCATTGCCGGATACAGGGACCACAGTAGAGGTGTGCTCCGTTGACACGACGGATTCAGGCAGTCCACCGACTTGTTCATCGAGCGCTGGTGGTCTGGACAACCGCTGCTCCGTGTTTTGTGATTCCGGGAATCAATGTACAGCCTTCTCAGCATCGACTACCAGTGAAGCCCGCTGCTCGGTGACCGGCGGATCCGGTAACTGCTCCATCTTCACTGCCAAGGACAAGAGCGCCGAGAGCACTGCATGTAGTGTACTGGAGTTCGATGACGGATCGACGGAACTCCGCTGTTCAATCATAAGCAGCGGCAACGGGAGTGTGAGACAATGCTCTGCAGAGAACCCTGATAACCAGAGTGCGACAAACACTTGTTCCGTTATTGCCGGTGGGGGCTCAATCCGCGTATGCTCCGTTATCCAAGGTGGCGAATCAACCGGTGATCACGTCTGTTCGGTGTTCGGTGCAGGCGACAAACGCTGCTCAACTAGTATCTCAGGAACGTATTGCTCGGTTCGGGAGGATCAAAAAGGTATCTGCAGCTCTCAGTTGCTCGGTGGTGGCACCATCTGTAGCTGGTTTGGCAGTGGCTCTAACACAGCGTGCAGTGTGTTCCCGAGCGGACCTTGGAGTGGGCTCTGCTCACAGTGAGTGCCTGGCGTGCGATTGCCCACTCGTACCTCGTTCAGAACAACCCGCGCAATGGAGTCGGTTAATGAACACGATCTCGAGTCTAGTCACCTTGTCCCTGCTGACGGCGTCCGCAACGAGTCAGGCTGTAGGAGGGCGGTGGGTACCAGCGACTCAGATTAATGGCACGACTCAGCTCGAACGGCTCGGCATGGAAGTGAGCGGCATCGGAGACGTCGACGGTGACTCCAGCGCCGATCTTCTGATTGGGTCTTCAGTGGCTGATGCTGGCGGCTTGGGCGACGCTGGCTCGATCTACGTCTTCTCAGGAGCGACTGGCGAGCTCCTGTTGCAGATAGACGGCTCAATCGTGGGCGCGGAGCTAGGATTCTCAGTGTCTGCAGCCGGAGACATCGATCTCGACGGTGCCCAGGACATTGTCGCAGGCGCACCCGGAGCTACGTCGCATACCTACGTTTACTCGGGCCTCGATGGCTCGGTGATTCTAGCCTTAACCAATTCCCTAGCCGACCGACTGGGCGAGTCAGTGGCCGGCATCGGCGATGTCAATCTCGACGGCTATCCCGACATCCTGGCCGGGGCCCCATCTGCGAATGCCAACGGCAACGCGTTGTCTGGTTCGGCATACGTCTACTCCGGCGTCGATGGAGGTCGCTTGCATCAGTTTCATGGCATTCACCCATTCGATCGACTCGGTGCCAGCGTGAGTGCCGCCGGCGACGCAACGGGTGACGGGGTGCCAGACTTCGCCATCGCAGCTCCATTCTCCGCAGCCGCCGGTAACGCCAATGCAGGCAGAGTTACCATCCATTCCGGGATCGACGGCTCTGTCGTTCTGGAAGTGTCGGGCCGTAACGCCAACGACAACCTTGGCAGTGCACTGAGTGCCGTTGGTGATGCAAATCAGGACGGCTTCGCTGATTTGCTTGTAGGCGCCTCCGGTGGAGCCGGCTACGTCGTGCTGATCTCAGGTGCGGATGGCGCGCAGCTTAGCCAAGTGGATGGTGATTCACTGAACGCGCGCATCGGTAACACAGTCGCCGGGCTCGGCGACGTGAATGGAGATGGCATCTTGGACATGGCCGCCGGAGGAATTCAGGAAGTGTTCGTCTTCTCCACAGCAGGCAGTCTCCTCACAGTAATCTCTCGAGCGGGAGACTTTGGGGCGAGCGTAGCCGGAGTCGGCGATGTGAACGGCAACGGCCTCGAGGACCTTCTGGTCGGCGCCCCAGACACCAGTCCCTATGGTGTGCATGCCGCCGGCTCGGCGTTCGCGTACGCATTTGACCCATTCCTGTACGCAAGCGCTCGCCAGTTGTCCACTGCGGCTGGAGGCATTGTTGACTTCGCGCTGAACTTTCCGCGGAGCGAGGCCCGTCGAGGGTATGCGCTGCTCCTGAGCGCGTCGGGCACGGGTCCATCCGATCTCCTGGGGACCGAAGTGCCCCTCAGCGAGGATGGGTTGTACTTCCGGTCAGTTGCAGGCTGGTACCCGCGAGGCTTTGAGCGTCAGCGTGGCCTACTCGACGCTTCTGGCGCCGCCGGAGCCCGCTTCACCCTCGCACCAGGACACCCGGAGCTGATCGGCCGTGTGCTCTACCTTGCGGCCGTATCGGCACAGGCAGAGATCGATGTGCGGCTTTCGTCTGCCGCCGTCGCGATCAACTTCTTGCCATGACCGACAGCTCTTCCAGCAGCGCCTCGTAGCGCGACGCCGCCGTGTCCCAGGAGTGGTGCTGCTGCATGGCGGCGCGGCCGCGGCGGCCCAGCTCGTGGCGTCGCGCCGGATCGTCCAGGAGCCTCGCGACGGCCACGGCGAAGTCGGCGTCCGAGTCCGCGAGCTGGACCAGCGCTGCCACGTCCTCGTTCATGGCCTCGACGCTGGTGGCGCTGCACACGACCGGCTTCTCCATCGCCATGGTCTCGAGCACCTTGTTCTTGATGCCGGCGCCGAAGCGGATCGGCGCCACCAGCATGCTGGCGCGCGCGATCCAGGGCTTGAGGTCGTCCACCCGGCCGGTGACCTCCACGCCGGGGATCTCCTGGGCGAGCGCGCGCACGTGCGGCAGTGGATTGGTGCCGACGATCGTGAAGGTGGCTTCCGGATGGGTCTTGCGCACCTTGGGCAGGATCTCACGCGCGAAGCGGATCGCGGCGTCGGCGTTGGGCAGGAAGTCCATGTTGCCGAACAGGATCAGGTTGCCCGGTTGCTCCTCGATCTGGCGCTGCGGCGCGAACATGTCGAGATCCACCCCGTTGGGGATGATCTCGACGCGCGCGTTCGGCTCCAGCTGCAGGAGGCCGTCGCGGTCGGCCGGCGAGACCACGGTGGCGACCGGGTACTGCTGCAAGGTGTAGCGCTCCAGCGCCTCGAAGCGCTTGAGCAGCTGCCGCGTGCGCAAGCGCTGGTACGGAGAGAGCTGGCCGCGCTCGAGCCGCCGGCGGTAGTAGAAGGAGCGGCAGTCGCACACGTCGAGCAGGGTCGGCACGAGCTGGGCGTCGGTGAACAGGACGTCGGCCCAGGGGTCGAAGACGTAGCCGCACTGGATGCCGTGGCGTTGCACGAGATCCTGGACCAGGCGGCGCAGGCGCGGGCCGAAGCCGGGGTACTCGGCCTTGAGCGCCGCGGGCGGGTCCAGGCCGAGGTTGGTCCGCAAGCGGCCCGCGACGCTGCGCTTCGGCAGCCATTGCACCGTGATGGAGGAGAAGATGCCTTCCGCCTGCAGGGGCGGGAGCTGCGCCTCCTGTTCCTTCGCGTGCACGAGGCCGAGCAGATGGACTTCGTGCCGCCGGCGGATCCGGCGGAACAGGTGCAGGACGCGCAGGTGATAGCCCTCCCAGATGGGCCAGGGAAGGCCGCGGTAGACGGCGAGGATCCGCACGCGCTGCTACAGCGTGCCGGTGGCGGCACCCATGCGCTCGCCCGGCGCTTTCTCGGCCGTGGTGGGCGTGTGCGACACTCTTCCGGCGCGGATCACGTTGCTGCGCATCGGGAAGCCCACGATCTCCTCGGCCCGGCGCCCCAGCTTGATGTAGGCCTCGATGTCCACGCCCGTGTCCACGCCGCACTCCTCGAGCATGGCGAGCAGGTCCTCGGAGCAGGTGTTGCCCTTGAAGCCGACGTGGTAGAGCGCGGCGCCGGTGGCGGGCTGGCCGCCGATCGCGCCGATGGAGCCGTCGATCCACTCGATCCCGAGGCAGGCGGCCACGTAGCTGTTCACGACCCCGGTGCCGCGCGTGTCGTGGAAGTGGGCCAGGAAGGTGGTCTTGGGGAACTTGCCCATCAGGTGGCCGAGCACGCGCTCGGCCTGCGCCGGGTTGGCGGTGCCGGTGGTGTCGCCCAGCATCAGGAGCTGCGCGCCGTGGTCGTGGTAGAAGCGCGTGAGCTTCTCGATCGGCTCCATGGGCACGTCGCCGATGATGGCGCAGCCGTACACGGTGCCCACGCAGCCCACGATCTCGACGCCCTTGGCGTGCGCCCGCTGCATGATGGCCGCGTGCTCGGCCATGGCCTCGTCGTGGCTCATGCGGAAGTTCTTGAGGTTGTGGGCCTCGCTGGCGCTGATCATCAGGATGATCTTGTGGGCGGAGTAGCCCTCGTCGATGCAGCGCTCCAGGCGCTCCCAGCCCTTCATGTTGGGCATGAGGATGCGGAAGCGCGCGCCGGTGTCGCGCCGGATCCCCTTCAGCACCTGCTCGGCGTCGGCGAACTGCGGCAGGAGCTTCGGGTGGCTGAAGGAAGTCACTTCCAGCTCGCGCACGCCGGCGCCGATGATGCCGTTCAGCATCTCCAGCTTGTGCTCGGTCGAGACCAGCGTGGTGATGGACTGGAGCCCGTCCCGGGTCCAGCACTCGCAGAAGTTGACCTTGCGGGGCAGTTTCCTGGCGACTTGGGGGGCGGTCATGTGGGCCGGATGTCAGGGACGTCCTGGGGAAGATTCTAGCCGCCGCCCAGCAGCGCTTCCGCCTCCCGGCGCAGCTGCTCGTCCTCCTCGCTGCCGCCGGCGTCGAGCAGCTCCAGCGCGCGCTCGTAGCTGCGGCGCGCCTCCTCCGGGCGGCCGAGGTGGTGCTGCGCCATCGCCAGCAGCAGCCAGAACTCGGCGACGTCCGGCTGGCGCTCGAGCTCGCGGCCATAGGCCTCCGCGGCCCCGGCCCAGTCCCCCAGTGCCTCCAGGGCCACGCCGAGCTGATAGTGGATGTTCAGCGCCTGCGGCGACAGCCGCAGCGCTTCGCGGAACTCGGCGACGGCATCGTTCAGATCGGCGCCCGGCATCCCGAGCAGCAGGCCGCCGAGATTGGCGTGCGCTTCCACCGAGTCGGGCTGGAGCCGCAGAGCTTCGCGCAAGGCCGCCTCGGCACCGTCGAGATCCCCGCTGTTGCGCAGGGCGATGCCGAGCACCACTTGTGCGGCCACGTAGTCCGGCCGCAGGCGCAAGGCCTCGCGGCACTCCGCCACGGCCGCCTCCGCGTCCCCCGACATGGCCAGGGCGGCGGCGAGCGCGTTGTGGAACTCGGCCTCTTCCGGCTTCAGGCGCACCGCCTCGCGCAGCTCGGCGATGCCAGCCTCGAACTGGCCACGGTCGCGCAGCGCGATCCCGAGGTTGAAGCGGGCATCGGCGCCGGTCGGCCGCAGCCGCGTGGCCTCGCGGCTGGCCGCAGCGGCACCCTCGAGGTCCCGCAGCTTGTACAGCGTGGCGCCGAGGTTGTTCCAGACGGCGTAGGAACGCGGCTGCAGGGCCACGGAAGCGGTGTAGGCGCGCGCCGCCACCTCGAGCTGCGGCGGTTGCATCAGTCCAGCCCAGTACCCCGTGGTCCAATGGGCCCAGAAGTCGCCGGGCGCCAGCCGCTGCGCTGCGCCGGCGAGCGCGACGGCGCCCGCCGGGTCCCCGGCCTGGCCCAGGCGCTCGGCCAGCGCGATGAGCTGCGACGGCGTCGCCGTGCCGCCGAGCTGCGCGCGCAGCTCCGCCAACGCGCCCAGGGTCTCCGCCGCGCGCAGCGAGGCGCGCCAGGGGTCGGGGTCGGCCTGATCCAGCAGCCGCTGCAACGGCTCGAGCGGCCGCTCGGCCTGCTCCCTCACGAACAGCCAGTCGTTGAGCGCCACCAGCAGCTCCTCGGCCACGGCGCTGTCGCGGATGCGCGCCTCGGAGGCCGGCCCCTGCTCGGGATCGATGCCGTAGGCCCGGAAGGCCTCCGCATAGTGCTGCTCGGTCTGCTCCGGATCCACGAGCACGCCCTGCTCCTGGCGGGTCTCCACCAGCGCCTCGAGCGTCGCGCGGTCCAGGTCCTGCTGCTGCACGCGCGCTTGCGCGCGGCGCTGCTGTTCCTCGAGCGCCGCCACCAGGCTGGACGCCCGCGCGCGCGCCGCACTGCCGGCGGCGCCGTCCAGCGCCAGCTCGCGCGCCCGCCGGCCGGCACCCAGCGCCTCCCGCCACAGCGACAAGTCGGTTCCGGCCGCCTGCGCGCGGCCCTGCAGGCCCAGCGCTTCCTCCAGCGTCTGCGCCACCGCGCGCTCTGCTTCCGCCACCCGCTGCGCCCGCTCGTTCTGCACCCGGAGCCAGGCGCCGCCGCCGAGCACCAGCGCGGCCAGCACCGCGCCGGCCAGCGCCAGCGTCAGCCGGCGCGCCTTGCGCTCGCCCTCGGCCTTGACCGCCGCTGCGGCCGCCTCCAGCCGCGCCCGCTCGGCGCGCTCCTCGACCGAGGTCAGGTAGGCGCGCACGCGCTCGGCCAGGACTTCGGCCGAGCGCGGCCGTGCCTGCGGATCCGCCGCCAGGCACTCCCGGCACATCGCGATCAGCTCGGGATCGCCGCCGCAGGCGTCCAGCCGCGCCAGGGCGTCGCCCAGCTCGGCCTTGAGGGCCAGCAGCGCCGGGTGGCGGCCCGGCCCGGCCCGGTACGGCGGATCCCCGGTCAGGATCTCGCACAGGATGGCCCCCAGCGAGAACACGTCGCTGCGCTCGTCCAGCGCTTCCACCGCGCCGCGCGCCTGCTCGGGCGGCATGTACGCGGGCGTCCCGATCATCGCGCCGGCCAGCGAATGGGATCCTTCCGATCCAGGAGCGGTGCGCACCGTGGCGACCGCCTCGGGCTCGCCGCCCGCGCGCCGCTGCGGCGGCCGGGCCGTGTCCGAACCGAGCACCTTGGCCAGCCCCCAGTCCACCACCTGCACCTCGCCGAAGGCCCCCACCATCACGTTGTCCGGCTTGAGGTCGCGGTGGATCACGCCGCGGCTGTGCGCGTACGCCAGCGTCTGGCACACCGCCTCGAACACGTCCAGGAGTCGGCGGCGATCCTGTTCCACGCTCTCCCGCGCCGCCAGCAGCGCCGCCAGCGTGCGCCCCCGCACCAGCTTCATCGCGAAGTACGGCCTCTGGTCCGCCATCAACCCGAGCTGGTACACGGGAACGATCCCGGGGTGCTGCAGCTGCCCGCCGATCTGCGCCTCCTCGATGAAGCGCGCCACCACCTCCGGCTGCGCCGCGAGCTCCGGGTGCAGCACCTTGATGGCCACGTCGCGGCCCAGGTCGCCGTCGTGCCCGCGCAGCACTGCTCCCATACCGCCGCGGCCGATCTCACCCAGCACGGTGAAGCTGGAGCGCACCGCCGGCAGCGTGCCGGGCGTCTCCGCCGCCGTGACGGGGCCGGATCCCGCCTCCATGGGCGTGGCCCGCAGGCTCACTTGCGCCACCGCGCCCGTCAGCCGCGCAAGGACCTCCAGCACGCCCGCCGGCAGGTCGCCGGCTGCGCGCGGCGCATCCCGGGGGGGCTCCGGATCGCTCATCCAGCCCTATACCTTATCCCTGGGATGCGCTTCGCACCCCCAATCTCCATGTCACGGCGGCAGTCCTAGCCTCGGGAGGCGATGGCGCATGCCGACGATGTCGGCCCAGGGGACATCTGGATGACGAGCTTGCAGCTCTGGACTGACCCGTGCGGCTGCCTCACCAATGATTTCGATCCATCGCACGGCGGCCAGTTGAACCACCTCGTCACGCCGCATGGACCACGCGCGCCGTTTCGAGGATGGAGCGGCGCCGGATCCAGTTCTCGCTGGCGCCTGCAGAACTCGGCGAGGCGCTCGCGGTCGATCGGAATGCGCGGCGTGGCCGGCTCCACGGCGCTTATCTTGGCGCCGGGGCGGCTGGTCAGAGGCCGAGCGCCTTGCGCATCATCTCCTCGAAGCGCGCGGGCTCGGCTTCACCTTCCTGCCGGTCCACGATCCTGCCGTCCTTGTCGAGCGCCAGCGTGACCGGGATCGGCCCGGGCAGCTCGAAGTGCTCATCGATCGCACCGATGCTGGCGGCCTGCGCGATGTACACCGGCAGGCCCCACTGGCGCGCCTCGACGAAACGGCGCACCTGGCCGGCGATCTGGCCGGCGTCGTTCTCCGGGAGCTGCAGGTCGTAGCTCACGAGCAGCACGGCCCCCCCCTGATCCCTGTACTTTTCCGCGACCTGAACCAGGCCGGGGATCTCCGCGACGCAGGACACTCACCACATGGCCCAGAAGTTCAGCAGGGCGGCCCGGCCCTTCTGCGCCGCGAGCACGGCGTCGAGCTGTGCCTGGTCCACCAGCTCGACTACGACGGGTGTTCCGGCATCCGGCGCCGGCTCGCCGCCGGGGTCCTGGTCTCCGCAGGCAACAACGACCGCGGCCGCGAGAAACGCGGCCGCGGCGAGGGTCCGGACGGAAGTCCGCTGCATTCGGCTCGATCTTCTCAACGGGAAGATCATCTCCTCTTGATGCTTCAGCCGTAGGGCTTGGTTTCCTTGGTCTCGACTTCCTTGCCGGCGAGCAGCGCGTCGGCGGCGTCACGCACGTAGATCCGGCCGTTCTCCGTGCTGGGGCCCTCGTCCAGGGCGCCCGCGTAGGCCAGCGTGCCCTTCTTGTCGATGACGTAGCAGTGCGGCGTGGACTTGGCCTGGAACAGATCGCTCACCTTGTTGCCATGGTCCAGCAGCACGGGGTGCGTGAAGCCGACGGCCTTGGCCTTGTCGCGCAGATTCGTGTAGTGCTTGCTGTAGTCCGCCCCCGGCGCCGGCTCCGTTCCCAGCTCGTTCTGGTTGGACGCGATGGCGATGATGGCGACGTCCTTGCCCTTGTAATACTCCTCGAGCTGCTTGTTCACCGCGTCACCGTGCTTCTCGGCCGGACAGCGGTCCGACCAGAAGTGAACGATCACGACCTTGCCGCGCAGCTCCTTGAAGCTGACCGGCTTGCCGCTCAGGTCCTTCAGGGTCAGCGACTCGGCCACGGTCGCTCCGACTTTCAAGGGCTCGGCCTTCTTGGCTGCGCTGGCCGCGGCGGGCGGAGCTTCCTGCTTGGGGGCTTCCTGGGCCGCCGCCGGCACGGCCAGGGCGCCGCCGAGCGCCAGCGCGAAGGTGGACAACGACAAGGGTTTCATGCACTACTCCTCTGGGCCTCTGGGACGTGTGAAGTCGAATCGGGCCCATGTTAGCAGCGCCGGCGGCATTTCGGGCTGGCCGCACCGCGCGGAGGTGTCATGGCCACAAGGGGCCCTGGAGCCCTCTATAGAGTGAAGGCCGCCATGCTCGCCCCCTTCCTTTCCTGCCTCCTGAGCCTTGCTCCCGCCCAGCTCCCGGGCCCGACCTTGTTCGGCAGCGATGTCGCCGCCAACGAGCTGGGAGAGATCGACCGCGCGACCGCGGCCTGGACCACGATCGGACCGCAAGGCGTGGGCTTCGCCATCAACGGCCTGGCCTACGACCCGCGCAACGACCGGCTGTACGGCATCGCCCCCAACGACCAGCGCCTCTACCTGCTGGACATGGACACGGGTGCGGCCACGCCGATCGGCGCCTCCGGCGCCACCGGCTTCGCCAACGCCAACGCGCTGGCCTACGACGCGCTGAACAGCCTCATGTACAGCGCCGACCTCAACACCAACACCTTGTTCCGCGTGGATCCGGCCACCAGCACCGGCATTCCGGTCGGCGTGATCCAGGGCGCCGCCGACATCGAGGGCCTCGGTTACGACCCGGAGCGCAACCTCCTGTACGGCCTCGACGACCGCGATGACCGGATCGTGCGCATCCATCCGCGCTTCGTCACCACGGCGCACGTCGTGGACCTGCCGCAAGGCTTCCTGTGGCGCGGGCTCGACTACGACACCGAGCAGAACGTGCTGTGGGCCACGACGGTCAATCCGGGCGGCCTGTACCGCGTGGATCCGCTCGTTCCTTCGGTGACCTTCGTGGGCGTGCCGCGCGGTTTCGTGCAGGGCGTGTCCTTCGCCGACCGCCCCGGCCTGCGGCTCGAGGCCGGCCCGCTGGTGGCGGGCGCGCCGGGCATGCTGCGCTGTTCCAATGGCAACTCGGGCGACCCGATCCGCTTCGTCGGATCGCTGACCGGCGGCGGCCCGACGCTCACGCAGCGCTTTGGCGCGGTCTGGCTGACGCTGCCGTTCCTGGAGCTGGGGACCGTGCCGACCGATGCTGGCGGCGTCGCCAGCCTGGGCGGCCCGATTCCGGCCAGCCTCAGCGGCAGCCCGGTGTGGTTCCAGGCCGGCGGCATGGTCTCCGGCCAGTTCGAGCGCAGCAACGGCCTCGCCGCCATGATCCTGTAACGGAGTCCGGGCGGCCGGCGCGGACGCGCCCTAGGCGCCGGCCGCCACGCCATCGAAGAACTCCACGACGCCGCTCTCCAGCGAGTACTCGGCGCCGACGACGAGCAGCCCGTCCTCCTGGATCAACTGCTCGAGCAGCGGAGAGCCGTGGCGCAGCTGCTGCACGGAGGCGCGGATGTTGGCCCGGACAGCCTCTTGCACCAGCGCCCCCGCATCGTGCCGGACGCCGGTCGCCAGCAGCCCCTCCACCGCGGGCCGCACCCGGTCGACGATCGCGCGCAGGTTGCGCGACTGGTTCTCCGTCGGCCGCCGCAGCTCTTCGAGGGTGGCCAGGACCGCTCCGCACTGCGAGTGCCCCAGGACCACCACCAGGCGCGTGCCGAAGCGCGCGGCGGCGAACTCGACGCTGCCCACCTGGGAAGGGGCCACGATGTTGCCGGCCACGCGGATCACGAACAGGTCCCCCAGGCCCTGATCGAACACGATCTCGGCCGGAACGCGCGAGTCCGAGCATCCGAGGATGATGGCGAAAGGCTCCTGCCCCATCGCCAGCTCGGCGCGCCGCGCGTGACTCACGAGCGCGCCCGGGCCGCGCGCGTTCGAGGCGAAGCGCCGATTCCCGTCCCGCAGCCGCTCCAGTGCTTCCCGCGCCGCCACCATCGATGCTCCGTCCTCGCTATCCGCCTAACGATAAAGCGGTGCTGCCGGCGCCGCAAGGACATGCGGATCGGCGCGCCGGCGGGCTGATGCGCCGCGGCAGCCGGCAGCGCCGTCCCCGCTGCCGTGGCCGCGCTTGACATTCGGAAACTACAGATACTATTCTGGTTTCTGTGGTGCCCACCTCTTCCGTGCGCCGGCCGGGGCGCGCGGGCCCGCCGCCCGGCAAGGGCGCGTTCCGCCCGCGGATCGTCGCCGCGGCGCGCCGGCACTTCTTCGCCCACGGCTTCCGCGGCGTCACCATGGACGACCTCGCGGCCGAGCTCGGAGCGAGCAAGAAGACCCTCTACGCGCATTTCCCGAGCAAGCTCGCGCTGCTGGAGGCCGTGCTCCAGGCCAAGTTCCGCGACTTCGAGGCCGAGGTGGCGCGCATCGCGCCGGAGGGCCCGCCTGACTTTGCCGCCAGCCTGCAGCGGCTGCTGGCGTGCGTGCAGCGGCACACGGAGGAGATCCAGCCGCCCTTCCTGCGCGACCTGCGGCGCGAGGCGCCGGCGGTGTTCCAGGTGGTGGAGGTCCGGCGCCGGCAGGTGATCCGGCGCCACTTCGGCAGCCTCCTGGAAGCAGGGCGCAGGCAGGGACTTGTGCGCAAGGACGTCCCGCTCCACCTGGTCATCGAGATCCTGCTCGCCGCCGTGGCGGCCATCATGAATCCGCCCCGCATGGCGGAGCTCGGCCTCACGCCGCAGACCGGCTTCTCCGCCATCCTCACGGTGATCCTGCACGGCGTGATCCGGCCGCAGGGGAGGTCATCGCCATGAACTGCTCGAAGTCAGCCTCCTGGCGCCGCTGGCTGCCCGCGGGCGCCGCGCTGCTGTTGTGCCCGCTGGCGGGCTGCGACCGTCAGGAGCCCGAGCGCGTGCAGGGCTACATCGAGGGAGAGTTCGTCTACGTGGCGTCATCGCAGGCCGGCGCGCTGGAGGCGCTGCACGTGCAGCGGGGAGCGCAGGTGCAGGCCGGAGACCCGCTGTTCGCGCTGGAGGACACGCCGGAGCAGGCCGCCCGCGACGAGGCGAGCGACCGGCTGGCTCTGGCCCGGGCCAGCCTGGAGGACCTCAGGAAGGGCCAGCGCCCTTCGGAGATCGCGGCCGTCGAGGCCCGGCTCGGCGCGGCACGGGCCGCACTGGTCCTCGCCGAGAGCGAGCTGCTGCGACAGGAGGGACTCGTCCCCTCCGGCGCCGCGGCCGCGCAGGACCTGGAGCGCGCCCACGCCGCGCGCGAGCGGGAGCGCCAGCGCGTGGCGCAGCTGGAAGCCGAGCTGGAGACGGCGCGGCTCGGCTCCCGCGCCGACCAGGTCGCGGCGGCGGAGGCCGAGGTCGCGGCGCGCGCGGACGCCCTGGCCCGGGCGGAATGGGCCCTGGCGCAGAAACGGCAGGATGCGCCGCAGGCGGCCCTGGTCTTCGACACGCTGTACCGCGCGGGCGAATGGGTGGCCGCAGGCCGGCCCGTGGTCGCCTTGCTGCCCGCGCAGAACATCAAGCTGCGCGCGTTCGTGCCGGAGACGGAGGTGGGCGCGCTGCAGGTCGGCCAGCCGGTGCAGGTCCTGGTCGACGGCGTGCCCGAGCCGTTCCCGGGCCGGCTGAGCTTCATCTCGCCGGAGGCGGAGTTCACGCCGCCGGTCATCTACAGCCGCGAGAGCCGCGCCAAGCTTGTGTTCCGGATCGAGGCGGTCTTCGACCCGGAGATCGCGGCCAGGCTGCATCCCGGCCAGCCGGTGGACGTGCAGTTGCGCCCCTGAGCCATGGCGGACCCGCTCGCCATCGACGTCCGCGGCATGACCAAGCGCTTCGGCGGCCGCACGGCCGTCAACCAGATGGATCTGCAGGTGCAGCGCGGCGAGGTGTGCGGTTTCCTCGGCCCCAACGGCAGCGGCAAGACGACCTTCCTGCGCATGCTGTGCGGGCTGCTGCGCCCGGACGCGGGCAGCGGCACCTGCCTCGGCTACGACGTGATCGGCCAGAGCGAGGCCATCCAGCGCGAGGTGGGCTACATGACCCAGCGCTTCAGCTTCTGGGAAGACCTGACCATCGCCGAGAACCTCGACTTCGTCGCCCGCATGTACGCCGTCCCGGACCGGCGCCGGGCCGTGCGCGAAGGCCTCGAGCGGCTCGGACTGAGCCGGCGCCGGCACCAGCTCGCCGGCCAGCTCTCCGGCGGCTGGAAGCAGCGCCTGGCGCTCGCCGCCTGCCTCATCCACCAGCCGCAGCTGCTGCTGCTCGACGAGCCCACCGCGGGGGTGGACCCCAAGGCCCGCCGCGACTTCTGGGAGGAGATCCACCAGCTTGCCGGGCAGGGCCTCACCTTCCTGATCACCACCCACTACATGGACGAAGCGGAGCGCTGCCACCGTCTGGCTTACATCCTCGACGGCCGGCTGCTGGCCCACGGCACGGCCACCGAGGTGATCCGGCAGGCGCGCCTGACGACCTGGTCGGTGCGCGGCCCGCGCCTGCCACAGCTCGCGGAACGGCTGCGCGCCCTGCCGGGCGTGCGGCAGGCGGCCTCATTCGGAACCACGCTGCACGTCAGCGGCGACGACGCCGCGGCGCTGGAGCAGACCATCGCGCCGTTGCGCACCCAGGAACATGAGTGGCGCCGGATCGAGTCCGGACTCGAGGACGTCTTCATCCACCTCATGGACCGGTCCGGCACGCAGGGTCCGTCGTGACCCGGCGCCGCGCATTCTCGCCGGCGCGCTTCTGGGCGATCGTCGTCAAGGAGTTCGTCCAGATGCGCCGCGACCGCCTGACCTTCGGGATGATGATCGGCATCCCGCTGCTGCAACTGCTCCTGTTCGGCTATGCCATCAATTCGGACCCGAAGCGCCTGCCGGCCGCCGTGTTGCTCGCCGACCATGGCCCCTTCAGCCGCACCGTGCTCTCGGCGATGCGCAACAGCGACTACTTCGACTTCGTCCGGCAGCTGCACACGGAAGCGGAAGCCGACGCCGTTCTGGCGCGCGGCGCGGCCTTGTTCGTGGTCACGGTGCCGGCCAACTTCACGCGCGACCTCTTGCGCGGCGAGCGCCCCGCGCTCCTGGTCGAGGCCGATGCCACCGACCCCGCCGCCACCAGCAACGCGCTGCACTCGCTGCGCACCGCCGTGGACACTGCCCTGGCCGCTGATCTGCAGGGCCCGCTCGCCGCGCTGGCGGCCACGCCCGGTCCCGTGGAGCTGCGCGTGCACGCGCGCTACAACCCCGAAGGCATCACGCAATACAACATCGTGCCCGGCCTGATGGGCGTGATCCTGACCCTGACCATGATCCTGATCACCGGGCTGGCCATCACGCGCGAGCGCGAGCGCGGCACCATGGAGAACCTGCTCGCCATGCCCACCCGGCCGTCCGAGGTGCTGCTCGGCAAGATCGCTCCCTACATCCTCGTCGGCCTCATCCAGGTGGGCGTGATCCTGCTCGCCGCGCGCATCCTGTTCGACGTGCCCATGGCCGGCGACCTCGGCCTGCTGCTCGCGGCCACCCTGGTCTTCATCGCCGCCAACCTGGCGGTGGGCATCACCTTCTCCACGGTGGCGCGCAACCAGCTCCAGGCCATGCAGATGACCTTTTTCTTCTTCCTGCCCTCGATGCTGCTCTCCGGCTTCATGTTCCCTTTCCGCGGCATGCCGGCGTGGGCGCAAGTCCTCGGCGAGGGACTGCCGCTCACGCACTTCCTGCGCATCATCCGCGGCATCCTGCTCAAGGGCAACGGCGCCGCCGCGATCGCCCCCGAGCTCTGGCCGATCGCGCTGTTCGCCGTGCTGGCCCTGACCGTCGCCGTGAAGCGCTACCGCCAGACTCTCGACTAGCCGTCCGGCAATCCCTCGAGCCGCGCCGGCGGGTTAGACTTGGTGCCCTCACTCCTCACCCGAACCGGAGCTAGGCCATGAAGATGATCGCACTCATCGCCGTTCTCGCCGCGGGCGCCGCCGCCGTCCAGGACATCCCGCAAGCCGGCCAGACCGACCAGCACAAGTGGCTGGCGCAGCTCGTCGGCGAATGGACGGCGACCTCCGAGGCCACGATGGCGCCGGGAACGGAACCCATGCGCATGGAGAGCACCGAGAGCGTGCGCTCGATCGGCGGCCTGTGGATCCTCGCCGAGGGCAGCGCCACCTTCTTCGGCGCTCCGTTCACCTCGATCATGACGCTTGGCTACGACCCGCAGAAGAAGGCCTTCGTGGGCTCCTGGATCGACTCCATGCAGACCCACCTCTGGACTTACACCGGCAAGCTCGACGACGCCGGGAAGGTGCTGACCCTGGAGGCCGAGGGTCCGGCCTTCGATGACCCGACGCGCACCGCCAAGTACCGCGATGCGATCGAGCTGAAGAGCCCGGACCACAAGGTGCTCACCTCTTCGGTGCAGATGGAAGACGGCACCTGGACCACGTTCCTCAAGGCTGACTACCGGCGCAAGAAGTAGCCGGCGAGCGCTCAGTCCAGGAGCTCGAGCGCCGCCGCCAGGTCGGGATCGCGGCCCGCGAGCAGATCGGAGCGCGTCCACGCGACCGCCACGTCCGGGCGCGTCGAGTTGCCCTCGCTGATGACGCCCGCGGGACCGCGCACCCGGTGCGTGCACAGCGTGACTTCCGCCTGCGAGTGGCGGAGCTGGACGATCCGCCGCGGCGCCCCGGTGCCCGCTCCGTCGGGACGCCCGACCACGGTGAGGTCGGGATGGAGATCGCGCAGGCAGCGTGCGAAGTTGCTCGCGGCGCTGAAGGTCCCAGCGTCGATCAAGAGCACAAGCTTGCCGCCGAAGGGCCGGCGCGGCTGGTAAGTCAGGCCGCCCGGCGGCGTCCACTGTCCCTCCACCTGCGCGGAGAGCTGGAAGTACACGAATGGCTTGGCAAGCAGCCGCTGCGCCACGTGGATCGCGAGCGAGTCGGTGCCGCCCGCGTTGCCGCGCAGGTCCACGATCAGTGCGCCGGCCTTCTGCTCCACCACCTGGTCCAGCATCGCGTCGAAGTGGCCCTGGACCTCGGGCAGCATCTGGTCGCGCTCCTCCTGGCTGGCCTCCAGCCATCGCTTCCAGTCGGACAAGGCGAAGCTCGGGACCCGCAGCAAGGCCACGCCCTCGCGCGGCCAGCTCAGCGCCGGCGGAGCGCCCTGCGGCGGCGGCGCGAGCGTCTCCACCGCCTCCTCCAGCGTCTTGGCGAGAACGCGCCGGCGCTCGCCGGAGGGCGCCTCGAGCTCCCACTCCATCACGAGCTTCTCCGTCCGGCACAGCGCCTCCAGCGCCAGCCGCCGCCGCATGCCCGGCGTGGAGCCGAAGACGGCGCGCTCGGCGCGCGCAAGCGCCTCCGCGACGCCGATTCCGTCGATCGCGCGGACGAGATCGCCGGGCACGGCCGCGTCCGGCCTCGCGACGCCCATCGCCGAGCGCGCCACCGCGATCCCCTCGACGCACTCCATCAGGGTCAGGGGCGCATGGCGCAGCGGCGCGACCTCGACCCCGGGAACCTGCAGGCCGGCGTGGCCGTCGTGAAGCCCCGCGACCAGCTCGCGCAATGCCGCTGCGAGCTCCGCGCGCGTGCCACCCTCGGCCAACTGCTCGCGCGCGTGCCGGAACAGCGCTTCGACGTCGACATCGCCGCTCGTGGTGCGGTATTCGAAGTACGACCACTCCTCCGCCACCGCGCGCTCCAGGGCGGCCAGGTCCTCGGCCCACTGATCCGCCTCGAATCGGTCCTGCGGGGACTGAAGCGCGCCGTCGAGCGCGAAGGCGGCGCAGAGCGCGATCGGGGTCATCCAGGCATTAGCGTAATACTGGCCCCCTTCAGTGGGTGGAGGCACGAGAGAGTGCGAGGGAGAAGAAGGGAGCGCGCCAGCGCAGCACGTCCTTCCATGGGAGCTTGCGCCGAGCAATACCGAGCACCATGGCGGAGCTGAGCCGCCACCCCCTGCGGGTGATCCCGCGCA
>SHNF01000011.1 GCA_004295085.1 Planctomycetota bacterium | reverse complement strand
CCGCGATCGTGGCGGCCAGCCCGCTGTGCCCCAGTTCCATCAGCAGCTCCGGGCTCGCGGACCCGCCGCTGCGGGCGTCAGCTGCCGCCGCGGCCTCCCAGGCGCCGGCGGCGTCGCCGCGCGCGCGCCGGGTGCGCGCCAGGCCCAGCCATGGGGCGGCCGCGTCCGGCGCCAGCTCGCCGGCCCGCTGGAAGGCGCTCTCGGCGTCGCCGTACAGCCCGTCCACGAGACCGGCATCGCGCTCGCCCTGGGCCAGACGCTGCTCCAGGAACTTCAAGGTGGTGTCGCCGTACAGCAGCCAGAACGAGGCCTCGCCGGCGTGGACGGCGCGCGCTTCGTCCAGGCGGTTGAGGGCCGCGTTCCAATCACCCGCGGCGATGGCGTCCTGCGCCGCCTGCAGCGCATCGGCGCCATCCTGAGGCGGTGCCGCCTCCTGGGCCGCCGCCGCCATGCACGCGGCCAGGACGAATTCAACGCAGAAACCGGCCATCTTGATCGTCTATGTTACTGGGCTCATGACGCAACAACCCGGCGCCGGTCCGATCGCGCGCGCACTCGCTGCGGCGGCGCTGCTGCTGTGTGGCCTGGCCCTGTGCGGAGGCACCTGCACCGGCAACGCTGGCCGCATCTATGACCCCACTCCGCCCGGATCCGGCGGCGGGGGCGGCGGCGGAGGCGGCGGGGGCGGGTCGACTCCAGGCCCCGCGGCGGCGCCCCTGGACGGCGCCATGCTGCGGCCCGGGCGCCCGCAGCGGGTCTCGATGGCTCCCCTCCCTGGCAGCCAGGGCGTGGACGTGCTTGCCCCGGTGGTGCTGTGGTTCAGCGAGAGCCTCAACATCGACACGGTCAGCAGCTCCTCGCTCGGCATTCGTCCCGCCGGCGGCATCAGCGTCGCGAGTACCGTCTCGACCTTTGCCGCCGACCGTGGCCTCGCGCTCACGCCCAGCATTCCATTGCGAGTGGATACCCAGTACGAGGTGTTCGCCACCACCGCCGTCACCGACCTGGGCGGCTATCAGCTGGTCGTCCCTTCCGACGGCGTGCTGGGCCGCTTCCGCACCGCTGCGGCGGCCAGCGGACTGGCGCCGCGGGTGCTGGGCTCATTCCCGCTCAACGGCTCCTTGTACGCACCCAACGACCTGCCGCTGGTCCTGATCTTCAGCAAGCCGATCGACTTCAGCACCGTGGACACGGCGGTCGAGACCAACGGCAGCTTCGACGTGGCCCGGCCGCTGGCCGGCAACCGGATCGCCATCTTCGATCACCTGGACGACGGCGCCGATCTCGGCGCGGAACTGAAGGTGTTCGTGGAGCCGACCATCACGGATGTGGAGTTCATCCCCAATCCGCTCGCGGGGGAGTACAACGCCGTCTGGTACACGCTGTCCTTCGCGCGCCCGACCGGAATCGTGGCCGGGCCGGTCAACTCCAGCAACCTGGACAGCTACCCGGTCACCGTGCAGCTCCACAGCTCGGCGGAGAACGATCGCACGGTGGCGCTGCGTATCCACGAGGCGGGAGGGGAAGAGTTCGTGTACCAGGAGCGCACCACGCCGGGTCCGGAAGTGGACTTCGTCAACGACATGAGCAACCGCTCCGGCGACCCGGTGCTGGAGGACGGGCCGCTGGTGCTGGTTTCCTTGGTGCAGCGCGGCAACCTGCGCAGCAACGCGCGCGTGGTGGACGGGCTGGTGCAGGACACGGTGGAGCCGCGCCTGCTGCAGTTCGGACCGCCGTTCTCCGCGCTGGCCAGCCGTTTCCTCACCGACCAGCGCGAGCTGCGGCCCTACGGCGTGGCCAGCGAGCCCGTCCGCAGCGTGGAAATCAGCTTCCGCGGCCAGACCGAGACACGCACCTCGGCCGCGCCCAGCAGCGCGCGCGTGTTCATCGGCCCCTGGTTCGAGCTGCCGTTCATCGAGGAGGCGCCGGAGGACTTCAGCGTGATCCTGACCGACGTGGCCGGCAACACCATGCAGGAGCCGGTGACCGGGAGCGTGCGCGTGCGCGGCTTCGTCAGCCCGGCCCCGCTGGCCGGCAGCCTGCGCGTGCTGGTGTTCAACGCCCGCGGCCTGGAAGGGCTGAGCGCGGCCACCGTCTACATCCAGGACGCCGGCGCGATCACGCCCAACGGCGGCGAAGCCGTGGGCCGCACCGGATCGGACGGCTCCGTCACCTTCACCGGCCGCAGCGGCCCGCAGACCATCACCGTGACCCGGCCGGGCTTCCATTCGGCCTCGTTCTTCGCGGTGACCAGCGCCGAGATCTCGGCGCCGCTGCGCGAGCTGACCGCGCCCACCCGGAGCGTCATCCCGCTGGTCAGCGGCGTGTCCTCCGGCACCGTGCGCTTCTCCAGTCCGCTGCTCCGGGACGCCGAGGGCCTGCGCCCCGACGCCCTGCTCGACCAGCCGCTGCCCATCCCCGGCTCCGGCATCGAGGTGCTCACCGACCGGCCCGGCTGGTTCGCGGCCTTCCACAACGTGCAGCCCTTCGACGGCAACCCGCTCACTCCGCTGTTCCCGCTGTACGCCCTGGATCCGCGCGTCATCCTGGATCCGAGCAGCCTGTCCGCGGCGACGGTGACACCGATCCTGCTGATGCGGCCCAGCAGCAACACCGTCATGAGCAGCTCCTTCTACGTGTATCCGGCCAGCATGGCGCTGGGCGCCGGCTTCGACCCGCCGGTGGCCGAGTCCAGCATCGCGCTGGTGGACCGGATCCCCGGGCTGACCGGGGTCGCGCCGGTGGGAACCGGCTCCGTGGCGCCGCCGGAGGCGGAGGCCGAGTTGGAAATCGCCCTGCAGACCGCGGCGGAGCTGGAGGGCGCGCCCGCGGCCGAGACTTCTCTGCAGGTGCATGCCGTGGACGTCGACGGCGATTCGGCCCTGCGCCGTGTGCCGGTGGCGGTGGACCCGACGCCGGCGACGCAGTACCTCGACTTGCCGGCAGTACCGGAGGTCGGGCCGCAGGCCGGCGGCGTCTATCCCGTGAGCCTGAGCTTCACACCGGCATTGGGCGCGGCGCCCGGCTACTATCGGCTGATCTTGGAGGACTCGGGAGTTCCGGCGGCGCAATGGGACCTGTGGGTCTCCGCCACGGTCGGATCCGCCGGCACCCTCCCCCTGCCGACCCTGGTGACCGACCCCGCCACCGGCGAGGCCGACGCTCCACCTTTGCTGTTCGGGGTCGGCAACGACTGGACCCTGCGGGCCGAGGCCTACGGCATGGATCCGGCCCGCTTTTCCGAGACAGGCTTTTACTTCAGCGACCTGAATTCGCAGAATCTGAGCTGGGCCGCCTCCATCCGGAGCGCCCCCTTCACCGTCACCGAATGATCCGCTGCCCCGTCCTCGCGCTGTCCCTCGCCGCCCTCGGCCTGCTCAGCTCCTGCCAGTCTTCCTCCACGAAGACCGCGATCCAGCCCAACATCAGCCGCGAGCGCGGGCCGGCCAACGTGGCGGTGCTGCCGGTGCGCACCGATCCCAACGCCGTGACGGCGCCCACGGAGGAGCTGCGGCGCGCGCTCACGGAGGAGCTGCTGGCCCGGGGCTACAGCACGCTCAGCCGCGCGGTCGTGGACAGCCAGTACCGGGCCAACCCGACGTCGCTTTCCTACCCCAACAGCGGCATGCTGGATGTGCTGGTGCACCAGTGGAACGACGCTCACGCCCAGACCGAGGGGCGCTTGTACGTGGACCTGGAGGCGACCTTCTACGGGGAGGACGGAGGCCTCGTGGGCACGGTGCGCATGGCGCAGAACGTGCAGCTCGAGAGCAAGGCCGTGTCCGCCCTGTCGCCTCCGGAGCGGCGGGCCCAACTGCTGCGCCAGGCGATCACGACCTTGCTGGAGCCCTTCCCGGGGCCCCCGCCGCTCTAGGCGCCGCCCAGGGGAGCAGTTTCCGCGCGGCCGCGCGGACGTTATACTTCTCCGCCTTTCCCGGGACAGTCCGGGAATCCCGGAGCCTCGAGCAGGCGCCCAACAGGAGATTCCATGCCGGTCACCAAGGAGGCGAGAGCCGCCACCGTCCAAGAGTTTGCACGCCAGCCGGGCGACACCGGCTCGGCGGAGGTGCAGGTGGCGCTTCTGACCCAGCGCATTGACGCGCTGACGTCGCACCTGCAGCGGCACGTCAACGACGTGGCCACGCGGCGCGGCCTCATCAAGATGGTAGCCCGGCGCAACAGCTTGCTCGCCTACCTGCAGCGCTGCGACAGCCAGCGCCACGCGGCGCTGGCGGAGCGGCTCGGCTTGCGGGCCTGATTGGCTCCGGACGCCCTTTTGGAAGCCTGGCTCCGGCGCGTGCGCGCCCCCGGCTTCCCGGAAACCCATACCCATGGCGCCGAACGTCGGCGCCGACACCACGCGGCCCGGAACTCAGTCCGCAGGCATCAGCCGATCCGGACCGCCCGCGGACACTGCGGACGAGCGACATGACCCTGAGTCAGCATCCGAACGTTCATTCCGTCTCACGTGAAATCGGGGGACGCACTCTTACCATCGAAACCGGCTGGATGGCCAAGCAGGCCGCCGGTGCCGCCGTGGTCACCTACGGCGAAACCATGGTCTTCGCCGCCGTCACCGACGGCGGGATCCGCGACCTGGATTTCTTCCCGCTCACGGTGGACTATCGCGAGAAGACCTACGCCGCCGGCAAGATCCCGGGAGGCTTCTTCAAGCGCGAGGGGCGCCCGACCACCAAGGAGGTCCTGGCCTCGCGCCTGACCGACCGCGCGGTGCGGCCCATGTTCGCGGAGGGCTACAAGAACGACATCCAGATCATGGCCCATGTGCTCTCCTACGACCAGGAGAACGAGCCGGAAGCCCTCAGCATGATCGCGGCCTTCGCGGCCCTGCACCTGTCCCAGATCCCGTTCCAGGGTCCCATGGGCGCGGTGCGCCTGGGCTGGGTGGACGGCCACATCCTGATCAACCCCACGCGCACCATCCTGGGCGACGACGCCAACAAGCTGGACCTGACCATGGCGGCCTCGCGGGACGCCATCATCATGGTCGAAGCCGGCGCGCGGGGGCTGCCCGAGGCGGAGACGCTGAAGGCCTTGCGCGCCGGCCACGACGTCTGCCGCCAGCTGTGCGCCCTCATCGACGAGCTGCGCGTGCGTGCCGGCGCGCCGGCCAAGCTGGAAGTGGCGCCTGCGCCCGACACCAGCGCCGAGGAGCAGCGCATCCTCGAGACTGTGGCCGTCGCCCGCCTGCGCCAGGCCCTGCTCACGCGCGGCAAACACGAGCGCAAGGCGGCCCTGGCGGCCCTGGAGGCCGAGGCCGTGGCCGCGCTGGCGCCTGCGGGCGAGGATGCGCAGGCCATGCTCCGGCAGGCCCAGGTCAGGAAGCTGTTCGGCAAGGTGGCCAGCCACACCGAGCGCCTGATGATCCTGGAGGGGATCCGCGTGGACGGCCGTGACACCACCACCGTCCGGCCCATCCACATCGAGGCGGGCCTGCTGCCGCGTGTGCACGGCTCGACCTTGTTCACCCGTGGCGAGACCCAGGCACTGGTGACCGCCACCCTCGGCAGCTTCGAGGACGAGCAGGTGATCGACGGGCTGCGTACCGAGGAGGAGCGCGAGCGCTTCCTCCTGCACTACAACTTCCCGCCGTTCTCGGTGGGCGAGGTGCGGCCGCTGCGCGGCCTGAGCCGGCGCGAGTACGGCCACGGCGCCCTGGCCGAGCGCGCGCTGCGCGCGGTCCTGCCCGACCACCAAGCCTTCCCCTACACCATGCGCGTGGTCAGCGAGATCCTCGAGTCGAACGGCTCGTCCTCGATGGCCTCGGTGTGCGGCGGAACCCTGGCGCTGATGGACGCCGGCGTGCCCATCACGGCCGCGGTGGCCGGCATCGCCATGGGCCTGGTGAAGGGGCCGGACCATTACGTCATCCTGAGCGACATCCTGGGCTCCGAGGACCACCACGGCGACATGGACTTCAAGGTGGCCGGCAGCCGCGACGGCATCACCGCCCTGCAGATGGATATCAAGGTCAAGGGCCTCACCGACCAGATCCTGTGGGAGGCCCTGGAGCAGGCCCGCGTCGGCCGGCTGCACATCCTTGACAGGATGGCGGAGGTGCTGGATCAGCCGCGCGCCCAGCTGTCGGCGTACGCCCCCGTCAATCGCTCCATCACCATCCCGGTGGAGAAGATCGGCGCGGTGATCGGGCCCAAGGGCGCCACCATCCGCAAGCTCCAGGAGGAGTACGGCGTCTCCATCAACGTGGTCGGCGACGACGGCACCGTGCAGGTCTCCGGCACGCCGCCCGAGGCGGTGGAGCGCGCCATCCAGGCGATCCGCGACATGACCAAGGAGATCACGGTCGGCACCCGCTACCGGGGCAAGGTCACTTCCATCAAGCCGTTCGGGGCCTTCGTGGACCTGGGCGGCGGCCAGGAGGGGATGGTGCACATCTCCGAGCTTGCGGACGGGCGCGTCAACGAGGTCACCGATGTGGTGAAGCTCGGCGACGACATCGATGTGGTTGTCGTGAACGTGGACGACAACGGCAAGGTGCGCCTCAGCCGGCGCGTCGCCTTGCTGCCGGAGGACCAGGTCGCGGCCGCCATCGAGAGCGCGCGCCGGCCCAGCAGCCGCGGAGGCCCGCGCGACCGCGGCCCGCGCGACCGGGATCGTGACCGGGACCGGGATCGTGACCGGGACCGGGGCGCCCACTCGTCCCGGGGCTCCTACCGCTCGTAGTCCCGGGCGCTTCGCCGCCACAAGACCCGGCGCCGCCAGGGCGCGTAAGTCCAAGGGCGTAGCCGCATTCAAGAGCCGCACAAAAAAATGCGCAAACGTGGTGCGGCAACGTCACTAGGGAGGTAGACTCGTTTTCGAAGGGATTTCGCCATGGCCCGCTCAACCCCCAGGTTCTTCGCGACGGCGCTCGCGGCCGTGGCACTGCTGTCCGGCTCGGTGAGCGCAGAAGCTCCGGGCCGGGCTACCCAGTCGCAGCAGGACAAGGTCAAGCTCGATCCGACCTTGATCCGCTACGGCAAGGCGTCGGACTTCGACCCGGCCAAGGGCCACAAGGTCGGGACGGTGCGTTCCACCGACGTTTACAACGAGATTCCGGCCTACCAGACCATCATCAAGGAGAAGGTCCCGGAGGGCAGTGCGCGCTGGATCCAGCTCATGCGCGAGGCCACCGAGGTGTACCGCGCCGCGCTGGAGAAAGCCGCCGGGACCGAGTACACGCTGATCGTGGAGGAAGGTGGGATCTCCGGCTACACCACCTCCAATCTCACGCAGACCATCATCAAGTCGTTGAAGTAGCGGGGGGAGCCATGCCGCCGCTCCGGATCCCCTGGCGCACGCTGGCGGGGCTCGGCTGCGCGCTGGCGTGCGGTGGGTGTGCACAGGTCTGGGCGCCCTTCGGCGAGGACTACGGCGAGGAGGCGGCCGCACCTGCACCCGCGGCGCCGTACACGCCCGGCCAGACGCCGCCGACGGTGGTCCTGACCGGCTCCATCGAGCAACGCTATCCCTTCGTCCGCTTCATCCAGCACGGGGACGACGACTACACCGCCTTCGTCACCCTGCCCAGGGAGACGGACAAGGAAGGCAAGTTCATGCTGGAGCTGACGGCCTTGTGCCCCGCCCTCACGCGCGCGGAGGCGCCGGCCACGGCCGAGATCAAGCCGGGAGGAGGTACGGCGTACCTCGGCCCGCTCTACCCGCCGGGCAACGCGCCGCCCAGCCCGACCGCCAGCGGCGCCCTGTCACCGGTGGAGGACCTTCTGGTGGTGCGCGGCTCCGAGCACGACATCGACGAGGTCTTCAACGCCTTGGACCTCACCCTCAATGGCGGGCCGCAGATCGAGATCCAGGCCCAGGTGATCGAGGTGACCGACACGCACGGCTTCGAGCGCGGCGTCACGCCCATCAACAGCAGCACGCCGCTGATCACCAACCGCAGCGGCATCGGCCCCAACGGGGAGGGACCGTTCCTGAGGGCCATCGGCGGCGCGTTCCCGACCCCCACCGGTCAGAACCTGGCCGGGACCGCAGGCAGCGGACTGGTCGGCCAGATCTCCATCCTGTACAACGAGCTGCAGTTGCAGGCGCTGATCCAGCTGCTCGAGACCACCGAAGGCGTGGACATCGTGTCGCGGCCGCGGGTGGTGGTTCGCAACGGGGTCACCGCCGACTTGTCGTCCACGGAGCGCATTCCCTATATCAAAGCCACGAACTTCAGCGCCCAGGGCGTGACGCAGTCCGTGCTCGACTACCAGAACGTGGGCGTCAGCCTCAACGTGCTGCCCTTCCTCATCGGCAGCGACACCGTGCACATGGTGATCGAAGCCTCGGTGAGCCGACCGGGCCGCAACATCCTGCTGAGCACGGACTCGGAAGGCAACCCGTTCTTCTCGCCCAGCATCAATACGCGCGAGGCGCGCACTGCCCTGGCCGTGCGCAGCGGCCAGTCGGTGGTGATCGGCGGACTCAGGCTCAAAGAGGAGCGGGATGCCAAGAACAAGGTGCCGATCCTGGGGGACATCCCGATCCTCCAGTACCTGTTCTCGTCCGTATCCCAGGAGCTGGTGGACACCGAGGTGCTGTTCATCATCACGCCCATCGTGAAGACCCGCCAGGCCTCGATCTCGCCCTTCGGGGATATCTTCGACCCCTTTGGCGCAGGCCGGCCGGCCGAGTGAACCCCGCAGGGCGGGGAAGTCCGACGCCATGGCCGGCGTCGCAAGCGGGTAGGATCCTTTGACGATGCAGCCGCCGGTGCGCCCACGTCGCTACCGCCGCGCCCGCGGCGGGCGCCAGCGCGGTGTGGTGCTGATCCTCACATTGTTCGTGCTGTTGATCACGTATGCGCTGGTGGCCCAGCTGATCCTCGGAACCAGCGTGGCCGACACCAGCGCCCGCAATTCCGCCAACCACGTGCGCATGCGCGTGGGCGGCGCCAGCGCCGCCCAGCAGATCCTGGACACCTTGCGCGACGACGCCCCGCAGGCCGGGGGCGGCATGGGCGGATCGGGTGGCATGGGGGGCGTGGGCGATGCCGGTGGCCAGGATGGCTCCGGCTTCATGGACCCGAGAGCCCAGGGCGGGAGCGGGGCTGGAGGCGACAGTGGAACCGGGGGAGGCCAGGAGGAGGGGGAGGAGGACGACGGCTCCAACTCCGACTCCTGGGAGGACCCATGGGCGCGGCCCTTGCGCATCATGATGGGCGACATCCAGGTCACGGCCTGGGCGGAGGACGAGAACGCAAAGTTCAACCTCCTGGCCCTGGTCGCCGAAGACGAGGAGTACCGGGAGGAGGCGCGCGAGCGCTGCACCCGCATTCTCGACTTCCTGCGCGATGACTTGGACGGGGACCTGGACTCCAGCGAGGCCCGCCAGGTGATGGAGGAGATCGTGACCTGGCTGGAAGGGAGCTCGCGCTCCACCGAGTACCCGCGCCCGGATCGCCACTCGAACCCGGAAGACGAGGACCGCACGCTCATGGGCAGCCTCGAGGAGCTGCTGCTGCTGGAGCACGTCACCCCCGAGCTGTACTACGACCAGGTCCTGACCCGCGACCGGATCGCGCCCGGTCTCGAAACCGTGTTCACGATCTGGACCCAGGTGGCGGTGGACACGCCGCAGCCGCCCGGCCAGGAAGGCGGCGCGACAACCGGGAGCGAAGCCGCCAGCGGCGGCGACGGCGGTGAGGCAGCAGGCAGCCCGGACGGCGATTCCGGTGGCGCCGCGGCTTCGCGCGACTTTGGCGGCGGCCAGGCCCCCGGCAGCGGCTTGGGCCAGGAAGGCGGCGGCGCGGCGCCGCAGTCCGGCGCGCAGGATCCCGCCGGCGGCGGAGGGCAGCAGCAGGGCGCGGGCGGGTCGCAGATGGTGGGCGTGCGTCTGAACCTCAACACCATGCCCAGGCCGGTGCTGCAGGGCCTGCTGCCCTCGGACGAGCTGTCGCCAGCGGCCGTCAACGAGATCCTCGAGTACCGCAACAAGGTGGATGAAGAGGCGCTGGCGGAGCGCGAGTCGGAGGATCTGGATTCGGACCAGCGTGCGTTCGAGGAGGCCCTTTACGGCGAAGACGAGCCGGAGCCCAAGCATTACTTCAAGAGCATGAGCGACCTGGACCAGATCGAGACCTTGAAGGACCGCACGGACCAGGAAGTGCGCGCCCGGTTCCAGGATCTGGTGGGAGTGCAGTCGGACGTGTTCTCGGTGTATCTGTACGTCCGCATCCCGCCGCGCGACTGGCGTCCCGAGTCGCGCTACGACGAGCCGCCCGGCCCGGTGCTGCGCTTGCGCGCGATCGTGTGGCGGCGCCAGGGCGCCGAGAGCGCCGAGTTCTTGTTCCTGCAGAACTGGCGCGAGATCCCGTACACGCGCTGGCGCATCCCGGACTTCCAGGACGAGCTGGAGCCGTTCAAGGCGCCAGAGTTCTGAGCGTCGCGACGGCGCGCTGCAGGTCCTCTGGAACCTCGAGCACGGCCAGCAGGCTGCGCAGGCGCCGCGCCTCCGCGCAGACGGCGCGCGTGCGGCCCTCGCTGGCGCCGCGCGCGCACACGCGCGCCACCCGGCAGCGCAGGTCGTGGAACCCGGGATCGCCGCTGAGGGCGCGCCACACCGCGGTGGCGCGCATGCGCAGCTGCGCGCGCGTCAGGCACAGGTGCCGTGCGCTGCGTCCGAGCCTTCCGGGCAGCGGCCCGCAGTCCAGCAGTTCCTCGGCCCAGGCTTGCAGGGACGGCGGCAGGAGCGCCCCGGGTGGAGCCTCGGCCGGGGCGGCCGGCTCCGCCTCCAGGCCGGCCGCGGCGCGCACCGCCTCCCATTCCCGGTACGCCACCCGCCGCGCCGCCGCCGCCGGCGCACGCGCGCCGTCGGCCAGCTCCAGCCACAAGGCACCGCGGCATTCGGCCGCGTCGGCACGCGCCGGGGCCATCCCGCGCCGCGCCAGGCGCTGGCGGCGGCGCGCCAGTTCCCTTTCCATGGCGTCCAGCAGCTCCGGGTGCGGATCGGCGGGATGCGGCATGCCGTTACCATAGCCGCTTCCTTGAGTCGCCGTCCCCTGCGTTCGGAACGGGCCAAGGAGCAAGAATCCAGGTCCGGCACCGTCCACCCAGCGCAACGGCAGTTCGTCCGCCGACATGGCATCCACCGCGGTGATCGGCCTCCAGTGGGGAGACGAGGGCAAGGGCAAGGTCATTGACAGCCTGGCCGCGGAAGCCGACCTGGTGGTGCGCTACGCCGGCGGCAACAACGCCGGCCACACGGTGGTGCTGCACGGCGAGAAGCACGTTCTCCACCTCATCCCCTCGGGCATCTTCCATGACCATGCCCTCAACCTGGTGGGCCGCGGGGTGGTGGTGAGCCTGGAGCACCTGGCGCAGGAGATGGAGGGGCTGCAGGCGCGCGGCCTCCCGGTGCAGGAGCGCTTGCGCCTGGACGGCCGCTGCCACGTGATCTTTCCGTACCACCGGCACGTGGACCGGCTGGCGGAGACCTGGCGCGGCGAGGGCCGCATCGGCACCACCGGCCGCGGCATCGGGCCTGCCTACGCCGACAAGGTGGCGCGCACCGGCATCCGCCTGGCCGACATCCTGCACCCGGAGTACTTCGAGCACCGCCTGCGTGCAGCCCTGGCCGAGAAGAACGCCCTCATCGCCAAGGTGTACGGGGACGCCCCCGAGCCGCACGTGCGCTTGTTCGAGGAATCCAGGGCCCTGGCTGACCGCTTCCGGCCGCTGATCGTGGACGGCGGGGAGCTGTTGCGCCAGGCCGACCGGGCCGGCAAGCGCATCCTCTTCGAAGGCGCCCAGGGCTCGCTCCTGGACCTGGACGCCGGCACGTATCCGTTCGTCACTTCCTCGTGGACGGGAGTATGGGGGATCGCCGGCGGCACCGGCTTTCCACCCAACCGCATTGGCCGCACGTACGCCGTGGCCAAGGCCTACAGCACCCGGGTCGGCGAAGGGCCGATGCCGACCGAGCTGCACGACGAGCTGGGCCAGCGCATCCGCGAGGCCGGCCGCGAGTACGGCGCCACCACCGGCCGGCCGCGGCGCTGTGGCTGGTTCGACGCCGTGGCGGCGCGCTACGCCGTGGAGCTGAACGGGCTGGACGGCGTCATCCTGACCAACCTGGATGTCCTGCGCGGCTTCCAGCCGATCCGCGTGGCGGTGGCCTACCGCCTGGGCAACCGCCTGGTGCGCACCTTCCCGGCCGAGGTCGGCGTGCTCCCGGACCTGGAGCCGGTGTACGAGGATCTCTCCGGCTGGGACCAGGACGTCGGCGGCGCGCGCCGCTTCCAGGAGCTGCCGCAACCGGCGCAGGAGTACGTGCGCTTCCTGGAGCGCCAGCTCGGCGTGCCCATCGAGCGCGTCTCGGTCGGACCCGATCGCGAGCAGATCCTGGGCGGTGAGCACGCACGGACGGACCTGTGGCCCAGCGCCTGACGCCCGACTTCCCGGTGCCCGCGCACGTGGCCGTCATCATGGACGGCAACGGGCGCTGGGCCGGGCGCAGCGGCCTGCTGCGCGCGCGCGGCCATGAGGAAGGCGCCGCGGCCGTGCGTGACGTCACCGAGGCCGCGGCCGAGTGGGGCATCCGCCACCTGACGCTCTACGCGTTCTCGGCGGAGAACTGGCAGCGACCGGCCGCCGAGATCGGCGTCCTGATGAAGCTCCTGCGCCGCTATCTCCGGGAGGAGCGGCGCACGCTGCTGGAGCACGGTGTGCGCCTGCGCGCCCTCGGACGCCTGGCGGACCTCCCGGCGGACGTGCGCGAACTGCTGGCGGAGAGCGAGCAGGCCACCGCCGGCGGGGAGCGCTGCACCCTGCGGCTGGGGCTGTCCTATGGCGGCCGCCAGGAGATCTGCGACGCCGTGGTGCGGATCGCCGAGGACGTGGCGGCGGGACGGCTGAGCCCCGGCGAGCTGACTCCCGGGATGATCGCGGCCCGTCTCTATGATCCCGGCATGCCGGATCCCGACCTGATCATCCGCACCGGCGGCGAGGTGCGGCTCTCCAACTTCCTGCTCTGGCAGTCGAGCTACGCCGAGATGCACTTCACGCCGGTGCTGTGGCCGGATTTCCGCCGCGGTCACCTGCTGGAGGCGCTCCAGGACTATCACCGGCGCGTGCGCCGCTTCGGCCGCGTGCCGGAGAGCGATCCGGCGGTCCGCTAGCGGCGCATGGGCGTCATCGCCACGCGGCTCACCTACGGCTCGCTCCTGGTGGCGAGCGTGTGCGCTTTGTTCTGGCTGGACCGTTCCGTGCTGCCGTACCTGACCAGCGGAGCGGTGCTGAGCCTGCTGGCCCTGGGGGCGCAGGCCGAGTTCTACAAGATGCTGCGCGACTCCGGGATCGCTCCGGCGCTGGGCCTGGGACTGCTCGCCGGCGCGTATTACCTCCTGACCCGGCTCGCGCCGGCGCTGGAGTGGACCTGGAAGCAGGACTCGGCTGCGCCGGATCCGCGGGCCTACTTCGACGCCGGAGCGCACCTGGCCGCGGCCACCGTGTTCCTGCTGGTCTCCGGCGTGCTGCTGCGGCGCACCGAGGGCGCCGCGCAGCGCATCGGCGCGACGCTGCTGGGCTTGCTGGTCGTGCCCTTCCTCCTGGGCTACGCCGTCGAGATCCGCTACCTGCAGCCGGACGGCTGGGCCTGGCTGATCTTCCTGGTGGCCGTGGCCAAGACCGGCGACAGCGCCGCCTTCTTCGTCGGGCGGGCCTTCGGGCGCCACAAGCTGGTGGTGGAGGTGAGTCCCAACAAGAGCTGGGAGGGTGCCGTGGCCTCGGTGGCGGGCTCGGTGGCCGCCGGCTGGCTGGTGGCGGTGACGGCCTTCACCACGCCTCCGGAGCTGGCCCTGTGGCTGCCCGCCGCCGTGCTGACCAACGTTGCCGCCCAGTTCGGCGACCTGGGCGAGAGCCTGCTCAAGCGCGCCTGCAAGGTGAAGGATTCGGCGCCCCTCATCCCGGTGATGGGCGGGCTGTTCGATCTCGTGGACTCCTTCCTGATCGCGGCCCCGGTGCTGCGCCTTTACTTGGGCTTGCGCCAGGATGTGTAATGGGGCACCCGAGTTGAAACCACACACCGCCCAGCCCATCAGCGTCGTTCGTGGATAGACGGATCCCGTTGCTGTCCCTCGAGGAGCAGCGCCAGCTCTTCGGCCCTTACGATCGGCACGTCAAGCGGGTGTCGCAGCGCTACGGGGTGCGCCTGAGCGCGCGCGAGGGAACGCTGCGCATCTCCGGCCCGGAGGAGAGCGTCGAGCTCCTGGCGCAGCGCGTCGGGCGCGTGCTCGGGCGCATCCGCAGCGGCCCCGAGCCCTCGCCGGACGAGGTGGAGCAGCAGCTCCTCGGCGGGGAGGAGGCCGAGCCCGCGGCGCTGCGCGCGCCCGCGGAGGTGCGGCAGTGGCAGCGGGATCTGCCCACGGCGCGTACCGAGGCGCAGCAGCTCTACCTGGACGCGCTGGTCAGCTCCGATCTGACCATCGCCAGCGGCCCCGCCGGAACCGGCAAGACGTACCTGGCTGTGGCCGCGGCCGTGCGCCAGCTGCGCGAGGGCCGCGTGCAGCGCCTGGTGCTGACGCGGCCGGCCGTGGAGGCCGGGGAGCACCTGGGCTTCCTGCCCGGCGACTTCGAGGCCAAGGTGAACCCGTACCTGCGCCCGCTGTACGACGCCTTGCACGACATCCTCGGTCCCGCCAGCGCGCGCCGCCTGCGCGACATGGAGGTGGTGGAGATCGCGCCGCTCGCGTTCATGCGCGGGCGCACGCTGAACCATTCCTTCATCATCCTGGACGAGGCGCAGAACGCCACGGTGACCCAGTTCAAGATGTTCCTGACCCGCCTGGGCGAAGCCAGCCGCGCCGTGGTGACCGGAGACCGCACGCAGACCGACCTGCCGGACGGCCGCAGCGGCCTGGAAGACGCCCTGCGCCGCCTGCAGGGCGTGGAAGGCGTCGCCATGATCGAGTTCTCGGCCGCCGACATCCAGCGCAGCCCGCTGGTGCGCCGCATCGTGCGCGCCTACGGAGACGAGAGCTGAACCGGGCGCCGCGCGTCCGCTGGGCCGCGCCGGCGCCCCTGCGTGGCATGAACGCGCGCACCGCCCGGGCGGTCGTCGCCGCCGCCTGGGCCCTCTTCGACGGCCCCCCCGGCGCGGTCGTTGAGGTGAGCCTGATCGCGGGGCGCGAGCACACCGTGCTGCACGCGCGCCACCTGCGCGACTCCCGCGCCACCGACGTGATGGCCTTCCCCTACGGTGAGCCGGATCTGTTCGGCGAGATCCTGGTGAATCGGGACATGGCCCGGGAGCAGGCGCGCCGCCGCGGCCGCTCCGCGCTGCAGGAAGCCATGCTGTACGTGGCCCACGGCGCGCTGCACCTGCTCGGCTTCCGCGATGACGACGCCGCTGCGCGCCGCAGCATGCGCGCCGCGGAAGCGCGCGTGCTGCAGCGCGTCGCCGGCGGGAAAAAAATCCGGCGCGCGTGACTTGACCGGGGTCATTTCGTTATCCTGTGCACCAGCGCTGCTGCTTGAAGAAGCTTCGCTCGCGGAATCATCTTCATCGCACGGTGCGCGCGCCGGGTGACCCCCCACGTCATGCCCGCGGCTTCCCGCAATCCTTTCCTTCCGCATGGTCAGCCGAGACAAACGAGGCAGGCTCCGCAACAAGACCCTGGAGCGCTTGTGGGCTGAATATCGCCGCGGCAATCGCATCGAGGCGCGGGACGCGCTCATCGAGTACTACCGCCCCTACGCCAGCTCGGTGGTGCGGCGCGTGCGCGCGCGCCTGCCGCGCTCGGTGGAGCCGGGCGACCTGGAAGGTGCCGGCGACGTGGGCCTGATCCAGGCGATCCAGCACTACGACCCGGCGCGCGGTGTGCCCTTCGAGGCCTTCTGCGAGCACCGCGTGCGCGGCGCCATCCTGGACGAGCTGCGCCGCCACGACTGGCTGCCGCGCCCGCTGCGCAACCGCCTCAACCAGAAGCGGGACGTGCTGGAGGCGCTGCGCCACCGCCTGGGCCACGACCCCGGCGACGCCGAGATCGCCGCCGAGCTCGGCCTGAGCATGGGCGACTACCTGGCGCTGTTCGGCAACGGCCGCGACACGCCGCTCCTGGCCGCCGCCAAGCCCGGCAAGAACGGCGCCGACGACGAGGCCGGCCTGGATTTCCTGGAGGATCCGCGCGAGGAAGGCCCCCTGGACGACGCCCACCGGCGCGAGCTGCTGGAGCGTATCGCGAGCACGCTCGACGCGGAGAGCCGGGAGATCCTGTTCAAGCGTTACTTCGAGGAGCGCACGCTCAAGGAGATCGGTGACGACCTCGGCATCAGCCAGTCGCGGGTCAGCAAGATCCTGGGCCGGCTCATGGACCGCCTGAATGACCGCTTCGACGATCGCGGGGCCCGGAGCTAGTCTCCTCCCATGGCCCTGTTCCGCCCGCGCGGCCGGGGCGGCGAGGACGCGCCGCTGTCCTCGGAGGCGTTGTCCCGAGTGCTTGCCCTGGTGCAGCGCGTGGCCTCGGAAGACCACGCCGAGGACACGCTGGAGGCGGCTCTGGACGCCGCCATTGACCTCACCGACGCCGAGCGCGGCTGGATCCTGATCCAGCGGCATGGCGGCGGCCTGGAGGCCGCGGCGGCGCGCCGCCGCGGCGGCGGCGAACTGGAGGAGCCGCTCAGCAAGATCTCACGCACCGTGGTGGAGCGAGCCTTGTCCGAGAACCGGCCGCTCATCGTGGACGAAGCCCGCGAGGACCAGGCCCTGGCGCAGGCGCGCTCGGTGGCGGAGATGCGGCTGCGGGCGGTGCTGTGCGTGCCCTTCCGCCTGCAGGACGACCGCGGCGTCTTCTACCTCGACAACCGTTTCGCGTCCGGCATCTTCAACGCGCTGTCGCTGCACATGCTGGCGGCCTTCGCCGGCCCGGTGGCCATGCTGCTGCGCCACAGCGAGCTGGAACGCCAGCTGGCCGAGACCGCGGCCGCCCTGCGCCATGCCAACCACGCCCTGGACGAGCGCCTGCGCGCCGCCACCGTCGAAGTCGCGCGCCTGGAGAGCCTGGCCAGCCATGTGCCCGGTTCCGGTCGTGACGACCCCTTCCCGGAAATCCTGGGCACGAGCCCGCCGCTGCGCCGCGCCCTCGACGCCCTGGCGCTGGCCGCCGCGGGCGACTTTCCGGTCCTGCTGCGCGGCGAATCCGGCACCGGCAAGGACCTCGCGGCGCGCGCGCTGCACCGCGCCTCTCCGCGCCGCGGCCAGCCGTTCGTGGCGGTGCCGGCGGCCGGATTGAGCGCCGACTTGCTGGAGGCGGAGCTGTTCGGCGTGCGCCGCGGCGCCTTCACCGGCGCCGAGCAGGACCGCGACGGCCTGTTCGCCAGCGCCGGCGCCGGCAGCCTGTACCTGGACGGCCTGGACGCGCTGGCGGCGCCGCTGCAGCCCAAGCTCCTGCGCGTCCTGGAGGACGGCAGCTTCCGCCCCGTCGGCGGCGGACCGCAGCAGCACAGCCGCGCGCGCGTGATCGCGGCCACGCGTCGTGACCTGGCCGAGTGCGTGAGCGCGGGCACGTTCCGCGAAGACCTCTACTACCGCGTGCGCGTGCTCGAGATCGTGCTGCCGCCGCTGCGCGAACGCCGCAGCGACATCCCGCTCTTGCTCGAGCACTTCCTGGCGGCGGAGGCCGCGCGCACCGGCAGCACGGTGGCACCGCCCGGCGCGACCGAACGCGAACGTCTCATGGCGTACGCCTGGCCCGGGAACGTGCGCGAGCTGGCCAACTTCGCCACGCGCTGGGTCGCGTACGGCGGCCGCCTGCCCGCGGCCGAATGGGAGCGGCTGTTGGACGACTCTGGCGCAGGCGTGGAGGAGCCGACGCTGCGCGAGATCTCCGACCGCCACCTGCTGCGGGTGCTGGAGGAAGCCGGCGGCAACAAGGCGGAGGCGGCGCGCCGCCTGGGGGTGTCCCGGCGCACCTTGTACAACCGCCTGCGCGGCATCGGCGCCTGAAGCGGCGGCCGTCAAGCCACCCGGCTGCGGTGTGCAAGAAGTGCACACCGGCAATCGGGAAGGGCTTCGGGACGATTGCGGGTCATCGTCGTAAAGTATTGTATAAAAAAGACTTGTGCGATCCGTCCGAATCCGTGCGCAGTTGGCACGGCATTCTCAATAGGGAAGGCGTCATGCGGTGGTTGCTCTTGCTTGCGGTTGCCGCCCTTCTCCCTGCGGAGGAGCGGAAGGAAGAGCCGCAAGCCTGGAACCGGTGGCTGGGGGCGTTCACTCAACCCAGCGGGATGCAAGACTGCCATGCTCCCGGCCACTGGTCCTTTCCACGCGGGGGATTCACCCTGGACTGCTGTGAGCCGGCGCGACTGAGCAACGCCGCGATCACGGCCGGGGGTGCCTTCGAGCGCGAACTGGATCCTTCTCGCCAGGGCGGCTCAACCTGGCCCTCGGACGGCGGACGGCTGGCCGAGATCTAGCACCGAAAGCCCGGCTCCGGATTCCCGGGGCACGGGGGGACCGACCTGGGGGGCGTTCTGCGCCTCCCAGTGTTTTTTTGCCCGGCGCCACGTGCGCCGGAGCGTCACTGGGCTTCCTCGCCGCCGAACACCGAATTCAGCAAGCCGCCCATCAGCTCGCGCGCGCGGCCCATGGGCCCCACGGACGTTTCGGCGGAAGGCGTGGCGATGGATTGCAGCGAGCGCTCCATCTGCCCCTTGGCCAGCTCGGTGGCCGCGCGCGCTGTGTCCCACAGCAGCCGGTAGCGATCCTCCAGCTGCTTGGCCTCGGCCCGGAGATCGTCGGAGAGGCCGGGAACCGTCTGCATCTCGCGGGCCACCAGCATGGAATACTCGCCGGCTTCGGAGAAGCGGAAGGTGGCGGCGCCGAAACCCTGGGAATCCGCGTAGACCGCGAGCAGCTTGGTGCGCCGGGCCTCGGGGTCGCGCTCGACGAAGGCCTCCAGGCAGCGCAGGATGTAGGCTTCCAGCGCGGAGCGCTCGGTCGGCCCGAACAAGGCCTCGTAGGCCGCCAGGCGTTCGCGGCCGTTGCTGATGAAGCCGGAGGCAAGGTAGCCCTGCGCGCTGGACAGGCTGAGCAGCCGCCCGCGCTCGTCCGCCGCCTCGGCGTTCGTCGCCGCGGCCAGCGCCAGCAGCTTCTGCTGCGCGTCCCAGGCCTGCTTGGCGCACAGACGGTCGAAGTGCGCATGCTCCATTCCGAGCGCCACGCGCCGGCGCTCGGCCTCCAGCGGGTCGCCGCCGGCCGCCGCGCGCTCGGCGCGGCGCAGGTGGCGGCGCGCGCGTTCGATGTCGCCGATGGCTTCGCAGGCCTTCAGCATCTCCTCGAAGGTGACCGGATCGTCCGGGATCTGTTCCAGCGCCTCCTCGAAGTAGTACAGCGCCAGGCCCGGGTCGTTCTCGCGCAGCGCGATGTTGCCGCGCAGGTTCAGCGCCATGGGAGTGGCCAGTGTGGCCGTGTCCACGCCGGTCTCCAGGATGCGCTTGGCTTCGCCGATCTCGCCCTTGTCGAAGGCGGCGCGCGCCTGCGCCAGCATGGCGCTGCGGCTGGTCGGCGACAGGAAATCACGGCCCAGGTAGAACGCGGCCACCGCGGCCACCAGAGCGAAGGCCAGGGCGAAGCGCCAGGCCGCGCGATTGGCGCGCAGCCGGCGCCAGTTGCGCGTGAGCGCGCCGGGGAGCGTGGCCTCCACGGCCTCGCCGTTGAGGTAGCGCTCCAGATCCTCGCGCGCCGACTCCAGGTCCGGGTAGCGCCGCGCCGGGTCCTTCTCCAGCATGCGCATCACGATCGCTTCCAGCGTGACCGGGATCTCCGGTCGCAGCTTGTGCAGGGAGCGCGGCTGCGCCTCGCAGATGCTGCGCAGCACGCTGACCGGATTCTCGCCGCGGAACGGCGGCTCGCCGGCCAGCATCTCGTACAAGGTTGCGCCGAGCGAGAACTGGTCGCTGCGGCCGTCCAGCGCTTCGGAGCGCACCTGCTCCGGGCTCATGTACTGCGGCGTCCCGACGATGGCGTCGGTGGCGGTCAGCGTCGCGCTGTCGGTGCGCCGCACCAGCCCGAAATCGGTGAGTCGCGCCCGTCCCTCGGAGTCGAGCAGCACGTTGCCCGGCTTGACGTCCCGGTGCAGGATCGCGGCCCGGTGCGCGTGGCTGAGGCCCTCGGCGATGTCGCGGCTGATGCTGGCCGCCTGCCGCGGCGGCAGCGGGCCCTTGCGCGCCAGCAGTTCCTTGAGGCTGCCGCCTCCCACCAGCTCCATGGCGAAGAACGGCAGCTGCCCTTCGCCGCCCACCTCGAACACCGGCACGATGTTGGGATGGCTGAGCCGCGCCATGGCCCGGGCCTCGCGGAAGAAGCGCTCCGCGGTCTGGCCGCTGCCGGCCAGCTGCGACAGCACCTTGACCGCGACGCGCCGGTCCAGGGGCACGTGGTGGGCCTCGTACACCACCCCCATGGCGCCGGCCCCGATGCAGCGGAATCCCCGGTAGTCCGTGAGAGTGGACTCCAGCATCTCGGCGCTCGGGGCGCCTTCCGGCACCGCCACCGTCGGCAAGGTCATGCCGGGATCGGCGCCCGCCCCGAGTGCAGCGCCGCGATCGCCAGGACCTCCTCCAGGATCTCCCGCAGGTGCGCCAGGGGGATCATGCTCGGGCCGTCGGAGGGGGAGCGCTCGGGACAAGGGTGGGTTTCGAGGAAGAAACCGTCGTAGCCGGCGGCAGCCCCGGCCCGCAGGAGGATGGGTGCACGGGTCCAGTCGCCGCCGCTGCGGTCGCCCAGCCCACCCGGGCGCTGCACCGCATGGGTTCCGTCCAGGATCACGGGAAAGCCGGAGCCTTGCAGATCCGGAAGCGCAGCAAAATCGACCACCAGGCGGCCGTACCCGAAGAACGTGCCGCGCTCGGTCAGGAATACGCGGGGATTCCCGGAGTTTGCGAGCTTTTGCGCGGCCGCCACGGCGTCGCCGGGGGCCATGAACTGGCCCTTCTTGACGTTCACGGCCTTGCCTGTGGCTGCAGCAGCCACCAGCAGGTCGGTCTGACGGCTCAGCAGCGCGGGAATCTGGAGCACGTCCACCACCTCGGCGGCCGGCGCGCACTGCTCCGGGTGATGCACGTCGGTGAGCACGGGCACCCCCAGGCGGCTGCGGATCTGCGCCAGGATCTCCAGCCCGGCGTCCAGGCCGGCTCCGCGGCCAGAGGCCAAGGACAGGCGATTTGCCTTGTCATAGGAGGCCTTGAACACCCACTGGCAGGGCAGCCCGGCCAAGGCCTCCGCCGTCGCCAGCGCGTATTCCACGGTCTGCGGCCCCTCCACCACGCAGGGGCCCGCCACCAGCAGCGGAAGCTGCCCCGCGCCGGCCTGGAAGCCGGGACGGATCTCGCAGCGGCGTCTCATCCAGCGGGGACCAGGAGGGGCAGGCGGAAGTCGCTCACTTCGAATGTTACCGGGGTGGTTCCGAAGTAGTCCCCGTCAATCTGCACCGGGGTCGGTTCCAGGCCCTCCACCCGGACCGAGCGCACCCGCCTCCAGGTCACCCCGGGCGAACGGTGCAGCTGGCCCATGAGGGCGGCAGCCGCGTACAAGGTGCCGTTGGGCACCTGCACCCGCCGGAAGGCGTAGAGCTCCCACCAGCCGTCGTCGTAGGCCGAGGGGCCCAGCCGGATGCGCCAGGAGGCGTAGGTGCGGCCGCCCGAGACGAAGCCGAAGTCGAACTCTCCCAGGTCCTCTCCGTCGGCCACCACTCGCTGCGGCTTCGGCGCCCAATCCCGCATCATGCTCCACAGCAGCGGCAGGTACTCCACTTTGCGGATCGGGCCCTGCCGGCGCTCCTCCATCATCCGCATCAGCTCTCCATCCAGCCCGAAGCCCCACAGCAGGCAGGCTCTCCGTCCGTTCACGCGGCCCGTATCCACCTGCTGCACGCGGCCCCGTTCCACCACGTTGGCCACCGCCTCCACCCGCCGCGGCAGCCGCAGCTCGCGCGCCATCAGATCGCTGGTACCCATCGGACACAAGGCCAGCGGCGGGGCATTCGGCGGCAGCCCATCCGCCACTGCGCTCAGGCTGCCGTCGCCGCCCACGACCACCAGCCGGTCGGCCTCGATCGACGCTTCCTGTGCCCACGCCAACGCATCCTGACGCTCCTGTCCGACCCGGATCACGGTCCGGTGCCCGCGCCGTTGCAAAGCCTCGGCGATGGCGGCGGCCTTGGCCGGACCGCTGCCACGGCCGGAGTATGGGTTGGCCAGAATGGCGATCTGCATCGACAAGCACCGGATAGCGTAGAGCTATCGAGCTGTCCGTGTTGGCGAGGCGTCCGGCACAGGAGAGTGAGATTTCTTGTGCCGCGCTTCGCTATAGCTTGCTCATGACGGAGACCCCGCCGGCCACCCTGTCCACCCGCTACCAGCCGCAGCAGATCGAGCCGCAGATCTACCAGCGCTGGGAGCGGAGCGGCGCCTTCACGCCCCCGGCGTCGCCGGGGCGCAAGGGCCCGTTCACGATCATGATCCCCCCGCCCAATGTGACCGGAGTCCTGCACATGGGGCACGCGCTGAACCACACGGTGCAGGACATCGTGATCCGGTTCCGGCGCATGCAGGGTTACGACGCCCTGTGGCTGCCGGGAACGGATCACGCCGGCATCGCCACGCAGGCGGTGGTGGAAAAGAAGCTGTACCAGGAGAAGGGCGTCACGCGCGAGCAGATGGGCCGCGAGGAGTTCCTGCGGCAGGTTTGGGCCTGGAAGGAGCAGTACGGCAACACCATTCTGATGCAGTTGCGGCGGCTCGGCGCGTCCTGCGACTGGACGCGCAGCAAGTTCACGCTGGACGAGGATATGTCAGCAGCGGTGCGCGAGGCCTTCGTGCGGCTGTGGGAGAAGGGGCTGATCTACCGCGGCGCCCGGCTGGTGAACTGGGACTGCGCGCTGCAGACCGCGGTCAGCGACGACGAGATCGAGTACGTGGCGCGCAAGGGCAAGCTGTGGCACATCCGCTATCCCGTGAAGGGGAAGCCCGGCGAGTTCGTCACCGTGGCGACCACGCGACCCGAAACGATGCTGGGCGACACCGGCGTGGCCGTGCATCCGGCGGACGAGCGCTACCGCTATTTGGTCGGGGCGACGGTGATCCTGCCCTTGCTGGAGCGCGAGATTCCGCTGATCGCGGATGAGACCGTGGATCCGCAATTTGGCACCGGCGCGGTGAAGGTGACGCCGGGCCACGATCCGGCCGACTACGAGCGCGGGGCTCGCCATGGGCTGCAGATCGTGAACATCTTGGAGAAGGACGGCCGGCTCAGCAAGGAGGCGGGAAAGTATGCCGGGCTCGCGCGGGAGAAGGCGCGCGAGGCGGTGCTGGCCGACCTGAAGGCGGCCGGACTGCTGGTGAAGGAGGAGGAGCACGAGCACAACGTGGCGGTCAGCGATCGCAGCAAGACTCCGATCGAGCCGCTCGTGAGCGAGCAGTGGTTCGTGAGGATGCGGCCGCTGGCGGGGCCAGCCATCGAAGCGGTGCGAACCGAGACGCTGCGCTTCGTGCCGGAGCGCTGGACCAAGGTGTACCTCGACTGGCTGGAGAACGTGCGCGACTGGTGCATCAGCCGCCAGCTCTGGTGGGGGCACCGGATCCCGGTCTGGTACGACGGGGACGGCGTCCCGGTGGCCTCGCGCAGGGATCTGCGCCCGGGTGAGCCGCATCCAAAGACCGGCAAGCCCATCGTACGCCAGGACGAGGACGTGCTGGACACCTGGGCGTCGTCCTGGCTGTGGCCCTTCGCGACGCTCGGCTGGCCGGCGGAGACGGCGGACCTGCGCCGCTTCTATCCGACCCAGCTGCTCAGCACGGCGCGCGAGATCATCTACCTGTGGGTGGCCCGCATGGTGATGGCCGGCTACGAGTTCCTCGACGGCATGCCGATGGAGCGCCGCTGCCCCTTCGCGGTCTGCTACATCAATCCGACCGTGCTGGACGCGCAGGGAAGGCGCATGTCCAAGTCGCTGGGGAACGGGATCGACCCGGTGGAGATGATCGAGCGCTACGGCGCCGACGCGGTGCGCTTCTCCCTGATGGTGCTGACGCGCGAGGGCCAGGACGTCAAGCTGGCGGAGAACCGCTTCGAGCTGGGCCAGCGCTTCTGCAACAAGATCTGGAACGCGGCCCGCTTCGTGCTCCAGAATCTGGAGGGCGAGGTCGCCCCCGAAGGGGGAGATGCGCTCGAGGACCGCTGGATCGGCGCGCGCCTGGCCGCGACCGTGGCCGAGGTCTCGGCGGCACTGGACGCGTACCGCTTCCACGATGCCGCCCAGGCGCTGTACCGCTTCACCTGGAACGACTTCTGCGACTGGTACGTGGAGGCCGCCAAGCGCCGGCTGCGCGCCAGCGACCCGGCGGACGCCGCCGCCGTGCGCCGGACCCTCGGCGCCACGCTCTCGGCGCTGCTGCGCCTGCTGCACCCGTTCACGCCGTTCCTGACCGAAGCGCTGTGGGAGCAGCTCCCGGAGCGCTTCGGTGCCGGCGCCGGCCTGTGCATCCGCGCGCCCTGGCCGCAGGACGCCGGGCGCGCCGATGCCGCGGCCGCGGCCGACTTCGAGCTGCTGCAGGACGCGGTGCGCGCCTTCCGCAACGTGCGCGCCCTGCTGGACGTGCCTGCAGGGCAGCGCGCCGCCGGCACGCTCAGCGCCGAGAACGCGGCGGCGGCCCGGATCGCGCAGGAGAACGCCGGCCTCATCGCCTTCCTCGCCGGCCTGGAGGGCGTGGTCGTGGGCATGCGGCTGCCGCGCCCGCCGGGCACGGGCACCGACGCCTGCACGGGCGGGGCCGTGTACCTGCCGCTCGCGGAAGGCGTGGAGCCGGCCCGGCTGGCGCAGTCGCTCGAGCGCAAGCTGCAGCGCGCGCGCGCCGGCCTGGACTCCCTGGACCAGAAGCTGGCCAACGACCGGTTCCTCCAGCACGCCGATGTGGAAACGGTGGCCGCCGAGCGCGAGCGCCGGCGCAGCCTGGCCGCCGAGGCCGCCACCCTGGAGGCCAACCTGTCCGGACTGCGCTAGCGCCGCACTAGTTGCCGGCGCCTGGGGCGGCCTTCTTCACTTCGAAGTAGCTGCCATCCCAGAAGCCTTCCTTCACCAGGCTGCCACCGTCGCCGATGGGCTGCAGCGCGAACTGGAAGGTGTAGGCCTTGCCCTTGGGACCGTTGGCGCGGAAGTGAAAGTCCACGCGGTCTGCGCCCACGTTCAGGACCACCTTCTGCTCGGCCTGCTTGAGGCTCTCGAGCTTGGGCTCGTTCTTGAGACCCAGCGCGGCCACGCCCTTGTTGTCCAGGTTGACCAGCACGAGGTGCGCGCGCTCCGGCTCCAGTTCGAGGCCGGTCAGGTCCACCTTCTCCTTGCCCGGCTGCAGCGCTTTCTCGGCATCCACCGGGGCCTTGTCCTGCTCGCCTTCCGCAGGCGCCTCCTCTTCCTTGCCCTTCCTGCTCTTCGGCTTCTTGTCTTCCAGCTCCTTCAGGATCTTGGGCGGCAAGGTGGCGCCGGCTTCCTGGATCTCCTCGACCTTCATCTCCGGGAGATAGGAGATCACGTAGGTTCCCGGGACCAGCGCCGGCGTCTGCAAGGCCTCGGTGCTCACCAGCACGCCGACCGGCACCGGGCCCTGGTCCATGGCCGCGCGGTTCAGCTTGTCGGTGGCCGGGAAGTCCAGGGACTTCAGCGGCACCGCCGCCAGGCACTGGTAGCCGTCGAACACGGCGTAGCCGGCCGGCGAAGCCGGCTGGGTGATCCGGTCCTCGGCCGGATACGGCTGGCGCGCCGCTTCCAGCTGCTTCAGGTCGGCATACAGGCGTTTCTCCAGGCCGATGGAGGCGTCGAACTCCAGCGCCTCGGTGGCGGTGGCTCCGAGCACGCGGTAGTGCACGTCGTCGGCGATCAGCTCGGCGATGTTGCGCGTGGGGCGCGTGCCGGAGGCCACGCGGAAGCCCACGAACGGGGTGCGCGCCGGCGCAAACAGGCCGACGCGCACGTCGATCTGCGTGCCCCAGTCCGGCTGCGCGAAGCACCCGCCCTTGGCCACGGGAGCCGAGGCGTCGAACGGCGGCAGGATGGTGGTCTCGCCAGCCGTGGTCTTGACCTTCCAGCTCTTGAAATCCTTGAAGGCGTTGTAGTAGCTGCCGGTCCACTCGTAGGCGTTGCCGGCCATGTCCACGCAGCCGTAGGGCGAGGCGTTCCCCGGGAAGCTGCCGGCCGGAAGCGGCTTGTTGGAAAGATGGCGCGGATCCGTGGTCCGGCAGCTCACGATCTTGGGGTCGAACTTGTCGCCGAAGGGCCACACGCGCGCGTCGTCCCCGCGCGCCGCGCGCACCCATTCCAGCTCGGTGGGCAGGCGCAGCCCGGCCCAGCGGCAGTAGGCCTTGGCGTCGTACTGGCTGACGTACACCACCGGCTCGAGGGCCTTGTGGGCCGGCATCTCCCACTTCAGCTCGAAGTCGTTCCACTTGCCGTCGTCCCAGTACTCGTCCCACCAGCGGCCCAGCGCCTGGTCATCCAGGACCTTCGTGGGATCGTTCTTGCGCAGGTCTTCCAGGATCGCCAGGCGCAGCTCGCGCGAGATGACGGCCCAGGACACCGGCGGCTGGTGACCCGTGGCCTGCACGAAGCGCAGATACATCTCGTTGGTGACCTCGGTCGGCCCGATGTAGAACACGGGCAGGTTGGTCTCCCAGCGCGGGGTCATCCCGCCGATCTCCTGGGCGGAGATCGGGCTCTGTTGGATGAGCTTTTCCGCCTCCTTCGGGTCGCGGCCGATGCTGACCTTGCCGGCCGGGACGGCGACAAGCCCGGGCATGGCCGGCGTCGCGCCATCGCCGGCCGGATCCTGGGCCGGCGCGCCGAGGTACAGGAGCGTGGTGGTGAGGAGAGCGGAGGTCGAGGCCATGCTGGGTGTGTGAGGGGCGCCGGGCGGACGCCGGGCCAGGGTACCCGCTGCCGGCGCGGGCGGCTATTCCCTTGCCGTGGCTGGCGCCCCCCTGGCTGCCGGGTGCATGCCGCAAGAGGCGCGGCCCCAGCTTTTCTAGACTGTGACGACGCCCCGGTTTCCATGCTGGATCCGCTTCCGCCCGCGCGCGCCCGCGTGCCTCCGGCCCTGCACGGCGAACGCCTGGACCGGGCCGCCAGCGAGCTGCTGCGTCTTCCGGTCTCGCGCTCCCGGCTGTCCCAGTGGATCCGGGACGGGCGCCTGCGCGTGGACGGCGCGGTGGTGGTGAAGCCGGGGACGGCGGTGGAGAGCGGTCAGGAGCTGTTGCTGGAGCCGCCGGAGCTGGAGCCGATGGGCCCCGCCCAGGCGCCGGCGGTCCTGTACGAGGACGAATGGCTGGCGATCCTCGACAAGCCGGCCGGTCTGCCCATGCACGGAACGGCGGCCGGCGACCCGCGTCCCAGCGTGGCCCGCTTCCTGCACGAGCGCTACGGGCCGCGCCTCCCCATCAACCAGGGCGCGCTGCGGCCCGGCATCGTGCATCGTCTGGACAGCGAGACCTCGGGGGTGTGCGTGGTGGCGCTGGAGCAGACTGCGTTCACTAACCTGCAGGAGCAGTTCGCCAAGCGCACCGTGGAAAAAGAATACGCCGCAGTGGTATATGGCCGGCCCCGGTTCCAGTCGGACTGGATTGACCGCCCCATCGCGCGCGACCCGCACCATCCCGAGCGCATGCGCACCGTGCGCGCACTGGCCGAAGGCGTGCGCGAGGCGCTGACCTTCTGGGAGGTGGTGCAGCGCTTCCGCAACTGCGCGCACCTGCGCGTGCAGCCCAGGACGGGGCGCACGCACCAGATCCGGGTGCACCTCGCCGCCGTGGACCTGCCGCTGGTGGGTGACTGGTTGTACCGGGCCCGCAACTACGGGCCGGGGCTGCTCCCGCCTGGCGCTCCGCCCGTGGAGCGGCCGCTGCTGCACTCCAGCGCACTGCGCTTCGAGCACCCCGCACTGGGGCAGGAAATGCGGTTTCAGGTCGGGATGCCGCAGGACATGGCGGAGCTCCTGGCGTTCCTGGGCGCGCACGCGCCCGCGGAGGACCAGGGCTGGAAGTGAGCGGGGCCGGCGCCTGGACCGCGCGCCTGCTGGTCTGGGCGCTGTTCGGCGCGCGCCTGAGCGCGCAGCAAGGCGGCGAGATCACCGGCATCTCCGCGCTCTCGGCCGGACGGGCCGGGACCAGCGGGGCTGCCGCCGACAGCGTGCTCGACTCGGCCCGCAATCCGGCGACCCTGGCATTCCTGTTCGGGGACGGCCCCCGCCAGCCGCACGCCGGCACGCTGGAGGCGACCGGCCGCCTGTTCTATGCCACCGTGGAGGGGCGCGACGCGTCCGGGGAGCCGTTCGCGGCCGATCCGGCCTTCGGCGGGGGACTCTGGCTCGGCTACGCAGCAGCCCTGAGCGACCGCAGCTTCCTGGGCGTGACCCTCACGCCTACCCTGGCCGGAGGCGTGACCATGGACCGGGACACCGAGCTGCAGGTCGGCACGCCCACGCGCATGCGCGAGATCGAGATCGACAACCACGTGCTGCAGGTGGCGCTGCAGCCCGTCTTCGCCTGGCGCCTGGACGAGAGCTTCTCGGTGGGGGTGGGAGCCTCGCTGCGCCACACGCGGGTGGGCCTGCAGTCGGCCGCCGAGTTCGACATCGTGGAGACCTTCCAGGGCGACAGTCCCTTCGGCAACACTTGGGGCGAGTTCCTGTCGGACGATCCGTTCAACATCGACACCATGCAGGCGGAGTACAACGGCGACGCCGAGGGGGTGCTGGCCGCCGACGCGCACCTCGGCCTGCTGTGGGAGCCGGCCCGCAACTGGCGCGTGGGCGCCTGGTACCGCAGCCCGTCCACGCGCACCGACCTCGAGGGCGGCGTGGACATCAACCTGGAGCCCGAGCTGGGGCCCATTCTGGACTTCTACGGGCTGAACGGCCGCAGCCACTACGACGTCACGGTCGAGGACGTGCGTTTTCCCCAGCAGCTGGGCCTGGGCCTGAGCCATGCCCCGTCCGCTCGGGACCGGCTGCACCTGGACGCCACCTGGACCGAGTGGTCCGACACCTTCTCGGGCTGGCCCGTGCTCCTGAGCGGCCCGAGCAACGACGACTTTCGCGAGCTGGTGGGCGGCAACGGCGACACCAGCTTCGACCTGGACCTGCGCTGGCACGACGTGTACACGCTGTCGCTTGGCTATGAGCGCGACCTGGCCCGGGACCTGACCGTGCGCGGCGGCCTGGGCTGGCAGAGCGATCCGACCGCGGGCTCGATCGGGCCCGGATCGCACGCCTTCAACACCTGGCACGCCACGCTGGGGCTGAGCCTGTGGGGGGAGAACGGCGGCGACTGGCACTTCGCCTTGGTCGCCGCGCTGCCCGACAGCGTGCAGGGCGGGGTCAACCAGTCCCTCAGCGACTTCTCCTTCGACACGTACCGCACGGCGATCTACTCGCTCGCGGTGCAGTACGTGCTGAGCTGGTAGTTCCGGTACGGCAGATCGAACCGTCTCCGCCCCGGTAAGCGTTCGATCCGATCCTACGGCGTGTAGTTCTCCGCCGCGTTGGTGGCCTGGCCGTTGTTGGTCTCGCCGCCGGAGTAGTACACGCTGCCGTCCTCCAGGATCGCGCCGGCGCCGCCCCCATGGGCGACGTCCATGGCGTCCACCGCGGTCCAGGTGTTCGCGGTCGGGTTGTAGATCGAGCACAGGGCGGTGGGGATCGGGTCGTCCAGGCTGCCGGTCGCTCCGCCCAGCACCATGGCGCGGCCGTCGGCCAGGGTCACCGCCACCGGGAAGGCCGCGTCGTTGGGCAGGTTGGGGGTGGCGGTGAACGTGTTGTTGGCCGGGTTGTAGATCTCGGCCTTGCGGATCGGGCCGATGTTCAGGATGTCGCCGCCGCCGCCGCCGGCGCACAGGACCCGCCCGTCGTTGAGCAGGGTGATCCCGAACAAGGCGCGCCCGTCCTGCATGTTGGCGCTGGTGTAGGCGCCGCTGGAAGGGTTGTACACGAAGGCCCGGTCCGAGAAGCTCGGCACCGGGATCCCGATGATGAGCTCGTAGGTGATGCCGCCGGCGATCAGGACGCGGCCGTCGTTGAGCACGATCGAGCCGGCCCCGGCCTTGCGCCCCGGCATGTCCGGTCCGGCGCTCCAGGTGTTGGCGACCGGATCGTAGATCGCGGTGGAGCGCAGCGCCGAGTCCAGCAGGTCGGTGACGTCGAACAGGCGGTGCTGCGAGTCGCCCTCGGTGCCGCCGGCGACGAACACGCGCCCGTCCGGCAGCAGGTTGGCCGTGGCGCCGGCGCGGTAGGCGCTCATGGGTGGGGTCAGGGTCCAGGTCTGCGCCAGCGGGTCGTAGACCTCGCAGGAATTGAGCACGACGGTGTAGAAATTCGAGCCTTGCTGGCCGCCGAAGGTGACGCCGCCCACGACCATGATGCGGCCGTCATTCAGGCGCACGGCGTTGTGGAAGGCGCGGCTCACGTTCATGCCGCCGGGGAGTTCCGTGTGCTGTTCGCGCAGGACGTCGTAGATCCAGGCCTTGTCGGTGCAGTGGTAAGGCGTGGCCGGATCGGTGAGCAGGGCCGGCCCGCCGCCGCATACGAATACCTCGGTGGCACGGTTGTTGGCGCCGCGCTTGGACACGACGAAGCCCAGGTTGGCGCTCGGCTGCGGCGCGTCGGTGCAGGCGGCCTGCCAGCGGTTGGCGTTGTTCAAGGTCATCACCCGCAGGTTGCTGAAGTCCTGGAACGACGGGCCCGCGGTCTGCGTGAAACCCTGCCAGTACACCTTGCGGTCCAGGAAGCTGGGCGCGACCACCAGGTTGAAGCTCACCGAATAGCGGCCCTGGGCGTTGGTGTTGCCCTGGAAATAAGTGCCGCCGGAAGCCAGGTCCAGGCCGACGGCGAGCAGATCGTTGGGATCGCCGGAGAGACCGACCAGGTAGTTGCTGCCGGTATCGAGGAGCGACGGAATGATGTACGCGCCCACGCCGGACGTGGCGTTGCTCAGCGTCGCCGTGCAGCTGCCATTGATGACGTCGCCGAAGGTCACCAGCGTGGAGGTGGCGTTGGACTGCGCCAGCAGGGACGCCGGCGCCAGAGCCCCGGCGATGAGGAACGGGAGAACGCGCATGTGCTCGATTCCGGATGCGGGACGGATGGGAATGGGGGTTCGGGGTTGGGACCGCTCGAAGGTCCTAGCCTAGCAAGCGCAGCCTACAATGGGCCTGCGCATGCGCGATGGGCGGTCCACGGGGGAGCAGCGCCGGAATCTGGACTCCGAGCGCGCGGAGGCCGCGCTGCCAGGTGGGCGGGTGGCCACGGCCTCGGGCCTGCCGCTGCAGCCGGTGTACGTCCCCGGCGACGCGCCGGCGCCCGCGGACGGCCCGGGCCAGTATCCGTTCACGCGCGGCATCCATCCGCAGATGTACCGCGGCCGCCTGTGGACCATGCGCCAGTACGCCGGCTACAGCTCCGCCGCCGAGACCAACCGCCGGTTCCGCTACCTGCTGGACCAGGGCCAGACCGGACTGAGCGTGGCCTTCGATCTGCCGACGCAGATCGGCTACGACAGCGACCATGTGCTGGCGCGCGCGGAAGCCGGCAAGGTCGGGGTCGCCATCAATTCCCTGCGCGACCTGGAGCGCCTGTTCGACGGCATCCCGCTGGGCCGCGTGTCGACGTCCATGACGATCAACGCCACGGCGCTGATCCTGTTCAGCATGTACGTGGTGCTGTGCCGGCGCCAGGGCGTGGCGCCGGCCGCGATCCTGGGCACGGTGCAGAACGACATCCTCAAGGAGTTCATCGCCCGCGGCAACTACCGCTTCGACGTCGCGCCGGCCATGCGCCTGACCACCGACCTGTTCCAGCTGCAGCAGGACGTGGCCCCCAATTTCCACCCGATCAGCGTCAGCGGCTACCACATGCGCGAAGCCGGCTGCACGGCGGTGCAGGAGGTCGCCTACGCCCTGGGCGACGGCCTGGCGTACCTCGAGGCCGCGCGCGCCGCCGGCCTGGACCTGGCCGCCACCGCCCGCAGCCTGTCCTTCTTCTTCGCGGCCCACAACGAGCTGTTCGAGGAGGTGGCCAAGTTCCGGGCCGCGCGGCGCGTGTGGGCGCGGCTGGTGCGGGAGCGCCTGGGCGTGGCCGACCCGCGCGCGCAGATGCTGCGTTTCCACACCCAGACCGCCGGCAGCGCGCTGACCGCCGACCAGCCGGAAGTCAACGCCGTGCGCGTGACCCTGCAGGCGCTGGCGGCGGTGCTGGGCGGCACGCAGTCCCTGCACACCAACTCCTACGACGAGGCGCTGGGCCTGCCCACGGAGCGGACCGCGCGCCTGGCGCTGCGCACCCAGCAGGTCCTGGCCTACGAGAGCGGCGCTGCCGCGGTGGCCGATCCGCTGGGCGGCTCCCCGTTCCTGGAGAAGCTGACCCTGGACCTGGAGGAGGCGGTCGTGGCGGAGATGCGCCGCATCGACAGCGACTACGGCGGCATGCTGGGCGCGGTGCGCGCCGGCTACGTGCAGCGCCAGATCCACCGCGAGGCGCTGCGCCACCAGCGCGAGGTGGAGAGCGGCGAGCGCGTGGTGGTGGGCGTGAACCGGTTCCGCGTGGACGGCGCGCCGCGCGCCGAAGTGTTCCGGCCGGACCCGCAGGCGCGCGAGCACATCTTCGCCGCCCTGGACGACCTGCGGCGCCGGCGCGACGGGCGCGCGCTGCTGCGCGCCCTGGACCGGGTCTCGGCCGCCGCCGCCGATCCGGCCGCGCCGCTCGGGCCGCCGGTCCTGGCGGCGGTGGAAGCCGACGCCACCGTGGGCGAGATCAGTGCGGCCCTGAGCGCCGTGTTCGCGCCGTACCAGGCGCCCAGCGCCTTCTGAGGCGCGGCGCCTGCGGCAACGCCGGGGAGGACCGCCGCCCCTTGACACGGGATATATGATAAATATCAGATGTTCCGCTGCGCCCAGCTCGCCGTCGCCACGCCCTGGTCGTTCCACTGGGGCGCCTCCAAGGTGGAAGCCCTGGCGGAACGGGCCGCGGCCCGTGGCGTCATGGCGCTCGGAATGGCCGACCGCAACGGCCTGTGGGGCGCGCTGCCGTTCCAGAAGGCCTGCGAAGCCAACGGGATCAAGCCGCTGCTGGGCCTGCGCCTGCGCGTGGAAGGCGTGGAAGCGCAGCTCATCGCCGTGGAGCAGCGCGGCTACGCCGCCTTGTGCCGGCTCAGCACCCGGGCCCAGCTGGAGCACGTCGCCGCGGAAGCGGGCGGCGTGGGGCGCTCGCGCAAGCTCCAGGACTGGCTGCTGGCCGAGAGCGACGCCGGCTGCGCCGTGCTCAGCCGCGACGGCGCGCTGCTCGCGGCCCTGCGCGAGAGCGGCGCTCCGGGCGGCCTGTACGTGGCGCTGCGCCCGGGGCCGTTCGGCCGCGCCGAGCTGCTGCTGGCCGAGGAGCTGGAGCTGCCGCCCATCGCCGCCCCGGACGTCGCCTTCGCCGATCCTGCCGACTTCGAGCGCCACGCGCTGCTGGTGTGCATGGGGCGCAACACCACGCGCTCGCGGCTGGACCCGGGCCTGCTGGCGCCGCCGCATGCCTGGCTGAAAGGACCGGCGGAGATGACGGTGGACTACGCGCACGCGCCGCAGGCGCTGCGCAACGCCGTGGAGCTGGCGGAACGCTGCGACTGCCGCATCCCGACCGACCGCAAGCGCCTGCCGCGCTATCCGCTCCCCGGCGGCGCCAGCGCCGCGGCCGAGCTGGCGCGGCGCTGCGAAGAAGGGCGCCGCAGCCGCGGGCTGGCGGGGCCCGACGCGCGCTACCGCGGGCAGTTGCGCAAGGAGCTGGACTTGATCGCGCGGCTCGGTTTTGCCGATTACTTCCTCATCGTGTCCGATATCGTGCGCTGGACCCGGGAGCAAGGCATCCAGAACTGCGGGCGCGGCTCGGTAGCCAACAGCCTGGTGAGCTACCTGCTCGGCTTCACCCACGTGGACCCGCTGCGCCACGGGCTGTATTTCGAGCGCTTCCTGAACTCCGGCCGCAGCGACCTGCCCGACATCGACCTGGACTTCGCCTGGGACGAGCGCGACGCGGTGCTGGACTTCGTGTACCGCTGCTTCGGGCGCGAGCGCGTGGCCATGATCAGCACGCACGCCAGCTTCGGCGCCCGGGGCGCCATCCGCGAGCTGGCCAAGGCCGAGGGCGTGCCCGCCAGCGAGATCGGCCCGATTACCCGGGCCCTGCCCTGGTACTTCCAGGGCGAGCTGGCGGGCGCGGCCCTGCGCCGGCTGCCGGCGTGCGCGCGCCTGCCGCTCGACGCCGAGCCGTGGCGCACGATCCTGCGCCGCGCCGACGAGATCCAGGAGTTCCCGCGGCACCTCGGCATCCACGCCGGCGGCGTGGTCATCGCGCCGGGGGTGCTCACCGACTGCCTGCCCCTGCAGCACGCGGCCAAGGAGACCGGCGACGGGCTGGTGGTGATCACCCAGTGGGACATGTACGCGGTGGAGGAGGCGGGCCTGGCCAAGATCGACCTGCTCGGCAACCGGGGGCTGGCGGTGATCCGCGACGCCGCCGCGGCGGTGGCGCGCAACTGCGGATCCGGGCCCGACTTCGCGCGCCTGGATCCGCAGCGCGACGCGCGCACCGGCGAGCTGCTCGAGCGCGGCGACACCATGGGCTGCTTCTACATCGAGTCGCCGTCCATGCGCAGCCTGCTGCAGAAGCTGCGCTGCCGCAGCTTCGAGGTGCTGGTGGCCGCGTCCTCCATCATCCGCCCCGGGATCGCCTCCTCGGGCATGATGCAGGCCTACGTGGAGCGCTTCCACGAGGCGCGCGCCACCGGCCGCCACCGGGACGCGTGGTACCTGCACCCGGAGCTGCGCCACCTGCTGGGGGAGACCTTCGGCGTGATGGCGTACCAGGAGGACGTGCTCAAGGTGGCGGAGACCGTCGCCGGCATGTCGCCGCAGGACGCCGACGGGCTGCGCCGGGCCATGTCGCGCAAACGCGCGGCGGCGCTGCTGGAGGCCTACCACCAGCAGTTCCTGAGCGGAGCCCTGGCCCGCGGCCTGAACCGCCCCACGGCGGAGGAGCTGTGGCGGCAGATCGAGTCCTTCAGCGGCTACTCCTTCTGCAAGGCCCACTCGGCCAGCTACGCCGAGGTGAGCTACCGCTCGGCCTACCTGCGCGCGCATCACCCGGCCGAGTTCATGGCGGCGGTGCTCGGCAACTACGGCGGTTACTACTCCACCTTCGCGTACCTGGCGGAGGCGGTGCGCATGGGGCTGCGCCTGCAACTGCCGTGCGTGAACCGCAGCGGCGACAGCTTCCAGGGCCGCGACGGCGCCATCCGCGTGGGCCTGCGCCAGATCCGCGGCCTGTCCGTGACCACGCGCGCGGCCATCCTGGCCGCGCGCACGGCGGGGGGGCCGTTCCCCGGCTTCGACGACTTGCTGGCGCGCGTGCGCCCGGCGCCGGATGAGCTGGAGGCGCTGGTGCGCGCCGGCGCCTGCGACGCACTGGCGGACGGCATGCCGCGCGCGCAGCGCATGCGCGCGGCGGCGCTGTACGCGCGCCGCTACGCCGACCCGCTGCGCCGCACCGGCACGCTGTTCGGCACCGGCCGGGCGGCGCGGTCCGCGCTGCCCCAGGCCCCCGCCACCGCCGAGTACGGCCGCGAGCGGCTGCTGCGCCAGGAGCTGGAAGCGCTCGGCTTCCTGGTGAGCGCCCATCCGCTGGAGCTGTACCGCGAGCGCATCGCCGCGAGCGGCGCCATCCGCGCCTGCGACCTGCGCGAGCACTTGAACCGGCGCGTGCGCCTGGTCGGCTGGCAGGTCACCCAGAAGCCGCTGCACACCCGTGGCGGCGAGCCGATGCTGTTCCTGACCTTCGAGGACACGAGCGCGCTGTACGAGACCGTCATGTTCCCGCAGGTGTACCGGCGCCTGGCCCCCTGGGTGCTGACCGCCGGGCCGTATCTTCTGGAGGGCGTGCCGCGGGACGACTACGGCGCGATCACCGTGACCGTCTCCGATCTGCGCCTGCTGGAGCCGGAATCCGGCATGCCGCGCGGCCGCCGCGCCGTCCCGGGCGCGCCCGCGACCGCGGCTGCGGCCGGCGAGTGAGCGCGCGCCGCGGCCGGCGGCGCGCCTAGGATCTCCGCCGTGGACGCGATCCTGGCCGCCGGCCTGCGCAAGCGCTACGGCCGCGGCGCGCGCGCCGTGGAGGCGCTGCGCGGCGTCAGCCTGCAGGTCCGGCCCGGCGAGATCTACGGCCTGCTCGGCCGCAACGGCGCCGGCAAGACCACCCTGATCAAGATCCTGCTCGACATCGTGCGCGCGGACGCAGGTGAGGGCCGCATCCTGGACCAGCCGTCCGGGAGGCCGCAGGCGCGCCGGCCGGTGGGCTACCTGCCCGAGGACCACCGCTTTCCGGAGTACCAGACCGGCGAAAGCGCGCTGCGCCTGCACGGGGCCATGGCCGGCGTCGCGTCCGCCACCTTGCGCCGGCGCGTCCCGGAGCTGCTCGAGCTGGTCGGCCTGACGGCCGCGGCCGGGCGCAAGGTCCGCGGTTATTCCAAGGGGATGAAGCAACGCCTGGGCCTGGCGCAGGCCCTGGTCGGGGATCCCCGGATCCTGTTCCTGGACGAGCCGACGGACGGCGTGGACCCGGTGGGCCGGGCCGAGATCCGCGCCCTGCTGGAACGCCTCAAGCAGCAGGACAGGACCATCTTCCTCAACTCGCACCTGCTCAGCGAGGTGGAGCGCGTGTGCGACCGCGTGGGCATCCTGGAAGGGGGGCTGCTGGTGCGCGAAGGCACGCTGGATGCGCTGACGCGCGCCGGCAACGTGTTCCGCATCGAGACCGCCCCACCGCCGACGCCGGAGCTGCTCGAGCAGCTGCGCGCGCTGGTGGTGGCCGTGGAGGCCTTCCCCGGCGGCGTCGAGGTCAGCGTGGAGCGCGAGCCGGACGTGGACCGGGTGGTGGACCTGCTGCGCGCGCGCGGTGTCGGCATCCGCGGGCTCGCGGGCAAGCGCCTGTCCCTCGAGGAGGTGTTCCTGCAGACCCTGGAGGCCGGCGCGTGAGGGTGTGGCTGGCCGTATTCCGCGATGCGCTGGCCGAGGCCTGGGACCGGCGCGCCTTCCAGGTGCTGTCGGCGTTCGCGCTGCTGTTCACCCTGGCCTGCTTCAGCATCGCGTTCCACGTGCGCACGGCGGCCGACGTGCTGGAGGAGCGGGCGCGCGAGCTCGACCAGCTGACGCTGCGCATGGGCAGCAGCACCAGCTCCAGCCACGGCGGCGGCAGCTTCGAGCTCTCCGCGGCCTCCGCCGTCCGCGCCGGGGACGGCTTGCCGCCGGAGCTCGAGGGCGGGCATTGGATCGAGGTGCGCTTTCTCGCGCCGGCCGACCTGGACACCATGGTGCAGAGCTGGCAGCGTCACGAGCAGCAGCGTGCGGCCCGGCGCCTGTTCGTGGACGAAGAAGAACAGGATCCGGAGCCCCTGCCTCCGGTCGGCGCGCCGGAGCGCCGGTCTTTCCTGGAGCAGCGCTTCCGGGCCTTTGGCTACGACCACGTGCACGTGGCCGAGCAGGGCGAGCGGGACGGCGGCCCGGTGTACCGGGTGGCCGTGCGCTCCGCGCGGGACGAGGAGGTCGAAGGCGGCCATGCCGTCAGCCTGCTGTTCGGCCTGTGGGAGTTCCCCACGGGCGAGTTCAGCGCCGCCGAGATGATGGTGATGTTCCAGACCGGGCTGGCCAACACCTTCGCCGGCTTCATCGGCCTGCTGGTGGCGCTGCTGGTGAGCGCGGGCTTCCTTCCCAGCCTGCTGCAGAAGGGCACGCTGGATCTGATGCTGGCGCGGCCGATCGGACGCAGCCGCCTGCTGCTGTACAAGTACTCCGGCGGCATCGGCTTCGTATTCCTGTTCGGCCTGCTGCTGTTCGGCGGCACCTGGCTGGCGTTCGCCGTGCGCACGGACTTCGCCAGCCTGGGCTATCTCGCCTGCATCCTCACGCTCGTGTTCGGCTTCGCGGTCCTGTACGCGGTGGCCGTGCCGGTGGCCGTCCTGACCCGTTCCGGCACCTTGTCGGCGCTGGCGGCCGTGGGCGTGTGGGGCGCCGGTTCCGCGGTGGCCACCACGCGCCAGGTCCTGGACATGACGGTGGGCGAGGGGCCTTCCGGCCTGCGCCAGGTCCTCGACGCCGTCTACACCGTGCTGCCCAAGGTCTCCGATCTCGGCGACCTGAACGCCTGGATGGTCTCGCGCGGCCTGTTGTCGGAGCAGGCCTGGGAGCTGCGCTTCTCGCACCAGGTGCCGGAGGTGGACTGGGTGTTCTCCCTGGGCACCACGGCCTTGTTCGCCCTGGGCATGCTGGGCCTCGGCGTCTGGCAGTTCCGCCGCCGCGACTACTGACGCCTACGGACGGCGCGCCCGCACGCCCAGGGCCTAGGCTGGCCGCATGCATCTCCTCGGCCTGTTCCTGCTCGCCGGCGCCCAGGGCAGCACCTACGACGTCGGACCCGGCCAGCCCTATGCCAGCATCGGCGCGGTGCCCTGGGAGTCGCTGCAGCCGGGCGACACGGTGGCGATCCACTGGCGGCCGGCTCCTTACGCGGAGAAGTGGGTGATCGGGCGGCGCGGCGCCGCCGGCGCCTGGATCCGCGTGCGCGGCGTCCCGGGACCTGAGGGACAACTCCCGGTCATCGACGGCCGCGACGCCACCACGCGCCCCCAGCTCAACTACTGGAACGAGGACCGTGGCGTCATCAAGGTGGGGGGCGCCAACTCGCCTCCGGACACCACGCCCGCCTACATCCGCATCGAGGGCCTGGAGATCCGCAGCGCGCGCCCGCCGTACACCTTCACCGGGCGCAACGGCCTCACCCGCTATCTCAGCAATGCCGCGGCCATCTACGTCGAGAAGGTCGAGTTCCTGGAGGTGCGCGACTGCGTGCTCCACGACTGCGGCAACGGCTTCTTCACCGCCGCCAACAGCGAAGACGTGCTGGTCGAAGGCTGCGAGATCCACGCCAACGGCATCGAAGGCTCGATCTACGAGCACAACAACTACACCGAGGCGCAGCGCATCACCTTCCAGTTCAACTGCTTCGGACCCTTGCGCGCCAACTGCCCGGGCAACAACCTGAAGGACCGCTCCGCCGGCACCGTCATCCGCTACAACTGGATCGAGAGCGGCAACCGCCAGCTCGACCTCGTGGACAGCGACTATTCCTTCGTCATCAACCTGCCCGAGTACCGCGCGACCTTCGTGTACGGCAACGTCCTGGTCGAGCCCGACGGCGCCGGCAACAGCCAGATCTGCCACTACGGCGGCGACTCCGGGATCACGTCCCAGTATCGCAAGGGCACACTGCACTTCTACCACAACACCGTCGTCTCCACGCGCAGTGGCAACACCACACTGTTCCGCCTGTCCACCAACCAGGAGAGCGCTGATTGCCGCAACAACGTCGTGTACGCGCTCGCGGGCGGCAGCCGGCTGGCGCTGCTCGACTCCAGCGGCATCCTGGATCTCTGGAACAACTGGCTGAGCCAGGGCTGGCACACCAGCTTCAGCTCCTTCGACGGCACCCTGGTGGACCACGGCGGCGGCGTGTACGGTCTGGTTCCCGGCTTCCGCAGGTTCGGAACTCAGGACTTCAGCCTGCTTCCGGTTTCACCCTGCCGCGACGCCGGCACCGCCCTGGCGGCGGCCGCGCTGCCCGAGCACGCCGTCGTGTTCGAATACCTGGCGCCCGGTCGGTCGTGGCCGCGGCCGCAGGACGCGACCGCGGACCTCGGCGCTTTCGAATTCAGCGCGCGCAGCCGTCCTTCCGCGCGCTAGCCGGCGGCGCTTGCCGAGGAAACGCCTCATTGGGTTTCACGCTACCGCTCAGGCCATCCGCCGCAGGGGTCTGGTAGGCAGCGCGCGTTCCGCGCGGCGGAGCAAGACGAATTGAAACGGCATGAGCGGGCGCGGGAACTGGTTAACGCTGGATGGGCTCGCGCAGGTCCGCGCACATGGTCCGCGCGCATGCTGCCAGCAAGCCGAATCTACGGTAGCCGAGCGTGCGCGCGCCGCGAGGAGCGGACGTGACACGCCAAGCCTATACTCCCCCGGCGTGCATGCGTAACCCGCTCGGCATTGACCACGTCGCCATCGCGGTCGAGGACCTGGACGCCGCCACCGCGCTGTGGCGGGACGCTCTGGGCCTGCGGGTGGGTGTGCGCGAGGTGGTGGCCGACCAGGGCGTCGAAGTGCAGATGCTGTACGCGGGGGAGACTCGCATCGAGCTGATGCGGCCGCTCAGCCCGGACAGCCCGGTCGGGAAGTTCCTCGCGAAACGCGGGCCTGGCCTGCACCACCTGGCGCTGGCGGTGGAGGACGTCGGCGCGGCCCTGGAGGGCGTCAAGGCCCGGGGCCTGCGCGTGATCGACGAGCAGCCGCGCGCCGGGGCGCATGGCACGCGCATCGCGTTTCTGCACCCGTCCGCGGCCGGCGGGGTGCTGGCCGAGCTGGTGGAGGGCGGGGAATGAGCCGCGAGGTGACCGAGCGGCTGCAGCAGCTGCGCGCGCAGTCCGCCGCCGGCGGCGGCGCCGAGCGCGTGGCCGCGCAGCACGCCCGCGGCAAGCTCACGGCTCGGGAGCGGCTGGAGCTGCTGCTGGATCAGAGCTCGTTCGAGGAGCGGGACGCATTCGTGACGCACCGCTGCGACGCCTTCGGCATGGCCGAGCACAAGCCGCCCGGCGACGGCTGCGTCACCGGCACGGGCCGGGTGCACGGGCGGCCGGTGGCGGTGTACGCCCAGGACTTCACCGTGTTCGGCGGCAGCTTGAGCGAGTCCAACGCCGCGAAGATCTGCAAGGTCCTGGACCTGGCCATGAAGCTCGGCATCCCGGTGGTCGGGCTGAACGACTCGGGCGGCGCCCGCATCCAGGAGGGCGTGGTGTCGCTGGCCGGCTACAGCGACCTGTTCCTGCGCAACACACTGGCCAGCGGCGTGGTGCCGCAGATCTCGGCCATCCTGGGCCCTTGCGCCGGCGGCGCGGTGTATTCCCCGGCGCTGACCGACTTCGTCTTCATGGTCGAGGGCACCTCGGTCATGCACATCACCGGGCCGGAGGTGGTGGAGGCGGTCACCAAGGAGAAGGTGAGCAGCGAGGAGCTGGGCGGGGCCGAGGTGCACGCCCGCGTCAGCGGCGTCAGCCACTTCACCGCCGGCGACGACGCGGAGTGCATGGCGCAGATCCGCCGCCTGCTCGGGTTCCTGCCGCTGAACAACGCCGAGGACGCGCCGCTGCTGCCCAACGACGACCCGCCGGACCGCGAGGACCCGGCACTGGACGCGCTGGTGCCGGACGCGGTGCAGCAGCCTTACGACAGCAAGGACGCCATCCGGAGCGTGGTGGACCAGGGCGACTTCCTGGAGGTGCACAAGGACTTCGCGCGCAACATCGTGGTGGGCTTCGCGCGGCTCGGCGGGCGCGTGGTCGGCATCGTGGCCAACCAGCCGGCGGTGCTGGCGGGCGTGCTGGACATCGACGCCAGCGTGAAGGGCGCGCGCTTCGTGCGCTTCTGCGACGCCTTCAACATCCCGCTGGTGACCTTCGAGGACGTGCCGGGGTTCCTGCCGGGCAAGGCCCAGGAGCACGGCGGCATCATCCGCCACGGCGCGAAGCTCCTGTACGCGTACTGCGAGGCCACGGTGCCCAAGCTGACCGTGATCACGCGCAAGGCCTACGGGGGCGCGTACTGCGTGCTCAGCAGCAAGCACATTCGCGGCGACTACAACGTGGCCTGGCCGAGCGCGCAGATCGCGGTCATGGGGGCGGAAGGGGCGGCCCGCATCATCTTCCGCAAGGAGATCCAGGCGGCCGCGGACCCGGAGGAGCTGGAGCAGCGCAAGATCGCCGAGTACCAGCAGCGCTTCGCCAATCCCTGGATCGCGGCGGAGCGCGGCTACGTGGACGACGTCATCCGCCCGCGCGAGACGCGCCCGCGCCTGATCCGCGCGCTCGGCGTGCTGCACACCAAGCGCGACCTGAACCCGCCCAAGAAGCACGGCTGCATGCCGCTGTAGCCGTGGAGCCGCGCCCGCCGTTCGGGAAGATCCTCATCGCCAACCGCGGCGAGATCGCGCTGCGCGTGCAGCGCACATGCCGCGACCTCGGCATCCAGACGGTGGCGGTCTATTCCGATCCGGACCGCAACGCGCTGCACGTGCGCTATGCGCACGCGGCCTACGCCCTGGGCGGCGCGGCGCCCCGGGATTCCTACCTGCGCGCCGACAAGATCCTCGACATCGCCCGGCGCAGCGGCGCGCAGGCGGTGCACCCGGGCTTCGGCTTCCTGGCGGAGAACGCGGAGTTCGCGCGCGCGGTGGCCGATGCCGGCCTGGTGTTCATCGGCCCGCCGGCGCCGGCCATGCGCGCCATGGGCGACAAGCTGGAGGCGCGCGCACACATGCTCGCGGCCGGGGTGCCGGTGGTGCCGGGCACGAGCGCGCCGGTGGCCGGCGCCGCGGACGCGGCGCGCGCCGCCGCCGCGATGGGGTATCCGGTCATGCTCAAGGCGGCCGCCGGAGGCGGCGGCAAGGGCATCCGCATCGTGCGCCGCGCCGCGGAGATGGACTCCGCCTTCGCCACGGCCGCGGGCGAGTCCGCCAGCGCCTTCGGCGACGGGCGCCTGTACCTGGAGAAATTCCTGGAGCGGCCGCGCCACGTCGAGATCCAGGTGCTCGCCGACGCCGGCGGGCGCGTGCTGCACCTGGGCGAGCGCGAGTGCAGCATCCAGCGGCGCCATCAGAAGCTGATCGAGGAAGCGCCGGCGGCCTGGCTGGACGCGGACACGCGCACACGCATGGGCGCCGCCGCCGTGGCCGCCGCGCGGGCCGTGGGCTACCGCAGCGCCGGCACGGTGGAATTCCTGTGGAGCGACGGCCGCTTCTACTTCCTGGAGATGAACACGCGCCTGCAGGTGGAGCACGCCATCACCGAGGAGATTTACGGCGTGGACCTGGTGGAGCAGATGATCCGGGTGGCGGCCGGAGAGCCGCTGGGCCTGCCCGAGGACCTGGCGCCGCAGGGCCATGCGATCGAGGTGCGGCTCAACGCCGAGGATCCGGACCGCGGCTTCGCGCCCTCCCTCGGCCGGCTGCGCAACCTGCGCCTGCCCGGCGGCCCTGGCGTGCGCATCGACTCGGCCGCCTACTCCGGCATGGAGGTGACGCCGTACTACGACTCCATGCTGGGCAAGCTCATCACCTGGGGCCCTGACCGCGAGCTGGCGCGGCGGCGCATGCTGCGCGCCCTGGCCGAGCTGCACGTGGGCGGCGTGGTGACCTCGGCCGGCGTGGCGCTGCGCGCCCTGCGCAGCGGCGAGTTCCGGCGCGCCGATTACGACACCGGCACGCTGGAGCGCCTCCTGCAGGCGCCGCGCGAGCATCCGCCCGATCTGCCCGACGACCTGGAAACCGTCGCCGCCATCGCCGCGGCGCTGCATCGCCAGCACGTCGCTGTGCGCGGCGTGCCGCCGGCCACGGCGGCCGGCGCCTCGCCCTGGGTCAGCCTGGGCCGGCGCCGCGCCTTCGATCAGCGCGCGCCGCGCGGCGCATGAGGTATTTCCTCGACACCCGCGACGGCCGCCGCCTCGAGGTCAGCGTAGAGGAGCGGGGCGCGGGCCGTTTCCGCGTGCGCTGCTCCGGGCGCGAGTTCGAGGCGGACTTCGCCGACGTGGACTACCTGGGCCAGTACGCGCTGGCGCTGGACGCGCGCTCCTTCGCCGTTTCCATCGAGCCGGCCGCGGGCGGCGAGCTGCTGGTGCGCATCGCCGGCGAGTCCTTCGCGCTCAAGGCACTGGACGAGCGCGAGCATGCCGCCGGCGCGGTGGGCCGCAAGGCGGCCGCCGCCGGAGAGACCGTGCTCGCGCCCATCCCGGGCGTCGTGATCGGCGTGCGCGTGCGGCCCGGTGAACGCGTGCCCCCGGGCGCGGCGGTGGCCGTGGTGGAGGCCATGAAGATGCAGAACGAGATCGCCGCCGCGCACGGCGGGGTGGTCCTCCAGGTCCTCGTGCAGGTCGGCCAGACGGTGGCGCCGAACCAGCCACTCGTGGTCCTGGCGCCGGCCGCGGACGCGCAGGATGCAGCCGGCGCCTAGGGCGCCACCTGGTCGCGGTACTCGGGCGGCAGCACGTTCTTCATCCCGGGCTCGAGCACGCGGATCTTCGCAGCCTGCGCCAGCTCCTGGATCTCGGTGCGCGGCTCGGAGCCCTGGAACGGGTACATGACGAGCACGTGGCGCACCGTGCTCAGGTCCTCCATGGGGTCCAGCGCCTGCCGGTAGCCCGTGATCTGGAGCACGTGGTAGCCGTACTGGGTGAGGAAGGGCGGCGAGACGGCGTTGAGCGCGCCGCTGTGGCAGAGGCGGTCGAAGGGCTGCACCGCGCGCCCGCGCCGCAGCTCGTAGCTTCCGTCCGCCGTGCCGGCCTCGTCGTCGTCGCTGAAGTCGCGCACGACCTCGGCCCAGTCACGCCCGGACTCCAGGGCCGCCCGCGCCCGGTCGATCTTGTCGCGCATGCCGGGCAGGGCTTCGCCATAGCGCGCCTGCACCGCCGCGGCCGGAATCAAGGCGGCCACGGCGTCGCGCAGCAGCAGGTCGGCGCTGCCCGGGCGCCAGCTCTGGTAGTAGGCCACCAGCTCGTTCAGCGCGAAGGCGCTGATCGGCACGCCATCGACCTCCAGCAGCGCACGGTCCTCGGTGAAGGGCGGCGGGCCCATGGGCTGCAAGGGCCGCGGCGCGTTGGGATTGGCTTGCTCGTCGCCCGGCTCCAGCTCCGGCGGCGGCAGGTTCACGACCCGGCCCTCCTGGCCGCCCGCAGCCGGGGGCGTCGCGCCGGGTGCCGGCGCCGGGCCGGCGGTGCTCTTCGCCTCCTGCTGGCCGGGCGGGATCAGGACCGGCGCCTTCTGGCCGCGCGGCGTCGCCTCCTGCTGCGCGCCGAGGACGGCGGCGCTGAGCAGGCCGGCGAGGAGCGGGAGCGTTCGGAAGCTGCGGAGGGCGGCAGGCATTGCGATCCACACAGGATAAGTCACGCGCCTGGGCGCCGCCGGCCGCTCAGGAGGGATCGCGCGAGGCCGGCGGCTCGGGCGCCGGCGTGTCCGGCCGGCGCCCGAAGAACTCGTCCATGCTGCCGCGGAAGCGCTCCAGCTCCTGGGGAGCGCGCGGCGGCTTCCCGGGCTCCGCCGCCGGCGGCCCCGGCGCGTCCGCCGGTGCGGGTGCGGCGCGCTGGAACGAGCGCCGGACCACCGCGGCGAAGGCCAGGCTCGGCAGGCGCCAGGTGCGCAGGAAGTCCTGCGCCAGCTCGCGCCGGGCCGCGAAGAACAGGTACGCGGCCAGGACCAGGCCGAGGGCAAAGGCGTCGACCTGCCAGGCGTAGGCCAGCAGTCCGACCAGGAACACGTTGGCGATGACGATGGCTGCGCGCGTGGCGTCGGGCAGCGGCGAGCGGCGCGCGAACCAGGCGCGCACCACGCGGCCGCCGTCGGTGGGAAACGCGGGCACCAGGTTGCCTAGGCCCAGCACGAGGTTGATCCATAGCGCCGAGCGCGCCCACGGCCAGGGCAGGAGCGCGCAGACTCCGGCCAGGGCCAGGTTCACCGCGGGACCGGCCAAGGCCACCAGGGCCTCGGCGCGCGGGCGGCCGGCCATGCCCTCCAGCAGGGCCGCACTGATCAGCGGCGAGATGGTGATGCCGTGCACGCGCAGGCCCAGGCGGCGCGCCGCCAGCGCGTGCCCCAGCTCGTGCGCCAGCAGCGACACCGCCAGGATCGCGAACAGCAGCGCCAGGGCCGCGAAGCCGTGCGCGCCGCCGCGCTGGCCCGCCCATACCAGGATGAACCCGGTCAGAAGGAGCACCGACGGCATCACCAGGAGCGGGATGCCGAACAGGCGGCCCGCGCGGATCGGCCGGAACAGCCAGCCCAGCACGGTGCTCAGCATGGGGCGCCGCCGCGGCTGGCGCGCGGATGCGGCCGGCGCTGCTGCTGCAGCCGGGGCCGGCGGGAGAGGCGCAGGCGCACCAGGGTTGCTACGGCCTTGAGGATCTCGCCACGATTGATCTTGCTGCGGTCCCGCGTGCGGTTGACGAACAGGATGGGCGTCTCGGCGCAGCGGAAGCCGGCCGCCGTCACGCGCCACAGCGTCTCCTCCAGGAAGGAGTAGCCCTCGGCCCGGACCGCGTCCGGATCGATCGCCTCCAGCACGTGGGCGCGGTAGGCGCGGAAACCCGCGGTGGCGTCCGCCACCGGCAGGCGCAACAACCGGCGCGACAGCCAGTTGGCGCCGCGGCTGAGCAGGCGCCGGCGCAGCGGCCAGTTGCGGATGCCGCCGCCCGGCACGTAGCGCGAGCCGATGGCCAGGTCGGCGCCGGCGTCCAGCAGGGCCAGGAGAGCGGGCAGGGAGGCGGGCGGATGCGAGAAATCCGCGTCCATGGTCACCACCGGGTCGTAGCCGCGGGCCAGCGCCCAGCGCCAGCCGTCGCGGTAGGCCGATCCGAGCCCCAGCTTGCCAGGACGCTCCAGGACGAACACGCGGCGTTGCGGATCACGTTGCGCGCGGGCGCGCGCGTAGCGGCCGGTGCCGTCCGGCGAGGCGTCGTCCACCACCAGGACGTGGCCGTCCGGCAGCGCGGCCAGGATCTGCTCCACCAGCTCCGGAAGGTTGTGCAGCTCGTTGTAGGTGGGCAGGATGACCAGCGGGCGCCGGGCCGGCATGAAAGCGGAAGATTATACTGGCCGGCGCATGCCGACCCGCTACGTGCTGGGACGCGCGCTGCAGGTGATGGGAATGGCGGTCGTCCTGGTCGGCCTGGCGCTCAGCGTCAGCCTCGGCCTGCAGGAGGAAGGCCTGTCCAGCATGCAGTACGAGATGATGGCCTTGCTCGGCGGGGGCATCCTCTTCGTCGCCGGCCGGCTCATCCAGGGCAAGGCCTCCGGCTGATTGCGCGCCCGCGCCGTGCGGGCGTCACGGCTCCAGGTAAGCCTGGAGGAACTCGCCCAGCACCGCGCGCCGGGGCAGCACCTCGGACACGGCCGTGCAGTAGAACTGCGCGTAATAGCCGCCGGCGAGGTGGCGCAGCGCGATCGCATCGGAGCTCCCCAGCCAGTCCACGGCGTACTTGCGGTCCACCGTCCACTCGCTGCCGATGCGGTCGGGATAGAGTCCCCGCCACGTGAAGAACGGCTGCAGGCTCGGCACCTCCAGCTCGGAGCCGGGGGTCAGGTACTGGTCTCCGAGGCCGGAAACCAGGTTGGGACGGCTGGCGTCCAGGACCTCCTCGGCGCCGCGCGCGCCGGCGCCGGCGGCGCTGATCAGGCCCTGCGGCGTCACGTACTCGTAGAAGGGCTGCGCGCCGGTCCACACGATGCCGTTGCCGCTCTCCATCCACAGCTCCGCCAGGGAGCCGTCGTCCTCTCCCGCGTAGAGCAGGGCGGGCGCGACGTCCAGGATGACCAGCGTGTCGCGCACGGAGTCGTGCAGGTAGGGCTGCATCCACGCCACCAGCGCGTCCTGGTCGTTGTAGTGGAACACCACGGCCTCGGCGCCGAGCGCCTGCAGGTCCGCCGCCAGTCCGCCCGCCAGCTCCTCCTGCTCGTCCCAGGAGATCCAGCGCTCCGCCACCAGCGGCGCGAAGACCGCCGCCGCCGGCCGCGGCCGTTGCACGCGGATCGGCTGCACGGCACTGTGCTTGCTGCGCCCCTCGGTGGCGATCAGGCGCAGCTCGTAGTCGCCCGGGCGCGCGTAGGTGTGGCTGGCGCTGGCGTCCTGCTGGTGGCCCACGTCCTGGAACGCCTCGTGGCTGCCGTCGCCCCAGTCCCACACCAGGGCGGGGTGGTTGCCCCGTCCCCCCGGGTACTCCATGTGGCCGGTCACGGTGATGGCCTGGCCGTGCCGGGGCGTCGTGTCGCTGACACCGGCGATGTGCGCCCGCGGGCGCGTCTCCGCGTCGTAGATCGGGCGCGCCTCCGACACGCTCAGGCCGCGGCTGTCGGTCACCTGCAGGCGCACCTCGTAATAGGTGCCGTCGCCGTGGTGCTCGGTGCGGAACGAGGTGTCGGGGCCGCCGGCCACGGCGAAGTCCGGATGCACGTGGTGGTCATGGATCAGGTCCACGTGCCATTGCACGTCCAGCGCGACCCCGGCGGCGTCATCCTCCGCGTCGCGGGCCTTGGCCTGCAGCAGGATCGTGTCGCCGGCGCGATACAGCTGGCCCGGCTGCGGCAGGCGGAACGACGTGATCTGCGGCGGCGTGTTGCCGGGCGTGATCACGAACTCCTGGCTGCTGCTCCACAGCTGCGCGTCGCTGACGGTGAGCCGGGCGCGGTAGGTCACGGCCGGATCGGGATAGACGTGATCCAGGTCGGGCAGCAGCGACTCGGCGCCGTCGCCCAGCTCCCACAGGAACTGCAGCGGCCCGCCTTCCGGGTCGTAGGACTGGGAAGCGCGCAGCTGCACCGCCAGCGGCGCCGGCCCGTACGTGGGATCGGCGGCGGCCACCAGCACCGGCGGCAGGTCGTCGCCGGCGTAGCGGATGCGGCGCAGGCGCGCGGTCCCGGTCCCGAAGCTGATGTACACCAGGTCGCCGGTCAGCGGGTCCTCGGCCATGTCCACGATCGGGCCGACGCCGGTCGCGAAGCTGAACACGCCCAGCACCTGCTGCTGCGCGTCCAGGCGCGCGCACCGGATCCAGCCCTGGCCGAAGTCGGAGAAGAACAGGACGCCACGGTAGAGCGGCGGATACGAATCCCCCTGGTAGAAGGCCATTCCGGAGGCGCAGTTGCCCGTGTATCCCTGGGTTCCGGGATCGAAGTGGTGCCAGCTCAGCAGCGGCGCCGTGGCCGCGGCCGCGCAGAAGCCCTGCGTGTCCAGACCGGGATAGACCGGCTGCGCAAGCGGCCCTTCGTGGCAGGGCCAGCCGAAGTTCTCGCCGCCGCGCAGCAGGTTCACTTCCTCCCACAGCTCCCAGCCGACTTCGGCGACGAGCACGCGGTCCCGGGGGCCCGTGCCGGGGACCGCGAGCAGGCGCCACGGATTGCGCAGGCCCTTGGCGTAGGCGCGCGACGCCCAGTCCGCCGGATTGCCGGTGTAGTACGGATTGTCCGGCAGCCCCAGCCCGGTGGCCGGATCCACGCGCAGGATCTTTCCGGCCAGGGTGGCGTCGTACTGCGAGCGGAAGGCGCCCAGGTCCTGGTCCAGGGAGAATTTGCCGGGACCGAAGCCGTTGGGATCGCGGCCGCCGGTGTCCGCGCCGTCGAAGTGGGCGCCGTCGCCGGCCGTCACCAGCAGGCTGCCGTCGCCAAGGAACTGCAGGTCGCCGATGGCGTGCGAGAAGTGCAGCGAGGGGATGCCGTTGTCCCAGGCGCTGCCGATCAGCACCGTGCGCGAAGCGGGATCGGCCACCAGGTTGCCCTGGGCGTCGAAATGGGTGGAGTAACGCACCAGGCGCCCGAAGGTCTCCTGCTCGGCCTCCACGTTGTCGGCGTTGGGATCCACCACCAGCAGCAGGTACAAGAGCCCGTTCTGGCCGAAGTCCGGGTCCACGGCGATGCCGAGCAGGCCGCGGTCGCCGTTGTTCAAGGTCTCCGCCTGGAGATCCAGGACCAGGGTCTTCTTCTCGTCGTTCTCCACGAACCAGACCGTGCCCGGCTTCTCCGCCACCAGCAGGCGGCCGTCGTCCAGGAAGCACAGGCTCACGGGCAGGACCCAGTCCCGCCCCAGCGGCTCGGCGATGAAGCCGGCGGGAAGCTGCTGGGCGGCGGCGCGCGCGCCGAGCAGCAGGCACACCGACAGGGATAGCGGCAGGGGCAGGAAGCGGCTGCGGGCAGCGGCGGCGGCGGGGGAGCGCATGGGGGTCATTGGGGGGAGATGCCGTGCGGGTGCAGCAAGTATGACCTCAGGAACTCCTGGAGCACCTCCAGGCGCGGGTGGCCAGGAGCCGGGGTGCAGTAGAACTGCGCGTAGAAGCCCCCGGAGCGGTGGCGCAGCGCCAGGGCGTCGCTGGAACCCGCGCCGTCGGTGGCGTACAGTCGGCCGGCCTGCCAGTCGCTGCCGATCCGGTCCAGGCGCAGGGCGCACAGGGACGAGAAGGGCGCCAGCGACGGCAGCTGCAGGCTCGCCAGCGGCAGCGGCGCCTGATCGGTGATGAGGTCGGGGCAGAGCAGGGGCAGGACCGCGTCCAGGACCTCGTCCACGCCGGTGCTCCCAGCGCCGTTGCTGGCGCCGGTGCCGTCCGCGCGCACGTACTCGAAGAACGGCTGCTGGCCGGTCCACACGATTCCGTTACGCCGCTCGATCCAGCGCTCGGCCAGGGAGCCGTCGTCCTCGCCGGAGTACAGAGCCGCGGGACACACGTCCAGCAGCACGACCACGTCGCGCGTGGAGTCGTCGAGATACCCGTCCATCCAGCGTGCCATCTGGTCCTGCTGCTGGAACTGGAACAGCGCCGCCTCGCTGCCTTGTTGCGCCAGCCACGCGACCAGGCCGTTGGCCAGGACCTCCTGCTCCGCCACCGAAATCCAGCGCTCCGTGGCCAGCGGCGCGAACACCGCCACCGCCGGGCGCGGACGCTCTACGCGCACGCTGACCTCCTCGAAGTCGGTGAAGGTGCCGGCGGTGGCGGTCAGGCGCACCGTGTACGTGCCCGTCGCTTCGTACCTGTGGCTCGCCGTCACCTCCTGCAAGTGGGTCACCGGCTCGAAGGTCTGCGTGCCGCCGTCGCCGAAGTCCCAGGTCAGCGCCGGCGGCGGCGTCGGGTTCCACGGGCCGGGATACAGGAGCTCGCCGGAGATGAGGAGCGGTTGTCCCAGGCGCAGGACCGCGTCCGGAAGGTCGCGGATGTGGGCGCGGGGCTCCGTTGCAGCGTCGTACAGGCTGCGCTTCTCGCTGGTCTCGAGGCCCTTGCTGTCCGTCACTTCCAGCACGACCTCGTAGTAGGTGCCGTCGCCATGCGCCTCGGTCTGGAACACGCCCGTGGGGCCGTTCACCAGCGCCCAGTCCGGGTGCTGGTGGTGGTCATGGATCAGGTTGACGTGCCAGACCGCCTGCAAGGGGATGCCGGCGCTGGCATCTTCCCGGTCGGTGGCGCTGGCCTGCAGCAGGATGAAGTCGCCGGGCGTGTAGAGCTGCCCGTCCTGCGGCGCGAAGACCGCCGTGATCTCCGGCGGCGTGTTGTCCGGCGTGATCAGGACCTCCGCGCTGGACGACTGCATCTGCGCGTCGGTGACCGTGAGCCGCGCCCGGTACGCGAGCGGGTCGGAGAAGTCGTGCACCGGGTCCGCGCTGGAGGACTCGGCGCCGTCGCCGAACTCCCAGTGGTAGCTGAGCGCGGACCCCTCCGGGTCGGAGGAGTCCGAGCCGCGCAGCTGCACAGCCAGCGGGGCTGGGCCGAAGTGCGGGTCGGCGCTGGCCACGGCCTGCGGGGGCAGGTCGCCGCCGGAGTAGCGGATGCGCCGGATCCGGGGGCCGGTGTACTTGCTCAGCGCGATGAACACGAGGTCTCCGGACAGCGGGTCGCTCTCCAGGGCCACCAGCCCGCCCATGTTCTGTCCGAATCCGAGGACGCTCTGCACCTGCTGCGCCGCGTCCAGGCGCGCGCAGCGCATCCAGCCGCGCTCGTAGTCGCAGAAAAAGAGGGCGCCGTGGTAGAGGGACGGGTAGCTGGTCCCGGTGTAGACCGCGGACGCGGTGGCGCAGTTGCCGGTGAATCCGAGGCTGCCGGGGTTGCTGTGGTGCCAGCTCAGCAGCGGTTCCGTGAAGGTGCCGGAACCGTACCCGAAGGGATCGTTGCCGGCGTAGCGCTGCTGCTGCTCCAGGCCTTCGCGCACCGGCCAGCCGAAGTTCTCGCCGCCGCGCACCAGGTTCACCTCCTCCCAGTTGTCCCAGCCGACGTCGCTCACGAACAACGTCTCGCGCGGGCCGGATCCGGGCAGCAGCGACAGGCGGAACGGGTTGCGCAGGCCGCTGGCGTACACGCGCGACGCGGCGTCGGCGGGGTTGCCAGTGTAGAACGGGTTGTCCGGCAGGCCCAGGCCGGTGGCCGGATCCACGCGCAGGATCTTGCCCGCCATGGTCGCGGGGTATTGCGAGCGGTACGCACCCTGGTCCTGATCCGGGCTGAGGCGGCCCGGCAGGAAGGCGCCCGGATCCAGGCCGCCCACGTCCACCTCGGTGGCATGGGCCCCGTCGCCCGCCGTCAGCACCAGGCTGGCGTCGCTGAGGAAGCGCAAGCAGCCGACGCCGTGGGTCAGCTCCAGCACCGGTATGGCGGAGTTCCAGTCTGCGCCGATCAGGACCTGGCGCGACAGCAGGTCCGCCTGCAGCTCGCCGTTGCCGTCGAGGAAGCAGCGGTAGCGCAAGAGCCGCCCGAAGGCGTCGGCATCGTCGTCCACGCCGTCGCCGTTGGGATCCACGACCAGCAGCAGGTACACGTACCCGTTCATGTCGAAGGCAAGATCGACGGCCAGTCCGAGCAGGCCGTAATCGCCGCGGCTGAGCACCTCCACGCTCAGGTCCAGCACCAGGTTCTTCTTCACGTCGTCCTGCACGTACCAGACGCGACCCTTCTTCTCCGAAACCAGGAGCCGGCCGTCAACCAGAAACGCCAGGCCGACCGGGCTGTCCCAGTCGTGGCCCACCGGCTCCACGAAGAAGCCGGCAGGAAGCTGCTGGGCAGGCGCCGGGACCGCGCAGGCGGCGGCGCGGCAAGGCACAGTGAGCAGCACGCCGAGGACAGAAAGGAAAGGAATAGGGACAGAAAGAGTCCTGAGTGCGAGCATGGTGGCTGCGGGCTCCGGGGGGCAGGGAGGTGGTCGAAGTACGGAAGAATACGTAGTTCCGGGCTTTGAATCAGGCTTCCCGCAGTGCCGCCGCGGACTGGCTGTCCGGCGGTAAGCTTGCCCGCCTCCATGACTTGCGGAGCGCGGCGCCCAGCCGCACCCGGAAACGGCGCCCGGCACCGACCCCCTGCGCCCGCGTCCGCAGTGCTGAGCTTCCGCTTCCGGTAGGCGCGGCCCCTAGACCGTCGCCCGGCGCTGCACCCGGGCGTGCAGCGCGCGCTTGCGCAGGCGCAGCGAGCCGGGAGTCACTTCCAGCAGCTCGTCGTCGGCCAGGTACTCCAGGAACATCTCCAGGCTCATCAGGCGCGGCGGGCGCAGCTTGACCTCGATGTCCTTGCCCGCGGCCCGCATGTTGGTGAGCTTCTTCTCCTTGACCACGTTCAGCGGCAGGTCGCTGTCCTTGTTGTTCTCGCCCACCACCATGCCGGCGTACACCGGGTCGCCGGGGCGAATGAAGAACTCGCCGCGGTCTTCGAGGTCGCGCAGGGCGTACGTGGTGGCCTTGCCCAGGTCGGTGGCCACCAGGGCGCCGCTGCGGCGGTTGACCAGGCCGGGCAGTTCCGGGGCGTAGCCGATGAACAAGGTGTGGATGGTGCCCTCGCCGCGCGTCAGGTTCAGCAGGCTGGTGCGCGCGCCGATCAGCCCGCGGGTGGGGGCGTGCATGGTGAGGATGGTCTCCTTGCCGCGGCGCTCCATCTCCTTGATCTCGGCGCCGCGCTGGCCGAAGAACTCCATGACCTTGCCCAGGTACTCGTCCGGGAACTCGACGCGCGCCTCTTCCATGGGCTCCAGGCGCCGCCCGTCCTCCTCCTTGGTGAGGACGATGGGCTTGCCCACGCAGAACTCGTAGCCCTCGCGGCGCATGTTCTCGATCAGGATCCCGAGGTGCAGGACGCCGCGCCCGGCCACCTGGAAGCCGTCGGCGGTCTCGGCGCGCACGCGCAGGGCGGGATCCATCATTCCGGCGCGCAGCAGGCGCTCGCGCAGCTGGCGCGAGGTGACGTACGTGCCCTCGATGCCGGCGTACGGCCCGTCGTTGACCCGGAACTCCATCTCGATGGTCGGTTCCTCGACCCGGATCGGCGGCAGGGGCTGCACCCGGTCCGGCTGGCACAGCGAGTCGCCGAGGCCAAGCTCCTCGATCCCGGCCACGGCGCCGATGTCGCCGGCCTCCACCACTTCGGCCGGGACCCGCTCCATGCCCGCGAACACGTACAGCTCCTTGACCCGGCCCGGCCGGTCACTGCCGTCGTTGTGGACCACGGCCACGCTGGCGCCCTTGCGCAGGGCCCCCCCGTGCACCCGGCCGATGCCGATGCGGCCCACGAAGTCGCTCCAGTCGAGCGTGCTCACCTGAAAGCGCAGCGGGCCGCCGGCGTCCGCCCGCGGCGCCGGCACCTGCTCCAGGATGGCGTCTAGCAGCGGCGCCATGCCGCGGCCCCGATCGTCCACCGTGGTCCCGGCCCAGCGCTCGCGCGCCGAGGCGTAGATCACCGGGAAGTCGAGGGCCAGCTCCTCGGCTCCCAGTTCCACGAACAGGTCGAAGACCTCGCTGATGACGCCCTCCGGGCGCGCCTCGGGCCGGTCCATCTTGTTGAGCACCACGATCGGGCGCAGGCGGTTCTCGAAGGCCTTGCGCAGCACGAAGCGGGTCTGCGGCATCGGGCCTTCGAAGGCGTCCACCAGCAGCAGGGCGCCGTCGGCCATGCTGAGCACCCGCTCCACCTGGCCGCCGAAGTCGGCGTGGCCGGGGGTGTCGATGAGGTTGATGCGCACGCCTTCCCAGTCGATGGAGGCGTTCTTGCTCAGGATGGTGATGCCGCGCTCCCGCTCCAGGTCGTTGCGGTCCATGAGGCGCTCGCCGCTCATCTGCGCCCGCGCCAGGCCGCCGGCCTCGCGGAACAGACCGTCCACCAGCGTGGTCTTGCCGTGGTCCACGTGGGCGATGATGGCGACGTTGCGCAGTGCTCGCGGCATTGGCCGGGAAGTTCCGAGCCCGGAATCTTACCGCCGCGGCCGGCCGGCTCGCCGCCGTGCGGGGACTGGCATCCGGCCCCGGGCTTTGGGACCATCCCGGCTCCATGGCTTCCCTTGCCCCCTCGCGACGACCGGCCATGGGCCGCCCGGCCCTCCTGACGCTGCTCCTGCTCGCCCCGGCGCTGGGTGCGCAGGAGGAGACGCGCGGGCTGGTGATCACGGACTCCGGCATCGAGCGTCTGACCATCGGCGGCGAGCTGCGCGCGCGCGCGGAAGGCAAGAGCCCGGGCATCCCCGTCACCGGCGCCGACAGCTTCCACGAGAACTCCCTGCGCGCCCGCCTGCAGCTGGACGCGCAGGTGGACGAGTATCTGCGCGCCTTCCTGCAGGTGCAGCACTCGGTGGTGGATCAGGGCTCCGTTTCGACCACAGACCTGCACCAGGGCTACCTGGAGCTGGACCAGCTGCTCGGCGAGTACCGCCTGCAGGCCGGCCGCTTCGAGCAGTTCTACGGCGAGGGGCGCATGGTGGCGCCCGACGACTGGCGCGTGAATCCCAACACCTTCGACGGCCTGCTGGGCAGCGGGCGCTGGCAGAACCTCGACCTCACGGTGTTCGTGACCGAGGCCGTGGAGGGGCAGGGGTCCTCCAATTCCGGCACCGACTTCTACGGCGTGTACGGCGTGTGGGACTGGGACAGCTTCCTGCTCGACACCTATGCCATGCGCAAGAACAGCCCGAACAACCCCGACCGCGACATCAAGGCCTACGGCGCGCGCGCCTACGGCGAGGCCTTCCAGGGCCTGCACTGGAACGCCGAGGCGATCCTGGAGGACGGCCGCGCCGCCGGCAACCGCGACCTGTACGCGCAGGCCTACGTCCTGCACCTGTGGTACGCGCTGGATGGCGGCCACAACGTCGGCGTGGAGTGGAGCTACGCCACCGGCGACGACACGCCGGGCAACGGCGAGGTCGAGACCTTCCGGCCGCTGTTCATGGAGACCCACTCCTGGAACGGCATCGCCGACGTCGTGACCTGGTCCAACCTGATCGACCTCGCGGCCCGCTACTGGCTGGAGTGGAACGAGCGCTGGACCTTCCACGCCGAGCTGCACCACTTCAGCAAGCAGGCCAACGAGGACGACATCTATGCGCTCCCCGGCCGCCCGCAGGTGCCCAGCACCCTCTCCGACAACATCGGCACGGAGCTGGACCTGTACGCCGAGGGCAATCTCACCGACAACTTCACCCTCAGCATCGGCGGCGCCTACTTCTCCGCCGGCAGCGCCGTGGCCAACAGCGACGACCTGTTCTACGGCTACGTCCAGCTCGGACTGCGCTTCTAGCGCCGCACCCAGGACCCCCCTCATGCTGCACCTCCTCGCGCTGCTGACCCCGCCGCAGGACCCGCCCACGACCGTGCCGGAGGAGAAACCGGTGCTCCAGTCGATCGGCATCGAGAAGCTTGTGCTCGGCGGCGACATCCGCCTGCGCTGGGAGTCGCACGACCCGCTGCCGCCGGTGCGCAACGCCTCCTCGCGCAGCGAGGGCACCGGCCGCTTCCGCGTCCACCTCGACGCGACCTTCGACGAGAACCTGAGCGGCTTCGTGCAGTTCCAGGAGACCGTGCTGGACCAGGGCGGGCAGTCGGAGAGCTTCCTGCACCAGGGCTACGGCACCCTCCACAACGTGTTGGACACCATCGAGGTGCAGGTCGGGCGCTTCGAGATGCAGTACGGCAACCAGCGCATGATCTCGCCGCTGGACTGGTCGCAGGTGGGCCGCGCCTGGGACGGCGCGCGCGCGGTGCTGGCCACCGGGGACGGCCGCTGGCAGGGCGATCTGTTCTGGACCAGCCCGGTCGAGAACCAGGTCAACAACGCCCCCGACAGTGAGTTTGGCGGCCTGTACGGCCAGTGGAACGGTGCGCCGCTGTCGGTGGACGGCTATGTCCTGCGCCGCAATGCCATGGGACTGGACGATTACACCGTCGGCGCGCTGGTGGACGGCGGACCCGGCACCCTCACCTGGAACGCCGAGGCGGCGGTGCAGGTGGGAGACCACGGTCCGCTCGACGCTTTCGCCTATGCCGTGGCCGGGCGCCTGGACTGGAACTTCCAGGGCGCGGACGGCGCCCGCGTGGGCCTGGGCTACGAGCTGGCCAGCGGGGACGAGGATCCCAGCGACGGCGACAGCGGCACATTCTTCCGCCTGTTCAACTTCGACCACGCTTATCAGGGCTATGCCGACATCGTGGTGTGGCAGAACATTCAGGACCTCGTGGTGCGCTCCTGGTGGCCCCTGGGCAACGGCTGGGGCATCAGCGGGGACGTGCACTGGCTGAACCTGGCCAGCGAGGACGACGCGCTGTACACCGGCGTGGGCGGCGCCGGCGCCGTGGCCAGCGGCACGGACGGCAACGTGGGCACCGAGATCGACGTGACCCTCCGGGGCAGCTTCCTGAACCGGCTGGAGATCTGGACGGGAGTGGCCCAGTTCTTCGCCGGCGACGCCATCCAGAACGGCGCGGACCAGACCTGGATCTTCGTCCAAGCCACCCTGCCGTTCTAGCCGCTACGGCCCGTTCCCGCGGCCTACTCGCGCGCGAAGTCGGGAGCGCCGGTGGCGGGGACGTGGCACTGCACGCAGCGGGCGCGCTCCGGATGGGAGCAGCGCACCTCCTCGCGGGCCGCCGGACCGGAATGGCAGGCGCGGCAGTTCTCGCGCATGAAGACCTGGTGCGGGATGACCGGAGGCGCCCCGCCGTAGAGACGCGCGCCGCGGCGCAGGTCCTGGCGCAGGCCGTCGAAGTCGTTGGCGCCGAACAGCGCCTCGGTGGCGCGGAACACGTGGCACTGCGTGCAGCGGCTGATGGCGCTCATGCCGCGCGTGTCCGCGTGCGGCGACGGCGGCGCGAACCCGACGCCGGCGACCTCCAGGCCGCGCTCGTTGTGGCAGGAGATGCAGGCGACCCCGAAGCTCTGGTGCGGAATCACCGGCGGAGCGCCGTCGAACAGGCGCCGTTCTGCCCGCTGCGCCGCGGCCGTCTTCTGCGGACCCGGCGGCGGCGCCTCGCGGCACGCCGGCAGCAGCGCCAGCAGCCACAGGGCGCGCTTCATGCCCGCTCCAGCCGGACCGCGCACTTCTTGTAGTCGGGCTCCTTGCTGATGTTGCACATCGCGTCCAGGGTCAGCGCATTGATCCGGCAGTGCTCGTCGAAGAACGGCACGAACACGGAGCCCGGCGGCGGTTGCCCGCGCCCGTCGACGCGCGCGCCCAGCTCCAGGCTGCCGCGCCGCGACACCAGGCGCACGCGGTCGCCGTCCTTGATGCCCAGGGCGGCGGCGTCCGCCGCGTTGACTTCGACGTAGGCTTCCGGCACCGCCTGGTGCAGCTGGCGCACGCGCCGCGTCATCGAGCCCGTGTGCCAGTGCTCCAGCACGCGTCCCGTGCACAGCCACAGCGGGTACTCGGCGTCGGGCGACTCGGCGGGGGGGTGATAGGGGCGCAGCCACAGCGCCGCCTTCTCGCCATAGCCCTTGGCCTTGTAGAAGTGCACGCCTCTGGCCTTCTTGACGTACGGATCGAACCCGGCGGCGTAGCGGTACCGCGTCTCCTTGCCGTCCACCACCGGCCACAGCAGGCCGCGGGTGCGCTGCAGTTGTGCATAGGACGCCAGGTCCTTGCCCGTGCCCAGAGTGAAGCTGCGGTACTCCTCGAACATGGGCGCATGCCAGTCCTCCTCCGGCCAGGGGAACAGGTGGCCCATGCCCATGCGCCGGGCCACCTGCATGATCTGCCACGCGTCCTCGCGGGCCTCGCCGGGCGGCTCGACCAGCTTGTTCCACTGCTGCGTGCGCCGCTCCGAGTTGCCGAACACGCCTTCGCGCTCCACCCAGGCGGCGGCGGGCAGGATCAGGTCGGCGGCGTCGGTGGTCGGCGTCGGATAGATGTCGCTGACCACCAGGAAGCGGCCGTCGCCGGGCCGGCGCTGCATGCGCTGCAGGTTGGGCAGCGTGACCCATGGATTCGTGGTCTGCACCCACAGCACTTTCACCTCGCCGCGGGCGAAGGCGCGGAACAGGTCCACCGCGTGGTGGCCCGGCACCGCCGGAATCGTTCCTTCCGGCAGCCCCCAGATCTGCTCCGCCTTCCTGCGGTGCTCGTCGTTGGTCACCACCATGTCCGCGGGCAGGCGGTTGCACGTGGTGCCGACCTCGCGCACGGTGCCGCAGGCCGAGGGCTGCCCGGTGAGACTGAAGGGATTGGCCCCGGGACGGCCGATCTTGCCGGTGAGCAGGTGCAGGTCCGTGATCAGGTTGTTCATCCACGTGCCGCGCACGTGCTGATTCACTCCCATGCACCACAGGCTCACGGTGCCGCGGCCGTAGTCGGCGTAGATCTCGGCCAGGGCACGGATCTGCGCCTCGGGCACGCCGGTGATGTCGCTCACCGGGCCGGGCGCGTAGCCGGCAAGGAACCGTTCCAGGTCCTCGAAGCTGGCCTCCTGCGCCTGGTCCTCGAAGGTGTAGCGCTCGGCCTGTTCGCCGAAACAGCCGTAGCCGATCTGCTGCAAGTCCTCGCTGCCGCGCCGGAACACCACGTTCTCGGCCACGAACGCCTTCGACCAGCGGTTCTCCCGGACCAGGAGGTGCAGGATGCCGTTGGCCAGCGCCAGGTCGGTGCCGGGGCGGAACTCGACGTACATGTCCGCGTACTCGGAGGTGGGCGTGCGGCGCGTGGCGATGTCCACGATGCGCACGGACGGACGGCGGCGCTTGCTCTCCAGGATGCGGCTGAACAGCACCGGATGCATCTCGGCCATGTTGGCGCCCCACAGCACGAAGTCGTCACCGGCCTCGAAGTCCTCGTAGCAGCCCATGGGCTCGTCGCTCTGGAACTGCGCCAGGAAGCCGGACACGGCGCTGGCCATGCACAGGCGCGCGTTGGGCTCGAGGTTGTTGCTCCGGAGTCCGCCCTTGCACCATTTGAGCGCGGCGTAGCCGTCGAACACGGTCCATTGGCCGCTGCCGTACACGCCGACGGCCCCGGGGCCGTGCGCCTGCAGCGCCTCGGCGTACTTGCCCGCGACCGTGGCCAGCGCCTCGTCCCACGAGATGCGCCGCAGGCTGCCGTCGGGCTGGCGCAGCTGCGGATGGAGCAGGCGATCCCGGCCGTACAGCATCGCGGGCAGGTGATAGCCCTTGACGCACAACAAGCCTTTGTTGACCGGGCTCGAGGTGTCACCGCGCACGGCCAGCACCTTGCCGTCGCGGACGCCGACCTCCACGCCGCAGCCAGTGCCGCAGTAGCGGCACGGCGCCTTGCCCCAGTGCAGGTCCGACTCTGCGGCCCCGGAGCCGGCCAGGCGGCCGGCCTCCTGCCGGTCGGAACACGAGAATGCGACCACGCCGGTGCCGGCGCCCAGCCACTTCAGGAAATCGCGCCGCAGCAGGCGGTCAGGATCGGGTCGCAGCATGGCGTCATTCTCCTCTTGCCGTCGGACGATCGGGTTGGAATCTCATTGTCCCTGCCATTGGTGCTCCGGACGGGCCAGGATTCCGTCGATGACGGCGGTGACGGCGGCCGCCTCCCGGTTCCTGCCTTCGTCCGCGGCGCGGCGCGCGAGCTCGCGCGCCTGCGGGATCAGCTCCTGGTAGAAGCGCTCGGCCACCTCGAACATGCCGTGCCAGTGGGCGTAGTCCGGCGCCATCATGGAAGCGCCGTGGCGCGCGCGCCGCCCCTCGTGGTGCCACAGGTAGTACCAGGTCCACTCGATTTCCTCGTCGAAGTCGGGCGCGGTGAGCAGGCCGTTGGCCCGGAGCGCGCCGATGATGTCCTGGCCCGGCTTCGCGAACTTCTCGTTGTACAGCACCACGAAGTCGTCGTACTGCTTGTAGAAGTTGTTGACGTAGTCCGAGGTGTGGCAGACGGAGCACACTTCGCGCATGCGGTTGCGCTTGTCCTGCCACGAATCCGTGGTGAGGGCCGCGCGCCGGGCCGGGTCCGCCTCCCGGATCACCGCGTGATTCACGTCGGTGTCCATCAGCAAGCTCACCGGTGGGCGGTTGGTCCACGAGATGCGCTCGCCCGGGTCGTGGGTGATCCGGCCGCCATTGCGCACGTTGCCGCTCATGTGGCACGTCGCGCAAGTGGGCGCGGCCGAGTAGTCGCGCCCCAGGACCCAGGAGTCGGCATCCAGGTGCATGGAGGTCTCGCGCAGGTCGCGGTAGGCCACGCCGTGCTTGCTCTCCTCGTAGATCTCCTTCTGCGGGTGGTCCGGGCCGAGGTGGCACTTGCCGCAGTTCTCCGGCTGGCGCGCCCGCCGCGGCGAGAAGTCGTGGCGGCTGTGGCAGGCCGAGCACGAGCCGAGCGAGCCGTCGAGATTGATGCGGCCGATCCCGGTGTTGGGCCAGGTGTCCGGGTGCAGCACCGGCTTGCCGTTGGCGTCCTTGCGGATCCGGCCCAGCGCCTGCAGGTCGGTCGGCTTGCCGTCCGGCCCGGGCTTCAGCTCGTCCACCGTGATCTTGCCGCCATCGGTGGCGTGCAAGGCCACCTTGCTGCCGTGGCACTGCAGGCAGCCGATGGCGACGCTGGCCATGCCGTTGACCTGGCTCACGCCCATGCCCGGCGTGGGCGAGTGCGGGTCGAACGGCGCACGGTTGCCCTCGATGGTCTCCGCCAGGCGGTTGTCCAGGGACGCCAGGATGTTGCCGCCCTTGGCGTGGTGGCTGCGCTCGAACTCGTCGAACACGTCCCGGTGGCAGGCGGCGCAGTCGAGGGGGGTGACCACCGCGGCGATGACCTGGCCGTAGTGGTCGAACGCGTCGGCGTCGCCCGGGTCGGCCCGGTGGCACTCGGTGCAGCCGACGCCCTTCTCGGCGTGCGTGCTGCCGTTCCAGTGGTCCACCACGCCCGGAGTGACCTGCGCATGACACGCGACGCAGTTCTCGCTGCTGGCCGGCACCGCGACGTGCGGCTCGGACAGGCCCGCCTCCTCGCGCCGGCGCGACACCTCCATCCACTGCACGAACAGCAGCGACAGGACGAAGGCCGCGCTCAGGAGCGCGATGACGATCCGCTTGGTGTCGAGGGACATGGTTGCTCCGGTGTTCTCCCGCTCAATGGGCCACGGCCGCCTCCCAGACCGTCAGCCCGATGATGGCCAGCACGCCGCCGATGCCGATCCACACGCTGGCCTCGCTGGCCGGCCAGCGCCGCCGGATCCAGCCGTCCACGAACGGCCACAGGAACATGACGAACAGCACGAAGCCCATGCTCAGGATCGCGGCGGTCTCCGAGAAGAGCTTGAGCCAGCGGAAGGCCACGTAGAAGAACCACTCGGGCTTGATCACCTCGGGCGTGGTCAGCGGATCGGCCTTCGGCCCCATCGTGGCCGGCAGCACGGTCGCCAGGAACGCGAGCAGGATCATCAGGCTCAGCCCGATGATCAGCTCGGTGTAGAAGTGGTCCGGGAAGAAGCTGAACGTGCGGCTCTCCCCTTGCGGCTCGTCCTTGAACTTGAACTCGGTCACGCCCTGCAGCCGGATCAGGGTGATGTGCACCATGAGCAGGAGCAGCATGCTGACCGGCAGCACCGCCGCGTGCAGGATGTAGAAGCGCGACAGCGTGTGATCGTTGTAGCCGTCGCCGCCGAGGAGCAGGCTCTTGAGGAAGCCGCCGGCGAGCGGCACGCTGTCGGTGATGTTGGCCCCGACCGTGGCGCCCCAGTAGCTGAGCTGCTCGTACACGAGGCTGTACCCGGTGAATCCCGTGAGCAGGGTGCACACGAGCAGCGTCATGCCGACCATCCAGTTGATCTCGCGCGGCTTGCGGTAGGCGCCGGTGAAGTACACGCGCATCTGGTGCAGCACGACCGCCGCGATCATGAGCTGGGCCGCCCACTTGTGCAGGCTCCGGATGAACCAGCCGAACGCCGCCTCCTCGGTGATGTAGCGCACCGACTCGTAGGCCGTTTCCGGCGCCGCCTTGTAGTAGAAGGCGAGCAGGATCCCCGTGACGATCTGCACCACGAAGAGGTAGGCCGGTGTGCCGCCGAGACACCACCACCAGCGCTTGAGGTGGTAGGGGACCGGCTCGTTGGTGAGCTCGCGCAGCTCGGCGCCGCGGAGCGGAATGCGCTCGCCCAGCCAGCCGGAGACGGACCCCATGGACCTACGCGAGCTGCTCCATGGCGACCTCGATGTACAGGAGCCCGGCTTCGACCTTGAGCCGGAAGCGCGGCAGGGACATGCCCGCGGGCGGGCCCTCGACGCCCAGGCCGGCCGCCGTGAACACGCCGTTGTGGCACGGGCAGAAGAAACGGTCGTTCTGCGCCTCCCAGTGCACCTGGCAGCCGAGGTGCGGGCAGGTGCTGCCCAGCGCCACGAAGTCCTCGGGTGCTTCCCCGGACCCCTGCCGCGCCACCGCGATCCGCTCGCCGTTGGGCGCGCGGTACGACACCGATTCGCCCGGCCTCAGCCGATCCACCGCGATCACGAACTGCCAGGCCATCGTGACGGGGCGCGCCGGGTAGAGGAAGCGTCCGCCCATCGCGGCGCAGCTGCCGTAGCCGGCGGCGAGCCCGCCGGCCATGGCCAGCGTGGAAGCCGTGGCCAGGAACCGGCGGCGGCCGGGTCCATCCGCCGGAACGGACTCGGTGCTCTGGACTTCGACCATCACGCGTCCACGCGGCCGGAGTATAGGGCCGCGACCCGGCTGCTCAGGCGCAGCGCCCGCCATGCCCGCAGCAGCTGCCCACCACGGCGATCGGTTTCGAGGGGATCACGCCGAGGCGCTGGACCAGATCCTCGGCGAGCAGGAGGTAGTGCTCGTGCGTGCCGGCGCCCAGGTCGGAAGTCTCGACATCGCCGAATTCCCGCAGCAGCGCGGCCTGCTCGGCTTCCGTGAGCATCCCGTCCGCCATGGGGAACAGCACGTTGTTCTCCTTGGCGATGTGCTCGCGCAGGAGCTGGACGTAGGCGCGCGCGTGGGCGTTGAACCGCTCGACCGCCTGGCTGTCCTTGCGCCCGCACGCGACCACGGCGGCGCGCATGCCCGCGATCGCGGCCCGGCCTTGCTCGTGCTCGGCCAGCATCACCGCCACCGGACCGGCGTCCTGCGGCAGTCCCTTCTTGACCAGCGCCGGGAACAGGCAGCGCTCCTCCTTCCCGTGGTGGCAGCGGTCGGCGAGCGTGCCGAGGAAGTCCAGGATGTCGTGCGCGGAGCGCCGATCGAGCGCTCCCGCGCGCGTGGAGTTGTCGGCCACCTTCTCCAGGCAGTCCAGCACGGTCAGGATGATCTCGTGCTCGGCCCTCAGGATCCAGGTGGCGCGCGTGGCGGTGCTCGTGGCTTGCATGACTCTCTCCTCTTTCAAGCTTGCGGTGGGTGATCGAAGCGGGACCTAGGCCCCAACCGGAGTATCGGACCGAGACGGCGCGGCCCCCTTGACCGATGTCAAGGGGGGAGGGCCAGGTCAGCCCCGGTCCTGGCCGTCCGCGACGATCTGGAGGCTGGCGCCGTCGAGGATCGTCACTCCGCCGCGTCCGGACTCGATCCAACCCTGGTCCTGCCAGCGCCGCAGGAGGCGCGAGAGGGTCTCCGGAGTCATCGCGAGGTGCGCCGCGAGCTCCTTCTTGGGCATCGGGAGCTCGATCCGGACGCGGCCGTCCGGTCCCCGGCCCGGCTGCCGCAGGAGGTAGTGCGCGAGCCGCGCGCCGGCGTCCACCAGCGACAGCTCCTCGACGCGCTCGACCAGGGACAGGAGGTGCATGGAAAGCGATCCCAGCATCGCCGGGGCGAGGCGTGCATCCTCACGGAAGGCGCGCAGGAACGGCTCGGCTCCGACCTCGACGAGCTCGGTCGGGCTGGCGGTGGCGACGGCCGACGCGGGGTAGCGGCCCAGGTTCAGCAGCGCGGCCTCGGCGAAGGTCTGACCCGGGCGCAGGTTGTGCACCACCTGCTCGCGGCCGTCCGGCGTCATCCGGTAGAGCCGCACGCCGCCCGTTTTCACGGCGAAGAATCCATGACAGGGCTCGCCCTCGAGAAAGACGCTCGCGCCGGATTGGAAGCTCCGCAGGCGCGAGCCGGCGCAGATCCGGTCGAGCAGGCCGCGCTCGAGCATCCGGAAGTGGGGGAGCGCGGACAGCGTCGCGAGAACCGCGGAATTGCTCATGACTTCGCTCTACGCACTGCGCGCAGGATGAATCAGCACTATAGCGATGGGCGGGCGTGCCGCCGGCAGGTATCCATGAACCAGCAGTCCGATCTTGCGACCCTCGCACGGGGTCCGGAGCGGACGGATGCAGCCGACTCGAGGAGCAGTCCGATGCAGAGACCGATGTACAGGTCCTCGTGGAGCGCCGCGGCGGCGCTCTGGGCTCTGGCCGGGGTGGCGCTCCTCGCCGTCGATTCCGGCCAACGCATCCCGGCGCAGCCGCAAGGAGCGGGGTCGAGCGCCGAGCCCGATCGCGTGCGCGGCGAGCAGCTCTATGCCCGGCAGTGCGCGGTGTGCCACGGGGTGACCGGCGCCGGCGACGGCCCGGCCGCCTATCTGCTCTCCCCCGCGCCGCGCGACTTCACGAGCGGCCGGTTCCGCCTGGCGTCGACGCAGAACGGTGTCCCCACGGTCGACGACCTCATCGCGACCTTGCAGCGCGGCATGCCCGGCTCGGCCATGCCGCCCTGGGAGTGGATGAGTGAATCGGACCTCCGAAGCCTGGCCGGAACCGTACGCCAGCTGGCGATACAGGGCAAGACTCAGGCGTTGCTCGCCCAGGCCGAGGCGGACGAGGAGGACCTCTCCGCCGAGGAGGCGCAAGCGATCGCCGAGAATTGGATGACTCCCGGCCCGCCGGTCGCGCTCGACTCCGCGCCGCAGCCCACCGCGGTCACTCTGCAGGAAGGGCGGCGCGTGTTCCTGAAGACCTGCGCGCTGTGCCACGGCGCCGACGGCACGGGCCGCGGCGTCCAGGATCAGCACAACGAGGACGGGACGCCGACGCAGCCGCGGGACTTCACGGCCGGGGTCTTCAAGGGCGGCAGCACGCAGCGCGACATCGTGACGCGGCTGCGCGCCGGGATGGCCGGCAGCCCGATGCCGGCGATGAGCTTCGACGATCCGGATCAGGACTGGTTCGTGGCGGCCTTCGTCGAGAGCCTGGTCAAGCCCGGCGCGCAGGAGCGCGTCGCTCAGCATCGCCAGACGATCCGCGTGCGGCGCGCCACGGGGGAGCTCCCGCGCGACGCCGCCAGCGCCGCCTGGAGCCAGGCCGAGCCGGTCTGGCTGGCCGTGGCGCCGCTGTGGTGGCGCGATGAACGCATCGAGGGCCTCGTCGTGCGCGCGCTGCACGACGGCAGCCGGCTCGCGCTGCGCCTGTCGTGGGAGGACGCCACGCGGGACGACGAAATCCTCGGCCAGGACAGCTTTCCCGACGCGGCGTCGCTCCAGCTCTCGGCGCAGGCCGATCCGCCCGCGTTCACCATGGGATCGAAAGGCGAGCCCGTGAACGTCTGGCAGTGGAAGGCGGCGTGGGAGCTCGACCTCGCGCGCGTGCGCGACATCACCGACCTGCGACCCAACATGCCGACCGACACCTACACCCACCTTGTGCCGGCGGACGAGCCCATGTATCTGGCCGCGCGCGCCGTGGGGAACACGCAGGCAACGGGCGCGCGCACGAGCGCCGGTGAAATCCTGACGGCCGAGGGCTTCGGAACGCTCGAGCCGCTGGCCGCTCCGTCCGGCGGGCTCTCCGCCCGCGGAACGTGGGCCGATGGCTTCTGGGACCTCGTGTTCACGCGCGCGATGCCAGCACGTTCCAACGCCGAGGTCGGGCTGCAGCCGGGACGCCGCGCGTTCCTGGCCGGTGCGCTCTTCGACGGCGCGCACAAAGACCGCAACGGGCAGAAATCCGTCACCGTCTGGCACGTCCTCGAGATCGATCCGTAGGGAGTAGAGCAGCATGAACGTCGACCGCCGCCGGTTCCTCTCCTGCGCCGCCGCCGGCGCATCCCTGTCGCTTGCATCCAGCGGGCCGATGCGCTGGCTGAAGAGCCTCGCGAGCCAGGACGGCGGCCAGAACCCGCTCGGGTCTTACCCGAACCGCGACTGGGAGAGGATCTACCGCGACCAGTACGGCTACGACACCCGCTTCAGCTGGGTCTGCTCGCCGAACGACACGCACGCCTGCCGGGTCGTCGCCTACGTGCGCAACGGCGTGATCATCCGCATGGGATCAGGCTACGAGTCCCAGGACTACGCCGACCTCTACGGCAACAAGGCCACGAACAACTGGAACCCGCGCCAGTGCGCCAAGGGCTACACCTTCCACCGCGTCGTCTATGCTCCGTACCGGCTCAAGTATCCGATGCTGCGCGTGGGTTGGAAACAATGGGCCGACGACGGCTTCCCTTACCTCACGGACGAGCTGCGCAGCCGGTACAAGTTCGACGCGCGCGGGCAGGACCACTTCGTGCGCGTCGCGTGGCCGGACGCCTTCTCTTACATCGCCCGCGGCTTCCAGGCGATCGCGGGCCGGTACAGCGGCAAGGCGGGAGCGCAACGCCTGCTGGAGCAGGGCTACGAGCCCGAGATGGTCGATGCCATGGAGGGCGCGGGCACGCGCACGTGCAAGTTCCGCGGCGGCATGGGATTCCTCGGCGTGCTGGGCAAGTACGGCGCCTACCGCCTCTCGAACTCGTTGGCGCTGCTCGACAGCCGGCTGCGCGGAGTGCGACCCGAGGAGGCCAAGGCCGGGCGTGTCTGGTCGAACTACACCTGGCACGGCGACCAGGCCCCGGGACATCCGTGGGTGCACGGCCTGCAGACCTCGGATTGCGACTTCAACGACCTGCGCTCGTCCAAGTTGATCGTGATGGACGGCAAGAACCTGGTCGAGAACAAGATGACCGACTCGCACTGGTTCATCGAGTGCATGGAGCGCGGCGCGAAGATCGTCGTGATCACCCCCGAGTACGGCCCTCCGGCCTCGAAGGCCGACTACCACATCCCGATCCGTCCCGCGACCGACGCCGCGCTGTTCCTCGGCATCACGCGCCTGATGATCGAGAGCGGTTCCTACGACGCGGACTTCGTCAAGCGTTACACGGATCTTCCGTTGCTCGTGCGCACGGACAATCTGCGGCGGTTGCGCGCCGAGGAGGTCTTCCCCGGCTACCGGACCAGCATGCGTCCCGACGGGCCGAGCATGCAGATCCATCAGCTCACGGCGGAGCAGCGCGACCAGCTCGGGGATTTCGTGGTCTGGGACACCAAGGAGAACGCCCCCAAGGCCGTGACGCGCGACGACGTCGGCCGGCGCATGATCGAGCGCGGGATCGAGCCGCAGCTCGACGGCACGTATCGGGTCATGATCGCCGGCCGGGAGGTCGAGGTCGCGACGCTCTGGTCGCTCTACAAGCGCCACCTCGAGGACTATGACCTGGACACGGTCCACGAGATCACGCACGCGCCCAAGCACCTGATCGAACAGCTGGCGCATGACTTCGCCACGATCCGGCCGGCGGCGATCCACCAGGGCGAGGGGATCAACCACTGGTTCCACGCCACCGAGATGAACCGGGCGGTCTACCTGCCGCTCATGCTCACGGGCAACATCGGCAAGCCCGGCACCGGCGCGCACACCTGGGCCGGAAACTACAAGGCGGCGAACTTCCAGGGCTCGCCGTGGACGGGCCCGGGATTCAAGGGCTGGGTGGCCGAGGACCCCTTCGAGCCCAACCTCGACGAGAAAGCCCCTGGCCAGGACGTCAAGGCGCACGCTTATACCGCGGACGAGGAGGTCGCGTACTGGAACCACGGCGATCGCCCGTTGATCGTGGACACGCCCAAGTACGGGCGCCTGGTGCTCACGGGCAGGACGCACATGCCCTCGCCCACCAAGGCGCTCTACTTCACCAACGTGAACCTGTTCAACAACGCAAAGCACGCCTATGCGATGTTCAAGAACACGAACCCGAGGATCGAGATGATCGTGTGCGCCGAGATCCAGATGACGTCCTCGGTCGAGTACTCCGACATCGCGCTGCCGGCGAACTCCTGGGTGGAGTTCCAGGACCTCGAGGTCACCGCCTCGTGCTCGAACCCCTTCCTGCAGATCTGGAAGGGCGGAATCAAGCCGGTGCACGACAGCAAGGACGATCTCACGATCCTGGCCGGCATCGCCTCGGCGCTGGCGGACGTCACGCAGGACGCGCGCTTCCGCGACTACTTCAAGTTCGAGCTGGAGGGCAAGCGCTCGGTCTACCTGCAGCGCCTGCTCGACACCTGTACCACTACGGCCGGATACAGGCTCGAGGACATCCTCGCCGGCAAATACGGGCCTGCGGGCGGAGCGCTGATGAACTTCCGCACCTACCCGCGCATCCCGTTCTGGGAGCAGGTGCACGAAGACCAGCCGTTCTTCACCGATACGGGCCGCCTCGACGCCTACGCCGACATCCCGGAAGCGATCGCATGCGGCGAGAACTTCATCGTGCACCGCGAGGGGACCGAGGCCACGCCCTACCTGCCCAACGTGATCGTGAGCTCGAATCCCCTGGTCCGGCCCGAGGACTACGGCATCCCGCTGGATGCCGAGCACTGGGACGAGCGCACCATCCGCAACGTCAAGATGTCCTGGCGGCAGGTGAAGGGCACGAAGAACTTCCTGTGGGAGAAGGGCTTCCAGTTCCTGCTGCTGACGCCGAAGACCCGACATCGCGTGCATTCGCAGTGGGGCGCGGTCGATTGGCACCAGCTGTACGACTCGAACTTCGCGACGCCCTGGCGCGTGGACAAGCGCACTCCGGGGGTCGGCGAGCACCAGATGCACATCAATCCGCAGGCCGCCCGGGACCTCGGGATCGAGGACGGCGACTACGTCTGGGTCGACGCCAACCCCGCCGACCGGCCCTACTACGGCTGGGACGCCAAGGACCCGTTCTACAAGGTCGCGCGCTGCCTGGTGCGCGCGACGTACAACCCCGGCTACCCCTACCACGTGGTGATGATGAAGCATGCTCCTTACATCGCCACCGAGCGCACCGTGAAGGCGCACGAGACCCGGCCCGACGGGAGGGCGCTGTCCGAGGAGACCGGCTACCAGGCCAACTTCCGCTACGGCAGTCACCAGAGCCTGACGCGCAACTGGCACATGCCGATGCACCAGACCGACAGCCTGTTCCACAAATCCAAGGCGTCGGTGAAGTTCATCTTCGGCGGCGAGGCCGACAACCACGGGATCAACACCGTGCCCAAGGAGACGCTGGTACGGGTGACCAAGGCCGAGGACGGCGGGCTCGGGGGGGTCGGACGGTGGAAGATCGCGACGCTCGGCTACTCGCCCGGCAACGAGCGCGATGCGATGCAGCGCTACCTCCAGGGCGGGTTCCTGCAGGAGGATTGACATGCCGCTCCACGATCCCGATCCGGCCGACCCGATGGAGCTGTGCGGCGTCCACGTCGCCGGCCTCGCCGGGGAGGACACGGCCTGCATGGCCCGGTGCCTGGCGGAGGAGTTCCTGCGCCTGGGATACGCACCGGCAGCCGTGCTGTCCCTGTTCCGCTCTCCGTTGTACGCGCTCGCGCACCGCGCCTGGGTCGAGCTCGGGGAGAGCGCAGTGTCCACCCTGGTCGCGGAGGCTGCACAGGGGCTGCCGCGCCCCACCAGCCGCCAACGGTCGTTGGCAGGGGGCTTCGATGTCTGAGGTCTACAACTGGCAGCTCGGCCGCAAGATGGCGTACCCCTACGCGGAGGCCCATCCGGACCGGCAGTTCGCGTTCGTCATCAACATCAACCGTTGCCTCGGTTGCCAGACCTGCACGATGGCGTGCAAGTCCACCTGGACTTTCGCCCACGGCCAGGAGCACATGTGGTGGACCAACGTGGAGAGCAAGCCCTACGGCGGCTACCCGCGCAACTGGGACGTCAGGATCCTCGAGCTGCTCGACCGGGCCGACCCCGGCGGAATGAAGTGGGGAGGCGCCGCCGCGGGCAAGGCGCCGTACGGCGAATACCAGGGAACGACGGTCTTCGAGGCCGCCGGGACGCGCGCGGCGCGCCCGCAGGCCAGCGAGCGCGTGCTGGGCTACCTGCCGAGCGACGAAGAGTGGGCCACGCCGAACCTGCATGAGGATGCCGCCCCTTCACCCGACGGCCAGCGCGGCCAGTGGGTCCGCGACGGCGGATCAGCGCTTCCCGAGCACAAGTCCTGGTTCTTCTACCTCGCGCGCCTGTGCAACCATTGCAGCTATCCAGCCTGCCTCGCGGCCTGCCCGCGCCAGGCGATCTACAAGCGGCACGAGGACGGAATCGTGCTCATCGACCAGGAGCGCTGCCGCGGCTACCGCAAGTGCGTCGAGGCCTGCCCGTACAAGAAGTCCATGTACCGCCCGACCACGCGCACGAGCGAGAAGTGCATCGCCTGCTACCCGCGCGTGGAGGGCCGGGATCCCGAGACGCGCGGCGCGCCGATGGAGACGCGCTGCATGGCCGCGTGCATCGGCCAGGTGCGCCTGCAGGGTCTGGTCCAGATCGCGCCGGACGGCACGTGGATGGAGGAGCGCCAGCATCCGCTGTACTACCTGGTCAACGTGGCCAAGGTCGCGCTGCCGCTCTACCCGCAGTTCGGCACGTCCCCCAATGGCTTCTACATTCCTCCACGCTGGGTGCGGCGTGACTACCTGAAGCAGATGTTCGGGCCCGGGGTCGATCATGCCATCGAGGCCTACATGGTGCCCGACCGCGAGCTGCTCGCGGTGCTCCAGCTCTTCCGGCGTGACAACCGGATCATCTACCGCTACGCGCTCGAGGAAGGGCCGAAGGTCTGGGAGACGGAAATCCATGGCAAGCCCTTCACGATGTACGACGACACCGTGATCGCCTTCGGCCGCGACGGAAAGGAGCTGTTTCGCACCAACGTCGAAGAGCCGCTCTACGTCCGTCCGCCGGAGCGCATCAACTACGTGTGACCATGGACCGCGCCTCCGCAACGCGCTGTGACCTGGCCCTGGCCCGCGGGATCCTCTACCGCGTCTCGAGTCATCACTTCCGCCATCCCGACCCCGGGTGGCACGCGGAGTGGCGCGCGCTGGCCGAGGGGGCGCGCACAGCCGCCCGCCTGTGCTGCGCCGAGGATGGCTCTTCTGCCACGCTCCGCACCGCGCTCGAGCGCGCGCTCACCGGCCGCCTCGACCTCGGCGCGATCGTCGCCGAGCACACGCAGGTGCTCGGCCACATCCCGCGCGCGGCCGCGACCCCCTACGAGACCGAGTGGACCGGCGCGGCCGGCGACCTGCTGCAGTACCACCAGATTAGCGACGTCGCCGCCTTCTACCACGCCTTCTCCCTGGAGCTCGGTGCGGGCTGCGACGAGCGTCCGGACCACATCTCCGTCGAACTCGAGTTCTTGCACTACCTGTGCGTCAAGGAGGCGTGGGCGGAGGAGCAGCACGCGCGCGACCTGGCCCGCATCTGCCGCGAGACCACGCGGAAGTTCCTCTCCGAGCACCTTGCGCGGTGGTCGCCGGGATTGTCCGCGCGCCTGTCTGCCGCGAGCGCAGGGGGTTTCTACGCCGGTGCGGCCGCGCTCCTGAGCGCCTGGATCGAGGACGAGTGCCGACGGCTCGGCGCCGAGCCCGGGGCGCCGTTCCTTGCGCCCTCGGCCTCGAGCTTCCGGCCCGAGGACGCGTGCATCGGCTGCGGCCATGCCGCCGCGTGCCTGTCCGAGCTGCGCGGAGTCACGCGTGTCGGCGCTCGAGTTTGAGCCGGGGCTCGCCGAGGAAGCCGTCTTCCTGTGGGTGAGCCGCCGCTTGGAGAGCGAGGCGACCGTGGCCGCCTGGCAGCGCGAGCGCGAATCCTTGTATCATTCCGCGCCGGGCCCGGCGCGCGAGCGTGCGTTCCGCGAGCATGCGGCGGGCTGGTTTGACCGACTGCGGCTCGGCCAGCCGATCCACTCCGCGCTTCGAGCTTGCCCGCGCGTGGCGCAAGGCATCCCCGCCCTGTCCGTCCGCGGCGTCGTGCGTGCCCGCGACGAAGGTTCCGAGGTCCTGGGCACGGCCGGCGCGGACCAGCCCGAGCGCATGGTGCTGGGGCTCCGCCCCCAGCGCTTCCTCGACCCGCCCGCGCTCGAGGAGCTCGCGCTGCGTGAGTTCCTCCACGCCGACGACATGCTCGACCCCGAGTTCGGCTTCGATCCGGTCTTCGACCCTGGCTTCCCATCGGGATACGGGAACCGCGAGCGGGTGCGCGATCGCTTGCGCGTCTTGTGGGAAGCGCGCGTGCACGGCCGCATGGCGCGCGGCGTGAATCCGCGCGCGGCGCCGCCGGCGCCGGACGCGGATTTTCGCGTGGCATTCGGCCGGGACGCGGACTCCTCGGCGGTTGACGCGCTGTTCTGCGGCGCCTGGTCCGGAGCACTGGCGACTTACGGCGCCCTGCTGGAGCGCGCCGCGCACCCCGGCACGCGGTCCGCCGCAGGCTGAGATGACTCCGCTCGTCCGGCGCTTCCTCAAGACGGCGATCGTGTTCCTGGGCGCCGGCCTCGTGCTCGGTCTCGTGCTCTCGGCCGCGCTCCACTTCGAGCTGTTCACGGCGCCTTACCCGATGCGCGTGGCGCACGTGCACCTGATCCTCGTTGGATTCGTGATGATGATGATCATGGGCGTGGCGTTGTGGATGTTCCCGCGTCCCGCGCGCGCCGACGCGCGCTACCGTCCCGAGCGCATGCAGCTCGTGTGGTGGGTCATGACCTGCGCCGTCAGCGTGAGGACGGCGTCCGAGCTCGCCTCCGGCGGCAGCGCCGCGGCCGCGCTGCACGTCACGGCGTTCGTGGCCTCGGCGGCCGAGGCCTTCGGCATCGGGCTGTTCTTCCTCAACCTCTGGAGCCGCATCCGCAGTCCGCGCGAGGCCTACGAGAAGGAGCGCCTGGCCGGCACGGTCGAGCCGGAGTAGGCCGTGCCTGCGCTGGACCGGCCTCGGCGCTGCCCGCCTCTGCGGCTCAGCGGCCGAGCAGCGCCGGGTCCGGCGCCGGTCCCAGGAAGTCACGCGCGCGCTGCAGAATATCCAGGACGCGGCGCAGGGCCGCGTCCGGCTCGTGGCCTTGCGCGAGCGCCTGCGCGATCTCCGGGAACCACTCCGTGCCGTAGCCGCTGCTGCGCCACAGGAGATTGCGCGCTTGCGCGCGCGCCGGCAGGAACTGGCGCAGGAAGCGCTCGGGATGGGCCGCGCCGCCGCGCTCCGCCTCCGCGTGCAGGGCCGCCAGGGCGGCGCTCAGCTCGCTCCCGTGCCGCTGCGCCAGCGGGAGGGCGTCCGCCGCCTGGATGGCCTGCGCGGTCCAGCCGCGGACTCCATCCAGGCGCGTGCCGCCCGCGGCCAGGGCCACGGCGAGGCGCACGGCCAGGCGCGCCGCCGCCGCGTGGATGGCGAAGTCCGGGTCCACGAACTTCTCCACCACGTACGGCGTGTCCAGCGCCGAGTGATACACGCCGCTGCCGCCGCCGAAGCCGAAGCCGAGCACTTCCATCCCGGCCAGCTCCAGGAACGGCACGTGGTCGGAGCCGCCGCCGGGAACTCCGAGGCTGTCCGGCGCGCCGACGCCCTCCGCCGCGCACGCCGCCCGCAGGGCTTCCACCAGCCCGGGGGTGCACGAGGCGCCGAAGTCCGGCCCGCCGGCCACGCTGTCCAGGTTCACGTAGGCGAAGCCCCGCGCCAGCAGCTCCTCGCGCCGCTCCTCGACCCATTCCGTGGAGCCGATCAAGCCCCATTCCTCCGCGTCCCACAGCGCGATGAGCAGCGTCCGGTCCGGCCGCCATCCCGCCCGGTACGCTGCGCCCAGCACGCGCGCCGTCTCGAGCAGGACCGCGCTGCCGCTGCCGTTGTCCGCGGCGCCGAAGCCCCAGGCGTCGCGGTGGCCGCCCAGGACGACCCATTCCCCGGGCCGCTGCCCGCCGGGCAGCCAGCCGAGCACGTTCTCGATCTCGACCAGCGCCGGATCCTGTTCCACGCGCAGCTCGACGCTGACTTCCAGGGCTGCTGGAGCCGGAGGACGTTCTTCCGCGCCGAACAGCCTTCGAGCCGTCCCCCAGGACACCGGCAGGCTCGGGATCGGAACCAATCCCTGCGCCTCCTCCAGCGGCACGCGCGGGGCTCCCTTCACGGCCGCGTAGCCCGGCGTCAGCGGATCGCCGTCGCCGTTGTACACGCTGCCGCGCTGGATGCCCGACTCCGGGCGCCACGGGCCCTCCGGCAGCACCGTCCCGCGCGGCGCGCCGTCGTCGTCCGCGTCGCAGTACAGGAGCGCGCCGGCGCACCCGGCGCCGGCGGCGTTCGCCACCTTCAGCCCGCGGTACAGTCCGCCGTAGCGCACCAGCGCGATGCTGCCCGCCAGCTCCTCTCCCAGCTCCGCGCGCAAGGCGGCGAACTCCTCCGGGGTTCCGAAGCCGGCGTACACGACGCGCCCGCGCGCGACGCCCGGGTGCGTGAGGCCGTGCATGGGCGGCACGTGCTGGCGCAGGCTGCGCTCATCCGCTGCGTAGCCGCGTTCGTTCAGGCCCAGTTCCTCGCGCGACCCATCCGGCCGGATCATGGCCAGCGACTGCCCGGTCTGGCGCGGGAGATACACCTGGTAGCGCGGCCGCTCGACCCGAAACCCGCTCTCCTCCAGGACCTTGGCCGCGTAGTCCGCGGCCGCGCGCGATTCCGCCGAGCCGGCCAGCCGCGGCTGCGCGCACAGTGCCTCCAGGGTCACGCGCAAGCGCTCCGGAGCGACGGCGGCAGGCTCTGGAACCGCGTGCTGCAGCAGCAAGCAGAGTTGTGCCAGCACGGTCAGATCCCGACCCGCTCCTGGCTCCGGCGCGGACTCCGCACCTCGAGCGGCGGCTCCAAGGTCGCGTGCGGCAGATGGATCTGGAGCAGCTCGTTGCGGCGGGCGCGTTCCACCAGCTTCGGCTTGGCGTAGCGCTCGAAGAAGCCGGTGAGCGCCTTGACGTCCACGCACAGCTTGGCGCCGACGCCGCAGTCGCCGCAGGCCTCGGTCTGGCAGTGCTCGGTGAAGTCGCCGCGCTGCGACTTCTCGAACTCGTGGCGCAGGTAGTCGCGGGTCGTGCCGAGGTCCAGGTGGTCCCAGGGCAGCACTTCGTCGAGCGGGCGCGGGCGGTGCGCGGTCTCCTCGGGGCCGTAGCCGGCCGCGCTCCAGGCGGCGCGCCAGTGGTCGAGATTGCGGTGCTCGTTCCAGCCCTCGAAACGGGCGCCGCGGCGCCAGGCGTCCTCGATCACGCCGCCCATGCGCCGGTCGGCGCGGCTGATGACGCCTTCCAGCAGCGATTCGCCGGGGTCGTGCGGGTTGATCCTGACGCTGCGCACGCGCTGCAGGCTCCACAAGAGCTGCTGCTTCTCCGCCATGACCTCGGGGCGGATCTGGCCGTGCCACTGGAACGGGGTCAGCGCCTTGGGCACGAAGGTGGAGACCGATGCGGTCACCTGGCCGGGGCCGCCGAGGCCCGCGGCCTTGCGCAGGCGCGCGCACTCTTCGGCCATGCGCACGATCCCGGCGACGTCGTCGTCGTTCTCGCCCGGGATGCCGATCATGAAGTACAGCTTGATGTGGGTGAAGCCGGTCTTCCAGGCCGCGCGCGCGCCGTCGTAGAGGTCCTGGTCGGCGATGCCCTTGTTGATGATGCGGCGCAGGCGGTCGGTGGCCACCTCGGGGGCCAGCGTGAGGCCGTGGCGGCGCACCTCGGCGGCGCGCTTGGGCAGCTCCACCACCTGCTCGTTCACGCGCAGGGAGGGCAGCGAGAGGCTGACGCGCAGCGGCGTGAACACCGGGCTGAGCGCGTCCATGATGCCGAGGAGATCCGGGTGGTCGCTGCTGCTCAGCGAGGTCAGGCCGATCTCGCTCAGGCCGGTGTTGCGGTAGCTCTCCTCGGCGATCTGGCGGATGCGCGCGGCGCTGCGGAAGCGCTGCGGGCGCTTCTCGTAGCCGGCCTGGCAGAAGCGGCAGCCCTGCACGCAGCCGCGCATGATCTCGATGGTGATGCGGTCGTGGATGGTGCGGATGGCGGGCACCACCGGCGCGGTGGGGTAGGGTGCGTTCTCCAGGTCGTAGACCAGGGCGCGGCGCGGCGTGGCGACGCCGTCCAGCGGTTCCATGGCCGCCAGCGCCGGCCCCGCGTAACGAGGCTGCCAGAACGCGGGCGCGTACAGGTAAGGGCAGCGTGCGACGAGGGCCCGCAGGAGGTCGCGGCGGTGGCGGTGGCGCGGTTTCTCCTCCAGCAGGATGCGGCTGAACTCCACCACCGCTTCCTCTCCGTCGCCCAGGAAGAAGAGGTCGATGAAGTCGGCCAGGGGTTCGGGGTTGAGCACGCCGGCGCCGCCGGCGACCACGAGTGGGTGGTCCAGGCCGCGCCGCGCTGCCTGCAAGGGCACGCCGCCCAGCTCCAGGCAGGTCAGGACGTTGGAGTAGGACAGCTCGGTCTGCAGGGTGAAGCCGAGCACGTCCAGGGCGCGCAGGGGCGTGCGGGACTCGAGCGTGGTCAGGGGCCAGCCGCGGGCGCGGAGCAGCGCCTCCATGTCGGGCCAGGGCGCGAAGGCGCGCTCCGCCCAGATCCCGGGCTGTTCGTTGAGGACGTGGTAGAGGATGCGCAGTCCCTGGTGCGGCATCCCGACCTCGTAGGTGTCGGGGTACAGCAGCGCCCAGCGCAGCCGCACCGTGCCGGGGTCCTTGCGCACCTGGTTCAGCTCGCCGCCCACGTAGCGCCCGGGGAGCTGCACGCGCAGGAGCGCCGCCTGGTACGCGGACTCCGGGAACGGGGCGCTGGAGCGCGGCATGAGGCCTCCAGGATACGGCCGGCCCTGCCTTGACCGGTGACCGCATGCAGCGCTACACTGCCCGTTCGGCCTCGCGCCGCCAGAACCGATGGAACTGTCACTGCCCCAGCGTCTCCAGCGTCAAGTCCAGGGCTCCTTCGAGCGCACGGTGCTGCTGCAGAAGCGCATCCGCCAGCTGGTCCGCGGCGACGCGCCCCTGTTCGACGCCGAGCTGGAGCACATGGACAACCCCATCGAGATCGCGCTGACCGAGATCGAGCGCGGGCTGATCGAGCTGGTGCCGGACGAGGAAGAGCCCCGCCCGGTGCTGAAGTAGGGAACGAGTGAATTAGGGAAGTAGGGCAGTAGGGCAGTAGGGGAATCGGGAAACAGGGGCCTTACCCCGGAACATTTTCGAGCCTGCCTCCGTCCTATGCCCTGGCTGGTCGTGCGCCGGCCAGAGGTGGGCCATGCGTTATCAGTTCGGCGAGTTCTTGCTGCACCGCCCCGAAGCAAGCTTGTCCGGCCGCCGGACGGCCGTCCGGGAGGAATCGGATTCTCCCGCGGACGAGTCTCTTCCGCAGCGCCTGACGGAGATCCCGGCCCCCGACCTTTTCCACGCGCTGGAGGACTGGCAGGCGGACCGTCCCTGGGCGCTGGAGCTGCACTCCACGCTGTGGCAGCTCGAGTTGGAAGGCGCCGGCCCGTACCTGCTGGACTGCGACTGGAACAACGACCCTCCGGGCCACCTGGTGGTGGTGGGGGTTGCGCAGAGCGCGGTGGCCGAGGTGCGGGTGGGGGACGTCGTGCACGCCGGCTTCGTCGCCGCGCGCATCGGCGACCAGGCGCCGGCCGTATGGCAGCGCTCCTACCGGCGGGTGTGCGCGAACGGGACGCTGGCGGACCTGCAGCACAGCACGCTGGTGGCCGGTGAGAGCGGCCTCGGCGCGGCCGTGCACGCCTGCCTGGGGCGCGAGGCATTCCACGCCCAGGTGGCGCGCTACCGCGCGGCGGCGCAGGAGACGGTGGAGGACCCGCTGCTGCGGCTGCGCCGCGCCGACGTCCCCATCCCGCGCGAAACCGTCCTGCTCAACTTCCGCCGCGGCGGCGACGCCAGCCTGTGGGGCCTGGTGAACGCGGTGACGGCCGCGGCGCGCGAGCTGCCGGACTGGCCGGCGCGGCTGGCGGCCGAGCGCTCGGCCATGAGCCTGCTGCTCCCAGGGATCAGAGCTGCAGATCCCGGCCGCCGCGGCCGGAATATGGAGGTCTGACCCCGAGCAGCTGCCGCAGCACCGCCTGCAGGCAGCGGCGCAGGCTGGTGAAGCCCTCGTAATGACAGGTCAGGCACGGCTTCTGGCCCAGGCGGTTGCAGATCTCCCGGGCCTTGCGCGTGAACGTGGTGCGGTTCCAGTGCAGGATCACCAGCGCGTCGAAGCGGCGCGCCATGTCGATCTCCAGGCGCTCCATCTCCTTGTGCCAGGAGGTGTACTCGGCCATGCGCCAGTCGCTGTGAAAGCCGAGCACCTGCGCGTATTCCACCAGCTTCTCGCGGTGGCGGAGCTGCGGCTCGCCGCCGCCCACGACCAGCACCCGGAAGGCCGTGCCGTCGGAGCCGCGGCGCGCGGCCAGCGTCTCGGCCAGCTCGCGCTCCTCCGGCTGCAGCGGCCGGGCGCGGAAGGAGGGGACCTCCTCCGGCGGCAGCGCCTGGAAGCGGTCGTGGTCCTCCAACACCGCGTGCAGGTCCTCGCGCTCCTCCTCCAGGATCTGGAACTTCTGGGCCAGCACCTCCCGCGCGTGGCGCACCTTCTCCAGCTCCTCTTCCAGGACGCGCTCGCGCAGGCTCGCCTCGGTGGCCTGCTGGAACTTGCGCTTGGCCGCAGTCGCGCGCCGGCGCTCCTCCTCGGCAGCGTCCCGGCTCTCGGCCAGCTGCTCCTGGATCGCCTCGCGGCGCTTGCGCTCGCGCCCGAGCTCGTCGGCCAGCCGCTCGGTCTCCTTGCGCGCCTCCTGCAAGCGCGCGGCGAGCGCCTCCGCCTCCTTGTTCGCGGCCGGGGCCGGCGGCGGCTCCTCCTCCCGGGCGACGCCGGCCGGCCGCGCCGGCGGCGCGGCCTCCGGCGCCGGCGCGAACCACTCGCTCCAGGACTCGAGCAGCTCGCCGGCTCTCTCCCACGACTCCAGGTCGCCCGCGCACAGGAAGCGGCGCAGTCCGGCCAGCAGGGCTTCGCGGCGGAAAAAGCGCGCCAGCGGCGACGCGAGTTGCGCGGAGTCCGGGGCGGCGTCGACCGGCAGAGCGGCCAGCAGGTCCTCCACGATGCGCCGGCGGTGCTTGCGCCGCTGCACGATGGGCTCCACCAGCGCCGCGGCGACGTCGGCCCCCTTGCGGTACGTGCCGGCGTCGCGCGCCAGCGATTCCAGCGCCGACTCCGGGAGAGTGGCGCGCAGCAGCGCCAGCAGCGCGCGCGGCCGGCGGCTGAGCGCCAGCAGCGCCGAGTCGAGGTGTTCGCTCTCCGGCTGGGGGTCGGTCATGGCGCGGCCCCCCCAATGATGCCGGCGCCGCCTGCGCGGACCGATACGATGCCCGGATGAAGCTGCCGAGCCTCATCGCTTGCGCCCGGACTGCCCTGCTCGCCGGCGCCGTCCTGGCGGCGTCCCTGAGCGCGCAGCAGGCGGCCGGCGCGCCGCCGGACGCTCCGGCGCCGTCCGAGTCCGCGCCCCCGGCGCCGGCGGAGCGCGGCCTGCGCTTCCACGCGCCGGAGGCCCTGGACGGCTACACGCTGCTCTCGCCGCTGCTGTCGCGCAGCACCTACCTCGTGGACATGCAGGGCAACGTGGTGCACCGCTGGGACACCGGCTACGCTCCCGGAAACGCGGAGCTGCTGCTGGACAACGGTCACCTGCTGCGCTGCGCGCGCCTGGAGGACAACCCGGTGTTCCACGGCGGCGGCATCGGCGGGCGCGTGCAGGAGCTGGACTGGGACGGGACCGTGGTCTGGGACTTCGCCTTCAGCGACGCGCAGCGCATGCAGCACCACGACTTCGAGCGCCTGCCCGGCGGCAACCTGCTCCTGATCGCGTGGGAGCGGCGCAGCCGCGACGAGGCGATCGCGCGCGGCCGCGACCCGGAGGCGGTGGGCGACGAAGGGCTGTGGCCGGACGCCGTGTACGAGATCGAGCCGCTGCCGCCGGACGGCGGGCGTGTGGTCTGGGAATGGCACGTCTGGGACCATCTCATCCAGGATTTCGACCCGGACCAGGCCGGCTACGGCGCCGTCGCCGAGCACCCGGAACTGGTGGACATCAACGCCGACCACCGCGACCAGCCGCCCCTCACCCCGGCGCAGCGCACAGCGCAGGCCGAGGAGGAGGCCAGGCTGCGCGAGCTGGGCTACATCGGCGGCGAGGAGCCCGCGCCGAGCGCGCCGCCGGCGGACGAACGCCGCCGCGGCCGGGCCGACTGGCTGCACACCAACGCCATCCACTACAACCCGGAGCTCGACCTGATCCTGCTCAGCACGCCGCGTCTCAACGAGATCTGGATCATCGATCACTCGACCAGCAGCGCCGAGGCGGCGTCGCACCGCGGCGGCCGCCGCGGCAAGGGCGGCGACCTGCTGTACCGCTACGGCAACCCGCGCACCTACGGTGCGGGCAGCGACGCCGACCGCCGGCTGTTCGCGCAACACGACGCGCGCTGGATCCCGCCGGGCCGTCCCGGCGCCGGCAACGTCCTGGTGTTCAACAACGGCCAGGGCCGCCCCGGCGGCGGCGCTTCCTCCGTGGACGAGCTGGTGCTGCCCTTCGACCCCGAGCACGGCTTCCAGCGCGCCGCGGGCGCCGCCTTCGGCCCGCAGCAGCCGGCCTGGTCCTACGCCGCGCCGGGCTTCTACTCGAGCTTCATCTCCGGCGCCGAGCGCCTGTCCAACGGCAACACCTTGATCTGCTCGGGCGAGAACGGCCGCATCTTCGAGGTCACTGCGGACGCGCGGATCGTCTGGGAGTACCTCAATCCCTTCGGCGGCGAGGTCCAGCCCAGCTTCGGGCGCGCGGGCGGCCCGCCGCAGGGCCCCGGCGGCCGCGGCATCGCGCCCGTGGCGCTGTTCCGCGCCACCCGCATCGCCCCGGACCATCCCGGCCTCGCCGGGCGCGGCCTGTGACGCCGCGGCGGCGCCGGCCCGCCGCGCCCGCCTACTGCGGCAGCGCCTGCCAGTGCTGGAGCAGGGTCACGAGCGCTTGCGGGACGTTCTGCGGCGGGAGCTGGCCGGCCTGGTCGCGCGTGTTGACGCCGTGGCAGGAGCCGCAGGCGCGGATCTCGCCGGACTGGAAGCTGAGCCAGTAGCGCTCGCGCACCACCGGCGTGCCCGCCGGGTCGGTGAGCTGCCAGCTGAGCGCGCGGCGCGCCGGCACGAAGGCCGCCGCCGAGCCGTCGGCCGCCACCCCGACGCTGCCGGGAGGCCCGCCCGGGTTGGGCGGGTTGGCGGCCAGCGCGTCGTGCAGCGGCTGCGCCAGCACGCGCCGCCCGGGGGACGGGTTCGTGGTGCCTCCGAGGCCGCGCAGCAGGTCGGCCTGGTAGAGCTGCCAGTGCGCGACGTCGTACACCCGACCGCCCGCGCCCAGCGACTGCACGCCGCCCGGCACGCGCAGGTTGAAGGGCTGCTGGCGGTCGGCGCCGTCGCGCGTGGTGACGTTGCGGGTGACGATCAAGGCCAGGCCGTGCTGCTCCATCCAGGCCTGCACGGCAGCCACCTCGACGCCGGCCTGCTGGAATGCGGCCAGCTCCGGCGCCTCCAGCACGCTCTCGCGCCGCGCGGGCCGGGCGCGCGGGCGCAGCTCCACCGGGTTGAGCTCCCAGAGCAGACCGGAATAGCTCACCAGCACGTCCGGATCCCAGTAGCTCAGGCTCTTGCTGATTCCGGGAGTCAGGACGGCGCCGGCGACGGCGTACGGGCCCGAGAGGTCCAGGAGCTTGAGGCGGAAGTCGTAGCGCGAGAGCGGCTGGCCGCGCGTTCCCAGGTTGTAGTCCAGGTCGGTCTGCGCGGTGTGCACGGCCAGCAGCTCGCCGGAGGACAGCGGCAGCGGATCGCGGTACAGGCCGCTGTGGCCGGCGTCGGGGCTGCTCGTGTACGAAGCCGTGTCGCGGTGGGTGACGTAGCCCGCCACCATCTGGTCCGGATTGGCGCCGGGCGCGGCGTGGACGCGCACCACCTGCCCCGCGGCGTGGGTGTAGAACTCGGGCGCGTCCACGCCGTAGTACGTGCCGGGGCGCAGCGGGTCCTCCTGGATGTGCAGGAAGTTGAACACCTCGTTGCCGTTGCTGCGGCCGGAGGTGTCGGCGATGAACTCGCGCAGGTTGGGATCGTCGTCGAAGCTGCGCTCGAAGTAGGCGTGCAGCTCGTGGCGGCCGAGATGGACCAGGACCTCCTGCTCGCTGCCGTCCTCGTGCATCTGCCACGGGAAGAAGTGGTTGAACGCATGGCCGACGATGTTGGTGCCGGCGAGCAGGTCGGTGCGCGCCGGGCGCGGCTCGGGAAACACTTCGGTGCGGTCGTCGAGCGCGACGGCGTCCGCCTCTTCCCCGGACCAGTTGAAGGTGCCGTAGGTGTTGCCGTACAGCACGTCCGTGTCCGCCTGCTGGTCGCGCTGCAGATGGTCCCACTGGGTGAAGACGACGCGCCCGAAGCTGTCCAGGATCGGCTCGAAATCCCCGGAAGGCGCGTGGTTGAGCAGCCGCAGGTCGCCGCCGGCCGGATCCAGGCTCCAGATCCCGGTCACGGTGGGCGCTTCCTCGTACTCGTCGCGCTGCGGGTACAGGTGGGCCGCTCCGTTGCGCGGCCGGTCGCTGGTGAACAGGATGCGGTCGTCGCTGCCGTACAGCGGGTTGACGTTGTTGGCGGCGTCCGGCTGTCCCGCAACGCGCGTGATCACGGGCGTCTCGTCGCGGCGCAGCCGGGTGATCTCGTAGAGCTGCCAGTAGTAGGTCTCCCACACGTACTGGCGCGTCGGCGCGCCGATCACCATGCTGAAGACCGCCTTCTCGCCGCTCCAGTGCACCGCGGGATCGCGCACGGCGATGGAGCTCGCGCCCTGGAATCCGCTGACCCCGTAGCCCGCGGACTGCGTCAGGTTCTTGAGGGCGCCGTCCGGATAGCGGATCCACAGGTCGCCGCCGCGCCCGCAGGCCTGCAGACCGGCCTGGTGGTTGCCGAACACCGAGGCGATGGTGGTGAAATCGCCCGGGATCGGCACCTGCGTCACGAACAGGATCGGGTGGCGCAGCGGCGCGGGGGCGATGGCGCCGGCGGCGTCCGCGGGCGCAGCGGCCGCCTGCTCGTGCGCACCTTGCGTTGCGGGACGGCAGCCCAGCGCGGCCGGAACGATCAACAGGATGGAGAGTCGAAGGAACATGGTGGGGGCCAAAGGCGTCACCGAGGGAATGGAGAGTAGAGAAGGCAGCGCGCACCGCCCCTCCGTAGGCCTCCGGACCCTGGCCGGCGCGCGCCCGTCCTAGCGGCGGGCCGCGGCGGCCGCCAGGCGGCGCTGCTCGCGGCCCAGGAACAGGCCGGTGGCGATCCAAGCCAGTCCCACCGGCAGCGTGAGGAAGCAGATCGCGGCCAGGGAGAGGCCGGCATCGCCGAGGAGGCGGTACAGCCAGGCGTTGGTCACGTCGCCGCCGCGGTAGACCGCGGTGTCGATGAAGCCCTTGGCTTTGTACTTGTCCTCGCGCGGCACCACCGTGAACAAGGGCTCGCGCGCCGGCGTGTACACGGCGTAGCGGCTGGCGCCGAGCACCGCCACCGCCAGGGTGACCGCGGCCAGCGTGGGTGCCACGCCGAGCACGCCGAAGCCGGCCATGCTGAGGACGCAGGGGATCGCCAGCGTCAGCCCGATGCCGAGCCAGCGGATGAGGCGGGCCGCGAGCAGGGCCTGCACCAGCAAGGTGCCGCCCTGCTGCCAGGTGTTCACGGACGCGAACCAGCCCGTGTGCACGTCGGTGTCGGAGGAGGCGGTGTCATAGATGTGGTTCTGCACCTGGTAGAGGAAGGTGTTGCTCAGGGTCAGGAACAGCAGGTAAGCCGAGATCCCGAGCAGGTACGGCGAGCGGAACACGGCGCGCAGGCCGTCCAGCGCGCCGCCGCCCAGCGGCGCAGCGGCGCGCGTGTCGCCGGCGCGGACCGCGAAGGCGGACAGGCGCTGGGCGCAGCCGATGGCGCCCAGCAGGAACGCGATGGGCACCAGCATCAGGTGCGTCGTGCCGATCCGGGCCACCGCCAGGCCGGCCAGGGCCGAGCCGAACAAGCCGCCGAGGGTGCCGCCGGCGGCGACGAAGCCGAACAGGCGCTTGCCCTGGTCCGAGGAGAACACCTCCGCCAGCGAGCTCCAGAACACCGAGACGATGAACAGGTTGAAGACGGCGTGCCAGATGTAGAACACGCGCGAGGCCTGTACCTGCGCCGACACCGGCAGGACCTGGAACAGGATCCAGAACGCCAGCAGGTTGGCGCCGAAGAACAGGAAGACCGTGCGCACGAACACGCGCCGGCGCACGCGCGCCGCCAGGAAGGCGTACAAGGGCGCCAGCACCAGCATGGCCACGAAGGTGCCGGTGTACAGCCAGGGAATGTTGCGCGTGCCGCCCAGGATGCCGAAGGCGTCGCGGATCGGCTTGAGCAGGTAATTGCAGGCCAGCAGGCAGAAGAAGAAGGCGAAGGACCAGAGCAGCGCCGGCACTTCGTGCGCCTCGGCGCGCGCGAACGGCCGCAGCCAGCGGCGCAGGCGGGAGGCTCCGGTCGCTGCGCCGGCGGACGCCGGCGTGGCATGCTGCGCGCTTGCTGTCTCCATCGCGGGTCCGTGGCGGCCGGCGTACGCCTGGTCGGCGCGCCGGTTGGTGGGATTCCGGCGCCACCGCCGTTACGATGACAATCCGCCGGCCGCGGCGCAATGCGGGCGCGCGCGGGCACAACGCGGGCATGTCGCATGAAATGGCTGCTGCTCTTCGCCCCTTGCCTGGTCGCCGGTTGCGACCGCGGCGATGGCGGCCTGCCCTGGGCGCGCCAGCCCAACGTGCTGCTGGTGGTCGTGGACACGCTGCGCAAGGACCACCTGCAGCCCTACGGCTATGCCGCGCGCGCGACCTCGCCGCAGCTGCAGGAGCTGGCGCGGGAGGCCGTCACCGTGGACGGGCTGGCCTGCGTCTCGTCCTGGACCATGCCCAGCATGGCCACGTTGTTCACCGGATTGACGCCGGCGCAGCACGGCGTCATGCGCATGCTGGGGGAGCACAGCCGCCTGCGCGCCGACCGGACCCTGGCGCAGGTGTTCCGCGACAACGGCTACGCCACCGCCTGCGTCATGTCCAATTTCCTGCTGGCGCGCCGCCGCGGGGTGGGCTTCCAGCAGGGCTTCGACGTGTACGACGACGAGCTCGCGCTGCTCCCGGATCCGCACCAGGGCAGCACGGCGCAACTGGTGGCGGACAAGGGCATCGCCTGGCTGAGCGGGCAGGACGGCAGCCAGCCGTACTTCCTGGTGCTGCACTTCTTCGACCCGCACGCCTCGTTCCAGGACCATCCGCAGTACGACTTCGCGGACCCGCAGTATTCCGGGTGGGTGCAGGGCGGCCTGGACAACGACGTGTACCGCGAGCACGAAACCGCCACCACGGAAGCGGACCGCCGCCAGCTCGCGGCGTACTACGACGAAGAGATCCGCGCCGTGGACGCGGCCCTGGGCCGCGTGCTGGCGCATCTGCGGCAGCGCCCGGACTGGGAGGACACGCTTGTGGTTTTCACCGCCGATCACGGCGAGGAACTAGGGGAGCGCGGCCACATCGGCCACACGCAGACGCTGCACGCCGAGCTCGTGGACCTGCCGCTGATCGTGCGCCTGCCCGGCGGCTTCAACGGCGGGACGCTGCGCTCCGGCGCCGGCAGCCAGGTGGCGCTGTACGCGGCCATCCTGGCGCTGGCGCAAGTGGCGGAACCCCCGGCCCGTCCCGAGCTGGTCCGTCTCCTGATGCAGGACGCCGCCGCCGGCCCCGGCCCGCTCCCGGTCGCGGTGTTCAGCGAGGTGGACTTCACGCCCGGCCGCAGTGAGCACGCGGAGAAGTTCACGCGCAAGCGCGCGGTGCTGCGCACTCCGCACAAGCTGGTGCACGATCTCAAGACCCGGGAGGTGTTCCTGTACGACCTGGCGCAGGATCCGGGAGAGACGCGCAATCTCGCCGGCGATCCGGCCTGGTCCGCGGTCCAGGCCGGGCTGCAGAAGCTCATGGACGAGCACACCTGGTGGGAGGAGCAGCCCTGAGCGCGCAGGCGCGTGCGGGCGCGCCGTGGCCCTGGGGGACGCTGCTCTCGCCCTTCGGCTGGTTGTACGGGGCGCTGGCGCAGCTGCGGGTGGCGGCCTACCGCCGCGGCTGGAAGCGCAGTGTCCGCCCGCCGCTGCCGACCTTGTCCATCGGCAACATCTCCGTGGGCGGAACCGGCAAGACGCCGCTGCTGTTCGACGCCGTGCGCCGCCTGGAAGCGCACGGCGTCCGGGTCGGCGTGCTCAGCCGCGGCTACGGCGGCGACGAAGGCCGGATGCTGGTGGAGCGGCATCCGCAGGCGCTGCTGGCCGAGAACCCCGACCGCGTGGCCGGCATGGCGCAGCTACTGCGTCTGGGCCCGCCGGAGGTGCTGCTGCTGGACGACGGCTTCCAGCACCTGCGCCTGCACCGCGACCTGGACGTGGTGCTGGTCGACGCCACCCGGCCCTTCGGCCGCTGCCTGCCGGCCGGCATGTGGCGCGAGCGGCCGTCGGCCCTGGAGCGCGCGCAGCTCGTGATCCTGTCGCGTGCCGACCTGGTGGCGCCGGAGGCGCGGCGCGTCATCTGGGAGCGGGTGGAACGGGCGCGCCGGGGCGCGGCCGGCGTCCCGCGCCTGGAGGGAAGCGTGGCCGTGCGCGAGCTCCGCCACCTGTGCAGCGGCGAGACCTGGCCGGCGGCGGCCCTGCGCGGCATGGAGGCGTTCGTGGCCTGCGGCATCGGCAATCCGCACGCGTTCCTGCGCCTGCTGCACGGCGCGGGCGTGACGGTGCAGGGCAACTACTTCGCGCGCGATCACCATCCCTGGCCGGAGGCGGACCTGCGCCGCTTCGCCGGCCATGCGTACGTGCTGGTGACCGAAAAGGACGGCGTCAAGCTGCGCGGCCGCGCGCCGGACAACGCCTGGGAGGTGCGCGTGGACTGGCAGTTCCTGCGCGGCGAAGAGCACTGGGAGGCCGCGCTGGAGCGCCTGCTGCTGCCGCAGCGCGCGGCGCGCATCGAGCCGCTGTGGCAGGCCCACGATCCGCACGGGCGGGCGGTGCCGTGAGCGAGCGCCGCGCGAGCTGGCGGCGGCGGCTGCGGCGGCGCTGGAAGCGCCGGCCCGGGCCGGTGCCCTGGCTGCTGGCGCTGCCGCAGCGCCTGTTCCTGGCCTTGCTGCGCGTCCTCCCCTACGCCTGGGCCGGAGCCCTGTTCCGCGCCGGCGGCCGCCTGGCCGGGCGGCTGCCGCGCCGGCGCGCGCTCGGCCTGGCGCACCTGGCGCAGGCCTTCCCGGCGGCGGATCCGGCGCAGCGCGAGCTGTGGCTGCGCCAGGCCTGCGGGCACCTGGGCTGGATGGTGTTCGAGTCCACGGTGCTCGCCAGCCGCGTGCGCCCGGAATGGGTGGACGAGCACGTGGTGTTCGAGCCCGGCGCGCGCGCGACGCTCGAGGCCCTGCGCGGCCGGCCGGCGGTGATCGTGGGGGCGCACGTCGGCTCGGTGGCGGGCCTGGCAGTGGCCCTGGGTCGCGCCGGACTGCATCCGGCCATGCCGATCCGCCTGCCGGGCAATTACTACCTCGGGCGCGACCTGGAGCGCGGCTACCGGCGCTGGGACATCGAGGTCATGGGCCGTGACGGCGCCGTGCGGCGCATGCTGGGCGCGCTGGCGCAGGGCCGCTCCGTCCTCATCGAGAACGACCAGAACGCGCACCACCAGCCGGTGTTCGTGCCCTGGTTCGGGCGCCTGGCCGCCACCGAGCGTTCCCCGGCCGCCTTGTCGCGGAAGACGGGCGCGGCCCTGCTGGTAGGCTGGTGCCTGCTGGACGGCAGGCTCCGCTGGCGGGTGGACTGTGCCGTTGTTTCCCCGGGCGGCGCCCCCGCGCCTGCAGACGACGCGGCGGTGCGCGCGCTGACCGCGCGCGTCCATACTGCCCTGGAGGACGTGATCCGCCGCCACCCAGACCAGTACTTGTGGATCCACGACCGCTACCGGACCCGGCCGCCGCAGGAGGGCGCGTGAACGAGGCGCCGCGCACGACGTCTCTGTTCGACCGGCCCAGCCTGGTGCACCTGGAGGCCCTGGGGCGGGCCCTGGACCCGCTGCCTGGCTTCGGCGCCTTCCTGGACGCGCTGCCGGACATCTACGCCGGCACCGACTTCCGCCGCCTGGCGCGGCGCTGGGCTGAGTGCGCACTGGAGCGCCGGCCGGTCGGCATCGGCTACGGCGCGCACGTGGTGAAGGTGGGCGTGCAGGCGCACCTGATGGATCTCATGCGCCGGCGCGCGCTGGGCTTCCTGGCCACCCACGGCGCCGGCGCCATCCACGACGTGGAGCTGGCCATGGCCGGCAAGACCAGCGAGGACGTGGCCGCGGGCCTGGAGGAAGGCCGCTTCGGTATGGCCGGCGAGACCGTGGAGGTGTGGAAGGCGGCGTTGGGCCGGGTGCACAGCGACGGCATCGGCCTGGGCGAGGCCCTGGGCCGCGAGATCGTGGACAACGACTTCCCGTACCGCCGGCACGCGCTGCTGGCGCAGGCCTACGAGCTGGACATGCCGGTGGCGGTGCTGGTGGCAGTGGGCACCGACACCTTGCACGTGCACCCCGGAATGGACGGCGCAGCGCTGGGAGAGGGCAGCATGCGCGACTTCCGCCGGCTGTGCCAGTTCGTGGCCACGCTGGAGCGCGGCCTGTGGATCAACCTGGGCTCGGCCGTGATCCTGCCCGAGGCGTTCCTGAAAGGCGTGGCCCTGGCCGCCAACTCCGGCATCGACCTGAGCGGCATGATGACGGCGGTGCTGGACATGATCCGTCACTACCGCCCGACGCAGAACGTGGTGGTGCGGCCGCCGGGCCAGGGCCTGCAGATCCACGGCCAGCACGAGCTGCTGGTGCCGCTGCTGCATCAGGCGGTGCGCTGGTACATGCAGCACCCGCGTCCGCGCGAAGGGGAAGCGTGCGCGAGCGCGAGCTGATCGCGGCACTGCAGCAGCTGGGCCGCCCGCAGGTGGCGGTGCTGGGCGACTTCATGCTGGACCGCTACGTGTGGGGCGACGCCCAGCGCGTCTCGCCCGAGGCGCCGGTGCCGGTGGTGCACGCCCGCACCGAGGAAGCGCGCGCCGGCGGCGCCGGCAACGTGGCCGCCAACGTGTGCGAGCTGGGCGGCGGCGCGCACTGCTTCGGCGTGCTCGGCGCCGACGCCGACGGCGAGGCCCTGCTCGGGCTGCTGGGCGGCGTGCGCGCCGAGCTCTCCGGCCTGCTGCGCCTGCCCGGCCGGCCCACCACCCAGAAGATCCGCATCATGGCGCGCAACCAGCAGATGCTGCGCGTGGACCGCGAGGACGCGCAGCCGCTGCCCGAATCCGCAGCGCACGAGCTGCTGCGCCGCCTGCGCGCCGCGTCCTGGGACGTGCTCGTGCTCAGCGACTACGGCAAGGGCGTGCTCGGCGAGGCCGTGTGCGCCGGCGCCATCGCCGAGGCACGCCGGCGCGGCGCGCCCAGCCTGGTGGACCCCAAGCAGCGCGACTTCCGCCGCTACCGCGGCGCCACGGTGGTCACGCCCAACCGCGCCGAGGCCGAGGCCGCGGCGGGCGAGCCGCTGCCCGGGCTGGAGGCGCTGGCGCAGGCCGGAGAGCGCCTGTGCGCGGTGCACGAGCTGTCGGCGCTGCTGGTCACGCTCGGCCCGGGCGGCATGCTGCTGCTGCGCGCCGGCGCCGCGCCCTTGCACGTGCCCACCGACGCGCGCGCCGTGTTCGACGTCACCGGCGCCGGCGACACCGCCTTGAGCATGCTGGCGCTGGCGCTGGGCTCGGCCCTGGACTGGGAGACTTCCATCGGGCTGGCCAACGCCGCCGCCGGCCTCAAGGTCGGCAAGGTGGGCACCGCCACCGTGGGCCGCGACGAGCTGCTGCACCACCTGAGCGCCGAGACGCCGGCGCACAAGATCGCCGGAGCCGGCACGGACGGCGTGCGCGCGGCCCTGGAGGTGCTGCGCCGCGAGGCGCGCAAGCTGGTGTTCACCAACGGCGTGTTCGACATCCTGCACGCCGGCCACGTGCGCTACCTGCAGGAGGCGCGCCGGCTGGGCGACGCCCTCGTGGTGGGGGTGAACGACGACGACTCGGTGAAGCGCCTCAAGGGCGACGAGCGCCCGTTCAATCCCCTCCAGGACCGCATGGAGGTGCTGGCGGCGCTGGAGTGCGTGGACCTGGTGGTTCCCTTTGGCGAGGACACGCCCGAGCGCCTGATCCGCGCGGTGTGCCCTGACGTGCTGGTCAAGGGCGCCGACTGGAAGGACAAGGGCGTGGTGGGGGCCGAGTTCGTGCAGGCGCGCGGTGGCGAAGTGCGCCTGATCGATCTCCTCCCCGGCCGCAGCACCACGGCCATCGCCCGCAAGATCCGCGGCCGGTGAGCCCGCCCCCGGCGCAGCGGCGGACCTTCCTGTGGGCGCTGGGCGCGCTGTCCGGCTTCGTCTCGGGCCTGCTCGGCGTCGGCGGCGGCCTGGTGACCGGTCCGGTGCTGTCCGCGGCCGGCGTGCCGTTCCAGCGCGCCATCGGCACTGCGGTCGCGGTGGTGGTCCCGGTCGCGCTGGTCGGCGTCGTCACCGAGATCCTGACCCGTCCGGAGAACCTGGTGTGGTGGGCGGCGCTGTTCCTGGCGCTCGGCGGGCAGTGCGGGGCCGTGCTCGGCGGCCGGCTGTGGAACCGCCTGCCGGAGCGCGCGCTGCGCCTGCTGTACGCGCTGCTGCTCGTGTACGCGGGCCTGCGCAGTCTCGGCGCATTCGGCTACGGCGCGGGCGGGGTGGCCGGCGGTCTCCTGGCGGCCGACCCGGCCGGTTTCGACCTGCACACGGCGGCGCGCTGGGGCGCCTGCGCCGCCCTGGGCGTGCTGGCCGGCATGTCCTCGACCCTGTTCGGGATCGGCGGCGGGGTGGTGACCGTGCCCGGACTCCTGTTCCTCACCGGCGGCTTCACGCCGCACGCGGCCACCGGCACGAGCCTCCTGGCGATGGTGCCGACGGCGGCGCGCTCCTACCGCATCGCCCGCCGCCAGGGCCGCATCGACGTCAAGCTGGTGCGCCAGCTGCTGCCGCTGGCCGCCCTGGCGGCGGCCGCGGCGGTGATCCTGCGCAACGTCTGGCTGGCGCCCGCGCTGCTGGCGCGGCTGTTCGGCGTGTTCCTGATCGTGGCCGCCGCGCAGGTGGCGGCGCCGGCGCTGCGCAGAAAGCGCAGCGCCGCGGCCGCCAGGCCGTAACGCAGCCACCATGGGCGTCCCCTTCCTCATCCTGCTTTCCGTTCTCTCCGCACAGTCCGCGCAGTCGGTCCCCTCCGCGTCGGCCGCGCCCGAGGAGTCCGGGCGTCTGGTGATCCTGAACAAGGCGGCGGACACGGCCCAGATCCTGCAGCTCCCGGACGGCAATGTCCTCGCGACGCTGGACACGGGTGCCGGACCGCACGAAGTGGCCGTGGCGCCGGACGGCAAGTGGGCCGTGGTGAGCAACTACGGGCGCGAGGAAGCCGGGAGCAGCTTGTCGCTGTTGAACCTGGAGAAGCTGGAGAAGGGGCCGGTGATCGATCTGGGCGCCAAGCTACGCCCGCACGGCCTGGCCTTCAGCCCGGACGGCAAGTCCGTGTACGTCACCGGCGAGACGCAGGCGCAGCTGTGGAAGCTGTCGTTCCCGCACGGCACGGTGGAGGCGCGCATGGACACGCGCGCCAAGGTCAGCCACATGGTGGCGCTGGGCAAGGAGCGGGCGTACGTGGCCAACATCGGGTCAGGCTCCATCACGCCCGTGGATCTTGCGGCGGGAAAGGCGCTGGACCCAGTCCCGACCGGAGGCGGCGCCGAAGGCATCGGCGTGGCGCCCGACGGGCGCGTGTGGGTCACCAACCGCGAAGCCGACACGGTGAGCGTAGTGGACGGCGGCAAGCTCCAGGTGGAGAAGTCCTTCGACTGCCCCGGATTCCCGATCCGCGTGGTCTTCAGCCCGGACGGCGCGCTGGCCTTCGTGAGCTGCCCGCAGGCCGGCGCAGTGGCGCTGTTCGACGCGCGCGCGCTGGCGCCGCTGAAGCGCATCAAGATCGCGCTGCCGGCCGCGGACGCCGGCGACGGCCGCCTGTTCGGCAGCCAGTTCGGCGACAGCCCGGTGCCGATCGGCATGGCGGCGGCCCCGCACGGCTGCCTGTACGTGGCCCTGGCCGGCGCCGACCGCGTGGCCGTGCTGGACTGGAAGGCGCGCAGCGTGCTGCGATTCCTGCCCACGGGCCGGGAGCCGGACGGCATCGCCTGGATCCCGGCGCCCGCCGGACGCGACTGACGCTGCGGCGGGTACCGCGGCGCGGTTACCCGGCGCCGGCCTGTCCCTAGTCCAAAGGTCTAGGCCAGGAGACGCCGATGCTGCTCGCCGCCTTTCTCCACGTGCTGGCTCAGGACCCGGTGCTGCAGAATGCGCCCCACCCCAGCATGTTGGATTGGATCTACCGCGACACCGAGCGGCGCTGGTGGGTGCTGCAGCCGTCCTGGCTGGAGGGTGAGCGGGCCGGCCTGCTCGGCCTCGAGGGCCAGCGCGCGCTGCGCCAGTACCTGCAGATGGAGCTGCAGGGCAACGTGGCGGCCCTGGCGAACGCCGAGGAGCTGCTGGCGCTGCCGCCGCTGCGGCTGCGCTACCGGCTGGTGCTGGAAGGCCACGACGAGGTGCTGCTCGCCGGAACGGACGTGGTGACCCTGGGCCGCCCGTCCGTGTTCGGCGACGTGCGCGCGCGCGCCGTGGTCGGCGGCGTGTCCACGGAGGTCGCCGGCGGCTCATCCATCGCTGATCCGTCGGAGGCTTGGCTGTGGTCCGGGCGCTCGCTGGCCTTGGAGCTGCTGCCGGTCCCGGGGCTCGGCTGGGCGGCCGAAGTGGCGCTCGTGGACTGCACGGCCAGCGAACCCGAAGCGATCCGCACGGGCAACCACGCCGTGGACGGCCTGCAGCGCCTCGGCCAGCGCCTGAGCGAAGCGGGAGCGACGCTGCTCCTGGGCGGCGCGGCTGGCCCGGCCACGCTGCGCCTTCCCGGACCCGACGGGCAGGTGCTGCGCCTGGAGCTGGAGCTGCTGGCGGCGCCCCTGCTGCAGGCGGTGGACATCGGCAATCAGCGCGTGGTCCTGGCCGCGCCCACGCTGACCGGCACGCCGGAAGGCGCCCTGGAGGCGCAGCGCGCCGCCGCGGCCGGCTATGCCTGGTCGGCGCGCGAAGGCTGGGTGGCGTTCGCGGGCGCCGGCGCGGCCGACGCGGCCGCGCGCGTGGCGGCGCTGGCGCAGGAGAAGGTCCGGCCCCTGGAGCTGCGCTGCACGGTCTCGCTGCTGCAGGCGCGCGAGACGCGGCGCCTGGCCGAGCTGGCGGGCAGCGTGGTGCGCGGGCGGCCGGTGCGCGCTGCTGCCGGCGCATGGACGCAGGCGCTCACGCGCTGGGACGTGGAGATCGCGCAGGAGGCGCGCATCGCCAACCCGGAGCTGGAGGATCTGTTCGCGGGCTGCAGCTTCGTGCTGACTCCCGACCTGGGCTCCGGCGGCCGCCCGTACGCCGACCTGGAGCTGCGCTGGTCGGCGCTGCGCCTGGGCGCCACGCAGGAGCTGGTGCTGGCCTCCGCGCGCACGACCAACGACGGCTCCGGCGTGGCACAGCCCGCGGAGCATGTGCTCGTGGAGCAGCCGGAGCAGGCGCAGATCGTGTTCCAGGGCCGCTACGCTCCGGGCGACGACGCGGCGCTGGTGCTGGAGCGGCAGGTCCACGCCTTCGGCGCCGAGCCGGCCACGCTGCGCGTGGAGCTGGCGCTGCGCTTGCAGCCTTAGCGTCTCCGGTATTCTTCCGGATCATGCGCGCACTCCCCGCGTGGCTGTGGCCCTTCTGCTGCGTGCTGGCCTGCTCCAGCACGCGTCCCCAGGACAATGCCGCCGCGGCGCTCGCGCCGCCGCCGGCCGCCGACGCGGCTGCCGGCGCGGCCCCGCAGCTGCGCTTCGCGCGCCAGCCGGCGCTGTCCCCCGACGGCGCGCTGGCCGCGTTCTGCCACCAGGGCGACGTCTGGATCGTGTCCACGCGCGCCGAGGACGGCGGGCTGGCGCGCCGGCTGACCGCGCACGACGCCTACGAATCCAGCCCGAAATGGTCGCCCGACGGCGCGCGCCTGGCGTTCACCAGCACGCGCCACGGCAACGCCGACGTGTTCTGGATGCCGGCCGAGGGCGGCGCGCCGGTGCGCGTGACCTGGAACCAGGAGAACGAGGGCCTGCACGGCTGGCTGGACGGCGCGCGCCTGCTGGTGACCGCCAACTACGACCGCTACTACGCCTCGCGCAACGGCGTGGCCTGGGCCGCGTACGCCGACGGCCGCACGCCCGCGGTGTTCGGTGACTGGCCGCTGCTGCGGCCCAGCGTGTCTCCGGATGGCCGCTACCTGTGCTACGAACGCGGCAGCGGCGATCCGCGCCGGCGCGCTTACCGCGGCGCCGCGGCCAGCAACCTGTGGCTGTGCGACCTGCAGACCGGCCAGCACCGCCCGCTCACGCGCAACGAGGGCAGCGACTTCTGGCCGATGTGGAGCGGCGACTCCGCCGCCGTGTTCTTCCTGAGCGACCGCTCCTGCGCGGGCAACGAGTCCGGCCGCGACCTGGGCCTGTGGCGCGTGGACCGCGACGGCGGCCAGCCGCGGCTCGTGCACCACCCGGGCGGCCGCTCGCTGCGCCATCCCGGCATCAGCCGCGACGGCAGCCGCGTCATCGCCGAGCTGGACGCGGACCTCGTGCTCATCGACACCGCCAGCGGCGGTGCGCGCCTGCTGCCGGTGCGCGGCAGCTACGACCCCTCGGAGCCGGATTTCATGGAGATCACGGTGGACGACGGCGCCGGACAGCTCGCGGTGTCCCCGGACGGCGAGGCGGTGGCCTTCGTGGCCCGCGGCGACATCTACGTGCTGCGCAAGCACGAGAAGATCCGCCGCTGCGCGCGCGTCACCAGCGATCCGGCGCCCGACTCCGCGCCGGTGTGGGTGGACGAGGGCAAGGCGCTGCTTTTCGTGAGCGAGCGCGACGGCAACGGCGAGGTCTACCGGGTCAGGCCGGCCGAGGCCGATACGCCCTTCTACAAGTCCGACCGCTTCGTGGAGGAGCGGCTGACGCGCAGCGAGCGCGACGAATCCGCCCTGTCCGTGGCGCCCGACGGCAAGTCCCTGGCCTGGATCCAGGGCCCGGGCACGCTGGTCGTGGGCGAGCCGGCCACCCTGGAGGTGGCGCGCGTGATCACCGAGTGCTTCACGGCGCCCGATTTCGACTGGTCGCCGGACTCGGCCTGGATCGTGTTCTCGCAGCCGGACGACGACTTCAACGAAGACGTGTTCCTGGCGCGCGTGCACGTGGAGGGGCTGGATCCCTCCGAGCCCGGCGTCACGCCGTACAACCTGACCACGCACCCGGACAACGACGACGCGCCGCGCTGGTCGCCGGACGGGCGCAAGATCGTGTTCACCTCGCGCCGCCAGCTCGTGGAGGAGACCGACTGCTGGGTGGCCTTCCTGCGCAAGGAGGACGCCGAGCAGAACGAGCGCGAGCGCCTGGAGGCCGAGGAGGCGCGCGAGAAGGCCCGCAAGAAGGAGAAGGAGGACGCGAAGAAGGCGGCCAAGAAGGAGACGCCCAAGGACGAGCCCAAGGACCAGCCGCAGGAGCCGGGCCAGGATCCGCCTCCCCCGGAAGAGGAGGGCCAGGAGGACGAGAAGGAGGAGAAGAAGGAAGAGAAGGAGGAAGTCGAGCCGGTCGTCATCGACTTCCAGGACCTGCAGCGGCGCCTGCGCCGCGTCACGCGCCGCGAGGGCAACGAGCGCGGGCTCGGCTTCGACGCCGGGTCCAAGAAGATCTATTTCAACGCCAGCGTCGGCACGCAGCTCACGGACGACAGCGAGGGCGAGGAGGGCTTCTTCGAGCTCGACTTCTACGAGGACGAGGAGGAGCGCCTGGAGCCCACGGCGGTCTCCTCGTTCACGCGCCACGACAAGGAGATCTTCTACAGCAAGGGCGGCGCCATCTTCGGCCGCGCCAGCGAGCCCAAGCCGTACCCGTTCGCGGTGGCCTTCCGCGACGACCGCCGCGCCCTGCGCGTGGCCGTCCTGGAGCAGGCCTGGCGCGCCCTGGACCGCGGCTATTACGACCCAGGCTTCCACGGGCACGACTGGCGCGCGTCCCTGGAGAAGTGGCGGCCGGTGGCGCTGGAGGCCAGCACGCGCGAGGACTTCGCCGAAGCCATGAACTGGATGCTGGGCGAGATGAACTCCAGCCACATGGGCTACTCGGGCGGCGGCAATTCGGGTGCGCGCGACACGGACCGCAACAGCAGCGGCCAGCTCGGCGTGCTCTGGGACGAGAGCTACGGCGGGCCGGGGCGGCGCGTGCTCGAAGCGGTCAAGAACACGCCGGCCGCGCGCGAGGCCAGCCGCCTGCACCCGGGCGACGTCATCCTGTCGGTCAACGGCGTTGCCTACGAACCCGGCGACAACTGGGACCGCCTGCTGCTGGGCCAGGAAGAGCAGGAGGTGCGCCTGCAGGTGCGCAACGCCGCCGGCGAGGAGCGCACGGTCCTGATCCGTCCGGCCTCCGGCGGCCAGTTCCGCGAGGCCCTCTACCGCCGCTGGGCCGAGCGCGCCCGGGCCGTCGTGCAGGCGCGCAGCGGCGGCAAGCTCGGCTACGTGCACATCGCGGCCATGGGCACCGGCAGCCTGCTCGAGTTCGAGCGCGACCTGTACGACGCCGGGAACGGCAAGGACGCGCTCCTCATCGACGTGCGCGGCAACGGCGGCGGCTGGACCACCGACATGCTGCTCACCATGCTCATGGTGCGCGACCACGCGGTCACGCGCCCGCGCGGCGGCGGCGAGGGCTACCCCCAGGACCGGCGCGTGTTCGCGGCCTGGACCAAACCGATCGTGGTCCTGTGCGACGAGCAGAGCTACAGCAACGCCGAGATCTTCTCCTGGTCCATCAGGACGCTGGGCCGCGGCCCGCTGGTCGGCAAGCAGACCTACGGCGCCGTCATCTCCACCGGCGGCGCCGGCCTGCTGGACGGCTCGTTCGTGCGCCTGCCGTTCCGCGGCTGGTACGTCAACGACGGCCGGCACGTCAACATGGAGCTGAACGGCTGCCCGCCCGACCATCCGGTCGAGATCCTGCCCGGCGACTACGCCGCGGGCCGCGACCCGCAGCTCGACAAGGCCATCGAGGTCGGCCTGGACGAGATCAGGAAGTGACCGCCTGCGGCAGGTAAGGCGCCAGGCGCCGGCGCATGATCGCGAGCGCCTCCGGGTTGTCGTCGACCAGGAGGAAACGGCGGCCGAGCAGCGCGGCGGCCTCGCCGCTGCTGCCGCTGCCGGCGAAGAAGTCGAGCACCACGTCGCCCGGATCGGTGTGCACCGCGATCAGGCGTTTCAGGATCCCCAGCGGCTTCTGCGTCGGATAACCGGTCTTCTCCTTGCCGTTGGTGGGCACGATCGTGTGCCACCACACGTCCGTGGGCGTCTTGCCGCGCGCCGCCTTCTCCTTGGCCACCAGTCCCGGCGCCAGGTACGGGACGCGGTCCATGGCCTCGTAGTGGAACACGTAACGCTCCGGGTCCAGCGCGTACCACAGGATGTTGTCGTGCTTGGCCGGCCAGCGGGACTTCGAGCGCGCGCCGTAGTCGTAGGCCCAGATGATTTCGTTCATGAAGCGCTCGCGTCCGAGCAGCGCATCCAGCGCCACCTTGACGTGGTGCACCTCGCGGCAGTCCAGGTGCACGAACAAGGACCCGTCCGGCGTCAGGCAGCGCAGCGCGGCTTCGATGCGCGGCATCAGGAAGCCGAGGTAGTCCTCGAATCGGTCGCCGAAGCGCCCGCTCGCCACACGCGTCGTGCGGTACCTGCGCCCGCCGAAGCCGGTTCTCGAGCCATGCTCACGGTCTTCGACGACCCGGATCCTGGCGCGGCTCTGCACCTGACCCGTGTTGAACGGCGGATCGATGTACATCATGCGCGCGCAGGCCGCGGGCAGAGTCCGGAGGACGTGCAGGCAGTCGCCGAGCAGGATCGAGTTCATCCAACCAGTGCGTGCACCAGCGCGGCCAGGTCCCGGCCTTCGGCGGCGAAGGGCAGATCGGCCGGCTTGGGCGTCCGGTAGCGGCCGATGAAGCCGAGCGCGAAGCCGAGCGCGTGGGCCGGGTCCAGGTCGTAGGCGCGCGTGAAGGAGCAGTGCAGGATCTCGGAGGGCTTGCAGTGGAGCGCGGCCAGGGCCGCGCCCCAGTGGCTGGGGGCCGGCTTGTAGCTCTGCACTTCCTCGGCGCTGACGAACAAGGAGATGGGCGCGCCCAGGTGCTTGTGCGCGCACAGGCGCAGGGTCTGGGCGTCGCAGTTGCTGAGCAGGCCGACCGGGACGTGGCGGGCGAGCGTGCGCAGGGCTTCCGCCGTGTCCGGGAACGCCGGCCAGCCGAGCTGGCCGGCGGCGAAGGCGCGCTGCTCCGCGGGCGTCAGCTCGAGGTGCAGGACCTGGCGCACGGCCTCGGCGATGGAGTCGGACAGGATGGAGGCGTAGGAGCGCCACGCGCCGGCCTCCAGGCGCATTTCGACCGGCTCGCGCACGGCCAAGATGTCGGGGATGGAATCCTGGCGGCCGCGCAGCGAGGGGAACTGCTCGAGGATGCGGGTCTGGCCCAGCTTCCAGTCGATGAGAGTTCCGAAGCAGTCGAAGGTGACGGCGCGGAAGGGGACGTTCATCGCCGGCCGGTGGCGGTGACCACGATGGGGGAGAAGTAGCGCGCGTGCGGATCGGCGGCGCGCTCGGCCCACTCGGCCAGGAACTGCTCGCGCTCGGCCGGGGACATGAGGCCGCGCGCCACGAACTGGGCCGAGTATGGCGGGAAGAAGCGCTGCGCCCACTCGAACGCGGGCTCCCCGGGGCCGCCGGTCAGGACGTCGCCGCGGTAATCCTCGAGGCGCAGACCGGCGCCATGGAACAGGCGCGGCAGGCGCGCGCCGATCCAGGGATCACCGCCGGCGCTGGAATAGAGCGCGCGCGTGGCGCGGATCGCGGCGGCGAAGCCGGCGCTCTCGGGGAACAAGCTCACGCCTTCGTGGTTGTAGTCCTGGACCACGAGCGCGCCGCCGGGCGCCAGCGCGGCGGCGAGACGCTGCAGGATGACCTGGGGATCCGGCGGGAAGGACAGGACCCAGCGCAGCCAGATGAGGTCGAAGGAATCCGGCGGCAGGGACACGGTGTGCAGGTCGCCCTGCAGCAGGCGCACGTTGTCGTAGCCGCGCTGCAGCGCCATGCGCCGGGCTTCGGCCAGCATCGCGGGCACGAGGTCCACGCCCCAGATCTCGCCGTGCGGGCCGACACGCTCGCGCAGGTCGGCGAGCACCAGGCCGGGGCCGCAGCCGGCGTCCAGCACGCGCCAGCCCGCGCGCACGCCGACGCGGTCGAACGCCGCCTCGCTCAGGGGGCGCCAGACGCCGTGCTGGTGGCGCAGGCGCTCCAGCTCCGCCGGCTCGGCGCCGAGCACGTATTCCGGGGCCATGGAAGCCGGGGATTCTAGCCACCTGCGGCCGGCTCCTGGCCGTACGTGCAAGGACCGCAGGGTTGCAGCTATCCTGCGTCATCACGGCTGCATGTTCCGCCATTGAGCGCACCCGTCGCGCCCGTCGTCGTTGCCGCAGGTCTCCGGGTCCGCCTCGGGCGGACGCAGGTGCTGCGCGGCGTGGACCTGGAAGTGCGCCCGGGCGACTTGTACGGCCTGCTGGGGCGCAACGGGGCTGGCAAGACCACCGCCATGCGCTGCCTGCTCGGGCTGCTGCCGCCGGACGCCGGTCGCTGCGAGGTGTTCGGCGTGCCCGCGCAGCGCATCGCCGCGGTGGAGCAGACGATCGGGATCGCCCTGGATCCGCCGGGGCTGGACGACACCTTGAGTGTGCGCGACAACCTGGAACTGGCGCGCATCCGTGGCGGCCTGCAGGGCGGGCGCTCGGTGGACGAGGTGCTGCGCCTGGTCGGGCTCATGCACCGGGCCGGCCACCGCGCCGACCGCCTGAGCCACGGCCAGGGCCGGCGCGCGGCGGTGGCGCGCGCGTTGCTGGGCGCGCCACGGCTGCTGGTGCTGGACGAGCCGCTCTCGGGCCTGGATCCGGAAGGCGTGGAGCTGATGATCGCGCTGTTCCGGCGCCTGGCGCTGGAGGGGGGCGTGACCGTGGTCCTGAGCAGCCACCACCTGCGCGAGATGGAGGAGGTATGCACGCGGGTTGGGATCCTCGAGGACGGCGCCACGGTGCTGCAGGGCGAGACCGCGGCCCTGCTGGCCCAGGGGGGCGCCTGGCTGCGCCTGCACTGCCGCGGCCCGGAGGCGGCGGCCGGGCTGCTGCGCGCCTGGCCCGGGGTGAGCGCGATCGAGTCGCTCGGGGGCGGTTGGCTGCGCGCGCGCGTCGGCGCCGACATGTCCTTGGAGGCCTTGCTGCAGCAACTTGCGGCGGCCGGATTGGGCCTGGACGAGTTCCACCGCGAGCGCGTCAGCCTGATCGACCTGTTCCACGAGGCGGTGGCCGGTAGGCGGGCGCCGGAGGCGGCGTGACCATGTACATGCGCTGGCCTCCCACCTTGCGGTTCATCAAGAACACGATCGAATTCGGCGGCGGCTTACGTGGATTCCGGCGGGCTGTTTGCGGCGAATGGTATGCACTATGGCGGCGACGGGCTATCTACTCCTTGCTGCTACTAATTGTTGCGACGTTACTTCGCGCCGCCGCAGCTGCCCTATGGGAACGGGCCACCAACACAAGTGGTGACAGTCTACAGGCAACGCACGCGAATTTCTGGCCAAGATTTGCAGAAGCGGCGCGCTTTGGACTCATCCTCGCTGAAGTGTTGACTTTGGTGATTGTCAGCGGGAACTTGCCCAGGGAGATTGCGAGCGCTTCAGTCCGTGATCCGCTTACGCGGCGCATCTCACGCAGTGGATTCATGGCAGCAAAATGGGTTCTAGCCTTGTTCATACCACTCCTGTTTGGATTTGTAGCCGTTTGCAGCGCAGCCTTATGGAGTCGCTGCTGGTTTCGACCTGGACCAATCGTAGATGAGCCTATCCTCTACCTGGACGATCCAGATGCCACCTTGGCGTACCAAGAGTTCTTGGACCAACACGATCTGAGGCCCGAGCACCTGGCCGAATGGTATGAAATGACTGAGAACGGGACTGATCCGAGGGAGGCGCAGCGCACGTTAGGACTGGAGCCATTTACGCTGCCAGAAGGTGCGCGTGAAAGCTGGCCGATTCCATTCCTGGTTCGCTCCGAGCGCGAAATCCGAAATGAGGTGATGCGTGGCCTAATCGGCGGATTGCCTTCCTTGTTGGCTTCGGGCCTCTTGGCGCTCACCCTGTCAGTTCTGTTCGGCAGCGTATTGTTGGCGGTGGCTAGTTCTTTGGGCTTCGTTATGTTAGCAGGAGTGTTCTTGCCGCCTGGGCTAGGCCAGGGATCCACATGGTGGGCATTCCCCATATGGCTGCCCGGGATGGGTCAACGGAGCACGTTGGAACGAGCACAGCGTCTGGCGGATGGCTACAGCGACGTCGTAGCGCTGGTTCCTTCGGAGGTGGCCGCGTCCTGGCAGGCGCCAGCTATTGCAGGCCTTCTGTTCTTGCTATTGTCCCAACTTGCGTTCGTAAGGAAACCGCTGTGAGGGGCCTCCTCCTGTTCGCCGCGCTCGGCGCCGGGGCCTGCGCCACCTACGAGCCGATGCCGATCCCGCCCGGCATGCTCGAGATGGAGGGCGCGGTGGAGGAAGCCCCTGCCGCGCACGGTTACCTGGGGCTGGAAGTGGTCCCCAACGAGTCCGACAGCCTGGAGAACCTGCAGATCCAGCCGGGGCTGCGCGTGACCCGGGTGGCGCCGGGTTCGCCGGCCGAGCGCGCCGGAATCCGGCCCAGCGACATCCTGCTGCAGTTCGATGGCATCCGTACCGACGACCGCGAGCGCCTGGAGTCGCTGCTGCTGGCCGCCCAGCAGCCCCGGCGCGTGCTGCTGCAGGTGCAGCGCGGCACGCGCGTGTTGGAGGTGGAGGCGGACGTGGAGGTGCGCGAGGGCGGCGGGCCGGGCCGCACGCTCTACCACGTCGACCGGGCCCGCGTGCGCGCCGCCTTCCGCAACGGCGCCGGCGGCGCCTACCCGGAGGTGGCGTACCTGGCGGAGGACAGCCCGCTGGCGGCGGCCGGGGTGGCCGTGGGCGACCTGGTGCTGGCCTTCCAGGGCTACGATCCCGGCTCGGCCGCGGAACTGGTGCGGCGCATCGCGGTGGAGCTGGAGCCGGGGGAGCGCGGCGTCCTGCGCGTGCAGCAGGCCGGCGGCGCGGTGGCGGACCTCGAGTTTCACGCCTGGGAGCCGGAGCGGGTGCTTACCGGCTTCGAGGTCTGGCCGCTGGTGGACTGGGAGCAGGACCTGGAGCAGGACCGCGTCCGCTTCGTGATCGGCGACTTCTTCCTGTTCTCGCTGTTCAAGCGCGTGCGCTACGGCGCGGAGGCCGACTACTCCATCCTGTCCATCATCCAGTGGCACACGGGTGAGGCGCGCCTGGAGCGGACCGGCGAGGTCAGCGCCGGCGCCGCCCGCGCTGAGCACGGCGCGGAGGCGGCGCCGTGAGGCTACTGCGCTGCCTGGGCCCGTGGCTGCTGCTGTGTGCGCCCGCGGCGGCGCAGAGCGCGACCTTCGTGCGCTCGGTTCTGCCGCAGGAAGGCGACAACGTGGACATGCAGGTGGCCGACATGGACGGCGACGGCCTCCTGGACCTGTTCGTGGCCGTGCGCCTCGAGGACGGACGGCGCGAGATCCTGGTGTATCGCCTGCGGCCGGACGGGGCGTACCCGGCCACGCCCGACCAGCGCATCGAGGTGAAGCGCGAAGTCGTGTGCTGGGGCTTCGGCGAGTTCCGCCCGGACGATCCCGGCGTGGAGCTGCTGTTCACCACCCGCTCCGCCGCCTACACCTTCTCGCCGCGCAGCGCCAGTTATCGCGACAATATCCGCGAGGTGGTGAAGGCCGACCTGCTGCTGGACCTGGCCGACGAGCGCGAGTTGCTGGAGTGGATGCAGATCGCCGACGTGGATGGCGACGGCACCGACGAGATCGTTCTGGCCACGGTGCACGGCTACCTGCTGGTGCAGGTGGACGGCACGATCCTGGGCGAGGTGGCGCTGCCGCTGGGGCAGGAGCGGCGCCCGGCTGCGGCGCGCGTGTTCCAGGTCGGGGCCGAAGCCACGCTCAGCAGCCAGCCGCTCGCCGACCTGGTCGTGCCGGACGAGGATCCAGGGGTCCTCGACCCTCCACCCATGCTGTTCGCCGAGGAATGGCTGCCGCTGCCTTACCTGATGGACGCCGACGGCGACGGGCTGGCCGACCTCATCTACTACGCGCCAGACTCCGGCGAGGTGCGCGTCCACCGCATGGGCCATGACCAGGACGGGCGCCTGCGCCTGGCCGATGCGCCCGGCCCGGTGCTGTCCGTGCACGAAGGCGAGTGGCGGCTGGCGGAGCTCGAGCCGGTGCACGTGGGCGGCGGCCCCGCGCTGGACCTGCTGCTGGTGCGCAGCGAGGACGCCACCGGCCTGACCATCGACTGGCAGTTCATGGTGTTCCTCGATCCGTTCGCCGGTGGCGGCGGCCTGGGGCGGCCGGCCGGGCGGATCACCGTGGACGCCACCGTCGCGGGCGCCCACCTCGTGGACCTCGACGGCGACGGCAGCAAGGACCTGGGCGTCAGCGCCTGGAGCCTGAAGCTGCAGGCCCTGGGCCTGGAAGGCGTGGACATCGAGCACGTCGTGAGCGTGTACCGGCAGACGGAGCGCGGCTACGCCGAGCGCGCCGAGCTGCGCTACGCGCGCAGCTACGACGCCAATTCCTTCACCGCCTTCAGCCTGGTGCCGCCGCTGCCCGGTGACCTGGACGGCGACGGCGCCACCGACCTGCTGGAGCCGGACGCCGACGGCACCCTGGAGATCCGCCCGCTGCGGCGCCGCGACGGCAGCGCGCGCTTCTCCGACACGCCGTGGCGCACCTTCCAGGCCCTGGCGCTGACCTCGATCGTGAGCGTGCGCGACCTCAACGGCGACGGCGTGGCGGACCTGCGCATCGCCCACGGACTGCGCCGCGAAGTGGAGATGCTGGTGTCCCGGCGGCAATGAACGCGCTGCTCCTCACCGTGCTGGCCCAGGCCGCGGCGGCGCCGCAGGCGCAGCCGCTCAGCTTCGATCCGATGCCGGACCAGCTTGCGGCCGTGGACCTCAACGGCGACGGCGCGCGCGAGCTGTTGTCGGTGCGCGGCGCCCGGCTGAGCCTGGCGCGTCCGGACGGGACCGTGCTCACCCTGGAGGTCCCCGCGGCAGCGACCCAGTGGACGGTCGCCGACCACGACAACGACCGCCGCGACGATTTCCTGGTCCTGGTGGACGGCGAAAGCCTGCAGCGGCTGATCCTGGAGCGCGACGCCGATGGCGCCGAGACCCTGGCCTGGTCGCCGCCGCTGCTCGAGGGCCTGGGCGGCCACGGCCTGACGCCGCGCGGAGTGCGCCCGGCCGACTTCGTGCGCGACCTGGACCAGGACGGCCGCGCCGATCTGGTGGTGCCGCTGGGCGGGCGCGTGCGCCTGTACTTCGGCTCCGGCGCGGGCTTCGCCCCGGGCCCCGACCTGGACGTGGCCGCGCGCCTGGAGCTGGAGGCCGGCGGGCTGTACGCCGGAGGGCTGCTGGGGCGCGCGGCGCGGCGCCTGAGCGTGCCCGCGCTGCGCCTGCGCGACATCAGCGGCGATGGCCTGCCCGACCTGTCGGTCACCGACGGCTACCTCATGCGCCAGTACATCAGCAGCGCGGACGGGTTGCCGGCCGAGCCCACGGTCACCGTGGACCTCGAGCGCTTCCAGGAGAAGCTGGGCGAGATCAAGTTCGACCCGCGCAACGTCGCCGGCCTGGCGCGCTTTGCCGTGTTCCACCACTGGGTGGACGTGAACCAGGACGGTGCGCGCGACCTCATCGTGCTGTTCGGCGGCAACGTGCTGGTGTTCCTGGGCGGGCGCAACGGCCTGGACATGCGCCGGCCGGTGGAGCAGCTGCGCGCCTCCGGCAACGTCCTGTACGCCCTGGCCATGCCGGTGGACCGCGACCCGATCCCGGACCTGGTGCTGATCCGCATCGAGGACATCAGCCTGGCGCAACTGGTCAAGATCCTGGTCCTGTCCTTCTCGCTCAAGCTCGAGATCCTGTCGTACAAGGGCCTGGGCAACGGCCGCTTCGAGCAGTCGCCGCTGCCGGAGCCGTTCAGCCGCAAGCTGGAGGTGGACTCGCCCTCCATCCTCAAGCTCTACGGCGACCGCGAGGAAGGCGACGCCCTGCGGCGCACCGTGGTGCGCCTGGCCGACTTCGACGGCGACGGGCGGCGCACCGACCTGGCCCTGCTGGACGACCAGGGCGAGCTGCGGGGCTACCGCAACCTGGTGCCCGACCTCTCCATCCTCGACACGCTCACCGACAAGTTCGTGGCCGACCTGCTGCGCCGCCGCAGCGACGTGGAGCTGGACACGCGCACGCTGATGGGCTGGCTGCTCGGCCGCTCCTCCGTGCTGGTGTCGCTCACCGAGGGCCGCAAGCCGTTCTTCCGCCTGCCGGCGCCGCCCGACTGGTCGCAGCCGCAGGCCATGGGCGTGCACGACTTCGACGGCGACGGCCGCGACGAGATCCTGATGCTGCGCCGCTTCGGCGAGGAGATCCGCAACGGCGCTGACGAGGTCGTGAAGCGCAAGGCGCGCCTCGTCGGCTTCCTGGTGGATCCGGACCAGCCGGCGCAGCCGCGTTGATCCGCGCCGGTCCGGTCACTGTTTGCGGATGAAAATGTCCCCTTCGGGGAACATCTCCGCCCACTTGGCCGGCCGTGGCTTGCCGAGCTCGCTCCGCTCGAGCGGCCGGCCGCGGCAGATCCGGCTCCGGCGATCGAGCTCCTGTAGATAGGCCTCGTCCCGGTAGAGATCGGGAGAAACCTGCTCCATCGTCAGCTCGTTCCGGAAACCGAGATAGAGCAACGCGTCGGCCTCCAGTCCGGGCTGGCGCCCGGCAGCGCCCGGCTCGATCAACACATCCTCCTGGCCGGAGCCCCGCGGCAGCGCCAGCCAGGTGCCGGCGACCAGGGCCAGGGACGGACGCGGCCAGCTCGCCAGCCGCGGCTCCCAGACCTCGTTGTGCTCCTCGAACCCTTCATGGGGAACCACGACGAAGGTCTTGCCGGGGTGCTTGCTCTCGAGGATCTGCAGCATCAATCCCTTGCTCGGATCACCGTCCGGCAGCGGTCCGCGAGCGAAATGGGCCCCGCCCATGATCAGGAGAGCCTTCAAGCCCTTCGCCATCACCTCGGAATCGACCACTCCGGCGTAGTGCGTCTCCCGCTGCCCCAGCCAGGGCGCCACGTCCTCCCGGGTCTTGACCGCCGTCCAGTCGATCGGCGGATCTCCGGCCAGGACACGGATCCGCTGCTCCTCGGGCAGCTCCTGATTCACCTCGCGGACGGTGGCGAAGAACTCCTCGACGTTGCTGGAATCGCGCGGCCCGAGCGCGGCATTCGTGTGATCCCGCCAGACGCTGCGGAGCGCCTCCATCGTCACCGGCCCGCCGCTGACGTAGGCGTCGATGAGATCCTGATGGATGGCATTCCCGGCCTCCAGGACTACGGCGTCCACCTTGCCGGGGAAGTCGGGATGGCGGATCAGGGAGTTGATGAACTCCGCCTCCTCCTTCATGCCATGGGCCTCGCTGAGCGCCACCAGCGGGAAGCGCTCGAAGGCTTCCAGGACGCCGATGCGGGCGTCCATCGGCTTCGGGGCCTCGATCGGAACTCTCTCCGGCCCCGCCTGCGCGCGCCGCAGGGGCCCCAGGATCAGGAAGAGCAGGGCGGCTGACGCCAGCGCCAAGGCCCCGAGCACGAACGTGCCGCGATTTGGCGAGGGAGCGGGCATGGGTTGCCTCCTGTCCAAGCCTAGCGCGGATTCTCCCGGGCTGGCGCGCGCCGGAAGGCCAGTCCATCCATCTCGAAGAAGGGCGGATCGCCGCCTGCGTGCTTGCGCATCGCCTCCTGGATCTCCGCCGGTGACGCGGTGACCACGGCGTCCCAGGTGTGGGTGTGCGTGAGCTCGCGGCGCAGCAGGCCAGAGTCCCGGCCGAGCGCATTGGCGAACTCTTCCGCCATGGGATGGAGCACCAGCCGGTCTCCCTCCAGCTCGAGGCGGCTGAACTGGTGCACGGGAACCAGGTGCAGGGTCTGCACCGGCGGCATCTCGTCCAGGGCCTCGCGCGCCAGCGCCGTGTCCAGCACCCATTGCTCCCCGATGCGCATCACGAACCCGTCCAGCGCGGTCAGGTAGCTGACGTCGTCGTCGCGCATGGTCACGAGCAGGCGGTAGGCGCGCGCGCCTTCCTGCCGGATTTCGATCGTCGTGCTGGCGGACGCCGCCGATTCCTCCGCAACCCATCTGCCTTCGAAGCCTGGCACCAGCACGGCCTCCTTTCCGGGATCGGAAGAGAGCGTCTGCAGAGAAGGCAGGCAGGCGCCCAGACAGCCGAGCAGGATGAGGAGAAGGCGGTGCATTTCCCGTGCTCCGAAAGAGGCTTGGGTTGGCGAGCTAGGATACCCGGGACCACCATGGTCGGGAGGAAGACATGAACCGGAAGATCCTCATGTTGGGCGGCGACTTCGTGGAGGACTACGAGGTCATGGTGCCGTTCCAGGCGCTGCAGATGGTCGGCTGCACGGTCCACGCCGTCTGCCCGGGCAAGAAGCAGGGCGACAAGGTCCGCACTGCGGTGCACGACTTCGAAGGTGACCAGACCTACACGGAGAAGCGCGGTCACGACTTCACGCTGAACGCCACCTTCGACGAGGTGAACGCCGAGGACTACGACGCCCTGGTCGTGCCCGGCGGACGCGCGCCCGAGTACCTGCGGCTCAACCCGCGCGTGCTCGAGATCGTGCGCAGCTTCGATCGGACGCGCAAGCCGATCGCCGCCATCTGCCACGGCCTGCAGCTCCTCGCCGCGGCGGGCGTGCTGAAGGGCCGCACCGCCACCGCGTACCCGGCCTGCGCTCCCGAGGTGAAGGCCGCGGGCGGCAACTGGGTCGACGCGCCGATCGACGGGGCCGTCGTGGACGGCAACCTCGTCACCGCCCCCGCGTGGCCGGCGCATCCTGCCTGGCTGTCCCGATTCCTCGCGGTGCTCGGGACCCGCGTCGAGCACGGGCAGCCGGCCGCGGCGGGAGCACGTTCAATCCACGCATAGCCACAGCGCAGTGCGCTACGCGCCTTTCTCGGGGTCCGATCTCGAATTCGGCGAGTTCTCGCCCAGTGCCATTAGGCTACTCATCGTGCCTAAGCTCACCATCAGAGGACTCTCGAGCGAGCTCCACCGCCGACTCAAGCGGCAGGCCGAGGCAAATCACCGCAGCCTCAGCGAAGAGGTCATCGTTTGCCTCGAGCGAGCCCTGGCCAGCGGCCCGGTGGATCCGAAGCGCTGGCTCGTGGAGGCCGCAGCCCTGCGCCAGCGCCTCGCGCTGCGGCCGCTGAGCCGTGCCCGGTTGCGGAGCGCCAGAGCCAGGGGACGGGCTCAGTCCACGCGCAGCCACAGTGCCTTCAGGTAGGCGCCTTCGGGGAAATCGAGTCGGACGGGGTGGTCGGGGCCGGCGCCGGTCGTGCGCAGCAGGCGCACCGAGCGGCCGAGACCGCGCGAGGCCCGGCGCACGGTCTCCTGGAACTCGATCGGCTGCAGCAGGCCGGAGCAGGAGCAGGTCAGCAGCAGGCCGCCGGGCGCGACCAGGCGCAGCGCCAGCTTGTTGAGGTCGTGATAGCGGGCGATGCCCTCTTCCCACTCGCGGCGGTTGTGGATGAACTTGGGCGGGTCCAGCACGATGACGTCGTAGCGCGCGTCGTTCTGCAGGAGCGTGCGCAGGTAGCTGAAGGCGTCGGCGTGCACGAAACGCACCGGAGCGGAGCGGTCCGGGAGCCGCTCCAGGTTCAGGTTCAGGTTGCGCTGCGCCAGCGCGATGGCGTCCTCGTCCAGATCGACGCCGGTCACCTCGGCGGCGCCGCCGAAGGCGGCGTTGAGCGCGAAGCCGCCGGTGTAGCAGCACACGTCGAGCACGCGTTTCCCGGCGCAGTGCGCGCGCAGCCGGGCCCGGTTCTCGCGCTGGTCGCAGAAGAATCCGGTCTTGTGGCTGGCGTCGAAATGGATCTCGTAGCGCACCCCGTTCTCCTCGATGCGCAGGCGCTGCGGGCAGCCGGGGGAGTGCAGGTCCAGCGGCTGCTCGCTCTCGGCGCGGGCCGAGTCGGCGTCGAAGCTCAGACGCCACTCCGCCGTGCCCAGCTCCTGCTGCAACACGGGGAGGGCCAGGTCGAACAGGCTGGCGGCGCCCGCGGTGTAGATCTCGGCGCTGAGCACGGGACCGTAGCGGTCGACCACGAGGCCGGGGAAGTCGTCGCCCTCGGCGTGCAGCAGCCGGTAGACGTCGCCGCTGATTTCAGGGCTCTTGAGCCGGGCCCGGACCGCCGCCGCGGCCCGCGCGCGCAGCCAGTCGTCGTCCGCGGGCTCCGGACCGCGGCGCAGGAGCCGGACGGCGATCTCGGACTTCGGATGGTAGAGGCCCCAGCCGAGCAGCTCGCCCTGCGGATCCAGGATGGCGACGCGGTCGCCGGCGCGCAGCTTGCGCGCGGTCTCGCCGATCAGCTTGCGGTAGACGCGCGGGCCCTTGGGTGGGTTGGCGAGCCGCACCCAGGCGTCGCCGGCCTCGACGGGGAGGTCGCCGGGACTCACTTCTTCCGCGCGAGGGCCAGGAAGCGCTGGTACTGCGCCTCCGTGAGCGGCTGGACCGAGAGGCGCGCCGCCTTCACCAGGACGGAGTCCCGGAGCACGGGATCGGCCTTGGCTTCCGCCAGCGTGACCGGGCGGGGCAGCGGCTGGGACGGGCGCAGCTCGACGGCCACCCAGTCGCCTTCCTTCGCGGAGGGATCGGGAAAGGCGGGCCTGGCCACCAGGCACTCGCCGACGGCCGCCTTTTCGTCGCCGGTGTGGTAGTAGAGGACGCGGTCGCCCTTCCGCATGGCGCGCAGGTGGTTGCGCGCCTGGAAATTGCGCACGCCGGTCCAGGTGGCCCGACCGTCGCGCTGCAGGTCGGCGAACGAGTAGTGCGCCGGCTCCTCCTTCACCAGCCAGTGCGCCATGGCGGCGATTGTATCCTGCCGCCGTGACGGAGACCGACTACAGCGGCCTGGTGCTGCGGGATCTCAACTACCAGTCCTACCTGCAGATCCCGGAGCTGCTCCGCCTGCAGCGGCTGGTGAGCCGGCCGCGCCACCACGACGAGATGTTCTTCATCGTGATCCACCAGAGCTTCGAGCTCTGGTTCAAGGAGATGCTGCACGAGACCGACCTGCTGGTCGAGCACTTCCGCGGCGTGCAGGTGAGCCGGGCGCTGAAGGTCATCAAGCGCATCAACGCCATCCTCGAGAACCTGACCCAGCAGATCCAGCTGCTCAGCACCCTGACGCCGGTCGAGTTCGCCGGCTTCCGCGACCGGCTGAAGCCGGCCAGCGGCTTCCAGTCGCTGCAGTTCCGGGAGATCGAGTTCGCCTACGGGCTGCGCGACCCCTTCTTCCTGCAGTTCTTCAAGGACGAGCCGGAGGCGCTGGAGCGCCTGCGCCAGCGCCTGGAGGCGCCCTCGGTCTACGACGAGTTCCTGCGCGCACTGGCGGCGGAGGGCCTGCCGGTGCCGGCAGAGGTGCTGCAGCGCGATTTCCGCCGGCCGCACGCGCTCAGCGCCGAGCTGGTGGAGGTGATCCGCAAGGCCTACGTGGAGCCCGGCGAGCGCTATCACTGGGTGCTTGTGTTCGAGGCCATGCTCGACCTCGACATGCTGTTCAGTAAGTGGCGCGCCGTGCACGTCCTCATGGTGACCCGCACCATCGGCGGGCAGAAGGGCACCGGCGGCAGCAGCGGCGTGGCGTTCCTGGAGTCGCGCCTGCCGCACCGCTTCTTCCCCGAGCTGTGGGAGGTGCGCAACGTCCTGTTCGACGGCGGCTACGCATGAGCCTGGACCTGTCCTTGCGCGGGCGTCACGCCCTGGTGTGCGGGGCCAGCGCCGGCATCGGCCGCGCGGCGGCGCGCGCGCTGGCCGGGCTGGGCGCCGAGGTGACCGCGCTGGCACGCTCGCAGGACGCGCTGGCGGCGCTGTTGGCGGAGCTGCAGAGCGCGGGCGCGCCGGCGGCGCGCGCGCTGGCCACGGACCTGGACGACCTGGGCGCCGCCCAGTCCTCCATCCAGCGCCTGCTGCGCGCGAACGGGCCGGTGCACGTGCTGATCAACAACAGCGGCGGCCCGCCGTCGGGAGCGCTGCTGGAGGCCAAGCCGGACGACTTCCTGGCTGCCTTCCGCCGCCACGTGCTGGCCTCGCACACCCTGGTGGGGCTGGTGCTGCCGGGCATGCGCGCGGCGCAGTACGGGCGCATCGTCAACGTGGTCTCCACCTCGGTGCGCGAGCCGATCGCGGGCCTGGGCGTCAGCAACACGATCCGCGGCGCCATGGCCGCCTGGGCCAAGACCTTGTCCAAAGAGCTGCCGCCGGGCGTCACCATCAACAACGTGCTGCCCGGGTTCACCGCGACCGAACGTCTGGCCTCCCTGAAGGAGAGCATGGCCAAGCGCCAGAGCACGACGCCCGACGCCGTGGAGAAGGCCTGGCTCGCCACCGTGCCCGAGGGGCGCCTGGGACGGCCGGAAGAGATCGCCGCCGCCATCGCGTTCCTGGCCTCGCCCGCGGCCTCTTACATCCGCGGCGTGAGCCTGCCGGTGGACGGCGGCCGCCTCAGCTCCATCTGAGCCGATGGAGTTCGACGTCTTCTTCTCCATCAGCCAGACGCCGGTGGACGGCCACCTGCCGTCCGAGGCCGAGATGCTCCGGAACTTCTTCGCGCAGGTGGAGGCCGCGGACGCGCTCGGCTACGGCGTGGCCTGGATCGCCGAGTCGCACCTCTCCTCCGAGGTGCAGAAGGGCAACCGCAACCCGGTCATCCCGCACTGGCAGGGCGAGGTCGGGCTCAACGCCGACTTCCTGCAGGTCAGCCACAAGGTGTTCCAGCGCACGCGGCGCATCGAGACCGGCTCGGCCGTCATGAACATCCTGTGCAACGGCGGCCCGATCGCGGCCGCCGAGCGCATCGCCGTGTTCTGCGCCCTGCACGGCCTCGACCCGGACGAGCGCCGCCGCATCCACGTCGGCTTCAGCCAGGGCCGCTTCGAGTTCATGAACCGCGCCTACGGCCTGGTGCCGCGCGACGCGCTCGAGGAAGCGGCCTGGCCGGCCCTGCGCGGCCAGATCTTCGCGGAGGCCTGCGAGATCTTCCTGCGCCTGCTGCGCGGCGACACGCTCTCCAGCCACGACGTGCGCAAGACCCGGCTCACGCGCGCCCACTTCCGCAGCGACGAGGAATGGCAGCGCGTGGCCGAGCTGGCGCGCGCCTCGGACCGGGTCGAGATCCGCCGCCGCTTCGAGTTCGAGCGGCTCAAGATCGTGCCGCAGGAGTGGCGCCGCGACCTGCTGCAACTGCTCATCGGCTCGCACGATCCCGCGCTCCAGGAAGACGTCAACCAGTACCTGCCGGTGCAGGTCTTCAACCTCTCCATCACCCGCCCCGAAGTCATCGAGGACACGCACCGCCGCCTGACCGCCGCCTACCACCACTCCGGCGGCCCGTGGAAGCGCTCCTACATGCCGCGCACGGTCCTCGTCTTCCTCAACGAGGAACCGGGTCTCACCCCGGCGCAGCGCCGCGCCGCGGCCCAGGAGGAAGCCAAGGCCGCGCTGGGCGCCTACTGGACCGCGCTGGAGGGCACGCTGGACCCGCGCAAGCTCGAGAACGCCGCCGACAACGCCGTGATCGGCAACGCCGAGGACCTCGCCGCCCAGATCACCCAGCGCTTCCATCCGCAGGACCGCCTCATGCTGTGGTTCGACTTCTTCAACCACGACAGCCCGCGCGTGATCCGCAACATGGAAGCGTTCACCCAGCGCGTCATCCCGCAGTTGCAGGCCGCCGGAGCCGCCGGGCGCTGAAGGCCGCGCCCTCCGGAACGTCGCACTTGGTGCCAACTTGGCACCACCCAGCCGACGTGCCGCCTGCGACGACAATTCGGGACGCAAGCACGAGTGGTGCCGGGAGGGCACCAAACGCCATGGTTTCCGAAACCACACCGGAAGTGATGCAAGCCGCCGAGACCCGGAATCGCTACCGGGCCGCGCTCCCGCTCTCGGACATTGCCTGAGCGCGGCGCGCCATGCGGCGTTGCAATGGCTGCAGGGCCCACATCAGCCCGTCGAGGCCCCAGACCACCGGGCTGGACTTGCGGTCCGCGTACAGGCGCAGCACGTAGGCCCAGCCGATGCGGTAGCCGCGCCGGGCCTTGGGGCCGAGCGCGCCCAGCTTCTCCCAGCCGCTGTGCGTCAGCTCCAGGCGCGTGCCGCCGCCTTGCGGGATGAAGCGCAGCTCGATCTCCTGCTCCAGCTCGGCGGCCCGACCGGGATGCCAGGTGAAGACTACGCGCGCCGGAGGCTCCCACGCGGTGACGGTGCCCCAGGTGGATTCCTCGCCGCCGCGGATCCGCTCGTACAAGCGCCCGCCGACGCGGCCCTCGAAGATCACCGTTTCGCTGCGTTCTCCGCCGACCGAGTGCGAGCGCAGGGGCCACCAGGTGCCGATCTCGGCGGTGAAGCGGCGGAAGGCCGCCTCCTGGGCCCAGGGCACGAGGATCGACCTGCGCAGCGGCGCGATGGGAGTGGAGGTCATGGCTTTCGTGGCTTCGGTCCCGGGGCGCCGGCATAGGCGGCCAGCACGTCGTCCCAGAGCGATTCGAGGTAGGTGCGCAGCTCCGCCAGGCCTTCCGGACTGGCGCTGAAGTAGTGGCGCGTGCCCTCGCGCCGCTCGCGCACCAGGCGCGCGCGCGCCAGCACGCCGAGGTGCTGCGACACGGCCGGTTGCGAGATGCGCAGCGCCCGGGCCAGCTCGCCCACGGCCAGCTCGCGCCGCCGCAGGCGCTCGAACAGGGAGCGCCGGGTCGGGTCGGCGAGCGCTGCCAGAGTCGTTCCGTAGGCCGTCACTTATATAAGTGTATAACGATTGTAAGGCCTGTCAAGACACCGCAATCACGCGGCGGTGGGTGGCCCGGTCTCCGGCACCGTGGCGTTTGGTGCCCGGGAGGGCACCAAACGCCACGCTTTCGGATGCCGCGTCTCGTCCGCTACAAGCCGGCGACGTTGCTGATCTCGCAGGTGCCGAGGTCGATCGCCTGCACGAAGACGTTGCCGCAGGCGGCCGCCGGAGCGTTGCCGGACGCCGCTGCCATGCCGCCGGCGTTGGCGGTGAGGACGGCCAGCAAGGTCACGGGCGGATCGAGGCACAGCAGGGTGCCAGCGCACGGCCGGCCGGCCGGCACCCGCACCGAGCCCATGCCGAAGGCGTAGAGGAGCGCCACGTTGTTGCCGGGGCCCGCTCCGCTGATCGTGACGCCGATGGTGCCGGGGCAGGCGCCGGCCAGGGTGAGGCTGAGGCCGGCGCCGGAGGCCTCGGCGGTGGAGCTGGTGGCGCTCTGGGTGACGTAGTTGTGCGTGCGCACACGGCCGTTCACGAACGTGGCGGTGATGGTGGCGGGCGCCGCCCCGAAATTGCCGCCGGCGCACGGATCGCTGACGAAGAAGTCCGTGTCCGCACCGAAGCGGAAGAACGCGCCCGGCGCCATCGGCGGGTTGAAGGTGGCGGTCAGGACGACCGGGTGGGGATACAAGGCGTCGTAGCTCCAGGTGACGTCGGCCGCGTTCATGCCGCCGATCGCTCCGATCACGGGAGCCGTGGCATTGCCGAAGGTGGAGCCGCCGTCGAAGTCCCAGAACGCGTCACTGTCGTTGGCGAGCGAGATGCTCAGCGACGCCACCGCCATGCAGTCGTTGTTCGTGACGCCGTGGTAGTCGGCGGTGGTGAAATTGTCCGCGCCGGTGGCGTCGACCGTGAGACAGGTCGCGGCGTTGCGCAGCAGGCTTGAGGGTGCGACGGCACCGGAACCGGGCTGGACGCGGTCCGGATCGCCGGGAGACTGGGCGGAGAGCGCGGCGGCGCTCAGCGCGGCCGCCAGGGGAAGTGCAAGGAACAGGGAGTGCTTCATGGAGATGCCTGGGATGAGTGGTGAACGAGAATCCGAGCCGCCGCCGCGAAGAGTCGCTGCGGAGCGCGGATTCCCAGTATAGGGCGCCAGTTCTGGAGGCGAAGCGTGCCGGGCTATACTCCGGCCGTGACCGTTCCGGATGGAGTCGGACTGCGCCCGCCCGCGAGCCGCATGTACCCGGCCAGCCCGCTGGGCGAGGGCGACGCGCGCATTCCCACCGGGCGCGACGTGGAGTGGGAGCCGCTGGTGGACTACCGGCGCAACGGGGTGAGCGAGACCACGATCCACGGCGCGGTGTCCTGGGCCAGCGGCGGGAAGATCGTGCACAGCTTCGGGGGGAACGTGCTGTGCTACGGGCGCAGCATGATGAAGCCGTTGATGATCCGGCCGCTGGCGCAGGTGCTGGAGCCGGTCACGAGCTGGGAGCAGAAGGCGATCGCGGTCAGCTCGCACAACGGCGACAGCGAGCACGTCGAGGCGGCGCAGTCGCTGCTGCGCAAGGACGAGTGGGGGCTGATGCAGACGCCGCTGGACGTGCCCCTGGTGCAGTTCGGCCGCCAGGTGCGCCGGCCGCGCCGCTGGTTCCACACCTGCAGCGGCGAGCACGCGGCCATCCTGCTCGGCTGCCGGCTGAAGGGCTGGAACCGCGCCGGCTACACGCTGCCGCAGCACCCTTTCTTCCAGGCCTACCTGGAGCAGATGCGGAGCATTCTCGGGGTGGACTGGCAGCCGCTGCGGCTGGCCCGCGACGGCTGCGGGCTGCCGACGGCGAGCAACACGGTCTCGGAGCTGGCGGTGCTGTACGCGCACCTGGCCCGGCACAAGGATGAAGACTGGATCTGGGAGGCGATGCAGCGCCATCCCGACCTCATCGGCGGCTTCAACCGCCTGGACAGCACCATTCTGAAGACCTGCGGCGGGCGCGTGCTCGGCAAGGAAGGCGCCGACGGGCTGCTCGGGCTCGCGGTGCTTCACCCGGACTATCCGGAGGGCCTGGGCGTCGTGATCAAGATCGCGCACGGCTGGAACCCGCGCGCCACCTGGACCATCGCGCGCTCGGTGCTGGGCGTGCTCGGCTTCGAGCTGCGCAACCCGTATCCGCTGCACCGCCAGAAGGCCTTCCTCGTGCCCGGGGTGGTGCCGCCGCAGCGGCGCGAGCTGCTGGAGAAGATCCCGACCTGGGACGAGTGGGATCCCGACCGCGACCGCTACTACTACGCGTGGGAGCGCTACGCCGGGGCGCACGGAGGGCCGACGCCATGAGCCGCACGATGAGCGCGGTGCGCACGCTCTCGAACTACATCGGCGGCAGCTTCGTCCCGCCGCAGTCGAGCCAGTTCCTGGACGACTTCAACCCGGCCACCGGCGAGCGCATCGCGCGCGTGCCGCGCAGCGGCGCCGCCGACGTGGACGCGGCGGTCGCCGCGGCCCGGAATCAGGTTTCCGCTTCCGGGCGCGCCGAGCTGCTGGAGAAGATCGCCGATGGCATCGAGCAGCGCGCCGAGGAGCTGGCGCAGCTGGAGTCTCAGGACACCGGCAAGCCGGTCGCGCTGGCGCGCAGCGTGGACATCCCGCGCGCCATCCTCAACTTCCGCTTCTTCGCAGGTGCGGTCCGCCACGACCAGACCGCCTGCCACGAGATGGCGGGCGCGCTCAATTACACGCTGCGCCGGCCGCTCGGCGTGGTCGGGCTGATCACGCCGTGGAACCTGCCCCTCTACCTGCTGACCTGGAAGACGGCGCCGGCGCTCGGGATGGGCAACTCGGTGGTGGCGAAGCCCTCCGAGCTGACCCCGCTCACGGCCCAGGCGCTGGCCGAGATCATCCACGACGCCGGGGCGCCGCGCGGCGCCTTCAACCTGGTGCACGGGCTCGGTCCCGAAGCGGGACAGGCGCTGGTGGGGCATCCGGGCGTCGCCGCCATCTCGTTCACCGGCGGGACCGCCACCGGCGCGAAGGTGGCAGCCTCCGCGGCACCGCAGTTCAAGAAGCTCAGTCTCGAGCTGGGCGGCAAGAACCCGACCGTGGTGTTCGCCGACGCCGATTTCGAGGCCGCGATCGCGGGAACGGTGCGCGCCGGCTTCCTGAACCAGGGGCAGGTGTGCCTGTGCGGCTCGCGCGTGCTGGTGGAGCGCAAGATCTACGAACGCTTCGTGGAAGCGCTGGTGGCGCGGGTCCGGAGCATGAAGATCGGAGATCCCGGCGATCCGAAGACCGAGCTGGGTGCGCTGATCTCGCCGCAGCATCGGGACAAGGTCGAGGGCTATGTCCGGCTCGCGAAGCAAGAGGGTGGAGCCGTGCTCTGCGGCGGCGAGCGTCCCTCCCTGCCGCCGCCCGTGGCGAATGGTGCCTTTCTGGCACCAACGGTCATCGCTGGCCTCAGTCCTTCGTGCCGCACCGCCACCGAGGAGATCTTCGGCCCGGTCGTCACCGTGCACCCCTTCGACAGCGAGGAGGAGGCTGTGTCGCTGGCGAATGGCGTGCGCTACGGGCTCGCGGCTTCCGTGTGGACCACGGACCTCGCGCGCGCGCACCGCGTCGCCGGCGCGCTGGCGGCCGGCGTGGTGTGGGTGAACTGCTGGCTGCTGCGCGACCTGCGCACGCCGTTTGGAGGTGTGAAGGACTCCGGCGTGGGCCGCGAGGGCGGGCAGTGGTCGCTCGACTTCTTCAGCGAGGTGCGCAACGTGTGCGTGGCCTTGCCGGCGCCCTAGGAGCCGCGATGGAGCGCTCCGAGCAGCTGCTGCAGCGCGCCAGCCGGGGCGACTCCGGGGCGGTGGGGGAACTGCTGGCGCAGCAGCTGCCGGGACTGCAGGCGTTCGTACGCCTGCGCATGGGCCGGATGCTGCGCATGCGCGAGGACAGCGGCGACCTGGTGCAGTCGGTGTGCGCCGACATCCTGCGCAACTTGGACCGGTTCCAGTATCAGGGCGAAGCCAACTTCCGCTGCTGGCTGTTCACCACGGCGGCGCGCAAGATCGCCGACCGCTGCGACCACCACCAGGCAGGCAAGCGCGACCTGCGGCGCGAGGCCGGCTACGGCGGCGCCGACGCGCAGCCGCTGCTGGCAGCGCAGTACCGCACGATCATGACCCCGAGCGCGCGCGTGATGGCGGCGGAGGAGGTGGCGCGCATGGAGGAATGCTTCGAGAAGCTGAGCGAGGAGGAGCGCGAGGTGATCCTGCTGGCCAAGATCGTGGGCCTGAGCCGGGCCGAGATCGGCGCGCAGATGGGCAAGAGCGAAGGCGCGGTGCGGACGCTGCTGTCGCGCGCGCTGGTGCGCCTGTCCGATCTGTTGGTGAGTCCGGGCTAAGAAAAGAAGCGCCCGGCCTCTCGTCGAGACCGGGCGCGGGCCGTGGATCCGGCTACTGGCACAGGGCCGAGCCGAAGGTGTCGGACATTTCGTTGGAGTCCTCGACGCCGGCGCTGTTCTGGGTCCAGAGCTGGTTGCCGGTGGCGGTCAGGCCGCCGTTGCTGCCGCGCAGCACCGACACCGAGCCGGCCGCCAGCACGCCGTCGACGTCCTCGAGGTAGGCCCCGACGGCCACGTCCATCCGGCCGTCGGCGTTGAAGTCGGCGCAGGTCACGGTGAAGCCGAAGCCGTCCGCGTCCTCGGCGACGCCCAGGATGCCGCTCGAGTCCTGGTGCCAGAGCTGGTTGCCGGTGAACTTGATGCCGCTCGCGGAGCCGAACAGCACCGCCACGGCGCCGGCCGCGGGCACCGAGCCGACGCTCTCCCACGGGATGCCGATCACAAGATCCCAATGCTGGTCGCCGTCGATGGTCCCGGCGGCCAGGCTGAAGCCGAACAGGTCGCCGGCCTCGCTCTCCTCCTGGATCGCGTAGGCGTTCTGGTAGACCAAGTCGCCGCCGACGCCGCTCAGGCCGGCGGGCGATCCGTAGATCACGGTGACAGTGCCGGCGCTCGGCAGGGGGGTGAAGGGCTCGTTGAGGTCGTAGGCGACGTAGATCTTCTCGTAGGGCGCGCCGATGGCGAGGTCGAAGTAGCCGTCGGAGCTGAAGTCGCCGGCGGCCAGGGAGTAGCCGAAGTTGTCGCCGGGGTCGTTGCCGCCGATCATGTTGGGATGGTCCTGGTGCCAGAGCTGGGAGCCGGCGGAGGTCAGCTTGGTGCTGGAGCCCGCCAGAACGTGCACGGCGCCGCAGTTGCTGACGCCATTCAGGTCCTCGTCGGGCACGCCGATGGCGAGGTCCTCGCAGCGCCAGCCGTTGGCGTCGAAGCCGTTGAAGCTCTCCGCCGCCAGGCTCCAGCCGAAGTGGTCGCCGGCTTCCAGGAGCTCGCCGCCGCCGCAGTTGGCCTGGCTCCAGGATTGAGCGGTCCCCGTGTCCAGGTTGAAGAAGATGCCTCCGCCGTAGACCACGCGCACCGAGCCGGCGTCCGTCACGCCGCTGACGTCGTCGTAGGGGATGCCGATGGCGAGGTCCTGGCGGCCGTCGCCGTTGAAGTCGCCGGAGCACAGCGCCTTGCCGAACTGGTCGCCGGCGGCCGAAGGGCCCGACATGTTGTAGTCGTCCAGGCTGAGCAACTGCTGCTTCGCAGTGCCCAGGCCGGTGGCGCTGCCGTAGAAGACCTGCACCATGCCGGCATTGGCCTTGCCGGCCTTGTCCTGGTAGGGAACGCCGACCGCGAGGTCGTCGAAGCCGTCGCTGTCGAAATCGCCGTAAGCCAGCGCGGAGCCGAAGCGGTCGCCGGGCTCGGCCGTGTCGAAGATGCCGTCGGCGTCCTGGTGCAGGAACTGGTCGCTGGTGCCGGTCAAGCCGTTCATGCTGCCATAGAGCACGTGAACGGCGCCGGCATCGGCAGCTCCATTGATGTCTTCACCGGGCGCTCCGATGGCGAGGTCGCGATACCCGTCGTCATTGAAGTCCTGGCCGAGGGCGGCGGAGGACAGGACAGCCAGCGCGGGAAGGAGGTGGAGGAAGTGCTTCACGGGTGATGCGGGTTGATTGCTTGCCAGTGGATGCCGCCGGGGAATTCCGGGGGCCCCGCATCCATCGGAAAGGGCCGGCCGCCGTTACGGCGATTCCGGCGTGGCCGCCGCCTGCTCCAGCAGGCCCTGGAAGTCGGCGCGCGCCCGCAGGGGATCCAGGTCCCTGGCGCCGGGCAGGTCCTCCGCGGCCGGATAGCCGGCCTCCCAGGCCTCCGCCAGCAGTGCCACGGCGAGCGCGCCGAATTGCTCGGCCGCCTCGCCGGACGCCAGTCCGGCGCAGCTGGCCAGGATCCCGGCGGCATAGCGGCAGTTGTCGGCGCGCTGCTGCGCGAACTCGGGCAGGGCGCCGGCCAGCGCCGCCGCCTCTTCCCAGCGCCCGGCGCGGATCAGGGAGCGCGCCAGCAACTGGCGCGCCGCGCGCGCCCGCTCGCGGAAGACCGGATGCTCCGGCGACGCCCGCAAGGCCTGCTCCTGCAGCTCCAGGTCGCGCTGCGCCAGCGCCACCAGGGTCTCTGGCGCCGGCTCCGGCCGTTCCAGCTCCAGTTGCGCCAGGTTGAAGGCGGCGTGACCCGCCAGGCTGGCGAACTCGGGACGCTCCGGATGCTGCGCCGCCAGCGTTTCGCGCAGCTCGATGGCGCGCCGATACAAGGGCACCGCCTCATCCAGTCTGCCCCAGCGCAGCAGCAGGTTGGCACAGCCTTCGGCGCTGTCCGCACACTCGCTCTGCAGCGCGGGCACGTCCGGCAGCTCCGCCAGCATGGACTCGTGCACGGCCAGGGCCGCGCGCGCCGCGTCCACCGCCTCGTCGAAGCGCCCGGCGTCCGCCAGCAGGTAGCCCAGGCGGCGCTGGCTGCGGCCCAGGCCCTTGCGGATCTCGGCGTGCCCCGGAACCTCGTCCGCCAGCTCGCGGAACAGGCGCAGCGATTCCTGCTGCTGCTCCAGCGCGTCCGCGAGCCGCCGGAGGTCGCCGAGGAGTTGCGCGTGCTCGGAAAGGGCCGTGGCCAGGTTGCGGCGGTAGTCGACCACCGCCGGCGCCAACGCGGCGATCCGCTGCAGCGCCTCCAGGGACAGGCGCAGCAGGGCTTCCGCCTCTTCGGGGCGCCGCTGGCGGCGCAGCAGCGCGGCCAGGCCCTGGCAGCTCGCGGACAGCTCCAGCCGGACTTCGGTCTCGCTGGGCAGCTCCACCGCCACGCGCTCCTGGAGCGCGATCGCCTCGCGATAGCTCGCCTCGGCTGCGGCCGCATCCCCGCGGCGCTCTTCCAGCCCCGCCCGGCTGCGCGCCAGCCGCCCGCGCTGGCGCAGCAGCACGGGATCCTCGGGCCAGGCGTCCAGGGCGGCCTCCAGCAGCTCCCAGGCGCTCTGGAAGGCCTGCTGCGCGTGCTCGTGACGGCCTGCCACCGACAGCATGTTGCCGTACTTGGCCGTCTGCTCGGCCAGCTCCGCCCGGTCCCACGGGTCGGATTCCGGCGCCGCCAGCCGCGCGTGGAGGTCGGCGAGGCCGCCCTCGAAGGCGTCCAGCGCCGTCTCCAGCTCGCCGCGGTTCCACTGCAATACCGCCAGACCGCAACGCGCGCGGCCGCGCTGGAACACGTGTTCCGGCTGCTGCCCGTGCTGCCGACTCAGGCGCGCGAAGATCTCCAGAGCCGCCGCCAGCTCCGCCGCCGCGGCTTCGTAGTCGCCGGCCGTGCCGAGCAGGCGGCCGAGGCCCAGGCGCGTGAGCCCGAGTTCTTCGAGCAGGCCCGGCTGGTCCGGGGCGGATTGCTCCCACCGCTGGCCAAGCGCCAGGGCCTGCCGGTAGGCATCGGTCGCAGCGCCGACATCGCCCTGCAGCGCCGAGATGTCGCCCACGCGCCGCCAGGCGCGCGCCGTCTCGTACTGCAGGCGCGGGTCATCCCCCTTCTGCTGCAGGAAGCCGCGGTAGAAGTCGAGGGCGTCCTGCAGCACTGCGCGGCGCAGGCCCTCGGTCTGCGGCGTGCGCACCAGGCGCTCCGCCGCCACGCGCGTCAGCATGCGGTCCACGGCCGCGAGCGCGGTGTCGAAGTTGGCCTCGGCGCGCTGGTACTGGGCACTGATCTGCGCCCTGGCCGCGCCTTGCTGCACGGCCAGCAGCGTCGGCACGACCACGGTCGCGGCCAGGCCCATGCCGAGCGCCACCGCCGCGGCCGGCCGGCGCTGGGTCCAGCGGCGGGCGCGGCGCAGCAGGCCCGGGCGGCGCGCCGCGATCGGGCGGCGCTCCAGGACGTTGCCGAGATCGCGCGCGAAGTCCGCCGCCGACGCGTAGCGGCGCTCCGGGTCCGCCTCCATGGCGGCCAGGCACACGGTCTCGGTCTCCCAGGACACGGCCGGGTTGCGCGCGCGCAGCGCCAAGGGGCGGGCTTCCAGGATCAGCTCGCGCGTGCGCCCGGTGGTCTCGGCCAGGTACGGCAGGTCCAGCGCCAGCAGCTCGTACAGCGAGACCCCCAGCGCATAGACGTCGCTGCGCGCGCCCACGCGCGTGCTCTCGCCGCGCAGCTGCTCCGGCGCCATGTAGGGCAGCGAGCCGAGCTGCGAGCCGCTGCGCGTCAGGCGCGTCACCCCTTCGGCCTGTGCCAGCCCGAAGTCGAGGATGAGCACGCGCCCCGCGGGCGTCACCATGATGTTCGACGGCTTGATGTCGCGGTGCACGACGCCGCGGCGGTGCGCGTGGTCCAGGGCTTCCGCCGCCTCGCGCACCAGCCGCAGGCACACCTCCTCCCAGCTTCCGCGGAAGGGCAGGCTGTCGTCCTCGGGAGCGGCTTCCGCGGGCTCTTCCTCCGCCCGCAGCTCGTGCAGCACGGCCAGGCGCAGGTCCGCGCCGGTGAGCTGCTGCGGCGGGCGGCCGGACAGCGCCTGGATCACCTGTGCGAGGGTGGCCCCGCGCACCCACTCCATCGCCAGGTACGGGATCCCGTCCTGCTCGCCCACGGCGTGCACGGCCACGATCCCAGGGTGCTGCAGGCGTGCCGCGGCCATGGCTTCGCGCTCGAAGCGCGCGCGCGCCCCGGGGAAGAACAGCTGCTCGGGCCGCACCAGCTTCAAGGCCACGCGGCGCCCGAGGCGCGGCTGCTCGGCCAGGTACACCATGCCCATGCCGCCGCCGCCGATGCGGCGCAGCAGGCGGAACTCGCCCATCTGCCGCGGCAGAGCCTCGTCGCCGGCGGGCGCCCCCTCCACCAGCAGGCCCAGCTCGAGCAGGGCGGCGGCGCGTCGGCGGATGTCTTCCGCCAGCTCCGGGTGCGCCGCGCAGGCGCGCTCGATCGCGGCCTCGCCTTCGTGCTCGTAGCGTTCCAGGCACTCGGCCAGAACGACGTGGAGCAGCGGGGGAGTTTCGCCCATACGCGCAGCCGCGGCCGGCCAGCATACTGGTTCCCTTCAGGCCATGAGAGTCGCCTTCGGACTGAAAGCCCACTCCGGCTGGGCCGCCCTGGTGGTCGGCGGCGAGCGAGACGGCGACTTCGTGGTCGCCGACCGGCGCCGCCTCGAGCTCGTGGACGACGAGTGGACCCGCCAACCCTATCACGTGTCCGAGGACTTGCAGCCGAAACAGTTGGCGCAGCACGCCGAGAAGGCGCTGCGGACCAGCTCCAGCGCGCTCACGACTAGGATGGCCGCGCTCGCCGCGCGAGTCGCGTTGCAAGGACGCTCGTGAGCGGCGGCAGCCTGCTCCAGCGGATCATTGCGGTCCTTCGCACCGGCAAGGTGGACCCGGCCCAGGAGTCCTTGTACGAATTCAAGCGCGTCTGGATCTTCCCGGCATGGACCCAGGCCGCGCTCGTCGTCGCCTTGTTCGTGACGACGGTCTTCTGCACCCATGCCGAGTATCGTGCGAAAGGCACCAGCTTCGGCTTCGCCGGGCCTGCCTTCAACGTCCTGGTCAACCCGATCTACGAGGAGCTGATCTTCCGCGGCTGGATCCTGGGCCGACTGGTCCGCAACCACTCCAATACCTTTGCCATCGCGATCTCCTCGTTCCTGTTCGGCCTGCTGCACCTGCGCAACATCTACTGGCTGGACACGGAAGCCCTCCTGCGCATGGTGGCCTACACCGGCCTCGTACTCGGTCCCCTCTTCGGATACGTGACCTTGCGCTGCCGTACCCTGTGGCCGGCGGCGATCCTCCACTACCTGAACAACCTCGGCTACTACGTCTGACGCCGCGCGCGGCAACGGGCGCATGATGCGTGCAGGCGCCGCCTAGAATCACGGCCTCCCATGCTCCCTATCGCCCTGGCGACTCTCCTCCCGCTCCTTCTCTCTCCGCAGGCGCCGGCGATCTCAGCGCCGGCCGCACAAGCCGCGGGCCCCTACGAGGGGCTGTGGGACACGAGCTACGGCCGCATGCGGCTGCGCCAGAGCGGCGATGCCGTCACGGGGAGCTACGCCTACGCCGGCGGCTCGCAAGTCGCAGGGACGGTCGCGGGGGAGCGCCTGACGTTCACGTACAGCGAGCCGGCCGCGCGCGGCGAGGGCTGGTTCGAGCTGCGCGACGGCGGCCAGCACTTCGAAGGGCAGTGGCGCGCCGAGGGGCAGCCGGGCTGGAGCTCGTGGTCCGGGCGCCGCGTCCAGCCGGTGGCCGGGCGGGTCTGGCTGGTCGTGCTCGAGGCCTACTGGGAGAGCGACCTCGCGGAGGCGGAATACTCGTTCGGCGACATGCTGCAGAGCTACTTCACCATGTCCGCCGCGCGCCACGTCCAGGTGCGCCACCGCTTCTTCCACGACGCCGAGGACTTCCGCCGCCTGTGCGGCGAGGTGGCCTACCTCGCCGAGCCCGTCGTGCTCCTGATCTCGACCCACGGCACCCCGGACGGCATCGGCGTCGGCGGCACCACCATCGACGCCCAGGTGATCGCCGCGAGCACGCGCGACGCCTCCAACCTGGAGCTGCTGCACCTGAGCGGCTGCTCGATGATGAGCGGCTCCGTCCCCGCGCGCGTGATGGCGCAGATCCCGGCCGATTCACGCTTCCCGATCTCCGGCTACCGCGCCTCCGTCGCCTGGGACGCGAGCGCGATCTCGGACTTCATCTTCCTGTCCTTCCTCCTCATCCACCGCATGGATCCGGCCGAGGCCGTGCGCCAGTGCCGGCTGGTCGCGCCTTACACCGGTGACCAGCGGCTCGACGGCGCCGCCTTCGACGCGCTGGGCCTGGACGTGTTGATGCCGGGCGATGTGGCCCGGGCCGGAGCGACTCAGAGCAACTAGCTCGTCGATCCAGCTCTCGACGAGCGCGGACCTCACGTGACCGCGCAGCCGGTCAGGTGTAACCGTAGACTTGTAGCTCGGGCGCCCAGGGAACACCGGAATGGCGGTAGCCTGCATTCTGTGGCGACGGCTCGACTCCCCGGGCCACGACGCCTGCCGCCTGCTCGGCAGCGACGCCGGCTGGCAGATCGACGGCGTCGCGGTCTTCCCCCACGAAGGCATGCCCGCCTGCCTCAGCTATCAGGTCACCTGCGACCGGGCCTGGCGGACGCAGCAGGGGCAGGTGCACGGCTGGCTGGGCGGGCAAGCCGTGCGCTTCTCCATCGCGCGCACGTCCGGCGGAACCTGGACCCTCAACGGCGCGGTCATCTCCGGCCTGCACACCTGCGTGGATCTCGACCTCGGCTTCACGCCGGCCACCAACCTGCTGCAGATCCGCCGCCTGGCCCTGACCGAAGGCCAGTCCGCGGATGCTCCGGTCGCGTGGCTGGACGTCGCGGCCGGCACCCTCGATCTGCTCCAGCAGCGTTACGAGTGCCGCAGCCAGTCGTCCTACTGGTACCAGGCGCCGCGCTTCGACTACGCGGGCCTGCTCGAAGTCACTCCGGACGGCTTCGTCCGCCGCTATCCTGGCTTGTGGGAGATGCAAGCTGGATGACTGAGCAGCGCGCACCCGGTCGCAGCGGGCTCCAGGATCCGCTTCCGACCCCCTCCTTGCGAGCTACGGCGATTGGTGCCACGGAGGCACCTATCGCCATGGCATGGAATGGCCCGCCCGGTGCCGCCGGCTGGCTGCTTCGGAGCGGGGCGTTGGCGGCCTGATGGTGCCCCTCATCGTCCTGGTGCTTGCCACCCTGCTCGCGCGTCTCGCTGGGCTCTGGTGGCTCCCGTTGCGGAGCTGGGCGGCGGCGGCGCGCGTCGGGCTGGCCGTCATGTTCTGCTTCACCGCGGTCGCGCACTTCGGCTCCATGCGCGCGGACCTGGTGCGCATGGTGCCGCCCTGGGTGCCGGATCCCGAACTGGTGGTCACGCTCACGGGCGTGTGCGAGATCCTGGGCGCCGTCGGCCTGCTGGTCCCGAGCACGCGGCGCCTGGCCGCCGCCGCGCTGATCCTGTTCCTGATCGCGGTGCTGCCGGCCAACATCCACGCCGCGACGAGCGGCGCCACGCTGCGCGGCGAGCCGGTGACGCCGCTGGTCCCGCGCATCGCGCTGCAGATCCTCTTCATTGCGCTGCTGTGGTGGGCCGGCATCCACCGCGGCCGGCGGCCGGCCGCTCCGGCGCAGTCGATGTAGCCGAGGTTCTCTGGTGGCAGCGAGCGGATCATGCCTCCAGGACTGATATCATGCGCGCAGCGCTTGCAAGACATGCTGCCTCATGGTCCGCGCAATCCTGCTGGTTCCCGGCGCAGCCCTGCTCGCCGTGTCCGTGCGTAGTTGCATGCCGCCGCGCGCGCCGGAGCCCGTGCGGCGTTGAAGCCTGCCCCGCAAGACAGGACGGCGGCCGACTTGTGCCCGGAGCTGCGCGGACTGCTCGCGGCCGAGCTGGCGGCCGGCAACACCGTGGTCGAAGCCCGCACCGGCATGTATGGCGCCAGCGCCGTCCTGGTGCTCCTGAGCGGCCCGTTCCGCAGCCGGCCGGCCCGGCTTCCCGCCGGCGTCGAGTACCGCGAGCTGAACGACCCGCACTGGTGGAAGGCGGACTACTTCCACGCCGCCACCCGGGACTGCCTGGCCTGCCGTTGCTGAGGCCTGGCGCTACTGCAGGGTCTGCGTGAGCAGGTTGCTGAGGCGGCAGCTGCGGCGCTCGACCACTTGCATCAGGACCGTGCGGCCGGCGGCGGCGGCGGGCACGATGGTCGCGAAGCTGGCCTCGCCGCTGGAATCCACGATCTCCTGGCCGCCGAGCCGCGCTTGGGCGATGCCTACCCTGAGCAGGAGGCAGCCCGGCACCGGCGTGGAGCCGGCGCTGAAGCCGTAGGCGAAGAACGCGCGCTCGCCCGCCGTGGCGCCGAAGATGCGGACCGTGTTGAGCTGGCCGGCGATACCCGGGACCGCGGGGTCGAGCAGGATGCCCTCCAGCGCCACGAAGCGCAGGAAGGTGGGTGCGTCCACGCCGTTTGCGCCCGCGGCCACCACCGTATCCAGGTAGTCGCCGCTGCTGCCGTCGAAGCGCAGCACCTCGTCGCTGTTCACGCTGGTGACGTAGAGCTGGCCGTCGGGCCCGAACTCCATGCCGCAGGGGCCGTTCAGGCTGCCGTTGTCGTCGGCGCCCGTGGCCGGGTCGTCCCACACGAATTCGTCCACGAAGGCGCCGCTGATGGCGTCGTAGCGCAGCACCTCGTCGGTCCCTTCGCTCGCGACGTAGAAATGGGCGCCGGAGAAGATCAGCCCGCGCGGGTTGGCCAGGCCGCCGGAGCGGAAGGCCACGAAGTTGCCGTTGGTGCCGATCGGGGCGCCGGTGAGGGCGTCGTAGCGCTTGACGGTGTGGTTCCAGTAGCTCGGAACGTACAGGCTGCCGTCGGGCCCGAAGATCATGCCGACGTCGGGACCGTTCAAGTTGGCGCTGTTCGGCGGCACGAACACGTCCAGGAAGGCGCCGCTGCTGCCCTGGTAGCGCAGCACCGCGTCGGTGTTGAAGCTGGCGACGTACCAGTGGCCGTCGGGTCCGAAGACGGCGGCCGTGGGGCCGTCCAGGCCGCCGGTTTCGTCTACCGGAGTGCCCGGGTCGTCGTCCACGAACGCGTCCACGAAGGCGCCGGTCCCGGCCGCGTAGCGCAGCACCGCGTCCTCCTCCTCGCTGCACACGTACAAGAGACCGTCGGGGCCGAGCGTGATGGACTGGGCACCGTTGAGCGGGCCGCCGTCGAGCCGGCCGTGCCAGGCCAGGCTTGCGGCGTTGTAGCGGTCCACGCTGTCCGACGTGTAGCCGCTGACCAGCAGGAGCTGCGCCGGCTCAGCCTGGGCGCAGGGCAGAAAGAGCGTAAGAACGGCTAGGACGTGCATGATCCGCGTGGGGCAGCGAACAGGGACGGGCACTGTAGCGGCGCGCGGCGAGCTCGCGCGCGGCCACGGGAAACCACGTGTAACCTTCTTCGGCTCAACCGTCATCCGGGTGACCGCCGCGGATGGCGCGGGCGCCGCTGCAACGCATGAGCCGCCAGCCGGCCGGTCCAGGTACTGAAGGTGGTACAGGAAGGTGTCCATGCGTACGAAAGCACTGCTGGGAACGGTTTTCTTGCTGTGGGCGGCCTGCGGCCTGCTCTGGGGACGCCAGGACGGGCCGGATGGCACGCCTCCGAAACGCGACTGCGAGGCGGAATACCGCCGTTGCATGCAAGGCTGTTTCAACGATTTCGCGAAGAACCAGGAGTCCTGCCGCGACCTCTGGTGCGACAGCTTCCTCATCTTCACCTGGTGCGAGAATGAAGAGCTGACCGCGTGCCTCGAAGCCGCCAGCGTGACGCTGCAATCCTGCCAGGAGAGCTGTGCCGCGTCCTTGGCGGCATGCAAGACCGGGCAGACTGGGGAAACGCCCGGCTGAAGATGTTGCTTGGGATAGAAGAGGGAGGCTGAACGAGCTTGGCGAGGAATCCATGGGGAGGATCGTGTTCCGGCTCATCCCGATCATCGGGCTAGTCCTGGCCGCGACCGTCGCAGTCATGCTGTTGCGGCTCCGGAATCCAGCGGCGAAGCCGGCCGTCGCGCAGGCGTCCGCGTGCGAGGAGGCGTGCGCAACGGCGCGCCTGGCCCCGGCCGCGGAGCAGCGGCGGCCGCTGCCGGACGGCGCGGTGGTGGCAGCGGCGGCCGCAGCGCCGGCGGAGCCGTCCTGGTGTCATCCGCCCGAGGAGTACTGGCTGCGACTGCGCGCGGCCGTCGCGGAAGCGCTGCAGGCGCTCGGTCGCGAGGCCTTTCGCGAACGGGCCGTTGGAGACGTGGAGGAGCGCCTCGCGCAGCTGCGCGAGGGAGCTGCGCCAGGACTGCTGCCGGATCCGGAGTGGCTGCGACTGGAGTCCAGCTCCTGGATCAAGGGGGTCATCCTGGGTGAGGCCTGGCGCTTGCTGCCGGCCACGTGGGAGAGGTGGGCGCGGGTGGTGCTCGCGCGCTCCGTTCAGGATCCGGGCGTCGAAGCCGGGATCCTCTGGGCCAGCATGGCCGGCTCCGCCGGCCCGATCGCGGTTTCCGGCTTCCAGAAGTACTTCCGCGAGTATCACTTCCTGGGAGGGAGCCTCGGGCCATGCCGGCTGGAATGGGTGCGGGAGCTGGCGCGCGAGATCCTGCTGCGGGCGGACGCGCGCAGCGAGCGCGAGATCTGGACGCAGCGCAGCCTCGCGGCCTTGGCCCTGGCCGATCGCTATGAGCAGGGCGAAGGCGTGCGTGCGTTGCTCGCGCCCTGCCTGGGGGAGGGCGTGCTCCTGGACGTGACCGCCCATCCGGGGGCGGTGCGCGGACTGTGCGCGTACGGCGGGGAGCACGCACGCTCCGTGCTGCAGCGCCTGCTTGTCCGCCCGAGGTACTGGGGGCGCCCGATGGTGATCGCCTGGGGGAACGGCCTGCTCGCGATCGATGGCGAGGAGTCGCCGGCGCTGCGCTGCCTCAGGCAGCTCGGTCCAGAAGACCGTTTCGTGGCCTTCGACACCACGGAGGCGGCGCTCGAGGCCTACGCCGCCGGCGGCGGCACGGACGCAGCCCTGCTGGCCGAGCTGCTGGACCGAGCCCTGGACGCGGGCGACCGTAGCGTGGAGCGTGCCGTCCTCCTGCACCGGCTGCTGGAGGGACGGCTGGATCCGGCCTCCGGCAGCTACCTGGCGGTGGAGCTCAGCTTCCAGGACCGCAAGTACTGCGCCCACCTGCCGAGCGCAGCACTCGCTCTCAAGGACAGCAAGGCGCCGCCCGAGGAGTTGGCGGCGTTCCTGGCCGATCTGGCGGCGCTCGCCATGGACTCCGCCGGCAACGCGCAGGCGCTGGCCATCATCGAAACTGCGCGCGCGATCCTGGATGCGCCCTGAGTCGCGATGCCCGACGAGCCGCGTTCTCCGATTCCCACGAGCGGGCAATAGAGCGACGGCCGCCGCAGTCTGCGACACGCTACGCTCATCCACGCATGAGCCGCAGACCTCTGACTTCACTTCTGGCGCTCGGATGCCTCTCCGTCCCGCTCGCCCGCGCGCAGGGCTCGCAGGCAGCTGCGGTCGTGTTCGAGAACGTCCGTATCTTCGACGGAACATCCGACAGGCTCTCGCCAGCCTCCAACATTCTGGTGGTCGGCAACACGATCCGCAGTATCTCGACCGCGCCGATCGTGCCGCCGGCCGATGCTCAAGTGACGGTGATCGCCGGCGGCGGCCGGGTGCTGATGCCGGGCCTGATCGACGCGCATTGGCACGCGCTGATGAGCGCGAACACCCTGGCTGATCTCACCAGCGCGGACATCGGCTACGTGCATGTCTGCGCCGGAAGAGGCGCGACGCAGACGCTGATGCGTGGATTCACGACGATTCGCGATGTCGGCGGTCCGGTGTTCGGTCTCAAGCAGGCCATCGATCGCGGGGTGATCGCCGGCCCGCGCATCTACCCCAGCGGCGCGACGATCTCCCAGACTTCAGGCCACGGGGACTTTCGCAGCCGGGTGGAGCCGTCGCGCCGCTTCTCCGGCCTCCAGACCTATCTGGAACGCATCGGCGTCTCCGTCGTTGCCGACGGCGTGGACGAGGTGCTGGCAGCCACGCGCGAGAACCTGCGCCTGGGCGCCAGCCAGATCAAGCTCATGGCCAGCGGCGGAGTCGCCTCCGTCTACGACCCCTTGGACACCCGGCAGTACCTGCCGGAAGAGCTGGAGGCCGCCGTGCGCGCGGCCGCCGATTGGGGGACCTACGTCACGGTGCATGCCTACACCCCCGCGAGCGTGCGCCGCGCCGTCGAAGCCGGTGTCAAGTGCATCGAGCACGGCCACCTTCTGGACGAAGACACCATGCAGTACATTGCCGAGCACGATGTGTGGCTGAGCATGCAGCCCTTCGAGTTCACGGACAACACGTTCCCGACGGAGGAGCAGCAGGCAAAGAACCGCCAGGTCTGCGACGGCACCGCCAACGTCTACATCTGGGCCAGGAAGCACAAGGTCAAGCTGGCCTGGGGCACCGACCTGGTCTTCAACCCGGCGGCGACGCACAAGCAGAACGAGGGCATCCGGAAGCTGGGACAGTGGTTCTCCCCGTTCGAGGTGCTCCGCATGATCACTCACGACAACGCACAACTGCTGGCCCTCTCCGGCCCGCGGAATCCCTATCCCGGCAGACTGGGCGTCATCGAGGAGGGAGCGCTCGCAGACATCCTGCTCGTCGATGGCAATCCGCTGGAGGACCTGTCGATTCTGGTCGACTACGAGAAGAACTTCAAGGTCGTCATGAAGGACGGCATCGTCTTCAAGAACGCGCTGCCCTAGGCATGAGAGCCTCGAGGGCCTGCGCCAGGTCTTCCAGCAGGTCGTCGGCGTCTTCGATGCCGATGGAGAGGCGCACCAGGTCCTCGGGCAGGTGGCGGGAGCGGCGGATGGCTTCCGGAATGCTGGCGTGGGACATGCGGCAGGGGAGCGAGACGGTGGAGTGGACGCTGCCGAAGCTGACGGCGATCGTGAAGAGGCGCAGGGATTCGACGAGGCGGCGCGAGGTCTCGATGTCGCCGGTTTCGAAGCACAGGACGGAGCCGCGGCCCGGGTAGCGGAGGTTGCGGATGGCGGGCTGGCGGCCGAGGAAGGCGGCGATGCGGCGGGCATTGCGCTGCTGCTCGCGCACGCGGAGGTGGAGGGTCTTGAGGCCGCGCAGCAGCAGCCAGGAATCGAATGGCGCGAGCGCGTTGCCTTCGGCGTTCTGGAGGAAGGAGATCCGGGAGGCCAGGTCGGAGTCGTTTGTGGCGATGGCGCCGGCGGTGACGTCGCCGTGGCCGCAGAGGAACTTCGTGGCGCTATGAAGTGCAAGATCGGCACCAATCCCGAGGGGTTGCTGGAGGAGGGGAGAGAGGAGACTGTTGTCCACGGCGAGCAGGGCGCCGCGCTCGTGGCAGAGTCGCGCCAGGGAGGGAAGGTCCAGGACGCGCAGCAACGGATTGGTGGGAGTCTCCACGAGCACGAGTTTCGTGGGCGAGCGCAGGGCCGCGCCGACGGCGTCCAGATCGGTCGCGTCTACGTAGTCGACGGCGATGTCCTGGTGCGCGCTGATGCGCGAAAGCAGCCGGTAAGTGCCCCCGTAGAGATCATCGCCGGCGAGGATGCGGCCGCCGGCGGCAAGCCGGGTGAGCGTGGTGAGCGCCGCCATGCCGCTGCCGAAGGCGCTGGCGTACTGCGCGCCCTCGAGTGCCGCGAGCTGGCGCTCGAGGACGCTGCGGGTCGGGTTGCCGCTGCGGCTGTAGTCGTAGGGGCCGAATTCCAGCGCCGAGGTCTGGGCGAAGGTCGCGGTCTGGTAGATGGGCGTGCTCAGCGGCCGGTAGGGATCGCCGGGAGCGGCGTCGAAGCGCAGGAGTTGAGTGGCGGGCTTCATGCTGCGGCCTCCGCGGGCGTGGCTTCGAGGACGGCGGCGCCGCGGCGCAGCCGCCAGAGGTCGAGCAGGTCGGCGAGGACGGACTCGGTGGTGGGCCAGCGGCCGGCGCCGGTGGCGCACCAGAGCTCGGGCGGGCCGTGCTCGGGCGTGATGAGCAGGCGGTTCTCCGCGCCGGTGGCCTGCGCCAGCGGGTGCTCGGGGTGCAGCCAGAGCGGCGCCACCTCGGCATGCAACCGGCCGTCGGGCTCGCGGCAGGCGCTTGCGACCAGCTTCAGGACGCCGCCGGAGGCCGCTACCGCGGCCAGGTCGGCGGGGCGGAGGTGCGCGATGCCCTCACGCTGGATGAGCTCCGGCGCCAGTGGCGTACCAAAGGCGGCTTCGGCCAGGATCGCGAGCTTCCAGGCCGCATCCCGGCCGCTGAGGTCCGCCGAAGGATCCGCTTCGGCAAGTCCCTGCTTCTGGGCTTCCGCCACGGCGTCCTCCAGCTCGATTCCGTCGTGCAGACGGTCGAGCAGGAAGTTGCAGGTGCCGCTGAGGATGCCGTCGAAGGAGCGGATGGGGCCGCGCCGGGCCAGCTGCCGCACGGTCTCCAGCGCCGGCAGCGCCCCGCCGACACTGGCGGAACAGAGGAGGCGTCCGCCATGGGTCCGCGCCAGCCGCTGCAGCGCCGCGCCTTCGCGCGCGACGACCTCCTTGCCGGCCGTTACGGCGTCGCGGCCCTCCTGGAGGGCGCGCCGGAGCCAGCGGGAGCTCTCGGAGGATCCGGTGAGGTCGACGAGGACGTCGTAGTCCTGGTCGAGCAGAGAGTCGGTAGAGTCGGTGAGCGCGAGGTTCGTGAGAGTGGCGGCGCGGGGCTTGCGCAGGTCGCGCACGGCAGCCCCGACGACTGCGAACCGCTCGCGCTGGCGCTGGAGCTCGGACTGAACTCCGGCGCCGACGGTCCCAAGCCCGAGCAGGGCGACGCGGAGCGGCGCCGTGGTGGCGGGTTGCGGTGTCTCGGTGCGCGTTTCTGCGGTGCCGATCTCGGTGGCGCGGTCGCCACCGCAGCTGCCGACCTGGAAGCGCAGCCGCTGCTCGGCCGCGAAGCGCAGGGCCTTGTGCTGGACAATGCCGCCGTCGAGACGGAGCGCGTCGGCATAGCGCAGTCGGAGGTAGCGCCGCGGCGGCGGGCCCGCGGCGGCCGGGTCGCGCTCGTAGAGGCCGTCCACGTCCTTCAGCAGACGGCAGCCCTGTGCGTGCAGGACCTGAGCGATGAAAAGAGCGCTGAGGTCGGAGCCGCCGCGGCCGAGCACGGTGGTCTCGCCGCTCACGGCATCGGTGCCGGCGAAGCCAGGCAGCACCAGCACCGGGCGCGCGGCGAGCAGCCGCAGCAGTCCCGAGGCGTCGAGGGAGACCGGTCGCGCGTCGAGTGGTGGCCCGGCCGTGCGCAGGCCGTTCTGCTCCGGCGCCAGCGCGTAGGCGGGGATGCCGGCGCGCTGGAGTGCCAGCGCCAGCAGTTGCACGGCCGCGGCCTCGCCGGTCGCGAGCAGGCGGGCCAGCTCGTGGCCGGCCGGCGGCGGCTGCGACTTCTCCGCTTCGGCGAGCAGCCGGTCAGTGGTGTCGCCGAGCGCCGAAACCACGGCCACGACGCGCCGGCCGGCGCGCCATTCGCGGTAGATCTCGTGCACGGCTTCGGGCAGGTCCGCGGGGGTCCGCAGCACCGAGCTGCCGAACTTGAGCACTGTGAGGGGAACTTGGGCCATGGGTGGAGCCTCAGGCCAGCGCCTGCTCGAGGTCGGCGATGATGTCGGAGCTGTCTTCCAGGCCGACCGATAGCCGGATCAGGCCGTCGCCGATACCGGCGCGGCGCCGCTCCTCCGCGGGGATCGAGGCGTGCGTCATGCTGGCCGGGTGCGTGATCAAGGTCTCGGCGGCGCCCAGGTTCTCGGCCAGGGCGCACAGGCGCACGTTGTTGAGGACCCGGATGCCGGCCTCGGTGCCGCCTTCCACCTCGAAGGCGACGATGCCGCCCCCGGCCCGCTGCTGGCGGCGCGCCAGCGCCTGCTGGGGAAAGGAGCGCAGCCAGGGGTAGGACACGCGCGTCACGCGCGGGTGCGCCTCCAGGTATTCCGCCACCGCGAGGGCGCTGGCGGAATGACGCTGCATGCGCAGCTCCAGGGTCTTGAGGCCGCGCAAAGTCAGCCAGGCCTCCAGCGGCGACTGGATGGTGCCCACCGACTTGCGCACGAAGCCGAAGCGTTCGCGGAGAGCAGGCACACGCGTCAGCAGCGCCCCGCCCACCGTTGCGTTGTGGCCTTCGATGTACTTGGTGGTGGAGTGCACCACGACGTCGGCGCCCAGCCCGAAGGCGTCCTGGAGCGCCGGGGTGAGGAAGGTGTTGTCCACCACCAGGAGGGCGCCTGCGGCGTGGGCGAATTGCGCCGCCGCGGCGATGTCGGTGAGCTTCAGGGTCGGGTTCGCGGGAGTCTCGATGAACAGCAGCCGCGCGGGCTCGCGCAGGGAGGCCTGCAGCTCTTCGAGGCAGGCGCTGTCCACGAAGTCGGCGCGCACGCCGAAGTCCACCAGCACCTGGCGCAGCAGCCGCACCGTGCCGCCGTAGACGACGTCGGAGCAGACGACCCGCTCGCCGGCGCGGAGTGTGCCCAGCAGCAGAGTCGTGATGGCGGCCATGCCGGTGCCGAAACAAACGGCCGGCAGCGCCTGCTCCAGCGCGCCCAGGTTGTACTCCAGGGCGGCCACCGTGGGGTTGCCGGCGCGGGAGTAGGTGTAGCCCTTGTCCTTGCCGACGGCCTCCTGGACGTAGGTCGTGGACTGGTAGATGGGCGTGAGGATGGCGCCGGTGGCCGGATCGGCGCGCAGGCCGCCGTGGATGGCGCGGGTGGCGAAGCCGGGAACTTCTTCGGTCTGCGGGCGGAGGGCGCGCGCGGGCGCACCGGTAGCGGTAACGAACATGGTTTCCTTCCTGCATGACGGTTGTGGAGGGGGAGAAACGAAAAAGCCACCGCCCGGGCGGTGGCTCTTCAGCAGGAAGGAGGCGCGCGCTCAGCGCATGCAACCAGGACCCGCAGAAGGACCACCGCCCGGGCGATGCATGTCCATGCACATTCGCTGGGTCTGGTGAGTCCGCGGACTCGGTTGCTGGGTGGCGAGCGTCATTGCTGGCTCTCGGGCCGCATACGGTAGCGGCTGTTGGCGCCCTTGCAAGGCGTTTCCCGGGACTTTTCCGTACTCCCGGGCTCCTTCGCGGTCTAATCTCCGGCATGCGCGCCGCCGGCGCCGTTTCCGCGCAGACCGTCGCCGTGGTGGGAGCCACCGGCCTGGTGGGCGGAACGCTGCTGCGCGTCCTGGAGGAGCGGCGCTTCCCAGTGCGCGAGCTCCGGCTGCTCGCAAGCACCCGCAGCAGCGGCGCCCGCCTGCGCTTCCGCGGACAGGAGCTCGACGTGCGCAACGCCGAGCTGGCGGCGCTCGAAGGCGCCGACCTAGTCTTCTTCGCGGCCGCCGCCGAGCTGTCGCGCAGCCTCGCTCCGGCGGCGGCGGAGCGCGGCGCGGTGGTGATCGACAAATCGGGCGCCTGGAGGATGCAGGAAGGCGTGCCGCTGGTCGTTCCCGAAGTGAACGGCGCGGCCCTGCGCGGGCACCGCGGCCTCATCGCATGCCCTAACTGCACCACCATCGGTTTCGTGATGGCGCTGGAGCCGATCCGGCGCGCCGCGGGGCTGCGCAGCGTGGTCGTCACCACGCTCCAGGCAGTGAGCGGAGCCGGCCGCGAGGGCGTCGAGGAGCTGGAAGGCCACGATCACGGCGTGTTCCCGCGCCGCATCGCCGGCAACGTCGTGCCGCAGTGCGAGAGCTTCCGCGAGGACGGCTACACGACCGAGGAGGCGAAGCTCCTGCACGAGACGCGCAAGATCCTCGACCTGCCGGAGCTGGCGGTCTCTATGACCTGCGTGCGCGTGCCGGTGGTCGCCGGCCACTCCGCGGCGATCCTGGTCGAGACGGAGCGCCCACTCGCTCCGGCGGAGGCCGAGGAAGCGCTGCGCGCCTTCCCGGGCGTCGTCGTGCTCTCTGGGAACGAGTACCTCACGCCGGCCGAGATCGCCGGCCGCGACGAAGTCTTCGTCGGCCGCGTCCGGCGCGATCCGGGCCACCCCAACCGTCTGTGGCTCTGGCAGGTGGCCGACAACCTGCGCAAAGGTGCCGCCACCAACGCGGTGCAGATCGCCGAGGCGCTCCTGAATACTGGCCCCCTTTAGTGGGTCGCGGCGAGATGAAAGAAAGGGGCGCGCCAGCGCAGGAGTTCGGACCAGCCGATCTTCCAGCGCGCCACCCCTAGGGCCATGGCTGCCGAGATCCGCCAGTTCCGCCGCGTGATCCCCCGCACGTAGTTGCGGAACGCCGCCCACACCCACAGGTGTTTTTCCAGCCGCGCCCGCAGCTTGCTGTGCGCCCAGCTCTCTCGCACCAGCCGGCTCACCCCGTCCCGCGCCATGGCATTGGTGTGATTGGCCACGAACAGCGCGTTCCTCCGATCCCTTTTCTCCCGCGACGAGACCCGCGCCATCCCTCGCAGGTAGCCCGCAAAGGCCTCCCGGTACAGCTTGCGGTAGCTTGGCTTCTGATCGGTGTGCAGCTCCACGTACGCGCCCGGCGCCGGTCCGAATCGCCTCCAGGTCTGAAGACATCCTCTTACTGCTTCTCGGGAGCCGTTGCGCCGCCGGCCCGTTGCCCGCTCTCGCTCCGCTTTCCGTTGCTGGTCCCGAGCCGAAAGGCGCCCGCGGGCGGGCAACGGCCCGGTCTGCAGATCCACCAGGAACAGGCTCCTCTTCTCGGTCAGCAGCGCCACTGTCACCGGCGCCAGCAGCCGGTCGCCCTCGAAGGTCTCCAGCTCGTCCAGGGTCATGGCGCCGTCGAGACAGCGACCGCGGCGGCGATGCCGCTCGAGCATCCACAGGTGGAAGGCCTGGCAGTGCGGACCGAAGAGGTCCAGCCGCCGCTCCACACTGCGGCGCGTGACCTCTAGGTCCTCTGCGGTCTTGCGCAGCGAGGCCTTTGCACACAAGGCCTTGGCAACCGCGACGGCAAGCCAGGGTTTGCGCAGCCGGAAGTCCAGGCGGAAGGTCTGGGTGGAGAAGGAGCGCCGGCAGCTGAGGCAGTGGAAGCGCGGCACGCTGCGAGCGTCGCAGCGGCGGGCGTAGAAGCCCTTGCGGCGCCACAGGAACGGACGCGAGTGGGTACGGGACGGACAGGAAGAGTGCGGGCAGAGCGGCGGATCGAAGCGGCTCATGGGCGGTCTCCGGGTGGTCGCGGACTGCGATCCCCCGGAAGACGGCCTTACCGCATTTGGTTACGCCTTCCTCCCAACTTTCCGACCCATTCAAGGGAGCCAGTATTGGGTGGTGCTGACGCTACGATCTTGCCATGGCCCAGACGGGCAAGATCGTCGCCGGGGTGCTGGCGCCGCACCCGCCGCACCTCGTGTACGCGGAGAACCCGCCGCAGAACGAGGCGCGCTCGGAGGGCGGCTGGGAGGAGCTGCGCTGGGGCTACGAGCGGCTGCGGCGCAACCTCGCCCGGAAGGAATACGAGGTCCTGATCGTGCACTCGCCGCACTGGAAGACGGTGGTCGGGCACCATTTCCTGGGCGTCCGCCACTTCAAGAGCTTGTCGGTGGACCCGGTCTTCCCCAACCTCTTCCGCTACCACTTCGACCTGGACGTGGACGTGGAGCTGGCAGAAGCGGTGTGCGCAGAGGCGGAATCGGCGGGATTGGTGACCAAGATGATGCGGAACCCCGATTTCCGGGTCGACTACGGCACCATCACGTCCTGCCATCTGGTCCACCCGGCCTGGGACAAGCCGATCGTCGGCATCTCCTCCAACTCGGACTTCTACTACTTCAGCAACGAGGTCGGGCAGGCGCAGATGATCGCGCTGGGCGAGGCCACGCGGCGCGCGGTCGAGAAGAGCGGCAGGCGCGCCGTGCTGCTCGCGAGCAACTCGCTGAGCCACCGCCACTTCACCGAGGAGCCGGAAGTGCCGGAGGACATGGCGCACGAGCACATCTACCACCACGGGCAGTACCTGTGGGACATGCGCCTGCTGCAGCTCATGAAGGAAGGCAAGTGCCGCCAGCTCGTGGACGAGATGCCGGACTTCATCGAGCAGACCGTGAGCGAGGCGCGGGAAGGCAGCCTCTCCTGGCTGATGGGCGCGCTCGCCTTCCCCGACTACCCGGCGGAAGTGCACGCCTACGGCACCGTCATCGGTACCGGCAACGCCGTGGTGGAATGGGACCCGGAGCGCGCATGAGCGTGGTCCTCGGCGTCATCGTCCCCGGCAAGCCGCAGCCGCTGCTGGCGGCGGAGCGCAACCCCGGCTGGCGCTCGCTGCGCCAGTCCTTCGAGGAGCTGCGCCGCGACATCGAGAAGCTCGACGCCGACCTGATGCTGCTGTACAGCACGCAGTGGATCAGCGTCATCGGCCACCAGATCCAGGCCGACCCGCAGCCGGAGTGGGTGCACGTGGACCAGGAATGGCACGAACTCGGCTCCATGCCGTACCGCCTGCGCATGGACGCGGAGTTCGCGCAGGCCTACGAGAAGGCGGCGCGCGCGCGCGGCCTGCACGCGCGCACGGTGGCCTACCGCGGCTTTCCGATCGACACCGGCTCGGTGGTGGCGCTCCAGCTCCTGAACCCGGACAACCGGCTGCCGGCCGGCATCGTGTCCTGCAACATGTACGCCGACCGCGGCGAGACCCTGGTGCTGGGCAAGGCCGCCGCCGACGCGGTCAAGGCCACCGGCAAGCGCGTCATCGCCGTGGCGGTGACCGCGCTCAGCAACCGCTATCACACAGGTGTCGTGGAGCCCGCCCGCGACCGCATCTCGTCGCTCAAAGACGACGAGTGGAACCGCAAGATCCTGGAGATCCTGGGCGAAGGCCGCCTCGAGGACGTCGCCCAGCTCGCGCGCGAGTTCAGCGCCCAGGCCAACGGCGACCAGAAGATGAAGGCGCTGTGGTGGCTGGCCGCGTTCCTGGGCCAGCACAACCACTACGTGGGCCGCGTGTACGACTACCAGCCGGTGTACGGCACGGGTGCCGCGATCGTGTCGCTGGCGCCGGTTCCCAAGGCCGCCGGCACGCTCGAGTACGACGAGGAGGACGTCGAGACCTTCCGGGGCGACCGCGACGTGCTCGCGGCGGCCCCGGGTGCACCGGCCGCCGTCGCAGCCCCCGCCCCGGACATCATCCGGACGGAAGCCGCGCCCCGGCCGGTGGGGGCGTACCCGCACGCGCGCCGCGTCGGCAACCTGGTGTTCCTGTCCGGCGTCGGCCCGCGCCGCCCGGGCACCGACGAGATCCCCGGCGGGCCGGTGCGCGACGCGCAGGGTCGCCCGCTCGACTACGACGCCGCCGCCCAGACGCGCTCGGTCATCGAGAACGTCAAGACGATCCTCGAAGCCGCCGGCTCCGCGCTGGACAAGATCATCGACGTCACGGTGTTCCTCGTGGACATGAAGCGCGACTTTGCGGCCTTCAACGCCGTGTACAAGGAGTACTTCGAGGGGATCCAGGCCACACGCACCACGCTCGAGATCGGCGCCCTGCCGACGCCCATCGCGGTCGAGTTCAAGGTCCTGGCAGCCGCGGAATGACAATCGGCATGAAGATCTTGGACATCTCGCCGCGGATCACGCCGCGGATCGGCGTCTGGCCCGGCGATGTGCCCTACAGCCGCGAGGTCGCGCTCGCCATCGGCAAGGGTGACAACATCGGGCTCAGCGCGGTCCGCAGCACGGTGCACCTCGGCGCCCACACCGACGCGCCCATCCACTACGTCGCCGGCGGCGCCGGGATCGCGGACCGCCCGCTCGAGCTTTACTACGGTCCGTGCCAGGTCGTCGCAGTTTCCCTGGCCCGCGGCGAGCGCATCCACCCCTCGCATCTCCGCGACCGCATCCAGGCGCCGCGCGTGCTGTTCAAGACCGGCTCCTTCCCCGACCCCGAGCGCTTCAACACGGACTTCAACAGTCTGTCGCCCGAGCTGATCGATCATCTGAGCACACTCAGGCTGGTCGGCATCGACACGCCCTCCATCGACCCCTTCGAGGACAAGGTCCTCGAGAGTCATCAAGCCGTCGCCCGGCATGACATGGGCATCCTCGAAGGCATCGTCCTCACGCATGTGCCGCCCGGCCACTACACGCTGATCGCGCTGCCGCTAGCGCTGGACGGCGCCGACGCCTCCCCGGTGCGCGCCGTGCTCATCGCCGGCGCCTGAGGCGGGCCGCCGGCCTCGGATCCGCTTCCAGGTTTCCGCAAACCTGGAAGCGATTCACCGGCCGGGGGCCGCGGCGTGGCCGGCCGCGTTCAGCCACACGTGCAGCTTGCCGTCGCCGTAGCTCGCGGCTGCCAGGTCGGGCCGGCGGTCACCGTCGAAGTCGCCGAGCGCGGCGTAGCCGGAGTAGGCGCCTCCGGCCAGGGTCTGCGCGGGCGTGAAGGCGCCGTGGCCGTCGCCGAGCAGCACCGAGACGGCGCTTCCTTGTGATCCCGCGACCAGGTCCAGCTTGCCGTCGCCGTTGACGTCGCCCAGCTCGCCGCCCCAGACCGGCGCCGGCAGCTGCTGCGGCGCGCGCGCGCGCGTGAACGCGCCCTGGCCGTCGCCGAGCAGCACCAGCAGCAGTCCCTCGTCGTCGTGCATGGCCACCAGGTCGAGGCGCCCGTCCCCGTCGAGGTCGCCGCCGCACAGGTAGCCTGGCCGCGGCCCCGCGGGATACGCGTGCTGCGTGAATCCGGCGCCGTCGCGCAGCAGCACCGTCACCTGGTTGGCGCCGGGATCCGGAACCGCGATGTCGCGCCGGCCGTCGCCGTTGAAGTCCTCCAGCACCAGCGCGTCGTAAGGGTGGCGCCCGGCGGCGAAGGGCGAGCCGGGCATCGGACGGAAGCCTCCGGTGCCGTCGCCGAGCAGAATGGCGACGCTGCGGTCGTTCGCCAGCGTGGCGGCGAGGTCGAGATGCCCGTCGCCGTCCATGTCGGCGCTCGCGATCTCGTGCGTGTGCGGCCGCTCGCCGTCGTGCGCCTTCACGGGCGAGCCGGGCGCCGGCTGCAGACCGCCCTTGCCGTCACCGAGCAGGATCACAAGCTCGTAGAGGTCGTGCTGCGCGACCGCGACGTCCGGCGCACCATCCTCGTTGTAGTCGCCGACCGCGATCTTGCGTCCCGACGAGCCGACGAACACGGGCGAGCCCCGGGCGACCGCGAAGCCGCCGCGACCGTCGCCCAGCAGCACCGCGACGATCCCGCTCCTCGGATCCGGCTCCGAGCCGCAGCAGGTGCCGCAGGCGAGCACCAGGTCCAGCTTGCCGTCGCCGTTCATGTCGGCGGCGTGCGGCCGTCCCGCCATGGGCCCGACGGCATGGGGCGAGCCGGGCGCCGGCGCCCAGGGGTCATGGCTTCCGTGGCGCAGCGCGGCCAGGGCGAACAGGGCAAGAGAGCACGGCATGACTCCCTGTGCCCGGATCGCCCGCGCCTGTTATCCGTCTCGTGCCCCGCCGTCCCGCCGGCTCAAAGCGGCAGCAAGGCGACGTTCACGAATTGCTGGTTGGGCTGGCCCAGGATCGTGATCTCGGTCTCGTACGGCTGGTAGCCCTCCAACTCGACGCGCAGCAGGCGCTCGCCCGCATCCAGGAACAGAAGCGGGCCGCGCTCGCCGGCGTGGCCGATGAAACGGCCGTCCAGGTACACGGCAGCACGGTCCACCGGGCTCCCGTCCAGCGTGCGCACGCGCAGCTCCAGGTTGCCTGAATAGCGCGACGTCACCGGGTACTCCGGGTTCACGCAGGCAGGAAGGAGGAGCGGCAGGAGCAGGATGCAGGCGACGGGGAAGCGCATGTGCGAGCCGGAATGAGGGACGTGCACAGGATACCGCCTCTCTCCGTTGGCCTTCCGGATCCTCCTGCTTGACCGGCGGTGACGCCCCACGTGTTACGCTCGGCTGCGAGGAGGTGCAACCATGATGCGTTCCATCCTGCTCTTGCTGCCTGTTCTGGTCCTGGACCGCGCCCAGCCCGCCTTCCCGTGCAGTCGCCCGTTCGTCCCGCCCCCGCAGGATACGTGCCCCACCACGGAACGCGTGAGCGTGGACCCTGCGGGCGTGCAGGGAAACAGCGGCAGCGGCGAGCCTACGATCAGCCCCGACGGCAGGTTCGTCCTGTTCGGGAGCGGCGCCAGCAACCTCGTACCTGGCGACACGAACAACGCGGAGGACGTCTTCGTGCACGACCGGCAGACGGGGAAGATCAGACGTGTCAGCGTGGATTCCGCGGGCGTGCAGGGGAATGACTACAGCTACCCGAAGTCCATCTCGGCCAATGGCCGGTTCGTGGCTTTCGAGAGCAGTGCGACCAATCTCGTGCCGGGGGATACCAACGACCGGAGCGATATCTTCGTGCACGACTGCCAGACAGGTCAGACGGCGCGCGTGAGCGTGGATTCCGCGGCGGCGCAGGGGAACGGCACGAGCAGAGGTGGGTCGATCTCCGCCGATGGTCGATTCGTGGCGTTCTACAGCTTCGCCAGCAACCTGGTGCCGGGCGACACCAATGACGTGGAAGATGTCTTCGTGCACGACCGGCAGACGGGGCAGACGGCGCGCGTGAGCGTGGATTCTGCCGGAGTCCAGGGCGACGACCGCAGCCAGAGCCCGTCGATCTCGGCCGATGGCCTACTCGTGGCGTTCCATAGCCTTGCGCGCAACCTCGTGACGGGGGACAGCAACGGCTATGCAGACGTTTTCGTGCATGACCGGCCGACCGGACAGACCACGCGCGTGAGCGTGGACTCTGCGGGCGGGCAGGGCAATGACGACAGTGACGTCGCGTCGATCTCCGCCGATGGTCGATGCGTGGCGTTCCAGAGCCTTGCGAGCAACCTCGTGGCAGGGATTGGCGCGGGGAACGTCTTCGTCCACGACCGGCAGACCGGGCAAACCACGCCGGTCAGCGTGGATTCTGCCGGGGCTCCGGGAGACCGGCTCAGCAGCGGTCCGTCCATCTCCGCGGAGGGCCAGTTCGTGACGTTCCGCAGCCTGGCGAGCAATCTCGTGCCCGGGGACAGCAACGGCTCGGCCGACATCTTCATGCACGATCGACTGACCGGAGAGACCGCGCGCGTGAGCGTGCACACCTCGGGTGGACAGGGGAACGATGACAGCTTGTTCGCGTCGATCGCCGCCAAGGGCCGGTTCGTGGCGTTCCAGAGCCATGCCAGCAATCTCGTGCCGGAAGACACCAATGATTCCGGGGACGTTTTCGTGCGCGATCGCGGCAGTATCCATCTGACTCTGGCCCTGCAAGGCTCCTGCCCGGGACGGATCCGCTTCGTGGTCTCCGGCGCCACGCCGCAGGGGCGCGTGGCTTTCGTGGCGGCCTCCGGCACGGGCTCCATCGTGATCCCGCCAGGCGGCCAGTGCGCAGGCGTCACCCTGGCACTGGACAGCAGCGCGACCAAGGCAGCGAGGACCAGCGCTGATGCGAACGGCAATGCCGTGCTCGATGTGAAAGTGCCCGCCGCCGCCTGCGGCCAGGTGTTCGTGCAGGTGATCGACGTCTCGACTTGCTGCACGTCGAACGTGGTCGGGCCCTGAAGCCCGGGCCTCAGCGGGATGCGCGCCGTACCAGCAGGTACAGCAGGATCCCGGCGGCCAGCACGCCGAGCCCCATGAGGCTGCTGCGGCGCACGGCGGGATCGAGAAAGGTCGCGCCGAGCGCGACGACGGTGCCCAGCATGAAGAGCATCGGCACGAACGGCAGCAGCGGCGCCCGATAGCCGTGGTGGAAGTCGCCGGGGCGCCGCCGCACCAGGATCAGTCCGGCGCAGGTGAGCACGTGGAAGGTCCAGTCCACGAACACGATGCCATTGACCAGCTCGCCAATGCTGGGACCGACGATCCAGAGCAGGGCGAGGGCCAGGCCGGTCTGGAGCAGGATGGCGGCGCTGGGGACGCCGCGCGCCGGGTCGAGACGGCCGAGGAAGCGGAAGAACAGGCCCTTCTGCGCCAGTGCGAAGTAGACGCGCGGCGTGGTGAGCAGCGTGGCGTTGGCCAGCCCGTAGGCCGAAACGGTCAGCGCCACCGCCACCGCGGCCGGACCCCAGCGCGGGAACACCGCGCCGACGGCGTCGGCGGCCAGCGCGTCGCTGGCGGCGACCTGATGGAAGGGCAGCAGCGTGAAGTAGGAGGCGTTGGCGGCCAGGTAGGCCGTGATCACGATGAGGATGCCGAGCACGATGGCGCGCGGCACCGTGCGCTGCGGATTCGCCACCTCGCCGCCCACCCAGGTGAGCTGGTGGAAGCCGCCGTAGCTGAACAGGACGGCGGCCAGGCCGGCGATCCAGGGCGCGCTCGCCGGAAGGGGAGCGGGCGGCGGCGCCGGCGCGCGCGCGAACAGCCCGATGGCGACGAGCACGGCGACCAGGCCGATCGCAGCCAGCGTCAGCAGCTTGGCGGCGCTGGTCAGCGTCTGCACCCATGCGCCGTGGCGCACGCCGAGCAGGTTGGCGCCGGCCAGCACGACCAGCAGCAGCGTGGCCACGGCGGCTTTCTCGCCGGCACTCCACTCAGCCGCCAGCAGCGCCTCCAAGTTGTTCGCCACGAACAGCATGACCAGCACCAGGACCCCGGTCTGGATCGCGATCAGCAGCGACCAGCCGTACAGGAACGCGGCCCAGCGGCCGAGCAGCTTCTCGAGCGCCACGATCTGGCCGCCGCTCTCGGGGAAGCGCGCGCCGACTTCGGCCAGGCTGAGCGCGCCGCACAGCGCAATCAGGCCGCCCAGCGACCACAACAGCAGCGCGGAGACGGGCGAGCCGCCGATCGCGGCCACCTTGGACGGCGTGATGAAGATGCCGACGCCGATGATGGCGCCGACCACGATGCCGACCCCGTGGATCAGCCCCAGCTCGCGCCGCGGAGCCTCGCTCACTACCGGCTCAGCTTAGCCAGGCCAGCACCTGGTCCGGCTGCAGCGAGTCGGCGACATGCGCCCCGTAGTGCGCGCGCTCGATGCGCCCGTCCGGCCCGATCAGGAAGTCGGCCGGATTGCCGAGGAAGCCCTCGCGCAAGGCCTCCCGCCAGTAAACCTTGTGCCCGGCCCGCCTGGCCTGCTGTCCGCGCTTCCAGCTCGCGCGCAGCAGCCCCAGCCAGCCCTCGCTGCCGACTCCGTACAGGGTGTAGGCCTTCCGCTCCGGGTCCGCGAGCACCGGGAAGGGCACCGGGTCGCTCACGAACTGCCGGAGCGCCTCCGGCACCGAACGGAACACGTGGATCACCTCGATTCCCGCCTTCTTCAGATCCTCATGGCGCGCGGCAAACTGCCGCGTGGTCAGGTTGCAGGTCGGTCAAAGCGAGTAGCGGTGGAAGGCCAGCAGCCAGCGCTTCCCGCGCATCGCGGCCGAGTCGAACTCGCCGCCGCCTGCGCGCGCGAGCACGAAGGCAGGGGCGACGTCACCGCGGGCGAGGCGTCGGGCCACGACCGACTCATACCACAGCGGTCCATGCTGCCACGGTGCAGCCGCTTGCGCCCGTGCGCAAGAACGCAATCCGGTCCGGCGGCCTAGAAGCCGCCGATCACGCAGTCCGGCTCTGCCCCGAAGCTGCAGCAATAGTCAAACGCCTCGTGCTGCGGGCCGGGCGGAGTCGCGGTCGGATACATCGCGGGCGCGACCCTTGGGCGCAGGATCAGGTTCTGGATGTTCACGCTCAGGACGTACTTCTGCTGCTTCCCGTCGTGATAGCCGGTCAATGCACACGGCATCCCGGCGGTGTCCAGCCAGTACACCTCGCGATTGACGTCCCATGCCCAGAAGGAGCAGTCCTCCCGGTAGTCGTACACCACGTGCAGGCCGCGCAGTCCGGGCTGGGGCGGCGTTTCGTCGCTCCACTCGACCCTGGCGACGGGCCGCGGTCGCTCCCCGCTCCACACGCGCAGGAGCTCGAAGGGCGCCAGCATGAGGCTGGCAAGATCGTGGCCGTAGCCGGCGGTGTAGGTGCCCGTGGCGTGGTCCACGTGCACCACCTCGTCGCCGTTCACGGCCCGGGACCAGTCCGAGGCGTCCCCGATCTCCAGCGAGTAGCTGCGGAAGTAGCCGGCGAGCGGGCGCGCGAGGCGGACCTCCCAGGCGCGGCGCTGCAGGCCCCGCGTGCCGTGCTCGGTCACGGTGGCGTCCAGCTCCAGGCCCTGGAATTGGCGGATCGCCTGGAACAGGTGCCGGCGCGCCTGGTCGGCCGGCATCTCGAGGCAGGCCGCGGGGTCCAGCGGCGGGCCCGCGTCGGGGCCGCCCGGCACGGGATAGCACTGGCAGCTCAGCAGGACGCCGCACCATGCCAGGATTCGCAGGGGCTTCGGCATGCACGGAGCATGCCGCGGGCAGGGAGCGTGTTTCGTCCTTGGCAAGGACGCAAGGCCCGGCGCGAAACCGCTACTCCAGCTCCTCGTCGCGGCGCAGGCCCAGCTCGGCGCGCACGTCCACCGGGCCGCGGTAGATGGCGTCGATGGACTCGGAGCAGAGGGCGGCCAGGCGCGGATCGGAGAGCTCGGCCACCTTGCGCAGGTGGCGCAGGTACTGCACGGTCATGCGCGCGGCGCGCACGAAGTCGCCGGGCGCGGCCGAGGTGAAGCGAGCGAGCTCCTCGAAGTCGCGGCCCTCGGCGTAGGCGTAGATGGCCGGCGTCATGGCCTCATCGATCTGCTTGAGGCTGGCGTCCAGGCCCACGGCGCGCTCGGTCTCCAGCGCGTTGTCGATGACCTCCTTGGCGCGGCGCAGCAGGCCGCGCATGGGCCGCAGCGCATTGCGCCAGAACTCGTCCCGCCGGCGGCTCTCGTGGATCACGGCGGCCACCAGGCCGCACAGCGCCGGCGCGTCGCAGTCCTCGAACAAGCCCTCGAACAGGAGCTCGGTGAGCTGGATCTCGTAACCGTAGAGCTTGAGGCAGGTGCGGCCCCGGTCCTTGACCTCGCGCTCGCCGGCGATGTAGCCCATCGCCTCCAGGAACTCGAAGCGGCGCTTGAGCAGCAGGCGCATGCGCCGCCGGTTCTCCTCCTCGCGCTGCTTGCTGTGCTCGCGCGCCTGGAAGGCGGCGAAGGAACGCTCCCAGGCCGCGGCGGCCGCGGCGTCGCCGGCGGCGCCATGCAGGTGCACCAGGGTGCCGTAGTCCAGATCGAAGCGCGACAGGATCGGCTCCACGGCGCCCGCGGTGATGCGGTGGATGGGTGCGTGCAGCACGTCCTCGAACTCGAGCACGGCGTAGACCAGGCCTTCCTTGTCCATGCCGAGCCGGCCCGCGCGCCCCGCCATCTGCAGGTAGTCGCGGGTGCGCAGGTAGTCGAAGTCCACGCCGTCGAACTTGGTGAGGGAATCGAACACCACCGCCTTGGCCGGCATGTTGATGCCGAGCGCGAAGGTCTCGGTGGTGAACAGCAGCTTGAGCAGCCCGGCGGTGAACAGGCGCTCGACCAGCTCCTTGTGCACGGGCAGCATGCCGGCGTGGTGCGCGCCGACGCCGCGGCGCACCATGCCGTGCAGGGACTCGAGCGCGGCGTCGTCGAAGCCGAACTCCTGCCGGGCCTCTTTCCAGACCGCCTCCACCCGCTCCTTCTCGCCGCGGTCCAGCAGGTCGCGGCGCTCGGCCTTCTCGGCCTTGCGCTCGCACAGGCGCCGGCTGAAGCAGAAGTAGAGCAGCGGCAGCTTGCCGCCGTGGATGAGCTCGTCCAGGAGCGGCTGGTCGTCGCGCACCTGGTACTCGTGGTCGCGCTTGTGCTCCAGGAAGCGCGTGCGCACCAGGTGCAGCCGCCCGGGCGGGAAGATGCCGGCCTTGGGGTGATAGAGGAAGTGCCTGAGGGGGACCGGGCGCTTGCGCTCCTCCACCACCTCCAGCGGGCGCTCGCGCACCCGCTCCAGCCAGGCCGCGAACTGGCCCAGGTTGGCGATGGTGGCCGACAGGCACACGATGATGATGTCGCGCGGCAGGAACAGCAGCGTCTCCTCCCACACCGAGCCGCGCTCCGGGTCGTCCATGTAGTGCACTTCGTCGAAGATGACGGCGCCGACGTCGTGCAGGCGGCCCGGGTCCTCGAACAAGGTGTTGCGCAGGATCTCGGTCGTCATCACCAGCACCCGTCCCTCCGGATGCACGGTGACGTCGCCCGTCATCAGCCCGGCGTCCTGGATGGCCGGGTCGGCGCGGAAATCGCGGAACTTCTGGTTGCTGAGCGCCTTGATGGGCGCGGTGTAGAGCGCGCGCCGGCCCTTCTGCAGGCTCAGGTGGATGGCGTACTCGGCCACCAGGGTCTTGCCGGCGCCGGTGGGGGCCGCCACCAGCACGTTGTGGTCGGTGTCGAGCGCGGCGGCCGCGCGGCGCTGGAACGGCGCCAGCGTGTAGCCCTTGAAAGTCACCGGCCCGAGGCCTTGCATCCCGCTATGGTCGGGCGGCTCCGGCGCCAGGGCAAGTTGGCGCCGGCTCGTTCCGGCGGCTAGAACATCGCCGGTGAGCGTGCGCCTGGCGGCGCTGGCGGCGGTGCTGGCCCTGGTCCTGCTGGGCGCCGGCCTGTGGCGGCGCGGCGCCCTGACGGTGCCGGCCGGCGCAGCCCGCCGTTCCCTGGCGTGCTACCGCGTGGAGCGCATGCCGCCGGTTCCGGAAGCCTGGTGGAGCCAGCTGCGCGCGCGCCTGGACGCGGCGCCGACGCTGTCCCTGCTGGATCCGCAGGCTTCCGCCATCGTCTCCGGCCTGTTCCAGGAAGTCGCGTGGATCGATCCGGCCAGCGTGGAGGTGCAGGCGCGCCTGCCGGAAGGCTTCCGCGTGCTGTTCCTGCCGCGCCGCCCGCTCCTGCAGCTGACGGACGGCCCGGCGGTCGCGGCCGTGGTGGACCGCGCCGGCGTGGTGCTGCCCGCCGGCGTGCCGGAGGCGGCGCTGGGAGAGCTCCTGGCCGTGCCCCTGGACCGCAACGTCACGCTGCCGGAGGCCGGGCGCGCGCTCGCCGACCCGCTGCTGGCCGAAGCCTTGCGCGCCGCGCCCGAGGCCTACGCCCTGCGCCAGGAGCTCGGGCTGGACCTGGCCCGCATCGAGCGCCAGCGCGACTATCCGGCCGAGGCGCCGGGCGTGCCGCCGGCGCTCAGCTTCGTGCTGCGGGACGGCCGCAGCATCCTGTGGGGGCGCTCCGAGGCGGCGGGCGCGACCCTGACGCCGCCGCGCGCGCGCAAGGAGGCGCGCCTGCGCGCCCTGCTGGCGCGCTACCCGCAGCTGCACGGCGTGCAGACCGTGGTGCTGGACCGCGAGCGGGTGCGCGCGCTGGACGCCTCCGGAGCCGACCTGCCCCTGCCGGACCCGATGCCGTGAGTGCCGTGCGCCGCGCCGTGCAGCTGGGAGCGCTCCTGCCTTATGCCGCCAGCGCCTTGGTGCCGGAGCTGACGCCCGCCCGCGCGCTGCTGCTCGGGTGGCTGGCCGAGAGCGCCGCTCCCGGAACACCGGCGGCGGAGGAGCGCGCCAGCTTCCCCTTGCGCCATGCCTGCCCCTGGCTGCTCCTGCACTGGCTGCGCCCGGATGCGGGCTGGCTGGCGGGCGCCGCGCTCCTCGCGCTGATGGTGCTGACGCGCCGCTGGTGGTCCGCCGGTCCGGGCGGGCGCAGCGCCGTGGTGCTGCTGCTTCTGGTCCCGCCCGCCCTCGATCTGGCGCTGGCCGTGTCCGGGCGCGCGGCGCCGGGCGCGCTGGCGGCCGCCAACGCCTGGGACTGGAGCGGCGTGCCGCCGCCGCGCTCCAGCCCGCCCGTCGAGCTGGCGGAGGGCGTGGTGCGCGCCGACCTGGCGCTGGAGCTGCCGCAGCGCCTGGCGCCCTGGCCGCTGGAGGACGCGCCGCAGCACGAGCGGGCGCTGCTGCTGCTGGCGCTGCTGCTGGGCTCGCTGGCGGCAGCCACGCTGCTGGGCGGCCGCCGCGGCGCGCAGCTCAGCCTGCTCGGCCTGCCGCTCGCCGCCGGCGGCTTCGCCCTGGCGGTGCAGCCGGAGGGCTTGCTGGTCCTCTACCAGCGCTCCGCCGCGGATCCGGCGTCCGGCGGCGGCCAGGGCGGCTGGTTGCGCCTGGAGGTGCACCGCGCCGGCAGCGACCTGTACGACCCCTTGCGCGGCCCCTTGCTGCCGCCCGCCTCGAGCTTCGCTCTGCGCCTGGAGCGGGAGCTCGGGCTGTACCGCGTGGTGAGCCCGGCGCCGTGGGCGGTGGTGCGCGCTCCGGCGGAGCCGCCGGAAGGGGCGGAGCCCCTGGCCTGGCTGGAGGTGCATCCCCTGCGTGCGCCGGCCCTTGGGGGACCCGGCGCGGAGGACTGGGCCGGGACTCTGCGGCTGTGGGCCGCCGGCGAGCGCGATCCGGCAGGTGCCCGCTGGGAGCTGCTGCCCGGTGGCCTGCACCTGATTCGGAGGCGGCTGCCTTGACGGGATTTGCGCTGCGACCCTACACTTTTGCGCCTTTTCGCCGGCTCCGCCCGCTCATGCGCCCCACTACCTCGCACCGCACCTCCGCGCAGCACGCGCGCCACTGGCACGTCGTGGATGCCGACGGCCAGGTGCTGGGCCGCCTGGCCCGCGACATCGCCGTGGTGCTCATGGGCAAGCACCGCCCCACCTGGTCGCCGCACTACGACAGCGGCGACGCCGTGGTGGTGGTCAACTGCGGCAAGGTGCGCCTCACCGGACGCAAGGCCGGCACCAAGGTCTACGCGCGCTATACCGGCTACCCCGGCGGCTACCGCACCGAAAACTTCAGCGCCTGGATCGAGCAGCACCCCGAGCGCGTGGTGCACAAGGCGGTGCAACGCATGCTGCCCAAGACCCGGCTGGGCCGCCAGATGCTGCGCAAGCTGAAGCTGTACCCGGGCCCCGAGCATCCGCACGTCGCGCAGAAACCGGCGCCGCTCGCGCTCACCGGATCCAATGCCTGAAAACCAGCGCAAGTCGAATCGTGACGGCACCCTCGAGGTGCCGGAGAACTGGGTCGAGGCGGCCGAAGGCCTGGCCGAGGGCGAGGCCGGCGGCGTGGCGCTGGAAGAAGCGCCGCCCGAGCCCGAGATCGATCCCACGGGCCGGGTCGAGGACCCGGGCGCCGATCGCTTCCACTGGGGCACCGGCCGGCGCAAGACCGCGTGCGCGCGCGTGCGCGTGCGTCCCGGCAGCGGCCAGTTCCTGGTGAACGGCAAGCCGCTGGCCGAGTTTCTTCCGGTCCTCGCCACGCGCAACCTGGCCTCCGCCCCGGCGCGCGACCTCAAGGTGGAGGACAAGGTGGACGTGTTCGTGAGCGCGTTCGGCGGCGGCACCACCGGCCACGGAGGCGCGATCCGCATGGGCCTGGGCCGCGCCCTGGTCAAGCTCTACCCCGACGCCCACGAGTTCCTGCGCCGCCACGGCCACCTGAGCCGCGACTCGCGCATGGTGGAGCGGAAGAAGTACGGGAAGGCCGGCGCCCGCCGCTCCTTCCAGTGGGTCAAGCGCTGATTCCCGAGGACCCGCGGCAGCGCCGCCGGCGCCGAGGCGCACCATGGCCGGCCACTCTCACTGGGCCAACATCCAGCGCACCAAGTCGAAGGCGGACGCCAGGCGCGGGCGCGTCTTCAGCAAGTGGGCCAAGCTGATCGCCAGCGCCGCCCGCGTCGGCGGTGGCGATCCCGACGCCAACCTGAAGCTGCGCTACGCCATCGAGCGCGCGCGCCTGGACAACATGCCCAAGGACAGCATCGACCGTGCCATCAAGAAGGGCACCGGCGAGCTGGGCGGCGCCGCCCCCGAGGAGGTGCTGTACGAGGGCTACGGCCCGGGCGGCGTGGCCATCCTGATCGAGGCGCTGACCGACAACCGCGCGCGCACCGCGCCGGACCTGCGCATGATGATGGAGCGCGCCGGCGGCAACCTGGCCGCCGCCGGGGCCGTGGCCTGGCTGTTCGAGCGCAAGGCCACCTTCGCGCTGCAGCGGCGTGCCGTCAGCGAGGACGAGATCATGGAGTGGGCCCTGGAGATCGGCGCCGAGGACGTCAGCACCGAGGAGCCCGAGATCTACGGCGTCACCGCCGACCCCGCGCAGTTCATCACGATCAAGACCGCGCTGGAGCGCAAGGGCTGGAAGATCGAGGACGCCGCGCTGCGCTACGTCCCCAAGAACATGGTCGCGGTGGACGCCGAGACCGGGCGCAGGCTCACGGACCTGATCGACACGCTGGAAGACTACGAGGACGTGCAGGCCGTGCACACCAACGCCGACTTCGCGGCGGCCTGAGCGCGCAGCCGCGCCGGCGCGCGCCGCTCAGGCGCGCACGGACTTCTGCCGCAGCGCCGCCTGCGCGGCGGCCAGGCGCGCCACCGGGAGGCGGAAGGGGCTGGCGGAGACGTAGTCCAGGCCCAGCCGGTGGCAGAACCCGACGGTGGCGGGGTCGCCGCCGTGCTCGCCGCAGATGCCGATCTTGAGACCCTTGCGCGCGCCGCGGCCCTCCTCGACGGCCATCTGCATCAGGCGGCCGACCCCGCCCAGGTCCACGGACACAAACGGATCGCGCCCGTAGATGCCGGCGTCCACGTACTGCGGCAGGAACAGGCCGCTGTCGTCACGGCTGACGCCCAGCGTGGTCTGCGTCAGGTCGTTGGTGCCGAACGAGAAGAATTCGGCCTCCTCGGCCACCTGGGCCGCGGTCAGCGCCGCGCGCGGAATCTCGATCATGGTGCCGACCGCGTACGCGACCTTGACGCCGGTGCGCTGGGCCACCTCGGCGGCCACGCGGCGCACGAGGGCCACGTGCGGCTTGAGCTCGTCGCGGTGGCCGACCAGCGGGATCATGATCTCGGGATGGGCGCGGATGCCCTGGCGCGACACCTTGGCCGCGGCCTCGAAGATGGCCGTGACCTGAACCTCCAGGATCTCCGGGTACAGCCAGGTGAGGCGGCAGCCGCGGAAGCCGAGCATGGGGTTGGCTTCGCGCAGGGCGTTCCAGCGCGCCCGGGCCTTGCGGTACGGGATGTCCAGCGCCGCGCACAGGACGCGCAGCGCCTTCTCGTCGTGCGGCAGGAATTCGTGCAGCGGCGGATCGATGGTGCGGATCGTGACCGGGCGGTCGCCCATGGCGCGGAAGATCCCCTCGAAGTCCTTGCGCTGCAGCGGCTCGATCTCGCTGAGCGCGGCCCGGCGCGCGGCCGTGTCGTCGGCCAGGATCATGCGCTGCACCGCCGGCAGCTTCTCCTCGCCGAAAAACATGTGCTCGGTGCGGCACAGTCCGATGCCCTCGGCGCCGAAGGCCACCGCCAGCGCCGCCTGGTCCGGCTGGTCGGCGTTGGCGCGCACTCCCAGCCGGCGGAAGCGGTCGGCCCACGCCATGACGGCGCGGAAGCGCGCGTCGTCGCCGTCGGCGCTGGGCGGCGCCTGGCCGAGGACCACGCGCAGCACCGCGGAGGGCTCGGTGGGCACGCGCCCGGACAAGACTTCGCCGCTGCTGCCGTCGAGGCTGAGCCAGTCGCCCTCGCGCACGCGCTTGCCGCTGCCGCTCAGCACCTTCTTGCGCGTGTCCACGTCCAGGCTGCCGGCGCCGGCCACGCACACCTTGCCCATCTGGCGCGCCACCAGCGCGGCGTGGCTGGTCATGCCGCCGTGCTGGGTCAGGATGCCGGCGGCGGCGTTCATGCCGCGAATGTCCTCGGGCGAGGTCTCCTGGCGCACCAGGATCACGGGCTCGCCGCGCCGCGACCACTCGACCGCGTCGGCGGCGCGGAACACGACGCGGCCGGTGGCGGCCCCCGGCCCGGCGTTGAGGCCCTTGCCCAGCAGCCGGCCCTCGGCCAGCGCCTTGTCCTTGTCCGCGCCGCTGAACACCGGCGCGAGCAGCTGCGTGATGCCCTCCGCGTCCATCTTCAACAGGGCCTGCTGCGGCGAGAGGCGGCGTTCCGCCACCATGTCGGTGGCAATGCGCACCGCGGCGCTGCCGGTGCGCTTGCCGGAGCGGGTCTGCAGCACGAACAGGCGGCCGCGCTCCACCGTGAACTCCATGTCCTGCATGTCCCCGAAGTGCGCCTCCAGCGTGTCGCGCACCTGCAGCAGCTGCTGGTACACGGCCGGCATGCGCTGCGCCAGGGCGGCGATCGGGAACGGCGTGCGCGTGCCGGCGACCACGTCCTCGCCCTGGGCATTGGGCAGGAACTCGCCGAAGAACTCCTTGTCGCCGGTGGCCGGGTTGCGGGTGAAGCACACGCCGGTGGCCGAGTCCTCGCCGAGGTTGCCGAACACCATGCCCTGCACGGTGACCGCCGTGCCCCAGGAGTCGGAGATGCCGTTGAGTCGGCGGTAGGCCACGGCGCGGTCGTTGCTCCAGGAGCGGAACACGGCGTCGATCGAGCCCCAGAGCTGCTCCCAGGGGTCGGCGGGGAACGGCTTGCCGAGCTTGCTCTGCACGTGCGCCAGGCTGTCCTCGGCCACGGCGCGCAGGTCCTCGGCGTTCAGGTCGGTGTCCTGGGTGACGCCGCGGCGCTTCTTGCGGCGGTACAGGATCTGCTCGAACGGGTCGTAGTGGTCCGCACGGCACAGGCCCAGGACCACGTCGCCGTACATGGCGATGAAGCGCCGGTAGGCGTCCCAGGCGAAGCGCGGGTTGCCGCCTTGCGCGGCCAGGCCGGCCACGGTCGCGTGATTCAGGCCCAGGTTGAGGACCGTGTCCATCATGCCGGGCATGCTCACGCGCGCGCCGGAGCGCACCGACACCAGCAGCGGTTGGCGCGGGTCGCCGAAGCCGCGGCGCATGGCCTTCTCCAGCGCCGCCATGGCCCGGGCCACGGCCGTGTCCAGGCCCTTGGGGTGGCGGCCGTGCGCGTGGATGTAGGCGCTGACCTCGGTGGTGATGGTGAAGCCCGGCGGCACCGGCAGCTTCAGCTTGCTCATGGCGGAAAGGCCGGCGCCCTTGCCTCCGAGCAGGCTGCGGTCGGTGGTCCAGCCGCGCGGCATGCCGGCGCCGAAGCAGTTGGCCGGTCGTGCCGGCGCGCGCGGAGCGGCGGGCCGGGCGGGGGAGTGGGCCGGGATCTTGCGGGTTGCCATGCGCGGAATGGGGGCGTTCAGGGCTGCGGCGGCGCGAGCACGTCCCGGATCTTCCATTCAGTGCCGAGATCGAGTCGCCGGATCCCGGACAGGTCAGGAAAGCGCTGCGCCAGCGCCGGCGGCGCCTCGAGGCTGAGGCGACCGCCGTCCCAGTGCAGCAGGGTGCCGGGAGGGCGCTCGAGGAACTCGCCCGCGCGCGACCCGGAATGGGTGGTGAGGTCCAGGTAGTACTGCGGCTCGAAGTCCAGTCCCAGCACCGGCTCCCCGCGCAGGCCCCACCAGATCCGCACGCGCCCCCCGGCGTCCTCGGCCGGGCCGAGCGGCTGCAGGCGCGCGGCGTAACCGAGCGCGCGCCCGTACTCCCGCTCGAGCTCCGACTTGAACAGCAGGAAGCCGTCCAGCGTGGCGGCGTGCTGCTCCTTGAGGCCCTCGGACAGGCACAGGTATGCGGCGACGTCGGCGTCGCAGGCGATGGCGGCCAGGAAGCTGCGGCCGGCGGTCTCCGGAGCGCTGAAGTCCGGACACTGCACCAGGCGCTCCACCTCGGGCGGGCACGACTGGCAGCCGCCTCCTGCGAGGGTCAAGACAGCCACGGCGGAAGCCTGACCGGGAAAGCGCGCCACAAGCCGTATATTGGGCTCCCCGTGTGGGCGCGGCAACACAAGATTGGGCTGCGGACCGGCTCCGCCGTGCTGCTGGCGGCCGTCGCTGCCGACGCCTGCGGGCGTGCGCCGGCCCCTTCCGGCGCGCCGTCCGCCGCGGCGGAGGCCACGCCGGCTGCTGCGCCGGCGTCCGGTGCGGCTCTGCACTTCGGCGCAACCAGCGTGGACCTGGGCCGGGTGAGCGCGGGCGCGCACGTGCCCGTGCGCTTCCCGTTCCAGGTCGGGCCGGCGCCCGCGCGGGTGGAGCGGCTGGAGGTCTCTTGCGGCTGCCTGCGGCCGCGCCTGGAGCTGGCTGGGCGCGCGGTCGCGCTTCCGGCCGAGCTTCCGGCGGGCACCGCCGGAGTCGTGTGCGTGGACTTCGTCACCACCGGCTTCCGCGGCCGCAAGCAGGCGACGGCGACCCTGGTCGGCGCGGAGCCGGCCTTCTCCGTGCCGCTCGAGGTGGCCGCCACCCTGGACCCGTGGTGCCAGGTGGAACCCGACCCGCTGGACCTGGGCGTCATCGGCGGCGAAGCGGCGGAGACCCGCGACGTCGTCATCCGGGCGGCGCAGCCGTTCCGCCTGCTCGAGGCTTTTCCGGGCCTGGTCGAGGTGGAAGGCGTGCCGTCCGCGGAGGCCGCTCTCGAGCAGCGCGTGCGCGTCGTGGTGCCGGCCGACGTGCACGAGGACGCGACCATCACGTACGTGCGCCTGCGCGCGGACAACGGCCTGGAGCTGCAGTTTGCCGTGCAGTTCCAGGTGCACCGGACGCTGTGGATCAAGCCGTCGCTGCGGCTGCACCTGGGCGCGGTCCCGGCGGACTCCGAGACCCACGCCACGGTGGACGTCGGCGTGCGCGAGGGCAGCCTGGAGGCTCCACAGGCCGCCCTGGAGGGTTTCCCGGGGGCCCGCATCGAGGTGGTCCCCCTGGAGCCGGAGCGGCGCTACCGCATCCGGGTGGTCCTGCCCGCGGGCCTGCCACTCGGCCCGCGCCAGGGCGCTCTGTCCCTTAGACTGCAGCACCGCGTGAACGGCGCCACCCGCAGCTCCGAGCGCAAGCTCAAGGTCACGGCCCTGGTGCAGCCCGCGGCCGGGCCGGCACCCGCGCCGCCACCCCAATCCCAATGAAGACCCGCCACATCCTGCTCCTCGCGTCCCTGCTCCTCGCGTCTCCGAGCCTGCTGGCCCAGGAGGATCAGGGACAGCAGGACCAGGGCCTGTCCCAGAGCCAGAGCCAGCTCCGGTTCGAGAAGGACACCGTGGACCTGGGGGACGTCTACCAGGAGAACCACTATCCGGTCACGTTCCCGTTCCGGGTCGAGGGGCCGGACCCCCTGAAGATCACCGCGCTCGAGACCTCGTGCGGCTGCACCGAGGCCCACGTCGAAGTGGAAGGCGAGCGGCTGGCGCTGGAGAAGGGCGTCAGCATCGAGGCGGGCAAGAGCGGAATGATCGTGGCGACCTTCAGCAGCCAGCAGTTCAGCCACCGCAAGATCTCCACGGTGACGGTGCGCGGCAACGGCCTCAACATGCCGAGCAAGCTCTCCATCTCGGCCATGGTGCACCCGGTGTTCGAGCTGTCGCCCTCGCGCCTGACCTTCGGCGAGCTGTTGTACATCCGCAAGGGCAGCGACGCGCCCGTGGATCCCAAGGAGCTGGACAAGCGCACGCGCCTGGTGTTCGTGAAGGCGCCGGAGCCGTTCACCGTGACGCGCTGGGCGTACGTGCCGCCGGGCGTCAGCATCGTGGACACCAACCGCGCGGAGACCGGTCCGGATGGCAAGTCGCAGACGCGCAGCTTCGAGATCAAGGTGCACCTGGACGCCGCGCCGGGACGCATCACCAACTCCATCCTGGGTGAGACCAGCCTGGGCAAGACCCTGGAGATCGTGCTGGTGGGCGAGATCCTGGGGCCGGTGAAGTACTTCCCGGGCGAGCGCATCCTGTTCGGCATGGTCAACCAGGGGCAGGCGGCTTCGCGCCGCCTCAAGGCCGTGGTGGGCGGTCCCGGCATGACGCTGCCGGAGCCGAGCCTCAAGCTCGACGGCGACGCTGTGTTCACGGCCGCGGTGGTGGACCGGCAGCCGGGCCAGCAGTACGAGATCCGCATCGATATCAGCACGGAGGCCACGGTGGGCCGCCACAGCGCCATCTTGCGCCTCAGCTTCCCGTCCGAATCCGGAATCGAGCCCAAGGAGTTCCCGATCAACGCCGTGGTGCGCCAGCCGCAGTAGCCCCTCCGCGGCGGCGCGGGCGGATCCGGTAATCTGAGGCTCGGACCGCCGGTCCGCCACCGCGATGAAGCCGTTCACCTGGATCGTCCTGCCCGTGCTCGGCGCGGCTCTGTCTGCGGGCCAGGACCCGCAAGGCCAAGCCTCCCGCAGCCGCCTGCTGATCGAGCCCGCGGAGATGGACCTCGGCGAAATCCGCCAGGCGGAATATCCCCTGGAGTTCCGGTTCCGCGTCGAAGGCCCGGATCCGGTCGTTTTCCAGGAGATCCTCAGCTCCTGCGGCTGCACCAACTTCCGTCTGGAGCTGGATGGTCGCCGCCTCAATCCGGGAGACAGCCTTCCGGCCGCCGCCAGCGGGCTGGTCGTCGGCGTGTTCGACGCGCGCCAGTACCGCAACGAGAAGCGCACCTGGCTGCGCCTGGTGAGCAACGCGGCCAACGGCTACGCCGAAGGCCGCATCCGCGCCTGGATCCGGCCCACCTTCGTTCTCAAGCCGCCGGTGGTGCGTTTCGGAGAGGTGGCCCAGGCCACGGTGCGCGCCGGCTCCAGCATGGTGCCCCTGCGCGTGCAAAGCGACCGCCCGTTCACCGTGGACGGCTGGAGCGAGCTGCCCGAGGGCGTGGCCATCGAGGACGCGGGCATGGTGGAAGAGGACGAGCAGAAGGGTGTGTACGTGCGCCTGCTCCAGGTGCGCCTGGTCCCCGCCGCACCCAGCGGCATGCTGTTTGGCACCGCCGTGGCCCGGACCAGCCTGGAGCACGACCTCGAGGTGACGGTGCAGGCGACGGTGCTCGGTCCGGTGCAGTACTTCCCGGCCGGGCGCCTGTCCTTCGGCTTGTGCGAGCCGGGCCAGGAGCGCAGCCTGGCCTTGCGCGTGCAGGCCGCCGCCGGGGTGCAGCTGCCGCAGCCGGACCTGCGGCTCGAGGGCGACGCCGTGTTCTCGGCCGAGCTGGGCGCCTCCCAGGCCGGCCGCCTGTACACGGTACAGGTCAAGCTGAAGCCGGACGCGGCGGCCGGCGTGCATCGGGCCCGGCTGCACATCGGCTATCCGCAGGACAGCGGCCTGCCCGCGCACGAGGCCCTGGTCGTCGCCACCGTGAAGGGGGCGGAGTGAGGAAACGGCTGGGCGAGATCCTGATGGCGCAGGGCGCCATCACGGAGGAGCAGTTGCGGGCGGCGCTGGCGCTGCAGAAGACGCGCACCATCCTGACCGGCCAGGCCCTGGTGGAGAGCGGCGCAACCGACCAGACCACGGTTGCGCGGGCGCTGGCGCTGCAGGCGCGGCTGCCCTTCGTGGACCTGGCCGGGCGCGTGCCGCCGCGGCGCGTGACCGGGCTCCTGGATGCCGCGGTGGCCTGGGAGCAGGAAGTGCTGCCGGTGAAGGAGAGCGACGGCGCCCTGGTGGTGGCCGTGGCCGATCCCGCCAAGGTCGTGGTCGCCGACACGCTGCGCTTCCTCCTGGACCGGGACATCGCCGTGGCCATGGCTGCGCCCGACGCTCTGCGCAAGGCCCTGGAGCAGGCCTACGGGCTCCGGGACGGCCCGCCGGCCCCGGAAACGAGCCCCGAGAGCGCCGAGTCCCCGGTGGTGCGGCTGGTGCAGCGCATGTTCGAGGAGGCGGTGGCGGCGCGCGCCTCGGACATCCACATCGAGCCGTTCCCGAACAAGGTGCGCATCCGCTACCGCGTGGACGGGCAGCTGCGCATCGCGGCGGAGCACCCGGCCGATGTCTTCTCCAGCCTGATCAGCCACATCAAGGTGAGCGCGGGCCTGGATATCGCCGAGAAGCGCAAGCCCCAGGACGGGCGCATCGAGCACGCCGCCGGCGGCCGCGAGCTGGACGTGCGCGTGTCGGTGCTGCCCGGCAACCACGGCGAGGCCTGCGTGATGCGCCTGCTGGACCGCGAGGCCAACCTCATCTCCCTGGAGGAGCTCGGCATGAGCCGGCGCGGCCTGGACTGGTTCCAGCGCACCATCGAGCGGCCCAACGGCATCGTGCTGGTGACCGGGCCCACCGGCTCGGGCAAGACCACCACCTTGTACGCGGCGCTGGCGCAGCTCAACCGCGCCGACCGCAAGATCCTCACGGTCGAGGACCCGGTGGAGTACCGCATCAAGGGCATCAACCAGGTGCAGGTGCACCCCAAGATCGGCCTGGACTTCGCGCGCGTGCTGCGTGCCTTCCTGCGCCAGGCCCCCAACGTGGTGCTGGTGGGCGAGATCCGGGACAAGGAGACGGCCGAGACCGCGATCCAGGCCTCGCTCACCGGACACCTGGTGTTCAGCACCGTGCACACCAACGACGCCCCCAGCGCCGTGACCCGCCTGCTGGACATGGGCGTGCCCGCGTTCCTGATCGCGACCTCGCTGCAGGGCGTCCTGGCCCAGCGATTGGTGCGCCGGCTGTGCGCCGCCTGCACGGTGCTGGAGCCGGCGACGCCGCTGGAGCGGCGCATCCTGGGCCTGGCCGAAGGAGCGCAGCTGCGCCATCCGCGCGGCTGCCGCGAGTGCTCGCGCACCGGCTACCGCGGGCGCGTGGGCGTGTTCGAGTGGCTGACCCTGGACGAGCGCCTGCGCGAGGTGTTATTCCGCAGCCGTGACCCCTCCGAGTTCCGCCGCGCCGCCGCCGAGCGCGGCAGCTGGTCGCCGCTGCGCGCCGACGCCGCGGAGAAGGTCCTGGCCGGCGCCACCTCGGTCAACGAGATGCTGCTCGTGACCCGCGTGGAGGCGGTCGAGGAGCCGGCCGCACCTGCCGCGGAGCCGAACGCCGCCGCGCCGCCGGGCGCCGCCGCGGCCAGCCCGACAGCCCCCGTGCCCTCATGAGCCGCGTACCCACCGGAAGCCGCCTGGAGGCCTGGCTGGCCGCCGCCGCCCAGCAGAACGCCAGCGACCTGCACGTGCGCGCCGGCCTCCCGCCGATGATCCGGATCAGCGGCGACCTCAAGGCGGCGGAGGCCGCGCCCGTGGACGCGGCGGCGCTGGAGACGCTGTGCCTGGCGGTGGTGCCCGAGCACAAGCGGCCCGAGCTGGCGGAGAAGGGCAGCGTGGACTTCGCGCTGAACCACGCGGGCGACCGCTACCGCGTCAGCGTGTTTCGCCAGCGCGGCACCTACGCCTTGGTGATGCGGCGCATCCCCCAGAACCGCATGAGCTTCGACCAGATCGGCGCGCCACCGATCCTGCGCCAGCTGGCCTACCTGCCGCGCGGCATGATCCTGGTCACCGGACCCACCGGCTGCGGCAAGACCACCACGCTGGCGGCCCTGCTCCACGAGGTCAACAGCACGCGCTCGGTGCACATCATCACCATCGAGGACCCGATCGAGTTCCTGCACGACTCGATCCAGGCGGTGGTGACGCAGCGCGAGGTGGGCGAGGACGTCGCCGGCTTCGGCGAGGCCGTGCGCCGCTCCCTGCGCCAGGATCCGGACGTGATCCTGCTGGGCGAGATGCGCGACCTGGAGACCACCTCCGCGGCCATCACCGCCGCGGAGACCGGGCACCTGGTGTTCGCCACCTTGCACACCACCGGGGCCGCGCGCACCGTGGACCGCATCATCGACCAGTATCCGCCGCACCAGCAGGAGCAGGTGCGCGCCCAGCTCTCGGTGTCCCTGCAGGCCGTCATCTCGCAGGTGCTCATGCCGCGCGCGGACCACAAGGGGCGCGTGGCCGGCTTCGAGGTGATGATCCGCAACTCGGCCATCGAGAACCACATCCGCAAGAACGAAACCTTCAAGATCCCCTCGGTGATGCAGACCCAGCGCCGCATCGGCATGCAGCTGCTGGACGACCACCTGCTCGAGCTGGTGCAAGGCGGGGTCATCAGCAAGGACACCGCCATCGCCTTCTGCCAGAGCCCGATGGACCTGCGCCAGCGCCTGGGGATCGCGGGAGCGGTGGCCTGATGCCGGCGCCGGACGCACGACCGCTGGGCAAGATCCTGGTGGACATGGGCGTGTTGCGCCAGAGCCAGCTGCAGGCCGCCCTGGCCGAGCAGCGGCGCGCCGGCGGGCGCATCGGCGCTCTGCTGGTGGAGCGCGGCGCGGTGGCGCCCGCGGACCTGTCGCGGGCGCTGGCCCTGCAGAAGGGGCTGGGCTGGGTGCCGGCCGCGGAGCTCAAGCCCGATCCCGAGGCCCTGGGCGCGCTGGACGCGGCCACGGCCCGCGCCTTCGGCGCGCTGCCGCTGGGCCTGCGCGGCGGGCGGCTGCGCGTGGCCATCGCCGATCCGGACACGCTGCCCCTGCTCAGCGACCTGCAGAGCCTGACCGGGCACCCGCTGGAGCCGCTGCTGGCCGAGCCCAAGGCCCTGGACGAGGCGGTGCAGCGCGCCTACCGCAAGCACAGCGACGCGCAGGCCGCGGTCGTGGCCCAGGGCGGGGAGGCGGCGCCGATCGTGCGCCTGCTGGACTCGATCCTGACCCGGGCGGTGCGCGACCGGGCCGCGGACGTGCACTTCGAGCCCTACCAGGGCGACTTCCGCATCCGCATGCGCGTGGACGGCGTGCTGTACGAGATCGACCCGCCGCCGGCGCACCTCGCGCCCGCCATCATCTCGCGCATCAAGGTGCTCGCCAACCTGGACATCAGCGAGACGCGGCTGCCGCAGGACGGCCGCGTGATGATGGTCGTGGACGGCCGGCAGGTGGACTTCCGCGTGTCCACGGTGCCGATCCAGGGCGGCGAGAGCGTGGTGCTGCGCGTGCTGGACCGCGTGAACCTGCGCCTCGACCTGCGCCAGCTCGGCCTGGAGCCGGACGAGATGGAGCAGCTCCAGGCCTTCGTGAACCTGCCGCACGGCATCGTGCTGGTCACCGGCCCCACCGGCTCGGGCAAGACCACGACGCTGTACTCGCTGCTGCAGCAGATGAACAAGCCGGAGGTCAAGGTGCTCACCGTGGAGGACCCGGTGGAGTACGACCTGGAAGGCATCGTGCAGGTGCCGGTGAAGGAGGAGATCGGCGTCAGCTACGCGCGCGTGCTGCGCACCATGCTGCGCCAGGATCCCGACGTCATCCTGGTGGGCGAGATCCGCGATCCCGAGACCGCCCAGATCGCCGTGGAGGCGGCACTGACCGGCCACCTGGTCCTGAGCACGCTGCACACCAACGACGCCCCGTCCACGGTGACGCGCCTCGTGGACCTGGGCGTCGAGCCCTTCCTGCTGGCCGCCACTCTGGAAGGCATCGTGGCCCAGCGCCTGGTGCGCTGCGTGTGCACCGCCTGCGCCGCGCCGTACCGGCCCGACCGCGCGCTCCTGGAGCAGGCAGGAGCGGCGCCGGATCAGAATTACATGCGCGGAAAAGGCTGCGACCGCTGCCATTTCACCGGCTACACCGGCCGGACGGCCATTTACGAGATCCTGCCCATGGACGACGCGCTGCGCGAGCAGTTCCTGCTGGACCCGAGCACGGTCGCGCTGCGCGAGCAGGCGCGCGCCCGCAAGATGCGCACGCTGCGCGAGCGCGGCCTGGCGCTGGCGCGCGCCGGGCGCACTTCGCTGGAGGAGATCCTGCGCGAGACCCAGGCGGAGGGCGCGTAAGTGGCGGTGCGCATCCAGCGCCGCGTTCCCGCCGCGGAGCGTCCTGCGCCCGCCGCCCGGCGCGGGCGCGAGACGGCCGCCGCCACCGCCACCGGCGCGCGCGTGCGCCGCAGGGTGCCGGCCAAGCACCTGGCGCGCTTCACGCGACTCCTGGCCACGCTGACCGAGGCCGGCCTGCCGATCCTGCGCAACCTGCGCATCCTGACGCAGCAGTGGCCTCCGGGCCGCCTGCACGACGCGGTCCTGGATGCGGCCGACATGGTGGAGGAAGGCCAGCCCTTGTCCGAGGCCCTGGGCAGCCACCCGGAGGTGTTCGACGAGCTGTACGTCAACATGACGCGCGCCGGCGAGGCCGGCGGCGTGCTGGACAAGGTGCTGGCGCGCCTGGCCGAGTTCCTGGAGCGCTCGCAGCAGGTGCGCGACCGCGTGCGCGGCGCGCTCACCTATCCCATCGTGGTGTTCCTCGTGGCGGTGGGCGTGGTGGCCGCGCTGATGATCGTGGTCATCCCCCAGTTCGCGCGGCTCTACGACCAGATGGACGTGCAGCTTCCGGCCCTGACGCTGGCGCTCATCGGCATCAGCCGCTTCATGGCGCGCTGGTGGTTCCTGGTGCTGGGGCTGCCGGTGCTGGCCTTCGTCCTGTACCAGATGGCCTACCTGCGCTCGCTGCGCTTCCGGCGCTGGAATCACGCCTGGTGGCTGCGCATGCCGCTGATGGGCGGCCTGATCCAGCAGGCGCAGACCGCGCGCTTCGCCACCACCTTCGGCACCCTGGTCGCGAGCGGGGTGCCGCACCTGCGCGCCTTCGAGATCACGCGCGGCTCGCTCGGCAGCGAGGTGTACCGCGAGGCGGTGGACCAGGTGCGCGAAGAGGTGCGGGAGGGCGAGTCCATCGCCGCCTCGCTCGAGAACACCGGGCACTTCGACGACGTCGTCGTCTCCATGGTCGAGGTAGGCGAGCAGACCGGCGAACTGGACCGCATGTGCCTGCGCGTCGGCCAGAACTACGAGGACAACTTCAACCGCACGCTGGACATCCTCCTGAAGCTGCTGGAGCCGGTGATGCTGATCTTCATGGCCGGGATGGTGGCCACGATCGCTCTGGCGCTGTTCCTGCCGCTGTTCAAGCTGCTGCAGCAGATCGGCCAGCCGACGTAGCGTGCGCCCCGTGGCGGTCTCCCTGCGCGCCCGCCTGACGCTGATCCTGGTGCTCGTGAACCTGGTGGTCCTGGGCGCGCTGGCGCTGTGGATCTCCGGCAACGAGCAGCAGCAGCTGGCGGCGCGCGACCAGCAGCAGCGCGCGTACCTGGCGCGGGTGAAGGATCGCTTCGAGCAACGCTTCGCCGCTAACTGGCTGGGCGACGTGGCCGAGGTGCTGTCCTGGCCGCTGTGGAACGAGTTCGCCGACGCGGTGGTGCTGGACCACCGAACCATCGCCCTGGACGGCTCCGTGCGCGCCGTGGGCGCGTTCCTCAACCCCAATGGCAGCCGCCGCCGGCCGTCCGGGTTCCCGCTGCAGGACGTCGTGCGCGCGGTGGACCGCAGCTCCGGCCCAGGCGCGCCGGAGCTGGTCACGGTGGCCGGCGGGATGGCCTTGCCGCTGCAGACGGCCGACCGGCGCATCTGGGGCGGAGTGTGGGTGCGGCTGGCCGACGTGCCGACGCCGCTGCCCTACACCACGCGCATCTTGCTGGCAGCGGCGCTGGCCACGCTGCTGGGCGCCGGCCTGGTGTACGTGCTGCTGCGGCGCGCGGTGCTGGCGCCCGTGGAACACCTCGCGCGCGCGGCCCACGAGTTCGGGGCCGGCGGCGCGCCGCAGCTGCCGCCCGCCAGCTCGGCGCCGGAGCTGGGCGAGCTGGTGCACGCCTTCGCCGCCATGATGGCGCGCATCCGCGGCTTCCAGGACGAGCTGCGCCAGGAGGTGAGCGACGCCACGGCCCGCGCCTCCGAGGCCGAGCGGCGCGCCGCGCGACAGGAGCGCCTGGCGGCCATGGGCACGCTCGCGGCCGGCCTGGCCCACGAGATCAACAGCCCGCTGTCCGGCGCGCTGGCCGGCCTGGAGACCCTGCGCCGCGAGGCCAGCTCGGAGCGCGCGCGCAAGCACGGACAGCTCACCCAGGACGCCCTGGACCGGATCGGCTTCCTGGTGCGGCGCCTGCTGCAGCTCGCCCCCGCGCACGTGGAGGCGGGCAGCTGCGAGCTGGGCGAGCTGGCCGCGGACGTGCGCCGGTTCCTGGAGAGCCGGCTGCGACGCCACCGCCTGCGGATCGAGATGCCGCCGGCGCCGCTGCGCGTGAAGGGCGCACCGGGCGATCTGTTCCCGGTGCTTCTCAACCTGGTGCAGAACGCGCTGGATGCGCTGGATGGCCTGGACGCGCAAGCAACCGCAGCGGACGCAGCGGCGGCCGCGTCGGGCGCGCCGCAGCAGCAAGGCGGCCGCGCCGGAACCGTGCTGCTGCGCGGCCAGCCCGGCGCGGACGGCGGCTGCAGCATCGTGGTCGCGGACGACGGCCCCGGCGCCGACCCGAAGCTGCTGCCGCACCTGTTCGAGCCCTTCGTCACCAGCAAGGAGCCGGGCCGCGGCACGGGGCTGGGCCTGGCGCTGGCGCACGCCGTCGTGCGCCAGCTCGGCGGGACGATGACGGCGCGCAACCTGGCGCAGGGAGGCCTGGAGGTGGAGATCCGCCTGCCGGCGCCGGACACGCCGTGATCCCGGCCCTGGCGCTGCTCCTGCTGGCACTGGCGGCCACCGTCTCCGGCGCCGAGGCGGCGCTGTTCAGCTGGTCTGCGCGCCCGCCGGCGATGCGTCCGGCGCTGGTGCAGCGCCTGCTGCGCGACTCCGTCGCCGTGCTCACGCTCATCCTCATCGTCAACCTGGTGGCCAACCTCGGCTACTTCGCAGCGGTGGCATTGTGGACGCACGCGCTGCCGGCGCGCGCCGCGGCCGCCTGGAACGCCGCCGCGATCGGCGTGATCGTGCTGTTCGGCGAGATCCTGCCCAAGCTGTTCGGCAACCGCGCGTCCGCGCTGGGCGCGCGCCTGTTCCTCCCGCCGGTGGCGGCGCTGCATGCGGCCGCCGGCCCGCTGGCGCGCGCCCTCAGCCGGCGCCTGGTCGCGGCGGCGCCGCCGGCGCCGGCCCTCGACAGCGCCGGAGCCGACGTCCTGGTGGCTGCGATTCCCGAGATCCTCGGCCCCGAGGAGCGGGTGCTGTTGCGCCGGATCCTGGAGCTCGGTCAGCTGCGCGCCGGCGCGCTGCGCCGCCCGCTACGTCCCGAGGAGCTCATCCCGCAGGACCTCCCCTTGGCCGAAGCGGAGCAGCGCCTGCAGCAATCCGGCCTGGCCTGGGGCGCGGTGGTGGAGGCCGGCGGCGAGGTGCGCGGCATCCTGGACCGCACGCGCCGGCTCACCGGCGCGCGCGCGCGCGACGTGATGCTGCCGGTGCCGGTGCTGCCGGAGCTGGCGCCGGTGGCCGCCGGCATCCGTCTGCTGCGCGCCAGCCGCGCGCCGTTCGTATTATTGGTGGACGAATTCGGCCAGGCCGCCGGCATCATCGAGCGGGGCCGCTGGGCCGACACCCTCTTGAACCGACTGCCCGAAAAGCCCACCGGACGCCTGCCGGCGGTCGTGCCCCTGGGGCGCGGCCGATTCCGCGTGGACGCGTCCCTGCCACTGCACGAGTTCCGCGAGCGCTTCGGCGATCCGGGCCCGCTGGGCGTGCGCGTGGACACGGTGGGCGGTCTGGTGCAGGCGGTCATGGGCCGCGTGCCGCGGATAGGGGAGCGAGTGCACCTGGGACGCTTCTACAGCGGCCTGGACCTGGTGGTGACGCGCGCCGATTCCGCGCGCGTGCTGGAGCTGGAGTTGCGCCAGACCCCGGCCAACAACGGCACCCCGTATTCGCACCCGCGGGCCGGAACCGAGTGACTGCGCTCGCTCTGCTGCTGCTGGCGCTCGCGATCGGCGCACTCAGCAGCGGCGCCGAAACCGGCTTCTACGCGCTCAACAACGTGCAGCTGCGCCACCTGGCGCGGCGCACTCCGGGTGCGGGCCTGCTGCTGTCCGCGATCGCGCAGCCGGCCACCTTCCTGTGCACCTTGCTGGTGGCGAAGAACATGGTGGACGACGTCGCCGTGCACGCCGCCATCGACCTGGGTGAGCGCTGGCTGGCCATGAGCCCGGGGCAGGCCTCGCTGGCGGCCACCCTCGTGCTGGCGCCGACCCTGCTGCTGCTGGCCGATATCTGGCCCAAGCACTTCTTCCTGGCCGACCCGGTGCGGCGCATGACGTCGTTCGCGTTCCCGCTGTGGCTGCTGCGCTGGCTGCTGCGCCCGGTGACCTTGCCCTTCACGCTGGTCCTCCGCCGCGCCGGCGGCGTGGAGAGCGCGCCCCTGCGCCACCAGCTGGCCGCCATCCTGGCCGAGGGCCGGCGTGCGCCGGAGGCACAGGCTCCGGTCCTGGCGGCCGCCGGACGGGTGCTCGACGCCAAGGGCCGCGGGCTGCGCCCGTTCCTCCGGCGCGATCTTCCGGTGCTGCCGGCCGACGCGTCCCGGGAGACCGCGGTGGCGGTCCTGTCCGAGGCTCCCGACGGCCTGGCGCTGCTGGTGGCGCCCGGCCGGATGCCGCGCCTGTTGCAGGCCGCGCGCCTGGCGGTGCTGGCGGCCGCCCCGGCCGAGGCGGCCGAAGAACTGCCGGTACTGGATCCGGAACTGGACCTGGCGGCGGCGCTGGCGCGGCTGCGCCAGCTCGCCACCCCGCGGGCGCTGGTCGGGCGGCCAGGCGCCTGGGAAGGAATCTGTGACCTCGAGTACGTCCTGGGCCTACTCTTGGCGGCTCAAGCCCAGGATCCCGCCACTGCCGCTCATGCTCCGCACCCCTGACCTCCGCTTCCTGCCCTGGCTCGCGCCAGCGGCCCTGCTGGGAGGGCTGGCCGCGCGCTGGCTGGCTCCCCAGCCGGTGGCGGCCCAGTCCGCCGACTCCGGGAACCGCTACGTGGCAGTGTCCACCGAGTACCAGCAAGGCGTCGGGCTGCTCTACGTCCTGGACCAGAAGACCGAGCACCTGGCAGTCTACGAAGCCAGGGGGGGAGCCCCCAACTCGCACGAGCTGGTGCTGGTGGGGGCGCGCAACATCAGCCTGGACACCCAGCTCGACGGCTTCAACGACGAGTCCGAGTACACGTTCAAGGAGCTGAAGGAGCTGTTCGAGCGCCGCAACCTGCCCACCGGGGAGGGCGGTGCGGAAAGCGATGGCGGCCGCCCGGGCGGCTAACCTATCCTGCCCCTCCGGTCGCCCCCCCGAGCACCCGAAGAGACCGAGCCCGAAAAGCCCAAGAGGTGAAGCCTTGGCCGAGAACCAGTACTACGACTTCGAGAAAGCGCTGCACAAGCTGTCCCTGGAGGAAGAGGACCTGAAGCGCTTGATCTCCGCGGGCGAGATCCGCGCCTTCCGCGACGGCTCGCAGATCCGCCTGCGCGCGGAGGACGTGGAGCGCGTGGCCAAGGACCTGGGCGTCAGTGCCAAGGAAGAGGCCGGCGAGGTCCTGGAGGTGGAGGAGGTCTTGTTTTCCGAGTCGGCCAAGGATGACCAGGGCATGGTCACCACGCAGCTCAGCGAGGAGGACACCTTGCTGGACGACGGGCTGGAGGTGGTGGAGGTCGAGGAGGAGAAGACCGCGGGGCGGACCACCACCGTCACCGCGCGCCCGTCGCGCGCCGCCCTGGCTGCGGCCGAGAAGGAGACCAAGGGCACCCTGGTCCTCAGCGTCCTGACCCTGCTGATCATGGTTTACGGCCTGGCGTTCCTGTTCGCGGCCGGCAACTCGGCCAGCAACGGCATCACCGATCCCGTGGTCAATCTGGTGGCGGGCAAGAAGTAGCGGCACGCAGTGGAAATCGGGCCGGCTGGGCGGTTACGCTTGGCCTGATCGCCTCATTCCCACAGCATGAACCGGACTTCCGTGCCTCGCCCCACCCTGTTGCTTCCCTTTGCCCTGCTCGCTTGCTCGCCCATGGTCACGCAGGACCAGATGGAGCAGCGCGAGCAGAGCTTGCGCACCTCACTGGACGAGATGAAGCGCTACCAGCTCGACCTGGAGGCGGAGAACCAGACGCTGCGCGCCCAGAACCGCAATCTCCAGGTGCAGGTCGAAGGCGCGCGCGCCACCTCGGCGCGCTCCGCTTCCGCCGAGATCGACCAGGCCTTCGCCCGCTTGAACGAGTACATGCAGAAACTGGGCGCCGGCAGCGGCGGCGACGTCACCTGGTTCCAGGGCCCGGAGGGACCGGTGGTGCGCATTCAGGATCAGATCCTGTTCCGCTCCGGCAGTCAGTCGGTTTCCGACGAAGGCCGGCAGCTGCTGGCCAAGCTGGCGCCCGAGCTGGCGTCCTCCGGCGCCAATCTGCGCGTGGAAGGCCATACCGACAGCGACCAGGTCAAGGTCAACATCGACAAGTACCCGCACGGGAACCTGGACCTCAGCTCCGAGCGGGCGCTGGAGGTGGCGACCATCCTGATCGCGAACGGCCTCCCCACCGAGCGCGTGGCCGTGGCGGGTTACGCCGAATACCGGCCGGTGGCGCCCAATGACACGCCGGAGGGCAAGCGCAAGAACCGCCGCGTGGAGATCGTGCTGCTGTCCGGCTCGCTGACGCAGTGACACGCCGCGGACGCGCGGGCACGGCGGTCGCCCTGGGGGTGGTCGCCGTTCTCGCCTGCGGCGGCGCCGAGCACGGCGGCGCGCCCGCGGAGGCCCTGTGGCTGCTGGATGGCGTGTTCCTGGCGCCGCCGCCGCCCGGCGGCGGGCCGCTGCTCCTGTGCGGGCGCTTCGAGGTCACGCGCGCCGAGTTCCAGGGGCGTGCCCTGGATCTGGCCGAAGCCGACCTGCCGGCGGCCTTCGTCAGCCGCGAGGACGCGGCGGCCTGGGCGGCGGCGCGCGGCCTGCGCCTGCCGACGCTGGCGGAATGGCGCCACTGCGCCACGGTCGGGTCCGGCCTGCAGCGCCCGCTGTATCCGTGGGGCTCGTTCTATCGCGACGGGCTGGCCAACACCCTCGAGCTGGGCCTGCACCGCCCCCTGCCCGTGGGCGTGTTCGAACACGACTGGACCGACTATGGCCGCTACGACTTCCTCGGCAACGTGTGGGAGTGGGTGGCCGACGTCCCCCCGGCCGCGCCCGGCGCTCGCTGGCGGCCGCCGCCCGGCGCCGGCGCCTGCGGAGGCAGCTACACCACCAGCGCCCAGGACGCGACGCTGCAGAGCGTGCGACCACTGGAACCGGGCGATCGCGCCGAGGACATCGGCTTCCGCGTGCTGGCGCCCGCCCCGGACTGGATCGAGGCGCAGATCGCGCCGCGCTGGCGCTCGGCGCCGCGGGCGGCGGCGCCGTGGATCCGCCGCGCCGCGGCGCGCTGGCAGCCGGGGCTGCGCCGCCAGCTGGCCGAGGAATTGCGCCAGCGCGGCCTGGAGCCGGAGCTGTGCGCGCTGTTTGCCGCAGACCCATGAGGCAGGACGAGCTGCGCCGCATGCTGGAGGCGCGCGGCCTGGCGCCGCTGTCGCGCTATGGCCAAAACTTCCTGGTGGATCCCGCGCTCCTGTCCGTGGTCGCCGCGGACGCCGGCGTGGTCCCGGGCGAACGGGTGCTGGAAGTGGGATCCGGAGCCGGCGCGCTGACCGCGGAGCTCCTGGCGGCGGGCGCCCGGGTGCTGGCGGTGGAAGTGGATCGGGGACTGGCCGCCTGGCTGCGCGAACGCTTCGCCGCCGAGCTGGACGAGGGCCGGTTGCGTTTGGTCGAGGGCGACGCGCTGGCCGCGGGCGAGCGTTTCCACCCGGAGGTCGAAGCCTGGTGGTCGCAGGGCGCGGCGCCGCGGCTGGTCTCGAACCTTCCTTACGGCATTTCCGGGCCGTTCCTCGGCCGCCTTCCTGGCCGCCCGCTGGCCGGAGCCTGCCTGCTCCTGCAGCGGGAGATGGCGCAACGTGCCGCGGCCGGTCCTGGCGGCCCCGACTACGGACCATTGTCCGTGCGTCTGCGCCTGGCCTTCGAGCTGCGGCTGGGCCGGCACGCGCCGCCGCAGGTGTTCTGGCCGCGGCCGGAAGTGCATTCCATCTTCCTGCACCTGCGTCCCTGCCCGGACGCCGCCAGCCCGGCCGAGGACCGGGTGCTGGCGGCGTGGCTGCGCGCCGCCTTCACGCAGCGGCGCAAGCGCGCGCTGGCCCGGTTGCCGCCGGAGGCGGCTGCGGCGCTGCAGGCCCAGGGGGTCGCGGCCGGCGCCCGCCCCCAGGAGATCGCACCGGATACCTGGCTGGCGGCGGTGCGCGCGGCTAAAATGATATGTTCGCACCCGGACGATCCAATCTGAACCGCATGCCTGAATCCAGCGCCGATCTCCGCGAGCTCATCGAGCGGGTGAAGGACAAGCTGGAGATCGAGGCGGTCGTCGGCCGGCGCGTGCAGCTGCAGCGTCGCTCGGGCCGGCTGTGGGGCTTGTGTCCGTTCCATCCCGAGAAGACCCCGTCATTCACGGTGGCGCCCGAGCGCGGCTTCTTCAAGTGCTTCGGCTGCGGCAAGGGCGGCGACGTGTTCACCTTCGTGCAGGAGCTGGAAGGCTTGAGCTTCTGGGAGGCCTTGCGCGCGCTCGCCGACGAAGCCGGAGTCGAGCTCCCGGGCCGCGTGCGCAGCGACCCCGGCGCCGCCGGCCTGCGCGAACAGGCACGCCAGGCGCTGGCGCTCGCGCGCAAGCTCTACCACGAGGCCTTGCGCCGGCCCGACGCGCACGCTGCGGCGGAGTACCTGCGCGCGCGCCAGCTCGGCGACGACGCCATCCGCGGCTTCGGCCTGGGCTGGGCGCCCAACGAGCCGGGCTGGCTGGCGCAGCGCCTGCGCGCGGCCGGCATTCCGCCCGCCGCCATGCTGGAGGCCGGCCTGGCCTACGAGTCCGAAGGCGCCGGGCTGCGCGACCGGTTCTTCGAGCGCGTCATGTTCCCGGTGTGCGACGCCGCCGGGCGCACGGTCGGCTTCGGCGGGCGCTATCTGCCCGGCTCGCGCGCGCAGGACAAGGGCCTGGGCAAGTACGTGAACTCGCCGGAAGGCGCTCTGTTCCAGAAGCGGCGCCTGCTGTACGGCCTGGAGCGCCTGGCCGCGGGGCTGCGCGATCAGCCGTCGGCCCCGGTGCTCGTGTGCGAGGGCTTCCTGGACGTGGTGCTGCTGCACCAGGCCGGCTTCGCCACGGCCGTGGCCGTGCTGGGGACCGCGCTCACGGAGGAGCACGCGCGGCGCCTGCGCCGTTTCGACCGCAGCGTGGTGCTGGTGCTGGATCCGGACCCGGCCGGGCGCCGCGCCGCGGCGCGCGGCGCGCGCATCCTGGTGGCCGAGGGCCTGGACGTGCGCCTGGCCGAGCTCCCGGAGGGCGTGGATCCCGCGGACATGGTGAGCAGCGGCCGGCGCGAGCAGGTGGCGGCCTGCGTGGCCGGGGCCCGCGACATCCTGGACTGGCGCCTTGGTATCTGGGCCCAGAAGACCGACTTCCGCCTGCCCGCGGTGCGAGCCCGGGCCGCGCGGGAGATGGCGGACTGGGTGTCCGCCTGCGCCAACCCGGCGCTGGCCGAGGTCTGGACCGCCGCCGCCTGCGACCGGCTGGGGCTGACCGAGGCCGCCTTCCGCCGCCTGCGGGCGGCGGCCGGGACGGGTGTGGCGGAGACGACCGGGACCGGCGCGGTGCCGGCGCTCCCGGCCGCCGAGCTGCTGGCCCGCAACGAGCGCGAGATCATCGCGGCCTTGCTGGGGGACCCCAGCCTGTACGCGCGCTATCGCTCCGAGCTCGAATCCCTGTCCCTGCACGATCCGCGCGCCTCCAAGGTCTTGAACTGGTGCCGCCAGCGCCGAGAAGAAGGAGTCCCCGTGGATCTGCCCAGCGCCTTGGCAGCCTTCGCCGAGGATCCGGTGCTGTCCTGGCTGGACGGCATCCGCCTCCTCCCGGTCATCGATCCGGACCGGCTGCTGCAGGGCGCGTTCCGCCAGCATCGCGTGAATCTGGACCGCGTCTACCGGGAGGACCGCAAGGTCGAGGTCAGCGACCACGACCTCGCCCGCTGGCACACTCCCGGGCTGCGCTCCACCTCGCAGAACCGCCGCTAAGCCGTACCTGCATCTCAAGATTCCATGTCCGCAACCGCGCCGACGCTCGACAAGAAGACGGAAACCCTCGTGGAGGCCCTGATCAAGAGAGGGGCGGCCGCCGGACAGCTGTCGTTCGACGACATCCAGGCCACGCTCCCCAGCATGAGCGTGGACACGCTGTCCCAGGTGCTGGACCGCCTGGAGCGGGCCGGGGTGCGCGTGGCCGATCCGGCCGAGGACGCGCTCGAGTTCCCGCCGGTCACCGCGCCCACGCCGGTCACGTCGCGGCCCATGGCCGGGGCCGGCGACCGCCATCCCGGCGCGCACCCGGTGGCGCCGGTGCTCGAGAAGATCGACGACCCGGTGCGCATGTACCTCACCCAGATGGGTGAGATCCCGCTGCTCACCCGCCAGGAGGAGATCTCCCTGGCCAAGAAGACCGAGGTCTCGCGCAAGATCTTCCGGCGCCTGGTGCTGGAGTCGGGCCTGACGCTGGACTTCGTGCTGGACACCCTGGGTCGGGTGAAGAACAACGAGGTGGCCTTCGACCGCACCATGAAGGTCAACCCCTCGGCCCAGGCCAACTCCTCATTCGGCGTCATCCATTTCAACCGGCGCCTGAAGAAGCAGGCGGCCGCCGACGGCTCGCAGGAAGGCCCCAGCGACATCGACGGCGGCGCCGGCTTCGAGCTGACCAAGCAGGACCTGGAGCAGCGCCTGGAAGGGCACCTGCAGACGCTCGTGCAGCTGCGCGACGCAGCGCGCGTGGCCTACCAGGTGCAGCAGGACAAGCGCCTGACCCGGGACGAGCGCGCCGTGTTCCGCCGCGGCATGCGCTCGCGCCAGCGCTGCATCGCCGTGCTGATCGAGGAGCTGCACTTCCAGGTGAACGTGGTGCAGGACTGGATCCTGGACCTGGAGAGGAAGCTGCGCGACTGGGAGGGCCACGACCAGGCGGCGGCGGCGCTGGAGTCCTCCGGACGGAAGGCCAGGAACGGCAAGGACCAGCTGCGCCAGGCCCAGGACCGGCTGCAGGAGCTGGAGGAGGGCGCGCTGGAGTCCCTGGAAGGCTTCCGGCTGCGCATGCGCCGCATCCGCAGCGCCGTGTACGCCTACGACGACGCCAAGAAGAAGCTCAGCTCGGGCAACCTGCGCCTGGTGGTGTCCATCGCCAAGAAGTACCGCAACCGCGGCCTGTCGTTCCTGGACCTGATCCAGGAGGGCAACACCGGCCTGATGAAGGCGGTGGAGAAGTACGAGTACCGCCGCGGCTACAAGTTCAGCACCTATGCCACCTGGTGGATCCGCCAGGCGATCACGCGCAGCATCGCCGACCAGGCGCGCACCATCCGCATCCCGGTGCACATGATCGAAACCATGAGCAAGCTGCGCGCGGTGCAGAAGCGATTGCTGCAGACCATGGGGCGCGAGCCGTCGATCGAGGAGATGGCGGAGGCGGCCGAGATCCCGGTGGACGAGGCCAAGCGCGTCATGAAGATCGCCAAGCACCCGATCAGCCTGGACCGGCCGATCGGCGAGAGCGAGGACAGCTACTTCGGCGACTTCATCGAGGACGAGACTTCCGAGAACCCGGTGGAGAAGGCCGGGCAGGAGATGTTGAAGGAGCGCATCAACGAGGTGCTGGAGTCCCTCACCTTCCGCGAGCGCGAGATCATCAAGCTGCGCTACGGCATCGGCGACGGCTACACCTACACGCTCGAGGAAGTCGGCCGCATCTTCCGGGTCACGCGCGAGCGTGTGCGCCAGATCGAAGCCAAGGCCATCCGCAAGCTCCAGCATCCCATGCGCGCGCGCAAGCTGGTGGGCTTCCTGGACTCGGTGCCGGAGGCCTAGTCCGACTGTGCTACGCTGCGTGAGGTGATGAAGGAGGTCCTCGCGCTGCTGGTGCAGGTGCAGCGGCTGGACGAGCGCCTGAGCGCGCTGCAGCGGCGCCTGGATTCGCTGCCGGTGGAGCTGGCCGAGCACGCCGCGCGCAGCCAGGCCCTGGACGCCGAGGCCCAGGCCCTGGAAAGCCAGCGCCGGGCGGCGCTGGTGCAGGCCCAGGCGCTCGAGACCGACGTGCGCACGCACGAGAAGCGCCTGCAGAAGGTGGAGTCCCAGGCCCGCGAGCTGCGCGACGCCGGCGCCGTGCAGGTGTTCCAGCATGAGGCCCAGGAGCTGCGCGACAAGATCTCCCGGGCCGAGGAGGAGGCGCTGGCGCTGATCGAGCGCGCCGAGAATCTGGTGCCCGAGCGCGACCAGGCCGGCGCCCGTGCCCGCGCCGCGGCCGCCGCGCTGGAGCAGTTCCGGGCCGCCGTGGCCGCGGACCAGGCCGAGCTGGGCGCGCAGCGCGAGGCCCTGGCGCGCGAGCACGACGCGCTGCTGGCGCGGCTCCCGGAGGAAACCGCGACGCTGTACGCGCAGCTGGCGCGGGGCACGCGCAAGGGCCACGCCCTCAGCCCCTTGCGCGGCTCCTCCTGCGGCGCCTGCGGCATGGTGATGCCGCCCAACGACCGCCTGCGCGTGCAGGCCATGAGCGAGGTCGCGCGCTGCCGCTCCTGCGGCCGCATCCTGGTCGCTCCCGAGCTGTGGGACGCGCAGGCCGCGGGCACCGGCCCGCAGGCCTAGGACGCGGGCTTGGAGCCGCGCCTGGCGCTGTGCGGCAACGTGTTCCGCGCCGACAGCGCGCAACAGGCCCTGGCCGCGCTGCATGGGCCGGTGGCGCAGTGGCGCCGCCAGCTCGCCGCCGCGGGCTACGCCGCGCCTCCCGGCTACGGCCTGTACCTGTCGGCCGCTGCGGCCGCGGAAATCCGCCACGACGGCGCGCAGCTGGCGCTGCTGCAGCAGGCCATCCGCGCCGCCGGCGTCGTGGTCTGGACCGCCAACGCCTTCCCCGTCGGTGGCTTCCACGGCGCGCGCGTCAAGGAGCGCGCCTTCCTCCCGGACTGGCGCAGCGATGAGCGCCTGCAGTTCACGCGCGACGTCGCCGAGATCCTGGCGCGCCTGCTGCCGGCGGGCTCCAGCGGCTCGCTGTCCACCTGCCCCCTGGGCTATGGGCCCGAGGCGCGCGCCGCGGAGCCGGCCTGGGACCGGCTGCAGCGCGCGCACGACTTCCTGCTGGACCTGGAGCGCCGCAGCGGCGTGCGCCTGATCCTCGCGCTCGAGCCGGAGCCCGACGGCGCCTTCGAGCGCGCCGGCGCGCTGTGCGCCGCGCTGGCGCAGCGGCTGTACCGCGACCTCGCGCCGCCGCAGCGGCGCGTCGGCCTGTGCTGGGACCTGTGCCACAGCGCGGTGGTGGGCGAGACGCCGCAAGAGCTGCTCGCCGCCGCGGAGATGCACGGCATTCCGATCGGCAAGGTGCAGGTGTCCGCGGCGCTGCACGCGCGCGAGCCCGGCGCGGCCCCGGCGGCCGAACGCCTGCGCGCGCTGGCCGAGGACCCCTACTTCCATCAGGCGCGCGGCACGCGGCACGACGGCCGGCCGTGCGCGTTCGCCGACCTGCCGGCGCTGCTGGCCGCCGGCGACGTGGCGCGCGCCCGCATCCACTGCCACGTGCCCCTGCACCGCCGCGACTTCGGCGCGGGCCTGCGCGCCACCGACTGGCGCGCGCCGCTGCGCCGCGCGCGCCAGGCCGGGATCCAGGACTTCGAAGTCGAAACCTACACCTTGCCGGTGCTGCCCGCCGATTTCCTGGAGCGCGAGGGCATGGTCGGCACCATGGTCGCCGAGATGCTGGCCTGCGCCGGGGCCCTCCAGGCCTGAAACTCGCGATCCCGCGGGCATGCCGGCGACTTGCGCGGGGCCGCGATGCGGCCTAGACTACGTAGGTCTACGGACCTGTGCAGCGGTCCCCCAGCAATGCCGTGTGCACAGTCGACGCTTCCATTGCTGATTCAAACCTGTTGATTCCTCCGGAGGGGTTTCTTTCATGCGAGTCCGATTCTTTGCTTCGGCGGCACTCCTGTCGCTCGGCTTGGCCATGGGCGCGGATTCGGTGGCGGCCCAGAGCCGCACCTACACCACGGACGCCGATTTCGACGAAGGCGTGCTGGTGAGCGTCAACCATGACGCGCCCAACAACGACCAGTTGCAGCTCAACCGGGTCACCTCGCCGTTCCCGTTCGTCAACATCGCCTGCTCGGCGCGCGGCACGATTGTGCGCGTCGACGTCGACACGGGCGCGATCCTCGGCGAGTACCTGACCGCGCCCAACGGCATGGGCCGGGACCCCTCGCGCACCACGGTGGACCAGAACGGCAATGTCTGGGTATCGAACCGCGCGGAGAGCGGCTTCTCCGGTGGCAGCAACAAGGGCTCCGTGACCCGCGTCGGACTGATCATCGGCGGGACGCGCGTGGACCAGAACGGCAACCCCGATCCCAACGGGCAGTACCTGAAGCCGCCGTTCGCCTACAACACCTGCATCGACCGCCATGGCGCCACCGTCAACGACCCGCCGGACGGATTGATCAAGACCTCGCGCGGGCTCGGCAACATCCTGGACTGGCTCAACGCCGGCGGCGTGAACAACGACGGCGGGGTGTCCACTGCCGAGGACGAGTGCATCATCAACTACACGCGCATCACCGGCACCAACGCGCGCACCGTGGCCATCGACGCCGCCAACAACGTCTGGACCGGCGGCCTCGGCGACCTGGACCACGAGAAGCTGGACGGCGTGACCGGGCTGCCGGTCCCCGGCACCCAGTTCAACCTCGGCTGCGGCGGCTATGGCGGCCTGGTGGACGGCAGCAACGTGCTGTGGTCCGCGCGTGGCGGCAGCGGGCTGCTGCGCTACGACGCGACCGCCGGGACGGGAGCCAGCCTCGGCTTCGGCTGCGGCGACTACGGGCTGGGGATCGATCCGCAGACGGGCTTTGTCTGGCAAACCTTCCTCTTCGGAGGCACAGTGGCGGTCCTCAACCCGGACGGCACTTGCCAGGCGATCTACCCCCACGGCAGCAGCAGCGCCCAGGGCGTGGCCGTGGACGGCGACGGGCACGTCTGGGTCGCCCACTCCCTGTTCGGCGCGACCACCGTGGGCCACCTCCTGACGGACGGCACCTACATCGGTAACGTCAGTCTGGTGGACATCATCACCGGCGCCACCGGCAACGGCCCCACGGGCGTGGCCGTGGACGCCAACGGCAAGATCTGGGCGGCCAACATCAACAGCAACAACGCCATGCGCATCGACCCGGCGCTGGGCCCGATCGGCGCCGATGGCGTGACGCCCATCGGCGCGGTGGACATGACCGTGGATCTCGGCGCCGGGGCCGGGCCGTACAACTACAGCGATATGACCGGCTTCGTGGCCATCGGCTCCACGTCGCCGCAGGGTACCTGGACCGTGCTCTACGACAGCGGGGCCCCGGGAACGCCGTTCGGTACGGTTTCCTGGACCAGCGACGAGCCGGCGGGCACCCGCGTCAAGGTCGAAGTGCGCATCGGCGACGACCCGGTGAACCTGGGCACGGCGGTGGAGGTGCAGAACGGCGTCCCGTTCAGCATGAGCGGTCAATACGCCGAGCTCAAGGCCACGTTGAGCCACGATCCTGGGCTGGTGATCACGCCGATCCTCTACGACCTCACCATCGAAGCCCTGGGCGGCTGCCGGCTGCGGCTCGCCGATCCCACTCCGGGCATGGCCGGAACGGTCAACACGTTCATGGCTACCGGAGCGACTCCCAATGGCAAGGTGCTCGGCTTCGGAAGCTGCTTCGCCGGCAGCACCAGGCTGCACGTGCACGGCTGCGGCAGCTACACGCTGGACATGAGCAACCCCTGGTTCCTCGGCGCCTTCTACGCCGACGCTACCGGGATGGTCACGGTGCCGGCGATGATGCCGGCCAAGTACGCCGGCGATGCCCTGTACTTCCAGGCGCTCGACTGCGCCGCGGGCTGCCTCAGCAACCTGGTCTGCTACCGCTTCCAGTAGCGCGCGCAAGGCCACGGCGCGGGCCGCCGGACAGGCTCCGGCGACCCGCGCTTGCCTGTGCGCCTACTCCACGACCACGCTCAGCAGGTTGGACCAGGCAGCGTCCGGGCCGCCCTCGTCCAGCAGCGCCTGCAGGTGGATCGTGCGCCCGCTGAGCGTGGGGTTGTTGGGCACGCCGGCCAGCGTGTCCAGCTGCCCGGCGCCGTTGGTGCTGCCGCTCAGCAGCACGCGCACCACTCCGGTGAGGTAGGACAGGCCGGCGATGCCGGACACCGGAACGCCGGGGCCGCGCTGGAAGGAGTAGCGCAGGCTGTAGCTCGCCGACGGCGGGCCGTCCAGGAACAGGCGCACGCTCGCGCCCGGCGCCACCCGGCCCCACACCCCCAGCACCGGCAGCGCGCTGACGGTGGCCAGCTGCAGGTCGTCCAGCGCGGCCTCGGTCAGGTCGTTGTTGGGGTCGTCGGCGGCGGTGAAGCGCAAGCGCATGCGCTCGCTCAGGCTGACGAAGTCCTCCAGGTGGAAGCTCACGCTGGTCCAGGCGTTGGCGTTGCCGGTGGCCTCGAGCCGGGTCCAGGAGGCGCCGTCGTCGTTGCTCACCTCCACCACGAGCTCGTCATCCAGCGCGCTGCCGGGCTGGTTGGCGAACCAGCGGGCGTAGCTCAGCTCCAGGTGCTCGAAGCCGGAGGCGCGGAACCGCGGCGAGGTCAGGCGCGTGATGCCGTCCACGTCGTTGGTGCCGGCCGAGCTGCCGGCGGCGGCCCCGGTGACCCAGCAGCGCGTGCCGCTTCCGGACGGGTTGTCGCTGCCGGGCTGCACCGTCTGCCCGTTGCTGCTGGTCGCCTGCGGCACGGCCCGCTCCCAGGACCAGTTGGTGGCGTTGCTCGAGCTCCAGCCGAAGTCGGCGAGCTCCATGTCGTCGTGGCCGAGCACGCGCGGCTGTCCGAGCACCACCGGCAGCGGCGCCAGCGTGGTCTCGCCGTCCCAGGTCTCCGCCAGGCTCAGCGTGTACACCGTGCCGATCTGCGCGCCGTTCTCCAGGCGCAGGCGCAGGGCCGGCGCCGTGGCCTCCGCGTGCGCGGGCACGTTGACGGCGCTGCTCGCGCTCTCGATCACGATGTCGGGCGTGGGGGAGCTGAGCAGCAGGGACAGGCCGGCCGGGAGCACGCCGGCGTTGCCATAGCGCAGCTGCAGGTTCCAGGTCTCGCCCGGCTCCAGGAAGGCGTCGCCGTCGCCGCTGACCTGCGCGTACGTGGCGGCCATGCGTTCGGCCCAGGCTCCGGTCCACTGCGCCGTCATGAGGAAGCCGGGGCGCACGTCCTCGAACAGCGCCGGGATGCGCGCGGGCGACGGCCAGAAGCCGTCGCCGTCGCCGCCGATCTCGGGGGTGAAGGCGAAGGTGCCGTGGGTGCCGTAGTGCCAGTCCACGCTGCCGCCGTTGGCCTCGTACAGGATCTCCCACACCGTGCCGAAGGGATAGCCGTTGCCGGCGGTCATGCGCTGGCCGTAGTCGCGGAACACGGCGTTGTCCGGCGTGTAGGCGCCGTTGACGTAGCCCCAGGAGTACAGCCACAGGTCGGCGTAGGTGTGCGCCGAGATGGACATGCCGGGCGGGTGCAGGGCCAGGGCGTCGCGGCAGGCGCGCGTCTCCGGCTCGGAGAAGGCCGAAGGCCCGCGGTACACCTCGCTGTCGGGGTTGCCGCTGCTGCCGTTCCACTGCCCGCCCCATTCCCAGCCGTAATTGCGGTTCAGGTCCACGCCGAAGCTGCCGCCGCCGTTGTTGCGCCGGTTCTTGCGCCACAGGCCGCCGCCGTTGGGATCGGTCTGGCGGTTGTACTCATACCCGTCCGGATTCACGCACGGCACGATCACCACGTTGCGCGTGTTCACCAGGCGCGTGGCCAGCGCGTCGTCGCCGTACTGGACGCACAGCCAGTCGGCGAACAGCAGCAGCGCCTCGCCCGACATGGGCTCGCGCGCGTGGTGGATGGCGTCGAACCAGGCCACCGGCTCGCCCGCTTCGTCCAGCGTGGGGTTGTCCGACACGCGCACCGCGTAGATCGGCCGCCCCTGCACGGTCGTGCCGATGCTGAACTTGGGCGACACGATGGTCGGATAGCTGGAGCTCAGGCGGTCCAGCTCGGCCACGATCTCCGCCAGCGTCTTGAACCCGCCCATGGAGCCGCCCAGGCCGCGCGCCGGATCGGCGGCGGCGCGGGCCGCGTAGAAGCCGGCCAGGTCCTCCTGCAGCACTGCCAGCACGAACCCGGCCGCCGCCAGCCGCTCCTGCTCGACGTCGTCGGCCAGCAGGAGCACCTCGCCTCCGGGACCGATGGGAACCTCATCCAGCGGGTCCGACGCCAGCTGCAGCAGCAGCGCGGCCTGCGGGCGGCCGCTCACGCGGACCTGCACCAGGTCCTTGACCGGGGGCGCTTCCTCCTGAGGGAGGAGAGCAATCAGCAAGCAAAGGGAGGCATTGAGCATGGGAGGTGAAGGAGGACGGGGGTCGGGTTGACAGCGTTCCGGCCTCTTTCTATCTTCTCACGCCGTTTTCCCCGGCGGCGGAGCCGGTGATCGGCCCCATCGTCTAGCCCGGTCTAGGACACCAGGTTTTCATCCTGGCAACAGGGGTTCGAATCCCCTTGGGGTCACCAGTCGCGCCCTCCGGCCTGCTCCGGAGGGCGCTTTCCTACTGGCCCAGCGGGTGCGCCTGCGCGTACAGCTTGCGCAGGCCTTCCAGCGACACGTGGGTATAGATCTGCGTGGTCCTCAGGCTGGCGTGCCCCAGCAGCTCCTGGACCGCGCGCAGGTCCGCTCCGCGCCGCAACAGGTGCGTCGCAAAGGAGTGCCGGAGCGCGTGCGGCGTGCAGCCCCGCTGGAACCCCGCCCGCCGCAGACAGCGCTCCAGCACCCGCCGCAGCGAGCGGTCCGTCAGCCGGCCGCCGCGGTGGTTGAGGAACAGCGGCCCCCGGTCCAGGCGCCGCGCCGCCTTTTCCTCGCCGTACGCCCGCACCGCCGCCACCGCCGGCCGCCCCAGCATCCCCAGCCGCTCCTTGCGCCCCTTCCCCTGCAGCCGCACCAGGCCCCTGCGCAGGTCCAGGTCGTCCTCGTCCAAGCCGACCAGCTCGGCCGCCCGGCAGCCGGTCGAGTACAGGACCTCCAGCAAGGCCCGGTCGCGCAGGCCCTCCGAGTCCTCCGGCTGCGGCGCCTTGAGCAAGGCCTCGACTTCATGCTCCTCCAGGTACCGGGGCAGCCGCCGCCGCCGCCGCGGCCCGCGCAGCGCCGCCGCCGGATTGGCCCCGATCCGCCCGCGCTCCTCCAGCCAGCGGAAGAAGGCCCGCACGCTCGACAGGTGCCGCGCCAGGCTGGCCGGCTGCAACCCCGACTCGGCGCAGCGCGCCACATACAGCCGCAGCGTGACCGCGCTGACCTCCGCGGACGCCGGCAGCCCCCCGAACTCCTCCTTCAGGAACCCGAAGCAGCGCTCCAGGTCCCCGGCATACGCCCGCAACGTGTGCGGACTCACCTGCCGCACCTCCCGGAGGTGCTTCAGGAAGTCACGTCGTGCTTGATCGAGGGCCTTCGCCACGCAGGAGTACGGGACCGGTGGACTTAGGGACGAATGTTGTTGCCTGTGCCTTGGTTCACCACATCTTGATTGCCCGAGTTCACGAAGATGTTGTCGAAGACAACGGAATTGGAACAGCTCGACTGCAGCCAGACGCCGGTGTGCGCATTGATGACGTGGTTGGACTCGATGCTGATGTACTCGGCCTGGCCCACGATGATCCCGTCCCAGCCAGGCGATGGGTTCGGCGTTGGTGAGCGGATGATGTTGTTGTGTAGATGGACGTTGTTCGAACCATCCCCGATGTAAACGCCCTTGGCGTTCGCCATGGAGCCTCGCCGATAGATCAGATTGTCGTGGAAGTAGGAATCAGAGCACCGCGACAGGCTAGCCGCCACGTTGAACACGTCGAAGTGGCAGTTCGCCACGTTGAGGTATGGCAGGGTCGCCGAGGTGGTCCAGTCGACCCCGGAATTGCAAGCCAAGTAAGTGCAGCTCGTGATGGTAACGCCTTCGACCGTCTCCGAGAGGCGCGTTCCACGGTCCCAGAACAGGATCTCATTCTCCGAGATGACGTGGTTGGTCGGGTGCGAGCCGCCTCGCAAAGTGATGGCGGTCGTGCCCGCCGGGGGCGTGTTGTTCGCCCCTGTCAAGACGCACCGCAGCTCGCAATTGCGGATCCGCATTTCCCGCCCACCGCTCACGTGGATCGCCTCTGTCCAGTATCCTCCAGAAGCGGGCACGCCAGCGATCTCCAGGTTCCATAGGTCGGCTGTGCGTTCGTGTGTTCCAATTCCGCTTTGAGATACGACCTCGACTGCCCGCCCAGCGCTCGCCGCGGAGGTCATGAGACTCAAGTCGTGCACGGAGAAAAGCACGCGTGCCGCCCCGGTGCCTGTTCCTGCGTCCAGGACGAAGCCTCCACCGGTGCCAGCCCAGACGAGCTCGGAGACTTGCGGGCCCGCTCCGCGGATCTCAATGGACTCCGTGAAGGTGTAGCGCTGGCCCAAGGCGTGCGTGCCAGGTGGAACAACGATGGACGTCGCGCCGCGTGAGTCGGTGACAGCCCGTCCGCCGGTGGCGGCGAGCAGGCTGGCCACTGAGGTGGCGTGCACGCCGGACCTCAGGGAGGACGCAGGCGCGACGTCGGCAAGGCTGGACTCATCTGGGCCTTCCTGAAGCGCCAGCAAGGGGATAACTGCGAAAGCACGCAGAACTGCGGTGACCGGCATGGGGAACTCCTTGCTCCAGACGAGCAGCAGTCTTCGGCCCCTCGCGGCGGAAGTCAACCGAGCGCCGGGGGAGGCGTGCGAATCGCGAGTTGGCCGCAGCGCATGGCCCACCCGGCCCTCGATAATAGGACTTGTGGCGAGCGTCCGCGTGCACGTGCTGGAGGACCTGGGCTCGATAGAGCCCGCGCGACCGCTGTTGGCGCTGCCCGACTCCTGCAACGCCATATGGCTGGACACGAGTGGAGGCTCCGGGCATTCCTTGCTTGCCTGGATGCCGGATCGTGTGGCGGAGGGAGCCGCTGGCAAGGCGGCGGGGAAGTCGCCGGGGACGTCGAGTCAGGATCCCGCACAACACTTGGCGGATGCGGCGGCGGAGGAGAACTGGGTGAGCGAGGCCGGAGAGCAGGCGCCGGTCGGCTGGATCGGCTGGTTCGGGTACGAATGCGGGCACGCGTATGAGCGTTATCCGTGGGTGCAGCGGGAGCCATTGGGCTTTCCGGATTATTCGTTCGCGCGCTATCGGCGTGGCGTCGTCTGGGATGTGTCGGGGCAGGCGCGGCTTTTGTGGGCGGAGCCGATGGATGGCAGGGGTCATGCGCGAGAGCGCGACGAGGTCCGGGCTGAGTTCCAGCGGTTGCTGAATGCCAGAGTGACAACGAACGAAGGAGCGTTGGCGGCGCTACCACGACCGGTGAACGCTCCGGAGGTGTTCAAGCAGGGTGTCGAAGAGCTGCGGCGGCGGATTGCGGCGGGGGATTTGTTCCAGGCGAACCTGTCGCAGCGATTCGAGTGTGCGGCGCCGGCGGATCCGCGGGCGCTGTATCTGAAGGTGCGCCGTGCGCAGCCGACGGCGTACAGCGCCTACTGGCAGGATGGAAAGGGGAGAGCGTTGCTGTCCTGGTCGCCGGAGTGCTTCCTGAGCGTGCGCGGGGAGAGCGTGGAGACGCGGCCGATCAAGGGCACGGCGGCACGCAGCGGCGATGTCGCGGCGGATGCGGCGGCGGTGGCCGCGCTGGAGGCGTCGGAGAAGGAGCGGGCCGAGCTGACCATGATCGTGGACATGGCGCGCAATGACCTGGGACGGGTGGCGCCGGCGGGAGGCGTCAAGGTGGTTTCGGTGGGGAGCGTGGAGACGTTCCCGACGCTGTTCCACCGGGTCGGCAGCGTGCGCGCGCGCTGGGATCCGCGGGTGGGTCTGGCGGGATTGATGCGGGCGACCTTCCCTCCGGCTTCCGTCACGGGCGCGCCGAAGGTGGCGGCGCTGCGCGCGATCGCCGAGCTGGAAGGGGAGGCGCGTGGGCCGTATTGCGGGGCTCTCGGCTACTGGCTGCCGGGGGAGCCGCGGGGCGAGTTCTCGGTGCTGATCCGGACCGCGCTGGTGGCGGGGGGGCGCTTGAGCTTTCGGGCCGGCGCCGGCATCGTTTGGGACTCGGATCCGCAGCGAGAGTGGGAGGAGGTGCTGCTCAAGGCAGCGTTCCTCCGGGCCGGTTTGGCGGATCCACAACCGACATGAGCGCGCGCACGCGGGATCCGGTCAGCGTCCTGATGGTGGACGGAAGGGTGGTGGATCCGGCGGCCCCGGCGCTGGCGGGGAACCTGCCGGGCGTACTGCGCGGCGAGGGCATCTTCGAGGCCTTCCTGGTCGAGGACGGGGTCCCGAGCCCGTTTCTGGGGGAGCACGCGCGGCGCCTGGACCACAGCGCGCGCCTGATGGGCATGGAGCTTGCTGGGGAAGAGTTGATGGAGGGGCTGGCCGAGTTCCTGCCGCACGTGGCGAGGGACGCCATGCGGGTGCGCTACACCGTGCTGCGCGGGCTGGGCGCGCAGCTGGTCCGCCTGTGGATCGCCGGGCCGCGCGAGGAGCCGCCGGCGGAGGTGGTCCTGGGCTTGAGCCCGTTCCGCCGCGACCCCGCCGACCCCCTGGTCTCGGCCAAGACGGTGTCGCGGGCCGGCTCGCAGCGCGCCCGCCGGCTGGCCGAAGACCAGGGCGCCTGGGAGGCGCTGCTGCCGACGGTGGACGGGGCCCTGGCCGAGTGCACGTCGTGCAACGTTTTCCTGGTGCGGGACGGCGTGCTGGAGACCCCGGGGGAGGACCAGGGGATTCTCTGGGGGGTCACGCGTGGGGCGGTCCTGCGGGGCTGCCGCCGCCTCGGGCTGCCCGTGGCGGAGGGGCGGGTGCCCCTGGAGCACCTGCGGGACGCCGCGGAGGTGTACGTCACCAACGCCGTGGTCGGCATTATTCCGGCAAAGGCCATCCTGGGCGTACGTAACGATCTGGCAGGGACCGGCGGCCCGCTCCTGGCGCAAGTGCGCCATGCTTACACCTCGGAGCGGGATCTGACCGGCCGTACCATCCGAGCCACACCATGATCCTGAGCCTCCTCCTCGCCAGTGCCGCGCTGGTTCAGTCGGCGGACCCCGCCGACGAGTTGAAGCAGGAAGTCGACGCCTACAAGGAGATCCTCGCGGACCGCGACCGTGAGGACGAAGCCATTCCGCACATCGACAAGTTCGTGCAGCGCTCCAAGGCCAATGCCACGGAGCTGCGCGAGATCGAGGACATGCTCGAGCTGAAGGAGGGCAGCGCCGAGGAGCTGAAGAAGAAGAAGAAGGAGCTGGAGAAGGAGCAGAAGCTGCTCGCCGACACCGTGTGGGTGGCTTTCACCGCGCGCAAGCAGGTGACGGAGCCGCACCTGCGCCTGTGGAAGGCGGCCGCCATCGCGCTGGGGCAGATGGGCAGTCACGGCGCCGGCTACCTGGTGAACGCGTACAAGCAGGACCGCTTCGACAAGTACCCGGACGACCGCGCCTTCATGGTCGAGCAGATCGGCTACACCAAGGACTACAGCAAGGACAAGGAGCTGGTGGATCTCCTGGACTTCCACCAGGACGTCGTCATCGCGGCGGCGGCCAAGGCCATGGCCCAGTTCTCCGGCGCGCCCGGCAAGAGCCGCCAGTACATGGTGGAGAACCTGGTCAAGATCCTCGAGTCGTATTCCAACGCCGCCTCCAACATCGAGGACACGACCTCGGTGCAGAAATACACCACCGTGCGCGGCCCCCTCGTCGACGCCTTGAAGGCGCTCACTCCGATGTCCTTCGATCAACCCCTGGACTGGACGAAGTGGTGGAACAACAACAAGAACAAGCCTGAGTTTTGGAAGGATCCGCAATAGCCCCCTGCCGCCGGCGCCTCCCCCCGGCCTGGCGGATCACCTTGTTGGCGCTGGGCGCCTGTGGCGCGGAGGCGGCGCCGCCGCAGCCGGACCTCCACCGCGTGGAAGCGCGCCTGGCCTGGGCCGGTGAAGACGGCAAGGGGCTGCGCGTCCTGGCCGAGGCCCTGCCGGAGCCGGCGGCCGGGGTGCGCGCGACAACCCGCGAGGAGGACATGCTGCGCGGCGCGCTGCGGCTCGATCCCGAACGCGAGCTGGTGCGCGTGCACCTGGTCGGCGCCGCCGCCGAGCTGACGTCCTCCGGCCACCTGGAGGACGAATCCGGCAAGCGTTTCCTGCCGCTGCCCGACCCGCCGGGGGACCTGGATCCGCGCGCGCGCAACCTGTGGCTCGGGCTCGCCAACGGGGGCCCGCAGCCCGATCCGGCGCTTCCGGGCGCCCAGCGGCGCAGCTTCCTGCTGCTGGGGGAGGATGGCCAGACCCGGCTGCCGGCCCCCCAGACCCAGGGTGCTGCTTCGCTGCGCTGGGAGCGGAACGAAGAACACGTGATGCTGGAGGCGCAGCGGTGGAACGAGCGGCAACGGCGGGAATTCCTGGAGCCGGAGCGCGTCGAAAGGAAGCAGGAATGAGTGGCCCGACCCCGGAAGACTGGGACGTGCTGCAGCGCGAGCTGGCGCGGCTGGAGCACTCCCATCGCCGCCTTCTGGAGCAGCACGCCCGGCTGCACGACCGCGCCCGGCGCAGCCGCCTGACCCTGCCGGCGGTGGCGCTCGCGGTCGCCGGCGTGGCCCTGGGGGCGGCCCTGGGGCGGCTGGCGACGCACCCCGGCGTCGCCGACCCGCCTGTGCCGGGGCTGGAGCTGGCGCAGGCGCCGCCGGAGCGAGCCGCAGTCCTGCAGCCAGCGCATCCGGAGCCCCACGCCGGCGCCGGACCGGCTGCGGCGCCGCTGGTGCACGCGGCCCCGGCGCTGTCCGCGGCGCCGCCGATCGAGCTGGAGAGCTCTGCCTCCTCCGCCTTCCAGTCGCTGCAGGCAGAGCTGGACTCCGAGCGTGCCGGCCGCCGCCACGATCAGCAGCGCATCCTGGATCTGACCGAGCAATTGCTGGCGCGGGAGCAGGAGCTGCTGGTCTCGCGCCAGGCATCGCCGCAGCTTCCGCTCGTGCCCGGTCCGGAGAGCGTGGTGGAGAACGCGGCGGAGAACGCGGTGCGGCAGGACGGGGCGGCGCCGCCCGCGGAGGCGGAACCGGATCCCTGGCTGCCGGTCCTCAATGGACTGCTCGATCTCGACGGTTACCGTCACCTGCGCTTCGAGGCCGGCGAGCGCGTGCCCGGCCGGCCGGAGCTGGCGCACGTCATGGTCCTGGAGTGGAACCAGGACGGCATCGTGGACGCCCTCATCAAGGCCGAGCGCGTCAGCTTCGAGCTGCACCGCATGACCCAGACCATGGTGGCGCGCTTCCACGACGGCCATCGCACCAGCGGCGGCCTGCGCGTGCCGCTGCCGCGCGGCGGGGCGCGCGTGGATTTTCCGGGCATCAACGTCGCCGCCTGGACCGCGCACTTCCCGGAGCTGGCGCTCACCAGCGGGGAGGAGCCTACGCCGGAGGCGCGCATCGCCGCCGAGAGCGTGCGCCGCAGCCTGGACGCCCTGCTGTCGCTGCGCGGCACCCAGGGCTATTACCGGCTGTCCGGCCTGGGAGCGGTGGAGAGCGGGCGCCTGCGCTTCGTGCAGCTCAACGCCTTCGACGCGGACGGGGGGCTGCGCAAGACCTTCGAGGCGGACTCCCTGGAAGTGTTGCTGCATGCCAACGGCACCGTGGAGCTGGTGCTGCGCAACGGCGCCATCCTGGAAGGCTTCCTGCGCCGTCCCTTCTCCAGCGACGTGTTCCGTCTCTATCTCACGCAGCAGTCGCTGGACGAGTGGCGCCGCTCCGGCGCGCCCTGCCGGGAAGCCGGTCCCTGACGTGGCGGCGCCGACGCAACCGGCGGAACGGGAGATCCTCACGGTCACGCAGGCGCTGCAGCGCGCCAACTCCGCGCTCGACGCCTACGTGGGCGACCTGTGGGTGGAAGGAGAGGTGTTCGAATTCACGGGCCCGCACTCCTCCGGCCACTATTACTTCCGCCTGCGCGACCGCGACGCCACGCTCAGCGTCATCGTGTGGGGCGCGCAGGCGGCGCGCGCCCTGCGCTGCCGGCTGGAGGAAGGACGCAGCGTGCTCGGCCACGGCCGCTTCGACATCTACCCCAAGGGCGGGCGCCTGTCCTTCTTGCTGGACCACGTGGAGGACCGCGGCGCCGGCGACCTGGCACGCCGCTTCGAGCTGCTCAAGCAGCGCCTGCTGGCGGAGGGGCTGTTCGCGCCCGAGCGCAAGAAGCCGGTGCCGGCGCGTCCGCGCAGCGTGGTCCTGATCACGGCGCACCCCTCGGCGGCGGCCGCCGACGTGCTGCGCACCCTGGAGGAGCTGGCGGCGCCCGTGCGCGTGTGGCTGCGGCGCACGCGCGTGCAGGGCCCCGAGGCGCCGGACGACCTGCTCGCCGCCTTGCGCGAGGCCGAGCGGGCCCGGCCCGACCTGGTGCTGCTCACGCGCGGGGGCGGCTCCCTGGAGGACCTGTGGGCCTTCAACGAGGAGCGCGTGGTGCGTGCCCTCGCCGCCTGCTCGGTGCCGACGCTGTGCGGCGTCGGCCACGAGACCGATTTCACCCTGTGCGACTTCGCGGCGGACGAACGCGCCAAGACGCCGACCGCGGCCGCGCACCGCATCGGCCAGGGCTGGAGCGCCGCCCGCGAGGAGGCGGCCGCGCTGGCCGCGGCGCTGCAGGCGGCCGCGCGCGCGCGCCTCGCCGCCGTGCGCGGGCGTCTGGACCGGCTGGGCCGCAATCTGCGCGGCCAGCGCCCGGATCTGCGCGTGACGCGCCAGCGTCACGCCGTGTACGAGGCGCAGGCGCGCCTGCACGACGCCATGGCGGCGCGCCTGCGGGGCAGCCGCGAGCGCCTGCGGCGCGCTGCGCGCGACCTGGCGGCAGCGACGCCGGCGCGCCGCGTCGAGCTCCTGCACGTGCAGGCCCAGGGTTTGTCTGCACGGCTGCGGGCCGGCGCGCCGGAAGCGCTGCTGCGGCGCGGCTACGCGCTGGTGGAGGTGCCGGGGCGCCCCGGTTTCCTGCGCCGGGCCGCCGACGTGCGTCCGGGAGAGCGCGTGCACGTGCGCCTGGCCGAGGGCCGCCTGGACGCCCGGGTCGAGGACGTCCATCCCGGATCCGAGCCGCGCTGATCCGGCGCACGCAGGGCCCGGTCATTCCGCTGTCGCCGGATCGATCCGGGTGAGGACCCGGGGATTGGGACGGCCCCGTGCGCCCTTCCGATCGGGCCGCGTGGATGGGACAATGGCACGGACATGGCCCAGTCCAAGCCCGCGCGTGATGCAGCGCCCGAACCAGGCTTCGAACAACGCCTGCGCCGCCTGGAAGAACTGGTCGCGGAGCTGGAGGGCGGCGAGCTGAGCCTGGAGCAGGGCGTGGAGCGCTACCGGGAAGGCGTGGAGCTGCTGGCGGCGCTGCAGGCGGCGCTGGACGGCGCCGAGCACAAGGTGGAGGAGCTGACCGAGGTCCTGCGGCGCGGACTGGCGCAGCTCGAGAAGGGGGAGGCCGCGGCGCGTGAGCGTGCAGACGGCTAGCTTCGCCGACTGGCTGGCGGCGGCGCGGCCCGAGGTGGAGGTAGCGCTGGCGGCGGCGCTGCAGCGGCGCAGCGCGGCGGCAGCCCCGCCGGCATTGCGCGAGGCGATGCAGCGGGCGCTGCTTGCGGGCGGCAAGCGCTTGCGCCCGGCGCTGAGCCTGCTGGCCTGCGAGGCCTCCGGCGGCGTGCGCGGGCGCGCGCTGGCGGGAGCGCTGGCGGCCGAGATGATCCACGCCTACTCGCTGGTGCACGACGATCTGCCGTGCATGGACGACGACCAGCTGCGCCGCGGTCTGCCGACGCTGCACGTGATCTACGGCGAGGCGCTGGCGGTTCTCGCCGGGGACGCGCTGCAGGCTCTGGCCTTCGAGACCCTGGCGGCGCAAGAGGATGCGCGCCTGGCGCGCGAGCAGGCGGCGCTGCTGTCGGCTGCCGCCGGCGCCGCCGGCATGGTGGGGGGGCAGGTGCTGGACCTGCAGGCCGAGGGTGCACGCTGCCGCGCCGGGGACGTGGAGGCGATCCACGCGCGCAAGACCGCGGCGCTACTCTGCGCCGCGCTGCAGATGGGCGCGGCCGCCGCGGGCGTCGATCCCAAGCCCTGGGAAGCGTTCGGCGGGGCGTTGGGGCGGCTGTTCCAGGCCACCGATGACCTCCTGGATGCAACCGCCTCGCGCGAGCAGCTGGGCAAGAATCCGCGGCGCGACCAGGCCCTGGAAAAGGCTACGCTGGTAGCGGCGCTCGGACTGGACGGCACCCGGCGGCGCGCCGCAGAGCTTGCGGAGGAAGCGCATAAAGCCTTGCTGGAACTGCCCTTGCGGCGCCATCGCCAGGTCCTAAGAGATGTCCCCGCATTCCTGCTGCAACGGGCCCCATGAAGACCTTGCGCCTGGCTGAGCTGCAATCCCCTCTGGAGCTGCACGGCCGCTCCGTGGAGGAGCTGGTGGACTTGTGCGCGCAGCTGCGCTCGGCCCTGATCGAGAAGGTGCAGAAGAGCGGAGGGCACCTGGGCAGCGGCCTGGGCGTGGTGGAGCTGACTGTGGCGCTGCACGCGCGCTTCGACTTCCGCCGCGACCGCCTGGTGTTCGACGTCGGCCACCAGTGCTATCCGCACAAGATGCTGACCGGGCGCTACAGCCGCTTCGAGACGCTGCGCCAGACCGGCGGCCTCTCGGGCTTCTGCAACCGCGCGGAATCCGGATACGACCTGCTGACGGCGGGCCACGCCGGCACTGCGGTCTCGTTCGCGCTCGGCATCGCCGAAGGCCTGCGCGCCGGTGTCCCGGCCGCGACGCCGCCGCCCTGGACCGTGGCACTGGTGGGCGACGCCGGGCTCGGCGCCGGGGTGGCGTTCGAGGGCTTGAGCGAGGCGGCCGAGCGCCGCCCGCGCCTGATCGTGGTGCTGAACGACAACGAGTGGTCCATCGCCCGCTCGGTGGGAGCCCTGGCGCGCTACCTGTCGCGCATTCGCACCTCGCGCACCATGCAGCGCGCCTACGAGCGCCTGAGCGACCTGGCCGCACGCATGCCGGTGGTCGGCGGGCGCCTGAAGGAGTTCGGCGAAGTCATCCGCCACGTGCTGGTGCCCGGGCACATCTTCGAGGAGCTGGGCGTCAACTACGTCGGGCCCCTGGACGGCCACGATCTCGGCCAGGTGCTGGACGCGCTGGAGCGGGTGCAGCGCATCGAGGGCGTGTCCTTGCTGCACTTCCTGACCGAGAAGGGCCACGGCTACGCGCCGGCCGCCAGCGACCCGCAGCGCGCCCACGGCATCGCGCCGCCGAAGCTGCCCAGCCCGGCCGACCGCGTCCGCAGCGGCGCCGGCAAGCGTTCCTGGACCAAGGTGTTCAGCGACGAGATGTTGCAGCTGGGCCGCGAGGACGCGCGCGTGGTGGCGATCACCGCGGCCATGCCGGACGGCACCGGTCTGGCCGAGTTCGCGCAGCAGTTCCCAGGCCGCTTCTACGACACCGGCATCACCGAGCAGCACGCCGTGGCCTTCGCCGGCGGGCTGGCCACTGCCGGCATGCGCCCGGTGGCAGCGGTGTACAGCACGTTCCTGCAGCGCGGCTACGACCAGGTGTTCCAGGAAGTGGCGCTGCAGCGCGAGAGCGTCATCCTGGCGCTGGACCGGGCCGGCCTGGTGGGCCAGGACGGGCCTACGCACAACGGTCTATTCGATCTGGCCTACCTGCGTGCCCTGCCTGGCGTGGTGCTGGCCTCGCCGCGCGACGCCGTGGACCTGGGCCGGATGTTGCGCGCGGCGCTGCGCCGCGGCGGGCCGTGGGCGCTGCGCTGGCCGCGCGCCAACGCCGTGGAGTGCCTGGGAGCGCCGGACGAGCTGCGCCCGGAGCTCGTGCCCGGCACCGCCGAGCGCCTGCGCGAGGGCGGCCACGGGGCCGTACTGGCCCTGGGCGCGGTGGTGGAGAACGCCGTGCAGGCGGCTGAACTGCTGGCGCAGGCAGGCCTGGAGCTGGAGGTCTGGGACCTGCGCTTCTGCCGGCCGCTGGACCTCGGGGCGCTGGCCGGCGTGGCGCGGCGCCACGCCTGGATCGCCACGGTGGAAGAGCACGCCTTGCAGGGAGGATTCGGCTCGGCGGTGGCCGAAGCGCTGGCGGACCTGGGCCTGCGCCCGCGCCTGAGCCGCCACGGCGTGCCGGACCGCTTCATCGAACATGCCAGCAGCCGCGAGGAGCAGCTGGAAGCCTGCGGGCTGGCGCCGGAGCAGCTTGCCGCGGCCTGGAGCGCGGCCATCCAGGATGCGGCGGAGCCCGCGCGCGCCTCCTGATGGCACGGCGCCTCCAGCGCAACGGTGTGGACCTGGAGCCGCTGTCCCTGCCCCGCGGGCGGCCGCGGGTCCTCATCTGCGCCGACCCGGGCAAGGCCGGCGCGCTGCGGCTGGCGCGGCAGCTGCGCGCGCATCTGGCCGGCTCCGCGACCGTGCTCGGCATCGAGAACGCGCGCAGCCGCAGGCCGATCCGCAGCCGTCCAGACCTGCTGGTGGTGCTCGGTGGCGACGGCACCATGCTGAACGCCTGCCGCAGGCTGGGCGAGCGCCATGCGCCGGTGCTGGGCGTGAACTTCGGCAGCGTCGGGTTCCTGGCGGCGGTGGCGCCGCAGCGCGCCCAGGAGGTGCTGGACGCGGCCCTGGGCGGCGCCGGCGAGTGCGAGAGCCACGCCTTGATGCGGGCGCGCCTGCGCCGCGGCCGGCGCGTGCTCCTGGACACGCACTTCCTCAACGAGGTGGTGGTCCTGCGCGGCGCGAGCCAGAGCATGGCCGAGGTGGACCTGTCCGTGGACGGCCGCGCCGTGTGCACCTACCGCGGGGACGGCGTGATCGTGGCCACCGCCACCGGCTCGACGGCGTATTCGCTGGCCGCCGGCGGCCCGGTGCTGAGCCCGCGGCTGGACGCCTGCGTGGTGACGCCGGTGGCCGCGTACACCCTGGACATGCGCCCGCTGGTCCTGCCCGGGAACGGACAGGCGCTGCTGCGCACGCGCGCGGCGGCGGAGCTCACGGTGGACGGGCACCAGCAGCGGCCGCTGCGCCCCGGCGACGCCGTGGAAGTGGGCCCCAGCGCGCGCCGCTTCCGCCTGATCGTGGATCCCCGGGCGGGCTTCTACGCGCGCCTGCGCGGCAAGCTGCGCTGGGGCCTGCAGCCGGGTCCGGGCGAGGCGGTCATTCCAGGGTGACGGCTCCGCCGTTGGACCAGCGGGCGCTGCCGAACAGCGCCTGCAGGTAGGCCTCGCGCCCGGCCAGGCCGCTGCGGTTGGGCACCTGCGTGGTGTACGTGGCGGTGCCGGCGGCCGACAAGCTGCCGCTGGCGACGCTGGCGAAGTGGTTGCTGCCGAGCACGCGCATGCCCTGCGGCGTCGGGGTGAGCGCGGTGTCCAGCGCGCGGTAGAGCGTCCAGGACTCGCTGGGATTGCCGCTCAGCTCGAGCGTGAAGAGGCCGCCCAGCACGGCGCGCGGACCGTGGCGCAGCCCCTGGGGCAGGCCGAACCAGTCGAACAAGGCCTCGAGATCGGGCAGCGGGCCGATGCGCCCCATGGCGGCGTTGAGGGGCGGCTGCGGCGTGCCGGTGACGCGCAGGGCGTCGCGCAGCTGCAGCGGCGTCGGCGGCGTCATGCCGTGCGCTTCCATGGCGCCCTGCAGGGCGACCACGGCGCTGGTGACGATCGGCGAGGCGCTGGACGTGCCGCTGAAGTTGCTGGTGTAGTCCTGGCGGTCGTCGCTGCCGGCCTGGAACAAGTTGCCGTAGCCGGCCGTGTACACGCTCTCGCCCCAGCCCTGGCAGTCCACGCGGCTGCCGCGGCTGGTGAACCAGAGCGAGATGTGGTCCATGGCGCTGCCCGCGCCCACGATCACGGCGCGCGAGTCGCGCACCGTCACGTCGAAGGCGCCGCCGAACACGGCGCTGTCCAGGTTCATGCCGCCGTTGCCGCCGGCCTCCACCACGTGGATGCCGGCCGCCGTGGCGCTCTGGATAGCGTCGAACGAGGCCTGGGTCCATTCCTCCGGCACGTAGGCGCCGGTGGGGCCGCTGGTCTGCATCTCCAGCAGGATCACGTCGCCCGCCTGGCTGCTCAGCGCGGCGTTGATGATGGCCTGCGTCGGGTTGAAGCCGAACTGCGTGGCGTACTCCGTGGCCATGTACATCTCGCACTGGGGCACGCCGCCGGTGACGCCGTAGTCGTTGTCCTGCGCGTACAGCTGGCCGAGCACCGCCGTGCCGTGGTCGGAGAACAAGCCCACCGGGGTTCCGCCCACCAGGCGCCCGGCGTTGAGCTCGATGTCCTCGTGGTCGTACACCCACGCGTACTCGCAGTCGGTGACCCGGACGTTGCGGCCCCGCGCCCCCAGGAAGCCGGCCAGCGCGTACTGGCGGGTGCCGCGGGTGGGCGCCTCGAAGTAGTCCTGGAACTGGGTCCAGTCGGGCGTTACGGGCGGAATGTCCGTGGGCGGATCGGCCGGGGCCGGCGCCACGTATGCGTAGGCGACGCCGGGAAGCCGGCGCAGCTCCTCGGCCAGCGCCGCCGCGGCTGCGGGCGTCTCCGTAGAAACACGGAAATAGAGGCTCAGGTCCGGCGGCGGCGGCCAGGCCCCGCGGCCCAGGCCGCGCAGGCGCAGCTCGGCCAGCTCGGCCGGAGACTGGGTGAAGTAGCGCTCCACCGCCAGCCCGCCGAGGCGTTGCGCCACGGCGGCCACTTCCGGCGCCACGCCGAGCAGGACGCCGTCCCGCGCGTCGGCGGCGAGCGCGTCGTCCAGCTTGAGCACCACGCTGCGCTCGGCCGCGGACCGAGCCGCGTCGAGCCAGGGCTGGGCCGGCACGCCTTGGGGGGCAATCGCCAGGAGCAGAAAGCCGGAAGCGAGCATGTCGTGATCCTCGATCCACGGGTCAGTGGCGGGGGGCTTCTGCCGGCTAGGCGCGTGCACCGGCGCCGGTAACCTCCGGGACCCGTTAGAATTTTTGGCCCCGTGCGATGCGATCGCCCACCGCTGACCCTCGGACCCAACTCAAGACCATACATGCCGCAAACCTCGCATTCCCTCATCCGGCGCGCGTCTCTGGCCCTCGCCGGCCTGGCGCTGCTGGCTCCGCTGGCGCAGGCCCAGAAGCTGCGCACCGTCCAGGTGGTCAGCGGCTTGTCCGAGCCGCTGTTCCTCACCGCTCCTCCCGGGGACACGACGCGCCTGTTCATCCTGGAGCAGAACTCCGGACTGATCAAGATCATCAAGAACGGGAGCCTGCTGGCAACGCCGTTCCTCAACGTCGGCGCCCTCGCCAGCCAGGGCGGCGAGCGCGGACTGCTGGGCCTGGCCTTCCACCCGGACTACGCCAGCAACGGCTTCTTCTACATCAACTACACCAACAACTCCGGCCACACCGTGGTGGCGCGCTACACGGTCTCGGCCGGCGACCCGGACGTGGCCGACTCGGGCAGCGCCTTCACCATCATCACCATCAACCAGCCGTACTCCAATCACAACGGCGGCTGGCTGGCCTTCGGCCCCAACGACGGCTACCTCTACATCGGCATGGGTGACGGAGGCGACGCCAACGACCCGCAGGAGCGGGCTCAGAACGGCCAGGAGCTGCTCGGCAAGATGCTGCGCCTGGACGTGGACGGCGGCTCGCCGTACGCCATCCCCGGCAGCAATCCGTTCGTGGGCAGCGCGCCTCTGGATGAGATCTGGGCCTTCGGCACGCGCAACCCGTGGCGCTGCGCCTTCGACCGCCTGACCGGCGACCTGTACATCGCCGACGTGGGCCAGGGCAGCTGGGAGGAGGTCAGCTTCCAGCCGGGCAACAGCCCCGGCGGCGAGAACTACGGCTGGGACATCATGGAAGGCCGCCACTGCCACGAGCCGGCCGTCGGCTGCAATCAGACCGGCTTGGTGCTGCCCTTCTACGAGTACAGCCACGGCGGCTTCCCCAACTTCCGCTGCTCGATCACGGGCGGCTACGTGTACCGCGGCAGCGCCATCCCGGGCCTGCAGGGCACGTACTTCTTCGCGGACTACTGCAGCGGCCAGATCTGGAGCCTGCGCTACGACGGCACCACCATGACCGACTTCCGGGAGCGCACCAGCGAGCTGGAGCCGGCGGTCGGCGCCATCACCGGCATCACTTCCTTCGGCGAGGACGCCTCCGGCGAGATCTACATCGTAGACGCCGACGGTGGCGAGATCTGGCGCATCGCGCCCGACCTGATGACCTTGAGCGTGCCGACGCTGACCGGAGGCTCGGCCGCCACCGTGAGCGTCAGTGACGCGACCGCCAACCAGGTCGTGTTCTTCGGCTACAGCCTCACCGGCACCGGACTTACGCCGGTGAGCCAGTTGAACGTGACCCTGGGCCTGGACAATCCGGGACTGGCCGGGTCGGACCGCGCCGACGGCCAGGGCAACGCCTCGCTCGGAGCCGTGGTGCCGCCGGTCCTGTCCGGCCGCACGGTGTGGATCCAGGCGGCCGAGAACGGCAACACCTCCAACGTCGTGGCCACGACGGTCCTCTAGAGGACGGCACCTGGCCCGCAGCGGGGTGGCGTCGCGCCGGCGGCGCCACCCCGCGGGACTCTCAGGCGTACAGGCCGCGCATGCGCAGGCAGTAGGCCACGCGCTCCACGCCCAGGAGGTAGGCGCCCAGGCGCGGGCTGGTCGAGAACTTCTCCGCGGTGGCCACCACGTCGTTGAAGGAGCGCACCATGACGCGCTCCAGGCGCTGGTTCACTTCCTCCTCCTCCCAGAAGTAAGCCATGCGGTCCTGCACCCATTCGAAATAGGACACGGTGACGCCGCCGGCGTTGGCCAGGATGTCCGGCACCACGAACACGCCCTTCTGCTCCAGGATGCGGTCGGCTTCGGCGGTGGTCGGGCCGTTGGCGCCCTCCACGATCACGCGCGCCTTGATCCGGTCGGCATTGCGGCTGGTGATCTGGTTCTCCACCGCCGCCGGGATCAGGACCTCGCAGTCCAGCTCCAGCAGCCGCTCGTGCGGGATGCGCTCGGCGTCGGGATAGCCCTCGAGCGACCTGGTCCGGCCCAGGTGCTCCAGGACCTTGGGCACGTCCAGCCCCTTCGGGTTGTGGATCGCGGCGAAGACGTCGGACATGCCGACGACCTTGTGTCCGTTGCGATGCAGGAACTCGGCGCCGATGCCGCCGACGTTGCCGCTGCCCTGGACCACCACGCGCACCGGACCCTCCATCTTGCGGTAGCGCAGGGCCTCGCGCACCACGAACCACACTCCCAGGCCGGTGGCGGTGCGCCGGCCGCGCGAGCCGCCCAGCCCGATAGGTTTCCCGGTCACCACCGCCGGTTGCGGCATGCGCACGTGCATGGAGTAGGTGTCCATGAACCAGGCCATGATCTGCTCATTGGTGTTGACGTCCGGCGCCGGGATGTCCCGGTCCGGCCCGATGATGTCCAGGATGCCGGCGGTGTAGCGGCGCGTCAGGCGCTCCAGCTCGCCCTGTGACATCGTGCGCGGATCACAGATCACGCCGCCCTTGGCCCCGCCGAAGGGCACGTTGACCACGGCGCACTTCCAGGTCATCCACGCCGCCAGGGCCTTGACCTCGTCCAGGCTGACGTTGAGGTCGTAGCGGATGCCGCCCTTGGCCGGCCCGCGGGTGGTGGAATGCTGCACCCGGTAGCCAGTGAAGACCTGGAGCGAGCCGTCGTCCATGCGCACCGGCACCGCCACCGTCAGCTCCTTGGCGGGGGTGGCGAGAATCCGGTACGTCCCCTCGTCCAGCTGCAAAATCTCGGCCGCGGGACGCAGCCGGCGCAGCATCTGCTCGTAGGGATTGTTCTCGGTGGAGCTCGTGGGGGGGGTGGCGACAGCCTGGGCCATGGGTTCGGTGTCTTTCCTGCGCCCTGGGCGCAAAGGGAGCCGAAAATCTTACTGTTTCGCCGCCCCCGTGTCGCCACGACCGTGCCTGCCACGCCCTCCTGCTGCGTCCCCCTTGATTCCGGCCGCGTGCTGGCGGCGGCCGACGCCGTGGATGGACTGCGCGCACTGGGCCTGGACAGCCTGGAGGGCGCCCTGGCTTACACGGGAACCGTGGCCCGCGCCGCCGGGAAGCGCTGCACGTACCGCATCCCAGTCGGCGGCAGCGCCTGGTACCTGAAGATATACCGAGGTCTGTCCCTGGGCGAGCGCCTGCGCGGCCGCCGCAGCCCCGCCCGGCGCGAGTGGGACAACATCGAGACGCTGGACCGCGCCGGCTTCGAGGTGCCGGCGCGCGTGGCCGTGGGCGAAGGCGGCGCCGCCGTGGGCGCACCGGTCCGGTCCTTTCTCCTGACTCGCGCGGTGGACGGCGATCCGCTGCACCAGTTCCTGCGCCGCCGCGACGCTGCGCAGGGGCAGGCGCTGCACGCGCTCGCCGGCCTGGTGCGTCGCTTCCACGATTCCGGCTTCTTCCACCGCGACCTGTACTGCGGCCACGTCCTGCGCGGGCTGGATGGGCGCCTGTGGCTGATCGATCTGGCGCGCGTCGGCCGGGGAGCGCCGCCGCGCCGCCGCTGGCTGGTGAAGGACCTGGCCGCGCTCGAATCCTCAGCGCCTTCGGCGGTGAGCCGCTCGGCGCGCCTGCGCTTCCTCCTGCGGTACCTGGGCAAGGCGCGCGGCGACGCCGAGGCGCGGCGCTGGGTGCGCGCCATCCTGGCCAAGTCGCGCCGCATCCGCCGCCACGTTCCGCGCTACGGGTAAGGCGGCAGTGCGCATCGCGGTCCTGCTGGATCGGTGGCGGCGCGGCCACGGCGGCCTCGAGTCGTACCTGGAGCCGGTGCTGGCGGAGCTGGCAGCCAGGCACGACGTGTTCCTTGTGGCGCGCGACGCCGGCCGGACGCCGCCGCACGGCGTGATCCCGGCGCCGGTGCGCGCCAGCGCCTGGCCGCGGCCGTGGCGCGATCGCAGAGACGCCGAGCGCATCGCCGACGCCGCGCTCGCGCTGCGGCCCGAGCGCGTGCTGGCAGTGCGCGCGATCCCCTTCCCGGGGGCGATCTACCAGGCGCACGGCGGCTCGGCGCCGCACCTGCGCCAGGCGCGCGGCGCGTGCGCTGCCCGCGGCCTGGCCGGCTGGAAGGCGCGCGCGCTGGAGCGCCTGGAAGAATGCACGCTCCAGCATTGCGCGCGCGTCCTGGCCGGCTCGCCCAAGGTCGCGCGCGAGCTGCGCGCGCGTCGCGCGGACGTGGACTGCGCCGTGCTGCCGCCGCCGCTGGCCGCGCCGGTGCCGGCGCCGCGCACGCAGCCGGAGTCTGGCGCGCCGCTGTTCCTGTTCTGCGGCCGGGACGCGCGCCTCAAGGGCGCGGCCGAAGCCGTGCGCTGGTTCCAGGAGCTGGCGCGCCGCTGGCCGCGGGCCGTCCTGCGCATGTGGGGCGCCTCGCCGGCGCACCTGCGTCGCGCCATCGGCGCGCAGGACCTCCAGCAGGTGTTCCTGCACGGCTGGGACGGAGGATTCCGGGCGGCTCTGGCGCAGGCCGCGTGCCTGCTGCATCCGACACGCTACGACGCCTTTTCGCTGGTGTGCCTGGAGGCGGTGGCGTCGGGCGTGCCCGTCATCACCACGGCCGAGGCCGGCATCTGCGAGCTGGTCGGCATGCCGCTGCTGGCCGTGGCCGACAGCCCGCAGGCGGCGCTCGCGGCCTACCAGCTGATGCGGGAGCGGCGGGGGGAGTTCGTGCCAGCGGCGCAGCGCGCGCGGGCGGAATTCTGCTTGCAGGGCCACGTCCGCCGTCTCATGGTGGAGTTGGAGCGCTGATGCCCGGTCCGCAACGCGTGCGCGTGTACGAGGTTGGCCCCCGCGACGGGCTGCAGAACGAGAGCACGGTCCTGACCACCGAGGTCAAGCTCGAGCTGATCCGCCGGCTGGCGACCGCCAGGCCCTGGGGCATCGAGGTCACCTCCTTCGTGCGCCCGGACCGCATCCCCCAGCTCGCCGACGCCGACGACTTGAGCGCGCAGCTGCACGCCGCCGGCTGGGCCGGCGGCGTGCGCCTGGGCGCGCTGGTGCCGAACTTCCGCGGCTTCGAGCGGCTGGCGGCCAGCGGACTGCGGCTGCTGACGCTGGTGTTCTCGGTCAGCGAAAGCCACAACCGCGCCAATCTCAACTGCTCGGTGGCGCGCAGCATGGAGGAGGCGCGCCGCGTGCTGGCGGGGGCGCGCGCGGCCGGCATCCACAGCCGGGCCTCGCTGTCCACGGCCTTCGGCTGCCCGTACGAGGGTCCCGTCGCGGCGGAGCGCGTGCTCGAACTGGTCTCCTTCCTGGTGAACTGCGGGGCCGACGAGGTGGTGCTCGCCGACACGCTGGGCGTGGCCCAGCCGCTGGCGGTGCGCGCACTGTGTGCGCGCGCGCAAGACATGCTGCCGGGAGAGCGGCTGGGACTGCACCTGCACGACACCTACGGCGCGGCCCTGGCCAACGTGGTTGCGGGCTGGGAAACCGGCGTGGCTTCCTTCGACGCGGCCGTGGGTGGCACCGGAGGCTGCCCATACGCGCCCGGCGCGGCCGGCAACCTGGCGACCGAGGACTTGGTGGCGCTGTTCCAGCGCATGCAGGTCGAGACCGGGGTGGACCTGCAGGCCGTCGCAGCGGCCGGGCGCTTCCTGGAAGGCGTCCTCGGCCATACGCTTCCCGGCCGCACGCTGCGCGCACTCACCCTTGCATGAGCGACGCCCGCCTGGTCTTGCTGGAGCGAGCCGGCCACGCGGCCTGGCTGACGCTGAACCGCCCGGAGGCGCGCAACGCGCTGTCGCTGCCCGCGCTGCGGCAGCTGCGCGACCACTGCGCCGCCCTGGCCGCCGACCCCGACGTCTGGGTGGTCGGGATCACCGGCGCCGGGGACAGGGCGTTCTGCGCCGGCGCCGACCTGAAGGAACGGCGCGGCTTCAGCGCGGCGCAGGTGCAGGAATTCGTGGTCCAGATCCGCGGCGCCATGGACGACGTCGCATCCCTGCCCCAGCCGGTGGTAGCCGCCATCAACGGTGCCTGCCTCGGCGGCGGCTGCGAGCTGGCGTTGGCCTGCGACCTGCGCGTCATGGACGAGACGGCTGAGATCGGGCTGACCGAGACCTCACTGGCCATCATCCCGGGCGCCGGAGGCTGCGTGCGCCTGCCGCGCCTGGTCGGAGCGGCAAGGGCCAAGGAGCTGATCCTGCTGGCGCGGCGCCTGGGCGCTGCGGAAGCCAGGGCCAGCGGCCTGGTGAACTTCACGGCGCCGGCGGGAGGAGCCCGGGCGGAAGCGGAGCATGTGCTCGAGGCCTTGCTCAAGAACGGGCCGCTGGCCTTGCGCGCAGCCAAGGCGGCCGTGGACGGCGGCCTGGACCTGCCGGTGAAAGCCGCACTCGAACACGAGTACGCCTGCTACCAGCGCATCGTGCCGACCCAGGACCGCCTGGAAGCACTGGCGGCCTTCGCCGAGAAGCGCGCCCCGCGCTTTCAGGGCCGCTGAGCGCGTTCACAGGTCCACATAGTTGGTCTTGCGGCACGCGCTCAGGTCCAGCGCCTGCACGCGCAGCCGGCCGCACAGCCCTGGCGGCGCGTACGCGCTGGCGCCGACGCCGCCGTCGCCGTCCGCATCCACCAGCACGAACGGACTGCTGCCCTGGAACGGCGGATGCAGGTCGAGGGTGATGCCGTGGCACGCGGCTCCGGTGAGCGTGAAGGCGCGCCGCTGCGAGCTGGCGAAGAATGCCGCGGCGCCGCCGGGCGTGAGACCCTGCGCGCGGCAGCTCATGAGGCCTCCGCAGGCGCCGGCCAGCGTCAGGCGCGGGCAGGCCGCTGCCGTCGACGCGCGGAACACGTAGGCGGAGCCCGACAAGGGGCCCAGGTCGTCGTCGGACAGCGCTCCCGTGATCACCGAGTCGCCGGCGACGGCGAGGCCGTGGCCGAACTCCTCGAAGCCCAGCATGTCCGCGGCGGCGATGCGGCTGGTCTGCGTCCACCTGCCGGCGACCTCCTCGAACAGGAACAGCGCCCCTCCTGGCGCGCTGGAGGTCGAGCTGGCCGCGAGCAGAGCGTCGCCGGCGGCCACGAACAGCCCGAAGCGCTCGCCGCGCTCCGGGTCGAACGGCTGCAGCCGGGCCGAGGGGCGCCACGCTGCCCCCAGCTTCTCGAACACGTAGGCGGCGCCCGCGATCAGGTGCGGACCGTCGTGCAGGGGGGCGCCGACCACGATCCGCCCGGCGCGCATGGCCACGGACTGCCCGAAGTAATCGTGATCGCCGGCATCGGGCGCGAGCAGCTTTCCGGTCTCGACCCAGTCCGCGCCGCTGCGCTCGAACACGTATGCGGCACCACCGTCGGGGGCGGCCTGGTCCGCGCCATAGGCGCCGACGACCAGGCAATCGCCGTCGACGGCCACGGAGAAGCCGAAAGAATCCAGCGCGGCGCCGTCCGCCGGCACCAGCTTGGCCGTCTGGATCCAGGCGCCGCCGCTGCGCTCGAACACGTAGGCGGCGCCGGAGCTGAACCCACGCGGATCGGCGCAGTCAGCGCCGGCGACCAGGACCGCGCCGGAGAGGGCCACCGCGGCGCCGAAGGCGTCGTCCGCAGAGCCGTCGGCCGCCAGCAGCTTGTGAGCAAGCAGCCAGAATCCGCCGCGGCGCTCGTACACGTACACGGAACCGCTGAACGCGCCGCGGTCGTCGTCATTGGGCGCGCCGATGGCGATGCTGTCGCCGGAGAGGGCGGCGGCGTAGCCGAAGCGATCATCCGCCGCCGCGTCGAAGGCGCGCAGCTTGGCGGCCTCGCCCCACACGCCGCCGCGGCGCTCGAACACGTAGGCCGAGCCCTCGAAGCCGGATCCATCCTGCCGCGCGCCGACCACGGCGAAGTCGCCGTCCAGGCCCACAGCGCTGCCGAACAGGTCGTAAGAGCCGCCGTCGGAGGCCAGCAGCTTCGCTTCCTGCACCGGATCGCACTGCGCGGGCAAGGGAAGGCCCAGACCGCACCACGCTGCGAGGGCGGCGGCGCCGGACCCCAGGAAGACATCGCGACCGAGCTTGAGCATGCTCCGATCACGGCTTCGCCACAAAGGGTTACGCAGGTTTCTTGCGGCTGCGCTGCGCGCGCGGCCGCCGCCAGGTGCCGGGCTCTGGCACCGGTGGTATTCTGGAAGCTGCAAGGGCCATACCTACCTTCTTCCTCCCGCCCTTCCTACCCCGAGTCAACGGTGTTCCCATGAAATCCTGGATCCAAACTGGAGCCATTGCCTGCCTGGCGCTGGCGGTCACAAGCACGACTCCTGCCCAGCAAGACGGGCAGTCGCCGCCGGCCGACCGCTACAACGCCGATGTCGCCTCCGCCTGGGCGGATCAGCTGTACGACGCCGTCCGCTTCCAGCCGCAGCCACCCATGGTGGCCTCACGCGCCATCGGCTACTGGGGCGTCGCCTTCTACGAGTCGGTTGTCCCCGGCATGCGCGAGCACCGCTCGCTGGCCGGTCAGCTCAACGCCTTGACCAAGCTGCCGAAGGTGAACCAGGGCGTCGCCTACCACTGGCCGAGCGCCGCCAACGCCGCCTCCGCGGCGGTGCTGCGCGGGCTGTACACCAACGCCGGCGTGCTCGCCAGCATCGACGCGCTGGAGCAGGCGTTCATCGACGACTTCGCCTCCCCGCCCAAGCAGGTGCCGGACGCGGTCGCCCAGCGCTCGCGCAACTTCGGCCAGGCCATCGCCGCGGCGGTGCTCGCCTGGGCTGCGCAGGACGGCTTTGCCGAGTACAACAACTGCCCGTACACGGCTCCGGTGGGCCCGGGCCTGTGGGAGCCGACGCCGCCGGCCTTCGCTCCGCCGGCGCAGCCCTGCTGGGGACGCCTGCGCACGTTCGGCATCGTGTTCCCGGGCCAGTGCACCGCCGGCCCGCACATTGCGTTCAGCACGGACCCGAGCTCGGCCTTCTACGCGGCGGCCAACGAGGTATACACGGTCAGCCAGACCCTGACCGCGGACCAGATCAACATCGCGCAGTTCTGGGCCGACGGCCCCGGCACGGGCACGCCGCCCGGCCACTGGGTGCGCATCCTGCGCCAGGTGACGCAGCAGCACGGCTATGACCTGGCCGTGGCCGCCGAGGGCTACGCCCGCATCGGCCTGGGCGTGGCCGACGCCTTCATCGCCTGCTGGAACGACAAGTACACCTACAACCTCCTGCGCCCGATCACCTACATCAATGACTACATCGACGCCGCCTGGGTGCCGCTGATCGTGACGCCGCCGTTCCCCTCGTACAGCTCGGGCCACTCGTCCCAATCGGGCGCGGCTTCCAGCCTGCTCACCGATCTGCTGGGGGACGTGACGTTCACCGACGACACCGGCACGCTGTACGGCTTCGGCACGCGCAGCTTCACCTCCTTCACGCAGGCTTCGGACGAAGCCGCAGTGTCGCGCCTTTACGGCGGCATCCACTACAGCTTCGACAACAACATGGGCCTGGCCGCCGGGCGCGAGATCTCCGACATCATCCTGCAGCGCGTCAAGTTCCGCAAGTAGCGGTCGCAGGCGCCTGCTCGGGGCTCCGGCGCGCGCGCCGGAGCCCCGTTTTCATTCTCAGGACCGGAAAGACCCGAGCCTAGAAGCGGCCGAACATGTCCAGCGCTTCGCTCTTCCCGCGCACGCCGGATGAATCCTGGCTCCACACCTGGTCGCGCGCTCCGCTCAGCCCGCCCGCGCTGCCGTAGAGGAGGTGGAACACCCCGACGTCGAACAAGGGGATGAAATCCTCGTGCGGCACGCCGATCGCGAGATCCTGGAAGCCGTCGCCGTCGAAGTCGCCGGCCTGCAAGTGCTCGCCGAACAAGTCGTCGATGTCAGCGGTTTCGCCGAGGCCGCCCTGTCCTTGGCCGGAGAGACGGGCGCCGGCAGCCACCAGCCCGAGCCCCACCTGGCCGGCGAGCACGAGCACGGCGCCGCCGTCGTCGATCCACTCGTTGCTACCGGAGACGCCGACGGCCAGGTCGTGCGCGCCGTCGCCGTTGAAGTCGCCGGCGGCCAGCGCGTTGCCGAGATGATCGGCGTTGTCGGCGCGACCGGGCACGCCGGGCGTGTCCAGGGTCCAGATCTGGCTGGCGGCGGCGGTCAGGCCGCCGCCACCGCCGAAGAGCACGTGGATCAGGCCGCCTCCGGCGATCGGACCGAACCACTCGTTCGGCACGCCGACGGCCAGGTCGGCATAGCCGTCGCCGTTGAAATCGCCGTTCCCGAGCACGGATCCGAAGTCGTCCTCGGTCTCGCCGGCTTCGCCGACGCCGGGGCTGTCCTGATCCCACACCTGCGCACGATCGCTCAGGCCGCTGGCACGACCATAGTACACCGCCACGCTGCCGGCACTGGCATTGCCGTTGAGGGTACAGACCGCCAGGTCGTCGCGGCCGTCGCCGTTGAAATCGCCGGCCGTCAGCGCGAATCCGAACTGATCGAGGAGGTCGCCCAGGTTGATGGTGCCTCCCTCGAAGAAGAACAAGGCGCCGGCGGAGCTCAGGCCGGCCGCGGATCCGAACAGCACGTGTACGGCGCCGACGGCGGGGATGGAGAAGTAGTAGTCCTGGCCGGGCACGCCGATGGCCAGATCGGCGTAGCCGTCGCCGTTGAAATCGCCGGCGGCGAGCGCATGGCCGAAGCGGTCGTCCGGCGCCGGCAGGTCCGCGACTCCGGCCAGGCCTTGCTGCCAGAGCTGGCTGCCGGCCGCCTGCAGCCCGGAGGGGCCGCCGTAGAGGACGTGCACGACGCCGGCGTCGGCGCTGCCCATGACATCCTCGCCCGGCACGCCGATCGCGAGGTCGGCGTAGCGGTCGCCGTTGAAGTCGGCTTCCGCCTGCGCCCAGCCGAACTGGTCCTTGTCCTCGGGGTCCTCGGCGACGCCGGCCGTAGCCTGGGACCACAACTGGTCGCCGGCGGCGCTCAGGCCGGTGCCGGGACGGCCATACAGCGTGTGCAGGACGCCGCCGCGAATGCCGGCGCCGCGCTCGCTGATCGCCGCGACCGCCAGATCGTGCGCGCCGTCGCCGTTGAAGTCGCCGGCGCCCTGCGCCGCAGCGGCCCGAAGGAGCAGACCGAGAGAGCCCATGGCTCTCTCAGGATACCTGTGATCAGATCGTCAGCTTGCGGTACTTGCTGGCCTGCGACTCGGGCGCCTTGCCGGTGGCGCTGGCGAGTGGGCAGCTACAAGACCACTGCCGGCGCGGCGCTCTGCGAAAGAACCTGGCAGATTCCGTACGATTGCGCACTGGGATTAGAATGACGAGCAACCAGCGGCCTACTATGGCAGCCGTTTCCTTGGCCTAGACATCTGCGACCCCCATGAGCCAGCTTCCTCTTTCCTTCCTCCTGACCGCGGCGTTGGCGGCGCCCGGACTCTCCGCGCAGGACTCCTCCGTCCAGCGGGCCTTCCAGGACTGGAAGGCTGCCCGTGGCGACGGTTGGATCCTTCGTGTGAACCCTGGCACCGGGACCGGTCAGTTGCTCTTTGGCGGGTCGGTCGAGCCCACCTTCCGGCCTTTTGCCGACTCTGAGTGGGAAACACTTGCCAGGATCGTGGTGGATGAAGTGTTCCCCATGTTCGGAATCGAGGACGACACACTGCGCCTGCGCTACGTGAAGCGCCTTCCGCTGCAGCGGGCGGGAACCGCTCCAAAGGTGGCGGCCGTCTTCGACCAAGAAGTGGATGGTGTCCCGGTCGTTGGAGGTTCGGCTTCGGTGCTCTTCGACCTCCATGGGCGCATGTTGTCTGTGGATACTACAGGCCTGCCAGACCTGAAGGCAGTCCATACAGTGCCTGCCTTGTCCTCGGCAGTGGCGTTTTCAGCTGCAGCGGAAGAGTTCGAGCGGCTGGAGGGCCGCGTTGCCAACCAGGTCGAGGATGAGGGCCTCGTCATCTACCAGCACCGGTTGGGCAGCATGCTGCTACCGCGGCTGGCATGGTCCATCACCGTTGGCACCGTGGACAGGGCCTCGACCATCCTGCTTGCGGGACGGCGGATCTACGTCTCGGCGGACCAGCAGGCTCCGGAGGTGCTGGGGACCGATCAGCTGCTCCATCAGTGCCAGCAGCCAGGCGGTTTGGACGGGCAGGTCCGCACCCACGCGACGCCAGGTGAGTTACCGGATTCGCCCACGAACTCTGAGCAGCCGTTCTGGACTGAAGGGATGGAAGTCCACAGCCGTTACGGTTCCTCGGTGACGGACGCCAACGGCAACTTCTCCATCCCATACGGCGGCACGAGCACTCAGCGTGTCGTCTTCCGATTCTCCGGCCCGTTCGCAGCCGTGAACAACGACGCTGGAGCCGAGTACTTGCAGGTCGGCCTGGTGACGCCGGGTACGGTTCTGATCTACGACCTCAATCAACCGCCGGACGACCTTGTGACGGCCCAGGCCAACGCCTTCCTCGTCATCAACAAGTTCCACGCCTTCATTGCGGGCATTGACCCGAACGACCCGACGATGGACCAGAAGGTCACGGCGAACGTGAATATTGTCGGTGGCACCACCTGTCCGGCTTGGTATTGGCCCGGAGTGCTAGGAATCGGGCGCTCCATCAATTTCTGCCAAGGGCCGCCGAACGCCTCCTACAGCACAGTGATCGCCCATGAGGAGGGTCACTGGGCAAATGACAACTATCGCAGCGGGAATGGGCCCGATGGCTTTGGCGAAGGCACCGCGGACACCTGGGCGATGTACCTCTTTGACACGCCGGACTTGGGCCTAGACATCTTCGGACCGGGAAGCGGGCCGTTGCGTAGTGGTTGGAATACGCGCCCATTCTGTGGCGACGCTAACCCGGGTTGCAACGGCGAGGTCCATGACGACGGCGAGGTCTTGATGGGCGCATTGTGGAAGGTGCGCAACAACCTGAACTCCACGCTGGGCAATACGCTCGGAGATGAGGAAGCCAACGCGCTCTACCTATCTTGGATGCAGGCGTACGACGACAGCCGGATCACGACGCTCATCCGCGACCACTGGCTGATCCTGGACGACGACAATGGCAGCTTGCTCGACGGCACGCCGTACATGGCGGAGGTCGAGGCTGGCTTCATGGCGCAGGGGTTCCCGGCATTCAGCGCCTGCCCGCCGTCGAGCGGATTGACGGAGCGGGTGAGCGTGGACTCGAACGGGATCCAGGGGAACTCGTACAGCTGGTATCCTTCGATATCCGAGGACGGCCGCTTCGTGGCATTCCAGAGCCCGGCTAGCAACCTCGTGCCTGGAGACACGAACGGTGTCCAGGACGTCTTCGTCCACGACCGGCAGACGGGGCAGACGGAGCGAATCAGCGTGGACTCGAGCGGGATCCAAGGGAACGACGAGAGCTGGTATCCCTCCATCTCCGGAGACGGCCGCTTCGTGGCCTTCCAAAGCCTCGCCAACAATCTCGTTACCGGCGACACGAACGCGGTCAGCGACGTCTTCATCCATGACATCTGGACGGGGCAGACGAGACGGGTGAGCGAGGACTCTAACGGCGGGGAAGGCAATTCGTGGAGCGCGTTCTCTTCGATTTCCAGGGACGGCCGCTTCGTGGCGTTTCTGAGCTTCGCAAGCAACCTCGTGCCCGGGGATACGAACTCCACCTCGGATGCCTTCGTCCACGACTGCCAGACTGGTCAGACAGTCCGGGTGAGCGTGGACTCGAATGGGATCCAGGGGAACGACGATAGCCTCCCTAGCTCGATTTCCGGGGATGGCCGCTTCGTGGCGTTCCTGAGCCAGGCCACAAACCTCGTGCCTGGAGACACAAACGGTGTCGATGACGTATTTGTCCACGACCGCCATATGGCTCATACGGAGCGGGTGAGCATGGACTCGACCGGAGTCCAGGGGAATCAGTACAGCGGGGATTCCTCAATCTCCGATGACGGCCGCTTGGTGGCGTTCGAAAGCCTGGCCACCAATCTGGTGCCCGGAGACTCCAATGGCTTTGTGGACATCTTCGTCCACGACCGCCAGACCGGGCGGACGGTCCGGGTGAGCGTGGACTCTGCCGGGGTCCAGGGGAACCGGACCAGCTACGAACCCTCGATCTCAGGGGACGGCCGCTTCGTGGCGTTCGGGAGCCTGGCCACCAACCTCGTGTCCAGGGATACGAATGATTTCGGGGACATCTTTGTCCACGACCGTCCGGCAGCGCAGACGACGCGCGTGAGCGTGGACTCGAGCGGGTGCCAGGGGACCTACGACAGCGTCTCTCCCTCGATGTCCGGGGATGGCCGATCCGTGGCGTTCCACAGCGCGGCGAGCAACCTCGTGCCTGGGGACACGAACGGCACCGTGGACGTCTTCGTCCACGAGCGAGAGGAACTCGTACCCCAGCTGTCGCAGGGAGCGCTCATCCTCGGCCACCGGGTCTGGTTCATCGTCTCTGGCGCCCAGCCTGGTGAGAGTGTCTTCTACTTCGCGAGCCGAGCGGGTCTGGGCAGCGGGAACTGCTACCCGCAGTTCGGAGGCCTGTGCCTCGACATCCTGCCTCCAGAGTTGTTCCTCGGCCTGGCTGTCGCCGCTGCTTCGGGCGAAGCCCTGCACGAAGTGCTCATTCCCGCCGGCCTGAGCGGCATGGCCTACACGCAGGCGGTGGTTCTGCGCGGTCCGGGCGGCGCGGACTCGGTGAAGACCAATACGGTCTCGGCTCCGCTCCTACCCTAGCCGCTGCGGGCGACCCTGCAGCCTGCGCAGCCGCGGCAAGCCCTAGATCGTCAGCTTGCGGTACTTGCTGGCCTGTGATTCCGGGGACTTGCCGGCGGCCACGCGCTCCTCCTCCACGTACTCGGCGTAGTCGGTGTACGAGCCCAGGAAGAAGCGCACGTTGCCGTCGCCCTCGAAGCTCAGGATGTGCGTGCAGATGCGGTCCAGGAAGTAGCGGTCGTGGCTGACCACCATCATGGTGCCGGACCAGTGCTCGATCGCCTCCTCGAGCACGCGCAGGGTCGGCAGGTCCAGGTCGTTGGTGGGCTCGTCCAGCAGGATCACGTTGCCGCCCACGCGCAGCATCTTGGCCAGGAGGATGCGGTTGCGCTGGCCGCCGGACAGCTCGCCGACTTTCTTCTCCTGGTCGGCGCCACGGAAGCCGAAACGGCTGACGTAGGCCCGTGACTGGATCTGGCCGGCACCGAACGGCAGGAACTCCAGACCGTCGCTGATCTCCTCGAACACGGTCTTCTGGTCGGACAGGGTCTCGCGCGTCTGGTCCACGTAACACATCTGCACCGTGGGCCCGCGCAGCACGCGGCCGCGGTCCGGCGTCTCCTGGCCGATGATCATCTTCATGAGCGTGGTCTTGCCGGTGCCATTGGCGCCGATGACGCCCACGATCGCGCCGGGCGGCACCTCGAAGCTGAGGCCGTTGAGCAGCTCCTTGCCGTCGAAGGCCTTCCACAGGTCGTCCACCTGGATGACCTTGTTGCCGAGGTGGGGTCCGGAGGGGATCACGAGGTCGATCGAGTCGGGGCGCAAGGTTTCTTCCTCGCGGCGCAGCTCCTCGTAGCGGGTGATGCGGGCCTTGTTCTTCTTGGTGCGGGCCTTGGGGTTCTGGCGGATCCACTCCAGCTCGCGCGACATGACCTTCTTGCGGCGCTCGTCCGAGCGCTCGCCGATCTGGAGCTTGCGTTCCTTCTCGGCCAGGTAGGCCGAGTAGTTGCCCTGGTACGGCGTACCGACGCCGCGTTCCATCTCCAGCATCCAGCCGACCACGTTGTCCAGGAAGTAGCGGTCGTGGGTCACCAGGATCACGAGGCCCGGGTAATTGGCCAGGTGGTGCTCCAGCCACGCCACGGTCTTGGCGTCCAGGTGGTTGGTGGGCTCGTCCAGCAGGATGAAGTCCGGCTCCTCGATCAAGGTGCGGCACAGGGCCACCCGGCGCTTCTCGCCGCCGCTGAGGACCCCGCACTTGCGGTCCATTGGCGGCAGGTGCAGCGCCTCGGCCGCCACCTCCATCTGGCGGTCCACCTCCCACATGTTGTGGGTGTCGATCTGGGCCTGCAGGCGCTCGAACTCGTGCGCCAGCTTGTCCGCTTCGGCGCCCCCGGCCTGGCCCATGAGCGCGCACACCTCGTTGTAGCGGTCCAGGGTCTGGTGCACGTGACGCAAGGCCTCGGCCAGGACCTCCTTGACCGTCATGTCGGGGTCGAGCTGGGGCTCCTGCGGCACGTAGCCGATGCTCTTGCCCTCGGCCACGATGCGCTGGCCCTCGAACTCCCGGTCCTCACCGGCGAGGATGCGCAGCAGGGTGGACTTGCCGCTGCCGTTGGGCCCGATGACGCCGATCTTGGCGTCGCCGTAGAAGCCCAGCGTGATGCCGCGCAGGATCTCCTGGCGGTCGTACAGCTTCTTCAGGTGGATGACCTGGAGGGCGATCTCCGGGGCTGCGGCAGCAGGCATGGAACCAGTCATTTTAGCCTGGAATCGGCCGCTTCTGAATGCCTTGTCTCCTGCATCTGCCGGCGGATCTCGGCGGCGTCCGTTCGGGGCCCGCGCCGGCTGCCGGGGCAGAGGGACTGCACCTCCCGGGCATAGACGGCGCGGCTGCGCAGCAGCTCCGGCCAGAACGGCCAGGTCCGGCACTGGACCGGCTTGGCCGGGTGCACGCGGCAGCGATTGTCCCTGAGGAAGATGCAGGCGCCGCCGGAGAAGCGCAGCGTCCGGTAACCGGAAGGGTCCCGGACGGTATACCGGCGGGTGAACGCCGCGCTGTCCAGGCCCAGGAAGCGGGCCAGGGCCCGGCGCTCTTCCTTCCCCACGTAAACGAACTGGTACGCGCCGCGTGCCCGGCAGCATTCTCCGCACTGCGTGCACTGGAAGGGCAGGCCTCCGCTCCACCACGGCAGCGGGGGGAGAGGGCGCAGGCTCGGGGCCACGGAGTCGGACAGTATGCTGACCCGGATGGCCGAGCCCCTGGAAATCGTGGTGGAACGCGACAACATCCGGCGGGTGGTGCACATGGAGCGAGACCAGCTCACCATCGGCCGGGGCCGGGAGACCGACGTGCAGCTCGAGGACCCCCTGGCCTCGCGCCTGCACTGCCGCCTGGAACGCCTGGGCAGCGAGCTGTTCGTGGTGGACCTGGACTCGGCCAACGGCACCTGGGTGGACGGAGTGCGCGTGCAGCGCCGGCCGCTGGGGCCCGGCAACACCTTGCGCATCGGCACCACCACGCTGCGCCTGGGCGGTGGCATCGAACGCCTGCGCGCCGCCGAAGCCACGCAGACCCAGCAGCAGAGCCGCGAACGGGAGCTGATGCAGACCTTGCTGGCGGTGCTGCGCGCCCTGGAGCAGGAGGACAAGCTCGAGCGCGCCGCGGCCTTGCTCATCGACGCCGCAGTGACCCTGGCGCGCGCCGAGCGCGGCTTCGTATTCCTGATGGAGAAGGGGCACATGAGCCTGGCGCTCGGCCGCAACTTCGCGCGCGAGCCGGTCCCGGCACCGGAGCGCAAGGTGTCGCGCACCTTGCTCGGCCGCGCCCTGGAGAGCGAGCGCCCCCTGCTGCTGCAGGACGCCGGCCGCGACGGCGAGTTCGCGGGGGTGGCCAGCATCACCGACCTGGGCCTGCGCTCGCTGCTGGCCGTGCCGCTGCGCTGGCAGGACGAGGTCCTGGGGCTGCTGGTGGTGGACCACCGTCTGGCCAGCGGCGCGTTCCGCCAGGACGAGATGGACCTGCTGGCCGGGCTGAGCAGCATCGCCGCCAATTACCTGGGCGCAGCCCGCGACCGGCGCGAGATCGGCCTGCTGCGGCGCAGGGCGGCCACGCTGCAGCGCCAGCTCGGCCAGCGGGTCACGGCCGAGCAGGAGGAGACGCGGCGCGTGCACGCCCTCAGCGCCGGGCGTTTTGCCGGCCTGGTGGGCACATCGCCGGCCATGCAGGCCTTGTACGCGGCCATGGAACGGGTGCTGGAGAGCGACGTCTCGGTCCTGGTCGTGGGTGAGAGCGGCACCGGCAAGGAGCTGGTGGCGCAGGCCCTGCACTACGGCGGAGCTCGCGCCGCCAGGCCGTTCGTGACGGAGAACTGCGGCGCCCTCCCCGACACCTTGCTGGAGTCGGAGCTGTTCGGACACGTCAAGGGCGCCTTCACGGGCGCCACCCGCGACCGCGCCGGCCGCTTCGAGGAGGCCGACGGGGGCACCTTGTTCCTGGACGAGGTGGGCGAGACCTCGCCGGCCATGCAGGCCCGGCTGCTGCGCGCCCTGCAGGAGGGTGAGGTGCGGCGGCTGGGCTCCGATGAGGTGCGCAAGGTGGACGTGCGCGTGATCGCCGCGACCAACACGGAGCTGATGGAGCTGGTGCGCGAGGGCCGCTTCCGCGAGGACCTGTACTACCGGCTGAAGGTGGTGCAGCTCGATCTGCCGCCGCTGCGCCAGCGCCAGGGCGACGTCGAGCTGCTGGCCGAGCACTTCCTGGCCCTGGAGGCGGCCGACGAGGGCCGTGCGCGGCGCAGCCTCACGCCCGAGGCGCAGGCGGTGCTGCAGCGCTGCGCCTGGCCGGGCAACGTGCGTGAGCTGCGCAACGAGATGCGCCGCCTCACCTTGCTGGGCGAGGGTCCGATCGGCGCGGACGAGCTGTCGGCGGAGGTCCGCAGCTCCCAGGCCCAGCCGGCCGGCGATCCCGGCCCGGCCCGGCCCCTGCCGGAGCGGGTTTCGACCCTGGAGGTGGCCGCCATCCGCGAGGCCATGACTGCCAACCAGGGCAACCGCTCCAAGGCGGCGCGCAGCCTCGGGATCTCGCGCTTCGCCCTGCTGCGTAAGATCGAGAAGTACGGCCTCGATCCGGGGACCGACGAGCCCTAGCGGGCGGACCCGGCGTGCGGCCAGTCGCGCTGTCGTAATGAGCCTGCCCGCCCTTCCGCCCGGCCTGACTTTCGTGCGCCGCCTGGGCGCCTCGCCCCTGAGCGAGGTGTACCTGGTGGCCGACGACGGCGGGCGGCTGCTGGCGCTGAAGATCCTGCGCGAAAGCGTGGCCCGCGACCCGCGCCTGCGGGAGCGCTGGCGGCGCGAGGCCGAGCTGCTGGAGGAGATCTCGCACCCGAACCTGGTCAAGTCGCACGGCGCCCTGGAGGTGGAGGGCCGGCCGGCGCTGCTGCTCGAGTACATCGAGGGCCCCAACCTGCGCGACGCCTGCAAGGAACAGCCGCTGTCGTGGGAGCAGGCCGCGCGCATCGGCGTGCAGGTGGCGCGCGCCCTGGAGAAGCTGCACGCCCACGACGCCCTGCACCGCGACGTCAAGCCGCACAACATCCTCCTGCACCCCAAGCGCGGCGCCGTGCTGGCGGACCTCGGTCTGGTGCGGCGCGCCGAGGATCCGACCCTGACACGCCAGGGCGCAGCGCTCGGGTCGCCGGCGTACATGAGCCCGGAGCAGGCGCGCGATCCCAGCGAGATCGGGGCGGCGGCGGACGTGTACTCGCTGGGCGCCACCCTGTACCACGTCCTCAGCGGGCACCCGCCGTTCCTGGGGGCCGGCGTGGGCGAGGTCATCCACCGCGTGCTGCACGAGGATCCGGAGCCGCTGCCCGCGGACGTGCCGGAGCCACTGCAGCGCGTCATCGCCACGGCCCTGGCCAAGGATCCGGAGCGCCGCTACGGGCGCGCCGGCGACCTCGCAGCCGACCTCGGCCGCGTGCTGCTGGGCTACTCGCCGCGCCTGCTCACCCGCCACCGCCTGCGCGCGCGCTGGCGCACCGCCGCCGCGGCCGTCGCCGGCGTGGCAGTGACCGCCGCCGCAGCGCTGGCCTGGCCGCGC
>SHNF01000017.1:63057-334564 GCA_004295085.1 Planctomycetota bacterium | reverse complement strand
GGAGGCGTGAAGCGCGTCATGGCGGAGTCGGTGGGAGACAGTGCTCGCAGCTCCACGGATCACGCTCAGACCCCCTCCCGGTTACACAAGCTTCTCCGCAATCCAACCCACCCAAAGGGGCCAGTATTCGATCAGGAATCCTCGCCAGCCGTGCGATCGAGCTCGGCCACCAGCTCCCGCATCCGCGCCAGTTCCTCCTCCGTGCCCGTGGCCAGCAGATGGTGCTGCCCGTACGCCATCACGGTACGCTCCTGCAGGAGCATGGTCAGCACGGAAGCGAGCTCCTGCGCATGGATGTTCTCGAGCCGCAGCACCGCCACGTGCTCCGTCTGCGGGCGGTCGAGACGCTCGATGACGCCGACCGCGCGCTCCACGGCGTCCGCGGATCCGGACAGAAGGATGCGGTTGCTCCGCGGGTCGGCCGCGACGCGCAAGCCGCCTTCCTCGTTTTCCGTGAGCGTCGACTGCAAGGCGTGCACCAACACCGTCGCGTCGGTGTATTCCACGTCCACGACCTGCACCAGGTCGTGCTGCAGCGCCTGTCCCTGCTCCGCGGCCGACTTGGCCGCGGTCGCACACGCGCCCAGGGGCGCCAGCAACAGCAAAGTCATTCTCCAGCTCATGCCGTACCTCCTTGGGGCTCGCCGGCCCCGTCTCCGTCATGGGACGGCGGGTCGGCGCCGCTTCTTCCTCGCTCCTTCCGCGCGGCGCTCGCGTACTCCAGGTCCCGGGCGGCCGTGCGCGACGGCGCTGGCAGGCAGGCTGCCGCGGCTCCAAGATGTCGAGCGCATGGCCTTCGTCCCCCTGCACCCGCTCGGGAGCCCGCGCGAGAAGTTCCTCGAGCCGGACGAAGTGCGGCGCAACGGCGAGTTCCTGGCCGAGAAGCGGCGCGTGCTGGAGGAGCGGCGCGCGGCGGTGCGGGCCGGCTGGGGCCCGGAGTACGTGCAACGCGTGCACGACAAGGGCAAGATGACGGCCTGGGAGCGCCTGGAGGCGTTCATGGACCAGGGCGCGCCGGTCCATCCGATCGGCACTTTCGTCAACTGGGACCGCGAGTTCGACCAGGCCGGCAAGAAGCTGCGCAGCCCGGGCGCCGGTGTGGTGACCGCGCTGACGCGCGTGGAAGGGCGCTGGGTGATCGTCATCGCCAACGACAACACGGTGGCCAGCGGCTCGTGGTGGCCGCAGACGCCGGAGAAGATCGAGCGCGCCCAGGAAGTCGGCCTGCGCCTGCGGCTGCCGGTCGTGTACCTGGTGGACTGCTCCGGCTTGTTCCTGCCCGAGCAGAGCCGCTCGTTCCCGGGCCGCCACGGCGCCGGACACATCTTCAAGATGAATTCGCTGCTGAGCGCGGCGGGCGTGCCGCAGGTGGCCGGGGTGTTCGGCGACTGCATCGCCGGCGGCGGCTACATGCCGATCATCAGCGACTGGGTGGTGATGACCGAGCAGGCGTACATGGTCATCGCCGGCGCGGCCCTGATCAAGGGCGCGAAGAGCCAGAAGATCACCAGCCTGGACATCGGCGGGCCCGAGGTGCACGTGCACCAGTCGGCCTGCGCCGATGAGCGCGTTCCGGACGACCAGGCCTGCCTGCTGGCGCTGCGCCGGCACATCGCGCGCACCTCCTCCACTTCCGCGCCCTACCGGCGCGGCGACGTGGGGCCCGCCGGCCCCCTGCACCCCGCGGAGGAGCTGGATACATTGTTCCCGCCCGACCACCGCACGTACTACGACGTGCGCCAGGTGATCGCGCGGCTCGTGGACCGCTCCCTGTTCTGGGAGCTGATGCGCCACCGCGGCCAGGAGATGCTCACCGGCATCGGGCGCGTGCGCGGCCTGTATTGCGGCTTCATCGCCAACGTGCAGGGGCCGCTCCCGGACCCCGAGCATCGCGGCAAGGTCAAGCCCGGCGGGATCCTGTACCGCGAAGGCATCGCAAAGATCAGCACGTTCGCGCGCGCCTGCGCCAGCGACGGCATCCCGCTGGTGTGGCTGCAGGACATCAGCGGCTTCGACATCGGGGCCGAAGCGGAGGCCCACGGCCTGCTCGGCTACGGCAGCAACCTGATCTACAGCAACAGCATGGCCGCCAACCCCGTGTTCACGGTGCTGCTGCGCAAGGCCAGCGGCGCCGGCTATTACGCCATGGCCGGACTGCCGTACGAACCCGTGCTGCAGCTCGCGACGCCCTTTGCCCGGCTGTCGGTGATGGAAGGCCGCACGCTGGCCATCGCCACCTACAACACCCGGCTGGACGACAGCTTCGAGATCGCCGCGCAGGATGCGGGCGAGCGCGCCCAGATCGAGCGCGGCATGCAGGCCGTGGAGGCCCGCATCGAGGCCGACATGGATCCCTACCTCGCCGCCAGCCAGCGGGACACGGACGAGATCGTGACGCCCGCGGAGCTGCGCCCGTACCTGGAGTGTCTGGTGGAGGCGTCGTACCAGGGTCAGGGTTACCGGCGCGTGAAGAATCCGCGCATCTGGTCGCTGCACGAGCTGGACCTGCTCACGGAGGGCGTATGACGCGCGCCGGCCGCGGTCTGGAATTCCGCCGGGTGCCTGCATGGACGACACCCTGTTCCTGAAAGCGCGCCCCTTGTCCTCCGGGGACGGCTGGGAGCTGCTGTCTCCCGGAGTCGGCTGTTACGCGCAGGCGCCGGCGGCCGGCGCGCGCCGCGGGCCGCGGGAAACGGCCGGCGTGCTGGTGGTGCTCGAGCGCTCCTACCGCCTGCTGCTGCCGGATGGCGTGGCCGGCTACGTCCTCACGCCCCCGCCGGAGCGCAAGCACCTGCCCGTCGGCTTCGGCACGGCGCTGTTCACGCTGCGCGCCGAGACCGCCGGCCCCGCGCCGGCGCCGGCGGCCGCCGCGTCCGGCCTGAAGCTGTTGCTCTCGCCGCAGGCGGGACGCTTCTGGCGCCGGCCCGAGCCGAAGGCGCCGCAGTACGTGAACGTGGGCGACGAGCTGGGCGAGGGCAAGACCGTCGGCCTGCTGGAGGTCATGAAGACCTTCAATCCGGTCAAGTACGGCGGGCCCGAGCGCGCGCGCGTGCGCGGCTTCCTGGTGGACGACGGGGCGGAGGTGGCGGAAGGCCAGCCCCTGATCGAGCTGGCATGAACGAGCCGCAGCTGGTCCTGGTCGCGGAGCTGCGCCGTTACCGGCCGGCGGACGAGCGCGAGGAGGAGTTCCGGGCGCGGATCCTGGCGCATGTGGCCGGCACGGAGTCGTGGTGGCACCGCGACACGCTTCCTGGACACGTGACGGCCAGCGCCTTCGTGACCGATCCGGGACTGGAACGCCTGTTGCTGCATCATCACCGCAAGCTCGGGCGCTGGCTGCAGCTTGGCGGCCATGACGAGGGCGAGCGCAGCCCGGCGCAGACCGCGCTGCGCGAGGTGTTCGAGGAGAGCGGCCTGACGCGGCTGCGCTTTTTCGGGGGCGGGCCGGCGATCTTCGACCTGGACATCCACGCCATCCCCGCTGCGGGAGCGATGGCCGCGCACGACCACCTGGACGTGCGCTACCTGCTGGTCGCGGATCCCGCGGAGGAGCTGCGCCGGGACGCCGCGGAATCCGAGGACCTGCGCTGGTTCGGGCTGGAGGAGGCGTTGCGCCGGATGGGAGAGGAAGGCGCGCTGCGCGTCGGCCGCAAGCTCCTGGCGCTGCGCGCCGAGCTGGCGGGCTGACCCGGGGCGGCCTTACTCGGCGCCGGCGGCTTCGAAGTAGCCGCTGTAGTGCAGGCGGCGCAGCCAGTCGCTCTTGCCGTCGCCGGCGAACTTGTAGCTGAACCAGACTTCGTCCCCGGGACCGAAGGCGACGCCGGTCTCCCAGTGCAGAGGCAGGTCGAGCTCGCCGGAAAGGGCGTCGAAGACCACGCTCCGGCGCGCGCCGGAGACCCCCTCCAGCCACAGGCGGTCGTCCGCCGAGGCAGCCTGGTCGCGGAAATAGTCGTGCGTGGTGACCAGGAGGTCGGTGAGCACGAAGCGCTGTCCTTGCGGAACGACCAGCAGGCGCTCCGGCAGGTCGTGGTCCACGACCACGGTGTCCCAGTGCGGCGTGCGCTGCGGCGGCAGCACCACGATCCGGATCTCCTCCGGCGCGGCCGGAGCCGCAGCGGGGGCTGGCTCCGCGTCCTGGAAGGCTGGGGAAAGGGCCGCGGCGGCCAGGAGCGCGGCCGGAAGAAGAAGAAGGGCGGCGTTGCGGTTCATGCAGGAGCAGGCAGTCTAGGCTCCGGAGCGGCTACATTCGCGGGCGTGGGACTGCAGGTTTTCTGCCATCCGGACACGCAGGCGCTGGAGGCGGCGTTGCGCGCGGCCCTCGATGCGCTGCGCGCCGGCGCCCCGCTGCGACCGGTCTGGATCGTGACGCCGACGCGCCGCCTGCGCCGGATGCTGCAGCGCGCGCTCGCCGCCGGCGGCGGCTCCCGGCTCGGCCTGGCGTTCTTCGAGCCGGCCGGCCTGGCGCAGGCGCTGGCCGCGCGCTGCGGGCTGAACCCGGGCGCGCGCCTGAGCACGGTCGCGGCCGCGGCGCTGGCGCGCCGGGCGCTGGCCGAGCTGCCCGCGGGCCGCGCCTGGCTGCCGTTCGCCGGCATGGCCGGCCACGTGCTGCCGGCCTTCCGCGAGCTGCGCGAGGCCGGCTTCGGTGCGCCCGAGCGCAACGAGCCGCGGCCGGATGCCGGCGGACTCAAGCAACTGCCGCGGGAGACCCAGCTCCTGCTCGAGGCCTTCCGGCGCTGGCGCCTGGCGGTGATCGCGGCCGACCTGGAGGACGAGTTCGACCTGGTGCGCCGCGTGCGGGAAGCGCTGCAGCGGCACGCCGCGCCCCTGCCCCCGATCGCGCTGTTCGGCTTCAGCGAGCTGGTGGGCCGCTGGCGCCGCCTGGTGCGCACGCTGGCGCGCGCCGGAGAGGTGCAGCTGTTCGCGCACGCGCCGGGCGACGATCCCGCGCCGGCCCTGGCGCCGGCCGCGCGCATGCTGGCGTCCCTGAACCCGAGCACGGTGACCGCGCTGGTGGCGGAGCCGGTGCCGGCGCCGGCCGCGTCCGCGCGCAGCCTGCGCGGCCCGCGCGCCGAGCTGGAGGAAGCGTTGCGCGCGCTGCGGCTGTGGCAGCGTGACGGCGTCGCGCTCGAGGAAATGGCGCTGATCGCGCGCTCGCTCGGGCCTTACCTGCCCCATCTCGGCCCGCTCCTGGACGCGCTCGGGCTGTCCGGCGCGGTCGATTCCGCCGGCGAGCGGCCGCTGCACCTGCAGCCGGCCGCCAGCGAGCTGCTGGCGCGCTTCCGCGGCTTCGACGCGGCCGACGTGCTGGCCACGGCCCTGGCGCGCGTGCCGGACGAGAGCGTGGCCGGACCGCTGCGCCGGGCCTGGCAGGAGGCGGCCGCCGCCGCCGCGCTGGCGTCCGAGCAGGATCCGGCGGCGCTGCTGCGCGAAGCCGTGCAGTCGGGCGGTGTGCGTCCCTGGGAGCGCCGTGACGGCGGCGGCCTGGCGGTGCTCGACTTCCAGCAGGCGCGCGGGCTGCGCTTCCGGCGCGTGGTCCTGCTCGGGCTGCACGCGGGCTCGATCCCGCGGCCGCTGCAGGACGGCGGCTTCCTGCCGGATGGCGCGCGCGCACAGCTGGCGCGCGGCCTGCCCGATCCGCTGCCCTTGCGCCGCGACGGGCGCGAGGAGGAGCGCCAGCTCCTGGAGCTGGCGTTGCGCACCGCCGGCGAGCGCCTGCTGGTCCTGCGCCAGCACGCGGACGCGGACGGGGCGGCGCTGGCCGAGTCGCCGGCGCGCCGGCAAGTGGAGCGCTTCCTCGGCGCGCCGCTGTCCTTCGAGCCGGTGCCCGGCGACCCGCTGGACGCGGCCGCGCGCCGCGTGCAGTCCGGCGCCGCCACCACCGAAGACGCCTGCCTGGCGCTGGCGCGCGCCGGCCCCGCCGGCGCCGCGGCCGGCGAGCTGTGCGCCGCCAGCGCGGCCGCGGCGGCCCTGCTCGGCCCGGCGCCCGGCTGGATCCGCGTCGTGGACTCCTGGGATTCGCCCGACCTGCGCTTCGACGGACGCGTCGCGCCACAGGAGCGCGACTTCGCCGCGGACCTCACCGTCAGCCGCCTGGAGGACTACGGCCGCCGGCCCATGGCCTGCTTCTTCCGCCACGTCCTGGGCGTGCCGGAGCGGGTGCGCGCGCGCCAGCCGGGGCCGGCGCCGGACCGTCTGGGCAGCGCGGTGCACGCGGTGCTGCAGCGCGCGTACGCGCACGGCCTGGACGGAGCCTGCGAGCGCGCCGCGGCGGCCAGCGTGGAGGAGCTGGCGCCGCTCTACGAGGACCCCGGGCACCCGGAGCACGCCTCCTGGCTGGCCCACGAGCGCGAGCGCTGGCAGTCCGCCATCCTGCGCTTCCTGGAATGGGACGCGCAGCGCCTGCGCGCCGGCCTGGACGACGCCAAGATCGGCGCCGGACCCATGTGCGTGCAGCCCGAGCTGCTGGAACTCCGTCTCGACGGCGACATCGACCTGGACGGGCTGCGCGTGTCCATCCGCGGCCGCGCCGACCGCATCCTGATCGGGGACGGCTGCGCGCGCGTGACCGACTACAAGACCGGGAGCGTGGCCCAGCGCAGCGACGCCAACGCGTTCCTGCGCGGCCAGGCCCTCCAGAACGCCCTCTACCTGCTGCGCATGGAGACCCTGCCCCAGTTCGCGCACCGCGAGCTGAGCGCCGAGGCGGTGCGCGTGCACCCCGGGGTGACCTACGCCGGCACGGCCAGCGCGGGCGGGTACGGCTCGGGCACGCGCCCGGAGGTGTGGGCCGGCGTGCGCGCCGGCGTGGTGGAGACCGTGCGCACGCTGGTGCAGCAGCTGCGCGCCGGCCACTTCGCCGGCGTGCGCGCGGATGCGCGCGACACGGCCGACGGCTGGTACGGCACGATGCGCCTGGGCCACGCGCCGACGCAGCGGCGGGTGGCCGCGTTCCCGGCCTGGGAGGCGCTGTTCCTGCTGCCGCGCAAGCGCGTGAGCCGCAAGAAGGACTTCTCCGGCAGCGTCCTGTTCCTGGAGCAGGCGCGCGCGGCCGCAGCCGTGGATGCGGACGCCGAAGCATGAGCACGGCGCTGGCCCTGCACGACGCCGCGGCGCGCGAGCGCGCCGTCACCGAGCTGTCGGCCGACTTCCTGGTCGAGGCCGGTGCCGGCTCGGGCAAGACCTCGCTGCTGGTGGAGCGCATGCTGCAGGCGCTGCTGGTGCAGGGAGCGCCGCTGCGCCGCTGTGCGGCCATCACCTTCACGCGCAAGGCGGCAGCCGAGCTGCACAACCGCCTGGTCCAGGAGCTGGAGGCCTTCGTGGCCGCGGCGCCGGGCACGGCGGCGCCGCCGCCGTCCTCCGCCGCCGCCCGCGTGGGGGAGCGGCTCGAGCACCCGGACGCGCGCACCGCCGCGCGCGCGCGCGCGCTGGACTGCCTGGAGGACCTGGACGAAGCCGCCATCGGCACGCTGCACGCGTTCTGCGCGGCCCTGCTGCGCCGCCATCCGCTGGCCGCGGGCGTGCCGCCGCACTTCCAGCCGGACGAAGGCGACGCGCTGCGCGCGCTGGCCGAGCGCCTGGGCCCCGCGCTGGTCGCCGCGGAGCTGGCCGAGACGGCGCCGGCCGTGCGGGCGCGACTCGCCGCCTTCCCGGCCGCGAGCATCCTGGAACTGGCGCAGGAGGCGGCCCTCCATCCTCCCGCTCCGCTCCCGGAGCAGGCCGACAGCCCCGAGGACGCCCTGGCGCTGGTGGCGGCGCGCAGCGCCGCGCGCCTGCAGGCGCGGCTGCTCGCGGAAGGGTACCTCGGCATGGACAGCATGGTGCAGCGCGCCACGGAGCTGCTCGAGCGCGAGCCGGACATCCGGCGCGCCGAGCGCGCGCGCTGGCAGCACCTGCTGGTGGACGAGCTGCAGGACACCGACCCCAACCAGTACGCGCTGCTGCTGCGCCTCAGCCACGAGCCGGACGAACCGGGCCATCGCCCGCGCCTGTTCCTGGTCGGCGACCCCAAGCAGTCCGTGTACCGCTTCCGCCGGGCCGATCTGGCCGCTTACGCGCGCTTCCGCGCCCAGATCGGCGCGCGCGGCGCGATCCTGGCCCTGGACACCAACTTCCGCAGCCGGTCGCGCCTGCTCGAGCCGGTCAACGCCTTGTTCGCGCGGGTGATGCGCGCGGAGGAAGGCGTCCAGCCGGCGTACGTCGCCATCCATCCGGATCCGCGCAACCAGGACGGTCCGGGGCAGGCGCCGCGCGTGCGCGTCCTGGCCGTCCCGGACGGTCCGAACCAGGCGGACGAGGTGCGCGCCCGCGAAGCCGCGACCGTGGCCGCCGAGATCCTGCGCCGGCGCGCGCGGCGCGCCCTGCCCTGGAGCGACTTCCTGGTGCTGATGCCGCAGTTCCCGGGCCTCCCGCAGCTGCAGGAGGCCTTGCACGCGGCCGGCATCCCGTTCACGGTGGACGGCGGCAAGTCCTTCTTCAAGCGCGCGGAGATCGGCGACTTCGCCGCGCTGCTCGGCGCCTTCCTCGGCCCCGACGCGGACGAGGAGCAGCGTCCCCGCCACCGCCCGGCGCTGCTGGCCTTCCTGCGCAGCGCCGTGGGCGGCGTCTGCGACGCCGAGCTGGCGCACTACCGGGAAGCCATCGGGAATGCGCCCTTCGGCCACCCGCCGCCGGACGCCTCCGCCTGTCCCACGGTGGCGGACGCCCTGGCGCGCCTGGCCGGCTGGCGCGCCGCCCTGGCCGGCTGCGCCCAGGACGAAGTCCCGGCGCGCCTGCTCGCCCGCAGCGGGCTGCGCGCCGCCTGGGGCCTGCGCCGCAACGGCGCGCAGGCCGCGGCCAACCTCGACAAGGCCGCCGAGAGCGTCGCCGAGGACCTGCGCGCGCGTGCCGTCCCGCTGCGCGCCGCCGTGGAGGCGCTGGCGGACCGCCTGGGGCAGGGCGAGGACGCCGACCAGGGAGTGAGCGAGGAGAACGCCGACGCCGTCACCGTGCTCACGGTGCACAAGGCCAAGGGACTGGAGCGGCGGATCGTGATCCTGTGCGCCTTCGACGGCGGCTGCGTGCCCGACGAGCGCGGCCTGCACCTGCTGGTGGACCAGCGGCTCGGCTACGGCGTGCAGGTGCGCAAGGGCCAGGCCAACGCGCTGCACGCCACGCTGGCCGAGGCGAACCGCAGGCACTTCGAGGCCGAGCGCCTGCGCCTCCTGTACGTGGCGCTCACGCGCGCGCGCGAGGAGCTGGTCCTGGTGCAGGGCCGCGCCGATCCCAAGGAATGCGCCAGGAACCCGTGGCTGCGCGCCCTGCAGGACGGCTGGGGCTACGTCCCGGGTCAGGCGCCCGCGCCGGTGGACGGCGTCGCCTTCGAGCCGGCCGCGCCGTCCCGTGAAGACACCGCGGCACGCCCGCCCGGCATCGGCGCGGCGCAGGCCGCCGCCGCCGTGGCCGCATGGGAGCGCGCGCCGGTGAGCGCCCGGCCGCTGCATGGCTGGCCTTCGGCGCTCGGACACGCAGCGCCGGAGGCGGAATTCCAGCCCGGCGCCGACGAGGACGCCGCCCCGCTGGCGCGCGCCGTGGGGCGTAGCGTCCACCGCTTGTTCGAGCTCTGGGACTACCGGGACTGCGCCGCCTTGACCGCGCCCCTGGCCGCGATCGCCGCGGCGGAGGCCGAGAAGGCCGGAGTCGCGCCGGAATCGGTCGTGGCGCGGGCGCGCGCGCTGCTCGAGCGCCTGCCGCAGTCAGCCTGCGGCCGCCACCTGCTGGCGTTGGCCGGATGCGAACGCTGGCCCGAGCTGCCGCTCCTGCACCAGGAGGAGGGCATCACCTACAGCGGCGCCGTCGATCTGCTGTATCGCGCCGCCGACGGCCGCTACGTGGTGGCCGACTTCAAGACCGACGCCGGGCTGGACGCCGCCGGCGCGCAGCGGCGCTACGGCGCGCAGCTGCGCCTGTACGGACGCGCCCTGCGCGCCGCCCTGGCCCTGGACGCGCCGCCGCGCCTGGAGCTGCTGCTGCTGGACTCCGGCGCGGTGGTGGAGGTGCCGCCGGCATGAGCGCGCACCGCGTGCTCGTGCTCAACGTGGTCGGCCTGACTCCGGCGCTGCTGCGCTCGGGAAGCATGCCGCGCCTGGAGGCCTGCGCCGGCCAGCGCCTGCTGCGCCCGCTCCGGCCCGATCTCCCGGCGGTGACCTGCAGCGTGCAGGCCAGCATGCTCACCGGCGCACGCCCTTCGCAGCACGGCGCCGTCGCCAACGGCTGGTACTTCCGCGATCTGGCCGAAGTCTGGCTGTGGCGCCAGTCCGCGGCGCTGCTGCAAGTTCCCACGCTGTTCGAGCGCTGGCGCGCGGCGCACCCCGGTTCCCTCACCGCCCAGGTCTTCTGGTGGTGGAACCTGCCCAGCCGCGCCGACATCAGCGTCACGCCGCGGCCCACGTATTACGCCGACGGGCGCAAGGGCCCGGACATCCACGCGCACCCGGCGGCGCTGCGCACGCGCCTGCGCCAGCGCCTGGGCGAGTTCCCGCTGTTCCAGTTCTGGGGCCCGGGCGCCGACATCCACAGCACGCGCTGGATCGCCGACGCCGCCCTCGACATCCTCCAGGAGGAACGGCCCGGCCTCACCCTCGTCTACCTGCCCCACCTCGACTACGACCTGCAGCGCTTCGGACCCACGCACCCGCGCGCGCTCGCCGCCGCCGCCGCGGTGGACGCGGAGGCCGGACGCCTCCTGGACCACGCCCACGCCGAGGCCATCGAGACCGTGGTCGTGAGCGAATACGGCATCACGCCCGCCCGCGGCGCGCTGTTCCCCAACCGCGCCCTGCGCCGCGCCGGCCTCCTGGCCGTGCACGCGGCCCGCAACGGCGCGCTCCTCGACCCGGGCTGCTCGCGCGCCTTCGCCGTGTGCGACCACCAGTGCGCGCACGTGTACGTCGCCGGCGCCGCCGACATCCCGCGCGTGCGCAGCCTGCTCGAGGACCTGGACGGCGTCGAGCGCGTGTTCGACCGCTCCGCGTACGCGTCCATCGGCCTGGACCACCCGCGCAGCGGCGAGCTGTTCGCCGTGGCCGCCCGCGAGCGCTGGTTCGCCTACCCCTACTGGGACGGCGAGGACGTCGAGCCGGACTTCGCGCGCACCGTGGACATCCACCGCAAGCCCGGCTACGACCCCTGCGAGCTGTTCCTGGACCCCCGGATCCCCTTCCTGAGACCACGCCTGGCTCTGAAGCTGCTCGGCAAGAAGCTCGGCTTCCGCACGCTGATGAACGTCATTCCGCTCGACACCGACCTCGTGCGCGGCACCCACGGCCGCCTCCCCGACAGTCCCGAGGAAGGCCCGGTCTGGGTCGGCAGTCCCGAGCTGCTCCCGCGCGCCGACGGCGTGACCGCTGCCAACGCGCTGTCGCGGCTGGCATGAGCGCTGCAGGCTGCGTTGCAGATTCATCCGAAGCACGGATCCGCTACGGATTCTTCAGGCGCTCGATGGTCAGCCGCCATGGAGGATGGAATGGGCCTTGATGATGAGGTAGACGTCGCCGCCCCTGGCCAGTGCGAGCTTGTGCACCGCGCGCGCGGTCAGCTTGGCCTTCCACAGCTCGCCGCCGGCCCGCACGTGCACGAGGGATTGCGCCCCCGCGGGCTCCAGAGCCTCGATCTGCCCGGGCAGGATGTTCTGGGCCGAGATGCCCTCCGGGCGCAGCGTCGCGAGCAGGATGTCCTCAGAGCGCACGGCGACGCGCTCCGGCCCCGGCTGTCCCGGCGCGGCGGCGACCGCGAGGATGCATCCGGCAGGAGTCTGGACGCTCAGAGTGCCGTCCTCTTGCTCCAGGACCTGCACGTCGAAGACGTTCTCCGCGCCGAGCGCATGCAGCGCGCCGAAGGCCGAGGCCGAGGCGAACACGCCGCGCGGATCGCCCTGCTGCACCACGCGGCCCTCCTCCAGGACCAGGACGTGCTGGGCCAGGGCCAGGACCTCCAGCGGATCGTGGGTCACGATCAGCATCGGTACCCCGGTCTGCTGCGGCAGGCGCTGCAGGAAGGGCAGGACGCGGCTGCGCAAGGGCCGGTCGATGGACGCGAGCGGCTCGTCCAGCAGCAGGAAGGAAGGCCGCGAGGCCAGCGCGCGCGCGATGGCCACACGCTGGCGTTCGCCGCCCGAGAGCAGGCGCGCCGGGCGGTCCAGGAGCGGGGCGATCTCCAGCGCCTCGACCGCGGCGTCGATGGCGGCCCTGCCGCGGCGCGCCGCCTCGGCGAACTGCAGGTTCTGGCGCGCGCTCATGTGCGGAAACAGGGCGCCGTCCTGCGGCACCCAGCCGATCCCGCGCGCCTGCGGCGGCAGGCCTGCCAGCTCGCAATCGCGCAGGCAGGCGCGGCCACGCACCTGCGGCCGCAGGCCCGCGAGCGCCTCCAGGATCGTGGTCTTGCCGCTGCCACTGGCGCCGAACAGCGCGGCGCAGGGCGCGTCCCAGGACGCCGCGGCCTGCAGGCGAAAGCCGGGATAGTCGGCGCGCAGTTCGAAGGCGTTCACGCCTCCCCCTTCTCGCGGCTCCGGAGCAGCCAGTGCGCAGTCCCGGTCATGGCCAGGGCCAGCGCCAGCGACACGGCGGCCAGGCCCAGGGCCTCGGCGTCCTCGAACTGCTCGATGCGCGCGTAGATGGCCAGTGCCAGAGTCTCGGTTCGGCCCGGGATGTGCCCGGCGACCACCGTCGTGGCGCCGAACTCGCCGATGGCGCGCGCGAAGGCGAAGGCGAGTCCGAACAGGATGCCGCGCGCCGCCAGCGGCAGGCTGACGCGGAAGAACACGGCCCGGCGCGACGCACCCAGCGTCGCCGCCACCTGCTCCAGCCGGCGCGGAACGGACTGGAAGCCCTGCTGGGCGCCGAGCACCAGCATCGGGAAGGCCATGACGGCCGAGGCCAGCGCCGCCGCCCACCAGGTGAGCAGCAGCGGAGCGCCGAACACGCTCTCCACCGCCTGGCCGACCGGCGAGCGGCGCGCGAACAGGAACAGCAGCAGCAGGCCCACGGCGACCGGCGGCAGCACCATCGGCAGCATCACGACGGTCTGGACCAGGGTGCGGCCCCAGAAACGTTTGCGCGCCAGCACGTAGCCGAGCGCCACGCCTGGCCCCAGGATGATCGCGCAAGCCACCAGGCCCACCCGCAGGGTGAGCAGCGTGATGGAAACGGCGTCCGCGCTCATGACCTGGGCGGCAGGAAGCCCAGCGCCGCCGCCGCCTGCTGGAATGCCGGGCTGTTCAACCAGGCGACGTACTTGCCGGCCGCCTCGGCGTGCCGGCCTCGCACCGCCGCGGCGACGTAGACGATGCCGGGGTCGTCCTCCGGCGGCGCCTGCCATACCTGGCGCGCGTCCCTGGCGACGCGGGCGTCGGTTGCATAGACGAAGGCGTAGTCGGCGGCGCCGGACTCGACCAGCGCCAGCGCGGCGCGCACGTTGTCGGCGTTGACGAAGCGCGGCTCCAGTTCGGCCAGGAGCTGCGCCTTCGTCAGGTAGGCGCGCGCGTATCTGCCCGCGGGCACGGCCGGCGCCGCCAGCGCGATCTTGCCCTTGACGCCTTTGAGCTGCCCGGGAGACGTGACGGCATCGGCCAGCCCGGAGCGGGCCACCATCACCAGCGTGTTGGAGAGGAACGGCTGGATGCTGCCGGCCTGCAGCGAGCCGCGCACGCGTTCCACGTTCTCGGCGTCCGCGGACAGGAAGGCGTCGAAGGCGGCGCCGCTCTCGATCTGGCGCGCGAGCGCCGAGGAGGCGTCGAAAGAGAAGCCCAGGGTGGTACCCGGGTGCGCCGCCTGGTACGCCGCAGCCGTCTGCTCCAGCAGCTCGCGCAGCGAGGACGCCGCCGCGACCGTGAGATCCACCGCTGCCCCTGCCGCGGCCGGCCGGTCCCTGCCGCAGGCGGCCAGGGCCCAGGCGCACAGCAGGTGCCAGGAGACCGCGGAGCCAGGCTTCACTTGCATCCGACGATGACCTCCGTGGCCTTGATGATGGCCACGACGCGCTTGCCCGGACGCAGCCCGAGCCGGCGCACCGAGGCCGTGGTGATGACCGATACGATGCGCACTCCGGGCGCGATCTCGATCACGAGGCGGGCCGAGACCGGCCCCTCCTCGAGCTGGACGATCCTGCCGCGCAACTGGTTGCTCGCGCTCAGTTTCATGCCTGGGACCTCGCTGACGTCGATCAGGGACTGGTTGAGGAAGTCCGCGAGCTCGCGCGCCGCGCCGGTCGCGGCCTCGCCCCGCGCCACCGCGTCGAGGATCGCCAGCTGATGGCGACTGGGGCGCAGAACTCCGCGCTCCCACTTGCTCACCGTCATGGCGTGCACACCCAGGATGCGCGCCAGCGCCGGCTGGGTCAGGCGCAGGCGGCGGCGCAGCCGGGCGATGGCGGCGGCATCCATGACTAAGCGAGGGCTTAGTCTACGCCTGCGCCGGCCCGGTCACGCGCCTGGAGGCAGGAAGCCGGCCTCCAGGAAGGCGGGGCGCCGGTCGGCCAGGAACTGCAGCAGGCGCGCCGCGAGCTCGGGATGCGCCGCGTGCGCCGCCACCGCCGCCGGGTACAGGATCGGGCCGGTGTCGGCCGGAGCGGCGGCCAGGAGGGCGCGCAGACCGGGCCGGCCGACCAGGTCCGTTGCGTACACGAAACCGGCGTCCACGGAGCGGCCCTCGACGGCCGCCAGCACGGCGCGCACGTGTTCCAGCGCCACCAGCTCGACGCCGGTGCTGTCCGCGAGCGCGCGCGCGAGCCAGCGGCGCGCGTAATCTCCGGCCGGAACGCGGGGCGCGCCGATCGCGACGCGGCGGCCGTGGAGCAGGCGCAGCGCGTCGGCGAGGTCCGTAGGCTGCGGCAGCGGCGCGCCGGCCGGCACCGCCAGCACCAGGCGGTTGGCGACCAGGTCGCGGCGGGTCGCGGCGTCGATCGCGCCGGCCGCGGCCAACTCGTCCATGAGCCCGTCCCCCGCCAGCAGCAGCAGGTCGAAGGACGCCCCGGCGCGCAGCTGTCCGGCCAGCTCCTGCGATCCGCCCAGGACCGCGCGCACCGTGACCCCGTGCTCGCGCTGGAACTCCTCGAGCAGCGGAGGCAGCGCGTCGCCGAGGCTGGCTGCGGCCGCCACCAGCAGCGAGTCGCGGGCGTACGCCGGCAGCTGTCCGGCGTCGCCGCAGGCGGCGGTGAGCAGCAGCGCGATCAGGCCGGCGGGCTGGCGCATGACTCCAGGATAGGATGCGGGACTGCCCATGGATACGCGCCTGCAGCTCGAGTCCCTGTGCGTGCACGGCGGCGGCCGTGACGACTCGCAGCACCACGCCGCGAGCATGCCGATCTACCAGAGCACGACCTACGGCCTCACGCCGGAGACCTTCGATGCCATGCTGGGCGGCCGGCCGCGCGAGTGCCTGATCTACACGCGCTACGGCAATCCGACCATCTGGAGCCTGGAGCGCCACCTCGCGGCCCTGGAAGGCGCGGACAGCGCGGTGGCCACGGCCAGCGGCATGGGCGCGATCGCGTCGGCGATGCTGGCGCTGACGCAGCCCGGCGACCACATCGTGGCGGCGGCCGGCGGCTACGGCAACACCTCCCTGTTCCTGGAGCGCGTGGCGGCGCAGGCCGGGCGCAGCGTCGCCTTCGCCGCGGACAGCGAGGTCGAATCCGTGAGCGCGCAGATGGGCCCGCACACGCGTCTCGTGCACGTCGAATCGCTCGGCAATCCGACCAACGTGGTGGCCGACATCCCGGCCCTGGCGGAGCTGGCGCACGCACGCGGCGCGCGGCTGCTGGTGGACGCGACCTTCGCCAGCCCGGCATTGCAGCGGCCGCTGCAGCTGGGCGCGGACCTGGTGGTCCACAGCGCCTCCAAGTACTTGAACGGGCACGGCGATCTCATCGCCGGCGCGCTGCTCGGCGGCAAGGACCTGGTGGACCGCGCTTGGGACCACATGCGCCTGCTCGGCGCCTGCATCGACCCGCACGCGGCCTTCCTGCTGCAGCGCGGGCTGCGCACGCTGCACCTGCGCGTGCAGCGCGTGTGCGACAACGCCGCGCGTCTGGCCCGCTTCCTCGAGACGCAGCCGGCGGTGGCGCGCGTGCTGTACCCGGCGCTGCCTTCGCACCCGCATCATGCGCGGGCGCGACGCCTGCTCCCGCGCGGCTGCGGAGGCATCGTCGGCTGCGTGCTGCACGGCGGCGACGAGGCGGCGCTGCGCTTCTGCCGGGCCCTGCGGCTGGTCTTTGAAGCGACGTCGCTGGGCGGCGTCGAGAGCCTGGTGTCCCTGCCCTTCAACACCTCGCACGCCAATCTGGCGCCGGCCCAGCGCGCCGCGGCCGGCATCGAGCCCGGCCTGGTGCGCCTGGCCGTGGGCATCGAGGCGGCGGAGGACCTGGAGGCCGATCTCGCCCAGGCGCTGGCCGCAGCGGCGACGCGGTGACCGCTATCCTGTGCGGCCCATGCGCTACCGCAACCTCGGGCACAGCGGGCTGAAGGTCTCCGTGGTCTCGCTCGGCTCCTGGCTCAGCTTCGAGCCGATCGGCCAGGAGCGGGTGAACGCGCTGGTGCGCATGGCGCTCGACGGCGGCGTCAACCTGTTCGACGCGGCCGACGTCTACGCCCGGGGCGTGGCCGAGGAGATGCTGGCCAAGGCGCTGGAGGGACAGCGGCGCGACCACGTGGTCCTGGCCACGAAGTGCTACTTCCCCATGAGCGAGGTCGTGACCGACCGCGGGCTGAGCCGCAAGCACATCGTCGAGTCGTGCAACGCCAGCTTGCGCCGCCTGCGCACCGACTACCTCGACCTGTACCAGTGCCACCGCTACGACCCGGAGACCCCGCTGGAGGAGACCGTGCGCAGCATGAGCGAGCTGATCGCGCGCGGCAAGATCCTGTACTGGGGCACGAGCATGTGGAGCGCGGCCCAGCTGCGCGACGCCTGCCGCCTGGCGGACCAGATGAACCTGCCGCGCCCGATCAGCGAGCAGCCGCGCTACAACCTGCTGCACCGCGAGCTGGAGACCGAGGTGCTGGCGGCCTGCGAGGCGCTCGGCATCGGCTGCATCGTGTGGTCGCCGCTGGCGCAGGGCATGCTCACGGGCAAGTACCGGCCCGGCCAGCAGCCCCCGCGCGACTCGCGCGGCGCCGATCCGGACGGGATCGGCCAGTTCCTGCAGGACGACCTGCGCGACGACGCGCTGTGGATGCGCCTGGAGCGGGCCGCGCACTCCGCCCGCGCCGCCGGCATGCCGCTGGCACGCTTCGCCCTGGCCTGGTGCCTGCGGCACGAGACCGTGGCCTCCGTCATCGTCGGCGCCACCCGGCCGGAGCAGCTGCAGGAGAACCTGAAGGCGGCCGAAGTGGCCTGGACCTCCGGCCTCGAGCGCCTGGCCCAGGAGGTGGGAAACGCCGTCTAGAATGCGGCCCCGGACCGCTCCGGTCCGTTCCATGGCCTCTCCCAGCAAGAAGCCGTCCCCCGACAGGACGCGTCCCCGGACCTCCGAAGAGCCGGTGCCGTCCAAGATCACCGCCCCCGGCATCCGCGCGCGCAAGGGCAGCGGGCGCAAGATCCTGTCGGTCACCGCCTACGACTATCCGTCGGCGCGCCTGGTGGACGAAGCCGGCTTCGACGTCATCCTGGTCGGAGACAGCATGGCCAACGTGGTGCTGGGCCACGCCAGCACCCTGAAGATCACGCTGCCGCAGATGATCAGCGCCACGCGCGCGGTCAAGCGCGGCGCCGACCGCCCGCTGGTCGTGGCGGACATGCCATTCGGCAGCTACCACGTCAGCCGCAGCGACACCCTGCGCAACGCCCTGCGCCTGGTGCGTGAAGGCGGCGCCGAGGCGGTGAAGCTGGAGGGCGGCCGCAGCCGCGCCGACATGGTGGCCGCGCTGGTTCAGGCCGACATCCCGGTCATGGGCCACGTCGGCCTGCTGCCGCAGTCGATCCACACCCGGGGCGGGTACAAGGTGCGCGGCAGGACCATGGAGGACGCGCGCGAGCTGCTCGCCGACGCCCGGAGCCTGGAGGCAGCGGGAGCCTTTGCCGTGGTGCTGGAGGGCGTGCCGGCGGCGGTCGCGGAACGCATCTCGCAGCGCCTGAAGATCCCGACCATCGGTATCGGCGCCGGCGCCGGCTGCGACGGCCAGATCCTGGTCCTGCACGACGTCATCGGCCTCAGCTTCGGCCCGACACCCCGCTTCGCCCGTCGCTACGCCAACGTGGCCGAGGTCATGCGCGAGGCCTTGCAGCGCTTCGCGGAGGACATCCGCAAGGGCCGCTTCCCGGCCGAGTCCGAAACCTACCAGGTCGAGGAGGCGCTGCCGGCCGACTGGGACCGGAGCGCCTGAGCCGGGACACGGTCCGAAGGCCGGGACCGTGGGCGCATCTCCCGTCCCTGGGTTCAGGCTGCGGCGTGAAAAGCGCGTGGGCTGGCGGCCGCAGCCGTGTCCTATTCGGTAAGGAGCGAGCGCGTGTCCCCCGCCGAGGACTGGCTGGACCTCTACCGCGCGACGGTGGGCGATCTGTACGGCTATGTGTCGCGCCGCTGCGGCGGGCAGCGCGCCCTGGCCGAGGACGTGGTCCAGGAGACCTGGCTGCGCGCGCTGGCCTCGTGGCCGTCCGCGGGCACCCCCAAGGATCCGCCGGCCTGGCTGAAGACGGTGGCGCGCAACCTCCTCCTCAACCATTACCGGCGCGCCGCGCCCGAGCCGCTGGCGCCCGAGCGCCTGGAGCAGCTGCGCGACGGCGCCGCCGGGTCGGACCCCGAGGCTGCAGCGCTGCTGCACTGGGGGCTCGGCCGCCTGGCGCGCGGCCCGGCGCGCCTGCTGGAGGCCTTCTACCTGGATCAGCGCGACACGGCCAGCCTGGCCGCCGAGCTGGGCCTGAGCGAGCGCGCCGTGGAAGGCCGGCTGCGCCGGGCGCGGCTCCAGCTCCAGCGCAAGCTCGCTCCCCGCATCCTCGCCTGAACGCCCTGCCATGAACCACACCCTGAGCCAGGCGCACGTCGCCGACCCCGACTTCGTCCGCTACCTTGGATGGCAGCTCGAGCACGAGCTGCGCCGCCGCGCGCGCTTCGCGCCGCCGCCGCGCCGCCCCGCGCGCCTGCTCGCCGTCGCCGCCCTGGTGCTGGCCGGAGCCACGCTGGGCGCGGGCGGGATGGCCGCCGCCGCCGCCGTTCAGGACGCGCCGCACAAGGCCGTGCGCATCGAGCGCGCGCGCGTCGCGGCTGCCGCGGCGGTCGAGCGCCAGCGCTTCTTCGAGGCCGCCTGGCAGGAGACCATGCGCTTGCGCGCCGACGCCATGACCAGCGACTCCGAGGTGCACGCGGTCGAGGCGGCGCTGGGCGCCGCCACCACGGAAGCGCGCCTGCGCATCCTGGACCTGGAGGAAGTCGAAGCGGGAGGTCAGGAGCCCAGCGATGCGCTCAGTGCGCCGCGGGTCGGCGGTCGTGACTTCGTGGGCGAGCGCCTGGCCGTGCGGCTGGCCGACCTTGCCGGCGCCAACACCCTGCTGGACGCTCGCATGCAGCGCGCCCGGGAGCTGCATGAGGCCGGCTTCGCGTCCGCCGCGGAGGTCCAGGCCCTGGAACAGGAGCGGAGCACCCTGGCTGGCAGCTTCCATGCCCTGGAGGCCAGTGCCGGCATCCGCGGCCAGTTCCTGGCCGGGGCGCTGAGCCCGCAGCAGGCGGAACGGGAGGGCGCCCTCGCCCGTTCCCTGGCGCATCTGGAGGCGGCGGCCGCCGCCGAAACAGGGGCGCGCGCGGCCCTGCAGGCGGCGCAGGCGCTGTACGCGGCCGGCGCGCTGGGCGCGGCCGAGCTGCGCGCAAGCGAGCGCACAGCGCGCGAGGCCGAGGCGGCGCGACGCCTGAGCGAGCTGGACCTGCGCTTGCTGGAATCGCTGCCGCCGCGCTGAGCCGCGGGACAAGACGGAAGACGGAAGGAGGAGAAGGAAAGTAGGAAGGAAGAGAGAGGGAGTCGGAGGCCGCCTCTCGCTATTGCGCCCGGAGGTACGTCCGAAGAACGGCGTCTCCGACATTCTCCTCCGCATCCAGGAACTCCCATGACTTGGTCCGCCTTGCTCCTCCTTGTCGCCTTCGCCCAGGACTTCAACGGCGACGGCTTCGACGACCTCGCGATCGGAGTGCCCTTCGAGGACTTCGGTCCCGGATTGCCCAACACCGGCGTGGTCCACGTCCTCTACGGCAGCTCCGCCGGGCCCACAGCCGCCGGCAGCCAGCTCTGGAGCCAGGACAGCCCTGGAATCCCCGATGACGTCGATTCCGACGAGTGGTTCGGGGACGGACTGGCCTGGGGCGACTTCAACGGCGACGGCTTCGACGACCTGGCCATCTCGGCCGAATTCGAGGCTGTGGGTTCGGTCTTCGGCGCCGGCGCCGTGCACGTGCTCTATGGCAGCGCCGCGGGCCTCAGCGCCACCGGCACCCAGTTCTGGACCCAGGACAGCCCGGGCGTGCCGGACGATCCCGAGACCAGCGACCGCTTCGGCGGCTCGGTGATGTCCGGCGATTTCAACGGCGACGGCTTCAGCGACCTGGCGCTGGGCGCGCAAGGCGAGGAGCTGGGCGCCGATGACTTCGTCGGCGCAGTCTTCGTCATCTTCGGCAGCGCCGCCGGCCTCGACGGCGCCGGCAGCCAGATGTTGCAGCAAGGCGTCGGGGGCATGCTGGACGCGGGCGAGGCCGGCGACCAGTTCGGCATCACCAGCACCAGCGGCGACTTCGACGGCGACGGCTTCGACGACCTCGCGGTCGGCGCGTACCTCGAGGACCTGGGCGCCGGCTTCGCCTCCGGCGCCGTGCACGTCATCTACGGCAGCGCCACCGGCCTGGCCGGCGGCCGCAACGAGCTGTGGTCGCAGGGCCGGAATGGACTCGGCGACGTGCCCGAGGGCAGCGACAACTTCGGCGAGGTGCTGGCCAGCGGCGACTTCAACGGCGACGGCCGCGATGACCTGGCCGTGGGCACGCCGCTGGAAGACTTCGGCTCCGAGCTCTGGGTGGGGCTGGTGCAGGTGATCTACGGCTCCCCCGCCGGCCTCACGAGCATCGGCAGCCAGGACTGGACCCAGGACACGCCGGGAGTGCGCGACACGGCCGAGCCGGACGACCACTTCGGCGCGGCGCTGGCCGCGGGCGACTTCAACGGCGACGGCCGCGACGAGCTGGCGATCAGCGCGTCCCAGGAGTACTTCGGCCTGGTCCAGGACGTCGGCGTGGTGCACCTGCTGTTCGGCGGCCCGCGGGGGCTGACCGGCGGAAACGTGGTCCTGAGCCAGGACACGCGCCGCATCCCGGACGAGGCCGAGCGCGAGGACGGCTTCGGCGCCAGCCTGGGCGCCGCCGACTTCAACGGCGACGGGCTCGACGACCTGGCCGTGGGAGTGCCGGACGAGGACGTCGGCGCGGTCAGCAGCTGCGGCGGCGTGCTGGTGCTCGGCAACCGCTTCGTCCAGTTCTGGACCCAGGACAGCCCCGGCATCGACGACGCCTGCGAGTCCAGCGACGACTTCGGCGAGACCTTCGCCCAGCCGTAGTGCGGCCGGCCGATCACGAGGGACCGCCGCCCCGGCGCGGGATGGCGGTCCCTCGGGCCGTTGCAACCTGCTCTAAGCCGGCTCGATTCAAGGGGATAGCATCCGCGTGGCGGTTGAGAGCGGAGTCCGGCTCGCCTAGACTACCGGGCTACCCTCCGGGTGCGCCTCGCCATGGCCGACACGTTCGCCGTAGACCCGCAGAAGTGCATCGCTTGCGATGCCTGCGCCAACGAGTTCACCAACATCTTCGAGATGTACGGGGTCGGCGACGAGCGCAAGGCGCGTGCGCGCAAGGGCCACGAGCCCTTTGTCCCCAGCGTGAACCCACGCAAGGTGGTGGACATCTGCCCGACCGAGGCCATCTCCTTCTCCGGGGAGTTGCCGCCGGCCGCGGAAGGCGAAGAGGTGAAGCTGGTCGCGGTCGAAGGCTGGGAAGAGGACTGGGACAAGTTCCTCAAGTCGGGCTACGAGGAGGATCCGGCCGAGTTTGACCGCCGTTACGGCCGCGACTACAAGTTCGCCGAGGTCGCGCCCGGGCACTTCGAGCTGCGCCTGCAGTTCGCGCGCTCGCTGCCCCCGACGCGCGACCGCTTCAAGTACGGGCTGGGTGCCGCCATGCCGCACTACGAGACCATGACCACGGTGGTCGGCCGGCGCCTGTATCTGTCGGCCAAGGTGGGCGACGCCAAGGTGCGCGCGGCCCTGTGCAACCGTTCCGCGGCCTTCCCGGACCGCTTCACCCTGGCCCTGGACCTGCCGGCGGCGCCGGCGGAGGTCAAAGAGCACCTGGACGGCCACGGGCTGCTCGAGATGCACGTCTTCACGACCCGGGAGGCGGCGGCGGAGTTCCAGTGGCACAGCCATTTCATCACCGACCTGTGCACCGGCTGCTCGGTGTGCGAGAAGGTGTGCCCCACCAACGCGATCACGGGCGGCTCGAAAGAGATCTTCTATATCGATCCGAAGCTGTGCATTAACTGCTCGGTGTGCGGCATCTACTGCCCGTTCGACGCCATCACCGGCCGCGACGGCGAGATCGTGCAGCGCATCAAGCCCAAGGAGATCCCCAAGGCCGAGGTCATCGAGGAGCTGTGCACCGGCTGCACGTACTGCGTGGACGTGTGCCCCTTCGACTGCATCGAGATGGTGCCGCGCGAGGGCGAGGGCGGCCACATGAGCGACATGCTGGCCGTGGTGGACAAGAAGGCCTGCGTCTCCTGCAAGCTGTGCGAGCAGGTGTGCATGAAGAACGCCATCATCGTGCCGCGCGAGCACCAGTTCGAGCCCGACCTCGGCTGGTCCTTCCAGGCCGGCGCGGTGTAGAGCCGGATCAGTCGGCGCGTGGCAGCGGCTGACCGCAGCGCGGACAGTTGAGCACGCGCTCCTGCAGGGACGGAGGCAGCTTGAGCAGCGCCGTGCAGGAGGGGCAGGGCCGGCGGGCGTAGCCGGAGGCGGCCAGGAAGGCGTCGCTGGCGGCGCGGGCGCGTTCTGCCGCGGGAACGGCGCCAGCCTCGGCCAGCGCGGCGCGGGCGGGCAGATCACGCGCCTCGCTCACGGTGCGCGCGCCCATGAGCGTACCGCCGCGCGCTTCCTGGTAGGCGCTCTGGTAGGCGTCGTAGCCGGCACCGCCGGCCATCCCGCGCAGGATGCGGATGCGCTCGGACAGCGGCGGGTGCGTGGAGAACCAGGAGGCCACGGCGCGCCGGCGCGACGCCGCGGGCGGGGCGATGTACATGGGTGCCGTGACCTTGCTGGTGTCCGCGAGCGGCACGCCGCTGGCATCGATCTTCTCCAGGGCACGCGCCAGCCCCTCGGGATAGCGCGTGAAGCGCGCCGCCGAGGCGTCCGCCAGGTACTCGCGCCGGCGCGACAAGGCGAAATAGATCAGCTGCGCCAGCAGCGGTGCCAGGATGATCAGGACCACGACCAGCACGAGGACGATCGCGCCGCCGCCGCCCTTGCGCGACGAGCGCGAGTGGCGCACGCCGCCGAAGCGCAGGGACCGGGCGCCGATCTCGCTGAGCAGCACGATCACGCCCAGCATGATGCCGGCGGTGGTCATGAGCGCCACGTCCCGGTTCTTGATGTGGCCGATCTCGTGGGCGATGACGCCCTGCAGCTCGTCGCGATCGAGGCGGCGCAGCAGCCCGGTGGTGACCGCCACCGCGGCATCACGCGGGTTGCGTCCGACCGCAAAGGCGTTGGGCGCGGGATCGTCCACCAGGCACACGCGCGGCTTCTGATCCAGGCTGGCAGCGATGCTCATCTCCTCGACCACGTTGTGGAGCTGGGGATGATCGGCCTTGCGGACCTCCTTCGCGCCGGCGACGCGCAGCAGGATGCGGTCGCCCTGGGAGGCGGTGATCCCCCATTGGATGAGCCACAGGACGCCGGCGACGGCCGCGCCGAGCAGGAACCCGGCCTCGTTCTGAGCGGCCAGGCCGCCCAGCGCGGCGCCGGTGGCGACCAGGAGCACGCCCATGGCGGCCACGACCAGCGCGCTGCGCCGGCGGTTGCGGCGGATCTGCTCCCACATGCTCAGAAGGAGGCGGGAGGAACCGCGGCCTGCGCGCGGTTCTCCAGCTCGAAGTACTCGGCTTTCTGGAAGCCGCCGCTGATGAGCCTGGCCGGGAAGGTCTCGCGCCGGGTGTTGTAGCGCGCGGCCTCGTCGTTGTAGGCCTGGCGCGCGAAGGCGATGCGGTTCTCGGTGGACGCCAGTTCCTCCTGCAAGGCGCGGAAGTTGGCGTTGGCCTTCAGGTCCGGATAGGCCTCGACGACCGCCAAGAAGCGCGCCAGCACGCCGCTCAAGGCCCCTTCCGCGGCCCCCTGGGCGGCCGGGCCGCGCGCCTCCGCGGCCTGGTTGCGCGCCGCCACCAGCAATTCCAGGGTGCCGCGCTCGTGTTGCATGTAGCCCTTGACCGCGGCCACCAGGTTCGGCACCAGGTCGTGACGGCGCTTGAGCTGCACGTCGATCTGCGCCCAGGCGTTGCGCGCGTCGTTGCGCGCCGCGATCAGACCGTTGTACAGCACGATGAAGTACGCCACCGCGATCGCGGCGATGGCCAATGCGATCCACAGCCCGGTCATGCGTTCCACCCCTGGCAGTAGTCCCGCAGGAAGCCTTGCACGCGCGCGAGCGCGTGCCCCCTGCATGCGGCGCGCAGGAGCTGCTCCAGCTCGCCGCGGTCGAACCACAGGCCGTGCGCGTGCGGACAGCGGTCCAGCGTCACCACGGCGCCGTCCCGGCGCCAGGCCACCTGGTCCATGCGCCCGGCGCAGCGCGGGCAGCGCCGGGCGCTGCGGGCCCGTTCCAGGCCCTCCAGCGCCTGCTCCAGGTCCGCCAGCTCCTCCGCCACCCTCGCGCGCTCGAACAGTTGCGCCAGCTCGTCGCGGTCGAACCATAGACCGTGCCCGTCCACGCACACGTCCAGCTCGACGCCCTGGAGCTCGACGATCGCCAGATCCAGGCGGCACACGGGACACTGCATGCAAGAGGAACCCGGCGTGCCGATCCTAGCGCCGTGCCGGCCGCGGTATTCGGTTCAATCCAGGGCGGCCTGCCGGCAGGACGCTTCCAGGATTGCGAAAACCTGGAAGGGATCCCGGCCAGGCCGCTGGCCCACCGCGCCTATCATGCGGAGTATGTTCACCCTGGCTCTCGTGCTCCTGGTCCAGGCCCCGAGTCCCCCGGTCTCGACCTACTCCATCGTGGCGCGCGATCCGGAGACCGGACAGCTCGGCGTCGCGGTGCAGTCCCACTGGTTCTCGGTGGGCAGCGTCGTGACCTGGGCGGAGGCGGGCGTGGGCGCCGTGGCGACCCAGTCGTTCGCGCGCGAGGCCTACGGCCCCGAGCTGCTGGAGGACCTGCGCGCCGGGATGGCGCCGAAGGAGGCGCTGGACAAGCGGGTGGGCGCGGACGAGGGCCGCGACGTGCGCCAGGTGGCGGCCGTGGACGCCCGCGGAGGGGTCGACGCCTGGACCGGCAAGGGCTGCATTCCGGCCGCAGGGCACGTGGTCGGCGAGGGCTTCTCCGTGCAGGCCAACATCATGCTGGACGCGGGCGTGGTGCCGGCCATGGCCGCGGGCTACCGCCAGGCCAAGGGTGACTTCGCCGAGCGCCTGCTCGCGGCCCTGGAGGCCGCGCAGCGGGCCGGGGGCGACGCGCGCGGCATGCAGAGCGCGGCGCTCCTGATCGTGGACGGGCGCAAGCGCGAGCAGGCCTGGCGCGGAGTGCTCGTGGACCTGCGCGTCGAGGATCATGCGCGGCCCCTGGAGGAGCTGCGCCGCCTGCTGAACGTGCACCGCGCCTACGCGGCAGCGAACGCCGGCGACGAGCGCCTGGCCGCCGGCGACGCCGAGGGCGCCCTGGCCGAGTACACGCGCGCCGACGCGCTGTACGCCGAGCAGGTGGAGCTGAGCTACTGGAGAGCGGTCGGACTGGTGCAGCAGGGCGCCGACGAGGGCTTCGAGCTGCTGCGCCGCGTGTTCGCGCGCGATCCGGCGTGGCTGGGGATGGCGCCGCGCCTGGCGGCCGCGGGACAGCTGCCGGACGATCCGGAGCTGCTGGCGCGCATCGCCGCCCTGGCGCCGGCCGCCGGCGTGCGCGCCATGGTCGCGCGCGCCGACCCGGCGCGCATCGAGCGCGACATCCGCACGCTGGCGGGGTTCGGCACGCGCCACAGCCTGAGTTCCACCTCGGATCGCAAGCGCGGCATCGGCGCCGCGCGCAACTGGCTGCAGGAGGAGCTGGAGCGCATCTCCGCCGAGCACCACGGCGGCCGGCTGCAGGTGGAGCTGGCGGCGCACCAGGTCGGAAAGGGCGCGCGCGTGCCCGACGGCGCCGAGATCGTGAACGTGGTGGCGACCCTGCCCGGCTCCGATCCTGGGCGCCTGGTGGTCCTCTCCGGCCACTACGACAGCATGTGCAGCAACGTCATGGACTCGCAGTGCGACGCGCCGGGCGCCAACGACGACGCCAGCGGCACGGCCGTGGTGCTGGAGGCGGCGCGCCTGCTCGGCGGCCTGGAGCCGCGCGCCACGCTGGTGTTCATGGCCGTGGCCGGCGAGGAGCAGGGACTGCTCGGCTCGCGCGCCCAGGCCGAGCAATGGAAGAAGGAAGGCAAGGAAGTGGCTGCCATGTTCACCATGGACATCGTGGGCGGGGCCACCGGCAGCAACGGCCGGCTGGAGCCGTGGCGCCTGCGCGTGTTCAGCGAGGGCGTGCCCGCCGCCGGCAAGGTGACCGGCAGCGACAACGACGCGCCCAGCCGCCAGCTGGCCCGCTACCTGCGGCGCGCCGGCGAGACGGCGGTCCCGGGCTTCGCCATCACGTTGATCTTCCGCCAGGACCGCTACCTGCGCGGCGGCGACCACAAGCCTTTCAACGAGCTGGGCTGGCCCGCCGTGCGCCTGACCGAGCCGAACGAGAACTACGCGCAGCAGCACCAGAACGTGCGCGTGGAGAACGGCACCCAGTACGGCGACCTGCCCGAGTTCGTGGACTTCGCCTTCGTGAGCCGCGTGAGCGCCGCCGTGGCCGCCGCCGCCGGCGAGCTGGGCCTGGCGCCGCCGGCGCCGGCGACGCGCATGGACACGCGCCGGCTGTCGCCGCACACGCGGCTGTCCTGGGAGCCGTGCGCGGGCGCCGCCGGCTATGCGGTGCTGCTGCGGCGCACGCACGAGCCCGACTGGACGCAGCGCCGCGACGTGGGCGAAGCCACCGAGATCACCCTGGAGGGCTTCAGCAAGGACGACTGGCTGTTTGCGCTGGAGGCCTACGACGCCGCCGGGCACCGCAGCCTGCCCGTGTACCCGACGCCGCAGAACTAACCCTGCTCCTCGAGACGCCGCAGGTTGAGCTGGGCGTAGCGCGCGGAAAGGCTGCCGGGACTGCGGGCCAGCACCTGCTCGAAGGATCGACGGGCGCCATCCAGGTCGCCCAGCGTGGCCCGCACGAGTCCCAGCTTCAGGTGCGCCGCGGCCAGCTCGGGCTGGCGCGCCAGGGCCTGCTCCAGGCATTCCTGCGCCTCCTGCAGCAAGAGGCTGGGGGCGCCCCCGCCCGGGGCGGCATAGGCGACGTCCAGGCTGTATTCGTAGAGGAGCGTGCCCAGGCTGCTCCAGCGCGCTGCAGGGGCCTCGTCGGACGCGAGCCGGAGCTGGATCCGTTCCAGCTCCTCCCATTGGAACGTGGCAGGGTCCGGCAGCAGGCGGCTGCGGATCACGGCGAACGCGGCGACCTCCGTGCCCGGAGCGATCTCGGTGACCTTCTGGAACGCCTGGCGTGCCCCGTCCATGTCGCCCATGGACGCGAGCGTGCGCCCCAGGGTCTCCCAGGCGTAGTACGCCCGCGGATCGAAGCGCACGGCCAGCGTCAAGGCATTGCGCGCATCCCCGAGCAGCCGCGGCAGCACTTGCCCGTCCTGGGGCTCGTCCACGGCTTCGCGGAACGCCTCGTACAGCATGAAGCCCAGCTCCTGCCAGCGCCGCGGGTTGTCGCGATCACGCTCCGCGGACCTGCGCGCCGCTTCCACAGCGTCGCCCCAGTTGCCCTCGAAGAACAGGATGGTGGCGCGCAGCGCGTCGTAATTGCCTTCCTCGTCCTGCTGCTCGCGCGGCGGCGGCGCCACGTCGAACAGCGCCCGCGCGGTCTGGATGTCGTCGGCGCGCAGCGCCCGCAGGACCGAGCAGGTGCGCGCCGTCACGCTCAGTGGCGCGTGCTCCACCGTCCACACGGCGAGCGCTTGCGGCGGGCCGTGCCAGGCCAGGGCGTAGCGTCCGCCCAGAACCAGGAAGAGCGCCGCCCAGGCCGCGGCCGCGGCCCGCGCCTGCCAGCGCGGCGCGGACAAGGGCAGCGCCGCCAGCAGCAGCACTCCGCCCACGGGCAGCATCAGGTAGCGGTCCGAGACGATGGCCGCCATGATCCGCTTCCAGGCGATCATCCACGTGGGCGCCAGGGTCGCCAGCGTGAACAGGAACACGTAGAAGGGCAGGCGCTGGCCGCGGCGCAGGCGGTGCACGGAATGGACCAGCCACGCCGCTCCGCCCGCGAGGCCGAGCACACCCCAGAGCCAGTGCGGCGGCGGATCGTAGAGGAGGCGCGGGCTGAGCGGCAGGACGCTGCTGGTTAGGCCCCAGCCGAGCGCGGACAGCCACGACGCCACCGCGTCGTCGCGCCACGGCCGCGCCGGCGTCTCCTGGCGCAGCAGCAAGCAGACCAGCAGGGCGGCGGCGGCCGGTGCCAGCAGCGGCAGCGCCTGGCGCTGCCAGCGCCACGGCTGCGGCCACAGCGCCAGCAAGGCAGGCACCAGCAGGAACAGCGCGTAGCCGGTTTCCTTGGCCTGTACCGAGAGGACGCCGCAGCCGGCTGCTGCGGCGCCCCACAGCCAGGTCCGTCCCGGCCGGTGCGATTCCAGCGCACGGATCGCAGACAGCAGGCCGAGGAGCAGGAATAGCGCGAACAACACGTCGGCACGCGTGCTGATCCAGGCGGCCGGCTCCACGTGCGTGGGGTGAATGGCGAACAGGAGTCCGGCGATCCAGGTGGCGGCGCGGGCGCGGGCCGCGGGAAGCTGCGGCGCCAGTCCTCGCAGCAGGGCCGCCGCCAGCGCCGTGAAGGCCGCGACCACCGTCCCGTACCAGGCGGCCTGGGTGACGTGGAAGCCCTGGACCGCTGCGCCGCCCCAGAGCCAGCGGTCGAACTGCAGGGACAGCAAGGTCAGGGGGCGCTGCAGCGGCCCGAACCAGTCGCGCAGCGCCTCCGGCGTGTAGATGGCCTCCTGCCAGGAGCGCAGCGTGGGCAGGAATCGCTCCAGATAGGCGATGTCATCCATGATCAGCCCGGAGCCGCGGAACAGGACGCTCCCGGCCAGGGCCGAGGCCAGGCCAAGCAGCAGCGCCGGATAACGCGCCAGCAGCGCGAGAACGCCCCGAACAGGGCCCGCTCCACCCGCCCGCGCTGACGAAGCCTGCAACAAGCCGCGCGCAGGATACCGGAGCCGTGCGCGGCTATCCTTTCTGAGGTGTTCGGGCTGCTCCGCATGCTCGCCCGCGTCCTGGCCGGCAAGGTCGAAGTCCAGGAATTCTCGCTCGGCATCTACTTCGGCGTGTGGCTGGGGCTGATGCCGGTGGCCGATGTGCAGGACGGCACCGGTTGGCTGGGCCTGAGCACGAGCTGGCTCGCGGTCCTGCTGCTGTTCCTGGTGCTGAAGGCCTCCATCCCGCTCGGGCTGCTGGCCATGGGCCTGGCCAAGCTGGCCGGCATCGCCTTCCTGGACCCGGTGTCCTGGAGCGTGGGCCGCGCCTTGCTGGAGAACGTGCTGCCGGAGGGCTTCGGCCGCTTCTGCTACGAGCGCCTGCCGTCGGCGCAGCTGCACACGTACTGGGGCCTGGGCGCGATGCTCACCGGCCCGCTGCTCGCCTTGCTGGCGGCCGTGCCGATGCACTGGTACCTGAGCCGCAAGCTCCCGGCCTGGCGCGAGCGCTTCTCCGGCCTGCTCGTGGTGCGCGGCATGCAGAACAGCGTGGTCATGAAGGCGCTGGGATGGTGGCTCGAATGAAGCCGCGCCTGCACCTGCGCAAGGGCTTCCTGGTGCTGGTGGCGGTGCTCGTTCCGCTGCTGGTGGCCGGCGTGCTGCTGGCCGGGGACGGCTTGTTCGAGAGCGGGCTGCGCACGTACGCCCCGGCGGCGCTTGGCCAGCCCGTGGCCTTCGAAGATGCGGACCTGTCGGCCCTCGCCGGCTCGGCCACGATCGAGGGCCTGGTGATCGGGCCGGCGGCGGAGCCGCTGATCCAGGCCGGACACATCGGCCTGGCCGCTTCCCCGCTGAACTTCATCCGCAGCCGCTTCCGCATCGACGAGGCGGCGCTCGACGACACCACCGTGCACCTGGTGGTGGACGAGAACGGGCGCTTCTCCTTCGATCCCGGCCCACCGCCGCCGGAAACGCCGCCGGACCCGCACGAGAAGCCGCGCCAGAAGCCGCTGCCGCCGGCGCAGGAGCGCGACATCGTCCAGGTGATCGCCGAGTACTGGGAGCGGCTGCAGCAGTACAAGGAGTACTACGAGCGCGTGCGCGGTGCCGGTGACGCCGGCGACGAGGCCGAGCGCGAGCGGGGCCGCCACCCGGGCCGCGCCTCCTACCTGCGCAGCCGCCGGCCGCCGGGCTCGGGCTTCTGGATCGGCGAGGCCGGCGTGGAGAACCTGCGCCTGGAGACCCGCGACGAGCGCACCGGCCAGCCCATCATTCCGGCGGTCCAGAGCCTCACCTTCAAGATCGAGAGCCTGGGCGACGCCCCGGCCGGCTTCACCGACCCGGCGCTGATCCGCGGCGCCGGCGAGTTCGCCGGCGGGGGCGCGCTGGAGTTCCACCTGCAGCTGTCGCGCAGCGAGGAGGCCAACCACCTGCGCTTCGCCGCGCGCGGCCTTCCCGTCGCGGACTGGATCCACCTGGTCTCGAACTCGCTGCCCTGGGACCTCAGCCGCGGCCGCCTGGACCTCTCCACCGACAACCTGCGCTTCCGTCCCGACGCGCTGGCCGGCAGCGTGCGCGTGACACTGCACGGCGCGCGCCTGCGCGCCAAGGCCGGCGCTCCGGACGTGCTCGGCGTCAACGCTGCCGAGTTCACGCGCATCCTCAACCAGGGCCTCGAGCAGGGACCGATCGAGCTGGTGCTGCGCCTGGGTGGGACACCCACGGAGCCGAGCTTCTCCATCCAGAACGCCACATCGCCGGCCGAGCTGGTGGCCAACGCGCTCAAGTCCGAAGTGCAGGAACGGCTGCAGCAGGAGGGACAGAAGCGGCTCAACGAGCTCCTGGGCGACGACGCCCCGGACCTCGGCGGCCTGTTCGGCGGCGGCGACCAGGAGAAGCCGAAAGAACGCAAGAGCAGGGGAAAGGCCAAGAACCAGCAGGACCCGCAGCAGCAGGGGCCGCCATCCCCGCATTGAGCGCGCTGACCGCCTTTCTGCTCCGCGCCGGCCTCCTCGCCGCCGCCGCCGCGGCCGTCCTGCCCTGGCTGTTCCCGGAGGCGCTCGTGTCCGAGCTGATCTCCCCCTTCGTCCTGCTCTATCTCCCCTTCTTCCTGCTCGCAGCCGTGGTCGCGGCCCTGCGCCGCTGGCGCCTGCCATGGCTCCTGCTCGCCGCCGGCGGCGTGGGCGCGCACGGATACGCCGTGGGACGGCTGTACCGGGCGGCGGAACGGCCGGCCTTGGCCACGCCGCAGCCGCTGCGCATCTGCTTCGCCAATGTCCTGGCCGGCCGGCGGGTTTCCGAGCCCTTGCTCGCCTGGATCCGGGAGCAGGATCCGGACGTGGCCGCGTTTGCGGAAGTCGGCCCGCACTACGACCAGGCGCTGTCCTTCCTCAACGAGCGGATGCCCTACTCTCTCGAGCACTTCGCCACCGATACCTTCGGCCTCGCGGTCTACAGCCGCTATCCGTTGGAGCAAGCGGAAGTGCGCTTCCTCATCCCGGGCATTCCGACGTTCACCGCGCTGCTGCCGACGCCGTCCGCGACGCTGCGCCTGATCGTCGCCCACCTTCCACCCCCATCGCGGCGGCCCGATGAGCACGCGTCGCACCTGCGCGCGCTCACCGCGCTGGTCCGCGCCGACCCGGCCGTGGTGCTGCTCGGCGACCTCAACATCTCGCCCTGGTCGCCGCGCTTCCGCCTGCTCGCCCAAGCCGGCCTGCGGGACGCCCGGCAAGGCTTCGGTCCCGCGCCAACCTGGTCACCGAAGCCTCTGCCGCTGCCGCTCCTGCCACTCGATCACGTGCTGGTGAAGGGAGCGATCGCGGTGAACGCCTTCCAGGTCGGCCCGCGCAATCGCAGCGATCACCGGCCGGTCTTCGCAAGCCTCGAGATCGGGAGCCCGTTCTGAAGCCGTCGCGCTGGGTGCCTTTCTGGCACCCGATGCGACGGTTTGCAGGGTGAGGGCGCGCGCCGCCTCATGCGGAGAGGGCATGCGCGACCCGGGCAGCGAGCGCCTCGGGGGCCTCCCCGGCGGCGGCCGGCACCCAGCGCAGGTCCGGAAAGGAGCGCAGCCACGTCATCTGCCGCCGGATCAGGGTGCGCGACAGCGTGATGGCGCGCTCGCGCGCCTGCGCCAGGCTGCAGCGGCCTTCCAGGTGCTCCAGGAGCTGGCGGTAGCCGAGCGCCTTGGCCGCGGAGCGGCTGAAGCCGCAGGTGTCGCGGATGCGGCGCACCTCGTCCAGGAAGCCGGCGGCCAGCATGGCGTCGAAGCGCGCGGCGACGCGCTCGCGCAGCACCTCCCGCGGCAGGTGCAGGGCCGCCGCCGGCTCGCCGATGCGCGCCGGCCCGGTCCATTGGCGCTGCCATGAGGACAGGGGCCTGCCCGTGGCGCGGAAGGTCTCGACGGCGCGCAGCAAGCGCTGGTCGTCGTTGGGATGGAGACGCGCGTGCAGCACCGGATCGTGACGCTGGAGCTCGGCGCGCAAGGCGTCGCGGCCCGCGGAGGCGAGCTGAGCCTCCACCTGCGCGCGGACCTCGGGCGGAACGGACGGGCCTTCGAACATACCGGCGGTCAGCGCCTTGAGATAGAGGCCGGTGCCGCCGACGAAGAGCGCGCGCGGCGCGCCCGCCTGGGCCGCAGCGGCGGCCTCGAGGTAGCGGGCGACCGAGAACTCCTCGTTCGGAGCGACCAGGTCCAGGAGGTGGTGGCGCACCGCGGCGCGCTCGGCCAGGCTCGGTTTGGCGGTGCCGATGTCCATGCCGCGGTACACCAGCATGGAGTCCATGGACAGGATCTCGGCGTCCAGGCGCCGCGCCAGCGCCACCGCCACCGCGGTCTTGCCGGCAGCGGTGGGACCGAGGAGGAAGACCCGGCGCGGCCTCACGCCTTGGGCCGCAACAGCGCCACGGCAGCGCGCGCTGGATCCAGCAGCTCGCGCGCGCGCTGCTCCACCGCCTCCACCGTTGCTTCCTCCACCTCCGCCAGCATGGAGAAGGGCTCCATGTCCTCCAGCAGCGCGTTCAGCACCGAGCTGGCCAGGGCCGAGGGCGTCTGCAGGCGCGTCACGATCCAGCCGTAGTAGGCGCGGCGCACGCGCTCGAAATCCTCCGGACGCACCCCCGCGTCCAGGAAGCGCGCCACGGCAGCCTGGATCTCGGCCAGGAAGCGCTCCGGGTCCTCGGTCTGGCCGTTGATCAGCGCGTAACCATAGTCCTCGTCCGCGCTGTAGCCGACGTTGAAGGTGTCGTCCACCACGCCGCGGCGGTACAGGTCGTCGTGGTACTCGCTGCTGTGGTCCAGGGCCAGGTCCAGGACCAGGGAGCTGAGGATCCGGCGCCGCATCAGCGGCCGTCCCAGGCCGACGCCGCCGCGCTCGCGCCAGGCGAGCCACAGGTTGTGGCGCGTCACGGCGAAGCTCTCCTCCAGGCGCCGCGCGGCCGGCAGCGGCGGCTCCTCCGGGCGCAGGATGCGGCCGCTTCCAGGTTGCGGAGAGTCCAGCAGGCTCTCCACGCGCGCCAGCACCTGCTCCGGGTCGAAATCGCCCGCCACCACCAGCACCAGGTTCTCCGGGCGGTAGAAGTTGTCGTAGCAGGCCTGCAGGTCGGCGGCGCGCGTGGCGCGCACGCTGGCGACGTCGCCGGCCGGCTCGATGCGGATCGGCAGCCGGTGATAGAGGGCGCGGTGCAACAGGAAATAGCCATGGTAGTCCGGCTCGTCCTGGTACATGCGCACTTCCTGCTCGATGATGCCCTTCTCCTTCTCCACCCGCTCTTCCGTGATCAGCGGATGCTGCACGAAGTCGAGCAGCACCTCCAGGCACTGGTCGAAGCGTCCCGCGGTCGAGAAGTAGTAGTTGGTGGTGTAGAAGCCGGTGCCGCCGTTGAAGCGCGCGCCCAGACGCCCGAAGCGGTCGAACACCTTCTCCTCGCGCCCCTCGAACAGCTTGTGCTCCAGGAAGTGGGCGCTGCCCTCGGGCACCGCATGCTCGCGCCCGTCGACGCCGCGGAAGCGCGTGGCCGTGCTGCCGAAGCGCAGGCCCAGGTTGGCCGCGGCGGTGGAGTAGCCGGGCTTGCGCACCACGCCGACGCGCATGCCGCCGGCGCGGGCCAGGAGGACTTCCTCGTCCAGCCGCGCGCTGGCGACGCGCTGCAGCGTCTTCACGCCACCTCCACGGGCTGGCGCGTGCCGGCCAGCAGATACACAAGGTCCGCCTGCCAGCCGGCCGCGGCGGCGGCCACCTCGTCGCGGCGCACGCGCTGCAGCTGCGCGGCGCGCTGCGCCGGCGCGCGCAGGAAGCCCAGATTCAGCTCGCGCGTGTAGAAGTGGCTGAGCGCGGCGGCCGAATCCTGGAGGCCGTGCAGGTCGTTGAGCACGTTGGCCCGCGCCATCTCCAGCTCGGCGTCCTCGAACGCGCCGCGCGCCATCAGCTCCACCTGCGCCAGCACCTCGTCGCGCACCTCCTCGTAGGCGCCGGCGTCGATGCCGGCCTCGACCGTGAGGATGCCCTTCTTGGCGCGGATGGTGGAGTAGATGCCGTAGGCCAGCGAGCGCTCCTCGCGCACGCGCCGGAACAGGCGGCCGTGCGCGCCGCCGCCCAGCACCCCGTTGGCCAGGGTCAGCGCCTCCAGCTCCTCCGGTCCGGCCGGCGGGTGGAAGCGGAAGCCGAAGAAGAAGCGCGCCTGGTCCACGGGCAGGTCCTCGCGCTCCTCGCGCAGCCGCTGCGGCGTCACCAGCACCGGCGGCGGCAGGGCCGCGCGGCGGGCTCCGGCGTGCGCGCCGCCTGCGCCCAGCCAGGACGCGAGGTGGCGTTCGATCTGCGCGGGATCCAGCGGCCCAACCGCCACCGCCGTCACCGGCGCTTGCTCCAGCAGTTCGCGCCGCGCCGCCTCCACGTCCTCGGCCGTGAGCGCCAGGACCTCCTCCTCGGTTCCGTACGGCGGCCGGCCCAGGGGCTCGCCGGCGCACAGCAGCGCCAGGAAGCGCTCGGTCGCGTAGGCCTGGCGGTCGTCGCGCAGGCTGCGGATGCGGCGCAGCAGCTGGTCGCGCTCGCGCGCGAACGTCTCGGCGGGAAAGGGCGCGCCGGCGCCGCGCACGGGGTCCTCCAGCAGCTCCATGGCCAGGGACAGGATGCCGGCGGCCACGCGGCCCCCGCCGGCGTCCGCGGGCGGCAGGAAGCGCTCGCCCACCCACGACAGCTCCAGGCTCACGCGTTGCATCTCGGCCACGCGGTCCGAGTCGAAGTGGGCGCTGGCGCCATACAAGTCCTCCAGCGCCCGCGTCAGGTGCATGCGCGTCGGGTGGCGGCGCGTTCCCTGCTCCAGGATCGGGCACAGGAGCGTGCGGGCGGGCGCGGGCCGGTCCAGTGGCCGGTCGAAGTGCAGCTCGCACAGGGCCCGCTTGTAGCGGGACTCCGGCGCGCACAGCAGCGCCACCCCCGGGGCGGGGTGGCGGACCTCCGGCACCGTCTCCAGGAAGCTCATCCGAGGGCGGACCTCACGCCGGATTCTAGGACAGGCGGCCGCGCCCCGCCGTCCCATCTATGCTGATGCCCTTGCCGCTGCCGCTCCTCCTCCTGCTCCTGCCGGCCGCACAGGAGCCGGCGTCACCGGCCGCCGCCTCCGATCCGCAAGCCGAGGCCCTGTTCCAGCGCGTGGCCGCGGCCCAGCTCGCCGGCGGCGAGCCCACGGCGGTGGAGGGCTTCCGCGTGCAGCTCACCTTGCTCGAGCGCGCCGAGACGCGCCGCGAGATCGATCTGCTGCTGCTCTACCGCCAGGAGGGCGGGCACATCCGCATGTCGGTCACCGACAGCCAGCGGGGAGCGCGGGTCGAGAAGGGCTTCGACGGGCAGCGCTACTGGCTGCGCGACGAAAACCAGGTGCTCCAGGACCTCGGCGCCCGCGAATTCGCCCGCGACCGCGCCGCCCTGGACGACGCGCGCAAGCTGTGCGAGGAGCTGCTGCTGCTCATGGACCTGCGCCGCCTGCGCGAGCACGCGCGCGGCCTCTCCCTGGAGGACGCGGCCGAAGACCGCCGCATCCTGCGCGGCCGCTGGGACCGCAACGGCGCGGCCTGGGGCTTCGCGCTGCAGCTCGCTCCCGACCTCACGGCCGAGGCCCTGGAGCTGACGCCGCCGCCGCCCAAGGAAGGAGAGGCAGCGCTCCCCCGCCAGCGCTACCAGCTCAGCGCGCCCACGCAGTTCGAGGACCGGCGCATGCCCCAGGTGATCGAGGAGTTCCACGACGACGAGCGCGAGTACTTCGTGCGCCGCATCGAGGTGCACAAATTGCAGTGGCGCCGGCCGCCGAGTCCGGCCGAACTGGCCGCCGAGTCGCCGCGCTAGGGCTTCTGCGGCGCGCGGCCGCCGTTGCGCACCAGGAAGTCGGCGCTCTCCTGGAGCATGCGCGCCTCGGTCTCCTTGGCCGTGGGCGGGTTCCTGACCTGCACCACGTCGTGCCACCACACCGCCATGCTGAGCATGTTGGAGGACAGCGGCAGCCAGTCCAGGCCTGCGTCCCCCGCCACGGCCACGCCCCGGCCGCGCACCTTGTCCACCAGGCCGGCCTGGATCACCGCCGCGGCGCTGCGCGCGTCGCCGGAGATGCCCAGGGCGACTCCCACCTCCTTGTCCTCGAAGAACCACGCGGCCGCGGTGAACACGCCGTCCTGCGTCCACAGGACCTGCAGCGCGTCCAGCCATGGACGCGCCGCGGCGTCCGCGCGCAGCGGCCGCAGCACCTTGCGCAGGCGCGCCAGGTCCTCCGGATCGCCCACCAGCACCACGCCCCCGTCCACGACCGGGACGCCCAGCGCCGCGTCCGCCAGCTGGTCCGCCGCCTTGCCGGTGCGCCGTCGCGGCGGCACCCCGATCTTCCAGGCCGCCCTCTGCCCGTACAGCTCCTGGTCCAGGGCCGCCAGGGCCGCCGGCTCGTCCGGCAGGCGCTTCGACGCCCGCGCCAGCGTTTCCGGCTCCGGCGGCGTGCCCGCCAGCTTCTCGATCCTGGCCTTCTCCAGCAGCGCCCGGCGCGCGAAAGCCATCCATGCCATGTCCCCGCCCAGCTCCACGCCGGCGAACTCGACCGCCGCCGGCGGCAGCGTCCACTCCCAGCGCGCCGCCGACGCGGCGTAGCGCAGCCCGCCCTCCGGCCCGACCTGCACCAGCGCCCCGGCCAGCTCCTTGTGGAACGCCTCCCACAAAGCGGAATCCGCCTGCGCCAGGCGGCTGAGAAGCCCCTTCAGCGGCTTGGCGTGCTCCTTGTCGAGAAGGAGATCCTGATACGCAACCGATTTCACTTCCGCCGCAGCCTGCGTCTGCGCCAGGGCCAGGGCGCCTGGGAAGCCCGCAACGAGCAGCAGAACCCACATGTGATGTCGCTCGCAACCAGCATAGCCGGCCGCAAGAAAACGCGGGATCACAGGCTCGTGAAGTCATCGGCTTCTGGCCGCCCCACGGGCGAACTGGAATACTTCATCCAGGGTTGATCGGCGGCGGATCCGCGGCGCCGGCGACTTGCGCGAGGCGCGCCTCGATGCTGGCGAAGTGCGTGCCGCGCCAGAACAGGCCGTGGCAGCGCTGGCAGCGGAAGTACTGGTCCACCCAGGCGTAGGTGCGCGGCGGCGCCTCGGCGGCGACGCTTTCCTTGGGGATCGCCAGCAGCGCGCCGCCGCAGCGCATGCAGCGCGGCTCGCGGCGCGCCAGGCCGAACGCGGCCACGACCCGGCGCAGCTGCTGCAGGGGCGGCTCGGTGTTGCGCACGAAGCAGGTGGGCGGGTCGCCGGCGCGCACGCGCTTGCGCAGGAGGATGCCGCCGTCGGCCGTGATGACGGCGCGGCCCTCGGCGCGCGCATGCTCCAGCAGCGCGGCGTCGGCGATGCCGTAGGTCCAGGAAGCGTCGTAGCCCCAGGCCCGCAGCCAGCGCGCCAGCCCGCGCAGCATGGCATCGCAGGCGAAGCACGGCTGCGGGTCCATGCGCAGCGGCTCAGCGCCGGTGGAAGGCGCGCTCGAGATCGCCCAGCGACAAGTGCACGCGCACCGGTCGGCCGTGGGCGCAAGTGCGGTCCTGCGGCAGGGCGCCGCCGCGGCGCAGGAGGTCGTGGAGCATGTCCGCGTCCAGGCGGTCGCCGGCCATGACGGCGCCGCGGCAGGCCATGCGGTGCAGCACCTCGTCCATCAGCGCGTCCGCGGAAGCCTCCCGCTGCTCGGCCACGAGCTCCAGGAGGTCCGCCAGCAGGCGCTCGGGGACCAGACGGGACAGGGCGGCCGGCACGGTGCGCACGGCCAGCGAGCCGGGACCGAGAGCCTCGATCTCGACGCCCAGGGAGCGCAGCAGCTCGGCGTGCCGCAGCAAGGCCTCCATCTCCTCCCGGCCGGCGTCCACCAGTGCCGGGACCAGCAGCGGCTGCGCCAGGACGCCGCCGGCGCGCAGCTGGCGCCGCAGATCCTCCAGGTTGACGCGCTCGTGCAAGGCGTGCTGGTCCAGGATCTCCAGGCCGTCCGGGACCTCGCGCACCAGGAAGGTGTTGGCGACACTCAGGAACTGGCCCACGGCGAAGGCGCCGGCGCCGGCGGAGGGAGCCGCGCGCGGCTGCGCTGCGGGCGGCTCGAGCCGCAGCGCAGGGGCCGCGCCGCGCTCGCGCAGCGTGAAGTTCCCGGCCGGCGGCGTCGGGTAGGGCGCGCTGCGCTGCGGCGCCGCGGCTTCGCCGACCCCGCCCACACGGCGCGCGGCCCAGGGCGCGGCGGCCAGGCCGCGGCGCAAGGCGCCGACCACGGCGCCGAAGACGAAGCGCTCATCGCGGAAGCGCACTTCCAGCTTCTGGGGGTGGACGTTGACGTCCACGCGCTCGGGCGGAACGGCGAGGAACAGGACCAGCGCGGGATAGAGAGCGTCGGGCAGGAACTCGCGCGTGCCCTCGCGCACGGCGCGCAGCAGGCGCGGGTCGCGCACCCACCGGCCGTTCAGGTAGAGGTGCACGCGGCTTGCGTCGCGGCGGCCCGAGTCGGGCGGGCCGATCCGCGCCTCCAGCGCCAGCGACTCGTGCCGCTCGGCGATGGGCAGCATGCGCCGGGCGAAGGCGGCGCCGAACACGGCGCCGCAGCGTGTCTCCAGGTCGTCCTGCGGCGCCACATCCAGGAGCAGGTGGCCGTCGTGCTCGGCGTGGAAGCCGACGCCGAGATGGCTGAGGCACAGGCGCTCCACCCAAGCGGCCGCGTGCGCCAGCTCCGTGGAGGTCTGCTTGAGGAACTTCAGGCGGGCCGGAAGCTCGCCGAAGAGGTCCTCCACCACGATGCGGGTGCCCGGGGGCCCGCCGGCGGCGCGCACCGGCTGCATCCGGCCGAAGTGCACGCGCACGGCGGCGGCGGCGGCGCCTGCGGGCCGCGAGATCAGCTCCAGGCGGCTCACCGCGGCGATCGAGGCCAGGGCCTCGCCGCGGAAGCCCAGGCTGGCGATGGAGTGCAGGTCGGCCGCCGTCCGGATCTTGGAGGTGGCGTGCGCGGTGACCGCCAGCTCCAGCTCGGCGGCCGGGATGCCGGCGCCGTCGTCGCGCACCTCGATGCGGCGGCGCCCGCCCTCCTGCAGGCTGACTTCGATGCGGCCGGCGCCCGCGTCCAGCGCGTTTTCCACCAGCTCCTTCACGACCGAGCCCGGACGCTCCACGACCTCGCCGGCGGCGATCTGGTCCACCAGCACCGGCTCCAGCGGGCGGATCGGGTTCATGCCGGGCTCCGGCGCGCGGCCGGCGGCGGCAGCGTCTGCACCAGCAGCAGCTCGAGGGCCGCCAGCGCGTCGCGGCAGCCCTCCATCTTCACGCGCCGCTCCGCGGCCCGCAGCGCGGCGCCGATGCGGCGCAGGCGCGCACCGTCGCAGCGGGCCAGGCGCTTGTGCATGCGCTGCGCCGGCGGACCGCCGGCCGGAACCCCCGCGCTGCGGCAGGCGTCGGCCAGCTCGGCGCCGCTGTCCAAGGCCGCGCGCACCGCCGCGGTGCGCCGCCGCTCCGTCGCCAGCACGCTGGCCAGCATGCCGAAGGCGTCCTGCGCCGCGAGCCGGCGCCCGTCCCAGGCGCGCAGGCCGCGGCTGCGCAGGCGCCCGAGGCAGCGCAGCGCGGCGGCCACGTCGCCCGTGAGCACGGCTTCCGCGAATTCGAAGGCGCTGCCCTCGGCGCCGTGGGCCACTACGCGATGCACGTCCTCCTCGCCGACCTGCGCCAGGCCCAGCAGGCCCATGTGCTCCAGGGCCGCCACCAGGTCGCCCGGGCGTGCGCCCGCGAACTGCACCAGCGCGCCGGCGGCGCCCGGGAGCAGCGTCAGGCCGCGGGCGCCCGCCGCGGCCGCGGCGAAGCGCGCCGCCTCGCTCTGGTCCGGGTCCGGATTCCAGGGCGGCGGATCGGCGTACAGGCGGCGGAAACGCTGCACGCGCACGCTCTCCCCCTCCAGTTGCGCCAAGAGGGGCTTCCAGGTCTTGGCGCCTGCGGCACCCTCGGCGTGCACCACGATCCACGCCGGGCCTGGCGGCCTCTGCGCCGCGGCGGCCAAGGCGGCCGCCAGCCGCGGCCAGCGGCCCAGCGCCTTGCCGGCACGTCCGAACAGCACCACGCGCTGATTGCCAAACAACGAGGCCGAGCCGAGGAAGTCGTCGAGCGCCGCCGGCTGGAAGTCCGGAGAGCCGCCGTCCAGGTCCAGCACGTCCCAGCCAGGCTGGGCGCGGGCGTGCGCGCGCGCCGCGGCCAGGATGCGCTCGCTGAACCACGGCTCGTCCTCGCCGCGCTCCGGCGGCAGCAGCAGCAGCAGGCGCGGCAGGCGCCCGGCCGCCGCGGCCTCGGCCAGCTCCATGGCCTGGCTGCCGGGCTCGCTGGCCGGCGCCTTGCGGGCGCGCGCCGCGCTCACGTCGATCCCTCCACCAGGCGCTGCATGCCGTCGATCAGGACGCCCGCGAAGTACACCAGGCCGACGCAGGCGTTCACCTGGAAGAACGCCACCGGAATGGACTCGGTGCGCCCGCCGCGCACCAGCCAGTGCTCGAAGGCCAGCAGGGCGCCCACCAGCGCCACGCCCGCGAAGTAGGCAGCGCCGAAGCCGGCCTGGATCCCGACCAGCACGAACACCGACCAGGCGGCGGCGTGCAGGAACATCGCCGCCAGCCGGGTCGCGCGCGGCCCGAAGCGCGCCGGGAACGAGCGCAGGCCGGCGCCGCGGTCGTGCTCCAGATCCTGCAAGGCGTACAGCAGGTCGAAGCCCGCCACCCAGGCGACCACTCCGGCGCCTAGCAGCAGCGGCTGCGGCCATCCGGGCGCGAAGCCCTTCTTGACCGCCAGCCAGGCGCCCGCCGGCGCGCAGGCCAGCGCCAGGCCGAGCCCCAGGTGGCACAGCCAGGTGACGCGCTTGAGGAAGGAGTAGCCAAGAAGCAGCGCCAGCACCGGCAGGCTGAGCCAGCCGCACACTGGTGCCAGCACGAACGAGGCGGCGACGAAGCCGGCGGCGCAGATCAACGTGAAGCCGGCCACGAAGGCCGCCGTGAGCTCGCCGCGCGGCAGCTCGCGCCGGGCGGTGCGCGGGTTGGCCGCGTCCAGGCGCCGGTCCGCGAGCCGGTTGAAGGCCATGGCCGCCGAGCGCGCCGCCACCGCCGCGGTCACGATCCACAGCAGGTCGCGCAGGCGCGGAGGCGTCCCGCCGCTCGCCAGCCAGGCGCCGGACAGCGCGAACGGCAGCGCGAACACGCTGTGCTCGAACCGGATCATGCGCAAGGTGGCGGCGAGCCGGCTCATGCGGACTCTTCGCCTCCATCCCAGGGCGCCACGCACGACTGCGGCACGCCCAGCACGTTCAGGATCTTGGCGCAGACGTGATCCACCAGGTCGTCGATGCTCTGCGGTCGATGATAGAAGCCCGGAGCGGCCGGCAGGATCACCGCCCCGGCCCAGGCCAGACGGCTGAGCAGGTCCAGGTGCAGGCGCGAGAGCGGCGTCTCGCGCGGCACCAGCACCAGCTTCTTCTGCTCCTTGAGTGCCACCTGCGCCGCGCGCTCGATCAGGTTCCCGGCGCGCCCCCCGGCGATGCCGGACAGCGTGGTCAGGGAACAGGGCACGATGACCGCCCCTTCGCCCAGGGCGGTCCCGGACGCGGGGGGCGCGCCGATGTCGCTGTGCTGGTGCAGGCGCACCCGGGCCTGGTCCTGGCCCGGACGCAGCAGTGCCGCCGGCGCGCCGTCGAAGGCCAGGCCGCACTCCTCGTGCAGGACACGGCAGCCGGCAGGCGAATAGCACAGGTCCACGTGCACGCCGGCCTCCACCAGCATCTGCAGCGTGCGCAGGGCGTAGCGTGCGCCGCTGGCTCCGGTGACGCCCAGGAACAGGCGCCGCTGCGGCGCGCTCATGCGGGGCTGCTCCAGAGCATCACCACGGCATCGTACGTAGCGTGAGCGTAGGCTACGACGGCCAGCCCGCGCGCGAGGTACAGCACCCCGAGCAGCCCGCCGGCGAGGAAGCGGTACACGAACACCGGGCCCTCCAGGGCCTGCGGATCGCCCAACGCATGGGCCGCGGAGAAGAGGGCCGCGGTCACGAGCACGGCAAGGCCAAGAGACAGCAGGCGATCGCGGCCGCGCAGCCCCGGCAGGCGGGCAAACAGAGCCGCGCAGGCGCTCAGCAGCGCGGCGCGGAACAACAGCTCCTCGTACAGCCCGGCGCCTGCGGCCACCGCCAGGATGCCGTGCAGAGCGCCCGCCGAGCCCGGCACCGACAGCGGAGCAACCGGCAGGGACACCAGGCGCAGGCACAGCTGCAGCAGCGGGCCGAGCAGCAGCCCCCAGAGCACGCCTTCGAACGCCGCCAGCAGCAGGCCGCCGCGCCAGGCCAGGCGCCGCCTGCGGATGCGCCCGATGGCCCACAGCAGCCCCGCCATCAGCCCGGCGGCGAGCAGCCACCCGGCCGCCGGCCCGAGCCGGCGCAGCAGCGCCTCCACGAGGCCGTAGGCCGCGAGATCGGCATGCGCACGGCCGCTCAGGTGCAGCAGGGCCAGGGGCAGGAGCAGCAGGAAGTGCAGCGCCGGGTCCGCGCTCGCCGCCGCCAGGCGCCGCACTTCGCGCCGCTGTGCCTTCCCGGACGTGCGCCGGGCGCGCCTCAAGCGCGCCGCGCCCCGGTGACCAGGCGGGCGACGCCGCCCGTGAACGCCTGCTCCGTGACCGCGCGGAACCCGGCGCGCTCCATCCAGTCCCGGAACTGGCTGGCCGGCACGAAGTCGTCCACGCTGCGCGGAAGGTAATCGTAGGCGCCGCTGCGCCCGGCCGCGGTCAGGCGCGCCACGCGCGGCAGCACCTGCCGGAAGTAGAAGCGGAAGAGGCGCGACCACATGCCCGGCGGCATGGGGAAGAACTCGAGCACGGCCAGGCGCCCGCCGGGGCGCAGCACGCGGGCGCACTCCGCCAGCGCTGCCTGCGGATCCTCGAAGTTGCGCACGCCGAATGCCACGGTGACGGCGTCGAAGCTCCGGTCGGCGAAGGGCAGGGCCAGCGCGTCGCCGCGCAGCCAGCACGGCGCCAGGCGGCGGCGCTGCGCCTTGCGGCGGGCCAAGGGCAGCATCGGGCCGGCGAAATCCGCGCCCACGACCGTCACCCCGGTCGCGGCGAAGGCCAGCGCCAGGTCACCGGTGCCGCAGCCGAGGTCCAGCAGGCGCGCACCCGGCTTCAGGTCGAGCCGGCGCACGGTGCGCCGGCGCCAGCTCCGGTCCAGGCCCAGCGACAGGGAGCGGTTGAGGAGGTCGTACCGCGGCGCAATCGCGCCGAACATCGCCTGGACCTGCTGCCCCGACGGAGCCATGCCGAGGCATTATCCCGCGGCGCCGCGAACCGGCCTATTGGCGCCAGAAGTCGCACAGCACCTGCGCGCCGGGCACGGTGATGGGCTGCACGAACGGCGAGCCCAGGCGCAGGTCGATGACGTCCACCTTGCCGTTGGCGTTGGCGGCGAACAGGAACTGCGGCTGGCTGGAGGTCACCTCGCCGCCCGGCACCGGCCGCTTCAGGCCCTTGGACGAGTGCTGGATCGTGAGACTGCTGCCGTAGGTGGAGGTGGCGTCCGCGAGGCCGCCGTTGTTGGTCAGGTTGTCCAGGGCGATGTCGGTGATGCTGGACGAGGAGAAAGCGTCGATGAAGTCCCGGTCCACCCGCCATTCCTTGGAGCGGAAGTTCGGGTCGGGCAGGAAGGCCTGGCTGGCCAGCGAGCGCGCTCCGAAGGGCGCGTCGTGCAGATGCATGTGCGCCACGGCGCCGTCGCCGCCGTTGCGGTAGGCCAGGTACACGCCGGCGAAGAAGCTGTTCGGGTCCGGCTGCACCGCGGCGACGCCCGGGAAGCCACTGCGGCCCTGCAGCGACGGCTTGCCGATGAAGGCGTCGAAGCCGATGCCCTGCGGTCCGTCCGGCCCGGACTCGAAGATGGTCACGTCGCCGTTGGTGGAGACCACGTAGGCGTAGTACAGGTTGGTCTGGAAGCCGGTCACCACGTCGCGCTCGGAAGCAGCCAGGTAGCGCGGCTGTGACACGCCCGGAATGATCTTGCGCACCCGCAGGCTGCTGCTGGCGATGATGGCCATCGAGTTGGAGCTCTCGCACAGGACCAGGATGTCCTCGTCCTCCGGCTGCCACACGATCTCCGCCGGGCCCAGGCCCACGCGGTTGTTCACCTCGTCGATCAGCTGGGTCGAGCGGATGACCTTGTGGAAGTTCACTGAGCTCGGATCGGTGTCGATGAAGGTGACCGTGTTCACGCCCTTGTTGGACACGGCCAGCACGTTCAGGTCCGGCGACATGGCGAGGTCGCGCGGGTCCGGCACCGGGATCTCGTCCAGCACCGTCATGCGGTTGCTGTTCAGCACCACCACGCGGTCGCGCTGCGAGTCCAGCACGTACAGGAAGTGTCCGATCTGCTGGCGCAGGCCGAAGGACGGGCAGCTCGGGCTGGTCGGCGCCGGACCGTTGAAGGTGTTGCCCACCGAGGCGCCGTAGACGCCGCCGGAATAGAAGGTGCTGTTGGTCAGCAGGCCGCTCGGGCCGAGGCCGCCGACCTGGCCGAAGGCGTTGCCCGGCTGCAGCCGGTTGGTCGCGTAGCTGCCGTCGCGGTTGGCGTCGCCGAAGGTCGGCTCCTCACCCTGGATGAAGGGCGCATAGCACGACGGCGCCAGCCGAATCCGCGGCGGGTTGGGGTGCGGCGCGTGGCTGATGGAGTTGCCCGGGAAATAGGTCGCGTTCAGCACCTGGAGCTGGAACGCCGAGCTGGCGCACTGGTTCTTGCTGCCGCTCAAGCAGTCGAAGTTGTTGAAAGCCACGTCCAGCGGATGGCCCAGCATCATGTCGGCGATGGTGCCGACCACCTCGTTGCTGACCAGCTGCGTGCGCAGGGTCGAGTCCTGGGCCAGCTGCAGCACGCCGCGCGAGCCGCCGGCCAGCGACGTGGTGTCGGCGCTCAGCGGCGGGAAGATGTCCTGCACCTGCAGGTTGGGGTTGAACGGGAACTTGGCGATGTCCCCGGAGATCGGCACCCGGTTGCTGTCGAAGACCACGTTGTACTCCGGGTGCACGGTGTCGAAGGTCGGGTCGCCCGTGCCCTGCCCGAAGCCGTCCAGGTCGATGGCGCGGATGCCGCCGGTCTCGCCGCCGCCGTTGCTGCCCACGTAGATCACGCCGGGCGCCACCGGCACGTTAACCAGGCCGGGGCAGTCGCCGATGTCGAAGCTGATCTCGTCGGAGGCGACGTTGTTGATGTCCTGGTTCTGGAACAGGTCTTCGGCCGAATTCTGGAAGTAGGTGACGAAGGCCGTGGCGGTGGCGCCGAACGGATCGCTGCCCGGGAAGGTGCTGATCGGCGTCACCACGAACTGGCTGAAGTCGAAGGGCGTGATCGGCAGCACGGTATAGGGCAGCTGCACGCGCTGTCCGGGAGGCGGCGAGCCCACCGCCACCGGGGGCAGGAACTCCACCGTGAACTCCGGGGTGAGGGACGGCGGAATGGGGCCCGGGAGCGAGCCCAGCGAGTGCGGCTGCACGCTCTCGTCGAACGTCCACACCACGTCCGTGTCGCAGGGCACGTTCTGGGTGAGGTTCTGCGGCGAGGTCACCGGGCTGCCGCCCACGCCGTCCAGCAGCGGCTTGGGACCGGTCGCATCGTTGCCGACCACCGAGGTCGCGACCCCGGCGTCGTCCAGTTCGCGGCCGTCCTCGCTCAGCACGTTGTCGTTGATGACCACGCGGATGACCCGGTCCGTCGGGAAGGTCTCGTAGGTGGCGAGGCTGCTGTCGCTGTCCGCCACGAACACGAAGGTGGTCTTGTTCACGAGCTGGCCGGCGCCGATGAAGCTGCCGTCCGGCACGCCGCCGTTGGCGTCGTTGGTGCCGGGATAACCGATGCCGGGCTGCAGCACGGTGCCGGCCCGGGTCACGTTCAGCACGCGCACGCGGTCGCGTCCCTGACCCCTCACCCAGCGCTCGGTCTTGGGCGGGTTGCCGAAGTACGTGACTCCGTCGATGAAGCCACGGCCCGGCACCGGCTCGCTGAAGCCCGTGGCCTGGTCGTAGGCGACCACGGTGACGGCTCCGGTGAGCCCGTTGTTGGCCAGACCGCTGGCCGTGGGATCCAGCACCGAACTGACCTTCAGCGAGCGTGAGAAGCGCACCGCCACGAAATGGTTGCCGATGCTGCCCTTGGGGTTCTTCGTTTCCACCGGCCAGGTCGCCGGGGGCAGCACCGGATTGAGATCCGAAGGCGGGTTGTCCAGCAGGTCGTCGAAGCTGCGCACCTCCACCAGCTGGCTCGGCGAGACCGCGCCCGTGACCGGATCCACCGCGTGCACCACGTGCGGGAGCAGGCGGCCGAAGCCGTTGGTGACCTCCTCGATGCGCATGGTGGTGGCCGTGGCGCTCGAGTCGGAGCTCCCTCCGCCGCCACCGCTGCAGGAGAGGATTCCAGCCGCGCCGAGGAGGGCGGCCAAGGGAGCGAGTAGACGGGTTTTCATGTTGGGGTCGCGGAGGGGCCTATAGGCCCCGGCGGTCGGGGGGCAACAATCATGCCACTGCCCGGCCGGGCAGCGCCAGCCACGGGGCGGAGCCGGCCCGCACGAACTCGTGCGCTGGCGCACGCTGCGGCAGGAGCTCCTTGCACGGAATCAGCTTACAACGGCTCCCGGAAGACGCGCCCGGCGCCATCCGGCGGTCCAGGATTGGAACTGGAGACGCCTTCCGGGCAGAATCGGGCCGATGGACGCCCCTTCCGTCTTCGAACCCACCGTCACGGCGCGGGCGGAGGAGGAGTTCGAGCGCGACATGCGTCCCCAGAGCCTGGCCGAGTTCGTGGGCCAGGAGGAGCTGCTGCAGCCGCTGCGCGTCATGCTGCAGGCGGCCCGTGAGCGCGGCGAGACCCTGGAGCACCTGTTGCTGTGCGGCCAGCCCGGCCTGGGAAAGACAAGCCTGGCCCTGGCCTTGGCGCGGGAGCTGGGGGCGCCGCTACGCGTCACCAGCGGGCCGGCGCTGGAGCGCCCCAAGGACCTGGTCGGCATCCTCAGCGGACTGGAGCGGGGGACCTTGCTCTTCATCGACGAAATCCACAGGCTGCCCCGGGCCGTGGAGGAATACCTGTACGGCGCCATGGAGCGCTTCCAGGTGGAATTCACCCTGGACCAGGGCGTGCACGCCCGCCTGCTGCGCCTGGAGGTGCAGCCATTCACCCTGGTGGGCGCGACCACGCGCGAGGCGCTGCTGACCGCGGCGTTCCGCTCGCGCTTCGGGCACACGGTGCGCTTCGAGCCGTACAGCGGCGAGGCGTTGGGGCGGATCCTCGAGCGTTCTGCCGGCCTGCTGCGTGTGGAGCTGGCCGGCGACGCGCGCGACCTGCTGGCGGGCCGCTCGCGCGGTGTGCCGCGGCTGACCAACCGCCTGCTGCGGCGCGTGCGCGACCTGGCACAGGTGGAAGGGAGCGCGCGCATCGATCGCGACGTGGCCGAGCGGGCGCTGGCCTTGCTCGGCATCGACGGCAACGGTCTCGAGCGCAGCGACCGTCGCATCCTCGAGGTCCTGGCGCAGGCTTCCGGCGGCCCGCTCGGCCTCAAGAACCTGTCGGTGGCCGTCGGCGAGGCCGAGGAGAGCCTCGAGGAAGTGATCGAGCCCTGGCTCATCCGCCAGGGATGGATCGCCCGCACCCCGCAAGGACGCGTATTGCTGGACGCCGGCTGGAGACTGCTCCGTGAAGTTCCCCCGCCGGCGCGCCCGCCGGCGCGTCTGCCGGGATTGTCCTGAACCCTGGCTCGTGGCGCGCTTGCCCGTGGCTCCGCTCCTGGTCCTCGCCCCGCTGCTCGCCGCCGCGGTGGCCGGGGGCCTGGCCTTGCGCGCCGGCGCCGATGCGGACGCCGACTTTCATCCCTGGATCGCGGCCTCGCCGCTGAACCCGGTGGTGCCGGTGCGCCTGGTCGAGTACAGCCGCGGCGGCCCGGTGAGCGTGCGCCTGCGCGGTGCCTGGCGCGTGTTCGGCAGCGACGGCGCCACGCTCCTGGAGGGCAGTGAGCTGCAGGGGGAACTGGCCGTGGACGAGCTGGGCGCGCGCCTGGGGGCGTTCCGCTTCCCCATGGACTCGTTCCACGTGGAGACTGCGGGCGACGCCGCGTTGCGCCTGGGCGACCGCTGGTACCGCGGCGTGCTGCAGGTGCGCGTGCAGCGCGACCGGCGCGAGCTGCCGGAGAGCCTGGATCTGCGCCTGGAGGTGCCGCTCGAAGACTATGTGGTCGGCGTGGTCTGCGGCGAGATGGCCACCGTGCGCTCCGGGGTCGCCGCGGCGCTGCGGGCTCAGGCAATCGCCGCCCGCACCTACGCCTTGTGGCGCCTGCGCCAGGGCCGGAGCTTCCTCTACGACGACACGCGCGACCAGCGCTTCCTGTCGGTGGACTACGAAACGGATGCAGCCCGCGAGGCAGTGCGCGCCACCGCCGGCCTGGTGCTGTCGTATGCCGGCGAGCTGCTGCCGGCGTACTTCCACGCCGACTGCGGCGGCACCACCCTGGACGCCGCGGCCGCCGGCTTCCTGCGCCGGCCCCTGGCGCCGCTGCGCGGGGTCATCGACGAGGGCTGCCGCGCCGGGCGCGGCTGGGAGGAAGTGGTCGAGGCCGAGCGCCTGGACCGCCTGGCGCGCGAGCAAGGTCTGGGCGCCTGGATCAGGGGTATGGAGGTGACCAAGGCCAGCGGCGGCTGGTGCCTGGAAGCACGGCTGGAGGGAGCCAGGGACACTTGCACGCTGCGCGGCGAGGAGCTGCGCTCGGCGCTGCGCCTTCCGTCGTCGCTCATCGTCTCCTTCACCGCCCAGGAGGACGGGTCCTTGCATGTGCGCGGAGCCGGGCGCGGCCACGGTGTCGGCATGTGCCAAGTCGGCGCCGCCCGCCTGTCCGCCGCGGGAGCGAGCACCGCGGACATCCTCCAGCACTACTATCCGGACGCCCCGGTGGTGTCGCTGGCGGAGCTGGCGCCGGAAGAGCGGTGAGCCTGCGCTTCGAGCTGCTGGCGGGCGGCGCGACGGGCCCCCGGCTGGGTCTGCTGCACACCCCTCACGGCAGCGTGGCGACGCCGGCCTTCCTGCCGGTGGCGACACGCGGGATGCTGCGCGGCATCGCGCCCGACCGCCTGGCGCCGCTGGGCGTCCAGATCGTGCTCAGCAACGCGTTTCACCTGTTCGTGCGGCCCGGGACCGAGACGGTGGCGGCGCTGGGCGGCATCCACCGCATGCTGGCCTGGGATGGGCCGGTCCTGACCGACTCCGGCGGCTTCCAGGTGTTCTCCCTGGGCGCGCTGGCGCGCGTGCGGCCGGACGGCGTGGACGTCGAGGACCCGGTTCACGGCGGTCGCGTGGACTGGACCCCGCGGCGTGCCTTCGAGACCCAGGCCGGCCTGGGTCCGGACGTCGCCATGGTGCTGGACGTGTGCCCGGCTCACCCGCAGCGGCGCGACGAGGTCGCCCTGGCGGTGGAGCGCACGCTGGCCTGGGCGCGCGAGCAGCGCGAGTTGCACGCGGCGCGCGGGGGCGCCGCCAGCGGCCAGGCCTTGTTCGGCATCGTCCAGGGCGGCGTGCACGCGGACCTGCGCGAGGCCTGCGCCCGCGGGCTGACGGCGCTCGACTTCGACGGCTATGCCGTGGGCGGCGTGGGCGTCGGTGAGCCGCACGCGGCCATGATGCACGGCGTCGAGATCAGCGCGCCGCACCTGCCCGCCGGCCAGGTGCGCTACCTGATGGGCGTGGGCGCCCCGCTGGACCTGGTGGAATCCGTGGCCCGCGGCATGGATATGTTCGACTGCGTGTTCCCCACCCGCACGGGCCGCTTCGCCACGGCCCTGACCCGGCACGGCCGCCTGCACCTGCTCAACGCGCGCTTCAGTCGCGACCCTGCTCCCATCGAGCCGGGCTGCCCGTGCCCGGCCTGCGTCATGGGTGTGCCCAGGGGGGCGATCCGCGCCGGGTTCAAGTCCAGGGAGATGCTGCCACCGATCCTCGTGTCGCTGCACAACGTCCACTTCATCGTGGACCTGCTGCGGCGCGTGCGCGCCAGCATCGGCGACGGCAGCTTCGAGGCGCTGCGCGCGGAGGTCCGTGCCGCGTACGGGGCCCGAGTGCCACCAGCCGGCCCTGACGGCCGGGATGTGGAAGTCTGACCCCTCACCTCACTCACCTCACCGGCAGGACGCGCAGCTCGGTGATCTCGAGCACGCGCACGCCGGGCGCGGTGGAAGGACGGTAGCTGCCGCGCACCGCCACTTCACGGCCCACGTAATCGGCGAAGTCGTAGCGGCTGCCCACGGCCAGCACCGGAACTTCACCGGCGCCGCTGCTGACCACGTAGGGCACCGCCGAGTACACCGCCGGCTTGTGCGCCACCCAGCCGGTCAAGGTGTAGGTCTCCAGCACCGCCGGAGTGGGCCGCGGCACCTTGGCCTTGCGCGCCGCCGCGGCCTCGGCGTCGTCCGCCTCGGCATTCAATTCCTGCTGCCTGGCCTGGAGGCTGCGCTCCAGCTCCTTGCCCTCGCGGTAGGCTGCCAGACGCGTCTGGTTGTCCTGGGCGCGCGTCACCAGCAGCGCATCGGAGGTCCGCGTCGGCACCGCTGCGAACACGCCCGCCAGGTGATCGAGCTCGGCGGCGTCGTAGCGGCCGGCCGCGATCGCCTGGTTCATGTCCACTTCCGCCTGATGCAGCGCCGCCACCGGATCCAGTCCGCCCAACGGGTCCACGGGCTTCTCGCTGGAGCCGGCACTGGCTCCGGCCGGCACCGGGTCGCCGAGGAGGGCGCTGGAGCTCCGGGATTCCCCCGCCGCCGCGGCAGCCGCCGCCGCAGCAGCCGGGGCCGGTGCCGTCGCGGGCGCGGAAGCCGGCGCCTGGGCTCCCGGCGGCGCCACGGCGGCCTGGCGCGCCATCAGGCTCGTGCGCGTGGTGCGCGCGGCGGCCCATTCCTGCTCCCAGCTCGATGGCGGAGCTCCGATCGGCTGCAGGTCCTTGCTTTCGACCCAGCCGGACAAGCTCTCCGGGGCCACCACCTGGTACCAGGGGCCATTCATGCCCAGCACTTGCACCTTGTCCCCCTTCACGAACAGGCCGACGGGATACGACTCCGGAGCGTCCGACGGCAGCGGGCGGGCGCGCACGTTGCTCGCGTTGATGGTTCCGGTCTCCCCTTCCCGGGTCAGGTAGTTCTGGTGCACGTACACGAGCAGTCCGCCGGGAACCTGCACGCGCGACCAGGGCGCGCGTTCCTCCACGATCTTGACCGGCGTGGAGGGCGCCAGCTCGGCGACCGCGGGCATGGTGTCCTTGAAGAAGGACCGCACGGTGACGGCGCGGCCGGCGACGGTGCGGGCGCAGTTGTTGGGCTGCTGCGGCGGCGCCGCGAGCGGCGCGAAAAGCAAGGATGCAGTGGCGAGCGCTAGCATGATTCGGCTCCGAGGGTGCGGCGCAAGTTTGGCGAATGGCGCTGCCGAATTCAAACAAGTTCCCCGGAATCCCCTTGCCCGTCCCTCCCGTCCATTACTTCGCCTGGCTGCGCCGCCTGCCTCCGGCCGCGCAGCGCCGCCACGACCTGCTCCTCAGCGGCATGGGCCCGGAGGATGCAGCCGTGCTGGCGGAGCGCGCCGGCGCCCTGGGCCCGGAGGCCTTCGCCGATCTTGCCTGGCAGGCCCGCGACCGCATCGAACAGCCGTTGGCCGAGCTGCTGCGCCTGCCGCGCGCCCAGGTGCGCTGCGCCAGCGCCGCCACCGGCGCCCTCTATCTCGCGTTCCGGGCCCTGCTTGCGCCGGGCATGCGGGTGGCCCTGGAGGAGCCGGCGTACGAGCCCCTCTGGGTGGTCCCGGAGAGCCTGGGCGCGCAGGTGGTGTTCTACCGGCGCTCCCTGGCGGACGGGCGCGTGCTCGACCCTCTGCCCGACGCCGATCTCTACGTCGCCAGCCACACCCACAACCCGACCGGGTTCCCGCTGGCGCCCGCAGACCTGGAAGCCCTGTGCGCCGCCGCCCGCCGCCGCAAATGCAAACTCCTGCTGGCGGCTGCGTATCTCCTCTTCCTGGAAGAGGATGGGCTGCCGCGCCCGCTGCCTCCCGAGCTGGTCCTCACCGGCTCACTTACCAAGACCCTGGGACTCTCACCGTTGCGGCTCGGCTTCGTCGCCTGCGGCGACCCGGGCTTCGCGGAAGCGCTGCAACAGGCATACGAGCTGGTCGAGATCTACCCGCCCACCGCCGCCTCCGAGATCGCGCTGCGGGTGGCGTTCGACGGCAGCCTCCTGCGCCGCGCCCGCGCGCATGCCGCAGCCCTGCAGCCTCTGTGGCGGCGCTGCGCTGCCGCCCTGCCGCGCGGCTTCGCGTTCGACCCGCCTCCCGCCGGCGTGCATGCGCTGATCCGCCTGCCCGCAGGCACGGACGACGCGGCCGCGTGCGCCGCCGCGCAGCGCCACGGGGTCTACGTCGTCCCCGGCTCGCTGTTCCGTGCCCCCGGCAGCATCCGCATCGGCTGCGGCCGACCACTCGCAGAAGTCGCAGCGGCGCTGGATGTCCTGACCGCGGTGCTGCGCCAGCTCTGAGCGGGTCCGAAGGCCGTCCGGGGGTGGCCGCGAGCCTGGTGCGACGCGGTTGCGGAAGGCCTCAGCGCGGCTGGAGGTCGGTGAGCCTCAGCTCCAGGGGAGACCGGAGCGGGTTGCCGCTCACGTCCATCGGCGTGCAGCGGACCAGGGGCGGGGCCGCGTCCGGAAAGCGGAACTCGAGCAGGGCGAAGTGCTCGGCGCGCACCACGGAGCCCGGGATGCGGTCCCTGGCTTGCTCATCCGGCACTGTGTCGTGGAGGCCGGCGGCCAGCGGCGAGGCGGTGAGCTCGTAGAGCGGGTAGGGCGTCTCGGGCGGCGTCCAGCGCAGGACTTCGCCCATGTGGCGATCGCCGCTGAGGAAGAGCACGCCGCCGATCCGGTGCCGGGTGATGATGCCCAGCAAGCGTTCGCGGTCGTGCGGGTACAGGTTCCAGCTCTCGTAGGCGTGATAACGGGCGAGAACCTGCGTCGCGGAAACGATGACCTTGAAGTCGGCGCTGCTCGCGCGCAGGGCGGCCTCCAGCCATTCCCATTGCTCGCGGCCGAGGAGCGTCTTGCCGGCGGCCGGCTCCATCCAGCCGGGATCGCGGTGGTAGCGCGTGTCCAGCAGGAAGAACTCGACGCGGCCGCGCGTGAAACGGTGCCAGACGCCGGGCGCTCCGCCGGTGCCATAGCCCGGATTGGCCCAGTAACTGGTGAAGACGGCGAGGGAGACGTCCCTGAGCGGGAACAGGCGGTCGGTGTCGTCGGGGCCGTAGTCGTGATCGTCCCAGACCGCGTAGTGGGCGCTGCGCGCCAGCAGCGGCTGGAGGTTGGGAAGCGCACGCTGCTTCTTCCAGCGCGCCCACATGCGCGCCGGCTCCTCCCAGTCGGCGTCCTCGCGCTTGTAGTAGACGTTGTCGCCCAGCCACAGGAAGACCTGCGGGTGCTGCGCGTCCACGGCGCGGAAGATCGCCTGGGACGGATCGGCGCCCCAGTCGCCCGCACAGGAGCCGAAGGCGACGCTGAAGTCCTCGGCCTGTCCGGGGAGGGGCGGCGTGCGGAAGCTCTGCTCGCTGGCGGGGGCGATCGGCCCGTCGCGGGTGAGCAGGCGGTACTCGTAGGTGGTGGCCGGCATCAGGCCGCCGACCTCGATGACGGCGGTGAGCGCCCGCTGCGGATCGCAAGCGGGACGGGCGCCGCGGTCCAGGTAGCCCGGCGCGCGCTGCCAGGCGCTTTCCCCCTGGATGCGCAGCTCCAGCGCGAACCAGCCGGCCTGGCTGCCCTGCACCCAGACGCGGGCGTGATCGGGCGCGACGTGGCCCACCATCGGTCCGGCGGCCACCTCCGGACCCGCCTGCAGCAGCATGAGGAGGGCGGCGAGCATGCGCGGTTTGTAGCGCCGCCGCGTGTTCTCCCGGTGAATCCGGGATGCCCCGGGGGCTATGCTGCTGGGCTCCGCGGCGCTGCTTCGTGGAATACCTCCTCGCTCTGGTCACGCTGGCCCTGGGACTGGCCGTGGGCTATCTGATCGCACGCGGCGGCGTGCAGCGCCTGCAGGCGGAGGCGGCGCGGCTGGCGGCCGAGCGCGAGGCCGCGCGCCAGCAGCTGGAGGAGCTGCGCGGCGCGCGCAAGCAGGAGGAAGACGCGTTCGGCAACCTCGCGCGCCGGGTCCTGGCGGAGAGCACCGAGACCTTCCTGCAGCAGGCCGCGGAGAAGCTCGGCGCCGTGAAGAACGAGACCGCCGCCGAGCTGGAGCAGCGCAAGCAGGCGATCGAGGCGCTGGTGGCGCCGCTGCGCGAGAACCTGGGCAAGCTGGAGCAGCGTGCCCAAGAGATGGAGCAGGCGCGCCAGCACGCCTATGGCGCGCTGCTGGCCGAAGTGCGCGGCCTCGGCCAGGCCACGCAGAGCCTGCAGAGCGCGCACCAGAGCCTGGCCACGGCGCTGCGCGGCAGCTCGCAGGCGCGCGGGCGCTGGGGCGAGATCACGCTGCGCCGTATCGCCGAGCTGGCCGGAATGACCGCCCACATCGACTTCGCCGAGCAGCAGAGCGCGGGCGAGGGCCGCCCGGACATGGTCGTGAGGCTGCCCGGAGGCGGCGCCATCCCGGTGGACTCCAAGGTGCCCCTGGCCGGCTACCTCGATGCCGTGGCCAGCGTCGATCCGGCCGAGCGGGAGCGGCACCTGAAGCGCCATGCCGCGGACCTGCGCCAGCACGTGCTGGCCCTGGCGCGGCGCGAGTACGCGGAGGCGGTGGACGGCCACTACGACTTCACGGTGCTGTTCCTGCCGGGCGAGCCGTTCCTCGCCGCGGCCTTCGAGCAGAACCCGGAGCTGCAGGTGGAAGCCCTGGACAAGCGCGTCCTGATCGCGACCCCGGTCACCCTGGTGGCGCTGCTGCGCACCGTCGGCATCTACTGGCAGCAGCACAACGTCGCGGCGGATGCCCAGAAGGCCTGGGAGGCGGCCCGGGAGTTCCACAAGCGCGTGGCCGCATTCAGCGGACACCTCGGCAACATGGGCAAGGGTCTGGACCGGGCGCTGCGCAGCTACAACGAGGCCGTCGGCAGCTTCGAGCGCAGCGTCCTGCCCCAGGGCCGACGGCTCGAGCAGCTGGGCGCGGTGCGCGGCAACCGCGAGATCGAAGCGCTGGAGGCGCTGGACCAGGCGCCGCGGGCCATCGCGCCCGAAGCCGAGGAGAGTGAGGGTCCGACCCCTAGCGGCTCTTGACGACCTTGGGCGGCTTGCGCCAGAACTCCTGGAACTTCTTCTCGAAGTCCGGGCCGAAGCACTGCTGCGCCAGCGCCTCCACCTGCGCGGCGCCGGGCTCGAAGCGGCCGGCCCCGGTCCAGCTGCGCTCGCGCTCCGCGCGCAAGGCGCTGAGGAAGTCCGCGAACGCCTTGCTGTCCTTTTCCAGACCGTACACGGCGAAGGCGAAGGCACAATGCGCCAGCCCGTCGTCGTAGCTGCGGGCGTTGTACCCGTACAGCTCGCGCAGCGAGAACTGGCGGTCCCCCACCAACTGCGAGCTCTCGGTGCGCCAGCCGCCGTGGGACACGGAGTAGACGAAGGAGTCGCGGTACCAGTTGCCGTACACCTCGCCCAGGGCCGCCTCCTCGCCGGCGCAGGCGATACCTTCCACCAGCCACAGGGGCAGTGGCCCGTAGCGGCGCGCCAGTTCCAGGTGCGCCGCGTTGTGGGCCACGCTGTGATCCGGCCGCGCTTCCTCCTGCACGCTCACATCATGGAAGTACGCGGTCATCGGAGGCTCGTAAACGGTGAAGCCGGTCGTGGCCTGGCTGTCACGCATGTAGCGTGACAGGCCGGAGTCGGCCAGCGCGATGGCTTCGCACAGCGCCGCGTAGCCGTCGCGTTCCTTCACCAGGAACACGAGCAGCGGCGCTTCCACGGCCGGCCCGGCGCCGAGTGCCTGGTCCAGGCGCTTCAGCAGCGCCTCGCAGTCGGCCAGCGCGTCCTCGGCCTCCTTCCTGCGGAAATCGGACCAGAGGGTGACGCGCTTGCTCCTGCCCGCGTAGGCCGTGAGCTTGCACTGCTCTGCGGCCGCAGTGACGGCGGCCAGCAGCTCGTGCGCGCGGGCCGTGGTTCCCAGGGCGAGCGGCGCCTCCGGATTGGCCTCCAGGGCCTTGGCGGCAAGATCAGCGCCGAACGCCTGCTCCAGCAGCGCCACCTGGCGCTCCGGCTCCGGCTCGAAAGCCAGGTCCAGCGGCGCCTCCTCCGGCCGCAGCCGGGCCATCTCGGTCACGAACCGGGCAAACTCCTGCGGCGCCCGCCCCAGCCAGTAGCGCGCGACCCCGAGCTGCGCGTAGGCCCGCTCCTGATCGAAGCGCGTCGTGTTGTCCTCCACCAAGGTGGCCAGTGCCGGCTTCTTGCGCAGGGCCTCGCACGCGCCCTGGCGCCAGCCCAGGGCGTAATCCTGGCCGAAGACCTCGGCCTTGGGCATGGTGTATCCATACACGCCGCCCAGCTTCTCGACCTGCAGGGCGTAGCCCGTGGCCTCGCCCACCCAGAACGGCAGCCTGCCGAAGCGGCGCGCCAGCTCCAGCTGCACCGCCATGTGCGCCAGCTGTGCCTCCGGCCGCTCGATGCCGGCCGTACCCGGATCATGGCGCACCAGGGCGATGAGCGGGTTCCAGTGCGACAGGCGCGGAAACGCGACCGAGGCCGCGGCCCATTCGCGCAAGTGCGGCCAGCGCGCGCCCATGGCCTGGCACACTGCCTCCTGGTCCTCCCGGCTTTCCAGGAAAGCGAGCAGGACCGGCGCCGCGGCAGGCGCCACGGGAACTTCACCGAACGTCTCGTCCAGCCGCCGGAAGAAGTGGTCGATCAGGTCCACGGCCGCGCGCATGCGCGGCGGGTCCATGCTGGCGTACAGCACGTAGCTGCCGTCCGTGGAAGCCTCCACCCGCCAGCCGCGCTCCGCGGCCAGCGGCGCCAGGAAGTTGTCCGGCACGGGCGGCGCAGGATCTCCCTGGCCCGCCAGCGCGGCGCCTGCCAGGACAGCCGGTGCAACCAGTCCGATCAGCATCGCGTTTTCCCCCCAGTCAACCCACCCACGGATAAGAACGCAAATCCCGCTTCCGGTTACGCTCTTCCTGAGGACAGGTCCGCGTGGGGGAAGAGCGTCTCCCTTTGGGATTGCCTACTTATGTGCCATCCGTCGCGTTGATTAGCGAACTTTCTCCCCACTCCCACTCCACATGTAACACCCCGTGTTACAAACGGTTTCGGCCACGCCGGATTGCGCTCCGGCATGGCCGAATCTCAACCCACTCCATCCCCCTCCGTCAGCGCCCGCTCCGGATCAGCTCCGCCAGGCGCCTCTCGATGTCATCGTTCTGACGGCGCACCTGGCTCAGCAATTCCTCCATTTCGCGGGTGCGCGGCTCCCGGCACACCAGCTCCGCTTCCATCAGCCGGCAGCGGCGCCCTTCCTCGATCAGCAACGCCAGCTCGTCCGGCTGCGGCCAGGACTCGGCCAGGGCCCGGGTCTTGTGAATCATGTCCCGCAGCTCCACCACGGCCCCGTCCCCCGCCAGCTCACGTGCCAGCGCTTCGGAAGCGTCCACGAGCTGCTGGTACGAGTCTCCCTGCGCCCAGAAGCTGCGCCGCAGCACCTCGGCGTACTGGGCGGCGACGGCGCTCAGGCGCAAGCGCGGCGCCTGGGTGGCGAAGCGGCCCGTTCCTGGAACTCCACGCAGCGCCTGCTCGATCTCCACGAACTCCTTGCCTCCGTCCGGCTTCCAGCGCAGCCGCACGGTCGCCAGCACCGGCTCCGGGCCATTCCAGACCTGCAGCACCGGCTCCAGCTCGTAGAGCGCCACCACCTCGTGGCCGGCGCCGATCTCGCCCGCATCCACCGTGTCATTCCGGAAGTCCTGGTCGGCCACGGCCCGGTTCTCGTAACCGAGCTGGCGCCAGCTCTTCACGACCGCCGGGTTGAATTCCACCTGGATCTTCACGTCCCGCGCCACGGTCTGCAGCGTCCCCACCAGGCCATCCACGAACACCCGCCGTGCCTCCTGATCATCATCCACGTAGTGGCAGGAGCCGTTGCCCTTGTCCGCCAGCTGTTCCAGCAGCACGTCGTTGTGGTTGTTCATGCCGACGCCCACGGTCGTCAGATCAATGCTGCGCTCGCTGCGCCGCTTCACTTCCTCCAGGATCTTCTCCTGATCCGTTTGCCCGGTGTTGGCGACGCCGTCCGAGGCCAGGATCACCCGGTTGACCGCCCCCTCCAGGTACTGGCGCTCCGCCATCGGGTAGCCGAGCAGCAAGCCGGCCGCAGCGTTGGTGGATCCGCCGCTCTGCAAGCTGCGCAGGGCTGCGCGGATCTTGTGGCGTTCCTCGCCGGCGGTGGGCGCCAGCACCTCGCGCGCATCGCTGTTGAAGGTCACGATCCCGATCTGGTCGTCATCCCGCATCTGCTCCACGAGCAGCCCGAGCGTCCGCTGCACCAGCTCCAGACGGTTGCCCTCGGCCATGGAGCCGCTGGAATCGATGACGAAGGTGAGCCGCACCGGCTTGCGCTCCTCCTTCTTCACCTCGCGCGCCTTGATGCCGACCTTCAGCAGCGCCACGCCCTTGCCGTCGCCGCCGAAGATGCTCGGCGCCTGCTCCAGGTGGATCGCGAAGTCCCCTTCCTTGGGCGGCGCCAGCTCGCTCTTGAAGTAGTTGACGAACTCCTCGGTCCGGATCGCCGCCTTGGGCGGGATGTGCCCGTTCACCAGGTAGTTGCGTACCAGCGGGTAGCTGGCGGTGTCCACGTCGGCCGCGAACGTGCTCAGCCGGTCGCTGTCGGCGTTGACGAACGGGTTGTCGCCGTAGAAGCGGAAGAACATGTCGCGCGGCGACTCCTTCTCCCGGCACGGCCGCAGGTGCTGCAACACGTGATCGCCCCGGTACGCGCGCCCGTAGCCGTCGCGGACCTCCCATCCGGCCAGCGCATCCTCCTTCCCCTTCTCCAGCAACCCCAGCCGCACGCCGAAGTAATAGGCAGTTTCTTCGTCCGCGTCACCATCCCGATAACCCAGCTCAACGAGACCTGCACGAAGCCGAGTGGATTCCTGCGCTTGCGGGTCAAGATTGAAGCGCAGGGCGTACTCCGATTCAGGTGTCCCACCGGCGAAGCCGTCAGGATCGGTGACTCTCACTTCCCCACCGGCGGGCGGAGGGGACGCCGCCGGTGCCGTAGCTCCTGTGACCACCGGCGGCACCGTGTCGCCAGGGCCGGCGAAACGGACGCGTCCTTCCTTCCCGGCCTTCCCGCCCGCGGCTGCGCCTGCGCCGAGGACTCCGGGTTCGCCGGGAACGGCGGGGGCCGACGGAGCGGCAGCGCCTGGAGTGGCCGGTTCGGCCTGCGTAGCGAAGTTGAGCCCCTCAGCCGGAGGATCACCGACAGCAACGTAACCCATTTCGCCGAGCGCGCTTTCGAGCTGCACGTGAGGCGCGCTCTCGGACAACACGCGGAAGCGCTCCGAGGCGGGAGGTTCCCGCACTGCCTCAGCCCTCAGGGAAAGGACGGAATCCTGCGGCACGCCGGTGTTGACCAACTGTTGCAACTCTTCCCTGGCGGTGACCTCGCCCAGCTTGCCGCGCGCGGCGCTGTCGTCGGCATAGCCGAGGTCCAGCAGATTGCCCTCATGTTCCTCCGGCAGAGCGCGCTTCTCTTCCCCCACATGCCGACGCGGTTCGCTGGCCGGAAGCGGGGCGGTGGATTCGGCGTGGTAACCGGCTTCGCCTGCGTCAGCGGTCGCCTGGTTTCGCAGATAGGGCGCGGCGACCCCCACCGCCAGCAGCAGGGCGGCGGCGGCGGCCGTCCAGGCGGTCACGCGACGCCACGGGAAGGCCACGATGCGGCCGCTTGGAACTGCGGCGGCGCTGCGCAAGGCGCCGCGGCGCTCCAGGTCGAGTGCAGCCGGCGCGGCCTCGCCGCGCAGCAGTCCGACGGTGGCGCTCAGGCTGTCCAGGCGCGCGCGCAGCGGCGCGTCGCTCTCCAGCGCGGCTTCCAGCTCGGCGCGCTCGGCCTCGGGCAGCTCTCCCAGCAGGTAGTCGGTCAGGCGCTCGTCCAGCGAACGCGGCCGGTTCTCGTCGTAGTCGTGAAGTTGGTTTTCCATGTCCACTGCCCCTTCGAATGCCCTCAAGCCAGCGCCCCGGCCGCGCGCAGGCGGTCGGTGAGCGTGTTCAAGCCGGTGTGCACCAGCCAGCCGATGTAACCGGGCCGTAACCCGGTGGCGCCGGCGATCTCCTGGTACGAGAGGCCCTGCACCACCTTCATGCGCACGACTTCGCGCTGCTTGGCGGGCAGCCGCTCCAGCTCGCGGCTCACCAGCGCGCCCAGCTCGTTGTTCTCGGGCGGCGCGGCGGAGGACGCAGTGTCGGCGGCGCCCGCGGCCTCCCGCCGCTTGCGTTCTCTCGTTTCGGTTTTCATGGTGTCGTAGGCCAGATTCCGGCAGACGCGGAACAGCCAGGCGCCGACCGCCCCGTTGCTGCCGGGATCCGGGGCGTGCCGGATGAGGCGCACGAAGGTTTCCTGGACCACGTCTTCGGCCGCCGCGGGATCGTGCAGGGTCGCGTGCGCGTAGCGCAGCAGCGGCGCCTGGTAGCGATCCACCAGCAGATCGAAGGCGGCGACTTCGCCCGACCGGAAGCGGTCGAGGAGGTCGCCGTCGCCGGGGTCCGGGGCCTCGGCCATGCGACTCACGGGCGGAAAACGACAGGGGCCATGGGAGCTTGGACTTTTCTGATTCTGTGCTGGTCTGACTCCTTCCACTCTCTCTCAACCGGCATGCCAGGGAGCCGGTTCACGTGGCAGGAAAGGGCAATCGGGCCGCCGGCGGGTCCGGCGGCCCGACAGGAGGGCTGGCTTGCGGTGGTCAGCGGGCGCCAAGCGCCCAGCCGTACCAGTCGCCGACCGTCGCGGTGCCCACGGTGTTGGCGGAATCCTGGTGCCAGAGCTGGTCGCCGTCGGCCGTCAGGCCCCCGCCGCCTCCGAAGAGCACGTGAAGGCAGCCGGCGGTCTTGCCCGACTCGTTGTCGTTGTAAGCGCCGATGATGAGGTCGGCGTAGACGTCGCCGTCGACGCGCGCCGCCGCGATCGCCCGGCCGAATTGATCGTAGGCATGGCTGGCTCCCTGGACTCCCGTTACGTCCTGGTACCAGAGGTCGTTGCCGGCGGAGCCCAGGCCGCTCACGTAGTTGCCGTAGAGCACCTGGACGGCACCGGCGTCCGCGATCGTGCCCACGTCTTCGGCCGGCACCCCGATGGCAAGGTCGTCGGCCGTGTCCGAGTTGAAGTCGCCCGCGGCCAGGCTCAGGCCGAAACGGTCGTAGGGCTCGGCCATGCCGAGGACGCCGCTCGAGTCCTGGTGCCAGGTGACGCCGGTGCCGGCGTACACGTCGAAGATGCTGACTGCACCGGCGTCCACGATGCTGCCGACATCCTCGAAGGGTGCTCCCACGGCCAGGAACTGCTTGCCGGAGGGCCCGAAGTCGCCCGCGGCCAGGCTGTAGCCGAAGCCGTCTCCGATCACGGCGTCGCTGCCCGCGTCCACCTGGTAGAGCCACTGCTCGTAATACCAGCCGTTGTCGACGTTGCGCGCGAAGCCGCTGAAGCCTCCCTGGACGCAGAACACGGTGCCCAGCTCGGAGCCGCCGACGACGTCCGGGATGCCGATGGCGATGTCGTCCTCCGGGCCACCGAAGAAATCGCCGGCCGCGAGGCTCCAGCCTGCGCGCGGTCCGATGTCGTTGGTGTAGTAGTCGTACAGGCTGATGCGGTAGCCCGTGTACAGCCCGCCGGCGCTGCCATGGAACACGTAGACATCGCCGTGCAGCTCGCCCCCGAAGATCCAGCTGTCCTGGGTGTAGGGCGCGCCGATGGCGAGCTCGTCGGTGCCGTCGCCGTTGAAGTCGCCGGCGACCAGCGCGAAGCCGAACCAGGCGCCCGCGTTGTGCGGCAGCGCCGACTCCTCCAACAGGAAGGAGGCCGAGTGCAGGGCCTGCGTCGCCGTGGCGGAGAGTCCCGCCGGCCCGCCGTAGTAGACCAGCACCTGGCCGCAGTCGCTGAGGGCGCCCAGGTCCTCGTAGGGCATGCCGACCGCGAGGTCGCAGTAAGCGTCGCCGTTGAAGTCGCCGGGCGCCAGGCTGGTGCCGAACTGGTCGCCGGTCTCGCGGAACGCCGTGAACGCGTTCTCGAACAGGAGCTGCTGGCTGGCGCCGGTGAAGCCGTCCGGCCCCCCGTAGAGGACCTGGACGGCCCCGGAGTTCGCGGGTCCGCCCTCCTCGTCGAAGGGACAGCCGACTGCCAGGTCGGAGTAGCCGTCGCCGTTGAAGTCGCTGCGGGACTGGGCGGCCGCGGCCGCCGTCAGGAACAGGGCGGCCGCGAGGCCGGCCCAGGAAGATGTGCGGATGGGATGCATGATGGACCTCTTGTGGGTTTCTGCACCCATCCGGAAACCGGGCGCTTCGTTACCGGAAACGCGGGCGATTGCGCCAGGCGGCCGATGCGCAGCCCTTCCGTGCCGTAGCGGTCCGCCACCCGGTCCAGGGCGGCGATCAGGCGCCGCTCGCGGACGCGGCGGGCGTCCCACAGGCTCCCCTGCCAGTAGCCGCGCTGCAGGCCGCCCAGGCGCACGCCCAGCAGCCGCACCAGGGTGCGCCGCGCCGCCATGCGCTGGAGCAGCTCCAGGGCCGGCTCCAGCAGCTCCATGTCGTGGTCGGTGGGGTTGGGGAAGGTCCAGTCGCGCGTCTCGCTGACGAAGTCGGCGTAACGCAGCTTCAGCGTGAGCTTGCGCGCCAGCAGGCCCTCGTGGCGCAGGCGCCGCGCCGCCTGCTCCAGCAGCTCCTGGAGCTTGCCGCGCAGCAGCTCGAAGTCGGCGCTGTCGCGGGCGAAGGTCTCCTCGTGGCCGATGCTCTTCTGCTCCGGCAGCTCCCACGGCGGGCACACGGGCGTGTCGTCCTCGCCGCGCGCCCGCGAGCGCAGCAGCGGACCATAGCTGCCGAAGACCTCCTCCAGGAACCACTCCTCGGTGGAGGCCAGCGTGCCCAGCCTCTCGATGTTCAAGTCCGCCAGCCGCTTGCCGGTCACGGGGCCGATGCCGGGCAGGGCACGCACCGGCAAGGGCGCGAAGAAGCGCGCCTCGAGCCCGGGCCGCACGTCGAACAGCCCGGCCGGCTTGGCGAAATCCGAGGCCACCTTGCTCACCAGGCGGTTGCGGGCCACACCCACGGTGAGGTCCAGGCGCAGGCGCTCCTTCACCTCCCGCTGCAGGCGGCCGGCCACGTCCACGGCGCGGCCGAGCAGGCGCTGCGTGCCGGTGAGATCGAGATAGCCTTCGTCCACCGACACCTGCTCCACGACCGGGGTGTAGTCGCCGAGCAGGCGGAAGACGTCGCGCGAAGCGCGTTCGTATGCCGCGGAATCGCCCGGCACGCGCACCAGGTGCGGACACAGGCGCAGAGCCTGGCCCATGGGCATGGCCGAGTGGATGCCGTGCTCCCGTGCCTCGTAGCTGGCCGCGGCCACCACGCCGCGCTGCTCCGGCGCCCCTCCCACCACCACGGGACGCCCCCGCAGCCGTGGGTCCCGCACGCGCTCGACCGCCACGAAGAAGGCGTCGAGATCGACGTGCAGGACCGAGCGCTCGCGCATGCCGGCGCGCGCCGCCGGCTAGCGCGACTTTCCCGCCGGCAGGCCGGCCAAGAACGCCGCGGCGGCCTTGCTGATCTGCTTGGGCGTGAAGTCCGCAATGTGCGTGGCGATGAACCACTCGTGGCCGTAGGGGTCGCGCACGCGGCCGCAGCGGTCGCCCCAGAACTGGTCCGCCAGCGGCATGGTCACGGTGCAGCCGGCCTTCACGGCCTTCTTGTACAGCTGGTCCGCGTCCTCCACGTACAAGCTCAGGCACACGGTGGTGCCATTGAGCTGCTGCGGCGAGACCCAGCCCTGCATGATGGGCATCTCGTCGCACATCATGAGCACGGAGTTGCCGATCTCGATCTCGGCGTGCATGACGCCCTTGCCATCCGGCCCCTTCATGACCTCGCGCTTCTTGGCGTCGAAGGCTTTTTGATAGAACTTGACGGCTTCGGCGCAGTTGCGGATCACCAGGTAGGGGGTGACCGTGCGGAAACCCTTGGGAATGGCTCTGACTTTCTTCGGCATGGTTGTTCTTTGCATCCCTTATCGCAATTTTTCCACCGACCAGCGCGGAGTCGAGCTCGACTGCCGCCGCAGCCGCCCCACCACCACACCGCGCGTCATGGGTGGACGACCGCCGTCCAGGACCGGAGCGGGGAAGCCGGCCACGGGCCGCAGCGACAGGTCGGCTTGCATGCGCGCCAGCGCCAGGGAGCGCTCGCTGCCCGTCCACCACACCACCAGGTCGCCGGGCTCGGCATCGGTCTCGCCGCTCACCGCCAGCACGTCGCCGTCGCCGAGGCTGTCCTCGTTCTCGGCCACCGCGTTGCGCAGCGCCAGGAAGAACGTGCCGCCGGCATCGGTGCCGGCGCTGCGCAGAAAACCCCCAGCCTGGCCGCTGGGCCGCACTTCCTCGAGATACGGCAGCGCGCCGGCCGGAACCGCTTCCGGCCGCGCCCGCCCCCCTGCGTCCTCGTAGCTTGGTTGCATCGTCTTCACTTCCACAACCGCAACACGCCGACCACGCGCCCCGCCAGCGCCAGCGGCTCGCCCTTGCGTACCACGATATCGCGCATGGCGGAGTTGGCCGGGCGCAGAACCACCTGCCCGCGCTCGGGCACGTAGCGCTTCACCGTCGCCTCCACCTGTTCGCCCTCGCCCACCAACGCCACCACGATGTCGCCCTTGCGCGCTTCTCGGCCCTTCTGCTCCAGCTTCTGCACCAGTACCAGGTCGCCGTCCAGGATCCCGGCTTCGATCATGGAATCCCCTTGCACGCGCAGCGCGAAGTCGGCGCCGCAGCTCGCCGGCAAGGGCAGACTGCCGTCCAGGTTCTCCACCGCCAGCAAAGGCCGGCCGGCGGCGACCCGGCCCACCACCGGCAGGCTGCGGCTGCGCTCCCCCGCCGGCGCGAAGTTGACGGCACGGGCCTGGCGCGACAAGCTCAGGTGACCCTTGCGCTCCAGCGCGCGCAGGTGGAAATCGGCCGTCTGGGCGCTGACGCGCAGCAGCGCGCCCAGTTCGGCCCGCGTCGGCGGATAGCCGTGGCGGAGCTGGAACGCGCGCACCGCCTCCAGCGCCTGGCGCTGGCGCGGGCTGAGCTCCTCGGGCTGAGCGCGGCGGCCCATGCGCGCCCAGTATACGACATTTATCAGAGTGTCAAGGCCCGCGCGCGCCGCCGCCGCTTGCCCCTGCGGCGGGGCCGCGGGACGCTGCATAATGGGCCGGCATGCTGCCGATTGTCCCGCTGCTGGCCGCGGCACTGCTGCAGACGGCGCCGGAAGGCTGCCGCAAGTGCGAGCACCGCGGCGTCGTGGACTGCTCCAAGCACAGCGCCGAGGAGCGCCAGTGGGAGCAGGAGGTGCCGCGCTGCTCCGTGGCCGCGCGCTGTGCTCCCTGCGGCGGGTCGCTGCTGGTGGACTGTCCGAAATGCGAGGGCGGTCCGCTGAGCGCGGAGATGGAGCAGCGCCGCCAGGCCGCGGCCGCCTGGCTGGCACAGGAAGACCCGCTGGAAACCCACCTCCAGCGCCCCCTGGCCCGGGCGGAAACCCTGCACTTCCGCCTGGTGGTGGACGTCGTCGCGCTCAAGGACGGCAAGAAGAAGGTGGATGGCCACGCTTTCCTGCACTGGGTGGCGCGCGACCTCGAGCGCGCCGCCGCGCTCCAGGACGGCCACTACGGGGCCGTGGCCGCCGACCGGCGCTCGCCGTCGCGGATGTGGCTGTGGCAGCGGCGCGAGGATCACGCCGCGGTCATGGAGAAGTTCCTGTTCAGCACCAGCAGCGGCGACTTCAAGATGCTGGGCCGCGATCCGGTGTTCAGCGTCTGGACCGCCGATCCGCAGTTCGAGGACGCCGCCCCGCGCCTGCACAGCCTGGCCATCCACAACGGCGCGCACCTGCTGTTGTCCAACCTGTTCCGCGAGCTATGGGTGGGCGATCTGGGCGCCGGCTGGCTGGACGAGGGCGCCGGCCACTGGTACGAGGACAAGGTCATCGGCCGCTCCACCAATTACTGCGTGGACGAGACCGGCATCCCTTCCGGCGGCATCCCGGACATGGCCCGCTCCTCCATCCGCACGCGCCTGGAGCGCAGCAAAGACGCCGTGCTGCCCGGCCTGCTGCGCCGCCAGAGCGGCGAGCTGAGCGCCGACGAGCACGCCTACGCCTTCTCCTTCTACGACTGGGTGTCCAGCGAGCACCGCGGCGCGCTGGCGCCGCTGCTGCGCGGCTATCACTCCCGGCGCAGCTCCAGCGAGCTGCTGCCGGAAGCTCTCGGCTTCAACGTGTTCCAGTTGGAAGAGGCCTGGCGCGCCTGGGTGACCAAGAGCTATCCCGCGACCGAGCCCAAGCCCAGGCGCTACGAACGCGCGCCGGCGCCGGACTTTCGGTGAACCGTCGTACTTGGTGCCTTCCTGGCACCGGCTGACCCGCGCTTCCAACTCCAAGGGAGCCAGCGGTCCACGAACTCCGGAGTCGCCTATAAGTTACCGACAAGGGCGCACCACCCGCATCCTCCTCTCATCCTCCTGGGATGTCCGAAATGGGTGCCTGCGACCCGCATCATCCGGGCGGCGGTGGCGGTGCCAAGGTGGCACCTGGTGCGACGGTTCCGGGAACGCACCCCGGAAACGCTGCGCTCAGGCGCCGGCGAGCCGCTCTGCCACCGGCGCCAGGAAACCTCGCTCCTCGGGCGGCAGGCGCGCGCTGTCCAGCAGGGCGCGGGCCTGCTCGCGCAGGCCCGGCGCGTCCAGGCCGAAGCGCTGCGCGCCGTGCCAGGCCGCCAGGAGCTGGTCGTAGCTCCATGCCGCGCTGAGCGCTTCCGCGGCCGACAGCGCCGCCGGGTCGTAGAAGACGCCTTTCACCAGGGCGGCGAAGCCGAGGGCGAGCGGTGCCGGCACGCTGTCGAAGCAGCGCAGCTCCAGGCGCCCGGGGCGCAGGCGCGACTCGGGGAACAAGGTGCTGAGGTGGCGCAGCGGCTCTGCGAAGATGCGCGGGACTGATTGCGCCCACAGCAGGTAATCCGCGAGCGTGCTGTCCGCCCGCGTGAGCGCCTGCGGAATGCCGCAGCGGGCCGGATCCGTCCGCGACCAGATGTGGCCCCGGAAGGAGCGATAGCCTGCGCGCGGCGAGTTGGCCGAGAGCGCCAGGAACACCGGCGCCAGGCGCAGCGCGACGCGCAGCTTGCGCGCGGCGTCTTCAGGAGCGCGGTAGTCCAGGCTGAACTGCACCCCGCAGGTGCACTTCATCATCCACAGACCAAGCTCGCCGGCGCGGCGCAGGTACGGCTCCAGGACGGCGTAGCGGGCCTTGGGGATGAGCTCCAGGTCCTGCGGCGTGGCGCTGGGATGCACGCCGGCGGCGTGCAGGCGCTGGGAACGCTGCGCGGCGCGCGCGGCAACCAGGGCGTCGATGCCGGCCAGCTCCTGCGCGAGCGGGCGCAGGGATGCGTGCGGGCGGCTGGCGTACTCGAGCTGCGCGCCGGGCTCCAGGCTGAAGCCGGCACCGTCGGCCGCCTGCAAGCCGAGCAGGCGCCCTTGTTCCTCGAGCGCGTCCCAGCCCAGGCGCCGCTGCAGGTCCCGGAGCAGCTCCTCCACGCCGTCCGGCCCGGAGTAGGGGACCGGCGCGCCGTCCGCACGCAGGACGAAGCGTTCGTACTCCATGCCGATGCGCTCCGGTCCCTCCGGCTTCGCGGCTGCCGCGAAGGCCTGGAGCAGCGCTTGCACCGCCGGCTCAGACCTGGAACGCGTGCAGCTCGTCCGGCGCGAAGGCGCGCGAGCGGCCCAGGACCGCCTGCGCGATCAGCGCCTCGCGCCAGCCTCCCTGCGGCCGCCAGCGCGCCGCCGCGGCGGCGAACGCCGGGCGCTCGGCATCGGCGAGTGAGGCCTTGAACTGGTAGCCATCGCTCGCCATCTGCTGCGACAGGGCATCCAGGAAGCCCATGCGCGCGCCGTACTCGCGTTCGATCGCTTGCCAGTCCGACTGCTGCGGAATGGCGTCGCCCACGCTGCGGATCTGACGCGAGGTCTCGAGCGAGACCGCGCGCGGCTCCTCTTCCAGGGAGACGGCGCGCACCTCCTGCTCCAGCGAAACTCCCTCGCTGGACGACGGCGGCTCCAGCGTCAAGGCCCAGCCGGTCTCCAGGTTGCCGCGCTCCTCCAGCCAGGGAAGGGGCTGCGCGTGCGGCGGCGGCGCGGCCGGCAGCGCGGCCGGCGGCGGCGGTCGCGGCGGCGTCCGCAACGCCTGCCGCGGCGCTGGCAGCGGCCGGGGCGGCGCGGCGCCCGGAGTCCTGCGCCGGGGGGGGCGCTGGCGCTGTTCCTCCTGGTGCTTGCGGATGGCCCTGGCGATGGCGCCGCCGATCGGCAGCAGCAGCAGGACGACGAGCCCGCCCAGCTGGTCCATCAAGCGCACGAGGATGTCCCAGAACGAGTCCATGCCCGCCTAGCTCTTGACCGGCCCGCTCTGCGGCGGACGGTCCTGATCGCCCGGATTGGCACCGGATTCGCCGGCGATGCTGCCGCGCATGCGCGTGTCGGCCTCGATGTTGCGCAGGCGGTACAGGTCCATGACGCCGAGGTTGCCCTTGCGCAAGGCGTCGGCCATGGCCTTGGGCACTTCGGCCTCGGCCAGCACCAGCGCGGCGCGGTTCTCCATGACCTTGGCGCGCATCTCCTGCTCGGCGGCCACGGCCATGGCGCGGCGCTCCTCGGCCTTGGCCTGGGCCACGCGCTTGTCGGCTTCGGCCTGGTCGGCCTGCAGGCGCGCGCCGATGTTGTTGCCGATGTCCACGTCCGCGATGTCGATGGACACGATCTCGAACGCGGTGCCGGCGTCCAGGCCCTTGGCCAGCACCGTCTTGCTGATCCGGTCCGGGTTCTCCAGCACCTCCTTGTGGTCGTGGGCCGAGCCGATGGTGCTGACGATGCCCTCGCCCACGCGCGCGATGATGGTCTCCTCGGTGGCGCCGCCCACCAGGCGCGCGATGTTGGTGCGCACGGTGATGCGGGCCTTGGCCAGCACCTGGATGCCGTTCTTGGCCACGGCCGCGATCTCGGTCTTGCCGCTGGCCGGGTTGGGGCAGTCGATGACCTTCGGGTTCACGGACGTGCGGATCGCGTCCACGATGTCGCGGCCGGCCAGGTCGATGCCGGCGGCGGCCTTGAAGTTCAGCGGCAGTCCGGCGCGGTCGGCGGCGATCAGCGCCGTCACCACCGCCATCACGTTGCCGCCGGCCAGGTAGTGCGCCTCCAGGTTGCGCGTGTCGATGTTCTCCAGCCCGGACTGCACCGCCATGATGCGCGCCTGCACGATCAGCGCCGGGTCGACCTTGCGGAAGCTCATGGCCACCATGTCGAACAGGCCGATGCCGGCCTTGGCGAACAACGAGCGCAGGTACAGGTTCAGGTAGCGCGTGAACACCACCAGCAGCACGAACACGACCAGGATGCCGACGCCGATCAGCACCCACTTGAACGTGTCGAAGCCAGGGCCGTCCTGCGGCCGCATCGATGCCAGGATGTTCACGCTGATTTCTCCTCGGATTCGTGACAGGCTTCCACCACCAGGCGGTTGCCCTCGAACTGTAACGCCCGCACCGGGGTTCCGGCCTCGACGTGCTCGCCGCGGGTGATGACGTCCACGCGCTCGCCGTCGAACTGCGCGATCCCGGCCGGCCGCAGCGGGCTCTGGCTGCGGCCGCGCTGCCCCACGAAGCGCTGGACCCGCTGCTCCACCGCGGCGCGTTCCTCCTTGCTCCAGTCGGCCCCCTGGGCCACCATGCGCCGTCCCAGCGGCGTGTGCGGGAACATGCGCGAGGCCGCCAGCCAGGCCGCGGGCAGGCCCATGACGGCCGCCAGCAGGAACAGCAGCCCGGTGGTCGTGGATTCCTGGAACGCGAGCACCACCGCGCCGATCACCGCGGCCCCCGCCAGGACCGAGAGGACTCCGAAGGACGGGAAGAACACCTCGGCGGTGATGAAGCCGAGCCCGAGCAAGAGCAGCAGCAGCGCCAGGATCACGGCTCCTCCACCGGGGTCACGAGCAGGCTGGCGCCCTCGCGGCGCACCACGCGCACGGTGGCGCCGGACGGCACGAAGCCGCCGGTGCTGCGCGCGTCGAAGGGCGCGCCGGCGATCTCCACGCGCCCCGCCGGCCGCAGCGGCGTCAGCGCCACGCCGGGATCGCCGGGGGCCACCTGCGCCACCGCCGGCGCAGCCAGGCCGCCGGCCACGGGCCCCGCGAAATCGGAGCCGGGGATGCTGAGCCAGCGCGCGCCGAAGCGGCTGCGGCTGAGCTTGCGCAGCGCCATCAGGCCGAGCAGCGGCGCGGCCAGCACCAGCGCCAGCACGATCAGCAGGTTGCGCTGGAACACGTCCGCCTCGATCGCGCCTTCCGGCAGCACGAAGTTCTGCATGGACAGCAGCAGGCCGCCGCCGAGCAGCAGGACCCCCAGGACGCCGGGCACGAAGCTGCCCGGCAGCAGGAACAGCTCCACGAGCAGCAGCAGCGCCCCCAGGGCCACCAGGCCGACCTCGGTCCACTCGGCCAGGCCCACGAGGTAGCCGCGGAACAGGAACAAGGCCAGCAGGAACACGGCCAGGAACTCGGCGCCGCCCAGGCCCGGCATGTTGAAGGCCACAATCAGGCAGAAGGCGATCCCGACCAGGATCAGCCAGGAGTGGCGGCCGATGGCCGCGACCAGCGCCTCCGACCAGTTGCGATCCACCGGCAGCAGCGGCCGCTGCGCCAGGCCGAGCGCCACCAGCAGCGCGCCGCGGTCGGTGGCGACGCCGTCGCAGTAGCCCAGCTCTCGCGCCCGCTCCGGAGTCAGGACCAGCAGCTCCTCCGAGCTGTCCACCGTCTCCAGGAACTGCGGCGTCTCGCCGCGCGCCAGCATGTCGGCGTGCTCCTGCCCGTCCACGAGCGCGCGCTCGCCCTCCACCGCCACGTACTTCAGCTCCGCGCGCCGGTCCACGAAAGCCTCCGCCACCCGCGGGTCGCGCTGGTGCTGCTCGGCCCAGGCCCGGAAGTCGGTACGGAAGGCTGACAGGATCTTCTCCTCCAGGTCCTCGTTGCCGGCGCCCACCGGCAGCAGCCCCCCCGGCCCGATGGCGACCGGCATGGCGGCGCCCATGGTGGCCCCGGGCGCCATCCAGATGTGCTGGGCGGCCATGGCGATGTATGCGCCCGCGGACCAGGCCCGGTGGGTCACGAACACCGCCGTCTCCATGCTCTCCCCGGCCTCGCTGAGGAGGTCTCCCAGCCGCTTCATCAGCTCGGCCTCGCCCCCGGGAGTGTCCAGCTCCACCAGGAAGGTGTCCGCCCCCTCGCGCTGCGCCTGCTCGATCGCACGCCGCAGCAGCGACGCCCAGGTCTCGTCCAGCTCGCCCTGGAGCGTGACCACGACCACGGGCGCGCCGGCGGCCGCGGGCTCCTCCTGGACCAGGAGCGCCGCCAAGGCCAGCCCGCACAGCAGCGTCATACCGCGAATCTTAGTTCAAATGGCGGGAGCGTGTAGGAATCGAACCCACCGAGCCCAACCATGTTGAGCTCTGACGGCTTTGAAGGCCGCACAGGACGCCAGCCCCGATCCGCTCCCGTCACGGCATCTTAACGCAGCACCACGCGCGCGGGCCCCGCCTCCACCTCGCCGACCAGCACGGGCTTGTGGTCGTCCGGGAACGCGTCCAGGAAGCGCTGCTGCGCCGCCTCGGGCACGCAGGCCAGGATCCCGCCGCTGGTCTCGGAGTCGTAGCACAGGTCGGAGAGCCACGCCGGGATGCCGGGGGCGATCTCGACCAGCCCGCCGAGCGACTGCTTGCCGCGCTCGACGCCGCCCGAGTAGATGCCCTTCGCCGCCAGCTCGGCCGCGCCGGCGTACAGCGGCAGCGCGACGGCGCGCAACAGGATGGTTGCGTCCGACCCCCGCGCGATGTTCCCGGCGTGGCCGAACAGGCCGAAACCGGTGATGTCGGTTCCCGCGCGCACGCCGGCCGCGCGCATGGCGGCCGCGGCCGTGCGATTGAGCTGCGCCATGCCCGCAGCGGCGGCGCGCATGTCCTTGTCCCTGGTCTTGCCCTGCTTGACGCCGGTGGTGATGGAGCCGCTGCCCAGCGGCTTGCTGAGATAGAGCAGATCGCCCGGGCGGGCGTCGCGGTTGGTGACGAGCTGGTCCTCCGCAACCTCGCCGAAGGCCGCGAAGCCGAAGAAGGGCTCGACCGCGCGCATGGTGTGGCCGCCCACCCAGATCGCGCCCGATTCCATCACCTTCTTGGCCGCGGCCTCGAAGATCGGCTCCAGGATCTCGGGGCCCCAGTCCTGCGGGAAGCCGGCAATGTTGAGCACGGCGGTGGCTTCGCCGCCCATGGCGTAGATGTCCGACAGCGAATTCGCCGCCGCCACCGCACCGTAGGACCCTGGATCGTCCAGGACCGGCGGGAAGAAATCCGTGGTGAAGAGCTGGACCTTGCCGTCACGGCGCAGCGCGGCCGCGTCGTCGAAGCTGTCAGGCCCGACGATCAGGTCAGCCGACCTGGTGGCCGGGGCGATCAGGCGCAGAACCTGCGCCAGCTCCCCCTGAGGCACCTTGGCGGCTCAACCCGCGCAGGAAGCGTATTCCGTGAGTCTCTTGGCCTTTCCGAACATGGGCTGATTCTAGGACACCGCCGCTGCCTCCGGAACCGCGGCCGTTGGTGCCAACATGGCGCCAAACGCGACGCTTGCAGGAATGATGAGGGTCGTAGCCACTCATTCCGCCAGGACGGCGGCGCGGTCTCAGGCCGTGCTCGTGCGGTGCAAGGCCTGGAGCAGGCGCTCTTCCTCTTCCGGGAACACGGTGCGCAGGTCGAGGAGGACGCGGTCGTCCTGCACGCGCGCGAACACGGGAGGATCGCCGCGGCGCAGGCGGCCGGCCAGGGCGTGCGCGTCGAGGCCGGGAACGGTGACGGTGACGCCCGCGCTCGGCAGCGGCTCGATGGGAGCCGCGCCGGAGCCGACGCGGCCCTCGCAGTCCACGACCTCGGCCGCGAGCGGGCGCTGCAGGCGCCGGGCGAAGGCCTCGGCGCGCGCGCGCAAGCTGGCGACATCGGCGGCGAGCAGGCGCAGGGCCGGGATGCGGGCGCGCGCGGCTTCCTCGCCCAGCGCGTGCAAGGCCAGGGTGGCTTCGAGCGCGGCCAGGATGGCCTTGTCCAGGCGCAGGCAGCGCATCAGGACGTCGCGGCGCAGCCGGGCGATGAGCGGGGCGGCACCCACCACCAGCCCGGCCTGCGGTCCGCCCAGCAGCTTGTCGCCGGAGAAGGTGACCAGGTCGGCGCCGTCGCGCAGCGCCGACCGGACGGTCGGCTCGCGGCGCAGCGGCGGCAGGTCCGCGCCGGAGAGCACGCCGGAGCCAAGGTCGTACACGAGCGCGATGCCGCGCGCGCGGCAGGCAGGCGCGAGGCTGGCGAGCGTGGCCTCGCTGGTGAAGCCGCCGATGGTGAAGTTGGACGGGTGCACCTTGAGCACGCAGGCGACCTCGGGGTCGTCCAGGTGGCGCGCGTAGTCCTCGGGACGCACGCGATTGGTGGTGCCCACCTCGACCAGGCGGGCGCCGGCCGCGGCGATCACCTCCGGCATGCGGTAAGCGCCGCCGATCTCGACCATCTCGCCGCGCGCCAGCAGGACCTTGCGCCCGCGGGCGACACCGGCGAGCGCGAGCAGCGTGGCCCCCGCGTTGTTATTGGCCGCCAGCGCCGCCTCCGCGCCGGTCAGGGCGCACAGGCGCGCGGCGAGCGCCGCGTCGCGCAGGCCGCGCTCCCCGCTCTCGGGGTCGATCTCGAGGACCGCGTAGCGCGCGGCGGCGACGGCGGCCGCCGCGGCTTCCTGCGGCCAGGGGGCGCGGCCCAGGCCGGTGTGCAGAACGACCCCGGTGGCGTTGACGGCGCGGCGCAGGCTCAGGGCCGGCGTGACCGCCAGGATGGCCTCGACCTGCTGCCAGAAGGCCGGCGTGATCGGCTCCGGCGGGTCGCCGGCGCTCCGGCTGCCGTGCCAGCGCGCGCGCAGGGCGTCCAGGGCCTGGTGCAGGGCCTCGCGCAGGGCCGCGCGGCCGTGGCGGTCCAGGCCGCGCTCCGCGCCCTGCGCGAGCAGGTCGTTCATGGGCGGGATGCGCGGGAGATTTGCGGAGGGCGCCAACCTAGAATCCGCGGCGTGGTCGGGCTCGCCGTGCCGCCCCAGTACCGCTGGCGCCTGCTGGAGGACCGGACGGCCCTGGCAGTGCGGCTGGCGGCGGAGCTGGAGCTGAGCCCGATTGTCGCCCACGCGCTGGCCAACCGGAAGATCGAAGATTCCGCTGGCGCCCGCCGGTGGCTGGAGCCGAGCCTCAGCCAGGTCCCGGACCCGCGCGCGCTCCCGGACTTCGAGCCGGCGCTGCGCTGCCTGCTCCGGGCGCGGGAGGCGCGGGTCCCGGTCCTCATCCACGGCGACTACGACGTGGACGGCACCTGCGGCGCGGTGCTGCTGTACCGGCTGCTGCGCCGGCTGGAGCTGCCGGTGAGCGTGTTCGTGCCGGACCGCGTCCGCGACGGCTATTCCTTCAGCCAGGCCAGCCTGCAACGGATCCGGGAGTGCGGCGCGCGCGTCGTCATCGCCGTGGACAACGGCACCACGGCGCTGCAGCCGCTCGGGGAGCTGGCGCAGGCCGGCGTGGACGTGATCGTGGTGGATCACCACCGTCCGGGCCCGCAGCGCCCGCGCTGCACCGCGCTGCTCAATCCCTGGTGCGGCGGCGACGCCCCCTTCCCGCACTTCTGCGGCACCGCCGTGGCCTGGCTGCTGGCCTGGGGCCTGCTGCGCGAGCTGCGCGGCGCCGCCCGGCTGCCCGAGCCCGACCGCCGCTTCCTGGTGGACGCGCTCGGCCTGGTGGCGCTGGCCACCGTGGCCGACGTGATGCCGCTGCTCGGCCCCAACCGCGCGTTCGTGGCCCACGGACTGGCGGCCCTGCGCAACAGCGGCTTTCCCGGACTGCGCGCCCTGCTCGAGGTGAGCGGCGTGCGCGAGCAGCCCGGCGCCGACGACCTGGCCTACAAGCTGGCGCCGCGGCTGAACGCCGCCGGGCGCCTGGGCCAGGCGCCGCTGGCCTTCGAGCTGCTGGCCACGGGCGACGTCGCGGAGGCGCGCCGGCTGGCGTTGCGCCTGGAGACCCTGAACGACGAGCGCCGGCGCATCGAGGAGCGCGAGCTGCAGCGGCTGGCGGGCGCCGCGGAGGCGGCGCGCGCGCTCGGCCGCCGGGTGCTGTTCCTGGGCGACCGCGCGGCGCACTTCGGGGTCCTCGGCATCGTCAGCAACCGGCTCATGGAGTCCACCGGCTTGCCGGCGCTGCTGTGGGCCGAGTGCGCGCCCGGCGTGGCCCGCGGCAGCGCGCGCGCGCCCGAGGGCACCGATCTCCTGGCGCTGCTGGAGGGGGCGCGCGCCCACCTGCACGGCTTCGGCGGCCACGCCCGCGCCGCCGGCTTCAGCTTCGATCCGGCGCAGGCCGAGCGCATCGCCGCGTGCCTGCACGCGGCCGCGGCCGAGTGCCGCGAGCCGCCGCCGCCGACCCTGGACATCGATCTCGAGGTGGCGCCGCGCGACCTGTCGCCGCGCGTGCTGCGCGAGCTGGAGCGCCTGGCGCCTTTCGGCGCCGCCCATCCGCGCCCCAAGTTCCTGTGCACCGGCCTGCGGCTGGCGGCGGCCCCGCGGCCGCTCGGGGACGGGCGCCACGCCGCCCTGCTGCTGGAGCGCCACGGCCACAGCGTGCGCGCGCTGGGCTTCCGCATGGCGCAGCGCCTGAGCCCGCTGCGCGCCGGCGACGCGCTGGACGTCGTGTTCGAAGCCGGGCTCAACCAGTTCCGCGGCCAGAGCGCCGTGGAATGGATCCTGCGCGACCTGCGCAGCGCGCCGGCCTGAACGGCGCCGGCCTCAGCGCGCCGGGTCCTGGCCGGCAGCGCGCGCACGCGCGGACTCGCGCCGGGCCTTGTGGACCTCGATCAGCACCGGCACGACCGAGATCAGGACGATGGCCACGATGACGGCCTCGAAATGCTCCTCGACCCAGGGGATGCGCCCGAAGAACACACCGGCCAGGACGCACACCGTCACCCAGGTCACCCCGCCCAGCACGTTGTAGAGGGCGAAGCGCAGGTAGCCCATCCGGCCGACGCCGGCCACGAACGGTGCGAAAGTGCGGATGATGGGGATGAAGCGCGCCAGGAAGATGGTCTTGCCCCCGTGCTTCTCATAGAAGCTCTGGGCGCGCAGCAGGTGCCTGCGGTTCAGCAGCCACGACGTGTCGCTGCGGAAGATCGCGGGGCCCACGCGGTGGCCGACGTAGTAGTTCACCGCGTCGCCGAGGATGGCCGCGACGGAGAGCAGCACCATCAGGAGCGGCACGCTCAGCCCCGACGCCGGGTCCGCGGCCAGGGCGCCAACCGCGAACAGCAGTGAATCCCCCGGGAGGAACGGCAGGATCACGAGGCCGGTCTCGACGAAGATGATCAGAAACAGCAGCGCATAGACCCACAGGCCGAACTGCGAGCACCAGCCATTGAGGACGGCCTTGAGGTCGGTGAACAGCCTGAGGAAATCCTGAAGAAAATCGCCCACCCGTTGCATCCTAGCGCCGCCTCGGCGCCGGGAGTAGGCGGCTCGCCGATAGACTCCGCCGCCGTGACGGAAGCACCGCGGCTGCTCCTGATTGACGGCCCCTACCTGGCGTACCGGGCGTACTTCGCCATGCCGGGGCTCACGGACGCGCAGGGTCGGCCCTCGGGCGCGCTGTTCGGTTTCCTGCAGAGTCTCCTGAAAGTGCTCGCGGAGCAGCCGGCGGAATACGTGGCGGTCGCCTGGGATCCTGCGCGAACCTTCCGCCACGATCTCAGCGCCGAGTACAAGGCGACGCGCGAGAAGATGGACCAGGACCTGCTGGCGCAGTTGTCGTGGATGGTGGAGGCGGTGCAGCTGCTCGGCATCGCCTCGCTGGAGCGCGACGGCTACGAAGCGGACGACCTCATGGCCAGCCTGGCCACCCAGGCGGCACGCCAGGGCGTGGAGTCGGTCCTGGTCGCGGCCGACAAGGACCTGGCCCAGGTCGTCAGCGAGCGCGTCACGCTGGCGCCGCCGTCGAAGAGCGGCGAGGCCAAGACGCCGCTGCGTCCGCGCGAGGTCGAGGAGAAGTTCGGCGTGCCGCCGGAGCGCATGGTGGACTGGCAGGCGCTGGTCGGCGACAGCAGCGACAACATCCGCGGGATCCCCGGCGTCGGGCCCAAGCGCGCCACCGACCTCCTGAAGAAGTACGGCGACCTGGAGACAGTGCTGGCGCGGGGGCCCCAGGAGGAGAAGGGCAAGGTCGCCGAGGCCCTGGGCTTGCACGCCGCCGCCGCGCGCCGGGCGCGCGCGCTGGTGGCCTTGCGCACCGACCTGGCGCTCGGACCGGTCGACAGCCTGCGGCGCCGGCCGGTGGACGCGGGGCGCATGCGCGAGTTCTGCCGCGCACACGGTTTCGAGACCTTGCTGGAGCGCTTCAGCCAGGACGCGACCGAAGGCGTTGCGGCCGCCTCCGACCGCGACTACCGCCTGGTGGACAGCGCCGCGAAGCTCGCACAGCTGCGCCGCGGCCTGGAACAGAGCGGCGGCTTCACCGTGGACACGGAGACCACCGGGCTGGACCCGCTGCGCGCCCGGCCGGTCGGCGTCTCGTTCTCGTGGCAGGAGGGCGTCGCCTGGTACGTGCCCCTGAACCTGGACCCGCCGCTGCGCGGGCCGCAGGGGGAGGATCCCGTGGTTTACCTGGCGCCGGTGCTCGCGGACGCGCGCGTTCCCAAGCGCGGGCAGAACGCCAAGTACGACATGCACGTGCTCGAGCGCGCCGGCGCCCCGGCCTGCGGCTACGACTTCGACACCATGCTGGCCCACTTCCTGGTAGAGCCGACGGCGCCGCACAACCTGGACAACCTGGCGGCGCGCTACCTGGGGCTGCGCAAGATCGCCACCGAGGAGCTGATCGGGCGCGGCAAGAACCAGGTCACCATGGACATGGTGCCGGTGGCCGACGTCGCCCGCTACGCCTGCGAGGACGCCGACGTCACCAACCGCCTGATCGCACCGCTGCGGGAGCAGCTGCGCGCGTGCGCCTCCGAGGCGCTGTTCCGCGAGGTGGAGCTGCCGCTGGTCCCGGTGCTGCAGCGCATGGAAGCCGCAGGCGTGCGCGTGGACCGCGAGCGGCTCGCGGCGCTGGAGCGGCGGTTGAGCGCGCGCCAGGCCGAGCTCGAGAACGCGATCTTCGCGCAGGCCGGCCGGCCGTTCAACCTGAACTCGCCCAAGCAGCTCGGGCCGATCCTGTTCGAGAAACTCAAGATCCAGGAGCTGGCCGGGGTGCGCCGGCTGGCACGCACCGAGTCCGGCTACCGCACCGACGCCGAGACGCTGGAGCAGTACCGCGGGGTGCCCATCGTGGACGCGCTGCTGGAGTACCGCCAGATCAGCAAGCTGCGCGGCACGTACGTGGAGGCGCTGCCGGCGTACATCCACCCGGTGACCGGTTGCATCCACACCTCCTTCCACCAGACGGTGGCGAGCACCGGGCGCCTGTCCAGCGCCGATCCCAACCTCCAGAACATCCCGATCCGCAGCGAGCTTGGCCGCGAGATCCGGCGCGCCTTCGTGCCGCACCTGCCCGGCTGGCACATGGTCTCGGCCGACTACAGCCAGATCGAGCTGCGCCTGGCCGCGCACCTGGCGGCGGAGCCGGCCCTGATCCAGGCCTTCCGCGACGGCGCCGACATCCACAGGCGCACGGCGGCCCTGGTGTTCAAGGTCCCCGAGGCGGAGGTCACGCCGGCCATGCGCGCCCGCGCCAAGACCATCAACTTCGGCGTGCTGTACGGCATGGGCCCCAACCGCTTGAGCCGCGAGCTCGGCATCTCCTTTGCGGAGGCCAAGGCCTTCATCGAGCGCTACTTCCAGACGCTGCCGATGGTGCGTGCCTGGCTCGATCAGACCCTGGAGGAGGCGCGCAGGACCGGTGAAGTGCGCACCATCCTGGGCCGCCGCCGGCCGGTGCCCGAGCTGCAGAGCAACGACGGGCGCGTGCGCGCGCAGGCGGAGAACGTGGCCGTCAACACGCCGCTGCAGGGTTCGGCCGCCGACCTGATCAAGGTGGCCATGATCCGCGTGGACGCGCGCCTGCGCCGCGAGCAGCTGGCGGCGCGCATGCTGCTGCAGGTGCACGACGAACTGGTTTTCGATTGCCCCCCCGAAGAGCTGGAGCGCCTCGAGGCGCTCGCCAGGGAGGAGATGGAAGGCGTGTGGCAGCTCTCGGTCCCGATCCGCGTGGACGTCGGTCACGGACCCGACTGGGCCAGCGCCCACTGAGCGCCGTCAGGAGGCCGGGCTCGTTCCCGGGCGCCGTTGCGGGACTGCGCAAGGACGCAATGCCGTCCGCGTCAAGGAGCCCACTTGACGGCCACCTCTGGTGCGCCTATTGTGCTTTGGTTGGTTGCCCGACCAAAATCCAGAAGCCATGGTGGACAAACCAGATACGCGCGAGCGCCTGATTCAGGCGGCCATGGAGCTGTTCGTATTCCAAGGCTATGGAAACACCGGCCTGGCGCAGATCGCGCGCCGGGCCGGTGCCCAGCCCGGCAGCCTCTATTACTTCTTCCCGACCAAGGAAGACCTCCTGTGCGCCACGCTGGAGAAGCGCAAGGAGCTGCTCTACCCCGAGGTCCTGGCCGCCATCTGGGAACGCATCGACGATCCCCTCGAGCGCGTCTTCGGGCTGCTCGCGGGCTACCGGCGCATGCTGGAGATGACCGAGTTCCGCCACGGCTGCCCCATCGGCAACCTGGTGATCGAAGTCGGCGAAACCCACCCGCACGCGCGCGCGCTGCTGGCCGAGAACTTCGACGGCTGGCTGGACGCCGTGACGGGCTGCTTCGCCGCGGCGAGCCACCGGCTGCCCGAGCACACCGATCCGCGCGCGCTGGCGGTGTTCGTGCTCACCACCATGGAAGGCGCGGTGATGCTGGCTCGCACCTACCGCAACTTCGAGGCCTACGACGCCGCGGTCGTGCACCTGCGCGACTACGTCGAGCGCCTGCTGCGCGCCGGCACCAACGCCGGCGAGGCTCCCCTGGAGATCCCCCATGCGAACGGAAACACCTGACTCACGCGGCTTGGACGACACGACCGCGGCCGCAAGGACCGGCAGGGAGCAACCGAAGCAGCAGCTGGAGGGCAAGTGATGTTGGCCTTGTGGTGCTGGCTGCAGGACCCGGAGTTCCAGTCCTACCGCGCGCACGTGGCCGCCGCCGAGTCGGCGCTGCGCCTGGGCGAGCTGCGCGACGCCCGCCGCTGGCTGGACGCCGCCCCGGCGGCGCAGCGCGGCTTTGAATGGCGCCTGTACGACGCGCTGTGCGACGAATCCGAGCGCACCTGGCCGGTGGCGGGCGCCACGATCACCAGCCTGGACCTCAGCCCCGACGGGCGCGTGCTCGCCACCGGCGCCGCCGACGGCGCCGTGCGCCTGCTCGATGCGGCCAGCGGCGCGCTCCTGCAGCAGACCACCGGCCACGGCGACGAGGTCAGCCTGTTGCGCTTCAGCGCCGACGGCCGCCGTCTCATCAGCGCTGCGCACGACCGCAAGGTGAGCCTGTGGGACAGCGCCAGCGGCGCGCAACTGCTCGAGTTCAGCGGCCACGGCTACCCGGTCGGCGGCGCCGCCCTGCGCCCCGACGGCGCGCTCGCGGCCTCGTGCTCGTACGAACGCCCGCCGGAGCGCGGCGTGGTCGGCACGGTGCACCTCTGGAAGCCGGAGAGCGGCGAGATCCTGCGCAGCATGGAAGCCGGCCGCAAGCCGCTCGTGGGGCTCAGCTTCTCGCCCGACGGCCGCCAGCTCGCGGCCGGTTCCTGGGACTTCTGCGTGTTCCTGTGGGACCTCGAGGCCGGCGGCGCGGCGCGCCGCCTGGCCATGCCGGAGGAAGACCGCTACAACGCGGTCGACGCCGTCGCCTTCAGCCCGGACGGCCGCTGGATCGCCGCCGCCTCCAAGGACCTGACCGCGCGCGTGTGGGAGGTCGAGAGCGGCACGCTGGTCGCGAGCCTGCGCGGCCACGGCGACTCCGTCAGCGACGTGCGCTTCGCTCCCGACGGCGCCACCCTGCTCACCGCCGCCGGCGACGGCGCGCTGCGCCTGTGGAACTGCGCGGACTGGAGCCCGCGCGCCACCCTGCGCGGCCACCAGCGCCGCGTCACCAGCGCCGCGTACGCCCCCGGCGGCCGCACGATCACCTCGGCCGGCGCGGACGGGACCTTGCGCGTGTGGGACGCCGCCAGCACGGCCTACGGTGGCGTGCGCCTGGACACGACCTCGTCCTCGTACGCGGTGGTGGAAAGCTCCGACGGCCGCCTGCTCGCCGCCTGCAGCTACGACGGCGTGGTCCAGTTCTGGGACGCCCGCACCTACCAGCCGGTGCACACGCTGCAGGCGCACGACGCGGCGATGTCCTGCCACACCCTCGACTTCTCCGCCGACGCCCGCTGGATCGCCTCCGGATCCTACGACCAGACCGCGCGCGTGTGGGACACGTCGAGCTTCGCCACGGTGGCCGTGCTCGCGCATCCCAAGGGCGTCTACAACCTCGACTTCAGCCCGGCCGGGCCGCAGCTGGCCGTGGCCTGCATGGACGGCCAGGCCTACGTGTGGGACGTGGCCGCGCAACGCACGCTCTTCACCTTCCCGGTGGCCAGGGGCATCGCCCACGAAGTGCGCTACCATCCCGACGGCACGCGGCTCGCGGTTCTCGGGCAGTCCCCGGTCGTGACCGTGTACGAGCTGGAGAGCGGCACGCCGTGCTACGAGGTGAACCTCGGCGCCGCGGCCGAGGCCGCGGCCTTCTCGCCGGACGGCCGCCGGCTATACCTGGCCGGCGACGACGCCGTGGTGCGCCAGCTCGACGCGGCCGACGGCCGCCTGCTGCGCAGCTTCGAGCGCGTGGACCACGGCATCACCCGGCTGGCGGTCAGTCCGGACGGCACGCGGCTGGCCGCCGCCTCGGTGATGACCTACCTGTTCGACACCGAGCACGGCCAGCGCGTCGCCAGCCTGCGCCCCAACGTGGACGCGCAGTGGCACCTGTCGTTCAGCCACGACGGCACGCGCCTGTTCACGAGCGCGCAGGACACCAAGGGCGCGATCGCGGTGCACGACATCCGGCCGCTGCGCGCGCGCGGCGGCGCGCCCGCGCCTGCGCAACGCTGAGCCCGGCCGGCTCAGGGCGGCCCGGCCGCGGCGAATTCCTGGAACACGCGGTCGCGGTAGTCGAGGACCTGGCGCACATAGGCGCGCTTCTCCAGGTACGGGCCCGGGTAGAAGGCGCGCTTGAAGCCGTAGATGAGCAGGTCGCCCAGCTCCTTGGAGCTGAGCCGGAACGCGCGCACGGCTTTCAGGATCTCGCCGCTGACCGTGGTGCGCGACACCAGGCGGTTGTCGGTGCAGAACGTGGCCGAGAGCCGGTGGGCGCGCATCCTGCGGAACGGATGGTCGCGCAGCGACCGCAGCTCCGGGATGGTCTGCAGGTTGCTCGTGAGGCACACCTCCAGCGTGATGCGGCGGTCGGCGATGTACTGCACCAGCCGGCGCACGTACTCGGGCCGGTCGGTGATGCTGGGATCGCGGATCTTGTCCGGGCTGAACAGCCAGGTGCCGTGCCCGATGCGGTCGGCGTGGCAGTCGGTGATGGCCTGGAAGATGGATTCCGGCCCGTAGTCCTCGCCGGCATGCACGGTCTTGCCCAGGAAGGCGTCGTGCGCCAGCTGGTAGGCACGCTGGTGGTCCTTGGCGGGATGGCCCTGCTCCTGGCCGGCCAGGTCCACGCCCACCACGGGCAGGCCGCCCTCGTCGCGAGCGCGCACCGCGGCCGCGACCAGGGCTTCGCTGGCCAGGCCGAACACGCGCTGCGGCGGCAGGTCGGTGAAGGCCTGGAACATGTCGGCGTACGTGCGCGAGTACCCGGGCGCGAAGAAACGCAGCGCGCACACCAGCATCGCGGCGCGGAACGGCGGCTCGCCGCCGCCGCGCACCTGCGGGCGGCGGTTGAACCGGCGCTCGGCCCGCTCGATGCCGCGGGCCACGGCGCGCAGCACGTCGGCGATGGCGAAGCCGGGCTGGGTGTGCAGCTGCGGGGCGAAGCGGATCTCGAGGTAGCGCACACCCTCGTCCTGGGCGTCGATGCACAGTTCGTAGGCGGCACGCTCCAGGGACTCGGCGTCCTGGAGCACGGCCACCGTGTAGGCGAAGCCGCGCAGGTACTCGTTGAGGTTGCGGTAACGCGGCTTGAACACCAGCTGCATCAGGCCCGCGGGCGTGGCGGACGGCAGCTTCACGCGCCGTCGCGCCAGCTCGATCAAGGTGTCCGGACGCAGCGAGCCGTCCAGGTGCACGTGCAGGTCGCTCTTGGGCAGCTTGCGGATCAGCTCGGGGGTCAGCGGCGCGCGCACGCACTCCAACATAGGCGCCGCGCGCTGCCAGACTGTGGCCATGGACGTCGCGGCCGCCGCCGACGAGCTGGCGCAGTTCTGGCAGCTTCCCTTCGAGTTCGTCGACCTCACGCCGGAGCGGGAGCGGGCCACGCTGGCGGTGGTGTGCGACGACGGGGCCGTGCACCTCCCCGCCGACGCGCGCGCTCCGGCCGAGATCGAGGCCGGCGGGCCGCCGCCCGAGGAGGAGGAGCCGGCGGGGCGCCGCTGGGCCTATGCCATCGCCGCACACCTTCCCGGCCGCGAGCAGGTCGTGGCCAGCGCCCCCTGGGCCGACGCGCCCTCGCGGGCGTTCCTGCGCGCGCACGCCGAGCGCGGCAGCGCCTGGCTGCTGCGCTGGGAGGCCCGCGCCGGTCGCGCACCGCAGCTGCTGCGGCTGCGCGGACCCGAGCCGGTGGCGCCGCGGCGCGTAGCCGAGGGGCGCACGGCGCTGCTCGTGGACCTCGGCATGGTGCTGGCGCGCTTCGACCGCGCGCTGTTCGCGCGCAACTTCCTGACCGTGTTCGGGCAGCCGGCGCCCGCGGCAGGCCTGCGCAGGATCCAGGAGCTGCGCCCGGCGCTGGAGTCGGGCGAGCTGCTGGCCGACGAGTTCCTGGAGCGGGCGCTGGACCCGCTGAACCTGGTGGCGCCCGACAAGAGCCTGCTGGCCCGGGTCTGGGGCTCCATCCTGAGCCTCAAGCCCTCGACCGTGGCGCTGGTGCGGCGCGCGGCGGCGCGTCCGGACACCGCGGTGGTGGTGGTGAGCAACACCGACCCCATCTGCATCCGCAGCATGAAGGAGGAGCTCGGCCTGGGCGACCTGCTGGCGAACCTGGCCGCCTCGTGCCAGGACGGGGTGAACCCCAAGGGGGCGGACGCGTCGCTGTGGCTGCGCGCCCGCGACCTGGCGCGCCTGCGGCTGGGCGGCGAGCCGGACCTGGTGATCGCGGTGGACGATGTGCGCCGCTACCTGCGCCAGGCGCTGCTGTCCGGGGCCGCGCAGCGCGCCATCCACTACCGCCACTGCGCCCAGTTCCACTACGAGCTGGGCGCCTGCGGCGTCTACCTGCCGCTCGCCCGCTCCGGCTGAAGCCCCAGCGCGGCCGCCAGGTCCGCGGCGATCTCCTCCAGACGCCGGCGGCGCTGCGGATCGTGCTCGGAGGCGCGGATCGCGGCCACGGCCTCGTAGTGGGCGCGCATCAGGGCCTGGTCCGCCGCCACCGCGACGTCCGGCTGCACGCCGGTCCCCTCCCAGTTGCCGCCGGTGACCGGGTTGACGGCGCGGGCGAACGGGACCATGGCGGTGAGACCGTGGCCCAGCGCCACCGGCATCGTCGGATGCGCGCCGCCGCCGGTGACCTCGCCCACCAGCAGGGCGCGCCGGCGTGCCTGCAGGTTGTAGGCGAACTCCTCGGCGCCGGAGAACGTGAAGGCGCTGGTCAGGACGAACACGGGCTTGTCCGGCCCGAACTTGCGCCCGGGGACGCGCGGATCGGTCCAGTACTCCTCGGTGCGGCCCTCGGGCCGGATGTAGAGGTCGTTGAGGTGCACCGCCTCGTCGCCGAAGAGGTACGAGCACAGGAAGGCCACCATGGCCGGATCGCCGCCGCCGTTGCGGCGCAGATCCACGATCAAGGCGTTGCAGTCGGCGAGGAAGCTCATGGCCGCGGCCGCGGTGTCGCCAGCCAGATCCTTGCGCATGAACTCGCGGAAGTCCAGGTAGCCGACGTTGCCGGCCAGGCGCTCCAGCTTCTCGAAGCCGTAGTTCTCCCAGCGCGCCGCCTCGCGCAGCGCGCGCTCCGAGCCGGCGGCGCGGTGCACACGCTCCGGCGCCGCGCCCAGCACGCGCAGGTGCTTGTCGTCGTAGACGCCGCGGATGTCCCGCGTCAGCGCCTCGGCCAGGTGCGCCGGATGGTCACAGTCGTCATAGCGGCCGGCCGCCAGGTTGCTGCGCAGCGTGGCCTCCATGCCCGCGGCGTGCTCCGCCAGCACGTAGGAGGCGCGCAGCGCGTCGGCCAGCGCGTTCACCACCGCGGCGCGCTCGGCGGCGCCCAGGCCGCGCTCCGCCGGCGCGGGCGGAGCGGGCGGCGCCTGCGCACCGGCGGCGCCAGGCGCGAGCGCCAGCACCAGGACGGCGCTCGCCATCAGCCAAGGCTGCGCACCGCGGCGTCGGGAAGAGGGAGGAAGAAGGAGAGAAGCCGGCGGAACCAGAAGGATGGGCGGAGGGACGTTCATGGCGGGATCGGGTGGCGCGCCGGATTACGCAAGGTTTCTGCGACAAACAACACAATTTCTCGTAGGCAGGACGAATTGTCCCATTACTTGTCACCGCTACAGTCACTGCCATGGTGGATTGGACTCCGCAACTCGAGCGCAACAACGGCCCGCTGTACCTGTCCCTGGTCCGCTCCCTGTCAGCGGACATCCGCCAGGGGCGGCTGGCGGACGGCGTGCGACTGCCCACGCACCGCGACCTGGCGCGGCGCCTGCGCGTCACCGTGGGCACGGTCACCCGTGCCTACCTCGAGGCGCGCAAGCGCGGCCTGACGCGCGGCGAGGTCGGTCGCGGCACCTTCGTGGTGGCCGGCCGGCCGGAAGGCCCGCCTTTTGGCTTTGCTGCGGCCGCGCCGGACAGCGTCGTGGACCTCAGCATGAACTTCCCGCCGGCGGTTCCCGCCGACGCCGCGGCGCTGGCGGCCGCGCTGGCGCACCTGCAGGCGCACGCCGCCGAATTGCGCCTGCTGGACATCCAGCCGCACCCGGGCTCGGCGCGCGCGCGCGAGGCCGGGGCGGAATGGATGCGCCGCCTGCGCTTCCCCGCGGACCCCGCGCAGGTGTTCGTCACCAGCGGCAGCCAGCACGCCTTGCTGCTGTCCCTGGCCGTGCTGACCCGGCCCGGCGACACGGTGCTCACCGAGGAACTGTGCTTCCCGGGGCTGGCGGCCGCGGCCGAGTTCCTGCGCCTGCGCCTGCGCGGCCTGCCCATGGACGAGCTGGGCCTCAGGCCGGGCGGGCTGGCCGCGGCGGCGCGCGAGGAGCGCGCCGCGGCGCTCTACACCGTGCCGACGCTGCAGAACCCGACCACGCGCGTGATGCCGGAGGCGCGCCGGAGCCAGATCGCGGCCCTGGCGGCCGAGCTCGGCCTCACCATCATCGAGGACGACCCGTACACGCCGCTGCTGGAGAGCGCGCCCGCGCCGCTGAGCGCGGCCGCGCCCGAACGCCATTTCTACATCGCCGGCGCCACCAAGGTGCTGGCCGGCGGACTGCGCGTCGCCTGGCTGCACGCGCCGCGTGCCTTCCACCAGGCGTTGTGCGACGCGGTGCGTGCCAGCGTGTTCCACGCGCCGGCGCTCAGCGCCGAGATCGCGGCCCTGTGGGTGCGCGACGGCACGGCCGCGGCCTTGGCGGCGGCGCGGCGCGAGGAGGCGGCGGCGCGCCAGGCCATCGCCGCGCGCTGGCTGGGCACGCGCCGCGAGAGCCGCCCGGAGGCGCTGCACCTGTGGCTGCCGCTGGCCGCGGAATGGCAGGGCGGAGCGCTGTGCGCCGCGGCGCGCGCGCGCGGCGTCGCCGTCACGCCCGCCGAAGCCTTCTATGCCGGCCGCGGGCGGCCGCCGCAGGCGGTGCGGGTGTGCCTGGGCCCGCCGCGCGAGCACGCCGGACTGGAGCGCGGGCTGCGCGCACTGGCGGAGCTGCTGCACAGCGCGCCGCAGGGCTGGAAAGGCGTGTACTGAGCGTGCACGCGGCGGTCAGTTAACCGGCGTCTCGGGCGCAGCCGGCGTGATGCCGGGCTTGGCTTCCAGATGGTCCACGAGGTGCACCGGGTAGTCCATCGGCTGATCGTCCACCTTCAGGCGGAAGGTGTAGCGGCCGAACTCGCCGAACTGCATGCTGGCCAGGCGGATCACGGCGCGGGCCTTGGCGTGCCGGTCCTTCAGCACCACGGGCGGCAGGGCCAGGTCCATGGTCTTGCCGCTGGGAGCCTGGATCTGCAGGCCGATCTTGTACTCGCCCTGCCCGTCGGTCAGGCCGATGGCGACGCAGTACACCGGCAGGAATCCGGGCAGCTTCAGCGAGTGCAGCGCCTCGAACAGGCCGATCAGGCACAGCTTGCCGTGCTCGTCGCGGAACGCGTAGTCGCACACGTGCAGCCACTCGAGCGTGGGCAAGGGCTTGGTCATGCGCGTCACCAGCCGTAGTTGCCGCGCCAGGGCGCGGGGAACGGCGGCTCGGGCTTGCGCCGCGGCACCGCCAGCACCGCCCAGCAGTCGGCCTCGCGCAGCTCCAGCCCGTGCTCACGCCCGCGCCGGGCCAGGCCGCCGCGGATGCCCGCCGGACAGATCAGAGGGCTCCACAGGCGCACCTGGCGCGCGTCCGACTGGCCGATGGCGGCGAAGCACTCGGCCCAGTCGGCCCCGCGCAGTCGCAGCGCGCCCACCGGCGCGTCTGCGGGCTCCAGCAGCCACATCTCGGCCAGCTCTTCGCGTTCCGGGCCGAGCGCCATGCGCACCAGCGCGCCCATGCGGCGGTGCGGCACGCGCCGGCCGCGGCGCGTGCGGATGTGCAGTTCCACCCGCCCCTCCGCTCCGGCCGAGGTCTCGAGCGCGAGAGCCGGCTCCGCCAGCCGCGCCATGCGCTCGCTCCAGGCCGCCGTCACCTCTTCCAGCGCGCGGCCGCGGTACAGGGCGCCGAGGGCGAGAGACATTGCAGCACCAGGATAAGGGCTCGACGCCCGTGGACGCGGGCGTACCCTGGCGGAGACCGGCGCCCGGCTTCCGTTGCCGCTCCTCCTGCTGCTCCTGCGTCTTGCCGCCGCCCTCGTGCCCCAGGACGGCGCGCCGCCCCCTGCCGCCAAGGAGGAGCCAGCGCCCCTCCCGGCGCTGGTGAACCGCGCCATCGCCCGCGGTGTGGACTACCTGCGGCGTGAGCAGCTCGGCGACGGCTCCTGGCCCGGCTACGGCAACCACGGCGGCGGCGTCAGCGCGCTGGTGGCCTACACCCTGGTGAAGTCCGGCATGCGCCGCAACGACGAGACCTTGCTGCGCGCCCTGGCGTACTGCGATCGGGCCGGCTACGAGACCACGTACGCCGCCAGCGCGCACCTCATGCTGCTGGCGGCGCTGCACGACCCCGGCCGCCTGGAGGCGGCGCGCCGCGACCTCGAGTTCCTGCTGCGGATCCAGTCCACCATGGGCGGGGAAGGCGTGGCCGGGCTGTGGAACTACCCCGGCGGGCACGTGGACATGAGCAACAGCCAGTACGCGCTGCTCGGGCTGCGCGCGGCGCACCAGCTCGGCCTGGAGATCCCCGAGGCCGTGGTGGAGGAAGCGGCGCGCAATCTGTGGCGCTTCCAGGACGAGAGCGGCGGCTTCCGATACACCTGGTCGGACCAGCCCACCGCCGGCATCACTGCGGCATCGCTGAGCGGGCTGGAGATCCTGGAGGAGATCGGCGGGCAGCGCGCCTCGGTGCAGGCGGTGCTGCGCAAGCACTCCAAGGACCGGCAGGCCGCCGAGCAGTGGCTGGAGCAGCACTACATGGTGCGCGGCAACGCACGCGGGCTGCGCGCCTGGACGCCCATCTGGCACTACGCCTACCTGTACGCGCTGGAGCGCTACGGCGGCCTGAGCGGCAAGGCCACCATCGGCGGGCACGACTGGTACCAGGAGGGCGCGCGCTGGCTGGTGGACGAACAGCGCGCCAACGGCGTGTGGGATCCGGGCGACGGCCACCCGCTGTCCGACACGTGCTGGGCGCTGCTGTTCCTGCGCCGCGCCACCGTGACCCACGACGAGGAGCTCGACCTCCTGTACCGCAAGCTGGACGCCTCCAAGGCCAGCGAGCAGAAGCTCGAGCAGCCCGAGGCGCACGTGCCCTACGTGCGCGAATGGATGCTGGCCGGCCCCTGGCAGGGCTCGGCCGGCAACGGCCTGCTGGCGCAGCCGCCCCTGGACCCGACCCGGACCGTGCCGCGCGAGAAGAACCGCGTCGCCAAGCGCGAGTGGGAGCGCGTGGTCCTCAACGAGAAGGGCGCCACCAACCTGGAGGACCTGACGCAGCGCGGCGGCGACCAGTTGCTGTGGGCGCTGGCCACGTACATCAGCTGCGACGCCGCCCCCGGCGACCCGCCCTTCGGCGCCGTCCTGTGGTTCGCGCTGGACGACGGCTGGAGCATCTGGCTGGACGGCAAGCAGCTGGCCTTCGACCAGCGCGTGTCCGCGCCGCTGCGCGAAGACGTGCGCGTCCCGGTGCAGCTCGGCCCAGGCGAGCACCTGCTGCTGGCGCTGGTCGAGGACGAGGCCGGCGGCTCCATGTTCAGCTGCCGGCTGACCGACGCGTTCGGCAAGCGCGTGCCGGCCAGCATCCGCATCAGTCCGCAGCCGGCGCCCCGGCAGTGAGGACGCTGGCCCTGCTGTTGCTGTGCGGCTGCGCCGCTTCCGGCTCGTTCCCGGTGCACGAGCGCACCGGCATCGGCGTGCGCGGCCTGGCCGCGGAATCCTTGCAGTCCGACCGTGACGATCCCGCCGTGCCGGGCGGCGGGGCCGTGGACCTGGACGCCAGCGGCTTCGGGATCCAGGCCGAGAGCTTCCTGCAGGCCGACACCTCGGCCACGTTCACGCTCCTGCGCCGCGTGTATGACTCGCCGGGCGTGGAGGTGCGCGCGCTCGAGTACCGCTCGGGCCTGCGCTACTACCTGTTCGAGACCTCGCCGGTGCAGCCCTTCGTCACCGGCGTGATCACGGTCGCGGGCCTCGACAGCAGCGCCGAAGACGGCCTCAGCTACGGGATCGGCGCCGGCGTCGGCGGCGGCCTGGCCACCTGGATCGGCCGCCACTTCGGCCTGGAGGCCGGCTTCCTGTACGAAGGCCAGGTCGTGGACTTCCATCTGCACGACACCGACGAGGGCACGGAGGTCAGCACCACCGAGTCGATCTACGGACTGACCCTGGAGATCCAGGCCGGCATCTTTTTCTAGCAACCGGGCGGCGCCTCCGGCGCTAGACCCCGACATGCCCGCCGGTTCCCTGCTCCTGGCGGTCACCGCGCTCGCGTCAGTGCAAGGCCCGGACCTGGAGGAGCGCGTGAACCGCGCCGTCGACCGCGCCGCCGAGGCCCTGCTGCAGCAGCTGCGCGCCGGCGGCGTCGGCAACCAGCCCGGGGCGCACTACCTGGCGGCGCTGGCGCTGCTCAAGTCCGGCGTGCCCCGCTCCGAGCCGGAGCTCGCGCCGATCCTGGCCTACGCACGCGAGCACAACCCGCCGCAGGCCAGCGGCACGTACACGGCCGGCCTGCAGCTCATGCTGTTCCACGAGATCGGCGCCGCGGCGGAGGACCAGCCGGCGCGTTCCGTGCTGGCCTACCTGCTGCGCCACCAGAGGGCCAACGGCCTGTGGGCTTATCCCGACGGGGCTCCGGATCTCAGCAACACGCAGTTCGCGCTGCTGGGCCTGCGGGCGGCCCGCCAGATCGGCCTGGAGGTGCCGGAGGACTGCCTGTGCCGCTGCCTCGGCGGACTCATGGCCGCGGAGAACCGCCAGAAGGGCTTTCCCTACCAGCCTGGCGGAGGCCCCAGCGACAGCATGACCGTGTCCACCCTGGGCGGCCTGGCGATCCTGGACGAGTTCGCCGAGCTCCTGCCCAGGCTTCGCACCCAGCTCGACGGCGTGCGCGAGCGGCGCCAGGCCGTGGAGCAGGCCTACGCGGCCCAGTGGGAGGGGCAGCGGTCCCCGCCGCTGAGCCACGGCTGGGGCCATTACCTCCTGTACGCGCTGGAGCGCTACGGCGACCTCGCCGGCATCGAGCGCTTCGGCCGGTACGACTGGTACCAGGAAGGCGCCGAGTTCCTGCTGCGCCAGCGCGACCAGGACGGCGCCTGGGGCGATGTCATCAACACCTCCTTCGCGCTGCTGTTCCTGCAACGCGCGTATCGCCAGCCCGGCCTCGCGGTCACGCCTCAGGGCGATGCCCCGGCGGCGGCGGCGCCCAAGCCGCCAGGACCCGATCCCGGCGTGGAGCATGTCGCGAGCTGGCTGTTCGCCGGCCCCTTCCCCCTGGACACCGCCCTGGACCTGGCCCGGCTCCGCCCTGAGGAAGGCGCCAGGCTCAACGGCCAGACCTGGCGGCGCCTGCAGCTCGACGCCGGCGCGCCCACGCCGCTGCTGTCGCTGCGCGATGCCTCCGCCAAGCCCGCCTGGCTGCTGTTCGCCACGCGCCTGCGCTACGAGGCCCTGGATCCGGCCTGGCCGCCGGTGGAGCTGACCGCCTGGCTGCAGCTGCAGGAGGACTGGAGCCTGTGGCTGGACGGGGCGCTGGTGGCGCGCCGCCCGCGCGTGCGCCGCGGCGACACCGACGCCGTCGTGCTCAGCGTCGCGCCGGGGCCGCACGACCTCGTGATCCTGCTGCGCAACGACCTGTCCGCGGCCCGCTTCGGCGTGCGCCTCAGCGATTCGCAAGGCCGCCCGCTGCCGCCGCTGCTGCGCGCCAGCGCCAACATCCTGCGCGAGCGCGGGGATCCGCCGTCGCCGGCGTCCCGGCGCCGCGCCCCGGGCTGAGCGGATTCACGTGCGCCGGTGCACGAGGGTGCTGGAAGCCTGGTCGGTCGCCAGCAGCAGCACTTCCGCGACGAGCACGTGCGCGGGGCGCGTGGCCACCCACAGCACGGTCTCGGCGACGTCGGCAGCGGAGAGCGGCGTCAGCCCGCGGTAGACCGAGGCCGCGCGTTCACGGTCGCCATGGAAGCGCACGGCGCTGAACTCCGTGTCTCCCACCAGGCCGGGGTCCACGCTGCTGACGCGCACGCCGGTGCCGAGCAGATCGAGGCGCAGGCCGTGGTTCAGCGCGCGCACCGCATGCTTGCTGGCGCAGTAGACGTTGCCCTTGGGATAGACCTCGTGCCCTGCCAGCGAGCCGATGTTGAGGACGTGGCCCTGGCGCCGGATGAGGCCGGGCAGGAGCGCCCGCGTCACGTACAGCAGCCCCTTCACGTTGGTGTCCAGCATCTCGTCCCAGTCGTCCGGGCTGCCCTCCTGGACCGGGGCCAGGCCGCGCGCCAGGCCGGCGTTGTTCAGCAGGACGTCCACCTCCAGCCCGCCGAGCTCGCGCTCCACCGAGGGGCGATCGCGCACGTCCAGCTCGATGGACTGCGCCGGCGCGCCCAGTCCCGCCACGACCTGCTGCAGCCGGTCGCGGCGGCGCGCGCACAGCACCAGCTCGGCGCCGGCCGCGGCGAAAGCCCGGGCGCAGGCGGCGCCGATCCCGCTGGATGCGCCGGTGATGCACACGCGCTTGCCGCGCAGCTCCGCCATCAGTAGTCCAGGGCCTTGCTGTCGCGCTTGTGCGCCAGGTACGACGCCAGTTCCTCCGGCTTGAGCGTGCGCTGCTCGGCCACGCCGTGGGTGCGCAGGTTCACCACTCCCTGCTCGACCTCGCGGCCGCCCAGCACCGCCATGTACGGGACCTTCTGGATCTCGGCGTCGCGGATGCGCTTGCGCAGCGGCCCGTCCGCTTCGACCGGGCTGTGGAAGCCGGCCGCGCCGAGCTGCTGCGACAGCCGCTTCGCCGCCGGCACCTGCTCCTGCGCGATCGGCAGCACGACGACGGGCGTGGCGTGCAGCCACACCGGCCACCAGGCGGCGAAGTGCTCGATCAGCCCGCCCACGAAGCGCTCGAAGCTGCCCAGCACGACGCGGTGCACCATCACCGGCCGCTTCAGCTCGTTGCCGGAGTCGTTGTACTTCAGGTCGAAGCGCTCGGGCAGGTTGAAGTCCACCTGCACGGTGGGCCCCTGCCATTCGCGTCCCAGCGCATCCTCGATCTTGAAGTCGATCTTGGGGCCGTAGAACACGCCTCCGCCTTCGTCCACGGCCAGCTCCAGCCCGCGGCGCTCCGCCGCCGCCCGGAGCGCCTGCTGCGCGTGCTCCCAGACCGCGTCCGCGCCCAGGTACTTCTCCGGGCGGGTGGCGAGGTAGGCGGTGTAGCGGTAGCCGAAGGTCCGGAGGATGATGTCCACCAGATCGATCACGCCCGCGATCTCGTCCTCGAGCTGGTCGGGGCGGCAGAAGAGGTGGGCGTCGTCCTGGGTGAAGCCGCGCACGCGCAGCATGCCGTGCAGGGTGCCCGAGGGCTCGAAGCGGTACACGGTGCCCAGTTCCGCGAAACGGATCGGCAGGTCGCGGAAGCTGTGGCGGCGGCTGTTGAAGATGGCGATGTGGCCGGGACAGTTCATGGGCTTGACCCGGTGCGGCCTCCCGTCCACATCCATCGGGCTCCAGATCATGTCCGCGTAGTTCTGGAGGTGGCCCGAGGTGTGGTACACCTGATCCCCGGCCACGTGCGGCGTGTACACCGGCCAGTAGCCTCGCTCGAGATGGAGCTGCCACCACCATTCCTCCAGCTTGCGGCGGACGTAGCCGAGCTTGGGATGCCAGAACACCAGGCCGGCCCCGAACTCGCTGTGCAGCGAGAACAGGTCCAGCTCGCGGCCGAGGCGCCGGTGATCGCGCGCCTCGACCTCCTCCAGGTAGTCCAGGTACTGCTTGAGGTCCTTCTTGCTCCACCAGGCGGTGCCGTAGATCCGCTGCAGCATGGTGTTGTCGGAATTCCCGCGCCAGTAGGCGCCGGCCACGCTCAGCAGCTTGAAGGCATCCCGCGGGATCACCTTGGCGCTCGGCACGTGCGGGCCCTCGCACAGGTCGGTCCAGGTGCCATGGTCGTAGAAGGTGATCTTCTCTCCCTCCGGGATGTCCTCCAGCAGGGCCAGCTTGTAGGTCTGGCCGCTGGCTGCGATCTTCTTGCGCGCTTCATTCCGCTCCAGCGCGATGCAGCGGAACTCGCCGGCCTCGTCCAGGACGCTGCGCATCTCCTCCTCGATGCGCGGCAGGTCCTCCTCCGTCAGCGCGCGCGGCAGCTCGAAGTCGTAGTAGAAGCCGTGCTCGATCGGCGGCCCGATGGCCACCTTCGCGCCCGGGAACAGGCGCAGCACCGCGTCCGCCATGACGTGGCTGACGCTGTGGCGCAGGGCGTACAGGTCGACCGGACCCTCTTGCGGTTGGAACGGAAGGCTCATTTCTTCTCCCGGCGGCCTTACGGTGGCCGAGCGGGGCGGAGAATTCTAGCCGGCGCTGGTCCTGGCCGTCAGCTTCGACCGCCGCGCCGCGATTGTCGTGACAACGTCACGACAATCCGGGCTCACTGCGGAGTGCCCGCCATCACGGCCGACTGGCAGATGTCCGGGGAGGTGCCGCGCAGCGCCGCCTGGAAGAACACGGTGCGGCCGGCGGCGGCGGACGGGATCGGAAACGTCGCGGTGTACATACCGGCAGCGTTGGCGGTTCCCATGCCGACCAGGTTGGTGCGCGGGTCCGGGGGCAGCGCCAGACCGAGCTCGACCTTCCAACCCGAGGCTTCGAAGGGAAAGTAGCCAAGATCCAGGCTGTAGAGCACGGCGAGCGTGCCTCCGGCAGGCGCGCCGATGACCGTGAAGCCGCCGCTTCCGCCCGCGGTCAATGTTCCGAGCGTCAGGCTCAGGCACGGCGGCGCTGCGAACATCGCCAGCAGGCGGATGTAAGCCGCCTGGTAGGCGATCTGCGGTTCGGTCACCTCCCAGGAGTTCTCCGGCCAGCTCGTGTTCCAGTCGCGGTAGCTCTTGAGGATCGGCTGGTTCTGTGGCGGCTCGATCGTGCCGCCGTAGGAGGGATCCGGCTGGTATGAGGGATTGACGCCGCCGGGCACGAAGCCGGGCGCAGGGAACTGATCCCAGGGCGTGCCGTCGCCGAACCAGCCGTGATAGATCTCGTGCGCGCTCAATTCGGCGCCACGGCCTTCCATGGCAGTCAGGAACACGAAGCCGAGCGGATTCACTCCGTGCAAGTAGTGGAGATAACCCTCGGCGGCGGCCCGATAGGTCGCCTGGTTGGCCGCGTCGAGCCCGTAGTAAGCCATGTTGAAGAACATCAACCCGGTGTTGGCCTTGGTGCGGTTGCTGCCCCAGGTGTAGTCGCCGTCGGCCAGGTAGGCGCCGTAGGGATCGCGTGCCGTGAGCGCGTTGGGCAGGTGCGTGAACTGCAGCGAGTTGGCGTAGGCGGTGCGGATGGCGCCGGCGACGGAGGCGGTCGCCCCCGGCGTCGCGGCGTAGAACAGCAGGGCGTCCTGGAACTGCGCTTCCCAGGGATAGGCGTAGCCCCACTGCAGCAGGTGCGCGGAGGTGTAGTTCGCGTCCAGGTAGCTCCGGTAGCGCGTGTCTCCGGTCAAAGCGAACAAGTAGGCGGCGGCGCAGATCCGGTTTGTGTCTTGCCAGTAGGCGTCGTCCTCGGCGGAGACGTTCTGGAAGCCCTGGTTGTCGTAGTTGGAAGGGAACTGACCCGGATGGGCCTCGATCCAGTCCCAGGCGGCGACGGCGGCGCTCTGCAGTCGGGTGGCGAAGCCCTGCATCCCGGCCACGTCTTGATAGACCAGTGCCGCGTGCGCAAAGGCACCACTCGCCGAGACCGTGGCCGAGCCGGTGGCCTCGGCGTAGCGGCGCGGCGCCGCGTCGGCGCTGGGCGGGCTGGCGGCGCTGAAGTCGGTAACCGAGACCTTGTGCAGGATCGCGCCGTCGGGAAGCTGCATGCGCAGCATCCAGTCCAGCTCCCACTGCAGCTCGTCGAGCAGGTCGGGGACGCCGTTGCCGGACTCGGGCAGGCCGGAGGCGTCGTGCCAGACGGCCGGGTTCCAGGCGTAGGCGTACAGGAGGTCGTGCACCGAGTCGTCCACGAAGTTGATGTACTTGTTGTAGTCGCCGGCGTCGTGCCAGCCGCCGCGCAGGTCGCGGGAGGTGGAGGCTCCGGTGTCCAGGACCCAGCGGCAATCCAGGTCCTGCAGCGCGTCCTGGTGGCAGAGGGCGTCGCTCCAGGGCGCCTCGGCCTGCGGCGGCGCCTTGGCGAGGCCGCAGCGCTGGTAGTAGAGGGCCCGCAGCGCGTGGTGCAGCACCCGGTCGTAGACGCTGGTGCGGATCTCGAACACGGGCGAGTCGAGCTGGTTCGCCGGGTCGTGCAGGTAGTAAGCGCCTGGTTGAGCGAGGGCCGAGAGGTCCACCATCCAGGCCTTGTCCCCGGACTGGGAATGCGTCGCCCCGCCGTTCCAGGCGGCGACCGGCAGGGTGGAAGCCAGGCTGCCGTCGGCGCGGCGCAGCTCGATCTGCGCCGGCGGCGTGTAGGGGTCGGGGGCGTTGAAACCGGCCCGCGGGTCGCTCAGGACCGCGAACTTGGCCGCCGAGGGACCCGGCGGGTAGCCGAACTGGTCCACGTGCAGGTGGCCGGCGCCCAGGTCCTGGGAGAGAAGGAGCGGTGCCAGGAGGAGGCATTGCATGCAGTGCCCCCGGGATGCGGAGATCCGAGGGTCCGGCACATGGTGCCACCGGGAAGCGGCTTCGAAAAATTCCGGAATTTCGACTACCATGGTCGTACTACCGCAGTAGTCTGAGCCGCAGACCCCGCTGCTCCCGGCCATGCCGCGCAAGCACATCCTCGGAGACCTGCAGCTCGCCATCATGCGCGTGCTGTGGGCACGGGGCGAGGCCAGCGCCGGCGACGTGCACGCGGCTCTGCACGCGGAGCGCGGGCTGGCCCCCACCACCATCGCCACCATGCTGCGCAAGATGGAGGAGAAGGGATTGGTGGGGCACCGTGCCGACGGGCGCCTGTTCCTGTACCGGGCCCGGGTGGCCGAAGCCAAGGTGCGCCACAGCATGGTGGGCGAGCTGGTGCAGCGCGTGTTCCTGGGCGACTCGGCGGCGCTGGTGAACCACTTGCTGCGCGAGGGAGAGATCGCGCCGGAGGAGCTGGCGCGGCTCAAGCGCCTGATCGAAGCACGGCAGAAGGACGGCCAGGGGCGCGATGGACGCTGACCTGCTCCTGGTGCTGCGCGGGCCCGCGGCGGCGGCGCTGTGCGCCTGGCTGCTGGCCTGCGCGCTGCAGAGCAGCCTGTGGCTGTCCGGCGCGTGGCTGTGGCAGGCGCTGCGCCCCGGTGCCCAGCCGCGCACGCGGGAGACCGTGTGGAAGCTGGCGCTGGCGGCCAGCGTGCTCGGCCCGAGCGTGCAGAGCGCGCTCGGCATCGTCCCGCTGGCCGGTCGCTGGTCGCTGCCGGTGCCGGCCGCGGGCGTGGGCGCGGGCGCGGGCGCGCATCCGCCCGCCGCAGTGCTTCCTCCCGGCCAGCCGCGGACCGCGCTCATGGCGACCCCAGGCTCGATCGCGGCTTCGGCCCCGGCGCCTGAAGTCGTCCCGGCTCCCGCTCGGGTGGCGCGAGCACCTGCCATCCCGGAGCCGGGGCCGGCGGCCACCTGGACCGAGTGGGCGGCCAGCCTGTGGCTGCTGTTCGCAGCGGCCGGGTCGGTGGCCCTGGCGGCCGGCGCGCTGCGCTTCCGCCTGTGCCTGCGCCGGCGCACGCCGCTGCGCGCGGGTCCGGCGGCGGACCGGCTGGCGGCGCTGCTGGCGCGCTGCGGCGCGCGCGCACCGGTGCGGCTCAGCGTGGCCACGGCGCTGGAGGCGCCGGTCTCCTTCGGCCTGCTGCGCCGCGAGATCTGCCTGCCGCCGCGCGCCCTGGCCCAGCTCTCGCCGGCGCAGCAAGGCTGCCTGCTCGGCCACGAGCTGGCCCACCACCTGCGGCGCGACCCGCTGTGGCTGTTGCTGTTCGCCTGCGCGGAGAAGCTGCTGTTCTTCCAGCCGCTCCTGCGCCGCGCCCGCCGCAGCGCCGAGGAGGCGGCAGAAGAGAGCTGCGACGCCTGGGCCGCCGCGCACGCCGGCGACGGCGTCGCCATGGCCTCGTGCCTGGCGGAGGTGGCCGGATGGCTGCAGCCCGCAGGCCGGCCTGCGCCGGTGCCGGGCATGGCACGCGCGGGCGCTCCGTTGACGCGCCGTATCGAGCGCCTGCTGCACGGCGCGCGTGACCTGCAGCTGCCCGCGGGCGCGCTGTGGACCGCCGGGCTGCTGAGCCTGGCGCTGGCCGCCGCCGCGGCTCCCGGCTTCACCCTGGCGCCGGCGCGGCCGCCGGCGCCGGCCGTGCAGCCGCGCGTGCACGCGATCGCGGATCCATTCGCCGCGGCGCTGGCCGATCTGGACGCCGAGCTGGACGCGCTGGAGCGCGAGGCCGCGAGCTTCGCCGCCGAGCTGGCGCAGACGCCGCGCGCCGCCGAGCTCGCGCCGCTGCTTGCCGGCGTGCAGGCGCGCCTGGCCGCGCTGCGCAGCAGCCGCCAGGCGCTCGCCGATTGCCTGCCGGCGCCGCAGGACGCAGTCTCCCCCGCTGGCCCCATCGTTGAACCCGAGATCGAGGTAGGAACATGAAGCGCATGCTTTGGCTGACCGTGCTCGGCGCCGCCCTGGCGCCGGCATCCTGGGCGCCTGCCCAGAACCAGGACCCGTACCGTGCCGCGGACCAGAAGGTGCTGCTCCAGGCCGCAGATCTGGCGGCGAATGCCTTGCACCTGGCCGCGTCCGGCGACGCCGCCGGCTCGCGGGCGGCCGCCGCCGAGGCCGCCGTCTTGCTGCAGCGCTACGCCGGCGTTGCCGCCCCGACGACCATGGCGGTGCGGCCGCACCGGGAGGAATCCCGGGGAGCGTACGGCGCAACCGCGCCCACGCCACAGGACTACAGCGTGTACGTGAGGCCGGAGATCGTCGACGTCCATGCCGACGTTGAGTCCCTGTCCAGCCTGGGCTACGTGGGCACCGCGCAGGTGGCGGAGCCGGTTGCGCCCCTGGAGGCATGCCCGGAGGCGAGCGCGAACCTGCCGGAGTGCGCGGATGCGCCCGTGTGCGTGGAAACGCCGTCCGTGAGCGTTGCGCCGCGTGTGCGCATGTATCCCGGCCAGCCGGCGCCGCTACTGGCGCCGCGGGCGCAGGCCTGGCCCGCTCCCGGCATGGCCGCGCAAGAGCTCCCGCCGCCGCACGTGGCCGGCGCCGGCGACACCATGGCGTTGCTCGCGGAGCTGCAGGCGCAGGTGCGCGCCCTGCGCGCCGAGCTGGCGCAGATGCGCTCGGTGCTGCAGCCGCCGCCGGGCGCCCGCTGATTTCATCGTTCGTCAGGACGCGGGCCGGCTGTGCGCCGGCCCGCGTCGTTCTGCGCCGGCTCGTGCGCCGCTAACCTGGGCGCGCGTGCTGCCCGAGCCCTCCGGAATCCTCGCCGCCATCCATGTCGCGCCCGCGGCGCGCGCGCCCATGCTGGCCCAGCAGCAGGTCCGGGCCGTCGCCGGCGCGGGCCTGGAAGGCGACCGCTACCGGCAGCGCCAGGGCACCTTCTGGCGGGAAGGCAAGGCCGGACTGCAGGTCACGCTCATCGAGATGGAGGCCCTGGAAGCGCTGCAGCGCGAGTACGGCATCGCGCTGAGCGCGGCCGAGAGCCGGCGCAACCTGGCCACGCGCGGGGTGGCGCTCAACCACCTGGTGGGGCGCTGCTTCCGCGTGGGCGAGGTCCTGCTGCAAGGCGTGCGCCTGTGCGAACCCTGCGGGCACCTGGAGCAGCTGGCGCGGGCCGGCATCAAGCGCGGCCTGGTGCACCGCGGCGGGCTGCGGGCCGACGTCGTGGAAGGCGGCCTGCTGCGCGTGGGCGACGCCGTGACCCCGCTTTGAGACGGCCGAGCCGCGGTCAGTGCGCGCCGGCATCGGGTCGCGCCGCCACCGCGGCCTCCAGGCGCCGCAGGGCATCCTGGAACTCGGTCTGACGGTCCGCGGGACCCTCCGCCAGCGCCTTCCGGGACTCCGCCAGCGCTTCCTCGGCCCGGCCGCAAGCGAGCAAGGCCCAGGCCAGGGTGTCCCGGAAGCCCGGCCGCTGCTCCGCGGTGGCTCCGGCGACGGCACGCTGCGCCAGCTCGAGGGCGAACGCAGCCGCCTCGGGAAAGCGCGCCCTCGAATCGGGGCTGCTCCAGTGCCAGGCCAGGCCGTTCTGCCAGTCCGGATCCTGGCGCTCGCAGCGCACGACCTCCTGGACCGCTTCCAGGGCGCTCGCCGTCTGCGCCTGCATCTGGCGCACCGCGGCCAGTCCGATCAAGGCTTCGAGGCGCTGCCGGTGATCCGGCCCGAAGCGGTCCTCCGCCAGGCCCTGCACCGCCAGGAACTCGGCCGCCGCCTCCTCCAGTCGGTTCATCTCGGTCAGGGCGTTGCCAAGGTTGTTGCGGCTGACCAGAACGGACTCGTGCGCCGGACCATAGGTCCGCTCTTCGATGGCCAGGATCTCGCGCTGCCAGGCTTCCGCTTCGCTCCAGCGCCCCTGCATCTGGGAGATGTCGCACAAGCCACCGAGTGCCCGCAAGGTGTGGGAGTGGCCGGAGGGAAGCACGCTGCGCATCTGATCCAGGACGTCGCGGTACAAGGGCTCAGCCTCTTCGAAGCGGCCCCTGCGCAGGTAGAAGTAGGCCAGGTTCAGGCGGGCGATCACAGTGTCCGGGTGCGTGACGCCGCTCAAGCGCGTGAAGCGGGCGACGACGTCGAGAAAGTCCTGCTCCGTGACGCTGTCCCTGCCCAGCAAGTCCCGCGCCGCCGAAAGGATCGAGAGGGCCTTGACCGTGCGCTCGTTTTCCGGACCTAGAACGGCTTGCAGTCGCGCGTAGGTCTGCTCCAGCAGCGGCTCGGCCGTGTCGGGACGCCCTTGCTCCACGAGCGCGCCGCCCAGCTCCAGTGCGGCGGCAACCGTCACGGGCGCGCTCTCTCCGGCGAGTGCGTGGCTGGCCTCGTACGCCCGCCGGGCGACCATCTCCGCCTGCACAGGATCGCCGCGGTAGCGCAGCACGGCTGCCAGGTCTGCCTGCCGGACCAGGAAGTCCAGGTGTCGCACCGCGCCGATGGCCTCGTACTCGCGCAGGCACTCCAACAGCAAGGCTTCCGCCGGTTCGTACTCCCCCAGCTCGCGGTGCACGCGCCCGAGCGCGCCCAGCAGCCGGGCGCGCGCCAGCGGTTGGTCCGCCAGTTCGGAGCGCACGCGTTGCGCCCCGTAGTGGGCCAGGTCCTGCGCCGTGATCGTGCGCCCTTGCGTGCGCGCGGGCTCGGCCTGGCGGAACAGCTCGATGAGCAGCTCGGAGGTGGCGTCGGCCGCATGCAACTGGTCCAGGGCGTCCGCGCGCGCCGCGCGCACGCGCAGCAGCAGGACGGTGACCGCGACGAAGGCGGCGGCGGCGATCGAGCCACCGGTCGCCAATCCGGGATGGCGCCGGGTCCAGCGCGCCAGCCGCTGCAGCGCGCCCGGCGGCTTGGCGCGCACCGGCTCATCGTCGAGGAAGCGGCGCAGATCGGCCGCGAACTCTGCCATGGTCGAGTAGCGCCGTACCGGTTCCTTCTCCACCGCCTTCAGGCAGATGACGGCCAGGTCGCGCGGCAGCTGCGAGCGCAGCGCGCGGGGATCGGGCGGATCGTCGTGCAGGATCTGGTCCGCCACCTGCTCCGTGGTGTCGCCGTCGAAGGGACGCGCCAGCGTCATTGCCTCGTACAGCGTGGCGCCCAGGGAGAACACATCGGTGCGGTGGTCCATCGGAGAGCCGCCCCGCACTTGCTCCGGTGACATGTAGAAGGGCGTCCCCACGGCCTGGCCGCTGCGCGTGACGCTGAGCTGGCCGCGCAGCCGTGCCAGGCCGAAATCGGTGATCTTCGGCCGTCCGTCCCTGCCGATCAGGATGTTGCTCGGCTTGACGTCGCGGTGGATCACGCCGGCCTGGTGCGCGGCCTGCAGCCCTTCGGCCACCTGGGCGATGAGCTCGGCCTGCTCGCGATAGAAGCGGTCCGGAACGCGGGTGGTGGCGCGCAGCTCATCCAGGCGCTGCGCCAGGGTGCGGGCCCCGGGGACCAGCTCCTGAACCAGGAACGGAATGCCGCCGGCCTGTCCGGTGCTGTACAGAGCCACCACGGCGGGGTGGCTGACATGGGCGCAGGCTTCCGCTTCGCGGCGGAAGCGCTCCAGGTGCTCCGGCGTCGGCGCGAGCTGCGGCGCCAGCAGCTTCAGCGCGACCCGGCGGCCGAGGGAGATCTGCTCCGCCTCCCAGACCACGCCCATTCCGCCGCGGCCGAGCTCTGCCAGCAGCCGGTAGTCACCGAGAACGCGACCCGGCGCGGCCACCGGCTCGCCGCCCCCGAGGGCGCTGCGCAGGAAATGGTAGTGGTCCAGCAGCGCCTCCAGCTCCTCGCGCAGCTCCGGCGGCGCGCCGGACATGAGCTTGGCCTGGTCCGGCGTCGCGCCTGCCAGCACCTGGTCGAGATAGGCGTGGAACAGGGCTTCCGCCCGCTCTTGGGGAGATTGATGACCGTCCAAACAGGCCTCCGATACGCGGCAGAGTGTACGCCCGGGCGCCAGACGAAAATCCGTCCCGGCGCCCTGATTCCGACTCTCCTTCTATGCCCCCGCTCATTCCAAAGGAGACACAGCCATGCTGCGATCCGTGCTTGCGAGCTGTTTTCTGTTCTGCCTGGGCGCGAACCTGTTCGCGCAGGCAACCCTTCCAGTGTTCCAGGCGGCACCGCCCCGCTTCGCCGGGGTCTACCGCGTCGCGGACGGGGAGTTCCTCTCCTCGGCGCAGGACCACCGGCGCGGACCGGAGGTGATCTTCAACAACATGATCCTCTCCAACTACTACTCGGTCCCGGGCTCCAACCAGCTCTGGCTGGACGATGGCGGCCTGCCGGACCGCAACCGCTCCCTCGCCGACCAGGTGAACGGCTTCGACTTCACCTACTGTTCCACCGAGCCGGACCAGACCGGCGCCTCCGGCGCGATCGAGATCAGCTTCTACGTCGAGAACCTCGCCTGCAGCGGACCGCCGCTCGGCGTCGAATCCTCCTTCTGCTCCTACGAACTGACCGGCCTGCCGCTCGGAACGCAGACCGGCGGCATCCAGTGCTGGATCGTGTCCGTGGACCTCAGCGGCGGCTTCGAGTGTTCCACCGCCCTGGTCGGGTTCCCCACGGAAGAGGCCGGCATGCACGATCGCCTGTTCGGCTGGGGCTTCACCCCGCGCCAGAACAACACCGGCCCCTGGCTCGCGCACGGCGGCTACCGCCGCGACAACAGCTTCACATGGTTTGACCGGAGCGTCAGTCCGCCGGTCTTCGTGGGCTGCTTCTGGTTCGGAGGCCAGCCTTTCGCCAACTTCGCCACGCGCTGGTACGGATACGAGCGTGACGTGCACCTGTACTACGACTCGTACGACCCGGTGAACCGTCTGATCATGAACAGCACCGAGCCGCAGGCCGGAGGCCAGGTGACCTACACGGTCGAGAACCCGCAAGCCGGGCGCAATTACTGGCTGGCAGCCAGTCTGGACGCGGATCCGAACGAAGACACCTGGTTCAACGGCATGCGGCCGCTGGTGGACTTCGGGAGCCCGCCGGGCAGCGGCCTCCTGCCGCCGACGCCGCTCCTGATGCCAGGAGGCAGCCTGACCGTGAACCTGCCGGTCAACATCCCGGACTTGGTCTTCCTGCAGGCCCTGGAGTCGATCGGTCCGCTCCAGCCCGCCAACGTCACCGGCATGTCCAACGGCGTCCTGATCGCTGAGACCCCGCCGGCGGCCAAGAACTGCTGGTACAAGATCACGGAGATCTCCAGCAGCGGTTGCGTCGGCAGCTGTCCGGTCGCGATCGCCCAGCTGATCAACAGCAAGTCGCAGGGAGACTGCCTGTGCGAGTCGGGGAACTGCGACGACGACATCACGAGAACGCGCAAGTGCTCGGGCGGCGGAACCTGCACCTATACCGCCGTGCTGTCCGGTTGCTTCGCCGCTCCGGACTCCGACTGATCCGATCAGACCCGCATTCCCGGGGCCGGCCCCAGCGGCGGGCCGGCCCCTCTCACGCCGCGGCACCCTTCCGGCATCGATCCCGCCCGCAGGTCTTCCCGCGTCAGCGCAGCAGCTCGCGAGCCCGGGCAATGGCGCGCTGCAGCGCCTTTCGTACCGCCTCCCGGTCCAGATGGAACTGGCCGCACAGGCGCTCCAGGCCGTCGCCGCGCAAGTGAGCGCGCAGCAGCTCCCGGTCGCGCTCCGGGAGGCGCGTCAAGGCCAGGGCCAGGCGCTCCCGATCCTCCCGGGAGTCCAGCTCGGACGAGGGCGTCGGATCGCTGGCGGGCGTACGCTCCTCGTCCACGGGGAGGCGGCGGTCTTCGCGGCGCCGGCCGGCCTGCAGCCCGCGCTCGCGGTCGGCCGCCTTCCAGCGCAGCCGCTGCGCCAGCAGGGCCAGGAACTGCGCGCGGCTCTCGAAGTGCAGCGCGGCGATGTCCGGCCACAGGTCGCCGAGCACCGACTGCACCAGGTCGCCCGTGTCGAGATAGCGGCGCAGGCCCGGACGCAGGGCTTCGTGGCCGAGCCGCATCAAGCCGTCCAGGAAGAAGGCCAGGAACTCGTCCGCGAGGGACCGATCCTGGCCCGCCGCGGCGAACACCTCGGCGAGCACGGCATCGGCGACCTCGCCGCCGGACTGGCGGCGCAGGTGCACAGCTTCCTGGTGCACGGCCGATTCCAGCAGCCGCTCGCTGGCGGGACCGAGATGGTCGCGCGCGAAACTGCGGGCGTCCGACAGCCAATCGTCTGCGGCAGAGCCGGAACGCGGCATGCGGCGAGGTAACCCGCGCTAGGTCGCGGCCGCGCGCCGCCGGAATGTGTCCTGCAGGTCCCAGCCCAGGCTGACGATGGCCGGGATCACGAACAAGGTGAAGATCGTGCTGAGGATCAGGCCGCCGGTGATGACCGCGGCCAGGCCCTGGTACAGCTCGGCGCCGGCCCCGCGCCCCAGCGCCAGCGGCAGCATCCCGAACACGGTCGTTACCACTGTCATCAGGATCGGGCGCAGGCGCGTCTTGGCCGACTCGGACAAGGCGCGGCGCCGCTCCACGCCCTGCGCGCGCAGGTTGTTGGACTGGTGCACGATCAGGATGGCGTTGTTGACCACGATGCCGGCCAGGATGATGAAGCCCAGCATCGCCAGCAGGTCGAACGAGGCCGCGGAGCTGGTGCGGTGCGCCAGGATGATGCCGAGCAGGCCGCCGGACATGGCCAGCGGCACCGTCACCAGGATCGCGAACGGCTGCACCCAGCTCTGGAACAGCGCCACCAGCAGCAGGTACGTGATCAGGATCGCCAGCCAGAAGCTGCTGGTGAGGGCGCGCAAGGTCGTGCTGAATTTGTCGGCCGAGCCGCCCAGGTTCAGGTCGTAGCCCGACGGCAGGCGCTCCAGGGCCGGGCGCAGCAGGTCCTGCTCCACCTGCTCGAGCACGGTCTGGAGGGTCGCCTCGGGGAGCAGGTTGACCGTGAGCGTGATGGCGCGCTCGCGCTCCAGTCGGTTCACGGCCACCGGCCCGCTGCCCTTCTCGATCGCGGCCAGGGCGCCGAGCGTCGTGCGCGCGCCCGACGGCGTGAACAAGGGCAGGGCCGCCAGCTCCTCGCGGCTGCGCACGCGCTCCTGCGGCACCACCAGCACGACGTCGTGGTCGCGCCCGCCGTCGCTGAAGGTCGCCACGCGCCGGCCGGCCAGCGCGCTCTCCACCACGGCGGCCACCTGCCGCACGCTCATGCCGGCCTCGGCGGCCAGGTGGTGGTCCGCGCGCACGTGCAGCTCGGGCCGGCCTTCCTGGTAGTCGGTCTGCACGCCGCGCGGCTGCACGCCCGGCCACTGGCTGAGCCTCTGCTCCAGCTCGCGCGCGGTGGCCGCGAGCACGGCCAGGTCCGGACCGGTGACCTCGACCGTGAACTGCTTGCCGGAGTCCTGGAACAGGCTGAAGCGCATTGGCACCAGGAAACGGAAGCCCGGAACGGCCAGGGCCTGCGGGAAGAACCGGCTCAGGAAGCCGTCGAGGCCCTCGGCGTTGGAGTAAGCGTCCTTCAGGATCACGCCGCCGCCGTTGAACTCGGCGGCGACCACCATGAAGTAGCGCTCGGTCTCCGGCTGCTGGCGGATCCAGCTCTCGAGCGGCAGCAGCGAGGCTTCCACGGCCTCCGGGCGCGTACCGGGCACCGGCTGGCCGAAGTAGAAGATCAGGTTGGCGTTGCCGGCCGGCAGGTAGCCGGCGTCCGGGGCCAGCGGCAGGATCAGCAAGGTGCCCGCCATCACGCCGCCGACCAGGACCAGCTTGAGCAGGACGCTGCTGCCGCCGCCGGCGGTCAGGCGCGCGGTGGCCGCGCCGTAGGCGCGCCCCAGCGGACCGAGCGTGCTCTCGGAAACCTCGCCGGCGCGCCGGCTGAGGGGCTTGTTGCGGTACAGCAGGGACGCCAGGCAGGGCACGACCGTCAGCGCCACGATCAGGGACAGGCCGACGGCCGCGGCGATGGCGATGGCGATGTCGGCGAACAGCTGGCCGGCTTCCTCCTGGATCCCGAAGATGGGGATGAAGACCACCATGGTGGTCAGGGTCGAGGCCAGCACGCCGCCCCACACCTCGCGCCCGGCGTCCATGGCCGCCTCGCGTGCCTTCTTGCCCATCTCCATGTGGCGGAAGGTGTTCTCCAGCACCACGATGGCGTTGTCCACCACCATGCCGGAGGCGAAGGCCAGTCCGGCCAGGGAGATGACGTTGAGGGTGCGGCCCAGGGCGTCCATCACCAGGAACACGGTGACCAGCGAGATCGGGATGGACAGGGCGATGACGAGGACGCTGCGGATGCTGCGCAGGAACACCAGCAGCACCCCGATGGCCAGGGCCGCGCCCAGCCACAGGTTGCCCCACACGAAGTCCAGGGCCTCGCGCAGGTAGGTCGTGTCGCGGTACACCGGGACGAAGCGCAGCGCCAGGCCGCGGTCGGCGAAGCGCTCGTTGATCTCCTCCAGCTCGCGCTCGACGCCGTCGATCATGCGCACCACGTTGGCGCCCGACTCGCGCCGCACGCCGATCGCCACCACGCGCCGGCCCTCGCCGCGCACGATCGAGGCCAGCTCGCGGTAGCCGTCCACCGCGGCGGCGACGTCGCGGACGTGCACCGTGCCGCGCTCGTCGCGGCGCACCACGATGTTTTCCAGGTCGGCCACCGCCTCGGAACGCCCCTCCGTGCGCACCACGAACTGCTGGGTGCCGGTCTCGATGGTGCCGCCGCGCTGGTCGAGGTAGGAGCGGCGCAGGGCCTCGCCCAGCTCCTCGAAAGTGACCGAGCGCGCACTCAGGCGCTCCGGGTCGGCGTGCACGCGGATCTCGCGCTCCTCGCCGCCGACGATCATGAGGTCGGCCACGCCCTCCACGCGCTCGAGCTGCGGCTCGACCTCGTCGGACACGATCTGGCGCACGCGGTCGGCGTCGTACGGCGATTCGCTCACGATCCACATCGAGGCGTTCTCGCCGCCCATGCCGGTGAGCGAGACGACGGGCCTCTCGGCGTCCGGCGGCAGCCCCTGCAGCTCGCTCAGCTTGTTGATGACGTCGATCAGCGCCTGGCTCTTGTCCACTCCCCACTGGTACTCGAGCATGACCGTGCTGACGCCCTCGATGGAGGACGAGCGCAGCTCCTCCAGCCCGTCGGCGCTCTGCAGCAGGTCCTCGATGGGCCGCGTGATCTGCTCCTCCACCTCCACCGGTCCGGCGCCGCGGTACTCGGTGCGCACCGTGATGGTGGGCTGATCCACCGTCGGCTTGAGCTGCACCGGGATGCGCCGGTAGGCCAGCACGCTGAACAGCACCGCCAGGATCACCCCGACCGCGACGGTATAGGGGCGGCTGACGAAGAACCGGATCGGGTCCATGCTCAGTGCGGCGCGGCGTCCGCGTCCGGCCGCGGGTGTGGCTGCGGGCTCAAGGGGGCGCCGGGGAAGACGTTGGCCGCGCCGGTCAGCACCACGCGCGCGCCGGATGCGAGATCGCCCGGCTGCAGGGGCGCCACCGCCGCGCGCAGCGCGTCGCGCGCCAGCACGCGCACCGGCACGAAGCGCGCCACGGGCGCTGCGGAGCCGGGGTCGGCCGAGCCGCCGTTGCCGGGCGCCGGCGCTTCGGGCTCGGCGACCGTGACCAGCACGGTTCCCTGCGGCCCCTCGAGCAGGGAGTCCACGGGCACGACGGTCTCCGAGGCGGCGCGGCGCAGGACCAGCCGGGCGCGCACGAACATCCCGGGCAGCAGGCGGCGCTGCGGATCCATGACGTCGTCCAGGCGCACCAGCGCGCGGAAAGTGCGGGTGGCGGGATCGGAGGATGGCACCAGCGCATCCAGGCGCGCGTCCACGCGCAGATCCGCCACGGCGTCGCTGCGCAGCTCCACCGGCGCGCCCAGGGCGAGCAAGGACGCGTAGTCCGCGGGCAGCTCCAGGTGCACTTCACGGTGCGCCAGGTCCACGACGTCGAAGGCCGGCGCCGGCGGCTGCGCGGTGCTGCCGAGGGTGACGTGGCGGTCGATGACGACGGCGGGGAAGGGCGCGCGCAGCTCGCCCTGGACCAGCAGCGCCTCCAGGCGGTGCAACTCCGCCTCGCGCTCGTGCACACGCGCCGCCCGCGCCTGGCTCTCGGCGCTCCAGCGGTCGCGCTCGCTGTCCGCCACGGCGTCGCCCATCTCCTGCGCGCGCTGGAGCTCGATGAGCGCGTAGTCGGCCTCCACGCGCGCGGCCGCGGCCGCCGCCCGGGCCGCGTCCCGCTGCGCCATCAGCACCGCGTCGTCCAGGCGCGCCAGGACCACGCCCTCGGCCACCTCGTCGCCCAGGTCCGCCAGCACGGCGGCGATGCGGCCCCCGCGCTCGAAGGCCAGGGCGGCGCTGCGCGCGGACACGACGTCGCCGACCACCTCGACGGTCTCCGCCACTTCGCCGGGCTCGGCCACCACGAAGGTGACCGGGAACTGGAAGCCTCCCATCGGCCCGCCCGCGTTCTCGGCGGGCGCTTCGCCGTCGGCCTTGGAGCAGGCCATGGGCAGCAGGGCGGCCCACAGCAGCAATGAGGGGATGGATCGGGACATGCCGTCAACGCGCCAGCCCCAAAGTGTAGAGGATGTGGGCGTGCACGCGACCATTGCTGGCCACGGCACTGCCGCTGCCGGGGGTGCGCACTCCGTGGAGGTCCGTAAACCGGCCCCCGGCTTCCTCCACCAGCACCATGGGCGCCGCCAGGTCCCACAGCTTCACGCCGGCCTCGATCCAGGCCTCGGCCGCGCCCTCCAGGACCTGCGCCGCGCCGGCGCCGTCGCCGATGGCCCGCGTGCTGTCGGCGCTGCGCGCCAGGTCCAGGATGCCGGCGGCGCAGGGCAGCTCCAGCAGGCGGTTGAGCACCCCCAGGCTCAGGGTGGCTTCCGGCCAGCGCCCCTGCTCCGACACCCGCAGGCGCGCGCCGCCGCGGTGGCAGCCCAGCCCGCGCGCCGCCCGGTACGAGCGCCCGAGCACCGGCAGGTGCATGGCGCCGGCGACGATCTCGCCGCGGTGCTCCAGGGCCACCAGGGGACCCCAGGACCAGCCTCTGCGCAGGAAGGCGCGCGTGCCGTCCAGCGGGTCCACGATCCAGCGCGTGGGGAACTGCGGGCCGAGCGCGCCGGTCTCCTCGCTCAGCACACCGAAGTCCGCGAACGCCGCCCGCAAAGTCTTGAGGATCATCGCCTCGGCCGCGCGGTCGGCCGGCGTGACCGGCGAGGCGTCGGGCTTGCGTTCCGCGGCGACGCCGCGCTCGAAGAAAGCCAGTGCGGCCTCGGCTCCGGCCGCGGCGGCGGCCGCCGCCGCTTCCATGGCGCGCTCCAGCAACGCCGGACCCAGGGAGTCGGCGCTCTGCATGCGCGCAGTCGTAACCGCGGCCCGCCCGGGCCGTCAACCCGCCGCCGGCCCATGTGCGTGACGCGGAGACCACTTCCAGGTTTCCGCAAAACTGGAAGCGACGCTCCGGGACCAGCAGGAACTCCGCCGCGCGTTGCCGAGTGCGCCGTAAGATCCGTCTCTTGCTGATCGTCCTGTCCCTGCTGTTCGGCTGCTCGGCCCAAGACGTGCCGTCGCAAGCCGCGCCGGCGCAAGTCTTCGACCACGTGCTCCTGATCAGCGTGGACGGCCTGCGGGCCGACGCCGTGGCGGACAGCGGCGCGCTGCCCGGCTTCGCGCGCCTGCTGCAGGGCCAGCACACGCTCAACGCGCGCACCGATCCCGACTTCACCGTCACCCTCCCCAACCATCTGTGCATGGTGAGCGGGCGCGGCACGCTCGGCACCGGCGGCCACCAGTGGACCAGCAACGGCGAGCCCAAGCCGGGCGCGACCGTCCACGACGGCGCCGGCTACGTCGCCAGCATCTTCGACGTGGCCCACGACCAGGGCCTGGGCACCGCCGTGCTCGCGGGCAAGAGCAAGTTCTCGCTGTTCGACGCGTCCTGGAACGAGCGCAGCGGCGCGCCGGACATCACCGGAGCGGACAACGGCCGTGACAAGATCGACTTGTACCTCTTCGACGAGGACGCCGCGGACCTGACCTCCGCCGCGCTGGCGTTCCTGCAGAGAGAGGGCCGCCACCTGTTGTTCCTGCACTACCGCGACTGCGACGCCGCCGGCCACGACGCGGGCTGGGACATGACCGCGGGCTCGAAGTACCGACAAGCGGTGGCGGCCGTGGACCGGGAGATCGTCCGACTGCTGGACGCCGTCCAGGCCGACGGGGAACTGCGAGGTACCACCGCCATCCTCCTGACCGCGGATCACGGCGGCGGCGCTCCCTTCAAGAGCCATGACCGGGCCGACGCACCGGCGGACTACACGATCCCCTTGCTGATCTGGCTGGCGCCGGGCCAGGCGGCCGCGGACCTGTACGCCCTGAATCCGGCGCGCGCCGACCCCGGGACCGGAAAGGGCGGCGATCGCCCCCCCATCCGCAATCGCGACTGCGCCGGCCTGGCCCTGGACCTGCTCGGCCTGCCGCCGCTCCCGGCTTCCGGCCCCGGCGCGCCCGAGCGTCTCCGCTACGGCCCCGTGGCGGCGGAATAGCGCCTCAGCAGGCGCCGATGGTCCCGCCCAGGGGCTCGGGCCAGACCACCAGCTCGCGCTCCAGGCGCACGCCGAACTTCTCCTGCACCGTGCCCTCCATGCGCTCGAGCAGCGCCCGCACGTCGGCGGCGCTGGCTCCGCCGGCGTTGACGATGAAGTTGCCGTGCAGCTCGCTGACCGCGGCGCCGCCGGCGCGCGCTCCCTTCAGCCCGGCGGCGTCGATCAGGCGCCCGGCGCTGTCGCCGGGCGGGTTCTTGAAGGCGCAGCCGGCCGAGGACAGGGTGACTGGCTGGGTGGCGTTCTTGCGGCGCAGGTGCTCCTCCATGCGCGCGCGCAGCGTGCGCGGGGACTCGGGCTGCAGCTCCAGCAGCGCCTCCAGGACCACCGCGCCGCGCAGGTTGCCGTCGCGGTAGCGCGGCTGGACCTCCGCGCGCGTGCGCCGCACGATGCGCGCGCCGGCGGCGCGCGGATCCCACAGGCTGACCTCCAGGACCTGGTCCCAGAGGCCCCATTCGGCCGAACCGGCGTTCATGGCGATGCCGCCGCCGACGTGGCCCGGCACCCCGACCAGGCGCTCGACTCCGCCCAGGCCGTGGGCCGCGGCGCCGCGCACCAGCGCCGGCAAGGTCACCCCCGGCCACAGGCGCAGGCGGTTGCCCTCGCGGAACGCGCGCCGCAGCATACCGGTGTGCAGCACGGCGCCGCGCACGCCGCCGTCGGGCGCGAGCGTGTTGGCGCCGCCGCCGAGGATCCGCCACGGGAGGTTGCGCTGCTCCAGCGCGTCCAGCACCGCCGCCAGCTCCTCGGGCCGGCGCGGCTCGAAGAACAGCTCGGCCGGGCCGCCGATGCGCAGCGTGGTCCAGCGCGCGAGCCGCTCCAGCTCGCGACACGGCGCGTGCTCAGCGAGCGAGGCGGCGGGCGAAGGCATCCACGTCTCCGGCGCCGAAGCACAGCACCACGTCCTCCGGAGCCAGGTTGGCGCGCAGCCAGGCTTCGGCCTCGACGAAATCGGCGGCCGCCGCCAGCGGGCGCTGCGGGCGCGCCGGGAGGAGCGGCAGCAGCTCGCGCACGCTGGGCCGCAGGTGCTCGGGATCGCGGGCGCGATACACCTCCAGCAGCAGCAGGCCGTCGCAGTCGCGCAGCGAGGCGGCGAAGCGCTCGCGATACGCCTGGAAGCGCACGGCCTGGTGCGGCTGGAACACCACCAGGATGCGGCGATCGCGGTAGAGCTCGCGCGCGGCCTGCAGCGTGGCTTCCACTTCGGTCGGATGATGGGCGTAGTCGCTGACCACCAGCGCCCCGTGCAGCCGCCCCACCTCCTCCAGGCGGCGCTGCGCGCCGCGGAACTCCGCCAGCGCTCCCAGCACCTGCTCCGGGCCCAGGCCGAAGTGGCGCAGGACGCCGGCCACCAGCGCGGCGTTGCGGCGGTTGTGCAGGCCCGGCAGGCCCACGGGCGCCGCCGCCGAGAGCGGAGCGGCGCGGATCCACTGGGCCGGGGTGGCGTCGCTCAGGTCGGGAGCCTCGGGCGAGGCGAACACGCGCCCGGCGGCGGGAACGCGCGCCAGGAACTGGCGGAACGCCGCCGTCACCTCCGCCAGTCCGCCGGGGTAGGTGTCCGGATGCTCGGCGTCGACGTTGGTGAGCGCGGCATGCTGCGGCGACAGCTCGTGGAAGGAACGCGCGTACTCGCAGGACTCCACGATCAGGGGCAGCTCGGAGCGGCCCCATTCCGCGCAGGCGCCGAGCTGGCGCACCTCCGCGCCCACCAGGAAGCCGACTTCCAGTCCGGCGCGGCGCAGGCCGAAGGCGATCCAGGCGGTGGTGGTGGACTTGCCATGCGCGCCGCACACCGCGAGCACCGGACGCAGCCGGCTGAGGTCGCCCAGGAACTCGGCGTAGCGGCGTGGGCGCGCGCCGCCGCGCACCGCCGCGCTGTAGCCGGGGTCGTGCTCCGCCACCGCGGCCGAGCGCACCGCCAGCGACACGCGCGGCGGCGGCTCGTCCTCGCGCAGCGGCCGCAGGCCCGCCTTTACCAGCGGGTCGTCCGCGCGCAGCGGCGCGCGGTCGGCCCCCCACAGCTCCCAGCCGTTCTCCAACAGGATGCGGGCCAGGCCGCGCATGCCGCTGCCGGCGGCGCCCGCCAGGTATGCGGTGCGCCCGGCGGGGCCGGCGAGGGCGTCCAGGTCCATGCGCTTGCGGCGGCGCGTGAGTGACAGCATGCGAGACTAGGCGCGCGCGCGCGCGGTTTCCTCCAGGAAGTCGGCGGCGCGCTGTCCGCCTTCGGCCGGCGCGCTGGCGCGCAGGTGCTCGGCCATGGAGCGCAGGCGCTGCGGGGAGCGCAGCAGCGCCAGCAGCGCCGCGGCGTCGTCGCGGTCCAGGCGCGGCAGCAGCAGCGCGCCCGGGCCCAGCGCGCGTGCGTTGTGCTCCTGCTGGCGGTCCTTGTGGTGCGGGTAGGGCGCGATGGCCGCCGGCAGGTGGAACAACCACAGCTCGGCGATGGTGGCCGCCCCGCCGCGGCTGAGCGCCGCATCGGCGGCGCTGTAGGCCAGACCCATGTCGGTCAGGCGCTCCAGCACCACGGCGGGCAGGCGGTGCAGTGCGCAGGCCGCGCGCAGCGGCTCGGCCTTGCCGGCGCCGGTCAGCGCCAGCAGCTGGTAACCGGTGCCCGCGAGCTGCGGCAGCAGCGCGGCCGCGAACTCGTTCAGGTCGCGGGCTCCCTGGCTGCCGCCCACGAGGAGCAGCACCGGGGCCTTGGCGGCCAGGCCCAGGCGGCGCCGCGCCTCCGCTTGCGCCACGCGCGCCAGCGCGCGCCGGCCGATCGGGCCGACCCAGTTGCCCTTGCGCAGGTCCGCCAGGGTGTCCGGGAACAGGGTGAGCGTGGCCTCCGCCCAGCGCTGCATCCAGCGCACGCTGCGCCCGACCACCCGGTTGCCTTCCAGCACCACCAGCGGGCGGCCACGGCGCGCCGCCAGCGCCAGCGCGCCGATACGACCGCCCAGGCTCACCACCAGGTGCGGATCGAAGGCCCGCGACTGCGCCCGGGCGCGCAGCGCGCCCGGGCCGTAAGCGAGATACCAGGCCCAGGATCCGCCTTCCACGCGCAGCGACACCGCGGCGCGCTGCTCGCCGAGGAACCAGCGCTCCACCGCGCGCCCGCTGGTCAGGAACAAGGTGTGGTGGCCGCGCTCCTCCAGGGCCTCGGCCAGGCCCAGGGCGGGGGCCAGGTGGCCGCCCGTGCCCCCACCCACGAACAGCACGCGCAACGGCGCTCCGCCGGAGCGCGCGGCGCGCGCGCCCGGGAGCACGGAAGGCCGCGTGGTGAGCGTCACCGGGGCAGGGGCGGAATGCGCAAGGTCTGACCGGCGCGCACGCGCCGCGGATCGCTGATGCCGTTGTGCTGCTGGATCCTCTGCCAGTGTTTGGACGTCCCGTACACGGACTGCGAGATCGAGCTCAAGGTGTCGCCGCTCTGCACGACATAGCTGCGCTCGCCCGCGGCCTCCGGCGCGCCTGCGGACGGCGCGCCCGCCGCGGGCGCGGCCATGCCGGCGGCGCCGGCCGTACCCGGGGCGCCGGGAAGCTGCAGCACCTGTCCCACCTTGATCTTGCGCGGGTCCACGCCGTTGAGCTGCTGGATCTCGCGCCAGCGGGCGGCGTCGCCCAGCTCGCGGCGCGCGATCTTCTCCAGCGTGTCGCCTTCGCGCACCCGCACGCTGCGCCCGGACCCACCCGCGACGCTGCCTCCGCCGTCCGCATAGCTGTTGGACCGGGGCAGGTTGCCGTAGTCCAGGGTCATCACCTGGTTGGCCCCTGGCCCGCTGCCGCCGTTCACCGGATGCTGCAGCGGCGGCGCCTGGAAGCTGGCCGGGGTGATGCCGCGCTGCTCGGGCGGCAGCAGGCTGGTCCTGGGCAGGGCGCCGGAGTCCAGGGAAGCCGACTCCTCGGGCTCCGGCGCGCCCCGCAGCTTCGGGCCGATCAGGAGGCCGAGCGCGGCGACTCCGAGGAGGACGACCAGGGCGATGAGACCAATGCGTTGGACGCGTTCCATGGATGATGCGCAGGTTGAGACGACGGAACGGGCCGCCGCTGCAGCGCGGCGCGCAGCGCGATCCCGAGCAAGGCCGAGAGGGCGAGGATGGACGAGCCGCCACGGCTGACGAAGGGCAGCGGCAGGCCCTTGGGCGGGACGGCGCCGGTGACCACTGCCATGTTGAGGGCCGCCTGCACCGCCACCATGAGCGTGGCCGTGGCCATGAGGATGGCGCCGTAGCGGCTTTCGGCGCGGCTGGCCACCTTCACCCCCAGCACGGTGAAGGCGATGAACAGCAGCCACACGGCCAGGGTGCCGGGGAAGCCCCACTCCTCGCCGATCAAGGCCAGGATGAAGTCGGTGTCCCCTTCCGGCACGAAGCCGTGCTGCAGCAGGCCGGCGCCGGGCCCGGTGCCTTCCAGCCCGCCCACCGCGAACGCCTGCTCGGCGCGCAAGGTCTGGTACGGCACTTCGCCCTGCAGGAAGTCCTCCAGGCGCGAGTGCACGTGGTCGAACAGGAACGCCGCCAGCATGAGCGCGGCCACGCATACCGGCACCAGCAGGCGCAGGAACTGCACCGGCGCGCCGGCGAAGAACAAGGCGATGCCGGTGACGGCCAGCAGGATCAGCACCGAGCCGAGGTCCGGCTGCAGCAGCACCGGCGTCACCAGCAGCCCGAACAGCAGCATCAGCTTGGCCAGCTCGCGCCCCAGCGACAGGCGCAGCGGATCGCGCGCCGCCCAGCCGGCCAGGGCGACGGGCCACAGGCACTGCAGCAGGGCCGACGGCTGGAACTGGAAGCCGCCGATGCTGAGCCAGCGCTCGGCGCCGTTGGCGGAGCGGCCGACGCCCTCGCTCGCCAGCATGAGCGCCAGCAGCGCGAACACCAGCGCCAGCAGGCCCGGAGCGAGCCGGCGCACCCGCTCCGACGGTGCCGCGTACCCCGCCAGGAACGCCGCCAGGCCCAGGCTCAGGTGCAGGGAGTGCAGGCCGAGCGCCGCCACCGCGGCGCCGGGCGGCGCCGCGGCGATGCCGGCCACCACGCCGATCAAGGCCAGGGCCAGAATGCAGGCCAGCAGGAAACGCGCAGGCACGGCGGCGTCGGCCATCAGCGCACCTTGATCAGCAACAGGCCCAGCGCCGCCGACACGGCGCCGCCGATCCAGAAGCGGGCCACGATCTTCTGCTCCGGCAAGCCCCGCAGCTGGTAGAGGTGGTGCAGCGGCGCGATGCGGAACAAGCGCCGCCCGCCGCTGAGTTTGAAGTACAGGATCTGCAGCAGGCTCGTGCCCACTTCCAGCACGAACACCCCGGCCAGCAGCGGCAGCGCCAGCTCCTGCTTGCTGACGATGGCCAGGTAACCGACCAGCGCCCCCAGCGGCAGCGAGCCGGCGTCGCCCAGGAAGATCTGCGCCGGGTGGCAGTTGAACCACAGGAAGCCGAGGGTGGCGCCCACGGCGGCGGCACCGAGCACCGCCACCTCGCCAGCGCCGGGGATGAAGGGCAGCGACAGGTAGTCGGCCAGCACGAAGTGACCCACCGCGTACGCGGCCACCGTCAAGGCCAGGAATGCGATCAGGCCGGAGCCGGCGGCCAGGCCGTCCAGCCCGTCGGTGACGTTGGCGGCGTGGCAGGTGGCCAGGATCACGAAGCTGGTGAAGACCGCGAACAAGGGCAGCCCGAATGCGCCGAGCAGCTCCGGCGAGGCGTACAAGTCCTTGAGCACCGGGAGGTAGATCCGGCACATCTCCGGGCGGCCGGTGCGCTCGCCGATCAGCCACAGGGACACGGCCACGTACGTGGTCAGCGCGAGGCTGGCCAGCAGCTTCGCGCTGCGGCTCAGGCCGTTGCGCCCGTGCTCGTGCTTCCACTTGATCCAGTCGTCCATGAAGCCGATGGCGCCCATGCCGACCACCAGCACCGCGCCCAGCAGCACGAGCAGCTCTCCGGGGTTGGCGTACACCAGCGTGCTGCACAGGATGGCCGAGACCCAGAACACGCCGCCCATGGTGGGAGTGCGGTGCTTGCCGGCGGCCAGCGCGACGCGCCCGACCTCGGCGCTGTCGCTGGCGCCGGCGTTCTCGGCCACGCCGGCGGTGTGCAGGCGCGCGATGATGCGGCGGCCCAGGAGCAGCGCCAGGAGGAAGGCGCTGGCGCCGGCCAGGAGCGCGCGCACGGTGATGTACTCCAGCGCCCGCAGCGGACTGTCCGGCGGCGCCAGCCACTGCACCAGCCACAGGATCACGCGCGCCCCTCCCGCGCGGCACCTGCCACCCCCCGCGCCGTGAGCAGGCGCGCCGCGGCCTCCAGCTCGGGCAGCAGCCGTTCCAGGCCTTCCGCGCGCGAGGCCTTCAGCAGGATCACGTCGCCGGCCTGCAGCTGCGCGCGCAGCCGCGCCACGGCTGCGGCCGGATCCTCCACGGCGGCGGCGGCCGCGCCCGCCTGCGCCGCCGCGTGCGCGATCCAGGCGCCGCCGCGGCCCACGCACAGCACCAGATCCAAGGGCAGGGCGGCCGCGGCCTGCCCCACCTGCCGGTGGCAGCGCTCGGCGGCCGCCCCCAGCTCGTGCATGGTCCCGAGCACGGCGATGCGACGGCCACCCCGAGGCCACTGCGCCAGCACCGCCAGCGCCGCCTCCATGGAGGCCGGGCTGGCGTTGTACGCGTCGTCCAGCACGACGACCGGGCCGAAGGAGTGCACTTGCAGGCGTCCCGGAGGCCGCTGCAGCTGCGTCAGGCGCTGCGCCACCGCCGCGGGCGGCGCACCCAGCTCCAGCGCCGCCAGCGCCGCGGTCGCCGCCAGCTCGGCCTCGTGACGCGCCACCACCGGCAGCACGGCCTCGCCCAGGCCCGGAATGTCGACCCGGAAGGCGCCGGGTATGGCATGCAGGACGCGCATGCCGCCGGCGTCGCCGCCCGCGTCGTGCAAGCCGGTCCAGTGCACCCGGCCGCACCAGGCGCGCGCGTGCTCGGCGCAGTCATCCGCCCAGCGCGACGCCAGCCAGATGCGCCCGCCTTCCGGCACCGCGCGCGCCAGCTTGCACTTCTCGGCCACGATGGTGGCGCGCTCGCCCATGCCTTCCAGGTGCACTTCCGTGAGCGCCGTGATCCAGGCGTGCTGCGGCCGCGCGATGGCCAGCAGGCGCTCCATCTCGCCCGGCGCATTGACGCCGTATTCCAGCACCAGGAAGCGCGCGTCCAGCGGCGCCGCCAGGATGGCCAGCGGCAGGCCGCATTCCGAGTTGAACGAGGCCGGAGCCGCGTGCACCGCCGCGCCGGGCCCTCCGAGCAGCGCGGCCAGGAAGTCCTTGGCCGTGGTCTTGCCCACGGTGCCGGTGACGCCGATGACGCTGGCCGCCAGCCGTGCGCGATGGAAGCGCGCCAGCGCGCCCAGCGCCGCCAGCGTGTCCGGGACGACGATGACGTCCAGGTCGGCCGGCCGCGGTCCGCGGTCGGGCTGCACCAGCGCGGCCGCCGCGCCTCTGGACTGCGCCTCGGCCAGGAACCGGTGGCCGTCGGTGCGCACGCCCGGCAGCGCCACGAACAAGCTGCCGGGCCGGACCGCGCGGCTGTCCGTCACCACGCCGCTGATCGGCTGCTCGCCGCGTCCGATGCAGACGCCGCTCACGGCGCGGGCCACTTCGGCGGCGTTCAGACCGAGCATGCGGCGGCCTTCTCCAGCTCCACGCAGTCGTCGAAGGGATGGCGCACTCCCTGGATCTCCTGGTAGTCCTCGTGGCCCTTGCCCGCGACCAGCAGGACCTCACCCGGCTGCAGGCGGCGGAGCGCGCGATGCAGCGCGACGCGCCGGTCCAGCTCCACCTCCGGCGCGCGCCCGGCCGCGGCGACTCCGGCAGCCACGGCGGCGGCGATGGACGCCGGATCCTCGCTGCGCGGGTTGTCGCTGGTGACCAGGCACCAGTCCGCGCCGCCGGCCGCCGCCCGGCCCATGGGGGCGCGCTTGTGCGGGTCGCGATCGCCGCCGGCGCCGAACACGATCCCGAGCCGCCGGCCGGGGTGCGCCTGGCGCAACGCCGCCAGGGCGCGGGTCAGGGCGTCCGGCGTGTGCGCGTAGTCCACGTACAGCAGCCAGGGCGCGCCGGCCGCCACCCGCTGCAGCCGTCCCGGCGCGCCCAGGGCCGCGCCCAGGCCGGCGGCCGCCTCCTCGGCCGTCAATCCCGCGCAGCGGGCCACGCCGAAGGCGAGCAGCAGGTTCTCGGCGTTGTGGCGCCCGACCAGCCGGCTCTCGATGCGCGCCGGGCCGAAGGAGCCGAGCACCTCGAGCGCGATGCCGCCGCTGCCGGCGGCCACGCGCCCCGCCAGCTCGGCCGGAGCGTCCAGGGACCAGGTCACGCGCCGCGCCGGCGCGCCGCGGCAGGACTGCAGGATGCGCGCGTCGCCGGCGGGCAGGAAGGCCACGCCCGCGGAGGACAGCCCGTGCACCAGCCGGGCCTTGGCGGCGGCGTACTCCTCGAGGTCCTTGTGGTAGTCCAGGTGATCGTGCGTCAGGTTGGTCCACGCGGCGACGTCCACCGCCAGCCCGCTCAGGCGGTCCTGGCTCAGCCCGTGGGAAGAAGCTTCCAGGACCAGCGCGCGGGCCCCGCGCGCGCGCACGCCGCGCAGCCAGTCCTGCAGCTCGTCGGCCGGGGGCGTGGTGTGGAGTCCGCGCTGTTCCTGCGCGCCGAAGGCGAAGCCCAGGGTTCCGGAGCGCGCGCACGGGATGGACGCCGACTGCAGCGCCTGCTGCACGAGGTGCACGACCGTGGTCTTGCCGTTGGTGCCGGTCACGGCCGCCACCCACATCTCGCGCGACGGATCGCCGGCCAGCGCCGCCGCCGCCCGGCCCGCCAGCCGGGCGAGCGGCACGCCGTGCGGCGCCAGCAGCTGCGGCAGGTCCAGGCCGGGCGCGGGCGCGCCGATCAGCACCGCCGCCGCGTCGCGCTGCCGCGCCTGCGCCAGGAACTGGCGGCCGTCGCAGCGCGTCCCCGGCAGCGCGCAGTACAAGTCGCCGGGTTGCACCCGGCGCGAGTCGAAGGCGGCGCGCGCAAGTTCCGGATCGGCCGCAGCCGGCGGATGGACTGTCACCTCGAGCAGCCGGGACAGCCGAGAAACGCGCATGGTCAGTTGCGCGCCACCATATCCAGCGGCCGCGGCGAATCCAAGGATTTCACACCGGCGCGCCGGTCCTGTCCCGTGATCGCGTGGTGCAGGATGCGCGCCGCCGCCGGACCGGCCAGGGTGCTGCCGAAGTGACCACCCTGGGCCGGCTTGTGCACCACGACCACGGTGACCACCCGCGGCTCGTCCACGGGGCCGAATGCGACGAACAGGCAGGTGTAGCCGTCCTCCGCCACTTCGGTGCGCAGGTCGGCCGTGCCGCTCTTGCCGCCCCAGTCCAGATCGTCGAAGCGCGGCAGCCAGGTGCGTTCCGGCTCCTCCGCCACTCCGCGCAGGGCGGCGCGGATGCGGCGCGAGGTGTCGGGCGCGAGGACCTCGCGGCGCACCACCACCGGCGCGTCGCTGCGCAGGCGCGGCAGCAGCAGGCGGCCGCCGTTCACCAGCGCCGCGTAGGCGTAGGCCAGCCGCAGCGGCGTGAGCGTGATCTGGTGGCCCATGGACACCGACGGGATGGTGTAGACGCGGGCTTGCTCGCCCTCCCAGCGCTGCGCGCCCGGATACTGTCCGACGCGGTATTCCAGCGGGCGCAGCAGCGGCAGCTCCCAGAACCCGAAGTCGTGCAGGAGCGCGCGCAAGCGCTCGGCGCCGAGCTCCAGGCCGATCTTGCCGGCGCCGATATTGGAGGAATAGATCAGCACCTCCTCCCAGCTCAGCGGGCGGCCGGGCACGCGCTCGGCGTTGTGGATCACGCGCCCGCCTAGGCGCCAGGCGCCGTCCTCCTGGCTGAAGCGCTGGCCGTCGCGCAGCACCCCCGCCTCCAGGGCCCTGGCCAGCACGAACGGCTTGAAGGTGGAGCCGGGGTGCACCGGCGCCAGGCCGGGCAGCGCCACGCCCACCGCTTCGCCGCGCGCGTTGGTGCGCCGGCGCGCGCCCGGATTCGGGTCGAAGTCCGGCAGTGCCAGCGCTGCCAGCAGGTCGCCGGTCACGCAGTCCACGACCACGGCCGTGACCCATTCCGGCCGGTACTTCTCCATCACCTTGGCCAGCTCCTCCCGGGCACGCACGGCCAGGACGGCGTCCAACGTGGTCGGCACCGGCGGCGCTTCCTGGGCCGGCACGTAGCGCAGCAACGGGTTGACGCCGTGCTGGCTGCCCACCACGAGATTGGTCTTGCAACCGTCCTGGCCGCGCAGGGCCGCGTCGAAGTATTGCTCCAGGCCGAACACGCCGTGGCGGCTCTGGCCGTGGGCGTCCGCGTCCACGCGCGTGAGTCCGACGATCTGGCCCAGGGCCCGGCCCTGCGGAAATACGCGCTCCCAGTACGGCTCCAGGCGCAGGCCGGAGCCGGGAACGGCATTCAACAGTTCCTGGACCCGCCGGGCTGTCCGCGAGGACAGCCCGGGGGCCAGGATGGCGTAACGATCACGTTCTGGATCCAGGACAACCGGAATCAGGCGCTCCGGGTCCAGGCCGGCGGCCTGGAAGATGGGCTGCAGCTCGGCCATGGCGACACTGCGCGGAAACGCGGGCTGCAGGTGGCGGCGGTACTGGGAAGGGCAGTCCAGGACCAGGCGGAAGCGCTGAGCGTCCTGCGCCAGCACGTGGCCATCCACGTCCAGCAGGGGCGCGCGCGGCGCCTCCAGCCGCGCTTCGCGGTGGGCGTTGCGCAGCGCGCTGCCGACGTGGTCGGGATCCGGAAACACCTGCAGCTGCACCAGGCGCACCAGCGACGCCAGGAACAGGATCCCCAGCGGCAGCAGCAGCCAGAACGGCCGCAGCGGGCTCAGGCGCGGGGCCGGAGACGTCACAGCTCCGGACGCCGGTTCTCTGCGTTCTTGCGTTTCTGTTCCCATCTCCAAAGGACCGCCTCCGGCGCGCAGAATGCCGCGCGAAACGCTGCCTGGTCGCGGCGGTCCTGGTCGCAGCGGATCCAGGAGCGCACGTGGGTTTCGACGCTGGCGCGCACGGCCAGGGCTTCGTTGCGCAGGGCGACTCCGGCCAGCAGCTCCGCCGCCAGGACCAGGGCCAGCCAGGCCGCGCGTCGCGTCACGCCGCCTCCACCCGTTCGAGCACGCGCAGGCGCGCGCTGCGCGCGCGCGCGTTGCGCTGCACCTCGCCGTCGGCGGGCCGCAGGCCGGCGCGGTGGCGCTCCACGAACTGGCCGCTGCGGCACTCGTTGCGGAACGCTTGCTTGACGCGCCGGTCCTCCAGCGAATGGAACGAGATCACGGCCAGGCGTCCGCCCGGCGCCAGCAGCCGCGGCGCGCTCCTGAGCAGGGCCTCGATCTCGTCCAGCTCGCGGTTGACGGCGATGCGCAGCGCCTGGAACGTGCGCGTGGCCGGATGGAGGTGCTGGCGCCCGCGGGGCACGCAGCGCTCGACGATCGCCGCCAGCTGCGACGTGCGCAGCAGCGGCCCGCGCCGGCGCGCCTCCACCAGCGCGTGCGCGATGCGCCGGGCGAAGCGCTCCTCGCCGTATTCAGCCAGCCACTCGGAGATCTCGTCCTCGCTGGCGCGCGCCAGCAGCACGGCGGCGCTGGTCTTCTGGGTCCCCGCGTCCATGCGCATGTCCAGAGGCCCGTCGTGGAGGAAAGAGAATCCGCGCTCGCGGTCCTCGATCTGGTCCGAGGACACGCCCAAGTCGGCCAGAATGCCCGCGATGCGGCCGTGCAGCTCTGCCGGCACGATGGTTTCGAGCGCCGAGAACGGCGCGTGCACGAACTGCACGCGTCCGGCCGCGGCGCTCAGGCGCTCGCGCGCCCGCTCCAGCGCGGACGCGTCGCGGTCGACGGCGATCAGGGAAACGTCCGGGGAGGCCTCCAGAAGCCGGGCGGCGTGGCCGCCACCGCCCACGGTGGCGTCCACGAACCAGCCCCCCCGGGCGGGTGCCAGGGCCTCCAGGACCTCGGCCACGAGCACCGGCTCGTGACGCGAGGGACCGAAGGACCCCGAGGAACGGTACAGGTGACGGCTCACAAGAATCACGATTCCACTCCGGAATCGGGCCGCGCGCTCAGCACGTGCTCGGCCTTGTCCAAGTAGGTACGGACCGCGCCGGGGCCGGCGACCTGCCGCCACTGTGCGCGATCCCAGATCTCGACGTGGTCCACGGCTCCGACCACGACCACGTCCTCGCCCAGTCCGACCTGCTGCCGGAGGTCTTCCGGAATCAGGATCCGCCCCTGGGCATCCAGGCCCTGCTCGCTGGAGCAGGCCCCCAGACCGCGCATGACGGCGCGGTATTCCGGCTGGCCGAACGCAGCCTGGCGCACCTGCGCGAAGTGCTCCAGGAAAGCCCGCCGGGTGAACAGGTAGAGACAGCCATCCAGGCCCAGGGTGAGCACGAACTGTGCCCGCTCCTCCGCATCGGCGACGGATTCCAGTACCCGTCGGGGGACGAAGAGCCGGCCCTTGGCATCGAGCTTGTGCTCATAAGTCCCGAGGAAGCCGCGCATGGTGCTGGGTTGGGGCGCGGGATTGCGGATGGCCTCCACATCCATCCACTCTGTCCCACATTACCTTTCTACCCACCCACTACGCCGATGCAAGGGAAAAACACCGGAATTTGGCGACCGCTAAATACTGATGTAAAGTATTACATGTAATAATTTTACACAATGCTAATTGGTAACACTCCGGATTCCTGGCGGAGCTGTCGGCAAGCCTGACTCAGCCTTCGTCTGCCGGCGGCGTGGCCGGCACCAAACCCTGAGCCAGCAGACTGTCCAGGTCAGCCTCCTGGGCGGGATCCAGGAGCTCCGCCAGCACCGCGGTCAGCTGCGCGCGCCGCTGCGGGTCCAGGTCGCGCACTTCCACTTCGAACCCCTCCTGGGCGCGGAGCTTGCGCAGGTTCAGGACCTCGACTCCGTCGCGGCGCAGGACGCTCAGCAGGCGCAGCCGGCGATGGCGCACCAGCAGCAGCGTCACCAGGAAGGCGAAGTCCCGGGCTGCCGGCCGCGGGTCGGCGGCCAGGCGCTGGGCCGTCGCCAGAAGCCAGTCGAAATCCACGCGCAAGCCGCCGGCGGCGCCGGGACGGTGCAAGGTGCGCCAGTACGACAGATCCTCAGCCGGATCGCGCGCGTCGAAGCAGGCCGTGCACAGGTCGCCGCGCGCCAGCTCCTGGCCGTCGAAGCGCAGCAGTGAGAACAGCGCCTCCCCCGCCTGGAAGGCGCGCCCGCAGGCGCTGCACATGCCCTGGCGCCGGCGAAACTTCCAGTGGGCGCTCACGCCGCTATGGTAGCCGGCCGGCGCATTGACGCTGCCGGCGGCGCGGCCGCACACTCGGCCCGTGGGCGGGAGCATCGAAACGGTGACCGGCGCGCGCGGGCGGCGCCGCTTCGTGGAACTGGCGCGCCACTTCCGTGGCGGTTCGCCGTACTACGTCCCCCCTCTGACCGGCGCCGCGCTCAAGCTGCTGGATCCGCGGCGCAACCCGGCTCTGCGCCGCGCCCGCCAGGAGCTGTGGATCGCGCGCGACGGCGCCGGCGCCGTGGCCGGCCGCTGCGGCGCCTTGTACGACCCGCGACACGCGGAGAACCTGGGCGAGGACGCCGGCTGGTTCGGCTACTTCGACGCCGCCGACGCGTCCAGCGCGCGCGCGCTCCTGGATCACGCCTGGAGCTGGGTGCAGGCGCAGGGAGCGCACAGCATGCTGGGGCCGGCCGATCCGGACACCAACCACGAATGCGGCTGCCTGGTCGAGGGCCACGACGCGCTTCCCTATCTGATGATGGCGCACAATCCCCCGCAGTACGCGGGCTGGATCGAAGCGGCCGGACTGGAGCGCGCCCGGGACCTGCTGGCCTACGAGACCAGCGCCGACCGCTTTCCCATGCAGCGCCTGGCGCCGGTGGTGGAGCGCATCGAGCAGCGCGGCGGCTTCACGCTGCACTCGATCACGCGCGCCAACCTGCGCGAGATGATGGAGGTCGCGCGCACCGTCTACAACCACGCCTGGCGCGAGAACTGGGGCTTCCTGCCGCTCACCCGCGAGGAGTTCGAATTCGAGGCAGCGGGCCTGCTGCCCCTGCTGGACCCCGACCTGGCCAAGGTGTACCGGCACGGGGGCCAGCCCGCCGGCTTCATCCTGGCCCTGCGCGACGCCAACCCGGCCCTGCACGCCGTCGGCAGCCGCCTGTTCCCCTGGGGCATCCTGCGCCTGCCCTTCCTGCTGAAACGGGTGCAGCGCATGCGCGTGGTGGCGCTGGGCGTGATGCCGCAGTTCCGCAACCGCGGCCTGGAGACCGCGCTGGTCTACAGCGTCAGCGTGGCGGCGCTGCGCAAGGGCATCACCACCAGCGAGATGTCCTGGGTCCTGGAGGACAACACGGCCATGAACCGGCTGGCGCTCGGCCTGGGCGGGCGCGTGAGCCGCCGCTACCGCCTGTTCCGCCGGCGCTAAGGCTGCGGCCGGCGCACCTGCACCAGCACCTGCTGCAGAACGATGCGGGCCCGCGTCATGTCGAAGCCGTCGTCCTCCCAGTCGGCCGCCGCCAGCTCCAGGGTCTGGTGCACCTCCTGGTTGCGCTGCACCTCGACCCGGGCGCGCACGCGGTATGCGTTGCGCTCGCTCAGCTCCACCACCTCCAGGACCGCGCGCGAGCGCGTGCCCTGCTTCGAATACGGCGCCAGGTTCACGTCCCAGCCCGAGGTCACGCGTCCGGCCACTTCGTCGCGGTCGCTGACCGGGAACTCGGAACGCAGCACCGCCCACTCGCAGGCCCGCAGCAGGTCGCGGCGCGGCGGGCCGTCGTGGATCTCCTGCTCCACCCAGGCCTCCTCCGGGTCCGGGGCGCTGCTCAGCAGGCTGCAGCCGCCGGCCAGCAGGACGGCGGCGCACAACCACGGCAGCAGCAGCGCAGGCAAGGGCCGAGCGGCAGGCATCGAGCGCGGATTCTAGTCGGGTCCGGCCGGCGTGCGCTCGCGCTCGCGCAGGACCAGGCGCACCGGCACGCGCGGGAATCCCAGGCGCCGGCGCAGGTCCTGGCCGAGCGTGCGCAGCGCCTCCTTCTCGAAGGCGCTCTTGCGGTTGACGAACACCAGGAACGTGGGCGGCGCGGTGGACAGCTGGGTGGCGTAGTAGGCCCGGGGCTTGTCACCGCGCCCGCGGAAGCGCAGGCTGGTGAAGGACTGCTCCAGCGCGCGGTTGAGCTCGGCCGTCCCCACGCGGCGCCGCGCTTCGGCGCGCAGCGCCAGCGCCAGGTCCAGAGGCTTGTCGAGCCCGCGGCGCGCGGTGTTGGACAGGCTGCATACCGGCGCACCGCGCAGGTGCGGCAGCTTGTGCGCCACCTCCTCCGGGAACGCCTGCAGGCGCGCGGGATCGGCCAGGTCGGCCTTGGTGCCCACGACCACCACGGGCTTGTGGTGATCCAGGATGGCCCGCGCCAGGCTCTGATCCAGGCGCTGCACGCCCGCGTCCAGGTCCAGCAGCAGCAGGGCGACGTCGGCGTGCTGCAGCGCCTCGTGGCTGCGCCCCAGGGAGAAGTACTCGACCGCGTTGGCCACCTTGGTGCGGCGATGGATCCCGGCGGTGTCCACCAGGATGAGCGGCTGGCCGCGCCACTCGAAGCGCACTTCCACGGCGTCGCGGGTGGTGCCCGGGATCGGACTCACGAGCACGCGCTGCTCGCGCAGCACGGCGTTCAGGTACGAGGATTTGCCGGCGTTACGCCGGCCCAGCACGGCGATGCGCGGCGCATCCTCCGGCAGCGGCGCCACCTCGCCGGCCGGCGGCAGGCGCTCGGACAAGGCCCAGTACAGGTCACCCAGGCCGGCGCCCTCCTGGGCGGAGATCGGGATGACGTCGCCCAGGCCCAGGCGCGCGAACTCGACCAGGTTGCGCTGCGCCTGCCCGGTCTCGCTCTTGTTGGCCACCAGGAGGATGGGCCGGCCGGCGCGGCGCAGCCAGCCGGCCACCTGCTCGTCCAGGAGCGTCAAGCCCTCGCGCGCGTCCAGCAGGAACAGCACGACGTCGGCGCGCTGCACCCCCGTGAGCACCTGGGCCTGCACCGCTTCGGCCAGGTCGCCGCGGTCCACCAGCCCCAGGCCGCCCGTGTCCATGACGTCGAAGTCCAGCGGCGGGTCCTCGTAGCGCGCGGGCAGCACCAGCCGGTCGCGCGTGACGCCGGCGGTGGGCTCCACGATGGCGCGGCGGCGGCCCACGAAGCGGTTGAACAACGTGGACTTGCCCACGTTGGGGCGGCCCACGATCGCGACCAGCGGCCGCGGCCGCAGTGGCGCTGCGCCGGTGCTCACCGCAGGCCGAGCAGCGGGTGCATCTGCGGCTGAACGCGCAGGTCCAGCGGCAGCGAGCGGAAGCGCAGCGCCCAGTGCAGCAGGCGCTGCGCCGGCGGCGGACCGGGGCCGGCGCCGAAGCGGGTGGCGGGCTGCAGGTACGCGCGCACGCCCGGCGCGCGCGCGCTCAGCCGCTCCAGGGCCTGCTCCAGCTCGGCCTCCGGAGTGTCTTCCGCCACCACCAGCTTGACCCAGCCAGGCTTGCCGGAGTCGTGCAGCATGGCCGCGCATTCCAAAGCTGCCACCCGTTCCGCGCCGGCGCGCACGGTGCTGGCCAGCTTCCAGTCCAGGGACACGATGTCCACGTGCGCGAGCACGCGCGCCAGGCGCTCCGGCCAGATGCCGGCGGTCTCGAGCAGCACCGGCGCCGGCCAGCTCGGCAGCCACGACTCCAGGAAATCCACCTGCTCCAGGGGCTCGCCGCCGGTCACCGCCAGCGCCAGCGGCGCGCCCTCCACGCCATGGCTGGCTGTCACGCTCGCCAGCTCCGCGCTCAAGTCCGGCGCGCTCACGGGATTGGGGCGCTCCAGGCAGCCCGCGGCGTCGTGGCGGCGATAGACCGGCTGGCGCAGCCACGAACGCGGGGTGTCGCAGTAGCGGCAGCGCAAGGGACAGCCGCCCAGCCGCAGGAACAGCTGCGGGCGTCCGACCTCCCCGGCCTCGCCCTGCAGGCTGAGGAAGACCTCGTCGAGGTAGACGGCCGCAACGGGCTGCATGGGACGAGCCGCGGCGGCGGTCGCCGCGGCGACTACTTGCCCTTCTTCTCGGCCGGCGCCTTGGCGCCAGCCGCGGGAGCCTTGCCGCCCGCCGCGGCGCCGGGCTTGCTGCCGGCGGCCGCCGGCTTCGCGGCTTCCGCCTTGCCGGCTTCGCCCGCGGGAGCGGCGGCGGCCGGCTGCGCGCCCTCGGCGGCGGCCTTCTTGGGCTTGCGCACCGCGGACTTGAAGGCGGTGCGCACCTTGACGACGCCGAAGACCGACTCTTCCTCGCTCCACCGGCCTTCCTTCTGCAGGCGCTCGATGCGTTCGCGGCGCGTGAACACCGAGCGCTTCTCGGTGCTGGCGCCGCCGATGAACAGGGACTTGTGGATGGACATGGTGGTCAGGGTGTGCCGATGGTCGGTCGCTTCTGCACGTAGGCTTTCTCGAACGGCTTGGCGCCCGGCTGGCCCGGCACGCTGTGCTGGCGCAGCCGGTCACGCAAGGGAACCAGGGTCCCGGCTTCGGCCGCCTCGCCCACGTAGATCACGTAGTGCGACGGCCGAGCCGCCGGGACGGCCAAGAGCACCACATTGGGAAAGCCGTCGCGAATGAGCTGATCCCGCGTCTGGAGCGCGAGCTGCTTCTGGCGATCATTGTAATCATAACTGATGGCCACGACGGCGTGGACGGGCCCTTTTTGGACGGCCTCCACCGGCGGCGGCGCTGCCGCGCGGCCCGGGTCCTGGCTGGTGCCGGCAGGGACCGCCGGCGGGTTGGTCCCGGGCTTGGGTTCGTCACCTCCGAAGCGCTTCGCCAGCCATAACACAAGAGGTACAGCCAGGATCCCGACCAGGACCAGGGGAACCCAGGGAAGCAGCGCGCCGGGCTTCGGACCCGACGGGCGGCCGCCCATTGCCAGGGCCGGGCGTGGCCCGGGCGCGGCATCGCGCGCGGTGTCGCGCACGGGTTCCCGCGCGGGCGGCGCCTTGACGACGATGGGCGGCGGCGGAGCCGGCGGCTTCGGCAGCGCCGGCGGCTGCGGCGAAGCCATCTGCGGCGCTGGGGGCGGCGACGGCGCGGGCGCAGGTGCGGGCGGTGCAACTGCGGGAGTCACTGCCGGCGGCGCAGGCGGCAGCTTGCCCGCTGCCTTCTGCCGCGCCTCCGCCTCGCGCTGCTGGCGCAGGATGTCCAGCAATTGCCCTTTGCGCCGCCGCACCGGTGCAGCATAACCGGCGAAAGTGCGCGTTCAAACCGGCTTGTCCGCCAGGGGCGGGGCAGCGCAGAATGGCCGGCATGGCCGACCGCGCCGCGGGGGACGCGCACCGGAGCGCAGCTCTCGAGCTCTTCCTCGAGACCTGCGTGGACAGCGGCCTGCACGCGTTCCCGCGGGCCCTGCCGGACGCGCCGAAGCGGGCGCCAGCGCAGGTGCACGACTTGTTCGGCGCCAGCGCCAGCGCCAGCGCCAGCCCCGGCGCGGCTGCGGCGGCACCGGCGGCGTTCGCGCGCCCGCGCGTGCCGGCGCGCGCCCCGGTCCGCACGCCCGAGGCGGCGGCGGCGGCCCTGGCCGACATCGCCGAACGGGCGGCGCGCTGTACGCGCTGCAAGCTGGCGCACACGCGCACGCAGGCCGTGCCCGGCGAAGGCGCCGCCGACGCACGCATCTTGTTCGTGGGCGAGGCGCCTGGCGCCGACGAGGACCGCACCGGACGTCCCTTCGTGGGCGCGGCGGGCCAGCTGCTGACGCGCATGATCGAGCACGGAATCGGCCTGCCGCGCAGCCAGGTGTTCATCTGCAACGTGCTCAAGTGCCGGCCGCCCGGCAATCGCGATCCGGAACCGGAGGAGAAGGCCAGTTGCGCGCCCTTCCTGGAAGAGCAGATCGCCTGGGTGCAGCCGGAGCTGATCGTTGCCCTGGGGCGGCACGCGGCCGCGCAGCTGCTGGGCACGCAGGCGCCGATCGCGCGCCTGCGCGGAGTCCTGCACCCCCGGCCGCAGGACGGACGCATGGTCCTGGTGACCTTCCACCCGGCGTACCTGCTGCGCAATCCCAACGCCAAGTCCGACTGCTGGCAGGACCTGCAGCTCGGAATGCGTTACCTGGGCCTGCCGACTCCCTCACGGAAAACATCGTGAGCCGGGGCCTGGGACTGCACCGCAGCGGCCGGCAGGTCGCCTACGCCCTGGTGGAGCGGGCACCCGCAAGCGCTCCGGAAGTGCTGGCTGCGGGACAGGTGCCGCTGGAGGAGCTGGAGGCGCTGTACCAGCGGCTGACCGGAGAGCGCAACCTGCCCTGGGCGCTGGCAGAGGAGCAGGACGGAGAGCGCGTGCGCCGGCCCGGCGCCGACTGGCCGCTGCGCCGTCCCGCGGCGCGCGCCCTGCTCCATCCCGCGACCGCGGCCGCGCTCTGGGAATGGGAGTGCGGCCGCCTGCTCGCCGCCGACCTGTTCGTGTGGCTGCGGCCCGAGCGGCTGCTGTGGAACCTGGGCGAGCCGGGAGTCGGCCCGGCCGGCTCCCTGCCGCGCCGCGGCCCGCTGCGCGAAGCCGTGGACCAGCTGCAGCGCGCCGCCGAGGCGTTCGGCCGGCCGGCCGCCGTGGCGGTGGACGGCGACGCTCCGGGCGCCGGCGTCGTGGAACAGGAGCTGGCGCGCGCCGGCTGCACCCCGCGGATGCTGCGCCGCAGCGGCGAGGAGCGGGGCGCCGACCGGGCCGCGGCGGGCGCGGCCCTGGGCGCGATCCAGCCGGCGCGTCCGGGCGTCTTCCTTCCGGCGCGGACGCGCCAGCCGGAGCCCTGGCTGTGGACGGCCAGCGTGCTGGCCGCCGCCGCCGTCGGCGGAGCCACCTGGCTGGGCACGCGCCAGGCGCGCGCACTGGAGCGCTTCAGCGGTCCCGGTGCGTCGACTCCGGCGCGGTCCTCGGCGGTCTTTGCGGCCGGCGCGCCGGCCACGCCCGAGGAGCTGGGCCGCCTGCTGGCGCGCCGCCGCGCCATGAACCGCGCGCTCGAGGTCCTGCTGCAGCAGGCGCCGCCCGGAGCGCTCGAGGATCTGGACCTCATCACCGCGCCGGGCCAGACCAGGGCCCAGGTGCGCATGCGCCTGGTGCCGGGAGTTCCGGGCGCGTCCGCGGACTGGCTGCAGGCCCTGCCGCCGGACTTCCGCCTGGAAGCGCGCTCGTTCGCGGACGGCTCCACGCTGGTGCGCGGCGAAGTGGGCGGGAAGCCAGGTGGCCCATGAAAGCGCTGCTGGCGCTCGCGATCCTGCTGGCTGCGACCTTCACCCTGGTGAGCTGGAGGGAGCGTGCCAGCGCCTGGCGCGAGCTGGCGCGGGCCGCGGCGCCGGCGGTCCCGGAGGGCACGCTGCAGCCGCCGCAGCAGCGCATCCTGCGGGACGCGCTGGGCGCTGTGACGTCGGCGCCTTCCGCCAGCGCCGTGGTGACCGCGCTAGGTGACTGGGGACTGGCCGTTGCGCCCGCGGGCGCCGGGCTGCTCGAGGGATCGGAAGCCGGCCTGGCCGCGCGCAGCGAGCTGGCCCGCTGGATGGAGCAGCCGCTGCCGCCGGCGACGCGCGCGCGCGCCTTGCGCATCGAGGGCAGCGCCGACGGGCGCAGTCTGCAATTGCGCGCCGACTTCGCCGGCCCGGCGCCCGAGTGCCTGCGGCTGCTGGAGCACTTGCTCGCGGCTCCGCTCGGCCGCGGCTACCTGGCTGACCCGCAGCGCGTGCAGCTGGGCGCCGCCGGCGGCGGAGCCGCGCAACTGGTGCTGTGGCTGCACGTCACGCCGGCGCAGCGCTTCTTCGAGCCGCGCGCGGGAGTCTGAAGCATGGCGCGCCTCGCACCGGCCCTGACCGTGCTGGCGGTGCTGGCCGCGGCCGCGGCCCTGGCCGCCGTGAGCCTGCGCCCGTTCCCTCCGCCCGGCGGCGCGCAGCCGCCCGCGCCGCAGGAATTGCCGCCGCCCGTCCCCGCCGGCGGCCCGGGAGTCCGCCCGCAGGACTGGCTGGCGTCCTGGGAGACCGGTGCGCCGCGCCTGCCGGCCGCAGCCGCGGCCGCATTCGGCCTGCGCCCGCCGCCGCCAGCCCCCGGGCCGGGTGCGCTGCCGCCGCTGCAGCCGCCGGCGGAGCTGCGCGCCGCAGTCGAGGACGGCGGCATCCGCCTGCGCTGGCTCCCCGATCCCGCCAATCCGGCCGAGGAGGTGCGCTACCGCCTCACCCGCTGGGCCGGAGAAGGCGCCGCGGAGGAGCTCGGTGACACCGGCGAGCTCCAATATTTCGATCCCGTACGCTGCGAAGGCCTCACCTACCACTACCGGGTGCGTGCGCGCATGGACGCGCCCGCCGGCGCCCCGACTGCCACGGAGTCCGCCCCGGCCGCCGTCAGCCTGGAGTTCCCGGCCAGCGGGCAGTGGAGCGCGGAAGGCCTCGGCGCGGACGGGGGCATCGTGCTGGTCTACGAGCGGCACGGCCGGCGCTCCGGCCCCCACCCAGCCCACCTGGGCCAGGCGGTGGGCGACACCGGCTGGTTCCTGGAATCGCTTGCGGTGATGGATACCGAAGTGCGAATCCCGACTACTATTCCGCGCTTTGACGCCCTCGGGCGCAGGGTCATAATCGGCGCCCTCCCCGCGAGCCGTTCTCGCGAGGTCAACCAGCAACGGCTGCTCGCCACCATCCGCCTCACCGATCCGTGCGGTACCTCCTGGAACCTGGAACTGCTGCTTCCGGAGGGCACCGCGCGCCCGGGGCAATGAGCGTGCAGTGCGCGCCGAGTCGCCCAGCGCCCGGTGAGGGTCACCGCCTGTGCCCGCGCCTCGACTGAGCTCGTTCCCCCCCTTCGCCCTGCAACGGTCCTGCCCGACTCTCCGGCGCTGCTCGAACGCCGGCCTGGTTCTGGCTCCTCCCACCGAAAGCCGATGACCCGATTCTGGAAGCACCTACTTCTGCTCGTCGCGCCCTTGTGCGCGGCCGCGTGCGGTTCACCGGAGGTCTCCGGCGATGCGGAGCTCGGCAGCGGCGCGGGGGAAGGCGCGGCGGCCCGGCCGGCGGGCGAGGACGGCGCGCCCGCGCAGGAGCCCACCCAGGAAGGCGTGGTCGAGGCTGCCCGCCAGCAGATCGAGGTGCGCGAACAGAAGCGCCAGGTCATGGCGCGCGAGTTCGTGGACCAGGCCAACGACGCCTTCGAGCGCGGCGACTACCACACCGCGGCGCTGCTGTACGCCGACGCGTTCCAGCTCGACCCCGGCAGCCGCGACGCCCGCGACGGACTGCGCCGCAGCGAGGCCGCGCTGGGCGGCGAAGGCTGGAGCGTGGACTCGGCCGAAGACCAGGTCCTGCAGCAGCAGATGCGCCTGTCGCGCGAGCGCATCCGCGTCGAAGGCCTGGTGAACGAGGGTGACCGGGCCATGGCCGCGGGCGACTTCGGCCGCGCCGTGGACTCGTACAAGGCCGCCGAGCTGGCCTTGCGCGTGTCGCCCAACGTCAGCGGCGCCGGTCTGGACCTGGAGCTGGTCAGCTCCAAGCTGAACCAGGCGCTCGAGGCCCTCACCAGCGAGGAGGCGGCCGTGCGCGCGGCCGAGACCGCCGCGGCGGAAGCCGAGGCGAAGGCCGCGGAGGAAGCGCGCAGCACTTATTTCCAGCAGCGCATCGCCATCCTGTTCGAGCAGGCCGACGGCCAGTTCCACGCCGGCTTCTACGAGAAGGCCGTGGCCACGCTGGACCAGATCCTGGAGCTGGATCCGCGCAACGAAGAGGCCCTGGAACTGCGCGCGATCGCCAACGAGGCCTGGCACGAGAAGATGGAGCGCGACACCCAGGGCGAGTTCCGCGAGCAGTGGAAGCGCACCTTCGAGGAGCTGCGCCAGCTGGCGGTGCCGCCCAAGAGCGCCATCGAGTACGACGTCAAGCGCTGGCAGGAGGAGATCGACCTGCGCCGCCCGCTGGACGAGATCAGCGAGGTGTCGTCCGTGGATCCGGCCGAGCAGGCCATCCGCCAGGCCCTGGACAGCACCCGCATCGAGCCGCGCTTCGACAACCCGATCGAGGAGATCGTGGAGAACCTGGCGGCGTACACCGGCGTGAACTTCGTGGTGTCGCGGGCGGTGCGCGAGGACCTGGACGAGGACGTGAAGACCATCCGCCTCACCTCGCAGCGGCCGCTGTCGGTGTCGCAGCTCCTGGGCACGATCGAGGACCTGACCAGCGGCCAGGTGAAGTTCGTGATCCGCAACGGCGTCGTCAACGTGGTGACCGCGGCCGAGGCCAGCGGCGACCAGGTGCTGCGCCAGTACGAGGTGCGCGACCTGGTGCGCAAGGTCCAGGACTTCCCGTCCACGGAAGTGAACCTGTCGCCTTCGGGCGGCATCGACGAGATCCAGGAGGAGCTGCCGGAGAAGGAAGCCACCATCCTGACCGAGGACCAGCTCCAGGAGACCATCCAGGAGAACATCGCTCCCGAGAGCTGGGACCAGGGCAACACCATCGCCATCGAGAACGGCACGCTGATCGTGTTCGCGCCCCCGGGAGTGCACGAGCAGATCCGCAACCTCCTCAACGACCTGCGCCGCGCCTCCAACATCATGATCGAGGTGCGGGTGCGCTTCCTGAAGGTCGAGGACGACTTCCTGCAGGACGTGGGCGTGGACTTCCGCGGGTTGGGCGACGACAGCACCGGCGGCGTGGCCGGCAAGGGCACCGACAACGTGTTCGACGACTTCGGGGCCGATCCCGGTTCTCCCGGCGCTCCCGGCACCATCGGCACGGGCAACGACGCCGGCATGTACTTCCGGGAAGCCAGCGACGACGTGAACATCCTGTCGCGCACCGAGAACCTGTACGACGCCGGCCTGGGCGACGACTCGGTGCTCACCAACTCCGGCGGCCTGGCCCTGCAGTGGGTGTACCTGGACGACACGCAGCTGGAGCTGATCCTGCGGGCCGTGGAGAAGTCCAAGCGCAGCGAGATCGTCACCGAGCCCAAGCTCATGGTCTTCAACACCAGCCGGGCCAACCTGACGGTCGCGAACCAGGTCTCCTACGTGGGCGACTTCGACGTCGAGATCGCCCAGGCGGCGGCCATCGCCGATCCGATCGTGCGGGTGGCCAAGGACGGGGTGTTCCTGGACGTGCGCCCGGTGGTTACCGCCGACCGCCGCTTCGCCTATATCGACGTGCGGCCCACCGTGGCCACGCTCCGGCGCCCGATTCCGACCTTCCAGACTTCGCTGGGCACGGGCTCCCCGGTGACTCTCCAGCTCCCGGAGCTGGAGATCCAGAAGATCCGCACCCGGATCTTGGTTCCCGACGGCGGCACGCTGCTGTTGGGCGGCTTGAACGTGGTGGATCAGCAGGACCTGGAATCCGGCGTGCCGTTCCTGGGCCAGGTTCCGATCGTCTCGTTCTTCTTCTCGCGCAAGGGCACCTTCGAGTCCTACCGCAAGCTCATCATCCTGCTCAGCGCCCGGGTCATCATCCCGGACGAGTTCGAGCCGGCGGCAGCTCCCGAGACGCCGTTCTGAGACCGGCGCCGCGGACCTGCCCGATCACGGTCCTCCCTGTTCTTCGTTGACGGAACGCCTGGCATGACAGTCCTGGCCGGCCTGCTCGCGGCCGTGCTGCCGCTCCCGCTCTGCGCACCGGCGCAGGAGGAGGGCAGCGCGGCGCTGCGCGAGGACGCGGCATTCGCGCGCGCCCTCACCCTGCAACTGGGCTTCGACAACCTGTCGGAGATCCAGCTGGATCGTTCCCTGTCCAAGGCCAAGGACAACGACCGCGCCTTCCTCCTGCTGGCGCGCTGCGACGTGCGCAAGGAGGCGGCCCAGCGCGCCATCGAGGTCCCGGCACGCCTGGAAGGGTTCTCCAGGGCGGTGGACGCTTACACCGAGTTCCTGGCCGCCGATCCGGACGCCGAGCTGGCTTTCGCCGGGCGCACCAGCCTCGCGGAAGTCGCGTACCTGTACGGGTCGAGCTTGAAGCTGGCGCTGGACGCCGGCGTCATCCCGGCCGAGCGGCAGGCGGACGAGCGCAAGAACGCCGAGAAGGTGTTCGATCGCGCGCTCCAGTCCCTCAACACCTTGATCGAGGAGTACGGCAAGCTCGACGCCGACCAGAAAGACGAGCTGCGCCAGCAGGTCTACTTCCCCAGCCTCTACTACCGCGCCCTGGTCTACTTCTACTGGGGCCTGCTCTACCCCGCCGGCAGCGTGGACCGCAAGGAGAACTGCCGCCGCGCCCGCCAGCAGCTCGAGGACTTCACGCTGGAGGTGGGCGAGACCAGCCGCGCCGGCTTCATGGGCTACAACGCGCTGGCGGAGGTGTACGCGGCCGAGAGCGACTTCGAAGCGGCCGCTTCGTACTTCCAGCACGTCATCGACAGCGCCGTGCCGTCGGATCCGAACGTGGAGATCCCTCAGGCCGAGCTGGAGGGCCGCCGCGTGGTGGTGCAGGACGCGTACCTGGGTCTGGTGAGCATGTACCTCAAGCAGGACCGGGTGCAGGACGTCATCGCCAAGGGCGAGACCTTCCAGGCCTGGGAGGAGGGCGAGGGCGTGGTCCTGTCGGATTCCGGCTACCGCGTGCTGCTGCGCTACGCGGACGCCCTCAACCGCAGCGGCCGCTACGACGATGCCCTGAAGATCAGCGAGCGCGTGGCGCGCATGAACGAGCGCAGCGTGCTGCGTCTGGAGGCCAACGCCGTCGCCCGCGACATCCTGGAGAAGCTGCCGGCCGACGCCGCCATCGACCTGGCGGTGCTCTACGACGCGGCCTACGGCGCTTTCGCGCAGAAGGAATACGCCGAGGCGGTGCGCGGCTTCCAGCGCGTCCTCAGCCGCCTGCCCGGCTCCAGCAAGGCCAACGAGTTCGGCGGCCAGACCTACTACTACCTGGGCCGCACCTGGGACGCCATGGACCGCAAGCTCGAGGCCGCTGTGTGCTACCAGCTGGCCTGCGAGCTGTTCCCCGACGACCAGGATTACGGCATGCGCAGCGCGCAGGGCTGGCAGCGGCTGGCGGAGCAGTTCTACAGCGCCGCGCGCGAGGACCCGGTGCTGGCCAGGTTCCGCGACGAGGCCAACGCGGCGCTGGGCCAGTTCGGCGGCGGCAACGTCGACCTGGCGCTGTGGCAGGGCGCGCAGAGCGACTTCAACGCGGCCCGCGAAGCCGCGCGCAAGGCCCGCGACCAGGCCGCCGACTCGCCCGAGGCGCGCGCGGCCCTCGCCGCCTTCGACAAGGCGCTGCGCAGCTTCAGCGGCTTCCAGAAGGGCAGCCGCTACTTCGAGCGCGCCTGGATCATGCGCGGGCGCTGCGAGTACTCCAAGATCGCGTGGGATGCGGCCGCCGCCGACCGGGCCTTCAAGATCTTCAACGACTACCTCGAGGACCACATCGTCAACCTGGAGAACAACCCGGCGGACCCCGCCGGGCGCAAGACCCGCGCCGAGATGACCGCCGAGGCCGCGTACTGGCGGGCCCAGTGCCGCTTCCGCCAGGGCGAAACCCGCCGCGACGGCGCGTACCCGGAGTTCCTGAGGCTGTCGGCCGACTACGCCACGCAGTACCCGGAGCAGGGCGACTTCGTGGGCGGCACCTTCTTCACGCGCGTCCTGGCCCACCTGGCCCTGCAGGACGTGGACGCGGCCGAGGCCGAGTTCCAGAAGCTGGCGGCCGCCAAGCTCGACCCCAAGTGGGTGGACAACACCGCCTACCAGATCTACAAGCACTACCAGGCGCGGCTCGAGGTAGAGACGGCCGCGGACCAGAAGCCGGCGCTGGCACGCAAGGCGGTCGAGTACCTGCACGCCAGCAACGCCGCGGCGGCGCAGCCCTCGTGGAAGAACCTGTACGCCGAGGCGCGCCTGCAGCTGCTGCTGGGCAACAGCGTGGAGGCCAGCCGGATCCTGGAGTCGGTCCTGCGCACGGAGGCGACCGGGCGCAGCGAGGCCGACCAGTTCCTGCTGCAGATCGCGCTGGTCGAGGCCTACCTGGCCCAGGACAACACCGGCGCCGCCGCTCCCATCATCGAGAAGCTGCTGGAAGATCCCAGGCGCCAGAAGGACCTGGACGTGCTGGACGCCTCCTTGCGCATCCTCGTCGGCTACCCGGTGCTGCGCGACGGGCGCCTGATCGAGGTGCCCGGCAGCGCCAGCAGCGTGGACGAGTTCAAGAAGGCCGACGAGACCCTGAGCAAGCTCCTGGTCACCGTGGAAGCGCAGGCGACGCAGGCCGGCGCCAGCAAGTACGAGCTGGCGGGGTTCTGGCGCCTCAAGCTCATGCAGGCCTACCTTTACTACCGCTGGGGCCAGGTGGACGGCGCCCTGCGCGGCAAGCACAAGACCTTCGTCAACAGCCTGCGCAGCCTGACCGACCTGGGAGCCCAGGTGATGGGCACGGACTTCCGCACCCTCATGGAGAAGGTGGAGGCGCTGTGACGCTGCCCTGGCCGTCGTTGCTGCTGCTGCTTTGGCCCGCCGCGGTGCAAACCCCGGACCGCGTGCACTTGATGGACGCCACCACCGTGAGCGGGCAGGTCACCGCGGCCACCCTGGATGCGGTCAGCGTCACTGGCGCCTCCGGCGAGCAGAAGATCGAGGCGCGGCAGGTGTTCCGCATCGAGTTCGCCGACAAGCCGGAGGCGCTGCGCAACGCCGAGAGCTTCCTGCAGGCCCACGACTACCAGAACGCCGTCAACAGCTTCGAGAGCGCCGACGGCGCCGTCGGCCCGTGGTGGGTGCAGCCCGTGGCCCGCCTGGGCCGCGCCGACGCGCTGCTGGCCTGGAGCCGGATCGACAAGTCGCGGGCCGGCGAAGCCGCCGACGCGTACGCGCAGTGGCTGAGCGCGTACCCCAACAGCTTCTTCGAGCCGCGCGCGCGCCTGGGACAGGCCCGCGCCCTGTCGCTGGCCGGCAAGACCGAGGACGCCTCGCGCCTGCTGGAGGAGCTGGCCACCACGGCGTTCCAGCGCAACCTCGGCAAGCACGTGGAGCTGGGCGCGCGCCTGGAGCGGGCCCTGGCCTACCTCGCCGGCGGGCAGGCGCAGGTGGCGGAAGCGCGCCTCAACGACCTCGTGCCGGAGATCGGGCAGGTTCTCAGCGCGGGGCCGCCCAAGGCCCTGGTCGCGCCCCTGCGCCAGCTGCTGGCCCAGGCCGAGATCGCGCTGGGCGAGGCCAAGGTGGCCCGCAACGGCGACGCCGCCGCCCGGCCCTACTGGGAAGGCCTGCTGGCTGACCGCAGCGCCGGCCCGGACACGCGTGGCGCCGCCACGATCGGACTGGCCCTGGCCGCGCGCAGCGAGGGCAAGCACCGCGAAGCGCAGTTGCTGCTGGCGCGCGTGGTGGCGACCCTGCCCGGCGGCAGCGAGACGCTGGCCCGCGCCCTGTACGAGCTGGGAGACGTGAGCCGCGAGCTGGGCAACAGCCCGGTGGCCAGCGCGCTGTACTTCCAGCAGGTCGTCGCCGAGTTTCCGAGCAGCCCGTGGGCTGCCAAGGCGCGCGTGGAGCTGGGAGGATGAGCGCCGGCGCGGCGCGTTACCCCTGAGCCTGCATGCGTTAGAATCCCCGCCCCCGTGCCCCGGCGCTCGCGCCGAAACCCACGGAGCAACCCCCCGACCTCGAATCCATGATGCCTCGTCTTCGCACGTTCCTCCTGGTCACGGTGCTGCTGTTCCTGAGCGCGGCCTGGCTTCCCGCCCAGGACGGCGCCGCGGAACCCGCTTTCGCCGACAGCATGAGCATCGGCCTGCTGATCACGGGCGGGGGCTGGATCGGCTACATCATCATCCTGTTCTCGGTGGTGGGAGTGACCCTGGTGGTGGAGCACTTCGTCAACATCAAGCGCGAGAAGCTGGCGCCGCCGGAGGTGGTGGACGAGGTGGAGACCTTGCTCAACGAGGGCAACTACCAGGAAGTGCTGGAGTACTGCGAGGCCAACCCCAACTACTTCACCCGGGTGGTGGCCGCGGGCGTGCGCAAGATCGGCCACCCCTATGACACCATCATGGCGGCCGTCCGCGAGATGCAGGACGAGGAGGCGACCAAGCTGTCGGCGCACATCTCCTGGCTGTCCCTGGTGTCGGCCGTGGGCCCCATGATGGGCCTGTTCGGAACTGTGTGGGGGATGGTGGGCGCGTTCCTCAAGATCGCCTCGGCCGGGGCCGGCGGCGTGGAGCCGTCGGCGTTCGCCGAGGACATCTCCCTGGCGCTGATCACGACCGTCCAGGGCCTGATCGTGGCCATCCCGATGACCACCTTCTTCGCCTACTTCCGCAACAAGCTCACGGTCACCTTGATCGAGTGCGAGGGCCTGATCGCGGACATCTTCGAGCGCTTCCGTCCGGCCGCTCCCGCCGCCTAGGCCTGGACCGCCCAGGACCTTGCGTAACCGCTGCAACCGGCGACTCTAGGGCATAGAAGCCATGGGCAGACGCGACCAGAACATGGGAACGCCGGTCGACATGACCCCGTTCTCGGACCTGACCTTCCAGCTCATCATCTTCTTCATCGTCGTCAACGACATGAGCCAGAAGGAGCTGGAAGACCTGAAGCTGCCGGCGGCCAAGGTGGCGGTGGAGGACAAGCCCGATCCCGGGCGGCCGATCCTCAACATCCTGGAGGACGGCACGGTCAAGTTCAAAGGCAAGGTCTACTACGAGCCCGGCATGGATTCGGAGGGACGGATCGATCCGCTCCGCCCGGGGCGGCCGGACTACTACTGGCGCGTGGGGGAAATCCTGGCCACCAAGGTGGTGCCCTTCATGAAGACCGCCACCGACCCCAATCTCGGGGAGCTGCCGGACGATCCGCTGCTGATCCGGGCCGACCGCAACACCCCCTTCAAGTACGTGCAGCGGGTCATGGAGGTGTGCACGCGCAACGGGATCAAGATCTGGAAGATCCAGCTGGCGGTGTCGGAGAACAGCGCGCAGGAGCAGGCCTCGGCCGCTTCCGCCAGGAACTAGCCGGGAACACCAACCCAGAGGAGAGCCGAACATGCGCAGGAAGCGCCGCGAGACTCCGGAAACCAAGCCGGACATGACGCCGTTCTCGGACATGACCTTCCAGCTCCTGGTGTTCTTCCTGGTGACGCTGAAGTTCCGCACGCTGGAAGGTCGCCTGGACGCGGCCCTGCCCAAGGACATGGGCACCCAGACCTTCGAGACCGAGCCCATCGAGAAGGTGGACATCCTGCTCTGGGTCACCGATCCGGGCTCCAAGCAGAAAGACAGCTTCTTCAAGGGCAAGGATCGCTGGGTCGGCCGCAGCCTGCGCTACGACGTCGGCTCGCAGCGCTTCACGCGCCTGGAGGACCTGGAGCGCTTCCTCAGCCCCATGGACAAGGAAGAGACGCCGATCACCCTGGACGCGCGCAAGGGCACGATCAACGAGGACGTCGTGAAGGTCCTGGACGTCGTGATCGGCCTGGGCTTCCGCAAGGTCTCCTTCGCCGGCAGTCACGAAGAGGAATAAGGGCCAGGCGCCCGCGGCTGCGCTCCTCGGATGGCACAAGTCCCGCCCATCTTCCCGAGCGGCGATCCGGAAGCGCGCGCGGCGCTGCGCGCGCTGCTGCACCGCGCCGCCGACGCCGTGGCCGACTACCTGGGCGGCCTGGGCGACCGCCCGATCTTCCCGGCGCAGCCGCAGGCGCCCGCCGGCGAGCTGCTGCCGGAGCACGGCGAGCCCCTGGAGCACGTGTTCGGCGCGGCCGCGCACTGGGCCGTGGAGAACAGCGTGCACGTGGGGCACCCAGGCTACGCCGGGCACATGGACTCGGGAGTGGCCGTGGCCGGGGTCCTGGCCGATTTCCTGGCCGGCGCCCTGAACCAGAACCTGCTGGCCTTCGAGCTGGCGCCGGGCGCGACCCTGCTCGAGAAAGGCCTGATCCAGGCCTTCGCGCGCCTGGCCGGGCTGCCCGAGGGCGCCGGCGGCCTGTTCACCACCGGCGGCACCACCGCCAACCTGACCGCGCTGCTGCTGGCCCGCGACGCCGCCAGCCGCGACGGCTCGCGCGTGGGGCTGAGCGCCGAGCGGCCGCTCGGCGTCCTGTGCTCGCGGGACGCCCATTACTCCATCCACAAGGCGGCCGCGGTGCTGGGCCTGGGCAGCGAGCGCGTGCTGGCGGTGCCGGTCGCGCCGCCCGAGCGGCGCCTGGACCCGGGAGCGCTCGAGGGCGTCTACCGCGGCGCGGTGGAACGGGGGATCCGCCCGGTGGCCCTGGTGGCCACCGCCGGCACCACCTCCTGCGGCGCCATCGACCCGATCGGCGCCTGCGCCGATTTTTGCGAGGAGCACGGCCTGTGGCTGCACGTGGACGCGGCCCTGAGCGGGCCGCTGCTGTTCCATCCCCAGGAGCGGGCCCGGCTGGCCGGCATCCAGCGCGCCGATTCCATCGCCCTGGACCCGCACAAGTGGCTGTACGCGTCCAAGTGCGCCGGCATCCTGCTGGTGCGCAACGGCCGGGACCTGGTGCCGGCCCGCTACGAGGCGCCGTACCTGGACCGCTTCACCTCGCACGGCGAGGCGCTCCCGGTCAGCCAGGGCCGCCGCTCGCTGGAGGGCAGCCGGCGCTTCGACGCCCTGAAGGTGTGGATGATCCTGCGCCACCTGGGCCGCCGCGGCGTCGCCGCGCTGCTCGAGGACCGGCTGCGCATGACGCGCTGGTTCCACCAGGCGCTGTCCGAGCACCCGTTCTTCTTCCCCTGCCACATCCCGGACAGCAACGTCCAGGCCTTCGCGCCGCGCGAGCGGGCCGAGGAGGGGCGCGTGGCCGCCGCCCACCGCGCTCTGGAGACCGGCGGCCGCTTGTGGTCGTCGTACACGCGCCTGGACGGCCGCCCCTGCCACCGCGTCGTCCTCCTGAACCCCTCCGGCACCGAGCAGCACCTGCGCGGCATCCTGGAGGGCCTGGAAGCCGGCCACCGGCATGGCGGCCCGATTCCAGCCCTGCTACAGTCATCACCCCCTGCGGACCCCGCGAGGCCGCAACCGGGTTGGTGTTCGATCCCTCGGCCGCACGATCCGCCCCCGCAGCACGACCGTCCATGAAGAACCTCCCTCCGTACGCCATCGGTCTTGCCTTGTCCGCGGCGCTGCTGCTTGCCGCCTGCACCTCGTCCACGGAGACGGAACCCGGGTCCGAGCAGGCGCCCGGCCAGGCTGCACCCGGCGCGGGGGGACAAGAGCCCCAGGCGGACGCCATCCGCCAGGCGCAGGAAGTGGAGGCGCTGCGCGTCCAGAAGACCGAGCTCCTGGTGGAGGACCGCCTGCGCCGCGCGCAGGCCGCCTTCGCCGACGGGCGGCTGAGCGAAGCCGAGGACGAGCTGCTGGACGCCAACCTCCTGGACCCGGGCAACACGGACGTCCTGTCCCTGTGGGAACAGGTGCAGCTGGCCATGGGCAAGCCCTTCACGCCGCTGACCGGCTCGGCCGAGGACGTGCGCCTGCAGCAGCAGGCGCGCCTGGAGCGCATCAAGGCCGAAACCGAGTCCAGCGCGGAGCGCGGGTTCCGCATGCTCGGCGAGGGCGAGCTGGACGAAGCAATCGGCAGCCTGCGCCTGGCGCAGGCCAACATCCTGGGCACCCCGTACGAAGTCAACTGGGGCGATCTGCCGGGACGCGTCAGCGAGGCGCTGGCCCGCGCCGAGCAGGAGCTGGCGGTGTCCAAGGCCGCGCAGCGCGACGAGGAGAAGCGCGAGACCTTCGAGTCCCTGCAGCAGCAGGAAGAGCTGGCCCGGGCGCAGCGCCAGGCACGCCTCGACGCGATGCTGACCGAAGCCATCCGCGCCTTCGACGAGGAAGACTTCGACCGCGCGGCCGACCTGAGCGAAGAGATCCTGCGCCAGGACCCGCTGAACGAGCGTGCGTCCGAGCTCAAGGACGCCAGCAACCGCGTCCGCCACGACCGCGTGTCCGAGAGCTTCATGGAAGAGCGCGGCGAGCGCTTCCGCCGCTGGAGCCAGGAGATCGCGCGCGCCCGGATCCCCTATTCCGACATCCTGCAGACGCCGGATCCGGACTACTGGGCCCGCATCAGCGAGCTGCGCAAGGACTACCGCGAGCTGGGCCTGGCCGAGGAGGTGGACGAGACCAGCCTGGCGCTGCAGCAGGAGCTGTCCACCACGATGATCCCGGGCCTGCAGGTGGCCGGAGAGACCTCGCTGGAGGAGGTGATCAACCAGCTCCGGACCTACACCGACATCCCGTTCGTGGTGACGCCCGACGCGGTGGAAGCGGTGGACGCCGAGGGCGTCGAGTTCAACCTCAACCTGGCGCACCGCATCAGCGTCGAGAACGCGCTGAAGGTGATCACGGCCGCCGCCGGCCCCACCGTGACCTACAGTCTCAAGAACGGCGTGGTGTACATCTCCAGCGCCGCCAAGGCCCAGGGCCAGCTCGTGCTGAAGGGCCACGACGTGCAGGACCTGACCGCCCAGGTCACAGACTTCAGCGGCCCCAAGATCGCCGACATCCGCCTGCCGGACCAGACGCCCACCGGCGTGGACGAGGAGGAGCCGGTGTTCGGCGGCGCCTTCGGCGACCTGCGCGCGATCATGAACCCGGACAACCTGGAGCAGCTGATCCGCCAGTCCATCGCCCCCACCACCTGGGAGGAGATGGAGGGCGTCTCCATCCGCTACCAGAACGGCTTCCTGATCGTGGTGCACACGCACGAGGTGCAGCGCCAGATCGACGCCTTCCTGCAGGACCTGCGCCGCTACGTGTCCTCGATGGTCACCATCGAGGCGCGTTTCCTCACCATCCAGAAGGACTTCCTGCAGGAGATGGGCGTGGACTGGCGCGGGCTGGGCGGCACATTCTCGCCCCCCACCTCGCTGGTGAACCTGGACGACATCACCAGCGGGCTCGAAGACAACGCCTCGCGCGGCCTGGACAACAGCGGTTCCGGCGCTCCGGACACCAACCCCTCGGCCGGCCTGTTCTTCGATGACTTCGGCGACGGCGACCTGCGCGCCCGCAGCGAGAACATCCTGGGCGCGTACGGCGACCGCCTCACGCCGGAAGGCGGCCTGACCATGGGCTTCACCTTCCTGGACGACACGCAGTACGCCTTCATCCTGCGCGCGGTGGAGAAGAGCAACCGCGCCCAGGAGCTGACCTCGTCCACGGTGTCGGTGCAGAACACCATGCGCTCCTTCATCACCGTGCTCAACCAGGTGACCTACGTCCAGGACATGGACGTGGAAGTGGCGCAGGCGGCGCTGATCGCCGACCCGCAGGTGGGCGTGCTCAGCGACGGCATCGTGCTGGACGTGCGCCCGACCATCAGCCACGACCGCAAGTACATCACCCTGGAGCTGCGGCCGACGGTGGCGACGCTGCTGCGCCCGATCCCGGAGTTCACCTCCTCGCTGGCCGGTCTGACCACGCCGGTGACCTTGCAGCTGCCCGAGCTCCAGGTCAGCAGCGCCAACACGACGGTGCGTGTTCCGGATGGCGGCATCGTCGTCATCGGCGGCCTGAAGAAGCTGCTGGACATCGAGCAGCGCGCCGAGATCCCGCTCCTGGCCAAGATCCCGGTGCTCTCGATCCTGTTCAAGACCGAGGGCGAGGCGCACGAGAACCAGGACGTGATCATCCTGATCCGCGCCCACATCACCGACGCGCAGGAGGTGATGGGGCGGATGGACAGCGTGATGAACAACTAGGCGCCCAGGCGCACGGCGTAGTGCTCCGCCAGGAGCGCGCGCAGCTCCCCCAGGTCGTCAATCACGTGGTCCGGTCTCTCGGCCGGCTCGAGCGCCGAGTACTTGCCGCCGCCGCGGTGCCACACCGCGATCATGCCGGCCCGCTTGGCGCTGTCCACGTCGTGCGCCGGGTGGTCTCCGACGTGCATGGCTGCGGCGGGCGGCACACCCGCCACCTGCGCCGCCCGCACGTACAGCTTGGCGTTGCTCTTGGCGATGCCCTGCTGGTCGGTGATGAAGATCAGCCCGGGATCCACGTAGCGGTCCAGCCCCAGGCGCAGGATCTTCTCCATCTGCTTCTTGGTGATGCCGGAGGTGATCACGCCGAGCCGTAGCTCGGTGGCGGCCAGGTCCTCGAGCAGGCGCTGGGCGCTGGTGCGGATGCGCAGCTCCTCCCACTTGGTCTGGTGATACGCGATCACGCCCGCCACCACCAGCAGCGCCTTGTTCACGCCGGCGGTGGCGGAGGCCGGCAGCCGCTCCAGCAGGCGGTCGAAATGGCGGTCGTCGTTGCTGCTGAACTCCGCCACCACGCCCTGCAGCTCCTGGAGCACGCGCGCCCGCTCCATGCGCAGGCCGCGGGCCAGCATCGCGTCCACGGCGCGCTCGCGCGCGCTCTCCGCGAACTGCGTGGACGAATACAAGGTGTCGTCCACGTCGAAGAACAGGGCGCGCAGCATGCAGGTGGCCGCCTCAGGATAGAGGCTCCGCCAGAAAGCAGGCGGCCGCGCCCTCCCCGGCGCGATACCAGCCGGGCTCCTCGGCGGCGCAGCGCGCGAACGCCTCCGGACAGCGCGGGTGGAAACGGCAGCCGGACGGCGGCGCGCTCGGGCTGGGCGGCTCGCCGCGCAGCAGCAGGCGCCCGGCGCGGGCGCCGTCCACTGCCGGCACGGCCGCCAGCAAGGCTCGCGTGTAGGGGTGCCGCGGCGCGGCGAACAGCGCGTCCGTGGGCCCGACCTCGGCCAGGCGGCCCGCGTACATGACGGCCGTGCGCTGGGCGATCTGGCGCACCACCGCAAGGTCGTGCGAGATGAACAGGTAGGACAGGCCGCGCTCGCGCTGCAAATCCAGCAGCAGCTCCAGGATCTGGGCCTTCACGCTCACGTCCAGGGCCGAGACCGGCTCGTCGCACACGACCAGCGCCGGATCCAGGGCCAGGGCGCGGGCGATGCCGATGCGCTGGCGCTGGCCGCCGCTGAACTCGTTGGGGAAACGCTCGCCGAGCACGGGCGCGATGCCGACGCGCTCCAGCAGGGCGTCCGCGCGCGCGCGCAGCGCCGCGGCGGACCCCGCGCGATGGATGAGCAGGGGCTCGGCCACGACGCGCCAGACGCGCATGCGCGGGTTCAACGACGAGCTGGGATCCTGGAACACCATGCCGAGCGCCCGCCGTACCGGCTTCCACGCCGCCGCCGGCAGCGCCGCCAAGTCCAGCGCACCGTCGCGGCCGCGGCCGGCCAGCAGGGCGTCCAGCCCGGGAGCCTGGCGGCGCACCGCCTCCGGCGGCCGGAACCAGATCTCCCCGGCGCTGGCCGCCACCAGGCCGAGCACTGCCCGCCCGAGCGTGGTCTTGCCGCAGCCGGACTCCCCCACCAGCGCCAGGGTTTCGCCGGCCGGGATCTCCAGGCTGACGCCGTCCACCGCGCGCGCCCAGCGCCGCGGCCGGCGCAGCCAGCGCTGCTCGGCCGGATAGCGCACCTCCAGGGCGCGCAGCCGCAGCCGCCAGCCGTTGTCCGCGGCCGCGCTCATGTCGCCGCGCCCGGCCGCGTCGCGTGCAGCCAGCAGGCCGCGGCCTGCCCCGGCGAGCCCAGCGGCGCCGGAATGAGCGCCGGCTCGCTGGCGCAGTCGGCGAAGGCCGCCGGGCAGCGGTCGCGGAAGCGGCAGCCCTCCGGGAGCTCCGCGGGCGGCGGCACGCGCCCGGGGATGCCCTTGGGCGGCGCGCGCCGCTCCAGCAGGGGCATGGCGGCCAGCAGGCCCTGGGTGTACGGGTGCAGGGGCTGGCGGAACACGCGCGCCAGCGCGCCGGTCTCGGCCACGCGTCCGGCGTACAGGATGGTCACGCGGTCGCACAGGCTGGCGGCGACGCCCAGGTCGTGCCCGATCCACAGCAGCGACAGCCCGCGCCGCTGGCGCAGTTCCCGGAACAGCTCGAGGATCTGGGCTTGCACCGTCACGTCCAGTGACGCCGTGGGCTCGTCGGCGACCACCAGCTCGGGCTCCCCGGCCAGGGCCATGGCGATGAGCACGCGCTGGCGCTGTCCCCCGCTCAGCTCGTGCGGATAGCGGCGGGCGCTGCGCTCCGGCTCCGCCAGGCCGACGTCGCCGAACAGGCGCGCGACTTCCCGCCGCCGCTGCGCGCCGGACAGGCGCCGGTGCACCTCCAGCACCTCTTCGACCTGCGCGCCCACCCGCAGCACGGGGTTGAGAGCCGCGGCCGGATCCTGGAACACCATGGCCACGCGCTTGCCGCGGTAGCGGCGCAGCTGGCGCTCGGGCAGGGCCGCCAGGTCCACGCCGTCGAAGCGCACGCTGCCGGCGGCCAGATGCACCGCCGGAGGCAGCAGGCGCAGCAGCGACAGCGCCGTCAAGGTCTTGCCGCAGCCGCTCTCGCCCAGCAGGCCCAGGGTCTCGCCGCGGCCGATCACGAAGCCGACCCGATCCACCACCGCCACCGGGCCGCGCGGCGAGGGCACCGTGAGCGTGAGCCCCGCGACCTGCAACAGCGGCCCTTCGGACACCCTTCGATTCTAGAGCGTTGCCCCGCTATCCTGCGCCGGTGCGTCCGGCACTGCTGGTGGGACTGGTGCTCGCTTCCTGCCGCGGCGCTGCCGCCGAGCTCGTGGTCGCCAACGGCCCCGACCCGGAGGTCCTCGACCCGCAGCTCGCCTCCAGCACCGCCGAGGGGCGCATCCTGTCCGCTCTCACCTGCGGCCTCACGCGCCTCGATCCCGCGACCCTGCTGCCGCAGCCGGCGCTGGCGCAGTCCTGGCGGGCGCACGACGGCGGCAGGAGCTGGGAGTTCACGCTGCGGCCGGACCTGCGCTGGTCCGACGGCAGCCCGCTCACCGCCGTGGACTTCGTGGATTCCTGGCGCCGCCTCCTGCACCCGGCCACCGCCGCGCCGTGCCGGGACTGGCTGCCGCTGGAAGGCCTGGCGGAGTGGGACCCCGACGGCGCCGCGCCTCCCGCTGGCCTCCAGGCCGAGGGCGGCCGCCTGAGCGTGCGCTTCCAGCGCCCGGTGCCGTGCTTCGACCAGATGTGCGCGTATCACGCGCTGGCGCCGCTCCCGCCTTGCGACCGCGCCGCTCCCGCGGGCGAGCCCGCCTCCCTGCGCGTCTCCTCCGGCCCGTACCGCCTGCTGGAACGGCGCGTGCGCGACCGCGTGCGCGTCGCGCGCAACCCCTGCTACTGGGACGCCGCGTCGGTGACGATCGCGCGCATCGACTTCCTCACCACCGACTCACTGCTGACGGCGCTCAACCTGTTCCTGGCCGGCGACGCCGACTACGCGCCGGACGTGCCCTCCCTCGCCATCCCGGCGCTCGCATCCCGCGCCGAGTACGCGCCCGCGCCCTACTTCGGCACCGAATTCTACCGTGTGAACTGCCGGCGCGGCCCCTTGCAGGACGCGCGCGTGCGCCGCGCCCTCAGCCTGGCCGTGGACCGCGACGCCCTGGCCGCCACGGTGGGCGGTGGCCAGGCCCCGGCGCGCTCCTTCGTGCCGCCGTATGCGGCGCCGTACCAGCCCGCCGCCGAGTGCCGCTTCGACCCGCAGGCGGCCGCGGACCTGCTCGCCGCCGCCGGCTTTCCCGGCGGCAGCGGCCTGCCGCGGCTGCGCGTGGTCTTCCCCAGCGGCGAGACCAGCCGGGACGTGGCCGAGGCGCTGGCCGACCAGTGGCGCCGCCATCTCGGCGTGGCGACCACCCTGGACATGCAGGAATCCGCGTCCGCGCGCGCGGCCGTGCGGGCCGGCGACTACGACCTGGCGCGCGCCTCCTGGATCGGCGATTACCTGGACCCGGCCACCTTCCTGGACGTCTTGCGCGCCGACAACCCGCAGAACCAGACCGCCTGGGCCGATCCGGAATACGGCGCGCGCCTGGCGGCGGCGGAAGGCGACGCCGCGGCCCGTCTCGAGCGCCTGCGCGCCGCCGAGAGCTACCTCCTGGAGCAGGCCCCGATCATCCCGCTGTTCCACTACGCCACCCACGAGCTGGTGGCGCCGCGCATCGCCAACTTCGCCCGCAACAGCCGCCAGTACGTGGACTGGGGCCGCCTGCGCCTGGCTGCAACGGGCCCGGAAGACTAGGCCGTGCGCGCGGCCGCGCTGCTCAGCCGCGTGGGCGCCCTGCTGCTCACCGTGCTCGCCGTGCACGCCGCCGCCTTCCTGCTGGCACGCGCGGCGCGCGGCGGCCCCTTCGACCAGGAGCGCGAAACGCGCCCCGAGCTGCGGCGCGCGCTGGAACAGCACTACCACCTCGACGAGCCGCTGGCGGCCCAGTACGCGCGCAGCCTGTGGAACCTCGCGCACGGGGATTTCGGGCCGTCGCTGCGCTACCGCGGCGTCAGCGTCGGCGAGATCCTGGCGCAGTCCCTGCCGCTGTCGCTGGCCCTCGGCGCCGCGGCCCTCCTGTTCGCGCTGCTGTGCGGCGTCCCCGCGGGCCTGTGGGCCGCCACGCAGCGGCGGCGCGCGCCGGACACCCTGGTCCTGCTCCTGACCACGCTGCTGCTGGCCGTGCCGAGCTTCGTGCTCGCGGCCGCGGCCGTGCTGGCCTTCTCCTTCACGCTCGGCTGGCTTCCGCCCGCGGGAACCGGCAGCCCCGCGCACCTCATCCTCCCGTGCCTGTGCCTGGGTCTGCCGGTCGCGGCGCAGATCGCGCGCCTGACCCGCAGCGGCGCGCTGGAGATCCTCCACAGCGACGCCGTGCGCGCCGCCCGCGCCAAGGGCCTGCCGCGCGCCAGGCTCCTGCGCCGCCACGTGCTGCGGCCGGCCCTGGTGCCGGTGGTCGCGTTCCTGGGGCCAGCGGCCGCCGGCTTGCTGACCGGCTCCCTGGTCATCGAGCAGGTGTTCGCCCTGCCCGGCCTGGGCGCGCACTTCGTGCAGGCCGCGCTCAACCGCGACTACACGCTCGCGCTCGGCGCCACCGTCACCTACACGCTGCTGCTCGGCCTGTGCACGCTGGCGGCCGACCTGCTGCTGGCGCGCCTGGATCCGCGCACGGAGGCCTTGTCGTGAGCCGCGGCGCCCGCTTCGGCCTGGCCGTCCTCGCCCTGCTGGCAGCAGCGGCGCTGCTCGCCCCGCTCCTGCCGCTCCCCGACCCGACCGAGGTGCGTTTCGAGCGCAGTCTGGAGCCGCCGTCCTGGGTCCACGATCCGGTGCTCGGAACCGACCTGAAGGGACGCGACATCCTGTCGCGCACCCTCCACGGCGCGCGCGTGTCGCTGCTGGCCGGACTGCTCGGCACCGCGATCGCGCTGGCCGTCGGCATCCCTTACGGCGCGCTGGCCGGCCTGCGCGGCGGCCGCCTGGACCGCGTGATGATGCGCACCGCCGACTTCTTCGAGTCGCTGCCGCTGGTGGTGATGGTCCTCTTCCTCCTGTCCGTCGCCCAGGCGTACCGCGACGAGCTGGCCGCCGCCGGCTTGTCGCGCACGCACCTGTTCTTCACGGCCGTGGGTCTCCTGTTCTGGCTCCCGACCGCGCGCGTGACGCGCGCCGAGACCCTGCGCCTGCGCCAGGCTCCGTTCGTGCAGGCGGCGCGCGCCCAGGGCGCCGGCACGCCGTGGATCCTGCGCCGCCACGTGCTCCCGCACCTGTGGCCCTCCGTGCTGGCGCTGCTGACGCTCACGGTGCCGCGCGTGATCCTGATGGAGGCCTTCCTCTCGTTCCTGGGCCTGGGCGTCGAGCCTCCGGCGGTCTCCTGGGGCCTGCTCGCCTCGGAAGGGATTGCGGCTCTCAACCCCCTGGTCGCCTGCTGGTGGCTGATCGCGGCGCCCTCGTTCGCGCTGGCCCTGACCTTGCTGGCCCTGCAGCTGGTCGGCGAGGGCCTGCGGCAGCCGACCTGAGGCGAGCCCCCGGGACCTTGGTAAGAAAAGTGCCTCAGACGGCGAGGTACTCGGACGGTCTGTCTTGCTTCCGCGGGCGCTCTCGCGCATCGGGTTCCGCCGGCGGCCACGCCGACACCGGAATGGTCACGATCTACAGCTTCCGGCCGTTCCTGCGCCTCTCGCGTTCGTCGCTCCCCGCAGCCGCCGGCGGACTGGTGCAGTTTGAGCTGCAGTTTCCCGGCGCGGAAGCGCTGTGCTCCCACGCGATCCTGGCCTCAGCGGCGGGGACGGGTCCCGGCACGATGGGCGGCCTCGTGGTTCCACTCGGCGCGGTTCCCGTGTTCCGCCGGTCCATCCAGGGCACGACTCCGCCGGGGGCTGCCGGCATGCGCAGGCAGCTCGACCGGTCCGCCGCCGCACGCGCCACGTGGGAGGCGCGTCCCGGAGCTCTCGCGCGCTGGACTGGCGGCAAGCTGTGGTTTGCCGCGGTCAGCTTCCAGGCTGGCGTGGCGCGCTGCAGCTCCGCGGCCGCGGGCCTGGCGATCCTGCCTTAATGCGGCAGGCGCGCGATGAAGTCGATCTCGACGCGCGCGTCCCTGGGCAGGCGCGCCGCCTGGATGGTGCTGCGCGCCGGCTTGTGCGCGCCGAAGAACTCGCCGTAGACCTCGTTCATGGCGGCGAAGTCGGCGAGGTCGGCCAGGAACACGCTGGCCTTCACCACGTCCGTGCGGCCGCATCCCGCGGCCTGCAGCACCGCGTCCAGGTTGGCCAGCACCTGGCGCGTCTGCGCGCGCGTGTCCCCGGGATCGAGCGTGCCGTCCGGCCGCAGCGCGATCTGCCCGCTGGTGTAGAGGAAGCCGTCGGCGACGATGCCCTGGCTGTACGGACCGATGGCGGCGGGGGCGTTGGGTGTGGTGACGGGGTGGAGCACGGCGTCAGTGCAGGCGGGGAGGAATGGGAGGAGGAACCGCAGGAAGAGGAGCGCCGGCTTCATGGACGGCGCAGGCGGCGCAGCAGGCGCTCGTGGACGGAGGGGGTGAGGAAACGGGTGAGGTCGCCGCCGCTGGAGTACACCTCCTTGATGAGGCTGCTGCTGAGGTAAGCGTAGCTCTCGTTCGGCATCACGAACACGGTCTCGACGCCCTCGTTGAGCACGCGGTTGGTGAGCGCCATGCGGAACTCGTACTCGAAGTCGCTGGCGGTGCGCACCCCGCGCAGGATGGTCGGGATGCCGCGCAGGCGGCAGTATTCGACCACCAGGCCGCCGAAGCTCTCCACGCTGACGCCGGGCAGCTCGCGCGTCTCCGCGCGGATCATGTCCAGGCGCTCCTCCACGCTGAACAGCGGGGTCTTGCTGTCGTTGCGGGCCACGGCCACGCACAAGGAGCCGAACAGGTCGACGCCGCGGCGGATCAGATCCAGGTGGCCCAGGGTGATGGGATCGAACGTTCCGGGGTAGAGCGCGCGCGGCGTCTGGGACACGCGCCGGATCTTAACGTCACCTTTCGCCGGCTCTCCGTTCTTCATTGCTGTGGAGACCGCCGCGTCCCGCTCCCCGCCTGCCCACCACGGTGCTGGCCGCCGTGGCCTTCCTGCTGGGCTGCGGGGTGCCCGCGGTGCGCCGCGGGCTGGACCCGGCGCTCGGGGACGCCACGGCGGTGGCGGCACTGCTGGTGGCGGTCGCGGTGGCGCTGGCACCGGCTCGCGGCTGGATCGTGTGCGCGGCACTGCTGCTGGGACTGGCGCGCGCGCCGCAGCGCCCGCCGGCGGTCGTGTTCGCCACCCGGCCGGTGGTGCTGGACGGCCGCTGCCTCGCTTGGCAGCCGCTGCCCGAGGGCGGCATCCGCGGCTGGCTCGACACGCTGTGCAGCCCGGATGGGCGGGCGCTGGATCGGGAAGAGCGGCGGCTGGCGTTCACCAGCCCGCAATCGGATGCAGTACCGGCGCTGGGCGCCACCCTGCGCGTCGCCGGCGTGCTGGTGGCGACGCCGGCGGGAACGCGCCTGGAGCGGGCCTGCTGGCTGGCGCGCTCCGGCGGCGCCACGCCGGTGAGCGTGGTGACGCGCTGGCGGCACGCCCTGCGCCTGCACCTGCAGGCGCGGCTGCCGGCGGGTGAGTCCGCACTGGCCTGCTCCCTGGTCCTGGGCGACCCGCTGAGCGATCAGGAGGAGCTGGCGGAGGCGTACCGGCGCCTGGGTCTGCTGCACATCCTGGCGGTGTCGGGAATGCACTTGTGGCTGTACGACGTGCTGCTGCGCCGGCTGCTGCCGCGGCGGCTGGCCGCGCTGCGCTGGCCGGCGCTGCTGCTTGCGGCACTGCTCTCCGGCGGCGAGGCTCCGGTCATGCGCGCGCTCAGCGCGGTGCTGTTGCGCGATGGCATGGCCGCGCGCGGGCGCCGCGTGTCCGCCTGGACGCTGTGGGCCGCCGCCTTGTGGGTCGAGGTCGCGCTGGTCCCGCCGCGGCCCGCCGACATCGGGCTGCTGCTGTCGTATGCGGCCACCGCCGGCCTGATCGCCGCGCCTGCGGCGCGCACGAGCGCCTGGCTGCGGCGCGTGCTGCAGCCGTCGCTGGCCGCGTTCGCGGCCACCGCGCCGTGGATGCACGCGCTGCAGGGGACCGTGGAGCCCTGGACGGTGCTGCTGACGCCGCTGCTCGCTCCCTTGTTCCCGCTGCGCCTGGCACTGTATGCGCTTGCCTGCACGCCTCTTGGCGGCGTGTGCAATCCCGTGCTGCACGCGGTGCGCGCCGCGGAAGGCGCCGTGCTCGGCGTCGCCGAGCGCCTGCCCGGAAGTCCCTGGGCCATGCCGCAAGTGCCGACCGCGGCGGTCGCCGCCGCGGCTGCCGCCGTGCTCATGACGCTCACGGGGACGTGGCCGCGCGCGCCCGCGGCCCGCGCCACCGGCGCGGTCCTGGCGCTGGCGCTGCTGGTGCTGCCCGCGCCTCGCCGCCCGGGGCTGGTCGTGCTGCCGGTGGGCCACGGGCTGGCCGCAGTCATCGCCGGAGACCGGGAATCCTTCGCCTTCGACCTCGGCAGCGCCGACCTGCGCCCGCGCCGGCTGCTCGACGCCGTGCTCCTGCCGGAGCTGGCGCGCCGCCACTGGCCTCTTCCGGCGCAGGGAGCCACCAGCCACCCGGACAGCGATCACACCAACGCCCTGCAGCTGCTCGAGGAGCGGCACGGCTTGCGCCGGCTCGCGGCTGGCCCCGGGCAGACCCTGGACCTGCCGGAGCTGCGGCCGCTGGCGGCGCGCCTGGTCGGCGTCCGCCCCGCGCTCGATGCCGACCGCAACGGCAGCGGCATGGTGCTGGAGCTGCGCGGCCCGCGGTTCCGCGCCGTGCTGCTCGGCGATCAGTACGGCCACGCTCTGCGCCAGCTCACGGCGGTGCTGGAACCGGGACCGCTGGACGTCCTGCTGCTCCCCCACCACGGGCTCACCACCGATGGACTGCCGGAGCTGCTGGACCACCTGCGGCCGCGCATGGTCTGGGCTGCGTGCGGCCGCAATGACTGGCCGCTGCCCGCGGCCGCGGTGGCCGCGCGCCGCGGGATCGCGCTGCGCACCACCCTGGAAGGACCGCTGGCCCTGCCTTGATGCGTAACCATGCGCGGCTGGTCCGTCATCCGGAGGTGGAAACCGGCATCTACGGCGCCACCCTTTACGGCGGCAAGGCGCGCCTCGTGCGCGTGGAGGCGCTGCTCGGGCGCGGACTCTCGCGGGTCCAGGTCGTCGGCATGCCCGATGCCGTGGCCCTGGAGGCGCGCGAGCGCCTGCCTCCGGCCCTGCGCCGGCACGGTTTTTCCTTCCCCAAGGGCAAGGTGCTGTTCAACCTCGTGCCCGCGCAGCTGCCCAAGAGCGGCCTGCCGCTGGATCTGGCGCTGGCGGTGGCGGTGCTCGCGGCGCAGCGGCTCCTGCCTCCGCCGCGCCAGCCGCTGCTGTTCCTGGCCGAGCTCGACCTGGAAGGCCGGCTGGGACCTCCGGCGCGGGGCACCTTGCTGGCCGCGATGGCGGCGCGCGGACACCTGGCCGGCGTGGTCACCGCGCCGGAAGCGGCGCCGGAAGGGGCACTGGCTCCGGGAGTGCCTGTGTACGGCGTGGGCGACCTCGGCGGCGTGGCCGCGCTGCTGCGCGATCCGGCGGCCGCCGCGACGGCGCAGCCCGTGACGTCCCAGGCCGCGGCGGCACCGCCGGCCGAGCGCCTGGACGACGTGCGCGGCCAGGACGTGGCGCGGCGCGCGGCCATCATCGCCGCCGCCGGCCGCCACGCGCTGCTGCTGCAGGGGCCTCCCGGAACCGGAAAGAGCCTGCTGGCCCGGCGTCTGGTGAACCTGCTGCCGCCGCTGCCGCCGGAGCGGGCGCTGGAGCTGGCGCTCATCGAGGCCGCGCGCGGGCGCGTGCGCGCGCTGGCGGAGCGGCCGCCGCTGCGCGCGCCGCACACCAGCATCTCGCCGCAAGGGATGCTCGGCGGCGGCCACCCGCTGCGGCCGGGCGAGCTGTCGCGCGCCCACGGCGGCGTGCTGTTCCTGGACGAGCTGCCGGAATTCGCGCGCCCCGTCCTGGAAGGCTTGCGCCAGCCGCTGGAGGAGAAGGAGGTGCGCCTGCAGCGCGTGCTCGAGCAGGCGGTCTTTCCCGCCGATGTCCTGCTTGTGGCGGCCATGAACCTGTGCCCCTGCGGCTACACCGGGCACCCGAAGATGCCGTGCGCCTGCACGCTGGCCCAGAAGCAGCGCTACCGCGCCCGCACCAGCGGCCCGCTGCTCGACCGCTTCGACCTGTTCGTCGAAGTGGGTCCGGTCGAGCCCTGGCGCCTGCAAGGCCCGCCCACACCGCCGAGCGATGAAGAGGCGCGCGCCTGGCTCGAGCGCGCAGCCGCGCTGCAGCGCCGCCGCGGCGCCCGCGGGCGGCCGCCCCTGGCCAGCCAGGCGTCCTTGCAGGACCTGCGCGCGGAAGGCATGGCGCCACAGGCCGACGCGCTGCTCCAGTCCGCGGCCGAACGCTTCGGCTTCAGCGGGCGCGGCTGCGTGCGCTGCCTGCGCGTGGCGCGCACGATCGCGGACCTGCTCGGTTGCGAGCGCGTGGGCGGCGAGCACGTGCGCGAAGCGATCACCTACCGGGCGCGGGTCCCGGGCCTGGCTCCGTCGCAGGCCGCGCCGGCGGCAATAACCACAGACTGAGCCCGCCTTCGCTCCACAGGCGCTGCGCGCCTGCGGCCAGCAGGGCCGCGCCGGCCGCCGGCGGCGCGTCCGCGGCCAGCGCCAGGAACGGACGCTGCGGCAGGCGGTCGCGCAGGCGCTGCAAGGCCGCCGCGGGATCGGACCCCGCGGCGGCGCCGGGGCGCGCATAGAACTCCTGCGCCAGCGCCAGGCGCGCGCGCAGATCCGGCATGCCGTCGTTGTGGATCTGGGGATAATCCACGAACAAAGAGTGGTGCAGCAGCGGCGCCAGCGGCTCGCCCTGGATGGTGTCGCGTTCGGCGCTGGCTTCCCTGCGGAACGGATTCAGCAGCAGCACCGCGGCCGGGTCGGCGGCGGCCTCCACGGCCAGCCAGCCCTGCGGCATGTCGCGCAGCGGACCGTGCGGGTGCACCTCCAGGGCTCCGGCGGCGCTGCGCAGCGGCAGGGCCTCGCCCTGGCGTCCCCAGGCCACGTAGGCGTAGGGAACGGCCACGCTCGTCGGCAGGCTCAGCGCCAGCAAGGCCACGGCCAGCCAGCGCCGCGCGCCGCGCCGCTCCCACTGGCCGGCCGCCCAGACGCCGGCGGGCAGCGCCCACAGGACGCCGCCGAGGCGCGCCATCTTGTACTCGTTCCCCCACGGCATCTCGCCCAGCAGCACCACTGCCGCCGCGCACAGCGCCCCCAGCGTCCAGCGCCACCGCGCCGGCGCGCGCAGCGCGGCGGCGCCGACGACTCCGGGGATGAGCACGAGCGCCAGCGGCCCCACCAGATTGGTCACCGGCGTACCCCGGAACGCCGGCTCGATCAGGGACTCGCCGTGGGTCGCCGGCGCCAGGGCCGGCAGCAGGAACGGCAGCGCCAGCCCGACCGCGAGCGCGCCCGCCAGCGGCCAGGTCCAGCGCGCGCGCCCGGGGGCGCGCAGCGCCGGCGCAGCCCAGGCCGCCATCAAGACGCCGGCGAAAGCGCCGACCAGCGGATTGAGTGCCAGGGCGGCGGCGGCGTGCACGGCCGCGCGCCACGGCCGCGGCGGCGGGCCGCCGGCCCGCGCGCCGCCCACCGCCGCCGCCTCCGCCATGGCCCAGAATGCGAAGGGCAGGGCCAGCGCGAACGAGGACACGTTGAGGAACTTGGGCAGGAAGGCCTGCAGGCGCGGGTCCCAGCCGAAGGCTGTGGCGGCGAAGGTCATGGGACGCAACGCGAACACCGGGCGCAGGCCCATGACGCTGTCGTGCGGCAGGAGGAAGCCGAGCCAGCCCAGGGCATTGAAGCCGAGCACCGCCGCCAGGAACGCGCCGCGGCGGGCGCGGAACGACAGGCCGAAGGCGCGTCCCAGCGCGTCCAGCGCCGGCGCGAACAGCAGCGCGGCCAGGACGTTGCCGGCCGCGAAAGCCCACAGCGGGCCGATCCCGGCGCGCCCGAGCAGCACGCCCAGGGCCGGGTACAAGGTGTAATAGCGCAAGGGCGCGCCGGCGTGGTACGGGTTCTCCGGCGCCAAGCCGTCGCGCAGCACGGCTTCGCCCAGCGCCGCGTGCAGGAAGCCGTGATAGGAGGCGCGTACCGCCTCTCCGCCGCACAGCAGGACCAGGAAGGCGGCGGCGGCCAGGGCCGCGCCCTCCAGCCAAGGAACGAGGCGGGCGCTCCGCTCCGCGCTCATCGCGGCGCGCCCGGGGACGGCGCTTCCCAGCGTTGCGGCGGCCACGGCGGGCAGTCCGCCTCGCCGCCGGCGACGTCGGCGTAGCCCAGCTCCTGCAAGGAAGGCGCGTCGTCGAGGGCCGCGTCCTCCACGGGCAGCACGTGCAAGGCGCCATACCAGTCGCGCAAGGCCGCCAGCAGGCGCAGGGTTTCCTGCGGATGCTGCGCCGCGACGTCGTGCTGCTCGGTCGGATCGGCGAGCCGGTCGTACAGCGCCACCGGCTCATAGTAGAAGGGGACGTCCTCGGGCGGCTCCAGCGGGCCGTTGCGATCGTGGCAGGGGTTGTGGACCAGGGTCCAGCGCTCGTCGCGCACGCTGTAGAAGCGCGCCTTCCACGCGGCGCAGTGCGGCCCGGCGTCCGGCTGCGCGCCGTCCAGCACTACGGACAGGACCTCCCACAGCCCCAGCGGCCGCGGCTCGCGCCTGCCGGACGGGAACCCGCGCCCGGCAATGATCAGCGGCACGCGGATCACGCCGCTGTAGAGCGACTTGGCGTGCATGAAGTAAGCGTGGTGGTCGGCCAGCTCCTCGCCGTGGTCGGCGAAGAACACCACGACGGCGTTGTCCAGCAGCCCGCCGCGGCCGGCCTTGCGGTACTCGGCGTCGAGCCGTTCCAGCAGATCCTCCACGTACCCGCAGGCGCTGCGCACCTCACCGTCGTAGAGGCCGCGCAGGTGCTCCACCGTGGCCGCGTCGGCCAGCTCCGGGCTGCGGTGCAGCTGCGCCAGGACGTCGTTGCTGCCCTGAGGATCGCTGCGTTCGGTGTAGCGCCGGTCGTTGGGGGGCGGCGGGCTGTAGGGCTGGTGCGGCGTCATGAAGTGCGCCCAGAGCAGCAAGGACTGGCCGTTGCGGATAGTCGCGGACGCGGCCCCGGCCAGCTCCGCAGGGATGCCCGCCTCGTCGGGGCCGAAGCGGATGGCGTAGCTGTCGAAGCCGCGGTTGAGTCCGATGCCGGGCGTCAGGCAGCGGTTGGCGACGCGGGCGTGCGCGACGTAGCCCTGCTCCTGCAGGCGCTCGGCCCGGCTCGGAAGCTGCACCGGGTGCAGGTTGGTGATGCCGCCATGCTCCAGCGGCGGCTTTCCGGTCCAGAAGCTGCCCAGCGAGGGCACCGTCTGTCCGGCGGCGGCCCAGCACCACTCGTAGGTCACGCCCCTGGCCGCCAGCCCGCGCACGCTCCAGGGCGCGGCCGGGTCGCCGTCGCAGTCGCGCGCGGCGCCGTACGCGGACAAGCGGTCGGCCCGCAGCGTGTCCACGGACACCAGGATCAGGTCCGGGCCGGACGCCGCCTCGTCCGCGCAGCCCGCGGCGGCGGTCAGGAGCAGCAGCCAACGCGTCCGCGGGCGCACCACGGCCATCGCGCGAGTATAGCCGGGGCCGGTTTCAGCGGGCCCAGTCCGGAACCGCGCGCAGGTCCACGCCCCACAGCGGCGCGATCCACAGCAGGGTGAACAGCGTCACCAGGAGCACGGTCAGGACGTCGAGCACGATCCCGGCGCGCGCCATCTGGCCCATGCGCACGCGCCCGGTGGCGAAGATGATGGCGTTGGGGGGCGTGCCCGCCGGCAGCATGAAGGCGTTGCTCACAGCCAGCGTGGCCGGCAGCGCCAGCAGCAGCGGGTGCAGGGACGCCGCGGCCGCGGCGCTGAACAAGAGCGGCAGGAGCAGCGTGATGGCCGCGGTGTTGCTGGCCACTTCGCTGAACACGGTGACCACGGCCGCGGTCAGGAGCACCGCCACAAGGGGAGAGAGCCCGCTCAGGGCCGCGCGCAGGGCTTCACCCATGGCCGTGGTGAGGCCAGTGGACTCGAACGCGGCCGCCAGGGCGAAGCCGCCGCCCATGAGCAGCAGCACGTCCCAGGGCGCGCGGCGCAGGTCCTCCAGTCCGAGCAGCGGCCCCTGGCCGGGCGCGCCGGGCACGAGGTACAGCAGGATCAGCCCGAACAGCGCCACGGTGGCGTCGCTCAAGGACGCGGCCACGCCGGCCGGCAGAAGCTCGCTCCAGCCGGGCACGCGCACCGCTCCCAGGTCCAGGCTGGCGCGGCTCACCCACAGCGCCACCACCAGCGCGAATACCGCGAGAGTGCGCTTCTGCGCCGGGTTCAGCTCTCCCTGCCCGGCGCGGCGGCGCGCCAGCTCGCCGGCCGGCAGCACCGGTTCGGCGGGCAAGGGGCCGAACAGGCGCGTCAGCACCCACCACGTGAGCAGCAGGAACACCAGCGAGAAGGGCAGTACACCCAGCACCCAGGCGCCGAAGCTGATCGGCGGCGCCTCCGGATAGTGGTCGCGGAACTGCCCCAGGAAGATGATGTTGGGCGCCGTGCCGATGGGAGTGCCGACGCCGCCGATGGAGCAGGCGTAGGCCAGCCCCAGCAGCAGCGGCGGCGCCAGGCGCTGGCTCGCCGCCGGCGGGCATCCGCTCAGCAGCGCCTGCGCCACCGGCAGCATGAGCAGCGCCGTGCTGGTGTTGTTGATGAACAGGCTGAGGGCGCCGGTGGCCAGCATGAGACCCAGCACCAGGCGCCGCGGGCGCGTCCCGAACAACCGCAGCGCCGCCAGGGCGAAGCGCTCGTGCAGGAGATAGCGCTCCAGGGCCAGCGCCAGCAGGAAGCCGCCCAGGAACAGCATCAGGATGTCGTGGAAGTAGCCGCGCGCCACTTCGGCGGCGCTCACCGCGCCGGTCACGGGCAGGAGCAGCGCCGGCAGCAGCGACGCCACCGGCAGCGGCAACGCCCCGCTCAGCCAGCACCAGGCCGTCAGCACGGTGACGCCGGCCGTGGCGCGCGCCGGCCACGGCAGTGCGGCCACCCCGGGCAGGAACAACAGCGCGCTCGCGACCGCCAGGCCGGCCACGAAGCGCCAGGCGTGCGTCCCGGCGCGCGGCGCAGCAGCGCCCGGATCGCCGGGGGGGGCGGGCGCGGCGGGTCCGGCGGCGGGCGCCATCCTGGCATGCTGGCGCCGAGCCGGCTGCGCCGCCATCCTATTCGGCCCGCCATGGCCCTGTTCGACCGCGCCGTCGCCGCCAGCCTGCCCCTGGTCCCGCGTTTCCTCATGCGCAGGCTGAGCCGCCGCTACATCGCCGGCGAGCAGCGCGGCGACGCCCTGGCGGTGGCCTTGCGCCTACGCGCCGCCGGCTACCGCCTGACCTTCGACGTGCTGGGCGAGGCCGTGCACGACCGCGCTGGCGTGCAGGCCGCCGCCGCCGAGTACCTGGCCCTGCTGGAGGAGCTGGTGCGCGGCGGCCTGAAGGAGGACCTGTACCTCTCGCTCAAGCCGACGCAGATGGGCCTCAACCTGGGCGAGGACTTCTGCTACGAGACCGTGGCGCGGGTGGCCGAGACCGCGTCGGCCCTGCTGGCGTTCGTGCGCTTCGAAATGGAGGACTCCCCCACCACCGACGCGACGCTGCGCGTGTTCGAGCGCCTGCGCCGGCGCTTCGCTGCCGGCGTCGGCTGCGTGCTGCAGTCGCGCCTGAGGCGCAGCGCCGCCGACGCGCGCGCGCTGCTGCAGAGCGCCGAGCCGTTGAACGTGCGTGTGGTGAAGGGGATCTACATGGAGCCGCCGGACATCGCCTTTCAGGACGGCGGCGAGGTGAACGACTCCTACCTGCGCATCGTGCGCATCCTGCTCGAGGGCGGCGCCCGCGTGGCCGCCGCCACCCACGACGAGGCGCTGGTGGCGGGCGTGCGCGGGATCCTGGCGGAACGGCCCGACTTCGCCCCGCGCGTGGAAGTGCAGATGCTGCTCGGCGTGCGCGAGGAGCTGCGCCGCCAGGTGCGCGCCCAGGGCCTGCCGGTGCGCGTGTACCTGCCTTACGGCAAGGAGTGGCTGCCTTACGTGCGCCGCCGCCTGCGCAAGAACCCGCGGCTCGCGACCTACGCGCTGCTCGGCCTGTTCGCGCGCCGCGAGCGCCTGGAATCCGCGGCCTAGACCGGGGCCGACGCCGGCGCGAGCGCGGCGCGCAGGGCGGCGCGCACCTGCGCCAGCGCGGCGTGCAGCGGCGTGGCCGGCGGAAAGGTGACACCGGCGGCCTTCGGGTGCCCGCCACCGCCCAGCGCGCGCGCCGCGACGTTCACGTCCACGTCGCTCTTGCTGCGCAGGCTGGCCTGCACGCGGCCGGCGCGCTCGTACACGAAGGCCACCACTTCGACGCTCGCCACCGAGCGCAGGATGTCGAGCACCGGATCGCTGTCCTCCAGGCTGCCGCGTACCTGCGCCAGCCGCTCCTGGCTGAGCCAGGCCAGCGCCAGGCGGCCGCCGCAGTCGTACTCGAGGGACTCCAGCCCTGCGGCCAGTCCACGCGGCAGGCCGGGGTCGTTGTGCTGGTGGATCGCGTCGTGGAGGACGTCGGGGCGCACGCCGGCCGCGACCCAGTCCGCCGCCAGGGACCAGGCTTCGGCTCCGGCGTTGGGATAGCGGAACCAGCCGGTGTCCGCAGACAGCGCCACGAACCCGGCTTCCAGGGCGGGCAGCGGCAGTGCCACCTCCAGCGCCAGCGCCAGGCGGTAGGCCAGCACCCCGGTGGCCGGAGCGCGCGGGTCGTGCACCAGCGCGCTCCAGAACGCTCGGTCCGCAGGCTCCAGCACGTGGTGGTCCACCGCAACCCGCGCGCCGGCGCGGCGGCGGATCTCCTCGGCCATCGGTCCCATGCGCCCGGGCATGGAGAAGTCGCAGGCGAACAAGGCGTCGTGGTCAGGCAGCGCGTGCGGCCCGGAGTACGCGCGGTACGGAGTGTGCGCGGCCAGGACGGCGTAACGCGCGTCCGGCGCGTCCGGGTTGATGACCGTCACTTCCTTGCCGAGGCCACGGAAGGCGTGGTACAGCAGCGCTTCGGCGCCCAGGCAGTCGCCGTCGGCGTGCACGTGACCGGTGATCACGATGTGGCGGCTGCGGCGGACGATGTCGAGGGCTTCCTGCATGCGCGAGACCTGCGCCGATTCTAGATGCCGTTGGACCCGGGCTCGCACACCGGGCCGAGCGGTCGCAGCTGCGCGTCGCCGGTCAGGCGGTCGCACAGCTCCGCGGGCGCGCTCTCGCCGCTCCAGGGCAGGCGCAGCACGCGTGCCTGACGGCCGGCGGCAAGGACACCCAGCTCCCGGCGCCGCAGCGCCTGCGCGCCGCCGTGGGTGAGCGCCGCCCACCAGGCCTGCGGCCCGAACTCCGGCAGCAGGCGGCGCGCCAGGCGCACCTCGCGCAGCGGATCCAGCGCGGCGTTGGAGGCGCGCGAGTCGCAGCCGAGCGCCGGCGGCGGCAGCCCGGCGCCGCCGAAGGCCGGGCGCGGCCGGTTGAAGTACTCGTGCGTGCCCGGGCACCAGGCCACCGGCACCTTGGCGCGGTGCAGGCGATCCAGCTCCGCGGCGTCCAAGTCGCCGCCGTGCACCGCCAGCGTCGGGGCGCGCAGGCCTCCCACGGCGGCCAGCCAGTCCACGGGCGATCTCCAGGTCCCGCTCTTGCCCGGACGCCCGCGCGCCGCGAACAGGTCGGACAAGGGGCCTGCGCCTTGCAGCATCTGCCGCTCCTCGGCGTGCTCTCCCAGATGGATGGAGACCAGAACCGACCAGGCGCGGGCGCGGGCGAACACGCCCGTGGCCAGGCTCTCGCTCACCGAGTAAGGCGCGTGCAAGGCGTAGCCGCCGCCGGCCTGCGGCGGGCGGCGGTCCAGGCGCGCCAGCCAGTCCTCGGTCTCCGCCGGATCGGGAGCGAAGATCTCCGGGAAGGCCACGACCTCCGGAAAGCGCGGCGCGGCCTGGCGCTGCGGGCCGAAGCGGCCGTCGGCGCCGGGCTCGCCGACGTGGGCCAGGACCAGCCCGCAGCCGGCCGCGGACAGCTCGGCCAGCGCGCGCCAGGCGCTCTCGCGCGGGCTGAGACGCCCGGCCTGCGCGCGCCAGGCCAGCAGCTCGCCGACCCACTCCGCAAAGCGCTCGCGCCGCCAGCGCGCGCTGGGCGCGTCATGGCTCTCGAGGTGGGCGTGCGCCAGGACCGGTGCCGCGGTCCACAGTTCGCCTGGGTAGCGCTGCACCGGGTAGGCCCGACCCAGCTCGGCGTACGGCACCAGGGCCGCGATGTGCGCGCCCTCGACCAGCAGCACGTGGTCCAGGTACAGCGCCTCAGCGTCGGACAGGATCGCGTCCGGTCGCAGGAACTGCACGCCTTCAAGTCTAAGCGGCGTGCGGCGTCAGTCGCCGCTCCAGTCGATGCGGACTTCGGTGACGCGGAAATAGGCGTTGGGATGGGTGCCGATGAGGGCGGCCACCAGATCCTGGTCGAACACGACCTGGAAGCGCAGCATGCGCCACAGGTTGGCCTGGATCTGCGCCAGGCCGCCTCCGATGCCGGCGGGATTGCGGCTGGGCACGACCCAGCCGCCCACGGTCAGGGGGTCGGGCTCGGTGGCTCCGGGAGGGCCCCAGCCGGTCTGGAAGCCGATCCAGATCGGATTGGGATCCTGGGTGTCGGGCAGTCCCGGCTGGGGCGGCTGATCCTGGTCGAACACCAGGGTCTGCGGCGCGCCACCGGTGCTGTACTCGCAGGTCACCGTCCAGCCGGCGATGAAGAGCTGCAGCAGGTCCTCGGGCGCCAGGAACCACAGCGAGCGCACGCCGCTGGCGTTGCTGTTGATGGTGTCGCCGTTGAGCGTGATGTCGCCGTCGAGGATCTGCGCCGCCTGGGCCGTGCGGTTGGGCACGCCCGGCTGGCCCACCGGCGCCAGATCCACGGCGCCGTCCGGGGCCACCAGGGCCGCCAGCTCCGGCAAGCCCTCGCTCCCCGTGAGGGTCTCGAAGCGCACCAGCCCGGAGCCGCCGGAGCCGCCGTGATTGCCGGCCGAGCCGAGTCCGCCGGCGCCGCCCTCGACGCTGATCACGTCCGCGCCCACTTCCTCAAGTCCGTCGTTCACCTCGACCAGGATGGAACCGCCGGAACCGCCGCCGCCGCCGGCGTCGCCCGGGGGACCGAGCGTGACCGCGTTGGGCGGCGAGTACGGCACGTCCAGCATGAACGTGCTGCTGCCACCACCGCCGCCGTTGGCGCTGACCAGACCGCTCACCGCGAAGCGGCCGCCGCCGTGGAGCTGCAGCCCGCCGCCGCCGCCGCCGCCGCCGCCGCCGTCGCAGGTGCGGTAGGTGTCCAGCGTGCCGCGCGTGGCGCTGGGGGCCGCGTTCCAGGAGCCGTGCTGGCTCATGCCGGCCGCGCCGCCGCCGGAACCGCCGATCAGCAGATTGCTGGTGGCGGTGGTGGACGGCTCCAGCGTCTCGATGCCGGGCTTCAGGCTCACGTCGAAGTCGCCGCCGGCGCCGTCCGGCACCGTGCCGCTCACGCGCGTGTCCCAGGTGTAGAGGCTGTTGTATTCGAACACCTGCGCCGTGCTGTCGATGGTCGGCTCCAGCAGCGGATTGCCCAGGGGATCGGTGCCGTTCGGGTCGAACACCCATCCCTGTTCGCCGTCGCTCCAGAAGCCGCCGCCGCCGCCGCCGCGCGCCCGGTGCAGGGAGAAGCTCAGGTAGCGGCCCGGCAGCGGGTCGAAGTGCGACAGGATGCGCACGTCGTTGGTGAAGGCCGGGTACGGCACCGAGTTGCTGCGCAGGGGCCAGCTCCACGAGCCCATCCCGGCGCCGTTGCGCCGATCGGTGGCGATGTCCGCGGCGCGGGCCCAGGCGTCGCCCGTGGAATTGCGGTTGGCGACGCCGTCGCCGTTGCCGCCGTATGCGCGGAAGCCGGAGACATTGTCGAAGGGGTCCAGCCGGTTGACGAAGCGCGTGGGATCGGGGCTGCCGCTCTGGAAGTTGTTCTTGGACTCGTCGTAATAGTCCTTGGGCGGATCGGTGAGCAGGTACCAGGAGGCCCCGCCGTGGCCGCCGGAGCCGCCGCCGGGACCGCCGCGGCCCTCGATGCCGCCGCTCGCCTCGGCCACCGAGATGCCGCCCTGGTCTTCCCCGTCGATGTTCTCGGCATTGGTCGGGAAGTACTTGCCGAAGTTCTCCGGGGCGCTCTCACCGGTGACGTCCAGAGTGCCTTCGATGACGATCTCGCCGCGCGCGTACAGGCGCAATGGCCAGTTGCCGCTGGCACGCACCACCACGCCCGCCGGAATGCGGATCGAATCGAACAGGAACACACCCTTGGTGACGGTCACGTCCTGGCCGGTGAGGGTGTCGAACTCATCGGCGCCGAGCGTCATGCTGTCCGTGCTGAACGAGAAGTCCCCGGCGGGCTCGAAGCGGCCCAGGATGCCGGAGCCGCCGCCGCGGTGGCGTCCGGTCACCGGGTTGAGGCCGCTGTCCAGGGCGCCCGGCGGCGCGGCCCACAGCCCGGCCGTGCTGGCCGGCGAATCCAGTTGCGACAGGTCGTCGAAGCTCTCGACGAAGGAGCCCTCGGTGGTGGGCGCCGCCGGCAGCGGGATCACGTACGAGCCGGCGTTGGCCAGCGTGTTGCCGACCAGGTCTCCGATCTGGCCGGCGAAATCCAGGCGCAGGTAGCGCTGGCCGTCGTGGTTGCCGGGGTAGGGTGAAAACGCGGTGAAGGTCACCGTGGTGGTCAGGCTGTTGCGGTCCAGGACGGCTTCGTACACCCCGTCCACCGTGGTCTCGAGCGCCGGCGACACCGATTCGTCCACGACCACCGCACGGAGCGTGGGGCTGGTGCCGGTCTCAGGATCCACGAGCTGCCCGACCTGCATGAGGTCGTTGAAGACCATGGTGATCACGAACTCGCGTCCCGCCGGCGGGTCGGCCGCGTTGGGCGTGAAGCTCACCGTCGGCCGCCCGGGCACCAGGTCCACCACTCCGGACGCGGTGACGATGCAGCGCAGCGGCGTCGTGTTGGGCCGGCCGATTGTGGAGCGCACCACGTTGGAATCGGGGCTGGCGAACAGGCGGATCTCGTACTCGCCGCCTTCCTCGAAGCCGAAGGTGATCCCGGTGTCGGTCAGCAGCAGGGCCGGACGGAAGATCACCGTGCGCCCCTGCACGATGAAGGCGCCCGGTGGCGTGCTGCCGGTGCCGGTTTCCACGATCGGTATCGTGGTGAAGGACACCGTGGCCGGATCCACCCGGTCGTTGAACGTGATGACGATGTCCTGGTTGACCGCGGTGCTGTTGGCGGCGCAGGTGCCGGCGCTGCAGCCCAGCGAGCAACCGGAGATCCGGAACACGGCAGCCTGATTGCCGGAGGAGCCGCCGCCTCCGCCGCCGCTGCACGCGGGCAGCAGCCAGGCGCCGGACAGCAAGCCAAGCAGGAAGATGGAACCTAGAATCCGCTGCATCGTGGCGTTCGTGCAAGCTCGCCGCAGCCCGTCTCGGACCGCTCCCGAGCCCAACGTGAATCCGCAGTCTAGCACAGGAAGACCTTGAAGGCCGAGCACTTAGGCGCATCTTCGCAGGCCGCGGCCGGCTCTCGCCGCCGGCTGCTGCGAATCTCGTTCCTGCCCCCGGCCCTGGCGCTGCTCCTGGCCTATCCGGCTGCCATCCGGCCGGCGCGGCCGCCGGCCTGCCTGCCGCCGGTGCCGGCAGGAGCGGCGTTGCGGGCCGCGGCCACGCTGGCTGCAGAGCCGGACCCGGCGCAGGCCGGTTACGTGCGCGCGCGCACTGTCGCTGCGCAGATCCGCACAGGCGTCGCGCCGGGCCGGGAGGAAGCCGTGCAGCGCGAGATGGAGTTGTGGGTCAGCGCCCTGGCCCAGCTGCCGCAGGCCGCGGCGCTGCCCTGGAAGAGCTGGGTCGCCGAAACCGCCCAGCCGCTCCCGGAGCTGGCCCTCAGTCTGTTCCGCGCGGCGCGCCGGCTGCAAGGCCCCGCCGTCCTCGCCTGGGCGGAGCCCCTGGACGCGCGCACCACCCCGCGTGCCTTGCGCCTCGAGATCCTGGCCGCGTTCTGGGCCTATGACCCGATGCTCGGCTGGAACCGCACGGCCAAGGCCCTGGACGAGCCGCCGCGCGGCAATGAGCCCTTCCTCGCCGACCTGGTGCGCCTCGTGCTGGCGCCGCAGCCCTCCGCCGACGCCACCGAGCTCCTTCTGCGCGTGGCGCGCAAGCCCGGCGGCGGCACCAACGAGCGCTGTGCTGCGATTGAAGCGCTGGCACAGCGGGGGGCGCGCGCCGCCGCGCCCGACCTGGAAGCCATCTTCCTCAGCGAATCCGGCGATCTCACCGTCCAGACCACCGCCTTGAGCGCCATCTGCGCGCTGGACCGCGTCCTGTGCCACCGCATCTTGCTCGAACGCATGCCCGAGCCCGGCACCCGGCCGCTTCTCTATGAAGCGATGCGCAAGCTCCGCATCCAGGAAGGGCTCCCGGAAGTCCCGCCGTACCTCGCCGGCTCCTGACCTTGCGCCTCTACGACACCCACTGCCACCTGACCTGGCGCGAGGGCGCCGATCCGGCCGCGCTGCAGTTGCAGCGCGCGCGCGCCGCCGGCGTGGCAGGCCTGGTGTGCGTGGCCACCGACCTGGACAGCGCGCGCGCGTGCCGGGCGCTGGCGCGCGAGCACGGCGACGTCCTGGCCTCGGCCGGGATCCATCCCAACGACGTGGGCAAGGACCCGGGGGCCGTCCGGGAGCCGCTGGCGCGCCTGGCTGCGCTGCTGCAGGAAGGCGGCTACGCGGCCGTGGGCGAGACCGGGCTCGACTTCTATCGAGACTGGACGCCGCCGGAGCTCCAGCGGGAGGCGTTCCGCGTGCACCTGGAGCTCGCCCACCGCCACCAGCTCCCGGTCATCATCCACTGTCGCGACGCCGCGGCGGCGGTGCTGGAGGAGCTGCGAGCCTTGCAGCGCCCGGTCCGCGGCGTCATGCACTGCTACTCCGAGGGTCCGGAGCCGCTCCTCCAGTTCCTCGAGCTGGGACTTCACATCTCCTTCGCCGGGAACGTCACCTATCCCAAAGCCGAGAGGATCCGCGCTTCCGCGCGCCTGGTGCCAGCGGATCGCCTGCTGGTCGAGACCGACGCGCCGTTCCTGGCGCCGCAGCCGGTGCGCGGAAAGCGCAACGAGCCGGCCTACATCGCGCACACCACGCAAGAGCTCGCCGCGATTCGCGGCGCGCCCGCCGGCCAGGTCGCAGAGGTGACGTTCGAGAACGCCCGCGCGCTCTTCGGATAGCGCGGAGCCGGCCCGGAGGGGCCCGGCTACGCGTGCTCCTTGACCGCTTCCTTGTGGGCGCCCAGCTCGGCCACCAGCTTCTCCTGGAGGTAGGAGGGCACCTGGTCGTAGTGGTCGAAGCGCATGCTGAAGCTGCCCTCGCCGGCGGTCATGGAGCGCAGCGGCGTGGCGTAGCCCTGCATCTCGGCCAGGGGCACGTTGGCCTTGATGACCTGGAAGTCGCCGTCGGTCTCCATGCCGAGGATGCGGCCGCGGCGCGTGTTGAGGTCGCCGCTGACGTCGCCGAAGAAGCGCGAAGGCACGGCGATCTCCACCTCCATGATGGGCTCGAGCAGGATGGGCCTGGCCTTGAGGAAGGCGTCCTGCAGCGCGCGCGCCCCCGAGATCTTGAAGGAGATCTCGTCCGAGTCCACTTCGTGGTACTTGCCGTCGTACAGCTCGACCTTGATGTCCACCACCTGGGAGCTGGCGATGATGCCCTTCTGCATCTGCTCGACGACGCCCTTCTCCACCGCCGGGATGAACTGGCGCGGGATGGCGCCGCCGGTGACCTCGTCGAGGAACTCGAATCCGCCGCCGCGGGTGTTCGGGTACAGGCGGATGTAGGCCTCGCCGAACTGGCCGGAGCCGCCGGTCTGCTTCTTGTGGCGGTAGTGGCCCTCGGCCTTGCCGGTGACGGTCTCCTGGTAGGCGATGCGCGGGATCGAAGTCTCGACGCCGACGCCGCGCGCTTCCACCCGGGCCAGGCAGGTGTGCAGGTGCAGCTCGCTGAGGCCGTCGCAGATCATCTCGTGGGTGCTGGGTTCGCGGCGCACGCGGAAAGTGGGGTCTTCCTTGGCGATCTTGTGCAGCTCGCCGCTGATCTTCTGCTCGTCGTTGCGGCTCTTGGGGCGCACTGCCAGCGAGTTGAAGGGCTCCGGCAGCGGGAACGCGTGCGGCTCGGCGCTGCCCTCGCTGACGATGACGTCGCCGACGCGCAGGTCCTCCACCCGGGTCACCGCCACGATCGCGCCGGGCCCGGCCTGCGCCACCGGCCGCAGCTCCTTGCCGAAGATGCTGGACAGGCCGGTGAGCTTCATGCCCTTGCCGCCGTGGGGATGCACCACCTGCATGTCGGGCTTCATGCTGCCCTGCAGCACGCGCAGGTACGTGATCTGTCCCAGGTGCTTGTCGGTGGTGACTTTCCAGGCCAGCGCCACCAGGCGCTCGTCGGGCCGCCCGCCCGCCACGGCCGGGAGCTTGCGCGACGGCGGCTCCATGCCGGCCGTGGGGAATTCCTTCACCATGAACTCATCCAGCTCCTTGACGCCGATGCCCTTGAGCGGGTTCACGAAGAACAGCGGCACCAGCGTGCCCTTCTCCATGGCGATCGGCATGTGGCGCTCGAGCTCTTCGTCGGAGACCGCGCCGGACTCGAGGTAGCGCTCCATCAGCGCGTCGTCGGCCTCCACCACCGCGTCCACCAGCATCTGGTGCCAGGGCCCGTCCTGGTCGCCGGCGACATGCACGGAGGAGAAGCCGGCGCCGGTCTGGTTGGGCAGGGTGAAGGGCACCACGGACTTGCCCAGGGCCTCGCGGATGGACCGCACGATGCGCTCCAGGTCCAGGTTCTCCTGGTCGGCCTTGGTCACCACCACGGCGCGCGCGCAGCCGGCGTCGCCGGCCAGCTTCCACAGGCGGCGGGCGTGGAACGGGACCGAGTCGTTGCGGGCCGCCAGCGTCAGCACCACGGCTCCGGCGGCGCCCATGGCCGTCACCGCATCGGCCAGGAAGTCGGGGTAGCCGGGGGTGTCCACCAGGTTGAGCTGGCCGAAGGGGCCCTCGATGTGCACGACGGCCGCCTGCAGGCTGTGCTTCTTGGCGATGGATTCGGGGCTGAAGTCGCAGACCGTGGTGCCCTCGGCCACCGAGCCCTGGCGCTTGAGCGCGCCGAAATGGAAGGCCAGGGCCTCGAGCAGCGTGGTCTTGCCGGAGTCGGACGTGCCGAGGAATGCGACGTTGCGAATGGCGTCAGCGGGCATGGAGCGGCCATGTGCAGTGGGTGGACAGTCCCTGGCGCGGCCATCGGGGCCGCAGCCGGGCCCTCCATGGTAGTGGCGTCAAGCGCAGCGCGCCCGGCCTAGTTGAAGATCAGGATCTCCACCCGGCGGTTGCGCGCCTTGCCTTCGGGCGTGTCGTTGGGAGTGACGGGATCGAACTCGCCATGGCCGGCCACGCGGAGCGTGGCCGGGTCCACGCTCTTGCCCTGGATCAGGTAGTCAGCCACGGCCAGGGCGCGGGCGGCGCTGAGGTGCAGGTTGCTCTCCCACTTGGACACGCGGATCGGATCGTTGTCGGTGTGCCCCTCCACCCAGAGCGTCTTGCCGGCGTAGTCGGTCTGGAGCACGGCCGAGACGGCGTCCAGCGAGGCCTGGCCCTGCTTGGTCAGATCGGCCGAACCGCTGGGGAAGGTGATTTCCTGGGGCAGCGCCAGCACGATGGTCTCGCCGAGGCGGCTGACGCCGACGCCGGTGCCCTCCAGGCGGTTGCGCAGGCCTTCCAGCTCGCTGTCGGATGGCTGCGCCTCCATGGCGGCGACGCGCTGCTGCAGGTCGCGATTGCGCTCCTGCTGCAGGCGCAAGTCGTCCTCCAGGCGCTCGTTCTCGCCGGCGACGCGGTCGCGCTCGCTCAGCAGGCGCTGGCGTTCGGAGTTGAGCGCGGCCAGCTGCTCGTCTTGGTCGCGGACGGTTTGCTGGAGACGCGGATTCTGGCACGCGGGCGCGAGAGCGGCGGCGGCAAGGAACAGCAAGCGGAGCTTCATGGTTGGCGGCGGGTTAGGTGAGGAGGCGTTGCAGGAAGGAAGGCCAGGTCTCGAGGAAGAAGCCGCGCGCGGCCAGGGGCTGGAGCAGCACCAGGACGGTGCCGAACACCAGCGCCGGGCCGAACGGAATCAGGTGGCCGATGGCCCAACCGAGGCGCAAGTTGAGCCGCCAGTCCGACGGCGCGCCGCGCCGGCGGCGATGAGCGGCGACGCGCGCCACGGTGGCGGCGACGCTCACCAGCCCCAGCACGGAGCCGACGGCCACGCTGATGAAGAGCGTCCAGGCGGATCCCTCGAGTCCCAACCAGGCGCCCACGGCCGCGAGGTACAGCACGTCTCCGCTGCCGAGGGCGTCCTGGCGCAGAAGATAGGAAAAGACGCGTCCCAATACAAAAAAGAACAGGGCGGAGACCGCGGCGCCGGTGACGGAGGAGACCAGCGCCGTGAGTGCCGGCTGGCGCAGCGGGTCCAGGGAGAGCCAGCGGGCGCCCCACGGGACGGCGGGGTCGGCCGGATCCCACAGGTGCAGCCGCGGCACCAGGAGCGCCGCCAGCACGCCGCTGGCGATGCCGCCGATGGTCACGGCGTCCGGCAGGAGCTTCCACTTCCAGTCCACCAACGCCGCGATCCACATGCCGGTCAGGGCCGTGCCCACGAGCAGCATGGCCAGGAAGCCCTCCTCGGCCGGCCAGGAGGCGCCGGCGAGGACGAACAGCCCGGCGAGCGCCAGCTCATGGACCAGGTAGGACGCGCTGATGCGCCTGCGACAGCTCCGGCAGCGCCCGGCAAGCAGCACCCAGGAGAGGATCGGCACATTGTCATGCCAGCGGATCGTGCTGCGGCAGTGCGGGCAGAAGGAGCGCGCCGGCCGCCACAGGCTGAGCGGGGGATCGTCCAGACGGCAGCTCCCCCGCGGCAGGCGGTGGATCGCCGCGGACGCGAAGGAGCCGGCCACGGCGCCGAACACGGCCAGGACGGCCCAGTACAGGCCGCCCAGCGCGCGCAGGTCGCTCCACGAGGTCATGGCAGGATTGTGGGACGGCGCGGCAGTCCAGGTCCAAGCCGGCGCGGCTTCAGGGCACCGGCTGCAGGCGCAGCTCCCGGTCCGCCGGGTGCAGGCGCTCCCCGGACAGTCCCTCCAGGAGCTCGGGCAGCACCAGGACGATCGGTTCCTCGAGCGCTCCCACCGTGGCCTCCAGAAGCGCTCCCTGGGCCCCATTCTCCAGGAGCCGCAGTGCCACCGCCTGCGCAGGGACGGCGCCCGGCGCCTCCGGCGACAAGGGCCGCAGCCAGGCCGGCTCGCGCAGGCTGCGGGGATCCAGGGGCATGCGCACCGGGACCTGCACGCGGCCATCGGCGCCCACCCAGGCCAGCAGGCGGGCGCCGCGGCCGGAGGGCAGGTCCAGGCTCAGGGACTCATGGGCCCGGTTTGTGTTGCCGATCACCCCCGGGTCGGCCTCCGGCAAGGTCTCGAACTCCGCGTACTGGTCCCCGACCAGCACCGCGCCGTCCGCGGACGCGAGGGCGCGCAGGCTGGGCACGCCGTGGAAGATCAGGCGGTAGCGCCGGCCGGGGCGCAGCGTCCCGTCCTCGAGGTCGGTGGCGCGCGGCAGCGCCGGGATCAGGCTCAGGATCTCGCCGGCTGCAACGAGGGCGAGCGGCTGCAGCGGCCGCGGCAGGGCCATGCTCCTCGATTCCCCCAGCTCCAGCAACTCGACGGACCCCGCACGCAGGTTCGAGGGCATGCGGCGGTCGAACGAGATGCGCAACGGCTGATCCAGCGCCAGCCTGCGTCCGTCGCGGCCGGGCCAGTCCAGCACCTGCAGCTCCGGGGGCGGAGGCGGTGACGCCGCCGGTGCGCAAGCCAGCGCACAGGTCGCGAGCACGAGGCTCGCGGCCGGTGACATCCTGCTCCGCACGCCTGCGACTAGAAGACGAACGGGAGCTTGACGTAGTCCACGCCGGGCCGCTCGTTGGTCAGCGAGCCGCCCGTGCCAAGCGCGTCCACGTCGAAGGTCAGGCGGTAGCGGATGAAGCGCTTGCCTTCCAAGGCGCTCAGGTCACCGGTCCAGGCCGTCGGCAGGCCGGGGATGTTGGAGCCGGCCGTGAACTCGTCGGCGCCCTGGAATTCGAAGCGCACGCTGGCCGTGTCCGGCAACCGGTCCTTGCTGCCCGTGGTCTGCACGCGGAAGAACTTCTCGCGCAAGGCCCAGGTCGGGTTGCTGGCGTTCAGCGATTCCGTCATGTCGCCGTCCGTGGTCCGCGTGGTCAAGGTCATGCGGTCGAAGACCGGGTCGTAGACCGACTCAACCACTTCGAAGCTGGCGATGCCGCTGCTGTCGGGGTACACGTCGTAGCCCACCAGCAGCTGCGGCGAGTGCCAGTACTCATCGTCCAGGGCGGTGGACGCTCCCTCGATCACGAGCTGGAAGTCGCTGATGCCGCTGGTGGGACCCGTGGCGACCACCTCCCCGCTCACCACCATGCCGCCGGCGGTGATCACCAGGCCGGTGGGCGCGATGCCTTCGAAATCGAGCACGGGGTTGTCGTAGTCGGGGTAGGCGGCGCTGCTGCCGTTGGCCGGGTCGCGCAGCAGGGCCAGGCCGGTGTCGATCCACACGCTCTGCACCTGCGACTGGCTGGCGAAGCTCGGGATCAGAGCGTACGGCTGCGGGGCGGCGTAGGCCTCCAGCACGGCTTCCAGGCGATCCGTGTTCACCGGGTTGCCGATGTAGTTGCGGATCGCGTTGCCCGCTCCCGAGTGGTAGATGATGTCGGTGCGCGGGTCGGGAACCTGCAGGCTGATGACACCGTTGCCGCCGGCGCCGCCGCGCGCCGTCATGAAGTCGCTGTTACCGTCGCCCCCGGTCTCGCCGGTCAGGATGTTCAGGCTGCTGCCGGCCCAGCCGCGCCGGCCGCCCAGCGCCTGGAACACCTCGGCGTCGATGAGCTGGGTGCTCGGATCGGTCAGGGTGGCGACCGTGCCCACGTTGATCTGCGACAAGTCCAGGCCGGTGGCGCTCTGCAGGACGACGTGGCCGCCGGAGCCGCCACCCGAGCCCGAAACCTGGTTGTTGGTGAGCCACACGGACTCGCCGCCGGCGCCGCTGCCGCCGTTGGCGCGGATCTGCGCCGTGGGACCGACGATGATCGGGCCGACGGCCAGGACCTGCAACTGGCCGCCGCCGCCGCCGCCCGGTGCGCCCTTCATGTATTCCACGGTGTTGCCGTTGGGGAACTCGGGGTCCGGGTAGAAGTTGGTGATCGGGTCCAGGGCGGAGTCGCCGTCCAGGTCCAGCCGGATGACCACGGAGCAGTCGCCGCTGGCGCCGCCGCCGTAGCCGGCCCAGGGCGCCAGCAGCTCGCCCGTGGTGACCGTGCCGTCGGTGTTCAAGCGCTTGCCCCAGAAGTCGTTGCCGGTGGTGGCGTCTTCGGAGAACACGGAGATGTTGGTGAAGCCCTCGTCCGGGCCCAGGCCGGGCTGGCCGAAGCTGTAAGGAGGCGCCGTCCCCGTGGTCCACGCCGGGTCGAAGCCGGTGGTTTCTTCATTGACCCCGGTGGCGGTGTCGCGCTGCAGGTCCTCCATGCCGAACTGGCCGTTGGCCTGGAAGCCCGGCGGCGTCCGCGGCGGATCCGCCACGTCGGAGTTCCAGGAGCCCCCGCGCATGCCGTGCTCTCCGCCGTAGAAGTTCATCTGCGTCGGCGGATCCGGCTTGGTGGCGCTGAGCCCGCTCGGGTCGAGCTGGGTGTGCTTGTCGGAGCGGAAGTCCGGCCCGGCGTTGTCGTAGGTGGCCGGATTGGACTCGGCGGCCCAGCGGTTCCAGAAGATCGCCTGGTTCAAGGTGACGGCGAAGGTGCCGCCGGCGCCGCCGCCGGCCAGGAGCTGGCGCACCGCCAGGTCCAGCGTGTCGCAGGTCGGGCAGCTGCCGGCGAAGATGTTGAAGGCCCAGAACGTGGTGATGGCGCCCTCGCCGCCCTGGCCCCCGCCGCCTTCGTCGCCGAAGGCGCCGGCTCCGGACTCGCCGCGCAACGTCTCCTGGGTGGTCTGCAGCGACGCGCTGCCGCCGCGGCCGCCGCCGCACTCGCCCAGCGCGCCGGGTTCCGGGATGGTGGGCGCGTTCAGAGCCACCGGACTGCGGGCGTTGTTGCCGCTCACGTCCAGGATGCCGTCGAGGTCCACCGTGCCGGTGGCGTAGATCACCAGCGGATTGCCGCCGCGCCCGCGCAGGACTGCGCCGGCGGCGATGGTGAAGTCGTCGACGTACAGGACGCCGGCCTCCACCGTGAAAATGCGGCCGTTGCTGTCGGTCAGCGTGGTCGTGCCGTCCGTCTGCACTTCCAGGACCAGGTTGTCGTTCAGCAGGAAGTCCGCGTCCTCGGGCACGGCGACGCCGGGGAAGTCGAAGGCCGCGCGCACCTCGCCGTCCACCAGGTCCGCCGGCGGGAACTGCAGGGCGGCGTTCGGGTCCAGGAGCAGTGGATTGTCGAAGAGGTGCTGGATCTCGTCCGCGGTCTCGTCGTCCTCGTTGAAGCCGGGATCGCCGTAGACCGCTCCCAGCGTGGGCAGGACGTGGTCCACCGTCTGATCCTGGGAGTTGATCTCGCCCGAGAGATCGGCGAAGTTGCTGCGCACGACCAGGCGGATCTTGCGGTTGGGCGGCAGGACACCCGCCACCTGGAAGTACACCAGGGCGCCCGTGCTGCCGCAGTTCTCCACCAGGACCAGCCGGCCGGGCACGCGGTTCTCGTCGTCGAACGCGTTCTGCAGCGCGCTGCCGATCTCGCCCTCCGCGTACAGGACATGGAGGCGGTCCGTGTTCAGGTTGGACGGGCTCGCGTCCACGGGCTGGTTGAAGCGCACAACCACGACGTTGTCCGGCTCCGTGAACAGGTTCACGTCCTCCGGGAAGTCCTCGGGCGAGCTGCTCAGCAGCAGGGGCGGACCGGCGGCGGTGTCGATGAACAACGGGTCCGTGGGCGGTGTCGGCGTGAAGAAGGTGCGCGACAGACCCACCGCGAGCTGGTGGCCGGCCTGGTCGCGCAGCACGGAGGAGCCGAACGCGCCCTGGGTGGGCAGCACCAGCTCGTACTGGTACCCGCCGGGCACGAAGGCGCCGTTGCTGAAGTCCTCGTTGGTCGGGCAGGCCGGGTAGAAGACCACGACCTTCTCCTGCTCGCCCGCCAGCAGCTCGAAGGTGCCCGTCACCGGGTTGCCCTTCACGGCATCGCTCACGGGCCGGATCAGGATGGACCCGAAGCTGATCGACGAGGGGTCCACCGGGTGGTTGAACTCCAGCAGGATCGGGCGGTTCAAGGCCCAGATGTCGTTGTCCGCCATGTTGGTGGACAGGACCTTGAACTCGCCGGTGTTCTGCTGCTGGCTCGAGGATCCGCCGCCGCCGCTGCAGGAAGAGGTGATGGCCACCCCGAGGATCGAGGCGGCCAGGAGCAGAGGGGAGAAGCGCGAGCGGGGGATCCGCATGTTCAGTCAACGTTCCAGGCGAAGCCGATGGCGTCGAGCTCGGGCTCGAAGTTCTGCGCCGAGTTGGCCACGAAGGTGACCCGGAGCTGGATGAAGGACGGCGGCACGGGCAGGCTGATGTACGTGGACGGGTCCGGGGTCCAATCATACGGCGTCGCCACGATGCCGCAGCAGACGAAGTCCCAGTCGCCGTAGTCGTCGAAGCAGGTGATGGCGTCGGTCAGGCCGTTGGGCTGGTTCTCGCAGTTGCCGCCGATGCCCCCGGAAGGCACGTCCACCAGCGTGGTGCCCCGGAAATCCAGGATGACGTTGGTGCCCGGAGGCTGGCGCTCCACCGGCGGCTCGAGGGTGGCCGGAGTGATCGTCGCCAGCTGCCCCCCAAGCTCGAACCAGTGCGTGAAGAAGCGCGACACCGAGACCGCGAAGTCCACCTGGCCCCAGTACAGCTCCGGGCCGAAGGACTTGGTGCGCGAGCCGTTGCTGGTGTTGTAGCCGCCGACGGGCTTGATGCCGCCGTCGGGAACGTCCGGGATGATGTAGTTCCAGGTGCCGCCGCTGTCCAGGCCGCCGGACGAGAAAACGCGGAACGCCGGCAGGGCCGAAGAGCCGACCATGATCTGGACCTGGAAGCCGTTGCTGCCGAAGAACGCGCCCTCGGGATAGCAGCGGAAGCGCATGAGCAGCGGCAGTCCGATGGAAGGGACCTGTCCTGCGGGCCACAGGGACGGCAGGCCGGTGACCTGCGGCGGCACGCCGAAGCCGTTGGGAGCTCCCAGCAGGTCGGACGGGAAGCTGGTGTCCCGCCAGGTGTAGGTCGATTCGAAGTCCGGCCACGGCATGTAGGTCACGCCGCTGGTGGCGGTGAAGCGGTTCACGCCGCGGATCTCGTACTGCTTGTCGAAGACGATCTTCTCGTCGTAGAGGCCGTCCTGGAACCCCAGGATGTTGTTGTCGAACACCTGTTCGCGCAGCAGGCCCGAGTTCGGCCAGGCGGGATAGCCCGTGGTGGCGCTGATGAAGTCGTCCGGGTAGTACTTGCTGTGCGCCAGCGCCAGCGAGTAGCGCGGGAAGGAGTCGTCGAACACGTTGCCGCCGAAGGGCGCCCAGTTGAGGCCCTCCACGTCCAGGTTGAACTCCGCGGCCGCGGTCAGGCCCAGCCCCAGGTGGTGGTAGCCGTACGCGGTCAGGAGCACGCAGCCGGTCGGCGTGAGCGGGTTCATGATGCCCTGGCCGAACTGGATGCGCTGCCCCACGAACGGGTTGGACGGATCGGCCACGCGCGAGAAGCGCTGCAGCGTGCGGCCGCGCATGCGGCCCGGCACGAAGTTGAACTGGCCGGCGTACTCGGACAAGCCGTCGTTGTTCTCGTCGGTGGAGTTGAAGCGCAGCGCCAGGTAGCGGTCCGTGGGCCAGGTGGACGGGTTGCCGGACAAGATCATCTTGTGGTCCTGGCCCACGTTGCCGGCCACGAAGCCGGTGAAGTCCACCGGGTTGCCGGCCAGGTCCAGGACGCCGACGGTGCCGTCGCGCAGCGCCAGCACCAGCGTGAGGTCCTCGCCCTCGGCGTTGGAATCGGTCATGCCGGCCAGCGGCGACAAGGTGTAGGTGCGCGAGTCGGCGGTCACTTCCACCGGGCCGAACTTGATGCGGCCGCTGCCGGTGGCGGAAGGTTCGTCCTCGTCGAAGTTGCCGTAGCCGAGCTGGCGGTCGATGTACTCGCCCACCGACTCGGTGGCCGGGTCGAACGGGCGGGCCGGATCGCTGCCGGAGGCCGTGGGGTCCACCGAGCACAGGACCATGGTCTCCAGGGACTTCACGCTCACCGGATCGATGGGTTCGCTGAAGCGCACCGTGATGGAGGTGGCCAGCGGGTCCAGGCCGTCGGCCGGCAGGCCCACGCTCGGCTCGGGCGTGAACGACAGCCAGCACAGCTGCAGGGCCGCGTCGGCGTTGGCGTAGGCCGAGGTGAGCACGCCCTGGCGCGGGCTGGAGCCGGCGGGCAGGTCGCCGTTCAGCAGCGCGCCCGTGACCACGTAAGCCGTCGGGTCGGCGGCGCTGTCCACGCGGCTGACGAGCACGGTGGCGGTGCCGATCTGGAACAGGTCGCCCACCTTGGGCGTGATCTCCCGGCAGCCCGCGGCGTTGATCGCGTAGGTGAGGGTGCGCAGGGTCGCGGCGCCCGGCACCAGGCTCACCGCGCGCACCGTGGCGCGCTGCTCGGTGATCAGCTTGGGCCGCTGCTGGTCGATCATGAAGCCGTTGTACGGGTCGGCGGAGTTGCCGGTGCGCACCGCCCGCACCACGATCGGATCGAAGGACGGCGACAGCTCCACGGGGTCCGACGCCAGCGGCTCGAGGTGGCGGTTGCCGGACAGGTTGGTGAGCACGCGGTTCTGCCCGAACAGCGGATCCACCTCGGTCGGAATGCGGATGACCAGGTTGGGCGAGCTGGAGTCCGGGGACGCCGGGTATCCCACGCCGTTCTCGGGGATCCCGAGGTCGGCGGCGTCTTCGCTGGACACGGTCACGTCCAGGATGATCACGCCCTTGGGCAGGCCGTCGGCGCCGAGCTCGCCGTTCTTCACCACGTAACGCACCTCCTGGCTGCGGATCGGCGGATTCCCCACCAGGAGCTGCACCGTCTGCCGGTCCACGCTCTCCGGGTCGAGCAGGTCCGAGAACTGCATGCGGATGGCGCCGTTGCGGGCCACGCGGCTGAACGGGCCGGGCGAGTCCAGGCCCTTGGTGGCCACCGCGGCGCGGCCCGACTGGGCCGAGCTGAGCAGCGACTGGAACAGCACCGTTCCGGCGGGCTGGCGGATGGTGAGCGTCTCCGCCTGGGTGACCGGGTTGATGCCGAGCACGTAGTTCACGCCGTCGCTCTGCAGGCTCTCGCGGACCACGATGTCGCTCTCCACCAGCACGCCCAGCGAGTCGAACACGTCCACCAGGCGCCCCCATTCCACCGTCTCCATGTGCAGGGAGGCGCGCCCGGAGCCGGGCTGGTTGGAAGGGCTGCTGCCGCCGCCGCACGCGCACAGCAGCGCCGCGACGCCGGAGAGAGCCAGGGCGGGTAGAGGTAGATGGAGTTGGCGCATGAGGCACACGGGCCGGCCGGTCAGAAGTCCCAGGCGAAGCCGAAGCCGTCCAGGAAAGCTTGCAGGTTCTGCTCCACGTCCGAGACGAACGAGAAGCGCACCTGGATGTAACGGTAGGGCTGCGGTTGCCCTTCCAACTGCCGCAGGTCGCCGGTAAACGGCCCCGGCGTGCTGACGCTGGCGGTGTTGCCCGGGAGCACCACGAAGTCGCCGTAGTCGTCGAACTGCAGGTCGGCGTCGCGCAAGGGCGACGGTTCATTCAGGCCGGAGTCCTCCAGCACGGCCGCGGACCCGCGCAGCTCCACCACCACCTCGGTGCCCTGGTTCTGATTGACGACGTCCGGCTCCACCAGCATGCCGATGGCGTCGCCGGGGGCGCCCAGCGTGGTGCCCAGGTCGAACCAGTGGGTGAAGACGCGGCTGACCTTGACCTGCGCGGTCACCTGCAGCCAGTACAGGTTCTGATCGTTGGGCTGGGTCGGCAGGCCGTTCAGGTAGCCGCCGGAAGGCCGCGTGCCGCCGAACGCGGAGTTGTCCGGGATGACCGGGATGAAGCGGCCGGAGGCGTCCTCGCCGCCGTAGGAGAACACGCGGAAGGCCGGCGTGTTGAAGCCGTTGTTGGCCGCCTGCGGCAGCATGTTGGAGGTCTGCAGCTGATTGATGCCGAGGAAGTTGCCGCGCGGGAAGGTGCTCCAGCGCACAAGCAGCGGCAGGCCCACGGACGGCACGTTCTCCGCCGGCCAGAAGCCGGCGCCGGGCTGCGTGGCCGGCGGCGACCCGATCCCGCCGGTGGCGCCCACCACGCTCTGGGGGATCGCCGTGTCGCGCCAGGTGTAGGTCGCGCTGAAGCTGGGGAACGGCAGCATCGCGGTCCCGCTGGCCGTCTGGAACAGGTTGATGGCGCGCATGTTGTACTCGCCGTCGCTGACCACCTCCTCGTTGAACTCCGGGAAGCCCAGGATGTTGTCGTTGAACTCGCCGCCGAAGAACAGGCCGGAGAAGGGGAAGTAGGGCGAGCCCGCCGCCGGGTTCAGCAGCTCGTCCGGGAGCTGCGTGGAGTGCGCCACGCTGATGCGGAAGCGATCGAAGCCGTCGTCCAGGACCACGCCGCCGACCGGCGACCAGGCCATGCCGGCGATGTCGAGGTTGTAGTCGTTGGGGTCGAAATACGACAGCGCGAAGTCGTGCGGGCGGTACGCCGCCTGCACCACCGCGCCGGCGGGCGTGAGCGGCTCCACCGGCTGGGTGCCGAGCGGCACCGCGCTGAGCAGCGTGGACGGGTCGGCGACCAGGGACAGGGTGGCCGGCATGCGCCCGGTGAGCTTGCCGGGGACCACGTCGAACTGGCCGCGGTACTCCGACAGGCCGTCGCCGTCCTCGTCGATGCCGAGCCCGCGCAGGCTCAGGTACTTGTCGCGGACCGTGCCGCCGGTCGGATCCACGCGGATGGTCAGCTCCGGATCCACTCCCGCCAGCGGAGTCCCGGCCACGAAACCGGTGGAGCTGAGCGGGTTGCCCGCCAGGTCGCGGATGCCGGTGAGGCCGTCCCGGACCGCGACCGCGTAGAACTGGGCGCCGTCGCCGTTGGGATCGGTGAAGCCGGCCAGCGGCGTCAAGGTGAAGTCCTTGCCGCCGTTGCTGACCTCGATCGGGCCGAACAGCACGCGGCCGCCGTATTCCTGGCCGGTGCCGCGCGGGTTGTGGAAGCCGCGCTGGCGGTCGATGTAGCTGCCCACGGACTCGGGGCCGTTCTTCAGGTACGGCGCCGTGGCGTCGGTGGCGTTCGCTTCGTAAGCCGCGACCACGAACGAGTGCATGGACAGCACCGTGGTCGGATCCACGGACTCGTCGAAGCGGATGGTCACGCTCGAGAACGGCGCCAGCGTGATCGGGTTGGAGGCGCTGACCGCCGCCTGCGGCGTGAAGGCCAGGTAGCAGGCCTGGCGCAGCGCGTCCTGGGCGGTGTAGCGCGTGGTCATGCGTCCCGCGACGCTGGACGAACCGGGTGTGAGCGTGCCCTCCAGCACGTTGACCCGCACCTCCAGGGCCAGCGGATTGCCGGAGCTCAGCACCTCGACCACCACGGACACGGAGGCGCCGATCTCGAACACGTCGCGCGTCTTGGGCGTCAGCTCGCGGCAGTGGACCGCGTCCACGCTGTAGGTGAGGTTGAAGGTGTTGGCGGTGGCGCCGGCCTCGATCTCCGCCACGATGACGTCGGCCACGGCCAGCATGCTGGGGCGCACGGCATCCATGAGGAAGCCGTTGTTGGGGTCCTCGCCGTTGCCGGTGCGCAGGCTGCGCACCACCACCGGGTTGCCGGCCTGGTCGGCCACGATCGGGTCGTCCGCGGACGGCCGGATCGAGCGCGTGTCGCTCAGGTTGCGCAGCACCTGCGGCTGGCCGAAGGTGATGTTCACCTCGGTCGGGATGCGGATCATCAGGTTGTCGTTGACCGCATCGAAGGAGGCCGGGAAGCCCACCGAGTTCTGCGGCAGACCCAGCTGCGCCGACTGCCGGGCGGAGATGGTCGGGTCCAGGACCACGACGCCCTTGCCGCGCCGGCTGTCGTTCTGCACCAGGTAGCGCACCGGCAGGGCCTGCGCGGGCGGGTTGCCGGTCCAGATCCGGATGGTGGTGGAGTTCACCGTTGCCGGGTTCACCAGCTCGGAGAAGGTCAGGCGGATCGCGGCGTTGCGCGGGATGAGGGAATACGGCGGCGGGTCGGCCGGTCCCTTGGTCTGCACCCGCGACAGGCTGGCCCGGGCGGCGTCGAGCAGCGCGGTGAAGGCCGGGGTCCCTGCCGGCTCCAGCACGGTCAAGGTCTCCTCCTCGGTCACCGGATTGACGAAGATCTCGTAGTTGACCTGGTCCGGCTGCACGTCTTCGCGGATCAGGACGTCGTCCATGACCACCACGCCGCTGCTGTCGGCGACGTCCACCAGCCGGCCCCACTCGACGAGCTCCAGCAGCACATCGTCGCGGCCCGGCGAGCCCAGGTCCTGCTCGGAGGGCGAGTTCATGTTGAAGCAGCCGGAGAGCAACGCGGCCGCAAGGCCCAGTGACGCCGGAACGAGGAAGGCGGACGTACGACGGTGGATGGCGGGCATGGTCTTAGGAGGATCCGGCCGGTGCAGACGGGATCGGGTACTACACGGAGTCGGCATCCTAGCGCTCCGAGGGGGCATGGTTTCCCGCCCCGGAACACCACCTTTGAACAATTATCGTTCCACCTGTCCCGGGGCGCTTCCGGCGCTCATTCCGGTGCCGAGACGCCCTCGGATGTGCGCTTCCGCACGCGCTAGGCCTCGCTCCAGGTGTACCCCTGCCGCTGCGCCGCCTCCCGGGCCCGGAATGGGCGCAGGTTCTCCGGATGGATACGCGCCACCGAAGGCGAGTGCAGGGGATGCAGGCGCAGCGTGGAGCGGCAGCCGGCGTAGTCCACCGGCAGGAGCGCGTCACAGTACGCACACAGGAACAGGCGCTGCACCTTTCCGGCCACGCGCCAGGGCACGGGGATGCCTTCCGCGCGCGTGATGCAGTTGGGATTGGGACACACGCCCAGCTCCGCATCCGGGTGCCCGGCCGGCAGCGGCGTCAGCTCCGGCAGCGGCCAGCGCTCCGCGCGCAGCATGGCCAGGTACAGCGCCTGGCGCGCCAGCACGCCGTTGCGCGCCTGCTCGAAGTAGCGCGCGCGCGGATCCTCGTCCAGCTCCTCCGGTAGCTCCTGGCGGCGCGGCAAGGGGTGCAGCAGCAGGCATTGCTCCAGCAGAGGGTCGGCCAGATGCGCCGGCCGCAGGCCCGGGTACACGCCGTCGCGCGGCGCCGCGCCGCGCTCCTCCTGCAGGCGCGTGAGGTACAGCGCGTCCAGGCGCTCCAGCAGCGGCACGCCGTCGCCGAACAGCCAGCCCTGCGTGGCCAGGCGCGGCTCCAGCACGCGTGCCGTCTCCTCCCCGGTCCAGGTGCGGAACAGCGGGTGGCGGACATGGCGGAGCGCATAGCCGGCGCGATCCGCGATGCGCTGCTCGAAGCTCGCCTCCCAGGCCAGTCCCGGCGCCGGCAGCTGCAGCACGCGCGCCTCCAGCAGCGCCAGGCCCCAGGCCAGCGAGCGCGCCGTGCGTCCGTTGCGCAGGTCGCCCATCAACCCGACCGTGCGCCCGGCCAGGTCCCCCCATTCGCGATAAAGGGTGTACAGGTCCAGCAGCGTCTGCGTCGGATGCCCGATGCGGCCGTCGCCGCCGTTGATCACCGGCACCTGCGCCGCCTGCGCCGCCAGGCGCGAGGCGCCGTCGCGCGGGTGGCGCCACACGATCAGGTCCGAGTAGCCGCTGACGATGCGGGCCGTGTCGCGCAGGCTCTCGCCCTTGACCGCGCTGCTGGTCTTGGGATCGGCCACGGAGATGACGCCGGCGCCCAGGCGCAGAGCCGCACTCTCGAAGCTGAGGCGCGTACGCGTGGACGGCTCCTCGAACACCGTGGCGATGACGCGGCCCGCCAGCGCGTCCTGGAACTCCGCCGGACCGGCCTCCAGCGCGCGCGTGCGCTCGAGGAATGCGCGCAAGAACCCCGGGTTGAAGGCTTCCGCGGAGTGCAAGCCCTCCAGCACGGGCAGCAGGCGCATGCGCCGCGGCATTCTACGCACGGTCCGCCGCCGCCCCGGCCAGCGCGCGCAGGCGCCGGCGGCGCTCCGCGCCCAGCGGCAGCAGCGCCCCGGGCGGCGGCGGCGCGCCCAGCGGCGCCAGCAGCTCCTGCTCCAGGCGCGCGATCAGCGCAGGACCCTCGCGCAGCACCGCGCCGCGCAGCCAGCGCCCGCCGCATACGACCTCCGGCGACCAGGGCGCAGCCTCCCCTGCCAGGTCCACGCGGTGCAGCAGGCGCAGGTCGTGCGCGCGGGCGGAGGCCACGGCTTGCGTCACGCGCGCGTTCGGCGGCGCCGCCGCATCCAGGACCCAGACCACGCGCCAGGCCTGCGCCAGGGCGCGCTGAGCCGCTTCCACCGCCGCCTGGTCCAGCGCGTCGGGCGCGTCCCACAGGCCGGCGGTGTCCACCAGCCGCGCCTCGAACGCCGTGCGCCCCCCGCCCAGCAGGACGCCGGCTTCCACCGCGTCGCGCGTGGTGCCCGGGTAAGGCGAGACCGTGACCCGCTCGGCGCGCAGCCAGGCGTTGAACAAGGTGGACTTGCCGGCGTTGGGCGGGCCAGCCAGGACGATCCGCGGCGGCTGCTCCAGGATCTCGGCCCAGGCGGCCCAGCGCAGCAGCTCGGCCGCGCCCGCGGCGCGCGCCGCCGGTGCGGCCGCCTCCAGCTCGGCGCAGCGGCGTTCGAACGCCTGGTCCAGGAGCGCTCCGGCCGCGGCGGCGTTCAAGGGGCCGCGGCAGGCGAGCAGGCGCTGCAGGTCCGGGTCCCGCGGCGCCGCGGCCTCCTCCCAGAACAGCTGCAGCAGGCGCTCGCGCAAGGCTTGCGCCACGCCATGCCCGCCGTGGAGGTGCAGCTCGGCGCCCACGCTGGCACCCGCGCTGGCGCTCGTGCCGGCGCTCGTGCCGGGGCTCGTGCTGGTGACCGCGCCTGTGCTTGCGGCTGCGCCGGGATCGCGCACCCACAGCAGCCCTTCGTCCAGCGGCTCCCCGGCTGCGTCGCGCACGCGCACCAGCGCCGGGACTCCAGGGCGCGGCAGAGGGCGCCCGATCAACTGCACCAGCGCAGCTTCCGGGGCGTCCAGGCGCCACACGCTGAGCGCGGCCGCCCCCGGCGTCGTGAGCCGGCGGAAGCGCGGCCGGCTCACGCCGCCAGCCACAGCGCCAGCCCGTGCAGCACCAGGCTCGGCTCGGGCTGCCAGGCCGCGCTCAGCCACGGCTGCAGCAGGACGGTGTCGCCTCCGGTCACGAAGCGGCGGGCCGGCGCGGCCATGGCGGTCTCGAAGCGCGCCGCCAGGCCGTCCAGCGCGGCCGCCAGGGCGGCGCGCGTGCCGCAGGCCACGGCACTGGCGGAGTCGTCCGGGATGGGCGCGGCCGCGCTCGCCGGCGGCGGCAGGTGCGGCGCGGCCGCGGCCAGTGCTTCCTCCTGCACGCGCAAGCCGGCGCCGATGGCGCCGCCCAGGAAAGCGCCGGAAGCGTCCATCGCGTCCAGGGTCCAGGCCGTGCCCAGGCTGGCCACCAGCACCGCTGCGCGGCTGCGCCGCCAGGCCGCGTACGCGGCCAGGACGCGGTCGCTGCCGGTGCCGCGGCTGCGCACCGGAAACGGCCAGGCGCTGGACCCGGCCAGGCGCAGGTCCGCGCCGTGCAGCGCGCCGCGCAGCAGGCGCTCGAACGCGCGCGGATTGGAACTGCTCAGCGCCACCGCCGGCGCGTCCGCCAGCCAGGCGCGCAGCTGGGCGTCGAACGCGCTCCAGCCGCCGTCCGCAGGCGGCAAGGTCCAGGCGCTCACCGCGTCCAGGAGCGGCGCGCCGCCGGCGTCGCTGCGACCGTCCCAGAGCGCTCCCTTGAGGCGCCGATTGCCGAGGTCGAGGAGCGCGGTGGTGTGCAGCGCCGGCAGGCTCAACCCGGGAGCCGGTAGGTGATCGAGCGCACGCCGCCGGCGCGTTCCAGCTCCACCACGAAGGTGTCCGTGTCGGTCTGCGAGCGCAGGTACTTCACGAGCTCGGCCCGGTCGGTGGCCGGCTGGCCGTCCACGCTCAGGATGATGTCGCCTTCCTGGATGCCGCGGCCGGCGAACACCGAGTCCGCCGGGATCCTGGTGATGCGCTGGCCCTTCACGCGCCGGCGCTCGTCGGTGGCCGGTTTGCTCTGGATGGCGGCGATGACCTCGTCTTCCGGCATCTGGCGCAAGGTCTCCAGGTCCTGGGTGCCCACCACCCAGAAATCGGTGCCCATCATGCGCGTGGTCTCCGGCGCCGGCTGCGCGGCCGGAACCGGGATGGTGCCGTCGGCGAGCTGGACCAGCGCGCTGGTGCCGAGCTCGAAGACCTTGCGCCGCAGCGTGAACGCGCTGTCCTCCTTGCCGACGACCGACAGATCCACCTCCTCGGGGCGGATCGCCTCCAGCTTCAGCTTCACCTCCGGCTTGCCCTGGAGCTGCACCGACAGCTCGTCGCCGATGGCGTAGAAGTCGCCCAGGATCCTGCCTTCCTGGGGCTGCGCGCCCTTGGGGTACACGTAGGCGCGGCACTCGGCCGGAGCGCCCTCCACGTACTGGACGCAGGCCAGCACCAGGTCCTTGTCACTGATGACGGGCGGCGGGGGTTGCGGGGGACCGCCGCCCTCCGTAGCGGGCGCCTTGGGCGTGTTGTCGAACACGTCCAGCTTGAACAGGACGTCGTAATGCCCCTGGTCGTAGCGCTTCAGGTGGCCCTCGTCCACGCCCTTCTTCGGGGGCTTGAACGTGTCCGTCAGCTTCCTCAGGTCGTAGGTCGCCAGCCGGTCATTGCGGTGCTTGACGAAGTCGTAGAAGACCAGGGCGAAGCCCGCCAGACCGGCCAGCCCGACGCCGAACAGGAGCGCGCGCAGGATCTTGTAGTTCACGTCCGTTCCGTCCGCTGCAGCAGGTTAGCAGATCCCGCAGCCGGGACCGCCCGCCCGCCGCGGCCTCATTGCGACGCCGCGGCCGGCGCGCTTCTTTCGCGCAGCTCTCCGGCCAGGCGCCGCCGCAGCTCGTCCAGGCCGCGCCGCGTCACCGCCGAGAGGCGCAGCACCGGCTGCTCCGTCGCCTTTTCCAGGTCCGCGGCGCGGCGCTCCGCGTCCTCGTCCTCGACCTTGGTGGCCGCCACCAGGGACGGGCGCGCGGCCAGCTCAGGGCTGTACGCAGCCAGCTCTGCGCGCACGGCGCTCCAGGCAGCCGCCGGATCGGGCGCGAGCGCCGAGCAGTCCACCAGGTGCAGGAGCAGGCGCGTGCGCGCCAGGTGGCGCAGGAACTGGTGGCCCAGGCCCTTGCCGGTGTGCGCGCCGGCGATCAGGCCGGGGATGTCCGCCAGCACCAGCACGGGGCCGTCGGGCAAGGTCTCCAGCATCCCCAGGTGCGGGTGCAAGGTGGTGAACGGGTAGGCCGCGATCTTGGGGCGGGCGGCGGTGAGCACCGACAGCAAGGTGCTCTTGCCGGCGTTGGGCAGCCCCACCAGGCCGACGTCGGCCACCAGGCGCAGCTCCAGGCGCAGCTCGCGCTGCTCGCCCGGGGTGCCGCGCTCGAAGCGCCGCGGCGCCTGGTCTGTGGAGGTGGCGAAGCGGGCGTTGCCGCGCCCGCCCCTGCCGCCTTGCGCCACCACCACGCTGGCACCGGGGACGCTCAGGTCGGCCAGGAGGTTGTGTCGCGCGCGGTCGAACACCAGCGTCCCCACCGGCACGGCCACGCGCACGTCCGGGGCCTTGCGCCCGGCGCAATTGCTGCTGCCGCCGGGCTCGCCGTCGCGCGCGCTCACGCGGCTGCTGCGGCTCACGCTGAACAGCGAGCTCTCGTGCCCGTCGGCCGTCAGGACCACGCTGCCGCCGTCGCCGCCGTCGCCGCCGTCGGGACCGCCCAGCGGGCGGAACTTCTCGCGCGCGAACGAGCAGCAGCCGTCTCCGCCCTTGCCGGCGTTCGCCACCAACATGGCCTCGTCGCGGAACATGCTGTCCGCAGGCATGGCCGCCGGTCGCTGCCGCTGCCGCCTAGGCGGGGAGCGGGCGCACGCTCACGCGCTTGTGCGCGTACTCCACGACGCCGTCGCGCAGCGCAAACAAGGTCCAGTCGCGCCCGATGCCGACGCCGGCGCCGGCGCGGTACACCGAGCCGCACTGGCGCACCAGCACCTCGCCGACGCCCACGGCCTGCCCGCCGTAGCGCTTCACGCCCCGGTACTGGGCGTTGCTGTCTCGCCCGTTCTTGCTGGAACCGCCACCTTTCTTGTGAGCCATGGCGAACACTCCCGGCGCTTCAGGCGCCCTGGATCTCCTGCACGCGGATGCGGGTGTAGACCTGGCGGTGCCCGTGGGTGCGCCGGCTGTTCTTGCGGCGGCGATAGAAGTAGACGCGGATCTTCTCGCCCTGGGCTTCCCCCAGCACCTCCGCCACCACCTTGGCGCCCTCCAGGAAGGGCCGTCCGAGCTGGGCGCTGCCGTCCTCCTGGCTCAGCAGGCTCACTTGCTCGAACACGTGCCGGCCGCCCGGCTCGGCGCCGGGCAGGTGGTCGATCCACAGCTCCTGGCCAGGGCGCAGGGTCAGGTTGCGGGAGCGGTCGCGGACGATCGCGTACAAGGGTTGGCCTCGCCGAAGGGGCGGGAAAGTCTAGCCACCGGCCCGCGCGCCCGCAAGGCGCGCCAGGACGCGCATCAGGATCCGCCCCCGGACTCGAACACAGGCTCGCCGCTGGGCACCTGGGGATCCGCCAGCAGCTCGTGGCCCGGCCCCAGGGCCGCGAGCGCCGGTGCGTGCTCGCCGCGCAGGATCTCGGCCACCCCCGGGTGCACCCGCACCCGGCCGGGCGCCGGCGCCGCCCGCAGCCGGCGCAGGACGCGCAGCGCCCCGGCGTGCTGGGCCGCCAGGTTGCCGCTGCCGCCGCAGTGATGGCAGGCGCGCTCGCTGGGACGCGGCAGGCCGGTGCCCTGGCGGCGGCGCGTGAGCGGCAGCAGCCCGAAGGAGCCCAGCCGTCCCAGCTTGACCCGCGCCCGGTCCGCGCGCAGCGCCGCCTGGAACTCGGCCTCGAGCTCCTTGCGGTACGCCGGGCTGCGCATGTCGATGAAGTCCACCACCACGATGCCGCCGAGGTCGCGCAGGCGGACCTGGCGCGCGATCTCGGCCGCGGCGCGCCTGTTGGTCTCGCGCGCCGTCTCCTCCAGGCTGCCCTGGTCGATGCGCCCGCTGTTGACGTCGATCGCGGTCAGCGCCTCGGTCTCGTGGACCACGATGGAGCCGCCGCCGGGGAGGGGCACCCGGTCGCGGAACAGCAGCTGAAAATCGCGCTCCAGGTCCAGGGCTTCGAACAAGGGGCGGCTCTGGGAGTAGTGCTCCACCGCCGCGGCGCCCTCGCGCCGGTAGCGCACCAGGAACTGCTCCAGGTCGCGCGCCACTGCGGCGTCGTCGGCGATGACGCGCGCCACCGCGCCGCTGTAGAGGTCGCGCACGGCGCGCACGGCCGCCGATTCCTCGGCCAGCAGCAACCCTGGGCCGCCGGCGCACGCTCCAGCAGCGCCGGCGGCGCGCCAGCGCCACAGCAGGTGCTCCCAGTCGCGCGCCAGCTCCTCCGCGCCGGCCCCCACGGCCGCGGTGCGGACGATGAGGCCGAGCTGCTCCCGCTCCGCGGCCGGACTGAGCAGCGCGCGCAGCCGCTCGCGCTCCTCGGCGTCCTCGATGCGGCGGCTGACGCCGGCGCGGCCCAGGCTCGGCATCAGGACCAGCAGGCGGCCGGCCAGGGCGACATACGTGGTGAGCGTGGCGCCCTTGCCGCGCGCCGGATCGCGCAGCACCTGCACCAGCAGGCGCTGGCGCGGCGCCAGCAGCTCGGCGATGTTGCCGCGCGCGCCAGGGTCAGGGCTGGCGCCGGCGGCAGCGCCAGCAGTTGCGCCGGCAGCGGCGCCGGCTTCGCCGGCGTCCTGCGCGCCGACCACGGCCTCGGCCGCGTCGGTGGCACTGGCGGCCACCGCGAACGGATCGGCGCCCGGGTCGCGGTATCCCGGGTGCACGTTGCCGACGTGCAGGAAACCGGAGCGGCGGTCGCCGAAGTCCACGAAGGCGGCGTCCAGGCCCGGCTCCACCTGCTTGACCACGCCCAGGCACAGATCGCCCACGCGCGTCTCCCGGTCGGGACGGGCCCAGCGCAGGTCCAGCAGGCGCGCTCCTTCCGCCAGGGCCACGCGGATCTCCTCCGGGTCGCGCGCGTTCACCGCCAGCAGCCGCTCGGCGGCGCTCATGTCCCGTCCTCGTCCGCCGCGGCCAGGCGCAGGACGTCCAGATCCGCGGGCAGCGGCTCGCCGAGCAGCGCCACCAGCACCTTCTTCAGCGACGGCGCCGGCGCCCGGCCCAGCGGCCGCAGCGTCACGCGCCAGCCGCCGTCCCCCGGCTCCAGCGCCACCGGGGCGCGGCCCCCTGCCTCCGCGGGCCCGGGGAAGGCCACCCGCACCCGCTCCGCCGCGTCCGCCGGCAGCGCGCAGCCGCGCACGCGGTAGCAGCGCGCGCCCGGCGGCTGCGCGCGCGCGACCGGGTACACGCGCAGGAAGCGCAGGCCCGGCGGCGCCGTGGCCGCGAGCCGCAGCAGCGTCTCGGCGGGCGGGAACGCACGCTCCAGCTCGATCCACAGGCGCTCGCACTCCGAGCGCCAGCCCAGCGGCAGCGGGTCCTCGAACTGCAGCCGCGGCCGCGGGTGGAAGCCCTGGGTGTAGGCCAGCGGCAGGCGCGCGCGCCGCAGCGCCCGCTCCAGCGCTTCCTGCAGGTCCAGGTGCGCCAGCAGCCGCGCCGGCCCGTCCTTCTCGTACTCGACGCAGTAGCGCGGCGGCGCGCCGGACCCGGCCGGCGCCGGCGCGGCTTCCGCCGGCTCGCGCGCTTCCTTCATTTTCCGTACAGCTCCTCGAAGCCGGAGCGGATCAGCGCCGCCAGCGCCGCCACGGCCTCGGCCGCCTGCGGGCCGCGCGCCTCCAGCTCCAGTTGCGCGCCGTGCACGGCGCCCAGCGTCATCACCGACAGGATGCTGCGCGCGTCGGCGCTGCGCCCGTTGCAGTGCAGGGTCACCTGCGCGTCGTACGCCGCGACCGTGCTCACGATGGCATGGCTGGGACGCGCGTGAATGCCCAGGGGATTCACGACGGTCACCTGCGCGGTGCAAACCTCGTCCGTCATGGACTATCGCTGTGGGCGGGCCTGGCCTGGCCTCAGGCCGGCGACAGCTCCGCCAGGAGGTCAAGGATCTCCTGCGGCGTGCGCGCCTGGCACGCGAACGGCACGAAGTCGCGGTGCTGGGCGATCTCCGCGATCCAGCGCAGCAGCGCCAGGTGCCGGTCCGCGGACTCCACCGGGCGCACCAGGGAGAAGAACACGTGCACCAGCTCGCCGTCCGGGGCGCGGAAGTCGACCCCGCGCTTGCTGATCGCGAGCACCAGGCTCACCCGCGCCAGCCCGGGCAGCTTCACGTGCGGGATGGCGACCTTCTGCGACGCGGTGGACCCGAGGCGCTCGCGCTCCCGGAGCGCCGCCAGCACTTCCTCCCGGCGTGCGCGCAGGCTCGCGTCCTGCAGGGCCAGGGCGTCGGCCAGCGCGGCGAACACGTCCTCGCGGGTTGCGGCCTGGAGGTCGAGCTGGATGCACTCCCGCGTCAGGAGGTCCGTATGGGCCATCGGCGCGCCCATTCTAATGGCGGCAACGCCCGGCGAAGGGGTCCGCCGCGTAGCGCACGCGCCACAGGTAGAGGCCCACGGCGGGCGCCGTGGCCGCGGCCTTGCGCCGGTCTCCGGACGCCAGCAGCGCGGCGATCCATTCCGGCGCGCGCCGGCCGCGGCCCACCTCCTGCAGGGCGCCCACCATGTTGCGCACCTGCTTGTACAGGAAGCCGTCGGCCTCGAAGGCCAGCATCAGCCCGCCACGGACCCGGCGCAGGTGCGCGCAGCGCAGCGTGCGCACGCTGGTCCTGCTGGTGCGGCCGGCCGCGGCGAAGGCGCTGAAGTCCTGGCGGCCGAGCAGGTGGCGCGCGCCGGCGCGCATGGCCGCGAGGTCGAGGGACGCCGCCCGTTCCCAGCCGACCCAGCCGGCCCGCAGCAGCGGGCGCTGGCTTCCGACGGCCAGCAGGTACACGTAGCGCTTGCCGATGGCGCTGGCGCGCGCGTGAAACTGCGGCGCCGCGGCCGCCGCCGCGCGCACCACCACCTCGTTGGGCAGGTAGGCGTTCAGCGCCGGAGCGACCCGCTCCACGGGCAGCTTCGCGACCGTGTCCAGGTGCGCCACCTGTCCCCAGGCGTGCACTCCGGTGTCCGTGCGGCCGCTGCCGTGCACGACCGCGCGCTCGCCGGTGACCGCGCTCCAGGCCCGCTCCAGCTCCTCCTGCACCGAAGGGAAGCCCGCCTGGCGCTGGAACCCGTGGAAGCCGCGCCCGTCGTAGGCGAGCAGCAGGGCCAGGCGCCGCGGCGCGCTCATTCCGCAGCGCCGGGATCGGCGCTCCACGGCCGGCGGCCGCGGAAGGCTTCGCCCAGGATCTCGCCGTGCAGGTACTCCAGGCGCGTGCCCACCGGGACGCCGCGCGCCAGGCGGGTGATCCGCACCGGCAGGCCCGCCAGCGCCTCGCGCGCCAGCAGCGCCGCGCCCTCGCCCTCGCGGTCCGGCGCGGTGGCGAGCACGACCTCCGCCACCACGCCGCTCTGCACGCGCCGGCGCAGGGCCGCCAGGGCGCGCGGATCCGGCTCCGCTCCCTCGCGCGGCGCGAAGCCCTCGAGGATCACGTGGTACAGGCCGCGGTGCACGCCGGCGCTCTCCAGCTTCTCGACCTCCCGCGGCCCCTCCACCACCAGGACCAGGCTGGAGTCGCGCTGCGGATCGCTGCAGATCCGGCACGGCGACTCCTCGGCGACGTTGAAGCACAGCTCGCAGCGGCGCGTGTTCAGGCGCGCGTCGCGCAGGGCCAGCGCGATCTCGGCCACGTCCTCGCGCGGCATGCGCAGCACGTGCAGCGCCATGCGCTCGGCGCTGCGCGGCCCGATGCCGGGAAAACGCTCGAAGGCGCGGATCAGCCGCTGCAGGGGCTCGGGGAACACCGCTCTACATCATTCCGGGCAGTCCCAGCCCGCCGGTGATGCGCTGCATCTCCGCGCTCGCGGTCTCCTCGGCCTGGCGCAGCGCGTCCTTGACCGCGGCGGTCACCAGGTCCTCGAGCATCTCCACCTCCGCGGGGTTGACCACGGCCGGCTCGATCTTGATGTCCACGATCTGGCGGGCGCCGGTCACGGTGGCTCGCACCGCGCCGCCGCCGGCCTTGCCCTCGAAGCTGCGCTTCGCCAGGGACTCCTGCAGCTCGGTCACGCGCTGCTGCATCTTCTGCGCCTGCCGGAGCAGGCCGCCGAGGTCGCCGAGACTCCCTGCCATGCGTCTTCTCTCTTGGTGGGTCTAAGGGGATTCTTCCACGCCGCCGAAGAACTCGCGCAGGCGCTCGCCGACGCCGTCGCTGCGCCGTTCCGCGCCGGCGTAGGCAATGCTCCACTCGCCCGGGCTCCCGGGCAGGTCGCGCAGGAAGGCGCGCTCCACCGGGTCCTCGAGCATGGAGCGGTCGCGCGCCTCCAGGGGACGCAAGGTGAGGCGCACGCCGCGCTCCTCCACCTGCCCTTCCACCAGGTTGGAGCGCAGCACCGCGCCCAGGGTGGGGCGGCTCTTGCCGACCTCCTCGAGCAGCCGGGCCAGGCGGCCGCGGTCCGCCGGCGCGGCCGGAGCCGCGGCCGGGGCGGGCGCAGGCGCGACCGCGGCGGCTGGCACTGGCGCGGTCCTGGCGCCGCCGCTGCTGCCACCGCCGCCGCGCAGGGAATCCAGCAAGGCTCCTGCACCCAGCAGCTCGCGCAGGCGCGCGGCGCGCAGCAAGGTCCATTCCAGGAGGGCGCGCGCCGCCAGCGGCGCCTGGCTCATGCGCGTCTCCAGGCTGAACAGCAGGCCCAGCAGGGCTTCCAGCCGGTCGCGGCCCAGGGCCCTGGCCAGGGCCTGCATGCGCTCGCGCCGCTGCGGCGCCGGCTGCACGCCCAGCGCGTCCTCGCCGAGCAAGGCCACGTGCAGAATGTCGCGCACGGCGTCGGTGGCCTGCTCCACGAAGTCGCGTTCGGTGCCGCCGCGGGCCAGGAACTCGTCCACGGCGTGCAGCAGCGCCGGCGCGTCGTCGCGCTCCACGGCCTCCAGCAGGTCGAGCCAGCGCTCGGGCCGGGCCAGGCCCGCCACCAGCTCCAGGTCGTCGAGCGTCGGCTCGCCGTCGGCCACGGCCAGCAGCTGGTCCAGCATGGACTCGGCGTCGCGCAGGCCGCCGCGGCAGCCACGGCTCAGCGCCGCGATCACCTCCTCCGGCGGCTCGCGCCCTTCCTGGGCGCAGATCCAGGCCAGCTTGGCCTTCACGTCCTCCTCGCGCAGGCGCCGGAACTCGAACACCTGGCAGCGCGAGACGATGGTCTCCGGGATCTTGTGCGGATCGGTGGTGGCGAACAGGAACAGCGCGTGCCCCGGTGGCTCCTCCAGGGTCTTCAGCAGCGCGTCGAAAGCCGGCCCGCTGAGGCGCTGCACCTCGTCGATGATGTACACCTTGCGCCGGTCGCGCAGCGGCTGGTAGTGGACGCGGTCGCGCAGGGCGCGCACGTCGTCCACGCTGTTGTTGCTGGCGCCGTCGATCTCGACCACGTCGGTGTCGCCGCCGAGCTCGATCTCACGGCACGGCGGGCAGGCCAGGCACGGCTCCAGCGTGGGACCGCGCTCGCAGTTGAGGGACTTGGCGAAGATGCGCGCCGTGCTGGTCTTGCCCACGCCGCGCGGGCCGACCAGGAGATAGGCCTGGCCCACGCGGTCGCGCTCGATGGCGCGGCTGAGGGCCTTCACGATGTGGTCCTGGCCCTTCACCTCGGCGAAGGTGCGGGGTCGGTACTTGCGGGCGAGGACGCGGTAAGTCATGGCGGCGGCGAGGCGCCGTCGGAGCCGAGGACCCGGCGCCCCGCGGCACCCGGAGGACCTGTCTTAGGGCTGCTCCGTTCCCGGCCTGACCCGGTTCGGCAAGCCTCCGCTGCCCGGGACCGAGCCCCCGGCTCCGACGACGTCCCCTCCCCTCCTCGTCGCACAGCAGCGCGCGGGAGAAGGAGAGCGGAAATGGCGGAGAGGGTGGGATTCGAACCCACGGTGGCTGTGACACCACACACGCTTTCCAAGCGTGCTCCTTCAGCCGCTCGGACACCTCTCCACGGTTTTCAAGTTTCAAGGAACTGGCGGAGAGGGAGGGATTCGAACCCTCGGTGACCGAATCGGCCACACTGGTTTTCGAAACCAGCCCATTCAGCCGCTCTGGCACCTCTCCCAGGGGATTGGGCGCGAAATGATACCGCCTCTGCCGCCGGTCTCTGCCGCCGGTCTCCGCCGCCGGTTCCGCCACCGCACTCCGCCGCCGGACTCCGCCGGCGTGCCTTCTCCGGCATCCCTTCAGGCCTCGCGGGGGTCGCCGCGGCGCAGCCGGAAGAAGCGGCGCAGCAGCTCGGCCGATTCCACGGCGCACACCCCGCCGCGCGCCAGCACGCGATGGTTGAGGCCGGGCAGCTCGAACGCGCGCAGCAGCGACTCCACCGCGCCGAACTTGGGATCGGCGGCGCCGTACACCACCCGCGCCACGCGCGCGTGCAGCAGCGCCCCGGCGCACTGCAGGCAGGGCTCCAGCGTGCAGATCAGCTCGGCGCCGTCCAGGCGCTTCGCGCCCGCGGCGGCGAAGGCCTGGCTCAGGGCCAGCATCTCGGCGTGGGCGGTGGCGTCGGCCAGGCGCTCCACCTGGTTGCCGGAGCTGCCGAGCACCCGGTCGCCACGGACCACCAGGGCGCCCACGGGCACCTCGTCCTCGTCGAAGGCCTGCCGCGCCAGGCGCAGGGCCATCTGCATGAGGCGCTGGTCGCGTTCCTCCGCGCTCGACGGCGGCTGCAGCGGAAACAGCCGCTTCAAGGCTGGCGCCAAGGCTGGTGCACCTGTGAGGAGTCGAACCTCAAACCCTCAGATCCGTAGTCTGATGCTCTATCCAATTGAGCTACAGGTGCACTGGTCCCGGTTGCGGGCGGAAGATTTCACTCGTCGGGCCGCCGGCCGTCAAGTCGCGGCCGGAACCCGCAGCGCCAGCCGGCCGTCCTGCGCGTAGGCGCGCGCGGTGGCGCGGATGCCCGCCTCCAGCCCGGTGGCGGCGCGCCAGCCGAAGTCCGCCGCGGCGCCGGAGGGGTCGCAGGCCCAGGCCGGCGCCGTCAGCTCGGCGACCTTGTCCAGGCTCAGGTACTGGGGCCAGCCGGTCAGCCAGCGCAGCGGGCTGAGCAGCGCCGCCGCGCACCAGGGCAGGGCCACCGGCACGCGCAGCACGCGCGCGCGCCCGCCCACCGCCGCCGCGATCTGCTCCAGGAACTGCTCCGGGCTCACCGCCTGCGCGTGCGCCACGTGATAGACGGCACCGCTGCGCAGGAACGGCGCCTCCAGGGACGCCAGCATGGCCTCCACCAGGTCGGCCACGAACACGAAGGAGATGTGCGCCAGGCGTCCGGCCGGCATGGGCACCGGCTGGCCGCGCGCCGCCGCCTGGAAGAGCGGCAGGAAAGCGGCGTCGCCCGGGCCATACACCGCCGGCGGGCGCAGCGCCACCCAGTCGCGCAGTCCGGATGCGGCCAGAGCCTGCTCTCCCGCCAGCTTGCTGCGCCCATAGGCGCTCACCGGCCGCGGCGGAGTGTCGTCGCGCACCGGGTCGCCCGGACCGGTCGCCGCCAGGCTCGAGACCTGCACCCAGCGCGCCTGCGGGGCCGAGGCGGCGCATTCCGCGGCCAGCAGCGCCGTGCCCCGGGCGTTGACCGCCGTGTACTGCCGCGCCGAGCGGGCGGCGATGACCCCGGCCAGGTGCAGGACCGCGTCCATGCCGGCGGCCGCGCCGCGCAGGCTGTCGCGGTCCGCCAGGGAGCCCTTCCAGGCTTCCACCTCGGGCTGGGAGCGCGGCAGGCGCGCCGGGTCGCGGACCAGGGCGCGCACCCGGTGGCCGCGCTGGAGGAGGCTGCCGAGAGCGGCTTTGCCGATGAAACCGGTGCCCCCCGTCAGCAAGACCTGCACGGGCGGATTCTAGGGGGGCGCTGCGGGGACCGCTTGCGCCCCGGGAGCCCCCTGGAAGAACGTCCGCGAAAAGCTGGACCCGGCCGGGCGGCTCCGGGAGAATAGGCGCATGCGGCGTGATGTATTCGCCAAGTGCTTCGAGCCCCAGCCTTGGGAAGCCGTCAAGAAGGTTGGCCTGTACCCCTACTTCCGGCCCATCGAGGCGTCGGAGGGGACCGAAGTGCTCATCGACGGCCGCCGGGTCGTCATGGCCGGCTCCAACAACTACCTGGGGCTGACCCATGACCCCCGGGTGATCGCGGCCGCCCAGGAGGCCCTGGCTGCGTACGGCACCGGCTGCACCGGCTCGCGCTTCCTGAACGGGACCCTGCGGATGCACCTGGAGCTGGAGTCGCGCCTGGCGGAGATCACCGGCAAGGAGGCCGGGATCGTGTTCCCGACCGGCTTCCAGGCCTGCCTGGGCGTCATCGCCTCGCTGGGCGCGCGCGACGAGCTGATCCTCTGCGACCGGGAGAACCACGCCTCCATCATCGACGGCTGCCGGCTGAGCTTCGCCGAGGTGCGCAAGTACCGGCACGCCGACATGGAGGCCCTGGAGGAGCACCTGGGCGCCGGCGACGGCCGCGGCATGCTGGTCGTCACCGACGGCCTGTTCAGCATGACGGGCGAGCTGGCGCCGCTGCCCGAGATCGTGGCCCTGTGCCAGAAGTACGGCGCCCGCGTGCTGGTGGACGACGCCCACTCGTTCGGCGTGTACGGCGAGCGCGGGGCGGGCACGGCCGACCACTTCGGCCTGGACGACCAGGTGGACCTGATCATGGGCACCTTCAGCAAGTCGCTGGCCGGGATCGGGGGCTTCTGCACCGGACCGGAGATCGTGATCGAGTACATCCGCCACCACGCCCGCAGCATGATCTTCTCGGCCGCGACGCCCCCGGCGGTGTGCGCCACGGCCCTCAAGTGCCTGGACATCATCGAGGCCGAGCCGGAGCGACGCCGGCGCGTGCTCGACATCGCCGCGCGCGCGCGCAAGGGCCTGGCGGAGCTCGGGTTCAACACCGGCAGCACCCAGAGCCCGATCGTGCCCGTGATCCTGGGCGACCGCGAGTACGTGTTCCGCTTCTGGAAGGTCCTGCTGGAGGAGGGCGTGTTCGTGAACCCCGTGACCGCGCCGGCCGTGCCGGCCGGCATGGACCTCCTGCGCTGCTCCTTCATGGCGACGCACACCGACGCCCACGTCGAGCGTTTCCTGGGCGGCTTCGAGCGCGCGCGCCAGCGCCTCGGCAGCGTCGCCGGTGTGGAGCGCGAAGCCGCCGGCTAGCGCACTGGCGGCGGCCGCCGCCGGCGCCTAGGATTCGTCTCCCGCCGCCAGCCGGGTCATGGAGCCGTTCGTCCACCTGCACGTCCACACGGAGTATTCGCTCCTGGACGGCGCCAACCGCATCAGCGACCTGGTGGCGGCGGCGCGCGCGGACGGCCACCAGGCGCTGGCCATCACCGACCACGGCAACCTGTTCGGCGCGGTCGAGTTCTACAAGGCCTGCAAGGAAGGCGGCGTCCAACCCATCCTCGGCTGCGAGGTCTACGTCGCGGCCGACTCGATGCGCAAGCCGCACAGCAGGCGCGAGAACCCCTACACCCACCTCACGCTGCTCGCGCGCGACGCTGCCGGCTGGCACAACCTGCTGCAGCTCGCCACCGGCGCCCACCTCGAGGGCTACAACTTCCGCCCGCGCGTGGACCTGGAGCTGCTGTCGCGCCACGCGGCGGGCCTGACCTGCCTGAGCGGCTGCATGAGCGGGCCGGTGAACCGCCTGCTCGGCCGCGGCGAGGAGGAGGCGGCCCTGGCCGCCGCCGGCCGCCTGCAGGATCTGTTCGGCGCCGACCACTTCTACCTGGAGGTCATGCGCAACGGCATCCAGGAGCAGGAGCGGCTGACCGAGGGCATGGTGCGCCTGCGCGGGCGCCTGCGCGCGCCGCTGATCGCCACCAACGACATCCACTACCTGCGCCACGAGGACTGCAACGCCCAGGACGCGCTGCTGTGCATCCAGACGCGCAGCAAGCGCAACGACCCGAGCCGCTGGAAGATGGACACCGACACGCTCTTCTTCCGCAGCCGGGCGCAGATGAACCAGATCTTCGCCGACCTGCCCGAGGCGCTGCGCAACACGCTGCGCGTGGCCGAGCAGTCGGACCTGCAGCTGGAGCTGGGCAGGTTCCGGCTGCCGCGCTTCGACCCGCCCGACGGCTCCAGCCCCGAGGACCTGTTCCGCCGCCTGTGCGAGGCCGGCTTCGCGCGCTGCTATCCCGGCGGCCCGCCCGCGGCGCGCGAGCGCCTGGAGTACGAGATGAAGGTCATCGCCGAGATGGGCTTCATCTCCTACTTCCTGATCGTGTGGGACCTGATCCGCTACGCGCGCGAGCGCGGCATCCCGGTCGGGCCCGGCCGCGGCTCGGCCGCCGGCTCGGTGGTCGCCTACGCGCTCGGCATCACGCGCCTGGACCCGCTGCGCTACGACCTCCTGTTCGAGCGCTTCCTCAACGCCTCGCGCATCTCGATGCCGGACATCGACATCGACTTCTGCAAGGACCGGCGCGAGGAGATGCTGGCCTACGTGCGCGGCCGCTACGGCGACGACCGCGTGTGCCAGATCATCACCTTCGGCAAGCTCAAGGCCAAGGCGGCGCTGCGCGACGTCGCGCGCGTGCTGGACGTGCCGCTGGCCGAGGCCGACCAGGTGGCCAAGAAGGTGCCCGACGGCCCGGGCGTGGAGCTGGCGCGCATCCTGGAGCAGGACGCCGACATCGCCGCGGTGGCGTCGCGCTCGCCTCTGCACGCCGAGTGGCTGGACCTCGCGGTCAAGGTCGAGGGCCTCAGCCGCCACAGCTCCGTGCACGCCGCCGGCGTGGTGATCGCCGACCGGCCGCTGCGCGAGATCGTGCCGCTGAGCCGGCAGGAGAACGTGGTGGTCACGCAGTGGGACATGAAGGCGTGCGAGGACGTGGGCCTGCTGAAGATGGACTTCCTGGGCCTGCGCACGCTCACCATCCTGGCCGACGCCGTGCGCCTGGTCGAGCAGCGCCACCACGTCCGCCTCGACCTGGACGCGCTGCCGCTGGACGACGCGCCGACCTACGAGCTGCTGCGCAACGCCGACACCGAGGGCGTGTTCCAGCTCGAGTCCGGCGGCATGCGCCGCCTGCTGGCCGAGCTGCGGCCCGACTGCTTCGAGGACGTCATCGCGGTCCTGGCTCTGTTCCGGCCCGGCCCGCTCGGCTCCGGCCTGCACGAGACCTACGCGCGGCGCAAGCACCGCCAGGAGCAGGTCTCCTACCCGCACCCCCTGCTCGAGGAGATCCTGCGCGAGACCTACGGCGTCCTCATCTACCAGGAGCAGATCATGCGCGTGGCGCAGCGCATGGGCGGGTTCACGCTGGTCGAGGCCGACAACCTGCGCAAGGCCATGGGCAAGAAGAAGCGCGACCTCATGGAGAAGTTCGAGCGCCCGTTCCTGGACGGCGCGCAGCGCCAGGCGGTGGCCGGCGACACCGCCCGCGCCATCTGGGACATGATGGTCAAGTTCGCCGAGTACGGCTTCAACAAGAGCCACAGCGCCGGCTACGCCCTGGTCACCTTCCAGACCGCCTTCCTCAAGGCCCACTACCCGGCCGAGTTCTACGCCGCCACGCTCACGCACGAGGCCGCCGACAGCGACAAGCTGCGCGCCGTGGTGGAGGACGCGCGCAAGCACAAGCTGGAGGTGCTGCCGCCGTGCGTGAACCGCAGCGACACGCGCTTCACCGTGCGCAACGACGCCTCGGTGCGCTTCGGCCTGGAGGCGGTCAAGGGCGTCGGCGCCGCCGCGGCCGCGCGCCTGGTCGAGATCCGCCAGCAGGCCGGCCAGGCCTTCCAGACCCCGCTCGAGGTCCTGGTCGCGGGCGCGACCGCCGGCTTCAGCAAGCCCTTCTTCGAGAGCCTGATCCAGGCCGGCGCCTTCGACTGCTTCGGCAAGGCGCGCGTGGACCTGCTCGGCGAGCTGGAGGCGCTGCTGCGCTACGCCCAGCGCCAGGCCGAGGACCGCAAGCGCGGCCAGGCCTCCCTGTTCGACTCCGGCCCGGCGCCGCCGCCGCCCGCCTCCGCCGCCTCGCCCTACTACGAGAGCCAGAACGAGGCCGACACCCACAAGGCCCCGCGCCTCCTCAGCGAGGAGGAGCGGATGCGCACGCTCGCGCTCGAGAAGGAGGCGCTCGGCCTCTACCTCACCCGCCACCCGCTCGACCCCTACCGCGACCTGCTCGGCGGCATCGCCGCCTGGGACTCGCGCACGGTGGCCGAGGCCGGCGACCAGCGCATCGTCTCGCTGGCCGGCATCGCGAGCGGCGTCGCCATCCGCCCCACGCGCAAGGACCCCAGCCGCAAGTACGCGCGCCTGCGCATCGAAGACCTGCACGGCTCCACCGCGGCCATGGTCTTCAGCAACACCCTGGAGCAGCACAAGGAGCAGGTCAAGGACGACTTCATCGGCATCTTCCACGGCACGCTCGACCTGTCCGGCGAAGATCCCGTGCTCCTCATCGACCGCATCGAGCCGCTGGCGGGCCGCGACGAAGTGCACCTCAACGGCTCGCTGCTGATCCGCCTGCCCGCCGGCAGCCCGCCGCTGGAAGCCCTCGGCGCGATCCTCAAGCGCCACCCCGGCTCCGCCACCGTGCGCTTCCTGTGCCAGCAGGCCGACGGCTCCACCACCGCCATCCGCGCCGGCAGCCACTGGTCGGTCAAGCTCACCGGCCCCTTGTTCCAGGAGCTGGAAGCCTTGCTCGGCCCCGGCGCCGCCAGGGCCGTCGCCGACCAGCGCCCCGCCGAGGCCGCGCCCCAGCCGCGCTGGCGCTCCGCCGCCTCCAGGCCGCAGCCCAGCGCCACCTGACCCTGCGAACGCCAGCCCGTGCATCACCTTTTTGCGAACATGCGCTTGCGAATATGCGCGCGCTGTGACCGGCGGGTGGAACGGCGGAGCGAATGAAAGTGGCAGCCGCCGGCGCCTGCTACGCTGGCGGTTCTCGGGAGAATGCAATGCGTACCCTGTGCCTGCTCTTCCTCCTCTGCCTGCCGCCGTTTGCGGCCGCGCAGGAGGATCCGCTCCACCCTGCAAGCCTGACCTACGTGGCCACTCTCGGCGAGGGCGAGATCGGCCGTGAAACCGTGACTCTGGCCCCTGACGGCTGGTCCAGCGCGGGCAGCTTCGACGTTTTCGGCATGCAGAAGGGCGCGTACACGGCCAGGGTGCTGCGCCACGCCGACGGGAAGCAGGAGCTGGAGGTGACCAGCGACTCCGGCGACAAGAAATTCGATTTCCGCGGCGTGTTCGAAGCCGGCAAGCTCCGTGTCCAGGTGTCGGGCATGGAGGACGAGCGGTCGGTGGAGATCGAGGGCGGCCCGGACGCCTTCTTCTTCGAGAACCTGCTGTGGGCCAGCATGGTGGATCTGGGCCGCATCCTGGCCGCGAAGGAGGCCGCGGGGACGCTGGAGCCCGGCGCGAAGATCACGGCGCTGCTCGCCAGCGGCGCCACGGAATTCCCCGTGGAGCACCTCGGAACGCAGGAGTCCACGCAAACCGTGCGCGGCCACGCTGTGGCGCTGCGGGTGTCGAAAGTGCGCCTGCCGCCGCAAGTGGACGTGACACTGATCTGCACTCCGGAAGGACTGCCGCTGCGCATGGAGATCCCCGGGCAGCAGATCACGGTGGTGGCGGAGGGCTACGAGACCATCGCCAGCACCCGGCGCCCGCCGACCTCGCTGGTGGACAGCGGGCCCTGGCGCGAGCTGCTCTCGCCTCCGGACTACAAGGCGGTGATCCAGCGCCAGGTCATGGTGCCGATGCGGGACGGCGTGGCGCTGGCCGCGGACATCTACGTGCCGGAGGGGAAAGGTCCGTTTCCCACGGTGCTCGCGCGCACTCCGTACAAGCGCATCACCGAAGCAGCGCTCAAAGGGGAATACTTCGCGCGCCGCGGCTACGCCTTCGTGGCCCAGGACGTGCGCGGGCGCTTCGACAGCGAGGGCGAGTGGCTCCCGTTCATGCACGAGGCGCGGGACGGATCGGACACCCTGGACTGGATCGCGCAGCAGCCCTGGAGCGACGGCAAGATCGGCATGGTCGGCGCCAGCTACGTCGGCATGGTGCAGTGGCTGGCGGCCAAGAGCGGCAACCCGCACCTGCGCTGCATCGTGCCCCAGGTCTCGCCGCCGGACCCGCAGGAGAACTTCCCCTACGAAGGCGGCGCGTTCCACCTGGGCGCCGGCTGGTGGGCCCGGGTGCTCGAATCCATGGACCATGGGACGAGCTGGGCGGAGGGCGTGGACTGGGAGCAGGCATTCGCCACGCTGCCGCTCGCCGACTTCGACCAGGCGCTCCAATTGAGCGAGCAGGAGTTCCTCGATGTCTGGCTGGCGCATCCGCCGCACGATCGCGAGTACTGGGAGCCGGCGTCGTACCAGGACTCCTTCGGCAGCATGGACCTGCCGGTCCTGCACATCTCGGGCTGGTTCGACGGCGACATGCCGGGCGCCATCCTGAACTATCCCGGCATGCGCGCCGGCGCGAAGACGGAAGCCGCGCGCCGGGCCCAGTACCTGATCCTGGGCCCGTGGACGCACATGTTCAATTCGGCGCGCAGCATCGGCGACGTCGACTTCGGCGACGAGGCCGTGGTGGATCTCGACGCGCGCATCCTGCGTTTCTTCGACCGCTACCTCAAAGGCATCGACAACGGCATCGAAGACGAGCCGCCCGTGCTTGTGTTCACGATGGGGAGCAACCGCTGGTCGGCGGAGGCGGACTGGCCCCTGCCGCAGACCGCCTTTACGCCGCTGCATCTCTCGAGCGCGGGGCACGCGACCACCCGCGACGGCGACGGGCGGCTGGGACTCGCGCCGCCGCGGGAAGGCGCGGCCTCCGACACCTTCCACTATGACCCGATGGATGTCCCGGCGTTCGAGGTGGACATCACCGACCTCTCCGGCGCCGAGGCCACGGCCGACCAGTCGGACGAGCCGGACCGCGCGGACGCGCTCGACTACACCTCGCCGCCGCTGGCCGGCCCCTGCGAGCTGGTCGGGCCGGTGAAGGTGGTCGTGTTCGCTGCCACGGATGCCGCCGACACCGACTTCGTGGCCGCGCTCTACCGGCTCACGCCCGCCGGCCAGCGCTTCGCCCTCGCCGGCGGCGTGCAGCGCCTGCGCTACGCCACGGATCCGCGCAAGGACGCTCCGGTGCCGCCAGGGACCGTCACGCGCGTCGAGATCGACTGCTGGGCCAAGGGGCTGCGCCTGCAGGCGGGCGAGCGCATCCAGCTCGAGATCAGCTCCTGGGCCTGGCCCGCCTACGGCCGCAACCTCAACACGCTGGAACCGCAGGACACTGCGACCACGGCGGTGGTGGCGGCCAACACCATCTACCACGACGCGCAGCACGCGAGCCACGTCCTGCTGCCCGTCGTGCCGCGGGAGGACGCGCCTGGCCTGAGCTTCGCCGAGGAATGAGCCCGGCCGCGCCGGGTCCAGTGCCGGGCGTCATGCGGACCCGGCGCGTACGCGATGCTCCGGATCCCGCGGACGGAGAGCGCGTCCTGATCACGCGCCTCTGGCCGCGCGGGATGACGCGCGAGAAGGTCGCCGCGCGCTGGGACAAGCGCCTCGCGCCCAGCCGCGAGCTCCTGATGGCGTTCAAGCACGCCGGGCTCGGCTGGGACGACTACGTGCAGCGCTTCCAGGCTGAGATGCGCGGCCCCGACGCGCGCCAGGCCGTCGCCGAGCTGGCGGCGCAGCTCCGCGCCGGCGCAACCGTCACGCTCCTGTGCGAGTGCCGCGCCGACGCCGAAGGCGAAGCCGGCATCCACTGCCACCGGCGGCTGGTCCGCGCGCTGGTCGAGGCGCAGAGCCGTAAGAAGAAGCCGCCCTCCTCCTGATGACGGCCCTCAGGGCCGGAACACGAACACTTCGTTGGCGGCGGAGGGGCCGAAGCCCTGCTGGGTGGCGCCGCCGGGGACCAGAACGAAGCCGAGGTTGCGGCGGTTGTCGAGCTGGCCGACCGCGCCGATGCCGTGGCGGGGCGTCCGCATGGGAGTGAAGGTGGACCAGGTGTCGCTGAGCAGGTCGTAGGCCTCCACGTCGTCGAAGACACCGGTCGGGGTGTTCGGGTTGCCTTCGCCGCCGATCACGAAGATGCGATCGCCGACTGTGGCGCCGCCGCAACCGCCGCGCGGCGTCGGGATGGGCGCGCCGAAGGACCAGGTGCCCGTGGCGACGTCGAAGACCTCGGTCTGGGGGACCAGGCCGCTGTCGCGGCCGGCGAGCACGACGATCCGGCCGGCGACCGCGCCCGCGGCCAGGTGATTGCGCGCGACGCTGAAGTCCGGCAGCACCGTCCAGGTGTTCGTGGCAGGGTCGTAGGCCTCGAAGGCAGTCACCGAGCCGCTGACCCCGGTCCCGCCGGCCACGTAGACGATGCCGTTCCAGACCGCGATGCCGGTGGCGCCGCGGCGGGTCGGCATCGGCGCACGCGGGGTCCAGAGGTCCTGGCCGAAGTCGTACTCGAAGACCTGATCCGTGGGCCCGAAGCCGCCGGGCCGGAGCCCGCCGATGCAGAACAGGCGGTTGCCGACGCCGGCGAGTCCGGTGTGGTGCACCGCGATCGGGAGGTCCGCCACCGAACGCCAGGAGTTGCTGCGCGGGTCGTAGGCCTCGACCGTAGGCACGCCGCTGGTCGTGTTCGTGATTCCGCCGGCCACGAAGACCTCGCCGCGCGCGGCGGCGACGCCGACCTCCTGCCGGGGTGCTGGCAGCGGCGCGCGGGCGAACCAGCGGCCGGGAAGGAGGATCAGGGCGATCGCGCAAAGGGTGATGGAGTGGTTGCGCATGTCCATAGCATCGGCCGTCGTCAAAATGCCGGCGGCCGCGAGCTCGTTGCGAGCTCGCGGCCGCCTTGCCGTTCCGTCTGCGATCCTCCTCACTCGCTCGAGTAGACCACGAAACCGAAGGCGTCGTAGGTCTCGTTGGTGCCGAGGATGCCGAGCGAGTCCTGGTGCCAGAACTGGTTGCCGGTGGAGCCGGGCCGGCCGGTGCGCGAGTAAATCACGCTCACGGCGCCGGCGTCGGTGATGATGTTGGTCTTGCTGCCGCTGGCGATGTCCTCCCAGGGCACGCAGGCGGCCACTTCGTCATAGTAATCGCGGTCGAAGTCGCCGGCGACCACGGAGTGGCCGAACTGGTCGCCGTTCTCGGCGGCGTCCAGGATGCCGGAGCTGTCCTGGGTCCAGAACTGGCTGCCGCTGCTGCCGAGCCCGCCGGGACCGCCGAAGAGCACGTGGATCGCGCCCGCGTCCACCTTGCTGCTGCCCAGGTCCTCGGCGGGAACGCCGATCAAGAGGTCCTGCGGGCCGGCGGAGTAGAAATCGTCGCAGTGTCCGGCGGCGAGCGCGAAGCCGAAGGAGTCGAAGGGCTCGCAGTCGTCCGCGATGCCGAAGCTCCCCTGGGTCCAGAGCTGGTTGCCGGTGGCGCTGAGCCGCTGCGAAATGTCGTGGTAGAGGATCACCACCGCTCCCGCTTGCTCGATCGCGCCGACGCTCTCGCCAGGAACACCGATGGCGAGGTCGTAGGAGGCGAAGTCGCCAGTGAAGTGACCGGTGGCGAGGCTCTGGCCGAAGCGGTCGCCGGCTTCGGCGACGTCGAAGACGCCGGCGCTGTCCTGGTACCAGAACTGGTTGCCGGAGGAGGACAAAGCGGCGGTCGCGTTGTCGTAGTAGAGCACGTGGACGATGCCGGCATCGGTGAGGATGTTCCAGTCCTCGAAAGGCACTCCGATCGCCAGGAACTCGGAGTCGAACAGAAAGCCGTGCGCCAGGGAGAAGCCGAAGAGGTCATAGGCTTCGGGCGCTGATGCCGTCAGACCCGGCGAGTTCTGAACCCAGCGCTGCGGAACGTGACCCGTGTCGTAGGGGCTCGGGAAGACGTACACGGCGCCCGCCGCGGTGATGGAGCCGACGGTCTCGAAGGGCGCGCCGACGGCGAGATCTTCCCGCCAGGAGTAGCGGGAGTAGAACTGGCCGATGGCGATGGAGTATCCGAACATGTCCCCGGCCTCCAATTCGGCTCCGGAATAGCTGGCCTGGGTGTAGATGCGGCTGCCGCTCGCGCTCAGGCCGCTGCCAACGCTGCCGAACAACAGATGCACGAGGCCGGTGTCCGTGATGTTCGTCGGCGGGTAACGGCCGCTGAAGATGTCCTCGAAGGGCACCCCGATGGCGAGATCGTCGATGTCGTCGCCGTTGACGTCGCCCCAGGCCAGCGCGTAGCCGAAGCCGTCGCCGTTCTCGGCGGTTTCGCCCAGTCCGGGAGTGCTCTGGTCGAAGAGCTGGTTGTTGGTGGAGGACAGGCCGCCGGGGCCGCCGTAGAGGACATGCACCGCCCCGCAGTTGGGAGCGGCCCCGTCTTCGTTCGGCACACCGACGGCGAGGTCGGCGTAGCCGTCGCCGTTGAAGTCCTGGGCGCGCCCCCCGGCCGCCAGGATGGCGCAGAAGAGAAGAGTCAGGAAGTTGAGAGCGATCGGTTTCATGATGGTCCTCCTGCCCTCCCATCACGGCCTCCAATGCGGTGTTGCACATTCCGTCGGACGCAATGCCAGCGGCCGCGAGCTCCACCGAGCCCGCGGCCGCGCACTGAGCATGAGGAGGAACCTACTGCACGGATCCGCCCATGTGGTCGTAGGCCTCGACCGAACCCAGACTGCCCTGATCCCAGATCTGGGTGCCGTAGCCGGCGGGGCCGTCGGCCAGCACGAACACGGCGCCGGCGTCGCTGACCGTGCCGATGTCCTCGTAGCGCACGCCGACGATCAGCTGGCTGCGCCCGTCGCCGTTGACGTCGCCGGCCGCCAGCCGGTCGCCGAAGTTGTCGTAGGCCTCCAGCATGCCAGGCATGCCGGCGTTGCCCTGGTACCAGAACTGGTTGCCGCCGGCGCCGAGCCCGCCGGTGCTGCGCGCGAACAGGATCGCGATTGCTCCCGGATTGCTCAGGCCGTTGATGTCCTCGAAGGGAACGCCGATCGCGAGGTCGTCGAGTCCGTCCTCGTTGAAGTCACCGGCCGCCAGCGCGAAGCCGAACAGGTCGCCGCTCTCGCAGGCGTCCAGCACCTTGGCACTGTCCTGGGACCAGAGCTGATTGCCGTTCGAGGTCAGCTCACCCTGGTTGGCGTTGACCGGGATCACGGCCACGGCCCCGGCGTTTTCGATGCCGTTGAGATCTTCGCCGGGCACACCCACCGCCAGCTCGTTCACATCCAGGCGGTGGAAGCGGCCCCAGGCCAGCGCCTGGCCGAAGTTGTCGAAGCTCTCGGCGACGTCCAGCATGGTGCCCCGGTCCTGGGTCCAGAACTCGCTGGAGTAGTTGACGCCGTAGTTGTACTCGCCGTAGTGCACCGAGACGGCACCGGCCTCGTAAGCGCTGCCGATGTCCTCGTAAGGCACGCCGATGGCGAGGATGTCCGGGTGGAAGATGTTGGGCAGGTTGTGGCTGGCGGCCAGGGTGTAGCCGAAGTGGTCGTAGGCCTCGGCCGTGTCCGGGACGTCGCTCATGTCCTGGGACAGGATCTCGTTGCTGACGTACTGCCCCTTGCCCTGGCTGGAGTAGATGACGAACACCGCGCCGGCGTCCACGATGCTGCCGATGTCCTCGTTGGGCGCGCCGACGGCGAAGTCGTCGCCGCTTTCCGGCCGGTCGAAATTGCCGGCCGCCAGCGAGAAGCCGAAGTTGTCGTAGTCGTCCAGATTCGATGTGCCGAAGCTGCCTTCGGTGTACCAGGAGTTGCCGGAAGCCGAGAGGCCGCCAGGACCTCCGTAGAGGACTTGCACCATGCCGGCGTCGGTGTACTCGAACAGCCAGGTGATGACGATGTCCTCGTAAGGCACGCCGATGGCAAGGTCGTCGTAGCCGTCGTTGTTGAAGTCGCCGCAGGCGAGCGAGTAGCCGAAGCGGTCGTAGGCCTCGCAGGAGTCGTTGACTCCCGAGGCGTCCTGGCTCCAGGTCTGGAAACCGGACAGAATCGGCCCGCTCGCGCTCCCGTACAGCACGTGGACGGCTCCGGCGTCCGCGATGCTGCCGATGTCCTCGTCCGGCACGCCGATCACGAGGTCGTCATAACCGTCGTTGTTGAAGTCCTGGGCCGCCGCTGGGGCGCTGAGAGCCAGGAGTGTCAGGAAGCTGAGGTGTCTTGCTTGCATGGCTGTCCTCCTGCCAGGGCATCAGGCTCCGTGGCGGCTCGTTGCCGAAAAAACTGCGGCGTGTCTTGAGGTGTCTTGAGGGGTCGGATCTCGATATCGGCATCCCCCACCTTCACGAGGAAACCGGCCGCGGGAGCCGGCGGAGGGGACTGGCCCCTTTCCGTGGGTCGGCCCGTCGCCAGCGGGCGCGCAAGTCACTCGCGCTGAACCACTTGCAGTCTGCAAACGCGTAGTTTGCAGCACCCGAGCCGGGGGTCAGAGGAAACCTGCCCTAAGTCCAGCCGGCGTGTGCGCCTGCGCCAGCGGCGACCCACTCAAGGGGGCCAGTATTAGGGATTGCCGCAGCGCCCGAAGCCGAAGCAGTCCGAGGTCTCGTTCGCATCCTGGATGTCCGCCGAATCCTGCGTCCAGAACTGGTTGCCGGTGAAACTAGGCATACCGGAGCGGGAGTAGAGCACGCTCACGGCGCCCGCGTCGGCCACGCCGCGGCTCCATGTCCCGGAGCTGAAGTCTTCATAGGGCACGCTGACCGCGAGGTCGTCGTGCTGGTCGCCGTCGAAGTCGGCGCCGACCAGTGCGAAACCGAACTGGTCCCTGGCTTCCGCCGCGTCGAGCACGCCGCTGGTGTCCTGGGTCCAGAACTGGCTGCCCGCGCCGGCGAGGCCGCCGGAGCCGCCGTAGATCACGTGCACGGCGCCGGCATCGATCACGCCGCCGAGGTCCTCGCCGGGAACGCCCACGGCCAGGTCCTGCTGCCCGGCGTTGAAGCGGCCGACCGCGAGCGCGCCGCCGAAGCCGTCACCGGCCTCCGCGACGTCCGGCACGCCCCAGCTGTCCTGGGTCCAGAACTCGGCTCCGTTCGCGGTAAGCCGGCTGGGGCCCCCGATATCGGTGTGGTAGAGGACGCACACGGCGCCGGCGTTGATCGAGGTGCCGAGGTCCTCGCCGGGCACGCCGATCGCCAGGTCGGAGCCCTGGAGCGGATCCGAGAAGAAGCCGGTGGCCAGGCTGGCGCCGAAGCGGTCATAGGCCTCGGCCGCGTCGGGAACGCTGTAGCCGCTCTGCCACCAGAGCTGGGCGTCCGCGGCGCTCAGCGCGCCCCAGGAGCTGCTGCAGTAGATCACCACGACGGCCCCTGCGTCGGGGCACGACGTGCCGAGGTCCTCGTCGGGCACCCCGATCGCGAGGTAGTCATGGTTGGGGAGGGATCCGTACGCCAGCGCGCTGCCGAACTGGTCGTAGGCCTCCGAGGTCGTGCCGGCCAGGCTGTTCCCCTGCGTCCAGATCTGCGCGCTCGCGCCGGAGTCCTCCGGGCTCGGGAACACGAACACGGCGCCGGCGGCGGGCGCCCCGTTCACGCCGTCGCGAGGAGCGCCGACCGCCAGGTCGGCCTTCCGGTCGTTGTTGCGGATGAACTGGCCGATGCAGACGGAGTAGCCGAACCGATCGCCCGCTTCGAGCTCGAAGGGCGAGTAGTTCGCCTCCGTGTAGCGCAGGGCGCCGCTCGCGCTCAGGCCGCCCGGGCCGCCGAAGAGCACGTGCACCACGCCGGCATCCGCGACCACGGTCTTGGAGTGATCGATCGACACGTCCTCGAAGGGCACGCCGATCGCGAGGTCGTCGCAGCCGTCGCCGTTGACGTCGCCCCAGGCCAGCGAGTAGCCGAACATGTCGTTGGCCTCGGGGGAGTCCCCTAGACCCGGGACACTCTGGTCGAAGACCTGGCTGCCGCTCCCGCTCAGGCCGCCCGTGCCGCCGTAGAGCACGTGCACCACCCCGCAGTTGGCGTAGGCGCCGTCCTCGTAGGGGCTGCCCACGGCGAGATCGGCATAGCCGTCGCCGTCGAAGTCCTGAGCGAGGGCGCCGCTGGCGAGGCCACTGAAGGACAGGAAAGACAGGATCGCCGGGACACGCGTCTTCATGGGAATGCTCCTGCCCGGTCATCAGGAATCGGAACGCGGCGCCGCAGATTCCTCAGCGCTGGCGCGGGCCGGATCTCGATGGCGGCATGTGCCACGAAACGGCCGCGAGCCCGTCGCCGAGCCCGCGGCCGTCCCCAGAAACCCGACTCTCGAGAATGCTCAGCCGGGAGGAAGTCCCAGGCCGAAGTCGTCGGCGGCCTCACAGGCGTCGGGCGCTCCGGCCACGTCCTGGTGCCAGAACTCGTTGCTGCTGCCGCCGTAGAGCACCTGCACCGCGCCGGCGTCGCTGATGCCGTTGACGTCCTCCAAGGGCACGCCGACGGCGGCCAGGAAGCCGTCGAAGTAGATCCCCCCATAGAGAGTGGTGCCGAAGCGGTCGTTGGCCTCCGCCGCATCCAGGAGGCCGGTGCTGTCCTGGTGCAGGAAGGAGCTGTTGGCGGTCCGGATGCCGGTCGATCCGGCGTGGAGCAGGATCACCGCCCCGGCCGCGCTGGCGCTGCCGATGCCCTCGCCGGGGATCCCGACCACGAGCAGGTCGGTGAAGCCCGAGAGCTCGCGCGCCTGCGCGACCGCCGTGCCGAAGGCATCGCCCGCCTCGGCCGGATCCGGCATGCCGGACATGGCCTGGGACACGAACTGGTTCGCGTACCAGTCCAGGCGGCCGTAGGCCTCGGCGTAGTAGATCATGGACACGGCACCGGCGTCGGCCGCGCTGCCGACGTCCTCGCCCGGCACCCCCACCGCGAGGTCGCGCCCGTTGAAGTACGAGGAGTCGTACAGCCAGTAGCCGGTGGCGAGGCTGTAGCCGAAGTTGTCACCCACCTCGGCCGTGTCCAGGATGCCGGAGCTGTCCTGGGTCCAGAACTGCTGGCCGCCGGTGTTGAGCGCCTTCAACGCCGTGTCGTAGTAGAGGATCTGCACCGCGCCGGCGTCCGCGCGGCCGTTGACGTCCTCGAAGGGGATCCCGATCGCGAGCCAGGGCAGGAAGGGGCTGTACTCGGCGAGCGCCAGGGTCCAGCCGAAGCGGTCGTAGGCGCCCGGGGGCGAGCCGCTGAGCAGGCCGTTGCCCTGGCTCCACATCTGCGGGTACCAGGAAGAAGGGGCGAAGGGGCTGGGGAAGGTGAAGACCGCGCCCGCGTCGATCACGCCGTCGATGTCCTCGAAGGGAGCGCCGACCACGAGGTCGGCGAGTCCCTGGTAGCCCTGGTCGAACACGTCCCCCATCGCGAGCGAGAAGCCGAAGCAGTCGCCGGCCTCGACCTCGGCACTCCAGTAGTTCGCTTCCGTGTAACGCAGCGCACCACCGGCGGTCAGCCCGCCCAGGCTCCCGAACAGCACGTGCACGAGGCCGGCGTCAGGCTTGCCGAAGTACCTGTTCCCGGTGTCCTCGTACGGCACTCCGATCGCGAGGTCGTCATAGCCGTCGCCGTTCATGTCCCCCCAGGCCACCGCCGCCCCGAACTGGTCCCCGGCCTCGGCGAGCTCCCCCAGGCCCGGGACGCTCTGGTCCCAGACCTGCGCGCCGGCCGTGGAGATGTGGCCGGAAGGGTCGGCGTAGTAGACGTTCACCGCGCCGGCGTTGGCGACCGCGCCCACGTCCTCGTGCGGGACGCCGACCACCAGATCGGTCCGCTGGTCGCCGTTGAAGTCCTGGGCGGCGGCGCCGGTCACCAGGCCGCTGAGCGTCAGAAGAGGCAAGAAGGCGAGAAGTCGGGTCTTCATGGGAATGCTCCTGCCCGGTCATCAGAGGTTCCTCCGCAGCGCTGCAGCTTCTTTCGCAGCAGAATGTGCATTCCCCGTTGCGCTGTCCGATTGTCGTGACAGCGTCACGACTATCTCGAGCTGCATGGTGTCCAAGCCCTGCGTCTGGCATGACTTGTGATTGAGCCGAGGTCTACAACTGAGTTAGCCGGAGGATCAGCCGCCGTAGCGACCGAATCCGAACAGGTCGTAGCTCTCGCAGGCGTCCCCGATTCCCGGGGAGTTCTGGGTCCAGACCTGGCGGCCGTCGGGCACGAGGCCATTGACATAGCCGTCGCCGTAGAGAACGGTCACGGCACCGGCGTCCACCGCAGCGCCGACATCCCGATTGGGCGAGCTGATGGCGAGGAAACTCCCGTCACCGGCGCCTCCTCCCGCTAGGTTGAGGCCGAAATGGTCCCCCGCGCGGATGCTGGTGTCCGTCCAGAACTGGTTGCCGATGGCCGTGAGACCGGAGCGGGTGTAGCCGTAGAGGACGGCTACCGCGCCGGCGTTGGCATAGGAAGCGTAATCTTCTCCAGGTATGCCGATGGCGAGGTCGTCGTAGCCGTCAGCGTTGATGTCGCCCCAGGCGAGCGCGTAGCCAAAGCGGTCGCCGGCCTCGGGCGTCTCGCCCAGGCCCGTAGTCCCCTGGCTCCAGATCTGATGGTTGGCCGCGGTCAGGAATCCGCCCGGCTCGCCGTAGAAGACGTGGACCGTTCCGCTCATGTCCGCGCCACCGTCCTCGTAGGGAACGCCGACCGCCAGATCGGGCCGGCCATCGGCGTTGAAGTCCTGCGCTGCTGCAGGGCGGACCGAGAGTGCGCCGAGGGCCGGGATGAGAAGGAGGGTAAGGCGTCCGGGCTGCATGTTGGGTCCTCCTGCCCGGCCATCAAGAGTTCCGCCGGCGTGCTGCAGCTTCTTCGGCCTGCGGGCACGCCGGCGGGATCGAGGCGCGGTGCTCAGTTGCCCGCGCGCCCGTAGCCGTAGTCCTCGTAGGGCTCGCAGGAGTCCGGCGCTCCCGGCACGTCCTGGTGCCAGAGCTCGTTGCCGGAGCCGGGCACGTAGCCCACGTAGCAGACGTGCACGGCGCCGGCGTCGGTTACGCCGTTGACGTCCTCCTGGGGCACGCCGATGGCGAAGAATCCGTCGACACGCCTGGTCCCGTAGAGCGTGGTGCCAAAGCGGTCATGGGACTCCGCGAAGTCGGCCATCCCGGCCACGCCCTGCGCCAGGAGCTGGCTATTGGCCGGATCCATGCCCTCCTTGCCGGCTCCGATGTAGAGCACGGCGCCGGCTCCGGGAGCCCGGTCGAAGCCCTCGCCGGGAATCCCGATGGCGAGCCGGTCGGTGAAGCCGTAGCCCAGCTTCACCTGGGCCAGCGAGGTTCCGAACTCGTCCCCCGCCTCGGCGGGATCCGGCATGCCCGGCATGGCCTGCGAGATGAACTGGTTGGAGTACCACTCCAGCTGGTCGAAGTACTCGGTGTAGGCGATCATGGCCACGGCTCCGGCGTCGACCTGGCCGTTCACGTCCTCGCCCGGAACGCCAACCATGAGGTCCTGCCCGTTGAACCAGCCCCAGTCGTACACGTACACCCCCGTCGCCAGGCTGTAGCCGAACATGTCGCCGGCCTCGGCCTGGTCCTCGATCATGTAGTAGTCCTGGGTCCAGAGCTGCTGCTTCGCGGTGCTGAGTGCGTCGTAGTAGAGGCTGTAGTAGAGGACCTGCACGGCGCCGGCGTCGGCCTGGCCGTTGACGTCCGCGAAGGGGATGCCGATGGCCAGCCAGGGATACCAGGGGCTCCACTCGGCGATGGCGAGTGACCAGCCGTAGCGGTCGAAGGCGGCGGCGGGCGGCTCGGAATTCTTGCGCGTGAACATCTGGCTGGCCGGGCCGGCCGGGTCGAAGGGGCTGCGAAAGGTGAACACGGCCCCGGCGGCGGGCAGGCCGTTCACGCTCTTGAAGGGCGCGCCGACCACGAGATCCTCGGCCGGGCCGTAGCCGTGGTTGTAGACGTCGCCGATCGCGACCGAGAAGCCGAAGGAGTCGCCGGGCTGGAGCTCCGTGAACCAGTAGTCCTCCTCCGTGTAGAGGAGCGCGCCGTCGGCCGTCAGCCCGCGCTCGCTGCCGAGCAGCACGTGCACCTGGCCGGCGTCCACGCGGTCTCCCGGCGGAATGTAATGGGAGTAGACGTCCTCGGACGGCACTCCGATCGCGAGGTCGTCGTAGCCGTCGCCGTTGATGTCGCCCCAGGCCAGGGCGGCCCCAAATTCGTCGCCGAACTCCGGCGTGTCCCCCAGGCCCGGCACGCTCTGGTCCCAGACCTGGGCGCCGGCAGTGGAGATCTTTCCGTATGGATCGGCGTAATACACGTTCACCGCGCCGGCTTTGGCGACCCCGCCGATCTCCTCGTGGGGGACGCCGACCACGAGGTCGGGATGCTTGTCGCCGTTGAAGTCCTGGGCGGCGGCGCCGGCTGCAAGGCCGCCGACCGCGAGCAGAGGTAAGAATGCGATGAACCGGGTTTGGGTGGGGTGGGTCATGTTCGAGTATCAGGACCCCCGCCACCTTGTTGCAGCTTCTCCTTCCCACTCCGTAAGGAGCCGTAGGCCCGCGCGAAGGGCCTTGCGCCCTAGGATGGTCGCCGCCGGCGGCCCCTCGCCCGCAGGAGGACTCCGCGTGGACCCGTCCCTCCCCGTTGATCACCCGACTCCTTCCGGGGAGATTCTCCAGATCGTGGCCGCCTGCATCGAGCGGCTCGAGGCTGGCGAGAAGGGCGCGCTGGACGAGGCCTGCCGGCGCCATCCGCAGCACGCCGAGACCATCCGCAGGCACGTGGCGGCGGTGCGCGAGCAGGGCTTGCTGGGCCCGCCGCTGGATTCCGAATCGGTTCCGCAGCGCCTGGGCGAGTTCCGGATCCTGCGGAAGCTCGGAGGCGGCGGAATGGGGGTCGTGTACCTGGCGGAGCAGGAAAGCCTGGGCCGCAAGGTCGCCCTCAAGCTGATCCGCGGCGGCCACCTGTTCTTTCCGGGTGCGCGCGCCCGCTTCCGCCGCGAAGCCGAGGCGGCGGCGCGCCTGCAGCATCCCGGGATCGTCCGCGTGCACGCGGTCGGCGAGGACCAGGGCCTCCCTTACCTGGTGCAGGAGCTGGTGGCCGGTTGCACGCTGGCGGAGGTGCTGGCGGAGCTGCACGGCCGGGACCCGGAGCAGCTCACCGGCCGCGACCTCGCGGCGGCCGTGGCGGTCCGCACCCCGGCCGACACCGGCCCGCTCATGCTCGCGCCCGGCTCGGCGGTGTTCGCCGGAAGCTGGGAGAACGCCTGCCTGCACCTCGCCCGCGAGACCGCCGAGGCGCTGGACCACGCCCACCGCCGCGGCGTGATCCACCGCGACATCAAGCCCTCCAACCTGATGATCACGCCGGCCGGGCAGGTGCTGCTGCTCGACTTCGGCCTGGCCCACGCCGAGGAGGAGAGCCGGCTGACCGGGCCGGGCTCGCAGCTCGGCTCGCTGGCTTACATGCCGCCGGAGCAGCTGCGCGGCGAGGTGGAGCGGACCGACGCCCGCAGCGACCTCTACTCGCTGGGCGTGACGTTGTACGAGCTGCTGTGCCTGCAGGCGGCTTATCTCATCCCTTCTTCCAGCGAGGCGACCCGGGCGAGGATCATGGAAGCGCGGCCGGCGTCCTTGCGCCGCCTGAACCCGCGCCTGAGCTGGGAGGCCGAGACCGTGTGCCTGACGGCCATGGATCCGGATCCGGCGCGCCGCTATGCGACGGCGGCCGACTTCGCGCGCGACCTCGGCAACGTGGTGGCGCGCCGGCCGATCGAAGCGCGCCGGCCGAGCGCCTGGCTGCGCGCGCGGCGCTTCGTGCAGCGCCACCCGGCCGGCGCCGCCGCCGGGGTCCTGGCGGCGCTGCTCCTGGTCGGGGTGCCAACCGGCTACCTCGTGCAGCAGAACGCGGCGCTGGCGCGCATCACGGAGGAGCGCAACGCGGCCAAGGAGGAGAGCGCGCGGGCCGAGGCCAACTTCGACCTGGCGCTGCAGGCGGTCGACCGGCTGCTGTTCCGCGTCAGCAGCGAGAAGGTGCGGGAGGTGCCCGGCCTGGAGCAGCTCGAGCGCCGCCTGATCGAGGACGCCCTCGAGTTCTACCGGGGCTTCCTCAGCGAGCGCGGCACCGATCCGCGCGTCCGGCGCGAGAGCGGGCGCGCCTGGCGGCGGGCCGGCGAGCTGCAGACCTTGCTCGGCGAGAGTGCGGAGGCCGAGCGCAGCCTGCTCGAGGCCATCCGTGTGCTGGAGCCGCCTTCGAACGGGCCCGTGGAGACCGGGCAGGCCCTGGAGCTGGCGCGCGCCCATCAGAGCCTGGCCGGAAACTGGGGGAGGCTGGGCCGGCGCGAGCAGGCCGCGGGCGAGCTCGAGGCGGCGCACGCCGTGCTCGACCGGGTGGTCGAGGCCACGGCCGAGGTCCGCTCCTGCCGCGGCGAGATCCAGCTCAACGAGGGCCTGCTGCTGCACAACTGGGGCCGGTTCGAGCAGGCGGACCGCGCCTACGCGGCCGCCATCACGGAGCTGGAGGCCGCGGCCCCGCACACGCCGGTCGAGGCCCGCATTCCGGAACGGCTGGCGGAGGCGCTCATGGGCCGTGCGGAGCTGCTGCGCCTGCTCGGCGACGCCGCGGCGGCCATGCCGCTGCTGGAGCGCGGCATCGCGCTGGTGGAGCAGCAGCGCGCCGGCGCCGCGCTCAGCTACGAGCTGCGCATCGCGCTGGTCGTCGCCTACGTGCAGCAGGGCGAGACCCTGCTCGCGATGAAGCGCGTGGACGAGGGCCTGGCGCGGCTGCGCCTGGGGACGGAGGAACTGGAACGCTTCGCCGCCGACTACCCGCGCAACACGGACGTGCGCCGGCTGATGGTGCGCGGCCAGCGCAAGCTCGCGGAGGCGCTGCGGGGCAGCGGCGACTCCGAGGGCGCGCTGTCGGCGGGGCTGCGCTCGGTCGAGGTCGGCGAGGAACTCGTGGCGGCCGTGCCGGAGGACGAGGACGCCTGCCGCGAGCTGGCCTCGGCCTGCCGCAGCCTGGCGCAGACCCAGGAGGCGCGCGGCGACGCGGCCGGAGCCGCCGCCACCCTGGCGCGCGGCATCGTGCGGCTCCGCAGTCTCGTTGCCGCCGCGGAGCCCCAGCCGGAGGCGCGCCGCCTGCTCGGCGTCAGCCAGAAGCAACTGGCCATCGTGTTCGTCGACCTGGAACGCCTGGAGGAGGCGCAGGCGCAGGCCCTGGAGTCGGTGCGCGTGCTGGAAGAACTGGCCGCCGAGTACCCGGGCCTCGGCCTGACTCAGGAGGAGCTGGCGCAGGCGCTGGAGGTGCTCGGCGTGACGCAGGAGTTCCGGGGCGAGCTGGAGGCGGCGGAGTCGAGCTATCGGCGCGGGATCGATCTGTTCCTGCCGCTGGTGGTGGCGGTCGGCCCGGAACAGGCCCGTCGGCTCGGCAACACGGCCGGCCTTTACAACAGGCTGTGCCTGCTGCTGCGCAAGGCCGGCCGGCTGGACCAGTCACTGGAGGCGGCGGAGGCGGCGATCCGTCACCAGCAGGCGGCGGCCGAGCTGTTGCCGCAGAACCGCGTCGCGAATCAGCGCCTGTGGGACAACCGTCAAGAGAAAGTGCGCTGCCTGGCCTGGCTCGGCCGCGAGCAGGAGGCCGCCGCCGCGGCAGAAGAGTTCCTCGACAGCACTGCGCAGCCCTGGAGCTCCTGGCGCAACATCGCCGTGGCCTTCGCGAGCTGCGCCTTCACCATGTCCCAGGCGCCCGAGATCCCCGGCATGACAGCGGCCGAGCGGGAGCGCGCCATCGCCAGCTACTCCGGGCGCGCCGTGGAGGCGCTGCGCGAGGCCATCGCCGCCGGAGCCCCGGACCCGACCGGCATGCTGGCCGAGCCCGAGTTCGGGCTCCTGAGCGAGCGCGCCGACTTCCAGGCACTGCTACGCCAGGCCGGCGCGCCGGACTAGGCGGGAGCGAGCAGCGCGCCGAGCCGCGCCAGCGCCCGCGACAGGGTCGAGCGCACGGTCGCCTCGGGCTTGCCGAGCTGGGCCGCGATCTCGCCGCGCGGGATCTCCATCACCTTGGCCAGCAGGATCAGCTCCTGCTCGTCCTCCGGAAGCCGGGCGAAGGCAGCCTGCAGCGCCGCCACCTGCTCGGAGGCCGCCACCGCGCGGCTCGGCGTGTAGAAGCTGGCGCAGCCCGCCAGCAGGGCCTCGTCCACCTCCTCGGCCACGCCCATCTCGCGGCGCACGTCGCGCTTCTGCGCCTGCTGGTGCTGCTGGCGGTTGGCGATCGTGCGCATGGCCGTGGCGGCCAGCCAGCGGCGGAAGTTGACCTCGCCTTGGTACTGGTAGCGCTCCAGGTGCGAGAGGATCTCGCCGCAGACCGACTGCACCAGGTCCATGCTCTCTTCGCGCGCCCGCAGCAGCGGCCCCATGCGCAGGCTCACGAAGGTGCGCAGCCAGGGGAGATGGCGCTCCAGCAGCTCCGCCACCGCCGCCTGCTCGCCGCGGGACGCCTTGTGGACCAGATCCTCCGAGCGGGTGCCCACGTCCCTCGTCCGCCTGCATGGTAGCGCCGGAGTTTGATGCCCTGGCGCCGGCACGGGCGTATTCTGATCTGATATGACCTTCCTCGAGTTCCTGGTGTACCTGCTCATCGCCGCGGTTTGCGGGGCCATCGGCGGCGCCATCGGCGGCCTCACCCGGGGCGGCTGCCTGGTGTCCATCGCGCTCGGCTTCGTGGGCGCGGTGCTCGGCACCTGGCTGGCCGGACTGCTGGGGCTGCCGCAGTTCCTGGTCGTGGACGTCGGCGGCTCCGACTTCCCGGTGGTGTGGGCCGTGATCGGATCGGCCCTGTTCGTGGCGGTGCTCGGCCTGTTCCGACCGCGCCCGCGCTCCTGAGGCGCCGCGCCGCCGCTACTGCGCGGAGGCCGCAGCTTTCTTGCGGCCCTTCTCCTTGCCTGCGGCCGCAGCGCCGGCGGCCGGGGCCGGCTCCTCCTTGGCCGTGCGCTCCACGAACTCGAACAGGGCGCGCGGCGCCTTGTCCCCCAGGCGCGGCCGCTCCAGCTTCAGGATGCGGGTGTAGCCGCCCGGGCGCTGCGCGAAGCGCGGGCCAAGCACGTCGAACAGCTTGTGCGCGGCCGCCTCCTTGTTGCCGAGCAGGCTCAGGGCGCGCCGGTAGTTGTGGAGATTCTTGACCCGGGCCAGCGTGACCAGCTTCTCCACGAACGGCCGGTGCGCCTTGGCCAGGGACACGGTGGTCTCGATGCGTTCGTGCTCGATCAGGGAGGCGGCCAGATTGCGGGCCAACGCCCGGCGGTGGGCTCCGGTGCGGGAAAGCTTCTTGGTCTTGACGCGGTGGCGCATGGTCGTCGCCCTCGAAGGAGCTTCAGCTGGCGCTCCCGAGCATCTCCTCGCGCTTCATGCCGACGGCGAGGTCGAGCTCGTTGAGCTTCTTCTGGATCTCGGTGAGCACAGTCTGGCCCAGGTTCTTGATGGCCAGCAGCTCGTCCTCGGTCTTGAACACCAGGTCGCCCAGGGTGGCGATGCCGGCGGCGTCCAGACAGTTGCGCGCGCGCGTGCTCAGGTCCAGGCGCGAGATGGGCTCGTTGAGCAGATTGGTCAGTCGATCGCGGCGCCGCTCGGCGGCGGCGTCGATGGCGCGCACCTCGTCCACCACCGGCACGCCGTGACGGGCCTGGTTGAACTGCACGAACGGATTGAGGTGCTTGCGGTAGATCTTGGCGGCCTCGACCAGCGCCATCTCCGGACGCACGGTGCCGTCGGTCCAGATCTCCAGCACCAGGCGGTCGTAGTTGGTGAACTTGCCGACGCGGGTGGCCTCCACGGCGTAGCGCACGCGCGTCACCGGCGAGTAGGCGGCGTCCAGGGGAATCAGCCCGATCTCGTCCATGGGCTCGCCGGTCTCCTCGGCGGCCACGAAGCCGCGGCCGCGGCGCACGGTGAACTTGGCCCGCAGCGCCGCGTTGGGAGCTGTGAGGGTGGCCAGCACCAGGTCCTTGTTGAGGACCTCGACTCCCGCGGGGCATTGCAGGTCGCCGGCGGTGACGTCGCCGGGGCCGGACTTGTCCAGGACCAGGGTCACCGGCGTCTCGCCGTCCACCAGCACACGCAGGCGCTTGGCGGCCAGCACGATCTCGGTGACGTCCTGCACCACGCCGGGGATGGACTTGAACTCGTGCTCCACGCCTTCGATCTGCAGGGCGGTCACGGCGGTGCCTTCGATCGAGCTGAGCAGCACCCGGCGCAGGCCGTTGCCGATGGTGTGGCCGAAGCCACGCTCGAACGGCTCGACCAGGAACTTGCCGAAGGTCTCCGTCGCGGTCCCTTCCTCCTGGACCACGCCGGAAGGCAGCTCGAAATCACGCCAACGAATGCGCATGGATGCTCCGGTAACTCGTTTCTGGCTGTGGGGCTCGGCTTACTTGGAGCAGATCTCGACGATGAACTGCTCTTGGATGTTCTGGAAGCGCACGTCTTCGCGTGCCGGCAGGTTGTTGACCCGGACGCTCGCCGCCTCCTTGTCCAGGGCCAGCCAGTTCGGAACCGGCTTGTCGGCGTTCAGCTCGAGGCAGTCCGCCACGAGCTTGCGCGCGCGCTCCTTGGCCACCGGCGCGATGACGTCGCCGGCGCGCACCATGTAGCTCGGGATGTCCACCTTGCGGCCGTTCACGGCCACGTGACCGTGGGTGATGAGCTGGCGCGCGTGCGAGCGGCTCAGGGACATGCCGGTGGCGTCCACCACGTTGTCCAGGCGCCGCTCCAGGATGGACAGCAGGTTGACCCCGGTGTTGCCCTTCATGCGCTCGGCCATGTGGAACAGGCGCTTGAACTGGCGCTCGCGCACTCCGTAGATGCGCTTGGCCTTTTGCTTCTCGCGCAGGTGCACCCCGTAGTCGGACAGCCGCTTGGGGCGGTTGTTGACGTTCATGCCGGGCGGCACGTTGCGCCGGTCCACGGCGCACTTCTCGCTCTCGCAGCGCCGCCCCTTCAGGAACAGCTTGAAGCCTTCCCGGCGGCAGAGTCGGCACACGGGGCCGGTGACACGCGACATGAATCAGACCCTCCGGCGCTTGGGCGGCCGGCAGCCGTTGTGGGGAAGGGGGGTGATGTCCTCGATGCTGTTGACCTTCAGCCCGCCCTGGTGCAGGCCGCGCACCGCGCTCTCCCGGCCGGCGCCGGGGCCGTTCACGCGCACGTCCAGCTCGCGCATGCCGAGCTTGTAGGCGGACTCGGCGGCGCGCTGCGCCGCGTGCTGCGCCGCGTACGGCGTGGACTTGCGCGAACCCTTGTAGCCGGCGCTGCCCGCGGAGGCCCACACCAGCGTGCTGCCCTGCTGGTCGGTGATGGTGACGATTGTGTTGTTGAAGGAGGCGCGCACGTAGGCGTAGCCCTTGGCGGGCGCCTTGCGCGACTTGCTCTTGCGCGCGCGCGGCACGGCGGCGGGAGTTGCGGCGGTGTTCTCGGGGGTCATGGGCTGGTCGCGGTTACTTCATGGCCTTGACCGACTTCTTGCCGGCCACCGTCTTGCGCGGGCCCTTGCGCGTGCGGGCGTTGGTGCGGGTGCGCTGGCCGCGGACCGGGAGGCCGCGGCGATGGCGCAGGCCGCGGTAGCAGCCGATCTCGCGCAGGCGGTTGATGTTCTGGGCGATCTGGCGGCGCAGGGCCCCCTCGGCCACCAGGTTGCGCTCGACGTAGGCGCCGATCGCGCCCAGTTCTTCGTCGGTCAGGTCCTTGGCGCGCTTCTCGGGGTTGATGCTCAGGGCCCGGCAGATCTCCTGGGCACGCGTGTCCCCCACCCCGTACAGGTAACGGAGGGAGACGACCGTGCGCTTGTTGCCGGGGATTTCGACGCCGATGACGCGGGGCATGCGGTTCAGCCTTGGCGTTGCTTGTGGCGGGGGTCGCGCTTGCACACCACGCGCAGGCGTCCGAAGCGGCGGACGACCTTGCAGTAGTCGCACATGCGGCGGACGCTGGAGCGGACTTTCATGGCTGCGCGGTCTTGGGTGCGGTGCGGCGCCGTTTCAGCGGCGCCGGGGTCTGGGCCTGCCGCCGCCCGCCGGATCGCCGGGCTTGCGCCGGGGCTCGCCACGGAACACGATGCGGCAGCGGGTCAGGTCGTAAGGGGACATCTCGACGGTGATGGTGTCTCCGGGAGTGATGCGGATGTAGTTCATGCGCATCTTCCCGGAGATGTGCGCCAGGATCTGGTGGCCGTTCTCCAGCTCGACGCGGAACATGGCGTTGGGAAGCGCTTCCTTGACCACGGCTTGGACGGTGATGGGCTCTTCCTTGGCCATGCAGCGGCGGGCGCCTGCGCTCAGCGGGCGACCAGGGCCTCCTGGAGGATCGCGGTCATTTCGTTCTGGATGGCATCCACGGGACGGTCGGCTTGGATCGGGCGCAGCATGCCCAGGTTGCGGTAGTGAGCGACCAGCGGCTCGGTGTTCTGCCGGTACACCGCCAGCCGCCGCTCCACGACCTCCTGGGTGTCGTCCGGGCGGCCTCGCCCCAGCAAACGCTGGACCAGGACCGCATCCGGGGCGTGGAAGTATAGCGCCAGGCGGATCCCGCCGCCAGGGGCCTTGGCCGCCAGGGCCTGGGCCTGGGGCAGGGTCCGCGGAAAGCCGTCCAGGAGCACCATCGCGTCCTCCGGCACGTTGGCCAGAGCCTCGGCCACCATATCCACCATCACTGCGTCCGGCACCAGCTCGCCGCGCAGCATGTAGACGTTGGCCTGCTGACCCAGGGGGGTTCCCCGCACCACCTCGTCGCGCAGCAGCTCGCCGGTGCTGAGGTGACGCCAGCCGAAGCGCGCGGCAGCGCGCTCGGCCTGCGTCCCCTTGCCCACCCCCGGCGGTCCGAGCAGAACCACGATCACGGGCTACATCTGCCTCCGCGCCCAGCCCGTGCCGCCGGCCTTCATGAAGCCGTCGTAGTTGCGCATGAGCAGGAAGGAGTTGAGCCGGTCCACGATGTCGAGCGCCACCCCCACCACGATCAGGATCGAGGTGCCTCCCAGGAAGTAGGCCACCATGTAGGGGATGTGCAGGTTGGACGTGACGATGGACGGCAGGATCGCGATCACGGACAGGAAGGCCGCGCCGGCCAGGGTCACCCGGTCCAGCACGAAGGACAGGTAGTCGGCGGTGGCCTTGCCCGGGCGGATGCCGGGGATGAACGAGCCGTACTCCTTGAGCTGCTCCGCCAGGTCCTCCGGCTGGAACATCAGCCGGGTCCAGAAGAACGCGAAGAAGAAGATCAGCGCCGTGTAGAAGGTGATGTACACGAAGCCGGCCCGGGAGAACGCCTGCTGCAGCCATTCGAAGCCCGGGACCTGGCCCAGCGCGTTGGGCACGATGAACAGGGCCGAGGCGAAGATGATCGGCATGACGCCGGCCATGTTGACGCGCAGCGGCAGGTAGTGGCTGCGCCCGCCGATGACCTTGCGGCCGCGGGTCAGCTTGGCCTGCTGGATCGGGATGCGGCGCTGGCCGCGGGTGATGTACACCACCACCAGCACCGTGCCGATCCACAGCGCCGACAGCAGGATCATGAGCTGGTGCGCGTTCTCGCTGGCCGTCAGGGCCTGCTGGATGGCCGCCGGCATGCTGGCGATGATGCCGGTCATGATGATGAGCGAGATGCCGTTGCCGATGCCGTGCTCGGTGATCTGCTCGCCCAGCCACATGATGAACATGGTCCCGGCGGTGAGGCAGGCGATCACCGCGAGGCCGTGCAGGAAGCTGGGACCCTGCGGCAGCAGCTGCATCTCCGGGTTGGCGATCACGCCCACGTACACGAAGAAGCCCTGCACCAGGCAGATGAGCACCGTCGCGAAGCGGGTGTGCTGGTTGATGATCTTCTGCCCGGCCTGGCCCTCCTTGGACAGGGCCTCGTACTTGGGCATCACCTTCACCAGCAGGCTGAAGATGATGGAGGCGGAGATGTACGGCATGACGCCCAGCGAGAACAGCGCGGCGCTGTCGAGCTGGGCGCCGGTGAAGGCGTTCATGATGCCGAACAGGCCGCCGAGCGAGCTGCCCGCCAGCTTGTTGGCCGCCTCCTTCAGCGCCTCCAGGCTGATGCCCGGCACCGGAATCTGGTAGCCGATCCGGTACACGAACAGCAGGCCCAAGGTGATGAGGATCTTATGGCGCAGCTCCGGGATCCGAAACAGGTTCAGGATTTGCCGCATGGAGCGGGTGCTACTCCAGAACCTGCGCCGTGCCGCCGGCCTTCTCGATCTTGTCCTTGGCGGCCGCGGAGAACTTGTGGGCCTTGACGGTCAGCTTGCGGCTGAGCTCGCCGCTGCCCAGCACCTTCAACGCGCCCCGGCTGCGGCTGAGCCCGGCCGCGGCCAGGGCGGCCAGGTCGACCTCAGCGCCGTCGGCGAAGCGGTTGAGGTCGCCAACGTTCACCAGCACGAACTCGACGCGGAAGCGCGCGTTGCTGAAGCCGCGCTTGGGGATCTTGCGGTACAGGGGCATCTGCCCGCCCTCGAAGCCCGGGCGCGGATGATCGCCGGAGCGCGAGCGCTGGCCCTTGTTGCCGCGGCTGGCGGTGCGGCCGTGGCCGGAGCCGGGGCCGCGGCCCACGCGCTTGCGCGGCCGGTGCGGCTGGCCCTTGGCGGTGACGTCGTGGACTTGCATCAGAGCTTGACTCCGCGCAGCGCTTCCAGTTGCTGGGTGGTCCGGAGCCTGGACAGGCCGTCGATGGTGGCCTTGACCAGGTTGACCGGGTTGGTGGAGCCGTAAGCCTTGGTCAGCACGTCCTTGACGCCGGCCAGCTCCAGGACCGCGCGCACCGTGCCGCCGGCGATGATGCCGGTGCCGGGCGCCGCCGGGATGATGCGCACGCGCGAGGCGCAGAACGTGCCCTCGGTCTCGTGCGGGACGGTGCTGCCCACGCGCGGCACCCGGATCAGGTGCTTGCGGCCGTCCTTGAATGCCTTCTGCATGGCCGAGGGGATCTCCTTGGCCTTGCCGAAGCCGTAGCCCACCACGCCGTCCTGGTTGCCGACGACGGTGAGCGCGGCGAACGAGAAACGCCGGCCGCCCTTGACCACCTTGGCCGAGCGGTTGACCTTGATGCGCTCCTCCTTCAGGTCGCCGATCTTCTCGGCTTCCAAGTGATCGAGAAAGCTGTACTGCTCTTTGGCCATGCTTGCTCCTAGAACTTCAGCCCGCCCTTGCGGGCCGCGTCGGCCAGGGCGCGCACGCGGCCGTGGTAACGGTAGTCGCCGCGGTCGAACACGACCTGCTCGACGCCGGCGGCCCGGGCCCGCTGCGCCAGCAGCGCGCCCACCTGCTCGGCCTGCTCGCTTTTCTTCTTGCCGGTGAGCTGCGCCTCCAGGTCCTTCTCGTAGGTGCTGGCGGCGGCCAGGGTGCGTCCCGCCGCGTCGTCGATGACCTGGGCCGCGATGTGCTTGGAGCTGCGGAACACGCTGAGGCGCGGCCGCCCGCCGGCGGCCAGGCGCAGGCGGCGGCGCACGCTGCGCTGCTTGCGCAGGCGGCGCGCCCACTTCTTGGCTTGCTGGAGGTGGTCCATGGCGTCTACGCGAGAGACTTGCCGACCTTGCGGCGCACTTCTTCGCCCTTGTAACGGATGCCCTTGCCCTTGTAGGGCTCCGGCGGCCGGATGGCGCGCAGGTCCGCGGCGAACTGGCCGACGGCCTGCTTGTCGGCGCCGCTCACCTGGATCTCGGTGGGCGAGACCACGGTGAGAGTGACCCCGGCGGGCGGCTGCACCTTCACGCTGGCACTGAAGCCCAGCGCCAGCTCCGCGCCGCTGCCGGCCGGCTTGGCGTTCCAGCCGGTGCCCTGGATCTCCAGGGACTTGCTGTAGCCCTGGCTGACGCCGGTGACCATGTTGTTGAGGTAGGCGCGCACCAGGCCGTGCAGCGCCGCGGCGCGCCGGCCGTCGCCCGCACCGCTCTGGGACACGCGCGCGGTCGCGCCGTCCACCTGCACCCGGACCTCGGGGAACAGCGGGAAACGGAGCGTGCCCTTGGGGCCCTTCACCTCGAGCTCCGCGCTCGCCACGGTGACCGTGACCCCGGCCGGGATGGAGACTTCCTTGCTGCCGATGCGGGACATGGCTCAGAACAAGGTGCAGAGGATCTCGCCGCCCACGCCGAGCTCGGCCGCCTTGCGGCCGGAGAGCACGCCCTTGGGGGTACTGAGGATGGTGGTGCCCAGGCCCCGGCGCACCACCGGGATCTTCTTGGCGCCGGAATAGATGCGGCAGCCTGGCTTGGACACGCGCTGGATCTCGCTGATGGCGGGCGCGCCGTCCTCGTCGTACTTGAGGTGCACGCGCAGCAGCGCGAAGCCACGCTCGTCGGCCAGCGCCTCCACGTCCTTGATGTAGCCCTCCTCCTTCAGCACCAGGGCCAGGCTGCTCTTGAGGCGCGAGCTGGGCATGTCCACGCTCTTGCGCCGCACCTGCAGTCCGTTGCGGATCCGGGTCAGGAGGTCGCCGATGGGGTCGGTCATGGTCATGGCTTTGTGCTCCGCCGCCTACCAGGAGGCCTTGCGCACGCCCGGGAGCTCGCCCCAGTGGGCCAGGCGGCGCAGCATGATGCGGGAGATGCCGAAACGGCGGTAGTTGCCGCGGGCGCGGCCGGTGATCCGGCAGCGGTTGCGCAGGCGCGAGCCGCTGCTGTCGCGAGGCAGCTTGCACAGGGCGCGCACCGCCTCCATCTTCTGCTCCATGGGGACGTTGCGGTCCCGGATCAGGCGCTTGAGGGCCGCGCGCTTGTCCGCGTACTGCGGAACCAGCCGGGCGCGGCGCTTCTGCCGCAGCAACACGCTCTTCTTGGTCATGGGATGGCCTAGCTCCTCCGGCGGAACGGCATTCCGAAGCCCTCGAGCAGCGCGCGGCCTTCCTCGTCGCTGCGGGCGGTGGTCACGATGGTCACGTTCATGCCCTGCTGGAACTCCACATGGTCCAGCACGATTTCGGGAAACAGGGTCTGCTCGGGCAGGCCCAGGCTGAAGTTGCCGCGGCCGTCGAAGGTGTCGCGCACGCCGCGGAAGTCGCGGATGCGCGGCAGCACCACCGAGATCAGCCGGTCCAGGAACTCGTACATGCGGGTGCCGCGCAGTGTGACCATGCAGCCGATGGGCATGCCCTCGCGCAGCCTGAATCCGGCCACCGACTTGCGCGCGCGCGTCACCATGGCCTTCTGCCCGGTGATCCGCGCCAGATCCTTGGCGGCGTTCTCGACGCGCGCCTTGTTCTCCGTGGCCTTGCCCACGCCCATGCTGATCACGATCTTCTGGATGCGCGGCAGCTGCAGCCGGTTCTGGTAGTGGAACCGCTCCATGAGGGCGGGCCCGATGTCGTTCTGGTAGCGGGTGAGGAGCCGGACCATGGGGTTAATCGAAACGGGTGCCACACGGGATGCCGACGCGCACCTTGCGGCCGTCCAGCACCTGGAAACGGGTGCGCACGCCCTTCTGGGCCTTCTCGCTCCACAGCAGCACGCTGGCCGCGGCGACCGGGAACTCGCGCTCCACGCGGCCGCCCTGCGGGTTCTGCGGGCTCTTGCGCAGGTGCTTGACGTGCTGGTTGACACCCTCCACCAGCACGCGGCGCTTCTTGGCGTCCACGCGCAGCACCTTGCCGCGCTTGCCGCGCTCGTTGCCGGCGGTGACCACCACCTCGTCGCCCTTGCGGACGTGCAGTTGCGCGCGCCAGGTCATCTCAAACCACCTCCGTGGCCAGCGACACGATCTTCATGAAGTTGCGCTCGCGCAGCTCGCGCGCCACGGCGCCGAAGATGCGCGTGCCCCTGGGGTTGCCGTCCTCGTCCACGAGGACCATGGCGTTGCTGTCGAAGCGCACGTAGCTGCCGTCGCGGCGACGCACGCGCCTGCGCGTGCGCACCACCACGCCGCGCACCACCTGCCCGGCCTTGATGTCGGCGCCCGGCGACGCCTTCTTCACCGAGGCGACGATGATGTCTCCGATGTGGGCGAAGCGGCGGTTGCCGCCGCCCAGCACGCGGATGCACATCGCCTCCTTCGCGCCGCTGTTATCGGCGACGTCCAGGCGGGTCTGCATCTGGATCATGACGGGTACTCCTCAGCGTCTCCGGGGCGGCGTCACTGGTCCTGGGCCCGCTCCAGCACCTGCACGAGGCGCCAGCGCTTGAGGTGGCTGAGCGGGCGCGTGCCGGCGATCTCCACCAGGTCGCCGAGCTTGGCCGCGTTGTCCTGGTCGTGCACGTGGAACTTCTTGCGCACGCGCAGCACCTTGTGGTAGCGCGGGTGATGCGTGGTGCGCTCCACCTGCACCACGATGGTCTTGTCCATCTTGTCGGAGACCACCACGCCGCGCAGTCGCTTGCGGGGCGTGCGCTCGGGGGCGGTGGTGACGGCGTCGGCTTGGCTCATGGCTCGGCTCTCCAGCGTCAACGGGCCGCCCCGGAGTGCAGCTCGCGCTCGCGCAGGACCGTGCGCATGCGCGCAATGTCGCGGCGGTGGCGCCGGATCTTGGCCGGGTCGGCGTTGGCCTCCACGACCGAGCGGAACTTCATGTCGAACAGCTCCTTGCGCAGCTGGCCCAGGTCGAAGCGGATCTCCTCGTCGTCCTTGCCGCGGATCTCTTTGGCGTTCATGCTGGTTTCCTCTTCGCTCACAGGTGCTTGCGCGCCACCATGCGCACCTTGACCGGCATCTTGTGGGCCATGCGGTTCAGGGCGCGGCGCGCCGTGATCGCGTCCACGCCGCCCACCTCGAACAGGATCGTGCCCGGGCGGATGACCGCCACCCAGCGGTCCACCTCGCCCTTGCCGGAGCCCATGCGCACCTCCTGGGGCTTGCGCGTGACCGACTTGTGCGGGAACACGCGGATCCACAGCTTGGCTTCCGGGGCCTCGCGCAGTGCGGCCACGCGGCCGGCCTCGATGCTGCGGGCGGCCAGCCAGGCCCATTCGGTGCTCTGCAGCCCGTAGTCGCCGAAGCTCACGCTGTTGCCGCGCGTGGCGTCGCCCTTGACCTTGCCGCGCTGCGACTTGCGGTACTTGACTCGCTTGGGCATCAACATGGCGGTGACTTCCTCCGATCCTCAGTAGCCCCGTTCCCGGCCGGTGTAGATCCAGACCTTGACGCCCAGGATCCCGTAGGTGGTGGCGGCCTCCGCGAAGCCGAAGTCGATCTTGGCGTCGAGGGTCTGGAGCGGAATGCGCCCGGAGCGCTGGCTGAGCAGCCGGCTCATCTCGGCGCCGTCGATGCGCCCGCTGACGGTGACCTTGACGCCCTCGGCGCCGGCGTTCAGCGCGCTCTCCACCACACGCTTCATCTGGCGGCGCGGGCTCACGCGCCGCTCGATGGCGGCGGCCAGGGCCTCGGCCACGGTCTGGGCGTCCAGGTCCCAGTGGCGGACCTCCTGGATGTCCATCTTGACCTCGCGCCCGGTGAGTTGCTCCAGCTCGGACACCAGCGCGTCGCGCGTGGCGTAGCCCTTGCCGATGACCTCGCCCTTGCGCGTCACGAACAAGGTCACCGTGATGCGGTCGCCGCGGTGCTGCAGGTCGATGCGGGAGATGATGCCCTTGCGGAAGCGCTCGCGGACGCGCTTGCGGATCTGGAAGTCCAGCAGCAGCTTGTCGGCGTAGTCGGTGCTGCGCGCGAACCAGCGCGACCGCCACGGCTCGGTGACGCCGATGCGGAAGCCGATGGGATGGATCTTCTGGCCCATGTGCTACTTGCCCTTCTCCTTGCCGGGTTCCGGAGCGCCGCCTTCCGCCAGCACCACGGCGAGGTGCGCCGTGCGCCTGCGGATCGGCATGGCGCGGCCCATGGTGCCGGAGCGGAACCGCTGGCGGCCGTGCACCAGCGGGCCGCCGTCCACGCGCGCGTCGGCGACGCGCAGCGTATTCACGTCCACGGCCTCGTTCTGGCCGGCGTTGGCGATGGCGGACTCCAGCACCTTGCGGAAGAACGCCGCCCCGCGGCTGGGATGGCCGCGCAGCAGCAGCAGCGCGCTGTTGGCATCCTGGCCGCGGATCAGGTCCGCCGCCGGGCGGGCCTTGCTGGCGGAGATGTGGGCGTAACGATGGATGGCGCGGAATTCCATGGCCTTATGCCGGTGCCGCGCCTTCCAGCGCGGTCTTGGCCTTGGTGTGGCCGCGGAAGATGCGGGTGGGCGCGAATTCGCCCAGCTTGTGGCCGACCATGTCTTCGGTGACGAGCACCTTGGCGAACTGGCGGCCGTTGTGGACCAGGAAGGTCATGCCTACGTACTCGGGCAGGATGGTGCTGGCCCGCGCCCAGGTCTGGATGGGCAGGCGGTTGTTGGCGCGCCGTGCCTTGTCCACCTTGCGCTGCAGGCGCGGATCGATCCAGGGTCCCTTGCGAACGCTGCGTCCCATGGCTTATCGAACAACGCCTCCCTTGCGCCGGCGGACAATGAACTTGCTGGAGACCTTGCGCGGCTTGCGCGTCTTGTAGCCCTTGGCCGGCACCCCGGTCGGGGACACCGGGTGCTTGCCCTTGGTGCGGCCTTCGCCGCCGCCGTGGGGGTGCGCCGCCGGGTACATGGCCACGCCGCGCACGTGCGGGCGCCAGCCGAGGTGGCGGTTGCGGCCGGCCTTGCCCAGCGACACGTTCTGATGGTCGGCGTTGCCGACCTCGCCGATGGTGGCGCGGCAGCGCACGTGCACCTTGCGCAGCTCGCCGCTGGGCAGCGCCAGCAGCGCGTACTCGCCCTCGCGGGCCGCCAGGCGGGCCGAGCAGCCGGCGGAGCGGGCCATGCAGCCGCCCTGTCCCGGATTCAGCTCCACGTTGTGCACCTCGATGCCGAGCGGGATGTCCGCCAGCGTCATGGCGCAGCCGACCTTCGGCTCGGAGCCCCGGCCGGAGGTGACCGTCATGCCGACCTGCAGGTCCTTGGGCCAGAGGATGTAGCGCTTCTCGCCGTCGGCGTAGTGCAGCAGCGCGATGTAGGCGCTGCGGTTGGGGTCGTACTCGATGTGCGCGACCCTGGCCGGCACGCCGTCCTTGTCGCGCTTGAAATCGATGATGCGGTAGCGGCGCTTGGCCCCGCCTCCGCGGTGCTTGGACGTGTTGTGACCCTGGTTGTTGCGCCCGCCGGTCTTGTGCAGGGGCGCGAGCAGGCTCTTCTCCGGGTGCTGCCGCGTCAGCTCGGCACGGTCCAGCACGGAGGCGCCGCGGCGTCCCGGCGAGGTCGGCTTGTAGGTCTTGATGCCCATGGTTCAGCGCTCTGCCCTGCTCACAGCAGCTCGATCTTGTTGCCCTCCGCGAGCGTCACCACCGCCAGCTTGCGCGGCGCGCCCTGGAAGTAGGTCCAGCCGCGCCGGCGGCGCTTGCCCGGACGGATCATGGTGCGCACGGACAGCACCTTGACCTGGAACAGGCCGGCCACCGCCTCGCGGATCTGCACCTTGTTGGCGCTCGCCGCAACTTCGAAGCGGTAGCGGTTGCTGCGCTCCTGCTCGCCGGTGGTCTTCTCGGTGAGCAGCGGGCGCAGGACGATGCGGTAGTGGTCGGCGGTGGCGGTCATGGTGCTAGGCCTCGGCGCTCACGACGGCGAGCCGCTGCCCGAGCTGCTCGAGGGCTCCCTCCTGCGCCAGCAGCCACTTGTGCGCCAGCAGGTCGTAGGCGTTGGCTTCGGCGGCGGTGCGCACGCTCACGTGCGGGAAGTTGCGGAACGAGCGCCACAGCACGGCGTCGCGCTGCGCCAGCAGCAGCAGGACGCTGCCCCGGGGCGCGCACCCGGCCAGCAGCTTGCGCGCCTGCTTGGCCGACGGCTCCGCCAGGCTCAGGCCGCGGATCTCGCGGATCTCGCCGTCGCGGGCCTTGCCCAGCAGCGCGCTGCGCAGGGCCACCAGCCGCTGCTTGCGCGGCAGATGGTACTGCCACACGCGCTGGTTGCGCGGGCCGAACACGGTGGCGCCGCCGCGCCACAGCGGGCTGCGCCGGTCCCCGGCGCGGGCCCGGCCGGTGTGCTTCTGCTTCCAGGGCTTGCGCTTGGATCCGGCCAGCTCGGAGCGGATCTTGGTGTGGGCGTCGCCCTGGCGCGCGTTGGACTGGTACTGGACCACCGCCTCCTTGAGCGTGCGGTACAGGACCGCGTCGCCGAGCGGCGCCGACAGGTCGCGCTCCCCGCTCTTGCCGGCGGCGAAGTCGTAGGTGGCGATGCGCAGCATGCCTACTTGGCTCCCTTGGCCGCGGGCCTGGCGTCCTTCTTGCCGCCCTTGTCGGCCTTCTCCGGCGCCTTGACCGCGGCCTCGCCGCGGCGGCGGGCGGCCAGCGTCGGGCTGCCGGCGCTCACCAGCTCGATCACGCCGTTGGGCGGTCCGGGCACGCCGCCGCGGACCAGGATCACTCCGAGCTCCTGGTCCACCCCCACGATGACCAGGTTGCGCAGCGTGGCGCGCGCGGCGCCCAGGTGCCGGGCCATGCGCAGCCCGCGGAGCACGCGCGCCGGGTCGGCGCTGCTGCCGATGCTGCCCGGCTGGCGCACATTCATGCAGCCGTGGCTTTCGGGTCCCTGGTTGAAGTGGTGGGCCTTGATGGTGCCCGCGAAACCCTTGCCCTTGCTGGTGCCGCTGACGTCCACCATGTCGCCCGGGCCGAACACGTCCGCCTTCAGCTCCTGCCCCGGCCGGAAGCCGTTGGGGCTGTCCAGGCGGAACTCACGCTGCACGCGGAACAGGCCGACGCCGGCCTTCTCCGCGGCCTTCTGCTGCGGCTTGTGCACGTGCTTGGCGCGCGCCGGCAGGAAGCCGATCTGGACCGCGGCGTAGCCGTCGCGCTCCGGCGTGCGCACGGCCGTGACGGTGCATGGACCGGCTTCCAGGACGGTCACCGGTACCACGGTGCCGTCCTCGCGGAAGAACTGGGTCATGCCCTTCTTTCGGGCCAGCAAGAATTTGACGTTCGACATTGCGGTCTGTTGTCCCGTGGTCCAGGCGGGAAATTCGCAGAGGCTCGAGGAGCGAGCGTGCGGGATCCTGGGGGCTCGTCTAGATCTTGATCCGGACGTCCACTCCGGCCGAGAGAACCAGCCGGTTCAAGGCATCCACGGTCTGCGGTGTGGGCTCCAGCAAGTACATGAGCCGCTTGTGCGTGCGGATCTCGAACTGCTCCCGGGACTTCTTGTCGATGTGAGGGGAGCGCAACACCGTGTACCGCTCGATGCGGGTGGGAAGAGGGATCGGTCCCGAGACCTTCACTCCGGTCATGCGCGCGGCCTCGAGGATGGACTCAGTCGCCTGGTCTATGGCCTCGTGGTCGTAGGCTTCGAGCCGGATCTGGATGCGGTTGTGCATGTCGCTCTGCGCGGCGGGAAGGGGCCCGCACCGCTTGCCCGGCCGCCGCAGGAGGGCAAAAAAGCCCCCTCACAGCCTTGCCGGGGTGACGGTCCCGAAAAGGGCCAGGGATTCTAGCAGGGGCCGCCACAGGGTCAAGGACGCCGCCAGGGCCGGCCCTAGGCCCCCTGCAGGATGGCGCGCGCCCGCTCCGCCGGCACCGGCGCGTAACCATCCGGCTCCAGCGAGAACGAAGCCCGCCCCTGGCTGAGAGAGCGCAGGTCCGTGGAGTAGGCGAACATCGCCTGCAGCGGCACCTTGGCCAGCACGACGCGCAGGTCCAGGCGCGCCTCCAGGTCCTCGATGCTGGCGTGGCGGGTGTTCAGGTCGGCCAGGACTCCGCTCAGGAACGGCTCGGGCACCTCCACGCGCAGGCTCATGATCGGCTCCAGGAGCACGGTGGCGCCGGTGAGCGCCTGGTCGAGCGCCCGGCTGGCGGCTCCCAGGACCAGCTCGGGGGGCGGCGGCTCGCCCCCGGCCGGGCTCCATTCCACGTGCTCCAGCGTCACGCGCAGGCGCGCCAGCGGGAAGCCGAGGTCGCCGCCCACGCTGAGCAGGCTCGCGGCCTCCCGCTCCAGGGCTTGGTGCAAGGCCTTGCCGGCGCCCTGCAGGCCCGGACCGAGCTGGATCTCCGGGCGCGTCGCCGACGCCGGCTCCACTCCCAGATCCACCGTCACCAGCTGCCGTCCCTCTCCCAGAGGCCGGTCGGCGCTGCCGTGGCCGCGCGCGGGCGCCGTGACCGTCTCGCGGTAGGCGACCAGCGGCCGGCCGGCGCGGGCCGCCACCCGGAACTCGCGCTCCAGCCGGTGCATCGCCACTTCCAGGTGCAGCTCCCCCAGGCCGGCGAGCAAGGCCTGCCCGGTCTCCTCGTCCACCCGGATGCGCAGCGTCGGATCCTCACGGTCCAGCACGCGTAGCGCGTGCAGCAGCTTGTCGCGGTCGGCGGTGCTCCTTGGCTCCACGGTCTGCTGGATGACGGGCTCGGGGAACTCGATCGGCTCCAGCGCGATGTCGCCACCCTTGTGGAACACGGTGTCGCCGGTGCGCGCCAGCTTCAGGCCGGAGACGGCCACGATGTCTCCCGGCCCGGCCGCGTCCAGCCGCTCGCGGTGCTCGGCGTGCATGCGGTAGATCTGCGCCACCCGCTCCACCTTCTTGTCGCGCGCGTTGTGCACCTGGTCGCCCTCGCGCAGCGTCCCGGAGTAGATGCGCAGGTACACCAGGTCCCCATGGGGATCGTGGAACACCTTGAAGGCCAGCGCGCACAGCGGCGCGTCCGCGGCCGGCGCGCGCTCGATGGCGCGCGCCGCGTCGGCCGGGTCGTGCCCGCGCACGGGCGGGCGGTCGAGCGGCGAGGGCAGCCAGTCGAGCACGGCGTCCAGCAGCGGCTGGATGCCGCTGTAGCGCAGTGCCGAGCCGCACAGGACCGGCACCAGCGCCCCGCGCAGCGTCGCGGCGCGCAGGCCGTGGCGCAGCTGCTCCGCGCTCAGGCTGCCGGCCGTCAGGTACGCCTCGAGCAGCGCCTCGTCGGTCTCCGCCACCGCCTCGCACAAGGACGTGCGCGCGGCCCGCGCCTGTGGCACGACGTCCTCCGGCACGTCGTCCTCCTGGATGCTGCGGCCGCGGTCGGCGCTGCTCCAGCCCAGGCAGCGCATGCGCAGCAGGTCCACCACGCCGCGGAACTCGGCGCCCGCCCCCACCGGCAGCTGCACCGGCGCCACCGGGGCCGCCAGGCGCTTGCGCAGCGAGTCCACGGCCGCCGCGAAGTCGGCTCCGGGCCGGTCCATCTTGTTCACGAAGGCCAGCCAGGGCACGCCGTAGCGCCGCGCCTGGCGCAGCACGGTCTCGGTCTGCGCCTGCACGCCGGCCACGCCGCAGATCACCACCACGGCGCCGTCCAGCACGCGCAGCGAGCGGTTCACCTCGGCGCTGAAGTCCACGTGCCCGGGCGTGTCGATGATCTGGATCACGTGCTCCTTCCAGGGGCAGCGCGTGGCCGCGGCGGTGATCGTGATGCCGCGCTCGCGCTCCTCCGGCATCCAGTCCATGACGGTGTTGCCCTCGTGCACCTCGCCCATGCGGTGCTCGACGCCGGTGTAATACAAGGTGCGCTCGGTGACCGTGGTCTTGCCCGCATCGATGTGGGCGACGATCCCGACGTTGCGCAGCCGCTCCAGGGACATGGCCGCGGATTCTACGGCCCGAGGCGCGCGGCGTTGCGCGCCAGCCAGTCGTCGCGGAACGGATATCCCGGCAGCAGGCGGTCGTCGCGGCAGCCGAGCACGACCGTGGCGGCGTGCAGCGCCTCCACGCTGGCCAGGCCGCCCGCCGGGTCGGAGCAGGTCCTCGAGGCGCGCGGATACGCCGTCACCCAGCCGCCGGGCAGGCGCCGGCGGTGCAGCGTCCCGTGCAGGCAGCGCAACGCGCCCGCCAGGTGCCGCCAGGAGCAGTCCACCAGCAGCAGGGGCCGCACCCGGTCGGCCGCCGTCAGGGGCTCCCCGTCCGGATGCAGCAGAGTCACCTCGCCGACCGCCGTGAGCCGCTGCGCGTGGGCGCGCAGCCAGCGCAGCGGCAGCTCCGTCCGGGCGCGCAGCGGCGTCAGGCTGCACTTGCGCGGCGACTCACCGCCGTAACGCACGATCACGGCGCTCCAGCCCGCGCCGGCCGCTCCCGGACCGGCGCCGCGATCGGGGCTCAGATCGCGAAGTGGCTGTAGGCCTTGTTGGCCTCTGCCATCTTGTGCACGTTCTCTTTCCACTGCACCGACGCGCCGGTGTTGTTGCAGGCGTCCACCAGCTCGGAAGCCAGGCGCTTGGCCATGGGCATGCCCTTCTTCTTGCGGGCGTTGTCCACGATCCAGCGGATGCCGAGCGACTGGGCCCGCTTGCGGTCCACCTCGCGCGGGACCTGGTAGTTGGCGCCGCCGATGCGGCGGCTGCGCACTTCCACGGCCGGCTTCACGTTCTCCAGCGCCTTCACGAAGATCTCCTCCGGCGGCACGTCCTTGAGCTTCTGGGCCGCCAGCTCGATGGCGCCGTAGAACACCTGCATGGCCGTGGCCTTCTTGCCGTCCCACATGAGCTGGTTGATGAACTTCATGGCCAGCCGGGAGCTGTAGCGCGGGTCGGGCTGCGTGAAGCGCGCAGTGGACTTGTAGTTGCGGGGCATCGCCGGAGCCTCTTACTTGCCGCGGCGCGCGCCGTACTTGGAGCGGCCCTGCTTGCGGCCCTCGACCCCGGCCGAGTCGAGCGTGCCGCGGATGACGTGGTAACGCACGCCCGGCAGGTCCCGCACCCGTCCGCCCCGCACCAGCACGATCGAGTGCTCCTGCAGGTTGTGGCCCTCGCCCGGGATGTAGACCGTGATCTCCTTGCCGTTGCTGAGCCGCACCCGCGCCACCTTGCGCAGCGCCGAGTTCGGCTTCTTGGGCGTCATGGTCTTGACCTGGATGCAGACCCCGCGCTTCTGGGGGCAGCCCTCCAGCACCGGGCTCTTCGACTTCCGGCGCAGCGGCCGGCGCGGGCGCCGGATCAGTTGGTTGATGGTCGGCATGCGGGAAACAGGCGTGAGAGTGTAGCGTTCAGCGCGCTCCGGTCAAGGCGCCTAGCCGGCGGCCTCCAGCTCGGCGGGCGCGGGCCGCAGGCCGGGCTCCGCGAACTGGGCGAAGTCCACCTTCTTGCGCACGCGCGTGCGCAGGTATTCCCGGAAGCCGGTGCCCGCCGGGATCAGGTTGCCCAGGATCACGTTCTCCTTGAGGCCCTGCAGGCGGTCCACCTTGCCGCGCAGGGCGGCCTCGGTGAGCACCTTGGTGGTCTCCTGGAAGGACGCGGCCGAGATGAAGGACTCGGATTGCACCGAGGCCTTGGTGATGCCCATGATGACCGGCACCGCGACCGGCGGCTTCCGCTGCTGCTCCAGCAGCTCCTCCACCATGCGCCGGAACTGGTACTTGTCCACCAGGGAGTTGGGCAGCAGGCGCGAGTCACCCGGGTCCTCCACCTGCACCTTGCGCATCATCTGGCCCACGATGATCTCGATGTGCTTGTCGTCGATCATCACGCCCTGGGCGCGGTAGACCTTCTGGATCTCGTCGACCAGGTAGGTCTGGACCTTCTCCTCGCCCTGGATGGCCAGGATCTCGTGCGGCGGCAGCGGCCCGTCCACCAGCGGCTGGCCGGCGCGCACGCGGTCGCCGGTGTGCACGCGCAGGTGCTTGGCCTGGCTGACCAGGTGCTCGCGCACCTCGCCGGTCTCGGCGTTGCGGACCTTGATGACGCGCTTGCCGCGGCGCTTCTCGCCCAGCTCCACCAGGCCGTCGATCTCGGCCATCACCGCCGGATCCTTGGGCACCCGCGCCTCGAACAGCTCGGTGACGCGCGGCAGGCCGCCGGTGATGTCCTGGGTGCCGCCGATGGCACGTGGCGACTTGGCGAGCAGGGTTCCCGCCTGCACGAACTGGCTTTCCGTCACCTCCAGGTAGGCGTTCTCCGGCAGCGGCAGGTAGTACAGAGGCTCGTCACCGGCTCCGGTGAGCAGAACCTGCGGGTGCAGGTCGCCCTTGGACTCGATGATCTTGCGGCGCTTGTGCCCGGTCTTGGCGTCCTCCTCGATGGTCATGGTCCGGCCTTCGACCACGTCCTCGAACTTCACCTTGCCGCTGTACTCGGCCAGGATCGGCGAGAAGTGCGGATCCCACTGGCACACGACCGCGCCCTTCTGCACCTTCTCGCCGTCGTGCACGAACACGCGCGAGCCCACCGGCACCGAGTAGCGGTCCAGCTCGCGGTCCTTGTCGTCCTTGACGATGATCTCGCCGGTGCGGGACAGCGCGATCAGGCCCGATGCCCCCGGGCTCTCGACCACGCGCAGCTCGTGGTACTGGATCGTGCCCTTGCGGCGCACGCGCGTCTCGGAGGCCTCCAGCGTGCGGCTGGCGGTGCCCCCGATGTGGAAGGTGCGCATGGTGAGCTGCGTGCCCGGCTCGCCGATGGACTGCGCCGCGATGATGCCGCCGGCCAGGCCACGCTCGACCAGCCGGCCGCGCGCCAGGTCCTCGCCGTAGCACAGCGCGCACACGCCCAGCGGGGCCTCGCAGGTGAGCGAGCTGCGCACGCGGATCTTGGTGTAGTTCAGCGCCTGGATCTTCTCGGCGATGTCCGCGGTGACGAGCTGGTTCTCGCGCACGACCATCTCGTCGGTGACGCGGTCGATGATCGTGTCCCGGGCCACGCGCCCGCGGATCACCCGGCTCAGGGACACCACCAGGCGGTCGCCCTGGTACACGGCGCTCTTGGGGATGCCGTTGGGCGTGCCGCAGTCGTGCGTGAACACGACCACGTTCTGGGCCACGTCCGCCAGCTTGCGGGTCAGGTAGCCCGAGTCCGCGGTCTTCAGCGCGGTGTCGGCCAGGCCCTTGCGCGCGCCGTGGGTGGAGGAGAAGTACTCCAGCACGCGCAGGCCCTCGCGGAAGTTGGCGCGGATCGGCACCTCGATGATCTCGCCCGACGGCTTGGCCATGAGGCCGCGCATGCCGGACAGCTGGCGGATCTGGTCCACCCCGCCGCGCGCGCCGGAGTGCGCCATCACGAAGATCGGGTTGAGGTAGGGCTTGCCGTCGCGCCGGTCCACCTGCAGCTCGCGCAGCAGCTCGGCCGAGATCTGCTCGCGCGCCGAGGTCCAGAGGTCGATGATCCGGGAGTAGCGCTCGTTGTCGGTCATCGCGCCCTCCTGGAACGCCTTCTGGATCGTGTCCACCTGCTTCTGGGTCTCCTCGATGATGTCCCACTTGCGCTCCGGAATGCGCATGTCGTCCTTGGCGAAGGACAGGCCGGAGCGGGTGGCGCCCTTGAAGCCCAGCGACTTGAGCTCGTCCAGCAGGTGCAGCGTCGCCTCGCGCCCGCACAGGCGGTGGCAGTCGTGGACCAGGTCGTACTGGGCCTTCTTGTCGGCCGGATAGTTGTAGTACGGCATCCCCACGGGCAGGACATCGTTGAGAATGGCCCGGCCGGGGGTGGTCAGCACCAGGGTGTCCTTGTCCAGGGTGCGCGGCGGCGCCTGGAACTTGTCCACGACCTGGCGGCCCTGGGGGAACAGGACTTGGACCTTGGAGTGGGTCTCGAGGTGGCCCTGGGAGTAGGCCAGCATCAGCTCGTCCAGGGACGAGTACGTGCCGCGCACCTGGCCATCCTTCCACTCGTTGCGGCATTCGGGCTTCTCGGCGGTCAGGTAGAACAGGCCGAGCACGATGTCCTGGTGCGGGCTGATGATGGGATTGCCCGACTGCGGCGAGAACACGTTGTTGGGGCTGAGCATGAGCGTGCTCGCCTCCACCTGGGCCTCGTAGCTCAGCGGCAGGTGCACCGCCATCTGGTCGCCGTCGAAGTCGGCGTTGAAGCCCTGGCACACCAGCGGGTGGATCTGGATGGCGTTGCCCTCGATCAGCACCGGCTCGAAGGCCTGGATGCCGATGCGGTGCAGCGTGGGCGCGCGGTTGAGCAGCACCGGGTGGTCCTTGATGACCTCCTCCAGGATGTCCCACACCTGCTCGTCGCGGCGCTCCAGCATCTTCTTGGCGGCCTTGATGGTCTCGGCCAGCTTCAGCTCCTTCATGCGGCGGATGATGAAGGGCTGGAACAGCTCCAGCGCGATCACCTTGGGCAGTCCGCACTGGTGCAGGTGCAGCTCCGGGCCGACCACGATCACCGAGCGCGCGCTGTAGTCCACGCGCTTGCCCAGCAGGTTGAGGCGGAAGCGCCCCTGCTTGCCCTTGATCATGTCGGTCAGCGACTTGAGCGGCTGGTTGCTGGTGCTCATCACCTGCCGCTTGCAGCGCCCGTTGTCGAACAGCGCGTCCACGGACTGCTGCAGCATGCGCTTCTCGTTGCGGATGATGACTTCCGGCGCGTTCAGCTCGATCAGCCGCTTCAGGCGGTTGTTGCGGTTGATCAGGCGCCGGTACAGGTCGTTCAGGTCGGAGCTGGCGAAGTTGCCCGAATCCAGGCGCACCAGGGGGCGCAGCTCCGGCGGGATCACCGGGATCACCTCCATGACCATCCACGCCGGGTCGTTGGGGGAGTCCTTGAGCATCTCCACCGTGCGCAGGCGCTTGACGATGTCCGCCATCTTCTGGCGGCTGCCGCTGGCTTTCAGCTCCTCGCGCAGCTGCGTGCTGAGCTGGTCCAGGCTCAGGTTGCGCAGCAGCTGGGCGATGGCCTCGGCGCCCATGCCGGACTCGAAGGCGCTGCCGAACTGGGCACGCGCGCGCCGGTACTCGTCCTCGGTGATCAGCTGGCCGCGCTTGTAGCCGGACTCGGCCGCGTGGATCACCACGTAGTCCTGGAAGTAAATGACCCGCTCCAGCTCGGTCTTCTTCATGCCCAGCAGGTTGCCGATGCGGCTGGGGGTGACGCTGAAGAACCAGATGTGCGCCACCGGCGCCGCCAGGTTGATGTGCCCCATGCGCTTGCGGCGCTCGCGCGAGGTGGTGACCATCACCCCGCACTTGTCGCACACGATGCCCATGTGCTTCTGGCCGCGGTACTTGCCGCAGTGGCACTCGTAGTCGCGCTCGGGACCGAAGATGCGCTCGCAGAACAGGCCGTCCTTCTCGGGCCGGAACGTGCGGTAGTTGATGGTCTCCGGCTTCTTGACCTCGCCGTAGGACTGGGCGCGGATGTCCTCCGGCGACGCCAGCCGGATGCTGACGACGAGGTTGTCGTGGCCGTCCATCACCATGGCCTGCTGCGGCGGCAGCGGGGCCGTTTCGACGCTCTTGCTGTTGGTGTCGCTCATCCCTGGACTCCTGGTGCTGGACTGCTAGCGGGTGGATTTCTCGAGCTGGATGTTGAGACCGAGGCCGCGGATCTCGTTCATCAATACCTCGAAGCTGACCGGCGTGCCGGGCTCGAGGATGTTCTTGCCCTTGACCATGGACTCGTAGATCTTGGTGCGGCCGTCCACGTCGTCGGACTTCACGGTCAGGAGCTCCTGCAGCAGGTAGGCGGCGCCGTAGGCTTCCAGCGCCCATACCTCCATCTCGCCGAAGCGCTGGCCGCCGAAGCGCGCCTTGCCGCCGAGCGGCTGCTGCGTGATCAGGCTGTAGGGTCCGGTGGAGCGGGCGTGCACCTTCTCATCCACGAGATGGTGCAGCTTCATCATGTACATGTAGCCGACGGTCACCTTCTGCTCGAACGGCGCCCCGGTGCGCCCGTCGAACAAGGTGGGCGTGCCGGTGACCGGCAGCTCGGCCTCCTGGAAGGCCTTCTCGATGTCCTGCTCGTCGGCGCCGTCGAAGGCCGCGGTGATGGCGCGGAAGCCCAGCTTGTGCGCGGCCCAGCCAAGGTGGGTCTCCAGGATCTGGCCGACGTTCATGCGGCTGGGCACGCCCAGCGGGTTCAGGATGATGTCCACCGGCGTGCCGTCGGCCAGGTACGGCATGTCCTCCTCGGGCAGGATCTTGCTGATCACGCCCTTGTTGCCGTGGCGCCCGGCCATCTTGTCGCCCACCGACAGGTTGCGCTTGGTGGCGATGTACACCTTCACCATCTCCAGCACCCCGTTGGGCAGGTCGTCGCCGCGGCTCAGGCGGCTGGACATCTTGATCTTCCAGGCCTCCTTGTCCTCGATGCGCTCGGCGTGGATGCGCACGATCTCCTCGGCCTTGGCCCGGCGCGAGGCGTTCTGCACGCCCTCGGCGTAGGTCTTCAGGAACTCCAGCAGGCGCTGCAAGTCGCCGAACAGCGTGGCCTCGGTGATCTTGATGGCCTTGCCGGTCTTGGGGTCCTTGATGGCCTCCTCCAGGTACTCCTGGAGCTCGCTGACGATGGCCTGGATCTCGGTGCGCAGCACCTGGTCGTACTCGGACTCGATCTGGCGGATCTTCTCGTGGGCGCTGCGCCGCTCGGCGGCAGTCATGTTCACCTTGCGCGTGAACTTCTGCGCCCCGATGACGATGCCGTGCACGCCGGCCGGCAGCTTCAGCGACACGTTCTTCACGTCCTCGCCGGCGCGGCCGAAGATGGCGTGCAGCAGGCGCTCCTCGGGCGTCAGCTCGGTCTTGCTCTTGGGCGCGATCTTGCCCACCAGGATGTCGTTGGGGCCCACGCGCGTGCCGATGCGCACGATCCCCTCCTCGTCCAGGTTGCGCAGCGCGCGCTCGCCGGCGTTGGGGATGTCGCGCGTGAACTCTTCCTTGCCCAGCGTGGTCTCGCGGATCTCGGCTTCGTACTCCTCGATGTGCACCGAGGTGAAGTAGTCCTCCTTCACCAGGCGCTCGGACACGATGATGGCGTCCTCGTAGTTGTAGCCCTCCCAGGACATGAAGGCGACCAGCAGGTTCTTGCCCAGCGCCAGCTCGCCCTGGTGCGTGGCGGCGCCGTCGGCCAGGATGTCGCCGGCCTTGACCTTCTGGCCCAGGCGGACCAGCGGGCGCTGGTTCAGGCAGGTGCGCTCGTTGAGGCCCTGGAACTTGCGCAGCGTGTACGGCTCGGTGTCGCCCTTGATGCGCACCTCGGTGGCGTCCACGTGCTCCACCACGCCGCCCTTGCGCGCGCGCACCACCATCCCGGAGTTGTGGGCCACCACCTTCTCCAGGCCGGTGCCGACCAGCGCCGGCTCGGTCCACACCAGCGGCACGGCCTGGCGCTGCATGTTGGAGCCCATCAGGGCCCGGTTGGCGTCGTCGTGCTCCAGGAACGGGATCAGGGCCGCGGACACGCCCAGGATCTGGGCCGGGTCGATGTCCAGGAACTCGACCTCGTTGAGTCCCTTGCGCGTGAACTCGCCGTGATAGCGCGCCAGCACCACCCCGGTCTCGTCGCCCTGCAGCTTGCCGTCCTTCTCCAGCGGCGTGTCCGCCGGCGCGAATACGCGCTCGTACTCCTCGTCGGCGCGCAGGAAGGTGACCTCGCCGGTGACCTTGCCCTTCTCCACCCGGCGGTACGGGGTCACCAGGAAGCCGTAGTCGTCCACCACCGAGAACAGCGCCAGGGAGCTGATCAGGCCGATGTTGGCCCCTTCCGGCGTCTCGATCGGACACAGCCGGCCGTAGTGGCTGATGTGCACGTCGCGCTCCTGGAAGCCGGCGCGCTTGCGGTTCAGGCCGCCCGGGCCGAGCGCGCTCAGGCGCCGCTCGTGGGTGAGCTGGCTCAGCGGGTTGGTCTGGTCCACCACCTGGCTCAGCTCGCCGCGCGCGAAGAACTGCTCCACCGCGGTGCTGAAGGCCTTGGCGTTGATCAGCGTGCGCGGCGTGAGGGTTTCCGTGTCGTCCTGCTGCGACATGCGGTCCACCGCCGCCCGTGCCACCTTCATGAGGCCCTTGCGGAACTCCTCTGCGGCCAGCTCGGCGATGGTGCGCACCCGGCGGATGCCGAGATGGTCGATGTCGTCCACCTCGCCGCGTCCGGCGCGCAGGCCGATGAGGTAGTGGATCGCCTCCAGCACGTCCTCGGCCGTGAGCGTGACCGGCCCCTCGTCGGCCTCCTTGGGCCGGCTGAACTTGCGGTTGATGCGGAAGCGCCCCACGCGCCCCAGCGAGTAGCGCTGCGGGTCGAAGAAGCGGTCGTGCAGCAGCTCGCGCGCCTTCTCCAGCTGGATCGGGTTGCCCGGGCGCAGCTTGGCGTAGATCGCGGCCAGGGCCTCTTCGTGGCTGGAAGCCGTGTCCTCGCGCAGCGAGTCCAGGATCAGCGCGTCCTCGACCTCGCGGATCACCTCCACCGCCTCCAGCTCGGAGGCGGCGATGCGCTCGGCGGCCTCGGCGCTGATCGGCTGGCCGGCCTCCACCCAGACCTCGCCGGTCTTCATGTCGCGCACCTGGCCGAGCGCCAGGCGCCCTTCCAGGCCGGATGCGAAGCGGGCGCGCGTGGACTTGCCGCGCTCGATGGTCTCCACCGCATAGAACAGGCGCAGCACCGCGTCATCGCTGCCCCATTCGGGCTTGAGGGCGCGCAGCAGGGTCAGCGCCGAGAACTTGGCCTGCTGGTCGATGCGGACCTGGAGCGTGCCCTTGCTGGACACCATCATCTCCACCCAGGAGCCGCGCTCCGGAATGATGCGGGCCGAGTGGAAGCGCTTCTCCCCGGTGTGGTGCTCCACGGCGAAGTCGATGCCGGGGGAGCGGTGCAGCTGGCTGACGATCACCCGCTCCGAGCCGTTCACGATGAACTCGCCGCCGCCCATCATCACCGGGATCTCGCCCAGGTAGATGTCCTCCTCCAGGCGCTCGCCGCCCTTGCGCAGCGCCACGCGCACCCGCAGCGGGTAGGCGTAGGTGTACTTGAGCTGGCGGCACTCGTCCGGCGTGTAGCGCGGCCGTCCCAGGCCATAGCCCAGGAATTCGAGGGCCATGGTCTTGTCATGGCTCTCGATCGGGAAGATGTCGCGGAACAGGGCCTCCAGGCCCATGCTGCGCCGGCGCTTGGACGCGGTCTCGGCCTGCAGGAACTCGCGGTAGGCCTTGACCTGCAGGTCCGAGAGGCCCGGCAGCAGGTTGTCCTCCCGGTACGGGAAGGCGCGGTAGTCCCGGATCGGGAACTGGTCGATCGGCTTGGCGTGGCTGGTGACAGACATCCTGGTGGGCGCGGCGGGCTAACCCTGCGGGGTCACCGCAGGACGGAAACGGGCGAACATGGACGATAAGCCACGTCCTGCCGGCTGGCGGGCGCCGGCAGGCGCGGGGTGGCGGCGGAGCCCCGGGAACGGCAAGCGAGGGACTGCGGCCCCCGTCTCAGGTGAGCTTGACCTTGGCGCCGGCGGCCTCCAGTTCCTTCTTGATCTTCTCGGCTTCTTCCTTGTTAACCCCTTCCTTTAGGGTCTTGGGAGCGCCTTCCACCAGGTCCTTGGCCTCTTTCAGGCCCAGGCTGGTGAGGGCCCGGACGGCCTTGATGACCTCGATCTTCTTCTCTCCGGCGGCTTCGAGGACGACATCGAAAGAGGTCTTCTCTTCCTTGGGCTCGGCGGCGGCCGCGGCCGGAGCGGCGGCGACGGCCACCGGGGCGGCGGCGCTGACGCCCCAGCGCTCCTCGAGGGCCTTCACCAGGGTGGCGGCCTTGCCGAGGGGAAGCGCATCGAGCTTCTGGAAGATAGCCTCCAGCTCGGGTTCGAGTTGGACGGTCTGAGTCATGGTCGGTTTCGGAGTTGGACGGACGCGGGTGTCTGCGACGAAGGGCGGAATGCCTGTCGGTTGGGAAGCGGGGCGCCGCTCAGGCGGACGGCCCTTGCTCCGCGCGGGCGCGCAGCGCGCGCGCGGAGGACGCGGGGACCTCGTTGAGCACCATGGCGAGCTTGCGGGCGGGGCCCAGCAGGGCTCCGCACAGCATGGCGCGCACGGTCTGCTTGTCGGGCAGGAAGGCGATGCGGGCGGCCTCCTGCGCGGTCATGAGGCTGCCGTCGAACCAGGCCGCGCGGTAGCGGACCTTCTTCTGCGGCGCCTTTTTCCACAGCTCCTCGATGGCCTTGGCCGCCTTAATGGTGGCCTCCGTGTCCCCCACCAGCACGGCACAGGTGCCGGCGAAGGCGTCCGGCGGGATGGGGACCCGGGTCTGGGCCAGGGCCACCCGGGCCAGGCGGCTCTTGGTCACCTGGAACCGGGCGCCGTTCTCGCGCACCCGGTTGCGCAATTGCTGCGCCTCCTGCACGGTCAGGGTTCCGACCTCGAGCAGGACGACGCCGTCGCGTCCCTGCAGCAGTTCGGCGTACTCCTGCACGATGAGCTCGTTGATGCGGCTGGGCATGGGGTGTCCTCGCGGTTCGGGCTAGTGCAGGTACTCCACGCGCAGGCCGGGGCCCATGGTCGTGGAAACGGCGATGTTGCGGATGAAATGGCCCTTGGACGACGGCGGCTTGAGCGTCACGAGATAGTCCAGGAAGGCCTTGGCGTTCTCGCTGAGCTTGACCGCCGGGAACGAGGCCTTGCCCACGGGGACGTGCACGTTGCCGCCGGAGTCCACGCGGAACTCGACCTTGCCGGCCATGAACTCCTTGACCGCCTGGCCCACGTTGGGCGTGACGGTGCCGGACTTGGGCGATGGCATCTTGCCCTGCGGGCCGAGCACGCGGCCCAGCCGGCCCACCACCCGCATCATGGCCGGATGCGCCACCACGATGTCGAAGTCGGTCCAGCCGCCCTCGACCCTCTTGGCCATCTCCTCGCTGCCCACCTCCACGGCGCCGGCCTTGCGGGCATCCTCGGCGGCGTCGCCCTCGGCGAAGGCGATGACGCGCACGCTCTTGCCCAGGCCATGGGGCAGGCTCACGGCGCCGCGCACCATCTGGTCGGACTTCTTGGGGTCCACACCGAGGCGCGCGGCGATCTCGACGGTCTCGTCGAACTTGGCCAGGCGCATGCCCTTGAGCACGGACATGGCCTGTTCCAGGGGGTAGACCTTGTCGGTGTCCACCTTGGACGCGTTCTCCCGGGCACGGCGGCTGACGGCGGGCATGCGCGCTAGGCCTCCACCTTCAGTCCCATGGAACGGGCGGTCCCCTCCACCATGCGCATCGCGGCCTCCACGGAGGCGGCGTTCAGGTCCTTCTTCTTCGCCTCGGCGATCTCGCGCACCTGGGCCTTGTTCACCTTGCCCACCGACTCGGAGCCCGTGGTCTTGGCGCCCTTCTCCAGGCCGGCCGCCTTGAGCAGCAGCACCGAGGCCGGAGGGGACTTGAACTCCAGGCTGAAGGACCGGTCCTTGTAGACGGTCACGATCACCGGGATGATGAGGCCCTTCTGGTCCCGGGTGGCGTCGTTGAACTGCTTCACGAACTCGCCGATGGGGACCCCGTGCGAGCCCAGGGCAGGGCCCACAGGCGGCGCCGGGGTGGCGGCGCCGGCCGGACATTGGAGCTTGACGCGTGCGGTGACTTCCTTGGCCATTTTTCCCTCCCGCCGGGGCCGGACCTGCCGGGCGGCGGTGCTTGCGGGACCGGGAGGCGCGGGCGCCTCCAGAGAACGGAGATCAGACCAGCTCAACCAGCCAGTGTTCGATCTCCACGCTGGTGGCGCGGCCGAAAATGGTGACCGAGATGCGCAGCTTGCCCTGGCTCTCGAGCACTTCCTCGACCGTGCCGTCAAAGCCCTCGAAGGGGCCTTCCTTGATGCGGACCATGTCGCCCTTCTTGATGCGCACGGCGAGACGCGGTTGCGACTCGCTTTGCTCCATCCGCGCCAGGATCGACTTGGCTTCCTCGTCGCTCATGGGCACCGGCCCCTTGCCGCCGCCCACGAAATCCTGGAACCCCGGAGTCTCATGCAGGGCGAACCAGACCCTCTGGTCCTCGGGTTCGTCCGAGCCGTCCTGGCCCAGCGCCGCCTTGATGAGGATGTAGCCGGGATAGATCTTTGTGGTCTTGACCTTCTTGCGCCCCGACTTGATCTCGGTGACGCGCTCCACCGGCACCAGTACTTCCGGGATGCGGTTCTCCAGCTTGTCGGCCTTCACGCGCCGCAGCAGCCGCTCCCGGACCTTGTCCTCCTGGTTGGTCGCGACGCGGATGACGTACCACTGCATGGGCATCGGCGTCATCGGTTCCACAGGATGAACTGAAACACCCGTCCCAGGATCAGGTCGCTCAGCGCCATGACGGCAGCGAGCGCCAGGACCGCGCCGATCACCACCGCCGAGGAGTTGACCACCTCCTTGAAGCTCGGCCAGGTGACCTTGCGCATCTCGCTCTCGGTCTCGATCAGGTGGCCGGCCACCTTCTCGCTGGCCAGGAAGGAGACCCAGCCCCACATGCCGGCCGCGAACACGGCCAGGGCGAGCAGGAAGGAGCCGTTCAGCGTCCCGCCGAGCAGCGGCACCGACGGCATCCCGTCCAGCACCGGGTTGCGCAGGGCGTTGATGCGGTCCAGGGTGCCGCGCAGCGACCAGCAGCCGTAGGCGATGTACGCCGTTCCCAGCCAGAATGCGATCTGGCGGGCATTGCGTCCTTCCTCCGGCTTGTAGCGGTACAGCATGCGGGGTGCGCGCTCTCAGAGCTTCTTTTCCTTGTGCGGAGTGTGCTTGCCGCAGAACGGGCAGAACTTCTTCTTCTCGATCTTGTACTCCGCCCGTTGCTTCTTGCCGACCGCGTAGTTGCGGTTCTTGCACTCGGTGCACTCGAGGAAAACGTGGCGGTCCTTGTTCTTCATGGCGGTGCTTGGGGCCGGCCGGGCCGGGCCCGGCCGGCCTCGGCTGGTCCTACTTCGCGATCTTGGTGACGACCCCGGCGCCCACGGTGCGGCCGCCCTCGCGGATGGCGAAGCGCAGCTGCTCGTTCATGGCGATCGGGCTGATGAGCTCGACGTTCATGCGGACGTTGTCGCCCGGCATGACCATCTCCACGCCTTCCGGCAGCGTGATGGTGCCGGTCACGTCGGTGGTGCGGAAGTAGAACTGCGGGCGGTAGTTGTTGAAGAAGGGCTTGTGGCGACCGCCTTCCTCCTTGGTGAGCACGTACACCTCGCACTCGAAGCCGGTGTGCGGCGTGATGGTGCCGGGCTTGGCCAGCACCTGGCCGCGCTCCACGTCCTCCTTCTTGACGCCGCGCAGCAGCGCGCCCACGTTGTCGCCGGCCTGGCCGCTGTCCAGGGTCTTGTTGAACATCTCGACGCCGGTCACGGTGGTCTTGGTGGTGTCGCGGAAGCCGACGATCTCGGCCTCGTCACTCACCTTGACCACGCCTTGCTCGATCCGGCCGGTCACCACCGTGCCACGGCCCTCGATCGAGAACACGTCCTCGATGCACATGAGGAACGGCTTGTCGATGGGGCGCTGCGGGTCCGGGATGTAGTTGTCGAGGGCCTGCATCAGCTCGTCGATGCAGGCGTTGGTCGCGTCGTCGGCGCCGCCGGATTCGAGCGCCGCCTTGGCCTGGCCGCGGATGATCGGCACCTGGTCGCCCGGGAACTTGTACTTGTTCAGCAGATCGCGGATCTCCATCTCCACCAGGTCGATCAGCTCCGGGTCATCCAGCAGGTCCACCTTGTTGAGGAAGACCACGATGTAGGGCACGCCCACCTGGCGCGCCAGCAGCACGTGCTCGCGGGTCTGCGGCATGGGGCCGTCGGCCGCCGAGACCACCAGGATGGCGCCGTCCATCTGCGCGGCGCCGGTGATCATGTTCTTGATGTAGTCGGCGTGACCCGGGCAGTCCACGTGCGCGTAATGGCGCTTGTCCGTCTCGTATTCGGTGTGCGAGGCCGCGATGGTGACGGTCTTGTCCGCGGAGCGCACGGTGCCGCCCTTGGTGATGTCCGCGTACGACTTGACCTTGGTGCCGAACTTGTGGGCGGAGCGGGCGGCAATGGCCGCGGTGAGCGTGCTCTTGCCGTGGTCAATGTGCCCGATCGTGCCCACGTTCACGTGGGGCTTGGTCCGCTGGAAGACTTCCTTGGCCATGGTCGGTGGATGCTGGTCCGCCTACTGCGGAGACTGGGTGTTGTGGATTCGCTGCGATCGTTGGAGCAGGTCGTGAGGCGCGCCGCGCCACGGGCGCGGCGGCGGTCTCCGGCGGCGCCGGACGGCGGGCCGGAAACGGGAACCCGGAGAAGGGAGGCGGTCTCGGTGGAGCTGCAGACGGGACTTGAACCCGTGACCTCCTCCTTACCAAGGAGGTGCTCTACCGGCTGAGCTACTGCAGCAGCCTGCTGCGTCGCTCGCTGGATGGCGGCAGCACGGCGGACGAGCCGAGGAAGCCAGGCTGGAGCGGGTGATGGGAATCGAACCCACGTAGCCAGCTTGGAAGGCTGGCGCTCTACCATTGAGCTACACCCGCAGGCGTTCCGGCATGCGGGTGCAGCGCGCAGCGCGTCCTGCACGAGCCACAGCACGGGCCGCTTCGGGCAGCGTGGTGGGGAGAAGAGGATTCGAACCTCTGAAGGCATGAGCCAACAGATTTACAGTCTGTCCCGTTTGGCCGCTTCGGTATCTCCCCAGGGGAAACGGAGTCGCTTGCGCTTGCCGAGACGGTCCTTCCAGTTCCCAGAGCCAAAGAACGCCGACCGCCGCATCCATGCACGGACAATCCGGTTGCCGGAAGCCGCCGGCATGGAGCTAGCGGAGGGACTTGAACCCTCGACCGTCCGCTTACAAGGCGGAAGCTCTACCAACTGAGCTACGCTAGCCAAGCACCCGGCGGCCGAAAGGGCACAACAGTGTAGGGCGCGGGCCGCCCCCGTCAACTGGCGTGCCCACCCAGCCCGGCGACGTCCTCCGGCCAGTCCGCCGGGCGCTCCTCACGGCCCAGCCGGCGCCAGCGCTGCACCATCTCCTCGACGCTGACCCCGCCCAGGCGGGCGCGCAGCGCCGACGCCAGCTCCAGCAGCACCACCGCCTCCGCGGCCACGGATGCGGCCGGAACGGCGCACACGTCGCTGCGCTCGTACGTGGCCCGGGCCGGCTGCATCGCCTCCAGGTCCACCGAGGCCGCCCCCCGGCGCATGGTCGGGATCGGCTTCATCGCCGCGCGCAGCCGGATGACCTGGCCGTTGCTGTAGCCGCCCTCCACCCCTCCGATCCGGTTGCTGGAGCGGCCCAGGCCGGCCCAACCGCCCTGAGCCGGCACGATCTCGTCGTGCACCGCCGAGCCCGGCAGCTCCGCGGCCCGAAAGCCCAGGCCGATCTCGACGCCCTTGATGGCCGGCAGGCTGGCCAGGCCCGCCATCAGGCGGGCGTCCAGGCGGTCGCTGTGCTGGGCGGTGCCGCCCAGGCCCGGCGGGCAGCCCCACACCTGCACCTCCACCACTCCCCCCACGGAATCCCCGGCTTCGGCGGCCGCCTCGATGCACGCGCGCCAGGCCGCGTCGCAGGCCGTGTCGAAGCCGAAGAAGACGCTCCGGTCGCGCTGGGCGCGCAAGGCGGCGCGGTCTTCCGGGGCGGCCGCCGCCGCGATCCCGCCCAGCGCAGTCACGTAGCCGAAGGCCTCGATCTCGAAGAGCGCCAGCAGCTGGCGGACGACCTCGCCGAGCGCCACCCGGGCCGCAGTCTCGCGCGCCGATGCGCGCTCCAGGACGGCGCGCACGTCGCGGCAGCGGTTGCGCAGCACTCCCGCGAGGTCGGCGTGCCCCGGGCGCGGCGCCGCCAGGTTCGGCAGCTGGTCCACGCGCGTGTCGCTGTTGTGCACCAGCAGCGCCAGCGGCGAGCCGAGCGTCACACCCCGCTTCAAACCGGACAGGCACTCCACACGGTCCTGCTCGATCTTGGCCCGCGGACCGCGCCCGTAGGCCTTCCAGCGCCGGCCCATGCCGTGCTGCACCGCCGCCAGGTCCACCAAGAGGCCGGCGGGCAGGCCCTCGAGCAGCGCGACCAGGGCCGGGCCGTGCGACTCTCCAGCCGTGCGCCAGCTGAGGCCCATGCTGTCCGGACTGCGGCCGTGGCTCATCGGGTTCGCGGCCCTGGAGACGGTCCGCGCCCGAATAATCTAGGCGTTCCCGGGCGCCGCGTCGTTTCCGCATCCTCCCCCCTCTCCCCCCTCGCTGTGATTGCTTCCGGTCTCCTTGCCGACGCGTCGCCGGCCCGCCGCGTGCGCGCCCTGGCCCTGTGCGCCTGCGTGGCCTTGTTCGTCGTGCACGCGTCCCGGTACCTGGGCCACATCGTGGACGACTCCTACATCTACTACCGCTTCGCCGAGAACTTCGCCCGCAGCCACGGGCTTGTATTCAACCCGGACGAGCGCGTGGAGGGCCACAGCAGCACGCTCTGGACGCTGCTGCTCGGGCTGTACGGCAAGCTCGGCCTGCCGATCCCGGCCATGGCCCGCTGGAGCGGGATCGGCGTCGCCGCGCTGACGCTGCTGTGCTCCTGGCGCCTGGCGCTGCGTTTCGGAACGCCGCCCGGGCAGGCCCTGGTGGTGGCGGCCCTGCTGGCGATGTCCGTGCCGCTGGCCTACTGGGCCGCTTCCGGCATGCCCGAGGTCCTGCTGGCGCTGCTGCTGGTGATCAGCGCGCTGGCCTACCTGCGCGAGCTGGAGCAGCCGGCGCGCTTCCCCCACTCCGCCTTCTGGCTGATCCTGGTGGCGCTCACCCGGCCCGAGTCCTTCGCGCTGCCGGCCGTCTTCGTCGGCCACAGCCTGGCGCACTCCTGGTTGCATGACCGCCTGCGCCGCCACCGCCGCCAGATCCTGCTGCGTGCCCTGATCGCCGGCGCCGGCCTGGCCGCCTTCTTCGCCTGGCGCCTGCACTACTACGGCTGGCCGCTGAGCAACGCCACCTACGCCAAGCTGGGCGGCGAGGACGGCCTGGCGAGCCCGTACGCGCTCGCGCAGTACCGCGCCGGCCTCCTCTACCTGAGGGGCTTCCTCCTGGCGCACGCTCCCCTGGCGCTCGCCGGCCTGGCCTGCTGCGCCTTCCTGTGGCCGCTGCGCCGCCACCCTCTCCTCTCCCTGGCGCTGCTGCTCGGCGGCTTCCAGGTCCTGCTCATCCTCAAGGGCGGCGGCGATTGGATGCCGCTGTGGCGCTTCATCCTGCCCGCGCTCCCCTTCGCCCTGGTCCTGTGCGCGCGCGGCGCCGCCCTCATCGCGACGCGCTGGCCGCGGCTGCGCGCGCTGCCCGTAGCCGGGCTGGTCGCGGCCGGAGGCGCCTCCTTGTACCTGGTGGACCGGCAGGCGGACCCGCGGCTCGAGGCCATGAACCAGGCCTGGAGCTCGGCCTGGGAGACGGCCCACGAGCTGCGCGCCATCATCCCGCCGGGCGAGCTGATCGCCTCCTGCGCCATGGGCGTGGTGCCCTACGCGCTCCTGGACAACCCGTTCGTGGACATGGTCGGGCTGTGCGACGTGCACATCGCCCATCACGGGCGCCGCGCCAACCCGCAGCTCGGCGCGCCGGACGACTACTGGGAGAAGGCGGACATGGACTACGTGTTCGAGCGGCGCCGTCCGCAGTGGGTCCTGGTCAACCGCAGCCTGGCCGGGACGGACGGCGAGGGCGGGCCGCGCAGCACCGAGCGCGTGCGCGGCTCCGACGGCCGCGACTGGAGCGTGAGCCGGACTTCGGCCACCAACCAGCTCGCCGCGACGCACCCGGCCCTGGCGCGCGACTACGAGCTGGTGGCGGAGATCCAGAACCGGCCGCTGCCCGGCTCGCCGCTGGAGCGCATCTCGCGGCGCATGTTCGTGTACCGGCGCCGGTAGCCTATTTCAGGCTCCACCACATGCGCAGGGCTTCGCGCACGATGCGCCAGTTCAGCGAGGAGTTGGTGAACTTGTAGGAGATCGGGACCTCGCGGATGGAGCAGCCGCTGCGGCTGAGGACCGCCAGGGATTCCAGCAGGAAGTCGAAGGCGCGGCTGCGCAGCGTGGCGGTGGTGAGGACCTCCATGGCGCGGCGCGAATAGCGCCGGTAGCCGCTGGTGCAGTCGCGCAGCCGCTTGGGACCGTTGCGGTTGCGGTCCGACAGGGCCGAGTTCATCAGGAAGGTGCCGCAGCGGCTGAGGACGCGCCGGCGCAGGGGCACGCCTTGCACTTGGCCCGGGTCGCGCGCGCCGATGACCAGGTCCGCCGGCTCGCACTGCAGGAAGCGCGGCAGCTCGTCCGGGTTGTGGCTGAGGCCGGCGTCCATGGTCACGGCGTAGTCGTAGCCGTTGCCCAGCGCGTAACGCATGCCGTCGAGGACCGCGCCGGCGATGTGCGTGTTCTGCTGATGGCGGACGACGTGGACACCCGGGATGGAGGCGAGGATCTCGGGCGTGCGGTCCTTGCTGCAGTCGTCCACCACGCACACGTCGCAGTGCTTCTGCGAGCGGCGCACCACCTCTTCGATGGTCTCTTCCTCGTTGTAGGCCGGGATGACCACCAGGAACCGGGCAGCGGCCATGGCGCTAGCGGCTCAGCAGGCGCGTCTGGTAGCGGGCCTCGACCGACTCGATGTCGTCCGGCGTGTTGATGTTGATGTAGCCGTCGCCGATGTCGAAGTAGTGCACCTCGCGGCCCTCGTCGATGGCGCACTGGATCAGGTCCGGGAGCTCCTTCTCGCCGCGCTCCGGGTTGATGGGCGTGCGCTCCAGGTAGTCATAGATGCCGGAGCGCATGATGCAGTTGCCGGTCCCCATGATGTCGTTGATCGGCACGCGCGGCTTCTCCACCAGGCGGTAGATGCGCTGGCTGCGCTCGTCCCCGATCAGGGCGTAGGTCTTGCGGATCAGGGCGCGGTCCGCCACCCGCACCACGCCGCAGCACACGAACAGGTTCTGCTCGCGGAACTGGCGCAGCATCTCCTCGTGGCGCGGCTGCACCAGGATTTCGTCGGCCAAGAACAGCATGAAGTCGGCGCCGCCGATCGCCGGCCGCGCGCACTCCATGGCGTGCACCAGCCCGCGGCGCTCGGCCTGGATCACGTACTGGATCCTGGTCCCGCGGTGGCTGATCCCGAACTCGTTGATGATGTCCTCGGCGCGGTAGCCGACCACCACCACGATCTCCTCGACGCCGGCCGCCAGCGCATTGTCCAGGCTGTACTGGATCAGAGGCTTCCCGTGCAGCCGCAGCATGCACTTGTTCACCTCTTCGGTGCGCTCGTTCAGCCGCTTGCCGCGGCCGCCGGCCAGGACCAGCGCCTTCACCGGCTCCTCGTTCCCGCCTGCACCGCCGGCTGCCCCTGGAACAGGCGCGCGTTCTCGCGCAGCCAGGCCAGAAGCTTGCCGACGCCCTCGTGCGGCGGCACCTTCGGCTCCCAGCCAAAGCCGTTCCTCGCGCGCGTGATGTCGCAGACGAAGTAGCGGAGATCGCCGTCGCGACCCGGGCCGAACTTCACCTCGCTCTTCGTGCCGGACAGCTTGTCGATGAGCTGGATGCACTCGAGCAGCGAGATCATGTGCCCCGGGCCGCCGCCGATGTTGTAAGTGCCCGCCACCGGCTTGCGCTGGTACTGGACGAACGCGGCCGCGGCGTCGCTGGCGTACAGGATGTCGCGCAGCTGCTTGCCCGTGCCGTAGATCGTCAGCGGCCAGCCGAGCAGGTTCCGGATGGCGAAGTTCGCAACCCAGCCGTGGTCTTCGCCGCCGAACTGGCGCGGCCCGTAGATCCCGGTGTAGCGGAAGTTGGCCGCCTTGACCCCGAACATGTCGGCATAGGTCTTCACATAATGCTCGCCGGCGGCCTTGCTGGCGTGCAGCGGGCTGATCTTCCCGTCCTTGCCGCCGTTCATGGTCGGGTCGTCCTCGCGGATGGCCACGGGCTTGCGCTCGTAGCGCGTCGCGCCCTCGGTCAACGTGTCGTTGACCCAGGGGCCGTACACGTGCACCGAGGAGCAGCTCGCGACCGCCGCCTTGTGCCGGCGCGCGGTCTCCAGCACGTTGAACGTGCCCGCCACGTTGGTGCTGAAGTCGAGGTCGATGTCCTCCCAGGAGATCGTCATGGCCGGCTGCGCCGCCGTGTGCGCCAGGAAGCTGCAGCCCTGCGCGTGATCCAGGAGCTCCTCCCGGTTGCGGATGTCGGCCTTGACGACCTGCACTCCCATCTCGCGCAACACCTTGGCGTTATGGTCGCGGACCTCGTCCGAGCCGTAGCCGGTGCGCTTCAGCTCGTGCTTGGTCATGTTGTCGAAGGCGACCACGTCCGCGCCTTCCTTGCGGAAAGCCTCGCAGACGTGGCTGCCCAGGAAGCCGCAGCCGCCGGTAACCAGGACCTTCATGGATGGACGTACGAGGGGGACACGATGGTTCCTGCAGGTCGCCAAGCCCTGCTCTGGCGTTGCGCAGGGTCATCCGACCGCCAAAGGGGCAGAAATACTATCGGCTTCCCGCCTCAGGCGCCACCCGGAGCGGCGGCGGCCCGGCGCGCGGCCGCACGCACCTCGATCAGCGCCAGCGCCTCCTCCAGGCTGCGGCAGATGGCCAGCTGGCCGTCCTGCGGCTTGATCCCGGCGCGCGCCAGCAGCATGCGCGGCTGAGCCTGCACGCCGGCCAGGATCACGAACGCCCCCTCTCGGTGGAGGACGCGCAACGCCGACTCCAGCGCCACCAGCCCGGTGATGTCCATGGCCGGCACGCGGCTGAAGTGCAGGATGAAGGCGTCGGCCTTCCCGGCCACGGTGCGCAGCGTCTCGACCGCCTTCTCGGCCGCGCCGAAGAACATGGGACCCGCGACCTCGTAGATGAGCACCCCTTCCGGCAGCTTGCGCTGGGGGAGCTCCGGGTGCTGGTCCACGAGGCGAGCCTTGCTGAGCTCGGCCATGTCGCGCATGAACAGCAGTGCCGCCAGCACCACGCCGACGCTCACCGAGACCACCATGTCGAACACGACAGTGAGGGTGAAGCAGGTCAGCAGAACGATCACGTCGCTGCGCGGGGCCACGCGCAGGATCTGGAGGAAGTTCGGCAGCTCGCACATGTTCCAGGCCACCAACAGGAGCAGCGCCGCCAGCGACGCCATCGGCAGATAGCCGAGCAGCGGCGCCAGCGCCAGCACCGCAGCCAGGACCAACAGCGCGTGCACCAGCGCCGCGAGCGGGGAGCGCGCGCCGGAGCGGATGCTGGTGGCAGTGCGCGCGATCGCGCCGGTGGCGGCGATCCCGCCGAAGAACGGAGCGAGCACGTTCCCGACCCCCTGGGCGATCAGCTCGCCGTCGGGGTTGTGCTTGCTTCCGGCCATGCCGTCGGCGACCACCGCGCACAGGAGCGACTCGATCGCGCCCAGGATGGCGATGGCGAAGGCGGCCGTGAACAGCTGGCGCAGGTCGGCGAGATCCAGGCCGATCGGCTGCCCGTCCGGGCCCGGCAGGTTCCAGGGCAGGACCGGCAGCGGCGGCTGGCGCGGGATGCCGCCGAAGCGGCTGGCGATGGTCTCGACCCGGAACCCGTCGAGCACGCGGCTGAGGACCGCGCTGGCCACGGCGCCGGCCGCCAGCGCGATCAGCGGCGACGGCACGCGGCGCGACACGCGCGGCCACAGCAGCAGCACCGCCAGGGTCAGCGCACCGAGCGCCGCGTCCTGCCAGTGCGCACCCGGCAGGGCCCGGGCGAGGGCACCCACTCTCTCCAGGTAATGCTCCGGCATGCGCTCCACATCCAGCCCCAGAAGGTCCTTGACCTGCAGGGTCGCGATCACGACGCCGATGCCGGCGGTGAAGCCCGTGGTCACGGGGTGCGGGATGAACTGGATGAGCTGTCCCAGCCGCATGAAACCCATGCACATCAGGATCACGCCGGCCATCAAGGTCGCGACCAGGAGCCCGCCGAGGCCGAACTGGGCCGAGATCGGCGCCAGGATCACCACGAAGGCCGCCGTCGGCCCCGAGACGTTGTAGCGTGAGCCGCCGAGCAGCGCGATCACGGCGCCGGCCACGATCGAGGTGTAGATCCCATGCTGCGGCGGCACGCCCGACGCGATCGCGAGCGCCATCGCCAGCGGCAGCGCCACGATGCCGGCGGTCAAGCCAGCCATCAGGTCGGCGCGCAGGTCGCCGGCCCGGTAGCCGCCCCGCAACGCCTCCCGCAGCCCTGAGCCGATGGACAGGCCCGCCGCGCCGACCGGCGCCACCAGCCGCTGCAGCCGCCGCCTCACTCCGGCCCTTGCATCATGGGATTGGTACCGTACCCGTTCGGGCACGGCCAAGGCCACAGCGATCAGGCGGCGGGCCGCCGGCGGCGGCGGCCGCGAAGCATCGATCGCTGAATTGCGCAATGCTGCGATCGAAGCGCCGCCGGCAGGCTCAGGCCGGCGGGGCGACCCACGTGATCTCCCACAGCGGGACTTCCACCACGTAGTCGCCGGACTGGACCTTGACCCAGCCCTGCTTCTTGTCCAGGCGCAGGACCTTGAGGCGCTGGCGGTAGCGCGGGACGTACACGACGTCGCCTTTCTTGACGGTCTTCAGGAAAGCTGCCCAGCGGGCCGAAAGCGTGCTCGCGGCCAGGATGGCGCGGGCGCGCTGCAGCAGTGCTTCCGCCTGCTCGCGGTCGGTGCCGCGCAGGCGTTCCGCGAGGCGCGCGCCGTCGCCATGGAACAGCGTCTCCAGCTCGGCCTGCAGCTCGCGATAAGCCATCTCCGCCTCCTGCTCGCGCAGCTCGCGGCGCGCCTGCGCCGCCGCCTCCTCGTCCGCGATGCGCTGCTGCGCCGCGCGCGCCGCCGACTCGCTGTGGCGCGCCTGCTCGCGCAGGAGCTCGGCGTCGCGGCGCAGCGCCGCCGCCTCGGCGATGATGGCCTCGCTGCGCCCGTCGCGGCGGCTGAGGGAATGCGCCCGCGCCAGCACCTCGGCCGGCATGCCCAGGTGCTCGGCGACCTCGAGCGCGTGGCTGGCGCCCGGCACACCGACCAGCAGGCGGTAGCTGGGCGCCAGCGTGGCCGGATCGAATTCCATGGAGGCGTTCTCGGCGCGCGGCACGCGCAGGGAGAAGACCTTGAGGGCCCCGAGGTGCGTGGTCGCGAGCACCAGCGCGCCGCGGGCCAGCAAGGTCTCGAGGATGGCCTGGCCCAGGGCGGCGCCCTCCTCCGGGTCGGTGCCGGTGCCCAGCTCGTCCAGAAGCACCAGCGTGCCCGGGCGCGCCCGCTCCAGCACCCCCAGGATCCGGCGCACGTGCCCGGAGAACGTGCTGAGGCTGCTCTGGATGGACTGCGGGTCGCCGATGTCGGCCTCGAGCCCGGCCAGGGCCGGAACGCGGCTGCCTGCGGCGGCCGTCACCGGGAAGCCGCAGCAAGCCAGCGCCGCCAGCAGCCCGAGCGTCTTCAGCGCCACGGTCTTGCCGCCCGTGTTGGGGCCGGTCACGACCAGGAGGTCGTAGGCATCCCCCACCGCCAGGTCCAGGGGCACGACCTTGTCCCGGCCCAGCTCGCGCTGCAGCAGGGGGTGGCGCGCGGCGCGCAGCTCCAGCCCGGCGCCGGGCGTGAAGTCGGCCATGTCCGGGAACACGGCCCCGACCTCGCGGCCCCAGGCCGCGGCCGCCAGGGCGTAGTCCAGCTCCGCCAGGCGCGCCTCGGCCTGCTCCAGGGCCGTGCGCCGCTCCAGCACCGACTTGGTCAGCTCGCTCAGGATGCGGTGGACGAGATTGCGCTCGCGCACCAGCTCGTCGTCCATGGCGTTGCTCAGCGCCACCACCTTGGCCGGCTCGACGAAGACCGTGTCGCCGCTCTGCGAGCGGTCGTGCAGCACGCCGACGCCGCGGCTGGCCATGTGCGCGCGCAGCGCGAGCAGCAGGCGCCCGCCGCGCTGCACCGGGCCGGCGCTGCGCAACCAGCCGCGCCGGTGCCAGTCGTCGCCGATCTCCTCCAGCAGCTTCTCGCGCCTGGCAGCCAGGCCGCGCACATGCTCGCGGATGCGCGCCAGGCCCGGATCGGCCTCGTCGCGGACTTTGCCACGCTCATCCAGGACCTCGCGCAGGCGCGCGCGCAGCTCTTCGAAGCCGCGCAGGGCGCCCGTGCAGGCGCGCAGCTCCGGGTACTCCGGGTGCTGGCTGCCCCACAGCTCCAGCTCGGCGAAACGGCCCAGGGTCTCGGCCAGGCTGGACAGCTCCAGGGCGTCGAGCACGCGCTTGCCCGCCGCCGCCAGCAGCTCGCGCAGGTCGGCGCAGCGCGCCAGTCCGGGCGCCGCCCCCGCGGCCGTAGCCTTCCAGGCCTCCAGGCCGCGCCAGCGCCGCTGCCAGAAGGCCTGACCGCCGGCCGCCGGGCGCGCCTCCGCCAGCGCGCGCCGACCGGCCGGCGTCGCCGCGGCGCCGGCGATCCACTGCAGCACCACCGGCAGCTCCAGCAGCTCCAGGGCGCTCTCCGGGAAGGGCGTCGCCGGCTCCGGCATGACTTCAGAGGCTCCCCTTCCTTAGAATCCAGCCGGCATGAACGAGGCTGCTTTGCTCCAGCGCACTCCACCGGCCATCCGCGACAGCGTGCTGGACGCCGTGGGCAACACCCCGCTGATCCGCCTGCCGGCCGGCTTCGACCCGCAGGTGCGCTGCGAGGTGCTCCTGAAGGTGGAGCTGTTCAACCCGGGCGGCAGCGTCAAGGACCGCATCGGGCTGCGCATGGTGCGCGAGGCCGCGCGCCGCGGTGACCTGAAGCCGGGCGGCGTCGTGGTGGAGTGCACCTCCGGCAACACGGGGGTCGGCCTGTGCATGGCAGCGGCGGCTCTGGGCTACCGCACCATCATGGTCATGCCGGACAAGATGAGCCAGGAGAAGGTGGACATGCTGCGCGCCTACGGCGCCGAGGTGGTCCTCACCCCGACCTTCGTCCAGCCCTCCGACCCGCGCCACTACACGCACGTGGCGGCCCGCATCGCCAAGGAAACGCCGGGCGGCTGGCTCGCCGACCAGTTCCACAACCTCGACAACCCGACCGCGCACTACCTCACCACCGGTCCCGAGATCTGGGAAGCCACCGGCGGCCGCCTGGACGTCTACGTCGGCGGCTGCGGCACCGGCGGCACCGTCAGCGGTGTGTCCCGCTATCTCAAGGAGCGCGACAGCTCCATCCGCATCGTCGGCGTGGACCCGAAGGGCTCGGTGTACGAGGGCTACTGGCGCACCGGCACGCTCGGCGAGGCCGGCACCTACCAGGTCGAAGGCGTGGGCGAGGACCAGATCCCCGGGACCTGGGACCCCTCCCTCATCGACGGCTACCAGATCGTCGAAGACGCCGAAGCCTTCCACCACGCCCGCCGCCTGGCCGCCGAGTGCGGCCTGTTCGTGGGCGGCAGCAGCGGCCTGGCGCTGGCCGGGGCGTTGCGCGAGGCGCGCCAGCTCGCGCCCGACGCCCGCGTGGTGGTCCTCCTTCCCGACAGCGGCGGCCGCTACCTCTCCAAGTGCTTCAGCGACGACTGGATGAAGGACAACGGCTTCCTGCCGCGCGTCGCCGCCGCCACCGCCACCGTCGGCGACCTCCTGCGCCAGCGCCCGCGCGCCGCCGTCACCCCCCAGGACACCCTCACCGAAGCCCTCAAGCACCTCGGCGAGCGCGGCGTCCGCCCGCTGCCGGTGCTCGACCAGGAAGGCGGAAAGCTGCTCGGCATCGTGGACGAGCAAGAATTGCTCGACGCCGTCGCCGCCCGCGCCAACCTGGACCAGCGCAAGGTCGCCGACACGATCGCTCCCGCCCCGCCCCAGCTCAAGTCCGAAGAGCCCTGGCAGCGCCTGCAGGACGCGCTGCGCAGCCACGACGCCGTCCTGGTCCGCGACGCCCGCGGCTGGACCGGCATGGACCGCCGCGACCTGCTGCGCTCGCTGCTGCGGCTGCAATAGTCACAGCCTCCTGGCAGCCTGTTGCGCTGGATCCCGCCCCGGTATAGACTAGTTGAACTAGTTGATCGCCGCCGCCCCCCCCGAGGAGAGGGCCCACCATGGACACGCGCACCAGCACCATCGGCGCTTTCGAGGCCAAGACCAAGCTGAGCGAGCTGCTCGATCGCGTCGAGCAGGGCGAGGTCATCGTCATCACCCGGCATGGCACACCCATCGCCCGCCTCGGTCCCTACGAGCAGTCCATCGACAGCGCCAAGGTGCGCAAGGCGGCGGCGGACCTTCTGGCGCTGAGCAAAGGCGCTCGGCTGCCCAAAGGAGTCACCATCCGTGACCTCATCGAGGAAGGACGGCGCTTCTGAGCTTCGTCCTGGATGCGTCCGTTGCGTTGAGCTGGTGCCTGGACGAGGTCCAGGCCGCCCGCACCAAGTCCGTTCTGCGCGGCCTCGAGACCGAGAGCGCCATCGTTCCGATACTGTGGGCGGTGGAGATCTCGAATGTGCTCGCAGTGAGCGAACGCCGCAAGCGGATCGACGAGGCCAGGATCACGCGCTTCCTGGCGCGACTGTCAGACCTCCCGATCGAAGTGGATGCCGGAGGCGCGGAGGAAGCGTTCGTGCGGCTCCTGCCTCTCGCACGACGGCACGGCATGTCGGCTTATGACGCCTGCTATCTGGAGCTCGCTCTCCGGCTTGGGATCCCGCTGGCGACCATCGATGGCGGGATGGCGGTTGCGGCCGGAAGAGCGGGCGTCGCCTTGTGGGAACAGGGACGCCCATAGCCACGGATGGAGCCGGCCGCGAATGGCTCGCGGCATTGGATGCTGGCGGAAGCTACGTAACTTGGCGTGGGTTTGGACTCCTATCGGAGCTCGTGCGATCGGCCGCTTCCTTCACCTGCCCTACCGCAATAGACGTGGGTCGAATCGGAAGGGCGCGGGAGGGCCGATGTGCAGGCGCCGGAATTCGCGGTGGGCCGGATTGACGAGCAGGTTGAACTCGCCGGCGACGACGGCGCTCGGGACGCGCAGGAGGACGCTGGTGGCGCGTTGCACCCACTGGTCGCCCAGGCGCTGCGTGCTGGCCGGAGCGGGAAAGGAAGTCCAGTCGGAAGGACGTTGACTGGCGTGCAGCTCGTGGACGAGCGCTGGATCGTAGTCCACGCGGATCAGGGAATAGGAGTCCAGCGGCTTCGTGGATTGCAGGTTGACCAGGATCTCGAGGACGCACAGCGCGACGGATTCGCCCAGGTAGACCATGGCCGTGCCCGGGCTGTTCCAGCGGCCGCCGTAGCGCTCGGCGGCTTCGCCGCCGAAGGCTTCGGCCAGGAACCGGGTCTTGACCAGCCGCCAGGCCGACGCCATCAGGCCGGGATGCCGTGCTCCAGGCGGCCGATCAGGTCGTCCACCTCGCGCGCGCCGACGTCGGTGGCGGCGAAGCGCAGCGGGACGGCGCCGCCGAGGGCACGCTGCGGCGTCCCCAGCCAGGTCTTGGCGGCGGCGCGATCGCCTTCGAAGAGCTCCAGGGCCCGGCCGAAGATCTGGGAGGTGCGGAGCAGGCGGTCGGATTCCTCAGGTTGCAGGCGTCCCTTGGCCTTGCGGCGGGCCAGGGTGCGCTGCGGCAGGCGGATGGCCTCGGCGACGAGGGACACGGACAGGTCCGCGCAGCGCGCGAACCGCTCCAGGGCGGCATAGGCGAAGCCGGCCTCCACCGCCTGCGCCAGCGCGACCGGATCGGCCTTGCGCAGGCCAAGCAGGCGGCCGGCCTGCTCGTAGGAGCGGCGCCGGGCCGGCGTGCCGGGTTGACGGGCATGCGGGAGCCTTGCCATCTGGCATGATTGTAGTAGTCAAACGGCAGAAGCTCAAGCCGGCCCCGTCTTCTACGCCTCCGGGCCGACCAGGCGGCCGAGCTTGGCCAGCGCCCGGGCCAGGCGGGTGCGCGAGTGGCTCTCGGTGATGCCGAGGCGCTCCGCGATGGCGGCGTGCGCAAGGCCTTCGAGGTGCGCGAGGCGCACGATCTCGCGCTCCGGCTCGGGGAGGAGCTGGAGGGCGGCGGCCAGGCGCTCCTGCTGCTCGCGGCGGCGGACCTTGCTGCCGGGCCCGGTGGTGTCGGCCGGAGCGCTGGCGGCGCCGGAGCGCTCGGCCGCGGCGTCGCGCTTGCGCGCGCGATAGTAGCGGTGGCGGTTGCGCAGCTTGAACAAGGCGGCTTCATACAGCCAGTGGCGGAACTCGGGCTCGCTGCGGAACTGCAGGCGGTCGGTGGCCAGCCGCTCGAGCACTTCGCGGCACACCGACTGCGCCAGGTCGGAGCGCGATTCCTTGGCGGCGATCAGGTCGCCGGCGTTGCGCGCCAGGAAGCGCTCCAGCCCGGGCAGGTGGCGCAGCAGCAGCTCGTGCATGGCCGCGGCGTCGCCGGCGGCGGCGCTGTGCCGCAGATCTTCCGGATCCCGGGCCGCGCTCATCGCGGGAGGAGTGTAACGGGCGGGATAAGCTGGCAGCGATGGTGCAGGAGCCGGATTCCGACGTCCTGGAGGATCTGATGGCGCAGTGCCTAGCGGCCCCGCCGGAGCACCAGCGCGCGCTCCTGGAGGAGCTGGGCGCGCGCCGTCCGGAATGGGCCGAGGAGCTGCGGCGGCGCCTGGCGGCGCTGGAGAAGCTGGGCGTGCTGGCGGATGCGGTTCCGGAAGGTCTGCCCGAGCAGTTCGGTGAGTTCCGCATTCTCGAGCGCCTGGGCGGCGGCGGCATGGGCGTGGTGTACCGGGCCGAGCAGCGCTCGTTGCGGCGCGAGGTCGCGCTCAAGGTGGTGCGTCCCGAGCACCTGTGGTTCCCGGAGGCGCGGCGCCGCTTCCAGCGCGAGGTCGAGGCCGTGGCGGCGCTGCAGCACCCGGGCGTCGTGCCGATCTTCGCGGTGGGCGAGGAAGGCGGCGTTCCGTACTTCGTGATGGAGCGCATCCGCGGCTGCACGCTGGCCGAGGCGCTGGACCAGCTGCGCGGCAGCGCGCCGGAGAGCCTGAGCGGCCGGGACCTGGCGCGCGTGGTGTACACGCGCGCCGGAGAGCCGCTGCCGGCGGCGCTGCCGCCGGTGTTCGAGGGGAGCTGGACCAGCGCCGGGCTGCGCCTCGCGGCGCAGGTGGCCGACGCGCTGGAGCACTGCCACCAGCGCGGCATCGTGCACCGCGACGTCAAGCCGTCCAACGTGGCGCTGGCCGTGGACGGGCGCGTGCTGCTGCTCGATTTCGGCCTGGCCAGCCAGGCCCAGGCCGACGCCTTGACGCGCAGCGGCGCGCAGGTCGGCACGCTGTTCTACATGGCCCCCGAGCAGCTGCGCGGCCGGGCGGAGCCCGACGCGCGCAGCGACGTGTACGCGCTGGGAGTGAGCCTGTACGAGCTGCTGGCGCTGCAGCTGCCGTTCCAGGAGGATTCGCGGCCGGCGACCGAGGCGCGCATCCTGCACGATCCGCCCGATCCGCTGCGCGCGCGCAACCGGCGCGTGCCGCGCGACGCGGAAGTGGTGTGCCTGCACGCCCTGGAGAAGGAGCCGGCGCGCCGTTACGCCTCGGCCGGCGCCTTCGCCGCCGACCTGCGCAGCGTGCTGGAGCGCCGCCCGATCCGGGCGCGGCCGCCGGGCCCGCTGCTGCGCGCGCGGCGCCTGCTCGAACGCCGGCCGGCGGCCAGCGCGGCGGTGCTGCTGGGAGCACTGCTGCTGGCCGGAACGCCGACGGCGCTGCTGCTGCAGTCGCAGGCGTACAGCGCGGACCTGGAAGACGCCTTGTCCCGCGAGTCGGACGCCCTCCTGGACGCCCAGGAGCAAGTGCGCCGCTTCCAGCACATCAGCCGCTTCCTGGAGGGCTTGTTCTGGGTGCCGGACCCGGACCGCGGCGACGGCGCCGCCCTGACCGCGCGCGAGATCCTGGACCGGGGCGTGCACAGCGTGCGCACCGAGCTGGCCGATCAGCCGGCGACGCGCGCCTCGCTGCTGCACGTCATGGGCTCGGTGTACCACAAGCTGGGCCTGTACGCGCCGGCGGAGGAATTGCTGCGCGAGTCCCTGGCGCTGGCCGATGCGGCGCCGGAGGCGCACGCCGAGCTGCTGCCGCGGGCCCTCACCGAGCTGGGAACCCTCGAGACGCGGCTGGAGCGCTTCGACGACGCCGAGGCGCGGCTGCGCCGCAGCCTGGAGCTGACCGCGGGCGCGTCCGGCGCGCTGCTGGCCACGCGCTCGGAGACCTGGATCACGCTCGGGCGGCTGTACTCGCTGCGCGGCGAGCGGGCCGCGGCCCAGCAAGCGCTGCTCGCGGCCCTGGAGGTGATGGACGGCGCGCCGCCGGCGCTGGCGGGGGAGTTGGCGGGCAACCGCGGCGCGGCCCTGGGGCAGCTCGGCATCGTGCTGCTCGGCGCCGTGCAGAGCCGGGAGTCGGCAGATCCGCAGCAAGACTTGGCGCGGTCCGAGCAGCATCTGCGCGAGGCTCTGGACTGGATCGGACAGGACCCCGCGCCGACGACGCTGCTGCGCGCCACCGCGCTCAACGCCCTGGCCTTGAACCTGAAGTTGCAAGGCCGCCTGGAACAGGCCGAGTCCTGCTACCAGACCGCGCTCGAGTCGTTCCGCGCGCTGCTGGGCGGCGACGACGACCGCGTCGCCAGCGTGCTGCTGAACCTGTCCGGCCTGCGCATGCAGCGCGGGCAACTGGAGGACGCCCTGGACCTCGCGCAACAGGCTCTGGCCATCTTCCGGCGCGTCCTGCCGGAGGGGCACTCGGCCACCGTGATCGCGCAGGGCAACCGCGCCGGCCTGTTGTACCGGTTGCAGCACTGGGACGAAGCCGAGCAGGAGTACGAGGTGCTGATCCCCCTGCAGGAGCAGGCCTTCGGCGCGCTCAACCTGTACCTGCCGGCGTCCTGGCGCAACCTGGGCGAGTGCCGGGCGCGGCGCGGGGCCGTGCCGGAAGCCGAGGCGGCGCTGCGCCGCGCCGCGGGCCTGTACACGCAGCTGGGACACCCTGAAGAGGCCGCGGCCGCGGAGGCGCGCCTCGAGCAGCTGCGGTCCGCGGACGGCTGAGCGCGGATACTGGCCCCCTTCCCTGGGTCATTGCAACCCATGTCGTAAGGCATCTGTTTTTGCGAAAATGGTTTACGCTCTGCGACTTCGTAAACTCGCAGGCTCGGGCCGGCCTGCCGCCGGAAGACAACGGATGTTCCTGCAGCGCAGGCAGTTGCGAATGACGAGACCCACGGAAGGGGGCCAGTATCACTGCTCGAGCACCGCGTCGGCTTCGGCCAGGGCCTGCCGGATCGCGCCGGCTTCCGCGTCGTCCGGCGCTGCGAGCGCGCGCCGCATGTCCAGCGCCTGGCGCAGGCTCGCGCTGGCCGCGGCGGCGTCGCCACTGCCCAGCTGGAGCGCGCCCAGGAAGGCCAGATCCGCGGCCAGGTCCGGATGCGGCCCGTTGAACTTCTCCCGGCGCTGCAGATCCACGGCTTGTTGCAGCTCGGCC
>SHNF01000017.1:0-62957 GCA_004295085.1 Planctomycetota bacterium | reverse complement strand
GCTCGGCCTGCCCGCTGAGCACACCGGCCAGGGTGCTGCGCACGCGCGGAGTGTCCAGGCGGTTGCGGCGCTCCAGCACCCCAAGCGCGGAGCGCAGCAGGCCCTCCGCTTCGTCCAGCCCGCCGGTGGCGCGCAGCGCCATGCCCAGGTAGCTGGCGCAGTACGCCGTGTCGGCGTGATCCGCGCCGAACAGACGCAGGTGCAGGGCGTAGGCGCTGCGGAACGAGTGCACCGCCGCCTGCGGCCGGTCGCCGCGCTCGAACTCCACCCAGCCGATCTGCTCCAGAGTGTGCGCCACGCCGGGGCCGTCCGCGCCGTGCTCGCGCCGGTACAAGGCCAGGGCGTCCTGCAGCAGCGCGTCAGCCTCGTCGTACAGGCGCAGGTGGCGGTGGATCTTGCCCAGGGCTTCCAGCTGCGCCGCCGCCTTGCGCGGATTGTGCTCGGCCTCGGCGCGCGCCAGGCCGGCGTTGTCGCGCAGGAGCTGGCGCAGCAGCGCGCTGTTCTGCAGCTGCGGTCCGGCGCCCCGGAACAGGTCGGTCAGGAACTCGGCCGACTGCTGCCCGATCAGGGCTTCGCTGGCCGTGCGTTCGGCGTGGCGCCGGGCCTTGTCCGCCTGCATCGCGGTGCTCAGCGAGCCGCCCACGACCGCGATCAAGACGGCTGAACCGGCTCCGACGCTCAGCTTGTGCCGGCGCACGAAGCTGGCCAGCAGGTAGCGGTAGCTCTCGCCGCGCGCCAGCACCGGGAACCCGCGCAGGTGCAGCTCCACGTCGTGCGCGAACTGTTCGGCGGAGGCGTAGCGGCGCCGCGGATCCTTGCGCAGCGCCATCAGCACGACGTTGTCGAGGTCGCCGCGCAGCCGGCGGCGGCGTTCGCGGTGCTGTTCCACGACCATGCTGCTCGGCTTCCTGGGCTCGATCTCGCAGATGACGCGCTGCATCTCCGCCGGCTGGCGCGTGTGCAGGGTGTACGGCCTCTGGCCGGCCAGCAGCTCGTAAAGCACCACCCCGAGCGCATACACGTCTGTGGCCGTCGTGATCGGCTGGCCGCGCACCTGCTCCGGGCTGGCGTATTCCGGAGTCATGGGCAGGGCGCCCTCGGTGGTGAGCGTGCTCAACGGCGGCGCGCCCTCCGGCGTCAGGATCTTGGCGATGCCGAAGTCCAGCAGCTTGGGCACGCCGTCGTCCGTGACCAGGATGTTGGACGGCTTGATGTCGCGGTGCACCACCAGGTTCTGGTGGGCGTAGTGCACGGCCAGGCACACGCCGCGGAACAGCTGCAGGCGCTGCGGAACGTCCAGGCGCCGCTGCTCGCAGTAGTCGTCGATGGGACGGCCGCGGATGTACTCCATCACCAGGAACGGCCGGCCGTCGGCGGCGACGCCGCCGTCCAGCAGGCGCGCGATGTTGGGGTGGTCCAGGTCGGCGAGGGTGCGCCGCTCCAGCGCGAAGCGGCGCAGGACCTTGGGGCCGCCGAAGCCGCGGCGCAGCATCTTGATGGCCACCACGCCCGGGCCGGTGCCGTCGGCGCGTTCGGCGGCCCACACCGTCCCCATGCCGCCCTGGGCGACGGCCGACAGCAGCCGGTAGCCCCCAACCTGGGTTCCCGGGCGCAGGTCGGCGTCCCCCAGGCCCGTGAAGGCGTCGCAGGCCGGCGCCTCGAGGAAGCTGGGAACGGCGCCGTGGGCGGCGAGCAGCGACGCGACCTCCTGCCGCTCCGCGGTCCCGGCGCTCGCGCGCTGCAGGAATGCCTCCCGCGCACCCGGCGGCAGCTCCAGGGCGCGCTGGAACAGGTCCTTCACACGGTCCCAGTCCGGCGCCGGCGGCGTTGCGTCGGTCATGCCTCAGCGCACCAGGATAAGGCCGGCTGCGACGGCTAGGATCGGCGCCGGCGCAATGCACCAGCCGACGGAGCCGCCGTTCCCCGACCATTTCTCCGCTGCCGCGGCCGGGTACGCCCGCCACCGCCCGACGTACCCGCGCGCGCTCGTGGAATTCCTGGCGGGCCTGACCCAGCGTCATGAGCTGGCCTGGGACTGCGGCTGCGGGTCGGGCCAGTTGTCGGGCCTGCTCGCCGGGCGCTACGCGCGCGTGATCGCCACCGACGCCAGCGCGGAGCAGCTGCGCAACGCGCGGCCGCGCGCGCGCGTCGAGTACCGGCTGGCGCGCGCCGAGGCCAGCGGCCTGCCGCACGCCGCGGTGGACCTGGCGGTGGCCGCCCAGGCGGCGCACTGGTTCGAGCTGGAGGCCTACTACGCCGAGGTGCGGCGCGCGGCCCGCGCCGGCGCGGCCGTGGCGCTGGTCACGTACGACCTCATGAGCGTGGACCCGGACGTGGACCCGCTCGTGCGGCGCTTCTACTCGGACGTGGTCGGCGCCTACTGGCCGCCGCAGCGCCGCCACACGGAGGACGGCTACCGCTCGCTCGCGTTTCCCTTTGCGGAGGTCGCGGCCCCGGCGCTGGAGATGTGCCGGCACTGGACGCTCAGCGACGTGCTCGGCTACATCGCGACCTGGTCCTCGGTCAGCGCCATGCGGCGCGCCGAGGGCCCGGCGCGCTACCACGAGTTCGGCCGCGAGCTGGCCCGCGTCTGGAGCTCCGGCCCGCCGGTGCGCGCCGTGCGCTGGCAGCTGGCGCTGCGCGCCGGCCGGCTGTGAGGGGCGGCGCGCCGCTAGTCTCTCCGCCATTCCATGGAACAGGCCGACCGCTTCGACACCCGCGCCGTGCACGCCGGCTGGACGCCGGAGCAGCGCACCGGCGCCGTCATGCCGCCGATCTACATGACCAGCACCTACGTGCAGGACGCGCCCGGGCGGCCGCGCGCGGGCTACGAGTACTCGCGCACGCAGAACCCGACCCGCTTTGCGCTGCAGGACGCCCTCGCCAGCCTGGAGGGCGCGGCCTGCGGCTTCACCTTCGCCTCCGGCATGGCGGCGATCCACACCCTGCTGCTGACCTTCCAGCCCGGCGACCGCATCGTGGCCGGCAACGACCTGTACGGCGGCTCGCACCGCCTGTTCCATCGCATCCAGGCCCGCTGGGGCCTGCGCTTCGAGTACCGCGACCTGACGCGCGCCGAGAACCTGCGCAAGCTGCCGCCGGGCACGCGCCTCCTGTACCTGGAGACGCCCAGCAACCCGCTGCTGGGGATCATCGACCTGCGACTGGCCGTGGACGCGGCCCGTGCCGCCGGCGCCGAGGTGTGCGTGGACAACACATTCGCCACGCCGGCGCTGCAGCGCCCGCTCGAGCTGGGCGCCGACTACGTGATCCACAGCACCACCAAGTACATCGGCGGACACAGCGACGTGGTGGGCGGCGCGCTGCTGCTGCGCGACGGCGCGCGCAAGGACGAGGTCTGGTTCCACCAGAACGCCGTGGGCGCGGTCAACTCGCCCTTCGACGCGTTCCTGACCCTGCGCGGCCTGCGCACGCTGCACCTGCGCATGCAGCGGCACAGCTCCAGCGCCCAGCTCCTGGCCGAGTACCTGCTGGCGCACCCGCGCGTGCGCCGGACCTACTACCCCGGCCTGCCGGACCACCCCAACCACGCCGTGGCCAGGGCGCAGATGCAGGGCTTCGGCGGCATGATCTCGTTCGAGCTGGAGAGCGAGGCCGCCGCCCGGCGCTTCCTCGAAGGCCTGCGCATCTTCGCGCTGGCCGAATCGCTGGGCGGCGTCGAGTCGCTGGTGGAGCTGCCCGCGCCCATGACGCACGCCAGCCTTTCGGCCGAGCAGCGCGCCGCCATCGGCATCGCCGACGGCCTGGTGCGCCTGTCGGTCGGCATCGAGGACCCGGCGGACCTGCGCGCCGATCTGGAGCGCGGCTTCGCCCGGATCGGCGCCTAGTCGGCGTCCGGCTCGGGCTTGCGCTTGACGTCCTTGCGCCCGGCCTCGACCTGGTCGCGCAGGATGTTCCCGACCTTGAACTTCACCACGCGCTTGCTGGGAACGCTGACCTTCTCCAGGGTCTTGGGGTTCTGGGCCACGCGGCCGGGGCGCGTGCGCACCTCGAACACGCCGAAATTTCGGAACTCCAGGCGATTGCCACGGATCAGCTCGGAGGAAACCTCGTCCAGGAACATCTGGACGATGTCCCGGACCAGCACCTTGGTCTGGCCGGTGCGGTCCGCGATGCGCTGCACCAAGTCCCGCTTGGTGATGGTCACAGCGTCGGCATCGGACCCGGAGTGGGCTTGAGGCTTGGAGGCCAAAGGGAATCCCGCGTACAGAAGGAAGATCGCTAACCCCGCACAGTATAGGGGTTTGTGGAATTCTCACAAGGCCGGGACACATTCCAGCAGATACGTCGCGGGGCCATGGTTCTGGAGCTCCACCAGCATCTCGGCCCCGAACCGGCCTTCCTCCACGTGCGCGCCCAGGCGCCGCAGCGCGGCGCTGAAGTCCGACAGCAGCGCCTCCGCCTCGGCCGGTGCCATGGCCGGATCGAAGGAAGGACGCAGCCCGCGGGCGGTGTCGGCCGCCAGGGTGAACTGGCTGACCACGAGCAGGGCCCCGCCGGTGTCCAGGACGCTGCGGTTGGTCTTGCCTGCGGCGTCGGGGAACATGCGGTAGCGGGCCACACGCGCGGCCAGGGTCTCGGCCTGGCGCCGGCCGTCGCCCTTGCAGCATGCGGCGAAGACCAGGAGACCGGCGCCGATTTGCCCCACCACCGCGCCGTCCACGCGCACGCGCGCCCAGTCCACGCGCTGCAGCAGCGCTTTCACGGGGCGGGCGGCCGGCGCAGGCGCGCCAGCCACAGTTCGGCCTGCACCCGCCGGTTGAGCGGCACCTCGGCGCCGGCGTCGGCCAGGCGCAGGAACTCGTCCAGTTGCTCCTCGGCGATGTCCGGACGGTCCAGGTAGTTGAGCGCCAGCAGCCCGAGGTCGAAACGGGCCAGGACATCGCCCGGATTCTCGTCCACGAGCGCGTTCAGGATGCGCTGCGCCTGCCACGGCTTCCCATCGGCCGTGAGGGCCGCCGCCTGCAGCAGGCGCGCGTCGCGGTCGCTCGCTGGCAGGTCGGCCAGGATGCGCAGCGCGTCTTCCGGCTCGTCGTCGGCGAGCGCCGCCCGGGCCTGGGACAGCCGGGCCCAGCGCGGCGGGTCGATGGGCGACCATGGCTCCGTGTCGGCGGCGCGCCGGGCCAGATCGGCGCGGTCGTAGAGCGGCGCCAGCCGCGCCAGCAGGCGCCAGCCTTCCGCCGACCCGGGATGCTCGCGCAGCAGGTCCACGAGCTGGCGCAAGGTGTCCGGATCACCCAGGCGCGCCGCATAGCCCAGCTGCAGCACGCGCGCGGGAGTCAGCTCCGGATCCAGCTCCAGGGCGCGCTGCAGCAGCTGCAGTCCCTGCTCGCGGTCCGCCGTGGCGCGCGCCGCCAGGTACCAGGCGGCGGCGCTCGGCCGCTGCGTCGCGGCGGCCAGGTAGCGCGCGCGCACTCCTTCCCGACCCTCCGCGCCGATCTCCACGTCCTGCACCAGAGCCGCCAGCCGCAGCGACTCGGGATGGCCCGCGGCCAGCGCGCGCAGCTCCTCCAGGCTGGAGGCGCCCCGCTCCTGCACGTGCAGCGCTGCGGCGCGCAGCAGCTCCCACTCGGCGGCATCGAGCGCGCGCGCCTGCGCCACCGCCCTGGCCTCCGGCAGCTCCGGCTCGCTCCGCAGCAAGCCGCAGGCGGGCAGCAGCGCCAGCAGCGCCAGGGTCTTAGCCGAGGCCGACGGCATCGCGCACCTGCTCCATGGTCGAGGCGGCGACGGCGCGCGCCCGCGCGGCGCCGTCGGCCAGGACGGCGCGCACGTGCTCCGGATCCCGCTCCAGGGCCGCGGCGCGCTCGCGGATGGGCGCCAGTTGCTGCGCCATGTTGCGCGCCAGGTGCAGCTTGCAGTCCACGCAGCCGCGCGCGGCGGTGCGGCACTCCAGGTCCACCACCGCCACTTCCTCGGGCGGGCTGAAGTACTGGTGCAGGCTGAACACGTTGCACACCCAGGGGCGGCCCGGATCGCTGCGGCGCTGGCGCTGCGGATCGGTGACCGCGGTGCGCAGCAGCGCCTCGATCTCCTCGGGCGGGGCCAGCAGCGGGATGTGATTGCCCTTGCTCTTCGACATCTTCGTGGCCCCGTCCAGGCCCAGGATGCGCGGCGTCTTGGACAGCACCGGCTGGGGCTCGGGAAACACCTCGCGGTAGGTGCGGTTGAAGCGCCGCGCGATCTCCCGCGCCAGCTCCAGGTGCTGCACCTGGTCCTCGCCCACGGGCACGCCCTCGGCCCGGTAGACCAGGATGTCGGCGGCCTGCAGCACCGGGTAGGTGAACAGGCCCACGTTCACGTTCTGCGGCTGGCTGTGCGACTTGTCCTTGAACTGGGTCATGCGCGACAGCTCGCCCATGGGCGTCAGGCACTGCAGGATCCAGGCCAGCTCGCTGTGCTCCGCCACCTGCGACTGCACGAACAGCGCCGAGCGCTGCGGGTCCAGTCCGATGGCCAGGAACACCTTGGCCATCTCGAAGCAGGCCTGCCGCAGCGCCGCCGGCTCGGGCGCCGTGGTCAGCGCGTGCAGGTCCACGATGCAGTAGAAGCAGCGCCGGCTCTCCTGCAGCTCCACCCAGGTCTTGAAGGCCCCCAGGTAGTTGCCGATGTGGGCCTGGCCGGTGGGCTGGACCCCGGAAAGCACGTCCACCTTCTCCATGTGGGGCCGGAGTCTAGCCGGGCGCTGCCGTGCGGATTAGAACCGCGCGCCCCTGCAACCCTATACTCGCCTCCTCATGGGGAGCCGCGGCCGGAACTGCTGGGCGCGAGGCCTGTGTGCCCTCTTCGCTGTGCCCGCGATCCTTGGCGGCTGCGCCGCCCCGGACGCGGAGATCCACCTCGCCCCCATCTTCTCGCGCCACACCGTGCCCGGCTACGACCACGCCGAGGCCGCCGGCGGGATCCTGCGCTACGGCGAGCAGGCCGGCGCGGTGACCTGGGCGCTCAGCCCGTTCTACTGGCGGCTGCGCCGGCCCGACGACAGCGTGGACTCGGACTTCTTCTACCCGCTGGGCCGCTACATCCACGATCCCGCCCGCCCGCGCACGTTCGCGCGCCTGTTCCCGCTGTTCTGGCGTGACGCGGAGACGCGCGCCGACGGCGTGGAGGACCGGGACTGGAGCGTGCTCACGCCGTTCTTCTGGGGCGGCAGCAGCAGCGACGGGAAGGAGAACTACTTCGCCTTCTTCCCGGTGTTCGGTACGGTCAAGAACTTCCTGACCTACGACGAAGCCACGTTCGTGCTGTTCCCCCTGTACCTGCGCAACCGCAAGGACGAGCGCACCAGCAACCACATCCTGTGGCCGATCGTCGGCTGGACCGGCGGCAGCGAGCGCGGCTGGCACGTCTTTCCCTTCTACGGGCGGGCCGAAGTGCCGGGCAAGTACCGGCGCTCGTACGTGCTGTGGCCGATCGTGCACGTGGCGCACGACGAGCTGGACAGCAAGGAGCCGCAGCAGGGCTGGATGGTGCTGCCGCTGGGCGGGCGCATCCGCAAGGGCGACTATCGTGCCACCACCGTGCTGTGGCCGTTCTTCGGCTACGCGGCCCGGCCGTCCACCGACTTCGTGTCGTGGCAGGTGTGGCCCATCCTGAAATTCGAGAGGGGCGGCACGGAGTCGCGCCAGACCATCCGCCGCTTCCTGCCGTTCTACATGCGCTTCGAAGACGAGCAGACCGAGTTCACGGTCTGGATGTGGCCGCTGTTCTGGGACCGCACCGACCATTTCGGCGACATCACGCGGGAGTCCTTCTACGCGATGCCGGTCTACTGGCGCAGCCGGACGCTGCGCGCGGACGGCCGGGAAGAGCGGCGCGAGCGGCTGTGGCCGGTGGCGCGCGTGTACGAGGACAATCAGGGCAATGAGCGCTTCGCGGCGCTGGCTCCCGGGATCGAGCCGATCCTCAACTCGGAGCAGCTGTCACGCAACCTGGGCTTCGCGTTCGAGGTCTGGGCCGGCTCGTCCGACGCCGTGTCCGGCGTCACGCAGCGGCGCGCCTTCCTGAACCTGTACCACACCGCACAGGCCGCGGGGCACACGCGCTGGTCGGTCCCGATCCTCGGCGGCCAGTGGACCGAGCCCGACGGCACGGTGCACACCTCCTTGCTGCTCGGACTGCTGCGGTTCCGCAGCGGGCCGGGCGGAGGCCTGGAGGAGCCGGCCTTCCCCGGTCCCGGCTGGCCCGACCTGCACGTCCAGGACCTGCCGCCCGCGCCGCAGGTCGCCGCGCAACCGTGAACCCGTTCACCCGCACCGGCGCCGGGCTGCTGCGTCCGGCCATGGCCAAGGCCGGCTACGGCGTGTGGCTGGCGACGGCCACCCTGGGGCGCCTGCCGCACCTGCGCCGGCGCTTCCGCGCGCTGCTGGACTACACCTATCTGGCCGGCGTGCGCACCACGCCGGTGGTGCTCATGGTCGGCTTCTTCGTGGGGATGATCGTGTCCCTGCAGGTCGGCATCGAGCTGGCGCGCTTCGGCCAGCAGGAATCCATCGGGCTGCTGGTGGCGGTCACCATGGCGCGGGAGATGGCGCCGTTCGTGACCTGCATCATCCTGGCGGCGAGCGTGGCCAGCTCCATGGCTGCCGAGCTGGGCACGATGAAGGTGCAGGACGAGGTCACGGCGCTGGAAGTGCTGTCCGTGGACGTGGTGAGCTTCCTGGTGCTGCCGCGCGTGCTGGCGCTGACCCTGGCGGCGCCGCTGCTGACCCTGTTCGCCGACGTGGTCGGCATCCTCGGCGGCGGCGTCATCGCCGTGACCCAGCTGCACCTGGACTTCAGCGGCTACCTGCACAACGCCCGCGAGGCGCTGAAGACCACGGGCGAGCTCATCCCGCTGCCCGAGGACCTGTACGTGGGCCTGCTCAAGTCCACCGTGTTCGGCTTCACCATTGCCGTGGTGGGCTGCGCCGCGGGCCTGCAGACCAGCGGCGGCGCCCGCGGCGTGGGCGAGACCACGCGCGCCGCGGTGCGCACCTCCATCATCCTCATCATCATCTTCAACTTCTTCCTGGGGAAGGCGCTGCACTCGTGATCGAGCTGCAACAAGTCACGAAGTCCTTCAACGGGCAGAAGGTGCTGGACGGGCTGGACGGCACCGTCGCCGCGGGCGAGTGCCTGGTGGTGATGGGACCGTCCGGCTCCGGCAAGAGCGTGCTGCTGCGCCACATCATCGGGCTGCTGCGTCCGGACTCGGGCAAGGTGCTGGTGGAGGGCAAGTCGGTGCCGGACCTGTCCCCCGAGGAGCTCCGGGCCCTGCGCCGCGACATGGGCTACCTGTTCCAGAGCGGCGCCCTGATCAACTGGATGAACGCGCACGAGAACGTGGCGCTGCCCCTGCGCGAGACCACCGACCTGGGCGAGGACGAGATCCGCAGCCGCGTGCAGCGGGTCCTGGCGCTGGTCCAGCTCGAGCAGGCGGCGGAGAAGTTCCCCTCGGAGCTGTCCGGAGGCATGCAGAAGCGCGTGGGACTGGCGCGCGCGCTGGTCACCGAGCCGCGCATCATCCTGTACGACGAGCCCGAGGCCGGCCTGGACCCGGAGATGTCCGCCAACATCAACCGCGCCATCCGCCAGCTCAAGGAGGAGCTGCGCATGACCTCGGTCGTGGTCACGCACAGCATCAACTGCGCGCTGACCGTGGGCGACCGCCTGGCCGTGCTGGAGCACGGCCGCTTCCTGGTGGAAGGCACCCCCCAGGAAGTCCTGGACAGCGACATGCCGCGCGTGCAACAGTTCCTGGGCGCCAAGAGGGATTGAGCCATGGCCGCAAGCAACACCTCCCGCGACTTCGTGCTGGGGCTGCTGTTCTTCAGCAGCATCGTGCTCCTGCTCTACATCACGATCGCGCTGACCGGCTTCTCCCTGCGCGAGCGCAGCTACCTGGACGTGTGGTTCAGCAACGCCCGGGGGCTCAAGAGCGGCGACGCGGTGCTGGTCAGCGGGCGCGCCACCGGCACGGTGCGGGAGGTGGAGTACCTGGACGGAATGCCTGAGGACCGGCGCATCCGGGTCCGGCTGGAGTTCGAGGACCCGGTCCGCCTGCACCAGGACTACGTCATCGCCATCAGCGAGTTCACCCTGCTGGGCGGGCGCGTGGTCGAGATCGACCCCGGCTCCCTGGGCCAGCCGCTGGTGGCGGAGGGCGCCGAGCTGATCGGCACGGTGGGCCCCTCCGCGCTCGAGTCCCTGGGCCAGATGGTGGTGGAGAACCGCGACGACCTGCGGGCCGTGCTCCAGAACCTGCGCCAGACCACCGAGGACGTCAACAGCGGCAAGGGGATCCTGGGGGCGCTGATCAACGACGCGGAGCTGCGCGCCGACTTCGACGCCTTCGTGGCCGACGCGCGCCAGCTGGCGGCCGACGTGCGCGAAGGCAAGGGCATCCTGGGCCTGCTGATCAGCGACCCGGCCAAACGCGAGGAATTCGGCCAGCTCCTGACCAAGGCCACCGACGCGGTCACGAACCTGACCCAGATCGCCGAGGACCTGCGCGGCGGGCGCGGCCTGCTCGGAGCGCTGCTGACCGACGAGGCCATGGCCGCGGAGGGCCGCGAGCTGATCTCCAACCTGACCGACACGGCGGTGGCCCTGCGCAAGATGGTGGAGGACGCGGAACAGGGCCAGGGCCTGCTCGGCCAGCTGATCGCCGACGAGCAGCTGGCCGCCGACGCGGAGGCCTTCCTGGACAACCTGGCCGAGGTCACCCGCCGGCTGCGGGAAGGCGAGGGCTCCCTGGGCCAGCTCCTGGCCACGGACGAGACCTACAACCAGCTCCGGGACGCCCTGAACACGCTCAACCGCGCGCTCGAGGACGAGCGCGAAGCGCAGCCGATCTCGGCGTTCGCCTCGCTGCTGTTCGGCGCGTTCTAGGCGTTCCCGGGTCGTACCGAGCCATTCCGCCGCGGGAAGCTCAGGCCAGCCCCCGCAGCTCCAGCTGGCGCAGGACGAATTTCCCGAGCAGGTCGCCCTCCATGTGCAGCCGGTCGCCGGGCCGGAGGCCGCCGAGCGTGGTGCGCCGCAGCGTCTCCGGGATGAGCGCCACGGTGAACACGCCGCCGTCCTCCAGCCCGGCCACGGTGAGGCTGACGCCCTCCACCCCCACCGAGCCTTTCGGGATCAGCAAGGGCACCAGCACGCCGGGAGGGCGGTACGCGTGCAGCGCGAAGTCCCCCTGGGTCTCGACCCGCTCCACGGTCCCGATGCCGTCCACGTGGCCGGTGAGGAAGTGCCCGCCCAGCCGGTCCCCCACCCGCAGGCTGCGCTCCACGTTGACAGGATCGCCCATGCGCAGCGCGCCGAAGCGGGTCCGGCGCAGGCTCTCCGGCGACAGCTCGAAGCGCATCCGGGAGCCGTCCAGACCGGCCACGGTCAGGCAGCATCCCGCCACGCAGATGGATTCCCCCAGCCGCGCGCCCACCCCCGCCGGTCCCAGCTCCAGGTCCAGGCGCAGGCCGCCCCGGGCGGCTTCCGTGCCCAGCACGCGCGCGATTCCGTCCACGAGCCCGGTGAACATTTCCGGGGCTAGCCTAGCTTCTTCCAGGTTTCCCACTCAGGCCACGGATCGCGGGCCGCCGGGCCCTTGCCGAAACCCGGGGCGCACGCGTAACATCTGCGGCCCTTTTCCCGGAGGATCCGGGAATGCTTGAGGTTCACCTTCTCACTCTGTTCCCGGACGCGGTGGATGGCTACCTCCGGGCCAGCATCCTGGGTCGCGCCCAGGAGGCCGGAAAGCTGCGGATCCACGTCCTGGATTTCCGCCGCTTTACGACCGACCGGCACCGGAGCGTGGACGACCGTCCGTTCGGTGGCGGACCCGGGATGGTCCTGAAGCCCGAGCCGATCTTCCAAGCTGTCGAGTGGGTGGAGCGGGAGTTCGGTCCCTGCCACCGGATCCTCCTCACGCCGGACGGAGCGCACTTCACGCAGGCACGGGCTCAGCGCCTGAGCGCGGCGCAGCGCCTGCTGCTCTTGTGCGGCCGCTACGAGGGCTTCGACGAGCGCGTGCGTGCCGGGCTGGAGTGGGAGGAGCTGAGCCTCGGCGACTTCGTTCTTTCCGGCGGCGAGATCGCGGCCCTGGCCGTGATCGAAGCCACCGTCCGCCTGATACCAGGCGTGCTCGGCGACGACGGCTCGGCCGTGTCGGAGTCGTTCACCGCCGACCCCGACCTCCTGGACCACCCCCACTACACCCGCCCGGTGGAGTTCCGGGGGATGGCGGTCCCCGAGGTGCTGCGCAGCGGCAACCATGCGCAAGTGGCGCGCTGGCGCCGGGAGCAGGCGGAGCGCCGCACCCGGGAGCGCCGCCCGGACCTCATCGGACCCCAGTAAGCGACACCGCGCCGCAGCAGCCCGCGCGAAAGGAATCCCCATGAACATCGTTCAGACCGTCGAGAAGAAGCACATGAAGGCGGAGGCCCCGTCCTTCAAGGTGGGCGATTTTGTGCGCGTGGAATACATGATCCGCGAGGGCGAGGAGGAGCGCATCCAGCCGTTCATCGGCCAGGTGATCCGCTTCGCCGGCGCCGGGATCCGCAAGACCTTCACCGTGCGCCGCATCGTGCAGAACGAGGGAGTGGAACGGACCTTTCCGCTGCACAGTCCGCGGGTCGTGAACGTCAAGGTCGAGCGCGGACCCAACCGCAGGCCGCGGCGCGCCAAGCTCTACTTCCTGCGCGGCCGCGGCGGCAAGGCCGCGGCACTTTGATCCAGCGCACCCGTCCGGCGCGGCGGCCGCAAGGGCAGCGGCCGGGCGCCACGGCCCACGCCCCCAACTGACGCCCCCATGGTTCCGAACCTCACGCGCAAGATCTTCGCCATCCTGCTGTTCTCGGCGCTGGCGGTCTTCTCGTTCTTCAACTACCGGATCAAGCTGGGGCTGGACCTGCAGGGCGGCTCGCGCATCGTGTATCGCCTGGACTTCGAGAAGGCCCTGGCCTCCGGCCAGATCAGCGCGAGCGAAGACCGCTACGCCGTGCTCCAGGAGACCGCGGAGGTGTTCATCCGGCGCGTGGACATCCTGGGCGTGCAGGACATCACGATCTATCCCCAGGGCGACGACCAGATCGTGGTGGAGCTGCCCGGCCGCGACCACGCCTTCACGGAGCAGATCAAGCGCACCATCATCAACCAGGGCAGCCTGCGCTTCCGCATCATCGCCTCGGACCAGGACGACCTGTCCCTGCAGGCCGAGATCGAGAAGCTCCGCACGTGGCGGCAGGCCCATCCCGGCGAGCCTGCGTCCGCGTTCAACCGCGCGCCGGAGGCCGAGGGCGGCCCGCGCGCCGGCCTGCAGTGGTTCGACATCGACCCGAAGGTGCTGGAATCGGATCCGGAGGCGGCCGCGATCCTGCGTGCGGCGGCGGACCTGGACGCCGTGCCGGTGCGCGCCGAGGACGTGCTGCGCGGCCCGCCGTCCAATCCGGACGACAGCTGGGACTTCACCGGCGCCGACCTGGGCTTCGTCGGGCCCAGCGTGGATCCCACGACCGGCTACCCGGTGGTCCAGTTCGAGATGGTGGAGCACCGCAAGGCGGCTTTCGCCGATTTCACCGGCACCTACAAGGGCCGGCAGATGGCCATCATCCTCAACGACAAGGTCCACAGCGCGCCCGAGATCCAGGACCGGCTGATGGGGACCAGCATCATCAGCGGTGGGCGCAAGGGCTTCACCTACGACGAGGTGCGGGAGCTGGTCACCGTGCTGCGCACCGGCTCGCTCAAGATCCAGCCCGAGCTGGAGAGCCAGACCTACGTGGGCCCGAGCCTGGGCGAGGACGCCATCCGCACCGGCATGTGGTCCTGCCTGGCCGGCGGCGCGCTCGTGTTCGCCTTCATGATCGGCTACTACTGGCTGAACGGCGTGGTGGCGTGCATCTCCATGCTGTTCAACGGCTTCCTGCTGCTTGGAGCCTTGTCGTTCACGCAGGCGACGCTCACCCTGCCCGGCATCGCCGGCCTGGTGCTCACCATCGGCATGGCGGTGGACGCGAACATCCTGATCTTCGAGCGCGTCCGCGAGGAGCGCCGGAAGGGACGGGAGGTGGCCCAGGCCTACAAGAACGGCTTCGAGCGCGCCTTCGTGACCATCGTGGACAGCAACCTGACCACGCTGATCTCGGGCATCATCCTGTACTTGGTGGGCACGGGGCCGGTGCGCGGCTTCGCCGTGACGCTGTCGCTCGGCATCATCAGCACCTTGTTCGCGGTGCTGGTGTTCAGCAAGGTGCTCTTCCACTGGCTGGTGTTCAGCAGGAAGCCGGTCATCACCGAGGTGCGCATGGCGCAGTTCCTGGGCAAGGAACCCAAGGTGCCGTGGGTGAAGTACCGGCGCGTCGCCTACGCCGCTTCGTCCGTGCTGGTCCTGGGCGGCCTGGGCGTGTTCTTCGCCAACTACCGCGACCTGCTCGGCATCGACTTCGTGGGCGGCGTCTCGGCGCGGCTGCGCCTGAGTGAGCCCGTGGCCATCGGGACCATGCGCGACCGCCTGCCCGGCTACACGGTGCTGTCGCTGCCCAGCGAGCAGCCGGCGCCGGGCGGCGAGCATTCCGACACGTTCCTGGTCAAGCGCAAGCTCGATCCCGAGCTGGAGCGGGTGCTCGAGGAGGGCGGGACCAGCGAGGCGGGCAAGGTGGCGCAGGTGGAGCTGGCGGAGCGGCTGAGCGCAGGCGACGGCTTCCCCGGCCTGGCGGCCCAGGACCCCTTCCCCGAGCTCAGCATCGTGGGCGGGCGGGTGAGCGGCAGCATGCAGCAGAAAGCGGTGCAGGCCCTCATCCTGGCGCTCATCGCCATGGTCATTTACATGAACTTCCGCTTCAAGGAGATGCGCTACGGCATCGCCGGCGTGATCGCGGTGTTCCATGACATGCTGTTCGCGCTGGGCGCCGTGTCGGTCTACTCGGTGCTGCGTTTCGGCACGGCCGAGATCAACCTGGAGACGGTGGCGGCGTTCCTGACCATCATCGGGTACTCGCTCAACGACACCATCGTCATCTTCGACCGCATCCGCGAGAACCTGCCGCGGCGCAAGGGGACCTTCGCCGAGCTGATCGACCTCAGCATCAACCAGACGCTCAGCCGCACCATCTTCACCGCCACCACGGTGTTCCTGACCGTGGCCGTGCTGTTCGTGGCCAACCGCCAGCACCACAACGCGCTGGAGGGCTTCTCCCTGGCGATGCTGGTGGGCACGGTGGTGGGAACCTACTCCACCGTGTTCATCGCCGCGCCGATGCTGCTGTTCCTGGACCGCTGGTCGCGGCACAAGAAGGTGGAACCGGCGGCCGGCGAAACCAGGTAAGCTGGGCCGGCCCAGCCGGGCGTGCACATGCGTTTCCTGCTGTTCCTCGCGGCGCTGCTCCTGCTGCTGCTCGGAGCCGTGCTGTGGAGGCTGCGCCAGCCCGCCGGGCCGCCGCCCTCGCCCCTGGAGCAGGATCCCACGGCCGGCGTGGTGACCGTGGCGCTGGCGGCCCTGCCGGCGCCCGCGGCGCCGGCGGACGCTCCCGCCGCGCCACCGGCCGCGCCGACATCCGCCGGCACCCGCCCGGAGCCATCCGCGGCGGCGCCGGCCACCGAGGAAGCAGCGCCGGCCGCGGCCACGCCGCGTACCCACACCGTGGCGGCCGGCGAGACGCTCTATTCGATCGTGCGCGCCGCCTACGGCAGCGCGCCGGCCGGCCTGGTCGCGGCCGTGGCCCGCGCCAACGGCATGGCCGACGCGAGCCGGATCCGCAGCGGGCAGGTGCTCCGTCTGCCGCGCGTTCCGGGCTTCCCGGACCCGCGCTAGGCCAGCGCGCGGAAGCTGCCGCCGGCGCGCTGCCAGTCGGACGCCAGGCCGTTCCAGCGTCGCGGCAGGATGCGCACGCGCCCGCGCCAGCGCTCGTCCTCGAAGTCCTCGCTCTCCACCATGGCCGTGCGGCGCAGCTCCGCGAGCAGCTTCCCCTGGCTCATCGGCACCGTCAGCTCCAGGCGCAGGGACCAGGCATCCAGCCACGCCGCCACGGCGGCGTCCAGGGCGTCCAGGCCCTCGCCGCTGTGCGCCGACACGGCGACGGCTTCCGGATGCCGGTCCAGGAGGACGCCGCGTTCCTCCCGGGGCACCTGGTCCATCTTGTTCAGGAGCAGCACGCGCGGGATGGCGTCGGCGCGCAGCTGCGCCAGCACCGCCTCCACGGCGCGCAGGTGCAGGTCCAGGTCCGGGTCGGCGGCGTCGCAGACGTGCAGCAGCAGGTCGGCGCGCAAGGTCTCCGCGAGGGTGGCGTGGAAGGAGGCCACGAGGTGGTGCGGCAGCTCGCGCACGAAGCCGACGGTGTCGGTCAGCAGCACGGCGCGGCCGTCGCGCAGCGGCCAGCGGCGCACGCGGGTGTCGAGCGTGGCGAACAACTGGTCCGCGACCAGCACCTGGGCCCCGGTGAGGCAGCGCATCAGCGACGACTTGCCGACGTTGGTGTAGCCGACCAGAGACACCGTCACCGGCTCATCGCGGGACTCGGCCTGGCGCTCAGCACGGGCCTCGATCTCCTTGAGCTTGCGCCGCAGCTCGCTGATCTTGCGGCTGATGAGCCGGCGGTCGGTCTCGAGCTGGGTCTCGCCCGGGCCGCGTGTGCCGATCGCGCCCTCGGTGCGCTCCAGGTGGGTCCACATGCGCCGCAGACGCGGCCGCAGGTACTCCATCTGGGCCAGTTCCACCTGCAGCATGGCCTGACGCGTGCGCGCCCGGCGCGCGAAGATGTCCAGGATCAGCTCCGTGCGGTCCACGACGCGCACGCCCAGGTCCTTCTCCAGGTTGCGTCCCTGGCTGGGTGAAAGGTCGTGGTCCACGACCACGAGATCGGCGCGGTGCTGCTGGGCCAGCGCGCGCATCTCCGCGACCTTGCCCCGGCCGAATGCGCTGTGCGAGTCCGGCACGCGCAGGCGCTGGGTCACCCCATCCACCACGACGGCGCCGGCGGCGGTGGCCAGGCCCGTGATCTCGTCCAGGGGATCGCTGGCAGCCGCCGCGGCCGAGCCCGGCAGCACCAGGGCCGCCGCGATGGCACGCTCCGCCGGGCGGCGCGTGGATTCAGGCTCGGGCTTCAAGGACCGCGGGGGCTGTGTGGAGGCGGAGCCGGCCGGCGTCGCAGTGCAGCCGCGTGTGCACGCGCCAGGCTTCGTCGGAGTGGGGGTAGTCGGTGCGGAAGTGCGTGCCGCGGGATTCCTCGCGGAACAGCGCCGCCCGCGCCACCAGGTACGCCACCTGCACCATGTTCACCGCCTCCACGCCATCCGGGGTGAACGGGCCCAGCCGTGCCAGGTAGCTGTCCCACTGCCCGATGCGCTCCAGGGCGTCGCTCAAGCCGGCGGCGGTGCGCTCGATGCCGACCTGGCGCCACATCAGGGATTTCAAGGAGTACACGAGGTCGGTGAGGTTCAGCTCCGCGCCCACCGCGCTGCGCGCCGGTGCCGGCCGCGGCAGCAGGAAGCGGCGGCGCGTGCCGCCGCCGAGCGAGCCTGCCGCCGCCCGCCCCACCATGCGGCCGTGCACGAGCCCCTCCAGCAGCGAGTTGCTGCCCAGGCGATTGGCCCCGTGGAAGCCGGTGCTGGCGCACTCGCCCGCCGCCCACAGTCCCTCCTGCGAGCTGCGCCCTTCCAGGTCGGCCAGCACGCCGCCCACGAAATAGTGCACGGCCGGTCGCACCGGGATGGGATCCTTGCGGATGTCGATGCCGAACTCGCGCGTGATGCGCGCCAGCGCCGGGAAGCGCGCGGCCGCGTCCGCCACCGCGCTGAAGTCCAGGTACACGTGCGTGTCGCCGGTCTGCACCATGCGCCGGAAGATGGCGCGGCTGACCACGTCCCGCGGTGCGAGCTCCCGGTCGGGGTGGTACTCCGCCATGAAGGCGGCGCCGGTGCGGTCGCGCAGCACGGCGCCGGCGCCGCGCACCACCTCGCTGATGAGGAAGCGCGCCGCGCCGGCCAGGTACAGGATGGTCGGATGGAACTGGACGAACTCCAGGTCCGCCAGCGCGGCGCCAGCGCGCAAGGCCATGGCGATGCCGTCGCCGCTGGCAAGCTGCGGATTGGTGGTCTCGCGGTAGATCTGGCCAGCTCCGCCGGTCGCGAGGATCACGACGTCGGCCTCGAACAGCACCGCCTCGGGACGGCCATGCACGTCCAGGGCGAGCAGCCCCCCGATCCGTCCTTCTGCGTCATGCAGGAGGTCCACCGCAGTGACGCGCTCGTACAGGTCCACGCGGCCGTGGGCGCGTGCCAGGGACGACAGCACCCGCTGCAGCTCCAGGCCGGTGGCGGTGCCGTGGTGGAGGATGCGCGCGACGCGGTGGCCGCCCTCGCGGCCCAGGCTCAGGCCGCCCTCGGGGCTGCGGTCGAACTGCATCCCGGCGCGCAGCAGCCACTGGATGGCCTCGGGCGCGCCGGAGGTGACAGCTTCCACCACGCCCGGATCGGCCAGCCCGCAGCCCACCGCGAGCGTGTCCCCGGCGTGGAACTCCGGGCGATCGTCGCTCCCGATGGCGGCCGCGATCCCGCCCTGGGCGTAGCGGGTGTTGCCGTCCTCCAGAGCGCTTTTGGACAGCACCATCACGTGCGCGCCCTCGTCCGCGGCCGAGAGGGCCGCACACAGCCCGGCGACGCCGCTGCCGACCACCAGAACGTCGCAACGGTATACGGGCAGCCTGCGCGCAGGGACCGGGAGGCGTTGGCTGGGAGGGGTGGGCCGGAATTCCGGCCCATCCTGGCGGGTCTCCATCGCCTGCATTCTAGGCTGCAGGACAGCGTCTCCAAGTCCGCCTTGCGCTCGGGCCTACGCCTGCAGGCAGGGCCTCCTCCCCCAGCTCCCCGAGAAGGGGCTTGTTAGGAGTCTGTCAGGCTGTTAGGCTTCTGTCAGGCACTTGCGCCCGGCCACTGTCGGCTGCCGTCGCCCGTGCCCTCTACAGGAGACCAGACCATGAGAGCTCACATCCTTCGCCGGCGCCAGGAAGTGGAAGCCGCCTTGCTCGTCGCCGCTCTACTGCTGGCGCTGATCGTGTTCTGATCCGTGCCCGCGCCGGTCACCCGCAAGCAGTTCTCGGTCTTGCAGGCCATCCGCCTGCACCAGCGGAGCGCTGGCCTTTCACCTACCCTGGAGGAGCTCGGCCAGGCGCTGCAGGTGAACCGCATCACCGCCTACGGACACGTGCAGGCCCTCTTGGAGAAGGGGTATCTCAGCAACCGGGCCCGCGGAGCGTCACGCGCCCTGGAGCTGACCGAAGCCGGGCGGACATTGCTCAGCTCCCTCGAGGCAGAGCACCGCCAGCCGGTCCTGCCATTCCCCGCGGCCGCGGCCGCGGTGCACGACGCAGGAGGCGGGGCCTCCGACCGGCCCTCGACTCCGCCTGCCCCGTCGCCCGCCGCCGCCGAAGGAGCGCCGGCCCGGCGCATTCCCCTGCTCGGCCGGATCGCCGCGGGTGTGCCGCTGGAGGCCGTGGAGGATCGAGAGGAAAAGACGTTGGACGATCTCCTGCCGGCTCACGGCGAGCTCTACCTGCTGCAGGTGCAGGGCGAATCCATGATCGAGGATCACATCCAGGACGGCGACTGGGTCCTCGTGCGGCGTGATGCAGAGCCCCGGGACGGCGACATCGTGGTCGCGGTGCTCGAGGATGGAGAGGCCACCCTAAAGCGCTTCTATCGCGAGAAGGGCGGCATACGGTTGCAGCCCGCGAATCACGCCATGGCGCCGCTGTTCGTGGAGCGCCTGGACGTGCGTGGCGTCGTGGCCGGCGTCGTGCGGCGCTACGGCTGATCCGATACGGCTCGAGCCAGCGGCAAAAAGGCAGCGCCCCGGAGCCACTAGGGCCCCGGGGCGCTGAAGGAAAGCCCGGCGCTGACCTACTTTCGCGGACGAACCACTATCATCGGCCACGGCTGCTTGACGACCGTGTTCGGGATGGGAACGGGTATGGCCAGCCGCGTATGGGCACCGAGCAAGATTGGTAGGTAGGAGGTGGCGTGACGAGACTCGTATGCGAAGCCCCTCTGAGCCCCCGCGACGGCCGCGGAAGCACGGAGGGGGAAACCAAGCCGATCGGGCGATTAGTACAGTTCGCCTCAACACGTCGCCGTGCTTACAGCTACTGCCTATCAACCAGGTAGTCTCCCTGGGCCCTGATGGGGACGCCAAGTCTTGGAGTAGGCTTCACGCTTAGATGCTTTCAGCGTTTATCCATGTCCGAGCGTAGCTATCCAGCTATGCCACGAGCGTGACAACTGGTGCACCAGAGGCTCGTTCCTCCCAGTCCTCTCGTACTAGGGAGAAGGCTCCTCAAGCGTCCAACACCCACACTAGATAGGGACCGACCTGTCTCACGACGGTCTGAACCCAGCTCACGTACCGCTTTAATCGGCGAACAGCCGAACCCTTGGGACCTTCTCCAGCCCCAGGATGCGATGAGCCGACATCGAGGTGCCAAACCTCCCCGTCGATGTGGACTCTTGGGGGAGATCAGCCTGTTATCCCCGGAGTACCTTTTGTCTGATGAGCGACGGCCCTTCCACTCGGAATCCGCCGGATCACTAGGCCCTGCTTTCACACCTGCTTGACGAATTGGGTCTCACAGTTAAGCACCCTTGTACCCTTACGCTCTTCGAGTGATTGCCAACCACTCTGAGGGTGCCTTCGGGCTCCTCCGTTACTTTTTAGGAGGAGGCCGCCCCAGCCAAACTACCCACCTGGCACTTTCCTCGGCCCGGATTCACGGTGCCGAGTTAGAACACTAATGCAACAAGGGTGGTATTTCACCGACGACTCCGCGAGTGCTGGCGCACCCGCCTCACAGTCTCCCACCTATCCTACACATGTGGCATCAGTGCCCAATACCAGGCTGTAGTAAAGGTTCACGGGGTCTTTCCGTCTTAGTGCGGGTACGAGGTATCTTCACCTCGGCTGCAATTTCGCCGAGACCTTTGCCGAGACAATGGAGCAGTGGTTACGCTATTCATGCGCGTCGGAACTTACCCGACAAGGAACTTCGCTACCTTAGGACCGTCATAGTTACGGCCGCCATTCACCGGGGCTTCAATTCAGAGCTTTGCCTTGCGGCTAACCCCTCCTCTTAACCTTCCGGCATTGGGCAAGCGTCGGACCCTATACTTCGCCTTTTACGGCTTAGCAGAGTCCTGTGTTTTAGGTAAACAGTCCCCACTCCCGATTCCTGCGGCCACCGCCAGCTCGGAGAGTAAATCCCATCACTGGCAGCGGCGCCCCTTATCGCGAACTTACGGGGCCATTTTGTCGAGTTCCTTGGCAAAGGTTATCTCGAGCGCCTTAGGATGCTCACCTCACCAACCTGTGTCAGTTTTGGTACGGACACCTTTGAGCTCCCTAGAAGGTTTTCCAGGAAGTCACGCCGATCGCTTCAGCTCAAGGCTTCGGCATCGCCTCCGGGGCTTTGCGCTGCGGATTTTCCTGCAGCACCCCTCGGGTTTGCACGCGGACAACTGTCGCCGCGACGATCTTTGTGACTCCGTCACTCCATCGGTCAAACGCTCATTGGTGGTACGGGAATTTTGACCCGTCGTCCATCGGCTACGCCTTTCGGCCTTGCCTTAGGTTCCGACTAACCCTGGGCGGATTTCCCTTCCCCAGGAAACCTTAGGTTTACGGCGAGGAAGATTCTCACTTCCTTTCTCGCTACTCATTTCGACAGAAGCACTTGGTTGCCGCTCCACCGCTCGTTTCCGTACGGCTTCATGGCGCAACCAACGCTCCCCTACCACTCCGGCGCCGCATGGCACCGGAATCCGCAGCTTCGGTGTCTGGCTTAGTCCCGTTCATTTGTGGCCCAGGACTGCTCGACCGGTGAGCTGTTACGCACTCTTTAAATGATGGCTGCTTCTAAGCCAACATCCCGGCTGTCTCAGCAATCCCAGCTCCTTGTGCACACTCAGCCAGACTTGGGGACCTTAGCTGGCGGTCTGGGTTGTTTCCCTCTCGTCCATGAAGCTTAGCCCCCACGGACTCACTGCCAGGGTAAGGCGCACGGTATTCGGAGTTTGGTTGCGGTGGGTAGCCTGGTGGGCCCCCATTCGCATTCAGTCTCTCTACCCCCGCGCGCTATTGACCTGACGCTACCCCAAAAGGTATTTCGGGGAGAACCAGCTATCTGCAAGTTCGATTAGTTTTTTGCTCCTAACCACAAGTCATCCCAGCGGTTTTCAACCCACATAGGTTCGGGCCTCCACGGAAGGTTAGTTCCGCTTCACCCTGCCCATGGTTAGATCACTTGCTTTCGGGTCCACGGCACATGACTGGACGCGCTGTTCGCACTCGCTTTCGCTGCGGCTACGCGCCGGAGGCGCTTAACCTTGCCCTGTACCGTGAGTCGTCGAATCATTATGCAAAAGGCACGCAGTCAGCCATTCCCCTTGCGGGGCATAGGCCTCCTACAGCTTGTACGTGCATGGTTTCAGGTACTTTTCACTCCCCTCACCGGGGATCTTTTCACTTTTCGCTCGCGCTACTCGTCGCTATCGGTCGTCGAGAAGTACTTAGCCTTACGGGATGGTCCCCGCAGATTCACACGGGCTTTCTCGGGACCCGTGTTACTTGGGATACCTGCGGAAGTCTTGATGCTTTCGCCTACGAGGCTGTCACTCTCTCCGGCGGCCCTTTCCAGAGCCTTCGGCTAGCAGCAAGATTGGTAACTTCCTGGCGGATTTGTGGCTCCGCCTGCAGGTCCCGCAACTCCCGCGCCGCAACGGCCACATCCTTGGCACGGCGCCGGTTTGGGCTGGTCCCCTTTCGCTCGCCACTACTCAGGGAGTCGAGTTCTCTTTCCTTTCCTGGAGGTACTGAGATGTTTCAGTTCCCTCCGTTCCCCGCCACGCGGCTATGGATTCACCGCGGGCTCACGGAGCACTACCTCCGTGACGTTTCCGCATCTAAGAAATCCCCGGATCAATGCCTGCTGAGCGGCTCCCCGAGGCTTATCGCAGCTATGCCACGTCTTTCTTCGGCTCTCGACGCCTAAGCATTCCCCATGCACGCTTCTGCGCTTGGTTTTGTTCTCTGCGCTCGAGTCTCGTACTACACCTCCTACCTGATTTTCAAAGACCTTGAGGGGAGCGCCCTTGCCGGCTGCGGTCGTGTCGCCCACCGTCCGTTCAAGAACTGGTGGAGGCGACGGGGGTCGAACCCGTGACCTTCGCCTTGCAAAGGCGACGCTCTTCCAATTGAGCTACGCCCCCGGAAGGGCCGACACTCACGGCGAACGCCGCTGCGCTGGTGGGCCAATGAGGATTTGAACCTCAGACCTCCCGCTTATCAGGCGGACGCTCTTACCAACTGAGCTACTGGCCCTTCCTCCCGCTCCTCTTCGCAAGAAGAAGGGGCGGGGGTGAAAGGTAAGGACGATCCTGGTGTCTGACGCCGGTCAACGAAATCACGCCAGCGCCGCCCCTGGCAGGGAGACGAAGGCGATTTCCGGTGCCGCGAGCCGAAGCCCGGGCGCCGGTCCAGACAATCCTCTGGAAAGGAGGTGATCCAGCCGCAGGTTCCCCTACGGCTACCTTGTTACGACTTAGTCCCGATCACCGAGCTTGCCGTGGGCGTCAGGTCTCCTTGCGGTTGAGCTGACGACTTCGGGCACTCCCGGCTTTCGTGGCTTGACGGGCGGTGTGTACAAGGCTCAGGAACATATTCACCGCGGCGTGGCTGATCCGCGATTACTAGCGATTCCGGCTTCATGGAGACGAGTTGCAGCCTCCAATCTGAACTGGGGCAGGTTTTTGGGATTACCTCCGCCTTGCGGCCTCGGAACCCTTTGTACCCACCATTGTAACACGTGTGTAGCCCCGGGCATAAGGGCCATGATGACTTGACGTCATCCCCACCTTCCTCCGTGTTAACCACGGCAGTCCCGCTAGAGTTCCCACCATTACGTGCTGGCAACTAGCGGCAAGGGTTTCGCTCGTTCAGGGACTTAACCCGACATCTCACGACACGAGCTGACGACAGCCATGCAACACCTGTGCACGTTCCACTCCGAAGAGCGTCATCTCCGTTTCGGGAGACTAATCCGTGCATGTCAAACCCGGGTAAGGTTCTTCGCGTTGCTTCGAATTGAACCACATGTTCCACCGCTTGTGTGAGCCCCCGTCAATTCCTTTGAGTTTTACGCTTGCGCGCATACTCCCCAGGCGGGGCACTTAACGCGTTAGCTCCGCAAGGGAAGACCGAAGTCTCCCCAAGCTAGTGCCCATCGTTTACGGCTAGGACTACCGGGGTATCTAATCCCGTTTGCTCCCCTAGCTTTCGCGCCTCAGCGTCAGGATCGGCCCAGACAGTCGCTTTCGCCTCCGGCGTTCCTCCAGATCTCTACGCATTTCACCGCTCCACCTGGAGTTCCACTGTCCCCTACCGTCCTCGAGCCGCACAGTTTCGCGCGCAATTCCCCGGTTAAGCCGGGGGCTTTCACACGCGACTTGCACAGCCGCCTACACGCCCTTTACGCCCAGTGATTCCGAGCAACGCTTGCACCCTACGTGTTACCGCGGCTGCTGGCACGTAGTTAGCCGGTGCTTCTTTACCCGCCTTTGTCAATCTGTGGGCTGTTAACCCACAGACATTCTGAACGGGCGAAAGAGGTTTACAACCCTAAGGCTTTCGTCCCTCACGCGGCGTCGCTCCGTCAGGCTTTCGCCCATTGCGGAAGATTCTCGACTGCAGCCTCCCGTAGGAGTCCGGGCAGTGTCTCAGTCCCGATGTGGGCGGTCGTCCTCTCAGACCGCCTAGCCGTCTTCGCCTTGGTGGGCCGTTACCCCGCCAACTAGCTGATAGCCCATGGCCCCTTCCTTCAGCGGAGGGCCTTGCGGCCTACCTTTACTCGCAGGAGCATTGCCCCCGCGAGGCCATCCGGCATTAGCCACAGTTTCCCGTGGTTATTCCGGCCTGGAGGGTAGGTTGGCCATGTATTACTCACCCTTTTGCCGCTCGAGTTCCCCTTGCGGGGAACTCGCGCTCGACTTGCATGCCTAATCCACGCCGCTAGCGTTCGCTCTGAGCCAGGATCAAACCCTTCACTTGATGATCTGCGCGGCCGGGAAGGCCGCCGATCTGGGTCTGTGGAATTGACCTGGCGTTTCGATCACACAGGATCGTCCTTGTTTTCAAGGAACAGGCCGGGAACTCCGTTCCCGGCGCGATTTCGCGCCACCAGAAGGGTATCCCTCCCGTGGGCGGCGCAAAATTCTAGGAGTCTTCACTCGACTGTCAAGGCGGCGCACCCAACCGATGCGCACGCGCTGGACCGGACTCCGCGGCTTGCGCCACCACGACGAGGGGCCGTGGCAACCTTGCTAGCTTAGCGTCCGATTGAGCCACGTCAATACCCGCCCGCTCACCCCTCTGGGCCCGCTGGTTCTGGAGGAAGGTGGAATGGTCACGCCTTGGACTCGGGTGGAATGCGTCGATTTTGATCGGCACCTGCAGGCGGAAGGCCACCTGCCGGCGGCCCTGCTGATGGAGAACGCAGGCGTGGCCGTCGCGGCCGCGGTGCGACGCGCGCTGGCCGAGCTCCCTGGCGGAAAAGTCCTGGTGGTTGTAGGGCCCGGGAACAACGGTGGCGACGCCCTGGTGGCGGGCCGCCTCCTCCATCGGGCAGCCGGTATCGAGCTGGACCTCGCCGCCCCATTGGGAGTGCCGGACCGGCCAGGAGGGCCGGCGGCAGGCGCGCTGGAGGCAGCCCGCGCCCTTGGCATCCAGATCCGGCTCGTTTCGGTCGCCGAGGCGTTCCAGGCCCTGCCGGACCTGGTGGTGGACGGACTGTTCGGCCTGGGGCTGTCACGGCCCTTGGAGGGGCCAGCGCTGGCCGCGGTCGCCGCGATGGCGCGCTCGCCGGCACCGGTGCTGGCGGTGGATGTGCCCAGCGGACTGGATTGCGACACGGGCGCGGCGCTGGGCGCGACGGTGCGAGCGCGCTGGACCGTGACCTTCGTGGCGCCCAAAGCCGGATTCCAGAGGGAGCTCGGGCCGGAGGCCTGCGGCTTGGTCAGCGTGGCCGGGATCGGGGTCTCCGCGGGCTATGCGCGCGCCTGGTGGGAGCGGCGACGCGCGCAGGCGGCGGATGCCGGTCCTCAGGGATGAATCACCACGGCGGTCCCGTCCGGCACCAGGTCGAACATGTCCTCAACGTCCGCGTTGCGCATGCGCACGCAGCCCAGGGTCTCGAAGCTGCCGATCGTCGGTTCGCTGGAGGTGCCGTGGAAGCCGATGTCCTTCGGATCCTTGAACCCGATCCAGCGACTGCCCAAGGGGTTCTCGGGGTGGCCGTGGGGCAGGGCCGGGCCGCCCTGCTGGTAGTACACGGGATCCTTCTCGTGGATTCCGATGACGAAGCTGCCGACCGGCGTCTCGTGCCCTTTCTGGCCCATGCTCACGCTGTAGATGCGGATGGGCGTCGCGCCGGACCACACGGTGGCGATCCGCTGTTGCCGCCACACCTCGAGGCGCAGGGGCGTGCTCGGGATACGCAGTTTCTCGCCCACGGTGATGTTGAAGTGGCGCGTGCCGTCGGCGCGGCGCTTGCCATTGAAGTCGGCGATCCAGCCGTAATGCACGGGCACACCTTCCTTGCGCAGGCGCCGGGCGATGGGATCCAGGCTGTCGCCGCTCTTCACTGCGTAGATCGTGTGCGGCATGTAGGAGTTGGCGTAGCGCGTTGCCTGTCCCACCAGCGGCTGCAGCGCCAGCACGTTCTCGCGCGGATAGCCGGCGGCCTGCATGCCGGTCAGGAGCTGGCCGAGCGCGCGGCCCGCGGCCGCGTACTCCCCGACCTCCAGCGCGCGTAGCGCCAGGGCTTCCTGCCAGGCCAGCCAGGCCGGGCTGCGCTCCGGCGCGGCGCGCAAGGCTTCCTCCAGCGCAGCGACGTCACCCTGGGAGAAGGCCACCGCGAAGCCGGTGAACTCGGGCCCCAGGGCGTCGGGCGCGCCCAGCTTCAGCGCGGCGCTGTAGGCCGCCGCCTCGCCGCGCCACAGGCCGCCGAAGGCCTGCAGCGCCTCGGCGACATTGCGCTTCTGCTGGGCCGCCACCACGTCGCGGCTGGTCGGCTGCGTGCGGTGCCAGGCGTCCAGGGCCTTGGCGCCGGCGGAACTGGGCGGCGCCGGGGGCGGGCTGCTCTGCACTTCGCGCGCCGGCTCCTCCTCCGGAGCTGGCGCGGGCCGGGCGGCCTCGGGCGGTCCCGCCAGTGGATTGGGCGTGCCGGCCGCCAGCAACGGGCTGGACGCGGAAGGGTTGGCCGCGGGCTCGTCGATCAGGGCGCCGGTGGCTTCGGCTTCCCCGGGCGAGAGCAAGCCAGAGGAAAACGCCAGCACCCCAGCCAGCAGACCGAGGGCCACGACGGAAACGATGACAAGGGGCTTCACGCCCGCATTCTGGCCAGAGCGCACGGCGCAAAACAAGCGGCGCCATCAAAAATCAGCGGGCGCAAGAAGGTGCCCACGGCGCCGGGGGCAAAGGACGCGTAGTCCTCGCAGTTAGGTGGGCGCCGCCCGCCGCGGCTTACCCGCGTCGGAGTTTGGCTCCCCAAGCATGCATGTCGGACTCGGGCCTGCGCCCCGCGGCGCCGTAGGCTCCCCATTCCTATCACCGGCAGGCCGATCGGTACAGGGAATTCCGGCCAGCGCTCAGCGCGACGCCGCCGCGCGCTCCAGCGCCACGCTCAGGCGCTCGCCTCCGGGCAGTTCCCACTCCCGGAAGCCGTCGGCGCCGCCCGCGGCCTCCACCCACTGCGGCGGCGCCGCCGCCAGCACCTCGTCGCCGATCCAGTCGGCGTGCGCGGCCACCGCGGCGCGCACCACGGCGCTGCCGCTCAGTCGCAGCCGGATCCGGTCCGACACGTCCAGCCCGCTCTCCTTGCGCTGGGTCTGGATTCGGTTCACCACCTCCCGCGCCAGCCCCTCCGCGCGCAGCTCCGGCGTCAGCTCGGTGCTCAGGGCGATGGTGACCATGCCGTCGCTGGCCGCCTCCAGGCCGCGCACGTTCAGCGTCTCGACCAGCACATCCTCGCCCTCCAGCGCGTACACGTTCCCGCCCGCGCGCAGCTCGGCGCGGCCGCCGGCCTGCAAGCGGAACAAGGTCTCGCGATCCAGCGCCGCGATGGCCGCGGCGAGCGCCTTCATGTCCTTGCCGGCGCGCTGCCCCAGCCGTGGATAATTCGGCTTGGCCCGCACCTGGAAGAAGTCCGGCACGCCCACCACCCATTCCACTTCCTTGACATTCAACTCCTCTTTCAGCTCCGTCAAGAAAGCGCGCGGGTTGGCTTCCGCCCCCACGCGCGCGACGTGGATCAGCAGCTTCTGCAGAGGCTGCCGCACCCGTACGCCGATGCGCTCGCGCACCGCCCGGCCGAGGCTCGCCGCGGTCAGGATCGGTTCCATGGACGCTTCGAGGGCCGCGTCGAGGTCGCGGGCGTGCACTCCGCTCGCGGCGCTGGCAAGGTCCGGGAAGTCCGCGACGTGGACACTGCCCTGGTCGGGCTCCAGGCGGCGCCACAAACCCTCGCTCAGGAACGGCGCGATCGGCGCACTCATCCGGACGATGGCGTGCAGCACCTCGTAAAGCGTGGCAAAGGCCGCCGCCTGATCCTCCGGCTTCTCCTGCGACCAGAAGCGGCGCCGGCTGCGGCGCACGTACCAGTTGCTCAGCTCCTCCACGATCAAGCGCTCCAGCGCATGCACCGCGACCGATGGATCGAGCTTTTCCCAGGCGGTCAGGCACTGCGACGCCGTCTCGGCCGTGCGGGACAGGATCCAACGGTCCAGTTTCGGCCGCTCCGGCCGCGGCGGCCGCGGCGCCGCCGGCGTCCAGCCTTCGGTGCGCGAGTACAGCGCCAGGAAGTCGTAGCAGGACGCCAGCGTGCCGAGCACGCGCCGCCGCGTCTCCTCGACCCCCGCGCCGCTGTAGCGCTTGCTCTGGTGGGGCGCGCCGCCGCCCACCAAGCTCCAGCGCACCGCGTCGGCGCCGTGGGCGCCGATCGCCTTCCACGGATCGACCGTGTTGCCGAGCCGCTTGGACATCTTCTGGCCCTTCTCATCCAACAAGAGGCCATTGACCAGGATCCGCTTGAACGCGCCGCAGAACTCCGGTGGATCATCTGGTGCGTAACGCGGCAGATTTCCGCCTAGCCGCGGCAGTGGCTGGCCCTCAAGCTCGCCGCTGCGCCAGAGGTCCTGATCCACGCTGGTCAGGAAGACGGCGATGCTGTGCAGGCTGTAGAACCAGCCGCGCGTCTGGTCCAGGCCCTCGCATACGTAGTCCGCGGGGAACTGCTCCGCCACCAGCTCGCGGTGCTCGAACGGCCAGTGGTACTGGGCGTACGGCATCGAGCCGCTGTCGAACCAGACGTCGACGACCTGCGCCACGCGCCGCATCGTGCCGCCGCAGCGGAGGCACGGCATTGCCAGCGCGTCCACGCCCGGGCGGTGCGGGTCGAAGTCCGCGGGCAGGCCTCCGCAGCGTTCCCGGAGCTCGGTGAAGGAGCCGATGCAGTCCCAGTGCTCCGGATCGCGCTCGCACACCCAGACCGGCAGCGGCGTGCCCCAGTAGCGGTCGCGGCTCAGCGCCCAGTCCACGTTGTTCTCCAGCCACTCGCCGAAGCGGCCGCTCCCCATCTCCGGATGCGCCCAGTAGATCTTCCGGTTCTCCTCGACCATCCGGTCCCTGTAATCCGTCGTGCGCAGGAACCAGGCCGGAGCCGGGAAGTACAGCAGCGGCGTGTCGCAGCGCCAGCAGTGCGGATAGCTGTGGCGGTACTGCGACTGCTTCAGCAAGCGGCCGCGCTGCTTCAGGTCGCGGCTCAGCGCCTTGTCGGCATCCTTGAAGAAGGTCCCGGCCTTCACCTCGCCGACGTCCACCAGCAGGCGCCCGTCCTCCCCCACCGCCAAGCGCACGCTGATGCCGTCGCGCTGCGCGATGCGGAAGTCGTCGGCGCCGTAGGGCGCGAGGTGCACGACGCCGGTGCCCTCCTCGGCGCTCACAAACTCATCCGCAACCACCACGTGCCGCCGTGGGCCGGGCCAGATCTCGCGCAAGCCTGCAACATCGAAGAGCGGCTGGTAGGAGAGCCCAACCAGATCTGTTCCTTTCACCGATCCGAGAACCTGGATCCTGGTCACACCGTTGACGACCTCAAAGAATTCATGCCCCCAGACGTCGCCCGTACGCGCCTCGAGCATCACGAACTTGCGCCCGTCGATACTCAGGACCACGTACTCGAAGGCGGGATGAACGCACGCTGCCAGGTTGCTCGGCAGCGTCCAGGGGGTCGTGGTCCAGGCCACCAGCTCGGCGCCGTCGAGCAGCTCGGCCAACTCCGGGCGCGCGGAAAGGTTGTCTCTGACCCCTCGCAAGGGGAAGGTGACGTGGACCGACGGGTCGTCGATGTCGGCGTAGCCCTGCGCCACCTCGTGGCTGCTCAGGCCGGTCCCGCAGCGGCCGCACCACGGAAGCACCTTGTAGCCGCGGTACAGCAGCCCGTTCGCGGCGTAGCGGCTGAGCAGGAACCAGACGCTCTCGATGTAGTCGGCGTGGTAAGTGACGTAAGGATGCTGGTAGTCCAGCAGGAAGCCGATGCGCTGGCTGAGCTGCTCCCAATCCTCCTTGTACGTGAAGACCGACTCGCGGCAGGCCGCGTTGAACCTGGCGATCCCGTAGCGCTCGATGTCGGCCTTGCTGCTCAGTCCCAGCTTCTTCTCCACCTCCAGCTCCACCGGCAGGCCGTGGGTATCCCAGCCGGCCTTGCGCAGCACGCGCCGCCCGCGCATGGTCCAGAACCGGCACACCGCGTCCTTGAGGGTGCGCGACAGCACGTGGTGGATGCCAGGGCGGCCATTGGCGGTGGGCGGACCCTCGTAGAACACGAAGGGCGAAGCGTCCCGCCGCGCGTCGAGCGTCGCCTGGAGGTGGTTCTCCCGCTCCCACAAGGCGAGGATCTCGCGCTCGAAGGCGTCCGGCTGCTCGAGGAATTCCCGGCCCAGCGACTGCAACATGGACGCAGCATTCTACGGATGGCCTGCGCGCCTGCCTCCGAGGCACCAGGATGGCACCAATCCGCAATGGTCCTGCGCAGCACACGGGCGCCGCCGCGTCGCTAAGATGCGCCGTGGCGGCCGGGCCACGGTCGGGATTCGCCGAATTGCGACGGTCGCGACGCATATCCGCCACGCAAGAGGAATGCCCCCCATGGAGATCTTCCTAGACGGTCCCGCGCTGTGGTTCACCGTTCCAGCGCTGCTCGGCACCATGTTCTTCCTGGTGCGGCTGGTGCTGCTGGCGCTCGGCGGGGACCATGGCGACTTCGGCGCCGGCCACGTGGACGCCGGGGGCCTGGTCCACGGCGGCATGGATTCCGCCGACCCGGCCGGCCACCACGCCGACTCCGGCATGGCGGCCCAGTACCTGTCGGTCCAGGGCATCACCGCCTTCTTCATGGGCTTCGGCTGGGCCGGCTTGAGCGCCTACGCCGGCTTCGGCTGGCGCCTGGTGCCAAGCTTCGGCGTGGCCCTGGCCGGCGGCGTGCTGATGACGCTGCTGGTCGCCACCTTGTTCCGCGGCGTGCGCCGCCTGGAAGCCAGCGGCACCCTGAACCTGGACGCGGCCATGGGCGCCGCCGGCGAGGTGTACCTGACCGTGCCCGCGCGCGGCAAGGGACAGGGGCAGGTGCGCGTGGTGCTGGCGGATCGCCAGCGCATCGTCAACGCGGTCAGCGACGGCTCCGAGCTGCCCACGCGCTCGCGCGTGCGCGTGGTGCGCGTCAATACCGACAACACCGTAACCGTGGTGCCCGCCTGAGGCCCGAACGCATGAACCTCGCCTTGTTGCAGTTCACGGAGTCCACCCAGCCGCTGATCGTGCTCGGCTTCATCGGCGCCGCGGCGCTGGTCCTGTTGTTCCTGATCGTCTTCACGGTCCGCCAGTACAAACGCTGCCCCAGCAACCGCATCCTGGTCATCTACGGCAAGGTCGGCGGCAACAAGACCGCCAAGTGCCTGCACGGCGGCGGCGCCTTCGTGATCCCGCTGATCCAGGACTACGCCTTCCTGCACCTGGAACCGCTGGTCATCGACATCCCGCTGCAGGGCGCTCTGAGCCAGAACAACATCCGCGTCAACGTGCCGGCCACCTTCACGGTCGGCATCAGCACCGACCCGGTGCTCATGAACAACGCCGCCGAGCGCCTGCTCAACATGGACGAGCGCCAGATCACCGAGCAGGCGCAGGACATCATCCTGGGCCAGCTGCGCCTGGTGATCGCGACCCTGACGATCGAGGAGATCAACAAGGACCGCGAGAAGTTCATGACGCTGATCAACGAGAACGTGGGCCAGGAGATCAACAAGATCGGCCTGGAGCTGATCAACGTCAACATCCGCGACATCACCGACGAGTCGGGCTACATCGAGGCCATCGGCAAGCGCGCCGCCGCCGAGGCCGTGAACAAGGCCCGGGTGGACGTGGCCCAGCAGGAGCGGGACGGCGCCACGGGCCAGGCCATCGCGGTGCGCGAGCAGACCGTCAACGTGGCCAAGGAGACCGCGACCGCCGCCGAGGGCCAGAAGGAGGCCGAGCGCCGCCAGCGGGTCGCTGTCGCCGGCCTGGAGGCGAACGCGGTCCAGGGCGAGGTGCAGGCCAAGCGCGACCGCGAGATCGCGGTCGCCCAGCGCATGGCCGAGACCGTGGCCGGACAGAAGACCGCGGAGCAGGAGCAGCGCATCCGCGTGGCGGACGCGGAGTCGCTGGCGGTGCAGGGCGAGAACAAGGCCGCGGCGCAGATCGCCGATTCCAACGCCAAGCTGGCCGAGATCAGCGCCGAAGCCAAGCGCCGGGGCGAAGTGGCCTCCGCAAAGGCCCAGGAAGCCATCTTCGTGGCCGAGCGCGAACAGGAGCTGGCGCACCTCTCCAAGACCGAGCTGGCGCCCCAGGAGATCGAGAAGAAGCGCATCGAGATCGCGGCCGAGGCCGAGGCCGAGAAGCTGCGGCGCGAGGCCCGCGGCCAGGCCGACGCCATCCTGGCCCGCTACACGGCCGAGGCCGAGGGCATCCGGAAGGTCCTCGACGCCAAGGCCGAGGGCTACCGCCGCCTCATGGAGGCGACCGGCGGCCGTCCCGAGCTGGCGCCGACCCTGCTCCTGGTCGAGAAGCTGCCCGAGATCGTCACCGAGCAGGTCAAGGCCATCCAGAACCTCAAGATCGACAAGATCACGGTCTGGGAGGGCGGGCGCGGCGGCGACGGCCGCCACGGCAGCACCGCCGACTTCCTCAGCTCCCTGATCGGCTCGCTGCCCCCGCTGCACGAGCTGGCGCGCCAGGCCGGCATCGAGCTGCCCGGCGTGCTCGGCAAGGTCCGCGACGAGAACGCAGGCGCCCCGCAGCCGCCGGCGCGAAGCACCTAGCCGCGCCGATCCAGCCGGACGCCCGCCGCGCCGCGAACCCATGCCGGCTAGAGCGCCGGTGCATGCTCTCGTGCGTACTGCAGGAACCGCCTGGGGTCGCGTCCGGTCACCTGCTTGATGTCGCCGCTGATGCGGCCCGCCTGCTGCTCGCGGTAGTAGCGCTCCAGGTCCAGCAGCATGTCGGCGTACCATTCGGGAGCGCCGGCAGCGAGCATGGCGACCTTCAGGTCCGCCGGCGGGAGGTTGACGTGGCGGATCGGGCGTCCGAGCACTTTCGACAGAACGCTCGCCATCTCGTCATAGGTCAAGGCCTCGGGGCCGGTCAGCATGTACGCCTTTCCTGCGTGGCCCGGCTCGGTCAGCGCCTTCGCGGCGACCGCGGCGATGTCACGCACGTCCACGTGGCTGATTTTCGCCTCGCCGCACGCCGAGTAGAAGGCTCCCTCCGTGCGGATCGTATCGCCCATGTAGGTCACGAAGTTCTGCATGAACCCGTTCGGCCGCAGGAAGGTCCAGGCGAGGCCGCTCGCCTCGATGGCCTTCTCGACCGGCCGATGGATCCTTGCGATGACGAACTGCTCTTCGTCGGCCCTCAGCACGGACAACTTGACGATGTGACGCACGCCCGCCGCCTTCGCCGCTTCGACCGCGTTGAGCTCGAGCTGCGTCTGATCCGGTGCACTCGGCCCGAGAAGGAACAAACGGTCGCTGCCCCGGAACGCCGCGCGGAGGGTGTCGGGACGGCGGTAGTCGATGACGACGGCGTCGACGCCGAGCACCCGGGCGGCTTCCGCCTTCTCGCTCGAGAAGTATGCAGCGCGGAAGCGCGCCTTGGCGGACCCCAGGGCCTTCACGACCTGACTGCCGACCGTTCCGCCGGGTCCGGTGACGAGGATCATCGGAACCTCCCTCGAGGCAGGACGTGGTGACTGCCGCCGAACGACATGGCCTCAGGCATTCCTGGTCATGGTACCGGCTGCGCATGCCCAGGGTCACGAGGAACCAGGATCGCGGCCACCGTCTGCTGCAGCGCCTGGTTCGGCCGGGCCTGGCCTGCTGCGGAGGACCTCGCGGTCCGCCGGCTCGCCCTGCGGGACGAAGCACCGGAGCTGTCCGTCGAGGCCGTCGATGTACAGCCGGCCGCAGGCCCGGCACTGCCACATGAGGCGAGCCGACCGGCTGATGATCCGCCGGGCCAAGTGGTACGCCGCCTCCTTGTCCATCCGCCCGGCAGCGACCGGGTCGATCACCGCGCCGTCGATGGCGTCGCAGGTGGCGAACCACTCCTGGTCGGGGATCAAGTGCCCCTTGTGCGGCAGGTCGTCCGCCTGGTCGACAATCAGCGCTCCGCAGTGACAACCAATCTTCACGCCGCAAACCTCCGTTGGACCGACCTCAAGCTCACCTGCCCGGCGGGCGCGGAGAGCCGTGAACTCCAGAAAGCCTACGTGCCCGCCGTGTCAGGTGCAGCGCCTGCTTCGGCCTGAACCGGACTCGATTTGACTCCCGACGCCGCTTGCGGCTCCGTTGGCTATTCCACTTCCACCACATCGCCTCTTGCCGACCCCTCGCGCAGCGCCAGCCACGCCAGGATTCCACCGCCGAGGTCGTTCTGTTGCTGGGCGGTCCAAGCTTGCCGCTGGCAGACCACCACCAGGCCCCAGCAACGTCTGCAGTCAATTCACCAGCCTCCGACGAGGCCGCCGCTTCGGAGAAATCGTCCGAATGACGAGTCTGCCACGCCCCTTGCGTGGCAACGGAACTCCAGCCAGGTCAATCGCAGCGGCGATCAGTGCTTCAACATCCGGATGCGCCAACTGGCTCGCAGCCTCCACCCGGATGAAGCGGGTTTGCCTGCCCGATCCCAACAGCAACTTCTTTGGGTCGGACAAACGAGGCCCATGCATGAGGTACAGCCGCACACCGTCGGGACGCGCGGCGATGGAGACGATCCCATCCGTGGGTCGTTCCGTCGGTGAATACGCGATGACGAAGAAGGTGTGGTAGTCGTACACTAGCTCGTTGGCGGTCGGCAATCGCTTGCGCACAGCAGACCGGACCGACCGGATGAGCCTCTGATCCCTGGGTTCGAAATCCTCGATGAAGGCTCGAAGCTGGGCCTCCGGTGTGACCTTCGCGCCAACGGAGCTGACTGCCATTCCATCCTCCAGGCTTTCAGGAGTGCTGCCAGAGTCCATGTGACCTGTGCCAGCCCGCAGAGACGAGCGATCACGTCTTTGCCTTCGAGCGGCGGAGCCATTCGTTGAAATCGATGCTGCCGCGCCGCGCTTCGCCCAACGGCACGAGCGACCGCTCCTCGACGCGGCCGCCGAAGTATCGGGCCTCGGGGTCGCTCACGACGGCACGCGGGTCGCCGATCGCCTTCAGGTAGTGGGCGACCATTTCGTTGAACGGTACTCGTTCCGGACCGGCGATCTCGACCGTACCGTTTCGCGGCGGCGCGAGCGCCACGTCTGCGGTGATGGCAGCCACGTCATCCGCTGCGATGGGCTGGAACATGCCGGGCGACAGCCTGACCGTGCTGCCCTCCGTACTGGACGCGGCGATGCCGTTGAGGAACTCGAAGAACTGCGTCGAGCGGATGATGGTGTAAGGGATGCCGGAGGCTTTGACGAGATTCTCCTGGGCGACCTTTGCACGAAAGTATCCATTGTCGGGCGTCCGGTCCGTTCCGACGATCGAAAGCGCGACATGGTGCCGAGCGCCAGCCGCGGCCTCCGCCGCGAGAAGATTGCGGCCCGAGGTTTCAAAGAACTCCAACACCGCCTTGCTTTCGAATGACGGTGAGTTGGAAAGGTCGATGACCACCTGCGTGCCGGCCATGGCTTCCTTGAGGCCCTCGCCGGTGATCGTGTTGACCCCGGTATTGGGCGAGGCTGCGAAGACATTGTGACCACCCTGGCGCAGGATCGCGACGGTCTTCGAACCGATCAGGCCGGTACCGCCGATCACGACGATTTTCATTGCTCGATCCTCGCTCTAATGGGACGCCCGCGGCGTCTGAACCTTGGGGAAGTAGCGGATCACGAAGAGCAGGTACACCAGCCAGAGTGCGAGCCAGATAGATGCGACGGCAACGAGCGAAATCGAGAAGAGCACCAGGCTTGGTGCAAGGAACATCACGGTGTAGCCGACAAGCCAGAAGCGATCGGCCCGTCGGGCGTGCAGGGCCCGCTCGTCTTCGCTCATCCGGCCGCCAAGCGAGGACCGGTAGTAGTGAAGCGCCGCGAACACGAGCGCGAACGTCGCCACACCCATCGCGACCAGCGTCGACTGAAACAAGAAAGGATTGATCTTGCCGTTCTCGAACCTCGGGTACAGAAAGAACAGCATGAATGTGAAGATCGCGATGTTCGTCGCGGCCAGCGCATACGAGCGGTTGACGTTGCTTGCGGCAAGATCTTCCAGCATCGAATTCCCCCAATCCAGTGTCGTGCGCGCCAGCCCGATGCCTGACCCCGGTCGCGCCGACGAGGTCGGGAGGGCTGCACAGCCGACGGTTTCCAGGTTACACTCAAGAGCGGGCACCAGAAGGCGACCGACAATGAGACGTCCCGATACGATTGTACTGGTTCATGGCTTCTGGGTGACGCCGCGAAGCTGGGAGCGCTGGATCACGCGCTATGAAGGCCGGAGCTACCGCGTCCTCGCTCCGGCGTATCCGGGGTTCGAGGCCGAGGTCGAGGCGCTCAACCGCGATCCATCGCCCGTCGAGCGTCTCACGGTTCCCGCGATCATGGCGCACCTCGAGGGCGTTGTCGAGCGAATCGATACGCCGCCGATCCTCATGGGTCACTCGGCGGGTGGCGCCTTCGTGCAGCTGCTCCTCGATCGTGGCTATGGGGCGGTTGGAGTGGCGATCAACTCCGCGCCGACGGAAGGTGTGCGCGTCACGCCGCTGTCGCAGCTCAAGGCGTCGTTCCCGGTGCTGAAGAATCCCGCGAACCGCCACAGGGCCGTAGGGTTCACGTACGATCAATGGCGCTACGTGTTCACGAACACATTCGACGAAGCGGACGCGCGCGCCGCCTACGACCGCTACCACGTCCCGGCATCCGGGCGCATTTTCTGGGACAGCGTGCTGGCGAATTTCATCCCCGGGCCCCAGGACGTCGCGGTCGACTACCACAACGATGCCCGCGCGCCCCTGCTCTTCATCTCGGGGAGCGAAGACCACCTGATGCCGCCCGCCGTCCAGCGCTCGAACGCGAAGCACTACAAGTCGAACACGATCACGGAGATCCGGGAATTCCCGGGACGCTCGCATCTCATGCCCGCCCAGCAGGGGTGGGAGGAGATCGCCGACTATGCACTGGCGTGGGCCGAGGAGCACGGTGCGCACCCGCCGCAGGCCGCTCCGGCCTCTTCATGAGATGAGGCCGCCACTCACAGGCTGCCGATTCACCCCTTGATGAAGGCGAGAAGGTCGGCGTTGATCACGTCGGCGTGAGTCGTGCACATGCCGTGCGGGAACTTCTGATAGACCTTGAGAGTGCCGTTCCTCAGGAGCTTCACCGACAGGAGCGCGGAGTCGGCAATCGGCACGATCTGGTCGTCGTCGCCGTGCATGACGAGCGTTGGGACATCGATCACCTTGAGGTCCTCGGTGAAGTCCGTCTCCGAGAAGGCCTTGATGCCGTCGTATTGCGCCTTCGCGCTGCCCATCATTGCCTGGCGCCACCAGTTGTCGATCACGCCCTGGGAAGCCTTCGCGCCCGGCCGGTTGTAGCCGTAGAAGGGACCGCTCGCGAAATCGATGTAGAACTGCGCGCGATTGGCGGCGAGCTGCTTGCGGAGGCCGTCGAACACCTCCATCGGCAGGCCGCCTGGATTGGCCGGTGTCTTCACCATGATCGGGGGCACGGCACCGATGAGCACCAGCTTGGCGACCCGGCCCTTGCCGTGGCGGGCGACATAGCGGGTCGCCTGGCCGCCGCCGGTGGAGTGGCCGATGTGGATGGCGTTGCGCAGGTCGAGATGCTCGACGACGGCGGCGGTGTCGGCCGCGTAGTGGTCCATGTCGTGGCCGCTGCCGACCTGGCTCGAGCGGCCATGGCCGCGCCGGTCATGGGCGATGACGCGGTAGCCCTTCTCGACGAAGTAGAGCATCTGCGTATCCCAGTCGTCACCGCTCAGGGGCCAGCCGTGATGCAAGACGATCGGCTGACCGGAGCCCCAGTCCTTGTAATAGATCGCCGTTCCGTCTCTGGTCGTGATTGTTGCCATGGGATTACCTCTCCCTCCGATGATGCAGGAACGTTGGCTTGCAGGGCCGTGCTTTGGCCAGCCACCGGCCATCATCCTCGCGTCCGTATTCCACGGTAAACCGCATGTGTGCCCCTCCTATCGCGCGTGGAGATTCTACTCCGACGTCCTCTTCGTCGCCCAACGCTCGGCATCAGCGGCGGCGCGCAGCGCCGTCCGCTGCATGCCGTTGTTAGGCAGCTCGTCGCCAAAAGGGTCGCCGCATCACCCGATCCTCCAAGCGAGCCGGCGTCGACCTTTGCGGCCACTCCTACGCCCCCGAGAGTCCGGCGCCACCTTCGGCCCCGGGACGAGGTGCGTGAGGTCCCTCATCGAACCCCTTCGCCATCAGCCATAGTGCAATAGCCAGGTAGCTCACACCCAGCGGGATCATGAGTGGAAAGACGTAGGGCCCCAAAAAGGCCATCGTAACCGCCGCGATGTGCAGCAGGGCCGCTGCCAGCCCGAAGGCGGACAAAGCGCGCGGAACGAGGGCGAAGCGGTACAGGATGCTGTAGAAGATGAAGATCATGCCGCCGCCGACAAGGAGGTTCGTGACATGAGCCCACCGGCGTGCCGCGCGGACCACTACGCCCAGCGCTTCGAAAACCCCTGGATCTGCAGTGTCTGCCGCTGCGTACGCCTGGCTCAAAGACAGCATCGACATCACGCTGCAGTTCTCGACCGCGGCCACCGAAAAACTGGCCACGCCCAAACTCAGGAGCGAGAGCGCCATCCTGGGGCTGTACTCACGAAAGACCGGCCACGCCGTGACGGCGATGCCGATCGAAAGGGCGCCAGTGACAAACAAGACAACCACAGCGACGCCGAGCTGGAGCGAGCTCCCCACCGCGTTCGCAAGGAAGCCCGGCGTTGTGATTGGCCGCAACAGCCCGAAGTTTACGATGGGTCCAGCGGTTACCTGCGCGAGAATCAGGAGCCCGATGGTCTGACCGGTTCGCTTCGCAGATCTCATGTGGTCATCTCTCCTTGGGGCTGACCTGCGGGCCGCGCAGCGTACCGCTGGCGTCCTGCTGCGCCTCGGCATCGAACGGCCGAGGCCACTCCTTGAGTCCCTTCGCCACCAGCAATAACGCTAGAGCCAGGTAGATCACAGGCTGCGGCAGGACCATCGCTAGCACGATGCGATGCCCGAAGAATGGCATGGTGAGCGCCGTGATCTTCAGCATGACCGTGACCAGGCCGAAGACAGACAATGCGCGCGGTACGAGCCTGAAGCGGTACAGGATGCTGTAGAGCACGAAGATCATGCATTCCCCGACGAGCGCGCTCGTGAGATGAGCCCATTTGCGTGTCGCGCCGACCACCCCCCCCCCCCCAGGGTCTTGAAAACCTCGGAATCCGGCGCACCAGCCGCTGCGTAGTCCTGGCTCAAAGAGAGCATGGACATCACGGTGGCGTTCTCGACGGCGAGCAGCGAAAAAACAACCACGCTCAAGGCCACCAGCCATAGCGCCATCGCGGAGCTGTACCGGCGAAAGAGCGGCCATGCCGCGATGGCGATGGCGATCGAAAGCGCGCCCGCCGCAAACCATAAAACTACAGCTACGCCGAGCTGGAGAGAGCTCGCCGCCGCGTTTTCAAGGAAGCCCGGGGGCGTCGTGAGTGGCGGTAGCAACACGAAGATCACCAGGAGTCCAGCGGCGAGCTGCAGGAGGATCAGGAGCCCGATGTTCTGGCCGATACGCTTCGCAGATCTCATAGTTACCTAGGCAGAGGGTTTCAAGCTGCCTAACTACAATTGGACAGATCTGCGTTTCGACGCCAACGCAGTCGGCGCACACTGCCTAATTCTGCCTGTGCGCCCGTGCAGGTGCCCGCAACAGCCTGCTGGCGGCGAGCATGCGACGAACCGCCGGGAAGCTGACGCCACGTTAGACAGATCCGCGTTCGCCGGCGCTGGAGGTCCAGTCGTATCGCCATCGCACTGGATCTTAGCGCAGGGCACCGGCGGCATGGCGCTGGCCGGCCAGCGGGCGTGCCACCGGCTGCTTCGCGAGTCAGGTCGCGGAGGGGTGCCAGAGGGTCTTCATCTCGACAAAGGGCTCGATCCAGTACGGGGAGTGGCAGTCGCGCTCGTCGTACCAGTCGAGGGTGGCGGTGTGCACGCGCACGCGCTTGAGGTTCTCGGCGGCGCCGAGCTCGAGGGTCTTGCGGTCCTGTGAGGAGGCTACCGCGGCGTGCAGGCCGTCCAGGTCGCGGTGCTCGGTGAAGACCGGCAGCAGCTCCTCGCGCAGGCCGGTGAGCAGGTTGACGACGCCGCCGGGCAGGTCGCTGGTCGCGCAGACTTCGCCGAGGACGGCTGTCGCGATCGGGTGGGCTTCGCTGCCGAGCGCCACGACGGTATTGCCGGTGCACAGCGGCGGCGCGATCAGCGAGATGAGCGCGAGCAGCGGCTCCTGGTCGGGCGCGATCACGCCGATGACGCCGGTCGGCTCGGGGATCGTGAAGTTGTGGAAGGGCCCGGCCACCGGGTTGGCGCAGCCGAGCACCTGGGTGAACTTGTCGGCCCAGCCGCCGAAGCAGACCAGGCGGTCGATGGCGGCTTGCACTTCCTTGCGGGCGCGGGTCTTGCCGCCGGGAACGGTCGCGGAGAGTGTCGTGACGAATTCGTCGGCCTTCCCCTCCATCATCTCGGCCATGCGGTAGAGGATCTGGCCGCGGTTGTAGGCGGTGCGGGCGGCCCATGCGGGCTGCGCCTCGCGCGCCGCGCGCACTGCCTCGCGCAGATCCTTCTTGCTGGCGCGGCAGACGTGCGCGAGGGTGCGGCCGCGCGAATCCTTGATCTCGATGGTGCGGCCGGATTCCGAGCGCGGGAACTCGCCCTTGAGGTAGAGCTTGTAGGTCTTGAGGACGGCGAGGCGCTCGGCCATCAGGACGGCTCCATCAGGACAGCTCCAGGTAGGCGCGCAGGCCGTGCAGGCCGCCCTCGCGGCCGAAGCCGCTCTCCTTGAAGCCGCCGAAGGGGCTGGCAGGGTCGAACTGGTTGTAGGTGTTGCACCAGACGACGCCGGCCTTCAGCCGCTTCGCCACCTCGAAGATCTTGCTGCCCTTGTCGGTCCAGACGCCGGCGGCGAGCCCGTAGGGCGTGTTGTTGGCGCGCGTGATCGCCTCCTCGGGCGTGCGGAAGCTCATCACGGCCAGGACCGGGCCGAAGATCTCGTCGCGGGCGATGGTGTGCGCCGGCTGCACGCCCGTGAAGTAGCACGGGCGGCACCAGTAGCCGCGCTCGGGCAGCGGCGAGCCGTTGCTCTCGTGCAGGTCGGCGCCCTCGGCGCGGCCGACGTCGAGGTAGCGGCGGATCTTCTGCAACTGGTCGGCGCTGTTGATGGCGCCCACGTCGGTGTTCTTGTCCAGCGGGTCGCCGACGCGCAGGCTGCGCAGCCGGATGTCCAGCTTCACCAGGACCTCGTCCAGCACGCTCTCCTGCACGAACAGGCGCGAGCCGGCGCAGCAGACGTGCCCCTGGTTGTAGTAGATGCCCTGGATGATGCCTTCGATGGCCTGGTCGAGGCTGGCGTCCTCGAAGATGATGTTCGGGGACTTGCCGCCGAGTTCCAGCGTGACGCGCTTGCCGCTGCCGGCGATGCTGGCCGCGATCTTCTTTCCGACCTCGGTGCTGCCGGTGAAGGCGATCTTGCGGACGCCGGGATGGGCTACGAGCGCAGCTCCGGTCTCGCCGGCGCCGGTGACGATGTTGACGACGCCGGGCGGCAGATCGATCTCCGCCAGGATTTCGGCCAGGCGCAGCGCGGTAAGCGGCGTGGTCTCGGCCGGCTTGAGCACGGCGGTGTTGCCGCAGGCGAGGGCCGGCGCCAGCTTCCAGGCGGCCATCAGCAGCGGGAAGTTCCAGGGGATGATCTGGCCGCAGACGCCGACCGGCCGGGCATTGCGCCCGGGGAAGGCGTATTGCAGCTTGTCGGCCCAGCCGGCGTGGTAGAAGAAGTGCTGCGCGGCCTCGGGGATGTCGATGTCGCGGCTCTCCTTGATCGGCTTGCCGCCGTCGCGGGTCTCGAGCACCGCCAGCTCGCGCGCCCGCTCCTGGATGCGGCGGGCGATCCGGAACATGTACTTTGCGCGCTCGCGGGCGGGCAGGCGCGACCAGCGGGGCAGCGCCGCTTTGGCCGCGGCGACGGCGCGGTCGACGTCGGCGGCGCTGCCGAGCGCGATCTCGGAGAGGGTCTCCTCGGTGGCTGGGTTGACGGTCGGGAAGTGCTTCCCTTCCGCCGGCGGCACGAACTTGCCGCCGATGAAGTGGCCGTAGCGCGCCGCGATCTTCACCTGGACGCGCTCCGGCGCCGCCGCATAGTCCCAGGCGCTGCCGAAGTCCAGCGCCGGAGCTCCGGTGGACGGGGCGAGCGTCTTGGATTGGATCATCAGAGGATTCGAGTGGTGTCCGCCGGCCTCTCCCATTCACGGAGTTATCGCCGTTATCCCGAGCGTGGACAAGGTCCAGACGCGATCCACCGTGCCCGGTTGCAGAACAACCGCCTTGCTGTACACGGTCTGACCGGCCAGGGCCGGATTCGCGGGCAGCGTCCACGCCACGCTTCCGGCACCCAGGGCATCCAGCCTCCCCGACAGAGCCCGCGTGCGATAGGACCAGTCCAGCCACTGGTCCACGCCGAGGTGGGTTTCCCAGCGATTCACAAGGAAGCCCCGGCGGTCGAAGCGTCGTGAAACCAGCACAAAGAACTCGTGGTCGGGAGCAGACGGGATTGCCACATCGAAGACTATGGCCGCTCCAACGCGAACGTCCCGCGGCACCCGCAAGGTCCGGAGCCCGAGCGTGACCAGGTGTGTCGGCGGCGCCCAGAAGGTGGAGTGGTCATAGGTGTAAGCCGGCGCCCGCCAGCCGATTTCCTTGAGGCCGTCACGATCCGCGTCACCAAGTGCGAATCCATACGATCCACTCAGCGGCTCTTGCATGGGATCCGGGAACCACGGCTCCAAGTCGTGGGGCAGGGGGACTTGCTCCAGGAATGCTCCGGTACCCGCATCCACGTGCACCAGTGCCTCCTCGTACGTCTGAGTGGCGGTATGGAAGAACTGAATGACGCCGCATAGCTCCAGCGGCGCCGCAACGGCACTCCGGTTCAGGACCGCAGGTTCGAGCATGGCCCAGTAAACAGTCCCCGGCGGGGCGAGGCCGGCAAAGGTGATCCGCGGATCGAAGGCCCACAGGTTTAATCCACTGGCGCCATCGACGGCCTTAAGCAGGCCAACGTTGGTAAGCGCAAAATCGGCCACACCGTCGTAGTTCACGTCTTGGCCACCAACCGGTCCCCATCTCTGGCCTCCACCAGAGTTCTCGCGGTTTCGCCATAGGAAGCTTCCGTCAAGGCCAGAAAGTGCCCAGATATCATGCTCCCAGAAGCCAGGAAGCGTGGGATCATACAAGGGCCACAATGCAATGAAGTCGGGAACCTGGTCACCGTTCAAATCGGGCAGCAGGCCGGGATCTTGTCGTAGGACCATTGCGGCGCCGGATTCACTGAATTCGCTGTGCTGCCACATGACTGTTAGAGTCCGTCCATCCATCAATCCCGCGGTTCGATAAGCTCCGGTGTAATCCTGAAAGAAAATCTCCTCGTATCCGTCTCCGTTCAGGTCATCCCCGCGGGTAAAGCCCAAGGGCGCTTGCGCTGGCGAAACAGCAACCGGTTGGTAGGGTGTGAGCAGGTCCCATGTGGTGAGAGAGTAGTTGTAAGAGCCGCTTCCTATGGCCAGAAGCGTGCCCAGCGCTGAGCGCGTGAGGGCATATCTCGGGCTCACAGGAGGGCTCTCGATGTAGAGTTTAGTCGAGGCTGAAGCCTGGCTCCACCAAACATGGTTGGCAGAATCTGTCAGAAGTCCAAGATGTGTGGCCTCGAAGCTGACCCCCTGCGTAACAGACCAGCCGTAGACAATGGTCTCACAGCGCTCATCTGCATCTACATCCCCCGTCACCGTGCCATCGAAGAAAAGCAGCTCAGTGCCGGACATCACTGGGCTGGGAGGAAGGACGTCCTTGACGACCCATTCCCGCGCGACTTGCGTCGTGTCCATCGTCAGCACAAGAACGAGCAAGGCGTTCATGACTAGTCCTCCTCACCTCCCTTGTCCCGCAGCGGATAGGCAGGGCGTGTTACACCCTCATAGTCAGCCGCATCCTCGGAGAGGGAGAATCCCGCCCGCAGGTAGTTGTTCGATTCATAGAAAACCGCCTGGCCATTCTGATTCAGGAACCACTGCGAGCTGGTCCGTCCACCAGGATTGATCGGGCCAGCGAATGGACACGCGAAAACCGTGTTCTTGGGATCAACCCCGTCCGGCACGTAGCTGCCGCGAAGACCGGCCCGCCCGATTCGCGCTGACGCACCCCACCAGAATGTACCCGGCACTCCTTGATCCCAGATCTCGATGGCATCCAAGTTCCCGCCAAAGTCCCCGTCCGTTGAAACCGCGCGCTGGAAGATCGTGTTATTGAGGCTTGTGACGAGGATCTCGGGGTGGGGCAGAGGATTGAACGGGTCATCATCCCAGAAGAAGGAGCGGTCGGGTGGGCCGGCGCCAATATTCACCGGCTCGACCTCCATCGTCCATCCTGCACCGGAAGATGGCCCATTGTACGCAAGGGTACAGTGCACGAGTGGAGACACCAAGAGCGGGGCCTTGTTCTCAGTGCGACTCACTGGCGTCAGGCGGGAGAAGAAGCCGCCGTCCGGGTTGTTCCAAATATACGTGTTGACGAAGCGAACTGAGGCGGCCGTGAACTCTGGCCCATCAAAGTAGGACCCTGTTGCCTCGATGAGCACGCCATAGTCTCCGTTGTTGCTGATGTCGCAGCGATTGACCACACCTTGGCCACGCTCGAGGTTAGGGTCGGGCTCGCCGCCACGGTCGATTAGGCTTCGATACGTGCTAGGATAGAAGTCGTGAGCTCCTCCGACAGTTGCTCCTTGAATTCTCGGAAAGTGAGGTTTGTTGGGAGCGGCGTCGAAATGGAGCCCGTTGCGTTGGTTGCCATGGGACGCGCATCTCTGCAAGTCGGTAAACAAACCGGTAGGAAAGTACATCTCGGCAGCCTGGATGGAATCATGAGCATGGAAGTATGCTCCACTCCCTTGGTTGTCAAGGAAACTGCAGTTAGCAGCCTCTACACTCAGATACGATTCCGTGGAAGCGAGGAGCAAACCCGAGTAAAGGGCAGTATCCGTTGTGGCAGGACTGAAGGCCCCGATACGCTCCACGATTGCTTGAGACATCGTGAGTTTTCCACGGGTTTCGATGTACGTCTCGCCGTACACCCCGGCAGCGCGAAAGTTGCGGAGCTGGCTTCCCGTGATGGTCACCTCCCAAGCCGAACAGTAATCCAGGATTTGGACTGCCGGAGACTGTGTATCTGCATAGACGCCAACGTCCCAGCCTGTTGAGGCCGAAAGCGACTTGCCATCTAGAACTCCACCGTTCAGCCTGAGTATGACTCGCGAAATGCCCGGGTTGGCGAGCGCGAAGCCGTTATGTTCACCGATGCCGTTGTTCGTGTCGCCATTGGCGAGCACGCTGATGAGTCGCGTGAAGTTCCCGAATGGAGTGAGGTCATGGGAACCAGCCTGGCGTGTGAAGCCAGTCCCCTGCATGGAGCTGAGCGCGAATGTTCCAACCGTCTCCAGGTTGGTGACGTCGGCGTCCACCAAACCTGGAGGTCCCTGCATCGCTGCGTCGTTGGCCTGGAATACTAGGCCGGACGTGAAAAGGCGGGGTTGCGGGATTGGAGCGCCGAGAGGGTTACCGTCAACGACGCGGCAGTTGTTCACTTGAATTGAAATGGTTCCGCCAGTGGCGCTTGCGAGCAGTCCCGTCGTATTGACTCCGAAACGGATGCCCTCCAGCACCGCGTTGATCTGCTGGTTCGCGGCCGCCGAGGCTGAAATTGCAACATTGGCTCCACCCAACCTCAACTGTTCTATCCTAGTCTGCGGCGGAGTTGGCCCAGGCACTGCCTGCGAGGTCAGGATCTCCACTGCAGGATCGGTGATATCGATCGCCACGAAGACAGGCGTCCCGTCCAAAGGCTTCACAGTCACACCCGCCGGGATAGTGATCGGGAAACTCTCCCCAGAAGTGGCTAACGAGTATGCCTTGGGCGCGCCCGCTGCGTCCACCATCCCTCGAATGAAGATGGTATCGCCGGAAACAGATGCAAGGGCGGCTGCCGTGATACTGAAATAGGGGAAATAGCCGCCATCATGTTTCAGCCAAACTTGAGGTGTCTGACTCTGGAGTGCCGTGCTCGGTGCAGCCAGGAGGATGCAAGCAAAGACAACTGAGGGGAGGGGAGTAAACTTGACCATCACCTTGAAGTTATCGCGCTTCTTGGTTGCGTCAAGACCCGCGGCCTCCAAGGTCACTCTCGAGGAGCAAATCTTACGATTCGGTCACGTCGTAGCTCGCCGCGTAGCGGCCCGTGAGCTCCTTGCGGAGCTGCATCACGAGGTCGTTGGCGAGCGCGGAGGCGCCGAAGCGGAAGAGGTCCGGCGTCAGCCAGGCGTCGCCGAGGGTTTCCTTCACCATCACGAGGTAGTGCAGGGCCTGCTTGGCCGTGCGGATGCCGCCGGCCGGCTTGACGCCGACCTTGCGCCCGGTGGCGAGGAAGTGATCGCGCACCGCCTCCAGCATCACCAGCGTGACTCCCATGGTGGCCGCGGGCGCCACCTTGCCGGTGCTGGTCTTGATGAAGTCGGCGCCGGCCTCGATGGCGAGGTCGCTGGCGCGCCGCACCAGGTCGTAGGTCTCGAGCTCCCCGGTCTCGAGGATGACCTTGAGACGGGCGCTGCCGCAGTTGGCCTTGACCGCCTCGATCTCGTCGGCGACGGTCTCGTAGTCGCCGGCCAGGAAGGCGCCGCGCTGGATGACCATGTCGATCTCGTCGGCGCCGGCGTCGGCGGCGGCGCGCGTCTCCGCCAGGCGCACCGCCAGCGGCGACTGGCCGCTGGGGAAGGCGGTGGCGACCGAGGCGACCTTCACGCGGCTGCCCTGCAGCTCCTCCTTGGCCAGGGCGACGAAGGTCGGATAGACGCAGACCGCAGCGCAGTGCGGCAGGTCTGCCAGGTCCTCGGCCGGGCGCTGCGCCTTGCGGCACAACGCGCGCAGCTTCTCCGGCGTGTCCTTGCCCTCGAGGGTGGTCAGATCAAGCATGGACAGCGCCAGCTTCAAGCCGGCCAGCTTGCTCTCCTTCTTGATGGAGCGGCGCGTGAACGACGCCGCGCGGGCGTCGGCGGCGATCCGATCCACGGTGCGCGCGCGCATGGGTTCAGCCTATCAGACGAACCGCCGTAATCCGCAGGGGGCGAAGCGGCCGTCGGCGCAGAACAGCAGACCGGCAGTCTCCGCATCCAGCCACACCAGCGCCCTCTGCCCGTATTCACGGCCCCAGCGCAGCGCCTCAGCCCGGGTCCAGCCGAAAGCGGCGAAGCCGTCCTCCTTCCAGGCCGGCTGGACGCCCGGCAGGCTGCCGCCCCAGGCCGGCTCCCAGGGCACTTGGCGCGCCACCAGCGCGCGCAGCAGGCGCGCGTTGGCGGCGACGTTCCAGGCGCGCGGCTTCTCTTCGGAGCCGGGATTCCAGGCCGTGATCAAGGTCACCGACCGGTCGAGGTCGGCCATGCGAGGCTCGTCGCCGTCCAGGGAGAACTCGCGCCAGCGGCCGTGCCAGGGGAAGGCGTAGCGAGAGGCGCGGTACGCCGCCTCCCAGTCGGCGCTCATCGCGGGAGCGTGCCGGTCACGCGCACATCGTCGGCCTTGTCCGCCACGTACTGGACCGTGAAGTCGCCGCGGCCACGCACGATCCAGGCGACGGTGGCGGAGCCGTGTCCGGGCACGCCCCGCTCCAGGCGCAGCCGCGCCGGGTCCCGTTCCTGCCAGTCCAGGCGCTCCGGGCGCCAGCGGTCGGTCTGCACGCCGCCGGCCAGGACGGTGAGGTCCGGCCCTTCCAGGCTCACGCTGTCCGGCGTGCCGATGTGCTCGCGCCCGGCCATGGCCGAGCGCGTCGGCATGGTCTTGTCGTTCACCAGGGTGACCGTAACGCGGTGCAGTCCGCCCTCCAGCGGCTCCACCTTCGGAGCGAGCGCCTCGAGCTCCGCGATCTCCTCGGCGTGACGGACGCAGAACATGGCGTTGCGGTGCAGCATCTCCTCGATCATGAAGGACGGCGCCACGCGGCCGTGCTCGCGCTTGAAGCCGCCGATCTCCACCTCGCCGTACAGCGGGTGGCGGGCCGGGTGCCAGTCCACGAAAGCCTGGCCCAGGAGCACGGAGTCGTTGAAATCGAACTCGTTCTGCTGGCCGTCGCTGTAGTCGCTCGGGCCCGGCCGCTCGCGCCCGCCGCCGTAGTACTGGGGCGAAGCCCACAGCTCGTTGGTGAACGAGAAGATGCCCAGCCCCTCGTAGGTCCAGTTCACGAAGCCGCCGTGCACGGTGTAGAGGTCGCGCCAGATGATCATGTAGCGGTAGAAGGGCAGGATCAGCTCGCCCTCCTGGCCGATGGCGTCGTACACCGCCGCGTCCTCGCCGGGGTAGGCGAAGGCCTGGTCACCTGGCCCGCGCAGGATCATGCCGCCGGAGTTGTGGAAGGACTGCACCGCCGCGACGTTGGGATGCGCCAGCAGAAAGGCCGCGATCGCGCGCGTCTCCGGGAAGGAGAGCGGGTAGTCGCCGGCGCCGAACTGGATGTGGCCGGGCTGCCAGTCGCTGGGCCAGTTGCGATTCATGTCGTAGCCGCCGACGCCGTCCTCGTTCACGCGGCCGTCGCCGTCGTTGTCCAGGCCTTCGTCCCCGAGCAGCTCGTAATCGCCCGGATGCTCGCGGTCGGCGCGGATCAGGATGCGCGCGTCGTCGGGGTGCAGGCGGTAATCCCCGGTGCCCGGCGCCACCTTCTTGCGCATGCTCAGGATCTCGCCGTCCCCGTCCAGGTCGTCGGGCCCGTCCTCGTCCAGCAGGCCGTCGCGGTCGTTGTCGTACGGCTTGCGCCCGGTCCGGGAGGAATGGGCGTCATGTGGATCATGGAACCAGGAGTCGCGGCCATCCGGGTTCTGCGACGGCAGGATGTAGAAGGCGCGCGTGTCCAGCAGCTTGCGCGCGCGCTCGTTGTCCGCATAGTGCTCCAGCAGCCACCACGCCAGGTACAGCGCGGCCTCGGCGCCCTGCACCTCGTTGCCGTGCACGTTGCCGTCCACCCACATGGCCGGCTTGCCGGTGTCCTCGCCCGTGCGCTGATTGGCGAGGACCAGCACGCGCATGCGCCGCCCCTCGTAGCTTTCGCCGATGTCCACGAAGCGCACGAACTCCGGCCAGGCCGCCTGCAGCCGATCCATGATGGCCAGCAGCTCGGCGTGGTCGTAGTAGCGGTTCCAGGCGATCTCGACTTTGGGCTGCATGCGCCCACCCTGGGCCGCTGCCGCCGGCGCGAGCAGCGCAAGTCCGCACAGTACGGGGAACAGCCGCATCAGCGATTCACCTCCAGGACGACCAAGGCCTCGCCGGCCGTGTCGGACAGCGCCCGCAGCTGCGCCGGGGCCGAGCCGGGCTTCAAGGCGTAGAGCCAGCGGTACTCGCGGTTGCCGCCGCTCCCGCCCAGCCGCTCCACCGACTGGATGCGCTCGCCGGCCAGCAGTGCGCCGCCTTCAGGCAGCTCCAGCAGCACGCGCAGCGGGCGCGGCCGGTTGGTGACGCTTCCCATCTCGCTCATGCTGGCGAGCAGACCGGAGTTCACCAGTGTGGCGCGCGCCTCGAGCACGCCGTCGCCCAGCTCGCGCACCTCCACCTTGGCCCAGCTCAGGCGCGGCAGGTCCTCGGCCAGGGACTCGAGCCGCGCGCGCCACTGCTCGGCCAGGGCCGGCAGCTCGCCAGCCGGCGGATTGTGCAGCGCGAGCGGCTTCCACCCGCCGATCTCCACCTCGCCCAGGTCCGGGTGCTGGAACTTGCGCCAGGGCACGAACCCCGCGCCGCCCAGCGCCTGGTCGTTCCAGCGCAGCAGCTTGACCTCGTCGGGAACGTCCTTGTCGTCCTTCTTGCCGGCGCCGTCGTTCTTCTTGCCGGCGCCGTCCTCGGTCGCGTCACCTTCCTTCTCACCGTCCTTGCCGGCGGACGCGGACGCGTCCAGGGGCGGCGACCAGACCGCGCTCTGCACCACCGGCAAGCCGGCCTGGAAGTACGCCCACTCGGCGAAGCCGCCGGCGCCGCGCTCGCCCGAGCGCGGCTTGTTCTTCGCGTCCTTCAGCCAGCGCTCACTCCACAGCGCCAGGAGCTTGGCGTCCTCGGCCAGCGGCTTGGTGGCCTTGGCGCTGCGGTCGTCGCCAGCCTCGGGAGGCTTGCTCAGGTTGTCCTCCGCGCCCAGCACGATCACCAGCGCCAGGTGCGGGTGGCCGAGCACGAATTCGGCCAGCGCGCGGGTCTCGGCTTCGCTCAGCGGATACGGACCGGAAGCCGGAACGTGCGCGCGGTAGCGATGCGGCCAGTTGCCGTCCCAGTCGGCGCCGCCCAGGTCGTCTTCGTTGTAGGCGCGGTCGCGATCGTCGTCGCGCCCTTCCGGCAGCAGGCGGTAGGCTCCGGCTTCGCCCTTGTCGCGCTGCGCGCGCACCAGCGCGCGGGCGTCGGCTTCGGCGGCGCGCCAGTCCCCCGTGGGATCGGGTACCCGCATCTGCAACAGCAGGTCGTCGCCGTCCAGGTCGTCGGGCCCGTCCTCGTCCAGCAGGCCGTCCCGGTCCTCGTCCACCGCCGCGCCGCGGCGCGGTGCCAGCCCGGCGAAGGCGCGGGCCGCGGCGTCCGGATTGGCGAGGGGCGCCACGTACACCGTGGCCCGCTCGAGCAGCGGCGAACCGCCCTCGGCCAGCGCTTCGCACAGCGCCAGGGCCACAGCCGTGGCCGCCGGGCGGTCTCCTGCAGGATCCGCGACGACCAGGATGGCGGGCCGCCCCGGGAGCGCGCGCTCGCCGAACGCGGCGACGCCCAGCTCGCGGGCCTCCGCCGTCACTGCCAGGCGGATCCAATCCATCCGCCCCTGCTCGCGCAGGCTGCGCAGGTGCTCCAGCACCTCGTCCGGCGCCAGATAGCCGGACGGGGCCGGCTCCTGGACCGCCGGCGCCGGCGACTCCGGCGTCTCCGGCGCGACCGGCGCCTCCAACGCCGGATCCTGACCCACGCCGGGGGGGAGCGCCAGGACGGCCGGGACAAGGATGGAGCGGAAGGGCACGAGCATGAGCGGAAGGAAGGCTAGCCGGGCGCGGTCAAAGCACAATCCGGCTGCGCTGGCGTACGCTGGCCTGACATGAGCGGCTTGCGACTTTGCCAGCACCCCCTGGCGCTGCACCGCCTCGCCGAGCTGCGCGATCGCGCCACGCCGCCGGCGCGCTTCCGCCACCTGGTCCGGGAGCTGAGCTGGTTGCTGGCCGTGGACGCCACGCGCGAGCTGGCGCTGCGGCCGCGCACCGTGCGCACGCCGCTGGGCGAGTGCCCCGGCGGCCACCTGGCGGAGAGCGTGGTGCTGGTGCCCGTGCTGCGCGCCGGCCTGGGCATGGTGGACGGCGTGCTGGACCTGCTCCCGGAAGCGGAGGTCTGGCATCTGGGGCTGCACCGGGACGAGCGCACGCTGCGGCCGATCGAGTACTACGCGCTTCCGAACCGGCCGCCGCCGCAGCTGTGCCTCGTGCTCGACCCGATGCTGGCGACCGGCGGCTCGGCCGCCGCCGCCATCGCCGGCCTGCGCGGCCGGGCCGCGCCCTGCATCGCCTTCGTCGGGATCCTGGGTGCGCCCGAGGGCGTGCGCCGCCTGCAGCAGGAAGCGCCCGACGTGCCGCTGCATCTGGTGGCGGTGGACGAGCGCCTAAACGAATACGGATTCATCGTGCCCGGCCTGGGCGACGCCGGCGACCGCCAGTTCGGCACGCTCTAGGCGCTACTCGGCGCGCACCACCACGTGATTGGGCAGTTCGTCGCGGTCGCCCTCCTGCCAGGGGAAGTGCTCGGCCAGGACCGCCCCCATGCGCTCCACGGCGGCGCACAGCCCTTCGGCCAGGGCCCCGCGGGCGGCGGCTTCCAGGATCACGGCATTCAGCTCCTTCCACGCCTTGTCGTTCACCTGGGACGCGATTCCCTCGTCGCCCAGCACCACCACGCGCCGCTCGAACAGGCTCACGAACAGCAGCACGCCGGTGCGCTCGCGCGTGTTGTGCAGGTTCTGGCGGAAGAATTCGTGCGCAGCGGTCTCTTCGGCCATGGCGGAGAGCTGCCACGGCGGCACGAAGCGGCGCCGCAGCTCCGGCAGCGAGCGGCACAGCATCCAGCCCAGGAAACCGCTCCCCAGCTGCACCATCAGGTATGCGAGCGGCTCCACGCGCACCGGGATGGCCCAGGCGATCAGGAACCCGGCGATCGCGAACAGGATGCCGCACACCAGGTTGGCCGCCGGATAGCGGTCGCTGCGCCCCAGCACCACGGGCAGGATCTCGCCCACGGTGCGCCGCTCCGCCGCCGCCACCGCCTCCTCCACGCGACGCCGCCCCTCCTCGGGCAAGGCGAAGCGCACCTTGTACTGGCGATGGGTCAGCATGGCGCGCACCACCAGCAGCGCCAGGGCGCTGGTCAGGGCGATGGCCAGGGCCCACACCCACCAGGCCGCGGCGGTCGAGTACTGCTCGCTCCAGTCCGCGGTTGCCTGCGTCGCAGCGGCTTCGAGTCCCATGCTTACCATCCTCCGCTGGCGCCGCCGCCGCCGAAACCCCGGCTGCCGCCGAAGCCCCGAAAGCCCCCGCCGCCGCGGAATCCGCCGCCGGAGCGGCCGCCGGATCCTCCCCTGCCGCCCAGCATCTGCCCCAGCAGCATGCCGGTCAACATCCCGCTCATGCCGCCCAGGCCTCCGCCGCGACGGCCCCCGGCGCTGCGCGCCCCGCGTGCCAGCATGCTCAGCAGGAAGAACAACACCAGGATGCCGATCAGGCCGCCGAAGACGCCGGAGCCGCCCTGGTGGCGGTCGCCGTCCTCGGGGATGGCAGAAAGGTCGCCGCCGGCGGCGGCCACGATCGCCTCCACGCCGCGGCGGATGCCGAGCGACGGCTTTCCGGCCTTGAACTCGGGCACCATGATCAGGTCGATGATGCGTCCACTCACCAGGTCGGTCAGCTCGCCCTCGAGGCCGCGGCCGACCTCGATGCGGATCCGGCGCTCGGCGGCGGCCACCACCAAAAGGACCCCGTTCTCCTGCTGCAGGTCGCCGATGCCGTTCTCCCTGGCCACGTGCAGCGCGAAAGACTCGATGTCGCGGCCGCCCAGGTCGGGCACGGTGAGCACCGCGATTTCGTTGTCGGACCCGGCGTGATAGCGGCCGATCAGGTCTTCCATCGCGGACCGGTCGCCGGACTCGACGAAACCGGCCAGGTCCGTAATCCAGCCGCTGAGCCTGGGAACTTCCTGCGGCGCCGGTGCCGGGGCCGGCGCCAGGAGGAGGAGCGCGATCGACAGCAACGTCCTAGAACTTCACTTGCGGCGCCTGCTCGGCCCCGGCGGAGGCCTCGAACGCCGGCCGCACCGGGAACTCGGCATCGCTCAGAAACCAGGTGTTGGGGATCTTGCGGACGAACGTGTTGTAGTCCGCCACGACCTTGTTGTAGTCCTGACGCGCCACGTTGATGCGGTTCTCGGTGCCTTCCAGCTCGTGTTGCAAGCTCAGGAAGTTCTGGGTCGCCTTCAGCTCCGGATAGTTCTCCGCGACGACGAGCAGCCGCTGCAGCGCGCCGCCCAGGCGGTTCTGGGCTTCCATCCACTGCTGCATCAGCTCCGGGTTGTCCAGGAGCGCCTGCGGATCCACCGTCATGCGTCCCACCGAGGCACGGGCTTCGGTCACCTGGGCCAGGGTGTCCTGCTCGAAGTTGGCGGCGCCCTTGACGGTCTCCACGAGGTTGGGAACCAGGTCCAGACGCCTCTGGTAGGTGGTCTGGACGTTGCCCCACCCAGCCTTGACGGCTTCGTCGCGCTTCACGGCGCCATTCTTGGCTCCCGTGTACAGGAAGAAGCCGATCACGGCCGCGCCGATGACGAGCAGCAGGATCAGCAAGCCGGCGTTGATCCTGCCGGCCCGGAGTCGGGGTGAGTCATGCAAGGACGGATCCTCCAAGGCTTGGGCGCATTATGCGGCGGCGAGGGGCTTATGCGGTGATTGCCGCTTCCAGGGTGCGGCCCGCATCCTCCGTTCTTAAACTCGTCCACTTCTCATGGCGGCACCCGCCCTCGCATTCAGCCGCACTACACCGTTCGACGCCAAGGAACGGGACACGATCGAGGCCCTCTACGCGGCCCTGGCGGCCAGCGGCCACCCCGAGCGCCTGGATCTCCTGGAAGCCTTGCGTTGCAACGTGGAGCGGGTGGACAAGCTGGCCGAAGTTCTGGACCTGTGGCCGCCCGTGTTCCAGGAGGCGGCTCTGGGCTCGCGCCGGCGCGGGGTGGGGACCCTGGTGGACCGCCTGGCCCGTGCCAGTGACGCCACGGTGGAAATGATGCTGCCGACCCGCGCCCTGGTGGGCCGCGCCCTGCTCATGGCGGAGCTCAATGCCTGGCGCCTCATGAGCGTCGTGTCCGAGCAGGTGCTGCCGGCCTCGGACGGCCGCCCGCACCCGGTGGCGCGGCAAGTGGACGAAGGGGTGTACGCCTGCATCCACACCCGCATCGCCGAGGATTTGTTGCAGTCGATCGGGATCGACGCGCTCATGGAGCGGCGGGTGCGCGAGAAGGCGGTGCTGTACCTGGTGCACATCTGGGAGAACCGGCTGACCGCCCGGGTGAGCGGCTTCTTCCGCCTGCTGGAAGCCACCTGGAACGCCCGCAACCGCATCCGGGTGAACGTCGGAACTCTGCTCGGCGTGTCCGAGATGTTCCGGCTGCTCCAGGCCGGCTGCGATCCCGAGTTCATGGCGTATTTCGCCCGGCCGCGGCTCACACGCGACGAGCGCGAGGCCTTCCAGGAGTTCCTGATCGGAGTTTCCACGGAACAGATCCACTCCCTGGAGCAGTTCATGGCCCAGACCGGGAGGAACGCCCTCAGCCCGGAGGAGACGGCGGAGGTGCTGCACCTGCAGGCGGCGGGCGAGGACGAAAACCACCCGGCCGTTCACTCCTACCGCTTCTTCCAGGAGCGCCACCTGCAGGCCATGGCCCGGCGCCTCAAGCACCTGCCGGGCCCCAAGAAGACCGCCGAAGAGTACGTGATGATCTACTACCTGGAACAGGAGCTGCACGCCGCGGCCCGGCCCTAGACGCATGCCCGAGCTGCCGGAGGTCGAGACCACGCGCCGCAGCATCGAGCCGCACCTGCTCGGGCGCCGCGTGCTGGCCGTGGAGGTGCGCGAGCCGCGGCTGCGCTGGAGGGTGCCGAAGTCACTGGCGGAGGAGCTGCCGGGCCAGACGGTGGCGGCGGTGGAGCGGCGCGCCAAGTACTTGCTGTGGCGCTGCCAGACCGGGACGGTGCTGCTGCACCTGGGGATGTCGGGGAGCCTGCGGGTGCTGACGCGCCCGCGCCCGCCGCAGCCCCATGACCACCTGGACGTGGTGCTGGAAGGCGGCGTCCGGCTGCGGCTGCGCGACCCGCGCCGCTTCGGGGCGGTGCTGTGGGTGCGCGGCGATCCGCTGCGCCATCGGCTGCTGCGCGGCCTGGGTCCGGAGCCGCTGGACCCGGGCTTCCAGGGCGACGCCCTGTTCCGGAAGGCGCGCGGGCGCAGCGCCCCGGTCAAGGCCTTCCTCCTGGACGGGCGCAGCGTGGCCGGCGTGGGCAACATCTACGCGACCGAGGCGCTGTTCCGGGCCGGGATCCACCCGGGACGGCCGGCCGGCCGTGTGTCGCTGGCGCGCTACCGGGGCCTGGCGGCCGCGCTCCGGGAGGTGCTGGCGCAGGCGCTCGCCGCGGGCGGCACGACTCTGCGTGACTTCAGCGACAGCTCGGGAGAGCCGGGCTGGTTCGCCCTGGAGCTGGATGCTTACGGCCGCGCCGGGCGGCCGTGCCGAAAGTGCGGCGGAGAACTGCGCCTCGCGCGTCTCGCCCAGCGCTCCAGCGTGTATTGCCCGCGCTGCCAGCGCTGAGGCGGGGCCGGCGCCAACGCCGCACGCAACTCGCACGTAGAAGTCCAGGATCTCCCGGACTAGAGAAATGCTCACCATGAAGAACACCCGCTACCTGCTCCCGTCCATGCTCATCGTGGGGGCCGGGTTGGCCGCCATGACGTGGCTGCCGAGCCTGGCCTCACAGGCGCCGGCCGGCCAGGCCGCGCTGGCGCATGAAGCCGTCGTCCTGGCCGGCGCGGATGATCTCTCGGCCGCGTTCAAGAACGTGTCGCGCCTGCTGCAGCCTTCCGTGGTCAGCATCCAGACCACGCGCAGCGTGCAGATGAACGCGGACCCGTTCATGCGCCAGTTCTTCGGCGACCGCGGCGGGGAGTTCCAGCAGCGCGGCGGCGGCAGTGGCGTCATCGTGAGCGCCGACGGCTACGTCCTGACCAACAATCACGTGGTGGGCGATGCCAGCGAGATCCTGGTCTCCCTGGACAACGGGCGCCAGCTGCCCGGCACGGTGGTGGGAAAGGACGAGGAGTTCGACCTGGCGGTCGTGAAGATCGAGGCCGAGGGCCTGAAACCCGCGACCCTGGGCGACTCCGGCCAGATGGAAGCGGGCGACTGGGTGGTGGCCGTGGGCAGTCCCTTCGGCCTGGACCACACCGTCACCGCCGGCATCGTCAGCGCCGTCGGCCGCGCCGGCGTGGGCCTGAGCGGCTTCGAGGATTACCTCCAGACAGACGCCGCGATCAACCCGGGCAACAGCGGCGGGCCGCTGTGCAACCTGCGCGGGGAGGTGATCGGCATCAACACCGCCATCTCCAGCCAGACCGGCGTGTACAACGGCGTCGGCTTCGCGATCCCGAGCAATGCGGCGCGCAACGTCATGGACAGCCTGATCCATGGCCGTGAGTTCGCGCGCGGCTACCTCGGCATCCTCATGGAGGACCTGGAGCGCATGTCCGAGGAGCAGCGGCCGCGCGGCTATGACCGCACCGACGGCGTGTACGTGCGCGAGGTGACCGAGGGCAGCCCGGCCGACGCGGCGGGCCTGCAGCCCGGGGACATCATCACGGCCCTCGACGGCCGCCCGATGAAGGAGATGGTGCAGCTGCGTTCGGCCGTGGCGACCACGCTGCCCGGGACCACGGTGCGGCTGGAGGTGGTGCGGGACGGCGCGAGCGTCACGCTGCCGGTGAGCATCGGCGAGCGCCCGGGCGACTTCGCCCGGATGGAGCAGCAGCAGCGCCGGCAGGAGCTGGGCGAGTACGCAGCCCCGGGCCTTGGGTTCAAGGTCGCGCCGCTGACGCCCGAGCGGGCCCGCCAGCTCAACGCCGAGGGCGTGCAAGGCGTGGTCGTGACGGCGGTGGAGCGGCGCAGCCTGGCGGAGAAGAGCGGCATCGTCGTGGGCGACGTCATCACGCAGGTGGGCCGCGAGGAGGTCGCTTCGCCCGAGGACTTCCGCGGCGCGCTGGAGCGGGCCGAGCTGGCGCTCGGTGTGCGCCTGAGCGTGTACAGCGACGGCAGCAGCCGGCTGGTGATCCTGCAAGGCGAGTAGCGCACGCCCGCGCCTACACTGGAGCGGATCCCGGCAACGGGAGCCGCTCGCGTTTCCCCCCGTGCCCAGCCTCGACCCCCTGGAGCTGAAGCGCCGCCTGGATGCCGGCGAGAAGCTGCGCCTGATCGACGTGCGCGAAGCGCCGGAGTGGAGCCTGTGCCGCCTGCCCGGCGCCGAGCACTACCCGATGTCGCGCGTGCAGTTGTGGCAGGCGGAGCTGGCGCCGGAGGGCGGTCCTTACGTGCTCTACTGCCACCACGGCATGCGCAGCGCCCGGCTGTGCCAGTACTTCGCCCAGCTCGGGCGCACGGACGTGTTCGACCTGGCCGGCGGCATCGACCGCTGGTCGCAGCTGGTGGATCCGGCGGTCGCGCGCTACTGATTCAGGCGTAGCGGGGAGCCATCGGCGCCTGGCGCGGCAGTCCCGGGCGCGGGCGCGGCAGGTGCTCGCCGCCGGCGGCGGCGTGCACGATGGCGGCAAGCTGGTCCAGGCCGTCGCTGAGCGCCGCCGGCCCGGGCTGCAGGATGTACGTGCTCTTGATCTCGTAGAGCTGGTCCGCGCGCACCGCGGCCACCGCGCTCCAGCCCGGCCGGGCGCGGATCCGGGCCTCCAAGACCTTGCGGCCGCACCAGGAGGCGATCACCACCTCCGGATCGCGGCGCGCGATCTCCGCCGGATCCACGATGCGGTCCTTGGCCAGGCCGCAGGCGCGCTTCTCGGCGCACACGTCCTCGCCGCCCGCGATCTCGATCAGCTCCGAGCACCAGCGGATCCCAGCGATCAAGGGCGCGTGCCACTCCTCGAAGAACACGCGCGGGCGCCGGGGCAGTGCCTGCGCCGCCTGCGCGTGCCGGCGCAGGTTCGCCTCCAGCTCGCCGGCCAGGCGCTCTCCCGCCGGCGCCAGGCCCACGACGCCGGCGAGCACGTGGACCATCTGCAGGATCTCCGCCACCGAGCGCTGGTTGAACAGCAGCACCGCCGCGCCGCGCCGCACCAGCGTGGCCGCGATGTCGGCCTGCAGGTCCGAGAAGCCCACCACCAGGTCCGGGCGCAGGGCCAGGATCGCGTCCACGTCGGCCTCGATGAAGGCGCTGACTTTGGGCTTGGCGCGCGCCTCCTTGGGCCGCACCGTGTAGCCGGACACGCCCACCACGCGATCGCCGGCGCCCAGGCGGTACAAGGTCTCGGTCGGCTCCTCGGTCAGGCACACGATGCGGCTGGGATGGCGCGGCGCGCCGCCGAGCAGGCGATCGAGCGGAGCCGGCATGGCGGCGCCGATTCTAGGCCTTCACCAGGTACATCACCGACACGCGCGGCTGGGCCGGGTCCGGGAAGCGGAACTGGTACTCGGCGGGTCCAGGCCGCATCCCGGCGGCGGCGGCCGCGCGTAGCAGCTCGTCCGGCTCCACGGTGAATTGGTGGGTGAAGCCGTGGGTAAGGTCGAATGCCACCGTGGGCGTGCGCAAGGGATCGGCCGCCACGGTGGCCACGGGCAGAGTGTGCAGCTCCACGAACAGCCAGCCGTAGCGGCGCACGTGCGGCGCCCAGCGGCGCAGGAAGTCGGCCAGGTTGCGCTGCAGCAGCATGCCGGGCACCGGCGCCCCGGTCTCGTCGGCGTAGGCGCCGTCGGTGCGGCTGTCCGGGTCGGCGCCGCCCGGCTCCGGCGCCAGGAACACGCGATTGTGAATCAGCATGGAGTTGGTGTGCAGGGCGTCCGCGGCGGCCAGCGGCCGCGTCGCGCTGCTCTCCGGATCGCGCACCGGCAGGCGCAGGGCCGCGATCTCGGCCGCCAGCCGGTCGGGGAAGTTGATGTCCATGTCGGCCTCGATCACGCGCGCCTGGGGCACGCCGGCCTCTTCGAGGCTGCGCGCTGCCCGCCGCCGCGACTCGGCGTTCAGGTCGGCGCCCAGGAACCAGACCGGCCGCGCGCGGAAGTCCCAATGCAGGCGCTGGGCCAGGATCCGGTGCATGTGCACCAGCAGGCTGCCGTCGCCGCAGCCGGTGTCGCAGATCGCGAGCGGCGGGTCGGGACCGGCGAACAGGCGCTGCACGGCCTCGCCGAGGGCCCGGAAGTAGAGATCGTGGGCGCCGCCGCTGCCCCAGATGTTCAACGGCCGGCGCAGGTGCGTTTCGCGCCCCTGCACGCGCGGGAACAGATCCTGGAACCTGCGCGGGCCGAACAGCAGCTCCTCCGCGTGCCGGAACAGCGGCAGGTACGACAGAGTTATTGCGTAGGAAGGCGCCAGGAACACGGCGATCTTGCCACGGGGCGTGAGGCGCAGCTCGCCGGGGGCGCCCTCCGCCCAGCCCTGCGCCGCCAGCAAGGGCAGGACTTCGGTCTCCAGGCGCCCGCGCAGCATGGCGCCGAGCGCCGCCGGCTCGACGCAGTCGTGAACGCACACGTCCGTGCCGGCTCCGCGCACGGCAAAGGCGCCGCGCCGCGACAAGGCCACCAGCAGCGGCGCCAGCACCAGCCCCTGAAAGAAGGTGTCCAGCACCGGGCCGGACGCACCGCGCAGTTCGGCCGCGCGCACGCGCTCGACGAACGCCCGCGGCGAAGGCGCCGGCGGCGGATTCGGCCCGAACAGCCACTCCTCCGCGCCCTCGCCGAAGTCCAGGAAGTCGGCGGAAGCGTCGAACAGGTCGCCCGCCCGCTCCAGCTCGGCGAATGCGGCGCTGCCGGCCGGCGTGAGGCGCAGCGCGGCGCCGCGCTGCGTGTCCTCCCAGGTCACGGGCGCGCGCCAGCCGTGCAGCCAGCCGAGCGAAGCCAGGGCGCGCAGGGCCACGTTGAGGTATCCCAGCCGTGCGCTGCTGCTGCGCGCCAGATCCGGCGCGCTCGCGCCACCGGGCGCCGCCAGAGCCTTCCAGATGCCGCGGCGGCGCAGCGCGCGCAGCGTCGGCAGCAGTACAAGCGCGATCTGGTGCGCGAACGCGGAGCGCCGCGACGCCAAGCGTTCCTGCGGCGTCGTCTCCTCGAAGAGGCGGAGCTCCGGCGGGCGCGAAGGCATCGCCTCCGTTGTACCCGTGCCGTGCGCCTGTCCTCTATCCAGCCAGCACCTGGGCCGCGGCGGCGGCGCCGAGTGCAGGGCCGAGCTTGAAGCCGTGCCCGCTGCCGCCGCCCACAAGCCATACGTTGCTCCACTCGGGATGGCGCAGGCAGAAAGGACGGTCCTGCGGCGCCAGCTCGTACTGGCAGACTTCGGCCCCGACCAAGGCCGCGTCGCGCAGCGCCGGGAATGACTGGCGCAGGAAGGCGCGCGCCGCAGCCAGCCCAGCGGCGCTCGGAGTGCGGTCGCCGTGGTCGGGATCGAAGGCCGGACCCGGCCGGTGGTCGCCGATCTTGAATCCCCGGCTCTCACCGGCGGGGACGCCGTACCAGATTCCGGAGTTGTAATCGATCCAACACGGCATCCGGTCCGCGGTCCATTCCGGCCGGTCCGGGGGAACGGCAAAGGTATGGACCTCCTGGCGGGTGACGCGTACGGCCGCCTGCGGCACCCCGGGGAACAACTTGGGCAGCCAAGGCCCACAGGCAAAGACGAAGGCGTCGGCCCCGAGGTGCTCCGCCGGGCTCAACTCCAGCTCCAGCAGCCGCCCACCAAGGCCTCGGCCAGGCCGCGCAGTTGCCAGGCGCCATTGCCCCCCTTCCCTCAGGAACCGCTCCTGCACACCCCGGCACGCGCGGCGGGCCTGGAGGAAGCCGGCCTCCGGTTCCAGCAGGGCGCACTCCAGAGGCTGCGCGCGGAAGACCGGCCAGCGGCGCTGCACTTCCGCCGCATCCAGCCGGCAGAACGGCACTTGCAGGCGGGTCAAGGCCTGCTCCGTGGCGGCGGCGTAGCCGTCCGCCCGGCTGCGGAACAACCACAGGACCCCGTTGCGCCGCCAGATGTCACCCCCCAGCGCCGGCTCCTCCTGGGCCCAGAGACGGGCGGCCTGCCACGCGAGTGCGGAAAACTCCACCGCAGTCCCATAGCCGCAGCGCAGGAGGCGGGTCTCTCCGCCGCTGCTGGAGCGGGCGTGGCCAGGCTCTGCTGCGTCCAGCAGAATCACGTCTGCGCCGCCACGACGCATCCAAAGGGCGGTCCAGCCGCCCAGGGCTCCCGCCCCCACCACGGCAACGCTTCCGGACGCCATCCACGCAGCCTAGCCAGGCAGGCTGGCCAGCCGGGTCCGCCAGCGAGCCGCGGCCAGCCGCCGGCGCTACGGGTTTGTCCTCGATCCGCTAGGAAAAAAGCCAGCTTCCCCTGGACAGTCGCAAGGGGCCTGCGAGAATGAAGGACCAGGGTTCGCGGCGGGATCCCCTCAGCACCGGCGCGAGCGAAGGAGTTGGCTCCTTCCCCTGAACCCAACCTACCCTAGGCATCGGAGTGAAGAAGCTCATGTTGCGCAACATCCTCGCTGCGGGCGCAGTCGTCGCATTGGCGGCCAGCGTTTCCGCTCAGAATCAACTGCCCGTCCACAAGGCGGTGCAGCCCAAGTTCGCCGGCGTGTACAAGGTCGCGTCTGGCGAATTCATTCCCGGCAACTCCGCGGAGCGCTCGGGCCCGGACGTCATCTTCAACAACATGGTGGCGTCGAACTACTACAGCGTGCCTGGCGCCA
>SHNF01000005.1 GCA_004295085.1 Planctomycetota bacterium | reverse complement strand
TTCCGGCCAACGACGACGCCATCCGCTCGGTGGCCCTCATCCTCAACGAGCTGGGCGAAGCCATCCGCGAAGGCCACCGCCTGCGCCAGGAGCGCGGCCTGCCGGATCCGCGCCGGCGCGAGAGCGGGGCAGAGCCGGCGCGCGCCGCCGAGCCCGGCGGCCCGCCGACGCCGCGCCCGCGCGCCCGTCCGCGCCTGGTCGGGCCCTCCGGCGTGTCCGGCAAGGTGCCCATCACGCCCATGACCGAGCCGCAAGCAGGCGCCGCCACGCCGCCGCCGCCGGGCGGCGACGCCGCCGGAGCGGAGAGCGGCGACGACCAGTGACGCGCAACCCGTTCCCGCTGCTGCACAGGAGACTCGAGACATGACGGAAATCAGCGCCAGCACCGTGGCGGCACTACGCTCGCAGACCGGCGCCGGGATGATGGAGTGCAAGAAGGCCCTGGCCGAAGCCGGCGGCGACACGCAGAAGGCCGCCGACATCCTGCGCAAGAAGGGTCTGCAGGCCGCCGACCAGCGCGCCGGCCGCATGACCCGGGAAGGCCGCGTCTTTTCCTACATCCATCACAACCAGAAGGTGGGGGTGCTGCTGGAACTGGGCACCGAGACCGACTTCGCGGCGCGCTCCGACGAGGTCGAGCAGCTGCTGAAGGACCTGGCCATGCACATCGCGGCCGCGTCGCCGACCCCGCTGGCGGTGGACCGCGACGGGGTCCCGGCCGAAGTCCTGGCCCGGGAGAAGGCGATCCTGCTGGAGCAGGACGACATGAAGGGCAAGCCGGAGCCGATCCGCGAGAAGATCGTGGCCGGGCGCCTGGAGAAATTCGTCACCGAGCGCGTGCTGCTGGAGCAGGAGTACGTCAAGGATCCGGAGAAGAAGGTGCGCGACCTGGTGGCGGCCGTGGTGGCGAAGACCGGCGAAAACGTGCGCATCACCCGCTTCGCCCGTTTCGAAGTGGGGGCTTGAGCCGGCCGTGGCCGACAAGCCGCAAGCGCGCAGAAGCTTTCCATACCGGCGCATTCTTCTGAAGGTCAGCGGCGAGGGCTTCGCGCGGCCCGGCGAGACCGGGCTGGACGTCGAGCGCGTGCAGCGCCTGGCCGACCAGCTGCGTGAGCTGACGGCGGAGGGCAAGCAGGCCGCCACCGTGATCGGCGGCGGCAACATCGTGCGCGGCGCGCAGTTCGAGGGACTTGGCATCGCCCGGGCCACCGCCGACTACATGGGGATGCTGGCCACCATCATCAATGGCCTGGCGCTGAGCGATGCCCTGGAGGCCCGCGGCATGCACACGCGCGTCATGTCGGCGGTGGACGTGCACAAGGTGTGCGAACCCTTCATCCGCCGCCGCGCCATCCGCCACCTGGAGAAGGGGCGCGTCGTCATCCTGGTGGGGGGGCTCGGCAGCCCTTACTTCACCACCGACACCGCCGCCGCCCAGCGCGCGGTGGAGCTGGACTGCGACGTGCTGTTGAAGGCGACCACCGTGGACGGCGTGTACGACCGCGACCCGCGCCGCGACCCGGGCGCGCGCTTCCTGCCCGAGCTCACGTTCGATCAGGTCCTGGAGCAGCGGCTGCGCGTCATGGATCAGACCGCCTTCACCCTGTGCCGCGAGAACCATCTGCCCCTGGTGGTCTTCAACCTGGACAGCGACCACGGCATCCTCAAGGCCGCCCGCGGCGAGAGGAACGGCACACTCATCCACAACTGAACCCCCATGGCCACCCCGACCCAGCCTTTCCTGGATGCTGCGACCGAGCGGCTGAAGAAGTCCCTGGAGCACCTCGGCTCCGAGGTGCGCGGCATCCGCACGGGCCGCGCCATGCCCGGCCTGATCGAGAACGTGAAGGTGGACTACTACGGCTCCAGGACGCCCTTGAGCCAGATCGCGACGATCACCGTGCCGGACCCGCGCTCGCTGCTGGTGAAGCCCTTCGACCCGAGTTCGATCAAGGACATCGAGAAGGCCATCCAGGCCTCGGACCTCGGCCTCAACCCTTCGGTGGAGGCCAAGGCCATCCGCATCCTGATCCCGCCGCTGTCCGAGGATCAGCGCAAGAAGCTGGCCGGCCGCGTCAAGTCCCTGGCCGAGGAGACCCGGGTCAGCATGCGCAACGTGCGCCGCGATGTGCTCAAGGAGCTGGAGACCGCCGCCGACGACAAGAAGCGCTCCGTCGCCATCACCGAGGACGAGCTGGAGCGGGCCAAGGACAAGGTCCAGGGCCTGCTCAAGGAATACGAGAAGAAAGTGGACGAGCTGGTGGCGGCCAAGACCAAAGAGATCATGGAAGTCTGAGCCCTCGGGGGGCGTAGCTCAGGGGCAGAGCAGCTGGCTTTTAACCAGTTGGTCGCAGGTTCAATTCCTGCCGCCCCCACCACCCCGCCTGCCTCAGAAGTGCAGGCTCAGCACGTTGCTGAAGCTGCGCAGGCCACTGGGCGCCGCGGCATCCAACGTGAACGCGTGCAGGTGCACGGCCATGCCGGCCAGCGCTCCGGGAGCGAGCGAGGACAGGTTGAGCGCCGCCCGGGCGCGCCCCTGCGGCCCCAGGGCGCCGCCGGTCCAGCCGCTGGTGAACGGGGAGAAGTCGCCCATGCGCGTGCGCAGGAACAGCACGTCCGGGTTCAGCGGCGAGCCGCGCGGATCGGGCGCCGGCAGCGCGATGCCGGGGAACACGCTCAGCGCCGCCACGATCTTGTAGGGACGCCCGCCTTCGCCCGGGAAGTCCAGGAGCAGGTCGAAGTCGGCCCCCGGACCGGTGAACGGGGCGGTCGGTCCGCTCAGCTGCGGCGCCCGTGCCAGGCCCTCCGGGTTGAGGAGCAAGGGGCTTGCGCTCACCACCGTCAGCGCGCCGGCCGCGTCCACGTGCACGATGCGGTTTCCGGCCGGCAGCCCGGATTCGGACACGTAGAAGCCGCCGGCGAAGTCGCCGACGAGGTCGCATGGGTTGCCGAGCGGCGGTGAGGACACCAGCCGCGTGCGGAAGCCGGTGACGCGGTCGATCCGGTCCACGTAGTCCGGATTGCCGCTGGCCACGGCGTAGTCGCCGTCGTGGAACAAGGCCACCGCCTCGGCCAGGTCCAGGTTGCCCGCGATCTCCATCTTGTTGCCGGTGGCGCGATCCACGCGCCACAGGCGGCCGTCGATCTGGAAGGAGGGATTCAGATCGGTCGTGACCAGGTAGTCGCCGCCGGGCTCGACCGTCACGCCGAAGGGGCGGAAGAAGCCCGACGCGATCGGGGTGGCCACGCCCGCCTGGGTCACACGCAGGAGCTGGCCGGAGGTGAGCGTGGTGACGATCAGGTCGCCGTTGTGGTCCACCGCCATGCGGATCGGGCCGCTGATGCCGCCTGCCACCGGGACCAGAAGGCTCGTCGACTCGATGCGGTAGATCGCGCCGCCGGTGAAGTCGGCGATGAACACGTCCAGGTCGCCGTCCACGGCCACGTCCGCCGGTCCGAGCAAAGGGGCGCCCGCGTACAGCGGCGTCACCACCCCGGCGCGCGTGACCCGGAACGCGCCGTTGGCGTAGAAATCCGCCACCACCAGGTCGCCGCCGCGCACCAGCTGGGCCGGGACGGGAGCGGCCATGCCGGCCAAGCCGAGGAAAGGAAGGGTGCAGAGGAAGGAGCGCATGATCGAGTCGTGGAGGTTAGCGTCCCGTTTGGCGCCTAAGCACCACGCCCGCCGGACACGTGCTCTCCGGGCGCGTGCCGGCCCTGCAGGGAGCTGCGGCGGCGCAGCTCCGCCTCGATGGCGGCGTGCACGGCGTTCTTGCGCGGCCAGCCGGCGGGTGCCAGGTATTCCGCGGGGGGCGCCTCGGCCACCAGCCGGTGCACGACCACGTGCGCAGGCAGGAGCTCCAGCGCATCGGCGACCCGGGTGACGTATTGCTCCGGACTCAGCAGGCTGAGCTCGCCGCGCTTCCACATGACCTCGAGCTTGGTGCGGCGCAGCACCATGAGCTGGTGGAACTTGATTCCGTCCACCTGCGCTTCGGCGGCCGCATCGACCTGCTTGCGCAGGCCGTCTTCGCGCTCGCCGGGCAGGCCGGCGATCGTGTGACAGACGACTCCGAGACCTCTCTCCTTGGCCCTGCGGCAGGCGGTGAAGAAGTTCTCCAGCGTGTCGTAGCGCTGGATGACCTCCTGCACGCGGTCGTCGGCCGTCTCGAGGCCGAATTCGACCCAGACTGCGTCGAAGCGCTCGCGCTGGCACGCGAGCAGATCGGCCGCATCCTCGCTGAAGCAGTCCGGCCGCGTGCCGACGCTCACGATCGGGGCGGCGTCCCTGAAGCCGGCCAGGAAGTCGAGCGCGTCCCGCAGAGGCAGCAGGTCCGGGTAGGTGTTGGAATAGGACTGCACATAGGCGATCGCGGCCGGACCTTCCGGGTGCAGGCGCCGCACGCGGGCCACGCCCTCCTGCCACTGCGCCGCCAGCGGCTGGCGCGGCGCGGCGCCGGTGCCGCTGCCAGCCACGTCGCAGTAGATGCAGCCGCCGAAGCCGAACTTGCCGTCGCGGTTGGGGCAGGTGCGACCGAGGTCCAGCATCACGCGCCGCAGCGGCCGGCCATAGCGGGCGCGCAGGAAGCGGCTGAGCATGAAGACCGGCTGCTCCCGTGTCGGGGTCCAGGTCTCGGCGCCCGCCTGCCCGGTTAGCATGGCGCCCATTCTAGGGATGGCCGAACCTGCAGCACCGACGCCGCGCCCGATCCCGGTGGTGATCGGCACCGCCGGGCACATCGATCACGGCAAGAGCAGCCTGATCGAAGCGCTCACCGGCACGCACCCGGACCGCTGGAAGGAGGAGCAGGAGCGCGGCATCACGCTGGACCTCGGCTACGCCCAGACCTCCTTTCCCGACGGGACCGAGATCGGCTTCGTGGACGTGCCGGGGCACGAGAAGCTGGTGCGCAAGATGGTGGCCGGTGCCACCGGCATGGGCGCCGCCATGCTGGTGGTGGCCTGCGACGACGGCGTCATGCCGCAGACGCGCGAGCACTTCGAGGTGCTGCAGCTGCTCGGCCTGCGGCATGGCCTGGTGGTGCTGAGCAAGGTGGATCTGGCGGATGCCGACGTGCGCGCCCTGGTGCGCGCGGACGTGGCGGCGCTGGTGGCGGGAACGCCCTGGGAACAGGCGCCGGTGGTGGAGGTGAGCACGCACAGCGGCGAGGGCATCGGTGCGCTGCGCTCGGAGCTGCGCCGCCTGGCGCAGCGCGCCGCCGCCGCCGAGGACAGCCTGCACGCCTTCCGCCTCCCGGTGCAGCGCTCGTTCGCGCTGCACGGCGCTGGCACCGTGGCCACGGGCGTGACCGCGAGCGGCGTGGTGCGCGACGGCGATACCGTGGAAGTGCTGCCGGCGCGCAAGCGCAGCCGCGTGCGCCGGGTGCAGGTGCACGGTCGCGCCGCCGCGGAGGGGCGCGAGGGCCTGCGCACGGCGCTCAACCTGCCCGACGTCGCCCCCGCGGACGCGCCGCGCGGCGCGGTGATCGGCGCTCCCGGAATGATCCCGTGCGGCAAGCTGCTGCGCGCCCGGATCCGGCCGGTGCCGGGAGCGCCGCCTCTGGAGCACGGCATGCCGCTGCTGCTGCTGGTGCATACCGCCTGCGTCGAGGCCGTGGTGTTCCTGCCCCCGGAGTCGCAGCCGGACATGCTGGCGGACCTGGAGCTGTCCGAGGAGCTGGCGGTGGTGCCCGGCGAGCCGCTGCTCCTGCGCCGCCCCAGCCCGGGCGTGAACCTCGCCTCCGGCACGGCCCTGCTGTTCGCGGCGCGCCGGCTGCGCCGGCGCGACGCCGAGGAACGGGCCGCGCTGGAGCGCTTCGCGCGCGCACTGGCGGAGCCGCGCCAGCTGGCCGTGGCGGCCCTGGAGTGGCTGCCCGGGGGCAGCGGCAGCGGAGAGGAGGTCGCAGCCCGGCTCGGCTGGCGTCCCGAGGCGGCACGGAGGGCGCTGGAGCAGGCCTGCGGCGGCAGGCTGGCGCGCAAACTCCCGGGCGAGCGCTACGTCGGCGTCGGCAGCGCCGGACTGCTGGCGCAGCAGCTGGCCGCCGCGGTCGATGGCTTCCGGCGCGAACATCCGCAGCGCCTGCGCGTTCCGCTGGCGTGGCTGCGCGAACGGCTGGGGCCGCATGCCAAGTCACTGGAGGACTTGCCGGAGGAGGAGCTGGAGGCGGCGGGCCTGCGCCGCCGCCGGGGCACGGACTGGGAGCTGGCGGGCGCGCAGGCGCCGCCGGAGGTGCAGGCCGACGCGGCGGCGCTGCGCGCGGTGCTCGAGCACGCCGCCCTGCAGCCTCCGGAGGTGGCGGCCCTGTCCGCGCAGCTGCGGCTGCCCGAGCCGCGCGTGCAGCGCGCGCTGGATCTGCTGGCGGACAGCGGCGAAGTCGTGCGCCCCAGCGGCGAGCTTGTGTTCGCGCGCACGCCGGTGGAGGCGCTGCGCCAGGCCGTGGTCGGCCAGCTGCAGGGGGCCGGCATGGACATTCCGGCGCTGCGCGACCGTTTCCAGACCTCACGCAAGTACTTGATGCCGCTGCTCGAGCACCTGGACGCCTGCGGGGTCACCGCGCGGCGCGGACCCAACCGCATCCTGCGCGATCCGGCCGCGCCGATCGCCTGAGCGCTATGCCAGCCGGCGCACGGCCGGTGCGGCCGCGGCCACGCGTTCCGGCGTGCTGACCTCCAGCCACAAGCCCGCGTGCAGCAGCGCGCGCACGTCCGCGCCATTCTGCAGCGCCGGCAACAGCCCGTCGCGCACCAGGCACACGGCGTCCTTCGGGCGGGCGCGCGCGGCCGCCGCCAGCGCCGGCAGCCAGGACGTGGACGGCCGCGAGATGCCGGTGAACACGGCGGTGCCCGCTTCGGAGGACGGTGGTCCGGCCGTGCGCAGGCCGGTGACGCGGCCGGCGCCGTCATGGCGCAGCCCGCCGAAGAGGGCCAGGTCGCCGGGCGGGTGCAGGACCACGGCGGATGCCGGTGCCGCTAGCGCCCGGCCGAAGTCGAAGTCCGTGAAGATCTTGGCGTTCACCACCAGGTCGGGGAGGCTGCCGTCGCCCTCGGCCACGGCCAGGAGGCTGCCTCCGGTGCCGAGCAGACGCGCCTCTTCCAGGAAGTGCAGCTCCAGGCCCGGCGGGGCCGACCGCTCGGCTTCCGCCTGCACTTGCTCGCCGTGGTGGTGGAGATTCACCCAGGCCCGCTGAACTCCGGCGGCGTGCAGGCGCTGCAGGACGAACGCGAGCGGTGTGGTGCCGGCCACGGGCACGCAGGCCTTGGCGTAGCGCTCGCGCAAGGAGCCGAGCCGGGTGGCGAGCCCGGCGGCGAGGACCAGCGCCGTGCTCACTCCACGTACGGCAGGAACTCGGCGAAGTCGGCGCGCGCGCGCAGCAGACGCAGCGCGTGGCCGCGCGCCCGGCGTTCCGCCTCGCGATAGTGCTCGCGGCCGGCCCCGATCAGGCGCCCGAAGGTGCCCAGCGCCTTCAACACGCGCTGCAAGGCAGTGGCGTGGTACTGGTCGCGCGCCGGCTGCGGCTGCAGGCGCGCGCGCTGCGCCAGGTCCGACTCGGCCTGCGCCAGCAGCGCCTCCGCGGCGGGCGGCACGTCGGTGTACGCATCGGTGCGCAGCGAGGCCAGGTCGTAGAACAGCGGGCCCGGGCGCAGGTCCTGGTGGTCGATCAGTGCGACGCCGCCGTCCGGCGGCAGCATGACGTTGCGCGAGTGCAGATCGCGGTGCTGCACGCGCCAGGGGCCGGCGGACGCGGCCTGCGCCAGGCGCGCGCAGGCCTGCTCCAGCGCCGCGGCCTCGGCCCCGGCGCGCCGGCGCAGGCCCTGCACGTAGTACTCGCGGAACATGCGCAGCTCCTTGCGGAACAGCTCGGCGTCCAGGCTCAGGCGCGCGTTGGGGTGGCCGGACGGCAACGCCGCCGCGCCGATGCGCTCGGATTGCTCCAGGACCGAGGCGTAGTGCGCGGGCGCCGGCGCCTGCGCCAGGTGGCAGTCGCCGAAGTCCTGCACCAGGTAGGCGCCGGGCACGGACGGGCCGATCACGGGCACGCGCACGCCGGCGGCGTGCATCCACTCGGTGGCCGCCAGCGGCGCCGGCTCGCTCCAGCGCGCCAGCAGCCAGCCGCACGCGCACGCCTCGAGCGGGCGGAAGTAGCGGCGCGCGCTGGCCTCGGGCGTGAGCGCCTGAAGCTCCATGTCGCCGCGCAGCAGCCGCGCCGCGGTCACGGGGTCGATCGGCGCGGCGGCGCAGCGTCCGGAGCCCTGCGAGGGGCGGGAGCCGGGGCAGGTAGAAGGCCGTGTCGCGACCATTGCTGCTGGAAGCCTCGCACCTGCGCCCCTTCGCGTTCAAGGATTTGCGCGGCGGAATCACGGCCGGCGCTGGCGTCCCGGATCTCCAGGGCGCCCTGGCCGCCGTATCCCGCCCGCTGCAGGAAGCCGAGCACCTCGGCCCAGGGGATGGAGCCCTGTCCCGGACACAGGTGCTGGTCCTCGCCGCCGTCGTTGTCGTGGACGTGCAGGTGGCGCAGGCGCGGCAGCGCGTCCTGGAGCTGGCTCAGGACTCCGCCTTCGACGTGCGCGTGGCCGAGGTCCAGGCACACGCCCGCCTCGCCCGCGGGATCCAGCTCGTCCAGCAGCGCCACCAGACGCCGCGCCCGCGTGCCCTCCGAAATGATGTTCTCCAGCAGCAGGGTCACGCCGTGCTCGCGGGCCGGTGGCAACAGGGCGGCCACGGCGTCCCGCGCCCAGGCATGGGACTGCGGCGTCCACACGTCCTTCTGCCATCCCAGGTGCAGGACCGCGCGCGTGGCACCCAGGACCGCCGCGGCTCGCAGCCCCTGCGCGGCGCCAGCCACGGCGATCCGGCGCTGCTCGCGCTCCTGAGCCAGCACCGACCACTTCCGGCCCTGGTCGCGCAGCTCCGCCACGGACGGGTAGAAGGGCAGGTGCACGCTGGCGGCGCGCAGCCCCGCATGCTCCAGGCGCGCGCGCAGGTCCGCGGTGGCCTGCAGGTCGCGCCAGGGCACGTGCGGCTCCGCCAGCCACAGCTCCACGGTCTCGAAACCGGAGCGCGCCAGCGCGCCGAGCACGCCGTCCTCCAGCCGGGAGTACACCAACAGGTGCGTGGACAGGGTCAGCTGCATTTCCGCCGCTATCCTAGGCCGTGATGGCGAGCGCCGCGCTCCTGCTGTTCCTGCCCGTGCTCCTGGCCCAGGATCCGACCGTCCGGGACTTCAAGCGCTACTACCCACGGGCCAAGGACCTGTACGAACGGGTTGAGTACGTCAAGGCGCTCAAAGGCATTGACGATGCCGGCGTGGCCGACGCCCTGCTCCAGTTCAACGTGCTCCGGGATCCGGACCCGCACATCGCCGCCGCCGGGCGCGAGGTGCTGGCGGCCCTGCCCTCGGAAGCCGCGCGCGCCTCCATGCAGGTGATCGTGGAGAAGGGCAAGCCGCCCGAGAACCTGGCCGGCATCATCCGCGCCGCGGGCGAGGGCAAGTGGGTCGAGTACACCCCGCTGCTGCGCCCCCACCTCGCCAGCAAGAGCGAGGAGGTGCGCCTGTGGACCGCCACGTCGCTGGGCCTGCTCGGCGACGTGGAATCGCTGCCGGCCTTCGCCCAGCTCGCGATCTCCGACGCGCTGCCCCTGGTGCGCGTGGCGGCGGTGGACGCGCTCGGGGCCCTGGGCAAGGGCCACGAGGACGTCGCCGGCCCGCCGCTTGCGGCCGCGGTCCAGGACGCGGCCCTGGAAGTGCAGACCGCCGCCTGCATGGCGCTGCGCCAGGTGCGCGTGAAGGAGGCCATCGGCCCGCTGGTGGCCTTGATGGAGCAGGGCGAGGGCCGGATCCTCGAGCAGGTCTATCCGACCCTGGTGGCCATCACCGACATGCAGTTCCGGGACGATCCGGCCTCGTGGCGCAACTGGTGGAAGCAGGCCGAAGCCAGCTACGTCGTGCCCAGCGACGAGGAGCTGGCCAAGCGCCAGGCGGCGCGCGCCAAGGCCGCGGAGCAGTACGTGCCCTCGCAGAAGTCCGCCAGCTTCATGGGCGTGGACACGCCCAGCACCAGCATCGTCTTCGTCATCGACGTGTCCGGCTCCATGGAGGAGGACGTCACCGAGAAGGACGGCTTCCGCGAGCGCGGCTTCACCCGCTTCAGCAAGCTCGAGATCACCAAGGAGGAGCTGGCACGCACCATCGAGGGCCTGGGCAGCAACGTGCGCTTCAACATCATCGCCTTCGCGACCCAGGTCTATCCGTGGCGGCCCAAGCTGGTCCCGGCCAACCCGCTGACGCTGCGCAGCGCCAAGGACTTCGTGCAGGGCCTGCAGCCGATCGGCGGCCAGCTGGCCGCGGCGCGCGCCTCGGCCGGGCTCAAGGGTTCCGCGGGCGCCGACGAGGGGCGCACCAACACCTACGCAGGTCTGCTCGCCGGACTCGGCATCGAGATCAAGGACAACCAGGCGCGCACGCCCGTGACCGGTAACGACACCGAGATCCCCTCGGACGTGGACACGGTGTTCTTCCTGTCCGACGGCCGCCCCAGCGTGGGCGAGCTGGTGGAGCCCGACGACATCGTGGACGCGGTCACTGAGCTGAACCGCTTTCGCCGGGTCACGCTGCACACCATCGCCATCGGCGGCTTCGAGAAGGACTTCATGGAGGAGCTGGCCAGGCGCAACGGCGGCCTGTTCGTGGACCTGGGCCGCTGATCGCAGCCCAGGATCGGCGCCTGGTGTCCGCCGGGGTTCTGAATTGGCCTCGTTCCAGAAGCCCGGCGTGGGCTTGCGGTTCGCTTGCGGTTACCTTGACCCGGTGATACCGATAGCTCATAATGGTGCTTCCTGAACGGGGCGTGGCTCAGCTTGGCTAGAGCGCTGCGTTCGGGACGCAGAGGTCGAAGGTTCAAATCCTTTCGCCCCGACCACGCCCTCGCCACGCCTAGACCGGACGGGAGTCCTCATTGGATCCTGCCGGCCCAGGCTGGTGCCTGATCCTCCGGGCGATCGCTGGACTTCGTTCGGCGCGCCCGTTCTGCCATTGCGAAATCGCCTCCCATTGCATACGGAGGTACCGTGAGCGACCCATACAGGCCGTTCGCGCCGGGACGCCGCCGCAGGCGGCGCCGGCGTGGAAGCGGCAATGCGCCGGCTGCCGGTGTTGCGGCTGCGCCCGGAACCGTGTCCGAGACGGGGGAGGAGACCCCCGAGCCTGGCGCTCCCGCCGTCGAGCGCGAGCCTGGCGACGCCGTGGCGCCGCGGCCGCGGCCCGGCCCGCCCGCGCAGCGCCCGCCGCTGCGCGTGACCGGAATCTTCGACGAGCGGCCGGACGGCTCCGGCAACCTGCGCCAGGTGGCGCGCAGCCTGGCGCCGTCGCCGGGCGACCCGTACGTCCCGGCGCCGCTGGCGCGCCGCTTCCAGCTGCGCCCCGGCAGCGAGGTGACAGCCGAAGCCAGCCACGAGGCGCGCGGGCCGCTGGTGCGCCACATCCACAGCGTGGACGGGCTCAGCATCAACGAGAGCCGGCAGCGGCGCAGCTTCAAGAAGCTGACCGTCATCGACCCGGACTTCCATTACGAGCTGGGGACCTGCGCGCAGGACGGCCAGCTCAGCATGCGCATCCTGGACCTGTTGTGCCCGATCGGGCGCGGCCAGCGCGCGCTGATCGTGGCGCCGCCGCGCTCGGGCAAGACCATCCTGATGCAGCAGATCGCGCACGCGATGGAGGAGCTGTACCCGGACGTGCACCTGATCGTGCTGCTGGTGGACGAGCGGCCGGAGGAGGCCACCGGCTGGAAGCGCTCGGTGCGGCGCGGCGAAGTGTACGCCAGCACGCTGGACGAGCGCCCGGAGAACCACGTGCGCCTGGCCGAGATGGTGCAGGAGCGGGCCGAGCGCCTGGTGGAGGCCGGGAAGGAGGTCATGATCCTGCTCGACTCGCTGACGCGGCTGAGCCGGGCCTACAACCACGTGATCGGCAGCAGCGGCAAGACCCTGAGCGGCGGCCTGGACGCCCGGACCATGGCCCGGCCCAAGGCCTTTTTCGGCGCGGCGCGCAACACCGAGGAGAAGGGGGCGCTCACCATCATCGCAACCACGCTGGTGGAGACCGGCTCGCGCATGGACCAGGTGATCTTCGAGGAGTTCAAGGGCACCGGCAACATGGAGCTGGTGCTGGACCGCAAGCTCGCCGACCGGCGCATCTTCCCGGCCATCGCGGTGGACCGCACCGGCACGCGCAAGGAGGAGAAGCTGCTGAGCCGCTCGACGCTGCGCAAGGTCTCGATCCTGCGCCGGGTGCTCAGCCGCATGAAACCGCTCGAGGCCATGGAGCTAATGGTGAGCCGGTTGGCCCAGTTCCCCACCAACCAGGACTTCCTCAACGCCTTCTCGCTGGAAGATGTCGAGTGATCCCGGCGGGCCCGCGGCCGGCGCGCCCGTGGTGGCTTCCGTGGTTGCGGTGGAAGGCCTGGAGAAGGCCTATGGTCCGGTGCGCGCCGTGTGCGGCGTGTCCTTCCACGTCCCGGCTGGCGAGGTGGTCGGCTTCCTGGGGCGCAACGGCGCCGGCAAGACCACGGTGCTCCGGATCCTGACCGGCTACCTGGGTGCGGACGCGGGCAGCGTCCGGGTGTGCGGCTTCGACGTGGAGGCGGAGCCCCTGGCGGTCAAGGAGCGGGTCGGATACCTGCCCGAGAACAATCCCCTGTATCCCGAGCAGAGGGTCGGCGACTTCCTGCACTTCGCGGCGCGCGCGCGCGGCCTGCGCGGACCGGCGCGGCACGCGGCCGTGGACCGCGCGGTGCTCGCGACCGGGCTGGAGAGCGTGTACCGGCGGCCCATCGGCGAGTGCTCCAAGGGCTACCGCCAGCGCGTCGGCCTCGCCCAGGCCCTGCTGCACGATCCGCCGCTCCTGATCCTGGATGAGCCGACCAGCGGCCTGGATCCGATGCAGGCGTCCGGGATCCGCGAGCTGATCCGCAGCCTGGGCCGGACCAAGACCGTGATCCTCACCAGCCACGTCCTGCCGGAGGTGGAGGCCCTGGCGCAGCGCGTTCTGATCCTGCACCGCGGCCGCATGGTGGCGGACGCGCCGCTGGCGGAGCTGCGCCAGGCCCAGGTGCGGCACGCGGTGCGCGTGTGCGCGCGCGTCCCGGCCGAAGCCCTGGAAGAACTGCTGCGCGCCGCCGGCGTACGCGAACTGGTGCGGCGCGCTTCGGCCTTCGGCGACGGCGTCGCCGCGTTGGAAGGGCAGGTGCAGGCCGGGCCGGAAGCCCTGGAGCGCATCGGCGGCGAGGCGCTGGCGCGCGGCATCGCGCTGCTGGAACTGGCGCCGCAGCGCGCCAGCCTGGAGGCGCTGTTCCAGCGCCTGGTGGGGGAGGACGCGGCGTGAAGGCCTGGGTGCTGGCCCGCCGCGAGTGGCGTTCGGCCTTCGAGACGCCGGTGGCGTACGTGTTCCTGGCGCTGTTCCCGGCCGCGGCCGCGCTGTTCTTCTTCGTGCTGGGCGGCTTCTTCGCCCAGCGCAGCGCCAGCCTGCGCGGCTTCTTCGCCGTGCTGCCCAGCCTCCTGATCTTCGCGGCCCCCACCGTGACCATGCGCTTGTGGTCGGAGGAGCGCCGCGGCGGCACCGAGGAGCTGCTGCGGACCTACCCGTTCCGGGTGCGGGACCTGGTGCTCGGCAAGTTCCTGGCAGCGTTCGGCCTGCTGGCCGCGGCGCTGAGCCTGACCGCCGGCGTGCCGCTCACGGTGGCCTGGCTGGGCGAGCCGGATCCGGGCCCGATCTGGGGCGGCTACCTGGCGAGCCTGCTGCTCGGGGCGGCGTGCGTGGCCATCGGCCTGTTCTTCTCGGCGTGCACGCGCAACCAGATCGTGGCCTGGATCCTGGGCGTGATGGCGCTCGTGTTCTTCAACGGCATCCACGCCGCGGCCACTGCCACGGCGGTCCCGACCTGGCTGGGGCGCCTGTTGCTGGAGCTGGACTTCGGCACGCACTTCCGCAGCATCGTGTGGGGCGTCGTGGACCTGCGCGACGTGCTGTTCTACGTCGCGGCGACCGTGTGGTTCCTGTGCCTCAACGGCCTGGTCCTGGAGCAGCGGCGCTGGCCATGAGCACGTCCTCGCGGGCCGCGTCCGCCGCGCGCCAGGCGTGGCTGAGCGCGCTGCTCCTGCTCGGCGTCCTGGCCGCAGCGCTGCTGCTGCTGGCGCGTGCGCCGGCGCGCCTGGACCTGACCGCGGAGCGCGAGTACAGCCTGGCGCCGGCCACCCGGGCCCTGCTGGCGCGCCTCGAGGACCGGCTGCAGGTGAAGCTGTACTTCAACCGCGACATCGAGGGCGCGGAGGTGCTGCTGCCGGCGCGCATCGTGGTGGAGAACCTGCTGGCGGAGCTGGCAGCGGCGAGCGGCGGCCGGATGGTGGTGGAGACGGTGGATCCGACCACCGATCCGCTCAGCGCCACGCACGCGCGTGAAGTCGGCATCCAGCCGATCTCGCTGCCGACCGGCGACGTCGGCAGCGTGCGCTACACAGCCCTGTACCAGGGCCTGGAGATGCGCTACCAGGACCGCGGCGAGGTCATCCCCTTCGTGGTGCCCGCCGAGCTGGAGTACGCCTTCGCGGCGCGCCTGGCGCAGCTCCTGGCGGCGCGGCGGCCGGTGATCGGAGTGTTCTCGCGCGAGCCGGAGGGGCCGCCCGAGTTCCCCGGCATGCCGCTGCCGCCGCCGCCGCCCGAGCGCGTGTACGCAGAGCTGCGCCAGGTGCTGGCGCAGCGCTACGGCGTCCGCGACGTGCGCCTGGACGCCGGAAGCGCGCTGCACGAGGAGCTGGCGGCGCTGGTGGTGGCGCAGCCGCAGGACATGACGGCGCGCGAGGTGTACGAGCTGGACCAGTACCTGGCGCGCGGGGGCCACGCGCTGGTGCTCCTGGACCACGAGCGCTACACGCCCGGCGCGGACCGCAGCTTCCAGCGCGAGGCCCTCGTCTCCGGCCTGGAGACGTGGCTGCGCGGCCACGGCGTGCACGTGGCGACCCACCTGCTCTGGGACGAGCGCGGCTACCCGGTGGCCGTGGCCGAGGAACGCCAGGTGCTCCCCACCGGCCGCGAGAACGTCAGCGAGATCAAGATGCCCTACGGCCTGTGGCCGCGGCTGGAAGCCGACAGCTTCGCGGCGGACAACGTGGCCACGGCCGGGCAGCAGAGTTTGTTCCTGTTCTGGGCCCATCCGACCGCGGTGGACCAGGCGCCGGCGGGGCTGCGCGCGGAGGTGCTGCTGCGCTCCTCGGCGCGCTCCTGGCTGCTGCCCAACGACGTAACCGCCGACTGGAACCCCGAGAACATCGATAGCCTCAAGCGCCAGGCGCTGTCCTCCGGCCCCGCCTCCTCGTGGCCGCTGGCCGTGGCGCTGCGCGGCAGCTTCCCCGCGCAGTTCGACGCCGACGCCGTTCCGCAGCCCGACGCGGCAGCCGCCGCGGACGCGCAGCCGGCGCCGGAGCCCGCCGCGCACGTGTCGGCGCTCGCTCCCGGCCTCCTGGTCGTGATCGGGGACGCGGACCTGTTCCAGAACGCCTTCCTGGAGCCCGGCTGGGACAACGCGCTGTTCGCCGAGAGCCTGATCGACTGGCTGGCGCAGGACGAGAGCCTGATCGAGCTGCGCAGCCGGGGCGCGCGCGAGCGGCCCCTGCGCAGCTTCTACCGCGAGTACGTGGAGGCGCGCGGCGGGTTGCCGGAAGCGGAGGCGCAGCGCGAGGAGCTGGACCGCGCCGCGCGGCGCAGCCAGCTCGCGCGCCAGCGCGCCATCGCCTGGGGCAACGTCCTGGCGCCGCCGCTGCTGCTGGCCCTGCTCGGCCTGGCCCACTGGCGCTACTGGAAGCGGCGCAGCGCAAGGCCTTACCGGCCGCGCGGCGGAGGCGCCGCATGAGCCGGCGCAACCGCATCCTGCTGGCGCTGTTGCTGCTGCTCGGCGGGCTGGCGCTGGCCCTGGAGCAGCCGTGGCGCGGCGACGCCTTCGCGCGCACGCGCGCGCGCGTGCAGCGCCTGTTCCCGGGGCTGGAAGACCAGCGCCAGGACATCGCCCGGGTGGAGATCGAATCCGCCGGGCAGAGGACCACGCTGGTGCGCGGCGCCGGCGGCTGGGTGGTGGCGGAGAAGCTGCAGTACCCGGCCGACGTCGGCCGGCTGGCCAGCCTGGTAGACACGCTGGCCGGGCTGGATGACCGCGACACGGTCTCGGTGAATCCGGACAAGCAGGAGACTTACAGCGTGGATCCGGCGGCCGGCACGCGCGTGCGCCTGCTGGACGCGCGCGGGCTGGCGCTCGCGGACCTGGTGGGCGGCGCCCTGCGCGGCGCGGCGGAGCAGGCCGGCACGGAGGCCCTGCTCGAGTTCTACGTGCGCCGCGCCGACCGCGACGAGGTGGTGCTGGCGCCGGAGTTCCGGCCGCCCCCGGCGGATCCAGCCGACTGGATCGAGCCGCGCCTGCTGCCCGGCCTGCAGGCGCAGCGCCTGCGCTGGCTGCAGCGCGCCAGCCCGGATGAGCACGGCGCCTGGAAGCTGGCAGTGGAGGCGCCGGAGGGCGCTGCGGGCGCAGCCGAGCGCCGGTGGCGCATGGTGGCTCCCGACAGCCGCGCCGCGGTCGCGCACGTGGCCGAGGGCTTCGCCTTCGCCCTCGCCAACCTGCGCGCGCAGGACGTGGCGGCGCGGCTCGGCCCGGCGGCCGAGCCGGGCCCGGAGTTCGGCTTCCCGACCGACGTGCTCAAGGCCGGCGTGGACGAGGGCACGATCGAGGTGCGGCTGGGCAAGCCCGCGGGCGAAGGCCGGCGCTATGCCTGGGTGCCGGGCAGCGCCTACGTGGTGATCATCGGGGAGTTCGCCGCCGAGCGCCTGCGCGTGCCCGCGGACCAGTTGTAGGCGTCCGATCGCGCTGCTTGCGCGACGGAGAGGCTCAGCTCTGGCCCCAGAGCTCGCGCCAGTCGGGCAGGCTGCGGCCGTCGGCCATGTCGCGCGCCAGGCGCGTCCAGGCCGAGCGGCTGAGGCGGACCTCAGCCAGCGCGCTCTCGGCCAGCAGCCGGCCCGCGGCCTGGAAGATGGAGCTCGCGTCCAGCCCGTGGTAGGCGTAGATCTCGGACGGGCGGGCCGACTTGCTGAACTTGCGCACGGCCAGGGCCTCCTGGCGCACGCCCAGGATGGAGCCGGCATTGTCCAGCAGGCCCTCCTCGCCGTCGGACACCGACACGATGGGCACACTGCGCGCCGCCAGCAGCACGGCGTCGGCGGCGTCCAGAGGCTCGCTGCCGGGCGCGAGGTGCAGCGCGCCGTCCACGCCCAGCTCCTGCCGCAGATGGCGGTAGCCGTCGCGGCGCGCCACGCGGCCCAGCAGCAGCTCGGGACTGCTGACCACGATCACGTCGGCGTAGATCCCGGCCGCGCGCAGGCGGTCGCTGGCGGCCAGGGCCTCGGTGGTGAGCGCGCCCATGGCGAAGAGATGCACGACGTTCTCGCCGGGCGCGTAATCCGGCGCGCCGCGGTGGTCCACCAGCCGGTAGCCGCCCTGCAGCATGTGCCGGCGCACCTGTTCCAGGATGGGCGCGTCCTCCAGGCCCTGGAAGCGCTTCTGCGCGCGCAGCCGCTCGATGAACTCCTTCTGGCGCACGCCGCGCGTGACCGCGCGGATCAGCACACCGCTGCGGTCCTCGTTGTCGCCCTCGACGTGGCGGCGCAACGCGTCGGCGATGACCCACTCCATCTCCTTGGCGAACACCGGCTCCCAGGTGACCAGGTTCGGGATCTGGATGTCGCTCTTCCAGGAGTGCTGCGCGCCTTCCGGGGACAAGGTCACGCCGCTGGGCGTTCCGACCAGCAGGAAGCTGGAGCCCCAGTACAGGTCGTAATACAGCTGGTCCAGGGCGCGCTTGATGAAGAAGTCATAGATCGTCATCATCGGGAAGTAGGGCACGCCCGTGTACGGGCCCATCTTCCCGAAGGCGCCCAGCGCCGACATGCAGTTGGCCTCGGCGATCTCGAAGCGGATGTGCCGCGTCCAGGCGTCCTCGTGCATGTACAGCTCGGGGCGGCCGCGGTCCTTGAACTGCAGCTCGGCTTCCAGGTTTTCGCCCTGCTCCGGCCCGTAGATCTTCTGATCCATGGCCGGATTGATGTTGGTGCTGGTGCCGACGTCCGGCGACATGGTCAGCACCAGGTCGGCGGCGGCGGCCCAGCGCTGCTCGTCGGCCGTCGGCTCCTTGCCCGGGTCCTTGCCGGCCTTCTGCATCTCGTCGCGCGTGCCGACGCGGATCAGCTTCCCGGCGATCTGGCCCCAGGCCCACTGCGTGTGCGCGTAAGGCACCAGCTCGGTGTTCAGGCCGAAGTCCACGGGCAGCGGCAGCGTGGGCGCGATCGCACGCTGCACGCGCGCGCGGTTCTCCTGCATGCGCCCCAGCGAGCCGGCCACGCCCTCCCGCATCTCGCGCCCGCGCGCGTCCAGGAAGCGCAGCTCCGGCCCGTCCGGCCGCCAGCCGCCGGCCACGCGCGCGTACGGCTGCTGCAAGTCGAGGCCTTCCGCCGCGAGCAGCGCGCGCACCTCATCCTCTTCCGGAATGGCGGAGTGGTTGCCGGGCGCCGCGTACGAGCCGAGCCCCCAGCCCTTGACCGTGTGCGCCACGATCAAGGTGGGCACCTTCAGGTCCCGGCGCGCTCCCTGCAGCGCCTCCAGCACCAGCGCCATGTCGTGGCCGCCCAGGTCCGCCAGCGCTTCCAGCAGCTCGCGATCGTCCACCTGGCCCAGGAAGCGGCGCAGGTCGGGCCGCGCCTCCAGCAGTTCCTGGCGCAGCAGGCCCGCGTCGCGCTTCCAGATCAGCGCCTGGTACTGGTAGTCGCTGAACGCGGTCTCCAGCGCGTCGCCGAAGTCCTCGCCGCCGGGCCGCTGGAACAGCGCCTGGCGCTTGCGCCCGTGGCGCAGCTGGATCACGTCCCAGCCGTTGGCCCGCGCCGTGCGCTCGATGCGGTCGGCGTCCGTGCCGCGCAGGCCGCGCGGATTCGGCAGGCGCGTGCCGTCCAGGTTCTGGCGGTTGTAGTCCACGATCCAGGTGACGTTGCCCAGCTCGCGCTCGGCCACGTCCGGCAGCGCCTCCATCAGCGAGCCTTCCCGGAACTCGCTGTCGCCGATGATGGACCAGAAATGCTTCTTGCCGCGGATCGCATACCCGTGGTCGGTGGCGTAACCATAGGCCAGAGCCAGGTAGGCCGAGCACACCGGCGGAATCCCGACCGTGCCGCTGGGCAGCACCCTCCAGGAGTCCGGCTCGCTCTCGGCGTGGTAGCTCTGGAACACCGGCTCGCCGTGCTGGCTGAACTTGCGCAGCCGGTGCATGACGCCTTCCATCTTCTCCTCACTCATCCACGACCCGTCCTTGCGCCGCATGAACCCCATGAGGTAATGCAGCGAGTGGTCCATGGGCGCGAGGTGCGGCTTGGCGCAGTAGTAATCGCTGCTGCGCCGCGCCACCAGGTGCAGCGCGGTGGCGATGTGCAGCGAGGAGGCGCAGGCCGCCGGATGTCCGCCCACCTTGGGATCGCCCGGCTCGGCGTCGTCGCGGTGGTTGGCCTCCCAGATCATGTGCGTGCAGTAGGCCAGGGCCCGGCGCGCGATGCGCTCCAGGATCTCGGCCGTCGGCGGGCTGGAGGCGTCCTTCAAATCCGTCGTGGCGGTCGTTGTCGGCATCGTTGCTGCACTCCAGGGCAGAGTGCGAACCCATAGGATACCCAAAACCCGGAGCTCTCCGTTGCCTGGGCCGCTCGAGCGGCGCTTATTCGACCTTCTCGACCTGGGCCTTGCGGTGCAGGGCCACGGCGGAGTTGAGCTGCTCCTCGGGCAGGTCGCCAAAGGCCTGGGTGTAAGCGGCCTGGCGGTCCTGGCCGCTGGCCAGGGTGTGGAAGTAGCGGGCCATGCGCCCCTGGTACGGCGGGATCTCGTTGCGGTGGAAGAAGTGCACCAGGATCCAGGACTCGGCCTCGGCCTGGTCCTTCTTGGCCTGCCACTGCGCGGGCGACATCAGCATGAGCTCCGCCGGCTTGAAGCGCAGGCCGGCCGGGACCTCCTTGGCGCGGCGCGCCATGGCCATGTTGGTGTAGTAGTCCAGGCGGCCCTTCTCGAACTCGGCGGCGGCGAAGAAGGCGCGGTTGCCGTACACGAACCATTCCGGCGCCGTGGCGATGTCGAGCGTTCCGTCCAGGTGGTGCAGCCACACGGCCATGTTGAGCTTCTCGCGTTCCAGCGCCTTGCCGGGATCGCCGGCGAACAGGCTGACGCGCAGCTCCGGGAGGTAGCCGTCCGTCTGCTCGTCCAGGCCCAGGCGCGCGCAGAAGGCGGCGCGTGAGCCGTCGCTTGTGAAGTGCAGGATGGTCATGGCCTCCTTGGCGGTGAACACGCCGGGGACCACCTTCACCGCCATCTCGCGCGAGTTGAAGGCGGCCCGGGCCACGGCCTCGGCCTCGCCCTTGGTGCCCTCGCTGAGCACCAGCACCTTGTTGGGGGCGTCGTCGTAGCGGAAGCTGTCCTGGCCGGCCGGCCCGGCCAGCGCCGCCGCCAGCCGGTCGCGCGTCGTGAGCACGCGCGGGCTGAGTGCGCCGGCGGCGATGGCCTGGTCCAGGGCCTGGAGCATGCCCTTGGGACCGTAGGCGCGGCCGCGCAGGCGCGCCAGCTCGTGACCGCAGTCGATGGGCCAGTCGGCGATGTTGGCCGCGAGCTCGCGCAGCATGCCCTCGCCGTGACTGGAGTAGAACTGGCCGCGCGCGCGCAGCGCCATGACCGGCCCGAACTTGAGCCCGCCGTTGAGCGCCTGGGTGGCCTTGGCCTCGCACTCCTTCCAGGCGCCGCGCCCGGCCGCGTGCAAGGCCTCGGCATAGGCGCGCTGCGCCTCGTTGAGGCCCGCGGACGTGCTCCAGGCCGCGAGGTCGAAGCCGTCCGGCGGGTGCTGGAGCTGGGCCCAGGCGGCCTTGGAGGCCTCGGGCGCGTCGGGCGGCGGCCGGAACTCGGTGTCCGCGGCGCTGGCGGCCACGGCCGCGGCGAACCACGGCGGCATGTCGGCGAGCAGGTCGTACTCGCGCAATCGGTAGTGGTCCAGGAGCTGCAGCCGGCGCGCGGCCTGGCGCGCCTCCCAGGCGCTCTTCTCCAGGTCGCCGCTGATGCGCACGGCGGTGAGGCCCGGCGCGCAGAAGCCGATCCAGCCCGGCACCAGGTCGGCGTGCTGGGTCTTGTAGGCGGCGAGCTTCTTGCTGCCGCTGCGCAGCGTGAACTGGCCGTTCTTGACCTCCAGGGAGTAGCTGTAGCCGGCGCCGGGCTCCTCCAGACCCTCGGAGCTGGCCTCCAGCACTTCGCGCGGGTCGCCGAAGCGTTCGGCGCGCCGCGGCATCTTCAGCTCCGGCTTCACCTTGGTGCGGTGGAAGCCCGGCGTGATGCGCCAGCCGCTGGTGCGGGCCGCGTCCACGCCGACGACGAAGGAGACGGGCTGCAGCGCGGCCGGCCACGCGCCTTGCAGCTCGATGCTGAAGGCGGAGCCGACCGGGACGCGGAACAGCCAGTCGTCCTTCCACGGCACGAAGTCGGCCAGGCGCTGCTCCACGCCGAGCGCCTCCCACTTCCAGGCCAGGTCGATGCCGCGCTGTTTCTCGCGCCACTTCTCCACCGTGCCGGCGAACATCTCCGCGGGCCGCAGCAGCGGGTGCTTCTCGCGGAACGACCACTCCGCCAGGCGGTCGCGCACGTCGCCGTAGCGCGCGAGCACGGCGTTGCGGCCCGCGGGATCCTGGATGCCGGCCTGCAGGGCCGAGCGCGCGCCGGCATAGTCGCCCTGCCCGGCCAGGGCATCGGTCCTGGTGAACAGCGCATCCAGATCCTGAGCGCGCAGCGCCGCCGGGCACGCCAGCGCCGCGGCGGCCACGCCGGCAAGCAGCGACCGAGCGGGACGCATGGCGTCCAGCTTAGCGGGTTCCGCGGCTGGATAATGGCCGGCTCCCGCCCTTACAATCCCGTATGGACCTGCCCCTGGCCCTGACGTTCGACGACGTGCTCCTGGTGCCGCAGGAGTCGGACGTCCTGCCGACCGACGTCAAGACGCTGTCGCGCTTCTCGCGCACCGTGTACCTGAAGGTCCCCGTGTCCTCGGCAGCCATGGACACGGTCACGGAGTCGCGCCTGGCCGTGGCCCTGGCCCAGCACGGCGGCATCGGCGTGATCCACCGCAACATGCCGGTGGAGCAGCAGGTGCGCGAGGTGGACATCGTCAAGCGCTCGGCGCACGGCGTGATCCGCGACCCGCTGACCCTGGAGCCGGATGAGTCCGTGGCCGAGGCGCGGCGCGTCATGGAGGAGAACAACATCAGCGGCCTGCCGGTGGTGCAGGGCAACCGCGTGGTCGGCATCATCACGCGCCGCGACCTCAAGTTCCGCGGCGACGAGCACGCGCGCGTCAGCGAGGTCATGACCAAGGACAACCTGGTCACCGCGGCGCCGGGAACCACCCTGGACGAGGCCAAGGCCATCCTGTACCGCGCCAAGGTCGAGAAGCTGCTGATCGTGGACCGCCACGGGGACCTGGAGGGGCTGATCACGATGCGCGACATCCGCCTCGACGAGCAGTTCCCCAGCGCCGCCAAGGACGACGACGGGCGCCTGGTGGTGGGCGCCGCGGTGGGCGTACATGACTACGAGCGGGCCGAGGCCCTCGTGGAGGCCGGCGTGGACGTGCTGGTGGTGGACACGGCCCACGGCCACAGCGCCAACGTCATCAAGACGGTGCGCGAGCTCAAGGCGCGCGACCTGGTGGACGTGGTGGCCGGCAACATCGCCACGCCCGAGGCCGCCGAGGCCCTCATCGAGGCCGGCGCCGACGGGGTCAAGGTCGGCATCGGGCCGGGCTCCATCTGCACCACGCGCGTGGTGGCCGGCATCGGCGTGCCGCAGTTCACCGCCATCTACGACTGCGCCCAGGTGTGCAGCGCCGAGGACGTGCCCCTGGTCGCCGACGGCGGCATCCGCCACAGCGGCGACGCGGTGAAGGCCCTGGCCGCCGGCGCCACCTGCGTCATGCTCGGCAGCATGCTGGCCGGCGTGGACGAGAGCCCGGGCGAGGTGTTCCTGCACCAGGGCCGTTCCTACAAGACCATCCGCGGCATGGGCTCGCTGGCCGCCATGGTGGAGGGCAGCAAGGCGCGCTACGGCCAGGGCGGCGTCGGCGACACGCAGAAACTGGTGCCCGAGGGCGTGGAGGGCATGGTGCCGTACCGCGGGCCGCTGGGGCCGCTCATCTACCAGTTCGTGGGCGGCATCCGCGCCGGCATGGGCTACCTCGGCGCCGAGAGCCTGGAGACCATGCGCGCGCGCGCCCGCTTCGTGCGCGTGACGCCCGCGGGGGTGCGCGAGTCGCACCCGCACGACATCGTGATCACCCGCGAGGCCAGCAACTACTGGCCCAGCGCATGAGCCTGCAAGCCGTGAGCGCGCGCACAACGGAGGGCGCCGCGCCGGCCCGTGCGCACGAGCGCGTCCTGGTGGTGGACTTCGGCGCCCAGTACACCCAGCTCATCGCGCGCCGCGTGCGCGAGCACCACGTGTACAGCGAGGTGGTGGCGCCGGTGCGCGCTGCGGAGCGCTGGCAGGGCGCCGACCTCAAGGGCGTGATCCTCAGCGGGGGGCCGGCCAGCGCTTACGCAAAGGAGGCGCCGGCCCTGTCCGCCGCCCTGCTCGAGCGCGGCGTGCCCGTGCTCGGCATCTGCTACGGCCTGCAGTGGATGGCCGAGGCCCTCGGCGGCAAGGTCATCCCCAGCCGCGAGCGCGAATTCGGGCACACCAGGCTGCGCGTGACGCAGCCGAACCCGCTGTTCGAGGGCGTCGACGCCGAGACCATCGTGTGGATGAGCCACGGCGACCGCGTGGACCGGCTGCCGGCCGGCTTCAGCCGCATCGCCGCCACCGACACCTGCCCGGAGGCCGCCGTCATGCACGTCTCCGGCCGGCTCTACGGCGTCCAGTTCCATCCGGAGGTGGCGCACACGCGCCAGGGCGCGCGCATCCTGGAGAATTTCCTGCGCGACGTCTGCGCCTGCCGCGGTGACTGGCTGCCCGGCGACCTGGCCGAGGAAGCCATCCAGGACATCCGCCGGCAGGTGGGAGGCGAGGGCGAGATCGTGCTCGGCCTCAGCGGCGGCGTGGACTCCGCGGTGGTCGGCGCCTTGTGCCAGCGCGCGGTCGGCGCGCGCTGCCACGCCATCTTCGTGGACACCGGCCTCCTGCGCGCCGGCGAGCGCGACCTGGTCGAGCACACCTTCCGCCACCACTTCCACCTGGACCTGACGGTGGTGGACGCGGCCGAGCGCTTCCTGCGGCGCCTGCAGGGCGTCACCGACCCGGAGCACAAGCGCCGCAGCATCGGCCACGAGTTCATCGACGTGTTCCGCGAGCAGGCGCGCCGCTTCCAGCGCGCGCGCTTCCTGGCGCAGGGCACCCTCTACCCCGACGTCATCGAGTCCGTGGCTGCCCACGGCGGTCCCACCGCCACCATCAAGACCCACCACAACGTCGGCGGCCTGCCCGCCGACCTGGACATGGAGCTGGTGGAGCCGCTGCGCATGCTGTTCAAGGACGAGGTGCGCGCGCTGGGCCGCGCGCTCGGCCTGCCCGAGGAGATGGTGGCGCGCCAGCCCTTCCCCGGGCCGGGCCTGGCGGTGCGCTGTCTCGGCGAGTGCACGCCGGCGCGCCTGGAGGTCCTGCGCCGCGCCGACCGGATCGTGCGCGAGGAGTTCGAAGCCCGCAGCGAGCACCAGGGCCTCTGGCAGTACTTCGCCGTCCTGCTCCCGGTGCGCTCGGTCGGCGTCATGGGCGATGCGCGCACCTACGACGAGGTCTGCGCCATCCGCTGCATCGAATCGCAGGACGGCATGACCGCCGACTGGCGCTACCCCAGCCGCGAGCTGCTCCAGGCCGTCAGCAGCCGCATCACCAACGAGGTCCGCGGCATCAACCGCGTGGTGCTGGACCTCACCAGCAAGCCCCCGGGAACGATCGAGTGGGAGTGAATCAGCGGCCGCGGAACACGAAGAACACCGCGCCGCACAGGCACAGCGCCGCCCACAGGTAGTTCCACGTGAGCGGTTGCTTCATGTACAGGACCGCGAACGGCATGAACACGGAGAGCGTGATGACCTCCTGCAGGATCTTCAACTGGCCGAGGTCGAGCTGCGTGTAACCGATGCGGTTGGCGGGCACCTGGAGCAGGTACTCGAACAGCGCGATGCTCCAGCTCACGAGCGCCGCGATGATCCATGGCTTCTCCCTCAGGTTGCGCAGGTGCGCATACCAGGCGAAGGTCATGAAGACATTGGAGCAGACCAGCAGTGCGATAGTCTGGACGAGCACGGGAACCCGGAGGAAGCTCACGGCCGGAAGACTAGCGTGAGCCACCCCCTCGGCAGGAGACCGAGGGGGTGCGAGGTGGTCCGGTCCGCCGCCGCTCAGCGCGGGCGGTACGGAGCGGAGATGTCGATCCCGAGGCTCATGTCCACGCTGATGACGCGCAGGATGTCGTTGGTGTCGATGCGCTTGGGATCGGGCGGGCGGCCGTCGGGACCCGGCTGGACGTCCATGCGGCGCATCAGCAGGGTGCCGCCACCGCCGGGCCCGGTCATGATCCGGCCGATCTCGTGGTCGTTGATCAGAATGCGGAAGGCGTTGTCGGCCGGCATCAGGATCAGGTTCACGTCCATGAACTGGTCCACGAGACCACCTTCGGTGCGCTCCAGGTACGTGGAGCTGACGGTGACGATGCCGCCCATGCCGCCGGCGGCGTCCCAGAAGCGATGCTGACCGGTGCCTGGCAGCGCCAGGGCGGCCGGCACCACCAGGAGCGCGGCGGCCACGAGGGGAAGAAGACTGCGGAACTGCCCGAACCGTTGCATGGCATTCCTCGGCGAAGGGGTGAACGGGAAGGAGCCAGGGGGCGGGGGAAGGCACCCCTGCGGCGCCCTCCCTGCGTGAAGAGTGCGGGCTTCCCCTCACGCCCGGCGTGGCGTCGCGCGCGCCCGCAGTTCCGCGATCGGCCTATCGGACTGTACCGCCGGCTTGACGCAAACAAGCCCGTGCTATGCTAGTCGTCATGCTGCGACGCGGCTGGACTTGGCGTTGGATCGGCCCCGAGGGCTCCTCGGGTGCCGGGCCGCGCCCGTCCTGAAGCGCCGGCCCCGCCCCCCGCAGAGCCCTCGGGCCTCCGACGACCTCGGAGGCCCGTTTTGCTTGATGGCGATCCCGATGAATGCGCCCGTCACACGCTCGAGCCCTGCCGATGCCGAACGCCACCGCCTGGCCTGGGCCGCGTGGCCGGCGGACCTGCACACGCCGGTGCGCGTGTTCCTGGCGCTGCGCGCGGCGGGGCGCCGCCCCTGCCTCCTGGAGTCGGTGGAGGGGCCGGAGCGGCTGGCGCGCTATACCTTCCTCGGCGTGGATCCGGCCGCGAGCTTCCGCGGCGGCGCCACGGAGTCCGAAGTGGTGGACGGAGAGGGCAGGCGGCGCCGCCTGGGCGGGCCCAGCCACGTCGCCCTGCGCCGGCTCGCGGCGGAGACGGCGGCGCCCGCGCCCGGCAGCCCGATCCTGCCGCCGTTCACCGGCGGCTGGGTCGGCGGCTTCGCGTACGAGTGGGCCGGCTGCCTGGAGCCGCGCGTGCGCCGCGCCGCGGCCGACCCCTGGCAGGTGCCGGACGCGGTGTTCCACCTGTACCGCGACGTGGTCGCCTTCGACCACGCCGCGCAGCGGCTCGTGCTGCTGGCGGCGTGCCCGCGCGGCGCCGGCGATCACGCCGCGGCCATGCAGGCGATCGAGGCGCTGGCGGAGGACGTCGCCATGCAGGACGGGGCGCCGGCGGAGTTCCGGCTGCTGGAACCGCAGGCGCGCGCGCTCACCAGCCGCGAGCAGTTCGAGGAGGGCGTGCGCAGGCTGCAGGAGGCGATCCGCGCCGGCGAGATCTTCCAGGCGGTCCTGAGCCAGCGCTTCGAGCAGCGCTTCCAGGGCGATCCCTTCACCTTGTACCGGGTGCTGCGCCTCACCAACCCGGCGCCGTACATGTTCTATTTCGAAGCGGACGGCCTGACCTTGATCGGGTCGTCGCCGGAGCGGCTGGTGGCGGTGCGCGGGGGGCGCGTGCAGAACCGGCCGATCGCGGGCACGCGGCCGCGCCACGAGGACCCGGACCAGGACGAGCGCCTGGGCGCGGAGCTGCGCGGCGACCGCAAGGAGCGCGCCGAGCACGACATGCTGGTGGACCTGGCGCGCAACGACCTGGGGCGCGTGGCGCGCATCGGCAGCGTGGTGGTGAAGGAGCACGCCGTGCTGGAGAAGTTCGCGCGCGTGCAGCACCTGGTCAGCCGCGTGGAGTGCGACCTGGCCGCCGGCGGGGACGCGCTGGACGCGCTGGCGGCATCGTTCCCGGCCGGCACGGTGAGCGGCGCGCCCAAGGTGCGCGCGCTGCAGCTGCTGGCGGAGATCGAGCCGGAGACGCGCGGCCCCTACGCCGGCGCCTTCGGCTACCTGGACGGCGCCGGCAACCTGGACATGGCCATCGTGCTGCGCACGCTGGTGGCGCGCGCCGGAGTGGTCAGCGTGCAGGCCGGCGCCGGCGTGGTGTTCGATTCCACCCCGGCCGGCGAGTACGAGGAGACGCTGCACAAGGCGCGCGCGTTGCTCGAGGCCGTGAAGCTGGCCGACGCGCCGGCGTTCCGCGCGGGGGCGGCCCGGAGCCGAGGCGAACGATGATCCTGCTGCTCGACAACTACGATTCGTTCACCTACAACCTGTATCAGGCGCTGGCGGCGCAGGGCGCGGAGGTGGCGGTGCACCGCAACGACGCGCTGAGCGTGGAGCAGGCCCTGGCGCTGCAGCCGTCCGCGGTGGTGCTCAGCCCCGGTCCGGGGCGGCCCGAGGACGCCGGCATCATGCCGGAGCTGGTGGCGCGCCTGCCCGAGCGCGTGCCCTTGCTGGGCGTGTGCCTGGGGCACCAGTGCCTGGTCCAGCAGCATGGCGGGCGCCTGGAGCGCGATCCGGTGCCGGTGCACGGCAAGGCCTCGCTGGTGCACCATGACAACCAGGGGCTGTTCCGCGGCCTGCCCAACCCGTTTCCGGCCGGGCGTTATCACTCGCTGCGCGCGGTACGCGACGCGCTGCCGGCGGACCTGAAGCTCACGGCCTGGACGGAGGAGGGAGTCGTCATGGCCGTGGCGCACCGCAGCGCGCCGCGCTTCGGCGTGCAATTCCACCCGGAATCCATCCTCACGCCGCAGGGCGAGCGCCTGCTGGCGCGCTTCCTGGCCCTGGCCGGCGAGGCCGTGAGCGCGCGATGAGCGAGCTGCTGCGCGAAGCCGTGCGGCGCGTGACCACGGGCGAGACCCTGCCCCGGGAGCAGGCGCGCCAGGTCTTCACGGAGGCGCTGGACGGCGCGGTGGAACCGGCGCTGCTGGGCGCGTTCCTGGCCGCGCTGGCCACGCGCGGCGAAACCGTGGACGAGATCACCGGAGCGGCGCAGGCGCTGCGCGCCGCCATGCTGCCGTTCCCCCACGACCGGCCGGAGGCGGTGGACACCTGCGGCACCGGCGGCGACGGGCTCGGCATGTTCAACCTGAGCACCGCCGCGGCCGTCGTGGCCGCGGCGGCCGGCGCGGTCGTCGTCAAGCACGGCAACCGCGCCGCCAGCAGCCGCTGCGGCAGCGCCGACCTCCTGGAGGCCGCCGGGCTGCCGCTGGAGCTGAGCGCGCAGCAGGCGCGCGTCGTGCTGGAGGCGCACGGCATCACCTTCCTGTTCGCCCCGCTGTACCATCCGGCGCTGCGCCATGCCGCCGCGGTGCGCCGGGCGCTGCGCATCCGCACCGTGTTCAACTGGCTGGGGCCGCTGTGCAACCCGGGAGGCGTGCGCCGCCAGCTGCTCGGCATCGGCGCGGCGGCGCGCGTTGCGGACTTCGCGCGCGTGCTCGCCGCTCTCGGCTGCGAGCGCGCGTACGTGGTGCACGGCGCCGGCGGCGCCGATGAGCTGACGCTGGACGGAGCGAACGCCGTGCACGCGGTCGGCAGCGCGCCGCCGCGGCGCTTCGACGCGGCCGGGCTGGGGCTGAAGACCGCGCCGGCCGCGGCGCTGTGCGGCGGCGACGCCGCCGCCAATGTGCGCCTGCTCGCGCGCGTCCTGGACGGCGGCGACGGCCCGCTCCGGGACGCGGTGCTGCTGAACGCGGCGGCGGCCCTGGTGGCCGCCGGCGTCGCCGACGAGAGCGCCGATGCCCTGGCGCGTGCCCGCGCGGCCGTGGACAGCGGCGCCGCGCGCCGCAAGCTCGAGTCCTGGGTGGCCTGCGCGCGCGAGGTGCGCACGTGAGCGGCGCCACGCGCCTGGACGCCATCCTGGCCGACGTGCGGCGGCGCGCGGCGGCGCGCCTCGGCCGGCGCAGCCTCGCCGACCTGCTGGCGGAGGCGCGCCCCGATCCGGCGCGCCGGCAGCGCTTCGTGCGCGCCTTGCGCGGCGGCGAGCTCGCCTTCATCGCCGAGTGCAAGCGCCGCTCGCCCGCCGCCGGGCTGCTGGCACCGGCAGGGGACCTGGAGCCACGCGCCCGCGCCTATGCGCGCGGCGGGGCTGCGGCCATCTCGGTGCTGACCGAGCAGGACCATTTCCACGGCGCCCCGGAGGACCTGGCGCGGGCGCGCGCCGCGGGCCTTCCGCTGCTGCGCAAGGACTTCCTCCTGGACTGCAAGATGGTGGCGGAATCGGCCGCGCTGGGCGCCGACGCCGTGCTGCTGCTGGCCGCGGCCGTGCCGGATCCGCTGCTCGGCGAGATGCGCGCCCTGGCGGCCGAGCTCGGCCTGGCGGTGCTGCTGGAGGTGCACGGCCCGGCGGAGCTGCGCCGCGCCCTGGACGCGGCCCCGGACTGCGTGGGCGTCAATGCGCGCGACCTGGCCAGCTTTGCCGTGGACCCCGGCGTGTTCGCGCGCCTGCTGCCGGAGATTCCGCCGGCGTACGTGCGCGTGGCCGAGAGCGGGCTGCGCACGCCGGCGGATGCGCGCGCGGCGCGCGCCAGCGGCGCCGACGCGGTGCTGGTGGGCGAGGCCCTGATGCGGGCCGCCGATCCCGCTGCGGACTTGTGCGCCTGGCGGGCGGCGTGCCGGGAGGTGGCGCCGCGTGGCTGAACCCTTCGTGCTGCCGCGCGCAAAAGTGTGCGGCCTGCGCCGCGCCGCCGACCTGTGCGCCGCCATCGACGCCGGGGCCGACGCCGTCGGCTTCGTGTTCCACGAGCCCTCGCCGCGCTGGCTGGCCGACCGCGAGGCGCAGGCCCTGGCCGGCCTGGTGCCGCCCGCCGTGCTGGCGGTGGCCGTGTTCGTGGACGCCACGCCCGAGTGGGCGCTGGCGCGCGCGCAGCGCTGCGGCGCCCGCGCGGTGCAGCTGTGCGGGCGCGAGCGCCCGCCGGAATGGAGCGGCTTCCCGCTGCCCGTGCTGCGCCGCCTGCCCGTGAGCGCCGAGGCCCAGGACGAGATCGAGGCCTGGAGGCAGATCGCGCGCGGCTTCGTGCTGGATTCCGCGCAGGCGCCGGGCGGCAGCGGCCGGCCCGTGAGCTGGGAACTGGCCGCCGGGCTGGCGGCGCAGGCGCGCTGCCTGCTCGCCGGCGGCCTGGACGCGCACAACGTGGCCGCGGCGGTGCGCGCGGTGCGCCCCGCCGGCGTGGATGCGTCCTCGCGCCTGGAAGCCCGGCCCGGGCGCAAGGATCCCCAGCGCGTGCGCGCGTTCGTGGCGGCGGCCCTGCGCGCCCTGGACGAGGTGCGCGCATGAGCGGGCCGCCGGCGCACGGCTTCGCGGCGCCGACGCGCTTCGGCGCCTTCGGCGGCTGCTTCGCGCCGGAGACGCTGATGGCGCCGCTGCTGGAGCTCGAGCAGGCGTGGCTGGCCGCGCGCGCCGATCCGGCCTTCGCCGCCGAGCTGGACGCGCTGCTGCGCCATTACGCCGGCCGGCCGACGCCCCTGTCCCCGGCGCGGCGCCTGTCGCAATGCCTGGGCTGCGAGGTCTGGCTGAAGCGCGAGGACCTGCTGCACACCGGGGCGCACAAGCTCAACAACACGCTGGGCCAGTGCCTGCTGGCGGCGCGCATGGGCAGGCGCCGCATCCTGGCCGAGACCGGCGCCGGCCAGCACGGCGTCGCCACGGCCACCGCCTGCGCGCTGCTGGGTCTCGACTGCGTGGTGTACATGGGCGCGGTGGACGCGGCGCGCCAGCGCCCCAACGTCCTGCGCATGCAGCTGCTCGGCGCGCGCGTGCACGTAGTGGAGCACGGCCAGAAGACCCTGAAGGACGCCATCAACGAGGCCCTGCGCGCCTGGGTGGCCGATCCGCAGCACAGCCACTACGTGCTCGGCAGCGCGCTCGGCCCGCACCCCTTCCCTTCGATCGTCGCCGGCTTCCAGGAGGTGATCGGGCGCGAGGCGCGCGCGCAGATGCTGGAGCAGGCGCGGGCGCTGCCGGACGCCGTGCTCGCCTGCGTGGGCGGCGGCAGCAATGCCATCGGCATCTTCCGCGGCTTCCTGGACGACCCCGGAGTGCGCCTGACCGGCGTGGAGGCCGGCGGCCGCGGCCCCGGCGCCGGCGAGCACGCGGCGCGCTTCCAGGGCGGCTCGCCCGGCGTCCTGCACGGCTGCCACAGCTACCTCCTGCAGGACGCCGACGGCCAGATCCAGCCCACGCACAGCGTCAGCGCCGGCCTGGACTATCCGGCGGTCGGCCCGGAGCACGCCGCGCTGCACGCCTCCGGCCGCGCCCGCTACGTCAGCGCCGGCGACGCCGAGGCCCTGGCGGGCTTCCAGCTGCTGGCGCGCTGCGAGGGCATCCTGCCGGCGCTCGAGAGCAGCCACGCCGTCGGCTGGCTGAGCCGCCAGGCCGCCTCGCTGCGCGGCCAGCGCGTGCTCGTCAACCTGAGCGGCCGCGGCGACAAGGACCTGGACACGGTGGCGCGGATCCTGGAGCCGGAGCCGTGAGCGCGGCACCGGTGCGCGCCAGCGCCAACCGGCTGGAGCAGCGCCTGGCGGAGCTGCGCCGCCGCGGCGGGAAGGGCCTCGCGCCCTACGTCACCGCCGGCGACGGCGGCCTCGAGACCACGCTGGCCGTGCTGCGCGCGCTCGACGACGCGGGTGCTGCCTGCGTCGAGCTCGGCGTCCCCTTCAGCGATCCGATCGCGGACGGCCCGCTGCTCCAGCAGGCTGCCGACCGCGCCCTGGCCGACGGCACCACGCTGGCCGGGATCCTGAGCACCGTCCGCGAGTTCCGCAGCGGCTCGCGCGGACGGCCGGGCAGCGAGCTGCCGGTCGCCCTCATGTCCTACTCCAACCCGCTGCTGCGCCGCGGCTGGAGCGCGCTGTGCCGCGACGCCGCCAAGGCCGGCGTGGACGCCCTCATCGTGCCCGACCTGCCGCCGGAGGAAGCCGGCGAGATGCGGGAGGCGGCACTCTCCTCCGGCATCTGCCCGATCTTCTTCGTGGCGCCGACCACGACGGAGCCGCGCGTGCGCATGGCGGCCGAGGCGAGCCGCGGCTTCTTGTACGTCGTGGGCCGCACCGGCGTGACCGGCGCAGCCACCGACATCGACGCCGCCACCGTGTCCTTCCTGCAGCGCGTGCGCGCCGCCGCCGCGCTGCCGCTCGCGGTCGGCTTCGGCCTCGCCACGCCGGGCCAGGTGGCCGCCGCGCTGGCGCACGCCGACCTTGCCATCGTCGGCAGCGCGCTGGTGCGCCACATCCACGAGAGCGCGCGCTCCGCTCCCGATTTCGTGGCCGCGGCCGCGCGGGCCGCCGCCGGATTCCTGACCGAGCTGCGCCGCGGCCTGCCCTGACCATGGAACCAGCCCTCCGCCATCAACTCTCCGCCCTGGACCGGGCCCTGCTCGCGCTGCTCAACGAGCGCGCGCGCCTGCTCGCCGGCGTCGCCGGCGACGACCCCGGCCGCGCACCGGCGGTGGACGACCTGCTGCGCCGCCACGCCGGGCCCTTCGAGCCGGCCGCGATCCGCGCGGTCTTCGCCGCCGTGGACCGCGGCTGCCGCAAGCCATGATCCTGCGCCTGCGCCCCGGCACGCCCGACGCGAAGGTCCAGGCCCTGCGCGACCGCTGCGAGCGCGAGGGCCTGCGCACCGTCCTCTCACCGGAGAGCGCGCGACCCGTGTTCGCGGTGGTGGACAAAGCGCCGGCGGCGCTGGCCGCGGAGCTGCGCGCCGACCCCTCCGTGGAAGAGCTGATCCAGCCGCAGGGCGACTGGCGCCTCGTGCATCGCTCCTTCCGCGAGCGGCCGACCACGGTCAAAATCGGCGGCGTGCGCGTCGGCGGCGGCGAGGTCGTGGTCATCGCCGGCCCCTGCAGCGTGGAGGGGCGCGAGCTGGTGCTGGAGGTCGCGCAGCTGGTGCGCCGGGCCGGCGCCCAGCTGCTGCGCGGCGGCGCGTTCAAGCCGCGCACCAGCCCGTACAGCTTCCAGGGCTTCGGCGTGGAAGGCCTGCGCCAGCTCAAGGACGCCGGCGCCGCCGTCGGCCTGCCGGTGGTGAGCGAGATCATGGACGCTTCCAACGTCCCCGCCTTCGTGGACCACGCCATCGACTGCCTGCAGATCGGCGCGCGCAACATGCAGAACTTCACCCTGCTCAAGGCCGTCGCCACGGCCGGCCGGCCGGTGCTGCTCAAGCGCGGTCTGGCCGCGACCGTCGAGGAGTGGCTCTACAGCGCCGAGTACCTGGCCCACTACGGCTGCGCCGACGTGGTCCTGTGCGAGCGCGGCATCCGCACCTTCGAGACCGCCACCCGCAACACGCTCGACCTCACCATCCTGCCGCTGCTGCGCGAGTGGACCCACCTGCCGATCCTCGTGGACCCCGCGCACGCCGCCGGCATCGCCCGCATCATCCCGCCGCTCAGCCGCGCCGCCATCGCCGCCGGCGCCGACGGCGTGGCCGTGGAAGTGCACCCGCGCCCCGAGGAAGCCCGCAGCGACGGCCCGCAAGCCCTGCTGCCCGCCGAGCTGACCGCGCTGGTCGCCGACGCCCGCATCATGGCCGCCGTCACCGGCCGCAGCTTCCATCCGCCGCCGGCGGCCGCCTGCTCATAGCCGCGGCTGTACCTGCTACCCTGCAGTCATGGCGCGCGCGCTCCTGACCTTGCTCGTGGCCGCGGCGGCCGGCTGTCATCACCACCTGGACGCGGGCGAGGGGCACGTGGCCGAGTTCCGCGGCACGGTCAGCTATCGCGAGCGCATGGCCATGCCGGCGGGGGCGCGAATCGTGGTGGAGCTCGTGGACCTCGGCGCGGAGCCCCCGAAGGTCCTGGCGCAGTCCGAGGAGCGCACGGAGCAGCAGGTGCCGGTGCCGTACGAGCTGCGCTACGACCCGGCCGCCACCCCGCGCGGCGGGACACTCGCCCTGCGCGCCCGCATCGAGGTGGACGGCAAGGTCTGGTTCGCCTCACCGGCGCCGGAGCGCGTCCACGCCTCCGAGCTGGGACAGGCCGTCGACCTGCTGCTGCAGCGGACGCCCTGACTCGATTGCGCGCGTCCTGTGCACCTGTGCGCACGGATGCAATGATCATTCCGGTCGCGCCCGCGCCCCCGCCTTGCGGCCGCCGCGCTCGAAGTGGCCGGGATCGTGCAGGTGGCGGGAGGTCTCGATGGCGCGCGCCACCAGCTCGCGCGCGCCGGCGCGCAGGGACGCGCTGGCCTGCACGGCCTGGACGTTGCGGTGCATGTCCTCGGCGTCCCAGCCGCGGCTGTGGGCGATGAAGGGGAAGGGCGGGAACTGGAAGCCGAGCTCGCCGAAGAACATGAGCATCTGGCCGGCCACCGACTGGATGTTGTCCTGGCCGCCCATGATGATGAAGGCGGCGACCTTGCGCTCGATCAGGCTGCGCCCCGCGATCGTGACCTGGTTCTGGATGCAGTTCATCCGCTCGATCATCTTGAAGTACAAGGACGAGGGCGCGCCCCAGCGGATCGGCGTGGCGATCAGGACCACGTCAGCCCAGTGCACGATGCCTTCATATACGGGCGTGAGCTGGTCCGCCGGATCACGCTCGGTGATGGCGCAGGGCCAGGTGCAGGCGCGCGCGGCCTTGGAGTAGTTGCCCTCGCAGGGACGGAAGCTGAGCTCGCGCAGGCGCTGGAGCTGGGTGTCCGCGCCCAGGTCCGTGCGCGCGTGCTCCAGGGCGTGCTCCAGCAGGTGATCCGAGGCGGAGAAGCGCGGATTGTCGCCGTCCATGGCCGTGGTCGAGATGCCGAGCACGCGCGGGCGCTCGTGGTGCTCGTGCTGGACCTTGCGCGCCAGCGGGTGCGGCGGATGCTCGAGTTTGCGCCGCGGGGTGGCCGGCTCCAGGTTCACCCAGACTTCGCCGCCACGGACCTCGACGGCGTACGTCGGCACCGTCTCCTCGTCGTAGCCGGGCGGTCCCTTGCCGGTCTTGACGCTGTACTCCCAGGCGTGCCAGGGGCACAGGACGTACTCGCCGCGCACGCGCCCCTCCGCGAGCGGCCCGCCCTTGTGGTTGCACACGTTGGAGATGGCGTACGGGCGGCCCTCGTGCCAGAACAAGGCGACGCGCGCGTGCTCCAGCGTGAGGGCGACCGCGCCCTGCTCCGCCAGGTCGGACAAGGTGCAGGCGAGGACCCAGCGCGGAGCGGCCATGGGCCCAGGAGTCTAGCGCCAGGGGGGCCGCTGGCCGGCGCAGCGATTGCACGTGTGCGCAACGATGCAATGCGGTTGCGCGGGCGCACGCGGAGGTCGCACACGCGCAGTGCGTCCTGCGCAGGATGGCGACGACGGCGCTGCGGGCGATCCAGTCGAGCAAACGGAGCACTCAGGAGCGGGTGTAGTGGATCTCCAGGTTCTTCCACTCCTTGCCGTCGGCGCCGGTCATGAAGGCTTCCGCGTGCCGGGTCTTGGCGTCCGGATAGGTCACGACGGTACGGAACTTGGCCGGCTTGCCGGTGGCCATGTCCGTGCCCTCGCCGGTCCAGGTCATGGTCTTCTTGCCCTTGTCCCACGTGCCTTCGGACAGGCCCAGGTGGGTGGTCATGGTGTCCACCCAGGCGCCGACGTACTTCTTCTTCTGCGTGTCGTAGCCGGCGACGCCGTGGCCGGCGAACATGCCGGAGTCGTCCTTGTAGTCGCTCACCAGCCACAAGCCGTTGAGCGACATCGTGTTGGTTTCCACGCCGGTTCCGGCTTCCGGCTCCTGGTTCGGCGCCATCCAGAACTTGGTCTGCGCCTTCCAGGTGCCTTCATCCAGCTTGAGGACTTCGTGCTCCGCCGTGGGCTTGGCCATCATGGCGGCGGGGTCCTGAGGGGCCTGATCGCGCGACAGCGCGGCCGCGGTCAGGCCGGCGGCAGCGAGCGGAGCGACGATCAGGAGAGCGAGGTAGGCGGATTTCGGGAGCATTCTTCCAGGCTAGCACAGGAGGGATGCCCGGCGGCGCCGCGCGCTAGGCGCTGCCGCGCACCAGGGGCACGAAGCGCACGGGGAAAATGTCGCGCACCGAGGTGGTGGAGCCGTCGTCCGAGAGGTGCAGCACGCGCAGCATCTGGTGCTCGCTGCCGCCGACCGGGGCGACCAGGCGCCCGCCGGCGGCGAGCTGGTCCAGGAGCTTGGGGGGGATCGCCGGCACGGCGGCGCTGACCTGGATGGCGTCGTAGGGGAAGTGGTCGGGCCAGCCTTCCCAGCCGTCGCCGGCGCGGATCTGGAAGTTCTGGTAGCCGAGGTCGCGCAGGCGGCGCGCGCTGAGCTCGGACAGCTGCGCGTCCATCTCGATGCCGTACACCATGCCGGCCAGCTCGCACAGCAGCGCGGTGGTGTAGCCGGAGCCGCTGCCGATGTCGAGGGCGCGCTCGCCGCCGCGCAGCGCCAGCGCCTCCAGCATGGTCGCGACCACGTAGGGCTGCGACAAGGTGGAGCCGGTGGTCAGCGGAATGACCTCGTCCTCGTAGGCGTGCGCGCGCATCTCGGCCGGCACGAACAGGTGGCGCGGCACGCGGCTCATGGCGCTCAGCACGCGCCGGTCGCGGATGCCGCGGTGGAACAGCTGCTCGAGCAGGGCGGTGCGCGCGTGCTGGTGCGGGTCGTCACTCATGCCGGTGTGCGCGGGCGCTTGCCCTTGCCGGACACCCAGCGGCTGAAGCGGCGGATCCAGGGGTCGGCCAGCCGCGCGAGCAGCAGCAGGGTGAGGATCGCGAGCAGCGTGGCCCAGCCGCTGCCGCCGCCCATGGGGCCGAGGATCAGGAGCCAGGTGCTGGCGCCGACGACGAGCAGCGCCACGATCACGGCGGCGTCGCGCCGGCGCGGCTGGGGGACGGGCTCCTTCACGGCTGCAACAGGCGCAGCAGGATCGCGCGCGTTTTCCCGGCGTCGGCCGCGCCCCTGGTCTCGCGCATGACGAAGCCGAGGAGGGCGCCCAGTGCCTTCTCCTTGCCCGCGCGCACGTCGTCCGCGGCCTTGGGCTGGGCTGCGATGGCGCGCCGGCACGCCTGCTCCAGCGCGCCGGCGTCGGACTGGGTCTCGAGACCGAGCGCGGACACCAGCTCTTGCGGGGAGCGCAGGTCGCCGCCCGCGCGCGCTTCCAGGAGCGCGCGGCCGCCGTTGCGGTTGATGCGGCCGTCGTGGCGGAGCTGCAGGACCGCGGCCAGGTACTCGGGCGGAATCGGCTGGTCGTCGACGCCGCCCCCGGGCGGCACCCAGGACAGGACGTCGTTGACCAGCCAGTTGGCCGCTTCCTTGGGCGCGCTGCCGGCGGCCAGCAGCCGCTCGAAGTACGCGCTGGTCTCGCGCTCGGCGGTGAGCACGCGCGCGTCGTACTCCGAGAGCCCGAGGGCTTGCTCGTAGCGGCGCCGGCGCTGGGCCTGCGGCTCCGGCAGGGCGGCGCGCTGGGCTTCGATCCATTCCGCGCTCAACTGGAGGCGCGGCAGGTCCGGATCGGGGAAGTAGCGGTAGTCGTCGGCTTCCTCCTTGACCCGCATGACGCGCGTCTGGCCGGCCGCCTCGTCCCAGGTGCGCGTCTCCTGGCGGACGGTGCCGCCGGACTCGAGCACGGCGATCTGGCGGCCGATCTCGTGCTCCAGGGCCCGCGCCACGCTCTGGAAGGAGTTGACGTTCTTGACCTCGCAGCGCGTGCCGGTGGCGCGCCGGCCCGCGGGCGCGACGCTGACGTTGATGTCCACGCGCAGGTTGCCCTTCTCCATGTCGCAGTCGCTGACGCCGGCCCAGCGCAGCGTCTGCTTCAGCCGGTCCAGGTATTCCGTGGCCTGCGGCGGGGTGGCGAGGTCGGGCTCGCTCACGATCTCGGCCAGCGGCGCGCCGGCACGGTTGAAGTCCACCAGGCCGAAGTCGCCGCGGTCGTGGATGGCCTTGCCGGCGTCCTCCTCCAGGTGCAGGCGGCGGATGCGCACGTGCGTGCCGTCGTCCAGGCGGATGGAGCCGTGCTGGGCCAGAGGCTCGTCGAACTGGCTGATCTGGTAGCCCTTGGGCAGGTCGGGATAGAAGTAGTTCTTACGGTCGAACTTGGACTCGCGGTTGACGGTCATGCCGAGACTGAGCGCGGCGCGCGCGCCCTGTTCGACGGCGCGCGCGTTGAGCACCGGGAGCACGCCCGGATGGCCCAGGCACACGGGGCAGACCAGGGTGTTGGGCTGGGCGCCGAAGCGCCAGGCGCAGCGGCAGAACAGCTTGGTGCGCGTGGCCAGCTGCACGTGCACCTCCAGCCCGATGGTGGGCTCCCAGGCCACAGCGGCGGGCGCGCTCATGCCGCCAGGGCGCGCGCTGCTGCCTGCGGCAGCGGCGGGCAGCCGCCCAGGGCCTGCTCGAGCACGGCGGCGGCGCGCAGCAGTGCGGCCTCGCCGCGGTGGCGTCCGGTCAGCTGCACGCCGCGCGGCAGGCCGTCGGCGCCCAGGCCGGCCGGCACGTTGACCGCCGGCACGCCGCCCAGGTTGGCCGAGCAGGTGAAGATGTCGCACAGGTACATGGCGACCGGGTCGTCCGATTTCTCGCCGAGGCGGAACGCGGGCGTGGGCGTGGTGGCGCCGAGCAGCAGGTCGAACTTGCGGAACAGGTCCAGGTAGGCGCGCACCACCAGGGTGCGCGCCTTCAGCGCCGCGGTGAAGTACTGGTCGTAGTAGCCCGCGGACAGGCTGAAGGTGCCGAGCAGGATGCGGCGCTTGACCTCCGGCCCGAAGCCGGCGTCGCGCGAGCGCAGGTACAGGTCGCGCAGCTGGCGCGCGTCCTCGGCGCGCAGGCCGTAGCGGATGCCGTCGAAGCGCGCCAGGTTGGAGGAGGCTTCGGCGGTGTTCAGGAGGTAGTACGTGGGAACGACCGCCTCCTCGTAGGGGAACTGCGTTTCCGCCAGCCGCGCGCCGGCGGCGCGCAGGGCCTCGGCCGCGGCGCGCACGCGCTGCTGGGTCGTGTCTTCGACGCCGGCGGCGAAGGAGTTGGCCAGCAGGCCCACGCGCATCCCGTCCACGCCGCGGCCCAGCTGCGGCACGCACGGCTCGACCGGCTCCGCCAGGGTGGTGGAGTCGGCGCGGTCACGCCCGGCGGCGGCGTCGAAGGCCAGGGCGAGGTCGCGCGCGCCGCGCCCGAACACGCCGATCTGGTCCAGAGAGGAGGCGAAGGCCACCAGACCGTAGCGGCTCAGGCAGCCGTAGGTGGGCTTCAGGCCGAACAGGCCGCAGAAGCTCGCGGGCTGGCGCACCGAGCCGCCGGTCTCGGAGCCGAGCGCGAAGGGCGCGTAGCCGGCGGCCACGGACACCGCCGAGCCGCCGGAGGAGCCGCCGGGCACCAGGTCGGTCCGGAACGGGTTGCGCGCCGGGCCGAAGGCGCTGTTCTCAGTGCTGGCGCCCATCGCGAACTCGTCCAGGTTGGAGGCGGCGATCGGGATGGCGCCGGCGGCGCGCAGGCGCTCGACCACCGTGGCGGTGAAGGTGCTGGCGAAGTCGCCGAGGATGCGCGAGCCGCAGGTCAGCTTCCAGCCGGCCACTGCGATGTTGTTCTTGACCACGAGGGGCACGCCCGCCAGCGGGCCCGGATCCTCGCCGCGGCGCAGTCGCTCGCGCAGGGCGCGGGCGGCGTCCTCGGCGCCCTCCGCATCGAGGTGCAGCAGCGCGTTGAGGCCGGGATCGAGCTGCCGCGCCCGCGCCAGCGCGGCGCGCACTCCGTCCAGCGGGTCCAGGTCTCCGCGACGCACGGCCTCGGCCCAGGCGGCGGCGTTGGGTGCCGGGAGCGCGCTCATTCGCGTGTCTCCGCTTCCTCGGGCCGGCGCGGCGCCGCCGCGTGGGCCAGGATCGGCGGGACCTTGAAGAATTCCGCGATCCGGTCCGGGGCGCCGGCGAGGGCCTGTTCGGTGTGCAGGCCCGGGCGCGGCTCGTCCGCTTCCCAGGGCAGCGGCGGCGCCACGGAGTGGACGCTGGCGGGCACGCCCTCGAGCGGCAGCGCCTGCACCTTGGCGACGAACTCGAGGATGGCCTCGAACTCGCGGCGCAGGCGCTCCTCCTCGGATTCCGTGAGGCCCAGGCACGCCAGCTGCGCGACCTTGCGGACATCGAAGCGGGCGCCCATGAGCCAGGCATTGTAGCCCTGCACACCTCGGCTTATGATTGAGTCGTGGTGCTGGCGCTGCATGACACCGTGGCCTCGTTCGACCCCAACCTGACGGTCCTGGGCCTGGTTTCGCAGTTGCTGGCCGGCCTGTTGTTCACCTCGGCCGTGGCCCGCAGCCAGCCGCGGCACCTGCTGCAGGAGATTCTGGGCAGCGGGGCCCCGAACCTCCAGGCTCTGCGCGGCGCCATCCTGGCGCGCATCCAGAATCAGGCCGGCGCCGTGTGCTTCTGCCTGGGCGCGCTCCTGCTGCTCGCCGGGTTCCTGCGCCGCAGCAGCCCGGCGGACTGGCGCGTGCAGGTGGCCGGCGCCCTGCTGCTGATCGGCGGTCTGGCGGTGTTCCTGGTGGTGGCGCAGCGCTTCGCCGACCAGTTGCTGCGCCGCTACCTGCGCGAGCAGCTGCGCCGCAACCCGATCGAATTGGAGGAGCACGTGCCGCTGGCGCGCGAGATCGGCGACCTCTTCGGAGTGGAGAGCCGGGCCGAAGACACCCTGGAGAGCTACTGCGCGCGCCTGCGCTCCGTGCTCGGGCTCCCGGAGTCGCAGGCACGCTCCGTGCGCCGTCCGGCGTCGCGTTACTACGCCTTCGGGCGCGTCACCGACTCGGTCTTCGAGTCTGCAAGCAGCGACTCGGTGGAATCGGGGCCGGCGTAGCCGGATCCGCGTAACCAAACGCGGGGCAGACCGTCATCCGGGCGTGGACTTGGTCCCGTTCCGCTTCCTCGACGCGCTGCTCCTGCCGGTATGCCTGGCATGTGGCGCCGGCCTCGAGCTGGCGTCCGAGCTGCCGTTCTGCGCTGCCTGCCTGGAGGATTGGCCGCACGAGACGCTGTCCACGGGCACCATTCCCGGCGTGAGTCCGGTCCTGTGCCTGTGGCCGTATCGCGGCCCGGTGCGGCGCATGGTGGTGCGGGCCAAGGAGGAACCAGGATCGCCGGCCCTGCGCTACCTGGTGGCGCAACTGAACGGTGCGCTGGCGCAGTCCGGGCTCGAGCCGGGCGCGCTGGTGCGGGTGCCGCCTTCGCGCCGGCGGCGCTGGCGCGGCTGGCATCTGGCCGGCGAGCTGGCTCTTGGCCTGCGCGCGCAGCTTGGCTGGGCGGTCGGGCCACCGCTGCGGCGCCAGCGCGAGCGTCCGGCCCAGGCGGGCCTGGACGGTCGTGCGCGCCGCGGCAACCTGCAGGGTACGTTCGCGGTCGGGCGCGCGCTTGGGCGCGGCCGGGCGGCGGCGCGGGCCTGGGTGGTGGACGACATCGTCACCACCGGTGCCACCCTGGCCGAGTGCAGCCGCGCCTTGCGCGCGGCCGGGGTCGAGCGGGTGGGAGGGCTGGCCGTCGCCCGTGTGCCAGCGCAGCCTCCGTGACGCCCTGCCCTAGACTGTCGCGATGCGCCAGGTGTTCCTGGACCTCTTCGCGGGCGTCGCCGGCGACATGCTGGTAGCGGGCCTGCTCGACGCCGGGGCGCCGGAGGAGCTCCTGGCGGACACGCTGCACGGCTTGCTGCCGGGCGAGTTCCGCTGGGAAGTGCGGCGCGAGCAGCGCCATCACATCGCTGCCCGGCGCTTCCTGGTCGAGGCGAAGGAGGGGCATGTTCATCGCCGTCTCGGCGACGTGCTGGCCCTGCTCGCGGGAGCGTCCCTGACGGCGCGCGCGCACACCTGGGCGCAGGACGCGTTTCGCGCCCTGGCCGAGGCCGAAGGCCGCTGCCACGACCTGGACCCTGGCCAGGTGGAGCTGCACGAGGTGGGCGCGGTGGACGCGGTGGTGGACGTGGCTGCGGCCTGCGCCCTGATGGACGCGCTGGCTCCCGCCGTCATCTGGGCGTCGCCGGTGGCCGTGGGCAGCGGGCGTGTCGCCTGCGCCCACGGGTTCCTGCCGGTCCCGGCGCCGGGCACGCTGGAGCTGCTGCGCGGCATGCCCGTGACCGGCCGCGATCTGGCTGGCGAGCGCGCGACCCCTACCGGCGTGGCCCTCCTGGCGGCCTGGAAGGTGCGCTTCGGCACGCGGCCGCCGGCGGTGGTGGTGCGCGCCGGCTATGGGGCCGGCGCGCGCGACAGCGCGGACGTCCCCAACCTCCTGCGGGTGGTGCTGGAGGAGGCGCAGGGCGCCGGCGAGCAGCTTGTGGAGCTGCGCACCCTGGTGGACGATCAATCCGGCGAAGTGATCGGCGCGGCGCTGGAGGCATTTCACGCCGCGGGCGCCGTGGACGCCTACGCCGTCCCCGCGCTGGGCAAGAAGGGGCGGCCCGCCTTCGAGGTCGTGCTGCTGTGCGACGTCGCCCGCCAGCTCGAGTTCGAGGACCTTGCCTACCGGCAGCTCGGAACGCTCGGCATGCGCGTGCTGCCGGTGACGCGCAGCCGCCGCCCGCGCCGCCAGGAGCAGCGCGAGACGGCGCTCGGTCCGCTCACGTTCAAGCTGCGCCGCGATCCGGGCGGTGAAGCCGGCAAGCCGGAGTTCGATCCACTGCGCCGGCGCGCCGATGAGCTGGGTCTGACGCCCCGGGAAGCCAGGGCCCGCCTGCAGGGCCCGCCGGCAGACGGCTCGCGCTAGGGCGCCGGCCCGGGTTTTGTGGGCAAGGCGGAGCCGGCGGCAGCCGATAAGAGGCTTGTCTTCAGCCCGGAGCTTCTTTCCATGAGCCTCATGCAGCGCGCCTGTGCGGAGTTCATCGGCACCTTCTGGTTGGTGCTCGGCGGCTGCGGCAGCGCCGTGCTGGCCGCGGCCTTCCCCGGACTCGGAATCGGATTGCTCGGGGTCTCCCTGGCCTTCGGTCTCAGCGTCCTGACCATGGCCTATGCCATCGGACACGTCTCCGGCTGCCACCTGAACCCGGCGGTGTCCATCGGCCTGGTCGCCGGGAGGCGCTTCCCGTCTTCCGAGCTGCTGCCCTACATCGTGGCGCAAGTCCTGGGAGCCCTGGCGGGCGCCGGCGTCCTGTACCTCATCGCCAGCGGCAGGCCCGATTTCTCCACGGCCGGCGGTTTTGCTGCCAACGGCTATGACGAGCACTCGCCGGGCAGCTATTCCATGACGGCCGGGCTCGTGAGCGAAGCCGTGATGACCTTCATGTTCCTGCTCATCATCCTGGGCGCCACGGACGCCCGCGCGCCCAAGGGCTTCGCGCCGATCGCCATCGGCCTGGCCTTGACCTTGATCCACCTGGTCAGCATCCCAGTGACCAACACCTCGGTCAACCCGGCGCGCAGCACGGGCCCGGCCGTGTTCGTGGGCGGTTGGGCGCTGTCGCAGCTCTGGCTGTTCTGGGTGGCGCCGATCCTCGGCGCCGTGGCCGCGGGCGGGGTCTACCGGGCCGTCGCCGGGGCCGACCGGCCCTGAGCAGGGGACGGCGCGAGCGGGAAGCAGCGCAGTTGCGGGGCAGCCCAGAATCCGCGCTCGCGCAACGCACGCGCGGCCGCTGTGTCCGGATTCCACAGCGGGTTGCTGTGATTGAGATGCAGGAACACCACGGCGGCGTTCGTGCCGTTCACGACCGGCTCCAGCAGCTCCACAGTGTGCGTCACGAACGGGTGCGGGATCTCCGCCAGCGCTCGACCGGGCAGCTCGCCGGATGAGTAGAAGGTGCCGTCCACGAGAAGATAGTCCAGCGTGACGGCAAGCGAGCGGAGGTCATGCTCCCACCGCTCCCAGGCGTCGATGTCCGGCAAGTAGAGCAGCCGGCGGCCGCCGCGGACTTCGACCAGGAAGGCACAGGTGTCGCTGAGCTCGTCCCGGTGGGGCACGCGCAGCGGGGTGATGCTCAGCTCCTCGTCCAGCGCCAGCTTCTCGCCGCTGCGGACGGTGTGCAGCTCGATCTGGCCCAGGGCGACCAGCTGGCTCCAGGGCCCGTTCTGGCGCAGGAACTCCGTCATGCGCGCGCTGCAGTACACCGGCAGCGAGCGGCTGCCCAGGGCCTCGCGGCCGAGGTACATCAGCCCGGTGTAGTGGCCGATGTGCGCGTGGGTGAGGAGGATCCCGGAGGGAAGCGATCCCATGTCCGCCACCTGCTCCGGGAAGTCCGGCGTCGCGTCGATCAGCCACCAGCGGCCGTCGCGGCCCACGACGGCCAGCGCGGCGACGCGATGGGCCCAGGACGGACGGGAGGCCGCCTGCGCGCAGTTCGCGCACGGGCAGGTGACGTGCGGGATGCCGCCGTCCTGCGCAGCGCCGAGCAGGCGGGCATACGGCGCCGGCACGGGCGCGGCACACGCCCCGAGCAGCAGCAGCGCCAGCGGGAACTGCCAGCCGCGGACCACGGCGGCAGAATAGCGGCGTGCGCCGGCGCGGACGACTGGCACCGAGCCCCACGGGTGTCCTGCACCTCGGCAACGCCCGCACGTTTCTCCTGGCCTGGCTGGATGCGCGCGCGCGCGGCGCCGCAGTGCTGCTGCGGATCGAGGACCTCGACGGCCCGCGCGTGCGCCGCGGCGCCGCCGAGGACGCCATCGCCGGCCTGCGCTGGCTGGGCCTGGACTGGGACGAGGGTCCGGTCTACCAGAGCACGCGGCTGGAGCGCTACGCCCGGGCCTTGCAGCGGCTGGTGGGCGCTGGCCTGGCGTATCCGTGCACGTGCACGCGCAAGGACGTCGAGCTGGCGGCCAGCGCCCCGCACGCGGGAGAGGAAGGCCCGATCTACCCGGGAACCTGTCGTGGCCGCTCTCGCGACGCCGCGGAAGCACTCGCCGCCGGCGCACGCGGGCCGGCGTGGCGCTTCGCGGTGCCCCCGGAGGCGCGCGTCCGCTTTCACGACCGCTTCCGGGGACCCGGCACGGTCGCGGTCGCGCGCGAGCTGGGCGACTTCGTGGTCTGGAAGAGCTCGGGCGAGCCTGCTTACCAGCTGGCCGTGGTCGTGGACGACGCGGAGATGGGGATCAGCGACGTGCTGCGCGGCGACGACCTCTGGCCCAGCGCCGCGCGCCAGATCCTGCTGTTCGACGCGCTGGGATGGAGAGCGCCGGAGTACGCGCACGTGCCCCTGGTGGTGGGGGAGGACGGGCGGCGCCTGGCCAAGAGGCACGGCGACACGACGCTGCGGCGCTTCCGCCTGGCGAGCTGGAGCTCGGAGGATCTCGTCGGTTTCCTGGCCTGGAGCTGCGGCCTGGCGCCAGCGGGCGCGCGCCGGACTCCGGAACGGCTGCTCCACGACTTCGATCTCTCGCGCCTGCCGCCCGCGCCCTTCGTGTGGCGCGAGGCCATGCTAGTGCGGCCATGATCACCGCCTTGCTGCTGCTGGCGTGCCAGGAGCCAGCCGGTCCGCTGGGATCCTTCACGGCGGTCCTGGGCCATGCGCTGGCCGAGGACGATCCAGAGGCGCTCTACGACACCACCAGCGCGGCGTTCCAGGAGCAAGTGCCCTTGCGCACCATCCGCACGGTGGTCACCGCGGTGCGCCAGACCTGCGGCGCGCCGCTGGAACTGGAGGTGGACCCGGCCGGATGGGAACGCGGCGGCTTCCAGCACCTGGTGCGCGCCGCCGGTCCCCGGCGCGTGGCGCTGTTCCGGGTCAGCCTGGACGCGGAGGGCAGGGTCGCCGGTCTGCTGCAGCAGTTCGAGGCTCCGGTCTGGAGCGCCGAGGAGCTGGTCGCGGCGCTGGACTCCTGGCCGGGCGATTTCGGCGTGGCCGGGGCCTGCATCCCGGCCGGAGCCGAGCCGCCGCGGCGGTTCGAGCGGCACGCCGGCCGGGAGACCTTCCCCCTGGGCAGCATCTTCAAGGTCTATGTCCTGGCCGAGGTGGCGCGGCGGATCGGCAGCGGCGAGCTCTCCTGGGACCAGCCACTGGCGCTGCGCGAGGAGTGGAAGTCGCTGCCCAGCGGCACGATGCAGAACGAGCCCGCCGGCGCGGAGTTCCCCGTGCGGGAGTACGTGCGCCGCATGATCGGCATCAGCGACAACACGGCCACCGATCACCTGTTGTGGCTGGTCGGCCGGGACGCCGTGGAGGCCGGCCTGGCGGCGTGCCGCAATTCCGTGCCCGAGCGCAACCAGCCGTTCCTGAGCACGCGCGAGCTGTTCTTCCTCAAAGGGCTTCCGGACTCGGCGGCGGCGCACGGCGGCGATCTGGGCCGGCTGGCCGCGGACTGGAAGGACACGGATCCCGCGGTCCGGCGGGCGTGGCTGGCCGAGGCCACGGAGGTCTGGGCCGAAGGCGATACGGCGCAGTTGCGCGCCAGCGCGGCCATCGGCTACGGCCTGCGCAGCCTGGCCGCGCCCGCGCACCTCGAGATCGAGTGGTTCGCGGCGCCGGAGGACCTGGTGGCCTTGTACCTGGAGGCGGCCGCGGACCGCCTGTACACCCCGGGCGCCTCGGCGGCGTTCCGCGAGGGCCTCGCCTACGGCGCGCCGCTGTATCAAGGCCCCGGGGTCAGCTACCACGGCTTCAAGGGCGGCAGCGAGACCGGCGTGTTCGCGCTGTCGCTGCTGCTGCGCCTGGACGACGGGCGCACGGCGGCCGTGTGCGTGTGCCGCAGCGGCTTTCCGCCGGCGGACGCCGCGCTGCCGCAGGCGAGCGTGGACGCCGCCACGGCGCTGGCGCGCGCACTCCTGGAAGGGCGGGTGGGCGCGGGGGGCCGCTGAGGGCGGCCCCCGCGCGCGCGCAGGCTATATCTGCACGCTGAAGGGAACCGGCCGGGAACCGCGCACCGAGACCACGCCGCGCAGCGTGCGCAGCTCCGCGGACGGGGGCCAGGCGTACTCGTAGATGGCGTGGGCCGCAGCGCCGCGCAAGTGAGTCTGGATCAGGTGGCCAGTCGGCACGCGCGACGGAGTCAATCCGTCGACTTCCAGCGCCACCGCGGTCGCGTCCACCGGCACTTCCCCGGCTCCATTCGGGAAAGAGACGCTGATCGTCAGCCGCGGCGTGCGATACGTGGCGAAGGTCAGGATCACCGGCATGCTCTCCACTGCGAGCTGCATCGTCGAGGATTGCACATAGCGGTCTTCAGGGGTAGACACTGTCCCACTGCACTTCACGGTCCATTCCGAGCACTTGACTTCCTTGTTGCCGTTGCAGACGTCGATGATCTCGCCCAGGAAGGTCAGGTTGATGTCGTAGGTGAACGGCGTCGGTCCCGTGAGGCCGGGGTAATCGGAGCCGTCATAGTTCTTGCCCGTGGCCCGGTCCGGGTTCGAGTACACGTCGGTGGTATCCATGTCCCCTTCGTCACGGTGGCCGTAGTGTTCGTTGTCCGGCGGATTGGCCGGAACGAGGCCATCCTCGTGGAACACGTCCTTTTCCAGCATCTTCTTGCCGGGCAGGGGGTGGGCGACGGGTGCGCCGTTCGCTTCGAACGTTCCCTTGATGTATTGGCGGTACTCGCAGCACTCGGGGTTCGCGCCGCCGAAGGTGGCGTCCATCTCGAACTTCTCTCCGACCTTCTTCATCCCGCCGCCAAGGTTCTCGATGGTCGGGCAGCCGGAGCGGTTCTTCGGCACGTCGAAGGTCAGGACTTCACACTTGCGTGTGCCCCCCTTGGTATTCGCGTGCACCAGACTGTTGGAGAAGCCCGTGATACTCGCCGGCATGAGCGCAGGCGTCGAGGTCTCGACGGCCTGCGTCCAGACCCGCTCCGGAAGGTTCTGCGGCACCGTTGTGGTCAAGTTGCCGCCGGGCATGGACACCGGCGTCGGCGGCAGGATGACCGGGTAGTCGAACAGGACCGTGCCACCCACGGCCGGGAACTGGTTCCAGTCGGGCGAGGCGATCAGCCAATAGAAGCGGCCGGCCGTCGTCGGCGCGACGCTCCAGGTGGCGGACTGACCGGGCACGACGGCGGTGGAATCGAGCGTCAGAGTGTCGCGGGGGCCCGGAGCGTCGGGCCAGTAGCGCCAGGTGGCTTCCGGACCGCCATAGAGCCGCAGCGCGAAGCTCGCAAACGGCGTGCCGCCGAACCAGAAACAGCCCACCATCGCCTGGCCCAGGCTGTCCCACCACAGGAAGTTGTTGGTCGTGCGCCGTCCTCCCTGGCGCAGCCACGGCCCGGTGTTGGCGTCGCCGGGCAGAAAGCCCCAGCCGAATAAGCGGTTGACGTCCTGCGCGTCCTCGGTGGGGAAACCGAAGGCCTGGTCCGAAGGGCACTCCGCGCCGCCGGAGAGGTCCACGTGCACGATCCAGCACTGCAGCCCGCCGGTCGGCGTGCCGAGCGGCAGGCCGCTCAGCAGGTAGCTGCAGTCCGGGCCGTCCGGTGTCCCGCTGAGGAGCGGCCCGACGCATTCCAGCGTCTGGCGGTAGAAGGAGATCGTGATCGCGCCGGTCGGTGCCGGATCCGTGGAGCAGTAGATGAAGTCGAAGCCGTTGATCTGGTCGAGGAACTCGCCGGCGCGATCCACCAGTCCACCCTCGTCGATCCACTCCTGACCGGCGCCGGGCACGGCGTAGTAATTGGTCGCGACCATGTTGTTGAAGATCACGTCCGGGCCCGATCGCGCGCCGCCCGTGGTCGGGCTGAACTCGCCCGTGGCCGCCTTGTAGACCCCGGCGAATTTCGGAGGCGTCGCACGCTGCACCGGCAGCGTCGTCTGGCTGTATGCCGAGCCCGCCAGCAGGCACGGCGCCGTGAGGAGTAGAAGAATGCGTTGCATGGGGGAATCCTGAAAAACGACAATGGTGAGCGAATTGCAGGAGAAGCGCCCTCCTGCCGAGATTTTCAGTGTAGCGCCCGATCCAAACCGGGCCGTGCAGCTAGTCCTCGGACAGGGTCGCCAGCGCGTTGCTGAGCACAAAGCCGGCGGGGGAGCCGGCGTCGGCCACCGCCGCCTGCAGGACCAGCGGAGCGCCGCGCTCCAGGAAGTACGGCCACTTGCCGGTCATGGTGAGCCGGCCGGCGGCGTCGGTGGTCCCGGCCGGTAGTAGGAAGTCGGGCTCGGGCACCAGGACGGCGTCACCGTGGCGCAGGCAGGCGACGGCGCCGCCGGCGACCACGCGCACGGGCGCCAGCGGCGGCGCGCCCTGCAGTTGCAGCGTGATCGGGCTTCCGGCCCTGGGATCGCCGCTGGCCGTGAGCTGCAGCGGCGCATGACTGGCGTTGCCGAGATCCGCCCAGTGCCGGGCGCCGTCCGTGCTCACGCGCACGGACAGGTACACGTTGCCCGGATCCAGCGCAGAGCGGACCACGCCGCGGCCCTTGCAGGCCTGCGGATCGGAGAAGTGCAGGCCGCCGTTGATCTGGAAGGCGCCGTGATCCACCGGGCCGGCGATGGGCGTGGCGCGGTAGCTCTGCACCAGCGCCACCAGGCGGTACAGGCGGCCGGGCTCCAGGCGCAGGTCCACCGGGAAGTGGGCGCGCCGGTTGCGGGGATCCATGGAGCGGTGCAGCAGCCCGAAGGGCACCGGGAACGGGCGCAGCGGATCCGTGACGTCCCACAGGCGCAGGTTGGCGGCGCGGCCTTCGCACACCGGGGGCGCGGCCAGCAGGCCGTCCACGGCGATGTCGGCGATGCGCAGCGGCCCGGCGGCAGCGGCGGTGCTGATCTCGAGGCCGACGTACTCGTAGGCCGAGGTCGCCGGTGTGGGATCCGGGAGCGGCACGCTCTGCGCGGGAAGGATGAGGCCGCCGGTGCTCGCCACCAGGCGCGGATCCAGCGGCAGCGGCTCGAACGCGCAGCCGCGGATCACGACCTTGCCGCTGCGGTACACGACGATCTCGCGCGCGTCGTCCAGGCTGGCCAGGCGCAGGTTGCCGAGCACCGGGTTCACGAACTTGTCCACGCGCTGGAACCCGGCCTCGGGCAGGCTCGGGAAGTCCACGCGCAGATCGAAGCGCGCCTCCACCGAGGGCAGGGCGAAGGCCAGCGTGTACTCGTTCTGGTTGATGTAGCCCGACGCGCTGGAGACCACCTGCTGGCGGCGCGGTCCGTTCTCCTCGCCGTGCACCAGCACCTCGACGGAAGCGCCGTACTCGGTTTCCAGGCCGCGGGCGAGCGCCGGGGAGTCGCGCACCACGCGCACGCGCAGGTGCCGGCGCTGCTTCCACGGCGTGGCGGCGTCGTAGCTGTCGTTCTGGTACAGGTAGCTCCCGAACATGCCGTTGCCGATGGCGAGATCGGTGTCCCCGTCCTGGTCCCAGTCGGCCCAGGCCGGCGCGGCGCTGCGCAGGTGGTCCGGGTTCACCTGGTTGCTGGCCAGCAGGAACTGGCGCGCGCCGGTGTCGGCGTGCAGGTTGCGGCGGAAGGTGTTGGCGGCGCCGAAGTCCATGTCGCCGTCGTTGTCCCAGTCGGCCACGGACAGGCCGTAGGCGGCGCCGTCGAGGTAGCTCTCGATGATGGCGGTGTCGGTGGCGAAGTAGCTGCCGTCGCCGTAGCTCTCGTAGATGCGCAGGCCGCGGCTGTTGGTAAAGCTGATCAGGAGGTCGTAGTCGCCGTCGCGGTCGTAGTCGGGGAAGAACACGCCCTCGTCCACGATGTTGCGGTTGCGGATGCCGGAGGAATCGGCTTCCAGGTACTCGAAGCGCGGCGCGTCGAAGCGGGACAGGTTCTGATACAGGGCGCCGTTGGAATAGAGGTCCAGGTCGCCGTCGTCGTCGGCGTCGAAGAAGAACACGCCCTCGGGCCGGGCGTTGCCGTCCGGGTTGTCCAGGCCGGCCGCGACCGCCTCTTCGGTGAAGCGGTAGGCGCCGCCGGGGCCGGTGGGACCGCGGTTGTGGAAGAACTTGTTGCCGATGCTGCTGACGGACGGCGGGTAGATCGGCAGGAACATGTCCAGGTCGGCGTCGCCGTCCACGTCGGCCCAGCCGATGGTCTCGGAATCGGCCTGGCACGGCTGGAAGTCGAGCACCGCGGGGTCGCCGGCCACGTCCAGGAAGTTGGGGCCGCCGCCCAGGTTGTGCAGCAGGTGGAAGCAGGTGTCGCCGGGCCCGCGCCGCGGTTCGCAGCCGATGTCCGGCAGGCCGTCGTTGTCGTAGTCACCGAAGGAAGAGCCGTAGCGCGCGCCAGCGGCGGGCAGGAGCGCGTCCAGGTCGGCGGCGTACTCCCAGGTCTGGCCGGCGACGTTGCGCCACAGGTTGGCGGAGGTGAAGGCGAACAGGTCGCTCCAGCCGTCGCCGTCGTAGTCGCCGAAGGAGATCCCGGTGGCTTCCCCCAGCTCCAGTCCGGCCGGCCAGTCGGCGTTCGTGAACAAGCTGAGGGGCACATCCACGCCGCGCGGTCCGGCGGCCGCGGGGTCGAGCGGCTGCTGCGCGCCGGGGAGGAGCAGGAGCAGCGGAAGGTAATGGAGCGGGGTGGAGAGCATGGCGGGCGCCGCGCGCGGCGGCACCGGCAGTCTAGAGGCCGCTCGGGGCGGCGGAGCGGCGCAGCGCGATCTCGGGCCCGCCCGGATACGCCTGGGCCGCGCGCAGGCGTCCCCATTCGGACGGCAGCTTGCTCCACAGGCACGGGCTGCGCACGAACTCGCGCGAGGCGCGTTCGGCCTGCGGGGCGTCCTCGATCAGGACGCGAAGCTGCGCCACCAGCGCATCCAGAACCTGTTCGCGATCGCGGCAGCCGGTGACGTCCAGGTAAGCCTGCCACGGATCGGCGCCCGCGTGCAGGCGGCGCATGTACGCGGCGTCCGCGCCGGTGCCGCCGCGGGCGAACAGCGCCGCGGTGAGCAGGTGGCTGGCGGCGTGGAACTCGGGGTCCTGGTCGGCGGCCGAGTTCAGGACCAGCCGCTCGTACTCCGCATGGTTCATGCGCAAGGTCTGCGGCAGGTCGGGCAGCCACAGGAGCGGCTCCAGCGCGCGGCTGTCGCCATCGCGGTTGCGCACCTGCAGCGGGCGGCCCCAGCCGGCGAGCACCAGCCCGGCGTGGAACAACTGGTGCACGTCGTCGCGGGAAGGGGACGCCGCCAGGATGTAGGCGACGTGCTCCGCCAGGCCCTCGTTGAGCCACTCGGCGTAGCCCTGGTCCTCGAGCACGTGGTGCACCAGCTCGTGGCGCAGCGAGGTGCGCAAGGCCGCGTCCGGCGCCGCCGCCAGCAGGATCAGGCAGGCGTCGCCGCCGCGGCGCACGTGGCGCGCGTTTTCGCCGGCGCGCAGGCGCAGCTCGCCGCCTTCCTCCGCGGCGGAGCCGCACACGATCTCCAGGGGCTGGGTCGGGACTGGACGGCCCACGGCCGCCGCCACCAGCCCGACATCGCTCAGCGCCCAGCGCTCGATCGCGCCGGCGGCCTCGAGCCCGGCCTCGGCGCGCACGCGCAGCAGCGGCGGCGCGTTGGAAGCGGCGCACCCGCACCAGGCGGCACACAGGCACGGCAGGGCCAGACACAGGCCGGCGGCGCCACGCAGCATCGCCCCTAGAGTAACGCCGGGCGGCCGGACACTCTATTCCGGGCCGGGAGCCGGCGCCGGCAGCGAGCGCCGCAGCGCCGACACGCCGAAGCCGACCCCGTACGGCTTGCCGTAGGAGTTCATGTAAAAGTCCCACATGCTGCCGTCCTTCTGCTGGAGTTTGAGGATCTCGCGCCACAGCAGCGTGGCGAAGTGCCGGCGGTCCGCCTCCGGCAGCAGCTGGATCACGAAGGCGGCGTAGTAGTGGCCGAAGAAGTAGAAATAGCCGGAGTTGTAGTAGTAGGCCTCGTGCGGGATCGGGCGCTTCAGGGCCACGTCCAGGAAGCGGTGCTCGCGGAAGAAGTACGCCAGCCCCTGGCGCAGCGTCTCCTCGGTGATGCCGCTGTCGATGCCGAGCTCGCGCTGCGCGCGCCACAGCGCCAGGTTGCACACCTGGATCCGCGACAAGGAGCCCTTGATCTGGTCGATGTTCTCGAGGCTGCCCAGGCTGGGGAAGGTCTCCACGTTGTAGGTGTACGCCCCGTTGGGCATGCGGCAGCGCTGCACGGCCGCCACGGCGCGCTGCAGGCGCTTCGCGTCCACCTTCCAGCCCAGCTGCCGGGCGTCGAGCAGGCCGAGCACGGCCACGGCGGTGGTGAAGGACGTGGCCCAGGACGGCCGGTACGCCAGCGTCTCGTCGTCGTAGTAGGACCATCCGCCGCTGGGAGTCTGGTACTTCCACAGCTTCTCCAGCAGGGCTTCGCCCATGGCCCGCATGGCGGCGCGGCGCGGCTCCTGCCCGGCGTCCGCGTAGCGAGGGAACGCCGAGGCCTGGGTCAGGGCCGCCAGGCCGTACACGTAGCCCCAGACGTTGTCCACGTCCCAGTCGCTGGGCCGCTTCACCGCGGCCCGGGCGCTGAGATGGTCCACGGCGCGGTCGAGCGCGGCCCAGTGGGCGTCGGTGCTGCCGGCGTCCATGAGCGCCATGCACGCCAGCCCGGTGGTGGCCACTTGCCAGGACTTGTGGCTCTCAAGGTTGGACCAGAACTCGCTCTCCGGCCGGCGCCAGTGACCGAAGGCGCCGTCCTTCTCCTGCACGGACAGGAGGTACTCCAGGCCCCGGGCGATGCCGTCGCGGGCCTGCGCCTCCGCGGGCGGAGCCGGCGAGGCGGCGGCCTGGAGCAGCAGGGCCGCGATCATGCGTTTTTGTCCTGGCTCGCGCTCTCGCGGATCTTCTCCTCCAGCTCCTCGATCTCCTGCTGCGCCTCCTGCTCTTCCAGGCGGCGCTGCATCTCCGAGGCCTGGGCGGACAAGCGTGCGGATTCCAGCTTCACGCGCGCCTCCGCCAGCGCGGCCTCCTTGTCCTTCTGCTCCCACGGCAGCTCGTGCTCGCGCAGCGCGGCCAGCTCGCGCTCCTCCAGCTGCAGGCGCACGCGCGCCCGCTCCAGGCGCCGCTTCGTGCGGGACAGGACGATTTCTGCAGTGGCGTCGGCCAGCTCCTCCTCTCCGTACATCATCTGGAGCTGCGCCAGCTCCTCTTCGGTCTCGCGGACCGAATCCTGGCTGTCCTGCAGGCTCAGCTCGCCGGCGCGCAGGCGCCGCGGCTTCTCCTCACTCACGAAGTGCGCCAGGTCGGCCTCGGCCTTGGCCAGGGCCAGCTCGGCCGAAGCCACTTCCTGTTGCGCCTCGATGCGGGCCTGCTGCGTCTCCAGGCGCGCCAGTTCCAGCCGCTGGCGGGCGGTGTCCAGGTCCTGGTCCAGCTTGCGCCGCTCCTTGTCCTCATCCCCCTTTTCACGCTCTTCGCCCTCGTCCGCCCCGCGCGCGTCGGAGGAGGGGCCGTCCTCCTGCTCGACCTCCCAGCCCTCCTCGTCCCACCGCTCCTGGTCCGGGCGGTTGCCAATGGCCAGGACGCAGCCGGGGAGCGCCGCGAGCAGGCTCAGCAGCAGGGGGAGGGTGCTTCGGAGGTGCATGGGTGCGCGGGCGGGTTGCAATGGAGGCTCACAAGCAAAAAGCCACCCCACGGCGGGGCCGCGGGGTGGCCGCCAAGACGACGCCGGCCGCCTCAGTCCAGGTACGGATCGTCGGGATCGTGGTTGAAGAAGTACTTGGAGAAGGTGTCGTACGCGTGGTTGAAGTCACGCTGGAGCACCTGGCCCTTCTGGCTCAGGTCCTCTCCAATGGAGCGGGTGCACGCCCCGAGGCCCAGGGCCAGCATGGCCACGGCCAGGGCCGGAAGAAAGCGCAGGCGGCGGATCCGTTTCATCTTCTGTGGTCGGGGGGCTGACGGCCGGAGAGGGCCGTCGGGAGCAGGCAGGGTAGGCAGAGCCGCGGCAGGCGTCAATCGCGGCGCGGCTGCGCAGCTTAGGCGTACGTTCCCGTGGCGGTAACCGAAGCCGACGCCGGTCTATGCTGTGCGGCTCGCATGGCTGGCCCCGCGTTCCGAGCCCCGCGTGGCACCCGGGACTGGTTCCCGGAGGACCTGGTCATCGCGCGCTTCCTGGAGGAGACGGCCCGGGCGACGGCGCGCGCCTATCGGTACGCCGAGGTCCGCCCGCCGCTCCTGGAGGAGACGCGGCTCTACACCCGCTCGCTCGGCGAGACCAGCGACGTGGTCAGCAAGGAGATGTTCACGGTGCCCAGCCGGGCCGACGAAGGCGTGACCTACACGTTCCGGCCCGAGGGCACGGCCGGGGTGGCGCGGGCCTACGTGGAAGGGGGTTATCCCGCGCGCGCCCCGTTCCAGAAGTGGTACTACGTGGGGCCCATGTTCCGCTACGAACGGCCGCAGAAGGGCCGCGAGCGCCAGTTCACCCAGTTCGGAGTGGAGGCCTTCGGCTCGGCCAGCCCGCGGCTGGACGCCGAGGTCGTGGACCTTGCCTGTGCTTATTTCGAGCGCCTGGGCCTGGAGGGGGAGCTGCAGGTGCGGCTCAACACCATGGGCGACAGCGCCGACCGCGAGCGCTGGCGCGACGCCCTGGCGGCGTACTTCGCGCCGCAGCTGGCGCGCCGCTGCGAGGACTGCCGCGCGCGCTTCCAGCGCAACGTGTTCCGCCTCCTGGACTGCAAGGTCGAGGCCTGCCGGCAGCTCAACGCCAGCGCGCCCAGCGTGCGCGCGGCGCTGGGGCCGGAATCCGCGGCGCACTTCGCCGCCGTCGTGGCCGCCCTGCAGCGGCTGGGACGCAGCGTCGTGGACGACCCCGCGATGGTGCGGGGCCTCGACTACTACACGCGCACCGTGTTCGAGGTGCACTTCCCGCCGCTCGGCGCCCGCTCCGCGCTGTGCGGCGGCGGACGCTACGACAACCTGGTGTCGGAAGTGGGCGGACCGGTGACGCCGGCGGTGGGCTTCGCCGCCGGCTTCACGGCCACGGAGCTGGCGCTGGCCGAGCTCGGGCGGCCCGACCCCGCGCGACTGGAGCGGTTCCGGACCGAGCTGGGCGCGAACGTATACCTGGTGGCCATCGGTACGGAGGACCGGGACGAGGTGTTCCGGCTGGCCGGCGAGCTGCGGGCGGCCGGCGTATCCGGCGTGGACCTGGACTACCGCGACAAGTCCTCCAAGGCCCAGTTCAAGGAGGCGGACCGCCTGGGCGCCCGTCTCGTGGTCGTGATCGGCCCCGAGGAACGCAGCCGCAACCGCGCCGTGGTGCGCGACATGCAGAGCGGCACCGAGGAGAACGTGGCGCGCACGGGCGTCGTGCCCAGGCTTCAGGAAGTCTTGCAGCCATGAAGATCGCGGTCTTTGGCGGTTCCTTCGATCCGGTGCACCGCGGCCACCTGGCGGCGGCCGACGCGGTGGCGGCGCGCCTGCAGCCGGATCGCTTCTTCTGGGTGCCGGCGCGCCGGTCTCCGCACAAGCCGGGGCAGGCTCCGGCCGAGGACAGTGCCCGGCTCAGCCTGCTGCGGAGCGCCCTGGCCAGCCGGCCGCGCGAGGAATTGTGCACCCTGGAGCTGGAGCGGCCCGGTCCCTCCTACACCGTAGACACCCTGGAGGAGCTGCAGCGGCAGTACCCGGAGGCCGAGCTGTGGCTGGTGCTGGGCGCGGATGCCCTCAAGAACCTCCCCACCTGGCACGAGTTCCCGCGCCTCCTGGCGCTGGCGCGCCTGGCCGTGGTGCCGCGCGACCGGCACGGAGTGGAGGCGCTGGACGCCTTGCGCCGCCGCCTTCCCGGCGAGCTGGCGCCGCGCATGCGCGCGCGCTTCGTGGCCATGACGCCGGTCGCGGCGTCGTCCACCGGGATCCGGGAGCGCCTGCAGCGCGGCGAGGCCTGCGGGGATCTGCTGCCGCCGGAAGTGGAACAGGAAGTGCGGCGCCTCGGGCTCTATTGCTCAGCGACCTGATTCCGATCCTGGTCGGGATGGCGGCCGGGCTGCTCGTGTCCAGCATGGTGGCCGAGGCCTGCCTCGGCCTGGGCTGGACCGATCCGCCGGGCCGGCACAAGACGCACCAGCGCGCCGTGGCGCTCGGCGGCGTGCTCTACACATTGCCGCTCCTGTTCCTGCTGCTCGAGGATCCGGGCGGGCGCCTGTTCTGGCCCGGAGCCGCGATCCTGGTGCTGGGCCTGTGGGAGGACGCGCGCAAGCGCCGCGGCGGCGAGCTGCCGTGGCCCTTCCGCCTGGGCGTGTTCGTGCTGGCGCTCGCCAGCCTGTGGGGACACCCGCAGCTGTTTGGAGACGGCGCGCCGGCCGGCGTGATCGCGCTGGTGCTGCTGCTCGCGGCCGTGATCAGCTTCAACTGGTTCGACCACGCCGACGGAATGTGCGCGGGCGCCGGGCTCGGCGCGGTGGCCGGATTGATGCTGCTGGGCCGGGGTCACGCGCCGTGGTTTGCCGCCGCTGCCGGCCTGCTCTGCGCATTCCTGTGGCTCAACGCCTACCGGCGCGGCGGGCCGCTGTTGTTCCTCGGCGACGCCGGCGCGCAGGTGCTCGGCTACTGCGTGACCGCTCACGCGCTTCTGGCCGGGCCGGACACGCCCGGTCCCGATCTCGCGGTCGGACTGGCGGCCGCGGGTCTGCCGCTGCTGGACGCGGCGCGCGTGACGCTGCTGCGCCTGAGCCAGGGGCTGGCGCCGTGGCGCCCGGACCGGGAACGGCACCTGGGGCACCTGGCGGCGCGCTTCACCGTGCCGCGCGGGCTGCTGCCGCTGGCGTGCGCGTGCGCCGCCGCGCTGTGGGTGTGGCTGGCCGGGCGCTAGCTCACCACAGCTGCAGATCGGCGGAGGACTGCAGCGCCTGCATCAGCCCCTGCTTCTCCTGCCAGCTCGGCTCCGAGGCCAGGATCTCCGCCACCAGCGTCGCGCGCACGTCCTCCAGCCGGGTGTCGGTGCGCGCGCTGAGCTGGATCACGTGGAATCCGGCGCCGCTCTCCACCACGTCCGAGACCTGGCCCGGCTGCAGCTGCATCACCGCGTCGCGGAACGCCGTGCCGTACAGGCGGCCGTCGTAGTTGGGGATCTCGCCGCCCTTCTGCTTGGTGGTCTGGTCGTGGGAGACGGCGGCCGCCACCGTGGCGAAGTCCTCGCCGCCGCGCACGCGTCCCAGGGCGTCCGCCGCCATCTGGCGCGCCTGCGCCTTCAGCTCGTCCATGTTGATCTCGTTGGGCTTCTTGCCGCCGCGGATCTGCTCGGACTTCAGTACGTTGGGCATGATCAGGATCTGGCGCAGCTGCACCTTGACCCCGCCGGTGCCGTACTTGGCCTCGAACTCCTGGCGCAGGCGCTCGTCGGTGACCACGCGCGTGGCCCGCACCAGCTCGCCCAGCAGCAGGTCGCGGCGGATGTCCCGGGCCTTGCTGGCGCGGAACATCTCCAGGGACTGGCCGGCCATCTGCAGCTCCTGCTCGAAGTCCACGGCGCGCGGGCTGCCGCGGGCCTGCTGCTCCTGGGCCTCGACCTGGCGGGCGACCTCGGCCTCGTCCGCGGTGATGCCGTAGCGGGCGGCCTCCTGCTCCACGATCAGGTCGGTGGCGTACTCGCGGATGGCGCGCTTGCCGATGCGCAGGTACAGGTAGTCCAGGTACTCGTCCCGGGTGATGTTGCGCTCGCCCAGGCGCGCCAGCACGCCCGCGGGCAGGGGCTTGGGGTCGCCGTCCTGCAGCGGCGCGGGCACGGCCGCGGCCACCAAGGCGGAGGGAACGGCGCCGGCGGCGAGGGCCAGGGCGAGGAGGACGGCGGACATGGCGGAACGCGTCGGGACCCGGAGTGCCGCGGCGCCGATGAAGGATTGCGGGCGGCGCGGGCGGGCGCGAGAATACCGCTTCCGACGGCGTCGGGACAGGACGTTTGATCGCCTTAATTTCCGATCTGCACTCCAACCTGGAGGCGATGGAAGCCGCCTTGCGCGACATTGCGGCCCAGCGGCCGCGGGCCATCTACTGCCTGGGCGACATCGTCGGCTATGGCGCCTCGCCGCGCGAGGTGATCCGCATGACCCGCGAGCACTGCCTGGCGGCGCTGCAGGGCAACCACGACGCCGCGCTCCTGGACGAGCGCGACGCCCGCGGCTTCAACGAGCGCGCCCTGAAGGCCCTGGACTGGACGCGCCGGGCCATGGATCCCGAGGTCGAGGAGAACGGGGGGCTGTGGGACTGGCTCGGCGGGCTGGTGCCGGCCATGGAGCTGGATCCCGGCGACGGCGCCGAGGCGGTGCAGCTTGTGCACGCCAGTCCGCGCGACCCGGTGGCGGAGTACCTGCTGCCCTCGCTGCAGCCGGACCACGAGAAGCTGCGCGCCAACTTCGAGGTCGCGGCGCACCGCCTGACCTTCTTCGGCCACACCCACCATCCCGGGTATTTTCCCGAAGGCGGCGCCTTCGAGCGCGCCGCCGGCGCTGAGTTCCGCCTGCGGCTCGAGCCCGGCCGCCGCTACCTCATCAACGTCGGCTCCGTGGGCCAGCCGCGCGACGGCGATCCGCGGCTCGCGTACCTGCTGCTGGACGGCGACGAAGCGCGCTGGCGGCGGGTGGAGTACGACGTGCTGGGCGCCAGCCGGCGCATCGAAAGCGCCGCCGACCTGCCGGGCAGCCTGGCGGCACGCCTGCTCGTGGGCCGCTGATCCCGACGCGACTCCTGCATGCGCATCCTCCAACTCGTCCTGGTCTACGGCGGCCTGTTCCTGCTGTTCCTGCTGATGCTGCGGGCCTGCTCACCGGACAAGCCGCCGCAGGGCGCGAGCGGCGTGGCGCCGCTGCTGGACAGCTTCGATCCGCCCGCGGCGCCGGAGGAGCGCCGCTTCGTCCTGGAAAGCGACTTCCTGCGCCTGGAATGGACCGACCGCGGCGCCGGATGCACCCGCGTGGACCTGCGCCGCCGGCCCGAGTTCCACAACGAGCACTCCGCCGGGGTGGAGGGCGGCGAGTGGATGAATCTGTTCACTTCGGTGCCGGCGTATCCGCCGCTGGAAGGCTGCGAGTCGCCGCGCCCGGAGCACCACCGCCGCCGCGACGCGGTGCAGCTCTTCGATCCCGAGGGCCTGCTGGGCGCCGACCTGCGCGCCCTCGACTGGGAGGTGGAGGGACCGCTGGAAGGCGGAGACGGGGCGCGCGAGCTGCGCTTCCACGTGGACACGCCCAACGGCGTGCGCCTCAGCCGCAGCGTGCGCCTGCGCGACGGCGACCTGCATGTGGAGATCGAGGACCAGGCCGTTGCCCTCACCGGCCAGCTCACCGGCAAGGACCTGGCGCTGCGCATCGGCACCGGCGGCGGGATCCTGCGCGAGCCGGATTCCTTCTATCCCAATCCGTACGTGACGGCGCCGGTGCTGGACCACGGCGAGATCGACAGCATGGAGGTCCTCAATCCGGGCGGCAGCCGGCCGCCGGTGCGCGCGGTCGCGGCCCGCTGGCAGGGCGAAGTGCCGTTCGTGGTGGAGGGCTCCAAGTATTACCTCAACGCCATCCGCCCGCGCGAAGGCGTGTTCGAGGGCGCCACCGCCGAGGTCCTGTTCGATGCCACGGCGTACCAGGACGAGGTGATGCGGCGCGTGCCGCCGGAGCAGGCCGAGCGCCTGCAGCGGGTGGCCCAGGCCGACGCCGAGCTGTTCCGCGCGGCCTGCCGCCCGGCCAGCGACGAGCAGCTGGCGCAGCGCCTCGGCATGAGCGTCGCCGAAGCGGCCACGCTGCGCCAGCAGTACTACGTGCGCGCCGCCGCGGCGCGCGAGGACTCGTGGCTGCGCGCCTCGGTCGCCGGGCACTTCCGCCTGCACCTGGGCCAGCCCGGCGCGGCCGCGGCCGGGCGCGGCTTCGAGTGGTACCTGGGGCCCAAGGACCCCAAGATCCTCCGGCGGGCGGAATACACGCCTTACAAGGCGGTGATCCGGCGCGTGGACTACGGGCAGTCGCTGTTCTACCGCATCTTCTTCACGCGCTACGTGGCCGACGCCATCCTGGCCATCGTCCAGGGCTTCCAGCTGCTGGTGCGCAACTGGGGCGTGGCCATCATCCTCATGACGATCCTGGTGCGGGCGCTGCTGTTCCCGGTGAACCGGCGCAGCCAGCTGAAGATGGCCGAGTACCAGGCCAAGGTGGCGCGCCTCAAGCCCGAGATGGACGCCATCAAGAAGAAGTACGCCGGCAACCCGCAGAAGCAGAACGAGGAGACCTTCCGCCTGTACCGGGAGCACAAGATGTCGCCGCCCTTCGGCGGCTGCCTTCCGATCCTGCTGCAGTTCCCGGTGTTCATCGGCCTGTTCGCTGCCCTGCGCTCGTCCATCCTGCTGCGCGAGGAGCCGTTCGTGCTGTGGATGCGGGACCTGTCGCGCCCCGACGCCCTGATCGCGTTCGGCGGCCCGATCCTGGACTTCTGGCCCTTACGCAGCGTCACCAGCCTGAACGTCCTGCCCATTCTGATGGTGGTGCTGTGGGTCCTGCAGCAACGCGCCATGCCCAAGCCCGCCGACCCCCAGCAGGCGCAGATGCAGAAGATGATGATGTTCATGCCGATCGTGTTCGGCCTGATGCTGTACAACTACGCCGCCGGCCTGTCGCTGTACATGATCACGAGCAGCAGCCTCGCCATCTTCGAGACCAAGGTGATCCGCAAGCACTGGCCGGTGCCGGCGCCGGCAGCGGCCCCGCGCCGGACATGAAGCCGCAGGCGGACTGGATCGCCGCCGTGGCCACGCCGCCGGGTGCCGCGGAACGCGCGGTGATCCGCCTCAGCGGTGCCGGCCTGCTGGACGCCGCGGACGCGCTGCTGCCGCCGCGCTGCCCGCGTCCGCGCGGCCGGCGCGAGGCCCGCGCCGGCCTCCTGGAGTGGAGCGCGGGCTGCTGCGTCCCGGTGGCCGTCCTGGTGTTCCCCCAGCCCGCCAGCGCCACCGGCGAGGACGTGCTTGAGCTGCACCTGCCGGGCTGCGCGCCGGTGGTGGACGCGGTGCTCGAGCAGCTGTGCGCCCGCGGACTGCGGCCGGCGCAGCCCGGGGAGTTCACCCGCCGCGCCTTCTTGCGCGGCCGCCTGGACCTGGCCCAGGCCGAGGCCGTGCTGGCGCTCGTGCAGGCGCGCAGCGCCGCCAGCGCCCGCGCCGCTGCCGCGGTGCTGGCCGGGAGCCTGGGCGCGCAGGCGGCCGCCGCGCGCGAGGCCCTGGGTGCGGCCCTGACCGAGCTGGAGGCAGGCCTCGATTTCGAGGAGGGCGATGCCGCCGACCTGCGGCCCTCCGAGGTGTCGGACCTGCTGCAGCGCGCCGCCGACGCGGTGGCAGAGGGCCTGCGCGGCGAAGCCCAGCGCCGCGTGCAGGCGCCGGGCCCGCGCATCGGCCTGTGGGGCGCGCCCAACGCCGGCAAGACCAGCTTGTTCCGCGCCTTGACCGGGGTGGAGGCGCTGGTCTCGGCGCAGGCGGGAACCACCCGCGACTGCCTGGAGGCGCCGTGGCAGCCGGAGCCGGCGGACGCGCCGTGGATCCTGGTGGACGGGCCGGGCGTGGGCGCTCCGGCCGTGGACCCGCGCGATGCGGCCGCGCGCGCGCGTGCCGCCGGGCAGGCCCCGCTGGCGCTGTACTGGCTGGTGGTGGACTCCAGCAGCCCGTGCGCGCGCGTGCCGCAGCCGCCGGCCGAACAGCACGTCCTCGTGGTCTGGACCCACGCCGACCTGCCGCGGCAGGCGCCGGACGCCGAGCTCGAGCGGGCCGAGGCCCTCGGCAGCAACGTCTGGGTTTCCAGCCGTGACGGGCGCGGGCTGGCGGACCTGGCGCGGGCCACGGCCGCGGAGCTGCGTGGCGCTGAGGACGCGCAGGACGGCGCGCAGGCCGCCGCGGAGCGCCACCACGCGGCCCTGCAGGCGGCTGCCGGCGCCGTGGCCGCCGCCCGGCGGCTGCACCGCGGCGGGGGACCCTCGGACCTGGTGGCCGAGGAGATACGGTCGGCCCTGTCGGCCCTGGCCGAGCTGGTGGGCCGCCTCAGCCCCGAAGACCTCCTGGACCGAATCTTCGCGCGCTTCTGCGTCGGCAAATAAAAGGCCGCCGCCGCCGTGGAACTGACACAAGTCATTGTGGTACAAACCCGCCTCAACCCCCGCCAGGCGTGCGCTGCCCGTACTGCAAGAACGACAACGACCGTGTCATCGACTCGCGTTCCTCGACGGACGGGTTCGCGATCCGCCGGCGCCGCGAATGCATGGAATGCGGCCGGCGCTTCACGACCTACGAGCGCACGGAGGAGGCCCCGCTGCGCGTGGTGAAGAAGGACGGCTCGCGCGTGCCCTTCGATCGCAACAAGATCCTGAAGGGCTTGCTCAAGGCCTGCGAGAAGCGACCCGTGTCGCTGGAGGCCCTGGAAGAGATCACCAGCCGCATCGAGCGCCGGCTTTCGGAGGAATACGACCGGGAGGTGCCCAGCAAGATCATCGGTCAGCTCGTCATGGATGAGCTGCGCAAGCTGGACCAGGTCGCCTACGTGCGCTTCGCCTCGGTGTACCGCGAGTTCAAGGACGTGTCGCAGTTCCTGGAAGAGCTGAAGCCGCTGATCGAGAAGGCCGGACGCGCCGAATCCTGACATGCAGCTCAAGCGCATCGAGCTCGAGGGCTTCAAGTCCTTTGCCGACCGCACCGTGATCCCGGTGCAGCGCGGGCTGACCGGCATCGTCGGGCCCAATGGCTGCGGCAAGTCCAACGTGGTGGACGCACTGCTGTGGGTCATGGGCGAGCGCTCGGCCAAGGCCTTGCGTGCCGACGCCATGGAGGACGTCATCTTCAAGGGCGCGGAGGGGCGCGCGCCCGCGCCCTACGCCGTGGTGGAGGTGATCCTGAGCGACACGCGCGGCCAGGTGGTGGAGGCCGGCGCCGAGCTGGCGGTGGGGCGGCGCCTGTTCCGCACCGGCGAGAGCGAGTTCCTGGTGCAAGGACGCAAGGTCCGGCGCAAGGACGTGCGCGACCTGCTCATGGACACCGGCCTGGGCGTGCGCGGCTACATGGTGCTGGCGCAGGGCAAGATCGACGCGGTGCTGGCCGCCAATCCGGCCGAGCGCCGCAGCGTGTTCGAGGAGGCGGCCGGCATCAGCAAGTACAAGGCGCGCAAGCTGGAGGCGCAGCGCAAGCTCGAGGGGGCGGCGGCCGACCTGGCGCGCGTGGAGGACGTGCTCGGCGAGGTGGCCAGGAACGTGCGCTCGCTGCGCTATCAGGCCGGCAAGGTCAGGCGTTTCCTGGAGCTGCGCGACCGCTACCGCCAGGTGCGCGTGGAGGTGGCGCTGGCCGAGGCCGCGCGCCTGCGCGCCGACGAGGAACGTCTGCGCGCGCAGGCCGGGGACCTGGAGCAGCGCGTGACCGCGCTGCGCAGCGAGCGCGAGCAGGCCGAGGCGCGGCTGCGGTCGCTGCGGCGCGAGGAGGAGACGCTGCGCCAGCGCCACGAGGGCCTGCGCGAGGAGGCGGCCCGCGCCAAGGAGCGCGCCGCGGGCCTGGAGGAGCGCAGCCGTGGCCTGGAGGCGCGCGCCGGCGAGCTGGAGCATCGCCACGGCGCCGAGTGCCAGCGCCTGCAGGAGCTGCAGCGCCTGGAGTCGGAACAGCTGGCCGCCGTGCACGCCCTGGAGGAGGAGCGGGGGCGCCAGGAGGCCGCGCACGCCCATGTGGACGCCGCGCTCACGGCGGCCGAGGCCGCGTTCCAGGGCGCGCGCGCGGACTTCCAGACGGCGCGCAACCGCATGGAGGAGCTGCGCCGCGGGCTGCTCGACGCGCTGCACGAGCGCACGCTCGCACAGAACGCGCTGACCGCCGCCGCCGAGCGCCGCAGCGCCGCCGAGGGCGGCTGTGCCGCGCTGCTGCGGCGCCGGAGCGACCTGGCGGCGGAGACCGCCTCGGTGGCGGCCGAGCTCGCGGCCGCGGACAGCGAGCTGGCCGCCGCGGCCGAGTCCCTGAGCCACCGCGAGAGCCGCGCCGGCGAGCTGGCGGAGACCGCCGCGCACCTGCGCGCGGAGCTGGAGACGTTCACCGAGGCGGCGGGCACGGCGCGCCAGCGCGGCGCGGAGGCGCGCACGCGCCTGCTGACGCTGCAGAGCGTGGAGGAGGAGCTGGCGGGCCTGCCGGCGCAGGTGCGCGCCGCGCTGCGCCGCCTGCCGGAAGGCGTCGCCGGCCTGGCGCTGGCCGGCGTGCGCGTGCCCGAGCCCTGGGACCGGCTGCTGGAGAACCTGCTGGGGCGCATGCAGCACGCGCTGTGGGCCGACCGGCGCGCGCGCCGCGGCGCCCTGCGCGGCGGCTGCTTCGACCTGTTCTTCCCTTCCGGCGGCGGGCCGGCGCCGGTGCACGTAGCCGCGGCGCGGCCGTTGCGCGCGCTGCTGGAGGGCGATCCGCTGCGCTGCGACGCCCTGTGCAGCCGCCTGGGCGAGGTGTACTGCGTGGACAGCGCCGACGAGGCCGCGCGCCTGGCCGAGGCCCATCCCGGGGCCTTGTTTCTGTCGCGCGACGGCGAACTGCACGGGCGCGGCTACGCGCGCGTGGGCCTGCTGCACGGCGAGGACGCGGCCGGCCTGCTGGCGCGCCGCAACGCCGCCGAGGCGGCCCAGTCCGCGCTCCAGTCGGCCGAGGCCGAGGACGCGGCGGCCAGCGCCGCGGCAGGCAAGGCGCGTGCCGCCCTGACCGCCGTGGAAGAACAGCTGCGCAGCCTGGAGGGCGACCTGCGCGAGGCCCTGGCGGCGCGCGAGCGCGCCGAAGCGCGCGTGCAGGACTGCGGCCGGCGCACGCGCGCGCTGCGCGACGAGACCCGGACCCTGGAGCACGAGCAGGAGCAGCTGCGCGCGGCGGCCGAGGGCGCAGCCGGCGAGGAGGCGGCCGCCGCGGCGCAGCGCGACGGCGCGGAAGCGCGCCGCCTGCGCCAGATGGTGGACCTGGAGCACGCCGAGGCGCAGGCCAGCGAGCGCGAGCAGGCCCTGGAGCAGGCGCAGGCGGCGCTGCAGGAGGCGCGCCTGTGCGGCGAGCGCTACGCCCAGGAGCTGCGCCACCGGCGCGAGCGCTGCGGCGAGGCGCGCCAGCAGGTCGAGCGCCACGCCGAGGAGCGCCGGCGCCTGGAGCGCGAGACCGGCAGCCTCCTGGAGCGGGTCGCGGCCCTGCGCGGCGACGCCGAGGCGGCGCGCGCGGAAGTGCGCGCGCTGCTGGGCGCACGCGCCGGCGTGGAGCAGCGCATCGCAGCCGGCGCGCGCGAGCTGGAGCTGGCGGCGGGCGCCGTGTCCGAGCTGCAGGCGCGCGCCGAAGGCGAGGGCGCGCGCTTGGAGACCCTGCTCAGCGAGCGCCAGGAGCTGGCGCTGCAGCTGCAGCGCACCGAGCTGGCGCGCCAGGAGATCGTGCGCGGCGTGACCGACGAGTTCCAGCAGCCGGTCGAGGACCTGGCGCGCGGCCTCGGCATCGCCGCCGCGGCCGCTCCGGACGCGGACGCCTACGCGGCGCTGGCGGCGGAGGCGGCCGAGCTGCGCGAGAAGCTGGCCGGCATCGGCCCGGTGAACCTGGAGGCGGTGGCGGAGCTGGAGCAGCAGGAGCAGCGCGCCGCCTTCCTGGAGCGCGAGCGCGACGACCTGCAGGCGGCGCGAGCCAACCTGCTGGCCACCATCGAGGACCTGGACAACCGCTGCCGCGCGCGCTTCCTGGAGACCTTCGAAGGCGTCCAGCAGCACTTCGAAGGCATCTTCCGCCGCCTGTTCCGCGGCGGCAAGGCCGAGCTGAGCCTGGGCGGGGGCGCCGACGCGCTGGACGCCGGCATCGAGATCCACGTGCGCCCGCCGGGCAAGGAGCTGCGCTCCATCAACCTGCTGAGCGGCGGCGAGCGCACGCTCACCGCGCTGGCGCTGCTGCTCGCAGTGTTCCGCTCGCGCCCCAGCCCCTTCTGCCTGCTGGACGAGGTGGACGCGGCGCTGGACGACGCCAACGTGGAGCGCTTCCTGGACGTGCTGCACGACTTCACCGGCGACACGCAGTTCCTGGTGGTGACGCACAACAAGCTCACCATGGCGCGCTGCGAGCGCTTGTTCGGCGTCACCATGCGCCGCGCCGGCGTCAGCCTGGTGGTGGCCGTGGAGCTGTCGGAGATCCCGGACACGCCGGCGGCGGCGGGTGGCCCCGGCGCCTCGCGCCTGCGCGGCGGCGATCTGCCCGAGGACGCGCTGGCCGCGGCCCGCTTCAGCGGCCAGGACACGCCCGCCACGGCCTGATTTCCGCGGCCCCGCGGCTGCGCCGGGCGTAGGAGACAGGGCAGGTCATGCGCCCGCGGGAGTAGTCCGAGCGTGCCCCACATCTCCAAATCCATCGACGTCAATGTGCCGGTTCAGGCGGCGTACAACCAGTGGACGCAGTTCGAGGACTTCCCGCGCTGCATGGAGGGCGTGAAGGAGGTGCGCCAGAGCGACCCGAAGCGCCTGCTGTGGCGCGCGGAGATCGGCGGCAAGGAGGTCACCTGGACCGCCGAGATCACCGCCCAGGATCCGGACCGCCTGATCGCGTGGCGCAGCACCAGCGGTGCCCGCAACGAGGGCACGGTCGCCTTCGAGGCGGTGTCCCCGTGTCGGACCCGCATCACGCTGCACCTGGACTATGATCCCGAAGGCCCGCTGCAGAGCACGGGCAGCATGCTCGGCGCGGTGACTGCACGCGTAGATGGCGACCTTCAGCGCTTCCAGGAGTTCATCGAGGCGCGCGGCGCGCCCACCGGCGCTTGGCGCGGCGAGATCGTGGGCGACGTCGTGCACGAGCCCGGCGCCCCACGGCCCGAAGTCGCGCCCTGACGCGCTCAGCGCGGCGAGCGCGGGATCACGGTGATCTCGCCGTTGCGCTCCAGGACCGCGTAGCGGATCTGCTCCATCCGCTCCAGGCCCTGCAGCGCGCGCGCGGCGGCCATGACGTCGTCCACGCCGACGCGGGCGCGCGCCATGCGGTCGCGCAGGGGGCGCCCGTCCTCCACGATCACCAGCGGGGTGCCGTCCAGCCAGCTCTCCAGCCGGGGCAGGCGCTGCTTGACCTGGGCCAGGGCGACATCCAGCGCCACCAGCGTCAGGATCGCGAGCGCCGCGGTGGTGAGCGAGGCGTCCTCGGTCCCGAGGAAGGCCTGCTGGGTCGCCTCGCTGACGACCAGGAGCAGCACGAGGTCGAAGGTGGTGATCTTGGCCAGCACGCGCCGCCCGGCCATGCGGAACACCACCAGCAGGAGCATGTACAGGATCGCGGCGTTGAGGACGGTGTGCATCGGTGGGGCGTTCAGGGCAGGACGTACTGGCTCAGGGCTGCGGGCGCGGCGCCATCCCGGCGGATCCAGCCGTTCAGGGCGCCCGCGTGCAGCGGCCGGTAGTGGAAGCGCAGGACCACGGGGCCGCCGGCACCGGCCAGCGGGAAGATCCAGGTCTGATGCGCGGCGGCCGCTTCCACGCGCTGCGCCGGCGGCAGGACCGCATCCACGCGCACGCGCTCCAGCCAGCTGCGGGCGATGGCGACGCGGACTTCCGCCATCCCCGGCTGCGCCTGCGCCACCACACGCAGGACGGCGGGCGCGTCGCGCCTCAGGCGGCGCCCGTACTCGAGGCGCAGGCTGGCGTCGCCCGCGCCGGAGCGGCCCCGGTCCAGCGGCCCGTCGCCGGCCAGGCCGAGCGCGCCGGCCAGGACGACCAGTGCCATCAGCCAGCGCGCCACGCGCTGCAGGTGCCAGGACCAGAGCTGCTCGCGCAGATCCTCGCGCAGCTCCAGGCCTCCGTGGCGGCAGTTTGTGTGCATCCGGCCGGCGGCGAGCGCCCAACCGGACGCTACGCCGCGGGTGCCGCTGCGGGCGCGGACTTCTAGCGCGCCTTGGCCAGGCGCTCGACTTCCGGCAGCGCGGCCAGGACCAGCGTGCCGACAATACCCAGGCTCCCGGCGCTGACCTTGTCCAGGGTGTCGTCCTTGGTGTGCCAGTACTTGTTGCCGGGCCCGTAGCTGAAGTCGATCAGGTCGATGCACGGCACGCCCGCGCGCAGGAAGGGCATGTGGTCGTCCTTGATCTCCATGGCGTTGCCGAACAACTGCTTGTGGCCCAGCGAGTAGGCGGCGCGCTCGAACACCTCCTTCAGCCAGCCGCTGGACTGGGACTCGCGCAGCAGGTTCAGATCCTTGTCGCCCACCATGTCCAGCAGGATGAAGGCTTCCAGCTGCTTGATGTCCCCGCTCGCCTTCAGGCGCTCCGCCAGGTGCCGGCTGCCGAAGGTGGAGTTGGTCTTGTCGTCCCAGGGCAGCGGCAGGAAGCGCTCCTCCCCGTCCAGCCACACCAGCGTGATGCCCAGGCCCGGGCGCGGTTCCGTCCCCGCCAGCTGGCGGCCGAGCTCGATCAGCAGCGCGGTGGAGCTGCCGGCGTCATTGGCGCCGACGAACCCCGGCATGTCATACGTGTCGTAGTGGCTGGCGATCCAGATCGCGCCCGGCTCGGTGCCGGGCCGGCGGGCCAGCAGGTTCACTCCCGGGATGTCGCCGGAGCGGCTCGCTCCCGCGGGTGGCGTGGCCACGAACGCGTCCTCCTCGAACTGCCAGCCCAGAGGCTCCAGCTGGGCGCGGATGTAGGTGCGGGTGGCGGCGGACTCGGGAGTGCCGATGCGGCGCGGCCCGACCTTGGACACCAGGTGCTCGAGGTCGCGGAACGCGCGCTCACCGTCGAAGCTCGGGGCAGCGACGGTGCTCTGGCCGCAGGCGGCGCACAGGAGCAGCACGGGCACAGGGCTGGGCGGAACACGCATGGCGGCGGCAGGGCGACGCGCGCATGATACGCGCGTGGAAGCGGGCGCAGCCCAGCGCATCTTCAGCCTGGACACGTTCTTCCCGGCGTTCTGCGGCCTGGTGCTGGTGCTGATCTGGAGCCGGCCGGAGCTGTTTCCCGACCCCGTGTACCCGAGCGCGCTGTTCGCGCTGCTCGGGCTGCTGGCCTGGCTCTTGGCCCGGGCCGCCGCCGCCGCGCCGCGTCTGGCGCTGCCCCTGGCGGTGGCGGGGGGCGGCGCCATGCTGCTCGCGATCTATTGCGCACTGGCCGAGGTGCTGCCCTGGAGCCTGCCCGGCGGGCGCGAGGACTGGTTGCGCAGCGCCGACCGCGCGTTCTTCCGCTACGACTGGCAGTCCTGGTGGGGGGGCCTGGCGCACCCGGGGCTCAGCGATGCCCTGGCGCTGGTGTACACCGGCTTCTACCTGTGCCCCCTGGTGCTGGGCTGGAGCCTGGCGCGGCGGCGCGACTGGGACGGCTTGTATGGGTGCCTGGACCGGGTCCTGCTCGCGTTCCTCCTGTCGTACTGCGGCTACCTGCTGGTGCCGGCGCGCTCCCCCTACGAGATCCAGCGCTTCGCCGCGGCGTTTCCCGACGGCGTCCTCAGCCCGTTCCTGTTCCGGCACACGATCGGCCTCACCGGCACGCGCCACGACTGCTTTCCCAGCGGCCACGTGCTCATCACCTGCTACGTGGCCTGGCTGAGCTGGAAGCGCGCCCGCGCGGTGTTCGCGCCGCTGGCGCTGTGGGCGGCCCTGACCCTGCTGGCCACCCTGTACCTGCGCTACCACTACCTCGTGGACGTGCTGGCGGGCGTGGCCGCCGCCGCCGTGGTGATTCCGCTGTTCGAGCGCCTGTTCCGCGCCGCCGGCGCGGGTGCGGCGCCGCTACCCTATGCGGCCGAGGAGCGGCGGTGAAGCTGTCGGTCGTCATTCCGGTCTTCAACGAAGTGCACACGCTGCCCGAGATCCTGAAGCGGGTGCGGGCCACGCCTTTCGACAAGGAGATCGTGCTGGTGGATGACTGCTCGCGCGACGGCACGCGCGAGCTGCTGCGCGGCCTGGAAGGCGCACCGGACCTGCGCATCGCCTACCACGACGTCAACCAGGGCAAGGGCGCGGCGCTGCGCACCGGCTTCCAGCTGGCCGGCGGCGACGTGATCCTGGTGCAGGACGCGGACCTGGAGTATGACCCGGCCGAGTATCCGGTCCTGCTCGAGCCGATCGAGAAGGGCATGGCCGACGTGGTCTATGGCTCGCGCTTCAAGGGCAGCCGCATGAGCCGCGTGCACCTGTACTGGCACCAGGCGGCCAACAATCTCCTGACCTGGGTGTCCAACATGTTCACCAACCTGAACCTGACCGACATGGAGACCTGCTACAAGGTCTTCAAGCGCGAGGTGCTGGCGGAGATCCGGCTCAAGAGCAACCGCTTCGGCTTCGAGCCGGAGATCACGGCCAAGGTGGCCAAGGTGCGCCTCAACGGCCGGCGCGTGCGCATCTACGAGGTGCCGATCAGCTACTACGGCCGCGACTACGCCGAGGGCAAGAAGATCGGCTGGAAGGACGGCATCGCCGCGCTCTGGCACATCGTGCGCTTCAACCTGTTCGACTAGGCTAGCCGCGCAGCGGGCCGCGCCGCGGCGCGACCTGGACGGCCACTCCGTCCAGGGAGCGCCGGCGCAGGGCCGCGGCGGCGGCGGCGTGCGCCAGCGCCGCGGTGTTGTTCTTCTGGCTGAGGTGGGCGAGCACCAGGCGGCGCAGCGTGCGCGGTGCGCGCTCGGCCAGCACGTCGCCGGCCTGTCGGTTGCTCAGGTGCCCGCGGTCACCGGCCACGCGCGCGCGCACGTGCGCCGGGTACGGCCCGTTGCGCAGCATGTCGAGGTCGTGGTTGAACTCCAGCACGAGCGTGTCGACTTCCTCCAGGACCTGCGCCGAAAGGCTGTCTCCGACCCCGAGGTCCGTGAAGAAACCCAGGCGCCGGCCGTCGGCCTCGAACACGAAGCCGTGCGTCGGCTCGGCGTCGTGACTGAGGCGCACGGGCAGGCAGCGCAGCGGCCCGACCTCGAAGGCGGCGCCGCTCGCGTACGGCCGGTCCTCGACGCCGCGCCGCCGCCGCTCCGCCGCCGCCAGGGCGGGATGGCCGCCCAGAGCGTCCGGGTGGGCGTACAGCGGCGCCCGGGCCCGGGCCGCGACGCCGACCACGTTGAGACTGTGGTCGGCGTGGTGGTGGGTCAGGATCACGGCGTTCACCCGGGTCAGGCTCCAGCCGGCGGACTGCGCGAGCGTGCGCGCGGTGCGCTGCGGCAGCCCGCAGTCCAGGGCCACGAGCACGGAGTCGGCGCCGCTGCCGGCGCGGATCAGCGCGCAGTTGCCGCTGCTGCCGCTGCCGAGGATGAGGAACTCCACGCGCCCCTAGGCTAGGGGAACGGCGGAACTTTTGCGATCCGGCCGGCACCATTCCGTGTGGGCTCTGCCGCTACACTGGAACGCGTCCCGTGTCGCCCCTGATCCGCCTCGCCGCGCTGATGCTCGCAGTCCTGCTGGCGGTGGGCGCGGTCCACGTGGCCGCGCATCACCCGGGCGGCGCGGCGGGCGAGCCCGTGTGCGCGCTGTGCGTGAGCGCGGGCGGCTGGGAGCCGCCGGCCGCGGCCAGCGGCTGGTCACAGGCGCTGGAGCCGGCAGTCCGCGGGCGCGAGTGCCTCGCCGGCGCGCCGGTATTCGATTCGGCCTTCCTGGTGCACGCGCCCGGGCGGGCGCCGCCAAGCTGCTGAAGCCGCAGCCGCGCCGCCGTCGCGACGCCGACCGCCGTGCCGGACGAGGCGCTTGCCGCCTCGTCCTTGCTGCTCCACTCGATCCGCGACTCCGCATGCACCGCATCCTCCATGACGTCCATTTCCCCTCCCGGCGAAGGGTTCCTGGCCGACGCCTGCGCCGCCCACGCGCAGCGCCTGCTGGCGGTCGCGCGCCGCATCCTCGGTAGCGAAGACCTGGCCTGGGACGCGGTCCAGGAAGCCCTGCTGGCGCTGTGGATGCTGCGCCAGGCCCCGCCCAGCCCGCGCGCCTGGCTGCTGCGCGCGGTCGTGCACCGCAGCCTGCACCTGCGCCGCGGCCTGCAGCGGCGGCGCCGGAACGAGGAGCTGGCGCTGGCGGCCTGTCCCTTGTGCACGCCCGAAGAGCCGCTGCACGTGCTCGAGAACGCGGACCTGCGCGCCGCGCTGGCGCAAGCGCTCGAGGTCCTGAGCAGCGAACAGCGTGTCGTGTTCCTGCTGTACGAGGTGCACGGCCTGGACTACGCTGCGATCGCCGCGCAGCGGCGCGTCGCCATCGGCACCGTGCGCTCGCGCCTCAGCCGGGCGCGCGCGGCGCTGCAGGCGGAGCTGGCGCGCCGGGACCTGGACCTGGCGGCGGAGCCGGCGCGCAAGGCCCTGGTCGCGTGAGACTGCGACGGCGGTCCGCGCTGGCGGAACCCGTGCGCCGGCCGCTCGCGGCCGGGAGGGCGCGTTCCTGGGCGGAGTTACCCTGCCGGCGTGGACGGTGAACGCGGCGCGCGGCCGGTCCCGACCCTGGCCGTGGTCGGGCGCAGCGGCGTGGGCAAGACCACGCTGCTCGCGGGCGTGATCCGGGCGCTGCGGGCCCGCGGCCTGCGGGTGGGGGTGATCAAGCACTCGCGCGGCTTCAGCGATCCGGACCGCCCCGGCAAGGATTCGCAGGTCCTGCGCGAAGCCGGGGCACAGCGCCTGGCGCTCGCCAGCCCCGACGCCACGGTCCTGTTCGAGCGCCACCCCGGCAGCGAGCCGTCCTTCGCCGAGCGCCTGGCCCTGGTGTCGCACGGCGTGGACCTGGTGCTGGTGGAGTCGTACCGTTCCGCCGACCTGCCCTGCATCGAGGTGCTGCGCCAGGGCGCGTGCGAGGAGCCGGGCTTCGCGCGGCGCTCGCCGTGCCTGGCGGTGGCGGCCGATTTCACCCCTCCGGGCGTGGACCGGCCGGTCCTGCCCTTGAACGACCCGGATGCGGTGGCCCAGTTCATCACGCGCGCGCTGGGACTGGCCTAGGCACGGGAACCTTCCCGGCTCCGCCGGCACGGATCCTTGCAAGGCGCCCGTGCCAAGACGCATGCCCGCGACCGCTCCCGCCGCAGTCCTGGCGAGCCTGCTGCTCGCCCTTCCCGCCGTGGCCCAGGATCCGGCCCAGACTTCCTCGGGCGAGCCGCCCGCGACGGGCCAGGCCACCCTGGGGCTCTCCCAGAGCCCGGGGGTGATGGGCGGCAGCCGCCTGCTCGGGCAGACCACCCGCTTCGACAACACCTTCAATCCGGCCATCGGGGTCACCATCGACGCAATGGTGGAAGTCTCCGACATGGAGGACTCCGCCAACCGCTACAACCGCTTCCGCGTGCGCCAGATGGAATTCAACGCCGCCAGCCGCATCGACCCGATCGGCTGGGCTTTCATCGACTTCAGCTTCAACGACGTCCTGACCGAGCAGGAAGCCGAGCTGGAAGAGGCCGCGTTCGTCATGGACCGCCTGCTGCCCGGCAACTTCAGCCTGAAGGGCGGGGATTTCCTGGCCGACTTCGGCAAGTGGAACACTATTCACCCGCATGATCGGCCGTTCTACAACGAGATCGGCCTGTATCGTGAGTTCTTCGGCGGCGCCTTGTTCGTCCAGGGTGCCGAGCTGCACCACTGGCTCGGGGTCGGCGACGTGCCGGTGCGCTGGTCAGTGAGCCTGCACAGCAGCGCCGAGGGCGACGACCACGACTTCGGCGGGCACGAGGAAGGCGCTGCGGCGGAGCCCTTCGGCCGGCGCGGGTTCGACAACTGGGGCACGCACGCGCGCTTGACCGCCCAGCACGACGTCAGCGACAACGGCTACTTCCAGTGGGGCTTCAGCGGCTTCTACTCGCCGCGCACGCTGGAATTCGAGGCCGTGGAGCAACCCGGCGGCAATGTGACTACGGAGCGTTCGGAGCTGCGTACCGCGGTGGGCGCCGTGGATCTCACCTACCGTAACGTCGACGCCAGCAAGCGCACGGCGAACACGCTGAGCACCGAGCTGTGGTTCAGCGACAACGAGATCCCGGACGACAACACCGGGTCCGTGACGTCCGACTTCCACACCGGCATCTGGGGGTTCGCGCAGCACGACTTCAGCCCGTTCTGGAGCGCCGGCTTCTATGGTTCCTGGGCGGACCACGCCGAGTCCACGTCGGCGAGCGGATTCCTCACCGGCGGCGATACCACGGCCGAGCGCGGCGTCTACGTCACCTGGTACCTGAGCGAATTCAATCGCCTGCGCTTCCAGGTGAACCACCTCAACCCCGGCGCCGGCCAGGACAAGGCCTTCGTGTACGCTGTGCAATGGACCATCACCCTGGGATCGCACTACCACGCGCTGGACTGGTGACCATGATGCGCTTCCTCCCGATCCTGTGCCTGAGTGCCGCGACGGGTCACGAGCCGGCCGCGGAGCGGCTGCAGGTGATCGCCACCATCTCTGATCTGGGTTCCCTGGCCCGCACCATCGGCGGCGATGCCGTCGAGGTGGTGGTGCTGGTGCAGCCGGGACAGGACCCGCACTCCGTCATCGCCAAGCCCTCGCAGCTGCTGAAGCTCTCACGCGCGGACGTGCTGATCGAGATGGGCCTGAACTACGAGCACGCCTTCCTGCCGGCGCTGCTCGAGAAGTGCCGCAACGACAAGCTGCTGCCCGGGGGCCCCGGCTTCGTCAACGTCTCGGCCGGGATCACGCCGCTGGAGGTGCCGGCCAGCGCGGACCGCGGGCAGGGCGCGGACATCCACCCGCAGGGAAACCCGCACTTCAACCTGGATCCGGACAACGCGCGCATCATGGCGCGCGCGGTCGCCGACGTGCTGAAGCGCGCGGACGCGGACCGCGCGGAGCAGTACGAGCGCAATTTCCAGGCCTGGGACGAGCTGGCCCGGCGCAGGATCGCCGAATGGGACACGATCCTGCAGCCGTTCCGCGGCGCCCGCATCGTGACCTACCACCGCTCCTGGTCCTACTTCGCGGCGCGTTACGGCCTGGAGGTGGTGGGGACCGTCGAGCCCAAGCCGGGGCTGGCGCCGTCGGCCGGGCACCTGCGCGACCTCGCCAACCGCATGCGCGAGCAGGGCGTCAAGCTGATCGTCATGGAGCCCTGGTACAGCGAAGGGACGGTGGGGGCGCTGCTGGAAGCCACCGGCGCGCGCGTGCTTAAGCTCTATGCCACTTCCGGCGGGACGCCGCAGACCGCGGAATACCTGGCCTACATGGACGACCTGGTCCGGAAGATGGCCGCCGCCCTGGGCGGCTAGGAGTCGCGGCGCGCTGGACCTTCTGATCCGATTGCGACAGGCGGCGCTCGGTTACCCGGGCGCCGGCGTGCTGCAGGGCGTGGACCTCACGCTCGGAACCGGCGACTACGTGGCGCTGCTCGGCGGCAACGGCTCCGGGAAGACCACCCTGGTGCGCACGCTGCTGGGCGTCCTGGATCCCCTGTCGGGTGCGATCGAGCGCAGCCCGGCGCTGCGCCTGGGCTACGTGCCGCAGCAGGCGGCCCTCGATCCCCTGTTCCCGATCACGGCGCTGGAAGTGGTGGAGCTCGGGCTGCTGCGCGACGCCGGCCTGCTGCGCCCGCTGGCTGCCGCCGCCAGGGAGCGGGCCCTGGACGCGCTGGCGCGCATGCACCTGGGCGAGCAGCGCCGCAAGCTGTACGGGCAGCTGTCCGGCGGCCAGCAGCGGCGCGTGCTGGTGGCGCGGGCCCTGGCCTCGGATCCGAACTTCCTGCTGCTGGATGAGCCTACCGCGGGCGTGGACGCGCGCGCCACCGACATCATCCTGCAAGCCCTGGGCGAGCTGCACGCGCGCGGCTGCGGCGTGCTGATCGTCACGCACCTGCCGCTGGCCCTGCGCGGCCGCGCCAACGGCGCGCTGCTGTGCGCGCACGGGCAGGTGCTGCGCCGCGCTCCGGAGCGGCTGCTGAGCCCGGAAGGAGTGCTCGAGGTGTTCCAGTGATCGCGCAGTTCTTCTCCGACCTGGAGCTGTTCCGCCACGGGTTCTTCGCCTCGCTCGTGCTCGGCGCCGTGCTGCCGCTGGTCGGCACGGTCCTGTTCCTGCGCCGCTCGGCCTTCCTCGGCGTGGCCGTGCCGCAGTTCTCCGCCGCCGGCCTGGCGCTCGGCCTGCTGGCCCTGCCCTGGTTCTCCGGCCCCTGGGCCGAGTACCTGGAGCACGGCCACCCTCCGACCTGGTACCTGTTCGTGTTCACGGCCAGCGCCGCCCTGGCGGCCCTGCTCGTGTTCGCGCGCATCGAAGCCGCCAGCCGCCGCGGTGGCAGCGAGGCGCGGCTGGCGGCCGGCTTCGTGCTCGCGAGCGCCCTGGCGCTGGTGTTCCTGTCGGCCAGCGCGGTCGGCCCGCAGTTCCTTGAGGCCTACCTGCGCGGCGGCCAGATCCTGCTGGTGGACAGCCACGGGCTGGAGATCGGCGCCGGGGTGTTCGCGTTGGTCCTGCTCGGGCTGTGGGCGCTGCGCCGGCCGGTCCTGTTGATCGCCTTCGATCCCGACGCCGCCGTGGCCTTCGGGCTGCCGGTGGCGCGTTACGAGGCCTCGCTGCTGCTCCTGCTCGGCCTGGCCATCGCCGGAGGCGTGATGACGGCCGGGCCGGTGCTCGTGTTCGGTCTCCTGTTCCTGCCGCCGCTCGCGGCGCGGCAGGTGGCGGGCAGCATCCCCGGCTTCCTGGTCCTGAGCGTGCTGGTGAGCCTGCTGTCCGTGCTGGGGGCCTGGCCGGTGTCCTTGTACTGCAACCAGCCTTATGGGCCGGGCGCCGTTCTGCTGGCCTCCCTGCTCGCCGTGTGCTCGTGGGCCGCGGGGCGGCGCCGGCGCGCGCCCTGAGCGCCAGCGCGGCGCTCAGCCGCGTTTACCGTGCTCGCAGCGCAAGGGCTGCGGCGCGAGCAGCTCCGCGTGCGAGTGCAGCAGCTCGCGGACCACGCTGACCGCCAGCCACGCGGCCAGGAGCAGGGCCAGGAGCGCATCGAACACGCTGGCGCCGGTGAGCAGCACCAGCGCGCCGGAGGCCGCGGTGGCCAGCGACGCGACCGCGTCGCCGCGGTTGTGCAGCCACGCCAGGCGCACCGCGGCGTTGCCGCGGGCCGGCACCGAAAGCAAGGCCGCCACGCCCCAGTTGCCCGCCGCCGCCAGCAAGCCGCCGATCAGCGACACCTCCGCCGCCACGGCGCCGGGAGCGCGCAAGCGCGCCAGCGCCTGCCAGGCGATGAAGGCCGAGAGCAGCAACAGGCCGCCGGCGTTCAGGAGGTTGGCGACGCGCTGCAGCCGCAGCGAGCGCGGCGCCGAGCCGGCGAAGGCCAGGCACAGCAGCATCAGTCCTGTCTGGTCGGCGAGGTTGTGGGCGGCGTCGGCGCTCAGGCCCAGGCTGGCCGAGAAGTGGCCGGCGGCGGCCTCGCCGAGCACGATCGCGGCGTTGCCGGCGGTGGCGGCCAGGATGCGCCGGTGACAGTGGTTCACGCGCAATAGGGGAAGGGGGAGCCGGTGTTGAACAGTACCACGCACTCGCCGGCGCCGAGCCAGCCGCGGGCGCGCAGCTTGGCGGCGGCGGCCACGCAGGCGCCGCCCTCCGGCGCCGGCCACAGTCCCAGCCTGCGCGCCATGCGCTCGCATCCGGCCTGCATCTCCTCCTCGCTGACTGCGACCGCGCTGCCGCCGCTGCCGCGCAGGGCGCGCAGCATCAGGAAGTCGCCCAAGGCGGCCGGCACGCGCAAGCCGTAGGCCGCGGTCTCCGCCGGAGCGTCCCAGGCCAGCGCGGTCTCCGCGCCGCTCTCGAAGGCGCGCACGATGGGGGCGCAGCCCGCCATCTGCACGCTCACGAAGCGCGGGCGCTCGGCTCCGATCCAGCCCATGGACTGCATCTCGTCGAAGGCCTTGGCCATGCCGATCAACCCGGTGCCGCCGCCGGTGGGGTAGACCACGACGTCTGGCACCCGCCCGAGCTCGTACACGAGCTCGTAGGCCATCACTTTCTTGCCTTCCACGCGGTAGGGCTCGCGCAGCGTCGCCAGCGAGAACCAGCCGTGCTGGGCCGCCTGCTCCGCCATCCACTTGCCGGCGTCGGCGATGCTGCCCGGGACCTCGGTCACCCCGGCGCCCAGCGCCCGGCAGGCGCGCACGATGGCCCGTGGCGTGGCCTGCGGCACCGCGACGTGCACTTCCAGTCCGTGCCGGGCGCCGTACGCCGCAGCGGCGCAGCCGGCGTTGCCGGCGGACGGCAGGCACACGGCCACCGCGCCCAGCTCACGCGCCCGTGCCATCGCCACGGCCATGCCACGGGCCTTGAACGAGCTGGTGGGGTTCTGCGCTTCATCCTTCACCAGGAGACCTGGCAGGCCCAGGGCCGCGCCCAGACCTGCGCCGGGAAGCAGCGGCGTGGCGCCTTCACCCAGGCTCGGCGTCTGCGCCCCGGACTCGGTCGGCAGCAGCTCGTGCAGGCGGAACTGCCCGGCCGGCCGGCGCAGGACCTCTTCCAGCGCCGGCAGTCCCGGCGTGTCCAGGTCGTAGCGGCACAGCAGCGGCCCGCCGCAGGCCGTGCACACGTTGTGCAGGCGCTGCGACGCGTGCCGCTGCCCGCAGCGGCCGCATTCCAGGTACGCCAGGCGCGCCACCGCAGCAGCGTAGTCCGGATCGCCGCCTCACCGCCATGGCTGAATCCGGCGGCCAAGCGGTCGCCTGGAAATCAGGTCAGCCCTCCGCCACTGGCGCGCCCGGCCGCTCGCGGCGCTGCTCGCGCCAGCGGTCCCGGCGCTCCTTCTCCGTCGCCGCCAGGGTGGGCCGCGCCGCCGCGGGTGTGCCCTGCAGCTCGGCGCGCAGCAAGGACAGTGCGTAGTGGGCTTCATCGCTCAGGCGCTCCGGCCGCGCCAGCGCCTCGTCCAGCGCGGCGATGGCGTCGACTCCGGCGCAGCGCAGCAGCGCGTCGGCGGCGGCGGTGACTTCTTCCGTGCTGGTGGAGCGCAGCCAGGGCGCCGCCAGCGGAGCCAGCTCTTGCAGGCCACAAGCGCCCAGCGCCTCCAGGGCCTGCATGCGCGTGCGCGGCTCCGCCAGGGCCTGGCCGAAGAAGCCGTTGAGGTCGAAGCCGGTGCGGAGGGCGTAGCGGCCGGCCGGCGCACCGATCCAGGCGATGGTCTCGAGCGCGTGCTCGCGCACGTACAGACTCTGGTCGCGCGCCGCCGCGCACAGCAGCGGCAGGACGCCGCAGCGCATGCGCGTGAGCACGAAGCGGGCGTCGTCCACGGGCCGCAGCGGCTGGCTGTCCAGACGCGCGATCATGCGCCAGACCTCGGCCGCCAGGGCGGGAGCGGACACATCGTCGCCCGGGTCGGGCTGGTCCGAGGGCGCGGACGCCAGGCGCCGCTCGCGGTTCCACACCGCGAGCACCCGCTGCAAGTGCTGCCAGTCGGCTTGGAAATCGGCTCCCGGACGCCAGTCCGGGTGGGGCGGCAGCAGGTGCAAGGCCGCGGCCGCCGCGGCACGCGCCGCATCGTCGCTGCCGGCCTCGGCCGCGAGCACCTGGGCGAGCGCCTCCAGGCCGGCGCCGCTGCGCAGCCGCAGCAAGGCCCTGGCGACGGCGACGGCGGCCACGCCGTCCTTCTCGTACTTGAGGCGCAGGCTGAGGCGCGGGGTGGCGGCTTCGAGGGGATGGGCCTCCAGCCAGGCCGCGGCGGCGCGCCGCGCGGCGGCGCCGGTCTCGCGCGCCTCCAGCAGGCCGAGCGCGGCCGCCGCCAGCGTGGCCGGGTCGCGCTGCTCCAGCTCGCGCCGGGCCGCAACGGCCACGCGCCCGCCCGCGCCCAGCGCCTCCAGCCAGGGCGCGATCTCGGCGAGCTGCGCCGGCGTGGCCTCCGCCAGCCCGTGGCGCGCGGCCGCCTCGAGATGCTGCTGCACGACCGGCTGGAGCCAGTCCGCCGGGAGATCCGCCGGCGGCGCCGGACCGGGGTCGTGCGGCCGGTCGCAGCCGGCCCCCGCCAGCAGCAAGAGCGGCAGCGCGGCGGCGGCGGCGCACCTCACGGCTGCAGACTCACCCGCCCGATCTCTCGGGCTTCGTCGTCCGCCTGGAAGGGATTGGTGCGGTACAGGAGGCGCGCCTCGCCGGCGCGGGCGCCAGGCGCGGCCGCGAGCGTGCGGCGCCAGGTCTGGCCGGCGGGGAGCTGCGTGTTGGTGAGGTCCACTTCGTCGCGGTAAGGGTCGCGGAAGCGGTGCACGTGCTGCCAGGGGCCGGGCTCGCCCTCCGCGCCGCGCCAGCGCACCTGCACGTCGGCGGCGCGCGAGCGCTCGTCCGTGGGGAAGTTGTGCGCGGCCCCGAAGTTGGTGACCGAGACCCAGGGACCCTCGGCGCTCCAGCCGCCCTCGATGCGCGCGGCCGCCTGCAGCTGCGCCAGGTCATGGCTGGCGCGGAAACGGTGATCCCTGCCGGCAGCGCCGTCCGGGCGGACCGCGTCCGGCATGTGGCAGTGCAGGCAGCCGTCGCCCTTGAGCTTGCGGCCCTCGAACTCCTCGGGCGCAGCGCGCCACTGGTCCACGGTGCCGTGCTGGTTGTGGCAGGAAGCGCAGTGGCTGACGTCGCGCATGCGCGGCTCGTAGCGCGGGCGGCACGGAGCGGAGGCGTCCGGCTGCGGGTTGCCGGTGGCGACGCCGGCGTCGGGCAGGGCGTGGCAGGCCAGGCAGTCCACGCCCAGCGCGCGGTCGCTGGCGCGCTCCAGCACGCGCTCGCCCGGCGCGAAGCCGAGGACCGGCCGCGGCGCGTGGCAGGCCAGGCACTCCTCGTTGCGGAAGTCGTTGCTGAGCTGGCGCACCTCCGGGTTCTCGTAGGCGAAGGCGTGGTGCGACTCGCGCCACTCGGCGGCCACGCCGGGGTGGCATTCCAGGCACTGGCGCGAGCTGATCCAGGACGTCGCCGGCTCGGACCGGGCCGGCCGGAGCAGCAGCACCAGGACCAGGAGCCCCAGCGCGGCCAGCACCAGCGCCAGCAGCGCGACGGCGTTGACGGCGCCAGGCCTCAGCCGAGCAGGGCGGCGGCGAAGGCAGCGTCGGAGGCGCAGGTATCGGAACACGGTCGTGGCGGCAGGAGCTTCCCGTCGCGGAGCACCGCCAGGTCGCCGCGCAGGGCGCGGGCCTCGGCGGGCTCGTGGGTGACCAGGATCACGGCGGCGGCGGTCGCCGCCAGGACCTCGTCGAGGAAGGCCAGCCCTTCGCCGCGGGCCACCGGGTCCAGGCTGGCGAATGGCTCATCCAGGAGCAGGACGCGCGGCTCCAGGCTCAACGCGCGCGCGAAGGCCAGGCGCCGCTGCTCGCCGCCGCTGAGCGTGTGCGGCCGGCGCCGCTGCAGTCCGCCCAGGCCCAGGCGCGCCAGCGCGGCCGCGGCGCGCGCGTCCGACTCCGGGCGCGAGCGGCCCTGGGCGCGCAGGGCGTCGGCCACGTTCTGCAGCACGCTGCGCGTGGGCCACAGGGCCAGGTCCTGGAACACCATCTGCACGCCGCGCCGCCACGGCGGCAGCAGCACGCGCCGCCCGCGCGAGGCCGGCGCGCCGCCCAGGAGCACCTGGCCGCCGTCCGGGGCGTCCAGGCCGGCGATCAGGCGCAGCAGCGTGGTCTTGCCGCAGCCGGAGACGCCGGCCACGGTCAGGCGCGCGCCCGCCGGCAGGCGCAGCGACACGCCGTCGAGGATGGCGCGCGCGCCGAAGCGCTTCGACACCTCGAACAGCTCGAGCAAGGGGGCGGCGCTCATCGCTCGTCGCGCGCGCGCGCGCCGCGCCAGGCGGCCTCCAGCATCAGCGGGAGGAAGAGGACCAGCGCCATCACCAGGCCGAAGGCGGCCACGAAGTTGTCGCGCTGGGCGTGCAGGGCCATGTAGTAGCGGACGGCGGCGCTCTGGTTGGCCGCTGGCAGCAGGATGGCGAGGTCGATCTCGCGCACGGCGAACACGGCCACCAGCGCGGCGGCCAGCCACCAGGCCGGGCGCTGCACGCCCAGCCGGTAGCGGAACAAGCGCAGGCGGTAACCGGCGCCGGCCAGCTGCGCCGCTTCCTCCTGGTTGGCCGGGACGCGCTGCAGGCGCTCCGCCAGCAGGAACACGGCCAGCGGCAGCCAGCGCCCGGCCATGAGCAGCGGCGGCAGCAGCGCGCTGTCGTAGAAGCCCCCGAACAGGTCGCGGTTGTACACGACGATGGCGCCCATGCCGAAGCCGACGCCCGGCGCGAGCAGCGGCAGCGCCAGGAGCAGGAACAGCAGGCGCTGGCGGCGCCGGCCCAGGCGCAGCAACTGCGCCGCCCACCACGGCGCGAGCAGCAGCACCAGCGCGCCGGCCAGGGCGCCGGTCTGCAGCGAGCGCAGCAGGTCGCCGCGGCCGCGCGCCAGCGCGTCGGAGAAGGCCCGTGCGCTGCGCTGCAGCCAGGCCTCGGTGGCCGCCGGGCCGGCCATGCCGGTGTCGTAGAGGATGCGCCCCAGCGGCAGGAGCAGCAGCAGCGCGGCGCCGGCCAGGGCCGCCGTCAGCAGCAGCCAGCGGCCCGCCGGCACGCGCAGGCGCGGCGCGGGACGTGCGGCCGCGCGCTCCGCGCCGCTCCAGGCGTCGCGCCAGTGCAGACTGGCGTAGAGCAGCAGCGCGATCACCAGCACCAGCGGCGCGGCCGCTGCCGCGCCGCCGCGGAAGTCGGCCTCGCGGCTGCGGTTGAAGATCTCGAAGGAGTACACGAAGAACTTCTCCTCGGCCAGGAAAGACATGTAGTCCGGCACGGAGAAGTCGGCCGCGGCGAACAGGAAGGCCAGCACCCCGCCGAGCAGCGCCGCCGGCCAGGCGCTGCGCAGCATCTCCGCCGCGGCGAAGCGCGGCCCGCCGCACAGCAGCGCCGCCTCATGCGCGCCGGCGGCCTGGCGCGCGAGCGCGTGGGCGGTCAGCAGGGCCGGAAGGGGCGCGCCGGCCAGTCCCAGGCACAGCACCGCGGCCCACTGCCCGTCCATGCCGGTCAGACCGTGCCAGGCCTGGGCGATCAGGAGCGGAGGCAGCAGCAAGGGCAGCGGCATCAGCAGCGCGAACAAGGCCGCGCCCGGCACATTGGTGCGCGTGGCCAGCAGCGCATACGGAACGCCAAGACCCATGGCGATGCCGGAGGCCAGCGCCGACAGCCACAGCGTGCGCAGGAACAGGGCGCCGAGGCGCGGGTCGCGCAGCGCGTTCCAGCCGTCCGCCGAGAACAAGGCGCCAAGGGTGGGCAGCAGCGGCAGCCAGGAAGCGGCGGCCGTCAAGCTCACGACCAGGAGCCACCAGGGCCAGGCGGCGCGCAGGAGGCTGCGCGGCCCGCTCACCGCACCAGCAGCTCCTCAAAGTCCCGGCGCCGCTCCTCCAGCTGCAGGGCGACGGCGTTCCAGTCGATCGTGGCCACGTGGAAGTCCTGCCCCGGCACCGGTACGTCCGGCGGCGCCGCCACGCCGGGGCGCAGCGGGATCTGCTGCGCGCCGCCGGCCGCGAGCAACGACTCCACCTCGGGCGAGGTGACGAAGTCCACGAAGCGCTCGGCGTGGCTGCGGTGGCGCGCGCCCTTGACGATGCACACGCTGTTCGGAATCAGCACCGTGCCCATCTCGTCCGGGCCCTGGTCGGGGAACAGCACCGTCACCGGGTGGCCGTTGCGCCGTGCCGCGGCCGCGTCATCGGTGTCGGTCAGGCACCAGGCCAGGTCCTTCTCGTTCACGCGCCGCATCACGTCGGCGTTGCCGCCGCCGTACTGCAGGCCGTTGTCCAGGCCGCGCCGCAGCCATTCCAGGAGCGCCTCGCGCCCGCGCAGCACCGCCAGCGCCGTGAAATGGGTGAGCGTGGTCCCGGTCAGCGGCGCGGCCATGGCGCCGCGGCGGGCGTGCTCCGGCTCGACCATGCGCAACACGCTGCGCGGCGGACCCTCTCCGGGCGCGAACCGGTCGGCGCGGTACGCGATGACGCGCGCGCGCGCGCCGAAGCCGGTCCAGTGACCCCCGGCGTCCCGGAACTGCTCCGGGATGCCGCGCGTCATGTCGCTCGCGTAGGCTTCGGTGAGCCCCAGGTTCTTCAGGCGGATGGTGTGGGCGATCTCGTTGTTCCAGAACACGTCCGCCCGCGGCCGCGCGGCCTCCTGGATGATGCGGTTCACCAGGCCGACCGTCTTGCTCTGCTCGACGTCGAACTGCGCCTGCACGCGCAGGCCGGTGTGCTGTTCGAAGCGCTCCAGGATCGGCTCGGAGTAATCCCGGTCCAGGGCGCAGTACACCACCAGATCGGGCTCGCGCCCGCAGGCGCCGAGCACCGCGGCGGCGGCCCACAGCCAGCGGCGGCGCAGCATGGAAGCGCAGGTTAGCAAGGTCCGTGCCCGGCGCGGCGGGAGACGCAGCCGGCGCCGGCGGTTACCGGCCGGGAACGGTCGTTCACGCGCAAGCCGCGCGCCCGTAAGATCTTTGGCCCATGACCAGGACTTTACCCCCGCTCAACCTGGCCAAGCGGATGTCTCGGCTGGGCACGGAAAACGCCTTCGAGGTGCTGGCGCGCGCCCGCGCCCTGGAAGCCCAGGGCCGGCGCATCGTGCACCTGGAGATCGGCGAGCCGGACTTCGACACGCCCAAGAACATCGTGGCCGCGGCGGTGCGCGCCCTGCAGGAGGGCTACACGCACTACACGCCGGCCGCGGGGCTCCCGGAGGTGCGCGCGGCGGTGGCGGGGGCCGCCGGGCGTGCGCGCGGCGTGGAGGTGACCCCGGAAGAGGTGGTCATGGTGCCGGGCGGCAAGCCGGTCATGTTCTACGCGCTGCTGGCCCTGGCGGAGATCGGCGACGAGGTCATCTATCCGAACCCGGGCTTCCCGATCTACGAGTCCATGATCCGCTTCGTGGGCGCCACGCCGGTGAGCTGTCCGATCCGCGAGAGCAACAGCTTCGCGCTCGACCCGGAGGACGTGGTCTCGCGCCTGTCGCCGCGCACGAAGCTGGTGATCCTGAACTCCCCGGCCAATCCCACCGGCGGCGTCACCGGCTGGAGCGAGCTGGAGCCGGTGCTGGCGGCCCTGCACGACCGGCCGGACGTGTGGCTGCTCAGCGACGAGATCTACGGGCGCCTGCTCTACGACGGCGAGGAGAACGCCAGCCCGCTGAGCGATCCCCTGCTGCGCGAGCAGGTGATCCTGCTGGACGGCTTCAGCAAGACCTACGCCATGACGGGCTGGCGCCTCGGCTTCGGGATCATGCGCAAGGACCTGGCGCAGGCGGTCACGCGCCTCATGATCAACAGCAACTCCTGCACCGCCGCCTTCAGCCAGCGCGCCGCCATCGAGGCCCTGACCGGCGACCAGTCCGGCGCGCAGGCCATGCTGCGCGAGTTCGACCAGCGGCGCCGGCTGGTCGTGCAGCTCCTCAACGAGGTGCCGGGCTTCCGCTGCCACATGCCCAAGGGCTCCTTCTACGTGTTCCCCAACGTCACGGGCACCGGCCTGGGCAGCGACGAGCTGCAGACCCGCCTGCTCAACGAGGCCGGCGTGGCGGTGCTCAGCGGCACCGCCTTCGGCAGCGAGGGCGAGGGCTTCCTGCGCTTCAGCTACGCCGCCTCCATCCCGACCATCGAGGAAGGGGTGCGCCGCGTGCGCCAGCTGGTCGAGGCCTTGTAGATGCGCGGCGAGCGGGTCGCCGACTTCCGCTCCGACACCGTGACGCGGCCGACGCCGCGCATGCTGGAGGCCTTGCTGCACGCCAAGGTCGGCGACGACGTGCTCGGCGACGACCCCACGGTCCAGGCCCTGGAGCGGCGCGTGGCCGAGATGCTGGGCCAGGAGGCCGCCCTGTTCATGCCCTCCGGCACCATGTCCAACCAGTGCGCGGTGGCGGCGCACATCGAGCCCGGCGAGGAAGTCATCGTCGGTACGCACAACCACGTGTTCCAGTACGAGGGCGGAGGGCTGGCGCGCATCGCCGGCGCGCACGTGCGCACCATCGACGGCGAAGGCGGCATGATGCCGCTGGAGCGCCTGAGCCGGGCCGTGCGCATGCCCTCGGTGCACATGCCGCGCACTGCGCTGATCTGCCTGGAGCAGACGCACCTGGTCTCCGGCGGCACCATCGTGCCCCTGCGCTACCTGCAGGAGGTGCGCGCGCTCAGCCGCGACCATGGCCTGCCCGTGCACCTGGACGGCGCGCGCCTGTGGAACGCGCACGTGGAGACCGGCGTCCCGCTGCGCGAGTACGGCGCCTGCGCCGACAGCATCTCGGTGTCGCTCAACAAGGGCCTGTGCTGCCCGCTGGGCAGCCTCCTGGCCGGCAGCGGCGCCTTCGTCGAGCGCGCCAAGCGCGTGCGCAAGTGGATGGGCGGCGGCCTGCGCCAGAGCGGCTACGTGGCGGCCATGGCGCTCACCGCCCTGGACGAGGTGCTGCCGCTGCTGGCCGACGACAACGCCCGCTGCCGGCGCCTGGGCGGCATCATCCTGGGCCTGCCCGGCCTCAGCATCGCCCAGCCGACCATCGACACCAACATCCTGTTCGTGGAAGTGACGGACTCCAACCTGGACGCGCCGGCGGTGGAAACCGCGCTGGCCGACCACGGCGTGCTGGCGCTGGCGCTGGGCGAGCGCCTGCTGCGCTTCGTCACCCACCGTGACGTCAGCGACGCCGACGTGGAACGCGCCGCCATGGCGTTGCAGCAGGTCGTCGCGCACCCATGAGCCTCCATCCCCCCGTCATGTCCGTCTTCAAGGCCTACGACATCCGTGGCGTCTACCCGGACGAGCTCAACGAGGACCTGGCGCAACGCATCGGCCGCGCCTTCGCCGACTTCCTCGGCGCGGGCCCGATCGCCGTGGGCCGCGACATGCGCGCCAGCGCTCCTGCCATCCAGGAGGCCTGCATGCGCGGCATCCAGGACGGGGGGCGCAACGTCATCGATCTCGGCCTGACGAGCACGCCCCAGGCCTACTTCGCCATCGGCCACCTCGGCGCCGCCGGCGGGCTCAACACCACCGCCAGCCACAATCCGGCCCGGTACATCGGCTTCAAGCTGTGCCGCGAGGAAGCGAAGCCGATCAGCGCCGACAGCGGCATCCGCGAGATCGAGAAGATGGCGCGCAGCAGCCCGCCGCCGGTCAGGAGTCCGCGCGGGCAGCGCACGAAAAGAGACACGCTCGACGCCTACGCCGCGCACGTGTCCGGCTGGGCGGATTTCGCCCGTCCGGTGCGGCTCGCAAGCGACGCCGCCAACGGGATGGCCGCGCACACCTTTCCCGCGGTCCTGAAGAACCTGCCGCAGATCGAACACCACGGCCTCTACTACCAGCTCGACGGTCGCTTTCCCAATCACGAGGCCAACCCGCTCAAGGACAGCACGCTGCGGGACCTCGGCGAGCACGTACGCAGGACCAAGGCCGAGCTCGGCGCCGCCTTCGACGGCGACGCCGACCGCTGCCGCTTCCTGGACGAGACCGGCCGGCCCGTCGGCAACGACATCGTGACCGCCCTGGTGGCGCGTGAGGTGCTCGCGAAGGAGCCCGGCGCGGCCATCATCTACGACCTGCGCTCCTCCTGGGTGCTGCCCGAGGAGATCCGCAAGGCCGGCGGCGTCCCGGTGCGCGAGCGCGTGGGCCACAGCTTCCTCAAGGCCCGGATGCGCGAGCACCAGGCGCCCTTCGGCGGCGAGCTGTCCGGCCACTACTACTTCCGGGACAACTGGTACGCCGACAACGCCGAGATCATGCTGCTGCAGGTCTTGAGCCTGCTGAGCCGCAGCGACCGGCCCTTCAGCGCGATGCTGGCGGAGCTGCAGCGCTACCACAGCACCGGCGAGATCAACTTCCACGTGCCCGACCCCAGGGCCGCGATCGCGCAGATCAAGCGCCAGTTCGCCGACGGCCGCCAGGACGAGCTGGACGGTGTCACCATCCGCTACGGCGAGCTCGGCACGCCGGGCTGGTGGTGGTTCAACCTGCGCCCCAGCAACACCGAGCCGCTGCTGCGCATGGTGCTCGAGGCCGACACCCGCGCCCGCATGGAGGACATGAGCGCCAAGCTCATCAGCGCGCTCGGCGTGAAGCCCGAGGCGCACTGAGTGCTCAGCCCACGATCTGGGCCACTCCGTTGCTGGTGGCACAGCTGCTGAGGTCCACGCTGTGCAGCCAGAGCGGCCGGCCCGACAGCGCGGCCGGAACGTTGCCGCTCAGCTCGGCGCAGCCGGTGGCGTCGGCGCGCACGGTCGGCAGCGCCGTGATCGGCGGACTCAGCAACAGCGTCGTGATGCCGCAGCCGGGCACGTTGGCGTTGACCGGGCCATTGCCGGCGAGTGAGTAGGCGATGGCCACGAGGCCGCCGGGCGTGGCGTTGCTGACCCGCAGCGTGGCCTGCTGGCCGCCCACGAGGTTCAGCGCCTCCAGGAACAGTCCGGAATGGGGCGTGTAGCTGACCTCCAGCTCGGTCAGCACCAGGTTGCCATTCGCGATGTGCAGACCCGGTCCGTTGAAGGGCAGGCTCGAGTGCTCCAGCAGCTCCAGACGGATTCCGGTCACGCCGCCGCAGGGCAGCGAGTAGCCGATCTCGTAGGTGCCCGTGAGCGCGATGGTGCCGGCGATCAGGATGCTGCCGTCCGCGAGCACCGAGTAGGTCATGCCGGCGGGCAGCGTGACGGTCGGATCGAGCAGCACGGTCCAGTTGGCGGTGACGTCGCCGTTGTTGTCCAGGCCGTCGGCGAAGCTGCTGCGGCTGTCGGTGGTGACCGAGAGCCGGAAGCGGCCCAGCAGGTGCGTCGTACCGTGGTTCTGGATCAGCTCGAAATCGATGCGCCCGGGCGGCAGATTGGCCGCGGTCTCCCAGACGGCGGTCTCCTCCAGCGTGCCCGCCACCGCCGTGTCATAGATCGCCCAGCCGTTCAGCGTGGTCAGGATCCCGTCGTAGACCTGGTCCGGACTGAAGGTCGCGGTCTGGACTTGCGAGAAGGTGGCCGTGCCCTCCTGCAGCGGGACGGGGGTCTGGGCCAGGAGCAGGATCGGGGCGAGAAACATCATTCCGGGACTCCTTGAGGCTTCCTGGACGCGATTCTGCGGGCGCCGCCAAGAAACTGTCAAGAATTCCGACCCAGGTGGAAAGTGTCCGTGCACCTCGAGTCCAAGGAGTTCGACCATGCTGTCCCTGCGATGTCTGAGCTGTGTGCCGCTCCTGACGGCGTGCGCCGTCTGGGCAGGATCCCTGCTCCCCGCGAGCGCATCGCCCGCCGCCGCCTGGCGGCGCGCCGATACTGCGACCTCGAGCTACCTGCAGCAGTCTCCGGCCGCTGCCTGGTCGGCCGTGACGGGCGGCGGAAGCCGCAGCCACCTGCCGAAGTCGGCGCTGGGAGGCCCTGTCGGCCAGATCTGCTCGGTGGACACCTCGGACGCCGGCACGCGTCCGATCTGCTCCACCAGCGCCAGCCTGCCCCGCTGCTCGGCCCAGTGCGACAGCGGGCAGCAGTGCTCCGCCCTCCTCAACACCAGCGGGACCGGCACGGTCGCGCAGTGCTCGACGCTCGGCACGAGCGGCAGCGCCTGCTCGGTGCTGCCGCCGGCCACCGGGCCGAGCGGCCCGGCCCTCTGCAGCGCCTTCGGCACGCCGGCCAACATGAGCATCTCCTGCTCGGTGATGCGTGCGGGCAGCAGCCAGTTCTGCTCGGCGGTGAATCCGGCGCGGCTCAGCGACAACCAGTGCTCCACCTTCGTCGCGGCGCACGTGCTGGGCCGGCTCAACTGCTCGGTGCTCGGCGGCGGCGGCGGAACCGCCAACGTCAACAGCTGCTCGGTGCGCAACGCGGTGCCCGCCGGAGCGCAGCCCAAGCTCTGCTCCACGTTCGCGCCGCAGTCAAACTGCTCGGTGGCCGTCGGTCAGCGCGGCCGCTGCACCACCCTGACGGCGCCGGCGGGCACCTGCAGCGTCTTCTCGGCGCTCTCGCACTGCAGCGTCATCGGCGGAGCGGCCGGCACGAGCTGCCACTGGCCGTAGGCGCCGGCAGCCGCGGTAGGATTGCCGGCTGGGCCGCTCGCGGCGTACCGCAGCGGCCCCCGGCTCCATGATCCCCATCACCCTCCTCGCCCAGTCCTTCCTCTCGGTTCTGGCCGCCTTTCCGCAGGATCCGCCGGCGGTGCCGGAGGGAACCCCGCTGCCGCGCTACAAGACCGCGGCCGAGGCGCGCTGGGAGGCGGCACATCCGGACTCCGGGCCGCGCGCGGTCACCGCGCCGCCGGCGGGAACGGTCGAGTGCGTGGCCGAGTACGAGCCCATGGACGGGATCCTGATGGCCTGGGAGGGGACAAGCAGCTGGACCACGATCCTGGCCGAGATGGCGGCGCAGATCACGACGATCGGCGACGCCGACGTCTATGTGGCCGTGGACAGCGCCAGCGAGGGCAACTCCGCCATCAGCAAGATCCAGTCCGAGGGCGCGGACATGGGCCGCGTGCACACCATGGTCGTGACCACGGACTCGATCTGGATCCGGGACTACGGTCCCCGCTATGTGTTCCAGGGCGACTGCCGCGCCATCATCGACCATGAATACAACCGGCCCCGGCCGCGCGACGACGAGCTCCCGTCCTTCTTCAGCGGCTACATGGGGCACGCCTTCTACGCGCACGCGCTCGAGCACGGCGGCGGCAATTTCCATCTGGATGCCAACAACTACTCCTACCTCACGCGGCTGATCAACAACGAGAACTCCGGCTACACCGAGTCGCAGATCCACGACGTCTTCCGCGACTACCAGCACCTGGACACGACTTTCTTCGATCCGCTCCCGAGCAGCGTCGACTCCACCCAGCACCTGGACATGTGGATGCAGGTGGCCGGCGACGACGTGGTCGTGATCAGCGACTGGCCGGCGCAGCAGGGGAGCACCCAGGACCAGCGCTGCGAGACCGGCGCCGCGGTCATGGCGACGCGCGGCTACCAGGTGTTCCGGATCCCGGCGCGCACGGTGAGCGGCGTGCACTACACTTACACCAACGTGGTGATGTGCAATGACATCGTGCTGGTGCCCTCGTACACCAACAGCACGATCACGCAGTACAACGCCCAGGCGCTGAACGTGTGGCAACAGGCCTGCCCCAGAAAGACGGTGATCCCGATCGGCTCGCAGTCCATCGTCAGCTCCGCCGGCGTCCTGCATTGCATCGTGATGCACCTGCCGCGGCATCGCGGAGGTCTGGACCCGACCGCCTATCTGGTGGCTCCGGACGCCAACGCGTCCTATGGGCAGGGCGAGTCCGTGGACATCGAGTGGATCAGCGATGACGACGTCGCCGCGGTGTCCGCGGACCTGCTGCTGTCCACCGACTCCGGGCAGAGCTGGAGCACGCTGGTGACCAACCGTGCGGCCTCCGGCACCTACACCTGGACCCCGTCGCCGAGCCTCGCCACCGAGACCGCCCGCATTCGCGTGATCGTGCGCGACGCCGGCGGGCGCACCGGCAGCGACGACAGCGACGGCGATTTCGCCATCACCGATGCGGCGGCCGCCGTTGCCTACGGGAGCGGGAAGGCGGGCAGCATGGGCGTGCCGGTGCTGAGCGCCAGCGCCGACCCGGTGCTCGGCACCTCGATCACGCTCAACATCGACAGCGCGCGCGCCAACAGTACGGCACAGCTGCTGCGCGGGCCCGGCACGGCGCAGATCCCCTTCGACGGCGGCACGCTGCTGGTCGCCGACGACAAGGTCTACAACGTGCCGATCAACGGTGCCGGGCACGGCAGCGTGACCGGCAACGTCCCGATCAGCGCCGCGCTGGCTGGCGTCAGCTATTACTGGCAGGCCTGGATCGCCAACGACCCGGGGGCCTCCGGCCAGGGCAACGCCTTCAGCAACGGCCTGCAGACGCGTCTAGGGTTTTGAGCGAGTTGTTCGGTCCGATTCAGGCTCCCTGCCTGTGAGCAAGCACCTGCGGGAGCGGTTAAGCATTCTGTCTCGGCGACTTAGGCGTCCCACGCCTCGGGATACTCTTGGCAGCTGCCATATTTCGATTGACAGTGCCCACGTTCGCGGTATTCTTTTCGCCCCATTCCCATGCCCTGCCTCCCCAAGACCTGTTCTGGTTCGTTGGCAGTTGCTTTCGTCCTCTGTACCCTTGCTGGGTCAGCGCAGCTGCAGGCTCAGGGAATACCAGGCGACGCGAACCAGCTTCCGAATGAGCCGCCGTCCATTCCGCCGGCGGGATTCGAGCTTTGGTTGTGGTCCGACTTTGTGGATGAGGGCCAGAATCCAGAGGGATATGACGAGGTTGAGAAAGTTGTGTGGATCCAGGCCGACCAGTTGGTTTACTTGGATACCGATGCTGGATTCGTTGGGGCAGTGCCGCAGGATATCCGGATGCTGCGAATTGATGGACGCCTTGTGTTTCACGCCGGCGTAGGCAGTCTGGAGTTGCACGCCGCGTGTATTCTCTTGACCGGAGGTACGGCGATCTTTCAGGTCGGATCCATGGCAGAGCCGTTTCCTAGTGCAAGCCAAGCCAAGATCGTGCTTGCCAACAGAAGCGGGCTAGTCACTCCACCAGCGCAAGGCTCAAGGTACTACACGGTTACTGGAACCACCGGCGGCACCGCCCTAGATTGCGAGACCATTTGTGCTCTCCGGGACTATGGATTGGTTGTTCAAGATGGAGCCACCCTGCGTATGTTCGGTCAGGTGCCGAGCCCCGTTTGGACACAGCTAGCCCACAACTCAACTATCGATCCCAATACGACGCTCGCGGACAACCTCACACTGGACGTTACCCCGGATTGGCAAGCTGGACAGCAGTTTGTGGTTGCGTCGACGGACTTTGATCAGGATCAAGCGGAAGTCCGGACGTTGAGTTCACGCAGCGGGCCCATGCTCTTCGTTGGCCAGGAGTTCGACTACGTCCATTGGGGCAGAAAGCTCTACTACAACACGTCCTACGAGATTGACGAGCGCGCCGAGGTAGCGGTTCTGACACGGAACGTAGTGGTCATGGGCGAGAACCGTCCGGAAGCAGTCGGGGTTCCCAATGCGAACTTCTATCCACACTTGCTCTTCCAAAAAGGCACAGATACGAGCAATCCGCCTAACGAGGCCGCCGCTCCGACCATCCGCTTCTGCGCAGTCGAGTTTACGCTGCTCGGCACAGAAAGAGCTATGGGCCGATATCCAATCCACTTCCACTTGTTGGGCGACCGAAATGTCGACGGCAACTGGAAGAAGGCTTTCGTTGTCAACTGTTCGGTCCACGATGTGTTCAATCGCGGGATCGTTGTGCATGAGACCCAGGGAGTGCGCATCGAAAACAACGTGGTCTACAACACAGTGGGTCACGCATACTATTTCGAGGATCCCTATGTGGCCCGGTGCATGGTCAAGAAAAATCTCGGCCTAGTCACACATCGGGCAGACGTGACCGCACCAGACGACCCGCCCGATGCGTGCAACTGTATTCCTGCGGACACTTTCGACGGCAAGCCGTCGGTGTTCTATGTTCCGAACCCTTCGAACGAAGTCGAAGACAATGTCGCGGCGGGCGCCTTCTTCGCCGGGTTCTACTTTGAGCCGCCGAACGTACAGCAACTGGCAGTCTGGACTCCTGACGGGCCCATGACGTTCACTGGCAATGTAGCGCACTCGTGCGGGGACTATCCAGACGCCGACCCGGGAAATGGTGGCTTCGGCGTTTACCAGGACACTGTGAACCGCCTGAATTCTAACTACACTCAGGTGTTTGAGGATACACTGACATACAAGTGTCGGTGGCACGGAATGTGGATCCGTTCGCTAGGCAAGGTCGAGATCCAGGACTCTAAGTTTGCAGATAACCGTTCTGGCCTTTACCCCGCGACTGTGGGGGACAGGGAACCGGGCGATGGCTACTTCAAGATCAGTGGCTGCGTTTTTATCGGCGAGACGATCAACAAGGGCGACTACGAAGAATGGAATGACTATGAGGACAATCCCACGGTGCTCCGTAGCCTGCCGCAAACCAAGTTTGACATGACGAATTTCGACGAGACGCACGAGGAGCGCTGGGACATCTTGTGCGGCATTGAGATGTACGACGGCTACAACGAGATCTCTGACTGCAGTTTCTTGGCGTTCCAAGACATGCAGATCGAGAGCCTGCACCCTCAGGTTGATCCCGGCGAGCCATTCACGCCAGATTGGCGGCTGTCGGGTGCGTTCTGTCAGGTTTCCAAGGCGTCCGCATGGGCGGTGGATCCTAGGAACCAGATCTCGATGGCCCCGGTTCTGTTCGATACGACTGTCAAGCGCAAGGTGTACATGCGTAACGGTGGTGCGGATTCAGAGCAGATCCACAACACGCTCGTCTACGACGTTGCGGGCCAGATAGATCCGTGGAGCGGCAGCAACGATCCGGGCTACTACCTACCGAAGAATCCCTTCCTTGTGGACGGCAATGCCGCTGCCATCGCGAGTGCTGACAATGTGCTCGGCGGCGAAAGCCTAAACGGCTATTGGGTCCCCGATGCGGCGGTCGCCTATGCCCAACTTTACGTAAAGGCGAGCCCTAGCGCAGGCGTGCTGCCTGACCTCATGCGCATTCGTCGGGATCCGACAAGGAGCGGAGGGACTGGTGTTACCTATGATTGCCATGCGATTCCAGAGCAGCTGGACCTCAACAGCAGCGAGTTCGCCGTCAACCTGCAAACCAGTGAAGCGCTACCCTCCGGGAAGCTGGCTTACTATTCCTTCGATCTCTTCTCCCAAGGCACCACCGCGTTCCTGCCCAAGGATATTACAATCAACTATTACTTCGCTGAGGCAGCAGGTGAGGTTTTGTATGTTGAGTTGCCATTTGCTAACACAGCGCAAGCGCAGGTCGCTGGCAGCGAGACATTTGTGAACGAGTTCACGACGCTCGACCAGTTTCTGGCTGATTCTCGACCGAATCTATGGTATGCTCAAGGTGGTCGCGTTTATCTCAAGATGACGTCTGCATTTGGTCAGAATACGCAGTTCGATGGTACAGAGGTCTGGGCGCGTGTTGTGCTCGTACCATGATCCTAGTACTTGCAACTGGTTGTTTGGCGATGGCGGCCCAAGATTCTGGCGGCCTTTGGAATACTCGTTGGCGGGCGAATGGAAGCTCGCCGCAAGAGGAGTTCGGCGAGGCGGTGGCTGCGATTGCTGATCTTGATGCGGACGGTGCGTCAGAAGTCATCGTGGGTGCAAGTCGGTGGGACGGACTGAATGTGAACGAAGGAGCCTGCTTCCTCTACTCAGGGAAGAGTGGGAACCAGCTATTGTTGCTTCCTGGTGGGCAGGAAATCGGAGGCCTAGGTACCGCAGTGGCGGGAGTCGGAGACGTGAACGGGGATGGCTTCCCTGACTTCGCAGCCACGGCACCAGGGCATAGTCCATATGGTCATCAGGAAGGTTCTGTCTATGTGTATTCAGGTGCGAATGGCGCGCAGCTGCTGCGCATGAACGGCATCGGGGCTGGTGACGGGCTTGGGAACTATGTGGCAGGCGCTGGTGATATCGACGGAGATGGACTAGCTGACGTATTGGTCGGTAACCCAGGTGACGATGTCTTCGGCTTTCTCAACGGGGCGAGTTACGTTTACTCTGGTTTGGATGGGCGAGAGTTACGCGTCCTTGGCGGTGTGTGGTCGAACAACGGTCGCTCTGGAGACGGTCTCGGAGACGTGAACTGCGATGGAGTGCCTGATTTGGTGATCTCTGACGGATTTGCCCTGTCCTTTGGGGGAGGTTCTGTGGCGGTCTACTCGGGCGCCGATGGGAGCATGCTGTATCGTGTTCAGAATCCCGTGAGTTACGACGACTTCGGCCGGTCGGTCGCGAACGTTGGAGACATCAACCGCGATGGCACGAACGACTTTATCGTCGGCGCGCCAGCGACGATCTCGGATCGACGCAAGGGGCGCGCATACGTGTATTCAGGGAGTGACGGCTCCAAGATTTTCGATCTTTGGGGCGACACGCACCTGGATGCGTTTGGCTGGGATGTTGCAGGGCCCGAAGACGTCAACGGCGACGGCTATCCGGATCTGTTGGTTGGCGCCCCGTTCAGCGGTCTGGGCAGTCCGGGGGCAGTTTTCATCCACTCTGGCTACGACGGTGGTCTACTGGCTAAGCTGCGGGGGGAGAACCTGGGGGACGAGTTCGGCTACTCCGTGGCCGGCACAACGGATGTCAATGCCGACGGCCTGGCGGATGTCATCGCAGGAGCGTACGGAGCGGATTACGGCGGAGACTTCTCCGGCTCGGTCTATCTCTATGAACTGCACTCTTACCTAGGAATTGAGCCGCGTACGGTGTCAGCGAGCGTTGGAGGTCTCGTTGCCTTTACCTTGGACTTTCCAAGCTCCGAGGCCGGTAGAGGTTGGCGATTGCTCGCTTCGACGGATCGTCCTGGCCAGACGAGGGCCGGAGGCGTACATGTGCCATTGGCGGACAGTTTGATACTGACGCGCATGCTGCATGATCCCCCGGCAGTCTTCTCTTCAACCGCCGGAATACTGGACGCAAGCGGTGACGCTTCTGTGACCGCGACGCTCGCGCCAGGACAGGTTGCCGCCTGGGTCGGCAGCACACTGCGCTTTGCCGCAGTCAGTTTCGATCCGCCTAAGAGCCCCCGGTTGAGCTCGGCGGGAATGCGGATCAGCGTCGTGCCGTAGGGCTCACGTCCATGCCGCCGGTCCGCCCTGAGTCGGTCCTGAGTTCACTCAGGGTGAGCGTGCTGAGCGTGCCGATGGATCTCGGCGCCAGCCGGCGCGGCACGGACATGGGGCCGAGCGCGCTGCGGTACTCGGGGCTGAGCGACGGGCTGCGGGCGCTCGGGCTGGAGGTCACGCGTGAACAGGACATCCACGTGCCGTCCATGGAGACGCGCCTGATGAAGGAGGAGCGGGCGCGCTTCAAGGACGAGATCCGGTACGTGTGCACGCGGCTCGCGGCGCGCGTGGAGGCGGTGCTGGAGCAGGGCGCGAAGCCGCTGGTGCTCGGGGGCGACCACAGCATCGCCATGGGGACCGTGGCGGGGGTGGCAGGGTACTTCCGGAAGCGGAGGAAGAAGATCGGGCTGTTGTGGTTCGATGCGCACGCCGACATGAACATTCCGGAGACCTCGCCCACGGGGAACATCCACGGGATGCCCTTGAGCCACCTGCTCGGCTACGGGGATCCGGTGCTGGCCGGGATCGGCGGCTTCAGCCCCAAGGTGCGCGCCGAGAACGTGGTGCTGGTCGGCATCCGCGAGGTGGACGTCCTGGAGCGGGAGGTGGTGCGCAAGTCCGGCGTGCGCGTGTTCACCATGCGCGAGATCGACGAGCGCGGCATGGCGGAAGTGGCCGCTGAAGCGGTCCGGATCCTGACCCGGGGGACCGCCGGCTTCCATGTCAGCTTCGACGTGGACGGGCTGGACCCGAGCGTGGCGCCGGGCACCGCGACGCCGGTGGCCGGCGGAGTGGAGTACCGGGAGGCGCACCTCTTGCTGGAGCACCTGGCGGACACCGGCCGGATGACCTCGATGGAGGTGGTGGAGCTGAATCCGATCACGGACATCAGCAACATCAGCGCCGAGCGGGTGCGCCAGCTCATCCTGAGCGCCTTCGGCAAGTCGATCCTGTAGAGGGCCGCCGCCGCGGCGTACAATCAGGAGGGATGGATGCGCGGCTGGAATCGCTGGTGGAGCGCTGTCCCGCGTGGCTGGCGGGAGGCGGGCCGGACGCGGACGTGGTGGTGGCCAGCCGCGTGCGGCTGGCGCGCAACCTGGCGGCGCGGCGCTTCCCCCACCTGCTGCCCGTGGAGGAGGCGCGCGAGGTGTGCCGGCAAGGCCGGGAGCGGCTCGCGCCCCTGTTCGGCGACGGCGCCGTGCTGGAGATCGGCAGCCTGAGCGCGCCCGAGCGCGAGCTGCTGGCGGAGCGCAGCCTGGCCTCGCGCGACCTGCTGGACGCGCAGCGGCCCACGCTCCTGTTCTTCAACCCGGCGGAGACGCTGGGACTGATGGTGAACGAGGAGGATCACTTCCGGCTGCAGAGCCTGGCCCCGGGACTGGACCTGTCGGCGGCCCACAAGGCCATCCGGCCGTTGAGCCGGCTCATCAGCCGCAGCTTCGACCTGGCCGTGCACCCCCGCTTCGGCTACCTGACCGCCTGCCCGACCAACGCCGGCACCGGGCTGCGCGCCAGCCTGCTGCTGCACCTGCCGGCCCTGGCCCGCGCCAAGACGCCGCTGCAGAACGCGCTGCAGACGGCGCAGCGCAGCTACCTGGCCGTGCGCGGCCTGCACGGGGAAGGCAGCCGGGCCATGGGGCACCTGTACCAGATCAGCAACCAGCGCACGCTCGGCACGGACGTGACGGAGCAGATGCAGGCAGTGGCGGACTTCGGCCGCCAGGTGGCCGAGTACGAGCGCAAGATCCGGGGCGTGCTGCTTAACGAGCCGAGCAACCGCCGCACCCTGGGGGAGGACGTGCAGCGCGCCTGGCGCGTGCTGGCGGACTCGCGGCGGCTCACCACCATCCAGGCCCTGGAGGCACTGAGCACGCTGCGGCTGGCGGCGCTCGGCGGCGCCGACGCGGAGCTGGGGCTGGAGCTCAACCCCAGCCGCGTCCTGTGGCAGTTCTTCCAGATGCAGCCGGGCCACCTGCAGGCCCGCGTGGGCGCGGAGCTGGACCCGGACGCGCGCGACCAGTCGCGGGCCCGGCTGCTGCGCGAAGCCCTGGGCATTCCGCACCCGGAGGGGACTTGAGCGCGGCCGGTGCGCTATGCTGACTGCGGGCCGAGATGACCACGCTCCGTGACCTCCTGGGTGAGCACCCCAAGATCGTCCACGTGACCCCGGACGTGACGGTGCGGGCCGCCGCCAAGGCCATGGCCGGCGACAATGTGGGCTGCGTGGTGATCCTGGAGCAGGGACGGCTCATGGGCCTGTTCACCGAGCGCGACATCCTCAAGCGCGTGCTCCTCAAGGACTTGAACACGGACGAGGTGCGCGTCGAGCAGGTGATGACGCGCCAGATCATCACCGGCCGGGCCGAGCAGACTGCCGACGAGGGCCGCGAGATCGTGCGCAGCCACCATATCCGCCACCTCCCGGTGGTGGCCGTGGACGGCGGCCTGCTGGGCGTCTTGTCGCTGCGCGACCTGCTGCAGGACGAGGCCGAGGAGGCGCGGCGCACGGTGGAGGAGGTGCACCGCTTCCTGCACGGCGAGGTGTTCGAAGGTCCGCGTTAGACCCCGGCCGGGATCCCGCGCACCACGCCCTCGGCGATGGCCCGGCACTCCGGCGGCGCGGCCGGATCGGCGCTGAGCTGGAACAGGTGCTGGGTGCGCTCGCGCACCGGCACGCTGAGTTCCAGCACGGCCCCGTCGCGCTCCACCACGACGTCGGCGCCGGCGCTAGGGGTGAGCGTGCCCAGCACGCGGCGCAGGTCGGCGCGGTCTTCGATGTCGACGCCGGCGAGGCGCCGCAGGCGGTCGCCGTCGCGCAAGCCGGCGTCGAACATCACGCCCTCGGAGCCGACGCGCAGGCGCTGTTCGTCGTCCATGCCGAAGCCGAGATAAGGCTCGCCGGCGGTACGGTCCACCAGGCTCAGGCCCGCGGCCGGCGCGATCTCGCCCCAGGGAAGGTCCAGCAGGCCGCTGACGTGGCGGTCGAAGAAGGCCGCGCAGTCCCAGCCGGTGACCGCGTGGATGGCGCGCTCCAGGTCGCCCTCGCGGTAGCCGGGCTCCGGATAGCGCACCCAGCGGTGCAGGAAGCGCACCACGTCGTCCAGCGAGCGGCGGTTCTGGGTGTGGATGCGGATCTGCAGGTCCAGGGCCAGCCCCAGCGCCTGCCCCTGGTCGTAGTAGGAGATGTAGGGGTGCGCATCCTCCTCCCACACGGTCCAGGAGGCGCGCTCGGGCGAGAGCTGCAGGTAGCCGGGCTCCTGGCGCAGGTTGCGGAAGTTCCCGGCCTGCGCCGCGTAGAACCAGTCGCCGTCCGGCCCGCGCAGGCCGGCGCGCTGCAGGATCACGTCGGCGTAGTAGCTGGTGACGCCCTCCAGCCACCACAAGTCCTTGGTGCGCACGTCGCTGGAGTAGTCGAAGGGCCCGAGCGGCTGCGGGCGGATGCGCTTGACGTTCCACAGGTGGAAGAATTCGTGCGCGGTCACGCTCTCCAGCCCCTCGAGCTGCCCGCTGCGCACCGCCTGGTGGTTGAACTCGATGGTGGTGGAGTTGAGGTGCTCCAGGCCGTAGCCGCCGCCGATGTCGCTGAACACGAACAGGAACACGTAGCGCTCGAACGGGAAGTCGCCGACCACGTCGTAGGCGGCGTCCACGATGGCGGACAGCTTGCGCAGCCACTCTTCCCGGGAGAACTGGTCCGCGCCGGGGCGCTTGCCGGCGAGCACCACTTCGAAGGGCTTGCCGTGCGAGGTGAAGGTAGAGCGCTCCAGCTCGCCGAGCAGGATCGGGCAGTCCACCAGGACGTCGTAATCAGGGGCGCGCACGGCGCCGGGCTCCAGCGGGTCGGGCCGGTGGCCGGAAGCCACGTCCCAGCCCGGCGGCAGCTCGAAGCGCAGCGACTGCGACAGCGGCAGCGTGTCGTCGGCGTACAGGAACACGGACGGCGCGTGCAGGTGCACCGCCGGCGTGGCCCCGGACTCGGCCTCATTGTCACTGTCACAGGCGTAGGTGACGGTGAGCGCGGCCGCGCCGCGCGTGTCCACTTCCCAGGTGCGCGGGTCGAGGCTGAGGATGGCGCGCTCGACTCCGTCCTGGTCCACGGCGCGCAGCCCGCTCAGGCGCCGCTCGTAGCTGGCGTAGCGGTAGGAGCCGGGCCGCCACAGCGGCAGCCGCAGCACCAGACGCTCGCGCTCGTGCAGGGGAGCGAGGCGCATGCTCATGGCGATGGACTCGCCCGAGGGGTCCGGGCGCAGGGTCCAGCGCACTTCGTGCAGGTCGAAGCGGGACTGCGCGGTCGCAAAAGGAGCGCAGACCGCCAGCACGGCGGCCAGGAGAATGAAGCGCTTCATGGGAGCTGGGTCGTGGGTCAGGCGTTGCCGCGGGCCTGCTGGATCTCCTCGCGGACCAAAGCCATGTCGGCGACGTACTGGCGCACCGCCTTGGCGGCCTCGTCGGCCAGCCCGCTGAAGATGGCGCGCACCCGCGCCCGCCCGCCCACGAGGTTCAAAGAGGCCACCCGGGCATGGCTGACGTAATACGTGGACTTGCTGTAGAGCGGCAGGCGGAACTTGAGCTCCAGCTCGGTGCCGGGCGCGAACAGGCGGTGCACGATGCGCTCGTCGAAGCTGCGCAGGCGCGGATCCCAGGTGAAGGTGATCCCTTCCAGGTCCAGCAGCGAGATCTCGGCGGCGCCCACGCCGCGCGCTCCGAACAGGTTGGCCCGCTCCTGGTCGAAGAAGCGGAAGAACAGGGCCGCCTCCCCTTCGCCGGGAGTCGCCGCCAGGTGGCGCTCCTCGCGTTCGGCCAGCATGGCCTCGGCCGCGTCCTCCTCCTCGCTGAAGCTGGGCAGCATGACGTCCAGGCCGAGCTTGCGGAACAGGTCCTGGACGAGCTCGGAGCTGCGCGCCAGGGCCAGGCCGCCGCCTGCCGCCTTCAGCTCCTTGCGGGCCCGCAGCACCGCGCCGATGGCGGTGGAGTTCACGAACTTCACGCGCCGCAGGTTGAGGACCACGAAATTGCGCCCGGATTCGCGCGCTGCGCGCACGGCCTCCAGGAAGTCGGCGATGGCATAGGTCTCGAAGTCGCCGGACATCCGCAGCACGGCGTAGCGGGGGGCGAGATGGGTTTCGATGTTCATCGGGAGAACCTGGAAGCGGTTGGGCGCAGCGCCGCCCCCGCTGTGACCATCCGGTCTGGGGGGCTATCTTGCCCGGACAGTTTAGCCCGGCCTCCCCTGCGACTCATGTTCCGCAACTCGCGCAAGCCTTCCGAGCCCGCTCCTCCTCCTCCTCCGTCCTCCGGCAGTGGCGGTCCGGACCGCCAGCGCATCCTGCTGGAGGCGATGGCGGACCTCTCGTCCACCCTGGACCTCGAGCAGGTGCTGGACCGCATCCTGGCGCGGGGCCTGGAGGTGTGCGAAGCCGAGCGCGCGCTGCTGCTGCTGGCCGAGGGCGGGGGGGGCCTGCTCCCGCGCCGGGCCATGGGCGCCGGTGGAAAGCCGCTGGCGGCCGAGGATGTGCTGTTCTCCAGCACCCTGGTGCAGCGCGCCCTGCGCGAGTCGCGCCCGGTGGTGCAGGAGCTGGACAGTGACAGCCAGGCACTGGCCGTCAGCCAGTCGGTGTTCGAGCTGCGCCTGCGCTCCGTCATGTGCGCGCCGCTGTGCTTCCGCGACCAGGTGATGGGCGCGATCTACGTGGACTCGCGCGTCCAGAAGAAGACCTTCAGCAGCGCCGACCGCGACCTGTTCGAGGCCCTGGCGCGCCAGGCCGCCATCGCCATCCAGAACGCGCGCCTGCTGGTGGAGGCGCAGGAGAAGTCGCGCCTGCACCGGGAGATGGAGATCGCCGCCGAGATCCAAGGCGACCTGCTGCCCAAGGTCGCCCCGACCATGGCCGGCCTGGACCTGCACGGCCGTTCTCTGCCGTGCGAGGACATCAGCGGCGACTTCTTCGACTTCATCCTCCTGCCCGGCGGGCAGGTGGTCGTGTACGTGGCGGACGTCGTGGGGCATGGCGTCGGCCCGGCGCTGCTGGCGGCCGAGGTGCGCGGCGAGATCCGCGCCCTGGTCCCCATCGATCCCGATCCCGGCCTGGTCCTGTCCCGCGTGCACCGGAACCTGCGCGAGACCATGGATCCGGGACGCTTCCTGACCTTGTTCCTGGCTCTGCTCGACCCCGCGGCCGGGACCCTGGCCTATGCCAACGCCGGGCATCCCGAGGCCTTGCTGTACCAGGGGCGGCGCGTGGAGTGGCTGAGCCGCACCGGCCCTCCTCTGGGTGTGGACACCGACGCCCGCCACGACACGCGCGCAGTGGCGGGATTGGGCGCGGGCGACGGGCTTCTGCTGTACAGCGACGGCCTGATCGAGGCGCGCAACGACGCCGGTGAGCTGTTCGGCACGCAACGCCTGGAACAGGCGGCGGACCGGGCCGCCGGCGGCGCTGCGGCCATGGTGGAGGCCCTGCTGGCGGAAGTGGCCCGCTTCAACTGCGGCCCGCGCAACGACGACCGCACCGCCGTGGTGGTGCGCTGGCAGTGAGCGGCCCGGCGGCCGCTCCGGCGCCGCCGCGCCGGTTGTTTCGCGACGGGCGCCTGTTCGACGGCCGGCGCTTCGTGGCGGCCACGGACCTGCGCACCGGCGCCGACGGCCGCATCCGCGAGCTCGGCACCGGCCTGCGCCCGGAGCCCGGCGAGGAGCAGGTGGAGCTGCATGGCCGCTGGCTGCTGCCGGGCCTGGTGGACTGCCATGTGCACTTCCGCGAACCCGGGCTGGAACGCAAAGAAGGTTACGCCACCGGCTCACTGGGGGCGCTGCACGGCGGCGTCACCTCGGTGCTCGAGATCCAGAACAACCCGCCGCTGCTGGTGACGCGTGCGCTGCAGGAGCAGAAACTGTCCGGACGGGCGGGGATTTCGCGCGTGGATTACGGCTGCTACGTGAACCTGGTGGCGGAGGCGCTGCCCGAGCTGGCGGCCATGGCGGCGCGCGCGCCGGCGGCGAAGTGCTTCCTCGGCTGCAGCACCGGCATGGGCGGCGTGGACGATCCGGCGCTGCTGCGGCGCCTGTTCGCCGCGGCCGCCGCCGCCCGGCTGCGCGTGGTCGCCCACTGCGAGGACGACGCCGTCATGGCGCGCGCGCAGGCTGGGCTCAGCGGCGCGCAGGCCCTGCGCCACGAGCGCAACCGTCCCCCGGAGGCCGAGATCGAGAGCATCCGCGGCGCGCTGGCGGCGGCGGCGCAGGCCGGCGCCGGACTGCACGTCTTCCACGTCTCCACCGCGGAGGGCGCGCGCCTGGTGGCCGCCGCGGCGGCCGCCGGCCAGGCGGCGAGCGCCTCCACGGCCCCGCACTACCTCCTGCTGACGGCCGAGGACGCGGCCGCCGCGCCCCAGAACCGCCTCAAGGTCAATCCCGCCATCAAGTCCGCGGAGGACCGTGCCGGCCTGCTGGAGTTGCTGGAGCACGGCCGGATCGCGTGCGTGGGAACCGACCACGCGCCCCATCCGTTGTCCGAGAAGGCCCGGGACTACCGCCAAGCGCCCTCGGGCTTCCCATCCGTGGACCTGCTCCTGCCGCTCATGCTGGCCGTCGTGGACCGCTTCCGGCTGTCCCTGGAACGGGCGCTGGCCGCGGTCACCGGCGACGCCGCAGCCGAGTTCCGCCTGGCGCACAAGGGCCGCCTTGCCGCCGGCGCCGACGCGGACCTGGTGGTTGCAGACCCCGGGGCGACGCGCGTCGTGGACGAGGCGCGCCTGCCGTCACGCTCCAAGTGGAGCCCGTACCACGGCTGGACCCTGCGCGCCTTCCCGGAGCGTGTGTTCCTGCGCGGCCACGAGGTGTTCCGCGACGGCGCCGCCGTCGGCCCGCCGCGCGGGCGCGCGCTGCACTGAGCCATGGTGGACGCGCTGTTCCCGCCCGAGTTCTTCCGCGCCCTGGAACGGTGCAGCCGCGCGCGAGCGCTGCCGGGCGCAGGTCGGGCGGCAGCCGCGCGCCGCGGCAGCACGTCTCCCGGCTTCGAGCGCGCGCGCTACGCGACCGGGGATGCGCTGGCGGCGGTGGACTGGCGCGCCTCCGCGCGCCGCGACACCTTGCTCGTGCGCCTGCGCGAGGAGGAGCGAGGCGGCGAGCTGTGCCTGGTCCTGGATCGCAGCGCCAGCCTGCAGCCCGGCCAGCCGCGCCGTGATCAGGACCAGCGGCGCCTGGCGCTGGCGCTGGGCTGGCTGCGGCTCGAAGCCGGGGGCAGTGTGCGCCTGCACGCCGGCAGCCCGCCGCTGCAGTTCTCCGGTTTCGAGCGCCGCAGCGCCCTGCAGGAGGCCTTGCGCGCCCTGCCTGCGCCGCAGGGATCCGACGCTCCGCCCGCGGCGGCGGCCGCACGCGGCGCGCGCCGGGTCCTGGTGCTCACCGATCCCTGGTGCGGCGAGCCCACCTGGAGCTTCCTCGCGACCGCGGCGCGGCGCTGCGCCCAGACTGCGTGCGTGAGCCTGATCCTTCCCGAAGAAGACACGCCGCCGCAGGCCGCGCTGGACGTGACTGCGGTGGAGGGAGGCGGCTCCTTGCGCGCGGACCTCGACGCGGGCCGGGAGGCGTACGCGCGCCGCTGGGAAGCCTGGCTGGCGCAGCGGCGCGCGCGCGCCGCCGCCTGCGGCGCAAGGCTCGTGGAAGTGCGGTGCGGGCGCGCGGGCGCGTCGGCGGCGCACATCCTCGAAACGGCGGGGAGAGCCGGGCTTGTTTGAGCAGCCGCTGGCCCTGGCGTTGCTGCTGCTGGCCGTGCCCTGGCTGGTGTGGGCACGGCGCGGCGCTCCGCGGCCATGGCAGGTCGGTGGACTGGAACCGTTCCGCGGGCTGCCGTCCGCGGGCGGAGAGCGGCGCCGCTGGCCGCCGTCGCTGTTCCTCGGGCTGATGGGACTCGCCTGTGGCGTTGCGGCCCTGGCCGGGCCGCGCTGGCGCGGCGCGCCGCTGCTGCGGGTGGAAGACCACAGCCTGTCCTCCCTGGGAGGATGGGACCTGGCCGCGGCGCCCCAGAGGCGCGTCGCCGGCACGGTGGTCGTCGGGGCTCCCGACCAGCCCGCGGCGGAAGGCGAGATCCTGGCGGCGCTGCGCGTACACGGCTGCGGCGCGCGCACGGAGATCGTCACCGACCGGCCTGCGCCCCGGCGCGCGCCGGCCTGGCTGCACTGGCGCAGTCCCTGGCCGCAGGCCATGGTTTCCAACGCGGCGATCCTGGCCGCGTGGACGGAGGATGACGGCTGGCACGTCCACTGGGCGGCCTGGAACCTGGAGGGCCCGCTGTGGCTGGCGGTCGAGGGCCAGCCGCGCCTGGAGCTGGAAGGGGCGCAGGGGGTGGCTGAACTGGGCGCCGTGCCTCCCGCGAGCCTCATCTCCTTGCAGGCGTCATCCGGCCAGGCGCCCGACCAGAGGCCTGCCGACGACGTCTGGCGGGTGCCGGGGCCACTCGCCCTGGACCTTCCCCCTGAAGCGGATCCACGCTGGAGGGCAGCGGTCCAGTCCGCCTTGCCGGAGTTCACGTTCCAGGCCCAGGCCGGGCACCGGCTGCCGATCCGCTTCGTGCCCGATGCTGATGCGCAAAGCGTTTTCTTTCCAGGAGATCCGTTCGCGCGCCAGCCGGAACTGGAAGCCGTCGCGGAGATCGCGCGCGGACTGGCGGCATGGCGCGCGCGCTGGGGCGGCGCTCCGCGCCCACGCTCCGAATGCGAACCTCCCGGCGCTCCGCTGTCGTGGCCGCAGGACCTGACGGCAGTCCAGCCGGTAGCCGCCGGCGGCCGATGGCTGGCTGCGGCCGGCCTGCTTCTGTACCTGGCAGCCCTGGCCTTGCGTTCCCGAGGAAAATAGCCCCCCAAGCCCTTGTGGCATGGCGTAGCGCCACTCGCTACTCTGCTTTCCGGGCTCCACCCCCGAAGCACCCCTTGGAGATCGCCCTTCTCGGCGTCCTTGCCCTGGCCCTCGGGATTTCCCACTGGGCTCTCTGGCGCATCTACTCGCGACTCCAGCGGCTGGAGCGGGGAGTGGCTGAACTGTCCGACCTCAACCTCCTGCACGAGCGCATGCAGGCGCTGGCGGACACGGTGCAGCAGGTGGACGCCCCGCGCCTGCGGCGTGAGCTGGAGCGGATCTACGACTCCCTGCACGTCGTGGACCTGTCGCTGCAGCGGCTGGCGGATCAGACGTCGCGTCCGGTGATCCCGGCGGTCTCGGAGCTGGGGGCGAGCCACGCCGAGCAGGTGCGCAGCCGCGTGCGCACGCAATTGCGCGACGAAGGCTACCAGTCCATCCGCATCCTGGCAGGCGACCATGATCTGGAGGCGGATCCCGCCACCTTGCGCGTGGAAGCCCAGCGCCAGGGGTTGCGCGTGCTCGGGACGGTGACGGTGGAGCGGGGCCTGGTGGTGGACGTCAACCTCGATCCCAACTACGCGCTGTTCCCGTAGCGCCGGCATACTCTCCGGCCCCATGGGCAGCCCCGCCGCCCCCGTAGTCCGCATTCGCGAGCTCGCGCGCCACGCCGGCCAGGACGCGCGCCTGCGCGGCTGGGTGTACAACCTGCGCGACAAGGGACGCATCCTGTTCCTCCTGGTGCGCGACGGCAGCGCCATCGCCCAGGGCGTGATCGCCCGGGGCGAGGTGCCGGACGCGGCCTTCGAGGCTGCGCGCCAGCTCACCCAGGAGAGTTCCGTGGAGCTGTCGGGGAGCGTGCGCGCCGACGCGCGCGCCCCGGGCGGCGCCGAGCTGATCGTCAAGGACATGGTCGTGCATCAGGTGGCCGCGCCGTACCCGATCAGTCCCAAGGAGCACGGGGTGGCCTTCCTCATGCAGCACCGCCACCTGTGGCTGCGCAGCCGCAAGCAAGCCGCCCTCCTGCGGGTGCGCCACGAGGTGATCCAGGCCTGGCGCAATTACCTGGACGCTCAGGGCTTCTACTGCGTGGACTCGCCCATCTTCACGCCCAACGCCTGCGAGGGCACCAGCACGCTGTTCGAAACCGACTACTTCGGCGAGAAGGCCTACCTGACGCAGTCGGGACAGCTCTACGCCGAGGCTGCGGCCATGGCGCTCGGCAAGGTCTATTGCTTCGGACCGACTTTCCGCGCCGAGAAGAGCAAGACCCGCCGCCACCTCACCGAGTTCTGGATGCTGGAGCCGGAGATGGCCTTCGCGGGCCTGGAGGAGAACCTGGCCCTGGCCGAGGGCCTGCTGCGCCACACGCTGCGCCAGGTCCTGGAGAAGCGCCGTGACGAGCTGGCCGACCTGGAGCGCGATCCGGCTGTGCTGGAGAAGTGGGACCAGCCCTTCCCGCGACTGCGCTACGACGAAGCAGCGCGCCAGCTGGCGCAGTGGCAGAAGGAGGGCCGCTACGAGTCGCAGTTCCGCGACGGCGACGACCTCGGCGCGCCCGACGAGACCATGCTGGGCCGGCACTTCGGCCTGCCGGTCGCGGTCACGCACTGGCCTGCGGCCATCAAGGCCTTCTACATGAAGCGCGATCCGGAGGATCCCACCAAGGTGCTCGGCATGGACATCGTCGCCCCTGGCGCCGGCGAGATCGTGGGCGGCTCGGTGCGCGAGGACGACCTGGCGCTCCTAGAGCAGCGCATCCGCGACGAGAGGCTGCCGGAGGAGGCGTTCCAGTGGTACCTGGACCTGCGCCGCTACGGCTCGGTGCCGCACGCTGGCTTCGGCATCGGCCTGGAGCGGACATTGTCCTGGATCACGGGTGTCGAGCACGTGCGCGAGTGCATCCCCTTCCCGCGCACGCTGGAGCGGATTTACCCCTAGACTGCGCCCTTTGGCTGGCTATTCCGGTGTGAGCATGCGCCGGGATACGTCATCCCCAAGATTCGCGGCCGCGGCGTAAGGCATCAACACAGCGAGGGACAGCAAGGCTCTCTCATCGCCTGCGGCGGCGGCGTCGACCAGCAGCTGACAGCAGGCGACGAACCCCGGATCTGCATGCGCACCGCGGAACGGCACGACTTCTCCGGTCTCCGAGTTCCTCCGCGGGCTGATGCTGGCCGCCGCCAGTTGCGCCACGCACGCGTGCGCCGGCGCTTCGAGCGCCTGCAGTCGCTCCATCTGGTCCGACCAGGAAGCGTTGGGCTCGTAATCGGTGGGGGGCTGGCCGTGGCGCTGCAGCCAGGCGTTGACGCTCAGCAGCAGCACGCGCTTGGGCAGCTCGTAGCGTCCGCCGCGCGGCCAGTCGGCCCAGGGCGCGTCCTCATCGAGCGGCGTGCCCGTGCGCAGCAGGGAGCGCGCCAGCGGCCACGCGGAGGCGCAGTCGGCGTCCAGCAGGCGGCCGATGGCGGCGGCGCGCACGCTGATGGGCCGGTCGGGCTCCAGCGCGAGATAAGCCAGCGCCGGCAGGCAGGCGGGATCCGGCCAGCGCGGCGCGAGCAATGCGGCGAGCGCAGCGTCCTCCTCGCGGATCTCGCAGGCGGCACGCAAGCAGGCGCGGGTGAGCGCGTCGCTCGGCTCGGCACCGGCGGCGACCATGGCGGCGAGCAGGACCTCGCGCGGGCCGCCTTCCTGCAGCAGGGACACGAGGAAGGCGCGCTCGCCGTCCGTACGCGGCTGGAGCTGGGCCAGGTCGCGCAGGCTCCACTCGGGCAAGGGCAGGATGGCCTCGGCGCGGGCGCGGTAGCCGGCCGGAGCGGGCTGCGGCGCCACCTCCGGCGGCAGGAAGGCGGCTGCCTGCAGGAGCAGCGCGGCAAGCACGCCGGCAGCTTACTGCGGCACCCGGAATGCGGCTTCCAAGGGCGCGGCAACTTTCTGTGCGTCACCAAACGGGGGGCAAACCGTCATCCGCGGGGACCAAGGAGGTCACTCATGCTTGAATCCGTGTTGCTGTTGACCTGCCAGGCGCCCGTGGTGGCCCTGGCCTCCACAAGCTCCGACTCCTCTCTGGCCGGCGACCCGGTGGTGCTGGACGAGGACTGGATCCGGCGCGAGGAAGGCGCGCCGGGCGCCGCGCGCTACGTGAACCAGCGGGCGCAGATGGCGCTGCTGGGCGATCTGGACGCTGATGGCGTGTTCGACGCGCCTTCCGACGTGGACGCCCTGGCGTATGCGGCGCGCCCGGGCGCCCCCGGCCCGATGGCGTTCGACGTGCTGTTCTCGCTCCTGGCCGGGATCGGGACCTACGAGGACGGCGACCTGCTGCGGGTCCTGGAGAACGGCGGCGTGCAGGTGGAAGTCGGCGAGGCCGAGTTCGTGGCCGCCCTGCAGCCGGGCTCCGGCGGCTTCGATCTCGATGCGGCCGAATGGATGGCGCCCAACGAGATCTGGTTTTCCACCGAAGGCACGCTCCTGGGCACCGTGCTGGGAGACGTGGAGGACGGTGACGTGCTGGTGCTGGACCGGAACACCGGGAGCGTGCGGCGCGCCTACAGCGAAGTGCAGATGCAGGCCTTCGTGGACGCCGCAGCCCCCGGCAGCGGCGCCATCGGCGACGTGCTGTCCCTGGCCTTCTACCCGCCCACGGGCGAGCTGGCGTTCACGGTGCAGTCGCCTTCGGGCGCCGACGCCAGCGTGTTCGGCACAGGCGGCGGCGGCCGGGTGCTGCCGGGCTGGGCCGAGGGCGATTGGGCTTTCCAGCAGGAGACCGAGCTGGATGCGCTCAGCTTCGTGAGCGGCCTGCCACCGGCGCCGTGCCTGGACACGGACGTGGCGTTCTATGCCCCCGGCGCGCCGGTGCAGTTCAACGTGCGGCACGGTGCTCCCGGCGACATCGTGGTCACGTACGTGTCCGGGAGCATCCGCTACCTGGCACGGCCTGGCGAGGGAGCGGGCTTCTTCTTCCTGGATCGCGCAGACCGGTTCCTGAACCGGCAGGTGCGCCACCAGAACCTGCGGGCGCGGCCCTTCGACGCCTCTGGCAACGCCTCGCTCCTGTGGCCGGCGCCGACACCCAAGGCGGCGGCCGCGTTCCTGGACCTGTACTTCCAGAGCTATGACACCGGTGCGGGGGCGTGGTCGGCGCCGATCGTGATCCGGATTCAGTAGGGCTGGCACGGTGCGCTGCCGATATGCTGGCGTGCGCCGGACGGCTCCGGCGCGATGCTGACTGTCCTTGCGCTCCTCGCTGCTGGGCTCCTGCCGCCGCAGGAGCCCAGCGCGGACCTTCAGCGGGCGTTTGCGGACCAGAGTCCGGCGGCCCGGCGCCAGGCGGCGGAACAGATCGTGACGCTGGGCGAGGAGGCCGAGGAATGGATCCTGGCCCAGGCGCGCAAGGGCTCCCCGGAGCGCCAGCGGGCCTTGCTGCTGGCCGCAGCCCTGGCGGGCACCGAGCGCAGCTTTGCCCTGCTGCAGGATTCGCTCAAGAAGGGGCAGCGGCCCGATCCACAGCGCGCTTACGTCCTGTTCCTGTACGGCGCGTTCCACCCGGAAGGCGCCAGCCAACCGGACACGACGCTGAAGCTGGCCGCCAGCGAGTTCGAACGCTGCTGCTACCTCGGAGGCCTGCTGGCGCGCGCCCGCGGCGTGCCGCTGGCGGCGATCCAGCCCGGCCCGAAGGAGAAGCCCGACCCTGCGCTCCTCGGCCTGTTACGCCTGTTCCCCACCTTGCAGGCCGCAGCACCCGCGGAAGAACCACGCCAGGATCCCGAGCTGGCGGTGGCGCTGCTCGGCTCCGTGCTGCCGGGCAATCCGGCGGTCCCGCGCACCTGGATCGAGCGCGGCTCCGGCAGGCTGCCGCCCTTGTGGCTGGTGGCCGCGGCACGCAGCCCGGCACGCACGCTGGAGTCCTTGCGCCAGGAGCCGGGCGGAGGCGAAGGCTCGGGTCTGGCGCTGGCGCTGTACGAGCTCGGACCGGAGGCGCGGGAGGACGCGTTCCGGATCCTGCGCGAGCGCCTGGTCGAGCCGGTAGCGCAAGCCTGGCTGTGGGGTGCGGCCGGCGATCTCGGGCTGCAGTTCCCCGAAGCCCTGGCCGGTCCGCTCTCCGATGCGCAGGTCGCCGGGCTGCTGCGCCTGGCGCTGCGCGACCCGGACCGCGCCGCCAAGCTGGCGGCGCAGTGGCGCGCGCCGGCGCGGGCGCGCTTCCACGCCAAGGCCTCGATCCACGACCACTGGCCGGCCGCGCTGGTGCTGGCCCTGGCCGCGGATGACGAGGAGAAAGCGTCCGACAAGGCCGTGCTGCAGGCCTGCATCGAGGCGTCGGACGGGCGCGCGGACGAGCGCGCGCGCCTGCATCCGATCTGGCAGCTGGCCACCGGCCGGCTGGGCGATGATGCGGCACGCGCCGGCTGGCTGCGTCGCTGGAGCCGGGAGCTGCACGCCGGCTACCTCGGGCTTCTGGACGGCGAGGGACGCCGCCTGGTGGCGTACCTGCTTACCAACGGCACGCAGGCGGCCAAGGGCCGGTCCGAGCTGAGCTTCGAGGCCCCCGGGCTCACTGGTCCGCGCGACCACAGCAAAGATGACGAGTTGTACGCCGACCTGGCCGAGCTGATCCTGTCGGATCTCTATCACATCGATCTGCCCTGATCACGGCCCGCGGCCGGCTAAAATCCGTCCCGGCACATGCAGCAAACGCCCTTGTCGCGCCCGCGCAAGGCCTTGCACCTGCGGGTGAACGGCCACGATCGGGAGGTGTACGTCCGGGACGCGGACACGCTCCTGGACGTGCTGCGCGAGGCCGTGGGCCTCACCGGCACCAAGCGCGGCTGCGACCTGGGGACCTGCGGCTGCTGCGCCGTGCAGATCGACGGCCGGCCGGTGCTGTCGTGCCTGACGCTGGCGGCGGAGGCGCAGGACGCGGAGATCACCACGGTGGAAGGCCTGGCCGGGCCGGAGCGCTTCACACCGTTGCAGCAGGCCTGGGCCGAGGCGGGGGCCAGCCAGTGCGGCTTCTGCACCGCCGGCTTCCTGATGACGGCCGACGCGCTGCTGCGCGAGCATCCTGCGCCCAGCCGCGAGCAGATCAAGGCGGCCGTGTCCGGCAACCTGTGCCGGTGCACCGGCTTCATCAAGATCGTGGACGCGATTGCGCGCTCCGCCGCCGCACAGCACGCGCTCCGGTCGCCGTGCGCGACGGCAGCGCCAGCCCCGACCCAGTGCGCATGAGCCAGGAACTGACGCCCGACACGACCATCGGCCAGCGCCTGCCGCTGGTGGACTCCTGGGAGAAGGTGAGCGGGCGCGGCGTGTACATCGAGGACATGCGCTTCCCCAACATGCTGCACGCGCGCATGGTGCGCGCCAGCGTCGCGCACGGCCTGGTGCGGCGCGTGGACTTGGGCACGGCCCGGCGCGTGCCCGGCTTCGTGGCCGCGCTGGTGCCCGGCGAGCGCGGCACCGACATCCATTTCGGCGTGCTGCCGATCAGCGAGGACGAGACCGCCCTGAGCGCGCCGCGCGTGCTCTACCAGGGCGACATCGTGGCCGCGGTGGCGTGCGAGGACGAGCTGGCCGCGCGCGACGCGGCCCTGGCCGTGCGCGTGGAGTACGAGGAGCGCGCACCGGTGCTGCGGCCCAAGGACGCGCTCCAGGAGACCAGCGACCCGCTGCACGCACGCAGCGTCGGGGGCACCAACATCCACAAGACCGTGGACCAGGCCTTCGGCGACGTGGAGCGCGCTTTCGCCGAGGCGCACGCGCAGGCCGGCGGTGAGTTCCGCTTCCACGGCGTCAACCACGCCTTCACCGAGCCGATCGGCTGCATCGCCGTTCCGGAGCCGGACGGCCGCATGACGCTGTACAGCGCTACGCAGGTGCCGCATTACGTGCACCTGGCGCTGGCCAAGGTGCTGGAGATGCCGCTGCACCGCATCCGCGTGGTCAAGCCGCTGGTGGGCGGCGGCTTCGGCGGCAAGTCCGACCCGTTCCCCCACGAGATGGTGGCGGCGCTGCTGGCGCGCAAGACCGGGCGCCCGGTCAAGGTCATCTTCGACCGCGAGGAGGTGTTCCTGAACAACCACGGGCGCCATCCCACGGCGTACCGCCTGCAGGTGGCCGCCGACCGCGAGGGGCGACTGACCGGCCTGGACGCGCACGCGCTCATCGACGGCGGGGCCTGGGCCTCCTTCGGCGTGGTCACCACCTACTACAACGGCGTGCTCAGCCAGGGCCCGTACCGGCTGCCTGCGTTCCGCTACGGCGGCCGGCGCGTGTACACCAACAAGCCGCCGTCGGGGGCCATGCGCGGCCACGGCGCAGTCAACGCGCGCTTCGCACTGGAGACCAGCCTGGACGAGCTGGCGGAGCAGCTCGGGACCGATCCTTTCGATCTGCGCGCCCAGAACGCGCTGCCGCCCAACACGGTGACCCTCAATCACCTGCGGATCACCAGCAACGGCTTCCTGGAGTGTCTGGAACGCGTGCGCTCGGCGTCGGAGTGGGACCGGAAGTTCCGCCGGCTGCCGTATGGCCGCGGCATCGGGCTGGGCTGCGGCTTCTACATCAGCGGCTCGGCGCTGCCCATCCACCGCACGCGCACGCCGCAGAGCACGGTGCACGTCAAGATCGACGTGGATGGCGGCGTCACCATTCACAGCATGGCCGCCGACATCGGCCAGGGCAGCGACACCATGCTGGCGCAGTGCGTGGCCGAGGCGATCGGGGTGCGCATGCTGCGCTGCCGTGTGCTGGCCAAGGACACCGACACGGCGCCGCTGGACCTCGGCAGCTACAGCAGCCGCGTCACCTTCATGGCCGGCAACGCCGCACTGCGCGCCGGCGAAGTGATCCGCCGCAAGCTGACGCACGCCTGCGCGCGCCTGACCGGGCGCAGGGCCGAGGACTTCGTGCCCGGCGGCGACGAGACGTACGTGCACCGCGACGAGCCGAGCATCCGGGTCCGCTACGACGACGCCCTGGCCGAGGCGCTGGCCGACAACGGCGCGCTGATCGCCAAGGGCGTGTACCGCGCACCCAAGCTGGGCGGCGGCCACAAGGGCAGCGGGGCCGGCCTTTCGCCCACCTACAGCTACCAGGCCTTCGTGGCCGAGCTCGAGGTGGATGCGGAGACCGGTTTCGTGAAGGTGGAGAAGGTCTGGGCCGCGCACGACGTCGGCAAGGCCTTGAACGTCACCGCGGTGGAGGGCCAGATCGAGGGCTCCATCCACATGGGCCTGGGCCAGGCCCTCAGCGAGGAGATGCGCTACGGCGGCGGCCAGCTGCTGAACGGCTCGCTCCTCGACTACAAGATCCCGACCCCGCTCGAGATGCCCGAGGTGGAAGTCCACATCGTGGAATCGAACGATCCCGAGGGCCCGCTGGGCGCCAAGGAGTGCGGCGAAGGCGCGCTGGCGCCGATCCTCCCGGCGGTCGCCAACGCCATCTACGACGCCGTGGGCGTGCGCCTGCGCGAAGTGCCGATGACGCCGGAGCGCGTGCTTGCGGCCCTGGAGGACAGGAGCCGGCGCGAGCGCCGCGCCGGCGTTGCGGCGGGAAAGAGCGCGTGAGGCTCCCGGACTTCACCTTGCACCAGCCGCGCACGCTGGCGCAGGCCTTTGCGGTCACGCGCGACGGCCCCTTCGACTGGCTGGGCGGCGGCACCGACCTGCTGTGCAACTACAAGTGGCGCATCAACGTGCGCGCCAACGTCATCTCCCTGCGCCGCGTCCCGGAGCTGCGCCAGGGGCTGCTCGGCGCCGGGCGCACGCTGTCCGAGGTGGAGCACGACCCGGTGCTGCGCGCGCGCTACCCGGCGATCGCGCAGGCGGCGTCCATGATCGCCACGCCGCTGATCCGCCAGAGCGCCACGCTCGGCGGCAACCTGCTGCTGGATACGCGCTGCTGGCACTTCAACCAGACCGCGGAGTGGCGCTTCGCGCACGGCTCCTGCCTCAAGGCCGAGGCCGACGTGTGCCGCGTGCTGCCCGACCCCGGCAACCTGTGCGTGGCCGCTTACAGCGGCGACCTGGCGCCGGTGCTGCTGGCGTACGACGCCCGCGTGGTCCTGGCCGGACCCTCCGCCAGTCGCTCGCTGCCGCTGCGCGAGTTCTACGCCGCGGACGGCATCCGCCGCTTCCGCGACAAGAAGCCGGACGAGGTGCTGGTGCGCGCCGAGCTGCCGGCGGACGCGGAGCACTGGACCGTGCGCTACCAGAAGCTGCGCCTGCGCCAGGCCTTCGACTTCCCCGAAGGCGGCGTGGCCGCAGCCGTGCGCTGGGATCACGGCTGGGCCGCGGACATCCGACTGGCGACCACCGCGTATGACTCCATCCCGCTCCTGCACGAGGACCTGGTCGCGCCCCACCGCGGCTCCAGCCTGGACGACGAGGCCATCGAGCAGATCGCGCAGGCGCTGGAGGAGACGGTGCGCCCGATGAAGAACACGTCCATGTCCCCGTCCTACCGCAAGAAGATGGCGCGGGTCCTGTGCCGACGCGCGCTGCAGGACTGCCGCCCGCAGGGCGTGTAGGCGCAGGTCACAACAAGGTCTCGAGGAACTGCGCCTGTTCGGGCGTGTCCACGTCCAGGAACGGGCCGGGATCGCCATCCAGGCGCACGTTGAGCAGGCGCTGAGCGTCGGCGTGGACCAGCTCGCGCAGCGGGCGCTGCGGCGGGAACGCGCGCAGCTCCGGCAGGCGACCCGCACCGACCAGGAGCGGATGCCCGCCGTGGCCGCTGGGCGTGACCGGCCGGGCCGCCATCCCGGTCGCGTTCGGCGCGGCGCGCCAGGCACTCACCAGAGCCGCCACCGCCGCCGCGCGCAGCAGCGGCACGTCGCAAGGGTGGATGAGCACCGCATCCACGGCGGCAGGGAGAGCCATCAATCCGCACAGCGCCGAGCCCGTGCGTCCTTGCTCCGGATTCGGGTTCAGGACGGCCTGATCGGCGCCGTGGGGGCCGAGCGGCGCGATGGCCGCGGCGGAGGCCTCGCCCAGGACCAGGATGACGGGATGGGCGCCGCCGGCGCGCAGCGCCTGGACCAGGCGCGGCAGCATCCACTGGCCGCGCAGCGCCAGCGCGGCCTTCGGGTAGCCGAGCCGGCGGCCAGAGCCGGCCGCGAGCACGATCGCGGCGATGCCGCTCAGGCGCCCACCGTGCGCGCCAGCAGCGCGCGCGCAGCCGCCGGATCCTCGGTGCCGCGCACCAGGGCCCGGCCGTCGGCGAACAGGGTCAGCTCCAGGCCGTTGTCGCGGAAGCGCAGGTAGCGCTCGCGCACTTCCAGATCCCCGACCGTTCCCTGGAGCTTGCGGCCCAGCGCCGCCAGGTCGGGGGCGGCTTCGCCGCCCGGCAGCTGCACGGCGCCGCCGCCGCACAGGGCCTGCGCGCGCGGCGCGCCGCGGCGGCCTTCCAGCCACTCGAAGTCGCGGCGGCCGCAGCACGGGCAGTCCGGATCCTGGCGCGCGCCGAGTGCGCGGCTCTCGCCGCTCCAGAGGTCCACGTAACGGAATCCGGCGTGGGCCGACCGGGGATTGCCGGAGGCGATCTTGAGCGCTTCCCCCGCGGCCAGGCCCGCGACCACCGCCACGGCGGGACCGAACACGCCCGCGCTCTGGCAGGTGGGCGTGTTGGCGGCGTCCGGCGGCTCGGGATAGGTGCAGCGCAGGCACGGGCCGTCCGGCACGACGGCGCCGACCAGTCCGTACGTGGACACGACGCCGGCGTACACGTAGGCCACGCGCTGCTGCACCGAGAAGTCGTTCAGGAGGTAGCGCGTGGCGAAGTTGTCGGTGCCGTCGAGCAGCAGGGTCGCGCCGTGCAGCAGGCGCGGCGCGTTGTGCGCGCTCAGGTCGGCCAGTTGCACCGTCAGCTCCACGTCGGCGTTGACGGCGCGCAGGCGCTCGGCGGCGGCCTCGGCCTTGGGCCGGGCGCGCTCGGCGTCGCGCTCGTCGTAGAGCGACTGGCGCTGCAGGTTGCTCCACTCCACCACGTCCCGGTCGATCAGGATCAGGCGGCCGACGCCGGCCCGCGCCAGGAGGTCGGCGCCGTGGCTGCCGAGCGCCCCCAGGCCGATCACCGCGACGCTGGCGCGGCGCAGCGCAGCCTGGCCGTCGGCGCCGATCTGGGGCAGCCGGATCTGGCGGTCGTAACGGGAAGCGGAGGCGGCCATGGTGCGAGAGGGGGGAGTTGAACCCCCACGGGTTGCCCCACAGGATCCTAAGTCCTGCGCGTCTGCCAGTTCCGCCACTCTCGCTCGGTGCCGGGCGGCGCACCGGGCCGCGTGCCGGGCGGCGCAGGTTGGGGTGAGTGAGGGGATTCGAACCCCCGACTCCCAGGACCACAACCTGGTGCTCTAACCAACTGAGCTACACCCACCATCGATTTCCGGGCGACCAGTCTAGCGAGAAAACGCGACACGGCCAAGGAGGCCTAGCGAGGCGCCCGCGCCTGCGGTACCTTTGCAGGTCCGCCCCTTTAGCTCAGTTGGTAGAGCACGGGATTCTTAATCCCTAGGTCGCAGGTTCGAGCCCTGCAGGGGGCACCAGAACAGCGGGGGAGGTCGGGCAAGGATGCTCGTGTCTCGACCTCCCCGCTCCAGGGTCTCGCTCACCGCCGCTCGAGCTCGCCTGACCAGAAGAAGGTACCCAGCGGGGGCAACCGAGGAGCATGGATTGATGAGCCTGCAGGGCGTCTCCTTGTTCGAGAACGAAACCGGACCTCAGGATCAGCTTCTCCTCTCCGGTGGCGAACGGGATGGGAGTGGTAGAGCCGGTGCGCAGCACGCACTGTCTCCCACACGTTGCAGCTTGCGTTCGTGTGGCTTCCGCTGACGACGCCTTCGCGGAGCGCGGTGTTGTTCGGCTGGCCGGGGGTTGGATCCCTCGGCTTGCGGCGGAATGTAGACTGAGACAAATGGACCATCTCTACATGACCCGACTTTCCTCTCTGCTCGTTGCGGCCGGTTTGGTGCTCGGAACCACCTGGCTGCTCGCACCTGCCGCCGCCAACAGCCCCCCCGCTTCGGGACACCGTCCGGCGGTCGCAGCAGAAGCCTCCTACCTGTCGCTGCCGCTCACCGTGGCGTGGAGCGCGGCACACGGCGCCAGGCGGGATCCCGGCGACATCAGCGTGAGCCGGAGCACGAACGGCAGCTTCTGCAGCGTGGGCACCGCGGGTGGCGTGGCGACCCGCCAGTGCACCTCCGGCAGCACTTCCACCTGCTCGGTGGGCACGAATACGAACTGGAGCAACTGCAGCGTCAACGCCAACATCATGGGCGCACAGTGCTCCGCGACCTCGGCCTTCGGTTTCTCCGGCTTCTGCTCGGTGTCCGCCAACCGCCCAGGCTCGCACTGCAGCACGTTCGTCGCCACCAAGCGCTGCTCCTCCATTGCCGTGCTCGGCGGTACCCCGTTCTGCTCGGTGATCCAGGGCTCCGGCGCCATCTGCACGACCTTCAACAGCACCCAGGTGCAATGCTCCGCCTGGACCCTCGGCGCCCAGTGCAGCGTGCGGGGTCAGCCGAACAGCACCGGGCCCTGTCAGGGCTGAGACGGCGCTGCCGCGGCGCGGGCGCGGGATGCGACTTCGTGCAGCCACACGCCGTCCGCGAAGCCGTACAGGACGGAGGCCCGGTAGAAGATCGCGAGTGCCGGGCCGCCGCCGGCTCCGGGGACGCGCGCCAGCCACACGTAGGCGCGCTCGCGCGCGTGGATGTGGGCGCGGCCCTCCACCAGGTGCATGGCGCCGTGCTCGCCGGCGGCGGTCTCGAGCATCCAGGCGTCGGGAGCGACGTCGCGGCGCGCCAGGAAGGCGCGCAGGAAGGACTCTGGCGCGCTGGCCGCCTCCGGGCCGCGCAGCTCCAGGATCTGGACGCGGCCGTCATGGTCGTGGGTGGCGGCCTCCCAGTGGCCCGGACCGGACGGCCGCGGCTCCTCCCACCATTGCGGCCATAGCAAGCGCCAGGCGCCCAGGCGCAGCTGGCGATGCGGATGGCCGAGGAGCCCGCGCGTGCGGATGCGGCGCAAGCGCCAGGCGCCGAAGGCGCAGACCAGGAAGAAGGCAGCGATCGCGACCAGCGCCAAGGCGTCATCGACGCCGAAACGCGGCTGCGGCGCTGGAGCCTGGCTTAGCATGGTGCGCCCGGGAGGACTCGAACCTCCAGCCCTCGGATTAGAAATCCGATGCTCTGTCCGATTGAGCTACGGGCGCGCGTGGTCATGCCTGCGGGTCGCAGCGGCCGTGGCGAGCCGGGCAGTGTAGCCGCTTGGCGACGCCGCGCGCCCCAGGGGGACCCAAGGCGCTGATTCACAACGCGGCAGGTGGCTGGTCCTTGCCCTTGGAGGCTTCCCGTCCTACCTTCCGCCTTGCGCATGCGCATCCTTCTCGTCGGTTCCGGGGGCCGGGAGCACGCCCTGGCTTGGAAGATCCGCCAGTCACCCCTGGTGGAGAAGCTCTGGATCGCCCCCGGCAATCCGGGAACGGCCGAGCTGGGCGAGAACGTCCCGATCGCGCTGACCGGTCTGGACGCCCTGGTGTCCTTCGCCAGAGACCAGGCCGCGGACCTGGTGGTCGTCGGGCCGGAGGGGCCGCTGGTGGCGGGGCTGAGCGACCGCCTGGCCGCCGCCGGAGTCCGCTGTTTCGGCCCGTTGCAGAACGCCGCCGAGATCGAGGGCAGCAAGTCCTTCTGCAAGGAGCTGCTGGTCCGCTACCGCATCCCGACCGCCAATTACCGGGTGTTCTCGGAGCTGAATCCGGCCATCTCGTATCTCGAGGGCGGGGCGCGCTATCCGCTGGTGGTCAAGGCGTCGGGCCTGGCCGCTGGCAAGGGCGTCACCGTGGCTTCCGAGCCTGCGGGCGCGCGCCAGGCTGCCAAGGCCATGCTGGAGGACGGCATCTTCGGCGCCGCCGGGCGCACCATCGTCATCGAGGAGTACTTGCAGGGTGCGGAGGTGTCGGCCTTCATCCTCACCGACGGGCGCACCTTCACGCAGCTGGAGCTGTGCCAGGACCACAAGACCCTGCTGGAGGGCGGCCGTGGTCCGAACACCGGCGGCATGGGCGCCATCAGCCCGGTGCCGCAGGTCAGCGAGCGCACGCGCGACAGCATCGAGCGCCAGATCCTGCTGCCGACCTTGCACGGACTCAACCACGACGGCCGCCGCTTCCACGGCATCCTGTACGCCGGGTTGAAGCTGACACCGGCCGGCCCCAAGGTCCTGGAGTTCAACGCCCGCTTCGGCGACCCCGAGTGCGAAGTGCTGATGCTGCGCATGCGATCGGACCTGCTGCCGCTGCTCTGTGCCGCGGCCGAAGGCACGCTGGAGAACCAGGAGGCGCCGGAATGGGACCCGCGCCCGGCGGTGACCGTGGTGCTGGCTTCGGGCGGCTATCCGGGCAACTACGCGACCGGCCATCCCATCGAAGGTCTGGACGCGGTGGCGCAGGGCCGCGAGCTGCAGGTGTTCCACTGCGGCACGGCCCTGCGCGACGGCCGCCTGGTCACGGCCGGCGGGCGCGTGCTGGCGGTCAGCGCGCTGGGTGACGACCTGAACAGCGCGCGCCGGCGCGCCTACTCGGCGGTGGAGCAGATCCGCTTCCCCGGCATGACCTATCGTCGCGACATCGGCGCCGAGGCCGCCGACGCCTTGGAAGCGCTGCGATGAACCCGGCCGCGGCGCGCCGCCGCTTCGAGGCCTACCTGCGCCGCCGCGGGCTGCGCGTGACCCAGCAGCGCCTGCTGATCCTGGAGCTGGCCTGGAGCACGCACCGGCACTACTCCGCGGAGGAGCTGTACGCCTGGGCCAAGACCCGCGACGCCAGCGTGTCCAGGGCCACGGTGTACCGCACCCTGGCGCTGCTGGTGGACGGCCACTTCGTGTCGGAGCTGGACAGCGGGCGCGGTCAGATGCTGTACGAACATATCCTCGGGCACCACCACCATGACCACATGATCTGCCTTGGCTGCGGCAAGATCATCGAGTTCCGCTGCGAGGCCATCGAGGAGCTGCAGCGCCAGGAGGCCGCCAAGCGCCACTTCCACGTGGCCAGTCACACGTTGAACCTGGTCGGCTACTGCGCGTCCTGCGCGCGCGAGCAGGCGGCCGCGGGAGAGCCGCAGTCAGCGGGCGGGGTCAAGGCGTAGCTGCACCTGCAGCGCCAGGTCTCGCGCCAGGTCGCCGCGTGCGCGCAGCGGCTCACGCGCGTACACGCGCAGGCGCGCCACGTTGTCGGCGCCCGGCACCACGATGACGGTGAAGCTCACTTCGGCCTTGTCCACGGTGCACTCCACGCGCTGCGAGCCGGGAACCGGGTTGACGTTCATGCCGCGGGCGCGGGCCACGGCCTCGGCGGCCGCGTACACGCTGTCCGGCGGGTGTGCCAGGACGATCTCGCCGCCTGCGTCGGAGTACTGGTCGTAGGCCCAGACACCGGCGGCCGCGCCGGCGCCGGCTGCCGGAGCTGCGGCGCAGGCGCACGAGAGCGCCAGGACGAGGATGGCGAGGAGACGCGCGATGACCATGTTTTTGTGCCCCGCTGCGAGGCGTTGCCGGATTGTAGCCAGCAAGACGGCGTCAATGCACGCGCCACGGGCGCGGCGCGCGGCTGGCTAGACCACGGCGCCGCTCCGATACGGGCTGAGCAGGGCGCGGTAGAAGGTGATGCCCTCGCCGCCGCGGCCCCACGCGCCGGCGCCGCCGTCGGGGGTATGCGCCGCCGAGAGGTTGCGCTCCGGATGCGGCATCAGGCCCAGGATGCGGCCGCTGGCGGAGACCAGGCCGGCGATGCCGCCGCTGCTGCCGCTGGGGCAGTCGGGGTAGTCGGTGGTGGGTCGTCCCCGTGCGTCGACGTAGCGCAAGGCGATACGTTTTCCGGCTTCCAGGCGCTGCAGGTCGCGCGCCGCGTCGGCCAGGACCAGGCGGCCCTCGGCGTGGGCCACGGGCGCCGGGAGCACGAATCCCTCGGGCAGGAGGCGGGCCAGCCCGCCCTCGACCCGCAGGCGGGTCCAGCGGCACTCGAAGCGTCCGGAAGCGTTCCAGGTGAGGGTCGCGCGCACGTCCGCCAGATCCGGCAGCAGGCGCGCCTTCACCAGGGTCTGGAAGCCGTTGCAGACCCCGAACACGGATCCGCCGCGCGCATGGTGCTCGGCCAGCACCTCGCCCAGGAAGCGCTCCACCTCCACGGCCAGGATGCGGCCCGCGCCCAGGTCGTCGCCGTAGGTGAAGCCGCCCGGAATGGCGAACAGGTCGCACTCGGCGACCGCGGCCGGGCGCGCCGCCAGCTCGCGGATGTGACGTTGCTCGACCGTGGCGCCGGCACGCTCGAAGGCGTAGGCCAGCTCCCGGTCGCAGTTGACCCCGGCGGCGCGCAGGAGGAGGACGCGGGGTTTCATGACGCGATCGGCTGCGGCACGCGGTTGGCACGCGCCAGTTGCTGGGCGGAGAGCTGCGCCACGGGGGTGCCGTCGGCGCAGAGCGCCAGCTCGGTTGCGGCGGTGACTTCTCCGACAGGCGCCCAGGCGCAGGTGCGCAACAGCGATGCCAGGGCTTCCAGGTCCGCGGGCGCGATCTCCAGCAGAAAGCGCGTGGGGGTCTCCGTGAAGGCTCGCGCCAGCGCGCCACCGGCCTGAGACAGCGCCGGCAGGCCCTCCGCCGGCACACGGCCCAGCTCGACGCGGGCGCCGTGACGGCTGCCCAGGACCAGCTCCGCGGCCGCCACTGCCAGGCCGCCCTCCGACAGGTCGTGACAGCTCTGCACCAGTCCGCGGCGCATGGCCTCGTGCACGGCAGCCAGCACGCCCGGGGCGCGCTCCAGATCCGGCAGCGGCGGCGCCGAGTCGGCGAGTCCGAGCAGCTCCGCAGCCACCGAGCCGCCGCCGGCCGGGCGCGCGGCGCCGACCAGCACCAGGAGGTTGCCCGGACGCTGCAGGAAGGCGCGCACCACCCGGGAGGCGTCGTGCACCGGCGCCACGGCCGTGCACAGGAGCGTCGGGGGGATCGGCCGCTCGACGCCGTTGGCGCGGTACTCGTTGTTCAGCGAGTCTTTGCCGCTGATGAAGGGCGCGCCGTAGGCGAGGGCGGCGTCATGGCAGGCCTCCGCGGCGCGGACCAGGCTGCCCAGGCGGTCCGGCTTGCGGCAGTCGCCCCAGCAGAAGTTGTCGAGCAGCGCGACACGGTGCGGATCCGCGCCTGCGGCGACCACGTTGCGGATGGCCTCGTCGATGGCGCAGGCGGCCCCGGCGTAGGCGTCCAGCTGACCGATGCGCGGCGCCAGACCCACGCCGATGGCGAGCCCCTGCGGCAGGTCCAGGCGCGGCTTCACCACCGTGCCGTCGGCGGGCGCATGGCCCTCCGGGCCCTGGTACGGCTTGAGGACGGTCCCGCCCTGGACCTCGTGGTCGTACTGGCGCAGCACCCATTCCTTGCTCGCCACGGCGGGATGGCCCAGCGCACGCACCAGCAGCTCGGCCAGGTCCGCATCCGGCCACGTGGTCTCGGCCAGGTCCGGCCGGGTCCATTCCGCGTGCCGTTGCGGACGCGGCACGCCGTGGTGGAGGAAGTCCAGGTCCAGGTCGCCGACCACCTCGCCGTGCCAGCGCAGCACCAGCCGGCCGGTGCCGGTGAACGTGCCGATGCGCACCGCTTCGACCTCCTCGCCTGAGCACAGGGCCAGCAGCTCGTCCAGGCGCTCCGGCGGGACCGCGAGCACCATGCGCTCCTGGGCCTCGCTGATCCAGATCTCGGCGTAGCTGAGACCCGGGTACTTGAGCGGCGCCAGCGCAAGCTCCACTTCGGCGCCGCCGGAGTCCTGGGCCATCTCGCCCACGGCGGACGAGAAGCCGCCGGCGCCGCAGTCGGTGATGGCGCGGTACAGGTCGCGGTCACGGGCCTGCAGCAGCACGTCCAGCACCTTCTTCTCGGTGATGGGGTCGCCGATCTGCACGGCGGTCGCGTCCACACTCTCGCTGTCCTGGTGCAGCGCCTCGCTGGAGAACGTGGCGCCGTGGATGCCGTCGCGGCCGGTGCGTCCGCCCAGCACCACGATGGCGTCGCCGGCGTGCACTTCCTTGTGTACCGCTGTGCGCGGGATCTCGCCGATGCAGCCGGCGAACACCAGCGGATTGGCGGTGTAGCCCGGGTGGCGCAGCAGCGTCCCCGCCACGGTCGGGATGCCCATGCGGTTGCCGTAGTCGCGCACGCCCGCCACCACGCCCGCCAGCACGCGGTCCGGGTGCAGCGCGCCCGGCGGCAGCTGTTCCGGGGGCAGGCCCTCCGGGCCCACGCAGAACACGTCCAGGTTGGCGAAGGGGCGGGCGCCGCGGCCGGTCCCCAGGATGTCGCGGATGACGCCTCCGATCCCGGTGCCGGCGCCTCCGTAGGGCTCGAGCGCGCTCGGGTGGTTGTGGGTCTCCACCTTGACGGCGACGCCGAGGTCCTCGGTCAGGCCCACTACCCCGGCGTTGTCCTGGAACACGCTCCAGCACCAGGGCGGAGCCAGACGCTCGGTGGCGGCGAAGATGGTCTCCTTGAGCAGGTTCTGGAAGCGGCGCTCGCGCAGCACGCGCCCGCTGGCGTCCTGCTCCACCATGTGCACCGGACCGGTGAGGGTCTTGTGCTTGCAGTGCTCGGACCAGGTCTGTGCGTAGGTTTCGAGCTCGAGGTCGGTGGGCGCGCGTCCCAGGCGCGCGTAGTGGCCCTGGATGGCACACATCTCGGCCAGCGACAGCGCCAAGCCCCGGTGCTCGCTCAGGCCGAGCAGCGCGTCCTTGCCGAGCGGCTGCAGCGCCACCTCGGTGCGGCGCGAGGTCCGCTCCGGCGGCGCCCGGTGCGGCTGCAGCGGCCGGTCGCCGAGCTGCGCGCTCTCGACGGTGGGATTGGCCAGCACGCGGGAGCCGGCGGCCAACAACTCGACCCCGTCCACCGGCCCATCCACCCGGTACGTGTGATAGCTCTCCACCACCGCGCCGGAGGGCAGCGGCAGCTGCAGGAGCTTCAGGGCACGCAGGGCCGACTGGCCTTCCGGATCGGCCACACCCGGGTGGCGGCGCACGATCAGCGTTCGCCCGCCGTCCGCGGACACGGCGCCGGGCTCGAGGATGCGGGCGGACTCGGCCACCGGATCGGCCAGCAGGGCCGTGGCGGCGCGCTCGACCTCGGCCCGGCTCAGCGACCCGGGAAGCATGTAGGCGCGCCCGCTGCGCACCCGCGCGTCCAGGCGTAAACCACGCTGGCGCAAGGCGGTGCCCGCCACCTCTCCGGGCGGATCCGGCTGCCCGGAGTGCATCTCCAGCTCGACACGCCAGGCACCTTCAGCCATTCCGGGGAACTCGTGCGGCAATCGAGCCGATATCCTAGGGAAAGCCGGCGGCGCGTTCCAAGGCCCATTGGCCGCCCCCTGCAGCATGGCCCGCGACAAAGATCCGAAGACCACTCTCATCCTTGGCGGCCTTCCGTTCGAGAAGCCCATCGAGGATGTCCGCGGCCGCCTCGCCGAGCTGGAGCGGCTGGCCTCCCGCACCAGCCACGACCTGAGCGAGGAGATCCAGGAATGCCGCCAGCGCCTGGATCGGCTGACGCATGAGGTCTACTCGCGGCTGACGCCCTGGAACCGCGTGCAGGTGGCGCGCCACCCGGACCGCCCGCTCACTTCCGACTACGTGGCCGGCTTCTGCACCGACTTCGTGGAGCTGAGCGGGGACGGTTGCTACGGCGACGACAAGGCCATCCTCACCGGGCTGGCCACGATCGGGGCGCACAAGGTGATGCTGGTAGGCCACCGCAAGGGACGCACCACCAAGGAGAGGCTGGCGTACAACTTCGGCTCCGCGCACCCGGAGGGCTACCGCAAGGCCCTGCGCAAGATGCGCCTGGCGGAACGCCTGCGCATGCCCATCGTGTGCCTCGTGGACACGCAGGGCGCCTACCCGGGCGTGGGGGCGGAAGAGCGCGGCCAGGCGCGCGCCATCGCCGAGAATATCTTCGAGATGTTCGACATCCGCGTGCCCATCGTCGTCATCGTCCTGGGCGAGGGCGGCTCTGGCGGCGCACTCGGCATCGCCGTGGGGGACCGCGTCGGGATGCTGGAGAACGGCTGGTACAGCGTGATCTCCCCGGAAGGCTGCGCATCCATCCTCTGGCACAGCGCGGAAGGCCGCGAGCAGGCGGCGCAGGCGCTCAAGCTGACGGCCGCCGACCTGCGCCAGCTCGGCATCGTGGACGCCGTCATTCCAGAACCCCTGGGCGGCGCGCACCGCGACCCGGGGGCCGCTATCGACAGCGTGCGCGCCCAGATCCAGGCCTGGCTGGACGAACTGGCGGCGCTGCCGCCCGAGCGCCTGGTCGAGGAGCGCTACCGCAAGTTCCGTCATATCTGCCAGTTGGCAGCCGTCGGCAGCGCCGACGGCGCCGGCAACGGTTCGGCCGGGTCCCTGCCGGCGGCCTTGCCCAGCGTGGGACCCGTGCCGGATCCGGCCCGGGCAGGGAGTCGGAAGTGAGCGAGCAGCCCTCCGAACCTGCCAACGGCAGCGCGCCTCGAAGCGTAAAGGAGACCGAGGCCATGGTCAGCCCAGCGCTCCGCCTCGTCCACCACCGCTCGGGCCCGGCGCCGCTGCCCGGGTCCGATGCGTTCCGCGCCGCCCGGGATCCGCGCGAGCAGCTCAGCGACGAGGAATTGCTGGCCGTCACCTGCGGCGGCGACCTGGACGCCTTCCGCCTGCTGGTGGAGCGCTACGAAGAAAAGGCGATGCACACGGCGCGCTCCATGGTGGGCAGCCCGGAGACGGCACGCGAGGTGGTGCAGGATACTTTCCTGAAGGTGTACGCCCACCGGCAGCGCTTCGATCTGCACCGCAAGTTCAGCTCCTGGTTCTATCGGATCCTGCGCAACCAGGCGGTGGACCGTATGCGGCGCCAGTCCTCCGGCACGCCCGGCGCCGCCGCCGAGCTGATCGGCGACTGGAATGCGCACGCCTCCGGCCCGGCCAGCGCGGTATCCAGCCTGGAGCGGCGCGACGCGGTGCGGCGGGTGCTCAGCGACCTGCCGGCGAAGTTCCGCGCGGTGCTGGTGATGCGCGACCTGGAAGGCCTGTCCTGCGGCGACATCGCCCAGCGCGTGGGCACCACGCCCGGCACGGTGCGCTGGCGCCTGCATCATGCGCGCAAGTTGTTCCGCGACCACTGGGAGCGCCTGCTCGGTTGCGAGGAGGGAGGAGGAGAGCTGTGAAATGCCGCCAAGCGCGGAATCTGCTGGCCTTGCACGTGGGCGGCGACCTGCCGGGTGATCGCGCCGCCGGCGTGGACGCGCACCTGTCCGCGTGCGCCGCGTGCGCCGGCGAGCTGGCACGGCACCAGGCGGCGCGCCGTGATCTGCGGCTCCTGCAAGCGGATCCGCTGCCGCTGGGGAGCTTGTGGGAGCGGCTGGAACCGCGGCTGGCTGCTGTGGACGCGGCCGCACGCCGGCGCGCGCCCTGGTACCGCCGTCCCGGCGCGCTGTCGGCGGCCGCGGCCGCCCTGCTGCTGTGCCTGGCCGTGCCCTGGTTCCTGGCGGGTGCCGGGCGGGACCCCGCGGCGCCACTGGGCCCGGAGAGCATGCGCGCGGCAGTGGACCCGAATGCGCTGGAGTCCGGGCTGAAGCACGTACCCAAGCGACAGCTGGAGGAGCTGATCTTGCGCGGCTCGTGGAGCCCGGACGGCGCGCAGGAACAGGGGACGCTCGCGCCCGTGATTCAGGCCGGCAATCGCGGAGAGTTCTGATCCGGCCGGGCGGAACGCATGCTGCTGGACCTGATCCTGAACCTGTCGCAGCGCGACCTGCCCGATGGGGCGGAGCGCCCGGCGCCGGACAAGGAGTTCCGCCTGCGCCCGACCGCCGAGCAGCTGCTGGCGCCCTCCAGCGCGCTGGGCGCGCTGGAGGAGGAGCTGCAGGGCCTGTACCGCAGCCTGCGCCCGGCGCTGGTGCAGGTGCGCATCCGCTTGCAGGCCACGGAGAACGGCCTGGGGGCCCGCGAAGTGCTCGTGTCCGGGATCGTGATCGACCGTGATGACCTGCTGGTGGCGCCGGGACCCATCCCGTGGAACGAGGGACGGGTGATGGTGGTGCGCTTCGATGGCAAGGAGTTCGCAGCCAGCCAGGTCGCGGAGGACGCTCAGTACGGCCTCACCCTGGTGCACGCTCCCGGCCTCGGGATCGCGCCGCCGCCGCTGGGCTTGTGCGAGGTGCTGCCCGAGGGCAGCCTGTCCCTCGGAATCGGCAACGCCTACGGCATGGTCGCATCCCTGAGCTTCGGCCTCATCGCCGGTAAGGAGCGCACGCTGGGGGGCATGCGCCACCTCCTGCAGGTCACCAACTCGGTCAACCCGGGCGATGGCGGCGGACTGCTGGCCGATCGCCAGGGGCAGGTGATCGCCGTGATGCTGACGTCGCTGGCCGAGGTGGAGCGCAACCAGCTCGATCCTGCGGCTCAGGATCAGGCCGCCATCCGGAGGCGCGCCTTCGCGCAGGACGTGTCCTTCGCGGTCCCGATCGAGCGGGTGCTGGAAGCCTTCGCGGCGCACCTGACCACGACCGTGCGCAGCCGGCCGCAATGGGGCGTGGTCATCACCGAGGAGTTCGATCCGCGCAGCGCCGGCGGCGCCGCGCGCCGCTACGGCCAGGTCCTGGTGGTACAGCAGGTGCTTCCCGACACCGCCGCCGAGCGCGCCGGCATCGCGGTGGGGGACCGCATCCTCAGCTTCGACGGCCGGCCGGTGGAATCGCTGGCGTGCCTGCGCGAAGCCGTGTACCGCGCGGGCCCGCAGCCGGAGGTGCAGCTGATCCGCAACGGCGAGGTGCTGCGCCTCCGCATCGAGCTCGACGCAGTGGCGGCGGACGCCGCCCCGCCGCACTGAGCGCGCGCCCTAGCGCGCTGCACCGCCAGCGGAGGCCGGCGTGCTGGAGGCGGCCGCGGCGCCGGCGCTACGGGCGCGATATTCGGCGATCAGGTCCAGTGCCCGGTTCACCTCCTCCGAGTCCAGTCCGAGGCGGGTCTTGCGCAGGAACTTCTGCATGTCCTCGGCCGCCGGGCCCAGCTCGCCCAGCCAGTAACGGCAGATGCCGCGGTTGAAGTACTCGCGCTCCAGGTCCGGATCGAGCTTGAGCACCGCGGTGAGCTGCTCCTCAGCCGCGCGGTAGTCCTTGCGGTCCTTGAGCAGGGCCGCGGCCAGTCCGCGCGCCTCCACTTCCAGCTCGATGTCGTGACGCAGGTCCTCGCGCAGCGCGTTCTCCTGCGGCAGCGGCAGGTCCATCAGCGCCAGGCGCTCGTTCTTGAACTGGCGCGACTCGGCCAGCACCTGGATCAGCTGGTCCAGCGTGGCCAGCGCGTCGTTGCTGCGCTGCAGGTGCGTGTAGCAGTTGGCCAGCAGGCGCAGCGAGTATGGATCCGTGGGCACCGAGGCCACGGCGGCCTGGAGCAGCTCCAGTGCTTCCTGCAGGTGCTGGCTGGCGCGCTCGCGCTGGCGTGAGGCCGTGGTGTTCAGGCTTTCAATCGCCTTGCTGTCGCCGGCGTCCTCGGACGGCAGCTCCTGGGCACGTTGCTCCTTGCCGCTGGCGGTCAGCAGCAGCAGCTCGGCGTAGCGCAGGTGGTACTCGCCCAGCGAATACAGGGTCTTGTGGTCTTCCTGCTGCTCGTGCGCTTGCTCCAGGTAGGGCCGCGCCTGGGCCACGTGCTCCGGATCCTGCCAGCGCAGCAGCGTGCGACCGAGCAGCAGGTTCAGCATCGGATCGTCCGGATCGAGCGCCAGGCCCAGGCGCGCCTGCTGCTCGGCGCGCTGCAGGTCGCCGGAGTCGTAGTAGGCCCGGGCACGCGCCGCGTAGTCGTCGAGGCGGCTGCGTTCCTCCTCGGAGGCCGCGGACGAGCAGGCGCACAGGGCGGTCAGGCCGGGGAGGAGGGCCAGGACGATGCAGGGGCGGAGCATCAAAGGGGCATGATCCCGCGGATGAAGGGCCGGGTCAACGGGACCCTTCCTCTAGGGTCGCCGGAGCCCGGTGGTAACCGCCGTCCGGGGCCGGTTCAGGCCGGGTCCCACAGCCAGGGCGCCGTGGCCGGCTCCCAGGCCTCCAGACCGTCGGGGAAGAACAATTCCAGCTCGCGCGCTGCCGTCTCCGGCGCATCCGATGCGTGCAGCAGGTTGAAGGTCTTGGAGCAGCCGAAGTCGCCGCGCAAGGTGCCGGGTTTCGCGTCGATGCCGAAGGTTGCGCCCAGCATTGTGCGCACCACCGCCACGGCCTTAGGGCCGCGCAGGGCCAGGGCGATGATGGGCGCCGCCGTCATGAAGCGCAGCAGGCCCGGGTAGAACGGCTTGCCGACATGCGGAGCGTAATGGCGGGCCGCGAGCTCGGAGGTCATGCGCAGCAGGCGCAGGCCGACGATCTGCAGTCCCTTGTCCTCGAAGCGCGCAAGCAGGCGGCCGACCAGGCCACGCTGGAGGGCGTCCGGCTTGAACAGGAGGAGCGTGGTTTCCACTGGAGGCTGACGACGGGGCAAACCGTCAGCGTAAGCTCTGCCTCCCGGCCCTGCCAGGGCTGATGGCGGCGACGCTGCCATGGCGCTCGAGCGCCGCCGTACTTGAAGGCAGGGCGGGCGGCTCTACAATTCCTCCTCTGCATCGCGCCCCGGCTCTCCGGAGAGGGCGGTATGCTCTTTTTCTCTTCTGCAAGATCGTTCGTGTCCACCCCGACAACGTGCATCCGCCCGCGCCTCCACCGGCACCGCAGCCGCCGCGCCACCGCCTTGAGCGGGACTACCTGCGCTATTCCGGCATGGGACTGGAGTTCGCGCTCACCATCGGCATCCTGGGATGGCTGGGCTGGTTGCTGGACCGGGAGCTCGGCCTGGCATTTCCGGTGTTCCTGCTCGTGGGAGTGTTCGCGGGCCTCGTGGGCGGCATCCTCCGCATGAAGAGCCGTCTGGACGCGGCGTCCCCGAAACGTCGCGGCGATCCCGAGTCTGCCGGGCAGAAGCACGCGAAGCACACGGAGCCGCGTTGATCGCGCTCCTGCTCCTCGGCGGCCTGGGCCTCGTCTCGGTGCCACTGTGGCCGTCGTCCTGGCGGCTTGGATTGGCGCTCGGCTGGACTCTGGCCTGGCTGCTGGAACTGCTGCTGCTCGCGCGCTGCAGCGTCCTGCTGCGGCGGCCGGACGCCCGCTTGGTCGCGCTGCAGGTGTTCAGTTTCCTGGCGAAGCTGGCGATCCTCCTGGCCGGCGGGCTGCTGGGCGCAGTCGGCGGGCTCTACCACACCGCCGCATTCCTGGTGGGCTTCGCGACCGGAGCGTTCCTCTTGCATCTCTTCAGCCTGCGCGCGTCCTTGCGCGCGGCCCGGCCGCGGGCGAAGATCCCCCACCCTTCCTCCCGCGCGCCGACCTGAGTCCTTGCTGCCCGTCCTCACGGATCCCGCGAGCGCCGCCTCGCTCCCCCTCCGCTCCGGTGGGGAAGGTGAGGATCCGTTCGAGGTCCTGTTCGGGCACCTGCTTCCGCACCGCGGCTTCCTGCCCTGGCAGCACGACCCGGACGCGCAGATCCTCGGCATCCCGGTCTGGAACATCCAGTTCTTCCAGGTCCTGGCCGTGCTGCTCATCTTCGCGGCCTTCGCCGGCGTGGCCCGAGCCGTGCGCCAGGACACCGGCGGCCGGCGCAGCCGAGTGCTGGCGGGCTGGGTGGCCTGGATCCGCGATGAGATGGTGTACCCCAACCTGGGCGAGCATCACGGCCGCCGGCTGCTGCCGCTGTTCCTCAGCATCTTCTTCTTCATCGTCTTCATGAACGCCTTCGGCCTGGTGCCATTTGGCGTAGCCGCAACGGGCAGCGTCTTCGTCACCGCCGCCATGGCCACGCTCACGCTGCTGTGCATGATCGGCGGCGGCATGATGGTCCAGGGGCCGCTCAAGTTCTGGAAGAACCTGATCCCGCACGGCCTGCCGGCCTGGGTGCTCCCGATCATGGTGATCGTGGAGGTCATCGGCCTGCTGGTCAAGCCCTTCGCTCTCACCATTCGCTTGTTTGCCAACATGACCGGGGGCCACCTGGTGCTGCTCTCGTTCATGGGACTGATCTTCTATTTCGGCACCTACATGGGCACGGCCGCCGGCTTCGCCATCACTCCGGTCGGCGTCGGTATGGGCGTGTTCATGATGATTCTCGAGGCCTTCGTCGCCTTGCTGCAGGCATACATCTTCACGCTGCTCAGCATCATCTTCGTCGGGATGTGCCTGCACCCGGAACACTGAACCCCTTCGCGCTCACTGAGGAGAAACCCAAGGATGATTCCCATTCTGCTTCGCGCCGCCGAAGCCGCGGTCACCGCGGCCCAGGCGGAGCCCGTCTCCACGTCCAACATGATCCCCCTGGCCGCGGTCGGCGCCGGCCTGGCGGTGATCGGCGCCGGCATCGGCATCGGCAAGATCGCCGCGGCCGGCAACGAGGCCATCGCGCGCCAGCCGGAGGCCGCCACAGACATCAAGGGCAACTCCCTGATCCTGTCGGCGCTGATCGAGGGCGTGGCCCTGTTCGGCGTGGTGGTGGCGCTCCTCGTCGCCTTGAAACAGAAGTAAGGAAGCAGGCGGAGCGGCTCGGGCCGCGCTTGTGACCGCTCCGCCGAGGCGATCCCAATGGCACCTTTGCTCGTCCCTGTCCTTGCCGCAGAAGAAGGCGGCGGCCTGTCCGCCATTTTCGAGGTCGGCCAGTCCGCCTACCTGTGGACGATCGCCATCTTCCTGCTGGCGCTGCTGCCGATGTGGAAGTTCGTGTTCGGCCCGATCACCCGGGCCCTGGATGACCGCGAGCTGAAGACCCGTGAGGCCGCCAAGGCGGCGGAGGCCGCCCGGGAGGAGGCCAAGCGGGTCCAGGCCGCCATCCAGGAGGACCTGGAGCGGGCGCGTCAGGAGGCGGCCCGCCAGGTGGCGGAGGCGCGCGCCCGGGCCGAAGTCCGCGAGAAGGAGATGCTGGCGGCGGCGGCGCAGCATGCGGCGGCCGAACGCCAGCGGGCGCAGGAGGAGATCGGGCGCTCCCTGGCCGCGGCGCGCGAGACCTTGCGTGGCGACGCGGTGGCTCTGGGCATCCAGGTGGCCGAGAAGGTCATCGAGCGCGAGTTCAGCGACTCCGACCAGGCGCGCCTGGAGGCGGACCTTGAGCAGGAGATGGCCCGGCGCTGAGCCATGGCGGACAAGACTTCCGTGAGAGTGACGGCGCGGCGCTACGCGCGGGCGCTGTTCGAGGCGGCCCGTGACCAGGGCGCCCTGGCGCAGGTGTCGGCCGACGTGGACCGCATCGGCCAGCTCCTGTCCAAGAAGGAGCTCGCCGGTTGGGTGGCCGATCCGCGCGTGGACGACGCCCAGAAGCGTGCCTTGCTGGCCCAGGAGCTGGGCGCGCACGGCCACGTCCTCACGCGCGGCCTCGTGGAAGTGCTGGGCCGGCGCAAGCGCGGCAGTGCCCTGATGGGCCTCGCGGCGGCCTTCCGCGAGCTGGTGGACCGGCACGAGGGTCGTGTCCGCGGCTTCGTGGAGTCCGCGCGTCCCCTGGCGGAAGCGGGCAAGAGCCGCCTGGAACAGGCGCTGAGCGCCGCCACTGGCAAGCAGGTGAACCTGGAAGTGCGCGTGGAACCGATGCTGCTCGGAGGCGTGCGCGTCACGCTGGACGGCGTGCGCTACGACGGCTCCGCGCGCGGCCGATTGGACCAGATGCGCCGGCGGCTCGCCGCCGCCGAACTCGCTCCCCGTTAATCCCGCTCGACTGACCCGCCCCCATGCAACTGCAACCTTCCGAAGTCACATCGGTCCTGAAGAAAGAGATCGAGGGCTTTGCCTCCAAGACCACCACCGAGTCGGTTGGCCAGGTGCTGCAAGTCGGTGACGGCGTGGCCCGCGTCTACGGCCTGGCCGACTGCATGATGTCGGAGCTGCTCGAGTTTCCGGAAGGGGTGATGGGCGTGGCTCTGAACCTCGAGGAAGACAACGTGGGCGTGGTGTTGCTCGGCAACGCCTCGGCGGTCAAGGAAGGCGACACCGTCAAGACCACGGGCCGCATCATCTCCGTGCCCACCGGCATGGCGCTGGTCGGGCGCGTCGTGGACACGCTGGGCCGGCCGCTGGACGGCAAGGGGCCCATCCGCACCGAGGCAAGCGACCAGCGGCCCATCGAGCAGCCGGCTCCCAACGTGGTGGAGCGCCAGCCGGTCAAGGAGCCGCTCATGACCGGGATCAAGGCCATCGACTCCATGATCCCGATCGGCCGCGGTCAGCGCGAGCTGATCATCGGCGACCGCCAGACCGGCAAGACCGCGCTGATCGTGGACACGATCATCAATCAGAAAAAGACCGGTGGCGGCGATCCCCAGCATCCCGACCAGGTGATCTGCATCTACGTGGCCGTGGGCCAGAAGCAGTCCACGGTGGTGGAGGTGCAGCGCCGGCTGGAGCAGAGCGGCGCCATGCCGTACACGATCGTGGTGTGCGCCTCGGCCATGGAGGAGGCCTCCATGCAGTTCCTGGCGCCGTACGCCGGCTGCTCCATGGGCGAGCGCATGCGGGACGCCGGGCGCGCCGTGCTGATCGCCTTCGACGACCTCACCAAGCAGGCCGCCGCCTACCGCCAAGTGATGCTGCTGCTGCGCCGCCCGCCGGGCCGCGAGGCCTTCCCGGGCGACATCTTCAACCTGCACAGCCGCCTGCTCGAGCGGGCCGCCAAACTGTCCGACAAGGCGCCGGAGCTCAACAAGCGCTACAGCAAGGGCGGCGGCTCGATGACGGCCCTGCCGGTGGTCGAGACCCAGGAGGGCGACGTGTCGGCCTACATCCCGACCAACGTGATCTCCATCACCGACGGCCAGATCTTCCTGGAAGGCAACCTGTTCTATGCCGGCGTGCGCCCGGCGGTGAACGTCGGCATCTCGGTGAGCCGGGTGGGCGGCTCGGCGCAGACACCGGTCATGAAAAAGGTGGCGGGCGGGCTGCGCATCAACCTGGCCCAGTACCGCGAGCTGGAGGCCTTTGCCCAGTTCGGCAGCGACCTGGACAAGGCCACCCAGGCGGCGCTGAACCGCGGCGCGCGCCTGGTCGAGATCCTGAAGCAGGGCCAGTACGTGCCGCTCGCCAACGCGGATCAGATCGTGGCCATCTACGCCGGCACCTCCGGCGCGCTGGACGACCTGCCCGTGGACCAGGTGCGGGCCTTCGAGCGCGGCTTCGTGGAGTTCATGAACGACACCCAGCCGGAGCTGATGCAGCAGCTCAATGCCTGGAAGACCAAATGGGACGCCGTGGAGGAGCCGTTGAAGGCGGCGGCCGCGGCGTACAAGGCCCAGTTCTCGCCGGTGGACAAGAGCGGCGAGACGGTCGAGAAGACCAAGGCGCCGGCGGGCACGGACAAGCCGGCCGAGGCCGCCAAGGCGCCTCCGGGCGGCAAGGGCGAGGCGGCCTCGCACTGATCGGTCATGGCCAACGTCCGGGACCTCCGCCAGCGCATCCGTAGCGTCGGGAACATCCAGAAGATCACCCGCGCCATGGAGATGGTGGCGACCACGAAGCTGCGCCGCTTCCAGGGCAAGGCAGTGTCGGCGAAGCCCTACACCCATGAGCTCGAGCAGCTCGTGCGCCGCCTCGGCGGCGCGGTGGCCTCACGGCCGGAAGGCGCGGGCGCCGCGGCGCGCTTGTTCGAGGCGGGCCGCGAAGGCGCTGCGGTCGGGGTCCTGTTCGTGGGCTCGGACCGGGGCCTGTGTGGTGCCTACAACAGCAACGTCCAGCGCTGCCTGGATGCCGAGGTGCGCCAGTGGGGCAGGCCCGCGCGCATGTTCGTGGTCGGCCGCAAGGCCATGCGGCACTGCGCACGGCGCGGCTACGAGGTGGCTGCGTACCTCGAAGACCGGCCCCTGGAGCGCCTGAGCTTCGATGACGCCGCCGCCATCAGCGCGCTGCTGGTCCGGCAGTTCGTGGCCGAGGAGCTGTCCGCGGTGTACCTCTGCTACACGAGCTTCGTCAGCATGATGCGGTTCGAGCCGCGCTGCAGCCGCTTCCTGCCCATCACGCCTCCCGAGCTGACCGGCCCGGCCGAGGACCTGATCCTCGAGCCGAGCGGCCCCGAGGTGCTGGCACGCCTGATCCCGAGCTATCTCGAGACCGCGGTGTACCACGCGCTGCTGGAGTCCATCACCTCCGAATACGCTTCGCGCCGCTTCGCCATGAAGAACGCCACCGAGGCGGCCGGAGAGATGAAGCATCTGATCACGCGCCAGTACAACAAGGTGCGACAAGCCAAGATCACCAGCGAGATCCTGGAAGTCGTCGCCGGCGCGGAGGCTCTCTAACCCGTCCCACAAGCAGCCATGAGCGCTCAAGGAACCATCCAGCAGGTCTTTGGTCCGGTGGTGGACGTCGCCTTCCCCGAGGGCGGGCTGCCCGCCATCAACCACGCCGTGCACGTGCCGCGCGAGGCGGAGGAGCCGCTGGTGCTCGAAGTGGCCCAGCACCTCGGCGACGACATCGCCCGTTGCGTGGCCATGGCCAGCACCGATGGCCTGCGCCGCGGCATGGCGTGCCAGAACACCGGCGCGCCGATCTCGGTGCCGGTGGGACGGGCCACCACGGGACGGGTGTTCAATCTGCTCGGCCGGCCCCTGGACGAGCAGATCAAGGGCCCGGTGAAGACCGAGGAGACCTGGCCCATCCACCGCCCGGCGCCGAGCTTCGAGGAGCAGGAGGCGGTGTCCGAAGTGTTCGAGACCGGGCTGAAGGTCGTGGACCTCCTGTGCCCCTTCGCCCGCGGAGGCAAGATCGGCCTCTTCGGCGGAGCCGGGGTCGGCAAGACCGTGCTGATCCAGGAGCTGATCCGGATCACGGCGGTGGAGAAGGGCGGCTTCTCGGTGTTCTGCGGCGTGGGCGAGCGCACCCGCGAGGGCAACGACCTTTGGCTGGAGATGAACGAGGCCGAGTTCACCCAGCCGGACGGCAAGAAGGCGCGCGTCATCGACAACGCCGTGCTGGTGTTCGGACAGATGAACGAGCCTCCGGGCGCCCGCCTGCGCGTCGGCTTGTCCGGCCTGACCATGGCGGAGTACTTCCGCGACCAGGAAGGCAAGGACGTGCTCCTGTTCATCGACAACATCTTCCGGTTCGTGCAGGCCGGCTCGGAGGTGTCGGCGCTGCTGGGCCGGATCCCGAGCGCGGTGGGGTACCAGCCGACGCTGGGGGCGGAAATGGGCGCGCTGCAGGAGCGCATCACCTCGACCAAGAAGGGCTCGGTGACCTCCATGCAGGCGGTGTACGTGCCGGCGGACGACTTCACCGACCCCGCGCCGGTGGCCACCTTCGCCCACCTGGACTCCACCATCCTCCTGGACCGGGCGATCTCGGAGCTCGGCATCTACCCGGCGGTGCACCCGCTGAAGTCCACCTCGCGCATGCTGGATCCCCAGGTCGTGGGCGAGCACCACTACCGGATCGCCACCGAGGTGCAGCGCGTGCTGCAGCGCTACGCCGACCTCAAGGACATCATCGCCATCCTCGGCATGGAGGAACTGTCCGACGAGGACAAGAAGATCGTGCACCGGGCGCGCCGCCTGCAACGCTTTCTGAGTCAGCCTTTCTTCGTGGCCGAGCAGTTCACGGGCACGCCCGGCCGCTTCGTTCCCAAGGAGGAAACGGTACGCTCCTTCGAGGAGATCCTGGAGGGGAAGCACGACAACCTGCCCGAGCAGGCCTTCTACATGGTGGGCAACATCGACGAGGCGGTCGAGAAGGCCAAGACGCTGATGGGCAAGGGTGACGAGCCGGCGGAGAAGGCCAAGCCGCCGGCGAGCAGCCCGGGCAAGGCGGCCGAAAAGGTCGAGACGCCCGCGGCGAGCACCGACAAGCCGGCCGAGAAGACTACGACGCCCTGAGCCGTGGCGACTGCCGAAACCTCCTCCCGCACCCTGAGGCTGCGGATCATCACCCGGGAGCAAGTGCTGCTCGACACCGAGGTGGTGTCGGTGCGCTTGCCGGGTGCGGGCGGCTATTTCGGCGTGCTGCCCCGGCACGCGCCGATGGTTGCCCTGACCGCGAGCGGCTTGCTCAAGGCCCGGGGCCGCAACGGAGAGGAGCGGTCCTACGTCATCCACGACGGCTTCGCCGAAGTCGGACGCGACGCGGTCACTGTGCTGACGCGCTCCGCCGAGGCGCCGGCGGAGATCGACCTCGAGCGGGCCCGGCGGGCCGCCGAGCGCGCCCGCGAGCGGCTGCACAGCCGCGAAGCGGACGTGGACTTGGCTCGTGCTACTGCCGCGCTGGAGCGGGCCCTGGCCCGCGAGCTCTATGCGCACCGCCCGCTGTGAAGCACAGGATCTCTAGCCGGAGCCACGGCTGCGGGGACCTGCGCGCGGGCGACGCCGGCGCGAGCGTGGCCCTGTGCGGCTGGGTGGCGGCGCGCCGCGACCACGGCGGGATCTACTTCCTGGACCTGCGCGACCGCTACGGTCTGGTGCAGGTGGTGGCGGACGAAGACAGCCCGGCCGCGGCGCGCGCAGCCCTGCAGGGCCTGCACCCGGAGGACTGCGTGCGGGTGCGCGGGCGCGTGCGCCTGCGCGGCCCGGAGCACCGCAACCCAAGCCGGGCCACCGGCGAGATCGAGGTGCTGGCGCAGGACATCGAGGTGTTGTCGCGCTGCAAGCGCCTGCCGTTCGAGATCGCCGACGTCCTCGAAGTGCCCGAGGAGCTGCGCATGAAGTACCGCTACCTCGACTTCCGGCGCGAGCCCGTGCGCCGCGCCCTGGAGCTGCGCAGCAGCGCCAACCACGCCATCCGCGGCGCCCTGGCGCAGCTCGACTTCGTCGAGGTCGAGACGCCGCTGCTGACGCGCAGCACGCCGGAGGGCGCGCGCGACTACCTGGTGCCCAGCCGCGTGCGCAAGGGCCACTGGTACGCCCTGCCGCAGTCGCCGCAGCTGTTCAAGCAGCTGTCCATGGTGGGCGGCCTGGACCGCTATTTCCAGATCGCGCGCTGCCTGCGCGACGAGGACCTGCGCGCCGACCGCCAGCCCGAGTTCACGCAGCTCGACCTGGAGATGTCCTTCGTGGACGAGGAGGATGTCTGGGGCATGGTGGAGCACGTGGTGAGCGCGGTGTTCCGCGGCGTGAAGGGCGCCGAGCCGCCGCGGCCGTTCCCGCGCATGAGCCACGCGGACGCGATGCGCCGGTTCGCCAGCGACAAGCCCGACCTGCGCATCCCGCTGGAGATCGTGGACCTGGCGCCGGTGGCGCCGGCGCTCGGCTTCCGCGTGTTCGACGCAGCGCTGGCCGGCCAGGGCCTGGTGCGCGGCATGCGCGTGCCCGGCGGCGCCGGGCTGCAGCGCAAGCAGATCGAGGAACTGGAACAGGCGGCCAAGGACGCCGGCGCCGGTGGCCTGGCCTGGTGCAAGGTCGCGGACGACGGCCAGACCAGCGGTCCGCTGAGCCGCTTCCTGCAGGGCGCGGCCGGGGCGCGCTTCCTGGCCGTGCTCGAGGCGCGCGCGGGCGACCTGGTGCTGGTAATCGCCAACGCGGCGCGCCGCGCCTACCCAGCCCTGGACGTCGTGCGCCGGCGCGCCGGCGCCTGGCTCGGGATGAACCAGGGGCCGGACCGGCTGCTGTGGGTCATCGAGTTCCCGCTGTTCGAGGAGGTGGAGGACGGCAGCTGGGTGCCGGCCCACCATCCGTTCACCGCGCCTGCGCCCGCGGACCTGGAGCGGATGCTGGCCGGGGAGCGCGCCGGCGTCCGCTCCCGCGCCTACGACCTGGTGCTCAACGGCACGGAGCTCGGCTCGGGCTCGATCCGCATCCACCGTCCGGAGGTCCAGGAAGCCGTGTTCGCCGCCATCGGGCTCAGCCGGGAGCAGGCGCGCCGCCGCTTCGATTTCCTGCTGGAGGCCTTCGAGTACGGGCCGCCGCCGCACGGCGGCTTCGCCATCGGCCTGGACCGGCTGTACGCGCTCCTGTTCGGCGCCGCCTCCATCCGCGAGGTGATCGCCTTCCCCAAGACCGCCACCGCCACCTGCCTGCTCACCGGCGCGCCCACTCCGGTGGATCCGGAGCAGCTCGCCGAGTTGGGACTGCGCGCCGCCGCGCCGCCGCCTGCGGATCCGGCATAGAATGGGCGCGCACCCCTTTCGCTGACACCTACCGAGGACACCGCCCATTCCGCTGCCGCCCCGCCGCTACGAACGCGAGAAAGAACGCTATCGGATCAATCAGCAGATCCGCATCCGGGAAGTGATGCTGATCGGACCAGACGGTCCCGTAGGCGTGGTGCCCACGGAGGAAGCCCTGCGCATGGCCCAGAACCTGGGCCTGGACCTGGTGGAGGTTTCGCCCACCGCGCGGCCGCCGGTGTGCCGGATCCTCGACTACGGCAAGTTCAAGTACGAGCAGAAGAAGAAGCAGAGCCGCGCCAAGACCGCGTCCTCGGTGCTCAAGGAGATCCGGGTGCGGCCCAAGATCGCGGCCCACGACCTGGAGATCCGCATCCGCCAGCTGCGCCACTTCCTCGAGGAAGGGCACAAGGTGCAGATCACATGCATCTACCGCGGGCGCGAGATGGTGTTCCAGCAGTTCGGGCGCGACCTGCTCAACAAGATGGTGGAGTCGGTGGCCGACATCGGCAAGGTGGAGCGGTCGCCGCAGATGGAAGGCAAGCGCCTCAACCTGCTCCTCGTCAAGAAGTAGCCGGCCTCGGCCGGCACGGGTCGGGCGCGGCCGTCCTTGACCGGGGCGGGGAAGCCCGCTATCCTCTCCGCCCACAATTCCGGTCCGGAGGCCGGTGCGTCGTGCCGAAGAAGAAGCCCAAGAAGTCGGTGGTGAAGCGCATGCGCCTGACCAAGAACGGCAAGGTCGTGCGCCGCCGCTCCGGCAAGGAAAAGTTCCTGGCGCACAAGCCCGCCAAGCGCCGCCGGCGCCTGCGCGGACACGTCACGCTGGACGGCCGCTGGACCGTCAACATGCGTGATCTCCTGACGGCCTGAGCCCCCCAAGACATGACCCGCGCCCGCAACGTCGTCCCGCGCCTGCACCGCCGCAGCCGCTACCTGCGGCGCGCCAAGGGCTACTTCAGCGCCCGCCACCGGCTGCTGCGCACCGTCAAGGAAGCCCTCATGCGGGCCGGGCGCTACGCGTACCGCGACCGGCGCGCGCGCAAGCGGGTGTTCCGCAGCCTCTGGATCGTGCGCCTCAACGCCGCGGCCCGCAGCCATGGCATGACCTACAGCAGCTTCATGCATGGCCTGCGCAAGGCTGGAAACCCCATGGACCGCAAGGCGCTGTCGGAGCTGGCCTTCCACGACCCGGGCGCCTTCGCGCAGCTTGTGGACCAGTCCAAGCAGGCCCTGGCGGCCTGAGCAGCCTTGCGCGAGCGCCTGGAGGAGCTGCGCCGGCACGGGCTGGCCGCGGTCGAGGGCGCCAGCGACGAGGACGCCCTGCGCGCGCAGGAGATCCAGCTCCTGGGCCGCAACGGCGCGCTGACCGTGCTGCTGCGCGAGCTGGGCTCCGTGCCCGCGGAGCAGCGCCCGCAGCTGGGTGCCGCCGCCAACCAGATCAAGGACGCGCTGGCGGCGGCCATCGGCGCGCGCCGCGAGGCCCTGCGCCAGGCCAGCCTGCAGCGCGAGCTGTCCGGCGCCGGCTTCGACGCCAGCCTGCCCGGCCCGCCGCTGCCGTCCGGTGGCCTGCATCCGCTGACGCGGGTCAGCCGCGAGCTCGAGGACTTGTTCACCTCGATGGGCTACCGGGTGCTGGACGGGCCCGAGGTGGAGACCGAGGAGCACAACTTCGACGCGCTCAACATCCCCCAGGACCACCCGGCGCGCGACGCCTTCGACACAATCTGGGTCACGCCTCCGGGGTCCGGTGCGGCGCGCGGCGGCGCGGTATGCCTGCGCACGCACACCTCGCCGGTGCAGGTGCGCGCCCTGCGCCGGTTCGGGGCGCCCCTGCGCGCGATCGCCCCGGGCCGGGTCTTCCGCCAGGAGACCCAGGACGCCAGCCATGACCACACCTTCCACCAGATGGAGGGACTGGTGGTGGACCGCGGCGTCGGCGTGGCGCACATGCTGCACGCCATGCACGCGCTGCTCGAGGGCCTGTTCGGGCGCCAGCTGGAGACGCGCCTGCGTCCGGGCTATTTCCCGTTCGTGGAGCCGGGTTTCGAGCTGGACGCGCGCTGTCCGTTCTGCAGCGGCGGCTGCCGCGTGTGCAAGCAGTCCACCTGGGTCGAGCTGATGCCGGGGGGACTGGTGCATCCCAACGTGCTGCGCGCCTGCAACGTCGATCCCGAGGTGTACAGCGGCTTCGCCTTCGGCCTGGGCCTGTCGCGCATCGCCATGCTGCGCTACGGGATCGACGACATCCGCTGGATGCTGAGCGGCGACCTGCGCTTCCTCAGCCAGTTCCCGGCCTGAGCCATGCGCGTCTCCCTGAACTGGGTCGGCGAATTCGTGGACCTCTCGGGCGTGGCGCCGGCGCAGGTGGCGGAGCTGCTGGCGCTGCACACCGCCGAAGTCGAGGGCGTGGAGGAGTTCGGCGCCGCCATCGGCGACGTCGTGGTCGGCGAGGTCGTGCACTGCGACCGCCATCCCAACGCCGACAAGCTCTCGGTGACGCGCGTGCGGTTCGGCGGCGGCGAGCCGGTGCAGGTGGTGTGCGGCGCCGCCAACGTGCGCGCCGGGCTCAAGGTCGCTTTTGCGCCGGTGGGCAGCTCGCTGCCGGGCGGCGGCAAGCTGGCCCGTGCGCGGCTGCGCGGCATCGAATCGCACGGCATGATCTGCTCGGCGCGCGAGCTGGAGCTGGGCGACGATCACGCCGGGATCCTCGAGCTGCCGGCCGACGCGCCGCCGGGGCGCAAGCTGGTGGACGCCCTGGGCCTGCGCGACATGGTGCTGACCCTGGACAACAAGTCGCTGACGCACCGCCCGGACCTGTGGGGCCATTACGGCATGGCGCGCGAGATCGCGGCGCTCCTGCGCCGGCCCTTGCGCCCGCTGCCGGTGCTGGAACGCTGGCCCGAGGATCCGGCCGGCGTCGCGATCCGCCTCGGCGATCCGGAAGGCTGTGCGATGTACCAGGGGCTGCCGCTGGATCTGGGCGGACCGCCGCGGCCCTCGCCGCAGCGCCTGCGCGCGCGCCTGCTGGCCGTGGGCCAGCGCCCGCGCAACGACGTGGTGGACCTGACCAATTACGTCCTGTTCGAGCTGGGACAGCCCACGCACGCCTTCGACCAGGCGCGCCTGCGCGGCCCCGAGGTGGTGGTGCGGCGCGCGCGGCCCGGGGAGAAGCTGACCACGCTGGACGGCGTGGAACGCGCCCTCGCGCCCGAAGACCTGGTCATCGCCGACGCGGAGCGCGTGCTGGCCCTGGCCGGGATCATGGGGGGCGCCGACACCGAAGTGCAGGCCGGCACGCAGCGGATCCTGCTCGAGTCCGCCGTGTTCCAGCCGGCACGCGTGCGCCGCAGCGCGCAGCGCCTGGCTCTGCGCACGGAAGCCTCGACGCGCTTCGAGAAGTCCCTGGACCCGGCCCTGGCCGAGCTGGCGCTGCGCCGCTTCGCGCACCTGCTGCTGCAGGCGCGCCCGGAAGCGCGCGTGCTGGCGGCCCCGGCCCAGGCCGGAGCGGCCGCGGCTCCGCGCCTGCGCCTGCGCCTCGATCCCGAGCGCGTGGGCCACTTGCTGGGCCTGGGGCTGCAGCGCGCGGAGGTGGCTGAGCCGCTGCGCGCGCTCGGCTTCGGTGTGGAGGACTCCGGACAAGGCCCCTTGCAGGTGGACGTGCCGTCCTGGCGCGCCACCAAGGACGTCACCACGCCCATCGACCTGGTGGAAGAGGTCGGGCGCATGGCGGGTTACCAGCGCATCGCGCCCCAGCCGCTGGTGGCGCCCATCGCGCCGCCGCCGCAGGACCCGCTGCGCCGGCTGCGCCGCCTCCTGGCCGATCGTCTCAGCCAGGCGCACCAGGGCTACGAGACCCAGGGCTACAGCTTCCTGGAGCGGGCCTGGGCCGCGCGCCTGCACCTGCCGGCAGAGGCCTTCGTGCGCCTGCACAACCCGGTCCAGGAAGGTGTGGACCTGCTGCGGCGCGACCCGCTGCCGAGCCTCCTGCAGCAGGCCGCAGGCAACGTGCGCGAGCATCCGGCTGGCCTGTTGTTCGAGCTGGCCAAGGGCTACGAGCCGCAGGCGGCCGCCGGCGATCCCCTGCCGGCCGAGCGCGCGTGGCTGGGCGCGGTCCTGTGGCGACCCGAACCGCTGCCGGCGGACGGCCCGCGCAGCCTCTTCGGCCTGGCCCGCGCGCTGGCGGAGGATCTGCTGCGCAGCTGCGGCCTGTCCGAGGTGGCCGGCGCGCAAGCGGTCTCCGACCACTGGAGCGCGCCCTGGGGCCACCCAGCGCGCCTGCTGCTGTGGAGCGCCGGCGGGCAGACGCTCGGCTACAGCGGTGCCGCGGATCCGCGCCTGCTCGACGCCCTCGGCGTGCGCCGCACGGAGGTCGGGGTGCTGCTGCTGGACCTGCAGGCCCTGGCGCAGGCCGCGAGCGGGCGCACGCCGAGCTTCGTGTCCCCGGGCAAGTTCCCGGCCATCAAGGTGGACGTGGCGCTGGCCCTCCCGGAGAACGTGCCCTACGCCCAGGTGGAGCAGGCCCTGCAGCGTGCAGGCGGGCGCCTGCTGGAGGAGCTGCGCCTGTTCGACGTGTACGCGGGAGCTCCGCTCCCGGCCGGCACGCGCAGCCTGGCCTTCCACGCGCGGCTGCGCGCCGCCGACCGCACCTTGGACGAGAAGGACGAGCAGAAGTTCCTGGAGCGCGCCGGGCGCGCCGCCGAGGAGCTGGGCGGCAGCCTGCGCCGCTAAGGCGGGCGATTGGAGAACAGTGCAGCGTCGCCCGTGCGCAGCCACAGGTGCAGGCCCAGGCCGCGCGCGCGGCAGTACTCGGGAAAGTCGTGGAAGTGCTGCGGCTCGTCCTCGAGCTGGTGCAGCAGCACGAACCCGGGGTCGGGAGCGCCGTCACCGTCGGCGTCCCGGCTCAGGACCTCGAAGCTGAGGGCGTAGCGCCCGGCGAGCGCGCGCGGCGCGCGCACGCGGCCCTGCTGCTCGGCGTAGCGCCAGGCCGGCGGAATGGGGCCGGCGGCCACCAGGTCGTCGCGCTGCAGGCGGAAGCCGAGGCCGTAGGACCAGCCCATGAGCTGCACGCCGTTCCAGCGCTCGGCGCCGGCTGCGCGCAGCGCCCGGGCGAAGGGGTCGTCGCTGCGCGCGCGCTCCGGGTCGCGGACCAGCAGGAGCAGGGCCGCATAGCCGAGCAGCAGCAACGCGCCGACCAGGTGGCGCCGCCGCAGGGGCGCGCGCTCGTGCCACCAGCCGGCCAGCCACAGCGCGAAGCCCGGGATGGCGGGTGCCAGGTAGCCGGGCTGCTTGCTGGCCGGGAGGGAGAAGACCACGACCGGCAGCCAGGCCCAGACCAGGTGCAAGCGGGCATCCGGGTGGCGCTGGTCCGCAGGCGGCTTGCGCCCGCGCAGGCGCGCGGCGCCGGCCGGAAGCCACCACGGGAACGTGGCCGCGAGCGCCAGCGCCGGGAAGTACCATAGGGGCTGGGTGCGCGCGTGGGTGGCGCTGGAAACACGGTCCAGGGTCTCGCGGAACACCCAGAAACCGAGCAGCGCGGGGTCGGCGCGCCAGGCCAGCACGTACCAAGGCAAGCCCACGGCCAGCATGGGCGCCCACAGGGCCGGGTGCAGCAGCCGGCCCAGCGCGCGGCCGCGGCGCTCCCATAGCGCGGCGGCGGCGAGGATCAGCAGCGGCAGCGCCCAGGCTACCGGCCCTTTCACCAGGAAGCCGTAGCCGAGCGCCACCCCGGCCGCGGCTGCCGTCCACGAGGGAGCACCGTGCAGCCAGCGCCAGGCGCACAGGATGGCCGCGGACTCACAGGCCGTGAGCACGAGGTCCAGCGTGGCCAGCTGGCCGAGGAACCACAGCAGCGGGCTGGAGGCGGTCACCAGCACGGCGGCCGCGGCGAAGCCGGGTGGGCCGGCGCGCGCCTGGCGCGCGACCAGGGCCAGCAGCGCGGCGAAGGCGAGCAGCGCCGGAAGGCGCACCGCCAGGGCGCCCGGCCCCAGGACCGCCATGCCGGCGGCCATGAGCCAGTGGGCGCCGGGCGGCTTGTCCGGATACACCACGTCGTTGAGCCGCGGCAGCAGGAAGTCGCCGCCGGCCAGCATCTCCCGGGCGACCTCGCCATAGCGGCCCTCGTCCGGCTCGGCCAGGGGGCGCAGGAGCGCGGCGGCCGCCGCCAGCAGCCAGAACAGCCAGGGGAGCCAGCGCGAGGCGGGGAAGCGCAACGGAAGGACTTGCGGCTACGGGGCGCGGAGCACCGATAATAGGAAGGTGATGCGGTGGCTGCGCCAGCACTTCGACACCTGCTTCATCGTGATGCAGGTGTGGGTGGACGGCCTGCTGGTGCTGTTCTCCTGCGTGCTCGGCTACTGGCTGTTCAAGCTGGTGGCCTTCACGGCCGCCCGCCCGCTGGCGATGTACGCCCAGCTGATGGTCGTCATCACCGGGATCACCCTGGTGTGCTTCTGGGCCTGCGGCATGTACAAGTGGCGCAAGTCCATCTTGAACGTGGAGGAGTACCGGGCCGCCTTCAAGGGGACGGCGCTGGCGCTGCTCATCACCACGGCCGCGATCTTCCTGCTCAAGCAGTCGCCCGCCGAGCAGGGCCTGGAGCAGAAGTACTGGATCTACGCGGTGCTCAAGCCGGTCCACGACCGCTTTACCCTGGACAGCGCTGTGGAAGGCACTTCCCGGGTGCTGTTCCTGTTCATCTTCATCGCCGTGTTCGTGGTGACCGTGATCCAGCGCTCGCTCCTGTTCCGGGTGTCCTCGCAGCTGCACGCCGCCGGCTTCGGCAACACCAGCGTGGCCGTGTTCGGGACCGGGCGCCTGGCGCTGCAGGTGCAGCAGAAGCTGCGCCTGTTCCCTACACTCGGCTTCAACTTCCTCGGCTTCATCGACGACGACGAACGCCTGCAGGGGGGCTCGGTGCGCGGCTTCCCGGTGCTGGGGGGGCGGGACCAGCTGCGCCAGCTGCGCGAGAAGCACGGCATCCGGCGCCTGATCATCGCCGACGACCGCCTGGACGAGGAGGAGCTGGTGGGCCTGTGCCGCCTGTGCGAGGAGCACGGCATCGAGTACCAGGTGGCGCCCAAGCTGTACCATTTCTTCTCGCAGCGTTTCAGCGTGGACAAGCTCGATTCCATCCCGCTGATCTCCGTGGCCAGCGCCGCCGACCAGCCGCTGTACCACGCCGTGAAGCGTGTGTTGGACGTGTCGGTCGCGGCCGTGGTGCTCGTGCTCGCGGCCCCACTGATGGTGGTGATCGCGTTCCTGATCCAGCGCGAGTCCGCAGGCCCGATCTTCTTCACCCAGACCCGCATCGGCCTGAAGGGCCAGCCGTTCCGCATCATCAAGTTCCGCACCATGTACGTGGAGATGTGCGGCGACGAGGTCACGCCGCGCTCGAGCACGGACCGCCGCATCACCAAGGTCGGCCGCTACCTGCGCAGCTCCAGCCTGGACGAGCTGCCGCAGTTCTGGAACGTGCTGCGCGGCGACATGTCCCTGGTCGGGCCGCGGCCGGAGATGCCGTTCATCGTGGATACCTACTCGGAGGTGGACCTCCTGCGCCTGGACGCCAAGCCCGGCATCACCGGCCTGTGGCAGGTCTCGGAGGCGCGCAATGCGCCGATCCACGAGAACCTGGACTACGACCTGTACTACATCGACAACCAGTCGATCTTCCTGGACCTGGTGATCCTGGCCCTCACCGCCGCGACCGTGCTGCGCCCGCGGGCCACGTTCTGAGCTAAGGCCGCAGGCCGGCGCGGCGCAGCAGCCACGGCACCGCCTCGCCGAGGTGCGCGCAATAGAGGTCCGGGTCCTGGCCGGCGGCGGCCAGCTTCTGGCGCGCCTCCCGGCCCTTGCCGGTGCCGACCAGCACCGAGGGGATGCCCATGGCGGCGTAGGCCTGCAGGTCGCGCACGTCGTCGCCGATGCCGGCGCTGCGCCTCCAGTCGATGTCGAAGTCCTCGGCGGCGCGCTCCAGCAGCCCCGGCAGCGGCTTGCGGCAGCGGCAGCGGCGCCGCTGCGGCGGCACGCCCACGTGGGCGTGGTGGGGGCAGTGGTAGTAGGCGTCCACGCGGGCGCCGGCCAGCGCCAGCTCCTCGTCCACGCGTTGCTGGATGGCGAGCAACACGCCCTCGTCGAGCAGGCCGCGCGCCACGCCGGACTGGTTGGAAACCACGAGGATGCGCACGCCGGCGCGGTGCAGGACCGAGAGGGCCTCGGCCACGCCCTGCAGCAGCTGGGCCTGGCGCGGCGAGTCCAGGTAGGGCACCTCGCGGAGCAGCGTTCCGTCGCGGTCCAGGAACACGGCGGGCTGAGCCGGCACGGCGCGAGTGTAGCGCGCGGCTATCTTGCGGCCAGCGAGCCATGCGCCAGGTGCACCTCAACAATCTCAGCCGCCAGGAGCTGCACGCCCGGGATCACGCCGACCCGTGGCTGGTGTTCAAGATCATGGGCGAGTTCGTGGAGGGCTTCGAAGCCCTGCGCCAGATCGGGCCCGCGATCTCCATCTTCGGCTCGGCCCGGACGCCGTCCGGGCATCCCTGGTACGTCATGGCCGAACGCACGGCGGAGCAGGTGGCGCGGCGCGGCTACGCCGTCATCACCGGCGGCGGGCCCGGCCTGATGGAGGCCGTCAACAAGGGCGCGCGCCAGGGCGGCGGCCTGTCGGTGGGCCTCAATATCGAGCTGCCCATGGAACAGGAGGGCAATCGCTTCCAGGACGTCGAGCTGCACTTCCGCTACTTCTTCGTGCGCAAGGTCATGTTCGCGCGCTACGCGCTCGGCTACGTGATCCTGCCCGGGGGCTTCGGCACTCTGGACGAATTCTTCGAGGCCCTCACCCTGATCCAGACGCGCAAGATGGAGAACTTCCCCATGGTGCTCATGGGCGAGGCCTACTGGTCCGGCATGCTGGAGTGGATCCGGGACTCGATGCTGCGCCACGGCACCATCGCGCCGGGCGACCTGGACCTGTTCACCGTCACCGACGATCCGGTGGAGGCCGCCGGACTGATCCAGCGCGCGCTGGAGGAAGGCTCGCAGATCCGTCCCGAGTGGCGCCAGTCGGTGCACCGCGCCCGCAAGCGCGCGGCCCAGATCCACGCCGCGGCCCGCATCGCGCGCCGCCGGCGCCGCGGGCGCAAGCAGCCCTAGGAGCGGTCTTCGCCCTTGGTGCGGCCCAGGAACTCGCCGTTCTCGGTGCTGATCTTGACGTAGTCGCCGGCGTTGATGTGCATGGGCACGCGCACCGCCAGCCCGGTCTCCAGCACGGCGCCCTTGGTGCTGTTGGTGACGCTGTCGCCCTTGACGCCGATCTCGGCCTCCTTGACCTGCAGCACCACGGCCGAGGGCAGGTCCACCGAGATGGGGCGCCCGTCGTGGAAGGTGACCAGCACCTCCTGGTTGTCGCGCACGTACTGCATGGACTCGCCCACCACGTCCGCGCCCAGGTGGTGCTGCTCGTAGTTCTGCGAGTCCATGAACACGAAGTGGTCGCCCTCCTTGTACAGGTAGGTGCAGGGCCGCTTCTCCAGGTAGGCCAGCTCCACCACCTCCGAGGAGCCCAGCCGCATCTGCTTGGTGCTGCCGGTGGTCAGGTTCTTGCACTTCACCTGGTTGATGGCGCGCCAGTTGCCGGGCGCGATGTGCTCGAAGTCGGTCACCAGCCAGAGGCCGCCCTCGATGAGGAGGATCTGGCCCTTGCGGATTTCAGTGGCTTTGATGGGCATGTGGACAGGCCCCGGCGCGACGGGGGGGAGGAATGATATCGGCCGGTGAGCGGCCCCGGAAGGGCGCTAGTAGCTGCGGCGCAGGTGCGACGGCGGGATGCTGAGCGCGATGCGGTACTTGGTCACGGTGCGCCGGGCCACCTTGACGCCGTCGCGATCGCGCAGGATGCGCACGACCTCCTCGTCGCTCAGCGGCGCGCTCTTGTCCTCGGCTTCGATGATGTCCTGGATGCGCTTCTGGATCGAGACCCGCGAGCGCTCGCCGCCGGAGCTGGTGCGCTGGCCTCCGGAGAAGAAGCCCTTCAGCGGCAGGATCCCCTGGGGAGTCTGCGCGTACTTGCCGCGGATGGCGCGCGACACCGTGGAGATGTGGATGCCGAGTGCGTCGGCGATCTCCTGCATCTTCAGCGGGGCCAGGCGCTCCGGCCCGTACTCCAGGAACTCGCGCTGGCGGTCCACCAGCGCCCGGCTGATCCGGCGCAGGGTCTGGCGGCGCTGCTCCAGGGCGTCCAGGAACCACCGGGCGCGCTCGATCTTCTTGAGCAGGAATTCGTACAGCCGCTTGTCGCCCCGGGCCTTGTCCAGGGCCTCGCGGGCGCTGGCGCTGAGGCGCAGCTCCGGCAGGCCGTCCCGGGCCAGCTGCACCTCGTAACCCGTCTCGGGAGCCGGCTGGACCACCACGTCGGGCAGGATGCGCAGCGTGTGGTCGGCCTCGTATTCCCCCAGTGGTCGCGCGTCCAGGCTGCCGAGCAGCTCGACCGCCACCCGCACGTGCTCCAGGGGTAGCTCGAGGGCCTTGGCGATCTGCGGCAGGCGGTTGGCGAGCAGGTCCTCGTAGTGCGCGCTGACGATGGTCTCGGCGACCAGGTGGCGCTCCGGCATGGCCTGGAGCTGCAGCAGGAAGCACTCCTGCAGGTCGCGCGCGGCCAGCGCCGGGTGGGCCAGGGCGCGCAGGCGCTGCAGCACCGCCCGCAGGTCATCCGCGGGGACGCCGGCCTCCTCGGCCAGGGCCTCGACGCCTTCCGGCAGGAAGCCGCGGTGATCCAGGGAGACCAGCAGCAGCTCGGCGTAGTCCAGCTCCTGCGGGCTGGCCTCGGCCATGCGCAGCTCGGCCAGGACGGAGTCGGCGGTGCGGACGTCGGGCGCCGCCAGGCTGCCGACCGGGTCGTAGACGCCGTCCTCGCCTTCGCGCGCGCGCGGCGCCCCGCGCTCGCTCTCCACCAGGCGCGTCACCTCGCCGATGCCCGGCAAGTCCTCGCCGCCTTCCTCCGCCCGCTCCTCGGCCGCCTCCTCGGCCTCGCCGCGCCGCTCCTCCTCCGCCGCCGCGGCCGCCGGTGCCGGCGCCTCTTCCTCGGCCGCCTCCGCTCCGGTCTCCAGGAAGGGATTGTCCTCCAGCTCGGCTTCAATGCGGTCCAGCAGCTCGGGCGTGGTGAGCTGCAGGATCTGCATGGCCTGGATCATCTGCGGCGACTGCAGCAGCCGCTGCTCCATTCTCAGGCTCTGCTGGTATTCCAGGCGCATGCCGGTCGCAGTCTAGCTGGTCTGGGAACGGCGCCGCCGCGGCCGCGACGGCGGCGTCCAAAAAAAACGTGCGCGCCGTGGCGAGCCGCCTACAATTCCGCACCTTCCCGCCATGGCTCGCAAGCGCAGCTCCGAGATCGAGGTTCCCCCGGCCGCGCCCGCCGTGCCGCCGTACGGCTTCGTGCCCCGGAAGGTGTTTTTCACCCGCGGCTTCGGCATCCATCGCGAACGGCTGTCGTCGTTCGAGATGGCGCTGCGCAAGGCCGGCATCGCCTCGTTCAACCTGGTCACGGTGTCCTCCATCTATCCCGCGAAGTGCCGGCGGGTGACGCGCGAGGAGGGTCTGTCCAAGATGACGCCGGGGCAGATCGTGTTCTGCGTCATGGCCCGCCAGGACACCAACGAGAAGGGCCGCTCCTGCTCCGCCGGCATCGGCGTGGCCGTTCCCCGCGACAAGGCGCGCTTCGGCTACCTGTCCGAGCACCACGGCTTCGGCATGACCGAGAAGGAGACCGAGGACTACGTGGAGGACCTGGCGGTGGAGATGCTGTGCACCGTGATGGGCGTGGAGTACAACGCCAGCGCCACCTGGGACGAGAAGCGCGAGATCTGGAAGATCTCGGGCAACATCTACGACAGCTTCAACGTGGTCCAGGCCAAGGAAGGCGTGGCCGGGCACTGGGTCACCTGCGTCGCCGCGGCGGTCTTCTGCGCCTGAGCGCCGGCGGCGCGCTACTCTCGTCGCATGAGCCACGACCCAGGCGCCTTTCTGGGCCTCGAGGGCGCGGAGTGCGGCGCAGGCGCGCTGGGGGTCGTGGTCCCGGTGCCGTATGAGGCCACCACCACGTACAAGCGGGGCACCGCCCGGGGTCCGGCCGCCATCCTGGAGGCCTCGCAGCAGGTCGAGTTCTACGACGAGTGGCTGGAGGACGAGGCCCGCCGCTACGGCGTGCGCACGCTCCCGCCGGTGGCGGTGGACGGCCCGCCGGAGCAGCTGGCGGAGCAGCTGGAGCCGCAAGTGGGGGAGATCCTGGACGCCGGCCGCATGCCGCTGGTGCTCGGCGGCGAGCACTCGCTGAGCCTGGGACCGATCCGCGCGGCCGCGCGCCGCCACAAGACGCTGACGATCCTGCATCTCGACGCGCACCCCGACCTGCGCGACGAATACCACGGCACGCGCTACGGCCACGGCTGCATCATGCGGCGCGTGCTCGACCTTCCGAACACGCACATCCACGCCTTCGGCATCCGCGCCATCTCCCCGGAGGAGCGCGACCTGTACCGCACGCAGCGCCGCGCCACGGCCGTGCTCGCGAAGGAGCTGCTGCCCTTGCATCCGCTCGAGCGCGTGGAGCGGGTCCTGCGCGATCTCCCGCACGGCCCGCTGTGGCTCAGCTTCGACGTGGACGGGCTGGACCCATCGATCGTGATGAGCACCGGCACTCCCGAGCCCGGCGGCGTCGACTGGTACACGGTCAGCGAGCTGCTGGTGCAACTGGACCGGATGCGCCGGCCGATCGTGGGGGTGGAGGTCCTGGAGCTGCTGCCGCACGCGAGCCTGCACGCCAGCGAGTTCGCGGCCGCACGCCTCAGCCATCGCATGCTGCTGCTCGGGCTGCGCTCGCTGGCGCGCGCCACCGCCGGGACCAGCGTGGCCTAGGAGTGGCGCTGCCGTGGAGATCCTCCTGGTTGAGGATGACCGGACCCTGGCCGAGGTGCTGGCGGACGCGCTGCGCGACGCCGGCCACGGCGTCACGGTGCTGGTCGACGGCGCGGCGGCGCTGGCCTGGCTGAGCGAGGACCGCTGCGACCTGGTGGTGACGGACGTGCGCCTGCCGGGCGCCGACGGCCTGAAGCTGCTGGAGCGGGCCCGGGCCAAGGACCCGCCGGCCGACGTCCTGGTGATGACCGGCTACGCGACCGTGGAGCAGGCGGTCGCGGCCATGCGCGGCGGCGCCGTCACCTACCTGCAGAAACCGTTTCCGGTGGAGGCGCTGCTGGAGCACGTGCGCCGCGTGGCCGCGGTGCGCCGCATGCAGCAGGACCTGGAACGCCTGCGCGCGGCCGATCCCAGCGCCGACGACCTGGGTCTGGCCGGCACCTCCGCCCTGCTGGAGGACGTGCGCACGCGCATCCGCGCAGCCGCGCGCAGCGACGCCACGGTACTGATCGGCGGCGAGAGCGGCACCGGCAAGGAGCGCGCCGCCCGCGCCATCCACGGCGTGAGCGCGCGCGCGTCCCAGCCGTTCGTGGGCGTGAGCTGCGCGGCTCTGCCCGAGTCGCTGCTGGAGGGCGAGCTGTTCGGTTTCCGCAAGGGCGCGTTCACCGGCGCCGACGAGGACCATGCGGGCCTGCTGGAGCAGGCGGGCGCCGGCACCTTGTTCCTGGACGACGTGGACGACCTCACTCCGGGCGCCCAGGGCGCGCTGCTGCGGGCCCTCCAGGAGCGCGAGTTCCTGCCGCTCGGCGCCAGCGAGCCCGTGCCGTTGCGCGCGCGCGTCATCGCCGCGACGCGCTCCGACCTGCGCGAGGCGGTGAACGCGGGCCGCTTCCGCGAGGACCTCTACTACCGCGTGGCGGTCATCCCGCTGCGCCTGCCGCCGCTGCGCGAGCACCTGGAGGACCTGCCGGTCCTGCTCGGAGCCTTCCTGCGCGCGCGCGACACCGCCGGGCGCTTCCAGGTGGCGCCGGAGACCCTGCGCCGCCTGGCCGAGCACGACTGGCCCGGCAACGTGCGCGAGCTGGAGAACGCGGTGGAGCGCGGGCTGGCGCTGGCCGGCCAGGCGCGCATCCTGCGGCCCGAGCACCTGCTTCCCGGCGGGCCGCTGAGCCCGCGGCCGCTGCGCGCCCAGGACGTGCCGCCGCTGCGCGAGAGCGTGCGCCGGGCCGAGCGCGAGGCCATCCGCAGCGCGCTCGCCGCCACCGGCGGCCGGCGCGCGGCGGCCGCGGCCCTGCTCGGCATCTCGCGCAAGGCGCTGTGGCAGAAGGCCAAGGAGCTGGGCCTGGAGGGCGGAGGCGCGGCGTGAGCGGCGGCGGCGAGGTCCGCTGGAAGCCGGCGGCGCCCGGCCAGCCCGCGCTGGAGCTCGGCGCCGTGCGTGCCTGGCTGTTCACCGACCTGCACCTCGGCGCACAGGCTCCGCAGGAGATCACGAGCTTCGCCGCTGCCCTGGGCCAGGCGCCCGCGGATCTGCAGGCGCTGGTCGTCATGGGCGACCTGTTCGACGCCTTCGTCGGCCCGGAGCAGTGGGAAGAGCCGGCCTTCCAGCCGCTGTGCGCCGCCCTGAGCGGCCTGAGCGGGCGCGGGGTGCGCGTGATCCTGTTGCGCGGCAACCGCGACGTCCTGCTGGAGCCGGCCGACGGTGCCAGGGCGGGGGCGGAGGTAGCGGACTCGGTGCTGCTCTCCACCGCGGGCGGGCGCGTGCTGGTGACCCACGGCGACCAGTTCTGCCTGCGCGACCGGCCGTACCAGCGGCTGCGGCACTGGCTGCGCCGGCGCTGGCTGCGGGCGCTGGGCCGCGCGCTGCCGTACTCCTGGCGCCTGGCACTGGCGCGGCGCCTGCGCGGCGTCAGTCGCCAGGCGGTGGCGCGCAAGCCGCTGGACGTCCTGGCGCTGGTGGAGCCGGCGGTGGTGGAGGCGCTGGAGGGACACGGCGCCGCGGCCGCGGTGATCGGCCACCTGCACATTGCCGAAGAGCGCCTGCTCGCGGGCGGACGGCGCCTGCGCATCCTCCCAGCCTGGGAGCCCGGCCGCCCCGCGCTCGCCTTGACGCCGGCGGCGCAATCCCTAGAATCTCCGGGCTTTATGTCCGCCGCGGGGCCGTCACAGCGCACGCCGGTCGTGACCTTGGACGGGCTCGCGGGCAGCGGAAAAAGCACCCTCGCGCGGCGCCTCGCGCAGCGCCTGGGTTGGGCATACCTCGATTCCGGCGCCTGGTACCGCGCGCTGACCTGGGTGGTTCTCGCGCGCGGCGCGGATGCGGCGGCGGAAAACGAGGTCCTGGACACGCTCTCTCGCATCGAGCTGCACTGTCACGCGGACGGCCGGGTGATCGTGGACGGCCGGCCGCTGCAGGCCGAGCTGCGCACCGCGCGCGTGGACGCGGCCGTGGTCGAGGTCGCCGACCACCCGCGCGTGCGCGCCGCCCTCGACGAACGCATGCGCCGGCTGCGCTCTCACGCCGGCGTGACCGGCGTGGTGGCCGACGGCCGCGACGCCGGCACGGTGATCTTCCCGGACGCCGACCTGAAGGTGTTCGTGGAGGCGTCCCGCGAGGAGCGGGCCCGCCGCCGCGCCGCCCAGCAGCGCGCCGCCGGGTTGCCCGTGCAGGAACAGGCGGTCCTGGCCGCGCTGGCCGAGCGGGACGCCCGCGACGCCTCCCGCGGCGCCTCGGCCCCGCGCCTGTCGCCGGGCGGCAGGCAGCTCGACAACAGCAAGCTCTCCGAGGAGGAGGCGGTGGAACGCCTCCTCACCTGGGTGGCGCCGCTTCTCCATCCGCCTGATGCGGGTGCGCGCGCGGCGGACCCGACCGGCGGTCGCGCCGGCCCTTCCCACTGACCCTCAACTTCGAACTCTCTCCCCTGCGCATGGCTGCCAAGGACGTCGTCCGCCGTTTTGACCTGTCCGATTCCGAGCTGCAACAGAAGCTCGGCCAATACGTGGGCGACGACGATCTCGCGTCGCTGCTGCGCGGCCGTATCGGCGGCGCCCGCCCGGAATCCACCGTCGCCGCCACCGTGCTCATGGTGGATGAGCGCAACGGCCGCGTGCTGGTGGACATCGGCGGCAAGGCCGAAGCCCCCATCGCCATCGCCGAGTTCGAGGACCGGCTGCCGCTGCCGGGCGAGACCTTCGAGGTCTACTACCACGGCGACGACCGCGCCACCAACGTGCCGGTGGTCAGCAAGCGCGAGGCCGACCGCGAGCGCGCCTGGTCGAGCGTGGTGGGCCGTTGCAAGCCGGGCGACATCGTGGAGGGCGAGGTCAAGAAGAAGATCAAGGGCGGCCTGCTGATCAACGTGGAGGGGGTCCTGTGCTTCCTCCCGGCCAGCCAGATCGACATCCGGCGCACGCCCGAGCCGGGCGACCTGCTGGGCCAGGTCGTGCGCGCCCGCATCGTCAAGATCGACGAGGAGCGGCGCAACATCGTCATCAGCCGGCGCCAGCTGCTGGAGGAGGAGCGCCAGGAGAAGCGCGAGTCCCTGCTGGGCGAGATCCAGGAGGGCCAGGTGCGCAAGGGCGAGGTCAAGAACATCGCCGACTTCGGCGCCTTCGTGGACCTGGGCGGCATCGACGGCCTGCTGCACGTCACCGACATGTCGTACGGGCGCATCAAGCACCCGCGCGAGATGCTCAAGATCGGCGACGTCATCGACGTGTTCGTGCTCAGCGTGGACCGCGACCGCAACCGCGTGGCGCTCAGCCTCAAGGCCCTGCGCCCCGACCCGTGGAGCAACATCGCCGAGCGCTACCCGGTCGGCTCGATCCGCGTGGGCAAGATCGTGAACATCGTGCCCTACGGCCTGTTCGTGGAGCTGGAGCCCGGCGTCGAGGGCCTGGTGCACGTCAGCGAGCTGAGCTGGGCGCGCCAGAACATCAACCCCGAGGCCGAGTACCAGAAGCAGCAGGAGATCCAGATCTACGTCAAGGCCATCGACCTCGACAAGAAGGAGATGTCGCTGTCGGTGCGCGAGGTCGAGGGCAACCCCTGGGACCGCATCGCCGAGAACTACACGCCCGGCACCGTCATCGAGGCCACGGTCAAGAACCTGGCCAGCTACGGCGCCTTCGTGGAGATCGAGGAGGGCATCGACGGCCTGCTGCACAACACAGACTTCCACTGGACGCGCAAGATCCAGCATCCCTCCGAGATGGTGCGCAAGGGCGACCGCATCCAGTGCGTGGTGCTGGCCGTGGACAAGGAGAAGCAGCGCATCTCGCTCGGCATGAAGCAGCTGACCAAGAACCCGTGGGAGGACTACATCCCGGCCAACTATCACGTGGGCGACGTGATGTCGGGCACCATCACCAAGAACATCTCCGCGGGCTGCTTCGTGAAGCTGGAGGAGGAGCTGGAAGCCTTCATGCACTACTCGACGCTGCCGCAGGAATGGCAGAACAATCCCGACGACCACTGCATCGCGGGCCTCAAGGTCGAGGTGCGGGTGGTGCGCGTGGACTGCGGCGAAGAGCGCATCGGCCTGGCCTTCCTGCACGCCGAGTTCGCCGAGAACGACGAGGTCCTGGCCAAGCACAAGGAATCCGTGGAGAAGAAGAAAGCCAAGGCGGCAGCGCGCGCGGCCGCCAAGGCCGCCAAGCAGGCCGAGCAGGCCGAGCAGCCTGGCGCCACCGAGAACGGCGACAAGCCGGCCGCGCCGGCCCCGGCCACCCCGACCCCCGAGAGCCCGGCGCCCCCCGCCGCCTGAGGAGGCGCCTGCATGCGGCGCGCCGCCGCCCTGCCGCTGGTCCTGCTGGCCGCCTGCGCGGACATCCGGCTGGCGGCGGAGGAGGCGCGCGAGCCCAGCCGGCCCGCGCCGGCGCCGCCGCCGCCTGCAGCCCCCGCGCCGGGGCGGCCGAGCGAGCAGCAGCTCGCGGAGCAGACCCGGCTGGGCCTGCAAGTCCTGCACGCCCGCGCCGTCGAAGAGCAGCTGAGCGCCGGCGCGCGCGTGCTGATCCCGGACGGTCCCGCCACTTTCGGCGCCACGATGCTGGTGCGCCTGGAGATCCGCAGCATGCTGGGCGAGGAGCTGGCCCTGCACGCGCCGCCCCAGGGACTGGCGGTGGAGCTGACCTGGTCCGTGGACCGCTGGCTGCCGCACGGCGCCAGCGACCGCCAGTCATTCCAGCGCGTCGGGCGGCTGTCCACGGCCGTATTCCTGCCGCCGGGAGAGACCTACTCCGAGACCACCGAGCTGCCGCTGCAGATGGACGGCGAAGCCGGCGCCTTGTGGGAGATCCGGCTGGCCGCGCGCCTGCGCTGCGACGGCGCCCGTCTCGGCAGCCGCGTCCTGCCGGTACAGCAGGTCCGCTTCCAGGAGGCGCGCTTCCTGGCGTTTCCCGACGGCTGGCAGGCGCTCGCCGCCGACCCCCTGGCGCACTTGCACAAGGCCGCAGCGCTGCCCAACCCCGAGGTGGACCGCCACCTCCTGGTGTGCGCCGCGATGCTGCCGGCGCAACAGCGCGACGCCGGCGTCGCGGCCCTGCTGCAGGCGCTGCAGGCGCCGGCCACCCCCGCTCGTTCCACCACCATCACCACCGCCCTGGGCTGGCTCACGGGCCAGCCTTTCGGCGATGCGCCCGCCGCCTGGACCGCCTGGTGGGAGGCGCGCACGAGGACCGCCGGTGAGCCCCCGCGCCGACCCTGAGCTCGCCCTGCAGCGCATCCGGCGCCTCGCCTCCGACATCGTCACCGGGGACGAGCTGGCGGGCCGGCTGCGCTCCGACCGGCCGCTGCGCATCAAGTTCGGCATCGACCCGACCTTCACCGAGGTCCACCTCGGCCACGCGGTCCCGATCCGCCTGCTGCGCCTGTTCCAGGAACTCGGCCATTTCCCGGTCCTGATCCTCGGTGACGCCACGGCCCGCCTCGGCGATCCGACCGGCCGCAACGAGCAGCGCCCGGCGCTCTCCAAGGAGGAGGTCGAGCGCAACGCCGCCACCTACCTGGACCAGATCGGCAGGATCCTGGACCTCGACCCGGCGCGCTGCGAGATGCGGCGCAACTCCGAGTGGTTCGGGCGCATGGACTTCTTCGACGCCCTGAAGCTGGCCGCCCGGACCACCGTGGCGCGCCTGCTCGAGCGCGACGACTTCCAGAAGCGCATGCAGGCGGCCGCGCCCCTGCACCTGCACGAGCTCCTCTACCCGCTCATGCAGGGCTGGGACTCGGTCATGGTCCAGGCTGACGTCGAGCTCGGCGGCAACGACCAGCTCTTCAACCTGCACATGGGACGGCTCCTGCAGGAGCGCGAGGGCATGCAGCCGCAGGTGTGTGTGACCACCCCGCTGCTGCTCGGCACCGACGGCCGCAAAATGTCCAAGACCTACGGCAACCACGTGCCGCTGACCGCGCCGCCGCAGGACATGTACGGCAAGGTCATGAGCCTGTCCGACGCCCTCATGCCGGACTGGTTCCGTCTCGCCACCAACCTGGACGAGGCGGAGGCGGCCGCCGTCCTCGCCGGCCATCCGCGCGACGCCAAGGCGCGCTTAGCCGCCGCCGTGACCGCCGCGCTGCACGGTCCGGCCGCCGCCGCGGCCGCCTCGGCCGAGTTCGACCGCCGCTTCCAGCAGCACGCGCTGCCCTCGGACATCCCCGAGGTCCGCATCGCCCCCGGCGACTACCTGCTTCCCAACCTCCTGAAGGAAGCCGGCCTTGCTCCCAGCACCAGCGCGGCGCGCCGCCTCATCGAGCAAGGCGGCGTGCGCCTGGACGAACAGGTGTGCACCGACGCCAAGACCGTCGTGCGGCTGCACGACGGCGCCCCGGCGCGGCTCCTCCAGGCCGGCAAGCGCCGCTTCGCGCGCGTCGCTCCTCGCTGACTTCACCCGCTCCCCGGGCTCCGCAGCAACGCTTCCAGTTTTGCGGAAAGCTGGAAGTGAACTGGGGCAGGAGTCCCGTCACTGCACGGTGAGCGTCACGGCGTGGGAGTCGCTGCCCGCGCCTGAGGTCGCGCTGGCTTCGATGAGGTAAGTGTCGGGCGGCAGCGTGCCGGGAACGGTGCAGCGGGCGCTGCGCAAGGTGCCGTCCGCGGCGTTGAAGAAGCGCGGGACAAGGCCGAGTATCAGCGGCAGCACGTCGCGCTGGCTCCAGCCGAGGACGGCCGATGTGATCGTCACGCTGTAGGAGGTCAGCGTGGCAAAGCCAGCCTGGGCACCGAGAACGATCTCCATCTCGAAGGACTGCCCGGCGGCCACGGTGGACGGCGCCACCACGCGCGCCAGCACCGGTTGAGTCGCAAGCGCGGTGTGCAGGATGAGATCCGTGCCCGCGCCGGTGTTGCCGGCCGGGTCGGTGTAGTCGGCGCGGAAGTGCAGCAGCTCGTCCGGGCCGAGGCCGCCGACGCGGGCGCTGTGATAGACGCGCGGGCGGTCGTCCTCGCCGGCCACGGCGAAGCCGTAAGCTGGCGTCGGCCCGTAGTGGAGAGTCAGGCGGCCGACGTCGGGAAGGGATCCGGCGGTGTCCAACGTGGTCTGGAACACCCGCTCGTCCGGCGTGCTGCCGGCGCTGACCGTCACCGCGGCCGGCGGCGGCTGCTGCGTGTCGAGCAGCGCCGCCTTGCCGGCGCGCGTGGGCTGGTACAGGAAGTCGCCCACGTAGAGGTTGCGCCAGAGCGTGCGCGGGTCGCTGACGCGCGCCGCCTCGGCGAAGGTGTAGCCCTTGGCGACCAGGTAGTAGGTGAAGCTCTCGGGATAGCAATGGCCGTCCAGGAAGGGCTCGGCGAGCACGCCGACGCTGGCGGTCAGGCCGCGCCGAAAAGCCTCGCCCAGGAAGCTGCCGGGCGCGGCGCTGCGCAGGTTGTAGATGGAGAGCGAGTCCAGGTCGCAGGCAGCCGAGCCGGGCAGCCATTCCCAGGCGTCGTGATAGGTCAGCAGGTTGTACCAGCCGTGGTACCAGAGCGCCTGTGGCGCCGTGGCGGCGCTGCTGCCGTCGCTGAAGACGGCCCCCGGCATGCCGATCTCGGCATCGTACGGCTCCCAGCGCGTCACGAAGCCGGCCTGCTCCAGCCAGCGGCGGCCGTAGGCCATGTCCTTGTCGGCGTTGGCGTAGCTGTTGTGCCCGAACGGGTAGTTGGCGAGATCCTGGTCGGTGTACAGGCCGTACTGCGTGTCGCAGTACGCGGTGCCGGTGTAGTAGCCGGGCTGCGGCACGAGGTAGGCGTCGGCGTAGAGCGCGAAGTCCACCAGCTCCTTGCTGCGCGCGGCGTCGGCGCCGTCCAGGCGCGCCACCAGGTAGTTGCGCTCGCCGAAGTACACGAAGAGCTTGGGGTTGAAGCGCCCCACGTCCGGACCGAGGGTCGGCGCCCCGTCGAAGTAGTTGTCGGGCGAGCCGACTCCCGCGAACGGCGGGTGGTCGCGGTCGCCCAGCTGCCACAGGCGGATCAGGCTCTCGTCCAGCGAGCGCTCGCCGCCGCCGGGCGAGTTGATCTGGTAGGGGACGCCATGGCAGAAGCTGAAGCCCAGGATGTCCCAGGGGCCGTAGTTCAGGGTCAGATGGTCGCGCAGCGGCTGGATCACCTCGTCCCAGCACGCCTGCCAGCCGGCCAGGCCGTCGTAGCTGGCACCGGATACGGAGCAGTACACCGGGAACAGGTTGCGCTCCGGGATGCCGCGCCGGGCCGCGTGGTGGCGCGCCACTTCCTCCGAGTCGCCGACGCCGTCGCCGTTGTGGTCGGGCCAGTTGGCGTTGTACACCACGAGGACGCGGTGAGCGATGTGCTCGGGATCGGGATCGAAATCCTGGGGCAGGGCGGCCGGGGCCAGGGCGAGGAGCAGGCAAAGCATGGCGGCCTATCCTAAGGAGACGTGGATCCTGCCCGGGCACAGCCGGTGCGGAACGGACGCGCGCGCCGGCTAGTCGGCGCAGGGCGGGGGAAACGGGGCCAGCAGGCGCGGGGGCGGCATGTCCTCCGGCGGCACGTTGACGTCCACGTAGCCGAGCTGCTGCAGGTTGTTCCACTCCTCGGGCGTCAGCGGCGGGGCCGGATCGGGGTGCAGGCGCGGCAGGCGCCGCGCGCGCGCCTCCGTGTCGCGATGCGCGGCGCAGGCGGCGGCCAGCGCCTCGCGGTAGCGCGGGTCGGCGGGCGCGAGACGCACGTGCTCGCCGCGGTCCGTGCCCTTGTCGAACACGTCGAAGCGCAGGCTTCCGTCCTCCCACTGGCGCTGGCGCAGGTGCAAGCTGTGCTCGTCGGTCAAGTCGGTGTCCACGGTGAGCTGGCGCAGGACGGCGTAACGCCCGTCGCGATAGCCGTCGCGCACGTTGACGCGGCCGTACAGCTTGCCGTAGATGCGCTGCTGCACGCTGCGCGGCGCCTCGCGCTCGCCCTCGATGAGCGGGCGCAGGCTGGCTCCCGTGCTCTCGGCCAGGGAGCCGCCGCAGGCGTAGTCCAGGAGGCTGGGAGCGATGTCGTAGATACGGACCAGCGGGCGCACGCGCATGCCGGGTGGCGTGGCTCCGGGGACGTACAGGAGCAGCGGGATGCGCGTCAGCTCCTCGTATAACGTGGAGCGGTGACCGATGGCCCCGTGCTCGAAGAACTCGTCGCCGTGGTCGGCCACCACGCACACGAGGGTGCGGTCGGCAACGCCGAGATCCTGCAGCTTCTGCAGCACCTGGCCGATGTGGCGATCCACCCAGTGGATCTCGGCGTCGTACAGCGCCATGACGTGGTGCAGGTCGCGCTCGCCGATGACCTGGCGGCGGTCGCCCTCGGCGGAGGGATTGAAGACCTGCGGGTTGAAGTACCAGTTCTCCCCGATCATGCTGCCGGTGTAGCCCGGATCGAACTTGCGGCCCAGGCCCGGCTCGGCGGCGTCGGGCAGGTAGTCGTAGTGCGCGTCGAAGTAGTGCAGGAACAGGAAGAACGGGCGGCGCCCGGCTTGCTGCTGCAGGAACTCGTAGGCCTTGGCGTTCACCTGCGGCGAAGTCACGTCCAGGTGCGACCAGCGGTCCTCCAGCGTCTTGGGGGTGATCGCGGGGCCGAGCTGCGCGCGCAGCGCTTCCAGGCGCTCCGCCGGCACCTGCTCCAGCGGGGTCATGGCCGATTCGTAGCGCTCGAAGCCGCGCCCGAAGCCGTACTTGGGCGCCAGGTACGGGCCGCTGTAGAAGCCCGCGGTGGCGTAGCCGGCGTCGCGCAACTCCTGGGCCAGGCTGCGCCGCTGCGGGTTGAGCACGTACTCGTCGCCGACCACGCCGTGCAGGCGGTCAGGCAGGCCGGTGAGCAGCGCCATGTGCGCCGGCAAGGTCCACGACGTGGTGCTCCAGGCCGAATCGAAGGCCACGCCCCGGGCGGCCAGCGCGTCCAGGTTGGGGCTGACTGCGACTTCCGGCGCGTACTCGGCGCGGTGGCCGTAACAGCCGAGCCGGTCGGCGCGCAGCGAGTCGATGCTGATGAGGAGCACGTTCAGCCGCGGCGGCGCGCTCCGGGAGCAGGCGGCGCACAGCAGCGCGATCAGCGCCGCCGCCGGCCAGGCGAGCAGGTCGCGGCGCATGCCTAGGGGTTCTCGCGCGCGGGCGCCGGCAGGATGGAGTAAGGGACCGCGATCTCCGGCTGCTCGGCCACGCCGGTGCGCAGCAGCAGCGTGCCGCTCTGCAGCGCGTCCGGCACCGGCGCTCTGGCGGTCAGGCGGATCCGGTAGCTGTGGCCTTCCTCGATCGGTTCGACGGCAACACCGAGGCCGTCGGCGCCTTCACCGGAGAGCTCCGCGGCCGGAGCGGCGATCACCAGGTCCACCGGCAGCGTGCGCAGCACCATTTCCACGCTGCGCGGGCGCTCGCCCGCCAGGATCAGCAGGCGCCGGGGCGACCAGGCGATGTCCGGCTCGGCCACCCCCTGCACGCTGAACTTGATGGGCGGAGACTCGGGCAGGTCGGAGCGCAGCACGAAGTCCTGGCGGAATCCGCCCTGCGGCAGCTCCTCCGGCGCGGTGACGTTGATCCGGTAGGTGTCCGGGCTGGAGCTGACGTGCTCCACCCGCAGCGTCCAGCCGTCCACCGTCTGCGGCGCGATCAGGCCGAATTCGGGCTCGTCGTGGCCGCGCACCATGACATAGCCGCTGGCGCGCTGGCGCACTCCCACGCGGCCCAGCTCCAGGGCCCAGGGCTCCACCCAGTGCGGATTCCAGATGTCGGCCGCAAACTCCACGCGCACGGGCGCGCGGTCCCGGAAGCGCAGCAGGAAGGCCCCGCTCTTGCGCGACACCGGCTCGCGGAAGCGCGCCGTGCGCAGCTCGAAGCGCAGGACCGCCTCTTCTCCCGGCTGCAGCGCCAGTTGCATGCCGCCGGGCTCCACGCGCACGCTGCGCTCCTCGGCGCTGCGGCCGGGCAGCTCCAGCTCCGCGGAGGCGCAGTCGCAGGGCAGGGGGCCGATCCCGGTGAGCACCTGCTGCACCCCGGAGACGTTGCGGATGCGGTATTCGCCGTGCCCGGTCTGCCCGATCGGGATGCGCGGCAGGTCCAGGAGCAGGGGCTCGACCTGCACGGGCGCCTGCGCCAGGGACGAGCCCGCGTCGCGGCCGCAGCCCGCGCCCGCCACGGCCAGGGCGAGCACCGCCCAGCGCTTCCTTCCCCCCTGCACCATCGCCCTTATCCTACCTCCATGCACGACGCGTACCCGCAGGTCGCTGCCTCGGATCCGGAGGTCCACGCCGCCCTGGTCGGCGAACTGCGCCGCCAGGAGGAGCAGATCGAGCTGATCGCCAGCGAGAACCACGCCTCGCCGGCCGTGCTCGAGGCGCTGGGCTCGGTGCTGACCAACAAGTACGCGGAGGGCTATCCCGGAAAGCGCTACTACGGCGGCTGCGAGTGGGTGGACCGGGCCGAGGTCCTGGCCCAGGAGCGGCTCAGGACCCTGTTCCGGGCCGAGCACGCCAACGTCCAGCCTTCCAGCGGCAGCCAGGCCAATCAGGCCGCACTCCTGGCCATGGCCGAGCCCGGCGCGACCGTGCTCGCCATGGAGCTCAACCACGGCGGCCACCTGAGCCATGGCCACCCCAAGAACTCCTCCGGCATCTACTACAAGTTCGTGCACTACGGTGTGCGCGCCGACGATGAGCGCATCGATTACGAGGCGGTGGCGCGGCTGGCCGCCGAGCACAAACCGCGGGTCCTCATGGCCGGCGCCAGCGCCTACCCGCGCGTCATCGACTTCGAGCGTATGCGCGCCATCGCCACGGACGCAGGCGCCGGGTTCCTGGTGGACATGGCCCACATCGCCGGACTGGTGGCCGCCGGCGTGCACCCCTCGCCGGTCCCGCACGCCGACGTGGTCACCACCACGACGCACAAGACCCTGCGCGGGCCGCGCGGCGGCGCCATCGTGTGCAAGGAAGCCTGGGCCAAGAAGATCGACTCCGCGGTATTTCCCGGCATGCAGGGCGGACCGTTGATGCATGCCATCGCGGCCAAGGCGGTCTGCCTCAAGGAAGCGCTCGAACCCTCCTTCAAGACCTACCAGCAGCAGATCGTCAACAACGCGAAGGCGCTGGCGGCCGGACTGACGAAACGCGGCTACCGCCTGGTCAGCGGCGGCACTGACACCCACCTGATGCTGGTGGACCTGCGCGGGCCCAAGGGCCCCGGGGTCACCGGCAAGACCGCCGAGGACGCGCTGCACCACGGCGGGATCACGGTCAACAAGAACCTGATCCCCTTCGACCCGGAGAAACCCATGCAGGCCTCCGGCATCCGCATCGGCACGCCGGCGGTGACCACGCGCGGCTTCGACACGCGCGACATGGAGGCTCTGGCCGGCTGGATCGACCAGATCCTGCGCGCGCCCGCCGACGCGGCGGTGGCCGCGCGCGTGCGCCAGGAGACCCTGGAGCTGTGCCGGCGCAGGCCGATCTATTCCGTGTTGGCGCAGCGGCCGGCGCCAGCCGGCGCGGCGCTGCGCTGAGTTCTCCAACCGTGGCGATGGGTGCCCGTGTGGCACCGAACGCCATGCCTGGCGGAAGCTCAGGCCGGACGCGCGCGCAGCGCGTCCTGGAGCGCCGCGTCCCGCTTGCGCACCTTGTCGCGCTGATCGCCGCGGAAGCGCTCCAGCTGGGCCGCGAGCGCCGGGTCCGCCAGCGCCAGGATGCGCAGCGCGAACAAGGCGGCGTTGTCGGGGCCGCCGCGGCCCACCCCGAAGGTGGCCACGGGCACGCCGCCGGGCATCTGCACCGTGCTCAGCAGCGCGTCCAGGCCGCCGAGCGGCGGGTTGTCGAGCGGAATGCCGAGCACCGGGAGCGTGGTGTGCGCGGTCACCACGCCGGCGAGGTGCGCCGCGCCACCGGCCGCGCACAGGAACACCCGGATGCCGCGCTCCGGGGCCTCGGTGACGAAGCGGACCACTTCGTCGGGAGTGCGGTGCGCGCTGAGCACGCGCACTTCCACGGCGACGCCGAAGTCCTGGAAGATCTGGACGGCGGGCTTGAGGCGCTCGAAATCGCTGTCCGAGCCCATCAGCAGGGCAACGCGGGCGGTCATGGGGTGGTCGCTTCGGTGTTGAGAGCGGCGCGCAGAAGCTCCTGGAAGCCGGCGCCGGAGCCCAGCGCCCGGCGCGCGGCGCCGGCACGCCGCAGGGCTTCCTTGGGGCGGAAGCCGAGCTCGGTCAGGATCCGCTCCAGCTCTTCGCCGCGGCCGGGGGCGCCGGCCGGCGCCAGCGCGTCGGCCTGGATCTTGTCGCGCAGCTCGAGGATCAGGCGCTCGGCGGTCTTGCGGCCGATACCCTTGGCCACGCGCAGCCGCTCGGCGTCGCCGTCCAGGATGACGCTGGCGATCTCCTGCGGCGGCATGGCGCTGAGCAGGGACAGCGCCGAGGCCGGGCCGATGCCGGACACCGCCAGGAGGCGGCGGAAGAAGCTGCGCTCGCTCTCGTCGCCGAAGCCGTACAGGCTGAGCGCGCTGTCGCTGACCGCGAGGTGCACGTACAGGCGCGCGCGCTGGCCCTCCGCCAGGCGCGCCGCGCAGCGCGCCGACACCTGCAGGGACCAGCCGAGGCCGCCGCTTTGGAGCACCGCGCTCCCGGGCCCCAGCGCGACCACGCGGCCCTGCAGGAACTCGAACACCGCGGTCTAGATGTCCTCGCCGGTGTACTCGTCGCCGCGGCCGCTGCGCAAGTGCAGGCCCAGCTCTTCCAGCTTCCCGATCAGCTCCTTGAGGGAGGTGATGCCGAAGTTGGGCATGCTCAGCAGGTCCTCCTCGGTGTAGCGCAGGATGTCTCCCACCTTCTGCAGGTTGAGCTTCTCGACCAGGGCGCGGTGACAGCGCACGGACAGGTTCAGCGCGCTGATCTGCATGTCCATGGCGTCGCGCTGCTCGGGCGTCAGCTCGCCCAGCCACGACAAGTCCTCCTCCGGGCTCGGCGTGTGCTTGGATTCGAACTCCTCGGGCACGATGAAGGAGCCGTCGTCGCGGCGCAGACCCAGGCGCAGGCCCTTGGCCGCCAGCACGCGCTTGATCTCGTTGAGCGAGGTGTCGCCGAAGTTCTTGAACTGCAGCAGGTCCGCCTCGCTGTGGCTGACCAGGTCGCCCAGCGTGCGGATGTCCATGGCCTGGAGGCAATTGCGCGCCCGCACCGACAGCTCGAACTCGGAGATGGAGGTGCGCAGGACCTGCAGCAGGCGGTCCTCCTTGCGCTCCATCTCCTCGTCGTAGTACATGTCCAGCGACTCGTGCGCGTCCTTGAAGTACAGGCGGGCGCGCGGATGGTTGGGGTCGCGCTTGAGCACCGCGCCGTAGCAGCCGCAGGCCTTTTCGAAGTGGCCGTGGTCCTCGTACAGGACGCCGAGGTTGATGAGCACGGCCACCGGCACCGGGCGCCGCTGCGACAGGAACTCGTAGTGGCGCAGCGCGGCCTCGTCGTCGCCGTGCAGGTCGCTGCGCAGGGCCAGGCGGAAGCGCGCCTCGAAGTGCTGGGGGAACTCGGCGAGCAGGCGCTCATACGCGTCCGTGGCCTCGGCGTAGCGGCCCTCGGCTTCCAGCAGGCGCGCCTCGTAGTAGGCCCGGTCGGCCGGCGCCAGCCGGGCGGAGGCGAGGGTCGAGCGCAGCGCCTCGTAGTCGCCCAGGGCCTCGAGCGATTGGAGACTCAGGCCCGCAAGCGCGGGGTCGGAGGCGCGCTCGGCCGCTTGCAAGGCCTTGCGGGCTTCGGTCTTCCGGCCCAGCTCGAGCAGGGACGAGCCGCGCACGAACACGGCCAGCTCGTCGTTGCCGCTGATCAGCTCCAGGGCCCGGGCGTACTCGCCGATGACCCAGGAGCCGAGCGCCGCCACCCGGGAGTTGCCGGCACCACGCGCGTCGCGCACGGCGGATTCGAACTTGTCGGCCACGGCGGCCTCGCGCAGCAACGCGCGGCGCGCCTGGATCAAGTCACTGGGGCGGGAGGGTGGGGCGGCGAAGAAACCGGCCGGATCGAGGGTGGGAGGCGCGCTGAGGATTTCCGTTTCCACCATGGGTCACTGATTGCCGGGTTGGGCCGAGAAAAGCAGCCCGACAGTGTAGTACCGGAGCCGGGTGCTCGTCAAACTTCCGCCCGCCCGGCCCTGGCCACCCGGCCGGCCCCATCCGCCCGACCCACCTGAGCCGCCGCCATGGATCGCTTTTCCGTCCTGGGAGGCCGCCCGCTGCAAGGCCAGGTGACGGTCTCCGGCTCCAAGAACGCGGCCCTGCCGCTGCTCGCGGCCAGCCTGTTGTGCGAGGGCACGGTCGAGTACCAGGGGATGCCGGAGCTGCGCGACGTGGCCACCTTGCGGGAACTCCTGCAAGGCCTGGGCGCGGTCGTGGAGGGTGCCGGGTCGGCGGCGCGCGTGAGCGCGCCTGCGGAAGGCCCCACGGAGGCGCCTTACGAGATGGTCCGGCGCATGCGCGCCTCGGTGTGCGTGCTGGGGCCGCTGCTGGCGCGCCGCGGGCGGGCCCGCGTCAGCCTGCCGGGCGGCTGCGTCATCGGCGAGCGCCCGATCGACCTGCACCTTAAGGGGCTGGCCGCCCTCGGGGCGCGCATCGAGATCGAGCACGGAACCGTGGTCGCCGAGGCGCCGCCGGGAGGGCTGCGCGGCACGCGCGTGTACCTGGCCTCGCGCAACGGCTCCACCGTGCTGGGCACCGCCAACGTCATGATGGCCGCCGTCCTGGCCCGGGGCGTCACCGTGATCGACGCGGCGGCGGAGGAACCCGAAGTGGTCGGCCTGGCCGAGTTCCTCAACTCCTGCGGCGCCTGCGTCAGCGGCGCCGGTGGCAACCGCCTGGTGATCGAGGGCGTGCCCCGGCTGCGCGGCGGCATGTGCACGATCCCGCCAGACCGGGTGGAGGCAGGCACCCTGATCCTGGCTGCGGCCATCACCTGCGGCGACGTGCGCGTGCTCGGTTGCCGTCCCGGCGAGCTGGCGGCGCTGCTGGACCTGCTGCAGCGCGCGGGCGTCCCCTGCAACTGGGGCGAAGACCCGGAAGGCGGCGGCGGCCGCAGCGAGCGCCCGGGCTGGGTGCATGTGTCGCCATGGCAGCGCCGGCCCCAGGTGCTGGATGTGGTCGCGCGGCCGTACCCGGGGTTCCCCACCGACCTGCAGGCGCAATGGCTGGCCTTCTGCACGGTGGGAGAAGGACTGGGCCTGGTCACCGACGCCGTCTATCCCGACCGTTTCATGCACGTCGCGGAACTGAACCGGCTGGGGGCGGGCATCCGCCGGGAGGGCAGCACGGCCATGGTGTTCGGGCCGGCGCGCCTGAGCGGGGCACCGGTGACCGCCAGCGATCTGCGGGCGAGCGCGTCGCTCATCCTTGCCGGGCTGGTCGCGCGCGGGCAGACCATCGTGCGCCGCGTTTACCACCTGGACCGCGGCTACGAGCGGCTGGAGGAGAAGCTGCGGTCGCTGGGAGCCGCGGTGGAGCGGGAAACAGACCCCGAGCCGCCCTAGGGTCGGATCGCGCTTTCCGGCGCGGAAAGTGCGATCTGACCCCGTACAATCGCCGATTCGCGCGCATGCTGGACAACCTGACGCAACGCCTGGGCAAGGTGCTGGACCGCTTCCGGGGGCCTGGCCGCCTGACGCCCGAGCAGGTCCAGGAAGGGCTGCGGGAAGTGCGCCGCGCCCTGCTGGAGGCCGACGTCCACTTCCAGGTCGCGAAGAACTTCACCGAGCGCGTCGGCCAGCGCCTGCTCGGGGACGAGCGCATCCAGGGCGTGAGCGGTGCGCAGCAGGTCATCCACGCCTTCCACCAGGAGCTGACCGCGCTGATGCTCGGCGATCGACCGGCCCTGCCCAAGAACACGCGCCATCCCATGGTGCTGCTGCTGGCCGGCCTGCAGGGCTCGGGCAAGACCACCACCACGGCCAAGCTGGGCCTGTGGCTGCGCCAGCGCCAGAGCCGCAAGGTCCTGCTGGCGGCCTGCGACCTGCAGCGTCCGGCCGCCGTGGAGCAGCTGGTGACCCTCGGCAAGCAGCTCGAGCTGGACGTGTACGCCGAGACGCCCGGCCCCGGCGTGGATGCGCCGGGGGTGGCGCGCCGCGCCCTCGAGCGGGCCCGCAGCGGCCGTTACGACATCCTGCTGGTGGACTCGGCCGGCCGCCTCCACGTGGACCAGCCCCTGATGGAGGAGATCGCGGCGGTCGCGGTCCAGGTGCAGCCCGACGCGATCTACCTGGTGCTGGACGCCATGACCGGCCAGGACGCGCTGGAGTCGGCCAAGGCCTTCGCGGAGCGGCTGGACCTGTACGGGATCATCCTGACCAAGCTGGACGGGGATGCCCGCGGCGGCGCGGCCTTGTCGGTCCGCGAGGTCACCGGCAAGGCGGTGTGCTTCGCCGGCGTAGGCGAGAAGGCCTCGGACCTGGAGGAGTTCCACGCCGAGCGCCTGGCCAGCCGCATCCTCGACATGGGCGACGTGGTCAGCCTAGTGGAGAAGGCGCAGGAGGCAGTGGAGGAGGAGGCGGCCGAGCAGGACTACGCGCGCCTGCTGGAGGGCAAGTTCAGCCTCGAGGACCTGCTCAAGCAGCTCCGGGCCCTGCAGAAGATGGGGCCCTTGAAGAAGGTCTTCGGCATGCTCCCAGGAGCCGGTAGAATGTCCGGCCTTTTGGAGCACATGGACGAAAAGGAGCTGCGCCGCATGCAGGCGGTGCTCCTGTCCATGACTCCTCGGGAGCGGTTGCATCCGGATCGCCTGGACGGTAGCCGCAAGCGCCGCATCGCCCGCGGCAGCGGCGCCCAAGTCAGCGACGTCAACCGACTGCTGCACTCGTTCTTCGCCATGCAGAAGCAGATGAAGCAGCTCAGCCGCATGCTCCAAGGCGGCGCATCCCGCAAACGCCTGATGCAGCAGCTGGGCGATCCGGGACGCATGAACGACCTCCCCGGCGGCTTCCCCGGCCGGCCGGGCCGGCCCAAGGGCCGCTAAACCACTCACGGCATACCCACACATTCGATGGCAGTAGCCTTGCGACTCAAGCGGATCGGCCGGCGCAACCGGCCGTACTTCCGTATCTGCGTCATGGACGAGCGGACGCGCCGCGACGGGCGCACGATCGAGGAGATCGGCCACTACAACCCGCTCGCGAAGGCCGAGGACCCGCAGTTCCAGGTGGACGAGGAGCGGGCCCGCTACTGGCTGTCGGTGGGGGCCCAGGCCTCGGAGACGGTGGCCGCGCTGCTCAAGCGCCGCAGCATCGTGATCCCGAACGCGCGCGCGCAGCGGCGCCGCCGTCGCGCCGCCAAGAGGGCCGGGCGGAGCCAGTAGGGCAGGGAGCGCATGGCCAAGGCCACGACCGCCCGGTCGGCCGGTTTGGGCACGCTGCTGCGCAAGCTGCACAAGCCGACGTACCGGGTGCCGCCGCGCGAGAGCGACGAGAACGCGCTCGAGCGGCTGCTCGCGCTGGTGCTGCAGGGCGAAGATCCGTACAGCGTCGCGCGCCAGGCGGTGAAGGTGCTGCGGCGCAGCTACGCGCATTGGAACGAGGTGCGCGTGGCCCGGCGCTTCGAAGTGCGTGACGCCCTGGCGCTGCGGCGCGTGCCGCAGTCGGAGGAGCGCGCGCTCAAGGCCCAGGAGTTCCTGCGGCGCGTGTTCGGGCTGCAGAACCACCTGGACCTGGACTGGCTGTACGACGCCACCAGCGAGCGCCGGGAGAAGCTGCTGGCGAGCCTCACCGTGGCGCCGGAGCACGCGGCCCCGGTGCTCGACCTGGATGCCGCCTTGTCCGAGGGCGCGGACCGCCTGCCCCCGGTATCCACCGACCTCAAGCGCTCGCTGGCGCGCCTGAGCCTCACCCCGTCCAGCCCCAAGGACGGCCAGGTGCTGGATCTGATCGCCCCGCACCTCAAGGGCGAGAAGCTGTATCCGAATTACCTGGCCTTGCAGATGCACGCCCGGCTCATCTGCGAGTCCAAGCACCCGCGCTGCCGGCAGTGTCCGGTGCTGGAGGGCTGTCCCCACGGCAAGCGCGCGCTCGGCAGCGAGGGGTACCGCGTGGCCCTGGAGGAGATGAGCGCTGCCGCCCGCAAGGCCGGTGCCGGCGAGGACAGCGCCGCGCGCGGCAGCGGCAAGGGCGGCGCCAAGGGCGGCGGCAAGGGCAGGGCGCGCTCGTCCTCATCCGCGCAGCGCGCCTAGCGGCGGCGCGGCCGTGGACGCGCTTCCCCGCCTGGTCCTGGCCAGCGCCTCGCCGCGGCGGCGTGCGCTGCTCGAGGCCGCGGGCATCGCGCACGAAGTCGTCGATCCAGGCGGGGACGGGCCCGGCGCCGCCACCGACCCGGCGCAGCGCGTGCTCGAGCACGCCCGTCACAAGGCGCGGGCCGGCGCGGCGCTGCGGCCCGGGCGGCTGGTGCTCGCCGCCGACACCCTGGTGAGCTGCGCGGGCCTGATCCTGGGCAAGCCGCACGACGCCGCCGAGGCGGAAGAAATGCTGCGACGGCTGTCCGGCCGGGTGCACGAGGTGTGGTCCGGCGCGTGCCTGCTGCTGCCCTCCGGCGTGGCCCTGGAGCGCGCCGATATGGCCCAGGTGCGCTTCGACGCAATTGCGGAGGCGGACCTGCGCGGCTACCTGGCCGGCGGCGACTGGCGCGACAAGGCCGGCGCCTACGCCGTGCAAGGTGCGGCGCGGCGCTGGGCGCGCGTCGTGGCGGGGGACCGCGAGACCGCGGTCGGGCTGCGCACGGCGACGGTGGCGGAGCTGCTGGCCGCCGGCACTTGTTCGTGCGCCCCTGGCGCGTAGAATCTCCGGCCCGAAACCGCGCCCGGGCCCCGAACCCATGAAGCAAGGCATCCATCCGGATTACATCGACTGCCGTGTCCGCTGCGGCTGTGGCAACGAGTTCATGACCCGGGCCACGGTCAAGGAGATGCACGTCGAGATCTGCTCGGCCTGCCATCCGTTCTACACCGGCAAGCAGAAGTTCGTGGACGCCGCCGGTCGCGTGGACCGCTTCCAGCGCAAGTACCAGACCCAGAAGCCGGCGCAACCGACCGGTTAGCTGATGCCGGCGGCTGCGCGGTCGGAGGAGGCCGCATGAGCCTGGTCCAGGCCCTGAGGGAGCGCATGCTGGCGCTGGAGCAGCGCCACCGCGAGCTGGAGCAGGCCGTTGCCGATCCGGCGCGCGCCGGCAAACCGGACTACTCGCGGCTCCTGCAGGAACTGGGGCGCCTGAACAAGACCCTGGAGCCCTGGATCCGGTACCAGCGCCTGGAGCAGGAGCTCCGGGACGCGCGCGCGCTGGCCGAGGGCGGCGACGCCGAGCTGGCAGCCCTGGCGCGCGAGGAGCTGCCGGCCCACGAGCAGGCCGTGGCGCGGCTCGAGGAGCAGCTCGTGGACCGAGCGCTGGAGCAGGACGAGGACGGCGACAGGCCGGCCATCGTCGAGATCCGCGCCGGCACCGGCGGCGAAGAAGCCGCGCTGTTCGCGGCCGACCTCCTGCGCATCTACGGCAAGTTCGCGGCGGCGCGCGGCTGGAAGCTGGAGATCGTGGACTCCTCGCCCTCGGACATGGGCGGCTACCGCGAGATCATCCTGCGCCTGGAAGGCGAAGGCGCTTACCGGCAGATGCGCCTGGAGACCGGAGGCCATCGCGTGCAGCGCGTGCCGGAGACCGAGGCCCAGGGCCGCATCCACACCTCGGCCGCCACGGTGGCGGTGCTGCCCGAGGTGGAGGAGGTGGACTTCGAGCTCAAGCCCGAGGAGCTCGAGATCACGGCCATGCGCTCTTCAGGCCCGGGCGGCCAGCACGTGAACAAGACGTCCTCCGCGATCCGGGTGGTGCACCTGCCCACCGGCACCATGGTGAAGTGCCAGGAGGATAAGTCCCAGCTGCGCAACCGGGCCAAGGCCCTAGCCTTGCTGCGCTCGCGCCTGTACGAGATCGAGCGCCAGAAGCGCGAGGCCGAGCGCTCGGCCATGCGCCGCAACCAGATCGGCAGCGGCGACCGCTCCGAGCGCATCCGCACGTACAACTGGCCCCAGAACCGCGTCACCGACCACCGGCTGGGGCGTAATTTCAGCCTCGAGACCATCCTGGAAGGCCGGCTGGACGAGCTGGTGGAAACATTGCTGGCTGCCGACCGGGAGGCCAAACTGGCCGCACTCTGAATCTCCGATGAACGACAACCCCGCCAACGCCCCGGCCAAGCCGCCTGTGGAGGACCTCGGCCACGAGTTCGAGGTCCTGGAGGAAGCGGCGCGATCGTCCGTAGCCGCGGTCGCGGCAGCCCCCTCGCCTCAGCCTCCACCGGGAGGGGTCATCCAGCCATTGCGCAGCGGCGCCGCCTGGGGGAGCCTTGGAATCGGCATCGCCGTGGCCGGTCTGATCGGCCCCTGGAACGACGTGGGCGCCAACCTGCTCCACGGCCTGCTGTTTGCGTGGGGGATCTGGTTCCTGCTGCGGGACGGCTATGCCGCGGTGCAACCGTCCTGGAAGCTGCCCAGCATCTACCTGGCCGCTGCGCTGGCCGGCTACGGGCTGCTGCGCCTCGTGCTCGGCGGCGGCCAGGCGAGTCTGTTCGGCTGGCACGCAGGCGGCCCCCTTGCCGCCTTCGGCGCACTGCTGACGCTGGTGGGCGGCGCCATCGCCGCCGCCGCTCCGTTCCTGGGCAAGGCCAAGGACGCCAAGCTGCCCGCCCTGCCACCGGCGCCGCCGCGCGACCCGCAATTCAGCCAGTCGCTGTTCGCGTACCTCGTGATCCTGGCCAGCTTGCTCATGCCCTGGGGCAGCGCCGGCGAGCGCGGAGTGGACAGCGGCCTGGGCGCCGTGACGCTGGCCTGCGTGCTGCTGGCGCTGTGGGCCTGCTGGTCCGGCGTGTGGAAGCTGTGGACCACGCCGCTGGTCACCGGCGGGCGCATGGGCTTCATGTTGTTCCTGGCGCCACTGGAGGCGCTGCTGCTCGGCCTGTTCGGGCTGGGGCGCTGGTCGGGATCCGATGCGTTCCTGAAGGCCTGGCCGGGCGATCCCGAGACCGAAGCCTTGCTGGTCTACGGCGCCGGACCGCTCCTGACCCTGCTGGGTGGAGGCTTCGCGACCTACCTGCTGTTCCACGGCGTGCGCGCCGCCACGGCGATGAACAAGCAGCGCAAGGCGGACGAGATGGCCGCGCGCAAGGCCGCGCGCGACGCCAAGAAGGGCGGCGCGGAAGTCCGGCAGGCGTGAGCCGCCGCGGCGGCGAGCGCACGCCCGAGCGCTTGCTGGCGGCGGCGGCCCGCATCCTGCGCCGCGCCGGGGTGGACGAGCCGCGGGCGGAGGCCGAGTGCTTGTGGGAAGGGGTGAGCGGCACGCCGCGCGCGCAGCTGCGCAGCGGGCGCGCCGCCGCCACGGCCGCGCACGCGCGCCGCTTCCACGCGCGCGTGCGCCGCCGCGCCGCCGGCGAGCCGCTGGCGTACGTCGAGGGCGAGGTCGAGTTCTATGGGCTGCGCCTGCGCGTGGACCGGCGCGTGCTCATCCCGCGTCCCGACAGCGAGACCGTGGTGGACGCGGCCTTGCCGCGCCTGCCGCCGGAACGCGCGACGCGCGTCCTGGACCTCGGAACCGGCTCCGGCTGCCTGCTGCTGGCCTTGCTGTCGCAGCGCCCCCGGGCCCGCGGCCTGGGTGTGGACCGCAGCGCCGGCGCCCTGGCGCTGGCTGCGGAGAATGCCCGCCGCCTGGGCCTCGGCACGCGTGCCGGCTTCGTCCGCGGCTCGTGGCTGGACGCCGTTGCGCCGGGTTGCGCGGACCTGATCGTCAGCAACCCGCCGTACGTGGAGCCGTCCGAGGCCCTGGGGCCCGGCGTGGCCGAGCACGAGCCGCACCTGGCGCTGTTCACGCCGCCGGGACAGCCTTACCGGGCCTATGACGCGATCCTGCACCGGGCGCGCGTCGTGCTGCGCCCCGGCGGCGCCCTCGTGCTCGAGGCCGGCGCCGGACGGGCGCGCGCGCTGGCGGAGCGCTGCGCCGCAGCCGGCCTGCGCGTGCTCGAGGTCCGCCGCGATTTGGGCGGCATCGAGCGCGCAGTGGCGGCCGTTGCGCCCTAGAATCTGGCCGGGTCCCGCCGCTGCCCGGATCCTGCAGTCACCGTTGCTCCGCTCCACACCATGGCCTCATACAACCGTGTCATCCTCATGGGAAACCTGTCGCGGGATCCCGAGCTCCGGCAGTCGCAGAAGGGCTCCACCGTGGCGCGCAGCGCGCTGGCGGTGAACGAGCGCGTGCCCGACGGCAACAACGGCTGGCGGGAGGAGGTCAGCTTCATCGATATCGTGGTTTTCGGCCAGCAGGCCGACAGCTTCGGCCGCTTCTTCCGCAAGGGCAAGCCGTGCCTGGTGGAGGGCAAGCTGCGCCAGTCCAAGTGGCAGGACAAGGAGAGCGGGCAGAACCGCTCCAAGCTGGAGGTGATCGTGGACCGCTGGCACTTCGTGGGCGGCAAGGAAGGCGGAAGCGCCGGCAGCGGCGGCGGCAGCACGGCTCCGGCCGCCGCCGGTGAACCGGCGGAAACGAGCCCGCAGTTCCCCAGCGCCGACGACTTCGTTCCCGACGACGTCCCGTTCTAGTGCAGGTGCGCGTGCTGCTGTTCGCGGGCCTGCGCGAGGCCGCGGGCCGGGAGGCGCTGGAGCTGACGCTCCCCGACGGCGCCCCGGTGTCGGCACTGCGCGCCGCCGTGGAGCGGGCGGCGCCGGCCTTGTGCGGTCACCGCTACCGCGTCGCCGTGGGCGCGCACTACGCGCACGAGGATCAAGCCGTGCCCGCCGGCGGCGAAGTGGCGCTCCTGCCTCCGGTCTCCGGCGGCTGATGGCTGCGGCCGCGCCGTTCCAGTGCCGCCTGCTCGCGGGTCCGGCCAGCGGCGAGTGGGCGCGGCAGGCGGTGGCGGGCCCGGACGCCGGGGCCGTGGTCCTGTTCCTGGGCACGGTGCGCGCGCACGCGCGCGGGCGCGCGGTGCTGCGCCTGGAGTACGAGGCCTACCCGCGCATGGTGGAGGCCGAGCTGGAGCGCATCGCCGCGGAAGTGCTGCAGCGCCACGCGGTGCTGCGCGTCGCGGTGGAGCACGCCACCGGAGTGGTGCACGTCGGCGCGACCTCGGTGGCCGTGGCCGTGGCCGCGGCGCACCGGGGTCCCGCGTTCGCCGCCGCCGCCGAGGTGATGGAGCAGCTGAAGCAGCGCGTGCCCATCTGGAAGAAGGAGTTCTATCCGGACGGCTCGTGCTGGATCGGCCAGGGTTCCTGAGCGCTGCGCGCGCGGCTACCCTGGCCGGTTCCATGGAGCGGGAAACCCTCGAAGTGGACGTCCTGGTGGTGGGGGCGGGGCCGGCCGGCCTGTGTTTCGCCATTCAGCTGGCGCGCCTGTGCCGCAAGCACGGTCTGGAGAAGAGCATCCTGGTGCTGGACAAGGCGCCGGAGGTGGGGCACCACCAGCTCAGCGGCGCGGTCCTGGATCCCCGGGCCGTGCACGAGCTGTTCCCCGGCGCGCGCGCCGCGGGCTTCCCGGTGCAGTCGGAGGTGACCGACGACGCGCTGTGGATCCTGGGCGCGAAGGGCAAGCGCGAGCTGCGCGGCTGGATGTGCCCGGCGCCCTTCCACAACCACGGCAACTGGATCGTGTCCTTGAGTGAAACCGTGCGCTGGCTGGCGCAGCAGGCCGAAGCCGCAGAGGTGCAGGTCTATGCCGGCTTCGGCGGCGACCAGGTGCTGTACGACGCGCACGGCGCCGTCACCGGCGTGCGCACGGTGGACCAGGGCCGCGACAAGAAGGGGGAGCCGAAGTCGAACTTCCAGCCGGGCATGGACGTGCGCGCGGCGCTGACCGTGTTCGCCGAAGGCACGCGCGGCTCGCTGGCGAAGGCCTTGATCGCGCGCCAGCGCCTGGACGAGGGCCGCAACCCGCAGCTGTGGGCGGTGGGCGTGAAGGAGATCTGGGAGATCCCGCAGGACCTGCGCGGCGCCGTGTACCACACCGCCGGCTGGCCGCTGGACGGCTCGGTGTACGGCGGCGGCTGGATCTACGGCCTGGCGGAGCACCGCCTCAGCATCGGCTTCGTCATGGGGATGGATCACGGCGACCCGTCCTTCGACTACCACGCCACCATGCAGCGCTGGAAGACGCATCCCGCGCTGCGCGCGCTGCTGGAGGGCGGCAAGCTGCTGCGCTACGGCTCCAAGACCATCCCGGAAGGCGGCCTGTACGCCCTGCCCCGACTGCACGGCGACGGTTTCCTGCTGATCGGCGACGCCGCCGGCTTCATGAACACGCAGCGCCTCAAGGGCATCCACCTGGCCATGAAGTCGGGCGCGCTGGCGGCCGAGAGCGCCTTCGGGGCGCTGCTCCGCGCGGAGCGGTCCGGCCCGCTGCCGGGGGCCCTGCTGGCCGACTTCGAGCGGCGCTTCCAGGAGTCCTGGGCGCACGCGGAGCTGTGGAAGACGCGCAACTTCCGCCAGGCGTTCCAGAAGGGCTTCCTGTACGGATTCCTGCGCGGCGGAGTGGACGTCGTCACCGGCGGGCGCCTGCCGGGAAGACTGCGCAACGCGAGCGACCACGCGCGCTACCGCAAGTCCGGCGGCGCGATCCGCCAGCCGCGGCCGGTGTTCGACGGCCAGCTCACCTTCGACAAGCTCACCGACGTCTACCACTCCGGCACGGTGCACGACGAGAACCAGCCGTGCCACCTGCTCGTGCGCGAGCCGGACGTGTGCGTGAGCCGCTGCACCCGCGAATACGGCAACCCGTGCCAGCACTTCTGCCCGGCGGCCGTGTACGACTGGCGCGGCGGCAGCGAAGGCCTCGTGATCAACTTCAGCAACTGCGTGCACTGCAAGACCTGCGACATCGCGGACCCGTATCAGATCATCGACTGGGTGGTCCCGGAGTCAGGCGGGCCCGTGTACATCGGAATGTAGCCTCATGCGCACGACGCTCACCTCCACCGCGTCCGCGGGCCGCAACGCCCTGGTCGCCGTCCTGGTGCCGGAAGGAAGCAAGCCCGCCCTGCCGCGCAACGCGCCGCCGGCCAGCGCCTGGGCGGCCGATCTCAAGGACGGCTCCGATCCGGTCCTGCTGCGTGGCGAGCGCGGCGAGCGCTGGCTGCTGCTGAAGCTCCCGGCGCCGAAGCGGCTCACGCCGACCGACGTGCGCAGCGCCGCCGCCACCGCGCGCAAGTCGGCCGAGAAGCTGGGACGCAGCGTGCTCACCGTGGACCTTGCGGCCCTGCGCGGCGACGGCGAGCACGTGCTCGCGGCCTCCGAGGGCGCGCACATGGCCGGCTACGACCCGGCGGTGCTGCGCAAGGACCGCCAGCGGCACAAGGTCAGCCGCCTGCACCTCGTGACCGCCCGTGCTTCCGTGGCCGCGCGCGCGGCCGCCGAGCGCGGGCGCATCGCCGCCGAGGCCAACCTGTTCGTGCGCGAGCTGCAGAACCTGCCCGCCAATCGCCTGCACCCCAAGGACCTGGCCGCCAAGGCGCGCAGCGGCGTGCGCGGCAGCTCCCGGATCCAGGTCAAGGTGCTGGGCCGCCGCCAGCTGGCGGCGCTGGGCTGCGGGGCGCTGCTGGGCGTGGCCCAGGGCAGCGCGCACGAGCCCCAGCTCGTGCACCTGCGCTACCGGCCGCGCGGCCGCGCCCGGGCGCGCGTGGCCGTGGTGGGGAAGGGCGTGTGCTTCGACACCGGCGGCATCAGCATCAAACCGGCCGCGCGCATGGACGAGATGAAGTTCGACATGTCCGGCGCCGCCGCGGTGGCGGGCCTGTTCCACGCGCTGGCGCACGGGATCGAGCTGCCTTACGAGATCCACGGCGTCATGGGCTGCGTCGAGAACATGCCCGGCAACGACGCCCAGCGGCCGGGCGACATCGTGACCGCCATGAACGGCACCACCATCGAAGTGCTGAACACCGACGCCGAGGGGCGCCTGGTGCTGGCCGACTGCCTCAGCTACGTGGTTGACAAGGTGCAGCCGGACCGCATCGTGGACCTGGCCACGCTGACCGGCGCGGCCGTCATCGCGCTGGGACACAACGCCTCCGCCATCCTCGGCAACGATGACAAGCTACGCCAGCAGGTGCAGGACGCGGGCGAGCGCGTGGACGAGCGCTGCTGGCCCTTGCCCTTGTGGGACGTGCACAAGGAGCTGGCCAAGGGCGACTACGCCGACCTCAAGAACATCTACAGCCCCAACGAGGGCGCCGGGACCATCGCGGGCGCGGCCTTCCTGAGCAGCTTCGTGGGCGACACGCCCTGGGTGCACATCGACATCGCCGCCACCGCCTACGAGGGCCCCAGCCGGCCGTACTACAGCCGCGGCGGGCGCGGCACCGGCGTGCGCCTGCTGCTCGAGCTGTTGCGCGACTGAGCGCGCCGCCAGGGGCTATCCTGGCGCCGGTGCTGCGCCCCGGCGCCGCCATCCCCCTGCTCTTGCTCGCCGCCTGCGGGCGGGAGAGCGCGGCGCCCTTGCCCGGAGCTGCCAGCGCGGCGCCCGGGGCCGGCCGTGACCGGCCGCACTGGGCCTTCGTGCCTCCGGAAGTGGCGCCGCGGCCGCCGCTGCGCCGCGCCGACTGGTGCCGGGACGAGCTGGACCGCTACGTCCTGGCGCGGATCGAGGCCGCCGGGCTGGCGCCCAGCCCCGAGGCCGACCGCGCCACCTTGCTGCGCCGCGTGTCGCTCGCGCTCACCGGCCTGCCGCCGGCTCCGGAGGAGGTGGACGCCTTCGCAGCCGATCCCGCAGCGGACGCTTACGAGCGCCGGGTGGACGCGCTGCTCGCCTCCCCGCGCTACGGCGAGCGCATGGCCGTGGACTGGCTGGACGCGGCACGGTTCGCCGACACCTACGGCTACCAGGCCGACTGGGAATGCCGCGTGTGGCCATGGCGCGACTGGGTCATCGCGGCCTTCAATCGGAACCAGCCCTACGACCAGTTCGTGCGCCAGCAGCTGGCCGGCGACCTGCTGCCGGACGCGGACGCCGGCACGCGCCTGGCCACGGCCTTCAACCGCCTGCATCGCCAGACCAACGAGGGCGGCTCGATCGACGCGGAGTTCCGTCAGGAGTACGTCTCCGACCGGGTGCACACCTTCGGCACGACGTTCCTCGGCCTGACCGTCGAATGCGCGCGCTGCCACGACCACAAGTTCGACCCGGTCTCCCAGGAGGAGTACTACAGCCTGTGCGCGTTCTTCAGCTCCATCGACGAGGCCGGCACTTATCCCTACTCGACCGGCGCCACGCCCCGGCCGGCCATGCGCCTGCCCTCGCCCGCACAGGCGACCGATCTGGCGCTGGCGGAGGCCAGACTGCACACGGCGGAGCGGGACTGCGAGGCCCAGCGCGCCGCGCGTCTCCCGGCGTTCCGCGCCTGGCTAGACGCCCCGCCCGCGCTGGCGGTGGCGTCGGCGCGCGCCCGCTTCGCGCTGGACGGCGGCGTGGAAGGGCCGACGGGCGATGCCACGCGGCTCGACGGCGACAGCGGGCCCTCGTTCCCTGACCTCCCGGCCTTTCGCCGCTGCGATCCCTATAGCCTCGTGTTCTGGATGCTGTGCCCGGATCGCAAGGCGCGGGCCACGGTCGTTCACACCAGCACTTTCACGATCGAGTCCGACCAGCAGGGCTACCAGGTGCTCCTGAAGGACGGACGCCTGTGCTGGGAAGTCATCCACTTGTGGCCCGGATCCGCCGCCGCGGTCGCCACCGTGGACGAATTCCCCCTCGGCCGCTGGGTGCAGGTCGCCGTCACCTACGACGGCTCCTCGCGCGCCGCCGGACTGCGCGTCTTCCTGGACGGCGCGCCGGCGCCGGTGGAGACCGTGCGCGATCAACTGGACGGTCCGGCCACGGTGCGCTCCTTCCAGGTCGGTTTCCGCGACCGCGACGTCGGTTTTCAGGACGGGCGGGTGGACGACCTGCAGCTCTTCGATCGCTGCCTGAGCGCGGTGGAAGTCGCCGAATTGCAGCGTTCCGGCGCCCTGGCCGAGGCCGTGGCGCGGGCCGCCCGGGGCGAAGAAGTGCCCGGGCTGCTCGACTTCTTCCTGGCATCCGACGCGCCCGCCTGCGCGGCGGCGGCGGCGCTGCGCCAGGCGCGCGCGGCGCACCAGGACCTGCTCGAGGCCGTCCCCGAGATCATGGTGATGGAGGAGTCGCGCTACCCGCGCGCGGCCAGCGTGCTCACGCGTGGCCGCTACGACCAGCCGGACCACGCGCGTCCGGTGCGCGCCGACCGCGCCATCGATGCGCTGCTGCCCTTTGACGCCGCCTGGCCGCGCGATCGCCGCGGACTGGCGGAATGGCTGACCTCCCCGCGCAACCCGCTCACCGCCCGCGTCGAGGTCAACCGCCTCTGGTCCCTCTGCTTCGGCCGCGGCCTGGTCCCCACGCAGGAGAACTTCGGCCGGCGCGGCGAGCCGCCGGCGCAGCCCGAGGTCCTCGACCTGCTGGCGCACGACTTCGTGGCCGGGGGCTGGGACATCAAGGCCATGCTGCGACGGATCGTCCTCTCGGCCACGTTCCGGCAGGCTTCCGCGGCCTCGCCCGCGCTGCTGGAGCGCGATCCGGCCAACCAGCTGCTCGCCCGCGGCCCCTCCTACCGGCTGTCCGGAGAGGCGCTGCGCGACCAGGCTCTGGCCGCTTCCGGGCTGCTGGTGGAGCGGCTCGGCGGCCCGAGTGTCCGGCCCTGGCAGCCGGCGGGCCTGTGGGAGGACGCGGGCGCCACCGGCGCCTACCAGCCGGACACCGGCGACGGCGCGCACCGGCGCAGCCTCTACACCTATCGCAAGCGCACGGCACCGCCGCCGGCTCTGCTCGTGTTCGACGCGGGCAGCCGCGAGCAGTGCCTGGCGCGGCGCGCGCCTACCAACACCCCGCTGCAAGCGCTGGTGTGCCTCAATGACCCGGTCTTCTTCGAGTGCGCCCAGGCCCTGGCCCGGCGGGCGGCGCGCGAAGCGGGGCCGCAGCCGCGGTCCCGCGTCGAGCGCGCCTTCCGCCTGCTGGCCTCCCGCCCGCCTCGCGCCGCCGAGATGGCGGCGCTGCTGGAGCTGTACCAGGCGCAGGAAGTGGAGCTCGCGGCCGATCCCGCCGCGGCCCGCGCCATCCTCGGCGCAGATCCGCCCGACCCGGCCCTGGCCGCGCTGGCGCTGGTGTGCTCGACCCTGCTCGCCTCCGACGCGGTGGTGACCAGCCGCTGAGCTCGCCGCCCATGCGCGATCCCGACCGCCTTCTCCAGCCGACGCGCCGCCACTTCCTAGGCTCCACCGCGCTCGGCCTGGGTGCGCTGGCGATGGCGGAGCTGCTCTCCGCACCGGCCCGCGCCGGCGGCCCGCGGCCGCGCGCGCGGCGCGTCATTTACCTGTTCCAGGCCGGAGGGCCGTCCCAGTTCGAGACCTTCGACCCGAAGCCCCGCCTGCGCGCCGACCACGGCCGGCCGCTGCCGGACTCGGTGCGCGCCGGCCAGCGCCTCACCGGGATGAGCGCCAACCAGGCCATCCTGCCGCTGGCCGGCTCGTTCACGGATTTCGCGCGCCACGGCCGCGCCGGCATCGACGTCAGCGATCTCCTGCCGTACACCGCCCGCATCGCCGACGAGCTGTGCATCGTCCGCTCGATGCACACCGAAGCGATCAATCACGATCCCGCCATCACCTTCTTCTGCACCGGCAGCGAGATCGCCGGCCGGCCCTCGATGGGCTCGTGGCTGTCCTACGGCCTGGGCAGCGCCAACGCCAATCTCCCGGCCTTCATCGTGCTCGTCTCGAAGGACGCGGCGCGGGACCAGCCGCTCTACGCGCGCCTGTGGGGCTCCGGCTTCCTGCCGAGCGAGCACCAGGGCGTGCAGTTCCGGGCCGGCAAGGAGCCGGTCCTCTACCTGACCAATCCGGAAGGCGTCTCCCCGCACGCGCGCCGCGCCATGCTGGACGCGCTGGCGCGGCTGAACGCGGACCAGGCCGCGGCCGAGCTGGACCCGGAGATCTCCGCCCGCATGGCGCAGGCCGAGATGGCCTACCGCATGCAGGCGAGCGTCCCGGAGGTCACCGGCCTCGCGGACGAGGACGACGACACCTTCGAGCTGTACGGATCAGCGTCGCGCACGCCCGGCACTTACGCCGCCAACTGCATCCTGGCCCGCCGCCTGGCCGAGCGCGGGGTGCGCTTCATTCAGTTGTTCCACCAGGGCTGGGACCAGCACGGCGGCCTGCCCGCCGGCATCCGCAAGCAGTGCGAGCAGACCGACCAGGCCTCGGCCGCCCTCGTCGTCGACCTGAAGCGGCGCGGGCTGCTGGACGAGACCCTGGTCGTCTGGGGCGGCGAGTTCGGGCGCACGGCTTACTGCCAGGGTCGGATGAGCCCCGGCGACTACGGCCGCGACCACCATCCGCGCTGCTTCTCGATGTGGATGGCCGGCGGCGGCCTCAAGCGCGGCATCATCCACGGCCGCACCGACGACTACGGCTACAACATCCTGGAGGGCGGCGTGCACGTGCACGACCTGCACGCGACCCTCCTGCACCTCCTCGGCATCGACCACGAGCAGCTCACCTACCGCTTCCAGGGCCGCGATTACCGCCTGACCGACGTCTTCGGCAAGGTGGTCCACGCGCTCATCGCCTGACGGCGCGGCGCCCGCGGGGGAGTAGCGCGCGCGCTGGCTTCCACATTTCCGCAAAGCCGGAAGCGTGCGCGCAGGGGCACTCCCGGCGCGGGCCGTATGCTGCCCGCATGCGCGTCCTTCCGTCCTGGCTGATCCTGCTCGTGGTCTGCGGTTGTGCGGCCCCTCGCGGCTCCGCGCAGGGCGGCGGACCCGGAGGGGACCTGGAGGCCTTCTACCGCGAGCTGCACGCCAGCCCGGAGCTGTCCTTCCACGAGGAGAAGACCTCGGCCAGGATGGCCGCGGTCCTGCGGGAAGCCGGCTTCGAGGTGACCGAGCGCGTCGGCGGCTTCGGCGTGGTGGGCGTGCTGCGCAACGGCGACGGGCCGACGCTGCTCGTGCGCACCGACATGGACGCGCTGCCGGTGACCGAGGAGACCGGCCTGCCCTTCGCCAGCAGAGTGCGCACCAAGGACGACGCCGGCAACGAAGTGGGCGTCATGCACGCCTGCGGGCACGACATCCACATGACGGTCTGGACCGGAACCGCGCGCTGGCTGGCCGCCCACAAGGACCAGTGGCGCGGCACGCTGGTGCTGATCGCGCAGCCGGCCGAGGAGCGCGGCGCCGGCGCGCGCCAGATGCTGGAGGACGGGCTGTTCACGCGCTTCCCCAAGCCTGACTTCTGCATCGCGCTGCACGCCGACGGCCAGCTGCCGGCAGGGATGGTCGGCTACACGCCGGGCTACTGCTACGCCAACGTGGACACCGTGGACGTCACGGTGCGCGGCAAGGGCGGGCACGGCAGCGCTCCGCACACCACCAAGGACCCCGTGCTGCTGGCGGCGCGCATCGTGCTCGCGCTGCAGACGCTGGTGAGCCGCGAGGTGGACCCGCTGGACTCGGCGGTGGTCACGGTCGGCTCGATTCACGGCGGCACCAAGCACAACATCATCCCGGAGGAGGTGAAGCTCCAGATCACGGTGCGCAGCTACACGCCGGAGGTGCGCAAGCTTCTGCTGGAAGGGATCCACCGCACCGCCGTGGGCGAGGCGCAGGCCGCCGGCTTCCCGCAGGAGCTGTGGCCGGAGGTCGTGGCGCACATGCAGGAGCACACGCCGGCCTCGTACAACGATCCGGCGCTGGTGGAACGCGTCAACCGCGCGCTGGCCGCGGCTCTCGGCGCCGACCAGCTCAAGGAGATGCCGGCCAGCATGGGCGGCGAGGACTTCGGGCGCTTCGCGCCGGCCGCCGGCTGCCCCGGCTACATGTTCCGGCTGGGCAGCATCCGCCAGGAGAAGTACGACGCGGCGCAGAAGCCGGGGGCGCCGCCGCTGCCCTCCCTGCACACCAAAGACTACGCGCCGCTCGCCGGCCCGACCATCGAGACCGGCGTCAAGGCCATGACCGCGGCCGTGCTCGAGCTGATGGCGCAACCTCATTGAGGACTTCCGGAGAGTGAGCTGCACACTCTCATCCCTGCTGGCTGCGCTGTTCAGCGCAGCATGCCCTTGTCCGGCGGCGATTCCGGTGCAACAGGAGCCCACGGACCTGGTCTGGACCACCCCGAGCCGGGACGCGAGCGGTTCCATGCCGATCGGCAACGGCGAGCTGGGTGCCAACGTCTGGGTCGAAGAGAACGGCGACCTGTTGCTGCTCCTGAGCCGGACGGACTCGTGGAGCGAAGCCAACCGCCTGCTCAAGCTCGGCCGCTTGCGCGTTCACATGGAGCCGAACCCGTTCGCGGCCGGCCAGCCGTTCCGGCAGGCTCTGGTCCTGCAGGAAGGGCGGCTCGAAGTCACGGCCGGCAGCGCGCCGGTGTCGCTGCGCATCTTCGTCGACAGCGACGCCCCGGTGCTGTACGTGATCGGCACCTGCGAGGAGCCGGTCGCCGTGCGGGCGCATCTGGAATCTTGGCGCACGCAGCGGCGGCGCCTGAGCGGCGAGGAGCTGAAGTCTTCCTGGACCATGCGCGACGCGCCCGAGAGCGTCCAGGTCGCGGAGAGCGCCGACCAGTTCCTGGAGGACGCGTCGGGCGTGAGCTGGTGCCACCGCAACGAGGACTCGATCGTCCCCTGGACGCTCGGGCACCAGGGACTCGGCGAGTTCGCCGATCTCGCCGGCGATCCGCTGCTCGGGCGCACCTTCGGGGGCCGTTTGCGCGCTCCCGGCTTCGCCAAGGACGGCGCCAAGGGACTGCGCAGCGGTCCGACCCGCGCGTTCGTGCTCCAAGTGGCGACCCACACGGCGGTCACCGGCGATCGGACGCAGTGGCAGGAGGAGCTCGCATCCGTGGCCGCGCGCTCTGCGCTGCCCGGCGCCGCCGATCGCACCGCCGCCTGGTGGCGGGAGTTCTGGCAGCGCTCCTGGATCGTGGTCCAAGCCCGGAGCCTGCCGGTGCCGCGCAACGACCATCCGCTGCGCATGGGGATCGACGGCAACGGCCAGAATCGCTGGCTCGGGGCCATGGGAGCGTTCTTCTGCGCCGACATTGCGCTCTCGGACGCCGCGCTGCGCGCCGCCATCCGGGAGCCGCCGGACGCGGTGATCCCCTTCGATCCGGCACTCGCGCCAGCCGCTGGCGCTGCGCCCCGATTCGAGCGCGGGATCACGGTGGGCGCGTGGGTCTACCCGGCGTCCGGCGCCGGCCCCGGGCGCATCTTCGACAAGATCACCGCTGGCGGCAGCGACGGGTTCCTCCTGGATCGCCAGCCGGACGGCACCTTGCGCTGGATCGTGGGCGCGCGCAGCTTGTCGGCGCCGGGACAGGTGCCGGCGGAGCGCTGGACCCACGTCGCGGCGCGCTACGAGCCCGAGCACGGGCGCATGAGCCTGTTCGTGAACGGAGCGCTGGTCAGCGAGGACCGCCTCGACCACACGCCGGGGCAGACGCTCACGCGCAGCTATGCGCTGCAGCGCTGGATGCTGGCCTGCGGCGGGCGCGGCGCGTATCCGATCAAGTTCAACGGCTCCATCTTCACCGTGGAGCCGAGGCACGCCGGCGGTCCGGACTTCGATCCCGACTGGCGGCGCTGGGGCGGCGATTTCTGGTGGCAGAACACGCGGCTGCCGTATCACGCGATGCTGGCGAGCGGCGACTTCGAGCTGATGGCGCCGCTGTTTCGCATGTACGGCGGCGCGCTGCCGCTGTGCGGCGCGCGAGCCCGGCGCTATTACGGCGCCGAGGGCGCGTATTTCCCCGAGACAATGACGCACTTCGGCAGCTACGGCAACGGCGACTACGGCTGGGAGCGCGCGGGGCTGGAGCCCGGCAAGGTCCTGTGTCCCTGGTGGGAGTACGCATGGAACCAGGGGCCGGAGCTGGTGGCGTTGATGCTGGACTACCAGGACTACGCGGGAGATGACGAGTTCCTGCAGCGCGAGCTGCTGCCGATGGCGGAGCCGGTGCTGCGCTACTTCGAGTCGCGCTTCCTGAAGGAGGGCAGGCTGGTGGTGCAGCCGACGCAGGCGCTGGAGACGCACTGGTACGAGGTGATCAACGACATGCCGAGCGTCGCCGGCCTGCACGCGGTTCTGCCGCGCCTGCTGGCGCGGGAGCCGCGCGCGGAGTGGCAGCGCCTGCTGGCTGCGCTGCCGCCGCTGCCGGTGGTCGAGCGGGACGGCGCGCGCGTCCTGGCCGCTGCGGAGCGATTCCAGGCGACGCGGCAGAACTGCGAGACGCCCGAGTTGTACGCGCTGTGGCCGTTCCGGCTGTACGGAATCGGAAGACCGCGGCTGGAGGAGGCGCGCCGCGCGTACGAGCGCCGCCATGACCGCTTCAGCGCCGGCTGGCCGCAGGACGGACAGTTCGCGGCCTTGCTCGGCTTGACGGAGGAAGCGCGCGCCAACTTGCTGGCCAAGGCCGGGAACTCGCACCCGGCCATGCGTTTTCCGGCGCTGTGGGGGCCCAATTTCGACTGGTGCCCGGACCAGTGCCATGGCGCCAACTTGATGCTCACGCTGCAGCTCATGCTGCTGCAGTGCCACGGCGACGAGATCCGCGTGCTGCCGGCGTGGCCGGCGGATTGGGACGTCTCGTTCCGCCTGCACGCGCCGGGGCGCACGCAGGTGGAATGCGTGTATCGCGACGGCAAGATCGAAACGCTGCAGGTGACGCCGCCGCAGCGGCGCGCCGACGTCGTCGTGCCCGAGATGCCGGCCCGGTAGCGCCCAGCCTTATCGCTGCTCGAGACGAACGTAGTCGCGGCGCGCGGGGCCGGTGTAGATCTGGCGCGGGCGCGCGATCTTCTGCTCGGGGTCGCGGATCATCTCGTCCCAGTGCGCGAGCCAGCCGCACATGCGGCCGAGCGCGAAGAAGACCGTGAACATCTTGACGTCGAAGCCCATGGCCTCGTAGATGCAGCCGGAATAGAAGTCGACGTTGGGGTAGAGCTTGCGCTTGATGAAGTACGGGTCGTTGAGGGCGATCTTCTCCAGCTCGCGCGCGATCCGGATCTTCGGGTTCTGCCCGGTCACCTCGAACACCTGCTCGGCCAGGCGCGTGATGATGGCCGCGCGCGGGTCGTAGCTCTTGTACACGCGGTGGCCGAAGCCCATGAGGCGGCGGTGGCCGTCCTTGCACGACTGCACGAAGGCCGCGACGTTGGCCACGGAGCCAACTTCCTCCAGCATCTCCAGCACGGCCTGATTGGCGCCGCCGTGCAGGGGGCCGTAGAGGGCCGCGACCCCCGCGGCGACCGCCGAGTACGGGTCCACGCGCGAGCTGCCGACGCCGCGCACGGTGCTGGTGCTGCAGTTCTGCTCGTGGTCGGCGTGCAGGATCAGAAGCACGTCGAGTGCGCGCTCCAGCTTTGGATCGGGGCGGTACGGCTTGCCGGCCTCGCCCTTGAGCATGCGCAGGATGTTGCCGGCGTAGCTCAGCGCCGGGTCCGGCTCCACGAACGGCAGACCCAGCCGCCGCCGGTAGGCCCAGCCGGCCAGGATCGGCGTGTAGGCGAGCAGGCGCAGGATGTCGCTCCAGCGCTGCTCGGGGTTCTCCACCTGCGCGGACTTGGGGAATTCCCCGCCCAGCGCCGCCAGGCCCGCCATCAGCATGGCCATGGGGTGGACCAGCGGGTTCATGGCCTCGAACAACTTGCGCACGCCGTCCGGAGGCGCGCCCGCGGCCGTGACCTCGGCGATGAATTGCTGCAGTTGCGCCGCCGCGGGCAGCTCGCCCTTCAGCAGCAGGCAGGCAACCTCCAGATGCGTGGCGTGTTCCGCGATCTGCTCGATGGGATAGCCGCGGTAGTCGAGCACGCTGCGGTCGCCGTCGATGTACGTGATGGCGCTGCGGCAGGCGGCGGTGTTGGCGAAAGCGGGGTCATAGGACATCAGGCCGAAGTCGTCCTCGGACACCTTGATGTTGCGGAGTTCCGCCGCGCGGATGGCGCCCTCCTGGATGGAAAGGCTGTAGCTCTGACCGGTGCGGCCGTCGATGAGGCTGAGGCTCGCCTGGCCGGTGGCGGTGGAGGGTGCGGTCCCGCCCTGGTACTGCATGGGTTTCTCGCCGGGGGTCGACAAGTGGTTAATTCTGGCCCCGGCACAGGCCTTGCACAAGGCGCAAGCGCGGAGCTTGGCCTTCGGGCGGGCCGGTAGGGGAGGCGGGATTCGAACCCGCACTGGGGGGATTTTAAGTCCCCTGCCTCTGCCGGTTGGGCTACTCCCCCGAGACGGGCGTCACGGTAATCTGGACAGCGCCGATGGAGAAGGGGGCGCGCGCTTGGTTCGCCGTCGGGGCGGCGTTGCTCGCGGCCGGCGTGGCCATGGACGCCTGGCACGCCCACGGCTTGTCGAAGAGCCTGCCCCCGGAGCGCGCCGACGCCATCGCGCGTGCCCTGGACCAGCAGTACCTGTGCGCCCTCGGGCTGATCGCCAGCGGCCTGTGGCTGGCCGCGGGAGCGGCGCGCGCGGCGCGGCTGCTGGCGCAGCTTGCGGCTGCCGGCTTCCTGCTGGCGGCGCTGCTGTTCAGCGGCAGCCTGTACCTGCGCGAGTTGACGGGCGCCGCGGCCGTGGTGGCGGCCGCGCCCTACGGCGGCAGCCTGCACATCCTGAGCTGGCTGCTGCTCGCCGCCAGCGCTGCCGCGGCCTCCAGCCGCTCCGGCCGCCGTGGAGCCGGCACCCAGATTTGAACTGGGGATGAAGGATTTGCAATCCCTTGCCTTACCACTTGGCTATGCCGGCCCGACGCGGCAGTCTAGGCGGACACTGCTGACCTGTCCAGGATGAGCACCGGCCCGGCGCTGCTCCTCATAGCCTTCGGCCCGCTCTGCGGATCCTTGCCGCCGCGCGCCGGCCTGCCCTTGCTGCTGGCCGGCGCTGGCGCCGCCGGCTTCCTGGCGGGAGACCTGGAGTTCGCGGCGCGTGGCGGCGCCGTGGCGCTGGCCGCCGCGGCGGTGTTCGCCGCCGCGCGCCGCCACGGCGTTGCGCCGGCCTGGACCAGCATGATCTGGCTGGCGCTGTTCCTGGTGCCGCGCTGGGGACCGGCGCTCGGTGTCGTGCCGGCGGCGTGGTTGTGGCCGTTCTGGCCGGGCGCTCCCCTGGCCGGCGCCGGGGGCTGGGATCCGCTGCGGGAGCCGGCGCTGTACGAGCGCTGGGGCGGCGTCGGCGTGGTGCCGGCCTCGCCGCTGTGGATGTGGCTGCTGGCCCTGGGGGCTGTGGCGGCCGGCCTATACTGGCTCGGTCTTCGGCGCAGGCGCGCGCCGCACGCCTCGGAACGATGAAGCGCAAGATCTACTGCACCATCCCCCAGGATCAGATCAAGGAGCCGCTGCTCTACACGCTCGGCAACCAGTTCCAGGTCGTGCCCAACATCCGCGGGGCCAGCGTGACCGACGAGATCGCCCTGCTGGCGCTGGAGCTGGAGGGGGATGCCGCCGAGATCGACCGGGCGATCCAGTTCCTGTGCGCACGCGGCGTGAAGGTCGAGGACCTGTCCGACGCGCCGGACGCGCACCCGGCCTAGGCGCCGCCGCCTCAGCCGTCGATCAAGTCGTCCACGCTCTTCTCGCCAGGCTTCTCCTTCGGCTTCTCCTCGGCGGCGGGCGGAGCGTTCTTCTCGCCCTCGCGTGCGATGAAACCAGCCCACTGGGCGTCGTCCACCGAAAACTTGCCGACCCACTGGTTGTACCAGACGCAGGTCACCTGCTTGTTGAAGAGGACCGCCTTGGTGAAGTCCTCGGAAGCAGGATCCACCTGGTCCAGGGAACGCCAGCCGAAGCCCGTCCCGGTGCCGATGTCGAACAACAGGTGGTTCAGGCTCTGCGCGGTGCGGGCTTGCGCTCGGTCGGCGAAATCGAGCGGCAGCATGGCGTTCACGATCGCCGGATAAGCGCTGCGACCGTTCGCCACCAGCCACTTGCCGGCCCGGTCCGAGCGGGCCCCCAGGTCTTCGACGAACAAGGCCACGTTCTCCTGCACCTGGGTCCATTCCGCGTCGCTGGTGCCGCTCCACTGGCTCAGCGGCGGCGCCAGGGCCAGGTTCAGGACGTTCGGGTCCTTGATCCCGCTGTAGGTGATGGTGCCGCCCGGCTCCGGCGGCGACCAGGAGGTCAGGCCGGGATCGGCGGCGGCGTTGCCGGCCGCCGCCTGCCCGGCTGCGGGCGCCGCTGCGTCCGCCGGCGCTTGCGGCGCCGTTGCGCCACCGTCCGCGGGTGTCGAGGCCGGTGTGGTCGCGGCGTCGCCGGCTGCAGGCGCAGCCGCCGCTGCTTCCTGCTGCGCCTTCTTCTCCTCGAGCTCCTTGGCCGCTGCCGCCTCCTCGGCGGCGCGAGCGGCCCGCTGCTTGTCCTGCACTCCCTTCAGCCACAAGATCGCGCCGGCGGCGGTGCCGATCACCACGATCGAGCCAAGCGCCAGGATGAGTCCCTTGTTGCTCTTGCGCCGCGGCGCGGCGTGCATGCGCTCGTCCTGGTGGCGGTCGCGGCGCGAGGCCGGTTGGCCGCGGCGTGGCGGCGGCATCGGCGGCCGGGGCGGGCTCGCGGCGGCCACGTGCGGCCGGGCCGGGGCAGGAACCGGCGCCGTGGCGGATGCGGGCGCCGCCGCAGCGCTGCGCTTGGCGCGGGCCGCCGCCAGGATCGCAGCGGCGCGACTGCCTTCGGCCGGCCCTTGCGGCTCGCGCTTGGCGTGAGCGGCAGCCAGGATCTCCGCAGCTCTTCCGGGGGGCGAAGGCGCCTTGGGCAGGGATGCCGCTGCAGGCCGCGCCATCGGCGCTGGCGGAGCCGGGGGCTTGGTCACGGGCGGTCGTGACGGCGGCGCAGGCGGCGTGACCGCGCGCGGAGCCGCCAGCTGGGGCGGAATCACCGGCTTCTGGATCGGAGCCGCAGGCCGCGGCGGCGCGGCCGGAGGAACGACGGGCTTCGGCGCTGGCGGAGGCGGCGGCGGCGCGGAAGCGGCCGCAGGCGCGGCCGCAGGCGCGGCCGCAGCCGCGCCCGGCAGCGGCGGGATCTCGACCACGCCGCCGCACTTGCGGCACTTCACCTTGGTGGCCGTGAGGCTGTCCGGAATGTTGCCGTACTGGGCGCCGCACGACGTGCAGGTACCGATGCGTTCCGTCATGGTGTCTCCCGGGGACAGTGGCCCCGTGGGTATCCGGGCATTCTAGAGCGCCAGGACGGCCCCGGTATCAAGGCCGGCGGCGTCTCTCCGGCTCCGGCTCGGGCATGCCGGCCTTCTTCCTCCACACGTCCCAGTGGCCTGCGTAGAAATCCCACCAGCCGAACCAGCCCTGGAGGGTGAGCCGGCGGCGCTCCGCCAGCTTGACCGGGTCCTCGATGTTGGTCCTGCTGGGCAGCGGAAAGCCCGACTGGCGCCAGGTGACGTGCTGCAGCAGGGAGTCCACGTTGGCGATCTGTTCCAGGCGCGCCGGGTCGTCGCTGAGGGGCAGGTCCACCAGGCGGTTCAGCAGCAGGGGGACCGCCGGCTCTCCGATCCTGGCCAGCTCTTCGCGCGCCAGGATCGCCGGACGACCGGCGTCGGACAACGCGCGCGTGATCAGATCCTCGATCTCCTTCTCGCGCTGCGGCGTGGTGCCGGCGACCGGCTCCACCTTGTGGATGCTGCCCTTGAAGATGCGCGCCTCGCCGTCTTCATCCTGGACCCCTTCCTCCTCGTCGTCGAGCACCACGAAGTGCTCGGCGGCGAACTTCTGTTCCGCGGTCGGCTCGGCCGCCGCCTCGGCCGGCGCCGCCGCCTCCTCTTGCGCGCTCTCGATGGCGGCCACCAGCCAGCCGTCGCCGTCGGCGACGAAGCTGACGCGCCACAGCCGCTTGGGGACGGCCGCGCTGCGCACGAGCAACTGCAGCCGCCCGGCGGCGTCGTTGCCCTCGGCGGCCGAAGTCGGTTCGTTCTCGGCCAGCTCGCGGCAGACCGGGTCCTCGCTGACCCGGCGCGCGAGGTCCGTGCGGTACTGCGCCCGCTGGTCGCTGGCGAGGGCGGTCCAGCGCGGCTGCAGGCCGGAGTCCTGGTACCAGGCCGCGGCGTCGAGCTGCTGGCTGATGGAAGCCGAGTTGTAGTTGCGGATGGCGCCGCGCAGCAGCTGCAGCCGCTGCATCGCCGGGTGCTGCAGGGGGTCGGCCGGCCGGGGGGAGGGGGCCGCCGCAGGCGGCGGCGCCTGCGCCTGCGGGCTGGCAGGCGGGGCCGACCCCCGCTCGGGCATCATCTGGACCAGGCCGTAGCTCACCACCGCCAGTCCAACCAGGATTCCGAGCGCCAGCCAGGGTCCCTTGGTCTTGCGCCGCGCCATGGCGGTCGCCGACTTCTCGTGGCCGGCCAGGCGCGCCGGGCCGGTGGGCAGAGGCGCCGCCGTGAAGGAATGACCGCACTTGGGGCAGCGCAGCTCCTGCTGCAGGCGCTCCGGCGGCAGCTTATAAGTGGTCTGGCAGTGGGGGCAGCGCGTGGTCGCCATGGCAGGCATGCCGGGTCGTCTCAGCATAGTCCCCTGCAGGCACCCCGGTTTCCTCCGATGAGCACGAGCTTCCGCCTGGTCAGCGAATTCACGCCCAGGGGCGACCAGCCCGGGGCCATCGCCGCGCTGAGCGATGGCTTCGCCCGCGGGGTGGCCCGCCAGGTGCTGCTGGGCGTCACCGGCTCCGGCAAGACCTACACCCTGGCCCAGCTCATCCAGCGCCTGCAGGTGCCGGCCCTGGTCCTGGCGCCGAACAAGACCCTGGCGAGCCAGCTCTACGCCGAGTTCCGCGAGCTGTTCCCGCACAACGCGGTCGAGTACTTCGTGTCCTACTTCGACTACTACCAGCCCGAGGCCTACATCCCATCGACGGACACCTACATCGAGAAGGACGCGCGCCGCAACGAGCACATCGACCGCCTGCGCAACGCCGCCACCGCCAGCCTGATCGCGCGCCGCGACGTGATCGTGGTGGCCTCGGTCTCCTGCATCTACGGACTGGGCGACCCCGCCACCTACGCCAACCTGGCGCTGAGCCTCGCCGCCGGCGCGCGCGTGCGGCGCGAGGACCTGGTGCGCGGCCTGGTGCGCACCCAGCACGTGCGCGGCGAAGTGGACTTCCGCCCGGGCGCCTTCCGCCTGCGCGGGCCCGCGGTGGAGGTGTGGCCCATCTACGAGCAGGATCGCATGCTGCGCATCGAGCTGGACGGCGAGCGCGTGGACGCCATCCTGCGCTGCGACCCGCTCACCGGCGAGGTCCACGACGAGCTGCGCGCCGCCACCATTTACCCGGTCGGCCACTATGTGCAGCCGGAGGAGAAGCTGGCGCGGGCCATGGCCGCGATCCGGGAGGAGCTGGGACAGCGCCTGGCGCAGCTGCGCCGCGGCGGCAAGCTCCTGGAAGCGGAGCGGCTGGAGCGCCGCGTGCTCGCCGACCTGGAGGATCTCGAGGAGCTGGGCTTCTGCTCCGGCATCGAGAACTACAGCCGCCACCTGGAGGGCCGCGCGCCCGGCCAGCCGCCCTTCACCTTGCTCCACTACTTCCCGCGCGACTTCCTGTGCGTGCTGGACGAGTCCCACATCACGCTGCCGCAGGTCTACGGCATGCTGGTCGGAGACCGCAACCGCAAGCAGACGCTGGTGGACTACGGTTTCCGGCTGCCCTCGGCCCTGGACAACCGACCGCTGTCGGAGCAGGAGTTCGAAGCCCTGGTGGGGCGCGTGCTGTACGTCAGCGCCACCCCGGGGCCGCGCGAGCGCGCGCTCAGCCGGGACCGCATCGTCGAGCTGCTGGTGCGGCCCACGGGACTGCTCGACCCGGCCATCGAGATGCGCCCGGCCCGCAGCCAGGTGGAGGACGCTCTGCGCCAGTGCCGCGAGGCCATCGCCGCCGGCGGGCGCGCGCTGGTCACCACCTTGACCAAGCGCAGCGCCGAGGACCTGACCGAGTTCCTGCAGGAGAACGGCCTGCGCGCCCGCTACCTGCACGCCGACATCGAGACCATCGAGCGCAGCGAGCTGCTGCGCGACCTGCGCCTGGGCGTGTTCGACGTCCTGGTCGGCATCAACCTGCTGCGCGAGGGCCTGGACCTGCCCGAGGTCGCGCTGGTCCTGGTGCTGGACGCCGACCGCGAGGGCTTCCTGCGCAGCACCACGTCCCTGATCCAGGTGTGCGGCCGCGCCGCCCGCAACGAGCGCGGCCGCGTGGTCCTGTACGCCGACCGGGAGACCGAGTCGATCCGCCAGACCATCGCCGAGGCTGCGCGCCGGCGCAGCGTCCAGGCCGCCTACAACCAGGCGCACGGCATCACGCCGCGCAGCGTGCGCAAGAAGGTCATGGCGTCCCTGGCCGGCATTCTCGCCGGACAGGAAGCGGCGGCGGCGCCGGCGCCCGAGCCGCTGGACGCGCGCTCGATCGAAGCGCGCGTGGCCGCCGCCCGCCGCAGCATGCTGCAGGCCGCCGCCAACCTGGACTTCGAGGCCGCGGTCCGCCACCGCGACGAGATGCGCCGCCTGGAAGCCCTGGCCCTGGAACTGGCTACCTGAGCGGCGGCGGCGTGGACGTGCGGCGCGCTCCACGGCACCATGGGTCCGCGGCCGCATGCCTCCCGATCCATCCGACGCCCAGGTCTACCTCGCCATCGCGCTGCGGCTGGGGGCCGCCCTCGGCATCGGCGGCCTGATCGGGCTGGAGCGCAGCTACCGCGGCCGTCCGGCCGGATTCCGCACCCACGCCCTGGTCTGCCTCTCGACCAGCCTGCTGATGCTGGTCACCGTGTACGAAGGCATGTGGTTCCCGGAGGTCGCGCAGGGCCGCATCACGCTGGATCCGACGCGCATGGCGCAGGGCATCATGACCGGCATCGGCTTCCTCGGCGCCGGCGTCATCATCAAGGACGGCCTGACTGTGCGCGGTCTGACCACCGCCGCCTCGATCTGGATCACGGCGGCGATCGGCATCCTGATCGGCATCGGCTTCTTCTTCCCGGCGCTGCTCGCCACCGCGCTGACCTTCGTCGCGCTCTCGGGGTTCCGCTGGATCGAGACCCGGATGCCGGTCCAGTTCTATGCGCATTTCACCGTGCGTTTCGAGCGGGGCGCGGCGATGCCGGAGCCGGAGATGCGGCGGCTGCTGGCCGAGCAGGGCTTCACCATCGCCAACCTGAACTACCGCCTGGACGCCGACGTCGGTTTCTTCGAGTACCGCATGGTCATCCGCAGCCAGCGCGCCGCCGCCGCCGGGGCTCTGGCCGAGACCCTGAAGCAAATGCCCCAGATCCGGGAGTTCCGTGTCGCCCCGACCGGGGATTGAGCAGGAGAAGCGCGCACGGCTGCGCGCGCGGCGCAGGAGTCACGAGTCCAAAGAGCAAATCCATGAACAAGCCACAGGTGAAGCCCGTGCCGGAGGGTTACTACACAGTAACTCCCTACCTGATCGTGAACGGCGCGGCCAGGGCGCTGGACTTCTACAAGCAGGCCTTCGGCGCCGTGGAGCGCATGCGCTACGCCGACCCGGGCGGCAGGATCGGGCACGCCGAGATCCAGATCGGAGACTCGGTGGTGATGCTGGCGGATGAGTACCCGGAGCTGGGCTTCCGCAGCCCGCAGGCGTACGGCGGATCGCCGGTGAGCCTGTACCTGTACGTGGAGGACGTGGACGCGCTGGGCCGGCGCGCGGTGGCCGCCGGCGCCGAGGTCCTGCGGCCCGTGGCCGACCAGTTCTACGGCGACCGCTCCGGCACCTTCCGGGACCCCTTCGGACACGTGTGGAGCATCTCCACGCACAAGGAGGACCTCGCGCCGGAGGAGATCGACCGGCGCGGGGCCGAGCACATGCGGCAGAAGCCGCAGGACTGACCCTGCCGTCACCGGCAGCGGCAGGAGCGCCGGGCGCGGCCCGGCCTGTGCGCGCTCACAGCATCTTCTTGCGCGCCTTCTTGGCGCGCTCGGCCCCGATGGCGCTCTTCACGTCCTTCTCCTCCTCGGGCGGGGGCAGGACCGCGGGCAGACCCAGGCTTTCCATCCACAGCTCGCGGCTCCAGCCGCGGGTGTGGTAGAGGTGCTGGTCCTCCTGCTCTTCGATGTCTTCGTAGGTCTCCTTCAAGGCCTGCGCCAGCGCGCCCTTGGACTGCTGGGCGATCTCCCCGAGCAGACCCCAGTTGTGGTGATCCTTGGTCTCGGCCAGGACCACGCACTCCGAGGCGACCAGCTGGGCGCCGGCGCGGTCGCCGGACTGGATCGCCATCTCCATCGCCTTCAGCAAGGACTCGCCGAGGTGGCGCACCACCTGGCGGCCGGGGGTCTCTTCCTCCGGGTCGATCTCCAGCTCGGCCAGAATGTTGCGCAGCGTTTCCTCGTGCTCGCGCGTCTGCTCCAGGTATTCCGCCCATTCCTGGCGCAGCTCCTCGTTCTCGGCGCACTCGAGCGCCGCCGTGTAGATCTGCACGCCGCCGGCTTCGGTTTCCAGTGCCTGCAGTAGCAGCTCCTTCACCTGGTCCTTGTTCACGGGAGACGTCCTCGGTTGCGGGTGGCCGTTCGCAGATGGAGCGCAGGATCCTCGTCCCTGAGAGGACCAGCGGCTGCGCGTTCACGCCGGCCTCGGTGCCTTCCTACGGCGCCGGGAGCGTCGCGGCGCCGAAAAGCCGGGCCTGAGCCGTGTGCTTGTTTCCGGCACCAGCACCGGCGAGCGGCGTAGGAGAGCATGGGTGAAGCAGGAGAGGTTCAGGAGACCATCCCCATGGCGGAAGTGGAGACCAGCATCGACGTGGATGTCCCGGTGCGCGTCGCGTACAACCAGTGGACGCAGTTCGAGGACTTCCCACAGTTCATGGAGGGCGTCAAGGCCGTGCAGCAGCTGGACGCCAAGCGCCTGCTGTGGCGCGCCTCCATCGGCGGCAAGGACGTGGAGTGGACCGCAGAGATCACCGAGCAGGTGCCCGATCAGGTGATCGCCTGGAGGAGCACCAGCGGCGCCCGCAACCACGGCACCGTGCGCTTCGCCCCCCAGGGCAGCGGCGAGACGCGCGTGACCCTGCATCTGGAGTACGAGCCGGTGGGGGCGATGGAGAGCACCGGCAGCGCGCTGGGGCTCGTGTCCGCGCGCATCGAGGGCGACCTCAAGCGCTACAAGGGGTTCATCGAGAGCCGCGGCCGCGAGACCGGCGCCTGGCGCGGCACCGTGGCCGGCGGCGAAGTGCAGAGACCTGCGTAGCCGCGGGTCCCGCCCCGGGCCACCGCGCCCGCAGCAGAACAGGCGCCCAACGGCGCGGCGGCGGCGTAAGAGCAGCCAGGAGCCAGCGGGAGGAGAATCATGCCCAAGCGCGGATCCGCTTCGTCGCAGCCGGAGACGGCGCCGGGAACGGCCCTGGCCGCGCCGGAGCGCGTGGAGCGGCTGATGACGCCGCTCGTGCAGACCTGCCGTCCGGGCGACAGCATGAACAACGCGGCGCGGATCATGTGGGAGCACGACGTCGGCTGCGTTCCGGTGGTGGCCGAGGACGGGATCCTCGTCGGAGTGGTCACGGACCGGGACCTGTGCATGGCGGCGTACACGCAAGGCGCCAACCTGCACCAGCTCACGGTGTCCGCGGCGATGTCCGGCGACGTCGTGACCTGCACCCCGGGCGTCGACCCAGCCAGCGCCTTGCTGCTGATGCAGGCCCGCCAGGTGCGCCGCCTCCCGGTTGTGGACGAGGACGGCCGCCTGGTCGGCATCCTGTCGCTCGCCGATCTGGCGCGCGCCGGCCAGCCCGGCGCGTCGGAGCTGGCGCAGGCGCTGAGCTGGATCTGCCGGCCGCGCGCGGAAGAAGCCGCCGCGCCTGCGCCGGCCCGCCGCCCGGCCCGCTAGCCGGTCCGCGCCGGCCGCCGGCGCACCAGCGTGCCGCCGATCCAGCCGCCGAGCGCGCCGAGCAGGCTGAAGTAGAGGCAGTGCCCGAGCACCAGCAGGCCGCCGGCGATGTGCGCGTGGATGCGCACGGGCAGGTCCCAGTCCCAGGAGTGCGGAGGGAAGGGTTGGCGCAGCAGCTCGCCCAGCGCCGTGGCGAGGAGAGCGATGAGACCGCCCAGGATGAGCCCGGCCAGGGCGCCGCTGATCGTGCCGGCGGCCGCACCCTTGCTGCCGCCGCCTTGCGCCGCCAGTCCGGCGATGAAGCCGGCGAGAAGGGGACCGAGCAAGGGCAGCCAGCTCAGCACGAGCATGGCCAGCGTGCCGGCGAGGATTGCGGCGACCACGGCGGCTTGTTGGGAATGCGCGCGCACCGGTTTCGGAGGCCGGATGGGCGCTCCAGCGCCCTGCTAGCATGCGCACATGCCCGAACATCGCGCACATGCGAGCGGCAGGAAGGGCACGCCGGGTCCGGCGCTGCGGCTGCGGCTACGATGGCGGCGGGGCAGTTGGGAACTGGTGAAACAGATCCGCCTGCCGGCGAAGGCGCTGTCAGACGCTGAACTCCTGGAGCCGCGCCAGGGCCAGATCCTGCAAGGCGTATGGTACGAAGCGGTGACCGTGGAAGGGGAGGTCCTGCACCGCCGGCGCGTGTTGGAGGCGCTGCCGGTGAGCTCCGAGGTGTTCGGAGATAAGGGTGAGGTTGCGCGCGTGGCGTCGGGTCCGGAGGAGTTCCTGCTCGACCTGCTCGTGCCCGACGATCCGAGGATTGCCTCGGTGCGCCTGCTCGCCAGCCCCAACCCCTTCCAACGGCTGACCCGAGGAGCCGGGCTGGAGGTCACGGAGCTGGCCAAGTTCCGGCTGCAGGCGCGACCGGACAGGAAGGGAGACGAGCGGGCCCGTTGAGAGTCCCTGGAGGAACCGGCATATGTCGCGAGACAACGGTAGGGTGGTCGGCTCGACCCGGATCCTGAACAACGGAAGCAACGCGGCGCGCTTCAACATCGTGCTGCTGGCCGAGGGCTTCACGGATGGGCAGCAGGACGACTTCAATGAGCGCTGCGACGAGTTCGTGGGGGTGTTGCAGGGCGATCCCTGGTTCCGCGGGCTCCTGCCCGGCATCAATGTGCACCGGGTGAACATCGAGTCGGACGACGCCGGCACCGACGACCCGGAGAGTTGCGACGGGGACGGCACCGAGGCCGACACCTTCTTTGACTCGAGCTTCTGCACGGGCTTTCCGGTGGCCATCCGCCGGCTCATGCACTTCGATAGCTGGCTGGCGGCGGAGGTCTGCGACGACGAGGTGGCGGAGTGGGATATCGCCATCGTGGTCGTCAACAGCTCGACGCTCGGCGGAGCCGGCGGCGGCCGGATCGCCATCGCGACCGTGGCCGGGGACTGGGCCAACACGGCCCTGCACGAGCTGGGACACTCGGCCTTCGGCCTGGCCGACGAGTACCCGTACTGGGACAACTGCGGCGAGGAAGGGCATGACCACCCGTTCCCCGGGCTGGAGCCGTGGGAGGCGAACATCACCCGCGCGCAGCACGGATTCCCGCCGAGCCTGGCCGAAACGCGCTCGCAGGTGAAGTGGGGTCATCTCATCGATGCGGACACGCCCGTGCCGACGGCCCGCAATCCCGACTGCGGCGACTGCCCGCCCGAGTCGAATCCGCTGGATGCCGCGGACGAGATCGGACTGTTCGAGGGTGCCCAGTACCACCACTGCGACCTGTTCCGGCCGGCTTTCAAGTGCCGGATGCGCGTCCAGGCACGGCCGTTCTGCTTCGTGTGCATCGAGAGGGCGCATGCGGTGCTGCGGCCGCACCTGCCGGACGGCCCGCACGTGGTGGCCGACGTCGACGAGCTGGACTTCGGCGACCTGTGCAGTGGCGCGACGGCGACGCTCCGGTTCCGGATCGCCAACCTGGGCGACGTGTTCGGAGAGGTGGCGCTGGAATCCTCGATCGGAGAGGTAACGGCCGAGTTGCAGCCGTTCGGGATGCCGCCCGGCACGCTCATCGCCGAAGGCGGGTTGGTGCCCGGGCAGCTCGCGCGCGTGACGGTGACGTTCGGCCCCCTGGATCTGCCATCGACCGTTCCGCAGCGGGAGATCGCGGGAGACCTGCGGGTGCGGGTCGATGGCGGCACGGATGTCGTCCTGCCCCTGCGCGTGACCGTACACCGGCCACGGGCTGCGGCCGACATCAGTCCGGCCGAGCTGGACTTCGGGGACGTGGCGGCTGGGCTGACCATGTACCGCCGGCTGCGGCTGCGGAACAACTCCGGACCGTGCCCGTTGGCGTTGGACGTGTATGCGCACGAGCTGACCGGCCCGTTCGCGTTCGTCGACACCATCAGCGACGAGCTGGAGTTCCAGGTTCCCGGCAACCAGACGCGCGACGTGTACCTGAAGTTCACCGCTCCGGATGAGCCGGGAGCGGAATTCACCGGCGAGTTCCGGTTGGTGACCAGCGATCCGAACGCGGCGGAGCGGGTCGTCCCGCTGCGCGCGCGAGCCGTCGCCCCGGTTCCGGTGGACAGCGTGCTGGTCATCGATCGCTCCGGCAGCATGTCGGGGGAGACCGGAGAAGAGGGGCAGCACAAGATCGATCACGCCATCTTCGCCGTGGATCTGTACACTTCGCTGCTGCGCGGCACCGACGGCATCGCGCTGGTGCGTTTCAACGCGCATTCCAGCGCCGGCGACGGTGACGTCCTGGTGCCGCTCGCCGCGGCGGGTCCGGAGCCGGACGGCGCCGGACGGCAGGCGGTGCGCAGCGTACTGGCCCAGGGCACCGCCGGGCCTTTGCACCCCTCGGGCTCCACTTCGATCGGCGCCGGCATGCTGCTTGGAAGCGCGGTGCTGGAGGATGGAACCGCAACGCGTCGCGCCATCGTGGTCCTGACCGATGGGCGCGAGAACGAGGGCGCGACGATCGAGGAGGCGAAGGCCGAGATCCTGTCCCAGGTGCCGGCGCAGCGCCTGTATTCGGTCGGCTTCGGTCTGGACCAGCTCATGGCCTCGGTGGTGGCCGCGGCATCGGAGACGGGCGGCTCCGCGCTCGTGACCGGAGACGTCGCCGCGGCCAAGGAGTTCCTGCTCCAGAAGCTGTTCGTGCAGATCCTCTCGGACGAGGCCGACTGGTCCATGCTGGAGGATCCGATCCGCCAGCTCGAGGGCGGCGAGAGCGGCTTCTCCTTGGTGCGCACGGCCGAGACCGACCTGTTCGCAGACTTCATCGTCACGTTCCGCGAGGGGCCGTCCTTTCCGAAGTACCTCCGGACCTGGCTGAAGATGCCGAGCGGCGCCGTCATCCTGCCCGACACGCTGGAGGATTACCCGGGAACTCGCTACGTCGTCCGGGGCAGTCATCTCTGCTACCGGGTGCCGCTGCCGCCCGTGCCGGAGCAGCCGAGCGCGCACCTGGGGCCCTGGGAGGTCTGGGTGGCCAACGACACGCGCCCGGGAGAGGGTGCGACGCTCCACTACTCGGTGATCGGACGCGCGTTCAGCAACCTGCGGCTCGGTGGCCGGCTGGTGCAGCGCGGGTTCGCAGCGGGGGCGCCGATGGAGATCACGCTGTCGCCGACCCTCTACGGTGTGCCGGCGGCGGTGGAGGAGCCGATCCGGGTACGGGTGATCCTGCCGGACGGCCACACGCAGAACATGCAACTGCACGATGGCGCCGGCTTGTACCGCGGGACCTTCGCGGAGACACACCAGGTCGGTCCCTACCATTTCGATTGCGCCGCCGTGATCCGGACGCCCAGCGGAGTGCCTGTAACCCGCTCGCGCTACCTGGGAGGCATGATCCTGCCACCGCCGAAGGGCAAGGGCCCGGAGCGCGCACGGGATCCGCGTTTGTCCGAGCTGCTGGTGCAGAGCCTGCTCGAGGCGCTGCGCCGCCTGCGCCTGGAGCCGCCGGGCCGGCGCTGAGATCGCGGTAGGCTGTACGCGTTTCCGTGGCCAGGATCGAGAACGCGAGCTTCGACGGGCAGCTGCGCGCCGCGCCGGCGCGGCCGGGGGTGTACATGTTCCGTGACGCCGCCGGCAAGGTGCTCTACGTCGGCAAGGCCAAGGACCTGCGCCGGCGGGTCGCGGTGTACCGCAAGTCCGGCGCCGACGGCCGCTTCAAGGTGGCAGCGCTCCTGGACCGCTGCGCCAGCGCCGAGTTCCGGATCACGGACAACGAGAAGGAGGCGATCCTGCTCGAGGACCGGCTGGTCAAGCGCTTCCAGCCGCCGCTGAACGTCCAGCTCAAGGATGACAAGGCCTGGCTGCTGGTGCACCTGGACACCAGCCACGACTTCCCGCGCATCGGCCTGGCGCGGCGGCGCAGCGGTCCGGGCGAGTACTACGGCCCGTACGGCACCTCGGGCGCGGCCCGCACCACCAAGCGCCTGCTGCAGCGGGCCTTCGGCCTGCGCGACTGCAGCGACCACACCTTCGCCAACCGCGCCCGCCCCTGCCTCAAGTACGACATCCGCCTGTGCGACGGCCCCTGCGTCGGCCTGGTCGAGGCCGGCGACTACCAGCGCGCAGTGGCAGGCGCGCGCGCGGTGCTGCAGGGCGACGTCGCCGCGCTGCTGGCGGCGGAGCGGCGGCGCATGCAGGAGGCGTCCGCGCGCCTGGAGTACGAAACCGCCGCGCGGGCGCGCGACCGCGTGCGCGCGCTGGAGGCGCTGAGTGCGCCGCAGAAGGTGCGCCTGGAGGCGGGCCGGGACTTCGACGTGCTGGGCGTGGACGAGCGCGGCCAGTTCGCGCTGCTGCAGTACCGCGACGGCGACTGGGTCGATACACGCTACGGCCGTACCCCGCTGCGCAGCGACCTCGCCGCCGACGTGGCCGAGATCGTCAGCGCCGTGTACCGGGACGAAGCGGCCGAGATCCCGCCCGAGGTCCTGGTGCCGGAGCTGCCGGAGGAGAGCGACGCGCTGGAGTCCTGGCTGAGCGAGCGCGCGCAGGCGCCGGTACGGCTCGCCAGCGCCGCGCGCGGCGAGAAGCGCGCGCTGCTGCGCCTGGCGGAGAGCAACGCCCGCGCCCAGGCCGGCGCCGAGCCGGGCGCGCCGTGGCCGGTGGTGGCGGCCCGCCTGAGCGAGCTGACGCACTACGACCCGCCGGCGGTCGTGGACTGCATCGACGTGAGCCACCTGCAAGGGGCCGAGCGCGTGGCGTCGAAGGTGCGTTTCGTGGAGGGCAGGCCCGCCCGCGACCAGTACCGGCGCTACCTGGTCGGCGGCGGGGTCGGCAACGACGACTTCGCCGCCATGTCCGAGGTGCTGGGCCGCGTGCTCGCGCGCGCCGACGAGGAAGGCGTCGCCGACCTGGTGGTGCTCGACGGCGGCAGGCTGCAGCTCGACGCCGGCCTGCGCGCGGCCGAGGAGTCCGGCCTGCGCGTGCCGCTGATCGCGCTGGCGAAGGCCCGGCCTGGGCGCGGTCCGGCGGCCGCCGAGGAGCGGATCTTCCTTCCGGCGCGCGCGGAGCCGATCCTGCTCCAGCGCGGCAATCCCGAGCGCCTGTTCCTGGAGCGGGTCCGCGACGAGGCGCACCGCTTCGCGATCACGTACCACCGCAACCGGCGCGACCCTGTGCGCCTGATCCTGGAGGAGATCGCCGGGGTCGGCCCCAGAAAAGGGAAGATGCTGCTGGAGGGCTTCGGCGGCGACCTGACGCGCATCCGCGACGCCGACCCGGCCGAGCTCGCCGCCCTTCCCGGCCTCAATCTGGGTCTCGCACACCGCATCCAGAACCACCTGCGGCGCGTCTTGTAGGGGTCGGAGACAACCATTCCGGTCGCGGCGGCTTTCCGGGCTGGTGGCGGCAACCGGCGATATTCCGTCAAGACGGGCGCTCCAGCGGGAAAAAGAGGACCTCCCGGGCCACGGAAGACGCCATGAGCTCGCTCTGCCTGTTCCTCTTGATCTCCACGCCGCAAGCGCCGGAGCTGCACCGGCCGGAGCTGAAGTCGCAGCTCGCGCAGACCATCCATCTGCTGCGAGACAGCCATGGAGTCGCGCACGTGTTCGCCAGCACCGACGCCGGGGCCTACTTCGGCGCGGGTTATGCGGCCGCGGAGGACCGCCTGTTCCAGATGTGCTGGGGGCGGCTGATGTACCAGGGCCGGGTGGCCGAGTTCTTCGGCGCCGGGCCGCAGGTCGCGCCGGGCAAGTTCCAGAACATCGAGCACGACCGGAAGGCGCGACTCTTCGGGTGGAAGCGCCACGCGCAGAAGACCGTGGCGGCGGTGGATCCGGAGGTGCGCGCGCTGCTGCAGGCCTACGCCGACGGCGTCAACGCCTACGTCAACGCACCGGGCGCGGTGATCCATCCCTTTTTTGCCCAGTACTGGGTACCGCTGGATCCCTGGACGCCGGAAGACTGCGTCGGCCTGTGGATCCGGCTGGCGCGCCACTTCGGCTCCGATCCGACCGGCAAGGCGGCCGGACTGCACGAGTTCGAGGACCTGGTGGCGCAATTCGGCCACGACGTGGCCGTGGACATGATGACGCCGGACCTCGTGTACGACGACAGCGCCGCCGCCGTGGCGCAGAGCGACGTGCCGGCGGCGGTACAACAGGCGATGCATGACTACGCCGCTTCCTGGGGCTACGGCCTGAGCTTCCCGACGCCATCCTGGCAGGCGACGCCACATTTCAGCCACGCCTGGGCGGTCGGCGCAGTGAAGACCACGACGGGGCGCGCCGTGCTGCACAGCGATCCGCAGACCTCCATTCACGTTCCTTCCACGTTCTACGAGTGGCACATGAAGGGACGCACCTTCGAGGTGCGCGGAGTCGGCGCCGCGGGCAGCCCGAACGTCCTCATCGGGTCCTCCAACTACAACGCCTGGGGCGCGACCGCGCTCGGCATGGACCAGGCGGATCTTTTCCGCCTGATCGTGGACCCGGTGAATCGTCCGGGCGAGTACCAGCTCGACGGCGTCTGGTACCCGTGGGATTTCGCCACCACCGAGACCATCCTGGTCAAGAACGGGACGCCCGTGCTCGAGCCCTACCGCGAAACCTACTGGGGTCCCGTGGTCACGGCGATCGTGCCCGACGCCGATCCGGGCGAGGAATACGCCGCCAAGATGGTTCCGCTCGCGGATCCGGGCAGCGACGCGGCCGAAGGCTACCTCGCCCTGTACCGCGCGCGCACCATCGAGAGCTTCGGCGCCGCGCTCGCCGGTGTGCCTTTTCCGAGCTTCAACGCCGTGTTCGCCAACGCCGACGGCCGGGTCGGCTACTGGGCCAACGGCTTGGCCCCGCTGCGCAGCACGCGCTCGCCGCTGGGCGGCAACATCGCCCAGGACGGCGGCTTCACCCACTTCGACTGGCTGGACATCGTGCCGCATGACCTCATGCCGTGGGTGATCGCGCCGGCGGTCGGGTTCGTGCTGACCGGGAACCACATGCCGGTGGGCGCGTGGTACCCGATCCCGGTGGTGTTCGGGACCGGGAGCCTCGGCGACACCAGCCGGAGCCGCCGCTTGCGCGAGCGCTTGAGCGCGCCGCCTGGCTTCACCCCTGGAGACGTGCTGGCCGTGCACCACGACAGCGTGCAGCCGGCGCGGCGCGACGTCGCGCTCCTGGGGCTGTTCCTGCGCGATGTGCAGGGCTATCCGCTCAGTCTCGGCGCGCAGCGCGCGCTCAGCGAGCTGGAGCCGTGGCTCAACGCAGGCGGCAGCATGACGGATGCGCACCGCGGCGTCGTGGTCGCCCACTTCCTGAACCTGCAGTTCCGCAAGGACCAGGTGCCGACGCTGGTGCCGATCTATGGCGCCAGCGAGAACGGCCTCCACAACTTCCTCAAGCAGAAGATCGCCGGGATCCAGCAGGCGCCGCCGCTGCCGCTGGCAAGCGACGAGGCGGCATGGATCAACACCATCCTGGCCGGCGCCTGGAGTCTGGCCAATGGGGCGCCAGGCGATCCTGGCAACTGGATCCACTGGTACAACGCCAGCGTGCTGACCGTCAGCCGGCCCAAGTGGACCAGCCTGGAAGGCTTCCCTGCGCTGGCGCCCGGCGTCAGCTACACGGCAGGACCGCTCACCTGCACCGATGGGGGGACCATCCTGTCGCAGCTCAACCAGAGCTACTCCCAGGACTGGGAGGTCGGAGTGGTGGACGGGGCGATCGCGGTGCTGCCCTTCGGAGTCTCCGAGCATGACGGGAGCTCCCACCAGCTCGACCAGAAGCCCCTGTGGGAGGCGGAGTCGTTCAAGAGCAGCCCGACCACCCGCCCCGGCATCGCCGCCATGGGCGCCTACACGGTGACCGTGCTGACGTACTGACTAGGCGCGCGGGTGGTGCAGGCGGTGCAGGGCCTGCAGCTCGTCGCTGTCCACGTGCGTGTAGCGCTCGGTCGTGGCGAGGTCGGCGTGGCCGAGGAACTCCTGCACGCTGCGCAGGTCGCCGCCGCCCTGGAGCAGGTGGGTGGCGCAGGAGTGGCGCAGGGTGTGCGGATGGATCGGCTGGCTGAGGCCGGCGGCCCGCGCCCAGTGCTGCACGATGCGGAAGGCGCGCATGCGGTCCAGCGCGCGGCCGCTCTTGCTGAGCAGGACCCAGGGAGCATGGCCGGGCCGGCTGCGCCGCCCGTGCTCCAGCCAGCGCTCCAGGCGCGCGCGGCCGCCGCCTCCGAAGGGCACCAGGCGCTCCTTGCCGCCCTTGCCGCGCACGCGCAGCAGGCCGGGGCCGTCGCTGCCCGGCAGGCGCAGGGTCAGGTCCTCCAGGCGCAGCCCGCAGGCTTCGCTGACCCGCAGGCCGCCGCCGTAGAGGAGCGCCAGCAGGGCCCGGTCGCGCTGGCCGAGGGGCGTTGCTTCCGGCGGCGCGTCGAGGAGGGCGAAGGCCTGCTGCGGCGCCAGCACTTCCGGCAGGCGCTGCCACAGGCGCAATGGGCTGGCGGCCTGCGTCGGGTCGCGGCGGGTCAGGCGCCCCTCGGCCCGCAGGTAGCGGAACAGCCCGCGCAGGCTGCTCAGTCCGCGCGCGAGCGACGCCGGCGACGCCCCGCGCCGCCGCGCCGCGCCCTGGACCTCGGCGACGTCCTGGGGCCGCACGCGGGCCCAATCGCGCACGCCGCGGGCCTCCAGCGCCGCCGCGGCGGCCTTCAGGTCGCGCCGGTAGGCCGCCACGGTGTTGCGGGAAAGCCCGGCGGCGCCGGCCAGATAAGCCAGGTACTCCTCCAGCGCCGGCCGCAGGGGGCTCGGCTCCGGTTGACCGCCTCTGCGCAGGCTCACTACAATTTTCGCCCTTCATTCGTGGGCCCGCCGGCCCGGCACGGTCCGGGGCGCCCGCTCCACGCCAGCCTACCTCCTCGCAACGAGACGGCACGATGCCGAAACTGACCAAGGCCAAGCTCGCCGCGTATCGCAAGCGGCTGCTCGAGATCCTCGAAGAGCTCGGCGTGAAGCTGGAGCACATGGAGGACTCGGTGCTCCGCGCGGAGAACGAGACTTCCCCGGACGAGGTGGACGAGTTCAGCTCCGAGAACTACTCGCAGGAGTTCCAGATCGACATGATCGAGAACGAGGAGAAGATCCTGCGCGAGGTCTACGACGCCGTGGAGCGCCTGGACAACGGCACCTTCGGCGCGTGCGAGAGCTGCGGCGCCCCGATCCCGGAGATGCGCCTGGAGATCCTGCCCTACGCCCGCTACTGCGTGCCCTGCCAGCGCAACGCCGAGGAATCGGAAGAGAAGGAGGCGCCGATCCAGCCGCCGCCCCCGAGTGACCCCCTTGGATAGAGCCGGCCATGGCCTGCGCCGGCCGGGCTTCTGGCTGCTGGCGCTGGGCCTGCTTGCGGCGGACCTGTGGACCAAGTCCTGGGCCCATGCTTACGCCGCCACCGGCGAGCAGCCGGTGTTCGGTGCCTGGTTCTCGATCCAGAAGGTCTTCAACCCCGGCGGCGTGTTCGGCCTGGGCCAGAGCATGACCTTGCCGCTGACGCTGCTGCGCGCCGCCGCTGTGATCTTCATCCTGTGGCTGGTGGCGCGCCAGCCGCGTGACAACCGCCTCGGGGTGTTCACCCTGGCGCTGCTCCTGGCCGGCGCCGCCGGCAATCTGTACGACAACCTGTCGGCCTGGGCTCCCTGGCCGGGCAACGGGCACGTCCGTGACTTCCTCAAGGTGGACCTGGGAGCCGCGCCGTCGTTCTGGCCGGAGCGCCTGTGGCCCTTCCACCCCTGGCCGATCTTCAACCTGGCCGACGCGTGCATCGTGGTCGGCTTCCTGCTGCTCCTGACCGGCCTGGCGCGCGTGCGCATCCGCGGCCACGCGCCCGGGAGCTCGCCGGCCGAGGAACGGCGCTCCTGAGCGCCGCGGCACCGCCGCCGGCGCCGCCTAGAATCCGCGGCGGATGCTGCACACCCGCGTCGGCACGCTGGAGCTGCTCAGCCCGCTGCTGACCGGCTCGGGCACCTTCGGCCACGACGGCGCCGCCACCCGCTTCGTGGCGGCGGGCGACCTGGGCGCGCTGGTGCTGAAGACCGTCACCCCGCGCCCCCGGCCCGGCAACCCGCCGCCGCGCCTGGTCGAGACTCCGTCCGGCCTCCTCAACTCCATCGGCCTGGAGAACCGCGGCCTGGCCGCCTTCTTGCGCGACACGGTGCCCAAGCTCGAGACCCTGGCGCTCCCGGTCATCGCCAACGCCGGCGGCGAGTCGGTGGCCGACTTCGAACGCATGGCCGAAGCGTTCGACGCCGTGGCCTGCTTTGCCGCCATCGAGCTCAACCTGTCGTGCCCCAACGTCAAGGGCGGGCTCAGCTTCTCCGCCAGCGCCGCAGCGGTCGAGGAGGTGGTCGGCGCGTGCCGGCGCCGCACGCGCAAGCCCCTGTGGGCCAAGCTCTCGCCCAACGTCACCCGCATCCAGCCGCTGGCGCAGGCGGCCGAAGCCGCCGGCGCCGACGCCCTGACGGTGTGCAACACCTTGCTCGGCCTGGTGATCGACTGGCGCAGCCGCAAGCCGGTGCTGGGCGCCGGCTTCGGCGGGCTGAGCGGCCCCGCGGTGCGGCCGGTGGCGGTGCGGCTGGTGGCCGAGGCGCAGCAGGCGGTGAAGATCCCGATCGTCGGCAGCGGCGGCGCGCAGTGCGCCGACGACGTACTCCAGTTCCTGGTGGCCGGGGCCAGCGCGGTCCAGGTCGGAACCGTCAATTTCCGCCGGCCGGACGCGGTCTCGCGCATCGCCGGGGACATGCGCGCGCTCCTGGCCGCGGAACAGACCACTGTGGCGGCGCTGGTCGGGAGCCTACAGATGAGCCGCAAGCCGCCGCCCCTGCCCACCACGGCCACGGCCGGCTGAGGGCGGCGCCGGCGCGGCGCGCCCGCGGACTACAATGACCGGTCTGTTCCCGGCACAGCATGGTTGACCTCGACACCATCGGTGATTCCCTGTCCGGCGTCGGCCACGGCCTGGGCCGGGCGCTGCGGCGCGTGTTCGGGTCGCGCAACGAACGCGCCATCCGCCGCATCCGGCCGCTGGTGGCCCAGGCCAACGCCGCCGCCGACTGGGCCAAGGGGCTCTCGGCCGAGCAGATGCGGGCCCAGACCGCGGAGTGGCGCGAGGCCGTGCGCGCGGGCCGCAACACGCTCGCCGCCATCCTGCCGCAGGCCTTCGCCATGGTGCGCGAGGCCGCCGCCCGCACCATCGGCCTGCGCCACTTCGACGTGCAGCTCATCGGCGGCGCGGTGCTGCACCAGGGCGACATCGCCGAGATGGCGACCGGCGAGGGCAAGACCCTGGTCGCCACCTTGCCGGCCTACCTGAACGCGCTCGCCGGCTCGGTGTACGTGGTGACGGTCAACGACTACCTGGCGCGCCGCGACGCCGAGTGGATGCGCCCGGTCTACGAGTACGTCGGCATGCAGGTGGGCGCGATCCAGTCGTGGATGCTGCCGGCGCACCGCAAGCCGGTGTACGCCTGCGACATCGTCTACGGCACCAACAACGAGTTCGGCTTCGACTACCTGCGCGACAACATGAAGTCGCGGGCCGAGGACCAGGTGCAGAAGCGCCTGGACTACGCCATCGTGGACGAGGTGGACTCGATCCTGATCGACGAGGCACGCACGCCCCTCATCATCAGCGGGCCGGCCGAGGAGGACGCGGAGAAGTACCGCCACGGCATGGCGGTGGCGCGCAAGCTCGAGGACGGCGCGCACTTCGAGCTCAAGGAGAAGGAGAAGCAGGCGCTCATGAACGAGGACGGGATCGTGCGCGCGCAGCAGCTCCTGGGCGTGGACGATTTCTACACCGGGGCGGCCAACATGGAGTGGCCGCACATCCTGGAACAGTGCCTGCGCGCCCTGCACCTGTACAAGCTGGACGTCGACTACGTGGTGAAGGACGGCGACATCATCATCGTGGACGAGTTCACGGGCCGCCTCATGGAGGGCCGGCGCTGGAGCGACGGCCTGCACCAGGCGGTGGAGGCCAAGGAGGGCCTCACGCCCAAGGCCCAGAACCAGACCCTGGCCACGATCACGCTGCAGAACTACTTCCGGCTGTTCAAGAAGCTGTCCGGGATGACCGGCACGGCCATGACCGAGGCCGGCGAGTTCGCCAAGATCTACGACATGGACGTGGTGCAGATCCCCACCAACAGGCCGGTGGTGCGCCAGGACGACCCGGACGTCATCTATCTGCACGAGAAGGACAAGTGGAAGGCCATCGCCGAGGAGATCGAGCGCGTGCACAAGCTCGGCCAGCCCATGCTGGTGGGCACCACCTCGATCGAGAAGTCGGAGCTGCTCAGCGGCATGCTCAACCGGCGCGGCGTGCGCCACAACGTGCTCAACGCCAAGCAGCACGAGCGCGAGGCCGAGATCGTGGCCCAGGCCGGGCGCAAGGGCGCGGTCACGGTGGCCACCAACATGGCCGGGCGCGGCACCGACATCGTGCTGGGCGGCAACGCCGACGGCCTGCTGAAATTCGAGCTGGCGCGGCGCAACCTCGACCCCGCCAACGCCGAGCACCAGCCGGAGGTCGAGAGGCTGCGCTCCGAGCTGAAGACCTTGTGCGCCGGCGAGCGCGGCGAGGTGGTGGCCGCCGGCGGCCTGTACGTGCTCGGCACCGAGCGCCACGAGGCGCGCCGCATCGACAACCAGCTGCGCGGCCGCAGCGGCCGCCAGGGCGACCCGGGACGCTCGCGCTTCTACCTGTCGCTCGACGACGACCTGATGCGCAAGTTCTACAAGGACTGGGTCAAGAACTTCCTGGCCCGGGCCGGCATGGGCGGCGGCGAGCCCGTGGAGTCGGCCATGGTCAGCCGCGCCATCGAGAAGGCGCAGAAGAAGGTGGAGAACTACCACTTCGAGATCCGGCGCAACCTGCTGGACTACGACGAGGTGATGGACAAGCAGCGCAAGCTCATCTACCAGCACCGCCAGGAGGTGCTGGAGGGCCGCGAGCTGCGTCCGAAGGCGCAGGCCATGTTCGAGCAGGTGCTGCGCGAGACGATCAAGACCTACGGCGGCGACGGCAAGGACGTCCCGCCCGACTACGACGCCATCGCCAAGTGGGCGCACCGCAAGTGGGGTTACGAGGGCACGCCCGAATCCCTGCGCGAGCTCGGCCGCGCCGAGCTCGACGCGCACCTGCTGGCCGACGTGCGCGGGCGCTACGACAAGCGCGTGGCCGAGCTGGGCGACGCCACCATGGGCGACCTGGAGCGCTTCCTCCTGCTCAACGGCATGGACAACAAGTGGAAGGACCACCTGTACACGATGGACGCGCTGCGCTCGGGCATCGGCCTGCGCGGCTACGCCCAGGTGGACCCCAAGAACGAGTACAAGCGCGAAGGCCTGGAGCGCTTCGAGGAGCTGCTCTACCTAATCGCCGACGACGTCACCAACTTCGTCCTGCGCGTGCAGATCCGGCGCGAGGACGAGCAGCAGCTCGGGCGCGCCTACGCCAGCCAGCAGGCCTTCCACCCGAGCTTCGGCCCGCAGGCCTCCGCCACCGCCGCGGGCGCCGCCACGGCCAGCGGCATGCAGCCCATGCCCGGCGCGCCGGGCGCGCCCGGCAGCGCGCGTCCGGTGCAGGTCGCGGTCGGCTACCAGAAGCCGCAGCAGACCCCCGCGCTCAACCCGCTGCAGCAGTACGCCAAGCAGCGCGCCGCGCAGGAGGCCGCCAGCCTGCCGCAGGGCGCCAAGAGCGCGCCCTCGACCGCGCCCGTCCTGCCCGCCGTCGGCCGCAACGACCCCTGCCCCTGCGGCTCCGGCAAGAAGTACAAGGCCTGCCACGGCAAGAGCGCGTGATGCGGCGCTGACGCGCGCTCGCGGCGCGACGCTGCGGCCGGAAGCGTACAATCCCGGACACAAGCGGCGTGGCCGAACGCGATAGCGCCTACTGGCTGTACGACGGGCTGTTGTGGCTCGCGGGCCTGGTCCTGGCGCCGCTGGCCTTGATCCGCGCGGCCGTTTCGCCTGTGTACCGACGTGCCTTGCCCGGGCGGCTGGGCTTCGGCCCGGTGCTGGCGGGCGGCGCGCGGCGGCTGCTGCTGCACGGCGTCTCGGTGGGGGAGGTCAAGGCGATGCGCCCGCTGGTGGCGGAGCTCCAGGTGCGGCGGCCGGACCTGCAGCTGGTCCTGTCCTCCACCACGTCCGGGGGACGGGAGACGGCGCGCCGGCTGTTTCCGGGGCTGGAGGTGGTGACGTATCCGCTGGACCTGCCGTTCGCGGTGGTGCGCTTCCTGCGCCGGGTGCGGCCGAGCGCGGTCGTATTGATGGAGCTGGAGATCTGGCCCAACTTCCTGCGCCACTGCACGCGCGCCGCGGTGCCGGTGGCGATCGTGAACGGGAGGATCACGGACCGCTCGGTGCAGGGGTATCGGCGCGTGCAGCGCTTCCTGCCGCAGTTCGACCGGATCCGCCTGTACGGCGTGCAGAACGAGCGCTACGCCGAGCGCTTCCGGGCCTTGCACGTGCCTCCGGACCGGATCGTGGTGACCGGGAACCTGAAGTACGACAACCTGCCGCAGGCGGCCGACGAGGCCGCGTTCCGGGCGTCGCCGTGGCCGGCGTGGGTGGCGGGCCGGCCGGCGGTGGCGCTGGGCTCCACGCACGAGCCGGAGGAGCGCGACATCCTGGCGGCGGCCGGCGACTGGGGCCGGAACCTGCTGTGGATCGTGGTGCCGCGCCATCCGCGGCGTGCGGCCAGGCTGCGCAAGGAGCTGGCAGGGGTGGCGGCGGGCCGGCCGGTGCTCTTGCGCAGCGAGCTGCGGCCGGGGCAGGCCGTGGCGGAGGGCGCGGTGCTGGTGGTGGACAGCTTCGGCGAGCTGGAGCACGTGTACCGGGCCTGCTCCATGGCCTTCGTCGGCGGCTCGCTGGTGGCGCACGGGGGTCAGAACGTGCTCGAGCCGGCGGCGCTGGGCCGGCCCGCGGCGGTGGGGCCGCACACCGAGAACTTCGCGGACGAGGTGGCCCTGCTGGAGGCGGCGGGAGGGCTGGCGCGTGTGGGCGATGCCCGGGCCTTGGTAGGATTGCTCGCGGTCTGGCTGCGCGAGCCCCGACGGGCGGCAAGTGCGGGCGAGGCCGCCGCCGACGCCCTGGCCGTGCGCCGTGGTGCCGCGACCTGCACGCTCCAGGCGCTGGAGCAGGCGCGGCTGCTGCCGGAACGCGGCTCTTCGCCCGGAGATCTCCCCCCGCATGGAACGCAAGCTCTTCACCTCTGAATCGGTGTCCATGGGCCACCCCGACAAGGTGGCGGACCAGATCAGCGACGCAGTGCTGGACGCCTGCCTGCGCGAGGATCCGGGGTCGCACGTGGCCTGCGAGACCTTCGTCACCACCGGCCTGGTGCTGGTGGGGGGCGAGATCAGCACGCGCGCGCACGTGGACTTCCGCGAGCTGGTGCGCCAGGTGGTGCGCGACATCGGCTACACCGCGGCCGGCGTGGGCTTCGACGCCGATTCCTGCGCCATCCTCAACGTGATCAACCGCCAGTCGCCGGACATCGCCCAGGGCGTGCACCGGTCGGAAGATGAACAGGGCACGGGCGCGGGCGACCAGGGCATGATGTTCGGCTACGCCTGCCGCGAGACCGAGGCCTACATGCCGGCGCCCATCCACTGGGCGCACCGGCTCATGCAGCGCCAGGCGCAGGCGCGCCAGAGCGGTGCGATCCCCTGGCTGCGCCCCGACGCCAAGTCGCAGGTCAGCTTCGAGTACGAGGGCGACCGGCCGGTGCGCGTGGACACCGTGGTGCTGAGCACCCAGACCAGCGACGCGGTGGACATCCGCGAGGTGCGGCGCGTGGTCGAGGAGGACATCATCCGCCACATCTTGCCAGCCGAGTACCTGGACCGGCGCACGCGCTTCTTCGTGAACCCGACCGGGCGCTTCGTGGTGGGCGGCCCGCATGGCGACACCGGCCTGACCGGGCGCAAGATCATCGTGGATACGTACGGCGGCTACGCCCGCCACGGCGGCGGCGCCTTCAGCGGCAAGGACCCGACCAAGGTGGACCGCTCGGCCGCGTACTGCGCGCGCTGGGTGGCCAAGAACGTGGTCGCGGCCGGGCTGGCCGAGCGCTGCGAGGTGCAGCTCGCCTACGCCATTGGCCGGGCCGAGCCGGTGTCACTGCGCGTGGACACCTTCGGGACCGGCCGGGCGCCCGACAGCGCCATCGAGCAGGCCCTGCGCCGGCTGCCGCAGTGGGAGCAGCGCGCGCCGTTCACTCCCGACTGGATCATCGGGCGGCTGGCGCTGGCCTGTCCCACCGGCTACCGCGACCCGCAAGGCTGGACCTACGGCAAGACCTGCGTGCACGGCCATTTCGGCCGCGACCTGTTTCCCTGGGAGCGCCTGGACCTGGTGGACGAGCTCGGCGAGGTTCTCAAGAATCCGCGGCGCGCGGAGGCCCCGGTGGGAAGCCGCCTGGATTCGTAACGACGTCCCCTAGAATTCCGCCGTGCCCACCGCCACGAAAACCGAGCCGTACAAGGTCGCCGATCTGAGCCGCGCCGCGGAAGGCCGTCTCCTCATCGACTGGGCCGAGAGCCGTATGCCGGTGCTCGGCGCCTTGCGCGAGAAGTACCGGCAGACCAAGCCCTTGCGCGGCCAGCGCATCGCCGGCTGCCTGCACGTCACCAAGGAGACCGCGGTGCTCGTGGAGACGCTGGCGGCCGCCGGCGCCGAGGTGGCCTGGAGCGGCTGCAACCCGCTCAGCACAAACGACGCCGTGGCCGCAGCCCTGGCCGCCAGCGGCGTCCGGGTGTACGCCTGGCACGGCCAGAGCGTGGAGGACTTCTACTGGTGCATCGACCAGACCCTGGGCATCCGGCCGACGCTGACGCTGGATGACGGCGCCGACCTCATCTTCCGCCTGCACAGCCAGCACCAGGACCTGCTGGCGCACGTGCTGGGCGGCTCGGAGGAGACCACCACGGGGGTGCAGCGGCTCAAGGCCATGGCCGCGGACGGCAAGCTGGCCTACCCGGTGATCGGGGTGAACGAGTCGGAGACCAAGTGGGACTTCGACAACGTGTACGGCACCGGGCAGTCGTCCCTGGACGGGATCCTGCGCGCCACGTCGGTGCTGCTGGCCGGCAAGAACTTCGTGGTGGCCGGCTACGGGCACTGCGGGCGCGGCTGCGCGCTGCGCGCCGCCGGCAGCGGCGCCAACGTGATCGTGACCGAGATCAAGCCCACGGCGGCGCTGAAGGCGGCGCTGGAGGGCTACCGCGTCCTGCCCATGGACGAGGCCGCGGCCATCGGCGACATCTTCATCACCGCCACCGGGATGAAGGACGTCATCGTGCGCCGGCACTTCGAGCGCATGAAGGACGGCGCCATCGTGTGCAACACCGGGCACTACGACTGCGAGGTCAACCTGAAGGAGCTGGGGGCCATGGCCCGGTCGGTACGCACGCTGCGCCAGAACTGCGAGGAGTACAGCCTGCGCGACGGCCGCCGCATCTACGTGCTGGCCAAGGGCCGCCTGGTCAACCTGGCCGCCGCCGAAGGTCACCCCTCGGAGGTCATGGACATGTCCTTCAGCAACCAGCTCCAGGCCATGCTGCTGCTGGCCCGCGAAGGAAAACAGTTGCCCAAGGCGGTCCACAAGCTACCGGAAGAGCTGGACCAGGAGATCGCCGGCATGAAGCTCGCCACCATGGGGGTCGGCATCGACCGTCTGACTCCGGAACAGACCGCCTACCTGACGGACTACTCGCATGGCACCTGAGGCACCGCAGATGCGCTCCCACCCTCGCCGCCGCGCGCGCGCCCGGCGCGGCTTCACCCTGCTCGAGATCATGGCCGTGGTGCTGATCATCGGCATCCTGGCCGCCTTCCTGGTGCCCAACATCACCGACGCCGTGTCCGGCGCCAACGCCTCGGCCTGCGAGGCCAACATGCGCGAGGTGTACCGCATGCTGCTGTCGTACCAGGCCAACCACGACGGCCAGTTCCCCAAGGACGAGGGCCAGAGATTCTTCCTGCGCCTGTGGAAGGACGGCACGGTGGAGCGCAGCGAGTCCAACGCGCGGCGTTTCTTCTGCCCGGCCGAGCGCTACCAGGGGTTCCTGGCCGAGGAACAGACGGTCGAGGACTACCTCAACAACTGGGACGCGATCGGGCCGTACTACACCAGCTACGCCGGGTTCGCCACGGGCGGGGACCAGAACGCTCGCCGCCAGCTCACCAGCAGCCCGTCCAAGGTGACGATCCTGGCCGACGCTCACATCACGCATCGCAACACCATCGTCTACATGACGGCGGACGGCGACGTGCACCGTCTCAACGTGTCGGACCTGGTGGACGAGGGCACGCTGACCGAGGAAGAGGTCGAGTCCGGCAACGTGCCGCTCGGGCCGGCCTCGCCGATCGAGGCCTTGCGCACCGTCACGAATGACTGAAGCAGGCTTGCAGGCGCCCGCGCGCCGCGCGCGCAGCTTCCACCTGCGCGTGTTCGGCTGCCAGATGAACTTCTATGACGGCGAGCTGATCCGGGCCGCCTTCCGCCGCCGCGGCTACGCCGAGGCCGAGCGGCCCGAGCAGGCGTCGGTGGTCCTGTTCCACACCTGCGCGGTGCGCGAGCACGCGGAGGAGCGCGTGCACTCGCTGCTGGGCGAGCTGAAGCGCCACAAGCGCGCCCGGCCGGACCTGGTGGTCGGGGTGGTCGGCTGCATGGCCGAGCGCGAGGGGCGCGCGCTGTTCGAGCGCGAGCCGCACGTGGACCTGGTGTGCGGCACGCGCCACTTCCAGGCCCTCCCGGACCAGGTCGAGCGCGTGCTCGGCGGCGAGGAGCGCGTGCTGCTCCTGGGCGAGGCGCCGGCGCCGGTGGACCAGCCGGTGCGGGACCTGTGCGGGCGCGCGCCCGGCTACAGCGCGCACGTGGCCGTCATGCGCGGCTGCGACCTCAACTGCAGCTTCTGCATCGTGCCGCGCACGCGCGGCCGCGTGCAGAGCCGCCCGCCGGCGGAGATCGTGGACGAGTGCCGGCGCCTGGCCGACGGCGGCGTCACCGAGATCAGCCTGCTGGGCCAGACCATCGACGCCTACGGCGCGGACCTGGGCCGCCCCCAGCTCGGCCGCCTGCTGGACCTGCTGGCGGAGGTGCCGGGACTGCTGCGCGTGAAGCTCATCACCCTGCATCCGGCGTACGTGGACCGCTCCCTGGCCGCGGCCATGGCGCGCTCGCCGCAGTTCCTGCGCTTCCTGCCGCTGCCGCTGCAGAGCGGCAGCGACGCGGTGCTCAAGCGCATGCGCCGCGGCTATACAGTGGATGCGTACCGCCGGCGCGCCGACCTGCTGCGCGAGCACATGCCGGACCTGGAGCTGTGCAGCGACTGGATCGTCGGCTTCCCCGGCGAGAGCGCCGCCGATTTCGCCGCTTCCGAGGCGGCCCTGCGCGCGCTCGGCTTCCTGCAGAGCTTCGTGTTCCAGTACTCGCCGCGCCCGGGCACGGCCGCGTACGCCCTGGCGGACGACGTGCCGCCCGCGGTCAAGGCGGCCCGCAACCAGCGCCTGCTGGCCGTGCAGCACGCGGTCGCGCGCGAGCGCACGCCGCGCATGCTCGGGCGCGACGCGCGCGTGCTCCTGGAGGGGCCGGCGGAGGACGCGCCCGGCCACTGGCACGGGCGCACGGGCAACGGCCACCGCGTGCTGGTGCCGGAGCGCCGCGGCTGCGCCCCCGGGCAGGTGCACGCGCTGGCGCTCGCGGCCTACGACGGCAAGGCCCTGGTCGGGCAATGGCGCGGCTGAGCGACGGCGACGCGCTGCGCATGGAGCGCGCGCTGTTCGAGGCCACCCGAGCGTCCTGGTTGTTCACCGCGCCCAATCCGCGCGTGGGGGCCATCGCGTTCCAGGGCGGCCACCGCGTGGGCACGGGGCGGCACGAGCGCTACGGCGGACCGCACGCCGAGGAGATGGCGCTGCGCGAGGCCGGCGCCTGGGACGAGCAGCGCCAGACGCCGCGTCCCGGCGTGGTGGACGAGATGCTGGTCAGCCTGGAGCCGTGCAGCGCGCGCGGCCCGGGCAAGAGGCGCCCGCCGTGCACCGAGCTGCTGCTGGCGGCGCAGCTGCGGCGCATCGTGGTGGCGGCGGAGGACCCGGACCCGCGCCACCGCGGCGCCGGCCTGCGCGCCCTGGCGCAGGCCGGGGTCGAGGTGGTGCTGCTCGAGGGCCTGGCCGCGCGCTGCGCCGCGCACAACGGCGCGTTCCTGGACGCGCTGGCGCAGCCGGAGCGCCCCTGGATCCTGCTGAAGTGGGCGGCCAGCTTCGACGGTAAGACCGCCGGCGACAGCGGCGCCAGCCGCTGGATCAGCGGTCCGCTGGCGCGCGACGAAGGGCACGCGCTGCGCGCCTGCAGCGACGCGCTGCTGGTGGGCGCGGGCACCTTGCGCCGCGACGACCCCGAGCTGAGCGCGCGCCCCGGCGGCGAGCGCGCGCAGCACCAGCCACTGCGGGTGCTGCTGGATCCAGAGGGGGCGGCGCCGCCCGACGCGCGCGTGTTCCAGGCGCCCGGCCCGCGCCTGTGGCTGCTCGCGCAGGGCGCCGAGCCGGCGGGGCCGCTGGAACAGCACCTGGAGGCGGACAGCGACCGTGCCCTGTACCTGCCGCGCGATGCGGAGGGACGCCTCGACCTGGCGGCCGCGCTGGCGGCGCTGCGCCGCGACTTCGGCGTGCGCCGCCTGCTGGTCGAGGGCGGGGCGCGCCTGCAGGGCAGCCTGCTCGCCCTGGGCGCAGCCGACGCGGTGGTGCGCTACGAGGCCCCGCTGCTGCTCGGAGGCAGCCACGGCGCCCTGCTCGGACCCGGCTTCGCGGAGCCGGCGCAGGCGCCGCGCCTGGCCGACGAGGAGCGCGCCGAATTGGGCCCGGACCTGCGCCGCGCGTTTCGTATCGTGAGACGCTGATGTCCCGACTCGGAATCGCCGTGCTCGCCGCCGGCATGACCAGCGCCGCCTGCGCCGTGGCACCGGCGGCGCCGCGCCGGCCGGCCGACGTGGATCCCACGCCGGTGTGGCGCGCCCTGGATCGCGGTGACCGCGCCGCCGCGGTCGCCGCCGCGCAGGCCCTCGGCTGGCGCGCGGCCGGGAGCGTGGAGGGCGAGCGCGTGCGCCAGAGCCTCCTGGTCAGCGCAGGCCGGCGCGCCGAGCTCGTGGCCGAGGTGCAGGGCTGGCAGGCGCAGCGCCCGCTCGATCCGGACCTGCAGTACCTGGAGGCGCGCCTGTTCCAGAATCCGCAGCGCCAGGCCGCGCGCTTCCGCGAGCTGGCGCGGCGCTATCCGGAGCACGCCTGGATCCAGCTCGGCCTGGCCGGAGTGGCGCAGCAGGAGGGCCTGTGGTCGGAAGCGGGAGCACACCTGCGCGCTGCGCCGGAGTGGAGCGACACCGAGGACTTCCGCCTGGTGCTGACCGCGCGCCAGCTGGCGCAGCAACAGCGCGGTGAAGAGGCGTTGCGCCTGCTGGAGCCGGCCGCTTTCTCCGGCAAGCCGCGCGAGGCCCTGCTGGAGTACCTCGACCTCGCGACGCGGCTGGGCAAGAGCCTGGCCGCGGCGCGCGCCGGCGCCGAGTACCGCCTGCGCACGATCAACGCCGCGGTCGCGCCGGGCGAGCGCGTGGACCGGGTGATGGAGCGCCTGGACGCCGAAGTCAAGGTGAAGGGCCGCCTCAGCCTCAAGGCGACGCTGGCCTTGCTGGACGCGTACGCGGAGCGCGCCGGCGTGGCCTCCGGCTGGAAGGAACACCCGCGCTACCGCGTGTCCGTGGTCGGATCCTTGCTGCAGCCGGAGGCCGGAAGCGGCGGTCCCGCGGCCGCCTGGGCGGACGCCGGGCGCATGCTGCTGGCCGGCGAGGCGCTCACGCGCGGCGTCGAGCTGCTGCTGCTGCGGGGGACGCGGCGCTGTGCCCTGGAATGGCCGGGGGAGAGCGTGCCGCTGGAGCTGGTGCTGGCGGAGGACGGCGTTTCCACGCGCCTCAACTCGGTGGTGGGCGGAGCCGTGTTCCACGGCTTCTACGTGCGCCGCGACTACGCCGCGATCGCGGCCACGGCGTACGCGGAAGAGGCGGCCGCCGTCGACCTGTCGCGCCCGTTCCAGCTGCCGCCCGATCCGCGGGACGACGGGCCGTGGCTGCCGGAGGACTGGGACCTGCCGGCGCGACTGCGCGCGCAATGCCTGGCGGAGCCGGGCGCCGACCCCTTGCGCCTGGAGCTGGAACAGGTGTTCTGGCACGAGAGCGGCCACATGCCCGAGGTGCTGACGCTCACCGGGGAGCAGCCGGGGGCAGCCGGAGTGCTGCTCACTTCGCTGATGTCGTGGCTGGCCAGCGGCGACGCGCTGGCGTGGCTGGAGGTGCGCGCCCAGGCGCGGGCGCTCGCGATCGGCGCGGATGCGCGCTGGATCCTGGCCGACATCGTGGCGCGCGCGCGCAGCAGCGCCGACCAGTACCGCGAGCCATACGCCGAGCTGCTCCGGGACCTGATCGCGGAGGCGCAGGCCCGCGGCTTGCCGCCCTTGCCGCTGTGGCACACGCTGGACGCCGGCACGCTGCACCAGCTGGGTGCCGCCGCCTGCCGCCGCGGCGGCTTCGAGCCGCTGCCCGGCGTGGTCATTCCACGCCTGCGCGGCGCCCTCGAGCAGCTGCTGGCACTGCCGGCCCCGCCGTAGCCGGGCGCCGGCTCACAGAACCTCCACGCCTTCCAGCAGCTCGAAGCCGGCGGGCGCGTCGCCGATCCACTCCACCGCCGCCAGGTCCAGGCGCAGCGGACCGCGCCAGCCCAGCCGCGCGGCGCTCCACATCAGGGCGCGCGCCAGGCGCCGGCGCTGCTGCGGGCGCAGCGCGTCCTCGCCGCTGGTCCAGGACAGCGGGTGGCGGGCCTTGACCTCCACCGCCACCAGGGCCGCCGGGGCGGCATCCGCCGCCAGCGCCAGGATGTCCACTTCGCCGAGCGGCGTGCGCAGGTTGCGACCGAGCACGCGCCAGCCGCGCGCCTGCAAGGCCTCCGCTACCCAGGCCTCCGCGCGCCGCCCGCGGCCGGCACGCGGATCAGGCGGCGGCACGGACGGCGGAACGGGCGCGCTCGGCGGAACGGACATGGCGGCGGGCCGAGGTCAGGCCGGCCGCACGCCGCCGGCTACTTGCCGGCCGACACCAGCTTGCCCTTCTCCGGCTCTTTCCTGGCGGAATCGGACGAGTCGTCCGCGTCCCGGGAAGACCGAATACGAGCGATTGCGTTACGCTCAAATTTCAGGCGCACGCCATCGGCCACGTCCAGGGTGATGGTGTCCTCGCCCAGCGCCGCCACCTTGCCGTAGATGCCAGCGGTCGTGGTGACTTCGTCGCCCTTGCGGATGGCGCCCAGCATGGCCGCGCGCTCCTTCTGGCGCCGCCGCTCGGGGCGGATGACCATGAACCACATGAACAGGAACAGGAGGCCGAACAGCAGCAGGGGCTGCATCCAGGCCATGGGGCTGGACGGCGCCGCGCTGGTCCCGGAAGGGCCGCCTTGCGCTTCCGTGGAGGTCGCGTCCTGCGGCGCGGCCCCGTCCTCTCCGGGCACGGCGGAGGCGGCGGGGAGCTGGAGGACGATGGTGGGCAGGGCTTGCGGCATGGTGGTCACTTCTGTCGTGGCTTCCTTCGAGGCTTCTTTCGTGGCGGTTTCTAGGCGATAATGGCGGAATAGTGTAACGATGAATTCCGTGCGCGTGCTCGCCGCCCTCTCCGGGGGGGTGGACAGCTCGGTCGCGGCCCTGCTGCTCCGCCGCCAGGGTTACGACCTGGTGGGGGTGTTCCTGCGCAACGGGGTCGAGGCCCCGCCGGGAGCCTGCCGCCCGCACCAGGGCTGCTGCTCGGTGGACGATGCCCGCGACGCCGCCCTGGTCGCGGACCGGCTCGGCATTCCGTTCCACGCCCTGGACATGCAGGCGGAGTTCGGCGCCATCCAGGACTACTTCGTTTCCGAGTACCGGCGTGGGCGCACGCCCAACCCCTGCGCCGTGTGCAACCGCGACATCAAGTTCGGGGCGCTGCTGCGCTTCGCCGACGCCGTGGGCGCGGCCTACGTCGCCACCGGGCATTACGCGCGCGTGCAAGCGACCCCGCAAGGAGCGGCGCTGCTGCGCTCCCTGGACCGGCGCAAGGACCAGTCTTACGTGCTGTTCCCGGTGGGTCCGCAGGCCCTGAGCCGCACCTTGCTGCCGGTGGGGGGCATGGAGAAGGCGCAGACGCGCGCTCTGGCGCAGGCCGCCAACCTGCCCGTGTTCGGCAAGCCCGACAGCCAGGAGATCTGCTTCGTGCCCACGGGCGACTATCGCGACCTGCTGCGCAGCCGGGGCGGCCTGGGCCGCCCTGGACGCTTCCTGGATCCGGACGGGCGCGTGCTCGGCGAGCACGACGGCCACATGGGCTACACGCGCGGGCAGCGCCGCGGACTGGGCATCGCCGCGGCCGCGCCGCTCTACGTGCTGGACGTGGACGCAGAATCCGGCGACGTCGTGGTCGGGCCGCGCGCTTTCACGGGCGCGGAGGCGGCGGAAGTCGAAGGCTTCGCCACCTTCGCCGCCGAGCTCGCGCCCGGCGCCGCCTGGGACGACGTGGAGATCCAGTACCGCAGCGCCCCGGGCGGAGTGGCCGGACGCGTGCAATGCCTGGCGCCCGGGCGCGTGCGCGTGAACTTCGCACGGCCTGCAGCCAGCGTGAACCCGGGCCAGGGGCTGGCGGTCTACCGCGGCGAGCGCCTGCTCGGCGGCGGCTGGATCGAGCAGGTGCAGCGGGCTCCACGGCCGGCGCTGGCGGTGTGAAGCCGCAACGCCTGCTGACGGTGCTGGCCCTGACGGCGTGGGGCGGCGCGCTCCTGCCGCTGCCCTCCGGCGGCCGCAGCTTCCTGCTCGTGGACGCCAGCGACAGCGTCGGCGGCGCGGCAGCGGCCGCGGCGCTGCTGGAGATCGAGCGCGGGCCCGGGCCGCAGCGCCGCTATGTCTTCGGCGTGAGGCCCGACGCCGGCACCGGCGCGCCGCTCGAGGCCACGCCGCTCGCGCTGGGTGCGGCGGGCAGCCCGCTGGGGGCGGCGCTGCGCGGGCTGCGCCCGCGGCTGCGCCGCGGCGACACGCTGGCCGTCTGGAGCGACGGACGTGCCACGGACGAGCTGCCCGCGGCCGGCATCTGGGCCGGCGTCCAGGTGCTCTGGCGCCAGCCGCCGCCGCGGCCGCGGATCGCCGCGGTGGACGCGCCGCCGGCCTGGCCGGCGGCGGGCCAGCTCGAGATCGAGGTGCGCCTGGCCGACGCAGATTCCGCGTCCGGAAGCCTGGAGGTCGAGACCCGCCCGGCCTCGGTCGCAACCGGTGCGCTGGAGTGGCTGGGAGCGGACGCGTTGCGCCTGGTCCTGTCGGCCCTGCAGCCGCCGGAGACGGCGGTGGAGCTGCGCCTGACCTGGGTGCAGGGAACGCGGCGCGACCGCCACACGCGCGTCATCGCCGGCGCCGGCAGGACCGCCTTCTGGTCGCCCGATCCGGGCGTGCGCGCGGCCCTGGCGCAGCGCCCGGAGCTGGATGCCGTCGCGGACTACAGCAGCGGGGTGGCGGTCCTGGCCGCCGTCCGCGACGTTCCCGGCGCCGCAGCGGCGTCCACCGTCACGGCGGTGGCGGGATGGCTGGAGCAGGGCAGCGCGGTGGTGCTGTGCTCGCCGCGCGCGGCGGACTGGTTGGAGCTGCGCCAGCGCACCGGGTTCACGCCGTTCGTTCCGGCGCCCGCGCCGGGGGCGGAATGCGTGCTGGTCCTGGACCGTTCCGGCAGCATGGCCGAAACGCCGCATGGCGCGCGCACGCCCTGGGAGCAGGCCTGCGCCGCGGTTGCCGACTGGAGCCGCTGGTGGCCGGCGGATGCCGGCTTGCGCGTGTTCCCGTTCGCGGAGGAAGCCGGGCCGGCATTCGATCCACGCACGCCGGACGGAGCGCGCCGCCTGCGCGAAGAGCTGCAACCGGCCGGTCCCACGCGCCTCGCCGCCGCGCTGGAGCGGCTGCTGCCCGCGCTGGGGGAGGACGCCGCGGTGGTGATCCTGAGCGACGGGCGCGTGGAGGAAGCCGAGCCGGACGCCGACTGGCGCGGGCTGGGGCGACGGCTGGCGTCCGGTGGACGCGCCGTGCGGTGCGTTCCCGTCGGTCCGCAGGCCGACGCCCGCGTGCTGGCTCAGCTGGGCACGGTGGTGGACGCGGCCGGAACCCTGGACCTGCGCGAACGGCTGCTCCAGGCCTTGTCCGCACCGCTGCGCACCGGCGCCGGCGCCAGCCATCCGGAGCCGGGAGCCCTGTGGACCCTGCCCGCAGCGCCGCCGGCGCTGGCGGAGCGCGACCGCTTCGCCGCCGCAGCGGGCGCCGAAACGCTGCTGCGCGACGACTCCGGCGCCGTGGCGGCGGCGGCGCTGCGGGCGCGGCGCGGGGTGCTGGTCGGTATCGCCGCCGAGCCCGGCGCGGAATGGGCCGGCGCCTTTGCGCCGCTGGTGCAGGAGCAGGCGGCCCAGCCGCGGCTGGAGCGGGCAGGAGGGCGCGTGCGCCTGCGCGGCCGCGGCGCGGGCTGGATGGTGCAGGTGGACGGCGCCGACGGCCCGCTGCTGCAGCGGCCCCTCGACCCGGTGGGGCCGGACCTGTGGGAAGTGCAGGGAGTGCCGGCGGAACTGCCGGTGCTGGTGCAGGGCGCCGGCCGCGCCTGGAGCCTGCCGGCGGAGCCGCCGGACGAGCACACGGCTCCGGACCAGGCCTGGCGGGACTGGCTGGAGGCCCAGCGCCGCGCTCCGCCACCCCGGCGGCCGGTGGCGCCGCTGCTCGGCCTGGGGCTGATCTGCGCCGTGGCGGCCCTCGGTTGCGAGCGGCGCGGCCGGCACATGTCGCAGGCAGCGGGCGTCCTGTCCCGTCACCCGCGCGAGGCCGGCGGCTAAGCTGGCGCACAACTCCCATGTCGGAGGTCTTCTTCTGCAACGTGTGCGACCAGTCGGTGCCGCTGGTCGAGATCGAGGACGGCGCCGCCGCGCGCGTCGAGGGCCGGGTGGTGTGCCGCCAGTGCCTGGCGCTGCTGGCGCAGGCTTCGGGCGCGGCCACGCGCCGCGGCGGCGGCTGGGTCGCGCTGGTGCTGGGCGTGCTGGCCCTGGCCGCGGCCGGCCTGGCGTGGTACGACCAGGAGGGCAAGCGCGACGCCGTGGCGGCGGAGCTGCGCGCCGAGCTGGGAGAAGTGCGTGTGCAGCTGCGCGCTGCGGCCGCCCAGCAGCAGGAGCGCGGCGCGCGCGAATCCGAGGAGCGCGCCCTGATCGGCAACCAGGTGGCGGCGCTGCGGGACGAAGTGGCGCAGGCGCGCATGCAGGGGGAGCAGCGCGCGGCGGCGCTGGCGCTCTCGCTCGAGGCCCTGGCGCCCGTGGGCGGCCAGCTCGACCAGCTGCGCGGGCGGCTGGACGACGTCGAGGCCACGCTGTCGGTAGTCGAGGACCGGCAGCGGGCCATGCGCTCGGCGCAGGACAGCCTGCGCGACCAGGTCGGCGCCCTGAGCGAGCAGCTGTCGGCGCAGCGCTCCGCCCAGGCCCAGGAGGAGGCCGGCGCTGCCGCCAGCTTTCCGCCGGAAGTCGCGGCCCTGCTGCGCGACCTGCAGCACGAGGACGGGCGCGTGCGCTACGACGCCCTGGAGAAGCTGGAGAAGCTGCGCGACCCGCGCCTGCTGCCGCACGTCTATCCGCTGCTCGCCGACCCGTACGAGTTCGTGCGCTTCCTGGCCGCGAGCCTGCTGGGCGACTGGGGCGCACGCGCGGCCACGCCGCACCTCATCGAGACGTTGCTCGACGAGAAGAATTTCGTGCGCGCCGCGGCGGCCAGCTCGTTGCGCCGCATCACCGGGCAGACCATCCCTTTCGACAAGGACGCGCCCGAGGACGAGCGCCGCAAGTCCTACGAAGCCTGGAAGCTGTGGTGGCAGGAGAACGGCGAGGCGTTCCTGAAGGCCGAGCCCTAGACCTTCCTCCGCGCCGGGCGAACCGCTACACTCTTCCGCCTTAAGGAAGAGCCATGGCCTACAACGTCACGCTGATCCGCGGCGACGGCACCGGTCCGGAGCTGGCGGAAGCCACCCGGCGCGTACTCGACGCCACCGGCGTCAGGATCCACTGGGACCTGCAGGACGCCGGGATCGAGGTCTTCGAGCGCGAAGGGACGCCGCTGCCGGACCGGGTGCTCGAATCCATCCGGCGCAACGGCATCGCCCTGAAGGCGCCCATCACCACGCCGGTGGGCACCGGCTTCCGTTCGGTGAACGTGGCCCTGCGCCGCGCCTTCGAGCTGTACGCGTGCGTGCGCCCGTGCAAGTCCTACGAGGGCGTGCGCTCGCGCTACCGCGGCATCGACCTGGTGATCATCCGCGAGAACACCGAGGACCTGTACGCCGGCTGCGAGTTCCAGCAGGGCAAGCCCGAGACCGCGGAGCTGATCGCCACCATCGAGCGCCTGAACCAGGTCAAGATCCGGCCCGATTCCGGCATCAGCATCAAGCCGATCTCGATCTTCGGCAGCGAGCGCATCATCCGCTACGCCTTCGAGTACGCGCGCAAGTACCGGCGCCGCAAGGTGACGCTCGTGCACAAGGCCAACATCATGAAGCACACGGACGGCCTGTGGCTGGAGGTGGGCCGCCGCGTCGCCGCCGCGTACCCGGACATCCCGTTCGAGGACCGCATCATCGACAACATGTGCATGCAGCTGGTGCAGCGGCCCGAGGAGTACGACGTCCTGGTCACGCAGAATCTGGCCGGCGACATCCTCAGCGACCTGGGAGCAGGGCTGGTCGGCGGCCTGGGCGTGGCGCCCGGCGCCAACATCGGCGAGCACGGCGCCATCTTCGAGGCCACGCACGGCAGCGCTCCCAAGTACAAGGGCCGCAACAAGGTCAATCCGACCGCCATGATCCTCAGCGGCATGCTGATGCTGCGCCACCTGGGCGAAACCGAGGCCGCGGACCGCCTGGAAGCGGCCGTGGCGCGGGTCATCGCGGAAGGCAAGCACGTGACCTACGACCTCAAGCCGCAGCGCGACGATCCCGGCGCCGTGGGCCTGAGCCAGATGGCCGATGCCATCATCGCGGCCTATTCCAGCGCCCGCCCCGCGGTGCGCGCCTGACCGGGGACCCAGAGAGCACGCCCGCCATGACCCGCATCACCGTCGTCGGCTCCGGCTTCGTCGGCATGACCTGCGCCCAGAAGTGCGCGGAGCAGGAGCTGGCCGAGGAAGTCGTCCTGATCGACATCATCGAGGGCAAGCCCCAGGGCATCGCCCTGGACCTGAACCAGGCCGGCGCCGTGGAGGGCTACCAGTGCCGCGTGCGCGGCACCAACGAGCCCAAAGACACCCACGGTTCCGACCTGTTCATCGTCACCGCCGGCCTGCCGCGCAAGCCCGGCATGGACCGCAGCGACCTGCTGGACGTGAACGGCAAGATCGTCAACTCCGTGGCCGACTACATCCAGGCCGGCTCGCCGGACACGCGCGTGATCGTGATCACCAATCCCCTGGACACCATGGTGTACCAGATGGCGCACCGGCTGGGCTTCCCCAAGGAGCGCGTGCTCGGCATGGCGGGAGTGCTGGACAGCGCGCGCATGTCCTACTTCATCAGCGAGACGCTGGGCGGCGGCGTCGCCGACATTCGCTGCATGGTGCTGGGCGGGCACGGCGACTCCATGGTGCCGATGCCCAACTTCTCCACCGTGGACGGCGTCAGCATCACCGCGCTGCTGCCGGAGGCCGACATCGAGGCCATCAACCACCGCACGCGCAACGGCGGCGCCGAGATCGTGAACCTGCTCAAGACCGGCTCGGCCTACTACGCTCCCGCCGCGGCCGCGGTGGCCATGGCCAAGGCCATCGTGCGCGACGAGAAGCGCCTGCTGCCGTGCGCCGCCTGGCTGAACGGCCAGTACGGCCTCAAGGACATCTACCTGGGGGTGCCGTGCGTGCTCGGCGCGCGCGGGGTCGAGCGCGTGGTGGAGCTGGAGCTGGACGAGAGCGGAATGAAGCTCCTGCACAAGTCCGCCGAGGCCATCCGCAAGGACCTGAAGATCCTGCGGGAGAAGCAGCTGTTGCCGGCGGCTTGAGCCGCGGCGCGCCCCCCATGGAGCTGCCCGGCGCGCCGGGGCGCCAGCACGCCCGCACCAAGATCATCGCCACGCTCGGTCCGGCGAGCGCCGCGCCGTCCGTCCTGGAGTCGCTGATGCGCTGCGGCGCGGACGCCTTCCGCGTGAACTTCAGCCACACGGACCACGAGCGCGCCGCGCAGTGGGTGCGCGAGATCGTGCGCCTGCGCCGGGAGCTGGGCCGGCCGGTGGCCATCCTGGGCGACCTGCGCGGCCCGCGCCTGCGTCTGGGTCGGATGCCGGACACGCGCAGCCTGGTCGCCGGAGAACAGGTCACTCTGGTGGCAGCGCCGGGCGCGGAGCCGCCGGACATTCCGGTGGACTACCCCGACTTCGCCAAGGACGTGCAGCCCGGCCACCGGGTGCGCGTGCGCGACGGGCGCGCCGAGATGGTGGTGCTGCGCGTCGCGGGGTCGCGCGCCCTGTGCCAGGTCACGCAAGGAGCCGAGATCGACTCCAACCAGGGCGTCAACCTGCCCGACACGCACGTGTCGGCGCCGATCCTGTCCGAGCGCGACCGCGCCGACATCGCCTTTGCCGTGGCGCACGGCCTGGACTGGCTGGCGATCAGCTTCGTGCGCTCCGCCCGCGACGTGATCGAGGTCCGGGACGAGGTGCGCCGCCGCCGGGGCGACCTCCTGGTGATGGCCAAGGTGGAGCACCCGCAGGCTCTGGACAACCTGGACGAGATCCTGGAGGTGTCCGACGCCGTCATGGTCGCGCGCGGCGACCTGGCGGTGGAGATGGGACACGAGCGCGTGCCCATCGCCCAGAAGCGCATCATCAGCCGCGCCATCGAGAAGGCCACGCCGGTGGTCACGGCCACGCAGATGCTGGAGAGCATGATCCAGCAACCGGAGCCCACGCGCGCCGAGGTGTCCGACGTAGCCAACGCCGTCATCGACGGCACCGACGCGGTGATGCTGTCCGGCGAGACGGCGGTCGGCCTCCACCCCGAAGCGTCGCTGCGCATGATGCTGCGGATCGTGTCCGCCACCGAAGCGCCGCTCTTCGACGGCGCCGAGCGCCTGCGCCCGGAGCTGCGCCACCAGGGCCGCCGCGGCGGCGCCGTGGAGATGGCCACCGTCAACGCCGGCGTCACCGCGGCGCAGGGGGCCGCGGCGCGCCTGCTGCTGGCCTTTACCGAAACCGGCCATACGGCTATGCTGTGCAGCTCATTCCGGTTCAAGCTCCCCATCGTCGGGCTGACCAGCAACGAGCGCAGCTTCCACCGGATGGCTCTGTATTGGGGCGTGCTTCCGGTGCTCATGCGGAAAGCGCACTCCAGCGCCGAGATGTACCGGCGGGCGTCCGAAACCCTGCAATCCCTGGGCTGGCTCCAGCCACAGGACCGCGTGGTCGCCCTCACCGGCACGTTCTCGCAATCGGGGCACACCAACACCGTGCGCCTGCTCCAGGTGGAGCAGCTGATCACCGAATCCTGACCCGGAACCCGCCGTGAAGACCTACACCCGCAACACCACGAAGAAGCGCCGGCGCTACGGCTTCCGCTCGCGCTCGAAGACCGTGGGCGGCCGCAAGGTGATCCGCCGCAAGCGGCGCAAGCACGGCAAGTTCGTGGTCGGCTAGCGGGCCGCTCCGCCCAGGGCCAGTCCCGGGTGGCGCGCCGTCAGCCATCCGCGCAGCACCTGTTCGGCCCGCTGCGGGGTCAGGTGCACCAGCAGGTCCAGCACGCCTGGCCGGTCCGCAGCCTTCACCAGGAGCTGCTCCAGCCACTGCCGGCCCTTGGGATCGCCGTCATGGCCGCGCTGCGCGCGCGGCCGCAAGGCCCGGCGCAGGCCTTCCACGAGCGGTTCGGGCAGAGCCTCCAGCACCTCGGCCATGCTGGCCTGGCTCCAATCCCGGGACTGGGCCCACAGGAGCCAGAAGCGCAGCCGGAAGCCGCCGCGCACGGCCAGCAGCTCGACCGCGACCGGTTCCTCTTCTTCGCGCTCGGCCTCGCCGGCGCGGCCGCCGCGGCGCATCGGGAGGTAGAGGCGCAGCACGGACACCGGCTCCCCGTCGCTGTCCCGCAGGCTCGGCCGCTGCTCCAGCGTGGTCCGCAGGGAGGCCGGGGCCGCCGGGGCAGGCGTCATGGACTGCGCCACCAGGTCGAGGCGCACCACACCCAGCTCGGCCAGGCCTGCGCGCGGCTCCAGCCGCACGCGCACCTGGTACTCGCTCCCGCGCACCCAGGCCACGAGCCTGGCCTCGCCGGCCCGGACCAGCCCGCCGATGCGGAAGCTGCCGGAGTCGTCCACGGGGAAGCGCTCGGCCGCCTCGCTCTGTTCCAGGGCCAGCAACGCCACCTGGGCGCCACAGCACGGCTTGCCGGTGAAGTCTTCCAGCCGGCCGGTGGCCTCGAAGACTCCGCTGGCCAGAGACTGGGCCGGCGAGGCGCCGGACGGGCCGGGGCCGGCGGCTTCGGCCACCCAGCGCGCCGCAGCGGCATCGCTGTGCGCTCCGGGCTGACTGATGGCGCTGTCCGGCACCGCCGCCGGGCCCGCGCCACGGCGGGAAGCCGCGGGTGGCGTGGGCAGGAGCGAACTGAAGATCACCGAGAACACTCCGGTGACCCCTGCAATCCACAGCAGCAGGAATCCTGGTCGTTCTGGCGTAGCACGCATGAGGTCTCTCCTGCCGGCGGGTCAGTCGAGGTCGGACACGGGTCGGCTGCCCGGTCCCGGGGCGCCAGCGTGGAGTGAAGGCGAGGGGTAGGGAAGGAACAAGGACCTGTGGAAAACCATACCGCGTTCGGCGGCAGGCGCCAGTCGCGCCCATCCTCCCTGGCTTGTCGTGGTTCTCCCGATGCCCGTATCCTTCCCCCTCCCTACGGCGGGGACCGCATGAAGATCCACGAGTACCAGGCGAAAGCCATACTGGAGCGCTTCGGCGTGCGCGTGCAGCGCGGCCTCGTGGCCGAGACCCCCGAGCAGGCTGCCGCTGCCTACGACCAGTTGGGGACTCCCCTGGCGGTGGTCAAGGCCCAGATCCACGCCGGCGGCCGGGGCAAAGCCGGAGGAGTCAAACTGGTGCGCAGCCGCGAGGAGGCCCGGGAAGCGGCTGCCCGGATGCTCGGATCGCGGCTGGTCACTCCGCAGACCCGGCCCGAAGGCCAGCCGGTGCGGCTTGTGTTTGTGGCGGATGGCCTGGACATCGCGCGGGAGTTCTACGTCGGTGTGGCCCTGGACCGGCGCCTGGGCGTGCCCGTGATGATGGTCAGCGCCGAGGGCGGCGTGGAGATCGAAGAAATCGCGGCGCACCGCCCCCAGGCCATCCTGCGCCAGCCGCTGGACGCCGACCGGGGCCTTGCCGACTACCAGGCGCGCCGCGCCGGCTTCTTCCTGGGCCTTGACGGGGAGGGAGTCCGGAAGGCGGTGCCGTTCCTGGCCGGCCTGGCACGGGCCTATCTGGATCTCGACTGCACGGTGGCCGAGATCAATCCGTTGGTACTCACCTCGCAGGGCGAGCTGGTGGCCCTGGACGCCAAGATGGCCTTCGACGGCAACGCCCTGGATCGCCACCCGGAGGTGCACGCCTTGCGTGACATCCATGAGGAGGACGCGCGCGAGGTGGAAGCCTCCCGGCACGGCCTCAACTACATCGCCCTGGACGGCAACATCGGCTGCATGGTGAACGGAGCCGGACTGGCCATGGCCACCATGGACACGATCCAGCTCCACGGGGGCAGCCCGGCCAACTTCCTGGACGTGGGCGGCGGCGCCTCGGAGGAGCAGATCACGCAGGCCTTCCGCATCCTCGTGGGCGATCCCCAGGTGAAGGCCATCCTGGTGAACATCTTTGGCGGCATCATGCGCTGCGACGTCATCGCCCGCGGCATCCTGGCGGCGGCGCGCAGCGTGGAGATGCGCCTGCCCCTGGTGGTGCGCCTGGAGGGCACCAACGTGGAAGAAGGGCGGCGCCTGCTGGCGCAGAGCGGGCTCCCGATCACCCCGGCCGATTCCCTGGACGCGGCGGCGCGCAGCGTGTGCCAGTCGGTCCTGGCGGCGGCCTGAAGGAACGCATGGCCATCTTCGTGCACCCGGACACGCCGCTGCTGTGCCAGGGCTTCACCGGCCGCAACGGCACATTCCACAGCCAGCAGTCCCTGGCCTACGGCACACGGCTGGTGGGCGGAGTGACCCCCGGCAAGGGCGGCACGCGCCACCTCGACCTGCCTGTGTTCCACACGGTGCACGACGCCGTGTCCGCCACCGGCGCGCAAGCCAGCGTGATCTACGTTCCGGCCGCGGGCGCGGGCGACGCCATCCTGGAAGCGGCCGACGCCGGCGTGCAGGTGATCGTGTGCATCACCGAAGGCATCCCGGTCCTGGACATGGCCCGCGTGCACCGCTCGCTGCGCGGCAGCGGCGCGCGCCTGGTCGGGCCCAACTGCCCGGGCGTGATCACTCCCGGTCCCGACGGCACGGGCTGCAAGATCGGGATCATGCCCGCGTACATCCATCGCGCGGGCAGCGTCGGCATCGTCAGCCGCTCCGGCACCCTGACCTACGAGGCGGTGTGGCAGGTGACGCAGGAAGGGCTCGGCCAGAGCACGTGCGTCGGCATCGGCGGCGACCCTTTGCCGGGCACCTCGTTCGTGGACTGCCTGCGCGCCTTCCAGGACGATCCGCAGACCGACGCCATCCTGTTGATCGGTGAGATCGGCGGCACGGCGGAAGAGGAGGCGGCGGCGTTCATCCAGGCGCATGTGCGCAAGCCGGTGGCCGCCTTCGTCGCCGGACGCACCGCGCCGCCGGGCCGGCGCATGGGGCACGCCGGCGCCATCATCAGCGGCGGCAGCGGCACGGCCGAGGCGAAGATCCGGGCGCTGGAAGCAGCCGGCTGCCGGATCGTTCCCAACCCCTCGCAGCTCGGAAGCACGGTGGCGCAGATGCGCCGCGAGCACGGCCGCGGCTGAGGCCGCCGCAGCAGCCATGCCGCTGAGCTACCGCCACCCGCGCACCGGGGAATGGGCGCACGACGTGCGCGACCCCCTGGGTGAAGCGCGCTGGGTCTTCTACGCGCCGGCGGCGGCAGCCCGGCCGCCCCGCTCGGGCGCAGACCTGGCCATCCTGGAGATCGGCTTCGGCCGCGGCTTCAACACCGCCATCGCCCTGGCCGAGCTGGGTGCCGGCGCGCGCGCGCACGGCATCCTCGCCGTCGGCTACGAGCCGTTCCCGGAGGCCGCCGCGCCCTGGCCGGACTGTCCACCCTCCCTGGCGGCCAGCGCGCCCTGGTGGGGCCAGTGCACCGGGAGCTGGGAGTTGTCACCGGGGGTCCGGGTCGAGGTCCGGCGCGAGCGCGCCGCGGCCGGGATGCGCGCGCGGCGCGAGCGCTTCGACTGGATCTTCCTGGACCTGTACTCTCCGGCCCGCCATCCCGAGGATTGGGAACCCGACCTGTTCGTCGCCCTGGCCGAGGCCGCCCGGCCGGGAGCGGTGCTCACCTCGTACTGCACCGCCCGCACGCTGCGCGCGGGCCTGCAGGGCACCGGCTGGCAAGTCCACAAGCGCTCCAACCCCGGGCGCCGGGACACGCTGGCCGCCGTTTACCCCTTGTGAGCCCTATGGCAGCCTGATAATACCTATCACCCGGCCTGGCCGGCGCCCCATGAAGCCGCTCGTCCGCACACTTCCCATCGTGCTCCTCCTGGGCCTGACGAGCTGCGTCAGCGCGCCCCAGGGTATGGAGTGGGTCATCATCCTGGTGATCGCCCTGCTGCTCTTTGGCGGCGCCAAGCTCCCCTCGCTCATGCGCTCCATGGGTTCGGGCGTGCACGAGTTCAAGAAAGGTCTCAAGGAGGGGGAGAAGGACGCGCGCGAGGACGAGCACAAGGACGAGCAAAAGGCCAAGGAGCTGAAAAGCGGACGGGAGTGAGCCTGGGTTGAGCCGCGACTCGCCGTTCCGCCCGCGCGCGGGCTGGACCGGTGCCTTGCTCGCGGGGGGCCGATCGCGGCGCATGGGGCAGGACAAGCTGCTGCTCCGCCTCCCTGACGGCAGCCGGCTGGTGGATCGCCCGGCCGCCGCCCTGCGGTCCGTGTGCGGCGAGCTCCGGATCGTCGGGCGCGCGCTCGAGGGCCTGGAGGATTTTGCGCAGCTCGCGGACGCTGCCGGCGCCGCCGGCCCGATCGCCGGCCTGTTGGCCGCGCTGGAGAGCGCGCGCACCCCCTGGGTGCTGGTGGCGGCGGGGGACATGCCGGAGCTGCACGCGGGGCTGCTGCGCGCGCTCCAGGACGAAGCCGAACGTGACGCGGCCGTGGCCCTGATCCCGGACGGGCCGCAGGGCCTCGAGCCGCTGTGCGCGGCATATCCTGCCGCGCTGGCGGCGGCCGTGCGCGCGCGTGTGCAGGCCGGTGCGTCCGCCGCGGTGGACGCGCTGGCCGCGCGCCAGCGCCGCTCTTGGCCTTACGAGCAGGCGCAGGCGGCGGCTAGACTGTCCGCCCCATTCCTGAGCCTCAACAGCCCGTCCGACTGGGTGGCGTACGCCGGCCGCCGCTGATTCTGGAAAACCGACCCGTGCCCAAAAGCATCCAGGCCGCCGAGCTCATGGACCACCTGGCCACCATCGCGGGAGACTTGAACCGGGTGGAGTCCTGGATCCAGGCGCAGCTGCAGCCGGAGGATCCGCGCCTGGCGCCCTTGCTGGAGCACGCGGCCCGCTTCCGCGGCAAGCGCCTGCGCGCCGCTCAAGTGCTGCTGGTGGGACAGGCGTGCGAGCGGATCACACAGGAACACGTGGCGGTGGCCGGCATCATCGAGCTGATCCACGCCGCCACCCTGATCCATGACGACCTGCTGGACGAGGCCCAGAAACGCCGCGGACTGGACTGCCTGCACGTCGAGTGGGGCAGCCACAGCAGCGTGCTGCTCGGCGACTGGATCTACGCGCGCGCCTTCCTGCGCAGCACCGAGATGGACGATCGGACTTGCTCGCGGGTGCTGGCCGAGGCCACCGCGGCCGTGTGCCGCGGGGAGATCCACCAGAACCTGACGCGCACGGACTTCGCCCTGGCCGAGGCCGATTACCTGGCGCAGATCGACGGCAAGACCGCGGCCCTGTACGAAGCCGGCGGGCGCCTGGGCGCTTACTACGCCGGCGCCACGGACGAGCTGCAGTCGGCGTGCGCGCGCCACGGGCTCCTGGCCGGCCGCGCCTTCCAGATCGTGGACGACGTCCTGGACCTGGTCGGTGTGGAGCAGCGCGTGCGCAAATCTCTGGGCACAGACTGGGAGCGCGGCAAGCTGACGTTGCCGGTCATCCGGCTGCGCGACCGCCTGCCGTCCGGCGCGCGCGCCCGCCTTGCGGCCCTGTTCCGTGACGGCGTCGGCCGGGCGGAGCTGCTCCAGGGCGAGTTCGGGCCGGCCTTGCGCGAATCGGCCGAAGAGTGCCGGTCGGAGGCCGCCTCCTGGCTGGCCGAGTCCGCCCGCGCCCTGGCGCCGCTGCCGGACAATGACGCCCGCCGTGCGCTGCTCGAGCTCACGCGCTTCCTCGGCACCCGGGAGCACTAGGACATGAGCCCGCCGACCTCCGCCCGTTTCGAGTGGGGCTTCCGCAGCGCCGCCGCCGCCGTCGCCGTCCTGGCGCTGTGGGTGGAGCTGTGCGCGACGCTGGTGGTGCGCACCCAGCAGGCCGAGGGCCCGCAGCGCTGGCTGTGGGCGCTCGGCTTCTTCTTCGCCGTGCTGCCGGTGCTGGCCGTCGCCGTGTACCGCTGGCCGCTCGTGTTCGACTTCTTCCGCTCGGTGAAGGTCGGCGTCGTCAACCTGACCTTCATCGGCATCGGCGCCATCCTGGGCGTGCTCTGGCACCAGGAAGACCCGAACTTCCCGGTGCCGCGCGCCGGCATGCGCCAGCTCGCGCACTGGCAGGAGCTCGGCCCGCTCTGGCCGGAAGAGGCGCAGAACGCCTACGGCCACTACGTCGGCGGGCCGCGCGCGTCCGGCTTCCGCAACGCCCACGCCTACTTCCTGTACAAGCTGCTGCACGGCCGCGGCTTCCACCTGCTGCCGGGCGTCCAGCGCGAGTGCAAGGTGGACGAGGACGCCATCGCCGAGCAGGTGGCGAACCTGGAGACGCGCCTGCCCGAGCTGGCGGCGCGCTTCGGCGAGGAGTTCGCCGTGGGCCTGCGCGCCAGCAGCGAGCGCGGCCTGTACACGCGCGGCGAGAACGCCGAGATCGGGCGGTTCGAGCTGGACTGGGACGACTTCTTCTGGACCTTGTTCGTATGGTCCGACCGCCTGGACCTGATCCGCGTGTACAAGTCGCACTGGTTCGCGACCCTGTGGGGCGTCCTGTTCTTCGGCGTCTTCTCCAACCTGTTCCGCGGCGGCTGGCGCCGGCTGCTGCGCCCGGCCAAGTGGGGTTTTGCGATCACCCACGTGGGCGTGATGCTGGTGATCCTGGGCGGCCTGCACGGGCGCCTGCTGGAGCAGCGCGGCATCGTGGAGCTGAACGTGGGCGAGTCCGCGGCCGAGTTCCAGCTCTACAACCGCAGGTTCCAGGCCTTCACCGAGCGCGGGCCGCTCGGCAGCCACGGCGCGCCCTTCGCGCTGCGCCTGGACGCTTTCCATGCCGACTACTTCGACGTGCTGGACGTCGGCTACGGGCGCATGGAGGAGGACGGCAGCGCGCGCTTCGAGTTCCCCCTGGAGCAGCCGAAAGTGCGCGTGTACGGCGGCCAGACCCTGGCCTACGACTACGGCCCGCCGCCCGGCGGCGGCTCCGGCACGACTCCGTGGCTGCGCCTCGAGGTCGTGGAGTACTTCCGCAAGGCCGAGATCCAGGCGCGGCTGCGTCCCGCGCCTTCCGGCAGCCAGGCCTTGCCGCTGGCGCGCGTGTCCGTGCACGGGGGCGCCGGCGCGCCGGTGGAGCGCATCCTCACGCCGCTGTTCGAGCTGCCGCTGGTGTACCCCGCCGCCGGCATCCGCGTGCGCTTCGAGCTGGCGGACAGCCCCGAGCGCGCGCGCGCGCTGCTGGCGCAGCCCCTGCCGCAGCGGCTCGGCCAGCTGCTTGTGGTCGCGCCCGACGCGGCCGCGGACGCCGTGTTCGACGCCTCCATCGGCGCGGCGCACGAAGTCAGCGTGGGCGGCGAGCGCTACCGCATCGAGGTGCTGCGCGCCGTGCCGCAGCTGCAGCTGGAACCCGGTCCGGACGGCTCCCTGCATCCCGCCGGCGGCGGCCAGACCCTGGAGCTGCAGGCGCCGGACAATCCGGCCGCACTGGTGCGCATCACCAACGCCTCCGGCGACAGCGAGGAGCGCTGGGTCCTGGAGCACGAGTTCCACGGGCGCGAGCCGCGCTTTCCCGCGGTGGAGCTGCAGTTCCTGTGGGACCGCTGGTCGGCGCCGGCGCTGGCGCGCTGGATGGTGTTCCAGCTGCCGGACGACGCCCTGTGGTGCGGGCGCGTGGGCGCGCCCGACAGCCTCGAGCCGATCGCCGCGAACCGCCCGCGCGACCTCGGCAGCGCCGAACTCACCGTCCACGAGGCCTACCGGCGCGGCGAGCTGGAGCGCGTGCCGGCGGCGCTGGAGGACGCCGACTTCTTCCACCCGGCGCCTCCGGCCCTGCGCCTGCGCCTCACCACCCCGGAGTGGGAGAAGGAGCTGGTCCTCAGCGGCGCCGAGCAGCAGGGCCGCGAGGCCGAGGGCTGGGAGCCGGCCGGCAGCTACACGGGCCCCGACGGCAAGGAACGCCTGCTGTTCCTGCGCCTGCGCGAGGACCTGGACGACCTGCCGGTGGAATGGCGCAGCAAGCTGACCGTGCTGCGCCCCGCCGAGGCCCATGACTTCAGCGAGGTCGCGACCGGCGAGATCCGCGTCAACGACTACCTCACCCACGGCGGCTACCGCTTCTTCCAGACCAACGCCGACGCCTCGGATCCGACCTACTCCGGCGTCGGCGTGGTGTACGACCCGGGCATCGAAATGGTGCTGGCTGGCCTGTACCTGAGTACCGCAGGTACCATCGTCGTGTTCCTGATCTGGCCCCTGCTCTCGCGCAAGCGCAAGGAAACCTGATGGAAACCTTCAGCTTCCGCTCGCTCCTGTACCTCACCCAGTACCTGGCCCTCGCGGGCGGGATCTTCGGGGCCGTGACCGCGCTGGCCTGGTTCACGCTGCCGGCCCTGCGCCGGCGCGCGCGCGTGGTCCTGCCGGGCGTCGGCACCCTGGACGTGGACGTGGAGGAGGAGGGCGAGGACGCCGCCTCCAGCCGCCTGCTGCGCAGCGCCTCCTGGATGCTGCTGACCTTCGCGCTGGCTGGTTTCGCGGCCAACCTGGGCGCCATGCTGTCACGCGCCGTCGAAGTCCAGCACTGGCCGGCGCAGACCATGTACGAGGTGATCCCGCTGGGGACCACCGCCTGTTTCCTGTCCACCCTGGTGCTGTACTTCGTGCTGGGCCTGCACCGCGCCAAGGGCGTCGCGCGCGGCTTCGGGGACCTGTTCGTATCCATGATCCTGTTCGGCGCCAGCCTGGCGCTGCGCTACGTCCTCACGCTCGACCCCACCGGCCGCCCGCTTCCGCCCGCGCTGCAGTCCTACTGGTTCCCGACCCATATCAGCGCGTACATGTTCGCGTACTTCACGATGTTCATCGGGACATTGGGGACCTGGCTGCACTTCTGCTTCAAGTTCTGGCGCGGGATCCTGCAGCCCGCGCGCTACCCGGTCGCGAAGCGCACGCTGCTCGCGATCGCCTTCTTCGCCGTGGTGCCGGTCGCGTTCGGGCGCATGGGCTGGGCGCTCGGCCCGGGCGTGCTGGCCCTCACCGGCCTGGTGGCCTTGTTCAGCGTGCGCTTCCTGCCCGGCAAGCTGGCCTGGTTCGACTCCTGGGAAAAGGGCTCCGACGCCTTCTCCTGGAAGATCTTCATGGTCGGCTTCCCGTTCCTCACCGCCGGCCTGGTGCAGGGCGCGCTGTGGGCGCAGGAGGCCTGGGCCATCTACTGGGGCTGGGACAGCAAGGAGGTCTCCGCGCTCATCTCCTGGCTGTTCTACGTGGTCTACCTGCACCTGTCCTACGTCGCCGGCTGGCGCGGGGACAAGCGCATGTGGATCCTGCTGTACGGCGGCATCTCGGTCTACATCACCTTCCAGCTCTTCGGCCACCTCCCGGCCTCGCAATCCTCCCTGCACCGCTACACCGACATGAGCGTGGTGCCCGCGGAAGGCCTGATGGGCTCGCCCAACGACGCCAGCGTGGCCGGGCAGGCCTCCCAATAGACCGCGCGACGCCATGCGGCGCCCCGCGGTCCAATACTGTCGCGCGGAAAGGGCCTTCCTGCTCCTCTGGGGCGGGTGACTTCCCGCTGCGGCACGCTGGGGCGGGCCCTCGGGCTCGCCCCGGCGTTCTTGCCGCGCGGCTGCTTGCCGGGGACGATCTCAGCCCGGCGGCGGGCTCCAGGCGGCTTCCAGGGTGTTGTGCAGCAGGAGCGCGATGGTCATGGGGCCGACGCCGCCCGGGACGGGCGTGATCCATGCGGCGCGTTGTGCGGCGGCCTCGAACTCGACGTCGCCGGTCAGCCTGCCGTCGGGCAGGCGGTTGATGCCGACGTCGATGACGACGGCGCCGGGGCGGATCCAGTCGCCGCGGATGAGGCCGGGCTTGCCGGTGGCGGCGATGAGGACTGCGGCACGGCCCACTTCGCCCGCCAGGTCCTCCGTGCGCGAGTGACTCAAGGTGACGGTGGCGTTCTGCTCGAGCAGGAGCAGCGCCACCGGCTTGCCGACGATATGGGAGCGGCCCACCACGAGCGCGCGCTTGCCGGCGAGAGCCACGCCGGTCTCGGCCAGGAGCCGCATGACGCCGAGGGGAGTGCATGGGCGCAGGCCGGGGCGGCCCTGCAGCAGGCGGCCCTGGTTGAGCGGGTGGAAGCCGTCCACGTCCTTGCCGGAGGCGACGGTCTCGAGGGCGAGGTGCTGGTCGTGGCCGGCGGGCAGAGGCAGCTGCAGGAGGATGCCGTGAACGGCCGGGTCGGCGTTGAGGGCGCGCAGGAGCGCCAGCAGCGCGGCCGGGGGCGTGGCCGCCGCCAGCTCGTGGTGGACGTTGGCGATGCCGACCTCTTCGCAGGCCTTGCGCTTGTTGCGGACGTACACGTGGCTGGCCGGATCGTCGCCCACCAGGACGGTGGCGAGGCCCGGCCGCGGCCGGCCGGCGGCCAGCCCGGTCTCGATGCGTGTGCGCAGCTCGGCGCGCAGCCGCGCCGCCAGCGCCTTGCCGTCCAGGATGCGGGCCGCCATGTGCGGCCGCTAGATTGCCAGCGGTGCGCCGCCGTGCCTAGCCTCACCCCGCTCGTCCGCCGCCTGCTCCTGGTGTGGGGTGTGCTGTGGCTGCTCAGCTTCCTGGCGTACCTCGCGGACGTGGACGCCGTGCGCTGGCTGCAGCTGGATCCGGCACTCCTGCACGGCGAGTGGCGCAGCCTGCCGGGCGTGATCGGCTACGCCTTCGTCCACAACCCGACCTGGGTGTGGCACGTGGCCTTGAACGCGCTTGTGCTGGCCTGGTTCGGTCCGGAGGCGGAGGTGCTGTTCCCGGGACGGCGCTTCGTGCGCCTGTTCCTGATCGCGACCCTGGCCGGCGCCGCGGTGCACCTGCTGCTGTCGCTGGCGCCGCTGCCGTGGTTCCAGGCCCCGGTGGTCGGGGGCAGCGGCTTCGTGATGGCGGTGATCGGCGTGAACGCGGCGGTCGAGCCGCATCGGCGCGTGCGCCTGCTGGTGCTCGAATGCTCGATGCGCAGCTTCTTCCTGGGCTGCATGGTGCTGGACGCGCTGGGTTTCCTGGCCTCGCTGGCCGGAAAGGGCGGCAGCGTGGCCTCCGACGTGCACCTGGCGGGCGCCGTGTCCGGCTGGCTGTACGCGCGCGGCGTCTCCGGATGGCTGGAGCGGCTGGCGGAGCGCCGCCGCCGCCGCGGCGCCAGCGCCGAGCGCGAGCGCCAGCGGGCCGAGGAGGCGGAGCTGGACCGGATCCTGGGCAAGATCAGCCGCGGCGGGCTGCCGTCCCTCAGCGGGGACGAGCGGCGCTTCCTGGAGCGGCGCGCGCGCCGACGCGGGTAAACTGAGCAATCGATGCTGATCGCGCACCTTCTGCTGGTGGTCCTGGGATGCGCCCGGCCCGCGCAGGCGGTCCAGGACAAGGCGGCGGAATTCCAGAGCCAGTTCGACGCGGCGCTGGCGGCCCGCGACAACGACGGCATGGACCGGCTGCTGCAGCGCTACAAGGACCAAGCCATCGACCTGTTCCTGCTCAAGGCCGATGCCCGCGCCGCCTCGCCTGCGCCGGCGCTGGACCAGTGGGTCGACGGCTTCGTGGCTTCCTGGGACCGCGTGTTCAAGACCCCGTTCGCGCGCAACTACGACCGCTACCTGCAGCTCCTGGACGCGCAGCGGCGCGCCGGCCGCGCCAAGCTGCTGAGCCAGGTGCTGGCGCCGCTGAACACGCGCCACATCGAGGCCATCGACAAGAAGGACTCGGGCTACTGGCAGCCGATCCAGATCGAGGTGGAAAGCCTGATCAACGGCCTGGAGCAGACCGGGGACCTGTATTTCCTGGCGTTCGCCTGCAACATCAAGGGCAATGCCTGGAACCTGGCCTACAACCAGAAGGGCGGCGACAACAAGAAGGCCCTGGACGCGTACACCCGGTGCGTGCAAGCGCGCGAGCGGCTGGGCCTGACCAACGATGCCTTCTATGCCAGCGTGAAGGGGATCCGGGCCGAGGTGATGTCGGTGCTCGGCATTCCGGACCCGGACGCTCCCAAGGGCACGCCGGCCAAGCCCAAGGCGCCGCCGGAGGCGATCCCGCCGGTGGAGGGCACGGACTGGGCCAACTTCGAGCTCCAGCCCGGCTTCGACGACAGGCCGGAGCAGGTGAGCCAGCCCAGCGACCTGGCGGACCTGGAGCGCCACTCGTGGCTGCAATTCAGCGTCCAGGACCCCGGGACCGCCGTGGAGATCCCGCTGCTGGAGCCCAAGGTCAGCCTGCGGCGGCGCGGCCTGAACGAATTCGTGCTGGACGGCGGTGCTGCGCTCAGCGAGCCGTTCGCGCTGCAGCCCAAGCCGGCGGTGGTGGAGTACGAGCGCAAGCACGCCGACGGCAGCGTCAGCGGCCATGCCTTGATGCTGGCCTGCGGCTCGGAGCAGGACAGCTTCCAGGGCGCGACCCTGAACCTGGCCCTGCGCAGCGAGAAGGGCTCCGTCTCCACCGTGTTCGTGCGCTCGGTGGCGACGCGCACCGGCCGGACGCCGTTCGGGGACATCACCTTCTACGACCTCAACGGCGACGGCCAGTTCGGCTACAGCGAGCTGAAGCAGGTGGGGGAGAACGGACTGATCCCGGACACCTGGCTGTATCGCTACGACGCGGTGATGCTGGGCAAGTCCAAGCGCGCCTGGCCGTATTCGCCGTGGCTGGCCAACGCCAAGGGCGAATGGTTCGAGCTGACGCTGCCGGAGCCGGGGAAGGCCGCAAGCGTGCGCCTGCGCCCGGTGGCGCCCAAGCTCGGCTCGCTGAAGATCAGCTTCAAGGGCCCCAAGGACCTGGAGCTGGCCAGCCTGGTGTTCGTGTCGGAGAGCGGCGCCACCAAGGGCTTGACGGTGGACGCGGCCGGCGGCAAGGGCGGGGTGGTGACGCTGCCGATCGGCCGCTACCAGTTCCAGCAGGGCCTGCTGCGCGGCAAGGACGGCGCCGAGGCCATCATCCTGCCGCCGGCCTCCGAGGTGGTGCGTGTGGACGTGGAGGAGGGCCAGGCCGTGGCGCTGGACTTCGGCGCGCCCTTCCGCCTGAGCGTGTCCGGCAAGGTGCAGGGCCGCCAGCTGCTGGTGGACGCCAAGACCCTGCACGTCGTGGGCGCCGCCGGCGAGCGCTACGAACGGCTGGTGGGCGCGCCGCTGTTCAACGTGGAGGTGTTCGTCAAAGGCGGAAAGAGCGCCAAGCTGGCTGCCTCGGGCACGGACGAGATGAACAGCGACTGGTCGCGCTGCTTCGTGCCCCAGGACGCGACTCTCACCCTCAAGGAGGGCGAGAAGACCGCGTCCGTGCGCCTGGCCCTGAAGAAGCACCCGTGGTTCGGCAATCTCGAGTCCGACTGGATCGAGGTGCAGTGAGGCGGGTGCAGTGCTGGACCTGAAGTGGGTGCGCGAGCACCCCGAGGAGGTCAAGCGGGCCGCGGCGCGCAAGCGCATCGCCGTGGACGTGGACGCCTTCCTGGAGCTGGAGCGGCGCCAGCGCGAGGCGCTCACGCGCGCCGAGGAGCTGCGCGCCGCCCTGCGCGCCGGCGCGGAGCGGCTGGGGCAGCTGCCCGCGGAGCTGCGGGCGGAGGCCCTGGCGCGGCAGCAGCAGCTCAAGGCCGAGGTGAAGGAGCTGGAGCCGCAGGTGGCGGCGCTGACCGCGGAGCTGCGGGCGTTGAGCCTGCGGCTGCCCATGCCGCCGGCGCCGGAGGTCCCCGACGGCCGCGACGACCGCGACAACGTGGAGCTGAAGCGCGTCGGGGAGCCGCCGCGCTTGGCCTTCCCGGCACGCAGCCACGTCGAGCTGGGTGAGAAGCTCGGAATCGTGGACATCGCCCGCGGCGTGAAGCTGGCCGGCTCGCGCAACTACCTGCTGCTGGGGGACGGCGCCCTGCTCGAGCAGGCGGTGCTGCAGCTGGCGCTGAGCCACATGCGCGCGCGCGGCTTCGAGCTGTGCTCGGTGCCGACGCTGGTGAACCGCGCGTGGATGGAGGGCACCGGCTACTTTCCCGGCGGGGAGGAGCAAGCCTACGCCTGCGAGCGCGACGACCAGTACCTGGTGGGCACCAGCGAGGTGTCGCTGACCTCCATCCACGCCGGCGAGGTGCTGGACGCGAGGGACCTGCCGGTGCGCCGCATCGGGCTGACGCCGTGCTACCGGCGCGAGGCCGGCACTTACGGCAAGGACACCAAGGGCTTGTACCGGGTGCACCAGTTCTGGAAGGTGGAGCAGGTGGTGGTGGGGCCCGCGGACGAGGCCTGGTCGCGGGAGGAGCACCTGCGCATGCTGGGGCACGCCACGGACTTCCTGGACCTGCTGGAGCTGCCGTACCGCGTGGTCAACGTGTGCAGCGGCGACCTGGGCCAGGGCCAGGTGCAGAAGTTCGATGTCGAGACCTGGATGCCGAGCCGCGGCGGCTACGGTGAGACCCACAGCGCCAGCCGCTTCCACGACTTCCAGGCCCGCCGCCTGGAGCTGCGCTACAAGCCGCGCGACGGCGGCAAGCCGCGCTACTGCCACACGCTCAACAACACCGTGATCGCCTCGCCGCGCGTGCTCATCGCCATCCTGGAGAACTTCCAGCAGGCGGACGGCAGCGTGCGCGTGCCGCCGCCGCTGCGCGCCGCCCTGGGCAAGGACGTGCTGGCGCCGCCGGGCGGCGCGGGCTAGTTGCGCTGCGCGCCGCCGCGGTTGCCGCCGCTGCCCGGCGCCTGGGGCTGGGCGCCGTCCTGCGCCGCCTCGCCCGACTTCCTGGCCGGGCCGGGCACGACCGGGTGCAGGCGGTTGCGGAACACCCAGCGCACCTCCTCCGGCACCGGAACGATGTCCTCGAAGGCCAGGCGCGAGCGGTTGGCGCCCAGGATGCCGAGGCTCTCCATCGAGCGCCGCGGCTGCACCTCCAGCTCCATGCGCACCTCGACGGCGAACGGCAGGCCCTCGCGCTCGGTGCTGTCCCACTCGTCCTCCCACATGGGGTCCGTCTCCGGGCGCTCGTAGTAGCGCACGTCGAAGTTGATCATGCGGTCATAGAGCAGGGTGAACTGGCCGTCCTCGAACGGCTTCTCGTCCTCGAAGAAGTCCTCGCGCCGGTACAGCTCCAGGAAGTCGGCGAGGCGCGGGTTCTCGCGCAGGCGGTAGCCCACCTCCACCAGCGGCGCGTACACGTCCCGGTCGCGGACCAGGTCGTGGAAGGGCCGGACGCTGCGCCGGTAGGCCACGAAATCCAGCTGGTCGGCGTCGGCGCCGTGCAGGCTCTCGTTCTGCCCGCGCAGCAGCGTGAATTCGCGCCGGTCCACCACCGCCAGCCGCGACAGGTCCTCGCGCAGCAGCGCCATGACGCGCGGGCCCGCGCTCTCGGTCTCGATGATGTTGTGCACCGCGTCCACCGCGCGCTGGGTGTAGTCGAGCGACACCAGGACGCTGGTCATCACCATGGCGCTGATGAAGAGCGCCACCAGGATCTCCATCAGGGTGAACCCGCGGCGGGCGCGCGCCCTCATTCCACCTCCTTGGGGAGGTTGGCGCCCCACTTCGTCTCGTACAGCTCGAAGTCCTGCTCCACCGCCCAGGTGGGGACCAGGCTCTCCAGGTGGTACTCCCCGGGGTCGCCGCCCCGGCCCGGGTAGACCACGGTGACGAAGACGCGCGTGAGCTCCGGCTTGCTCTCCTCGCCGTCCTCGTCCTCCTGGTCCTCGCGCTCCTCCGCGCGCCGCTGCAGCTCGTCGCGCCAGGCCTGCTCGGCGCTGCTCTCGCCCAGGCCGGCGGCGAAGTTGCTGGCGTCGCCGACCCCGACCACGTAGGTGAAGTCCGGGAAGCCCTCCTCGCTGAAGTCGCCCTGGTAGCCGTCGAACAGCTCGGACACGCGCGCGCACTCGATCCGGTGCAGGAGCTGCAGGGCCAGGCGCGAGGCGATGGACAGGTCGCGCGCCCCGGCGGCGCTGGAGATGGCCTGGTCGCGCTGTCCCAGCATGACCACCAGGGCGATCGCCAGCAGCATGACCGCGGCCATGACCTCCACCAGGGAGAAGCCGGAGCGCCTACAGCTCATCTTCGGTCACCACCACGGGCGCCAGCTTGCCCTCGGCGATCTTGGACAGGCCGGTCAGGGCCGAGATCTGCACGGTCAAGGCGTAGGCCTCGCCCGCGACGTTCTCGAGGTAGATGGACAAGGCCTCGGCCGAGCCCTGCGGATCGAAGCGCAGGCGGTAGCTGCCGCGCTCGTGCAGCTCTCCGCCGGTGTCCACGATGCCGCCGAAGCGCACGCCGCCGGGCAGGCGGCGCCGGCCCAGGTCGGTGCGCAGCTCCGGATCGCGCGCGACCTTGCCGTCCTCGTCGAAGGGGGTGATGATGCGGTAGCTGCTCTCGTCCAGGTTGAACTCGAACTCGTACATCAGGCCCTTGGCGATGGCGTGGGTGCGGGCCAGGTCCAGGTGCGACAGCAGGTCGCGCCCGCCCGCCTCGGTGCGCGTGCTGGGCAGGAAGCGGTCCAGCTGCACCGTGGCGCTGGTCAGCAGCAGGGCCACGATCAGGACCACCACCGAGATCTCGATCAAGGTGAAGCCACGGCGGGCGGACCCGGCCCGCGGCCGCGTCACCGCGGCTCCTCGTCGTTCATGGTGAGGCTGCTGATGTCGGCGTCCTCGCCCTCGCCGCCCTGGGCGCCGTCGCTGCCGTAGGAGATGATCTCGAACTCGGAGCTGCCGGAGCGCGGCGGCTCGTAGTAGTAGTCGTTGCCCCAGGGGTCCTTGGGCACACGGTTGCCCTGCAGGAAGCTCTGGCCGGTCTCGTCCACTTCGGCCAGCTCCTCGATGCTGTCCGGCCAGGTGCCCTTCTGGGCCTTGTACATCGTGACGGCGTTGACCAGGCTGCTGATGTCGCTCTTGGCCTTGGTGGTCTTGCCGGTGAACAGCGCCCGGATCACGTTCTGGCCGACCAGGGTGGCGAGCAGCCCGATGATGAGCACCACCACCATGATCTCGATCAGAGTGAAGCCGCGGCGCAGGCGGCGGTTGCGGTTGCGTTGCATGGCGTGTATGGCTAGGTGAAGGATTGGGACACTTGCAGGATGGGCCACAGGATGGACAGCACGATGAAACCCACGATCATGGCCAGGAACACGATGAGGACCGGCTCGATGAGCGAGGTGAACTTCTGCGTGGCGATGTCCACCTCCTCCTGATAGGCCTGCCCGACCTGCAGCATCATGGAATCGAGCTCGCCCGACTGCTCGCCCACGGCGATCATGTAGCCGACCAGCGGCGGGAACACGCCGGACTGCTTGATCGGGGTGGAGATGTCAGCGCCCTCCAGGATCTTCTCCCGCACCTCGTCGATGGTCTTCTCCAGCAGCCGGTTGCCGAGCACGGCGCGCGTGACCTCCAGGCAGCGCACCACCGGGACCCCGCTGCGCAGCAAGGTGGCGAAGGTCTGGGCGAAGCGCGACAGGGCCTGCTTGGTGAGCAGGTCGCCGACCAGCGGCACGCGCAGCATGCGCCGGTCCACGGACAGGCGGCCCTTCTCCGAGGAGTAGATCAGGTTGAAGACCAGCACGCTGAAGATGAAGAGCAGCAGCACCGCCCACCAGTAGCCCACCAGGAAGCCGGAGGCGCCCTTGAGGATGCGGGTGGGCAGGGGCAGCACCTGGCCGCGGGCCTCCAGCATGACCGTGATCTTGGGCACCACCGCCACCAGCAGCACCGAGATCACCAGGAAGCCGATGACCAGCATGATCACCGGGTAGGCCAGCGCCGCCTGCACCTTGTTGCGCACGCGCGTCTGCGCCTGGATGAAGCCGGCCATGCGCTCCAGCACCTCGTCCAGGCGGCCGGCGGCCTCGCCCGAGCGCACCATGGAGACGTACAGCTCGTCGAAGTAGCCGGGATGGTTGGCCAGCGCGTCGGCGGTGGGCGTGCCTTGCGAGATCTGCTCGCGGATGTCGCGGAAGATCATGCTCAGGCGCTTGTTGTCGGTCTGCTCGATGATGGCGCGCAGCGCCTCGGTGAGCGGAATCCCGGCCTTCAGCAGCGTCGCCATCTGGCGCGTGAAGGTTCCCACCTCCTCCAGGCGCTTCTTGCCGAGCTTGCCGCCCTTGCGCCCGCGCGCCATGGACAAGGCCTGGCGCGCCTGCGCCTTCAGCTGCTGGACCTTGTCCTCCTTGCGGAACGCCGACGCCGCCGGCCGCCGGGCTTCGACGCGCCGGCCGCCGCGGTTCTCGGCCACGTCCACGACCAGGACGTTGTCGCGGCGCAGGCGCACGCGCGCGTCGCGCGGGGAGTCGGCGTCAATGACGCCGGAAGCCTTGCCGCCCCTGCTGTCGAAGCCCTTCCACTCGTAGATGGGCATGCCTTACATCGTGTCCAGCTGCGTGACGCGGACGACCTCCTCCGGCGTGGTCTGCCCGGTGAGGATCTTGTTGACGCCGTCCATGCGCAAGGTGCGCATGCCGGCCTTCTGGATGGCCACGCGCTTGACCTCGGTGGCCGAGGCCCGGTTCATGATCATGACGCGCACGTCCTCGACCATGGGCAGCATCTCGTAGATGGCGGTGCGGCCCTGGTAGCCGCTGTGGAAGCACTCCTCGCAGCCCGGCGCCGCGGTCAGCAGGCCGTCGGGGAGCTGCGCCACCTCCAGCCCGATGTCCTTGAGCTCGGCGATCTCGGTGGCCGTGGGCTCGCGGCGCGTCTTGCACGCCGGGCACATGGTGCGCACCAGGCGCTGCGCCACCACCAGGATCAGGGAGGAGGCCACCAGGTACGGCTCCACTCCGATGTCCACGAGGCGCGTGACCGTGCTCGGGGCGTCGTTGGTGTGCACCGTGCTGAACACGAGGTGGCCGGTGATGGCGGCGCGGATCGCGATCTCCGCGGTCTCCATGTCGCGCACCTCGCCCACCATCATCACGTCCGGGTCCTGGCGCAGGAACGAGCGCAGTCCGGCGGCGAAGGTCAGCCCCTTCTTGACGTTCACCTGCACCTGGCTGATGCCGTCCAGGTGATACTCCACCGGGTCCTCGATGGTGAGGATGTTCTTGTCGCCGGTGTTGATCGTGGTGAGGCTGGCGTACAGCGTGGTGGTCTTGCCCGAGCCGGTGGGCCCGGTCACCAGGATGATGCCGTGCGGGTACTTGATGTAGTGCTCGAGGATGTGCCGGTGGCGCTGGTCCAGGCCGATCTCCTCCAGCGTGAACACGCGGGCGGTCTTGTCGAGCAGGCGCAGCACGCAGCGCTCGCCGGCCGTGGACGGGATGATGGAGATGCGCACGTCCACCTCGCCGTCGCCGATGCGGATGGTGGCGCGCCCGTCCTGGGGCAGGCGGCGTTCGGCGATGTCCATCTTGCCCATGACCTTGATGCGGCTGATGACGGCGTCGTGGGCCTGCTTGGGCACGGTCTCCATGTCGTAGAGGATGCCGTCGATGCGGTAGCGCACCTGCATCCGGTCCGCGTACGGCTGGAAGTGCACGTCCGAAGCGCGCAGCTTCAGCGCCTGGAACAGCACCGAGTTGACCAGCTTGATGATGGGCGCCTTGTTGGCGACGTCCAGCAGGTCCTCGGACTCGTCGATGCCGGCCAGGCCGGCCAGGTCGGTGCCTTCCAGGTCGCCCAGGGCCTCGTCCACGCCGTCGGCCTTGTGGCGGAAGGCGCGGTTGATCAGCTCGGTGATCTCGAAGCGCGGCGCCAGCAGGAAGCGCACCTCGCCGCCGAGCATGGCGGCGATGTCGTCCTGCGGGTGCACGTCCAGCGGGTGGGCGCAGGCCACCTGGATCACGCCGTCCTGAGCCGCGATGGCGATCATGTCGTGGGCGCGCGCGAACGGCAGCGGCACCTTGTCCACGAACTGGGGCGGGACCTGGACACCCTCCAGCTTGTCGCGGAACGGCAGGTCCAGGTCGGCGGCGAAGGCGCGCAGCACCGCCGCCTCGTCCAGGCCGCGGTGCAGCAGGATGCGGTCGAAGCTGCTGCCCGTGGCGGCGGCCTGGTCGCGCAGCTTGCGCAGCTCGGCCTCCTCCAGGCCGGTCTCCCGGCTCAGGAGCCCGACCAAGTCGAGGGAGGAGGCGGCAGTCTGCGGCGTCACTGGTTTCCTTGCTGGGGCGGGTTGCGCGCGCCGGCGGCCGGCTGGGTGGTGGGCACGCGCGTGTCCACGACGCCGTTGCGGTCCGTGTCCAGCAGCAGGGCGCCGTCGCGGTAGAAGCTCATGGCGTCGGCGCCCACCAGGTCAGGCGCAATGAAGCCGGTCGGCGCCACGAAGGCCGGGGCCGAGAAGGAGGACAGGTCCAGCAGGCCGGTCTCCTCCTGGCCGTCGCCGTTCACGTCCTCGTCCAGGATCACGTCCAGGGGGCTCTGGAACTGGAAGCCGGGATCCACCTGGCGCACGCGCTCCAGGCTGATCACCTCCGCGGCCCGGGCCTTGGCGCGCTCGGAAATGTCGACCAGCTCGTCGAAGCGCTCCAGGATCCTGGGCGTGCAGAAGAAGTACAAGGTGGTCTTCAAGGTGCTCTTCTCGTGGCGGCCGAACACCCAGCCGAGCACCGGGACGTCGCTCAGCCACGGGATGCCGGTTTCATCCTGGCTCAGGTCGTCGCGGATGATGCCGCCGATCCACATGGTGGCGCCGTCCGGCAGGTACACGGTGGTGGTGAGGCTGCGGGTGATGCGCGGCGGGGGCACCACCGATCCGGCCACGAACGTGCCGCGGAACGCCGAGATCTCCAGGCTGACCGCCAGGCGCAGGTACTTCCGCGACGAGATCGAGGGCGTGATGCTGAGCTTGATCCCGGCCTCCTGGTAGTCGTTGAAGGTGGTGGTGACGCCCACGCCCTGGGTCGGGGTCTGGGTGGCGGTGGGGATCTCGTCCTTGCTCTCCACCGTGGCGGCGCGGTTGTTGGTCACCAGGATGGACGGGATGGAGAGGATGTTGGTGTTGGACGTGGTCTGGGCCGCGGCCACCAGCAAGGGGATGCCGAAGTCCTCGCCGTCGAGGATGCCGGCCACCAGTCCGGTGCGGCTCTGGTCCGGCACGCGGGTGTCGGCCAGGTTGTCGCCGTCGGTGTCGATGAGGGTGGAAAGGCCAGTGGAGGTGAAGCCGAAGCCGGTGGAGAAGTCCCCGTCGGGCGGGTTCACGCTGGCGAACTCGACCCCGAAGTCGCGCGCGAAGTCCTCGGTCACCTCGATCAGCGCGGTCTCGATCAGGACCTGCGGCTGGACCTTGTCCAGCTCGTTGAGCAGCCGCTCCAGCTCGGCCCACTTGGTGCGCGTGGCGGTGATGAGCAGCGAGTTGGTCTCCTCCTGGTCCTGGAGCACGATGCGCTGCTCGGTGCGCGCGGTGGTGGTGCCGCCGGTCTGCCCCTGGGCCCGCGCCGCCTGCTCCTCCGCCTGCTGGGTCCGCTCCAGGAAGTCCTTCAAGTCCTCGGCCAGGTCCTTGGCCGAGATGTTCTGCAGCTGGTACACGCGGAAGTTGGTCTCCGGCACCTCCAGCCTGGTGTCCAGCTTGGCGATCAGGTCCTTGACGCGCTCGAGGTTGTCCGGGGAGGCCACCACCAGCAGCGAGTTGTCGCGCGGGAAGGCGATGACGCGCGTCTCGATGTCATACCCCGGGATGGCCGCGCCGCCTTCCGCCTGGCGCGCGCGCTGCGCCGCGCGCGTCTCCGGGCTGCCCGTGTCCTCCAGCAGGTCCTGGAGCAGCTGCGCCACTTCCTCGGCGCTGGCCTCCTGCAGCGGGATCTTCTCCAGCACCGGCTCAGGGCCCTCCGGCTTGACGTCCAGCGAGCGCACCAGGCGCGTGGCCCAGGCCACGAACGGGCCGAAGCCCTGGATCAGGATGGCGTTCTCCGAGCCTCCGGCCAGCGGCATGAACGCCTCCTGGGCCGTGCCCGGGCCGGTGACCGCGTTGCGCAGGCCGGTGCCCAGCGTCTGGGCGTTGGCGTACTTCAGGCGCACCACGGTGGTGATGTACACGCCGGGCTGCGACTTGAACTGCTCCACGTCCTCGGCGTCCACGAACAAGGTGTTGGCCTTGATGGCCTGGCCGGCCGTCGGGTTCTTCTCCGGCGTCGGCGTGATGACGATCACGGCCAGGTCGCCCGAGCCCTGGGTGACGCACACGTAGCCGTTGATCTTCATCATGATCTGGAAGAAGGAATAGAAGTCCGACTTGCGCATGCGCTTGCGGCCGTACAGCAGGATCTTCTGCTGGTCCAGGTCGGCCGTGCCGGGCCGCGCCCCTCCCTGGCCGCTGCTGGTGTCCACGGTGAAGGTCAGCCCCGTGATCTTCTGAGCCATGGCGATGAACTGGCGCAGGGACAGCCCTTCGGGCGTCTCGTCGAACGCCAGCGTGATCCAATCGCCCTCCTCCTGCACCGCGCCCTCGGGGATCTGGATGTCGCCCGCAGCCGGCTCCTGGGGCGCCTGGGGATCCTGGGGGTCCTGGAGGGGGAGGGAAGACGCTGTGACCGCCAGCAGCCAGGGCAGTATGGGCAGGAACATGCGCGGAGAGCTCCGGTGAGGATCGAGCCGAGTCGCAGTCGAACGCCAAGCAGTCTAGTGACGCAGGAAGCCGGCCACAAAGACCGGACCGGCCCGTCCTTGCGACGGCACCGCCGCCGGGTTTCTTCCCTGGGCTCGGAGCACCGCTAGGATTCCCCGCCCGCTGGCGGTCCCCCCATCCATGAGCACCGCACTGCTGCCCGGCGCGGCCCAGGAACACCTTGTCTTCGAGCCGGCCGTTCCGTGGGTTCTGCCCTTCGCCGCCCTGCTGCTCGGCATCGCGTTCCTGCCGCTGTTCGCGGCGCGCTGGTGGCACCCCAACCGCAACAAGCTGCTGGTGGCGCTGGCCTGCGGGCTGCCGATCGCCGGCCTGTTCGTGGTGCAGGGCGACGGCGCCAGCGTGGCTCACACGCTGCACGAGTACACGTCCTTCCTGATCCTGCTCGCGGCGCTCTACACGATCTCCGGGGGCATCGTCCTGACCGGAGACCTGCGGGCCACGCCCTGGGTCAATGCCGCCTTCCTGCTGATCGGCGCGGTGCTGGCCTCGTTCATGGGCACCACGGGCGCCGCCATGCTGCTGGTGCGGCCGCTCCTGAAGACCAACTCGGAGCGGGCGTACAAGGTCCACACGGTCGTCTTCTTCATCTTCCTGGTGTGCAACATGGGCGGCTGCCTGACGCCGCTGGGCGACCCGCCGCTGTTCCTCGGCTACCTGCGCGGGGTGCCCTTCGGCTGGACGCTGGGCCTGTGGAAGGAATGGGCCTTCATGGCGGGGGCCCTGCTTGCGCTCTACCTGGTGCTGGACCACTTTTATTACCGCAAGGAGCCGGCGCCCCGGCGCATCGCCGACCTCCAGCAGGTGCAGCCGCTGCGCCTGCGCGGACAGCTGAACTTCCTGTGGCTCGGAGGGGTGATGGCGGCCGTGGCCCTGCTGACCTTCCGCAACCTCCAGCAGTGGCTCGCCGTGTCGGAATTCATGGCCTCGTTCGTGCGCGACGGGGTCCTGGCCAGCCTGGGCTTCCTGGCCTACGCCACGACCTCCCGGCAGGTACGCCGCACCAACGAATTCACCTGGGCGCCGATCCTGGAGGTCGCATTCTTGTTCTTCGGCATCTTCCTGAGCATGATGGCTCCGATCCGGCTGCTGCAGCTGCACGGCGGCGAGCTGGGCCTGCACACACCGGTGCAGTTCTTCTGGGCCACGGGGGCCTTGTCCTCGTTCCTGGACAACGCCCCGACCTATGCCGTGTTCTTCGCCACCGCCCGCTCCGTGGCAGAATCGGCCGGCATGACCGGCATCGTGGACGGCACCGGCGTACCCCACCCGCTGCTCGTGGCGGTTTCGCTCGGCGCGGTCTTCATGGGCGCCAACACCTACATCGGCAACGCACCGAACTTCATGGTCAAGGCCATCGCCGAGGAATCCAGGGTGAAGATGCCCTCGTTCTTCGGCTACATGGGCTACTCGATCGCCATCCTCATCCCGCTGTTCGCGGCCGTGTCCGTGCTGTTCCTGCGCGCATGAGCCTGGCCGCGCACCTGGACTCCGGAGCAGTGCTGCTGCGCTCCACGGCCGGCGACAAGTGGGAGCTGCTGGCGCAGCTGGTGCAGGCGCTGGTCCGCTGCGGCCGGATTCCGGCGTCGCAGGCGGCCGCGGCGCTGGCCGCGGTGGAAGCCCGGGAGCGCAGCGTCAGCACCGGCATGGAGCAGGGCATCGCCGTGCCGCACGCGGCGCTGGACGGCCTGGAGCGGGTCGCGGCGGCGCTGGCGCTGCTGCCGCAGGGCCTGGACTTCCAGTCCCTGGACGGCCAGCCGGCCAGGATCGTGGTGCTGCTGCTGGTGCCCCGGCACGAGAAGCTGGCGCACGTGCGCACCCTGACCGAGGTGGCGCGGCGCCTCAGCGATCCCGTATTCCGCCGCCGGCTGCTGGAGGCGCCCGACGCCGCCGCGGCGGTGGAGCTCTGGAGCTAGCGCTCCGGCCAGCGGCACCACGAGGCCACCCGCTCCTCGGCGGCGCGCGACAGCTGATCCCGGACCAGCCGGTAGGCGGCGAGATCGCAGCCGAAGGGATCCGGCACCTCCAGGCCGCGCGGGTCGAACAGGTCGGCGGCGACGCCGGAAGGCACGGCTTGCAGGTGATTGGCGCCCATGGCCAGGATCATGTCCCAAGGGTGGCGCAGCGCCTCCTCCACGTGCTGGGCGCGGTGGCGCGCCAGGTCCAGGCCGATCTCCGCGCCGGCCTGCACCGTGGACTCGCTGGCCGGCACGTCGGCCACCGCGAAGGTGCCCGCGGAAGCCACCACCCAACCCAGCTCCTGCAGGTCCGGAACACGCACGCCCCAGGCGGACGCCAGCTCGCGCTCGAGCAGGGCCGCCGCCAGCGGCGAGCGGCAGATGTTGCCGCTGCACAGCACCAGCACCCGCTGCCCCGGCAGCCGGTCCTTGCCGACCAGGCTGCCGCGCAGCAGCCGCGGCAGGGGCTCGAAGGCCGCGACGGCGGAAGCCTCGCCCACGGGCACGCGCAGCGGATCGAAGCCCACGGCCACGTGCGGGCGCGCCGCCAGCCAGGCCGCCAGCTCGGTGCCGCGCAGCGGCGCCAGGCCGTGCGGATTGATGCTGCTCATGAGCAGCGGCGCGTGCAGCAGCGAAGCCAGGTCCTGGAACACAGGGTGGCGGGGCACGCGCAGGCCCACCGCGGGCCACTCCCAGCGCCAATCCTTGGGCAGGGCCACCCAGTCCGCGGGCAGCACCACCGTCAGCGGTCCGGGCATGCGCCGGCTCATCCAGGCGCCCAGTCCGGGCGGCGGCGAGGGCACCAGGGCGCGCAGGTCGTGCATGCCGCGCAGGTGCAGCGTGTACGGCCGGCTGGCCGGCGCGCCCTTCAGTTCGGCCAGCTGCCGGCGCCCTGCCGGATTGTCGGCCAGCACCGCCAAACCGGGCACCGTTTCCGTGGGCAGCGCCAGCACGCGCCCTGCCTGCAAGGCCGCCAGCAAGGCCGCGCGCCCCTGCGGCAGGGCGGGATCGTGGATTTGCAGCCGGGAACTCATGTGCTCGGGGAAGAGCCCGATATTCTAGGTTGCGTCGTCGCGGGACTCACCTTGGCCGAACAACGGAGCAGCGCCCCGCCTTTGGACCCGGCCACGCTGGCGCAGCTCGCCGGCGGCCTGGCGCACGAGCTCAAGAATCCCCTGAGCACGCTCAGCCTGCAGCTGGCGCTGCTGCGCGAGCAGTGGCAGGACGACCCAGGGGCCAAGGCGCGGCGCGCCGTGCGCATCCTGGACGGCCTGCTGCAGCAGGTGGAAAGCCTCAACGAGATCCTCGGAGACTTCCTGCGCTTCGCGCGCACCGACCGCATCGAGCTGGAGCCGGCGTCGCTGAACCAGGTGGTGCAGCAGGTGGCGGCATTCGCCGGGCCCGAGGCCGCGGCCTGCAACATCGGGATCCGCAGCTACCTGGACCTGGACCTGCCCCTGCTCCCGCTCGACGTCGGCCGGGTGCGCCAGGCCGTCCTCAATCTCCTGATCAACGCCCGCCAGGCGCTGGAGCACAAGGGCGGGCACGTCTCCCTCATCACGCGCCGCGACGGCAACGAGGCCGTGATGGAAGTGGTGGACGACGGCCCCGGCATGGCTCTGGAGACGCTGCAGCGCGCCTTTGAGCCGTACTTCTCCACCAAGAAGAGCGGCTCGGGCCTGGGGCTGCCGACCGTGCGCCGCATCCTCGAGGCCCACGGCGGCCGGGTGGAGGTGGAGAGCGCCCCTGGCCACGGGACGCGGGTGCGCCTGCGTTTCCCCATCGGCGGGGCCGGCGGCCACGTCAAAATGGCAGGCGATGACGCCCAGCGAGACCCGCCTCCTGGTGGTGGAGGACGATGAGGCCCACGCCGACGCCCTGCGGCTCGCCCTGGAGACCGAGGGCTACCAGGTCGAGGTGGCCGACGGCGTGGACGCCGCCCTGGACCGCCTGCGGGCCCGTCCCTTCGAGCTGGTGCTGACCGACCTGGTCCTCGGCCAGCGCGACGGCCTGGACCTGCTGCGCGAGGCCCGCCGGCGCGACCCCGGCCTTTCGGTCTTCCTGATCACGGGCAAGGGCTCCATCGAGACCGCCGTGGCCGCCATGCGCGACGGCGCCGCCGACTACATCACCAAGCCCGTGAACGTGGTGGAGCTGCGCATGCGCGTGGCCCGCGAGGTGGAGAAGCGCCGCCTCGCCGCCGACAACCGCGAGCTGCGCGCCGAGCTGGAGCGCCAGTACGGCCTGGAAGGCATGGTCGGCAACGCGCCGGTCATGCAGCGCGTGTTCGACATGGTGCGGCAGGTGGGCCCGACCGAGGCCACGGTGCTGCTGCTCGGCGAGTCCGGCACCGGCAAGGAGATGGTGGCGCGGGCCTGCCATCAGCTCAGCCCGCGGGCGGCGCGGCGCTTCGTGGCGATCAACTGCGCCGCGCTCACCGAGACCTTGATCGAGAGCGAGCTGTTCGGGCACGTGAAGGGCGCGTTCACCGGGGCCCACATCGCGAAGGAAGGCAAGTTCGAGTACGCCAGCGGCGGCACCTTGTTCCTGGACGAGATCGGCGACATGCCGCTGTCCACCCAGACCAAGCTGCTGCGCGTGCTGGAGGACCACGCCGTCATCCCGGTGGGATCCAACGAGGAGCAGCCGGTGGACGTGCGCATCCTCGCCGCGACCAATCGCGACCTTCTGGAGCGCGTGAACCAGGGCCGGTTCCGCGAGGACCTCTACTACCGGCTGGCGGTCATCACCATCGAGCTGCCGCCGCTGCGCGAGCGCCTGGAGGACCTGCCCTTGCTCGTCGATCACTTCCGCGACGAGTTCGCGCGCAAGCACAAGCGCCCGATCCGCGGCGTGGACCCGGCGGTGCTCGCCCGCCTGCGCGACTACGCCTGGCCCGGCAACGTGCGCGAGCTGCGCAACACCGTCGAGACCATGGTGGTCCTGGACCGGGACGGCGAACTGGGCCTGTCCGACCTTCCGCGCCACCTGCGGCGGGACGCCACACCGGTCGCCGAGAGTGCCGCGGCACCCGCGCGCGCCGCGCCCGCCGGTTATGCGCTGGCCGGCAAGACGCTCGGCGAGGTCGAGAAGGACCTCATCCGCGCCACGCTGGACTCCGTGGAAGGCAATCGCCAGAAGGCCGCGCAGATGCTCGGCATGGGCGAACGCACCCTGTATCGCAAGATCAAGGAGTACGCGCTGTAGCGCCGTCGCGCGCCGCCGCATGCGGTGCCCCGGGACGGGGCCAGGACGGGGTTGGTGCCAATCTGGGTACTGGTACACTCTGCGCGGAGGGCTGGCACGGGGCTTGATCCTGCAAGGAAGAAAAGCTCCCGGGAAGGAGCGAGCTTCCCGAGAGCTTTATCCGTGGACTGCTTTGCCGCGGTAGAGCGCGCCTCGTACGACTTTTGTCCCCCCGTCCATCTCGTCACGGACTTTCTTTCGCCGGCGCGGGGAAGCGGCCCTACGTTCCCGCCCACTATGTGGGGCCGGGCCGTAGGACTACTAGCCGGACCGTAAGAAACTCGGCAAGGAACGCCCCCTCCTTGGCAGGCGTGCCGGATCATACGCGCCCACGGGCGCTCTATTCGTCCTTGGTCCTGCGGTCCTCTTCGGCCTTGGTAAGACCCTTGAGGGTGCGCTTCAGATCACTCTCGATCTTCTTTACGTCCGTTGCGAGCGGCAGGCTCTCAGGAGGCGCGCCACCATCCTGCACCATCATGTTCCTCACCTGCCGGCCGACTTGGTAGGCCGCGCTTTCCAGCGGTCCCTGGCCCTGGATGTTGTCCTTCTCGATCCTTGCCTCGGTCTCAGTGAGCCGGAAAAGGTTGGCGGCCAGCTCGCGGCGGCCCATGAAGTCCAATAGGGGCCGACTCCCATTGCTAGGATCGTCCTTGTACTGGCGCAGCTCGCTCAGCCGCATGTTGTAGAGCCCGCGATAGCCCGCGTCCTGAAAGAATGCGTAGCGCTCCAGGCCATGCTGCTTGGCGGTGCTGGCGAGTGATTTCTCCTGGCCAGAGAGGCGGTGCCGGATCTCAAAGCGCTCGATGTCCTCGAAGCCGCTGATATATCGCTGGAACGCCTCGGCGATCACGGCAAAGTACGCCTGAGCCCGCGCTACCTGGCGCTTCTTGGGATCGCCGTTCATGGCGACCAAGTAGCAGGCGAACTTGCTCAGCTTGCAGTCGGTTCCGGTGTCGCCGAAGTTTTCCAGCACCGGCGCGCCGATATTCATGCAAGCGGTTGCCGCCTTGTTGATTACCTTCTTGAAGGACTCCCAGGACTCATAGCCAAGGTATCCCATGATCTCCCGCGCCGACCAATAGCGGTTGCCGTTCTCGTTCGCCAAGGCGTCGAAGGCGTCCTCCTCGGTGCTGAACCCGAACACCTCCGGCAATAGGGAGCCGTCCTTGGGGGATTCGGGCGCCTCAGTCATTGGCCGTCCATGCTATCCGACTCAACCTCGGCCGCAATGGCGATCCGTACGGCATCCTGCGCGGAGTGAATGCCTCCCTGTTCGAGCAGCGAGATGTAGAGCCGCTTTTCTGGCGTGTCCACCGACCAAGCGAAGGCGCGTTCTCCCTGAGGGCATCCAGTGAGCTTGTAGACCTGTACGGTGCCTTCCCAAATGACCTTGCCCCGGAACATCTCCACCACTCGCACGGCTTCCTCAGGCTCAGCCTTGCAGCCGTGGAACTGTTCTACTGCCGCCGTCAGATCGGCTAGGGGATCGGGCTCAGTCAATGCGCCAGTCAGTCTGCCGGATTAGCTCCTCTACTGTCCAGGGCGCAGGCACCACGCCAGCCGCTACGGCCGGGGTGGTCTTGACCGTGCTATGCGGCCGGCAGAAGTTGTAGTGGGCCATGTGAAGGGCCACGGCAGCTTTCAGGTTCTCCAGCTTTTTGGAAAAGGCGTTGGTAAGTCGTGTAAAACGCCGGCAACCCATGCGGATACTCAAGTTCTGGCGCTCCACGTAGGCCGTGCTGATGTGGCTGCCGTCCGGTGAACCCACAACGGCTTTTCGTACCACCCTGGAAACGTGGGGTGGAGAATACCGGCGTTCGCCTTCCTTGCAGACCTCGAAAAACTTGACCATCTGCCCGAAGTCCACGCGATCCCCGAAAGCCTTGCGCACGGCCGCCACGTAGGGCTGGTATTCGTCGGCGCTGAGCTGGATGCGGCCGTCCAAGCGGCCTGCAAGGTCTTGGAGGAAGGCGTGGGTTTCTTTGCCATTCCGCTTCGCCACGCGGTAGCAGGGGATCACCTTGGACTCAGAGTCCAGGGCAACGTAGGTGTAGAAGTCGCCCATCCTGGACTCGTCATCGCCCACGGCTAAGTGGCGCTGCTTCTTCCCCACATAGGTCCAGATTTCGTCCGCCTGGAGCCGCTTGCACTTGAGCCCGCGCATGGCCTGATCCAGAAGCAGGGCGGCTCCGTCGCCAATCCGCACAAGCAGGTCTTGGATGGTGGTCCGGTGGATTCCGGTTAGTCGCGTAGTCGCCCGCAGGCTGTTGCCTTCGACCAGCAGGGAAACCGCCCGGCTCTTCTCCTCAAGTGTTAGATGATTGGCCACCGGCCACTTCCTCCTTCGCTGAGTGTCCATCTGTAGCGGTGGAAGGCTGAGCTAGGAGCTTGCGAGCTACCATCCTGACCCAAGTCTCAAGGTCCTTCGCGTCCTCCGTAGTAATTCCTCGTGCGATGTAAAGCACCGCATCACAGTTACTTAGCGGCAGTCCGAAGGTGGACAGGTCGGCGGCGGGCGGCTGCATTTTCGGTTTTCTGGCCGGCGGTGGAGGCAGGGGATGCGTGGAGCCAGCAGGCTTCTCAGGCTCCTCTTCCTTGCCGTCATCCTCAGCCATTATAACACCTGGACCTAGACCTGCATAGGCCATAGCCTTCCGGTACAGCTTGACAACCTCCGCAACAACTCCAGGATTGAAGCCTAGATCGTTCCTAAGGTGGTACTCGATCACTTCATCGGTGGAATCCGGCCAGCTCTGCCGGATCGTCTGGTGGATCTTGGGTTGCATGGCGGCTTCTTTGAGCGCCTTTTCCCGGTCGTCTGGATTGGCCGGGTGCGGATCGCAGATCCGGTGCGCCAATGGCGTTAGGCGGACCTTGTTCCCTTCGCTCTCCAAGAGGCCGTATTTGCGCATTCCAGACAGGGCAGCGCTCCCGCTTCCGCTGAGCTTCTCCGCTTCAAAGCCCCACCACCCAAGAACGACTTGGAGGGGTGCGGCTCGCTTCTGTTCGTGCTTCCAAAGGATCTCCGCCAGCTCTACTGCCCGCTCCAGGGCTATACGAGGGTAGTTGGGGCTCCTCCCTGGCTTGGAAGGCTTTTCAGCCTTGTCGGCGGCGTCACTCATGGCGTAAATGTTAGGGCCGGCGGCCATCATGTCAATTGGAATGTTCTGCAGGCTGGAACATTCTAGTGCCAGGAAGTCAGAAGGTAGCTCATGGTAGCTTGCGCTCCGCCGAAGGCGCCGGCAGGATAGGTGGGTAGTGGGCCCGTGGCGCAGTCGGTAGCGCACCCCAATTGACACGGGCGAGGACGCCGGTTCGACTCCGGCCGGGCCCACCAACCCAGCCTCAGTATATCGGCCGCCGGCTGCCTCCCTGGCAGGGTGCCGTGGGGACTGAGCCGCGCTCGCCTGCTCGCGGCGCTGGCGGCAAGCTCGTCATTCCAGGCCACTTGCGCGCCCAACGGGCCTTCCTATGCCCTCGCCTTCACACTAGGTTCATACTGTACCAGCACCCCAATCTGGCAGCTTGTCCACGGCACAGGAGTTGCTTGACGTTTGGCGACACTGGCTTGGACCCGGCGAGCCGCCGGCACCCTCTGGAGGACGGCGCACCCACGCAGCATCCCATGAGCAGCAACAAGATCATCGGCATTGACCTGGGGACCACCAACTCGGTGGTCGCGATCCTGGAGGGCGGCGACCCGAAAGTGATTCCGAACAAGGAAGGGTCGCGCACCACGCCGTCGGTGGTGGCGTTCCTGGAGAACGGGCAGCGCCTGGTGGGCGGCCCGGCCAGGCGCCAGGCCATCACCAATCCCAAGAACACGATCTTCTCCATCAAGCGCTTCATGGGGCGCCGGCACGAGGAGGTGGCGGAGGAGGAGAAGATGGTGCCGTACGAGATCGTGGGCGCGCCCAAGGAGCTGGTGAAGGTGCGCGTGCGCGGCAAGGAGTACACCCCGCCCGAGATCAGCGCGCTGATCCTCGGCTACCTGAAGGAGTGCGCCGAGGACTACCTGGGCGAGAAGGTGACGCGCGCGGTGATCACGGTGCCCGCGTACTTCAATGACAGCCAGCGCCAGGCCACCAAGGACGCCGGGCGCATCGCCGGACTGACCGTGGAGCGCATCATCAACGAGCCAACGGCGGCGGCGCTGGCCTACGGCCTGGACAAGAAGAAGAGCGGCAAGGTGGCGGTGTACGACCTGGGCGGCGGCACCTTCGACATCTCCATGCTCGAGATCGGCGACGGCGTGTTCGAGGTGCTGAGCACCAACGGTGACACCCACCTGGGCGGCGACGACTTCGACCAGATGCTCATGAACTGGGCGGCCGACGAGTTCGCGCGCCAGAACGGCATCGACCTGCGCAAGGATGCGATGGCGCTGCAGCGCCTCAAGGAGGCCTGCGAGAAGGCCAAGTGCGAGCTGAGCCTGGCCAACGAGACCCAGATCAACCTGCCGTTCATCACCGCCGACCAGAGCGGGCCCAAGCACCTGCTGCTGTCGCTGACGCGCTCGAGATTCGAGCAGCTGTGCGCGCCTCTGTTCGAGCGCACGCGCAAGCCGTGCCAGCAGGCGCTGGCGGACGCCAAGCTCAAGCCGAGCGCGGTGAACGAGGTCATCCTGGTGGGCGGCTCCACCCGCATCCCGCGCATCCAGCAGATCGTGAAGGAGCTGTTCGAGCGCGAGCCCAACCGCTCCATGAACCCGGACGAGGTGGTGGCCCAGGGCGCCGCCATCCAGGGCGGCGTCCTGGCCGGCGAAGTGCACGACCTGGTGCTGCTGGACGTCACGCCGCTGAGCCTGGGGGTCGAGACCGCGGGCGGCGTCATGACCCCGCTGGTGCCGCGCAACACCACCATTCCGACCAGCAAGAAGGAGACCTTCACCACGTACAGCGACAGCCAGACGCAGGTGGAGATCCACGTGCTGCAGGGCGAGCGTCCCATGGCGCGCGACAACCGCACGCTGGACCGCTTCCTCCTGGACGGGATCCCGCCGGCGCCGCGCGGCATCCCGCAGGTCGAGGTGGAGTTCGACATCGACGCCAACGGCATCCTCAACGTGCGCGCCCAGGACAAGGCCAGCGGCCGGGAGCAGAAGGTGCGCATCCAGCACAGCTCGGGACTGACCGAGGCCGACATCAAGCGCATGCAGGAGGACGCCGAGCGCTTCAAGGAGCAGGACCGCAAGGCGCGCGAAGCCGCCGAGCAGCGCAACCGCGCCGACCAGGTGGCGTACCAGGCGCGCAAGCTCCTCAAGGACCACAAGGAACGCCTGGAAGCCGAGGACGTGAGCGCGCTGGAGAGCCAGGTGGAGGCCCTGGAGCAGGCCCTGAAGGGCGACGACCAGGCCGAGATGGCGCGCCGCAGCGCCGAAGTCGAAGCCGGCATGAGCCGGCTGGGGGAGAAGCTGTACCGCACGGCCGCGGGCGCTGGCGGTGCAGGCAGCGGCGGCGACCGCGGCCAGGCGCAGAGTTCCGGCGACCAAGTCGTGGACGCCGACTACGAGGTGAAGGAGTAGCCTGCGCCGGCCGGCGGAACGCCCGCGGGGGACCAGGAGCTATTCCGGGTCCCCCTGCGTGCTTAATCTGTCCCGCAACGGATGATCCGCGCGGATCGCCTCAGCAAGCGCTTCGGCCCGGTCAGCGCCGTCGAGGACCTCAGTTTCGAGGTCGCCGCCGGCGAGATCCTGGGCTTTCTCGGCCCCAACGGCGCCGGCAAGAGCACCACGCTGCGCATGCTCAGCGGCTACTGGCCGCCGAGCTCCGGCGCGGCCGCCATCGCCGGCCTGGACCTGGCGCAAAGCTCGCTGGCGGCACGCCGGCGCCTCGGCTACCTGCCGGAGGCCTTCGCCGCGCCGCCGGAGCTGCGCGTGAGCGAGTACCTGCGCTTTCGCGCCGGGCTGAAGGGCCTGGCCGGGCGCGAGCGGCGTGCGCGCGTGCAGGAAGTGGCCCAGCAACTGGGGCTGACCGAGCGCCTGCGCCAGACCTGCGGTTCGCTCTCCAAGGGTTACCGCCAGCGCGTGGGCCTGGCCGACGCGCTGCTGAACCGGCCGCCGGCCTTGCTCCTGGACGAGCCCTTCACCGGGCTGGATCCGCTGCAGCGCGTCGAGTTCCGCGACCAGCTGGCGCAGCTGGCGCGCGAGGGCCACGCCATCCTGTTCAGCTCGCACGTGCTGCCGGAGGTGGACGCGCTGGCCGAGCGCGTGCTCATCCTGCATCGGGGGCGCTGTGCAGCGCTGGGCAGTAGGGCCGAGCTGATCCAGGCCGCGCGGGAGGAGGCGCCCCTGCGCGTGGTCACCGCCGGCGACGGCGCGGCGCTGGAGCAGGCCTTGCTCGGGCTGGCGGCGTGGCGGCTGCTGCGCCGCGAGGGCGGTGCGCTCACGCTCCAGGCGCAGGGCGCGGCCGAGCGCCAATCCTTGTTCCAGTGGCTGGCGCAGCGGCGCGAGCCGATGCTGGAGTTCCGGGTCCTGGAGCCCAGCCTGGAAGACCTGTTCCGCCGCCTGGTGGGCCCGCAGGAGCCGGCGTGAGGGCGTTCTCCGCCCTGCTCCGCCGCGAGGTGCACGCGCTGCTCGTGGCGCCGTACGTGTACCTGCTGCTCGGGCTGTGGTACCTGCTGAACGCCTTGTTCTTCAGCCTGCTGCTGGACTACCCGCAGGTGCAGAACGACCTGAGCCTGCTGCCGCAGCTGCTGTTCGGCAACGGCATCCTGCTGTGGCTGCTGCTGCCGGTGTTCCCGCCGCTGCTCACGCTGCGCCTGCTGGCCGAGGAGCACCGCCTGGGCACGCTGGAGGCCCTGCTCACGGCGCCCGTGAGCGACGCCGCGGTGGTGCTGGCCAAGTACCTGGCCGCATGCCTGTTCTTCCTGCTGTTCTGGGGGGGCGTCCTGTTCCTGTTCCTCCTGATCGGCGGACATGGCGCGGCCCTGGATGCCGGAGCGGTGGCCGGCGGCTTCCTGGGCGCGCTGCTGTGCAGCTGCCTGTTCCTGGCGGCCGGACTGTGGGCCTCGTCCTGGAGCGGCAACCTTGTGCTGGCCGCCGGCGGCGGGGCCGGCCTGAACTACGCCTTGCTGTTCCTGCCGCACTTCCTGCACGACGCTCCCGGCGCGCCCGGCCGGGTGGCGCACGCGACCTCCATCCCGCTCATGCTGGAGAGCGGCTTTGCCGCCGGCCTGATCGATTCCTACGCCTTGGCCTACTTCGCGGTGCTGTCGGCGCTGTTCCTGTTCCTCACCTGGGTGCGGCTGGTGTCCCGCCGCTGGGTGCCCTGATGCCGAGCCGACGCCTGCGCCTCGGGATGCTGGTCGCGGCGGCGGCGCTGGCGGCCACGGCACTGGCGGTGGCGCTGCTGTCGGCGCTGGCCGCGCCGGGCCTGCGCCTGCGCTGGGACTGGAGCCGCCACGGCGCCGCCAGCCTGAGCGCGCGCACCGCCACGGCCCTGGCGGCCCTGCCGGAGGGCAGCCGCGCCACCGCCTTCCTGCTGACGCGGGGCGAGGATCCGCGCCTGCTGCTGAACGGCTCGGCCGTGTACGCGCGCGCGTACGCGCGCCTGCGGGCCCTGCTGGAGGACGCGCGCGTGCGCAGCCGCGGCCGCCTGCACGTGCTGATCCTGGACGACACCAGCAGCCTGGTGGAGATCGAGCAGCAGGTGCAGCGCCTGGGACGCCAGCCGGGCGAGACCGTGGTGCTCGAGACCCCGGAGCAGCGCCAGGTGCTGCGCTTCAGCGACCTGTTCCTGACTACCGACCCGGACCTGGACAGCGGCGCGCCGGCGCGCATCCGCGAAGAGCGCGTGGACGACGCCTTCGGCGACGCCGCGCTGCGCCTGGCGCGCGCCGAGGTGCCGCGCGTCGGCATCGTGCAAGGGCCCTTGGAGCCGCACGTGCGCGCCGCCTTGCAGGCGCTGGCGCAGTTCCTGCGCGCCGAGGGCTACGAACCCGTCCTGGTGGACGGGCCGTCCAGCAGCGAGCCGCTGGACCTGCTGCTCATCCCGGGGCAGCCGCAGCCGTTCCGCCCCGAGGACGCCGCGGCCGTGCGCGCCTGGCTGCAGAGCGGGCGGCCCTTGCTGGTCGCGGTCGGCCCGCTCGCGCCGCCACCGGTCACCGCGCTGTGGAACGAGCTGCTGGCGGGCCAGGGTGTGCGCTTCGGAGACGGCCTGGTGTGCGAGGGCCAGGCCGGCCAGTCCACGAGCGCCACGTTCTACGTCGAGCCGCAGCGCCTGAGCAGCCAGCATCCGGTCACGCGCGAACTCGCGGCCGCCGGACGCGGCCTGGTGCTCAGCAACTGCCGGCCGCTGGAGATCGTGCCCGGAAACTACGCTTCCATCCGCGAGCCGCTGGCGCGCACCAGCGACCAGGCCTGGGTGGAGGCCGACGGCGACTTCCGTCCCGGATCGCGCGAGCCCCAGCAGGAAGTGGCGCTGGCGCTCGCGGCCGAGCCGCTGGCGCCGGACGCGGCCGCGGGCCAGGGGCGCTGCCTGGTGCTCGGAGCGCCCACTCTGCTGTTCGAGGGGGTGGCCTACCACCCCGACTTCCTGGCGCGCGCGCTGCACTGGCTGCTGCGCGAGGAGGACGTGGAGGCGGGGCTGGTGGCGCTCGAAGCCCTGCCCTTCCGCCCGTCGCCGCAGGCCCTGGCGCGCATCCACAATCTGGCGGTGGTCGCGCTGCCGGGGACCACCCTCCTGCTCGGCTTCCTGGTGTACTGGCGCCGCCGCCGATGAATCCCAAGCGCCTGCTCCTGGTCGTCGTGATCCTGGCCGCCCTGGCCGTGGGCGTGCGCCTGCTGAGCCGCGCCGGCGACCGCGGCGAGGTGGCGACGCCGGTCCCGGCCGCGGCGCCCCTGCTCGCGGGCGATCCGGAGCAACTGCGCTCCCTCAGCCTGTTCCATCAGCCCGCCGGCCGCTTCGTGAAGATCGAGCGCGTGTCGCCCGGCGCATGGCAGGTGGCCGAGCCGTTCGAGGACCGGGCCGAGCCCGTGGTGGTACAGGGCGCGCTGGCCGCGCTGTTCGCCGACGACTGGGGGCCGGCTCCGGCCGACTGGCAGGCGCGCAGCGACGCCGAGCTGGGCCTGGAGCCGCCGCGCCTCGTGGTCGAGGCCCGCTTCGAAGACGGCAGCGTGGCCGAGCTGCGCGTCGGCGCTCCGGACCTCAGCGGCGACGCGCACGCGGCCGTGCGCGCGGGCCAGCGCGTGCGCCTGGGTGTGCGCACCGTGCGCATCCTGTCGCGGCCCCAGGAGGACTGGCGCGACAAGCGCGTGGTGGCGCAGCCCAACGGCCTGCAGCGCATCGCGTGGGAGCCGGCCGAGGGGCCGGGCTTCGTGCTGCAGCGCCGCGACAGCAAGTGGTACCTGTACCAGCCGTTCTCGGCGCCTCTGTCGCCGGCGGCGCGGGCCGGCGTGGCGCGCATGCTGGGCGCGCGCACGGAGATCCTGCCCGAGGAACACATCCGCGACGAGCAGATCGAACGCATGCGCGCCGGCGACACCTTGGTCCTGCACGGCAACGGCCCGCCGCAGGTGGTGCGCCTGCGCGGCGGCGCCGCGTGGTCGGAAGGCCGTCCATTCCTGATCCCGGTGCATCCGGAGGACTTCGCGGTGCTGCAGCTCGCGCCGGAGGAGCTGCGCAGCCCCTTGCTGCTGGACGTCGAGCGCGACGAGATCGTGTCCCTGCGCCTGCGCCGCGGCGCGGACGAGCTTGTGTTCCGCCGCCAGGGCGACGGCTGGTCCGGGCCCGGCGGCCTCGTGATCATCGAGGGCGACCGCGCGCGCGGCATTCCCCCCGATCCCATGAAGCCGTACCTGGAGGACCTCGTCCGCGTGTTGTGCGAGGCCCGCAACGAGCCGCGCCGGCCCGTGCCCGACGCGCCGCCGGCGGGGGACCTGCTGCTGTCGCGCGCGCTGGCGCCGGTGGAGCGCGGCGGCCAGATGATCCTGTGGTGGCCCGGTCCGGACGGGCGCTCGCTCGTGGCCGTCCCGGGCGCGCGCGAGTGCGTGCCGCTCGAAGGCCCCAGCCTGGACACCGTGTTCGACGACCTGCAGAAAGAGATGCAGCGGCGCGCGCAGCAGTGACGCCTAGCGCCAGGGTGCGGCGCCGTGCTGGTAGCGCACGCGCCCCTGGATCAGCAGGCGCAGTGCCTCCGGCAGCGCGCGCGTCTCGGCGGCGAACACGCGCGCGGCCAGGGTGTCAGGGTCGTCCCCGGGAAGGACCGGCACGGCTTCCTGCAGGATCAAGGGGCCGCGGTCGTACTCCGCGCCGGCGAAGTGCACGCTGCAGCCGCTGATGGAAGGCCGGTCCCGCAGCACCATCTCGTGCACGCGGCGGCCGTAGCAGCCGGGGCCGCCGTAAGCCGGAAGCAGCGCCGGGTGGATGTTGATGACCCTGCCCTCGAGCGCCGGGGGGATCGGCAGGAGCTGCAGCCATCCCGCCAAAACCACCCAGTCGGGGCGCGCTTGCAGCAGGAGCGACGTCCACAGGCGCTCGCGCTGCGCCCGGTCCGGGTGCGTCTGCGGGCCGGCGACCGTGCATGCCAGGCGGAGGCGCTGCGCGCGCTCGACCGCGCCCGCGTCCGGGCGCGACACCAGCACCTGCTCGATGCGCGCCGGCAGCCTGCCGGCGGCGATCTGGTCCGCAAGGTTCTCGAGCGTGCGCCCGCCGCCGGAGGCGAGCACCACGAGACGCGCCGGGCTCAAGGCTGCAGGCCCCAGGCGCTGGAGCCGTCCGAGGCCATGGCGGCCAGCAGGCTGTAGCGGCTGAGCAGCTGCTCCAGGCGCAGCAGCGCCAGGTACTCGTCGGGCTCGGCCAGGGCGTCGCCCACGGCCGCGAGCTGCGACACGGCCTGCTGATGGCGCGGCAGCCAGGCTGGCTCCTGGCTGAGGCTGCGCGGCAGGCGCTCCAGCCAGGCGCGCGCCTCCGCGGCCAGGGCCGCGCCCTCCGCGGGCCCGGGCGCGCGCGCCGCGAAGCTGCGCAGCTGCGCCGCCAGGCGCTCCTCGCCGAGGAGGAGATAGAGGGCGCACGCGGCTTCGTCGTCCAGTTCCGCGGGGAGCACGGCGCGCAGCAGGCCGGAGAGCGTCTCCGGGTGCACGTAGTCGGACCAGGGGTCCACGCGCTCGCTGCGCTCGCCGCGCACCTGCACCAGCAGGCGCAAACCCGGCGGCTCGAGCCCGAGCACCACCGCGCGCTTGCCGCCCGCGGGCTCGACGATGGCCAGCTCCTCGCCGGAGGCGACGCGCGTCCGGAACTCCCGCTGGGCGCGCGCCGCGGCCGCGAACACGTCGTTCTCGGCGGCGGCGGCCTCGGCCAGTGCGGCGTGCGCGCAGCCGGCGACGGCTTGTGCGTACTGCTCCGCCGCCGTCTCAAGGTCGAGCTGGCGCAGGGCCGGCTGCACCTGCACGTGCAGGTGCTGGAGGAACGCCAGACGGGCGGCGTGGAAGGCCGCCTCCGCCGCGCGGGTCTGCGCCTCACCGGCCGCGGCCGCAAGCTGGTCCAGCCGAGTTTCCCATTCCGGCGGCGTCGCTTCCCCGGCCAGCCCACGCTCGAAGTCGGCGCGCAGCGCCGCCGCCTGGTCCCAGGCGCCGTCGCGCAGGGCCTGCGCGTGCGCGTCCTCCCAGGCGCGGAACTGGGTGACCGCCGCGGCGGCGATGCGCTCGGCGAGCGCGGCGCGCGTGGCTTCGGAGGCCGCCACGCCGGCTTCCAGGGCCGCGCGCGCGGCGCCGTAGCGGCGCTCCGCCAGCAGGCCATCCACGCCGGCGCTGAGGGCGGCATCGGCCGGCGGCACCCCGGCCGCGGCCTGCAGCGGCGCGCTGGCCGCGGCGCGCAGCCGTTCGATCTCGGCCTGCGCCTGGGCCGCCAGCGCGCCGTCGGGGTGGCGCTGCAGGAACGCCAGCAGGGCATCCACGCGCCGCTCTTCGGGAGCGGCCATGGCCTGGTAGTAGGCGCGCTCGCGCTCCGTGGCTGCCAGACGTGCCTGCGCATCGGCCGCGCCGGGGTCGGGCACGTACTGGACCACGGTCTCGGGCTCCACAAGCTCCGGCTCGCGCGTGAGCTGCCAGACCAGGACTCCTCCCGCAGCCAGCAGCAGCAGCCCGAGCACCGGCGCCAACCGGCGCGAGCCGCCGCCGCGCAGCACGGCGTCGCAGGCGGCCGCCACCTCCGCGGCGTGCTCGGGGCGCTGGTTCGGATCCTTGGCCAGCAGGCGCGCCAGCAGTTCGTCCACGGCCGCCGGCACGGCCACGCCTGAGCCGCGCAGGCTGGGCGGCGGCAGGTCGCGGTGCGCGCGCAGGATCTCCTTGACGCTGGCGCCCTGGAACGGTGTCTTGGCCGTGCACAGGCGGTACAAGGTGCAGCCCAGCGAGTACAGGTCGGCGCGCTGGTCCACGTCTGCGCCGCCGACCGCTTCCGGAGCCATGAAGTGCGGCGTGCCGCCGGCCGCCTCGGCGTCCATCATGCCGCGCGTGGCCGCGAGGCCCAGATCGGCCAGCTTGACGTGGCCGCTCTCCGCCAGCATCAGGTTGGCGGGCTTGACGTCGCGGTGCAGCAGGCGCCGCTCCTCGGCGAAGGCCAGCGCCAGCGCGCACTCGCGCACCGCGGCGAGCGCTTCCTGCCAGGGCAGCGGCCCGTTCCTGCGCAGGCGGTCTTCCAGGGAGCCGCCGTGCACCAGCTCCATGGAGTAGAAGTGCAGGCCCGCGTCCTGGCCCACGTCATACACCTGCACGACGTTGGGATGGACCAGCTTGCCGGCCGCCACGGCTTCGCGTTGGAAGGACGCCACCTTCACTGCATCCGCGGCGGCCTGCGCGTCCAGCACCTTCAGCGCGACTTCGCGCTCCAGGCTGGTCTGCAGCGCCCGGTACACGGTGCCCACGGCGCCGGCGCCCAGCTTCTCCCGCACCTGGTACTGCCCCAAGGTCTTCCCGAGCAGCGGATCGCTGGCCGCGAGATCGCCCTGGGCCTCCAGCAGGCCGCCGTGCTCGCCGCTGCGGAAGGCCACCGAGCGCCCGAGCGGCAGCCGGACCTTGCGGAAGCGCTTGTCGCCAGACAGGAACTCCAGCTCGCCGCGGGCTTCCAGCTCGACGCGGCCCTCGGCGTCCGGCGGTTGGGCGGTGATGGCCGCGCCGTGCACCGGCGGCTGGCTGACGCGGTCCAGGCCGCTCTCGCTCCAGACCAGGTGCAGCGGCCCGCGCAGCAGCGGGAAGACCCCCTCGGCGGAGTCCGTTTGCCAGCGGAGGCGCGCGCTCAAGCTGCTTCGGTGCGTGAGGGGAAGAGGGCCCGGCCGAGACGCACCAGCGTAGCCCCCTCTTCTACGGCGATCTCGAAGTCCTCGGTCATGCCCATGGATAGCTCCGGGTCCGGCGGCAGTTGCCCGGCTGCCGCGGCGGCTCGGGCCAGCTCCGCCAGGCGCGCGAAGTGGCTGCGCAGCTGCGCCGGCGGCGCGTGCTGCGGCGCGATCGTCATCAGCCCACGGCAGCGGAGCGCGGGCAGCGCGGACACGGCCGCCAGCAGCGCCGGCAGGTCCTCGGCGCGGCAGCCGTAGCGGCCGTCGGCCGGCGTCAGGTTGACCTGCGCCAGGACTTCGACCGGGGCGCGGGCCAGGGCCGCCGCGGCCGTGGCCAGGCCGGAAGCCACGCGCAGGTCGCCGACCGACTGCACCACGTCGGCGGCCTGCGCCGCCCGGCGGATCTTGTTGCTCTGGATCGGCCCGATCAGGTGCCAGCGCGCCTGCGGCAGCAGCACGCGATGCGCTTCCAGGGCCTGGACGCGGTTGTGCGCGAAGTCGCGCAGGCCGCCAGCCCAGGCCGCACCCAGCGCCTCCGGTGTCGCCGTCTTGGTCACCGCCACCAGGCGCACTCGCGCCGGATCGCGGCCGGCGCGGCGTGCCGCGGCGGCGATGGCGGCCTGCGCCGCGGCCAGGAGTTCAGCGGTGGCGGGCATGCAGTGCGGGCTGCGGAACGGCGGGGCTAGAATCCCCGCCCCAAAACCGGAGCCACAGGACAGGATGATTCTCGGCGTCCCCAAGGAGATCAAGACCTCGGAGCACCGCGTCGCCCTCACCCCCGCGGGCGCGCGCGCCTTCACCAGCGCCGGCCAGCGCGTGCTGGTCGAGGCAGGTGCCGGGCTGGGCAGCGGATTCGAGGACGAAGCCTACCGCAAGGCCGGCGCCAGCCTCGCGGCGGGCGCCTCGGAGATCTGGGGCTCGGCCGACATGATCCTCAAGGTCAAGGAGCCGCAGCCTGCCGAGTGCCGGCTGGCGCGCCGCGGCCAGGCCATATTCACATATTTCCACTTCGCCGCCGACCGCGGGCTCACCGAGGCGCTGCTGGCCAGCGGCGCCCACTGCTTCGCCTACGAGACCCTGGTCTCGCGCGGCAGCCTGCCGCTGCTGACGCCGATGAGCGAGGTCGCGGGCCGCATGTCCGTGCAGGAGGGGGCCAAGTACCTGGAGAAGCACCACGGAGGGCGCGGCGTCCTCCTCGGCGGCGTGCCGGGAGTGGAGCCGGCGCACGTCCTGGTGCTCGGCGGCGGCACGGTCGGAACCAACGCCGCCTGGATCGCGGCCGGGATGGGGGCCCGCGTCGCGATCCTGGACATCAACCTGGACCGGCTGCGCTACCTGTCCGACGTCATGCCGGCCAATGTCAGCACGGTGTACAGCTCACGCGAGGCCATCCTGGAGCGCCTGCCGGAGACCGACCTGCTGATCGGCGGGGTGCTGGTCACCGGGGCGCGCGCCCCGCGGCTGGTGCGCAAGGACGACCTCAAGCTCATGCCCAAGGGCGCCGTGATCGTGGACGTGGCGGTGGACCAGGGCGGCTGCGTCGAGACCTGCCGTGCCACCACGCACGACAACCCCACGTTCGTGGTGGACGGAGTGGTGCACTACTGCGTGGCCAACATGCCGGGCGCCGTGGCCCGGACCAGCACCTACGCCCTGACCAATGCCACCTTGCCCTTCGCGCTGCGGCTGGCCGAGCTGGGGCCCAAGCGCGCCGTGCTGGAGGACGACGAGCTCGCCAGCGCCGCCAACATCGTGGCCGGCCAGCTGACGCATCCCGGCGTGGCGGAAGCCTTCGAGCTGCCGTGCCGGGAGGCGCGCACCGTCGCCGCCGCGATCTGAGGTGGGTCTCCTCGCCCTGCTCGTGATCCTGGGGGCGCTCCAGGGTCTCACCGAGTTCCTTCCGGTCTCCTCCTCCGCGCACCTGGTCCTGGGGCTGGAGTACCTCCCGGGTGCCGACCAGCTCCCTCCGGGCGAGCGCGAGACCGTGGTGGTGTGGCTGCACCTGGGCACGCTGGTGGCGGTGCTGCTCTTCTACTGGAAACGCCTGCTGGCCATGGCGGGAGGTGTCGTGGGACGGGGCCAGGACGCCGCCGGGCAGCGGCGTCTGGTCCTCCATCTGGCGCTGGCGACGCTGCCCGCCGTGGCGGCGGCGCTCATCGCCAGCGACTTCGTCGACGCGCTGTTCGAGAACTCGACGGCGGTTGCGGTGGCGCTGCTGGCCACGGGCGTCCTGCTGGCCCTCTCGCCCCGCATCCGCGACCGCGGCCGCTCGCTGGAGCAGCTCGGAATGGCCCAGGCCTTGCTCATCGGCTGCGTGCAGATGCTGGCCATCATGCCCGGCATCTCGCGCAGCGGCTCCACCATCGTCGCCGGCTTGCTGGTGGGCCTGAGCATGGAGAACGCCACCCACTTCTCCTTCCTCATGTCCATTCCGGCCATCCTCGGCGCCGTGATCTTCGATCTCGGGGACGCCCTGAAGCTGATGCAGCAGCCGCACCTGCGCGTGCCGCTGCTGTGCGGCACGGCGCTGAGCTTCGCCATCGGCTACGCCTCCCTGGGCTTCCTGCTGTGGATCGCCCGCGAGCGGCGCCTGGCCTGGTTTGCGCCGTACTGCTGGGTGGTCGGCGCCGCCGCCCTGGTAGCGTCATGGAGCGCATGAAGACGGCCCTGATCACCGGCATCACCGGCCAGGACGGCTCGTACCTGGCCGAGTACCTGCTGCAGCTCGGCTACCGGGTCGTGGGCCTGGTGCGGCGTTCCTCCACCGAGCCCACGGAGCGCATCGAGCACCTGCGCGCGCGTCTGGAGCTGGCGCAGGGCGACATGCTGGACCCGTCGTCGCTGCTGCGCGTGCTGGACCAGTTCCTGCCTGACGAGGTCTACAACCTGGCCGCGCAGTCGTTCGTGCAGACCTCCTTCCTGGAGCCGGTGCACACCGGGGAGGTGACGGCGCTGGGCGTCACGCGCCTGCTGGAGGCGGTGCGCCGCGCCGTGCCGCGGGCGCGCTTCTACCAGGCTTCTTCCAGCGAGATGTTCGGCCAGGCGGCCGCGTCGCCGCAGCGCGAGAGCACGCCGTTCCACCCGCGATCGCCTTACGGCGTGGCCAAGCTGTACGGGCACTGGATCACGGTGAACTACCGCGAGTCCTACAACCTGTACTGCTGCTCCGGCATCCTGTTCAACCACGAGTCGCCGCGCCGCGGGCTCGAGTTCGTGACCCGCAAGATCAGCGACGGCGTGGCCCGCATCGCCTTCGGGCAGGCCGACAGCCTGGCGCTCGGCAACCTGGACGCGCGGCGCGACTGGGGCTACGCCGGGGACTACGTGCGCGCCATGCACGCCATGCTGCAGCAGAAGGAGCCGCGCGACTACGTGGTGGGCACGGGCACCACCCATTCGGTGCGCGATCTGTGCGCGCTCGCGTTCCGGCACGTGGGACTCGACTACCGCGACTTCGTGGTGGTGGACCCGCGTTACTACCGGCCCGCCGAAGTGGACCTGCTGCAGGCCGACGCCAGCGCGGCGCGCGAAGAGCTGGGCTGGAAGCCCGAGCTGGACTTCGCCGGCCTGGTGGAGCTCATGGTGGACGCCGACCTGGCGCGGCGCGGCCACGGCGCCCGTCCTGTGCGCGGCATCCTGCCGGCAGGCCCGGCCTAGGCGCCGGATCGCGCATGCTCTGGGTCACGGGCGCCAGCGGCTTCGTGGGAACGCAGCTGTTGCGCCGCCTGCGCCGCGACGGCGTGGCCGCCCTGGCCCTGGCCCGCGATCCGCGCCGCCTGCCCGCGCACTGGGCGGCGGTGGCCTGGGACCTGGAAGGTCGAGCTCCGGACGTCGCCTCGCTGCCGCGGCCCAGCGGGCTGCTGCACCTCGCCGCGCTGGCGCACGTGCCCGAGTGCGAGCGCGACCCGCAGCGCGCGCGCGCGGTGAACGTGGCCGGGCCCGCGCGTCTGTACGAGGCCGTGCTGGAGCGCTGGCCGCAGACTCCCGTCCTGCACGTCTCCAGCGCCTACGTGTACCGCCCGCAGCCGGCGCCCGTGCGCGAGGAGGACGCCGTGGAGCCGGCCAGCGTCTATGGCGTCACCAAGCTGGAAGGCGAGGCGCTGGCCCTGGGCCTGCGCGACCGTGGCCACCGCGTCAGCGTGCTGCGGCCGTTCAATCACAGCGGCGCCGGCCAGGACGCGCGCTACGTGCTGCCGTCCTTCGCCCTGCGCCTGGCGGCGCTGGAGCGGCGCGGCGGCGGCACGCTCGAGGTCGGCAATCTGCACAGCGTGCGCGACTTCCTGCACGTGAGCCAGGTGGCGCAGGCCTACCTCGACCTGCTGCCGCGCGCCGGGGAGTTCGAGATCCTCAACGTGTGCTCCGGAACCGGACAGCGCGTCGGCGACCTGCTCGACGGCCTGCAGGCGCGCCTGCACGTGCCGGTGAGCGTGCGTGTGGACGGCTCGCGCTTGCGCGGCGCCGCCGACGCCGAGCGCCTGGTGGGCGATCCGTCGCGCCTGCAGGCCGCCCTGGGCCGCTCGCTGCGCCTGGACCGCGAGGCGCTGCTGGACGAGCTGATCGAAGACGCACGCCGGCGCGTGGCCGCCGGCGAGAGCGTGGCAGGGGCCTGACTAGGGCGCCGCGGCGCGCACCAGTCCGGGCGCGCCCTTGCGGTAGCCCTCCACCCAGCGCTCCAGGACCGGGCCGGGGCACTCGGTCACGCGGAAGTGGTTGTGGGGCCAGACCTCCGCGCGCTTCACAGCGTACTTCTCGCGCAGCTGGTCCACGAGCTGCTCCAGGGCCTGCAGCTGCAGGGGGGTGGGCGACTGCGCCTGGGCGAACTCCGGGCCGTCCTCCGGGTGCGCCGCGAAGTTGCCGAGCAGGCAGATGCCGATGTTGCCGCGGTTGAAGTCGCCGCCGGCGTGGGCGCCCTGGATCACGATCGGGCGCCCTTCCACCACCCGCCCGCCGCGATCCACGAGGTAGTGGTAGCCGATGTCGGCCCAGGGATCGGGCTGGTGGTTCTGGTGGTTCTTCTGGATGCGGCGCACCTCGGACATGGTCGCCTCCGCCCGGTCGCTGAGCATGGGCTCGGCCGAATGGTGCACCGTGATGCGCCAGATCTTGCTCATGCGGTCATGGTTGGAGCCGGTGGGCCGCGCGCCCCACTGCCCGCGTGCGATGTCCACCAAGCCCACCGCCGCCACCTCCGCCAGTGCCGGCGGCGGCGCCGGGAAGCGCGCGCCGAAGTACGGGCGCATGCGCTCCAGCAGCAGCGGGCTGGCGTCCGCGAGTGCTGCGCCGCGCAGCCAGTCGAGAAGCAACTGGCACTCCTCCTGCTGCGGCCCTTCCAGGCCGGCCACGGCTTCCGCCAGGTACGGCTGCGCCATGTCGCGCTGCTCCTCCAGCAGATAGCTCAGCGCCATGCCGCGGGCCAGGCGCGCCTCTTCGGCGCGCGCCAGGGGGCCGTTCGCAGCGTCCTGGAAGGCGCGGCGGGCGTCGGGCGGGCGCTGCGCTTCCACGTACAGCTCGCCCAGGTTCAGGTTGGCGTCGCTGCGGTCTTCCGGCGCCAGCGACGGGATGCGCGCCTCCCACCAGTAGATGCGCTCCTCCAGGCTGAGGTCGCCGGGCGGGGTGGGGGCGGGCGGAGTCTCGGGCATCCACAGCGCGGCAGGTTGCGGCGCGGGGCGGGGCGCGGCGCACGCGGCCAGGGCCGCCGCAAAGAGCGGCAGCAGGAGCAAGAGGCGGGGACGGTGAGCTGCAGGCATGGGCGGTCAGGCGCAAGCCTAGCGCGCGACCTTCCGCGATTTCCAGCGCGCCGCCCTAGGATGCGGCCATGGACGGGCGGTTCGTGGTCCTGGAGGGCATGGACGGTGCCGGCAAGACCACGCAGGCGCTGCGCCTCGCTGCCCGGCTGGAGGCGGCCGGACGCCATCCGCTGCACGTGCGCGAGCCCGGCAGCACCTCCCTGGGCGAGCACCTGCGCGATCTGCTGCTGTCGCCCCGGCGCGCGGCCATGGACCCGCGCAGCGAGGCGCTGCTGTTCTTCGCGGCGCGCTCCGAGCTGCTGGCGGGCGTGGTGGCGCCGGCGCTGGCCCAGGGGCGCACCGTGGTCTGCGAGCGCTTCACGCCGTCCACCCTGGCCTACCAGGGACAGAGTGAGGAGGCGGCGCGCTTCGTGCTGGCCCTGGACGAGCTGGTCGTGCCGCCGCCGCTGCAGCCGCACCTGGTCCTGATCCTGGACCTGGATCCGCGCCAGTCGCTGGCGCGCGCGCGCCGGCGCGGCGCCGCCGACGGCATGGAGGCGCGCGGGCTGGCCTTCCAGGAAGCGGTGCAGCGCGGCTACCACCGCTACGCGCAGGCGCGCGCAGCCCGAACGCGCCTCCTGGACGTGTCCCACATGGACGAGGACGCCGTGGCCGAGCGCATCCGGCGCGAGGTGGAGGCGTTGTGGAGCTAGGCGGCGGCAGTAGTGACCCGGCCGGCGCCGTGCTGGCGCGTTTCCGGCGCGAGCACGAACGCCAGCGCCTGGCTGACACTTATCTGCTGCTCGGGGCGTCGCGCCCGCGCCTGCGCCGGCTTGCAGCCGGCATGGCCGCCGCCTACCTGGAGGTGCACGGGCCCGTGGAGGACGTGGAGCGGCACCTGGAGTGCGTGGTGCTCGATCCGGACGCGCTCGGCGTGCCGGGCCTGCGCGTGGAGCACCTGGCCGAGCGCGGCGACGGCGGCTTCTCCCTGGAGCAGGCGCTGCGCTACCGGCCGGGCGGCCCTGGGCGGCGGGCGGTGTTGCTGTACGAGGCCGACCGCATGGGCCCCGACGCCCAGGCCGTGCTGCTCAAGACCTGCGAGGAGCCGCCGGATGGAACGCTCCTGTTCCTCACGGCCGGTGACTTGACCCCGCTGCTTCCGGCCCTGCGCTCGCGCTGCCGGACCTACCGCTTGGGCGCGCTGCCTGCGGCCGAGCTCGCGCAGCGGGCCGCGGCAGCCGGCCTGAGCGAGCACGAGGCCCGAGTCCTGGCGGCGTGCTACGGCGGGCTGGAGGCGGCCCTGGAACTGGATGCGGAGGCGCGCTCGGCGCACCTGGAGCGGCATCGCGCCCTGGGGGCATGGCTGCAGGGAGCGAGCACAGCCACGTGGCTGGAGCCGCCGCAAGGGGCCACGCTGGCCGAGCAGCGCGCCGCCGCCTCCGAGAGCCTGTCTTCCTGCCTGGCCTGGCTGGTCCGGGAATCGGCCCAGGGAGAGCCTGGCCTGCGCCTGCGCGCCGACCGCGCGGTTGCGGCCCTGCGTGACGCTCTTGTGGACCTTACTGGGAACATAACCCCATGGGTGGTGTACGAGGACCTGGCCGTGCGCCTGGAAGCGCGTGGACTTGTCGCCTAGGGGAAAGCCGGCAGAATGAGCCGTCGCAGGCGGTTTCCAGGCCGGCCGGCTCCCGGCGGGAATGCAGTCAAACCGCCGCCGGGCCGGGCCGATAGGAACCCCGGACCAACACCATGGACGACCGGAGGCTTCAACCTCTCATCCGCAGGATCCGGCATCAGCACGAGCGCCGGTACGCGGAGGCCGCTTATTTTTTCGTGCTGGAAGCTCTGGACTACACCATGTGTCTGCTGGGCAAGAACCGTCTCCAGGGCGAAGCGCGGCATATCTCCGGTCCGGAACTGCTGGAAGGCATCCGCCAGTACGCCAAGGAGGAGTTCGGTCCGCTGGCCCCGTACGCTTTCCGCTCGTGGGGCGTGCAGGCCACCGAGGACTTCGGCACGCTCGTGTTTCAGATGTGCGAGGCCGGGCTCCTGAACAAGCGCGACAGCGATCGCCTGGAAGACTTCCGGAACGGTTTTGACTTCCGAAACGCCTTCGCCGAAATCAACTCCATCCACGCCTAGCTTTGCCGGCGTGAGCGCGCGCTCCTGGCTGCGCGCTGCGATCGTGCTGGGCGTTTTGTGGCTGGGCTGGCGGCTGCGCACGATCACGGTGCCCTTGCTGCTGGCCTACTTGCTCAGCCTGATGCTGATGCCTCTGCAGGTGCGCTTGCGGCGCCAGCTCGGCAGCGGCGGCGCAGCGGTCGTGTGCATGCTGCTGCTCAGTCTGATCCCCATCGCCCTGGTGGCGCCGGCGGTGTTCGAGTTCGATTCCCTGCAGGCGCTGCTGCCCACCGGGGACGACACCAGTGCCTGGGTGCAGAACCTGTACGGCAAGATCCTGGCGCTGCAGGAGAAGCTTCCCCAGGAGGTCCGCGAGCACTTCCAGATCACGGAGGAGGACCTGCAGAAGTACCAGGGACAGCTCATGGACGCGGTCGGTTCGGCGACCGGGGCCATCCTAGGGTTCGTGGGCGGCCTGTTCGCGGTGCTGAGCGCGCTGGTGCTGCTGCCGTTGTTCGTGTTCTTCCTGCTGCGCGGCGCCCCGTGGCTGCCGGCGATCCGGGCCGAGCTGCCACCGGACTGGCATCCGCGCTTCGACCGCGTGGCGCCGCGCATCCAGAAGATCCTGCGCGATTACTGCCGCTCGCGCCTGGTCGTGGCCGGCCTGAAGGGCGCGGTTTATTTCCTCAGCCTGCTCCTGTTCGGGGTGCCGGGAGCCTACACGATGGGGCTGGTCGCCGGCGCCGCCTCCCTGGTTCCCTTCCTCGGCCCGCTCGTCGGCGTGGTGCTGGTCGCAGGCGTGTGCTTCGCCGACATGGGCGGCGCCGGACTGGTTCTGGCCTTCTCCACCTGGGCGCTCGGCGAGCTGCTGGAAGGCTACGTGTTCCTGCCGTACGTGGTCGGCCGCGAGCTCGGCATGAGCGACTTCACCGTGCTGCTGGCCGTGTTCTGCGGCGGCGCGCTCATGGGGCCCTTCGGCATCCTCGTGGCGGTGCCGGCCGTGGCGGTGGGGCGTGTCCTCTACGACGAGTTCGTGCGCCCGGTGATGGGCACCGGCTCCAGCTAGGCGCGCGCCGCTATCCTTCCCGCCCCATGCGGGAGATCGCGCGGGACGGGCGCGTCGGCCTGGCCTTCGAGAGCCTGGTGCGCCGGCCGGAGCTTGTGCACGTGTTCACCACGCGCGGCCAGGCCCAGGAGGCGGGCCCGCGTACGCCGGGCAAGGACGCGCCGGCGGCGCCCACGTGCAGCGGCAACCTGTCCCTCAGCGGCGGCAGGGACCGGCAGGCTGCCCTGGCCGAGCGCCGCTTCTGGTCGGCGTGGCTGGACCTGCACCCGGAGGACTGGGTCGTGGGCGGCCAGGTGCACGGCGCACGCATCGCCGCGGTCGGGGAGGGCGAGCGCGGCCGCGGCGCCAGCGATCCGGCGGGCGCGATCCCGGGCACGGACGGGCTGGTCACCACCATACCCGGCCTGCCCTTGTACACGGCGGTGGCCGACTGCGCTGCGGTCCTGCTGCTGCGCCCCGGCCGCGCTCCGGCGCTGGGCTTGATCCACGCCGGCTGGCGCGGGCTGCGCGACGGCGTGCTGCGCCAGGCCGCCGCGGCGATGGGAGAGCCGGACGAGGTCCTGGCCGGGATCTCGCCGTGCATCGGCCTGCTGCACTTCGAGGTGGGCGAGGAGGTCGCCGAGCACGCCCCGCCGCGGCGCCGCATCCGCTACCGGGATCGCTGGCACGTGGACCTCGCGGGCTGGGCCAACGACCAGTTGCTGCAGGCCGGCCTCCGCCAGGCCCACGTGGAGGTGTCCGGCCTGGACACCTTCGAACGTCCGGACCTGTTCTTCAGCCACCGCCGCGACGGCCCCGACACCGGCCGCATGGGCCTGGTGGCCGCGTTGCGCGGGCCGGCGGCGGCGGCCGGCCCGCCCCGTTCCTAACCTTCCCTGGGCGCGTCCGCGGCCACGGCGCCGGTCTTGGCCAGCCCGGCGTACTCGGCCGGATACTGCTCCGCCGCCACGCCAGCGTGCTCCAGGACCTGGCGGATGGCCTGCTGCAGCTGCAGATCTTCGACGAAGTCACCCTGGAACAGGCCGTCGCCGGGAAACACCTTGCCGCGCGCGTCGGAGACCACCGCCCGCAGGCGCGTGCGCACCCAGCGGCGCACCTCGTCCGAGCTCAGGCGCGTGTCGAGGTCGGCGTAGAACTCCTCGAAGCCCGGATAGCGCGTGCTGTCACGGCCGTCGAACTCGGCCAGGGCGACGGCCAGGAGCGGATCGTCCAGGTAGATCTGCTGCGCGTACTCCCGGAAGCGGTCCTTGGGATCCAGGTAGTGCTCGATCTCCTGGATCAGGTAAGGATCGATCGGGTCCCAGGCCACCGTCATGTCCGGTTGCACGCCGCCCGGATCCGTGACGCGGCCCTCGTGGTCGCGCTGGGTGTGGATGGACGAGCCGTCGGGCAGGTAGTAGTAGGCGATGGTGAGCTTGACGCGCGGTCCGAACTCGTACAGGCCGCTGCCATTGGTGTCCTTGTACGGCTCGCCTTCCTCCCACAGGCCGTCGCGGTTGAGGTCTTCGAAGGGCTCGTCCGGGAGGCTGCGCAAGGGGATCAGGTTCTGCACCGAGCCCTTGCCGTGGCTGCGCTCGCCGACCAGCGTGGCCCGGTCGTACACCGCCAGCGCTCCGGAGACGATCTCCGAGGCCGAGGCGCTGAACTTGTTGAGCAGGATCACCAGCGGCAGATCGGCCGGGATCACCGGCTCCCGCTCGGTGTGGTAACGCTCTTCCTTGCTGGCCTTGGTGCGGGTGGACACGATCAGGCTGTCCTTGGGCAGGAACAGCTCGCACACCTCGACGGCCTGCGACAGGAGCCCGCCGGAGTTGTTGCGCAGGTCGAGCACCACGCCGCGCAGCTGGCCGGCGCCGCGGGCGTCGTCGATGGCCTTGCGGATCTGCGGGCCGGCGTCGTCGTCGAACTGCTGCAGCTCCACGTACAGCACCCCTCCCGGCAGGATTTCGCTGTACATGGTCGGGATGCGCACCTGCTCGCGCACGATGGCGAACTCCTGCGGCTCGCTCCAGCCGCGGCGTGCGATCCGGACCTTCACCTCGGTGCCCGGCGGGCCCTTCAGGCGCTTGATGATGGCGTCGGTGGGCTGGTCGATGGTGGACCAGCCGTCCACCTCCAGCACCTTGTCGTCCGAGCGCAGTCCCAGGCGGTATGCGGGGCCGGAGTAGATCGGCCGCACGATGGTGAACAAGCCGTCAATGGTGTTGACGTACGCCCCGATGCCGCCGTACTCGGGGTGGATGTCGAACATGAACTCCTTGAGCTGCTTGCCGCTCATGTAGTCGGAGTGCGGATCCAGGCGCTGCAGCAAGCCGTTGGCGGCGGCTTCCACGAGCTCCTCGTCCTGGAACTGGCCGGCCTCCATGTGCAGCGCCTTGACCAGGTCGCGCACGTTGGCCACGATGCGCAGGTCGCCGGGGCTTGTGGCCTTGCCGGTCATGGCCTCGTCCTTCTCGGCGAGCGCCCGGTCCAGTTCCTCCAGCTTGGCCTTCCAGCGCTCCTCGGCGTCGTGCTGCTCCAGCAGCGCCTGCGCCAGGGCCGCTTCCGCGCCGCTGCCGCGGCTGAGGCGCTCCAGCTCCTCCGCCACGGCGGTGTCGTCCATGTCGCCGGTGCGGGCCAGGGCCAGGGCCGCGGCGGTGCGCGCCTCGGGAGCGGACGAGGTCAATTGCGCCGCCAGGTAGCGGCGCGCGGCGCGGCGGCGGGCGCTGTCGCCGATCTCGTACAGCACGCGGCAGGCCTCGGCGTAGCGCTGCGGATCGGCGCCCGCCTCCCGGCCCGTGAGCCAGTCGCCCAGGAAGCCCTGCGCGGCCGGGTCCACGCGGAACGCCGGCAGCGCCAGCGTCGCCAGGGCCGCCATGGCCAGCTCCTGGTCGGCGCCGTTCACCAGGACCGCCAGGGCCGGCACGCCCTCGGCCGAATCGGCGTTGGCAAGCAGTCGGGCCAGCAGCAGCGAGGCCTTGGGCGAGGCGTCTTGCAGCCGCTCCCGCAGCTGCTCCACCCAGCTCTCCTCGTCGGCAGGATGCACGGCGTCGGCCAGCGCGAAGATGCGCGCCGGCGCGGCGGCCTCCGCCTCGGCCTCGGCGACCAGGGGCTCCAGCTGGGGATTGGCGCCTTCCTGGGCCGGAGGCGCCATGAGCAGCAACAGTGTGGCAAGCGGCATGCAGGTCCCGTTCGGTTCCTTTAAGCTAACGCGTCGCGGCGGTTCAACTCGGACCGCCTACGTTGCAGCAGCGCTTTCATGAGGGAGCCCGGGGAATGGACCCACCTGGACGCGGATCAGCGCGCCCGCATGGTGGACGTCGGATCCAAGGCGGCCACGGTCCGGGAGGCCGAGGCCGAGGCTCTGGTCCTCTATCCAGACGACGCCTACGCCCGGATCCTGAGCGGAAGCCTTCCCAAGGGCGGGATCGTCGAGCCGGCGCGCCTGGCCGGCATCATGGCCGCCAAGCGCGCCTCGGAATGGATCCCCTTGTGCCATCCTCTGCCCCTGGACGCGGTGGAAGTGGCCGTCGATCCCCTTTCCGACGGCCGGCCGGGCCTGCGGGTGCGCTGCTGCGCCCGGGCGACGGCCCGCACCGGCGTGGAGATGGAGGCCATGGTGGGGGCAGCGGCCGCCGCGCTGACCCTCTACGACATGACCAAGTCCCTGGCCCGGGGCGCGCGCATCGAAGGCCTGCGCCTGCTGCGCAAGAGCGGGGGAAAAAGCGGCGCGTGGCAGGCACAATAAGCGGCTTGCCCCGCGGAGACGACCCCGCGTCCTCACGACCTACCCCCTGAGCGGAGCCCCCTGAGCGTGGATCTGGACCTTCTGCAACGCCTCATCGCCCTGATGAAGGAGGGTGAGCTCACGGAACTGGAGTACGAGGACGAGGAGAGCAAGGTCCGCCTGTCCCGGAAGCAGGACCTGGCGCTGGCCGGGCCGGCGGCGCCTCCGGCGCCGGCGGGGGCCGTGGCGCCGGCCCACGGACAGCCAGCCGCCCCGGCCGCGGCCCGGCCGGAGACCGAGGCCGGCGTCAACCTGTTCCGGGCGCCGATGGTCGGCACCTTCTACCGAGCTCCCAGCCCCGAAGCGGAGCCTTACGTGCAGGTGGGGGACCGCGTGAACCCGGAGTCGGTGATCTGCATCCTGGAAGCCATGAAGGTCATGAACGAGATCAAGGCCGAGATGTCGGGCGAGATCGTGGCGGTCCTCCTCGAGAGCGGCGAGCCGGTGGAGTACGGCCAGCCGCTGTTCAAGATCCGCACCGCGTGAGCGGATGTTCCGGCGCATCCTCATTGCCAACCGCGGCGAGATCGCTCTGCGCGTGCTGCGCGCCTGCCGGGAGCTGGGCGTCGAGGCGGTGGTCGTGCACTCCGAGGCCGACCGCGCCGCGCGCTACGTGGCCCTGGCCGACCAGTCCATCTGCATCGGCCCGCCCGAGCCCGCCCGGTCGTACCTGGACATCCCCAGCATCATCAGCGCCGCCGAAGTGGCCGACGTCGAAGCCATCCACCCCGGCTACGGCTTCCTGTCCGAGAACGCACACTTCGCCGAGGTGTGCCGCTCCTGCGACATCCACTTCATCGGCCCGCCGCCGGAGGTGATCGCGGTGTGCGGTGACAAGGCCAAGGCCAAGGACATCGCGCGCCAGGCCGGGGTTCCGGTGGTGCCCGGCAGCGACGGGGCGGTGGAGAGCCCCGACGACGCCGTGCGCATCGCCCGCGAGATCGGCTACCCGGTGCTGCTGAAGGCGGTGTCCGGCGGCGGCGGGCGCGGCATGCGCACCGCCAGCAACGAGGTGAGCCTGCTCAACGGCTACCACCAGGCCCGCAGCGAGGCCCAGCTGGCGTTCAAGGACCCTTCCATCTACATGGAGAAGCTGGTCGAGAACCCGCGCCACGTGGAGTTCCAGATCCTGGCCGGCCCCGACGGCCACTGCATCCACCTGGGCGAGCGCGATTGCTCGATCCAGCGCCGCCACCAGAAGCTGATCGAGGAGGCGCCCTCGCCGGCGCTCGACGACGATCTGCGCCGGCGCATGGGCGAGGCCGCGGTGGCCTTCGCCCGGGCCTGCGGCTACCGCAACGCCGGCACGGTGGAGTTCCTGCTGGACACGCACGGCAACTTCTACTTCATCGAGATCAACGCCCGCATCCAGGTGGAGCACCCGGTCACGGAGATGGTGACCGGCGTGGACCTGGTCAAGTGGCAGATGCGCATCGCCGCCGGCCAGAAGCTGGACCTGCGCCAGGAGGACGTGCGCATCCGCGGCCACGCCATCGAGTTCCGCATCAACGCCGAGGACCCGCGCCGCGGCTTCGCGCCCACGCCGGGCCGCATCGAGCGCCTGGTCCTGCCCGGCGGGCCGGGCGTGCGCGTGGACACCCACGTGCACGCCGGGTACGTCATCCCGCGCTACTATGACTCGATGATCGCCAAGCTGGTGGTGCACGGCCCCGATCGCGCCAGCGCGATCCAGACCGGGCGGCGCGCGCTGGCCGAGCTGGAGGTGGACGGCCCCGGCATCCAGACCACGGTGCCCATCCACCGCACCTTGCTGGCCCAGGCCGAGTTCGTGAACAGCCGCGTGGACACCAAGTACCTGGAGCGCTTCCTGGAACAGAACGCATGACCCGTGCTCTTGTCACCGGCGGCGCCGGATTCCTCGGCTCCCATCTGTGCGAACGCCTGCTCGGGCGCGGCTGGGAGGTCGTGGCCATGGACAACCTGGTCACCGGCGACCTGCGCAACCTCGAGCACCTGCGCGGCGAACCGCGCTTCCACTTCGTGCGCCACGATGTCAGCGCGCCGATCCCGTTCAGCGGCGCACTGCAGGCCGTCTTCCACTTCGCCTCGCCGGCGTCGCCGGTGGACTACGTGCGCATCCCGATCGAGACCATGAAGGTGGGGAGCTACGGCACGCACAACTGCCTGGAGCTGGCCCAGGCGCGCCAGGCGCGCTTCCTGCTGGCCAGCACCAGCGAGGTCTACGGCGACCCGGAGGTGCACCCTCAGCGCGAGGATTACTTCGGCCACGTCAATCCCAACGGCCCGCGCTCCGTATACGACGAGGCCAAGCGCTACGCCGAGGCCGCCACCATGGCCTACCACCGCAGCTGCGGGGTGGACACCCGGATCGTGCGCATCTTCAACACCTACGGCCCGCGCATGCGCCTGGACGACGGCCGGGTGCTGCCGTCGCTGGTGAGCTGCGCCCTGGCCGGGCGTCCCCTCACGGTGCACGGCAACGGCGCGCAGACCCGCTCCTTCTGCTACGTGGACGACCTCATCGAGGGGGTCCTGCGCCTGTTCGACAGCGACGAGCCGACCCCGGTCAACATCGGCAACCCGCGCGAGATGACGATCCTGCACTTCGCCGAGACCGTGCAGCGGCTCATGGGCACTCATCTCCCCATCCAGTTCACGCCGTTGCCCCAGGACGACCCCCGCCAGCGCCAGCCCGACATCAGCAAGGCCCGGCGCCTGCTCGGCTGGGAGCCGCGCGTGGACCTGGAGGAGGGCCTGCGCCGCTCCCTGGACGACTTCAAGCGGCGCCAGGCGGAGGCGGCGGCCTAGCCGTGTGCGGCATCGTCGGCGCCGTCCAGACCCACGGCAACGTGGTCCCGGCCGTGCTCGCCGGCCTGAAGACGCTCGAGTACCGTGGCTATGACAGCGCCGGGCTGGCGGTGATGACGCCGCACGGCATCCAGGTGCGGCGCAAGAGCGGCAAGCTGAGCGCGCTGGAAGCCGAGCTGGCCCAGAACGGCGTTCCGCCCTCCTCGCAGGCGCTGGCCCACACCCGCTGGGCCACGCACGGCGCTCCCACCGACCGCAACGCCCACCCGCACTGCGACGACCGCGGCGAGGTGGTGGTGGTGCACAACGGCATCATCGAGAACTACGCCGAGCTGCACGGCATGCTGGCCGCCCAGGGCCACGCCTTCAGCAGCGAAACCGACACCGAGGTCCTGGCGCACCTCATCGCCCACTTCCACCGCAACGGCGACGATCTGCACAGCGCCACGCGCAAGGCCATGGCGCTGGCGCACGGCGCCTACGCCGTGGTCGTCATCTCCGCGCGCGAGCCGGGGACCATGGTCGCGGCCCGCCTGGAGTCCCCCGTGGTCATCGGCGTGGGCGAGCACGGCCGCTACGTCGCCAGCGGCATTCCGGCCCTGCTCAACCTGACCCGCGACTTCCTGGTGCTCGAGAACGGCGAGAGCGCCCGCCTCACGCCCACCGGCCACGAGATCTACGACGCGCGCGGCCAGCGCGTCGAGCGTGCGCCCTTTCGCTGCGAATGGACGCCGGAGCAGGCCGAGAAGGGCGGCTACGCCCACTTCATGCTCAAGGAGATCGAGGAGCAGCCCGACGTCCTGGCACGCACCGCCTTCGACCGGCTGCGCGATCCCGAAGGCGACGTGGCCTTCGAGGACGAATTCGGCCTGGACGACGCCGCGCTGCGCGGCTTCCGGCGCCTGCGCTTCATGGCCATGGGCACCAGCTTCCACGCCGCCCTGCTCGGTCAGATGCTGCTGGCCGAGCTGGCCCGGCTTCCCGGGGAGACGCTCAACGCCAGCGAGTTCCTCTACAGCGCCCGCCTTCCGGAGGAAGACTCGCTCACGGTCATCGTGTCCCAGTCCGGCGAGACCGCGGACTCGTTGCGGGCCATGCGCGAGGTCCAGGCCCGCGGCGGCCGCACGCTCGGCATCTGCAACGTACGCGGCAGCACGCTGGCGCGCGAGGCCCGCCACCTGGTCCTGACGCACTGCGGGCCCGAGGTGGGGGTCGCCTCCACCAAGGCCTTTTTCGGCCAGGTAGCCGCCTTGTACATGCTGGCGGTGCGTGTCGGCCGGGCGCGCGGCACCCTCAGCCGGGAGCAGGGGCAGGCCCGCCTGCTCGACCTGCGCAAGCTCCGGCCCATGCTGGACCCGCTGTTCGAGAGCGACGCCAAGCAGGCCGTGGAGGCCGCCGCCGACCTCCTGGTCCCGGTGCGGAGCTGCCTCTATCTCGGGCGCGGGCTGCAGCTGCCGGTCGCCCTGGAAGGCGCGCTCAAGCTCAAGGAGATCTCCTACATCCACGCCGAGGGCTACCCGGCCGGCGAGATGAAGCACGGGCCGATCGCGCTGATCGATCCGAGCTTCCCGGTGGTCGCCATCGCCACGCCCGGGCGCAGCTACGACAAGATGATCTCCAACATCCAGGAGGTCAAGGCGCGCCAGGGCCGCGTCATCGCCGTGGCGGCGCGCGGCGACCGCAAGGTCGCCGCCCTGGCCGATGCGGTCCTGCCCGTGCCCGAGGTGGCGGAGCTGCTGGCCCCGCTGGCCAACGTCATCCCGCTGCAGCAGCTCGCCTACACCGTGGCGCTGCGCCTCGGCCGCGACATCGACCAGCCGCGCAACCTGGCCAAGTCGGTCACGGTCGAGTGATCGCGCCGCGGCCGTTCCAGCGCGTGCTGATCACCGGCGCCGCCGGCTTCATCGGCTCGCACCTGGCCGAGCGCTGCCTGGCCGCCGGCGCGGAAGTCACGGGTGTCGACAACTTCGACGCCTACTACGACCCGGCGCTCAAGGAGCGCAACCTGGCCGCGGCCCGACAGAACCCGCGCTTCCACCTGATCCGCGGCGACATCCGCGATCGCCCCCTGATCCACCGCTTGATCGCCGAGCAGGGCTGCGACGTCGTGGCGCATCTCGCGGCGCGCGCCGGCGTGCGCCCCTCGCTGGCCGATCCGGTCCTCTACATGGATGTGAACGTGCTCGGGACCACGGTGATCCTGGAAGCCTTGCGCCAGCGCCCGGACACCCGTTTCGTCTTCGCCTCCTCCAGCAGCGTCTACGGCGGCCTCACGCACACTCCCTTCCGCGAAACCGACGAGGTCAGCCGCCCGGTCTCGCCGTACGCGGCCAGCAAGAAGGCCGGCGAGGTGTTGTGCGCGGCCTGGAACCACCTGTACGGCATTCCGATCGCCGCCCTGCGCTTCTTCACCGCCTACGGCCCGCGCCAGCGGCCGGACATGGCCATCGCCAGCTTCGCGCAGCGCATGCTGCAGGGACAGCCGATCCCGATCTTCGGCGACGGCAGCTCCGCCCGCGATTACACCTACGTGGACGACATCGTGGACGGCGTGGTGCGCGCCATGGAGCGCTGCCAGGGCTTCGAGATCTACAACCTGGGCGAGAGCCAGACCACGCGCCTGGACGAGCTGGTGCGGCTGCTGGGGGAGGCGCTGGACGTTCAGCCGCAGATCGAGCGCCGCCCGCCGCAGCCCGGCGACGTCCTGATCACATGCGCCGACATCAGCAAGGCGCGCGCCGCGCTCGGCTACCGGCCGGCGACCGGCCTGCGCGAGGGCCTGCGCCGCCACGCCGACTGGCTGCGCCGGCCTTAGGGCCGGGCCGTGATCTCGGGGTCGTCGAAGGTGAGGCGGCCGTGGAAGGACTCCTCGCCGCGCAGGATCCACAGGTTCTCGGAGTCCAGCACGAAATCGGGGCTGCGCACCAGGGACACCAGCGCGGCGAAGGACTGCACCGGGGTCCAGCCGTCGCCGCCTTCGCGGCCCGGCTGCACGCGCACGGCCACGATCATGTCGCCGGGCAGGAGCTTGAGGCGCTCGGCGCCGGTGCCTGCGAACACCTGGGTGACGCGCAGCACGTTCAAGGGCTGGGTCCAGTTGCGGCGCGTGCGCACCACGATGGTGTCGCGCACGGCCTGGAAGCCCAGCAGGCCGAAGCTGTCGCGCAGCTCGGGCGCCACCAGCTCCAGGGTGAGATCGTTGCGCTTGCCGCCCTGCTCGGCGCGCACGCGCACGATCTTGTCGTCGCCGTGCGCGAATAGGGCCGACGCGAACTCGGAGCGGCTGCGCACGGTCCTGTCGTCCACCTCCAGGACGCGGTCGCCGATGCGCAAACCGGCCTTGGCGGCCGGCCCGCGCGGGTGCAGGCTGCTGACGCGCACCCCGCCTTCGGGCCCGTCCTCCACCTTCAGGCCGGCCCAGAAGTGCGAGGTGTGGTCGGTCTCCAGCAGGCGATGGTCCAGGATCTCGCGCACCTGGTTCACCGGGATGGCGAAGCCGATGTTGTCGGCGTTGGGGTTGGTGGCGTTGTTGATGCCGATCAGCTCGCCGTAGACGTTCAGCAGCGGGCCGCCCGAGTTGCCCGGGTTGATGCCGGCGTTGGTCTGCAGCAGGCCCTGGAAGGTCTTGGGACCCTCGGGCGTCTGGATGGTGACGTCGCGGTGGTAGCCGGACAGGATGCCGGAGGTGATCGAGTGCGAGTTGCCGAAGGGCGTGCCGATGGCGATGACCTTCTCGCCCTTGATCAGGTCGTCGCTGCTGCCCAGCGGGATGGCGCGGAACGGCCCCTTGCCCTCGATCCGCAGCAGGGCCAGGTCCCATTCCTGGTCCACGTTCACGATCTCGGCCCGGTACTTGCGGCCGCCAAAGTCCTCGGAGAAGGTGACTTCGCACCAGGCGGTGCGCGCGTCGGCGCCGCGGTCGCTGACCGTCACCACGTGGGCGTTGGTGATCACCAGGCCGGACGGGTCGATCACGACCCCGGTGCCCTGGCTGACCGGCACCTCCTGGCGCGTGCCCCAGAAGTAGTTGTTGACCGTGGCGTACACCTCCACGCTGACCACGCCCGGGCCGACCAGCTTGTACACCTGGGCCTCGGGCGTCCAGCGCTCGCCGTACAGGGCCGCCGGGTCGTCATTGGTCGCGAGCTGGCAGGCGACGGTGAGGAGCAGGGGTGCGATGGGCAAGGCGGAGGTCCTCCGGGGACACTTTTATAGCCGGTATCTATGCCGCTCCGGCACCCGCGTTTCATGGTGGGCGTTGCGGGACTTGAACCTGCGACCCCCAGCTTGTCGAGCTGGTGCTCTAGCCAGCTGAGCTAAACGCCCAAAGCGGGTGAAAATCCTAGCGCCGCCGCGGCTCCAGGGAAAGGGCCAGCTCGTGCCACTGGTCGTAAGTGGACAGCTCGTCCCCGGTGGCCTCCAGGCGGCAGCGCAGGTATTCCAGCGCTTCCGGGAAGGATTCGCGCTCGATCAGGGCCGCGGGATCGAAGCCCTGGCGCCGGCGCGCCTCCGGCCCGCCGTTCAGCCGCTGCTGGATGGCCAGGATCTCGGCCGCGCGCAGCACGACCAGGCGCGGCAGGCGCGCGCGCTGCTGCAGCGGCCGCAGCAGCAGGGACGCGAGATGCAGGGGATCGGAGGAGTAGCGCGCGCGCGGGCCCTGCCCCAGCTCCTCCTCCAGGCGCGCGCCGTACAGGAAGGCCAGGCGCAGCGCGTAGCTCGGTTCGGAACCGTCCCGGAACAGGTTGTCCAGGCCCGCCAGCCGCGCACGCAGGCGCGGCACGCGCTCGGCGCGCGCCGTGAGCCAGGGTCCCAGGTCCGGCACCACCAGGGACAAGGCCCGCAGAGCCAGGAGGTCCTCGAGGACGCCCTCGGCGTCGCCGGTGGCGAGCAGGCGGAACAGCTCCTCGGCCACGCGCGGCGGGGCCGCGTGCACGAGGTGGGGGGCGTAGCGGTAGGCGGCGGCCACCTCGGCAGGGCCTGGTTCCAGGCGCAGGCGGCGCAGGAACTTGACCAGGCGCAGAATGCGCACCGGGTCCTCGCGGAAGCGGCGCTCCGGATCGCCGATGCTGCGCAGCCGGCGCTGGCCCAGGTCCTCCAGGCCGCCGACCCAGTCGACCAGCGCGCCGGCGACCGGGTCCAGGAACAGGGCGTTGACCGTGAAATCGCGGCGCAGGGCATCCTCACGGGCGCTGCCGAAGGTGTTGTCCCTGCGGATGATCTGCACCGTGTCCTGGGCTTCCTCCGGATCGCGCCGGAAGGTGGAGACCTCGTACACCCCGCGCCCGCTATAGACGTGCACCAGCTGGAAGCGCCGGCCGATCACCCGTGAGCGGCGGAACAGGTCGCGCACCTGCTCCGGGTGCGCAGATGTGGCGATGTCGAAGTCCTTGGGGCGCTGCTCCAGCAGCAGGTCGCGCACGCAGCCACCGACGAAATAAGTCTCGAAGCCGGCCTGCTGCAGGCGACTGATCACGTCCACGGCCCGCGGGTCCAGCAGCCGGCGGGAGAACGGCGGTTCTCGTCGCACCGGCTCCATCGCGGTCATGCGCTCGAATCCTAACCCGGCTACGCCGGCTTGAAGACCAGGAGCAGGCGCTCGCCGCGTCCTGGACCGGGGGAGTAGCGGTGGCGCGCCGACAGGGCCCAGGCGGCGCGGTCCGGCGGCTCCAGCGCCTCCCAGTCCTGGAGGCCGTGCGGACCGGCCATCAGGAACAGGGCGCCGTAGCGCACGCGGTTGCGGCGCAGGCGCCGCAGCAGGCGCGGCAGGGGCTCCACGGCGCGGGCGACCAGCAGGTCCGGCGGCGGCATCTCGCGCAGGACTTCCTCGCCCTGGCCGCGCAGCACCTGCACGTTGTAGAGCTCCAGGCGCTCGGCGGCGGCCTGCAGGAAGTCGGCCTTCTTGCCGGTGCGCTCGACCAGCATCAGCTGCTTCTCCGGGAACACGATGGCCCACACCAGGCCCGGCAGCCCACCGCCGGAGCCCCAGTCGGCAACGCGGCGCGCATCCTCCGGCACGTAGCGGGCGGCTGCCAGGGCATCCAGGAAGTGCGATTCGATCAGCGTGCGCCAGTCGCGGGCGCCGGTGAGGTTGACCACGGTGTTGGCCGCGAGCAGCAGGCGGCCGTACTGGAGCAGCAGCGCCAGGGCCGCCTCCGGCGGGTCCGCCAGCGGGGACAGGGCCGCGCGCAGCGCCTGCACGTCCAGGGGATTCGGCTCGTCCAGGCTCTGCAGCGCTTGCTCGGGGATACCGGGAAAGGGTGTCATGGACGCGGCCAGCGCAGCCTAGCCCGGCTATATCCTGGGCGGGCGCGGCGCGCCATCGTGTCCGACCCCCGACCGCCTCCGCCCGGTCCCGCGCGTGACGAGGGCCATGCCGAAGACTCTCCCTCCCCGGCGGAGTCGGCGTTCTTCGCCTGGCTGGAGCGCCTGGAAGGCGGCGCAGCGGAAGGCTTCGACAGCCTATGCGCAGCCCACCCGTAGCTGGCGGCGGAGCTGGCGGAGCTGCACCGGCACTGGAGCGCGGTGGAGGGGCTGTTCGACGGCTCCGGCGTCGTCGAGGGCCTGGCGCGCCCGGTGAACGCGCTGCCGGCCGACGACGCGCAGGTCCAGCTCGACTCCGCTCCGCGGACCGGCGCGCCGGAGAGCGCCGGCTCGTCCTCGCTGCGTGAGCTGGCGGCGAACCTGCGCTCGGAGAGGCGCTACCGGGCGCTGGACCTGATCGCCAGGGGCGGCATGGGCACGGTGCTGAACGTGTGGGACTCGGTGCTGCGCCGGCGCCTGGCCATGAAGGTGTCGCACGTGCCGCTGGCGGCCGGACCGGCGGAGCGACCGGAGCCGCCGGCCAGCGCCAGCCTGGGCCGCTTCCTGGAGGAGGCGCAGGTCACCGGCCAGCTGAACCACCCCGGCGTCGTTCCGGTGCACGACCTGGGCCTGGACGGCTCGGGCCGGCCGTTCTTCACCATGCGCCTGGTGCGCGGGCGGGACCTGCGCCGCACCTTCCAGCTGGCGCGCGCCGGCCAGGACGGCTGGAGCCTGACGCGCGCCGTGCGCGTGCTGCACCAAGTGTGCCAGACGGTGGCCTACGCGCACGCCAAGGGCGTGGTCCACCGCGACCTCAAGCCGGCCAACATCATGGTCGGCAGTTTCGGCGAGACCTACGTCATGGACTGGGGCCTGGCCAAGGTGCTGGGGCGCGAGGGCAGGTCCGCGGAGGAGAAGCGCGCGCCCGGCGCGCCGTCCACCGTCAGCCTCGTGCGCACCGATCGCCAGGAGCGCACGCGCGAGGATCCGGACTCGTCGCTGCGCACCCAGGACGGCACGGTGGTCGGCACGCCGTGCTACATGGCGCCGGAGCAGGCCTTCGGGCAGCTCGAGCTCGTGGGGACGCGCAGCGACGTGTACGCCGTGGGCGCGATGCTGTACGAGCTCCTGAGCGGGCAGATGCCGTACCTGCCGCCGGGAGCGCGCCTGAGCCCGCTTGCCATCCTGCTTGCGGTGCAGGAGGGGCCGCCCAAGCCTGTGCTGGAACTGGCTCCGGCCGCCCGGCCGGAGCTGGTGGCCATCTGCCAGAAGGCCATGGCGCGCGAACCGCAGCGGCGCTACGCCAGCATGCTGGACCTGGCCGAGGACCTGCAGGCCTGGCTCGACGGCCGGGTGGTGAAGGCCTACGAGGCCGGCTTCCTGGCCGCGCTGAGAAAATGGGTGCGGCGCAACCGCGCGCTGGCGGCGGCGCTGCTTGCGGCCGTGCTCAGCCTGATCGGGGGCCTCACCGCATTCGCCGTGGTCCAGGGCCGCGCCGCGCGCCTGGAGGAGCAGAACTACGTCAGCTCGCTGGCCGCGGCCGAGCGCGCCCTGCAGCGCGAATCCACCAGCGAAGCGGCCCCCGACCTGGAGGCGGCGCCGCGGCACCTGCGCGGCTGGGAATGGCGTCACCTGCACAGCCGCCTGGATCGCAGCGTCGCCACCTTGCCGGCCCACGACGAGCAGGTGCGCGTGGTCACCTTCAGCGACGACGCGCCGCGCAGCCTGCGCTCCGGCGCCCGCGCGGACAAGCTTTGGTCGGTCGCCTGGAGCCCGGACGGGCGCTGGCTCGCCGCCGGCGCCGAGGACGGCGCCGTGCGCCTCTGGGACATGCACGCCGGCGGCCAGCCCTCCGCCATTGCGCTGGCGTCGCCGCCGGATCGCATCGTGGCCGGCCTGGCCTTCAACCACGACAGCTCGCTGCTGGCCGGCGCCTCCTGGGACGGCCTGGTGCGCGTCTGGAGCCTGCCGCACGGCAGCCTGCAGGCCGTGCTGAACGGCCACCGCAACCTGTTCGTGTGGAGCGTAGCCTTCTCTCCGGACGGACGCTGGCTGCTCTCGGGCTCCGGCGACCACACCGTGAAGGTCTGGGACACCCGCACCCGGGGACACGCCGTGGCGGTGCGCCACGGACCGGCGGAGTGGGCGCTGGCGCTCGGCTTCAGCCCGGACGGCAACTTGCTGGCCGTCGGCTACCAGGACGGCACGCTGAAGCTGTGGAACCCGCGCACGCGCCGTGAAGTGGCGGCGTGGCAGGCGCACGAGCAGCGCATCTTCGGCGTCCAGTTCAGCCCCGACGGGCTGTGGCTCGCGACCGGCTCCGTGGACGACAGCGTGAAGCTGTTCGCGACCGCGGAGCTGGGAAGCGGCGCGCCGCCGCCGCCGCGCACCTTGCACGGTCACGGCAACCGCACCGACATCACGTTCCCGTCGTTCTTCCGCTTCCATCCCGGCGCCCAGCGCCTGGCACTGGCCGGCGGCGACAACGAGGTGCTGGTGCGGGAGGTGCCGGGCGGCCGCGAGCTGCAGCGCCTTTCCGGCCACGCCGCGGCCGTGCTCTCGGTCGCCTACAGCCCGGACGGCCGCTGGCTGGCCTCCACTTCCGTGGACGCCACGGCGCGGCTGTGGGACGGCGACAGCGGCGCGGCCCGGGCCACGCTCAGCGGCCACAGCATGCCGGTCACGGCGGCGGCCTTCAGCCCGGACAGCCGGCGGGTCGTCACCGCGTCCTGGGACGGCAGCGCCCGGCTGTGGGACGTCCGCTCCGGCGCCTTGCTGTCCACGCTGCGCGGGCACGAGGCCTACGTCACCACCGTCGCCTTCCATCCCGACGGCAGCCGCATCGTCACCGGCTCCGTGGACACCACTGTGCGCCTGTGGGACGCCGAGCGCGGCCGCTTCCTTCTCACCGTGCACGGTCACAGCAACGCGGTGGCGGACGTCGGCTTCAGCCCCGACGGGCGTACCCTGGCCAGCGTCTCCGCCGATCACAGCCTGCGCCTGTGGGCGAGCGAGCGATGGCTGGACTGAGGCGCAGGTGGCAGGCCAGGTAGGGATCGAACCTACAACCTACGGTTTTGGAAACCGTCGCTCTGCCAATTCGAGCTACTGGCCTGTGGAACCCGCAAGGAAGTGGTGCCGAAGGGGGGAATCGAACCCCCACGACCTTTACGGCCACAGGCACCTGAAGCCTGCGCGTCTGCCAATTCCGCCACTTCGGCACGGCCACTTGGGGCCGAATAGGGTAGCATCTGCTCTTTCCGCTTCAAGCGCCGCGCATGCCCGCACCGGAGCGCCCGACCCGCGACGTCGCCCAGAACCGCAAGGCGCGCCGCAACTTCGAGATCCTGGACCGCCTGGAGGCCGGCGTGGTCCTGCAGGGGACCGAGGTCAAGACCCTGCGCGCCGGCCAGGCCAGCATCGAGGAAGCCTACATCAAGGCCCGCGCCGACGGCCTGTGGCTGGTGAACGCCCACATCGCCGAGTACGAGCGCGGCAACGTCTTCAACCATGAGCCCGACCAGGAGCGCCGCCTCCTGGTGCACAAGCGCGAGTGGCAGCGCCTGCGCCAGCGCGTGCGCGAGAAGGGGCTGACCCTGGTGCCCCTGCGCCTGTACTTCCGCGGCAAGTGGGCCAAGATCGAGCTGGGGCTGGCGCGCGGCCGCCAGCTCCACGACAAGCGCGCGGCCATCCGCGACCGCGAGGCCGCGCGCGCGCTGCAGGGCGCGCGCGGCCGGCGCCCCTGAACGCGGCCGTGGCGTGTCCTACAATGGGGCGTCACTCAAGTGGGGGCGACCGGTTTCGACTGGACGCTCGTCGCGGAACGGTGGCGTGCCGAGGACGCCGGGTTGGCCTCGTAAAACCTCCCGGCAAGGCTTAACTGCCAACACTGATTACGCACTCGCTGCCTAACAACGGCTAGCGCGCTGCCGGGGATCCCGCCCGCGGAGCCCCGGTGGCGTACCGATGCGGGCTGGCGACCGGTCGCGCCCCGCGGCCGGAGCGAGAACCCAGGGGCTGGCGTGGAGCGCCGCCTGCCGGCGAGCAGTGCTCCGCGTGAGAACCGATCACCGGCTACGCACGTAGAAGCCCTCCGCGCGGCGGCCCAGGACGCGGGTTCGATTCCCGCCGCCTCCACCACCTTTCCCTGCGCCTGACCTTCTCCACCTCCCACTGGCCATGCTGACCATCATTTTCCTCCTGCTGCCCTTGCCTGCCGCTGTCTTCACCCAAGAGCCTGCCGGCGACCGGCCGGCCCATGGCGGTCTTGGCCGTGTGACGCTGCTGCGCAACTCGCCGGCGGAGGGCTGCATTGCGCCTGCGTCGCGGGCCTGGATCGATGCAGCGGTGCGCCGCCACCGCGAGGCGCTCGGCCTGCTCGCGTCGCGCCCCGGCGGCGGCCCGTCGGCGCTGGCACCCGGGCTGTACACCTTCTATCCGCTGGCCGGCACCTTCGGCGCCGACATCCAGCTCGGCGGCTTCGTGGACCTGGATCCGGCGCCGGGCGCCTTCCACGACTTCGAGTGCGGGGTCCGCAGCTACGACGGCCACGCCGGCATCGACACCCCGATCCGCAGCTTCGAGGAGCAGGCGCTCGGCATGCCGGTGCTGGCTGCGCGCGCCGGCACCGTGGTGTTCACCCGCGACGGCCGGCCGGACATGAACCTCGGCGGCAGCACCGATCCCGGCAACCTAGTGGTGCTGGACGAAGGCGGTGGGCGCCTGGCGTACTACTTCCACCTGAAGAAGGACAGCGTCGCGGTCAGCGTTGGGCAGGTGCTGAGCGCCGGCCGGCTGCTGGGACTGGCGGCCTCCAGCGGCAACTCCTTCTACCCGCACCTGCACTTCGAGGTGCGCGACAACGGCGTCGTGTACGAGCCTTTCGCCGGCCCCTGCCGCCCCGGCCCGAGCGGCTGGCTGGAGCAGCCGCAGGTCCAGCACAGCTTCCGTATGCTGGAGGGCGCCGCCACCTGGCAGGACCTGTTCCAGGCCCAGCCGCTGCCGTGGCCGCAGCCGCGCGACGGCGACTTCGCGCTCGGCGACGGCTTCGTGTACTTCTGGTTCATCGCCGAAGGCCTGCCCCCGAACGGCGTCTGGCGCCACGTGTTCGAGCGCCCGGACGGCACGATCGCTTTCGACAGCGGCGACCTGCCGCAGAACAACCCGATCGAGTGGCCGTGGTTCAACGGCTTCTGGTACTTCTGGATCCCCGACATGCACTCGATCACGGGCACCTGGCACTGGCGGCACATCGTGAATGGAGTGGAGCACGTGCGCTCCCCGATCGAAGTGGTGGCGGCGCGCGTGCCCGGCTTCAACCGGGCGCCGCTGCCGATCGACGTGGAGCTGGAGCCCGCGGCGCCGGCGCCCGAAGACGCCATCCTGTGCCGCGTGCTCACGGACGCGGTGGTGGACGATCCCGACTACGACGTGCTCACCTACCGCTACACCTGGACCGTGGACGGCGTGGTCGCGCGCGCGGTGGAGCACGCGGCCCACGCCGACGCCTTGCCCGGCGGGAGTGCCGCGGCCGGCCAGTCGGTCCAGTGCACGGTGCGCGCGAGCGACAGCCTGCTGGAGGGCGGCGCCGCCCTGGACGTCCTGGTCCTCGGCGGCGCGCCACTGGAGCTGGCCGCGCCGGAGCCGGGTACCGCGGGCACCGCCAACACCTGGCCGCTGGACGGTGCTGCGGCGGGCGCCGCCGTGTACTTGGCCTACGCCCTTACCCCGGGCAGCGCCAACGTGCCCGGCTGCCCCGGTCTGATCGCCCGGCTCGGCAGCCCTGGACTGGCCGACGGCGCCGTGGCCGACGGCGGCGGCCACGCGGACTTCATCGTGCAGGTGCCCGCGGCCGCCGCGGGCCGCACCCTGTACTTCCAGGCCGCCACGCTGGCGAGTTGCGAGCTGTCGAACCTGCTGGTCTACACGTTCCCGTAGGGTGCGGCGCGCTACCGTGTCAGCTCCCGCCCATCGCGTCGCCCTCGCACTCCTGGCGCTGCCCGGAGCCGGCACCGTCCAGAATCCGCCCCAGGTGACGGGCGTCGAGGCGCAGCCGCTGGCCGCGCAGGCGCGCCGGGTCGTGCAGGCGCTGGAGGTGGTGGGGACGCCGCTGGAGCCGGAACAGATCAGGGCGCTGGAAGCGGCGCTTGGCGCTAGTGACGCCCGTGAGGTCGTGGCGGGCGTCCAGCGGGTGCTTGATCCCCTGTGCCTGGTGTTCGTGCACGTCAACCCCGAGAGCCGCGTGAAGGCGGCGCCCGGGCCGGCGGCGCCCGAGCTCGCGCAAGGCGGATGGCGCGTTTTCCTGATCAAGGTGCACAACGAGGCCGGTGTGACCGCGCCGCTCCGGATCCACAGCCCCAATGCCGAGCCGCCCTACCTCCCCTCCTCGGGGGAGGCCGAGCCAACGCAGGGACTGGACATGGCGGCGGTGCGCGACCGCTGGCTGACGATCGAGTCCTTCGACCAGCGCCCCCTCGCGCCCGCGCTCTCCGGGCTGGCGCTGGAGTATCGCCTGTTGCTGCTGTCGGCGCGCGATGCCGGACCGCGCGAGGCCAAGCTTGTGTTCGACGTCGGCCAGGGCACGCAAGACCTCGGCTTCCGGGCCGAGGCCGACCTGCTGTTCCGCTGCGCTCCGGCCGTGCCGGTCACGCTGCGCGTGCGCGACGTCGACGGCCGCCCGACCACGGCGCGCTTCGTGATCCGCGATGGGCGTGGCCATGTGTTCCCGACGCCCGCGCAGCGGCTGGAGCCCGACTTCTTCTTCCACGACCAGGTCTACCGCGCCGACGGCGAGCAGGTGCTCCTGACCCCGGGCCGCTACCAGGTGAGCTGGACGCGGGGGCCGGAATACCGCGTTCGCACCCGTACGATCGTGGTGCCGGAAGGCGCGGCGCATGCGGAGGCGTTCCAGCTCGAGCGCTGGATCGACCTCGCCGCACTCGGCTGGTACTCCGGCGATCATCACGTGCACGCGGCCGGCTGCGCGCACTACGAGGCGCCCAGCCAGGGCGTGGGCCCGGCCGCGATGATGCGCCACGTGCTCGGCGAGGACCTCAACGTCGGCTGCGTCCTGAGCTGGGGTCCGTGCTGGTACTCCCAGAAGGGCTTCTTCGACGGCGCCACCCACCCGCTTTCGACTCCGCGCCACCTCCTGCGCTACGACGTCGAAGTCTCCGGCTTCCCGAGCTCCCACGCCGGCCACATCGTGCTCCTGCGCCTCCGGGAGGACGACTACCCCGGAACCACCCGCATCGAGGACTGGCCGAGCTGGGATCTGCCGATCCTCCAGTGGGCCCACCAGCAGGGCGCCGTGGTCGGCTTCGCGCACAGCGGCTTCGGGCTCGAGGTCGACGGCGCCGAACTGCCCACGATGCAGGTTCCGCGCTTCGACGGGATCGGCGCCAACGAGTACGTCGTGGACGTGACGCACGGCGCGGTCGACTTCATCTCGACGGTGGACACGCCGGCCATCTGGGAGCTGAACGCCTGGTATCACGTGCTCAACGCCGGCTACGCCACGCGCATCAGCGGCGAGACCGACTTCCCCTGCATCTACGGCGAGCGCGTCGGCCTCGGCCGCTCCTACGTGCGGCTCGGAGCGGAGCAGCCACTGTCCTTCGATGCCTGGGTGGAGGGGATCCGCAGCGGGAGCAGCTACGTGAGCGACGGCCTCAGCCACATCGTCGGCTTCGAGGCCGGCGGGCTGGCCGTCGGCGCGCCCGGCGCCGGCGGCAGGGCCAGCGTGCTCGCGGCGCGGCGGGGCGAGAAGCTGCGTGTGCGGGCGCGGGTCGCGGCCCTGCTGCCCGAGGAGCCGCGCGAAGACATCCGCTCGCGGCCCCTGGACGAGCAGCCCTACTGGCACCTCGAGCGCGCCCGCATCGGCGCCAGCCGGCGCGTCGGCGTGGAGCTGGTCGTCAACGGCCGCGCCGTCGACCGCCGCGAGATCGAGGCCGACGGAACGCTGGTCCCGGTGGAGTTCGAGCTGGAGCCGGGCATCTCGAGCTGGGTGGCGCTGCGCATCCTCCCCTCCAGCCACAGCAACCCGATCTTCGTCGAGCTGGACGGACGACCGATCCGCGCCAGCAAGAGCAGCGCGCACTGGTGCGAGCAGGCCGTGGAGACCTGCTGGAACTCGAAACGAGGCCGCATCCGCGAGTCCGAGCGCGCCGCGGCGCGCGCCGCCTACGACGCCGCAGCCGCGGCCTACCGCGCCCGCGCGGCCGAGGCGGAGTCGGATTGACGCTGGCCAAGAACCACGGGAGCCGGCATCCGGTGGACGAGCTGGAGTAGCGCAGAGCCCATGACGCCTCAGCACGTGTGAGAGCAGCGGTGCTGGGTGGCACGAAATGCCGGCCGTTTTCGACATCAGCGTCGAATGGTCGTGACCATTCGACGATGGCTCTGATTCTGGTCGGACTCCAATCCGCTCGCCGGGGAAGCAGGGGCTGCCAAGGCCTCTCCGAGCGGCTGAGGCCCGCTGCCCGAACGAACTCAGTTGCTGGTGATCTTGAGCAGGGCAAGATCGCCGGACGATGCCCAGTCCACGTGCATCTCGGTCTCGGGGCCGGGGAGCGCCGGGCCCGGCGCTGGCGCCCACACCAGGCTCAGCCACAGGTGGCCGTCGCAGCCGTCCTTCTGGCACGGACACTGCGTGCTGCCGCGATCGATCCGGTAGTCGGTCAGCGCCCAGGTTTCACCCGGCTGCAGGGGCGGGACCGGCTCGAAATCGTCGTAGGCGGCGCACGGCGGCCCTCCGGAGGAAGCGAAGTCCGGGTACTCGACCTTGATCCACAGGTAGGTGGCCGGATGGGTCTCGTCCGTGTCGTTGCGCACCACCACGTTCAGGTAGAACACGTTGTCCGTTCCCGGCGCCGCGATGGGGGAGATGAAGGGCGCACGCACGATGTGGAGGTTGTCGGTCTGGCAGGCCGTGAGCACGGCACCGGCGGCCAGCGCGACCAGGAACGAGACAGCACGGGACGAGAAGCTGGACATGGGAACCTGTGGCCGAATCCTAGCAAGCGGGCAAGAAAGGCCTTGACTTGCGCGGCATTACGCACAACCATATGGTTGTGGATGCACTCAGCCTGACCCTTGCCGCCGTCGCCGACCCGACCCGCAGGTCCATCCTGCGCCGGCTCGCCGCCGGACCGGCTCCGGTCAGCGAGCTGGCGCGGCCTTACCGCATCTCGCAGCAGGCGGTGTCCAAGCACGTGGCCTGCCTGGAGCGCGCGCACCTCATCGAGAAGCGCCGCGACGGCCGCCTCCACATCTGCACGCTCCGCCCGACGCCCCTCAAGGAGGTCGCCGACTGGGCCGCGGAATACCGCCGGCACTGGGAAAAGACCTTCCAGCGCCTGGACCATCTCCTCGACGAGCTGAAGGTCCAGGCCGCGCGCCGTGGACGCAGCCATCCCTAGAGAGAAGCACCGATGAACCACTCCGAAACCCTGAGAATCAGCACCCCCAGCGCTCGCGAAATCGTGGTGACGCGCAGCTTCGACGCGCCGCGCCGCCTGGTCTTCGACGCCATGACCAAGCCCGAGCTGCTCAAGCGCTGGCTGACCGGACCTCCCGGCTGGTCCATGACCCGCTGCGAGGACGACCTGCGCGTGGGCGGCACCTTCCGCTGGGCCTGGCGCGGCGCCGACGGCACCGAGATGTCCATGCATGGCGTCTACCGCGAAGTCGTCCCGCCGGAGCGCATCGTGCGCACCGAATGCTTCGACTTCGGCTGCGCCGCGCAGGCGGGCGAGCAGCTCGGGACCCTGGTCCTGACCGAAAAGGGCGGCAAGACCCAGCTCACGCTCACACTCCTGTACCCGTCGCAGGAAGCCCGCGACGCGACCATCGCTTCCGGCATGGAGCAGGGCATGGCCGCCAGCTACAACGCGCTGGACGAGCTGCTGGCGGCGGCACCGGCCGGTGGAGGCTCGCCGGCGCGCCCCCGCTGAGCGGAGAGGGCTGCGCTCGAGTGAAGAAAGGCACCAGGGAAGACGTCGCGGCCGTGCTCGCGGCCCTGCAGCGGGTGGGCAGCAAGTGCGTCCGCGACGAGATGGAGCCGCGCTACGGCATCCGCGTGCGCAAGGCCTTCGGCGTGCCGATGGGCAAGATGCAGGGGCTGGCCAAGCGTCTCGGGCGCAATCACGAGCTCGCCGCCGCGCTCTGGGACACCGGCTGGTACGAGGCCCGCACGATGGCCGCCTTCGTCGAGGAGCCGGAGCGCGTCACGGCCGCGCAGATGGACCGCTGGTGCCGGGACTTCGACAACTGGGGCATCTGCGACACCGTCTGCTTCCACCTGTTCGACCGCAGCCCGCACGCCTTCGCCAAGGTCGCGCAGTGGGCCCGCCGGAAAAACGAGTTCCAGAAGCGCGCGGGCTTCGCGCTGCTTGCCTGTGTCGCCCTGCACGATCGGGATGCCGAGGACGCGTCGTTCCTCCGCTGCCTGCCGCTGATCGAGCGCGGCGCCAAGGACGAGCGCAATTTCGTCAAGAAGGGCGTGAGCTGGGCCCTGCGCGCGGTCGGCCGGCGCAAGCGCGCGCTGCGCGTCGCAGCCGTGGCCCTGGCGCGGCGTCTTGCCGCCTCGCCGCAGGCATCCGCGCGCTGGGTGGGGAAGGACGCACTCCGCGATCTCGCGAAGTAGGCGCCTGCGTTCGCCTCCGTCCGGGTGTTGCGCTCAGCCCCTCACTCCGGCGGCCGTACGCGCGTCAGGTCGGCATTGATCCATTGAGTGGGCGTGTAGTCCAGCGGGCGAGACCAGGCGTTCACGGCCTGACTCACCGGGTTGCCCTGGTCCTCGGCGGGAGAGCCCATCACGGTCAGACTCGGATCGCGCTCGCTCAGTGGGATGGAACCGCTGGGACAGCTGTCGGTGGGCCCGCTGACCGTCGGATGGCAGAGGCCGAGGTTGTGTCCGAGCTCGTGCATGATGCACTTGGCCTGATAGGACTGTATGTCCGCGCCCAGCGCGTAGAGGTGGGACCTGCACACGATGTTCTGTGCAGGGGACCGGTTCAGCTCGGACATGCCGAAGTCCGCACCTACCGGCTCACCCACCAGCATCAGGAACTGGGCGTAGTTGAAGGCGTGGGAGAAGACGTGGGATGAGCGCGCGGCGCGCACCTGCTCGATGCTCACTCCCTCGTCCCGGCTGAAGCCCGACACCGGCCCCGGTTGGCACAGATCCAATGGATCATCCGGGGCGTCCGCCAGGTACATGCGGATGCCGCGGTGGTGGAAACGAGTGAGAAGCAGCTCCTTCGAGGCCGGCGTCAACGCCCAATCCGCGTGCGAGTAGCCCACCACCAGCAGCAGGTCACGCTGCTGCGGATCGCCCAGCGGGATCCCGCGGCTCGCCAGGGCGGCCTCCTCGGCATCCGTGATGCCGTCGGCATCGAAGTCCGCTTCGGCGCTGCTGTCGTCAGGATCCTCGAACTTTTCTATCTGGACGGTCAGACGCAGGATCACCGCCTGGCCACCGGCGTTCATGGCGACGTCGAAGTCCCCGGCCTGGTTGGTCCACTCCACCACCTGAGTGAATGCGAGCGGATTGGGGCTCTCGCGGACCACCTCCAGGGGCGTATGAAAGGTGACCACCTGATCGGGCGCGTCGAGCAGCCACGTCCCGATCGTGCGCGTTGTCAACTCGAGGTCGAGGTCCGTGATCTGGTCCTCCTCGAAGGCGAAAGCGCCGCTCAGGCTGGCTGCCAGCGGCAGCCGCACGTGCTCCGCCCGAATGAAGTAGGCGCCGTCCTGGTCCACGACGATCGACTTCACGCGCAGGATGGCGCGCTGATTGTTGGCGTGGTGGAACCAAGAGTCGCCGTCATCATCCCGAATCGCCTCCCCGACCTGAACCAGGCTGTCGCAGGCACCGAGAAGCAGGAAGAGTGACAAGGCCAGGACGATCCTGGTGGCCGGGGGATTCATACACCTCCATGGCGTCTGCATTCGCACAGCTCGCGCACCGCATCGTACAAGGCTCCGATGCCACGGCCAACGTGGTACGAAGAACGATCCAGTGAGCGCGGCGGTGGATCTCAGAGCCCGAGCTGCAGGTACAGGCCGTTGCTGGCCGCCGTGGTGCCGCCGGCCGACCCGGCATCAGGGACGAGCGCCTGGAGATAAGCCGCGCTGCCCGCCAGGCGCGCGAGGTGGGGGATCGGGAGAGCGATCCAGCCCTGGGCGACGCCGCTGCCGGCGCCAGTCACGGGCAAGGCGCGGTAGAAGAAACCAGGAGTGGAGGGATCCACCAGCAGCGTGGCGCCGCTGCCCCGCACGTTGTGGAGGACCGCAGGCGCGCCGCTCGCGGCCAGCCAGGCCAGCGTTCCGCTCAGACCGGTGACGCGCAGCTCCGGGGCCGCGCTGGCGCGCACCGGGCCGGTCACGCCCAGCGTCGGCACGACGCCCCCGCTGCCGGGCGTGCCGGTGCCGTACTGGCGGCGCGCGCCGCTGTCCGGGCCGTGGATCGCGACGTTGCGGCTCAGGTACTCGCCCACCAGGTCCAGGTCGCCGTCGCCGTCGGCGTCGTCGCGCAGGATGCCGGGAAGCACCATCTCGACGCCCGCTTCGTACGCGGAGACGCCGAGCAGGGGCTCGGCGTCGCTCTTCTGCAGGTAGACGCGGTAGCTGCGGTCGGAGCCGAAGGGCCCGAAGACGAGGTCGGTGCGGCCGTCCAGGTTCACGTCGGCGCCCAGCAGCGCGGCGAAGTCCTTGTCCGAGGCGTCGGTGCTGGGCTCGGTCTTGGTGAAGCCGAGCGGAAGCCCCAGGCCCAGGTCGTTGACGAAGATGCGCGGGTGGCGGGTGAAGTCGACGCCGGTCTGGGGGATGTACTCGATGGCGGCGACGTCGGGATGGCCGTCCTGGTTGAAGTCGCGCACGTCCAGGTTGGCTGCGTAGCCGGCCTGGAAGCCGCCGAAGAGCGGCGTGAAGGCGCCGAAGGGCTGCGGCGCGCCGGCCGGCTGGCCCAGGCGCAGCGCCAGCGGGCCGGAGGAGGTCAGCGCGTCCAACAGGCCGTCGCCGTCGAAGTCGGCCAGCGCGTGGAAGCTCTCCAGGTTGTAGTCGGCGGCCGGCGTGAGGAAGCCGGTGCCGTCGTTGCGGTAGACCTTGGTGCGGCCGTAGCTGGTGCCGCCGGGCGCGGTGTCCTCGCGCATGACCAGGTCCAGGTCGCCGTCGCCCTCCAGGTCGCCGGTGATGAAGTTCTCGAGCGTGACCACGGTGTCCAGGAAGAAGGACACGCCGTCGGGAGTGCACGCGCCCGCGTAGTGGAAGCTCCCGCCGCCGCTGTTCTTCCACAGGCCCTGGTAGAGGAAGGTGGAGCCCTGCCACACGCCCAGGATCACGTCGCAGTCGCCGTCGCCGTCGAAATCGCCGAGCACGCGCGGCCCGCCCGCGCCCTGGCCGGGCGGCAGCGGCTCCATCACCAGATCCTGCCAGCGATAGTTGCCGTCGCCCTGGTTGCGGTAAGCGCGGTGCTCCACGTTCGGATTGAGCGTGGATTGCCGCCAGGGATCGGCGTCGCCGTCGCCGTCGAGGTCGGCCAGCTCGATCTCGCTCTCGATGCTGGTGAAGTTGCTGGCCGGAGTGGCGGTCCAGGCGCCGCGGTTGAAGTACACGCAGCGGCCTGCCACCAGGTCCGTGTCGCCGTCGCCGTCCACGTCCTTGGCGCCCGCGAGCGAGCGGGAGCCCAGGCCGGGGATCGCCATCGCCTTGCCGATGACGCCGCCGTCGTTGATGCTGATCTCGTAGGTGGAGGGGAACTCGAGGCGCGCGAAGTCGGGTCCGCCGCCGCCGCCGCCGCAGCACACCCCGTCGGGATCGCCGTCATTGTCGACGTCGGCCAGGTACTCGGCGGGACCGCCTTCGTAGGGAGGCTCACTGGCCCAGGCGCCGGCGGCGACGCGCCGGAAGATCTCCACGGTGGCGGGCCCGCTGCCCGGCATGTAGAAAGCCGCCAGATCCTCGTCGCCGTCGCCGTCGATGTCGCCCGCGGCGGCCATCGGGCCGTAGCCGCGGAAGTCCAGTTGCGGCCCGGGCGCAATACTGTGCCCGCTGATCGAGAAGGGCACAGCCTTCCAGCCGCCCACGGCGAAGAAGTCCGGCAGGAGGTCGCCGTCGGTGTCGGACACCAGCAGCTGCTCCACGCCGTTGTGGGCCGCGTCGTAGGGCAGGAGGGTGCTGCCGCCGCCCGACCAGTAGACGCGCAGGTCGCGGTTCGCGAGCACGGCGACGTCGGCGACGCCGTCGCCGTCGAAATCAGCCATCTCCACGTCGCGGCTGTAGTTGGCGAAGCCGAGGTCCTCGTACTTCCAGCCGAAGAACAGCCGGCCCGGCACCGGCGCGGTCCACAGCCACAGCTCCTCGCCGGCGGCCTGCGCGTAGTCGTCGCGCCCGTCACCGCTGAAGTCGCCCACGGCGATCGGCATGCGGTCGGCCTGCGTGCCCGGCGGCACCACGTTGGAGTTGGTGCTGCTGTGCAGGAGGAACACGCCCGCGCCGTTGTTGGTCCAGACCCGGTTCTCGAAGCCGGCCGGAGTGCCGCCGCTGTCGCCCACGCGCCCGCCTACCGCGTCCCAGTCGCCGTCGGCGTCGTAGTCGAACAGGCGCTGCATGGGCGGCGAGTCGGCGCCGAACATCACCTGCGGCGCGTCGTGCGTCAGCCGCTGTTCCTGCGCCGCCATGGGCGCGAGCATCGACGCGAGCAGGGACCCGGCCAGGACCGGACGGAACACAATGCGCAAGCCCATGTACCTTTCTCCTCCCGGCGCGGCCGGGGTGAGCATGAGCCGCCACAAGGGGAGAACGGCCCGCGGACCAGTGTAACCCGCGGACCCGGGCCGCGCGTGCGGGGCCCGGGCCAGCGCCGCTAGACTCCGCCCGCCGTGCCCCGCCTGGCCTTGTCCCCCTGGCTGCTCGCGCTGGCTGTGCCCGTGCTGGCGCTCGCGGCCTGCTCGGTGTCGCCGTCCAACGCCGTGTACGACTTCGCCGCGATCCATGACGGACAGTGGCGTCCGCGCTCGCCGGCGCAGCTGACCACCGATCCGCAGGTGTACCTGGGCTCGGGCAAGGACACCCCGGACTTCCGGGTCGGGGAGATGGAGAGCTTCGAGATCGCGGACCATCGCGCGGTGGAGCGCGGGATCCTGCAGCGCATCGCGGCCATCCCGCCCTCGGACGTGGGTGTGGCGCTGGAGGCAGCCGCCTACCTGATGGTTGCCTTGCTGCACGATGATTTCGCGGACACGCGCCTGCAGAGCGCGGCCGTCCTGAGCCAGTTCGCGGCGTTCTGGATCGAGCGGGTGGGCGCGCGGCCGGCGGCGCAGCCGCCGCAGGGCGACCTGGCGGCGGCCGTGGCCGCGTACGACGCCGCCACCGCGGCCGCGCGCGCCCCGGATTACGCGGCGCGCGTCGGTGCGGCCCTGGAGCAGGTGGATCAGGCCCGCATCGATGATCCGACGGCGGCGGCCCTGCTCCTGGCCGGCATGGCGCGGCGTTATCGGACCGCGCCGCAACCGGTCACCGGCGACGCGGTGCTGCAGCGCACGGGCGTGCGCGCGGTGCTGCTGGCCCTGGAGCACGGCGAGGCGGATCCCGACCCGGAGGTGGCCGCGGCCTGCCGCGAGCGGCGCGCCCTCATCCTGAAGCACCTGGCCGCGCCGCAGCCTTGAAGTCCGCCGCGCTCACGATCCTCAAGATCGGCATCGCGGTCGTCCTGATCTGGTATGTGTTCGCGTACCTGATCGAGTACGACGACAAGGTGGTGGTGGTGCCGGCGGGTCAGAAGGAGCCGAGCGCGGAATATGTGGGACGCCTGGAGGGCGACTGGCACGCGGACCACTGGGTGTTCACGGCGGAAGGGGGAGAGCGCGTGTTCCGGCCGCCGCTGCCGCCCGACCACCAGTTGCGACCCGGGTTCTTCACCTTGCTGGCCGGGATGCGGATCCCGCCGTTCCTGCTCGGGCTGGTGCTGTGGGGGGTGCTGCTCGCGTTCGTGACCCTGCGCTGGATGATCCTGCTGCGCGCGGTGGGCGTGCCGACCAGCTACCGCAACGCCTTGCGCCTGTGCTTCGTCGGCTACTTCTTCAACATCATCATGCCGGGACTGACCAGCGGCGACCTGGTGCGGGCGGCGCTGGTGACGCGCGGGCTGGAGGGCAACCGGGCTCGCGCCTTCATGTCGGTGCTCGTGGACCGGGTGATCGGCCTGTTCTCGCTGCTGGTGCTGGCCGGGCTGGTGCTGTTCTTCGGCGGCGTCCACATCGAGGGCGCGCCGCCGTGGCTGGGCGTGGTGCGCCGCTACGTGCTCCTGATCCTGGCGCTGGCGATCGTGCTCCCGGCCTTGTACCTGTCGAGGCGCGCGCGCCGGCTGCTCGGGATCGAGTGGCTGCTGCGCAAGCTGCCGTTCCAGCAGAAAGTCGCGGTCCTGGACGACGCCTTGACGGTGTACCGGGAGCGCCCGGGCGCCGTGGGCGCGGCGCTCGGTCTGTCGGTGGTGCTGCAGGCTTGCGGCGTGCTGTCGTTCTGGCTGATGGCGCAGGCGCTGGGCGCGGACCTGACTCTGCCGCAGGTGTACGTGGCCTTCCCGGTGGTGCAGACCGTGTCCTCGCTGCCGCTGGCGCCTTCCGGCTTCGGCGTGGGTGAGACCATGTTCGCCCTGTTCTTCCGCGGCTTCGGCTCCACCGCCACGCTGGGAGTCGCGACCTCCATCGTGTTCCGGCTGGTGACGCAGGTGGGGGTGGGCCTGCTCGGAGGCGTGGTGTGGATGCTCTCGCGCGAGCACAAGGAGCACGTGGACTGGAAGCGGGAGGCACGGACATGAGCCTGGTGGTCGTCGGATCGGCCGGGATCGACACGGTGGAGACGCCGTCGGGGCGCGTGCACGACGTCGTGGGCGGCTCGGCGGTGTACTTCGCCCTGGCGGCGTCGCTGTTCGGGCCGGTCAAGGTGGCGGCCAACATCGGCGCCGACTATCCGGAGGCCGTGTGGGAGGTGCTGCGCCGCCGCGGCGCCGACCTGGGCGGAGTGCGCCGCTACGCCGACCACGCCTCGTTCCGCTGGAGCGGCCGCTACCGCGGCGACATGAACGCGGCGGAGACGCTGCGCACCGATCTCAACGTCCTGGCGCTCCCGCCGGAGCCGCCGGCGTCGTACGGCGGAGCCCGCTTCGTGTTCCTGGCCAACATGGGGCCGGAGGTGCAGCTGCGCTGCCTGGAGCGCCTGGGAGGGGAAGTTGTGTTCGCCGACACCATGAACTTGTGGATCGAGAGCGCACGGCCGGCCCTGCTGGCGCTGCTGCGCCGCGTGCAGGGCCTGGTCCTCAACGACGCCGAGGCGCGCCAGCTCACCGGCGAGGACAACCTGATCCGGGCGGGGGCCGCCTTGCTGCTGCTGGGGCCGCAGGTGGTCGTCCTGAAGAAGGGCGAGCACGGCGCCTTCCTGTTCGCGCGCGGCTTCCACTTCGCCCTGCCGGCCTACCCGACGACGCGGGTGGTGGACCCGACCGGCGCCGGGGACTCCTTCGCCGGCGGCCTGCTCGGCTCGCTGGCGGCCGCCGGAAGCCTCGATCCGCCCGGCCTGCGCCGGGCCATGGCCTATGGGATCGTGACCGCCTCCTTCACCGTGGAGGAGTTCTCCACGCGCGGCCTGGAGCGGCTGGAGCGCGCCCAGGTGGACCAGCGGCTGGAGGAGCTGCGCGAGTTCGTGCGCCTGTAGCCATGCGCTGCTTCTTCGCCTGCCCGCTCCCGACCGAGGCCGTGGAAGCCCTGGTGGCGGCCTTCGCGCCGCTGCGGGCCCAGTTCCAGGGCCAGGGCTGCCATTGGATTCCGCCCGAGAACCTGCACGTGACGATGCGTTTCCTGGGCGAAGCCGACCGCGGCCGCCTGTTCCGCGTAACCGAATCGGTCTCATCCGTGATCCATGCCGTGGAAGCGCCGCAGCTGCACCTGGACGAGCCCGGGCTGTTCCCGCCCAAGGGGCCGCGCAGCCTGATCCTGTGGGCCGGGCTGCGGGGCGAGGTAGAAGCGCTCGGGCGCCTGGCCCGCGCGATCGAGTCCTGCGCCCGCGACGCCGGCTTCGCGCCCGAGCGCCGCTCCTTCCGGGCCCACGTCACCCTGGCCCGGCTGGACCCGAGGCGGGCGCAAGCCCTGCAGGGCTGCCTCCTTCCGGCGCTGCCGGAGGTGGACTGCACGCCGGCGGCGGTGAACCTGTACCAGTCGCAGCTGAGCCGCTCCGGGGCACAGTACTGCGTGCTCCGGTCCTGGCCGCTGCGGCGCTCGTCCGCATCACCACTCTCCTCAACACCCCGCCCTTTCAATGGGCGGTGACCTGCGAATAGACTGCCCGTTCCGGAGGAACCGTCGTGGCCGCGCAGAAGAACACATCCAAGAAAGACTCAACGCCCAGGAAGGAGGCCCCCGCCGCCTCGGTGAAGGAAGGCGGAGAGCGCCAGAAGGCCATCCAGGCCGTGCTGTCGCAGATCGAGAAGAGCCACGGTAAGGGTTCGGTGGTGCAGATGACGGCTCAATACCTCGTGCCCGTGGAAGGCATCCCGACCGGCGCCTTGAGCCTGGACCTCGCCCTGGGCGGGCGCGGCCTGCCGCGCGGCCGGATCGTCGAGATGTTCGGCCCGGAGGGCAGCGGCAAGAGCACGCTCGCCTTGAGCGTCATCGCCCAGGCCCAGAAGCAGGGCGGTTACGCGGCCTACATCGACGCCGAGCACGCCTTCGACCCGGAGTACGCCCAGAAGATCGGCGTGCGCCTGGATGGCCTGCGTTTCACGCTGTCCCAGCCCAGCTACGGCGAAGAAGGCCTGGACATCTGCGAGCAGTTCATCAAGTCCAAGGCCGTGGACGTGGTGGTGGTGGACTCGGTGGCGGCGCTGGTGCCCAAGGCCGAGATCGAGGGCGAGGTGGGCGACCAGTTCATGGGCCTGCAGGCGCGCATGATGAGCCAGGCGCTGCGCCGCCTGACCGGGATGACCAGCAAGTCCAACGCCATCGTCATCTTCATCAACCAGTTGCGCGAGAAGATCGGGGTCATGTTCGGCAACCCCGAGACCACGCCCGGCGGCCGCGCGCTCAAGTTCTACTCCTCGGTGCGCCTGGACGTGCGCCGCATCGGCCAGCTCAAGCAGGGCGAGGAGATCGTCGGCAACCGCACCAAGGTGACGGTGGTGAAGAACAAGGTGGCGCCGCCGTTCCGCCGGGCCGAATTCGACATCCTCTTCGGCAAGGGCATCAGCCTGGAAGGCGACGTCCTGGACCTCGGCCTGCAGCACGGCACCATCGTCAAGTCCGGCTCCTGGTTCAGCTACGTGCACCCGCAGCAGGGCGAGATCCGCATCGGCCAGGGCCGCGAGATGGCGCGCCAGTTTCTGGTGGACAACCCCGACTTCCAGGCCGAGGTCGTCGCCGCAGTGAAGGCGAAGGCGCTGGCGGCCAAGGCCGCTCCGGAGGAGCCGGACGGCTCCGGTGACGAGGACGAGGAGCTGGACGTCGGCGCCGCCCTGGTCGCCGAAGGCCGCGGTCGCCGCAAGGCGTAAAATCGTCGGTTTCCTGCGCACGCCGCCACCCGGCATGGCGCAGGCCAACGCCATGTCCTACCCGCGCACCAGCGCCGAGATCCGCGAGGCCTACCTCTCCTTCTTCGAGGGCCGCGGCCACACGCGCCTACGTTCGGACTCGCTGGTCCCGGCCAAGGACCCGACGCTGTTGTTCACCGGCGCCGGGATGAACCAGTTCAAGGACGAGTTCCTGGGCCGCGGCCGCCGCGACCTCAAGCGCGCCACCACCGCGCAGAAGTGCCTGCGCGTGCCGGACCTGGAGAACGTGGGGCTGACCCCGCGCCACCACACCTTCTTCGAGATGCTGGGCAACTTCAGCTTCGGCGACTATTTCAAGGCCGAGACCATCGCCTGGGAATGGCAGTTCTTCACCGAGACCCTGGGCTGGGACCCCGGGCGACTGGTGGCGACGGTGTACACGGACGATGACGAGGCCTTCGCCATCTGGCGCGACCGGATCGGCCTACCGGCGGCGCGCATCTTCCGCTTCGGCGAGAAGGAGAACTTCTGGCCGGCGTCGGCGCCCAGCAAGGGCCCCAATGGTCCCTGCGGCCCTTGCAGCGAGATCTACTTCGACCAGGAGCCGGCCCAGCCTTTGCCGGGCGCGCACGGGCTGGAGAAGCTGCCCGACCGCTTCCTGGAGGTCGGCAACTGCGTGTTCACCCAGTTCGATCGGGCCGGGGACCACCGGCTGGTGCCGCTGCCCCAGAAGAACATCGACGTGGGACTGGGCCTGGAGCGCATCGCCGCAGTCGCGCAAGGAGTCCCCAACAACTTCGAGACCGACCTGTTCCTGCCGTCCCTGGACCGCCTGGCGTCCCTGGCCGGCCGCCGCTACGTCCGCGACAGCCAGGACGGCGTGCGCATGCGCCGCATCGCCGACCACGCGCGCGCCGTGTTCTTCTGCATCGCCGACGGGGCCGCGCCGGGGCGCGACGGGCGCGGCTACGTGGTGCGCAAGATCCTGCGCCGCGCGGTGCGCGACGGCATCGAGCTGGGCTTGCGCCGGCCGTTCCTGGCCGAGATGCTGCCGGCTGTGCAGCAGGTCATGGCGGTGGCCTACCCGGAGCTGAAGGAGCAGCAGGGCGCCATCCAGGCGCTGGTGCTGGGCGAGGAGGAGCGCTTCCGCGACACATACCGGCTCGGCATCGCGCGCCTGGAGGCGGCCCTGGAGGAACTGCAGCACCAGCGCGGCGTCACGCTGTTTCCGGGCACGCTGGCCTTCGAGTTGCACGACACCTATGGCTTCCCGTCGGACATTACAGAGGTGATCGTGCGCGAGCGCGGGTTGGAGCTGGACCAGGCCGGCTTCGAGCGCGCCATGGAGGAGCAGCGCGAGCGCGCCCGCAGCGGTTCGGCCCTGAGCGGCAAGGTGTTCGCAGACTCACTGAAGGGCGCCGTGGCAGCGTCGGCCGAGGGCACGCAGCGCAGCGTGTTCGTGGGCTACGACTGCGACCAGTGCGACACCGCGGTGGAAGCCATCGTCGTGCCGGAGGGGGAAGGCCTGCGCTCGGTGGACCAGGTTGCGCCCGCACAGGAATGCTCGGTGGTCCTGCGCCTGACCCCGTTCTACGCCGAAGGAGGCGGACAGGTCGGGGACCGGGGCGTGCTGCGCGCCGCCGGCGGCGGCGCGGTGGTGTTCCAGGTGGAGGACACCACCCGTGACGGCGACGACCACTTCCATCGCGGCAAGGCGCTGGCGCCGCTGCGCGTGGGCATGGCGGTCCGGGCCGAGGTGGACACGGCGGCGCGGCGCGCCACCGAGGCGCATCACACGGCGACGCACCTGCTGCACGCGGCCTTGAAGCAAGCGCTCGGCCCGCAGGTGAACCAGGCCGGCTCGCTGGTGGCGCCGGACCGCCTGCGCTTCGACTACACGCACGGGCAGGCGCCAGCGCCGGAGCAGCTGCGCCAGATCGAGGACCTGGTCAACCGCGAGGTCCTGGCGGCCAAGGACGTGCCCAGGCGCATGACCAGCCTGGAGCAGGCCAAAGCCGAGGGCGTGGTCGCCCTGTTCGGGGAGAAGTACGGCAGCGAAGTGCGCGTGGTCGAGGTGCCGGGTTTCAGCAAGGAGTTGTGCGGAGGAACGCACGTGCGCAACACTGGCGCCATCGGGCCGTTCCGCATCCTCAGCGACCGGGCTCTGGCCGCGGGGGTGCGCCGCATGGAGGCGGTGGCGGGGATGGCGGCCCTGCACAGCTTCCGCCAGGACCAGGCGCTGCTGGGACAGCTGTCGGAATCGCTCAAGGCTCCAGCCGAGCGCCTGCTCGAGCGGGTGGCGGCGCTGAAGGACGAGCTCAAGCAGGCGCGCAGCGCGCGCCGGGCCGCCGTCCCGGACGCGCACGGCCTGATCGCCGAGCTGCGCAGCGCCGGCGGCGCCCTGGCGTGGAGGCGCATCGAGGGCCTGGACGCGGAAGGCCTGCGCGGCCTCGCCGACCAGCTGCGCGGCCGGGCCGAGCTGCCGCCGATCGTTCTGCTCGCCGGCGGCGACGCGGGCAGCGTTCCATTCGTGATCCTGTGCCGGCAGCCGCAGAGCGGCGTACGCGCCGGCGATCTGGCCCGCCGCTTCGGCCAGATGCTGGGCGGTGGCGGCGGCGGCCGCCCGGACTTCGCCCAGGGCCAGGGCGCCGCCGCCGAGGGTCTGCAAGCCGCGGTGGCCGAGCTGGAGCAGGCCCTGCCCTCCCCGGCTTGACCCTGGATGCCCCGGCGCGACAATACTCCGCTTCATTGCCACGGGTCCCGGCTGGCTCCGAGGTAGCCCCATGCCCAATCCGAAGAGACGACACTCCCATTCCCGCTCGCGAACCGGCAAGGCCGCGCTGCGCAAGCCGCGGGTTCCCTTGCGCGCCTGCTCGCGCTGCGGCGCCATGGGGCGGCCGCACACGGTGTGCGAGAACTGCGGCTTCTACGCCGGCCGCGAAGTCATCGAGAAGGACGAGTTCTAGGCCGGAGCGCGTCCGGTGCGGATCGCCGTTGATGTCCTCGGCGGGGATTACGCCCCGGCGGAAATCCTGATCGGCCTGGGGCAGGCCCTGGGCGCCGACTTTCGGCCCTCCGAGCTGCTGCTGGTCGGGCCGCGCGCGCTGATCGAGGAATCCTTGCATGGGCATGGCCTGAGTGAGCTGCCGGAGATCCTGCCCTGCGAGCAGATGGTCGAGGGGCATGAATCGGCGGTGGAAGCCATGCGCCGCAAGCCGGAGGCCACGGTGTTCCAGTGTGTGCGCGCCGTGAAGGAGGGCCGGGCCGACGGCATGCTGTCGTTCGGACACACCGGCGCGACTGTGGCCGGCGCCACCATGGGACTGGGCCTGCTGCCGGGGATCCGCCGCCCCGCCATCGCGGTGGCCTTGTCCGGCGCCAGCGGCCCGTTCGTGTTCCTGGACGTGGGGGCCAACCCCAACGCCAAGCCGGAGCACCTGTTGCAGTACGCGCTCATGGGCACCGCCTACGCCCGCGACATGTTCGGGATCGCGGAGCCGCGCGTGTGCCTGTTGAACATCGGCGGCGAGGCCGGCAAGGGCAGCCCGGTGGAGAAGGAGACCTACAAGCTTCTGGAGGACAGCAGCATCCGCTTCGTGGGCAACCGCGAGGGCCACGAGCTGTTCGCCGGCGAGGCCGATGTCTTCGTCACCGACGGCTTCGTCGGCAACGTGATCCTCAAGGTGGTGGAAGGCTTCGCGGAGTATCTCCAGCGCCAGCTCGAGCGGCGCGTGCCCGGCCTGACCGGCGGCATGGACGAGGAGTTGCGCCGCGTGGCGGGGGCCGCGCACTTCGCCGATGTCGGCGGGGCCACCTTGCTGGGCGTGGACGGCACCGTGGTGATCGGCCACGGCCGCTCGCGCGCGCACGCCCTGCCCCCGGCCCTGCGTGCCGCCCGCAACGACGTGGAGCGCGGCGTCAACCGCCACATCACCGAGAGCCTGCGCAAGTACGCCGCGGCGCACGGCGCCGGAGGCAAGGCATGACGCTGGCCGCGCCGGCCCCCGCGGAAGCGGCGCGCAAGGCCGCGCTGATCCCGGTCGGCATCGCCGGCGTGGGCGGCTACGTCCCCGAGCGCGTGGTCGACAACCAGTACTTCACGCGCTTCGTCGAGACCAGCGACGAGTGGATCCAGCAGCGCACCGGCATCGTCGAGCGGCGCTGGCTGCGCCCGGACGAGCGCCCCTCGGACATGTTCGTGGCCGCCGGCCGCAAGGCGCTGGAGCGCGCCGGGGTGGCGCCTTCCGAGGTGGATCTGATCGTGGTCGCCACCGTCTCCGCCGACTACCTGTGTCCCTCGCAGGCCTGCGTCGTGCAGGAGCGGCTGGGCTGCGTCAACGCCGCGGCCTTCGATATCGCCGCCGCCTGCGCCGGCTTCGTGTACGGCCTGTCCGTGGGCGCGCAGTTCGTGTCCACCGGAGCCTACCGCAACGTGCTGGTGCTGGCCGGCGAAGCGCTCAGCCGCATCAGCGACATCTACGACCGCAACTCCATGGTCCTGTTCGGCGACGGCGCCGGCGCGGCCCTGCTGCAGCCGCACGCGCAGTGCCGGCAGGGGCTCATCGAAGCGTTCCAGCTCGGCGCCGACGGCACCGGCTACCACTACATCATCCGCAGCAAGGGCGGCGGCCGGGAGCCCATGACCCCTGAGATCCTGGCCGAGGGCACACACCTGCTGCGCATGAAGGGGCGCGAGGTGTACCGCTTCGCGGTGTCGCAGATGGAGAGCCTGATTACCTGGGCCATGGAAGGCCAGGACCCGCAGGAGCTGGGCCTGGTCATCCCGCACCAGATGAACAAGCGCATCCTGGAAACCGCCCGGGACAAGCTCAACCTGCCCCCGGAGAAGCTCTTCATCAACATCGAGCGCCTGGGCAACACCTCGGCCGGCTCCTGCGCCATCGGCCTGGCCGAGGCCTGGGAGAACGGCATGCTCCAGTCCGGCAAGCTGGTGGTGCTGGCCGCCTTCGGGGCCGGCCTGGTCTGGGCCGGCGCGCGCCTGCGCTGGTGAGGGCGGCGGAGCAACGGGAACGCGCATGCACATCGGATTGCTGTTGCCGGGCCAGGGCGCCCACTTCGTCGGCATGGGCCGCAGCTTCGCCGCGGACTGGCCGGCGGCGCGGGAGCTGTTCGAGCGCGCCGATGCCGTGCTGGGCTGGAAGCTGACGCAGGCCTGTTTCGAAGGGCCGATCGAGTTCCTGACCCGCACCGACGTGGCGCAGCCGGCGATCTACACCTGCTCGCTGGCGGCGCTCGCGGCCCTGGAGCAGAAGACCGGCCGGCGTGTCCTGCCGCTGCTCGCGGCCGGGCTCTCGCTGGGCGAGTACACGGCGCTGGCGGCCGCCGGCGCGCTGGGCTTCGAGGACGGGTTGCGGCTGGTGCGCCTGCGCGGGCAGGCCATGCAGGAGGCCAGCGAGGCCCTGCCTTCCGGCATGAGCTCGGTGATGGGAATGGAGCGCGTCGCCCTGGACCGGCTGTGCGCGGAAGCGGCGGCCGCGGCCGGCGGTGTCTGCCAGGTCGCGAACCTGAACTCGCCCGGACAGATCGTGGTGAGCGGGGAGCTGGCCGCCCTGGCGGACCTGGAGCAGCGCGTGAAGGCCGCTGGCAAGCGTTGCCTGCGGCTGCAGGTGGCCGGCGCATTCCACAGCGAGGTGATGCGTCCCGCTGCGGACCGGCTGAAGGCCGCGCTGGATGAGGTGCGCTTCCAGGCGCCGGCCTGCCCGGTGTGGCAGAACGCCTTGGCGGCGCCGGAGACCGACCCCGGACGGCTGCGCGCCAATCTTGCCGCGCAGCTCACCGCGCCGGTGCTGTGGGAGGACTCCTTTCGCGGCATGGCCGCGGTGGCGGCGGGGCGGTGGTTCGTGGAGCCCGCACCCGGAGTCGTCCTGAAGGGCTTTGCCCGCAAGATCGCGCCGGAGGCGCGCGTCCTGTCCCTGGCAGAATCCAAAGACCTCGAGTCCCTGCCCCCGGAGATGTTCGAATGAGCGAGCTTGCCGGCGCCCGCGTCCTGGTCACTGGCGCTTCGCGCGGCATCGGGCGCGCCGTCGCGCTGGAGCTGGCCCGCCACGGCGCCAAGGTGGCGGGACTCGCCACCAGGCGCGCCAACCTGGAGCCGGTGGCGGCGGCCGTGCGCGCCGCCGGCGGCGAGTTCCTGGAGCTGGAGGGCGACGTGGCCGACCCCAAGTGCGCCGCCGCCTGCGTGGAGGCGGTGCTCGAGGCCTGGGGCGGCCTGGACGGCCTCGTGGCCAACGCCGGCATCACCCGCGACAACCTGCTGCTGCGCATGAGCGAGCAGCAGTTCCAGGAGGTCATCGCCACCAACCTGGGCGGCGTGTTCCACTGCGTGAAGGCCGCGGCCCGCCCCATGCTGAAGCAGCGCTCCGGCCGCATGGTGCTGGTGGGCTCGGTCGTGGCCTTGATCGGCAACCCCGGCCAGGCGAACTACTGCGCGGCCAAGGCCGGTCTGCACGGTCTGGCGCGCTCCGTGGCCCTGGAGCTGGGCAGCCGCGGCATCACCGTGAACGTGGTGGCCCCCGGCTACATCCAGACCGAGATGACGGAAGACCTGCCGGAGGCGGCGAAGGCGGCCCTGACCGGCAAGACCGCGCTGGGCCGGCCCGGGACCCCGGAGGACGTGGCCGGGGCGGTGCGCTTCCTGCTGGGGCCCGCGGGCGGCTACATCACCGGCCAGATCCTGGTGGTGGATGGCGGCTTGTCGCTGGGCTGAAGGACCATTGCACTCCGGGCGCAGGGCCCCGCTACAATTCCGCCCCCTGCGCGGCGCCCGCCGCCCCCCAAGGACGCGGTTCCCGCATCCGTGGGACCCACCCTGAGGATTCGAATCCCATTCTGACCCAGGCCGACCGGAGGAAGCTGTGAACCAGCGTGAGATCGAGGAAAAGGTCTACGAAATCATCTGCGAACACATGGGGACCTCGCGCGACAAGCTGGCCCCGGAAACCAGCTTCATCAACGACCTGGGCGCCGACAGCCTGGACACGGTCGAATTGGTGATGGAGTTCGAGAGCGCCTTCGACATCACCATCCCCGACGAGGACGCGGAGAAGATCCAGACCGTCGGCGACGCCATCAACTACATCCAGAGCAAGACCGCGGCCGCCAACCCCTGACCGCCTCGCGCTTCCGGCGGCGTCCGGCCGGCGGCGCCAGCTTCCACTGTTCCTGTTTCCGAGGGACTTCATGCTCGACGCGAATCGCCGGGTGGTGGTGACGGGCGTGGGGGCGGTGACCCCCCTTGCCATGGGAGCGCACGCCTCCTTCGAGCGCATGCTGCGCGGGGAGAACGGCATCACCCAGGTGGACGGATGGGACACCAGCGCCTACGCCACGCGCATCGCCGGGCTGGTGCAGGGACCGGTCCTGAAGCTGGAAGAGCACTTCACGAAGCCCGAGCAGCGCCGCATGGACACGTTCAGCATGATGGGCCTGCTGTCGGCGCGCGAGGCCTGCCGCGACGCCGGGCTGGCGCCGGAGCAGTACGATGCGGAGCGCGCCGGCTCGATCTTCGGCACCGGCATCGGGGGCATCGACAGCATCCTGGACCAGTACGCGGTGCTGAACCAGGGCGGGCCGCGCCGCATCACGCCGTTCTTCGTGCCCAACACCATGTCCAACGCCCTGGCCGGCAACGTGGCCATCGAGTTCGGGTTGGCCGGGCCGTGCTTCTCCACTGCCTCGGCCTGCGCCAGCAGCGGCCACGCCATCGGACTGGCCATGCGCGAGATCCGCTCCGGCGCGGCTGACCTCATGGTCACGGGCGGGTCGGAGACGGTGATCAACGCGCTGTGCATGGCCGGCTTCAATGCCGCCCGCGCGCTCAGCACGCGCAACGACCAGCCCGAAAAGGCCTCCCGCCCCTTCGATCGCGACCGTGACGGCTTTGTCATGGGGGAGGGCTCGGGCGCCCTGGTGCTCGAGTCCCTGGAGCACGCGCGCCGGCGCGGCGCCCGCATCTACTGCGAGCTGGCCGGGTTCGGCCAGTCCGACGACGCCGGCCACATCACCGCGCCCGACGAGAGCGGCCGGCGCCCGGCCAACTCCATGCGCCTGGCGCTGGCCGACGCGCAGATGAATCCGGACGAGGTGGACTACATCAACGCCCACGGCACGTCCACCGAGCTCAATGACACCATGGAGACGCGGGCCATCAAGCTGGCCCTGGGCGAGGAGGCCGCGCGCCGCTGCGCCGTCTCCTCCACCAAGTCCATGATCGGCCACCTGCTCGGCGCCGGCTCCGCAGTCGAAGCCGTGGCCACGGTGCTGACCGTGCACGGCGGCGTCGCCCATCCGACGCGCAACCTGGAGCACCCGGACGTCGAGAACGGGTGCGACCTCGACTACATCCCGGGCGCGGCACGTGAACAGGCCTTCCGGGCCGCGCTGTCCAATTCCTTCGGCTTCGGCGGCCACAACGTCGCCCTGGCCTTCCGCCGTCATCCTTGACCCTCCGCCATCTCGTTCCATGAAGCAAGAGTTCGCCGAGGCTCTGCATTCCTACCGCCGCGAAGTGTTCAAGATCGAGCACGACCCGACCGAACTGAAGCGCCTGACCCAGGAGGCACTGCACCAGGCCAAGGAGGCGTTGGACAACTCCTACCACTACCATTTCCACCGCATCGAGGACGCCAACCGCGCCGAGATCATCAACATGATCAACAACTATGCGGTGGAGGCGCTGCTGCCGCCCGTGGTCGAGAAGCTGGTGAAGCGCCAGCTCATCCTCGAGCGCAAGATGGAGCTGCTCGTGCACCTGCTGGAGCAGGAGCTCGAGCGCATCAGCGACAGGGCCTAGGAGTGGCCGCGCCGGCGCTGGCCTCCTCCGCGCAGGTGGATGAGGCGCTGGCAGCGCGCGGCCTGCAGTCGGTGCTGGCGCCGGCGCGGCGCGCCGGCGCCGACGCCGTGGCGGCGCTGCTCCAGGATCTCGCCGGCGTCGATTGGGAGCTGCTCGACCGCCAGCGCGCGGCGCTGGCGGCTCCGCCGCCCGCCGCGCCCTGCCCGCTGGAGCCTCCGGAGCTGCTGCCACCGCCCGCGCGTGCGACTCCGGAAAACGAGGCGGCGGCGCGGCGGGGCTGGGAGGCGCTGCGCGCCGGCCGCGTGGCCGTGGCCACCGTGGCCGGCGGTCAGGCCTCGCGCCTGGGCTTCGACGCACCCAAGGGCACTTTCCCGCTGGCGCCGGTCAGCGGCGCCAGCCTGTTCCAGATGCTGGCCGGCCAGGTGCGGCGCCTGCGCGAGCTCAGCGGCGCCGCGCTGCCCTGGATCATCCAGACCGGGCCGGAGAACCACGCCGACACGCACCGCTTCCTCGAGCGCCACAACTGGTTCCATCTGCGGCGCGACAGCGTGTTGCTGGTGTGCCAGGGCACCTTGCCGGCGCTGTCTGCCGACGGCCAGCTTCTGCTGGCCGCTCCCGACCGGTTGTTCCGCAACCCCGACGGCCACGGCGGCTTCTACGCGGCCTTGTCCGGCAGCGGCGCGCTGGCCGAGCTGCGCCGCCGGGGAGTGGACACGCTGTTTTCCTGCCAGGTGGACAACGCGCTGGTGCGCATGGGCGATCCGGTGTTCCTGGGACACCACCTGGGCCGCGGTGCCGACATGTCCGCAAAGGTGGTGGAGAAAACCGACCCCGGCGAGAAGGTCGGCATGCTGGCGCGCTGCGGCGGCCGTCACGTGGTCCTGGAGTATTCCGACCTGCCGCCGGAGCTGGCGGCACGACGCGCCGCGGACGGCAGCCTGCTGTACCGCGCCGGCAACATCGCCATCCACGCCTTCACGCTGAGTTTCGTGGAGGCCATGGCAGGCGCGCAGCTGCCGCTGCACCTCGCGCGCAAGAAAGTGCGCGCCCTGGACGCCGGCGGCCAGCCCGTGGAGCGCGACGCGGTGAAGTTCGAGACCTTCGTGTTCGACGCCATGCCGCTGGCGCGGTGCGTCGCGGTGCAGCTGGTGGAACGCGACGAGGAGTTCGCGCCGCTCAAGAACCGGGACGGCGTGGACTCCATCCGCACCGCCCGCGAGGCCCTGGACCGCCGCGCCCGCCGCTGGTGCGCCGCAGCCCTGCCGCAGCTGCGCCTGGCAGAGCACGGCTGGGTGGAGATCGAGCCGGGCCTGGCCTACGACGCCGCCGACCTCCGTTCCCGCGCGGGCGAGGTGGAGCTGGTCGCCTGCGGCCGCCTGCTGCGCCGCCGTTGACCGGCCGCGGGGCGGCTGCGACCATTGCGCGGCACTACGACGGCGCCGGAGTGGCGGAACTGGCAGACGCGACGGATTCAAAATCCGTTCCCCGCAAGGGGGTGAGGGTTCGACTCCCTCCTTCGGCACCAGCCGGAAAAACTTGCCAGAAAATGACTTAGAGCCGCAGCCGTCCGGACAGCTCGCCAGCTCTTCTGCCCTTGTCGCAATGGTTTGCCACTTTCGGGGCACTTCAATCCGAAGCATGAGATCCGGAGAGAAGTGGAGGCGAAGCCGAATGCGAGAGGCGTTGCAAGCGTCCTCCTCATGAGAGGCCGCGCACCCGCGCCAAGGACCAGAGCAAGCCTTGACATCGGTCTGCCGCAAGTTAGGTCAAGGTGTAGGTTACTTAATCATGGCCCAAGCCGCATGGCTCATTGTGGCGCCTTTACTTCTGGGTTCCGCGCTTCCTGCTCAGCACGTCGGTGGAAGCTGGGAGATGAAGCACAAGTTCCACCACCCGATCGCGGACGAGCAGTTCGGGCAGAGCGTGGATGCCGCCGGCGATGCCAACGCCGACGGCTGGCCTGATGTCGTGATCGGTGCCCCGTGGGCCGACTTCGGAGGGGTCTACAACTGCGGCGCCGTCCACCTCATCTCCGGGAGGGATGGAAGCACTCTCTGGACGGCCTACGGCCTGCGCCTGCAGCATGCGCTAGGCGGCTACGTGGGAGGCGGCGGCGACGTGAACCGTGACGGCTTCGACGACGTCATCGCCGGCAACTTCGCCCTCGGCAGCGAGGTCCTCGTATTCTCGGGGTTCGACGGAACGGTGCTCTTCACCTTCGTTGCTCCCGAAAGCGGGTTCGGTCGTGGCGTGGACGTGGCCGGCGACCTGAATGCGGACGGATACGACGATGTCGTGGTCGGTAGCAGTGAAGACCACGTATTCGCCTATTCCGGGGCTGACGGCAGCCTGCTCTTTTCCGTCACCCTCGCGACAGATTCCCAGGCTGCGGTGGCAGGTGTCGGTGACGTCAACTTGGACGGCCACGACGATGTTCTGGCGGGCGCCGCGGGGGACGTTTTTTCGCCCGCCGCGTACCTGATCTCCGGGAAGGATGGGCGCACGCTGCGTGTCTTCGACTATGCCCCCGGGAGCTATACAGGACTTGGTCATGCTGTCGGCGACGCTGGAGACGTGAACGCCGACGGCGTGCCGGACATCGTCATCGGTGCTCCCGGCGCCGACAGGTTCCTGATCAACGCGGGCGCCGCCTATGTGTATTCCGGCCGGTACTACCTGCGGCTCCACCAATTCGACGGATGGGTTGAGGGCCTGGGCCTCGGGTCAGCCGTCGATGGTGCAGGCGACGCCAATGGCGACGGGCACGCGGACCTGATCATCAGCGCCGGCGCCGATGCGGTCCTTTATTCGGGCGCCGACGGCAGCATCCTCACGGAATACGCGAGCCCGTACGCAGGGGTCAGCTTGGGCGGGCCAGTCGCCGGGGCCGGCGACGTCGACCGCGACGGCTTCGACGATGTGATCTTCGGCGACCCAGCCGCCAACGCGGCCGGGATCGCTGGTCTCATTCCATTTCTGACCCTGAGCGCGGACGAGTTGAGCCTGGGCTCGGGGAATCCCGTGACGGCGGCCATCGCCTTCCCGGAATCGGAAGCGGGATACCGCTACGCGCTGCTCGCATCCATCACGGGCACCGGGCCGACCACCTTGTACGGAATCGAAGTGCCGCTGACGCCGGACAAGGTCTTCAACCGGATGCTGAGCGGTTCGGTTTCGCCCGCCAATCCGGACGCATTCGGCGTGCTGGACGCGCACGGCCGTGCCACGGCAGGCCTGTTCGGCCACGTGTCGCTCACCCCGCTCCTGGGCGCGAACGTCTATCTGGCGGCAGTGTCCTACGACATGCTGGGGCCGCTGGCGCGCCTGAGCTCCGTAAGCCGCGCCCTGGCAATCGTTCCATAGGGCGCGCGTCGCTCCTCGAAGCCGCTCGCTCGCTCCAGTGCCCGCCACCCGCATGCGGCGCGGGGCGCGCTACAACAGTGTCACCGTGGCCGCACCGGCACCCGAACCCGGCGATCCCGCGCGCCTGCTGCTCGACCTGGAGCAGCGCGTGCTGGAGGATCCGGTGCTGTGTGCGGAATGGGACGACGCCTTCGCCGGCTTTGCCCACGGCCGGCACGACCCCGGGCTGCGCGACCGTTTCCGCGAGTGGTTCCTGCTCGAGCGCCCGTCCCAGGCGCTGGGCGCGCCGCCCGTCGTGTACTGGGCCCCGCAGTCGTATGACCCCGATGGTGCCTGGGCGCGCCTGCTCGACAGCTTCCTCGGCGCCTTCCGTTGCTCCGCGGCCGCGATGGAGGGGGAGATGGCGCTGGAGGACCTGTGGAGCGGGCGCACGATCCTGGTGCGCGCGCCAGGCGCGGAATCCTGGCCCGATGAGGACACCTTGGCGGTGGGGCGCTTCGTGCTCGGCGACGACGTGTACCACGAGCCGCTGCCCGGTTTGCTGGTGGTGCGTGCCCCGGGCCTGGTGTCCGCCCTGGAGCGGGACCTGGCCGCGAGCCGCGCGCGCAATCCGCGCGCGCGCTTGTCGCAGGCCGAGGCCGAGCGCTTGTTCGCGCCCTTCCTGCCGGCCGCCCCCGAAGCCGAGCGCGCCGCGCTGGAGGCGCGCTTGCACGCGCTGCTCTCGGGCCAGTCGCTCTGGACTCTGCCCAGGGTGGCCGAGGCGTTGCGCGTCCAGGGAGCCGGCGAGGTCTTGAACCAGCTGGCCTTCGACACCGACCTGGACCTGGAGGAGTTGCGCCGCCTCCTTCCTGAGTACGAGCGCTTGCTGGCCGATCAGGCAGGCGATCCCGGCGCGGAACCTGCCGCCGGCTCCGGCGCGGAGGTGCCGGCCAACCGCCCTACGGCAGCGGCCGCCCTGGCGCGCTTTGACGCCGGCAAGGCGCAAGGCCAGTCCCTGGACCAGCTGTTCCGCGACCTGGAGTCGGATCTCGGACTGCCGGAGGACAGCACGCGCGAGGGCGACCCGGACGCCGGCTTCGAGACGCCGGTATACGTGCCGGACTTCGGGTCGTGGGTGGATGCTTACGCCTGGGAGCGCAAGTCCACCGGGGAAGCCCTGACGGCGGGGGAGGAACAGGTGCTCCGGGAGTTCACGCAATTCGTGCGCGATGCGGCTCCGGAAGGACTGGACATCCGCGCCCTGTCGCCGCGCTACGGGATCAGCTTTCTGCTGAAGGCTGGCGCAGAGGGTCGCTTGCTGCAGGCGCGCGCCGCGCTGGAGCCGTTCCTGGCCTGGGCCGCGCGCGAGCAGGAGGCGCCGTTGCAGGACTTCCTGGAGGAGCTGCGCGGTCCGCTGGCCGAGCGCCTGGAGCGCTGGGTGGCCTGCAACCAGGAGCTCGCCGCCGCTGGCCGGCCCGCCACGGCGCGGGCGCGGGTGGTCAGCAGCAAGCCGGCACGCGTCGCCGCGGGAAGCGCCGGCGGAGAGGATTCCGCCGAGGTGGTCGGGCTGCCCGATTCCTGCGCCGCCGCGCTGCGGCCCGGCGATTCCTTGCTCGGCAGCTGGCACGACGGCCGCTTTCATCCCTCCGCGATCCTGCCGCGGGAAGTCTTCGCGGATGCAGCCGGCGACAGCCCGGACTAGGCCGGCGGACTACGCGGCCTCCAGCGGCTCGTGACCCAGGAACTCCTGGCGCAGGACTTCCTGTGCCGCCGGGACGATGTCCTCCCAGGACACCTCCGGGTCGCGCAGCAGCTTCACCGAGTTGCGATGCAAGGTCACGATCTGCACCCCGGGGATGCGGAACAGGGCGGCGACGCCACGATGACCGCTGGCTGCGGCCGCGGACTCGTACACCTTCCAGCCGGTGCGAATGACCGGCTGCGGCAGCAGGAAGGTGGCGCGCAGCGGGTGATAGTCGCGAAGCGGCGTGAGCGGAACGGCGGTGAGCTCGGTCATGGGACGCTCCTCAACGGTCCCACGGATTCTAGTACGCGCTGGAAACCAGCCACGAATAACGTCTGATAATACTTATTATGTTGCTTAAGGTAGGTCCGGCATCTGCAGGACCTGGCCGCGGCCCTCGCGGTACTCGAGCACGGCCAGGGAGCCGGTTGGCACGTCCAGCTCCTCCCAGCGCTCCAGACCCAGCCCCAGCGCATCGGCCAGCAGAGCCCGGGTCGGGTGCAAGTGCGAGACCAGCACCAAGCCGGCGCCGTCACCGGACCCGGCACGCGCCAGCAGCCGGTCACGCGCGGCGAGCACCCGGCGGCGCAGGTCGCCCAGGGATTCGCCGCCGTGACCGCGCCAGCCCTGCAGGTCGGCGGCGTGCGCCTCCAGGTCGCCGGGAAAGGCGCGCCGCACTTCGTCCGCGGTCAGGCCGACCCAGCGGCCGCGGGCGATCTCCGCCAGGTCCGGCTCGATCTCCGGCACGAGTCCCGGATGCGCGGCGGCGATGCACTCGGCGCCAAAGCGCGCGCGCTGCAGCGGGCTGCTGAGGATGCAGGCGAGAGACAGCCCGCGCAGGGCCGCGCCGACGCGCCGCGCCTCCTCGCGCCCGGCCGGGCTCAGCGGCACCTCAATGCCGCCGTAGTACACACCGGCGCGCGCCGGCTGCACCGCTCCATGTCGAACCAAGTACAGGCGCCGCGGCTGTGTCACCGTTCCCGGAAGGGATGCTAGCCGCTTCCAGTGGTAGTCTGGTTGACGATGCACGTGCGGCGCACCTTCGTCCCTGGATTCCTTGCGGCCATCGTCTGGGCCGTCCAGGGAGCGGCGGTGCTGCATGCGCAAAGCTCGGGCGGCGGTAGCGAGACCCGGCCGGCCGGCGGACCAGGCAACCCGCCGCAGTACGCCGGACCCAAGGACGTGGCCGCGCCGCCGTCCGCTCCTACGCCGCCACCCGCGCCGGCCGCAGCGCTGCCCCCGATCATTCCCGCCGGGCCTGCCGCCACGCCGGCGGCGCCACCGCAGCCCACGGGAGTGCCGCCGGCGCGCCTGGACTGGCTGCCGCCCGACACCACGGAATGGATCTACTGGTGGCGCTGGCAGCGCTGGCAGCGCCTGCCTCCAGCGCCGCTGGTAGAGCCGGCGCGACCGATCACCCCGGGCGCAGAAACCGGCGCCGAGGTTGCGCGCGGTCAGCCGGCACCCGCCGCCGCTCCGCGTCCCAGCGCCGCCGCGCTCGCGGTCCCGGCCTTGCTGCGCCTGTGGTCGGAGCCGGATACCGAGCCGGAAGTGCGCGCCGCGCTGCTGCTGTCGCTGGGTCGCTGCGGCAGCGGCCCGGAAGTGGATGACGTCCTGCGCGACGGCCTGCGCGATCCCGATCGGCGCGTGGTGCAGTCGGCCGTGCTGGCGCTGGGAGCCTTGCGCCAGCCCCACGCCCTGGAGCTGCTCGCCGGCCTGGTTGAGGATTCGACCTCGGGACGCAAGGAGCTGGGCGCCCACGAAGTGCCCACGCCGGTGCGCGCGGCCGCGGCTTACGCGCTGGGACTGCTGGCGGAGGATCTGCCGTACACGGAGCTGCGCGCGTCCATCGCCGGTGCGCTGCTCGCCGGGCTGCAGGCGGACGCCGCCGCCGGCGACGAGATCGGCAGCGCCTGCGCGCTGGCGTTGGGCCTGTTCCCGGGCGCGGACGCCGAGGTGCTCCTTCCGGAGCTGCTGGCGCTGCTGCGCGACCAGCGCCGCCTGGAGCGGGTGCGCGCCGCCGCCCCCATCGCTCTGGCCAAGGTGGGCGCCCGGGCCGGCCCCGGCATGGAGGACCTGCAGAGGCGCGTTTTCGACGAGCTGCGCCGCCGGCTCCTGCAAGGCAGCGAGAGCGCGCTGGTGCGCCAGTCCTGCGCGCTCGGAACGGGCCGGCTGGGCACGCTGGCGGGCTTTGCGGAGTTGGCGGCCCAGGCGCTGCTGCGGGCGCACGCCGAAGACGCGGATCCGCGCGTGCGCCAGCTCGCCGGCCTGGGTCTGGCCGAGATCGCCGCCAGCCCCCACCCCGTCGGCCAGACCCTCGTGCTGCCGGCACTGCTGGACGGACTGGAGCAAGGCACGACTGCCGAGCGCGCATGGAACGCCGTGGCGCTCGGCTGGGCCTGCGCGCGCGCGCAGGAACAGGGCCGCGCCTTGCCGCAGGTCCTCGGCCGCCGGCTCCAGGAAGCACTGCCGGGAGCATCGGACACCTCGCTGCGGGCAGCGATGCACCTGGCCCTGGGACTCGCGGGCCAGCGCACCGCCGCCGCAGGCCTGCTGGCGGAACTCCAGCGCATCGGCGATCCGGTGCTGCGCGCCGAGGCACTGGCCGGCAGCGCGCTGCTTGGCGACGCCGGCTTCCTGGAGACAGCCCTGGACGAACTGGAGGCGACCGATCCGTTGACGGAGCCGTTCCAGGTGGCCGCCGCGGCGCTTGCCCACCAGCACCCGCGGGCCTTGCTGGAGCGGCTGCAGCGGCCCCTGGAGTCGGCGGCGCCACCGCTGCAGGCGCGCCTGGCCGCGGCCGTCGGCTTCGGCTGGATCCGGGACGCGAGCGCCGTCGCGCTGCTGCTGCCTCTGACCGAGGCGCAGCAGCCGCTGGCGGTGCGGTCCGCGGCGGCCGCGGCCATTGGGCGCGCCGCCGAGCGCGGAGAGCGGCTGTGGAACGCCGGTTACCTGGACCTGCTGCAGCCCTACGCCGGCACTCCAGCCTTGCTGGGCGACTTCAGCGGGCCCGGGGTCGTGGACCGCTGGTAAGCGTGCGTTTCGCGCTCGTAACGCCTGCGCCGGACGCGTCTGGGGCCGCCCGGTGGTACACTTCTTGTTGTTAGGCGCCGGCCCTCGGTTGCGTACCTGGACTCAGGTCGACATACCACGGAGGGCGTGCCTCTGTGAGGAGAACTCGATGACGCGTCTGCTGCTCTCCCTGACTCTCGCCTCCGGCGTGCTCTGCACCTCCGGCCTGGCGGCCCACGGGGGCACTTACCGCGGCCCCGGTGACACGGTGCCGCCGGGCGGCGGCGGCGGGGCCACTCCCACGGCGCCGACGGCTCCCACCGCCCCCACCGCACCTTCCACACCCGGCGCGGCGGCTCCCGCGGCACCCAGCACGCCCAGCACTCCGGCGGTGGCCGCGGCGCCTGCGACCCAAGTCCAGCAGTCGGTGACCCAGGCTCCGGAGCTGGGTGCGGATTTGAACACCTGGGAGTTCTGGTGGGAGTTCAACAAGGAGCCCTACCTGAACCTCAAGAGCAAGGTCACCCGGGCTGACTCCTCCACGGGCGAGAGCGAGCTGCTGGTGGGTCTCGCCGGCGCCAGCGCCAGGAACAGCACCTTCCGTCCGACGCCGCAGCAGATCCAGAGCGTGATCCTGCCGGCGTTGAAGGAGGCCCTGGCCCGGGATGACTCGCGCGACATCACGAGCTCGTGCATGGTCGCGCTGGCCAAGATCGGCAACGATCCGAACATCCCCGCGGTGCTGGAGCCGAACTTCAAGGCCGCGGACCAGGAGATCACCGAGACCACGGCGCTGGCTTTCGGGATCCTGCAGCACGTGGACGCCTTGCCGACCCTGCGCGACCTGCTGCTGGACACCGAGAAGGGCCGCGCGACCGTGGACAACAACAACGTTCCGGACCGCACGCGCTCCTTCGCGGCCTACGGCCTGGGCCTGGTCGGCCATTCCGTCGCCGACCCGGCCATGAAGAGCGACATCCAGAAGACCTTGTGGGAGGTGCTGAACACCGACCAGGCCTCCATCAAGGACGTGCGCGTGGCCTGCGTGGTGTCCCTGGGGCTGCTTGAGCTGGACGATCCCGGATCTCTGGTGCAGCAGCTCGCCACCTACCTCGCCGACGGCGGGAAGGAGGACCTGGTGCGGGGGCACTGCCCCAATGCCATGGCCAAGCTGCTGCGCAAGTCGGAGCCGGGCAGCGCGCTGGTCACCGACGCGGCCAAGCAGTTCCTGGCGCTCGTGGACGACAAGGAGTCGCCGGTGTTCGTGCGCCAGTCCTGCGTGCAGGCGCTGGGCATGCTGGCCAAGGCCCTGGATCCGCAGATGGCCGAGCAGGTCACTGGCAAGCTGGTAGAGGTGGCGGAGAAGGGCAGGGACCAGCAGGAGCGCAACTACACCGCCATCGCCCTGGCTTATCTGGGCGCCGCCGCCCCGGAGGGCACGCCGGTGCGCGACACCGTGAACCAGTTCCTGTCGCGCAGCATGGAGAAGGGCAGCTCCACGTACAAGACCTGGGCGGGCCTGGGGCTCGGCGTCATGTACTTCAAGATCCGCGAGAACAACGGCCAGGTTTCGAGCGTGGTCGCTCAGGGCGTGCGCGACGCCTTCGGCAAGGCCAACAGCCCCTCGGCCAAGTCCTGCTTCGCCATCGCCTTGGGCCTGATGCACGATGACGGCGCCAAGGAGATGATCCGCAAGGAGATGGACAAGACCAGCGACCCGACCTTCCGCGGCTACGCCTGCGTGGCGCTGGGGCTGCTGGGCGCCAAGGAGTACACCGAGCACATCACCAAGCTGGTTCAGGAATCCAAGCGCCAGCCCGAGCTGCTGCAGCAGGCCTCCATCGGCCTGGGCCTGATGAGCGATCGCAACGTCGTTGAAGTCTTGCTGAAGATCATGGTGGGTGACAGCCAGAACCGCCCGACCCTGGCGGTGCTCTCGGCCAGCGCCAGCGCCATCGGCTTCATCGGCGACTACCGCACGGTGGAGCCGCTCGTGGGCCTGCTGCGCAACCAGGACATCACGCCGCTGGGGCGGGCCTTCGCCGCGGTCGCCCTGGGCATCGTTGCCGACAAGGAGGCTTTGCCCTGGAACAGCAAGATCTCCGAGGACCTGAACTACCGCGTGGCGGTGGAAACCCTGGTGGACCCACAGACCGGCACCGGGGTGCTCGACATCCTGTAAGCGGCTTCCGCGCGATCTCAGCACGACGGGGAGCGGTGACGCACCGCTCCCCGCCTTCATTTGTGCGGACGGGTGCAGCGCTCCATCGCGGCGCTGAAGCCCAGGACCAGCACCAGCGCCGCGAGCGGGGCCCAGCGCGCCCGCCGCCGCGCGCGCTCGACGCCGGCGCGGCGCTCGCGCTCCGCGATCAATTCGCGGCGGAAGCGTTCCATCTCCGCCAGCTGCCGGCTCATCGGCCCGTCCGGTGTGGCTCCCAGGGGAGCGTTGGAATGGATCCAGCGCTCCGCCGCCGCCTGCGGCTCGACGATCCGGTCGTGCAGCCAGTAGTCCAGGTAGATCAGGAAGCGCTGTACCTCCGGGTTGCCGGGATCCAGCTCCAGCATGCGCCGCGCGACCCGTTCCGCCTCGACATAGGAGGCGCTCTGGTAGTAACGGAACAGTTGCGAGGCCAGGTATTCCCAGTCGCTGCTGGCCGGATTCGCATGCAGGTGCCAGGCCAGGAACTCGCGGCCGTCCGCCGGCATGGCGAAAGGATCGTCCTGGGCCGGCGCCGCGGCAGCCACGGCCAGGAGGGCGGCGAGCGTGGCGGAGCGCCTCATTCCAGCCACAGGCGCAGCTGCGCCAGCATCACGGCGTTGCGGTCGTCGGTGAAGCGGCGTGCCTGCGCCGGTACGCCGTCCAGCGTCCGCTCCGGCATGCACGCAGCCCCCACCGCGTACGGCACGTTCTCTGGCAGGAGCTGCGCCAGAGTGGCGGCATCGGGGAACGGGCGCTCCTTGCGCGCGAACAGCACCGCGTTGCGCGTGGCCGGAACCGTGTGCAGGCGCACGTTGGTCCCGAAGCTGGCGCCCACGGCCGCGCGCAGCGCGTCCAGGAGCGTCTCGGCCGCCCCCGGACGGCGCGCCGCCCCCACGTTCACCGCCAGCACGCCGCCGCTGCGCAGGTGGCGGAACACCTCGGCGAAGAACTCCTCCGTGGCCAGGTGCGGGGGCAGCTCGAACTGGCGCGTATAAGCATCCAGCAGCACGAAGTCCAGGTCCGGCGGGGCTGCGCGCAGCAGGGCGCGGGCGTCCACCCCGGTCACCACCTGCACGCGCGGGCGCAGCTCCGGATGCAGCGGCAGCAGCTCGGTGCCCAGGGCCACCACGCCGGGATCCAGCTCCACGCCGACGGCGCTCCAGTCGCGGCCCTCCAACGCCGCGGCGACCGGCGCGGTCCAGGCGCCTGCTCCGAAGCCCAGCGACCAGAAACGCACCGCGGCGGCACCGTCGCGGCCCTCCAGCGCGTACACCGGTGCCAGGACGAAGAGGTCGTAGTAGCCCCCGGGCCAGGCCGAGCCCGGGCGCCACACGGACTGGTACGAATCCAGGCCCTCGTTCATCTGCAGCCAGCGCTCCCCGCTGCCGAACTCGAGCACGCGCAGGCGCTGGTACGGCGTCTCCTGCACGCGCAGCACGCGCGGCACGCCTCCGGCGCCATCCGGCGGCAGATTGGCATTCTCCGCGGGATCAGCCAGCAGCAGCGGCAGCAGCGGCAGGGCCACGCGCCAGGCCTGGCGGCGCGGACGCGTGGTCAGGAGCAATCCAGCCAGAACCAGGGCCACCCCGGTCAGCAGCAGCGTCACGCGCACGCCCAGGAACGGCAGCGCCAGCCAGGTAGTCCCGAACACTCCCGCCAGGGAGCCGGCGGTGCCGGCGGCGTACAGGTCGCCGGCGGCGCGACCCGCTCCCTGCTGCGCCGCACGCGCCTCGACCAGCAGCGGCGTCACCATGGCCAGCAGGAACACCGGCGGCGCGCAGAACAGCAGTGCGGCCGCCAGCGAGCCGCCCCGGAACACCGCGGCGGCTTCCTCCAGGCGCAGGAAGTCGGGCAGCAGCCAACCTGCGAGCAGCGGCAGCAGGACCACGCCGGCGGCCAGCAGGACACCGGCGACCAGCAGCAGGCGCCCGGCCAGCAGCACCGGGTCGGCCGTGGCGCGTGCGCGCGCGCCTCCGAGCCATCCGCCGGCCGCCATGGCCAGCAGCACGATCCCGATCTGGTTGCTCCACACCAACGCCGACGCGCCGAACCAGGGGGCGAGCTGGTGCACGCCCACGATCTCCACGGCCAAGACCGCGAAACCAGCCAGGCCGGCGGCGAAGAGCAGTCGCATTCAGTCTCGGCGGGGCAGGTACAGTCCGCGCACGATCACGGGGTAGACGGATCCGGGGTCGCGGTGCCGGTAGAAAAGCTCCAGCACGATGCGCAGCGAGCGCGCCGCGTGGAAGTCGTAGTTGAACCCGTTGCGCACGATGTGGATCGGCCGGTCCAGGTCCACCAGACGGTCATTGAGATAGAGATCCACCTGGTCGACGCCGACGCCGTCGATGCGCACCGTGTTGCTGGCGCGGTCGGCCGCCACCTGCAGCTGGGCGGTCGTGCCCGGCGACGACACCCCGGCGTAGTCGAACTCGACCACGTGCACCCAGAACGCGCGGCCCATGCGTGGATCGGCCAGGGTCAGATCGAACGCGCGCGGATCCGGATCCCGCGGCGGCTGCTGCAGGCACCACAGCGCCGCTTGCGGCAGGTCCGGATGCAGCGCGCGCACCGGCAGGGCCCGCGCGCCAGGCTCCTCCGGGGCCGCGGCCCCGCCGACCAGTCCCAGCGCGTGGAACCACTCCGGATGCAAGGCTGCGAGCAAGACCGCCAGGTCGGCGCCCACACCGCTTCCGACCACGGCGACCCGGTCGCGGTCCACGCGCAAGCTGGCGAACAGTTCGGCCAAGGGCGTCCCGATCGCCGCCCACTGGTCCCGCCAGGCACCGATCGGAAGCGGCGCCAGGTCGAGGGCGACGAGGACCGCCTGGTCGCGCACCGCTTCCGGGAGCCCTTCCACCATCTCCGCCGGCGGCTGCGGTCCCGGCTCGGCGAGGATCAGGATCATGGGCACCGGGTGCGCGCGCGGCTCGTACGGCTCCGGAAGGCGCACCCAGTAGGACAAGCCCATGGAGCGAGCCGTGTGCACCACCCCCACAGGCCAGGGCGCATCCTGCACCCGACTCAGGTCCAGAATGCGGCTCCAAACGTCCACCGCGGACAGCGGTGCCGCCGCCAAGCCGGCCTCGATCGCGCCCAGGGCCGCGGCGCCCGCTCCTTGGTCCGGCTCGGCCCGGGCGCGCAGCCATGCGGCCACGTGCGCGGCGATTCCAGGCTCCGGCCCGTCCTGCGCGGGCGCGTTCCGCGCCGCCAAGGCCACGGCCAGCGCGCAGGCGGCGAGCCAGCAGCTCATTGCGGACCGGTCACAGCGCGCCTCGCGCACTCAGGACCACCAGGGCGGCCAGGCGGGCGCCGGCGCGCGGATCCACGCCCATGGGCGGCCTGCGGTCCAGCCATTGCAGGTTCTGTTCGAACACCGGATCCTCGGGAAAGCGGCGCACGCCTTCCTGCAGGAGTGCGCGGGCGGCCTCGAAGCGATGCTCGCCCCACGCGGCCAGCGCCCGCTCCAGCACCGATTCGCGGCCTTCGTTCGGGTGCGGCGGCGGCAGCGCCAGGCCGTGGCGCCGGCGGAACAGGATGCGATTGCCGAGATCCGGCTCCTCGCCGCTCTCGGCCAAGCGGTCCCAGTGCGGCAGGATCCGGTCCGGCGCGGCCGGTTCCAGGCGCAGGAGCAGCGCGAAGACAGCCTTGCGCCAGGTCAGCGGGTCCGCAAAGGCCTCGCGGCGTAGGCTCTCGAGCCGCTGCAGCGCCTGCCCCTGCTCCCGTTCCGCGCGCGTGCGCGCCGGCGGAGGCGCCGCTTCCGGCTCCTGGGCCGCTGCCGCCGCCGCCAGGACCAGGGCCAGCCCTGCGCTCAGTCCAGCCATGCCACTTCCTCGACGAGACCGGCGTCCACGTGGCCCATCTCGAAGGCCGTCGCGCCGGAAGCGCGCAACGCCGCCTGCAGCTCGCGCACCGCGCCCGGATCCACGACCAGGATCATGCCGACGCCCATGTTGAAGCTGCGCCAGGCCTCCTCGCGCTCCACGCCGCCGGCCTGCACCAGGGTCGTGAACAAAGGCGACCCTGGCACGGCCGCGCGCGACACGCGCGCGCCCATGCCGCGCAGCACGCGCGGCAGGTTTCCGGGCACGCCGCTGCCGGTGATGTGCGCCATCGCGTGCAGCGCCGGCAGGCGCAGCAGCGGGCGCAGCGTCTCGAGGTAGCAGCGGTGCGGCTCCAGAAGCACGTCGGCGACACTGCGGCCGCCCATGTCGGGGAACGGGTCGGCGTAGCTCCAGCGCAGGCGCTCCTCCACGATGCGGCGGGCCAGGGAATAGCCGTTGGTGTGCAGGCCCGAGCTGGCCAGGCCCAGCAGGCGGTCGCCGGCACGCACGCGGCCGCCGTCCAGCAGGTGTTCGCGCTCGACCACGCCAACCAGCGTGCCCACCAGATCGAACTCGCCCGGCGGATAGAGGCCCGGCATCTCCGCGGTCTCGCCGCCGAGAAGCGCCACGCCGTGCGCCTTGCACGCCGCCGCGCAGCCCCGGATCAACGCGGCGACGACCCCGGGATCGAGCCTGCCGACGCCCACGTAGTCCAGGAAGAACAGCGGCTCGGCGCCCTGCACCAGCGCATCGTTGATGCAGTGGTGGACGATGTCATGGCCGACGCTGTCGTAGCGGCCCACGGCGGCGGCGATGCGCACCTTGGTACCGACGCCGTCGGTGGTGGCCACCAGCACCGGATCCTTGGCCAGGCCCGCCGCCGAGAACAAGCCCCCGAACAGGCCCACGTCGGCCAGCACGCGCGGCCCGAAGGTGCTGCGGATGGCATCCTTGGCCTGCTCGATGGCGGCATCGGCAGCATCCACGTCCACGCCGGCGTCGCGATAGTGCAGGCCCGTTGCGGAATCCGGTGCGGACATGGCCGGATTCTACGGCTCCGCCACCGGTCCGCTCCCATCCCCGCGTCCGACCACCTAGACTGAAGCCGGATGGGAGTGGCACACCGCCGGCTCGTGATCCTGGGAGCGACCGGGACCGTGGGATGCCAGGCGCTGGACCTCCTGGAGCGGGCCGGCTCGCCGCTGCGGGTGCTGGCGCTGAGCGCCCATCGGCGGGAAGCGCCCCTGCGCGCCCTGGCGGCGCGCTGCCCGGGGGCCGCCATGTTCCTGACCTCGAGGGCCGAGGACCACGAGCGGCTGCTGGAACTGCTGCTCGCCGGCGACTACGACGTGTGCCTGCAGGCGATGGTGGGCGCCGCCGGACTGCCCTTCAGCGCGGCGGTGCTGGGCGCCGGCCGCCACCTGGCGCTGGCCAACAAGGAATCCCTGGTGCTCGCCGGCGGCATCCTGATGGAGCTGGCGGCGCGCACCGGCGCAGTCGTGGTCCCCGTGGACTCCGAGCATTCCGCGATCCACCAGTGCCTGGCCGGCCGCGCCCGCTCCGAGGTCAAGCGACTGTACCTCACGGCTTCCGGCGGCGCCCTGCGCGACCTGCCGTTGTGCCAGCTCGAGTCGGTGACCCCGGTGCAGGCGCTCGCCCATCCCAACTGGAGCATGGGGCCGCGCATCACCGTGGACTCGGCCACCATGATGAACAAGGCCTTCGAGATCCTGGAGGCCGAGCACTTGTTCGGTGTTCCGGCCCGCCACGTGCGCGTTCTGCAGCACCGCCAGTCCGTGGTGCACTCGCTGGTGGAGCTCGTGGATGGCTCGGTGCTGGCGCAGATGGGCCCTCCGGACATGAGCTTCCCCATCCACTACGCGCTGCACTATCCCGCGCGGGTGCCCGCGCCGCTGGAGGGCTACTCTCCGCGCCTGTTTGCCCAGCTGAACTTCGAGGAACCGGATCCAGAGCGCTACCCCGCGCTGGCGCTGGGCTGGCGCGCCGCGGAGCTCGGCGGCGCCGCCGGTGCGGTCCTGAACGCCGCCGACGAGGTGGCGGTTGCCGGCTTCCTGGAGGGCCAGCTTCCCTATTCCGAGATCCCGTCAGTGTGCGCCGAGACCCTGGACGCGCTGCCACCGCTTCCGGCAGCCACTCTCGCGGACATCGCCGCCGCCGATGCCTGGGCGCGCCAGCACGCCCGGGCGCTGCGCACGGCGCTGCGCTGAAGCGATGCTGTCTCTCCTCGCCGCCATTCTCGGCATCGGGCTGCTGCTGTTCGTGCACGAGACCGGGCATTTCGTGGCCTGCCGGCTGGCCGGGGTGCGCGTGCTGGTGTTCTCGCTCGGCTTCGGGCCGCGCCTGGTCGGCTTCGTGCGCAAGGGCACCGACTTCCGCATTTCCGCCATCCCTCTGGGCGGCTACGTGCGGCCGGCCGGCGAGGACTCGGCGCGCGCGCCGCTGCCGGGCGAGATCGGCGCCGCGTCGCCGGGCTGGCGCTTCTTCATCTATTCCGGCGGGATCCTGATGAACTTCCTGTTCGCGCTGGTGATGATCCCGCTGCTGTTCCGCATCGGCGTCCCGATGGCCGCGCCGGTCGCCGGGGTGGTGGCGTCCGGAACGCCAGCCTGGCACGCCGGGATCGAGCTCGGCGACCGCGTCCTGGCCGTGGACGGTGCGGAAGTCCATGGTTTCCAGCAGTTCCTCTCGGCCGTGGCCCTGGCCAAGGCCGGAGACGAGCTCGAGCTGGACCTCGAGCGTCCGGACGGCAGCGGCGCGCGCGTCCGACTGACGCCGGAGTACGAGCCCGCGTACGGCCTGCGCCTCGCCGGCGTCGGCGCGCCATTCGAGAAGGAGTTCCCCCTGGAGCTGGCGGCGGCGCGTGGCGTCGAGGCGGCGCTCCCCGTCGGAGCGCGGATCCTGGCCGTGGACGGCGTGGACGTGCGCACCCCATTCGACGCCGCCGTCATGCGTGAGCAGGCGCTGTATTGGTCCGGCGAGACCCTGCGCCTGCGCGTGCGCGCGTCCGCCGGCGCAGAAGGCGGAATCGCCGAGCAGGAGCTGCTGCTGCAACGCCAGCCGCCCGGCCCGGACGACCCGCCGCAGGTGGGCGTGCGCCGGCTGGAAAACCGCGTGCGCGGGCTGCGGGCCGGTGCGCTGCGTTCGCTGCTGCGCCCGGAAGACCAGGTTCTGGAAGCCAACGGCGCGCCCGTCAGCCGGCGCGGCGACGTGCTGTCTGCGGCCGTGCGCGCGGGCGGCCTGCAACGGCTGGCCGTGCAGCGCGACGGCGCGCGCCTGGACCTCGTGCTGGACGCACCGTTGAGCGCGCAGGAGGTCGCGGCGCAGCTGTGGCTGGGGCCGTACGACGAGCTCGTGGTAGAGGTCACGCCGGGCACTCCTGCCGCCGCCGCCGGCCTGCGCACCGGCGACCGGGTGCTGCGCGTGAACCACACGATCTCCGACAGCTTCGAGGACCTGGCGCAGGCGGTGGCGGCCGCCGGAGACCAGCCGGTCAGCTTCCTGGTGGCGCGCCCGGGCGAGGACGAGCCGATCGAGCTGCAGGTACAGCCCGCCCCGCTGCCGCGCTGGAACTTCGCCCTGGCGCAGCGCGTGCTGGAAGAGGTCGTGCGCCGCGACAACCTGTTCGCGGCCTTGCGCATCGGGGTCACGGAGGCGCAGCGCATGGTGCGCGAAGTGTTCTTGATGCTCACGCGGCTCTTCACCGGCGACGTGGATCGGCGCAACCTGGGCGGCATCATCACCATCGGCCAGCTCACCCACGCCAGCGCCGAGCAGGGCCTGGTGCCGCTGCTGTTCTTCCTGGCCATGCTGTCGCTGCACCTGGGCGTCCTGAACCTCCTGCCCATCCCGGCCCTGGACGGTGGACACCTGCTCTTCATCCTCATCGAGAAGATCCGCGGCCGGCCGCTGAGCGAGCGCACCCAGGGCTGGATCAACCTGGCCGGATTCGTGGCCGTCATGGCCCTGCTGTTGTTCGCGCTGTCCCACGACATCCAGCGCCTGCTCGGCGGCTGACGCGTGGCGGCCTGGCTGCGCCTTCTGCGGGCGGCCCTGTTTCCCACGGTGGCCTGGGACGTGCTCGCCGGCGCGCTGCTCTCCGGGGCCGGCCTGGATGAGCGGCTGCTGCCCGCCGCAGCCAGCGTGCTGCTGCTGTACCACTCCGGCATGATCTTGAATGACTGGGCTGACCGCGCGCCGGATGCGCAGCATCGGCCCGGCCGCCCGATCCCGAGTGGTCGCGTGTCCGCGACCGCGGCGCTGGCGGCCGGGCTGCTGCTGCTGCTGGCCGGAGCCGCCGTGGCTTGGCTGGCGCTGCCCGCCGACGCCGCGAAGGCGGCGCTGCTCCTGGCCGCAATCGTGCTGGTGTACGACCTTGGGCGGCGCCCGGTCCGGCGCTGGCTCGGTCCGGTGCTGCTGGGAGTGGCGCGCGCCCTGAGCCTCGCGTTCGGCGGCCTGGCGTACTTCGACAGCGACGTACTGTCGCAGCGCCCCGTGTTCGTATGGGCGGTGGCGGCGTACTCCTGCTACTTCCTGATGATCTCGCGCCTGGCCACGTACGAGGAGACCGGGACCGTCGGACAGCGCGGCCTGAGCTACGTCATCGCCGCGTCCGCCTGTCCGCTGCTGCTCACCGGCGTGCGCGACGGCTCGCCCCTGCTGTTCGCGGGCATCGCCACGCTGGCTGCATGGCTGCTGCCGCCGGCCGTGCGTGACGCCACGGCCGAATGGCCCCCGGCGCGCGTGCAGTCGGCCGTGCGGCGCGGACTGGCCGGCGCACCCCTGGTTCCGGCAGTGGCCTTGCTCGCGGCAGGATTGTGGCCCTGGGCCCTGCTGGCGCCGGTGGTGTCGCTGCTGGTGGCCTGGATCGCCCGGCGCCTGCCGCCGGAGTGAGCACGGCTAGAAGTACGCGCGCAGCACGCCGTCCAGGTAGCCGCGCACCTCCGTGCGCGCTTCCGCGTCGCGGGCGCGCAGCAGCGGTGCCACCGCGCCCTCGCCCAGGGCCTTGGGCAGCAGGTCCATCGCCATCCGGCGGGCCGCGTCCTGGGCCCCGGTGTCCGCCGCCAAGGCCGACAGGTAATCCGCCGCGGCGGCGTGGCGGCGAGCCAGGCTCGCCAGGCTGGGCAGCACCGCGGCCGCGGTCTCGACGTCCATGCCGGCGCGCGCAGCGCGCAACAGCGGCTCCAGCCCGGCGGCGCCGAAGTTGGCCAGGGCCACCGCGGCCGCCTGCCGCACGCCGCGCTCCTCTTCCGGGTCGACGAGCACACGCCCCAGGTACTCCGCGGCGGCCGGATCACCGAGCGCGCCCAGCGCCCGCACGACGTCCACGCGCTGCGTGGCGTCGCAGTACCGCCAGCGCCGCAGCAGCACGGCGGAGGTGCGCGGGTCGGCGAGGCCCGGGTCCGCCAGCAGGTTGAGCGCGTCGGTGCTGCCGGCGCCGAGCGGGAACTCCGCGAGGGCGCGCAGCCACGGCTCCAGCTCGCGCCGATCGTCGCGCGCGACCAGGCTGCGCAGCGCCTCCTCCATCACTCCCGGGTCTGTGTCGTGCGCCAGGGCCTGCAGGAGCGCGGCCGCCTCGGCTGGTGGCGCCGACGGCGAGCGCAGGCTCCTGGCCACGGCGCGTCGCACCTTGGGATCCGGATCCGCGGCGGCGCGCACGGCCTCGTTCCAGGCGCCCGCGGCGGCCAGCGCGTCCACTGCCGTGGCACGCAGCTGCCCGGAGGGGAAGCGCTGGGCGTCCAGATGCTCGGCGATCGCGGCCGTGAGCCCGGTCTCGCCCAGCTCGGCGCGCACGATCAGGGCCTGCAGGCGCAGCAGCGGCCCGACCAAGTCGCTCAGGCGCTGCAGGCGTGCCAGCGCGCCGGCGTCGCGCAGCAGCAGCAGGCTGTTCCAGGCCAGGGTCCCGTCGCGTCGCGCGTCCTCGGAGGCCTCGGCGCGCACGGCCGCGACCACCAGCGCCTCCAGGCAGTCGGCGGCCTCCGGCCCGCCCAGGACGCCGAGCGCCTCGATCAGCCGCTGGCGCACCGCGATCTCGGTCTCCTGGGACAGGAGCGGGACCAGGTGCGCCGCCACGCCTTCCGCCGCCAGCTCCTGCAGGGCTTCGAGCGCGCTGCTGCGGCATACGGGAACGGGCGCCTCCTGCACCACCCGCAGCAGCAGCGGCGCCGTCTGCGGGTCGCCGCAGCGACCCAGAGCCTGGCACAGGCTCACCACGTGCGCGAAATAGCGCTCGTCGCGGAGCTTCGGCTCCAGCGCCTGCATCAGCGCCGGCACGGCGGCCGGGCCGGCTTCGGCCAACCGGCCCTGCGCGTAGTGCAGCGCGTCGCGCCCGCCGTACAGCATGTGCTCGAGGTGGCGCGGCACGAAATCGCCATCCGGCGGCGGCTGGTACTGTGGCGGCAAGGGTCCGAGCGGGAACACATGGCCCGCCGACGCTGCGGGCGGAGGCGCCTCGCCGCCGCAAGCGCCGGCGCCCGCGAGCAGCGCCAGCGCCAGCGCGCCGTAGAATCCAGCCGGCATGCCCGACATTAGCTGCGCGCCGCGCCTGGGTTTCCAGCTCGGCCCCCACCGCCTGCGCCACGGCCTTGCGCTCGCGCCCATGGCGGGGAACACGAATCTAGCCTACCGCCGCCTGTGCCGCAGGTTCGGGGCGGAGCTGACCACCACCGAGATGGTCTCCTCCATGGCGCTCCAGTTCGGCGACGAGAAATCGCTGGCCCTGCTCGAGCGCGGCCACGACGAGTACCCGGTGGCGGCCCAGGTGTTCGGCAGCGAGCCCTCGGTGCTGGCGCAGGCCGCGCGCGCAGTGGAGGCGCGCGGGTTCCACGTCCTGGACTTCAACATCGGCTGCCCGGTGCCCAAGATCACCGGCTGCGGCGGCGGCAGCGCGCTCCTGCGCGAACCGGAGCTGGCGGCGCGCTGCGTGCGCGCCATGGTGGCGGCCACGTCGCTGCCGGTCACGGTCAAGCACCGCGCCGGCTGGGACGACGCCAGCAAGAACGGCCCGGAGTTCGCGCGCCGCATGCAGGATGCCGGCGCGCAGGCGGTCACCGTGCACGGCCGCACCCGGGAGCAGAAGTACACCGGCTGCGCCGACCTGGACCTGATCGCGCGCGTGGTGGAGGCCGTGGACATCCCGGTCATCGGCAACGGCGACGTGACCGACGTGGACAGCGCCCGGCGCATGCTCGAGACCGGGGTGCGCGGCATCGCCATCGGCCGCGGCGCGCTGGGGCAGCCGTGGGTGTTCGCGCAGATCCGCGCCTTCCTCGAAGACCGCCCGATCCCGGAGCCGCCGGCGCTGGCCGAGCGCGCCAGCCTGCTGCTCGAGCTCGGCGCCGGCGTCGTGGACCTGTACGGCGAGCGCCGCGGCATGCTCATCATGCGCCGCCTGGCCGCGGACTTCATCCGCGGCGTCCCGGGCGGCGCGGAGCTGCGCCAGGACTGCAACCGCTTCCAGTCGTGCGCCGACCTGGAGCGCCTGGCGCAACGCTGGACCACCGCCTCCGACCGCTACTCCATCGGCGCGTCGTCGGGCGCGTAGCCGTCCAGGCCGGGCAGCACCGGCGCGCTGCCGTCCCAGTTGAGGCCCTGCACCAGGCTCAGGCGCGTGACCGCATTGGCGTAGCCGAAGCGCGCGCGCCGCTCATTGGTGAGTGCCTCGGCCAGGTCGCGCTGGAACTCCAGCACCTGGAAGTTGGTGGACGCGCCTTCCTTGAGCCGGCGCTGCTCGGCTTCGAGCTGGCGCGCAGCCACCTCGCGGGCGCGCGTGGTCTCGCGCACCTGGTCCGCCAGGTAGTTGATGTTGCGCAGCGCGTCGCGCACCTCGCTGGCGACGGCATGCTCACGGTCGTTGAGGATGCGCATGGCCAGGAAGTAGTTGGCGCGGGCCACGCGCTCGGCGCCGCGGTACTGGCGGTTGCCGATCGGGATCTCGAAGGCCAGGCCCACCGAGTAGCCGGTGGCCAGGAACTCGAACACCGGGTCGATGGCGTCTATGACCTGGCGGTCGGTGCCCAGGCTGTTGCCGGTGACGGCCAGGTTCAGCGCGGGCAGGAGCTGCTTGCGGCGCACTTCCCACTCGTCGCGGAAGCGTTCCAGGTCCACGCGCGCCTGGCGCAGGTCGGCGCGGTACCGGCGCGCGGTCTCGAGCGCGTCCTCCCAGCCCAGCGCGGACGCCACGGCCTCCGGAGGCTCGCTGCTGGGGCGCACGTCCACGCGCCAGTCGTCCAGCTCCTCGAGCTGGAAGATCTGGTAGCGCAAGCTGTCCTGCGCCTGCCCGACCACCTGGCGCGCGGCCAGCAGCTCCACCGTGCGCTGGGCGATGTCGGCCTGGGTCTGCACGACCTCCACTTCGGCCGCCGCGCCCACGCGCAGCTTGGCTTCCGTGACCTCCTTCAGCTCTTCGGCCAGCTGCAGCGAGAACTCCTTGACCTTCACGTCCTCCAGCGCGAAGGCCAGGTTCCAGTAGGCATCCACCGCCTGCTGCAGCGCGTCCTGCGCCGACTGGCGCAGGCCGGCCAGGCTGCTGTCATAGGCCAGCTCGGCCTGGCGCACCGGGAACTCGGTGGTGAGCTGCCAGCCGCCCTTGAGCAGGGGCTGCGTGAGCGCGAAGCTGAGCACGGAGTCCGACTCCGGATTGAAACCGAAGATGCTGGGCGGCAGGTTGTCCTCGGAATAGCTCTGCGCGAACTGCACCTCGTACGTGGCGCCGGTCAGCAGCAGGCCGCGCACGCCCTGGTCCAGCTCCCAGCGGCGCTCGTGCCGGCTGGTGATCTGCCCGCTCAGGAAACCACCCGCGGTGGGCGACTCGGAGTAGGTGTAGGTCGCGTCGGCGAAGATCAGGGGATCAAAGATCCCTTCCGACTGCTCGATCCCGGCCAGGTTGGCCAGTGTCGCCAGGTGCGCCTGGCGCACGTTCGGCGAGTTCTGGCCCACCAGGCGCACGACGTCCTCCAGCCGCAGCGGCAGCACCGGCTCGCCCGGCACGGTCTCGGGCACCGGCGCCGGCGCAGGATCCTGGAGCCCGGCCAACCACACAGCCAACACGAAGGAGGGGAACATGGGGAGGCGGCACAGGATACCCGCGTGCCGGTGTGCCCGGTACGCACGCAGAACCGTGCCCGCGGCCGTTATTGCGGGCGCGCCGGCGCCGGTTTCGGCAGCGGCGCGCGCAGCCACTGCGCCAGCTCCTCCAGGCGCTTGCGCAGCGCCGGCGCGCCCGCCGCAGCGGCGCCGCGCTCCGGGACCTCCGGCTCCAGCAGGGCGTGCAGCTCCTCCGGGCGCTCCCGGCGCAGCCGCTCCAGCTCCAGCAGCGCGCGCTCGCGCCGCCAGTCCGAGGCCGACTCCAGCGCCTCCGCGTAGAAGCGCACGAATGCGCCGCCGCGCGCGCGCGCCGCCACGGCGCGCAGGCGCAGGACCGCCCGCAGCCAGTCGATCTTGGCCTCCTGGTGGCGGTCGCGTGCGCCCACGCGCTGGCGCAGCTGCGCGTGCAGCCCGTCGGGCTGCGGCTTGCCCAGGAACAGGAGCTGGCGGTCCCCCGGCTTCACGACGGAACGGTTGTCGCTCAAATAGCGCAGCGTCCGGCCGGCCCTGGCATCCCCGAGCAGCGACTCCTCTACCAGCACCTCGACTTGCAGGCCAAGAGGCTCGAGCGTGCGGCTGGCCGTGACCTTGGCCAGAACGATCCAGTCGGCCGCGGCGATGGCCGGCTCGAGGTCGCTCCAGGGCGGCACGGGCGCCTGCCGGGCCGGCGCCGTCGCGGCCACGAGAACGGCGGCGGCGAGCGCCCGGCTCAGCGTCCCGAGTGCAGTGGAGGCGTCCATCGGACGGACTCCCAGAATACGCGCAGATCCGCACCGGGCTCGGGCAGCGCGTAGCCGTGCGTCACCTGCGGCCCTTCCAGGATGACCATCCATGGTGCCAACCAGTTGCGCGACTCTTGGTCGCCGACCGCCCACAGCGCCCGCACGCGCGCTTCGAGCCCGGCCGGCCAGTCGGAGCGGTCCAGGGCCAGGCGGCGTTCCAGCTCCGCCCACAGCTCCGGTGCGGCGGCATCCGACCAGTCGGCGCGGTCCGACTGCGGCGCCGGGCGGCGCATGCCCAGCCGCAGCTCCAGCCCGACGGCCGCTCCCGCAGGCAGCGAAGCCAGCGCGCGGCGGTCGGGAGGCTGCCCCGGCGGCCTGGGAAAACGGCGGCGCCAGTCGTACGAGGACAGGGCGAAGCGGTTGTCGCGCTCCGTGGCCACCGCCAGGGCCTGCAAGTCTTCCAGGTCGGGGCGCAGCGGCGGCACCGTCTCGACGTCCGGCCGCGGCTCCCGGCGCAGGGGCACCGCCGGAGCGAAGTCCACGCTCAGCGCGGGCTGGCGCGCCGGGCGCACCAGCAGCAGGTACACGGCGGCGGACACCGGCACCGCCAGCGCGCAGGCCACCAGCAGCCCCGCCGCCAGACGCAGCAGAGGCTCGCGCCGGAAGGCGTCGCGCCAATGCCAGCGTGGAGCCACGCGCTCGCGCAGGCGCGCGGCGAAGCCGGCCGACATCTGCGCATCCGGGCAGGCCTCCGCCAGCTCACGGGCGAGGGCGCGCAGGCGCTCGATCTCCACCGGGGAGGCGTCCTGCGGCCAGGCGTCGGCGCGGTCGAGCTCGCTCACTCCTCCTCCTCCATGCCGCTGCCGTCCAGCCGCTGGCGCAGGCGGCGCAAGGCATAGAACACGCGCGACTTCACCGTGCCCACCGGGATCTCCAGGATCGCGGCGACGTCCCGATACGCAAGGCGCTGCAGCACGGCCAGCTCCAGGATCTCATGGCTGTCAGGATCCAGCTCGCGCAACGCCGCGCGCAGGCGCTCGGCGCGATCGCGGACGGCCGCGGTCTCGACGGGGCCGGCCTGCATCCCTTCCACGACCCCCAGATCCTCGTCGCCGACCACGGGGCGGCGGCGGCGCCGGTGATCGATCCACAGGTTGCGGGCGATGCGCAGAAAGTAGGCCTCCAGCCGCCCCTCCTCGTGGTAGCGGCTCTTGCCTTGCAACGTGCGCAGGAACACATTCTGGGTCAGGTCCTCGGCGGTCGCCGGCTGCGCCCCCTGGCGCAGGAAGTACCCCTTCAGCCGCGGGCCCATCTCAGCCACGAGCTGGGCGAAGGCCTCCGCGTCCCCCTCGCGGAAGCGGGCCAGCTTGTCGCCGTGGGGTCGGCTCATCCGCCCCAAGCCCCAACGCCGGCCGGCCGGCCGCGGTTCATGGGGCCAGGAAAGCCTCCACGCCCTCCAGGCCTTCCAGGCGCGCCCGGCTGCGCGGCCCGGTCGCTTGCAGGACCAGTTCCCGGCCCTCGGCCCGGTGGGCCAGAGACACCTCGATCCGGTCCGGCGGCAGCCACGCGCGCATCTTCTCGGCCCATTCCACGAGCACCACCACCGGCCCTTGCAGCCGCTCCGCCAGCCCCTCCGCCAGAACGCTGTCCATCCGCAGCTCGAAATAGGCGTCCAGGTGCAGCAGGGTCACCGGACCGGCGTATTCATGGCACAGCAAATACGTGGGCGAGGTGACCGGCTCCCGGATTCCGAGGCCCTCGGCCACGCCCGCCGCGAAGGTGGTCTTGCCCGCGCCCAGCGGGCCGTACAGGACCACCCAGTCACCCGCCGCCAGGCGCCGGCCGAGTCTGCGGCCCAGCTCCCGCGTCTGTTCCGCAGCCGTGGTGTGCAGCTTCACGACCAGCGATGGTGCCATCCCTGCGCCGCCAGCCGCACCGGCTTGCCGTGCGCTAACCAGGTCAGGCGCCGGCCCGCGGTCACCACGCCGATCTCGTGGATCCCGGCCTGCTGCAGGCCGGGATCGGCGAGCGCGCGGCGCGCCGAAGCGGGCGTGAGGGCCGCGAGCAGCTCGTAGTCCTCGCCGTCCTCGAGCGCGTGCATCCAGCCGCTCCGGCCCGGCCGCAGCCCGCGCTGCAGGGGCAGTGCCGCCAGCTCGACGCGCGCGCCGGCGCCGCTGCGGCGCAGCAGGCGCGGCAGATCCGCTGCCAGGCCGTCGCTCAGGTCCATGAGCGCGTGCGCCCGGTGCCGCTGCGCCAGCAAGCGTCCCTCGACCAGGCGCGGCTGCGCACGCAGGTGCTTGCCGCCGGCCACAGCGCCGCCCAGGCGCCCGGTGACCAGCAGGCGATCGCCCGCCCTGGCTCCGCCGCGGCCGGGCGCCGGGCGCCGCCCCTCCCGGCCGAGCAAGGTGCAGGTCAGCACCACGCAGTCCGCGTTGCTCAAGTCGCCGCCGATGACGGCGACTTCGAAGCGCTGCGCCTCGGCCAGGAAGGCGCGCGCCAGGCGCCGCATCCACGTCCGGCCGACCCGGCTCGGCGCCGCCACCGTCCACAGCGCGGCCCACGGCTCCGCACCGGCCGCGGCGATGTCGCTGAGCGTGCGCCGCAGCAGCTTGCGTGCCATCGGCTCCGGCGCGCAGCCTGGCGGCACGTGCACGCCGGCGACCACCTGGTCCGTGTGCGCCACGAGCCAGCGCCCGCCGGCGCGCAGCCGCGCCACGTCGTCGCCCGGGCCGCTGAGGCTGGGAGAGCGCCGGAACGCCGCTTCGAACAACGCGTGCAGGTGCTCCTCGGCCTCCCCAGCCCGCGCGCGCGCCGGCTTCATCCTCCTATTCTATGAGCGGACGTGCGCACGCGCCTGCATGATGGATCCTGCGGAGAACCTGCATCGTGCTGATCCCGCTCCTGATCCTGCTCTTCACCCCCTCCGCCGCCGCCGCGCCGCGCCAGGACCTGCCTGCCGCGCTGCACGTGGATCCGCAGCGCGGTGACGACGGGGCGGACGGCAGCGAGCGCCGTCCGCTTGCCTCCCTCTCTGCGGCCGTCGCGCGCCTGCCGGACCCGGTCCCCCACTCCGTGACCATTCGCCTGGGGCCCGGCATCTACATCAGCACGGGCGGCAGGGACATGCCGGACCGCTCGCTGCAGCTCATGCGGCGCATGCGACCGGACGCCGTGGTCCGCTTCGAGGCGGCGGACCCCCAGGAGCCGCCGGTCCTGGCCTGGAACGGCGAGAACCGCATGATCGAGGTGCTGGAAGGCACCTGGCAGTTCCAGAACCTGCAGATCGGCTCGTTTTCGACCGCCCAGCGCCGCGGCCTCACGGTGAACGGTCCTGCGCACGTACTCCTGCAGGACGTCGCCTTCCGCCTGCGCAGCAACTCCGACGCCGGCATCTGGGCGCGCTACGGCGGGAGGGTGACCCTGCGCGGCGCGATCCGCTTGAATGAACACCTGCACGACGAAGCAGCGGACGAGAGCTTCTGCGGCATCCTGGCCACCGAGCACGGCATCATCGAATTCGACCAGCGCGCCGGCGCATCCCTGGAGCTTGGAAACGGCAACCTGGCGGCGCGCGGTTACGGCATCATCCGGCTGGGTTGCGAGCGGGCGCGGATCACGTGCTGGACCGCGTCCAACAACCTCAGCATCGCCAACGGCGGCCGCATCGATCTCCGCAACACAGCCACCACGCTGCGCGCTGCGCTGCGCAACAACACCCCGATCGGGCTGGAGCACGACGGACACATCCTGGCGGAGGACGCGGCGATCACCATCCTCGGGTCCAACGACTCCGCCATCGCGCTGCAGAAGGCCAGTACCTTCACCTGCAACGATATCCGGCTTGCAGGCGACTTCGAGTGCGCTCTATGGGCCAGCAGCGGCTCCATGTTCGTCGGGCGCTTCCTGTCGGACATCCGCAGGCTCGAGGCCTCCACCGGCGCCGGCATCCACGTGGAGAAGGTGGAGGGCGCGGTGATCGGACCGGTCGTGGCGCGCTCTGGCGGCCTCGTGTCGCTGCCGGACCGCGTGGTCCGCTCGGACTGACGTGCAGCCAAGGGGCGGCGCCGGTGATGGCCCTTCAGCCTCCCTTCAGCGTGCTATCCTAATCCTGTTTCCGCCCTGCCACGATCCGCGTTCGGCGAACCAGAGGAGATGACGATGAGAAACGTCCAGATGCTGCTTGGACTGCTCCTGGGAGCCGCCTGGCCCGCATGTCAGTCTGCGAGCGAGATGGAGACGCAGGCGGCGCGAGCCGACGCCCAGGACCCGGCGCAGGGTGAAGACGACGACGGGAACGAGGTCCGTGTCGGGCTCAGCCAGATTCCGCAGGTCGTCCAGGTTGCCGCCCGCGCCGCCGTTCCGGGTCTGCTGATCGAGGCAGCGGAGCTGGAGGACGGTGGCAAGACCTACTGCGTCCATGGAAGGGTGAACGGCGTGTTCACCGAGGTCGAAGTCAGCGCCGACGGAAGTTCGACCCATGTCGAAGGAGATGACGACGAGGAAGACGACGAGGATGACGATGACGACGACGATGGAGACGAGGGGCCGGAGGACGACCGCTGAGGTGAACTGAGCCTCCCTGCCGGGGAGGTCTCCTTCCCTCCTCTCTTCTTCATCCTCTTCCTCGGCGCCGCGGCGTCACGGAATTCGGCGCAGGATCGCTTCCAGGGCCGGGTCGCGGTTGGACGCGAAGTCGGTGGAGGACAGCTCGGCGACGATCTCCGGCGCGATCCAGGGCCGCCGGTCGAGCGAGGTCACGTGCTGCCAGTAGCGCGAGGAACAGTACACGCGGTACTGGTTGCAGGGCAGGACGAAGCTGGTGCTCTCGCCCACGAAGTTGGGCCGCGAGCCGGTCGGCTCGCCCACGAACACCGCGGCCGTGTGCAGCTCCAGCAGCGAGCAGCAGTTCATGGCGGCGCTGAAGGTCCTGCGCCCGGTGATGACGAACAGGTGCCCCGCGCGGTTGACGGCGTCGCAGCGCACCAGGCCGTGGATCAGCGCCAGCACCACCCCGGTGTTGCCGCCGCCGTTCTCGCGCATGTCGATCACGAGGTACTCGGCGCCCTGCGCACGCATGGCGTCAAAGAGCCGCCCGCACACCTCCTCGAACGAGCCCTCGGCAGAATCGTCGATCGCGCCGCACCAGAAGTACACGAGCTTCTTCTCCGCCAGGTGCTCGAACCAGAGCGTCTGCTCCAGATTGCGCTGCCACAAGGGCGGCGCCGCCGACCGGCGGAACGGCAGCGGTGGAATCACCGGGGCGCGGCGTAATCCATGCCGCAGGCGCGCCACACCGGCTCCACGGCGGACGCGAGCTCGTCTGGGGCCTCCACCATGCCGTCCTCTGTCCGATGCTTCAGGTGCGGCCCAGCACGTGCCCGTCCATGATCCAGAGGAAACCGGGCTTGCTCTGGCGCTGCGCCTCGGCCCGCGCCGCCGTCAGATTCGGCTCCCAGGGAACGGCCAGCCAGCGTTCCTCCTCCGGCGACGGCAGGACGGAAGCCAACCGCGCCTCCAGATCCTGATCCTGGCACAACGTCAACGCCAGCGCCAGGAGCATGCTCATCGGAACGACGAAGAATCGCGCAGGTGCCCGCCTACCGCCGGGGCCATTCCCTGCGCCGCCTATACTGTCTGCGTGCAGCACGCGCGCCGCGTTCCCGGCGGCCGCACGGCGGATGCGGCCAGGCCGCGAACGTCGAAGAGCCTGGCCGCCGGCGCCGGCGCTCCGCTCGCGGCGGTGGAGCGCTCCTATTTCGAGCCGCGCTTCGGCCACGACTTCTCGCGGGTGCGCGTGCACGCGGACGCGCGGGCCGCTGCCGCGGCCCGCGACCTGAGCGCGGCCGCGTTCACACTGGGCCAGGACATCTACTTCGCCGCGGATCGCTTCCGGCCGGACAGCGCGCCGGGACGCGCCTTGCTCGCCCACGAGCTGGCGCACGTCGTGCAGGGCATTCCCAACACGATCCAGCGGCAACCCGCCGTCCCGCAGGAAGAACCGGCGCTGCGCGCGGCCCGGTTGCGAGCCATCGCCCAGATCCGCGCCCAGATCCCGATCCTGATGCAGGCCCTGGACCAGGGCTTTCTGTTCGGACAGATGCACGGTCCCGTCGAAGAGCTCATCCAGGGCGGGGTGCGGACCAATTACGGGATCAGCTCGCTGGACCCGGCCCAGAGGCTCGGCCCGATCGAGGAGACCTTCGCGCAGCGGGCGGCCCGCATGCGCCTCCTGATGTCGGACCTCGCACGCCTGTCCGCCATCCTGGAGGCCGGACCCATGCCGACGGACTGGTTCAGCGGCCCACCGACCTCCGAGCCTTGCACCCCCTACGACCTCGTCAACCTGCGCAACAACGCCGCCACCGCCTGGCGCAACGGCGACGCCAACATCCTGTACGGGTGTTACTCCGTTCGGATCGGGCGCAGCTATGTCGAGCAGGTCTTCAACACGATCTTCGTGTTGGACCAGCCCATCCGGACCCGCCAGGCGCCGCGGCGGCCGGTCGAGCGCGCCAGTGAGACCGGGATCTACCTGCACGTGCCCGACCCTGCCAACGCGCCGATGCAATACCGGCGCATCACCGGCAAGGAGGGCTGGCAGGGCCGCGGCGTCATCGTCACGGTCTGGCGGGACGCCGCCGGCCACTTCTACTACCGCGGCGACGAGCGCATGTACCTGCCCGAGCGGCCGTGAGCGCCGGACGCCGGTAAACCGCGCACGATGCGGCTGCGCCATGCGCCGCGGGGCCTCAGGACGGAGCCTGCGCCCACCCGGACTGCAAACGCTCGAGCAGCGCTGCGGAGCGCGCGGCCCGCAGCACGGCGACGCCGGCGCTCCCGCACTGACGGCAGGTGGCTGCCTGCGCGGGAGTCTGGATGCCGCCGATGGCGATGACGGGAGTGCCCATCTGGCACGATTCGCGCAGGGCCTCCAGGCCACGAGGCTCGAGGATGCCGTGCTTGGAGGGGGTGTCATGGATCGGGCCGAAGAGGAGGAAGGAGGCGCCGGCTTCCCTGGCGGCCTGGACTTCGGCGAGATCGTGGGTGGAGGCGCCGACCCGGAGTTGCGGCCAGAGGCGGCGCAGCTCGGTGACGGGAAGAGAGTCGAAAGTCGCGATCACCGCGTCCGCTTCCGCGGCGGCGGCCCAGTCGCCGCGGCCATGGACGGCCAGGAACCGGGTGTGCCGGCGCAGGACGCGCAACGCCGCGATCGCCTCGCGTTCGCTGCACGCGGGCCGGCGGAAGGTGAAGGCGTGGGCTGAAGCCGCTGTCTTGGCCCAGTCGCGGGCTTCATCGGCGCTGCGCAGGCCGGATGCGACCGCCCAGACGCCGGTGGGGATCAAGACGCGATGCGCAGCGACACGCCGAAGTCGGCCACCCAGCCGGCCAGGATCTCGTTGCGCACGAGCTGGTGCAGGCGCAGCGTGCCCGGGTCCAGGCGCTCGGGGCGCAAGCGCCCGATCTCGGGGTGCAGCGCCAGGCGGTCCAGGATCTCGGGCGAGTCGGAGACCAGGCGGCCGTCGTGCGTGAGGGTCACCAGGCCGTCGCTGCGCGCCCAGGACTCGAGCGAGAAGAGCACGTTCTGGGGCAATGGCGTCCGGCTGAGGCGGCGCAGGAAGGACAGGATCTCATCCAGGCGCATGCCTTCGGCCAGGGCGCGGTGCAGGCTGGCCGGGCTGATGCGGTAGTGGTAGAGGCTGTCGCTCAGCTCGCGCTGGGCGAAGCGGTCGAGCTGGTAGACGAGGTGGTGGCTGCGCTCCTCGGGGAAGAGCACCACTTCGAAGTCCGGGTTGACGACGATATGCCCGGCGCCCTCCAGCTCGCGCCCCGGGATCATGCCGAGCAGCTCGGCCCCGATCTCGGTCAGGCGCAACGCGCTGGCGCGCCCGGACTCGTCATAGCCGAGATCCACGATGCCGAGCAGGTAGAGGTGCTTGCGGATCCAGGTGAACAGGTGCCAGGCGAGCGACGGCAGGTCCGAGGAGGAGCGGACCGGGAAGGAGCTGGACTCCAGGCCGTCGTCGGCGCCCGGGGCGAGCGTGGCCAGGTAGTGGTTGCGCACCACGAAGGGCAGGAACATGGCGTCGTACCACACGCCCGGCTCCAGGCGCTTGAGGTAGCGCAAGGTGGTGCGACGCAGGCGCAGCTGGTGCGCCAGGTCGCCAGGCAGCTCGCGGTCCTCGATCAGCCAGTCCAGGATCTGGCGCTGCTTGTCGCTCAGGGGACGGCGCAGGAACTCATGGCCGGCGTGGGTCAGGCGGAACGAGCGCTCGCCGGTGCGGTCGATCATGCGGTAGGCCAGCGCGAAGCGGTACAGGAGATCCAGGATCTCGCGCCGGCGGAACTCGCGCCCGGGCTCCGGGATCAGGCTCTCTGCGATGCGCTTGCCGGTGGTCTTGAAGATGGTGCCGCGCACGGTGAAGCGCACGTGCTGGTCGCCCACGAAGCTGGCGAAGCGGCTGAAGTCGCTGACGAAGTCCACGCCGAAGGAGGCCACGGAGTGCGGCTTCACCGGCTGCTCGCGCGCCGAGCGCAGCAGGAACGCCAGCACCGCTTCGTTGAAGACGGCGAGGACCTGGCCGCGCTGGCGGATGCCGTAGCGCTCGAGATCCAGCTCGCCGACCGTGCCCAGCGCGGCTTCCTCGAGGACCAGGCGCAGGCGCGGCGCGTCCTCCGGGCGGGCGCCGATCTGTTCCAGCTCGGCCACCGGCAGGACGCCGCCGTGGCGCGTCACCACGCGCTGGACGAGCCTGCGGAGGTCCTCCGGGAGCGCGTCGGCGCGCGCGACGAGGGCGCCCTCGGCGGCCAGGAAGCGGTACATGCGGCGGGCGTGATCCGAGCTCTCGGCGCCGGCGTCCGCGGGCCGGCCGTTGCCGTTGCCGCTGCCGTTGCCGCCGGGCGCGCGGAAGCGCCGCTCCAGATGGCCGTGCAAGGTGAGCAGCCCGCCGGGATCGGGGCGGTCGGCCGCGGCCGCGCGCAGGGCGTCGGCCACTTCCGCGGGCACTTCCCACACGCTGCGCTCGGGCGGCTCGTGCCCGTTCTCGCCCACGGCGGCGGCCAGCCCGAGGCCGTGCAGCTCGGCCAGGGCCGCGCGCAAGCTGCCGGCGGCGCCGCCGTCGCGGCCGACCTCGTGCTTGAGGACCGCCAGCTCCAGGCGCTGCTGCGGCGCGGTGAGCAGCGCCGACAGGATGCGCGCGGCCAGGGCGTCCAGGCGCGAGCGCACCGCGCAGGCGGCCACCGGGTCGTGCATGCGCGTGCGCAAGGCGCGCACGCGCTCGCCGCGGCCCTCGGGCGGCGTGCCGCCTACCCAGGCGTCGTGCAGGTTCACCAGCTCGCTGTCGGGACGCTGGCCGAGCAGGCGCGCGAGAGTGAGCTTCACGCCGCCTGTTCCTCCAGGATGGCCTCGGCCGGCAGGATGGAGTAGGCGTAGCCCTGCTCGGTGAGGAAGCGCTGGCGCTTCTCCGCGTAGTCCTGGTCGGCGCTGCCCTCGGTGACCAGTGAATAGAAGGAAGCGCCGCCGCCGTCGGACTTGGGGCGCAGGATCCGGCCCAGGCGCTGCGCCTCCTCCTGGCGCGAGCCGAAGGTGCCGGAGATCTGGACGGCGACGTTGGCGTCCGGGAGATCGATGGCGAAATTGCCGACCTTGCTGATCAGGAGCACCGGCTCCTTGCCGTCGCGGAACGCCTGGTACAGGCGCTCGCGCTCGGGCGTCGGCATGCGCCCGGTGATCAAGGGATAGCCCAGCTCCTGGTACAGGCTCTGGAGCTGGCTCAGGTACTGGCCGATGATGAGGATGCGCTCGCCCTGGTGGCGCGCGAGCAGGGCGCGCAGGGCGCGCGCCTTCTCCGGGTTCTCGGCGGCGATGCGGAACTGCTGGCGGCGGCTGGCGGCCAGGTACTGGATCTTGCGCTCCTCGTCCAGGCCCACGCGCACCTCCGTGCACTGCACCGGGGCAATGAAGCCGCGCCGTTCCAGGTCCTTCCAGGGCGCGTCGTAGCGCTTGGGCCCGATCAGGCTGAAGACCTCGTCCTCCTTGCCGTCCTCGCGCACCAGCGTGGCGGTCAGGCCCAGCCGGCGGCGCGCCTGCAGCTCGGCGGTGGCCCGGAACACGGGCGCCGGCAGCAGGTGCACCTCGTCGTAGATGATCAGGCCCCAGTTGCCCTTGCTGAACAGGGAGAAGTGCACGAAGTCCTCCTCCTTGCTGCGCCGGTAGGTGAGGATCTGGTACGTGCTGAGCGTGACCGGGCGGATCTGTTTCAGGTCGCCCGAGTACTCGCCGATCTGCTCGGCGCTCAGGCTGGTCTTGTCCAGCAGCTCGCTGCGCCACTGGCGCAGGGCCACCGTGTTGGGCGTCAGCACCAGCGTGTGCATGCCGACTGCGGCCATCGCGCCCATGCCGACCATGGTCTTGCCGCCGCCGCAGGGCAGCACCACCACGCCGCTGCCGCCCTGCTCGGAGCCGTTCTGGTAGAACGCGGCCACCGCGTCGACCTGGTACGGGCGCAGGCCGAAGACCTTGCCCTGCAGGCTGCATTCGCGCAGGCGCAGCGGCAGCGCCGAGCCCTCCAGGTAGCCGGCCCGGTCTTCGACCGGGTAGCCCAGCTTGACCAGGCGCTGTTTCAGCAGCCCGCGCTGGCCGCGCTCCAGCCAGGCGACGCCGCCGTCCAGGTCCAGGTCGCTGACCAGCGACTTCAGCTCCGGGTCGTGCAGGAGCTGGCGCAGCAGCCGGGGCCTGCGGCACTGCAGCGCCAGGCGCGCGCCGTCCGCAGCCAGGACGAACAAGCCGGTGCGCTCGAACCAGCCGCGCACCTCGGACTCGAAGTTCGCCGGGACCCCGTAGCGGCTGTTCTCGCGCAGGAAGGCGAGCACCTCCTTGGCGGTCCTGCCGGTGGCCGCCGCGTTCCAGACCGAAACCGGGGTCACCCGGTAGGTGTGCAGGTGCTCCGGGGACTTCACGAGCTCGGCAAAGGGGAGCAGGCGGTCGCGCATCTCCTCGAAACGCGGATGCGCGGTCTCGAGGACTACCGTGAGGTCGCTCTGCAGGATCAGCGGCAGGTCGGACAAGCTCACGTGTTGGTCAGGATGGGATGGTGCTCGCGCCACTCCGGAGTTTCCACTCCGGAGACGGAGAGGTAGCCCATCATTGTAGAGAACAAGGCCTCCGCTTCTCCAGGAGTCAGGCCCGCGGCCGGGGCCGCCAGCCGCAGCCCGTCCAGCTCCCGGCCGCCGCCGATCCAGGCCGCCAGGGGCGCCAGCGCCCGCGCGCCCAGGGGCAGGCGGCGCAGCGGGGTGTCCAGGGGCACCGGGCCGAAGCCGAGGGCGGCCGCGGCCTGCAGCCGGCGCGCCAGGGCGGGAGTGTCGGCGAAGTGCGCCGCCAGCCCCCCCACCGTGGCGCCACCAAGGTCCGGCCAGCGCAGGCTCCGGATCTCCAGCGCCGCCGTCTCCCGGGCCCAGCCGGAGCCGGCGCAGGCGGCGCAGGGAATCCATAGCTCCGGGTGGCGCGCGCTGGCGCCGCGGCCATGGCAAGTGGAGCACACGCGTCCTCCCGGCCGGCGCTGCAGGTCCTTGCGGGTCCAGCCGCGCAGCCGCGCCTCCTCGCTGCGCAGGTACTGGTCCGCCAGCGGCTGGGCCAGTTCCAGCGCGTCGCGCAGCAGTGTGTCGGCCTCGGCCGGCTTGGGCACCCCCCAGCGGTCCAAGTCCAGCTCCAGGCTGAAGCCTTGCAAAGCCGGCGCTGCGCCGCTTCCGCGACGTGCTCCGTGCGCGCCGGCATAGCCCTCCGGATCGGTGAAGCGGTGCGTCCCGGAGCGCAGCAGGGCGTCCGCCCAGCGGCGGGCCAGCTCCGGCGGCAGTCCGGAGAGCGGCTGGTCGTGCAGCAGGACCACGCCCGGCAGCGGGAACAGCAGCCAGCCTGCCAGGCGCGCGGCGCGCCGCTCCAGGCGCGTGAGCGCGGCGGCGCGCGTGCTCCCGGGGCGGCGCAGCAAGGACGTTCCCGCCAGCTGCTCCGCGGCCGCAGCGAAAGGCCCCGCCGTCGGAGCGTGGCGCTCCAGGTGCGCCAGCGCCTGCTCCAGCGGCGCCTGCGCCAGCGCGGCACGGCTGCGGCCGGCGAGGCGGTGCTCCAGCGCCGCCGGACGCTCCAGGTCGCCCTGGCCGCAGTCGCGGCAGGAGCCGGCGCGGTAGCGCCAGAGTGCGGCGCCGTCGCGGCGCGCCCGCAGCTCGCCGCCGCCCAGCAGCCGCGCCTGGTGCTCGAGGTCCGGAATGCGGCCGACCCCGCCCTGGGTGCGCGGATCGAAGCGGTCCAGCCACACTTCATCTTCCGGGCGCGGCTCCACGCCGTCCGCCAGCGCCAGGCTGGCGCCATCGCGCAGGAGCTGGCGGAAGCCCGCCGCGCGCAACAGCGCCGCCTCGCTGCCGCGCGCCTTCTCCGGCAGCAGCAGCGGCGTGGAGAAGGTCCACTCCCCCGGCGCCAGCGCGCCCTCCTCGCGGCGCAACAGCGCCTGCGCCAGCTCCGTCCAGGGCCCGCGCCCGCCGCAGTGCACACACGCCGGCTTGCCGAAGCCGCGCAGGGCTTCCTCGACGCGCCCCTCCAGGCCTAGGACCTGCAGCAGCGTCGCGTCGCGCGGCGCCTCCACCGGCCACGCCGTGGGCGGGAGCGCCGCCGGCGCGGGGTCCGCGCCGTCGGCGGGCCGCAGCTCGAAGGCGCTGCCCCCGATACTGTCCATGAGCAGCGGCGAGCGCGTCGCCAGCTCCCGCAGCAGCGCTTCCTCCAGCGTCCTGCGTCCCTCCCTCCGCCACGAATCGCCCAGCGCCTCGGACCGCGGGGGCGCGTGCGGCAGCGGCGGCGGAGGAGCCGGTGGAGCTTGCTGGCGCACCTGCAGCCAAAGCCCCGTCGGCGTGCCTGCCGCAATGACGCCGGCGGGCGGGCCGGCGTACAGCAGGCGGCCGCCGCGCGGGCCGGCGCCCGGTCCCAACTCCACCAGCCAGTCAGCGCTGCGCACCAGGACTTCGTGGTGATCCACGACCCAGAAGGAGTGGCCTTCGGCGGCCAGCGTGCGCAGCAGCTCCACCACGTTGCGGGCGTCGTCGTCGGGCAGGCCCAGGCACGGCTCGTCCAGCAGGAACAACTTGGGCCGGCCGCGGCGCGCCCCCGCCAGCGCCCGCGCCAGCGCGATGCGGCTGCGCTCGCCCAGCGACAGGTGCCGGCCGCGCTCGCCGAAGCAGCGCCCGCCCAGGCCCAGCGCGCTCAGCGCGCGCGCCAGCGCGCGCAGCCGTCCCTGCGCCGGCAGGCGCTTCTCCAGGCGGCTCAACGGCGTCACCAGCCATTCGCGCAGCGTGCGCTCGCGCAGGCGCAGCTCCTGCAGGTCGGGGCGCAACCCCAGCCCGGCGCAGGCGCTGCAGGCGATGCCGTCGGCGTCCTGGCCGTGTCCGGCACACACGGCGCAGGCGCCCTTGCCCGGCATGGCCACCAGGTCGGAAGCCGTGAGCCCGCGGATGCGACCCTCCTCGCCGCCGGCGAAGGCCGCGCGGATCTCGTCGGCGGCGCCGCTCAGCGTGGCGATGGTGGAGAACACGGCGTGGCCGAGCGCGCGCTCCAGCAGCACCGCGACGCCGCCGTCCGGCAACGCCCCTTCGAAGTCGCGCTCCTCACGCAGGCGCGGCGCCAGCACGTCCTCGAGCAGGGTGCTCTTGCCGCTGCCGCTGACGCCCACCACCGCGACCAGGCGGCGCAGGGGCAGGCGCAGCTCCGGGATGTCCAGGTAGCGCTGCGCCAGCCCGCGGAAGCGCAGCTCCACGCCGGGCTCCGGCGCCTGCGGCTGCGGCGGGGTCCACGGCTCTTCCGGCGGCAGCGCCGCGCGCCGGCCCTGCGCGACCACGCGTCCGCCCTCCGGACCGGCGCCGGGGCCGAGCAGCACCCAGCCGTCGGCGGCCTCCAGGAACTCGCGCGCCGGATCCGCGGTGAGCACGGTGTTGCCCTGCGCCACCAGCTCGCGCAGGAGCGCGGCCAGCGCCGCGCGCTCGGCGCCGTGCAGTCCCATGCCGGGCTCGTCGAACAGGACCAGCTGCTCGCGCCGCACCTGGCTCAGCAGCGCCACCAGCTCCAGGCGGCGGGCCTCCCCCAGCGACAAGGTGCCGAGTGTGCGGGTCGCGCTGAGGTGGCCCAGACCGGTGCGCACCAGGGCGCGCAGCCGGCGATTCGCGCCCGCCAGGACCTGCGCCGGCAGCGCGAGCCAGTCCTCCAGCGGGGCCGCGCACCAGGCGCCCCAGTCGCGGCCGTGCAGGACCACGTCCGGGGCGTCGCGCAGCGCCAGCAGCTCCTCCGGCTGGCGTGGCGGAACGCGCGCGCCGCAGCGCCGGCATTGCGCCGCGGGCGGGTGCTCGCGCGCGCTGGCGCCGGCTTCCCAGCGCAACGCGCCGCCGCGGCGCAGCGCTTCGGCGCAGGCTTCCGCCAGGCGCGCCCCACGCTCCGGAGACCAGCGCATGCGCTCCAGCAGCAGCCAGGCGTCCGGCGGCAAGGGATCGGGGGCTTCCTCCAGGCGCGCCAGGCCCGCGCCCAGGCGCACGCGCGTCCATCCGGCGGCCAGCAGCTCGGCGGGCGCGGCGCCGGCGACGGCGGAGTACACGAACACGGCGTCCCCGGCCGACGCCGCGGCCGTGATCTCGGCCACCAGGGAGTCGCGGTCCGGCGCGCGCCACTCCAGGCCGCAGCGCTGGCAACGGCGGCCGCCGTGGCGGCTCCAGGCGGCAGCCAGTAGGGTCCAGAGATCGAGCGCGCTGCCCACTTCCACGGCCGAGCGCCCGCGCGGCACCTCGCCGGCGGCGGCGAGCACCGGCTGCAGCCCGTCCACGCGCGCCGCCAGGGGCGCCAGCCAGGATTCGTCGCCGCTGGGGAGCGCTGCGGGATCGCTCAGGATCCGGAAGCGCCGGCGCGACACCGGCTCCAGCACGCCGAAGAGCAGCGCGCTCTTGCCGGCGCCGCTGCGCCCGTGCAGCGCGGTCCAGTGGCCGTGCGGCAGGTCCAGGTCGAGCTGCTGCAGGTTTCCGGCGCGGGCGCCGCGCAGGCGCAGCGCGCCCGCGGACTCTACGGCCTTGGAGCGTCCCATTCGGTGAGCGGTGGATAGTCCACTGGCCGGCCGCGCAGTAGCTGCTCGCGAATGGGCAGGAGCAGTGGCGCCGGGCCGGCCAGGATGTTGCGGCCATGGATCCAGTCGCCTCCCGGCACGAGAGTATCCGCGACTCCGCCGGCCTCGGTCACCATCAGGCCGCCGGCGGCCACGTCGTACGGCTGCAGGTGCAGCTCCCAGAAGGCGTCGAAGCGCCCGGCGGCGGTGTAGGCCAGGTCCAGGGCCGCCGAGCCCATGCGCCGCAGGTCGCGCACGTGCAGGAACAGGCGGTTGAAGTTCTCGAGGTTGTTGTCGCGCAGGAACTGGCGCCGGTACGGGAAACCGGTGGCGAGCAGGGCGTCGCCCAGCGCCGTGGTCTCCGACACGCGCAGGCGCGCGCGGTTGCAGAAGGCGCCGCCGCCGCGGGTGGCGGTGAAGGTCTCCGCGAGCAGCGGGGCGTGCACCACCGCCACGTCCGGAACGCCGTCGCTGAGGCGCGCCAGCGAGACCGCGAAGCACGGCAGCCGGTGCACGAAGTTGGTGGTGCCGTCCAGGGGATCCACGCACCAGACGCGCCGGCCGCCGCCGCGCGCCCCGCTCTCCTCGGCCAGGACGCCGTCGCCCGGAAAGGCGCGGCTGAGGCCCTGCAGGATGCATTCCTCGCTGGCCAGGTCGGCGGCCGTGACCAGGTCGCGGCCGGAGCTCTTGCGCCGCATCCCGCCGCGGTCCAGGCGGGCCAGCCAGTCCAGCAGCACGGCGCCCGCCCGCTGCGCCAGCGCCGACGCCTCCTGGAGGACGGCGTTCAGCCCGGGGTCCATCGGCGCAGGACCTCGCTGAGCACGTCCTCCTGCAGCTGGCGGAAATGCTGGTTGTGGGTGGCCTCGCCCCTGGGCGTGAAGTTCACGACGATGGCAAACACAAGCACCGTGTCGTCCGGCGCCAGCAGGTAGCCGCTCAGGCTGCTGGCGCCGGTGATGAAGCCGGTCTTGGCGTGCACGCGCCGCGGCTGGAAGCAGGCCTCGGTGAACCAGTCCTTGAGCTTGCCTTCCTCGCCGGCCAGCGGCAGCGAGTGGAACAGGATGCGGCCCTCCGGATGCCGCGCCATGAGCGCCAGCAGCCCGGCCAGGGCGGCCGGCGTGCTGCGGTTGCTGTCGCCGGAGGCGGAGCGCGCCATGCCGCTTCCGTCCACCGGCCAGTAATGCGCCGGATTCAGGCCGGCGTCCTCCAGCGCGGCGCGCACCACGGCCACCCCGTTGCCTGCCGTCCCGGGCTGGCCGGCCTCCACCGCCAGGGTTTTCAGCAGGGCCTCGGCCATGGAGTTGTCGCTGTCCTTGTTGATGACGGTGATGGCTTCCGCCAGGGTCCAGACCGAGGGCCACGCGAACAGCGGCTCGCCCTGCGGCGCGCTCTCCGTGGGCTCGGCGGCACGCACGCCGCCCACCTCGAGGCCGCGCTGGCGCAGCCCGGCGAGCACGAAACGGCCGTACTGGTCCAGCGGGTCCGCCACCGCCAGCGCCTGGCGCTCCGCCAGCTTCTGGCGCAGATCCCCGGCCACCGCCACGATCCGGTCGGGGCTCCTCCAGCCGAACTCCAGGGCTTTTCCCGCCTGGTGGCGCCGCTCCATGACGAGCGGCGGGTCCAGCTCCGGGAACAGGCGGGCGCTGGCGTCGCCGGGCAGGTCCAGGACCATGCAGCCGCCTTCCACCCATAGTGCGCTCACGCCCGCGCAGTAGTCGTACGACCACTGGTCCGGCGGCCACAGCGGATGGCGGTACTCGCGGTCGAAGGCGCGATCGTCCAGCACGACTTCGCGCAGCGCGCTGACCTGGCGTTGCGCCAGGGCCGCGGCCAGGGCGTCGAGGAAGTGGCGCGGAGCGTCGCCGCCGGCGCTGCGGCGCAGGGACGGGTCGCCGTTGCCCCGCAGCCACAGGACGCCGTCCGCCAGCCGCGCCTCCGTGCGCCAGCGGTAGTCCCAGGGCAGGCGCAGGAGCGCCGCGCTCGTGGTCAGCAGCTTGACGTTGCTGGCCAGCACGAACAGGCGGTCGGCGTTCCAGGCGTACACCGGCGCTCCGTCCAGCGTCTCCACCGCCACTCCCACAACGACCTCGGTCTCGGGGTCGCGCTCCAGCGCGCCGATGCGGGCGTCCAGGGCCTGCTGCAGGCCCGCGGGCGCCGCAACCCCCGTGCGCTCGCCGCCTTGTGCCGCCGCCGGCAGGCACAGCAGCAGCCCGGCCAGGCTCACGGGCGCTCGCCCTCCCACATCAGCGCGTAAGCCGTGGCCGCGAACAAGCGGCCGATGCGCTCCATCTTGCCGGGGTCCACGGTTTCGGCCACGTCGCCCGGCCGGTGATACACCTCGTTCTTGTTGAGGTCGCCCTCGAAGAAGAACAGAGCCGGCACGTTGTGCTCGTGGAAGGCGAAGTGGTCGCTGCGCTGGTACAGGTCGCGGCCCTGGTCGAAGTCCAGCTCCAGGTCGCTGCGGATCGCGCGCGCCTGCTTGCGCAGGAACCTGGCCCACTCCGGCCGGTCCCACAGCCCGCCCACGTTCAGGAGCCTGGGATCGTTGCGCGCCACCATGTCCATGTTCAGCATGGCCAGCGCCTGGGTGTGCGGGTACAGCGGCTCCTCGCAGTACGCGCGCGAGCCGAGCAGGCCGCGCTCCTCCCCGGTGAACCACAGGAACAGGACGTCGTCCTGCGGCGGCGGCAGCGCGGCGCAGGCCTGCGCCACCTCCAGCAGCACGGCGCTGCCGCTGGCATTGTCGTCGGCGCCGGGGTGGATGCGCATGCGGCCGGCGTCATCCCCGTGATTCCAGCCCACGTGGTCCAGGTGCGCGCCCAGGATCAGCACGGCGCCGCTGCCGCTGCTGCCCCGGATGCGCGCGGCCAGGTTGAAGTACGGCACCTCCTGCTCCACCAGCCCGGCGTCGTACTCCACCACCACTCCCTCGGGCGCCTGCAGGAGCTTGGGCCTGAGGCGCTTGTCCAGGTCCGCGTGGTGCTTGCCCAGGTCGGTGGCGAAGATCGCCTCCGCAGCGCGCCGCGACATGCTGATCACCGGCACGTCCGGCCAGCCGGCGAGCTGCCCCAGACGCGCGGCCGAGAAGTTGCGCGGCAGCGGCAGCGGCACCAGGTCCGGCACCGTCGCGCCCGGATCCAGGTCCAGCGCCGGATCGGGCACCAGCACCAGGCCGATGCCGCCGGCCTCGGCCACGGCGCGCAGCTTGCTCGCGAACGTGGAGGCCTCGGTGGGCTCGGCGCCGTCGAACCTCTTCAACTTGGGGTCGTCGGCGCGCGGCTCGCGCGTGAACGCGAATACGAGCTTGCCCCTGGCCTTGCCCGAGGCGAAGTCGCGCCACTCCTCCTTGCTGGCGTCGATGGCGTAGCCGGCGAAGACCGGCACCCCGCGCACCGCGCCCGGCCTGGAGCCCGGCACGGGCACGAAGTCGGTCCCCAGCTCCAGCGCTTGCACCGCGCCGGCGGCGTCGGTCCACTGCGCCTTGCCCTGCGGATCCGCCACCGCGCAGTAGAGCTGGTACGGCAGCCGGTAGCTCCCCTCAGGGCCGGCCGGCTCCAGGCCGCAGGCCGCAAGCTCCTCCTCCACGTAGCGCGCCGCCTTCTCCAGCCCCGCGGAGGGCGTGCCGCGCCCTTGCATCTCCGGTCCGGCCAGGGTCTCCACCCGCACCGCGCACTCCTTGGCGGTGATGGTCTTCAGCGCCGCGTCACGCTCGGCATCGCCGCCCGGGACGGCCAGGACCACCAGGACGGCCAGCAGGGGCCAGGTGCGCGGGGTGGACGGCATGGGGATGCTGCGGAGGATCAGGGGGTATAGCCGTTCGGGTGGCGGCGGTGCCAGCCTACCGCCGAAGCCACGATGCTTGGCAGGTCGTGGCGCGCCTGCCAGCTCAGATCCGCGCGCGCCCGCGCCGGCTGCGCCACCAGGTAGGGCGGATCGCCCGGGCGCCGCGGTCCGCCGTTCCAGGGCACGGGCGCGCCGAGCGCGCGCTCCACTTCGCCGAGCACCTCCCGCACGGAGTGGCCGCGTCCGGTGCCGAGGTTCCAGCAGCCCGAGGAGCCGCCGCGGGCGAGCCGCTCCAGGGCCCGCAGGTGCGCGGCCGCCAGGTCCTCCACGTGCACGAAGTCGCGCACGCAGGTGCCGTCCGGCGTGTCCCAGTCGGCGCCGTAGATGGTCAGCGCGGGCGCGCGGCCCAGCGCCGCGGCGATGGCGCGCGGGATCAGGTGCGTCTCGGGCCGGTGGTCCTCGCCGTGGCGGCCGTCGGCATCGGCGCCGGCGGCGTTGAAGTAGCGCAGGGCCGCGTAAGCACCCTGACCTGCCGCCGCCCGGTCCGCCAGCAGCCGCTCCGCCGCCGCCTTGGTGGCTCCATAGGGATTCACCGGCGCCTGCGGGTGATCCTCCGCCAGCGCCGGCGCCTGCGGCAGCCCGAACACCGCGCAGGTGGACGAGAGCACCACGGGCACTCCCTCCAGCGCCGCGCACAAGTGGATGAGCGGCACCAGGTTGGCGCGCCAGTAGCGCAGCGGCTGCTGCACGCTCTCCCCGACGTAGGCGCGCGCGGCGAAGTGGATGACGCCATCGAAGCGGCGCTGCGCCAGCTTGCGGACGGCGTCCTCGTCCAGGAGGTCGGCCACCACCAGCTCGCCGTCCCAGGCCTGGCGGTGGCCCTCCGACAGGTCGTCCACCACCGTCACGGCATGCCCCTCCCGCGCCAGCAGCCGCGCTGCCGCGCTGCCGATGTACCCGCACCCGCCCGTGACCAGGATCCGCAGCATCAGGCCGGGCAGCCTACGGCTGCGGCGCGTGCTCGCTCCACCAGGCGCGCCAGGCAGCGGCGATGGCGGCGCGTTCCTCCGGCGCCGGGTCGATCTCGGCGCCGATGCTGTGTCCGGTGAGGCGCTCCAGGCTCAGGCGCGCCGCTCGGAACAGCGCGCGGTCATCGGGATCTAGCGCCGCGAGCAGGGCGGGGACCTCGGCCGTGCCGCCGATCCGGCCGAGGGCGCGCGCGGCCGCGACGCGCGCCTCGGCGTCGGTGTGCCGCAGCAGGCTCGCGACCTGCGGCGCCTGCGCGGGGGCGGCGCGCGCGCAGAAGGCGCGCGCGCAGGCGCGCACCACGCGCGCGTCCTCGTCGCCGAGCGCGCCCGCGAGCACCGTGAGCTCGTCCTCGAAGCGCTCCTCCTCCAGGAACAGCGCGCCGGCCAGGCGCTTGTCCGGGTCGGGGTGGCTCTGCAGCAGGGCCACGGCGTCGGCGGCGTTCTCCGGCTGGCCGGTCTGGAAGGCCAGCCAGCGGCTGAGCGCCTGCTCGTCCTTGGGCGCGAGCTCGCTGCCCTCCAGCGCGCGCCGCAGGTCCGCCAGCGCGCCGCCGTAGTCCTGGCCCCGCTCGCGGTCCGCGGCCGCGGCCTGGTACAGCCAGCTCCGCTGCGGCTCCTCCAGCTCCGCGGCCAGCTCCTCCTGCACGGCCGCGGCGTCGAGATAGCGCTGCGCGCGCCGCAGCACCTCGGCCAGCTCGGGCACGGCAAGCACCCGCGTCTCCGCCGCGCGCGCGAACGGCTGCAGCAAGGCCACGGCGTCGTCGTGGCGCGCCACCTGCTGCAGCTCCTCGGCCAGCGCGACACAGCGCTGGAGATCGCCGCTCGCCTCGGCCTCAGCGATGCGCTCCTCCCAGTCCACCGGCGCCGGCGGCGGGAGCGGAGGCTCGTCGGCACCGAAGATCAGGCTGCAGCCCGGCACGGCCAGCAGCAGCGCCGCCCGCGCCCCCGCCAGGGCGCGCCTCAGGCCGTGGTCCACGGAGCCAGCTCCTTCCAGAAGCGCGGAAAGGACTTGGCCACGCACTCGGGCTGGAGCACGCGCAGCCGCGGGCAGCGCAGCGCCGCGACGCCCGCGGCCATGGCCAGGCGGTGGTCGTCTTCCGCGTCGAAGTCCGAGGCGACGCCGTCCGGCTGCAGGCCGCCGTTGATCCAGAGATCCTCGCCGCGCAGCTCGGCCTGCGCTCCGAGTGCTGCGAGCAGCCGCAGGATGCCTTGCACCCGGTCCGATTCCTTCAGCCGCAGCCGCGCCACGCGCCGCAGCCGCGCCCCCCGGGGCAGGAAAGCGCCGAGCACCGCCAGGGCGGGGCCGGCGTCGGGAGCCGGATCCAGGTCGAAGTCGAGGGGACGGTCCGCCAGCTTGCCGGTGGCTTCCAGGCCACTTTCGTCGCCGCGCAGCAGGCCCGCGTCGAACAAGCTGCGGTGCAGGCGGGCCTCGGGGTGCACCGGCGACCAGGGGGGCTGCAGGCGCGCACGCCCGCCGCGCAGGCACAGGGCGACCAGAAAGAAGGTAGCGGCTGAGGGGTCCCCGGGCAGGTTCAAGTCGGCTGGCGCGGGCAGACCCGGCTGCACGCGCAGCCCGCCCGGCTCCGCGCGGACCGCCAGCGGCCCGCGGAAGGCTGCCAGTGCCTCCAGGCTGAGGTCCACGTAACCGGCGGAAGGGATCGGCCCCTCCAGGCGCAGGAAGACCGGGCCGCTGCAGCCGGCGACCAGCAGCAGGCCCGAGAGGAACTGGCTGCTGTCCTGGAGCGGCGGGCGCCATTCGCCGGCGGGAAGCCTGCGGCCCTGCACGCGGACGCCGGGCCGTCCGTCCCCGGTCCGTGGATCGATCCGCGTGCCCAGGCTCCGCAGGAAGTCGAACAGGGCGTGGTGTGGACGCGCGAACAGGCGCGGGCTGCCGGTGACGATGACGTCGGTTTCTCCGGCCGCGAGCAGGCACAGGAGGAAGCGCAGGGAGGCGGCGCCGGCGCCGACGTCCACGCGGGCGCCCCGCACGCGGGGAGGGCCGGCGAGGCCGCGCACGCGCCAGACGCCGTCCATGGGGTCGCGATCGACGCCGACGCCGAGCCCGGCAAGGGCTGCGGCCAGGTCGCGCGTGTCCTCGGCGTCGCTGAGGCCGTGCAGCCGGCTCTCCCCGTCCGCCAACGCGGAGAGGATGAGGGCCCGGGCCGACAGGGACTTGCACCCTGGCAGCGCCACCTCGCGCGTGCCTTGCGCCGCCAACGCCACCGCGAGATTCTATGGGCAGCACGCATGCGCGCGACCTCGACCGACTCCGTCAGCATCGACCCCGGCTACCGCGGCGGCCTCGCCATTCCAGGCTGGGAGCTGTTCTACCGCGGCAAGGTCCGCGACCTGTACCGGCGGCCGGACGACGCGCGCCACATGCTGATGGTCGCCACCGACCGCCTCAGCGCCTTCGACGTGGTCATGAACGAGACCGTGCCCGACCGCGGCCGCGTCCTGACCCACATCACCGAGTACTGGACCCGCCAGGTCGAGAGCTGGCTGCCTGCCGCCCGCATCACCACCGATCCGGCGCAGGTTCCCGGTCTCCCCGCCGAGCTCCACGGAGCTTTGCGCGGCCGCACCACCTACACCGCCGAGGCGCGGCGCGTGGACGTCGAGATCGTGCTGCGCGCCTACCTGGCCGGCAGCGGCTGGCGCGAGTACGAGAAGACCGGCCGCATGTGGGACATTGCGCTTCCTCCCGGCCTCAAGAACTCGTCCCAACTGCCCGAAGTCGTCATCACCCCCACCACCAAGAGCAACGAGAAGGACGAGCCGATCACCTGGGCCCAGGCGGCAGCCCTCATTGGCAACGCCGCCGACGCCGAGACGATCCGCAGCCTCGCGCTGCGCCTCTTCGCCGAGGCCAGCACCCGCTGCGCGAGCCGCGGCGTCCTCCTCGCCGACACCAAGTTCGAGTTCGGCCGCCTCGACGGCAAGCTCGTCCTGATCGACGAGGTCCTCACGCCCGACTCCAGCCGCTACTGGCCGGCTGACCAGGTTCAGCCCGGCGCCGAGCCGCCCTCCTACGACAAGGAGATCGTGCGCGCCTACCTGCGCAGCCTCAAGGACTGGAACCGGAAGCCCCCGCCCCCGCCGGTCCCCGCCGACATCATCCAGAAGACGCGCGCGCGCTACCTCGAGATCTGCCGCATCCTGACCGGCTCGCTGCCGGAAGGCGTCCATGGTTAAGAAGGATCCTCGGATCGACGCCTACATCGCCAGGCAGCGCGATTTCGCCCGCCCGATCCTCGCGCGGCTGCGCGCCCTGGTGCACACCACCTGCCCCGAGGTGACCGAGACCCTCAAGTGGCGCAGCCCCTCCTTCGAGTACCACGGCATCCTGTGCGGCATGGCCGCCTTCCAGGAGCACGCGGTCTTCGGCTTCTGGAAGCACGAGCTGGTGGTCGGCGACGACCGCAAGGCGCAGGAAGCCATGGGCAGCTTCGGGCGCCTGCGCTCGCTGGACGACCTCCCCACCAAGGCGGAGTTCGCGCGCCTGATGAAGAAGGCCATGCAGCTCAACGAGATGGGCATCAAGGCGGTGCGCCAGAAGACCACCAAGAAGCCGATCCCGATGCACCCCGAGTTCAAGAAGGCGCTGGCCGCGAACCGCAAGGCCAAGACCACCTTCGACGCCTTCCCGCCCAGCGCCCAGCGCGACTACCTGGAATGGATCGCCGACGCCAAGGCCGCCGCCACCCGCTCCCGCCGCATCGAGACTTCGGTGGAGTGGCTGGCCGAAGGGAAGCGGAGGAACTGGAAGTACGAGAAGTGCTAGGCACTGGCCACCGCGGCCTACGCGGATTGAAATAGCGTGTAGATCTGCACCGGCGCGTCCTTGAGCCGCTCCCTCAATTCAGGGCTCGGCGTGCCGCATACCTCTCCGGATCCGGAGCAGGTCTGGAAGAACTCGGCCATCAGCTCCCCCAGGTTTTCGAGGTGCTCGATGAGCGCCTGCGAGTCACGGTAGCGCTCGAACGCCAGACCCTCGGTCTGGTCCTGGTTGATGTACATCTCGTACTGCAAGGTCCCCGTGTCCTTGGTCCGCACCGATTCCATGCATTTCGCCGTGACACGCTTGAACTCTTCCAGCTTGCCGGGATGGATCTTGAGTCTGGCGACGCATTGAAGCTCGCTCATCGCTTTGCCTCCTCGTGTTTCGGATGCAGCCATGATCAGATCCGTTCCACTGCGGACTTGATGTCATTCAGGTCTTGCAGGATCGCCTTTTTCGCCACCCCCTTGAACAGGAACATCGGGATCGACTGTAATCGTGCTACGATCCCTTGAGGTTTGAACTCATGAAGACTGGTCAAGGTAATGCCGCCACTGCTCTCGGAAATACTCATAGTGGACAAGAATACGAATCCGCGATCTACTGCTCTGGTCTTGTAGAACGCATTCTCGGCAGCATCGGTGATCCACTTTTCCGCGGTAGCGGACTTGCCGAACAGGATCCGGGTCTCACGCCACCTCAGTCCCACGAGCCCGGTTGCCGGCTTGTCGACGATCTCGGTGTTTTCGATTCCGCTCATGATTTCCGGGGCGTTCACGATGTCGGTGATAGCGGCCCAGATCGCCGCCCTGGATCCGTTGATGGTCACCTGCGCTTCTACGATCACCGTGCGCTCCTGAGGTTCGAGTGAGTCCATCGCCCATGGGATAGCCACCTTCTCGGCTCATACCCCATCGCCACCGTCCGCGTCGCCAGCCGCCACCCTGCCTTCATCCTGTCGTAGGTCTCCCGGCCAAGAAGGAGGGCATCGGCGCGGCTGAGGTTCTCGATTGCGTGCCGACGCAACTCTTCGTCCGCCATCATCGCACGATGATCGCAGCACCCGTCCAAGGCGACGTTGACGGAATACCGGAGGGGGCGCATCGCGCAAGAGTACCGCCGATGCCCCTACTTCAAACCCTTGCTCGGCCAGGACCGGTCGGACTCGAGTTTCGCGGTGTGGTCATTCCAGCTGTCGACCATCTCGAACCAATGCCGGTAGGGCTGCACGTCGACGGCGTCCTCGAAATGGCCCCAGAACCGCTTGCCGCCCATGTAGATGATGTTCTCCCCTTCGAGGCCGGGCCTTCCGTCCCAGCCCTCGTTCTTGATATAGCCGCTCTCGCCAGGGACCCAGTCGCGCTCGTCCGCCGTGCTGCCCTGGACGCGGCGGGAGTCCCCGCCGCCCTCGACGGTGAGCCTGGTTGCCGCAGAACAACCGATGGTGTACTCCTTCGGATTCTTCTTCAGGTCCTTGCTCGCCTCCACCTGCTTCTCGGCGTCCTTCGCCCAGTACGTGCCCTTGGACGCGTCCCACTCCCAATACTCGGGATTCATGTGCCAGGCCGCGCGGCCTCCCGTGAACTTGTATTCCTTGTCGGCGGCAAATGCCACCACGCCCTGCCGTGCATCGATATGGCGCATCAGATTGACCTCCGCACTCTCCCCGTCCTTGCCCTTCAGCCTGAAGACCCGCGGCGAGTGGAACAGGGAGGTGAAGACCTCGAGCAGCAGCTCGCCCTTGGTGCGGATCGGCCGGTCATAGGAGTAGATGTCGCCGGACTTCGTCAGGTACTCGTGGAAACTCGGCAGGTTCGAGTCGGGCGGCATCTGAACCATGCGCTGAATCGGTTGCTCCTCCGATCGCCGGCCCATCACGCGCGCGAGCCGGCTCTCGAGCGGTTCGGCTGCTCCGGGTGCCTTCTGCGCGACGGACCCGCCGGAGGCGGCGGTCCGGCCCATCTCATCCGCCTCCCGCTCCAGCACGGGGTCGTCGCCGCTCGCCCCTCCATGGGCCTGTGCCGACGCGTGCACTCTGCCGTCAGCCTGCTGCACGACGTGCGCCAGCTCGTGCCCGAGGATCTCCTGACCCGCCGACGACTCCGGTGAGTACCACCCCGGCGCGAAATGCAGATGCAGGCCTTGCGCGAACGCGAGCGCGCCGGCTCTCTCGGCCTGATCATCCTGATAGATACGCACCGCCGAGAAATCGAAACGGAACGCGCGCTCCATCTTGGCCTGCACCGCGGCCGGCAGCCTTTCTCCGGCTTCTCCGACGGCCTGTGTCGCCAGCATGCGCGCACCGCCGGCCGTCAGACCGGAACGCACGCGAGGAGCGGCCGCCGGACTCGCGCGGCCTGCCAGGGACATCCGCTGTCTCACCGCAGCAGCATACGCCTACACGGACTCGAGCGGACAGGGCGCTTCTAGCGCCTCACAGCTTTCGCCGTCCGGGCCAGCGCCAGCGAGCCGGCGGCCGAGACGGCGCTCATGAGGGTCATGCACCCGATCACCACGGCAGCCACGAGCCACAGCGGGGAATCGCCCGGCGGCGGATTGATCACGAACGGAAGCACACCCAGCAGCAGGCCCACCATCCCTCCGCAGGCGAGGACCGTCGGAAGCGACAATTCATCGAATCTGCGCGGGCGCGCCGCAATCCCGAGCACCACGGAAAACACCACACCGCCCACGAAGCCGGGGTGCAGCCCGATCGGAGGTCCCAGCCACCGCGCATCCAGGAACCCACCCCGATCCACGAACCCGATCAGCGCGCCAGCCGCCGCCCATGCCGCGGCCCAGATCAGGCCGGTCGCCACCGCCCCGAGGATCAGCCTCAGCCACACCTTCACGGACACCTCCCCCGTGAACCTGGTTGTCAAGCCCGGCGCGCATCCTAGGAGCCAGCCAAGGGCCTGCCAACCCCGGAGATGAGAGCCGGCCCGCGGAGGAAGAACCAGCCGGCGGAGGCCATGGGCAGCTTCGGGCGGCTGCGCTCGCAGCACGACCTCCCCACCAAGGCACAGTTCGCGCGCTGGATGAAGAAGGCCATGCAGCTCAACGAGATGGGCGTCAAGGTCGTGCGCAACAAGACCAACAAGACGCCGATCCCGATGCACCTCGACTGCAGGGCCGCGCTCGCCAAGAACCGCAAGGCCAATGCCGCCTTGGACGCCTTCCCGCCCAGCTGCCGGCGCGAATACCTGGAATGGATCGCCGACGCCAAGGCCGACGCCACCCGCTCCCGCCGCATCACCACCGCGATCGAGTGGCTGTCCGAAAGCAAGCGCCGCAACTGGCGCTACGAGACGAAGCGGTAGTGTAGAAAGCCCGCTTCTTCAAAGCACTCTCCACCAGGGAGCCACGAGGACGTCCGGCGCCAGCCATTCCAGGGCGCTGCCGCCGTGCAGCAACAGGCCGGCGCGCGCTTGCTTGCCGTACTCCGTGCGGAAGGCGCGGAGGTGCGCAGCGTCGGACAAGCGCGGCCGGCCGGTGGCCTTGACCTCGATCGGGAGCAGCCGGCCGCCGGCCTCGATCACCAAGTCGACCTCTTCACCTCCGGCAGTGCGCCAGTAGCCGATCTCCGCACGCTCGAGTCGGGCGTCGCGCCAGGCGAGCAGGTCCTGCAGCACCAGGTTTTCGAGGTGTTCGCCGCCAGGCTCCTCGATCTCCGCGAGGTGCAGCGCGACGCCGGTGTCGCCCCAGTAGAGCTTCGGGCTCTTGATCAGCCGTTTGCTGCGGTTCACGGCGTAGGCGGGGAGCCGCACCAGCAGGTAGGAGGTCTCCAGCAGATTGAGCCAGCGGTGCACCGTCGACTGCGGGAGCGCGACGTCCCGCCCGAGCTCGGTCTGGTTCACCAAGTGGCCGAGTCGCAGGCAGGCCGCCCGCATCAGGCGCCGGAAGTCCGGCAGCGCGCTGATGGATGCAAGGTCCTGCAGGTCGCGCTCGAGATAGGTGCGCACGTAGCCATCGAACCAGATCGCGCGGTCCTTCTGGCCGGCCAGGTGCAGGGCCGGCGTGGGAAATCCGCCGCGGCGGGCCAGGGCGCGCCAGTCCTCGGGCTGCGCGTCGGCCGTGGCCAGGACGTCGAGCCAATCCTGGTCGCGCGCGGCCAGCAGCTCCTCCCAATGCCCGGCACGCCCCTCCCCGCGCTGCTCGCGCCGGGTCATGGGCCACAAGGTCAGATAGCTGGCGCGGCCGGCAAGCGACTCCGAGACCTGGCGCATCAGCAGCAGATTGGCCGAGCCGGTGAGGAGGAAGCGCCCCGGCGTGCGCTCGCGGTCGATGGCGCGCTTGACGGCGGCGAGCAGCGCCGGCTCACGCTGGACCTCGTCCAGGGTCTTCGCTCCGGCGCCCCCCACCAGCGACTCGGGGTCGCGGCGGGCGGCATCGAGCACGTCCAGGTCGTCCAGGGTGGCGTAGCGACGCGCACCGGACACCCGCTGCGCGGCCAGCGTGCTCTTGCCCGTCTGCCTCGCGCCGGTCACCACGACCGCCGGCATCACCCGGAGCCGCTCGGCCAGGGCCGTCTCGACCAGGCGGGGAAGGGTATTCACAGCATGAATGATAATCATTCACGCAGTGAATAGCAAGTATCCGTCTGCCGGAACGGGCCATTCGGGCGCACAGGCCACCCCTGCGGGTCAGGCACCTGCGGGCGCCATCGTGATGACGACCTTGCCTCTGGCGCGACCCTGCTCCACATACGCCATCGCCTCGAGCGTTTCCTCGAACGGGAAGGTCCGGTCGAGCACGGGCCGGAGCGCGCCGGCGTCGTAGAGACCGGCCAGCGTCTGCAACTGCGCCCCGCTCGACCGCATCATGAGGAACGAATAGCGAACTACGAGCTTCCTGGCCCGCGCCCGCACCTTGCGGCTCAGCAGCGCCATCACGGGCTTCAGCAGCGGCCGGCCCACCTGCCCGGCGAAGGCAGCATCCGGCGGGCCGACGACGCTGATCGCAAGGCCACCCGCCCGGAGCACGGTCAGCGACCTCGCCAGCGTGTCGCCACCAAAGGAGTCGAGCACGACGTCGTAGCCGGAGAGGGACTCGGCAAAGTCCACCTTCGTGAAGTCGAGCACTTCCTGGGCGCCGAAGCCGCGCACTTTCTCCTCGTCGCGGCCGCGCGCCGTCGTGGCGACGTAGGCGCCGAGATGCCGGGCCACTTGGATCACGGTCGAGCCGAGACCGCCGGCGCCCCCGTGCACCAGGACCCTCTGGCCCGGCTGAACCCGGGCGAGATCGACCAGCGCCTGCCACGCCGCCAGGGCGACCAGCGGGACAGCCGCGGCCTCGTGCATCGTGAGCGACGACGGCTTGAGCGCGACGTCGGCGGGTAGTGTCCCGACTCTTGTGGAAAATGCGCAGGGGTGTAGTTTGCGGGATTGCATGACATTGTAACATCTCACGCTGCGAGTTGCTGAGCGTGCGACACCTCCTTGATCTGCTGCCAGCCATCAAT
>SHNF01000006.1 GCA_004295085.1 Planctomycetota bacterium | reverse complement strand
CCCGGCGCGCGCGGCGACGCCGCCGGCGCCTGGGAGGCCGCGGCGGCAGCTGACGCCCGCAGCGGCGGGTCCGCGAGCCCGGAGCTGCTGATGGAACTGGGGCACAGCGGGCTGGCCGCCACGATCGCGGCGGTGCAGGCCGGCCGTCCCGTGCCGGCCGCGGCGCGCCGGGCCGAGGAGGCGCTGCGGCAGGCGCTCGCCGCCGGTGACGCCGCCGCAGTCACGCCGCTTTCCGATCTGCTGGCCTGGCGCCAGCTCCACGTCGACGCCCGCGACGTGCTGGTGTCCGCGCTGCAAGGGCGGCCGGACCACGCGGAATGGATCCTGCGCCTGCAGAATCTCGGTGTCGCGGATGCGGCCGCGTACGTGGCCGACCTGGAGCTCGTGCGCGCCAGCGCCCCCGGCGACGCCACGCTGCTGTGGTATCTGGGCGACGCCTACTACCGCCGCCAGCAGCACGCGCGCGCGCAGGCCGACTTCCTGGCGGCGTACGAGGCCCTCGACCGCGGCGAAGAGTGCTTCCTGGCGGCGCAGTCCAGCCGCCCGGAGTACGCCCCCACCTGCCACGCCTTCCTGCACCTGGTGCGCTGCGCCCGCGGCTGGACCTTGCGCGAGGAAGGACGCGTGGATGACGCGGCCCAGACCTTCGCCGCGGCCCTGGAGGCCGACCCGGCGCGCCTGGAGCCGGACAACGCGCCCGGCAGCCTGCGTCTCGGCATCTACACCGTGGTGGACGATTTCTTCCAGGCCGGGCGCCTGGCGGAGGCGCAGCGCTTCCTGCACCGTGTAACCGCCGTACACGACGCCAACCCGGACTGGATGAACAACCACGCCTTCGCGTGCCGCGAGCTGGGCGTGGCCCGGCTGGAGCAGGACCGGGCGGAGGAAGCCGCAGCTTTGTTCGAGGAGTCCTGGCGCGCATACTCGCGTGCCGTGGAGCTGGCTCCGGAGGACGCGCGCCTGATCAACGACCGCGCCCTGATCGCCATCTACTACCTGGACCACGACTTGGAGCTGGCGGAGTCCGAGCTGCAGCGCGCCGTGCGCCTGGGCGAAGCGCAGCTTCAGGCCCTGCCGGAGGACACGCCCATCGGCGTGCGCGAGCGCCTGGAGGAGGCCGTGGGCGACGCCTGGGAGAACCGCGCCTACCTGGACCTCGTGCGCCGCGGCCGGACCGACCGCGCCGAGGAGTTCCTGGCGCACAGCATCCGCTACTACCCGTACGATCGCCGCCCCGGCGTGCAGCGCCTGCGCGTGGCGCTGGAGCAACAGAAACAGGCCGGCGGCGCCCCAGGCAGCGCCGGGAACGGCGGTTGCTGAGCCTGAGGTTTCCTTCGAACCGATGCTGTACACCCTGACCCTGTTGTTGTGCCAATCCAGCGACCTCAAGCAGGCCCTGGGCGCCGCCGAGCAGAAGGCCACAGCGGGCGACTACGCCGGCGCCGTGGCCGTGCTCGAGGCCGCGGGCGCCGCGAACTCCAAGGACGCGCCGGCCCTCACCGCCCTCGGCACCTACCTGCTGCGTGACGCCGAGGCCAAGGCCGCGGCGGGCACGCTCTCGGGCCTGGACGTGGTGGACGCGTTCGTGGCCGCGGCCGACGTGCTGAAGAAGGCCGCCGCCGCTCCCGGAGCTGCGCCCGCGGCCTTCGTGAACTGGTCCGAGGCCTTGCTGAACGCCGGCGACTTCCGCAATGCCGCCCGGGCCGTGGAGGACGGGCTGAAGCAGCACAAGGACGCGCTGGCGCTGCTGCTGCAACAGGGGCGGGTGCACACCGCTCAGGCCGGCCAGGCTGCGGGCGCCCGCCAGATCGAGGCCTATCAGGCCGCCGACGCCGCGTTCCTCCGCGCCATGCAGCAGCACCAGGGGGACGCGGTTTCCTGCGTGCGCCACGGCGAGGTCCAGGTGCTGCTCTCCCGGTCCGGCGACGCCGAGAAGCGCCTGGACGAGGCCCGCTCCGCCTGGCGCGAGGCCATGCGCCGCGACATCGCAGCGGTGGATCTGACCGCGATGGCGCAATGGCTCGGCAACACCGCCGCCGCCGACCTGCTGGCGGAGGCCAACCAGGGCAGCGAGGACGCCACGCGCCTGTGGTACCAGGGCGTGTTCGAGCTGAACGCGGAGCCGCCGCGCTGGGAGGCGGCCAAGGAGCACCTGGAGCGGGTGCTGGCGCTGAACCCCGCCTTCACCAACACCTGGTATTACCTGGCCTCCGGGGCCATGGCCGCGGGCCAGCGCCTGCAGGCCGGCGGCCAGGAGGACGCGGCGCGCACCGAGTACGCCTACGCCGCGCGCGCCTGGGCCAGGTACCTGAAGGACTTCGGCGACATTCAGATCCAGTCCATGGTGGCGCTGGAGGACAAGGGCGCGGCCTTCGTGGAGCAGGTGCGCTGGCTGGAGGGCATCGCCCTGGCTTCGGACGCGGCCGAGGACGCCGCCGGCCTGGCGCGCTGGCGCACCCAGGCGCGGCCGCAGGATCCGGAGGCCTGGAACAACCTGGGCTTCTTCCTGCGCGAGGCCGGCCGGCCGGAAGAGAGCCTCAGCGCCTACCACCAGGCCCTGCGCCTGGCGCCGGACGACCCGCAGATCCTCAACGACACCGCGGTCATGCTGCACTACTACCTCAAGCGCGACGACGCGGAAGCCACGCGCTTGTACGAGAAGGCCAGGGCGTCCGCGGAGAAGATCCTGAAGGAGCCGGGCCAGCGCACGGAAGAGCAGCTGCAGCTCGTGCGCATCGCCCTGCGCGACGCCAACAACAACCTGCGGCGCCTGCAGGCCGGGGACCGCACCAACAACTAGGAAGCCGGCGGCGGGGCCAGCGCGGCCGAATGGTCGGCCAGGGTCGCGCGGCACGGCGCGCCGCCGCCGTGGCGGAACACAAACGGCCGGCCGCTGCCGTCCAGGGCGGCGAAGCTGACGTCCACCGAACCGTGGCCCGCGCCGTGGTGGCACAACGGCGCCGCCGCGGGCTCGTGCGCGGCCAGGAGCGCCAGCGCCCGGACCAGCCAGGCTTCGCGCCGCTCGCCGGCCCGCGGCGGGAACGGCGCCGGCGCCGCCACCGGCGCGCGCGTATGGCGCAGCAGCCAGGCGCCTGGCGTCAGCGGCCGCCGCGGCGCGCGCGGGCCGCCCGGCGGCAGGTCCATCCACGCCAGGCCGGCGCCGTCGCCGGCGAACATGCGACAGCCGCCGTAGGGCCGCGTGGCCGACTCCGCCGCGGCGAAGTCCAGCGCCGCCGTCGCGGAGGGTTGCTGCAGCGCCGCCAGGAGCAGCTGCCCGCGCGAGCGCGCGTCCAGGGGCAGGGGGTCGCCCCTGCGGTTCACGAGTCCCGCGGCGAAGCCCCGGGCCGAGACGCCGAACCAGGTGCCTCCGGCGCGCGGATCGAGCGGGGCGAGCACGCCGGCGGCGTCCGCGCGCGGCGCCGGAGGCAGGCCGCCTCGGTCCAGGTCCTCGTCGCGCACGAACAGGACCGCCAGGGCCGCGTCCGGCAGCGACTGGTGCAAGAGCAGCACCGAGCACACGCCGCCATTAGAATCCGCCGCCCTTTCCCGGGGAAGGGTCCCAGCGCGAGCGGTGGCTGCGCGCCCTCCAGGATATGGCCAGGACCATCTCCACTCGCGCCGGCGGCCAGCGCAATCCGTGGCTACGGGCGCCGCTGCTGGTCACTCTGGGCTTCCTGGCGGCCATGCTGGCCGGCTCGGCGCTGCTGACGCTCCCGGCCTGCACCGCGGCCGGCGAACGGCCCCTCACCTACCTCGAAGCGCTGTTCACGTCCACGAGCGCGGTGTGCGTCACCGGCCTGACCGTGGTGGACACCGCGCACCGGCTTTCCTTCCACGGGCAGCTCGTGGTGCTGCTCCTGGTGCAGGCCGGCGGACTCGGCATCATGACGCTGGCGTTCCTGGTGTTCCTGAGCCTGGGGCTGCGCTCCAGCACCACCGGCGGCGAGCTGCTCTCCTCCACGCTCTCGGAGCTGGTGTACCACAAGAACCCGCGCCAGGCTTTCGGCCTGGTGGTGGGCGGCACGCTCCTCGTGGAGCTGCTGGGCGCGCTGATCCTGCTGCAGTCCCTGCACCCGGAGGACCGCAGCTTGTGGAAGGCCGTGTTCCTGAGCATCTGCGCGTTCTGCAACGCCGGCTTCGACAACCTGGAAAGCGGGCTTGCCCCGTACTCCGCCACCTGGGGCGTGGGCCTGCCGCTGCTCAGCCTGTGGCTGCTCGGCGGCCTGGGCTTCATCGTGCCCGTGGCCATCGCCGCCAAGTTGCGGCGCGGCTCGCAGGCGGCGCTGGACCTGTCCGCGGCCATGATCCTGGTGGCCAGCGCGCTGCTGGTCCCGCTCGGCGCGCTGCTGTTCGCTCTCACCGAGGGCTCGGGCCTGCTGGCCGGACGCCCCTGGAGCGAACAGCTGCTGCTGTGCCTGTTCCAGGGCAACGCGCCGCGCACCGCCGGCTTCAGCATGGTGGACCTGGGGCAGGCGGCGCGCCTCACGCTGCTCACGCAGGTCGTCCTGATGCTGATGGGAGGCGCCCCGGGCGGCACCGCGGGCGGCGTCAAGACCACCACCGCCTGGATCTTCTGCGCCACCTTGTGGGCCCGGCTCAGGAGCGAGGAGGAGGTGGTCATCGGCCGGCGCACCATCCCGATCGGCGCGATCCGCAACGCCGTGATGATCTGCGTGTTCATGGTGCTGTGCCACGGCATCTTCACGTGCATGCTGAGCGTGTTCGAAGGCCTGGACATGCGCCTGGAGCAGCTGACCTTCGAGGTGGCGAGCGCGTTGGGCACCGTGGGCCTCAGCACCGGCATCACGGCCGAGCTGTCGGCGCCGTCGCAGCTGACCTTGATCCTGGCGATGCTGGTGGGACGCCTGGGGCCGCTCACCTTCGTGTACGCGTTCCTGCGCGTGAAGCGCGAGCCGCGCCGCGTGTTCTATCCGCACAGCGAGGTGTACGTGGGCTGAGCGCCGGGCGCGCCCCCACTGCTAGACTCAGCGCCGCCCTGGCGCGTCCTCCCGCATGAAGACCATCCTGGTTCTGGGCCTCGGCAAGTTCGGCAGCCGCGTGGTGGATGTCCTGTCCAAGCGCAAGGGCGTGCGCATCTTCGCCTTCGACCGCGAGGACAAGGTGATCGAGCGGCTGGCGGAGAAGGTGCACACCGCGGGCTCGGGGGACCTCAACGACGCGGAGGCGCTGAAGAGCTTCCTGAACGAGATCGGCACGGTGCACGCCGCGGTGATCAGCGTCGGCGACGCCGTCAACACCTCCATCCTGGCCGCCCTGATGCTGCGCGAGATCGGCGTGCAGCGCATCATCATCAAGGCGGTGGACGAGAGCCACCGGCGCGTGCTCGAAGCCATCGACCATGGCTTCCCGGGCGGCCGCCACTTCGACGTGCTGATCCCGGAGCTGGACGCGGCCGAGCGCACCGGCCGCCTGGTCGCCTCCAGCTTCGTGGCCAACGAACTGACGCTGGCCGAGGGCTTCGGCATGATGGAGGTGAAGTGCCCGCCGGAGTGGACCAGGCGCACGCTCAGGGAGCTGGAGCTGCGCCGCCGCTATCACATCACGGTCGTTGGTTACCGCGTCCCCGATGCCAGCAACCAGCAGGCCGGCGACCTGCAGTTCGCCACTCCGGACACCAAGCTCCCGGAGGAGTGCCTGATCACCGTGGTGGGCCGCCGCGAGGACCTGGAGGCGCTGGAGCAGAAGTTCGGGTCCTGAGCCTGCGGGGCGTGCCGGTGACCGTCGTCTTGCGTCTAGAAGGCGCCGGCCGGCTGCACGCGGATGCCGGCGGGCTGCGCCGCATCCCCGGCAGCGCCGGCGGTCTCGAGCGTGATCTCGGCCCGGTAGCGCTGGTGCGCGAGCAGCACGACCTCGGCATGGGCGCTGGGATCCGCCGGCGCGTGGACGTGCTCGCGCCAGCCCAGCCGCCACGTGCCGCCTTCCAGCGCGGGCAGGCGGAATGCGCCGCCGCGCCCCGGCTTCGCCACGAGGGACGTGCCGCTCTCCAGTTGCAGCGCGGTGACTTCGCCGTAGTTCACCGGGACGCCGTCACGTCCCTGCACCGTGCCGTCCAGCCAGGCGCCGGCGCGCAGCTCCAGGACCTGCAACTCACCGGCTGCGGGCAGGGCCACGATCACCGGGTCGGAATCGAAGAAGCCCTCCCGGCGCGCGATCAGCGTGACCGCCGGCGCCGGCAGGCCTTCCAGGCGGCGTTCCCCGGCCGCATCGGCGGCCAGATACAGCGCTTGCTGCGCAACGGCGCCCTCCGGCAGGCGCAGCTCGATCTCGGCCTGCGCGACCGGCTGGCCCCCGTGCGCGTCCAGCACGCGCACGAGCAAGGCGTACGCCGCGGGCGCGCCGGGCTGCGGGCTGCGCGCGCCGGCGCTGTCTTCCGGCGTTCTCTCCGGCTGCAGGCGCGCGGGTGCCGGGTCGGCCAGGCCGCTCAGGGCTTCCGGGGACGGCACCCGTGCGCGCTCGTCCCGGCGCGGGCAGGCCACCGATGCCAGAAACACCAGTGCCACGCCCAGGGCGGCGGCGGCCAGCACTCCACGGAGGATGTTCATGCACGCGGCGCCAGGCGCCTGCTCCCACCAGCGTATACCACGGGGTCATACGCGAGAAACCGGCGCGGGTTCCACCATTCCGCCGCGCGCCCGGCGCCGCCGCCGCAAAAGTGTGTGAATCCTCACCGCCCTGTCGCAACTAAGGAGCAAGGGAGGTTTCCTGCAGATGTCGGTTCGTTCCGCCTCGATCCTGCCGGCCGGCGCCGGCGCCGCCCGCTTCCAGCCGCGTTTGTGGCTGGCCTTCGCGCCCGTGGAGGGCGGCGGCGGCGTGGCCGGGTCCGCGCAACTCTGGGGCCTGTACGTGTGCAACGGCGGCCCGGAGCTGGCGGAGGTGGTGGTCGAGCTGCACGCGCTGGACACGGTGGCGGAGGAAACGATCGCGTTGGGGACCATCCATGCCGGCGGCTGCGCCTGGGTCTTCGCCGGAGGGCCGTCCGAACGGCCGCCCACCGGCGTGTACCGCGTGTGGGCCAAAGGCCTGGGCGGCGCGCCCGTGTTCCTGGAGGTCCCGCTGCAGCGCTGGAGGAGCGAGCCGCGCCCGGCCGACGCCCAGCGCCGCGGTCCGGGCCTGGCCGTGGCCCCGGCCGGTGCCTGGCTGCCGAGCGAGTACGTACGTGTGCTGGAATCCGGCGCGCTGCTCAGCGACGCGCCGGACGTGCACGCGGCGGGGCAGGCCTTCGCCACCTGGTGGTCCGAACGCCTGGAGACGGCCGGCGGCATCCTCAGCCCGGCGGCCGCCAAGGAAGCGGTCTGGGCCGGGATCCGCGCGGTGTTCGGCGCCGCCGAGGCGGAACGCGAGCGCGCCGACGTCAGCGCCGTGCTGGAGCGCCTGGGAGCGCGCTTCGAGGGCGGCTTGCGCGCCCGGATGGAGCGGCTGCTGCCGCGCGACCCGCAGCCGACATCACTCGCCGCCTGAGGCAGCCGACGGCCTGGGGGCGCGCGTCAGCTCGTCGATGCGGGCGCGCACCGCGGCCGCGGCCGGCGCCTGGCCGGTTTTCTCCAGCATGCGCGCCCAGTCGCCGAGCACCAGCGGGCCGTTGGGGCTGAGCTGTGCGGCCCGCTCGTAGTGCTGCAAGGCCTTGAGTTCGTCGCCCAGCTCCTCGTAGGCGTGCCCGAAATTGGTGTGCATGCTGTGGCGCTCGGGCGGTCCGAGGGCCTGCAGTTTCTCCAGCACCGTGATCGCGTCCTGGAAGCGCCGGCTCTGGTTGAGGAAATAGCCCAGCAGGTCCATGGCGGTGGCGTTGCGCGGATTCTGGTCCACCACCTGCTGCAGCAGGCGCACCGCCTCGTCGAACTTGCCCTGCTCGCCGGCCGTGGACGCGGCGTAGAAGCGGTACAGCTCGTTCAGGCGCGACTGCGGGCTGGGCAGGCCGCGCGTGTCCAGCGGATCCGGCAGCTCCGAGTCCACGTCGCCGGCGCCGGTGTAGCCCAGGCTCTGCACGGCCTCCAGAAGGGCAGGATCCACGGCGCCGCGCGTCGCCTCGAACGCCGGCCGCTGCGCCAGCGCGCTCAGGCGCTCGCGGTAGCGCACCGCGTCCTCCTGGCGCTCCGCCACCAGGTTGCGGCTCTCGTGCGGATCGTCCCGCACGTCGAACAGCTCCGGCTGCGAGCTGTGCAGGTACTTGCCGCGCTCGTCGGCCCAGCCGGTCAGCGGCGACCAGCCGTAGGAAAGGAAGCCGTCGTAGGTCTCGAAGTACACGCCGCGCCCCGGCGGCGGCCGGCGCCCGAACAGGCTGACGCCGTCCACGTCTCCGGGATCGCCCAGGCCCAGGGCTTCGATCAGGGTGGGATACACGTCCACGCCGCTGACGACGTCGCGCGCGCGCGTGCCTGCGCCCCAGCCGTCGGGATACCGCACCAGCAACGGCACGAGCAGCGTGGTGTCGTAGCACAGCGTCGAGTGCGTGAGCTCGCCGTGGTCGCCGCGGCCTTCCCCGTGGTCGGCGATCACCACCACCATGGTCTCGTCCATCCGATCCATCTCGCGCAGCTTGCCCAGGAGGTAGCCCACCGCCGCGTCCGTGGCCGCCACCTCGCCCAGATACGGGTCGCCCCCCGCCTGATTCAGGAACTCCTCGGACGGCTCGTACGGCTCGTGCGGGTCGAACAGGTGCACCCACAGGAGGAACGGGCGGCTGCGGTCGGTCTGGCGCAGCCACTGGGTGGCGGCCCGCACCACGTTGGCGGCCGGAGTGTCCTTGATGCGCAAGGCGCTCTGCTGCTTGCGCAGCGGCTGGGTGTAGTTCCGGAAGCCCTGGCTGAGCCCGTAGGCGCCGTCCAGCACCAGCGCCGCCACGAAGGCCGAGGTCTGGAATCCGGCCCCGGCCGCGCGCTCCGCCAGCGTGGTGGCGGCCGCGGGGAGCGCCATCAGGCTGTTGGTGCGCACGCTGTGGCGCGGCGGGTACAGGCCGGTGAACATCGAGATGTGGCTGGGCAGCGTCAGCGGGGCCACGGCGCGCGCCTGCTCGTACAGCACCGACTCGCGCGCCAGCGCGTCCAGGTTGGGGGTGACGCCGTCCTTGCCGCCGTAGCAGCCGAGCGCGTCGGCGCGCGTCGTGTCCAGGGTGATGACCAGGGCCGAGCGCGGCCGCGCCGGGGGCGGGCCCGCCGCGCCGGCGCCGCCGCAGCCGCCGCTCGCGCCGGCGACGAGCACGGTCAGCGCCAGAATCGGTACGCGCGAAGCCGGCATCGACGGCATGATAGCCGGGAGCAATGGCAGCGGCCGACGTCAGCGCCCTGAGCCTGCTGGCACTGAGTCTGGCGGCGCCGGCGCCGCTGCAGGAACCCGCGGGCGCGCGCTGGATCTGGGGCGCCTGGGCGCAGGAGCAGCCGCGTCCCGAGGGCGAGCGCTGCTTCTTCCGGCGCAGCCTGGCTCTGCCCGCGCCTCCGCGGCGCGCCGTCGCCCACGTCGCCTGCGACAACCACTTCCGGCTGTGGGTGAACGGTCGGCCCGCCGGGCGCGGCGACTCGTGGCTGCAGGCCACGCGCCTGGACCTGCAAGCCTTCTTGCGCGCCGGAGACAACCTGCTGGCGCTGGAGGCGCGCAACGACGGCGCCGAGGCGGCCCTGCTGTTCTTCCTCGAGCTCGAGCTGGAGGACGGACGCAAGCTGCGCCTCGACAGCGACGGCGCCTGGCTGAGCGCGGCCCAAGTCGCTCCCGGCTGGAACACAGGCGCTGCCGGAACCACATGGCAGCCGGCACGCGAGTTCGGCGGCCACGGCACGGCTCCCTGGCTTGGCATCGCGTGGAGCCACGAAGTGCAGTTCCAGGCCCTGCCCGGTTTCCGGGTCGAGCGCGTCGCCGAAGGCGCCGGCTCCCTCATCAACCTGGCGCTGGACGACGCCGGGCGCCTGCTCGTGTCCGTCGAGAGCGGCGGCGTGCAGCGCCTGTCCGACGCCGATGGCGACGGCCGCTTCGAGAGCGCCGAGACGTACACCGACAGGGTCACGTACTGCCAGGGACTGTGCTGGTCGCGCGACTCCCTGTTCGCGGTGGGCTACGGGCCGCAGGGGATCGGGCTCTACCGGGTGGACGAAGGCCAGGAGCCCCGCTTCCTCGGCGGCTTCACCGACGGCGGCGAGCACGGCCCGCACGCGGTGGTCGAGGGACCCGGCGGCTTCCTGTATCTCGCGGTCGGCAACCACGCGCAGATCCGTGCGCCGTGGAGCCCGGCTTCGCCATACCGCTGGTTCTACGAAGGAACGCTGCTGCCGCCGTACTACGACCCGCGCGGCCACGCCGTGGAGGTGCGCGCGCCCGGCGGCACGGTGGTGCGCGTGGACCGCGCGGGCACGGAATGGACCGTGCTCGCCGGCGGCTTCCGCAACCACTACGACCTCGCCTTCAACCGCCACGGCGACCTCTTCACCTACGACTCCGACATGGAGTGGGACGTCGGCCTGCCCTGGTACCGGCCGGTGCGCGTGCTGCACGTGGTCTCCGGCGGCGAGTACGGATGGCGCACGGGCTCCTACAACTGGCCTGCGTGGTATCCCGACTCGCTGCCGCCCGCCATCGAGGTCGGGCGCGGCTCCCCCACCGGCATCGCCTTCTACGAGGGCACGCAGTTTCCGGCGCGTTTCCGCGGCGCCCTGCTCGGCTGCGACTGGTCGCAGGGACAGATCTACGCCTTCCACCTGCGCCCTCAGGGCGTCAGCTACACCGGCACGGCGGAAGTGCTGCTGCGCGGCCAGCCCCTGCCGGTGAGCGACATCGCGGTCGCTCCCGGCGGCTCGGTCCTGTTCTGTACCGGCGGCCGCGGCACCTACGGCGCCGTCTACCGCCTGAGTTACAGCGGACCGCCGGAACCGCCGGTGCCCGCCTCGTCCGCACCGCTGCCCTTCCCGCGCTTCGAGTCGGCAGGCCAGGAAGCGCTCCTCCAAGCGCTGCGCAGCGGCGATCGTTTCGTGCGCGCTGCCGCCGCCCAGGCCCTGGAGGACTGCCTGGGCCAGCCGGACGCCGAGAAGATCGTTCCGATCCTGCTCACGCCGGACCTGGGCGAAGCCCTGATCCCGCTGGCCCGCTACGGCCTGCGGACCTCCGACGCCGAAGCCTGTGAGCCGCGCCTGAGCAGCTTCCGCCTGGTCTGGAAGCACGCCTCGGAACGCGACGCGCGCCTCACCGCACTGCGCGCGCTGCAACTGCTGCTTCTGGATCCCGATGCCGCCGCAAGCCCGCAGCTGCGAGCGATCGGTTCCGAGCTGCTGCACGGGTTTCCCGTGGGAGACCGGGAGGTGGACCGCGAGCTCGGCATCGTGCTGGCGTTCCTGCATCCGGACGGGGCGCTGGAGCGACTGCTGGAGCTGGTGGAGACGCTGCCTTCGCACGAGGAGCAGGTCCACCACGCCTACTGCGCCCGCGCCATCCGCTCCGGCTGGAGCGGCGAGCAGAAGCTGCGCTACTTGCGCTGGTGCCAGGAGGCCGCTCGCTGGCCGGGCGGCTTCAGCTTCCAGGGCTACATCCGTTCCATGCAGGAGGACGTGGAGGCGCTGCTGGACCCGGAGGAGCGCGCCCTCTGGGATCGGGAGAAGGAGGCGGCACGCGCGGCACCGAACCCGCTGCCTTCCGGGGGCGCGAGCCACGACTTCGACACCACGCTCGCCTTCCTGCAGCGCGCCGGGCGGGCGCCGCGGCGCGATCCGGAGGAAGGCGCGCGCGTGTTCCAGGAACGCTGCGCCGCCTGCCACAGCTACGGTGGCCTCGGCCGCGGCGTCGGCCCGGAGCTGACCACGGTCCGCGCCCGATTCTCCACGGGCGAGATCCTGGAAGCCACGCTGCAGCCCTCGCGCGTCGTTTCGGACCAGTACCAGGCCATCGACGTGTGGACGCGCGACGGCCGCGTACGCACCGGGTTCCCGTTGCGCGACGACGCCAGCCAGCTGGTCCTGCTGCTGCCGGACACGCGCGAGGAGGAGATCGCGGCGGCGGACATCCGTGAGCGCTCGCCTTCCGCCGTGTCGCTGATGCCGTCCGGACTGCTGGACGGGCTGACGCTGGAGGAGGTGGGCGACCTGTTCGCGCTGTTCGGCACGGAGACGGCTCCGCAGGCGCCCGCGGCCTCCCCGTGGCGCAGCTTGTTCGACGGGAAGACCCTGGAAGGCTGGGACGGCGACCCGGCGCTGTGGAGCGTGCAGGACGGAGCGATCGTCGGTCGTGCGGAGGGCCGGCCCGACAGCTCCTTCCTCATCTTCAGGGACAGCTTCGGCGATTTCCGGCTCGAGTTCGACCTGCTGCTGGAGGCGGGCAACAGCGGGCTGCAGTTCCGCGCCCGGAAGGCCGGCGCGTTCGTGCTGCACGGCTACCAGGCCGACGCCGGACAGACCTACTGGGGCTCGCTGTACGAGGAGGGCGGGCGCGGAATGCTGGCGCAGGTGCCGACCGAGGTGTGGCAGCCGGTCCTCAACGAGCACGGCTGGAACCACTTCGTCGTCGAGGCGCGCGGCGACCGGCTCCGCATCGAATTGAACGGGCAGACGACCGTCGAGCTCCAGGACGACGCCGCTCTCTCCGGCCGCGTGGGCTTCCAGCTCCACGCCGGCGAGCGCACGATCGTGCGCCTGCGCAACGTGCGGCTGCGCCCGCTCGAGTAGGACGCGGTCGTTCTCGCGGGGTGCCCGGCGGCGTTTGAACCGCCGCCCGGCCTGTCCGAATAGGGCGCAATGTCGTTGCTGCGCGCCCTGTCGGATGAAGTCGCCGCCGTCGTGGAGAGCGTCGGCCCGGCGGTCCTGCACGTGCGCGCGATTCACGGCCCCAGCGCGCGGCTGGCGGCCGGCTCCGGAGTGCTGATCGCTCCCGACGGCTACGCGCTCACCAACAGCCACGTGGTGCACGGCGGCGCCGGCTTCGAGGCCGAGCTGAGCGACGGCCGCTCCGTGCTGGCGGACGTGGTGGGCGAGGATCCAGCCACGGACCTGGCGCTGCTGCGCCTGTCCGGCGGCGCCTTCCCGCACGCCGCCCTGGGCGACTCCAACGCCGTGCGGGTGGGCGACGTGGCCATCGCCGTGGGCAGCCCCTTCGGCCTGGCGCGCACCGTGACGCTCGGGATCGTGAGCGCGCTCGGGCGCACCCTCCCCAGCCAGGCGCCCGGCCGCGCCATCGAGGGCGTGATTCAGACCGACGCGCCGCTGAATCCCGGCAACTCGGGCGGACCCCTGCTGGACGTCGCCGGCAAGGTGATCGGCGTCAACACCGCCGTGATCCCGGCGGCCCAGGGCCTGTGCTTCGCCGTGCCCTCCAACACCGCGGCGTTCGTGGTCGCGGAGCTGCTGGCGCACGGCCGCGTGCGCCGCGCCTGGCTGGGCGTGAGCGTGCTGGAGGTGCTGCTGCCGGCGGCGGTGGCGCGCGACCTGCAGCGGCCGCACCCGCGCGCGCTGGCGGTGCTGGAGGTGGCTCCGGGCAGCCCCGCGGCCGCCGCCGGGCTGCGCCCGCGCGACCTGCTCCTGGCCCTGGACGGGCACCCGCTGGCCTCGGCCGCGGACCTGCAGCGGGCGCTGGACGCCCGCGCCATCGGCCGGGCGCAGGAAGTTTCGGCGCTGCGCGGGCGCGAGCGCCTGTCGCTGCGCGTATCGCCCCAGGAAGCCCGGCGCGCCGCGTGAAGCCGCGCCGCCGCGGGCGCATCATTGCGGCATGCAAGCTGCGCCGGACCCGCGCCACCGCGTGCAACTGTGGCTGACGGCGACGTTCGTCACCTGCCTCCTGGTCGCGGACATCAGCGGCTCCAAGTTCTTCACGCTCGACCTGTTCCAGGTCGGCTCGTATCACTTCGTCACGCACTCGGTCGGCATGCTGGCGTTCCCGGTGGTGTTCCTGATCACCGACCTCGTGAACGAGTACTACGGCCGCAAGGAGGCGCGGCGCATGACCTGGCTGGGGGCCGCCATGGGCGTGCTCGCCACCCTGCTGCTGCTGGCCGCGCGCCGGCTGCCGGCGGCGGCCGACTCGCCCATTCCGCAGCCGCAGTTCGACGCCGTCTTCGGGCAGTCCAACCGACTGTACCTGGCGTCCTTGACCGCCTTCGTCGTGGGCCAGATGTGCGACATCTGGGTGTTCGGCCGGATCAAGAGCTGGACCGGCGGGCGCTACGTGTGGCTGCGCGCCACCGGCAGCACGGTGGTCTCGCAGGCCCTGGACAGCTTCCTCGTGACCTTCGTGCTCCTGTACGGCACCGGCCAGGCCGGCGGAGGCACGTGGACGCTGCGCGACGTGATCGCGACCGCCGCCACCGGCTATACCCTCAAGTTCCTGATCGCGCTGGGCCTGACCCCGTTCATCTACCTGGGGCGCTGGTTCCTGCGCGCGCGCCTGGGACTGCAGCCGCTGCCGGCCTGAGCCCGCCTGCGCCGGCCTATTCCACGCGGAACGTGAACGACGACCAGAAGGACTCCCACTCGTACTCCTCCTCCTGCGGGCGCGTCATGTGGATCAGGCGCAGCGTCATCAGGCCGCGGCGCGCGATGGGCACCACCGCCACGCCGCCGGCGTCGGTCCAGGTCTGGCCGCTGAAGTCCTCACCGTTGCCGGGCTCGTCCCAGCACAGGTTGGCGCGGACCAGGGGCTGGTCCTCGAACAGCACCTGCACCTCCAGGGTGTCGCCGGGCTGCAGCTCCAGCGGATTGCTCCGGGGCAGGATCTCCAGCCGCTGCCCGGCACGCCAGGTGGCGGCTGTCCCGCCGCGGTGGCCGCTGACCGGCAGCAGCGCCTTCACGTACTTGCTGTAGCGCTCGACCGCGGGACGACCCATCTCGCCCTTGTCCATGCGCTCGGCCAGGACCTGCGGCAGCCCGTCGTGCAGCAGGTAGGCGTTGAACTGGTCCGCCTGCAGCTCGATGCGCTTGGGCTGGGTCTCCAGGTACACCAGGTGGGCGCCCGGATCCGCCGGGGTGAACTCCACCAGCGTCCGCTTCTGCTCCCGCAGCTGCTTCCAGGAGGACAGCGGACGCGGCGCGCCGTCGGGGCCCACCACTCGGCCCTGCATGCCGGCCGGATCGGGCGCGTCCTCGCTGTTGGGGAAGTCCATGCCGACCGCGATCGCGACCTGGACCGGGCTCTTGACCGCCGCCGCCGCCTCCGGCGGCACCAGCCACAGGTCGTGGGCGTACGCCGGAAGCAGCAGGAATGCCGCGACGCTCCAGGCGGCGGCGAGCATGCAGCGCGCTCGGGACATGTCGCCAGTATCCTAAAGGCGATGCGACCCGGTCCGTGGCACCAGCTTCTCCTGGCTCCGCTGCTCGTTCTCGGCGCCTGTACCTCGCGTCCTGTCCTCCTCGACAACGAGGCGCCCAAGGACTACCTGTTCCAGTTCGTGGACCAGGGCTACCTGTCCGGCCCCGCCGAGCTGTGGGCGAAGATCCACTTCGGCACCGGCGAGGAGATCCAAGTGCGCCTGCGCGCCACCAACGGGCAGCACGCCGCCGAGGCCGCCAAGCGCTGGGCGCAGGAGCTGAACCGCCAGCGGCCCATGACCAGCGACGCCCGGCGTACGGCCTTCACCATCCGCCACGTGCTGCGCATGGAGCTGATCGAGGGCCTGCGCGGGCTTCAGTTCCGCGCGCTCAGCGCCGCGGAAGCGGCCGCGGAGTTCGAGCCGACCAACAGCCCGGGAATCCGGTTCTAGGGGTCGTAGGCACCCATTGCGGAGCCGGGGGACGGGCGCAACGGCGGGAACGTCCCCTCAGTACTCTTCCAGCGTGGACAAGCAGTCGCGAAAGTGCTGCACCACCGGCGGCACGAGGATGTCCTCCAGGATCGCGTGTACCACGTCTCGTTCCATCTCCAGCAACCGGCGTTGTCCTGCGGCGTCGAGAACGCCTGACACTCCTTCGCCAACCCCGCTTCGATCGCTGACACGCCGAACCGCCGAGTCCACAGACCGGACACGATCCAGCGGGCTGCGGAAGGGTGGCTACGACCCTAACCGAACACGATGCCCTGGGCCAGGGGCAGGTCGCCGCCCCAGTTGACGGTGTTGGTCTGGCGGCGCATGTAGGCCTTCCAGGCGTCGGAGCCGGACTCGCGCCCGCCCCCGGTCTCCTTCTCGCCGCCGAAGGCGCCGCCGATCTCGGCCCCGCTGGTGCCGGTGTTGACGTTGGCGATGCCGCAGTCGCTGCCCGACGCGCTCAGGAAGCGCCCGGCGGAGCGCAGATTCCGTGTGAAGAGGGCGCTGCTGAGGCCCTGGGGCACGGCGTTGTGCTTCTGGATCGCGTCCTCCAGGTCCTGGACCTCGATGATGTAGAGCAGCGGGCCGAAGGTCTCTTCCTGCACGATGTCCCACTCATTCCTGGCCAGGGCGATGGCGGGCGTCATGTAGCAGCCACCGTCGCGCTCCAGCGGCTCGCCGCCGGCCAGAATCTTCCCGCCCAGCTTGCGCACGCGCTCGATGGCGTGGCGCACGTTGTGCACGGCCTCCTGGTCCACAAGCGGCCCCATCAGCGTGTCGGGATCGAGCGGATTGCCGATCCTGACCTTGGCATACAACTGCAGCAGGCGCGCCACCAGCCGGTCCTGCACGGACTTCTGCACCAGCACCCGGCGCGTGGACGTGCAGCGCTGGCCGGAGGTGCCCACCGCGCCGAAGAAGATGGTGCGCGCCGCCATCTCCAGGTCGGCGTCCTCCAGCACGATCACGGCGTTGTTGCCGCCCAGCTCCAGGATGCTGCGCCCGAAGCGCCGCGCCACGCGCTCGCTGACCTTGCGGCCCATGGCGGTGGAGCCGGTGAAGGAGATCAGGGGCAGGCGCGGGTCGTCGAGCATGCGGTCCCCCACCTCGGCGCCGCGGCCGACCAGCAGGCTCACCAGCGCGCCGAAGCCGTCTGGCTCCAGCACCTCGGCGGCGACCCGCGTCATGGCCACCGCGGTCAGCGGCACCTGCGAGGACGGCTTCCACACCACGGCATCCCCGCACGCCAGCGCGATCATGCTGTTCCAGGCCCACACCGCCGCCGGGAAGTTGAAGGATGTGATGACGCCGACGGCGCCCAGCGGGTGCCATTGCTCGCGCATGGAGTGATGCGGCCGCTCGCTGTGCAGGCTCAGGCCGTACAGCATGCGCGACTGGCCCACGGCGAAGTCGGCGATGTCGATGGCCTCCTGGATCTCGCCCTGCCCCTCCGTGTAGATCTTGCCCATCTCCCAGGACACCAGCCGGCCCAGCGCCTCCTTGCGCGCGCGCAAGCAGTTGCCGATCTCGCGTACGTACTGGCCGCGCACCGGCGCCGGCACCTCGCGCCAGCGCAGGAAGGCTGCGTGCGCCGCCGCCAGCACCTGCTCGTAGTCCTCGGCGCTGGCCTGGCGCAGCGTCGCAATCGGCTGGCCGGTCACCGGGCTGACGGAGGTCAGTTCCTTGCCGCGGGTGGCCAGCCAGCGGCCTGCATAAGCCCCGGAGAGCGCGCCGCCGAGGCCCAGCTCGCGCAGGAACGACAAATCGGTCTCTTGGGTCGTGGCGAAGGACATTGGATCGGGCATTGTATCGGGCGGTCGTGAGCTCCCGCACCTGCGCCTGGTCCGCCGCGCTGGCCGTCGCGGCCACGCTGCTCCTGTGCGCGTGGCTCCCGTATCGCCTGACCGACGGCGACTCGTGCCTGTACGCGGCCATGGCGCACGACATGGCGCACGGCGGCGGCGCCTGGCTGGCACCGCAATGGTCCTTCGGCGCCGGCCGCGCCTGCTTCCATGAGAACCCGCCGGGAGCGTTCTGGCTGGCGGGACTGTTCGGCGCGCTCGGCGGCAACGACGTGGCCGCAGCCTTGCTCGCCAACGCCCTGGCGCTGTGGCTGCTGGTCGCGGCCACCTGGCGCCTGGGCGGCGCCGTGGCCGCCGGCGTCCTGCTCCTGCATCTGCCGGTGCTGCACTACACGCTGCGCTTCGGGCTGGAAGTGCCCTTCGCCGCCTGTTTCACCGGCGCGCTGGCAGCGGCGCGCAGCGGCGGCCGGGGCGCGTTCCTGTGGACCGGCCTGGCGGCCGGCGGCGCGCTGCTGACGCGCGGGGTGTTCGCCCTGGCCCTGGCGCCGCTGCTGCTGGCCGACGCCGCGCTGTCGGAGCAGCGGCGCCGGCGGCTGCGGCGCGCGGCCGCGGCGCTGGCCGTGGCCGCACTGCTCGCGCTGCTGTTCGACCTCGGGCACGCGGCGGCGACCGGACACGGCTTCTGGAGCGCGTACCTGCACAAGCAGGTGCTGCCGTCGCTGGAGGAGGGCGGCACCCCGCACCCCAACCGCGGCTCCACCGCCCTGTACTACGGCGGGCGCCTGCTGGTGTACGGCCTGCCGTGGCTGCCCCTGGCGCTGGTCCTGCTGTGGCGGCAATGGCGGCAGCGGCGGCGCGGCGTGCAGGCCGGCCCGCTGCCGCGCGACCTCGCCCTGGCCGCGCTGTGGATGGCGCTGCTCACGGCGGGCGCCATGGTGGCGCGCCGGGAAGGCTCGCGCTACCTGTTCGCGGTGTGGCCGGCCAGCGCCTGGATCGCGGCCCTGGCTCTGCGCCCGTGGTGGGAACGACGCCCGGCGCGCCTGCGCCAGCGCCTGGCCGGCGCCGTCCTGGCGCTGGTGCCGATCCTGGTGCTGGGCAAGTTCCTGGTGACGCCGCGCGACGCCTGGTGGCGCAGCGCGGACGCGTTGCGTGCCGCGCGCCCGCAGCTGGCGTCCGGGCCCATCTACGGGCCGTTCGCGCGCCACGACGACCGGCGCAAGCAGTTCCTGCGCTACCACGCGGCCCAGTGGGCGTTTCCCGCGCCGGCGGCGCCGCCCGCGGGCGCCTGGGTGCTGCGCGCCCCGGGCGAGCCCGTGCCGCCGGACGCCGACGTGGTGACCACGGACTTGTTCCGGCTAGTGCGCGCGCCTTAGCATCTGTAGGAGGCTTCCTTGACGTTGCGCGTGGAGATCACGCTGCGCTCCTTCGCTCTCTAGAATGCGCCGGTCGGCGGCCGTGCGCACGCCCCCATGAGCGACGCGACTCCGGAGACCCTCGAAGCCGTCCAGGCCCAGACCGTGGCCCTGGTGCAGCGCATCCAGGGCGGCGACCGCAAAGCCGGCGCGGCACTGGTCCAGCGCGCGAGCGGGCGCCTGCTGGCCATGATCATGTTGCGCATGGGCCCGGCCATGCGCCGCCGCCACGATCCCGAGGACGTGCTGCAGGAGGTGTGGCTGGAGATCTTCAAGTCGCTGCGCACGTTCGATCCCGCCCGCGGCGTGCCCTTCGGCGGCTGGGCGGCCACCATCATCCGCCGCGCCCTGGACCGGCTGAACGCGCGCGACCAGGGTCGTCCGGAGCCGGAGGCGGCGTTTCGCGACCCCAACGACTCCGAGCCGGCCATCGTGGAGGAGGCGGCGCCGATCTCCTCGCCGTCGCTGCAGGCCTACCGGCGCGAATCCGTCGAGCACCTGGTGGATGCCGTGGAAGCCCTGCCCGCCGAGCAGCGCGAGGCCATGGCCAGCTACTGGTTCGACGAGCTGCCGGCCGGAGCCATCGCCGAGCGCATGGGCAAGACCCGCCAGGCGGTCTACATGCTGGTCAGCCGTGCCAACAAGACCCTGGCGGCCGCCTTGCGCAGCGAGGCGGACAGCTTGCCCGCGTCCTGGCTGATGGGTCCCCGCGCCTAGGCTTGCGCGGTGAAGGGGATTTGAGGATCCTGTTGTCATCCCGCGGGCTTGAGTCCCACCTCTTCGTCATCCGACGTGCCGATTCTCGCGCTGTTACTGGCGCTCGCGACCTTCAGTCTCGTGCTGCTGGCGGCCGGGCTTGTGGCCCCGCAGCGGGAGGTGGCGGGCCTCGTGTCCACCACCCTGCGCAGCCGCAACGGCCGCCTGGGCCTGGCCACGGTCCTGACCGTCATCGGTTTCAACATCTACGAGACCAACCTGGACGGCCGGATCGCGCCGGCGCTGGGCCTGGACTTCACCCCGTGGATCGCCTCCCTGGAGGGTGACCTTCCGATCTGGCTGCAACGCGGGCTGGCGGGCCACCGCCTGGCGCCGTTCTGGGGCTGGGTGTACGTGTTCCTGTATCCCTGCCTCGCCGCGGCGCCGGTGATCGCGTACTACGCCCGCAGACAGCACGACGCCCTGCGCGGCTACGTCGGCGCCTTCGCGGCCAACTACCTGCTCGCGCTGCCCTTCTACCTGTTCGTCCCGGTCACCGAAACCGGCTGGTTCCAGCCGCGCACCGCGGACCCCATCCTGGAGAACGCGCTGCCCGGCTACATCGAGTTCCTGCGCAGCAGCAGCGCCCTGGACAACTGCTTCCCGTCGCTGCACGCCTCGCTGACCCTCACCGCGGCGTTCTTCGCCGCGCGCCACGGTCCGCGCCGGCTGGCGCTGACCTGCTGGTGCGGCGGCGCGCTGATCGTGCTCAGCACCTGGGCGCTCGGCATCCACTGGGTCAGCGACAGCGTGGCCGGCCTGCTGCTGGCCTACGCCGCGGCGCGGCTGGGCCCCGCGTTGGCGGCCTGGCTGCTGGACCGGCCGGAGCTGGCGCCGCAGCGGGCCGCGTGATGCCGGACACGGCACATGCAGATCATGGTCCGGTGGAGCCGCGGCGCTTCTAGCCGAAGTACCAGTACAGCCCCGCCACGGTCGCCAGCACCAGGCTGCCGACGGCCCAGTAGCCGCGCGCGGGGGTCAGGTCCACCGGCGCCGGCGCGGCGGGCGCCGGGGCGCGCACGGCGCCGCGCCGGTCCGCGAGCAATGCGATCAAGCCGCAGCACAGCAGGAACACGATGCCGCCGCGGTTGAGAAAGGCCAGGTCGGGGAAGACCTGCATCAGCGCCAGCGACAGCGGGATGGAGCCGAGCAGCGCCGCCATGGCGCCGCGCGCGCTGGCCCGCGGCCAGAAGAAGCCGAGCACGAAGGCCGCCAGAACTCCAGGCGTGAAGAACAGCCAGGCGTTCTGGATATAGTTGAACACGCCGCCGGCCGAGCTCACCACCGGCGTCCACGCGGCGGCCGCGAGCACGATGAGGGCGGTGGCCCAGCGCCCAACCTTCAGCAGCCGCACGGCGTCGCGCTGGGGATCGGCGCGCTTGAGCCGCGCGTACAGGTCCATTGTGAAGATGGTCGACGCGGAGTTGGTCATGGAGTCCACGCTGGAGAGCACCGCGCCCAGCAGCGCGGCCAGCATCAGGCCGGCCAGCCCGGTGGGCAGCAGCTGCACGATCAGGTGCGGATACGCCATGTCCTTGTCGGGCAGGCTGCCGGCGTACAGGCGGTGGGCCACGATGCCCGGGATCACCACGATGAAGGGGATCCAGAGCTTGAGGAAGGCGGCCATGAGGATGCCGCGCTGGCCCTCGGCCAGGTTGCGGGCACCGAGCGTCCCCTGCACGATGTACTGGTTGCAGCCCCAGTAGAAGAAGTTGGCCACCCACATGCCGCCGAAGAACACGCCCACCCAGGGGAGGTCCGGATGGTCGGCGGGCAGGATGGCGTCGAAGCGCTGCGGCTCGGCCTCCATCAGCGCGGAGAAGCCGCCCACCTGGCGCAGCCCGATCCAGGTGGCGATGACGCCGCCGGCGAGCAGAAAGACCAGGTGCACGACGTCGGTGTACACGGCGGCGGCCAGCCCGCCCCATACCGTGTACGCGCCGCCGATGAGGGCCAGGACCACCACGCCCCACGGCCAGTGCACGCCGAAGATCGCCTGCAGGGCCAGGCCTCCGGAGTAGAGCACGGTGGCCAGCGCGATGAAGATGAAGTTGATCACCATCACGGCGGCGAACACGGTGCGCGCCGCCGGCGAGTAGCGCAGCTGCAGGTACTCCGGGATGGTGTACACGCCGTGGCGCAGGAAGCGCGGCAGGAACAGCCAGCCCACGAACACGATGGTCACCGCGGCCATCCATTCGTACGCGGCGATGGCCAGGCCGACGTCGAAGCCGGAGCCGGCCATGCCGACGAAATGCTCCGTGGAGATGTTGGAGGCCACCAGCGAGCAGCCGATCACCCACCAGGTGAGGTTGCGCCCGGCCAGGAAGTAGTCCACCGAGTCGCGCTCGCGCCGGGACACGCGCCACACCACCAGGCTCAGGGCCAGCAGATAGACCGCGAATACCGCATAATCGAGGTCGTTGAGATGCACGGCGGAGGCTCCAGGCAGGGGCGGCAGGATGGTAGCCTGCCCCGCCATGACCGAACGGAAGGACGAGCAGGCGAGCTTCTGGCCGCTGCTGCGGCTGTTCCTGCACCACCTGCGCGAAGACGAGGTCTCGCGCAACGCGGCGGCGCTGGCCTACTACTGCATGCTGTCGCTGTTTCCGGCGCTGATCCTGCTGGTTGCGCTGCTGGACGCCCTGCCCCTGCAGGCGCCGCTGCAGCGCCTCAGCCGCGACATCAGCGCGGCCCTGCCGCAGCCGGCGGCCGAGTTGATCAACGGCTACCTGATCGAGTTCAGCCAGCGCAAGCCCTCGGGCCTGGTGTCCCTGTGGGCGCTGGCGCTGCTGTGGAGCTCCTCGCGCGGACTGGCCGGAGCGCGCGTCAGCCTCAACCGGATCTTCGGAGGGCGCGAGCGCCGGCCCGCGTGGCTGCTGCGCTGCGTCGCCGCCGGCATGACCTTCCTGACCCTCCTGCTCGTCGGCGGCAGCTACATGCTGCTGCTCGGCGGCCCACAGCTGGGCGCTGTGCTGGCGCGCGGCGCCGGCCTGGGGCACGAGGCGCGCAGCATCTGGAACCTGGTGCGCTGGCCGCTGGTCGTTCTGTTCCTCACCGCGTTCGTGATGCTGGCCTACCGCTACCTGCCGGCCAAGCGCACGCAATACCGGCACCTGCTCGCCGGTGCCGTGCCCTGCGTGCTGGGCTGGATTGCGCTCGGCATGGCATTGCGGCTGTGGTTGTCGCAATGGATGCGGCTGGACCAGGTGTACGGGAGCCTGGCCAGCGTCATCCTGCTGCTGGTGCTGCTGTGGGCGTTCTCGCTGCTGTTCCTGTTCGGCGGCGAGGTCGCCGCCCACTCGGTGCGCGTGCACGAGAGGGCGCAGCCGTGAACATCATCACCTGGAACGTCAACTCCCTGCGCGTGCGCCTGCCGCGCGTCCTGGCGCTGCTGCACCGCCACCAGCCGGACGTCCTGTGCCTGCAGGAGACGAAGGTCGCCGACGAGGAGTTTCCGCGCGCGGCGCTGGAGGCGGCCGGCTACGCCGCCGCCAGCTTCGGCCAGCGCACCTACAACGGCGTCGCGCTGCTGTCGCGCCGGCCCCTGCACGACGTGCAGCGCGGTTTCGCGGGCGATCCGCTGCCGGAACAGTCGCGTGTCATGGGCGCCGAGTGCGAAGGCCTGCGCATCCTCAACCTCTACGTGGTCAACGGCGAAGCCGTGGACAGCCCCAAGTACCCGTTGAAGCTGGCCTGGATGGACGCCTTCCAGCACTGGCTTGCGGCCCACCACCGCCCCGAGCAGCCGCTGCTCCTGCTCGGGGACTTCAACGTCGCCCCGGAGGAGCGCGACGTGCACGACCCCGAGCGCTGGCGCGGCCACGTGCTGTTCAGCGATCCGGAACGCGCGCGCGTGCGCGCCTTGCTCCAGTGGGGCGTGCGCGACCTCCTGCGCCTGCACAGCGACGCCGCGGGCCTGCACACCTGGTGGGATTACCGCATGGGCGCATTCCATCGCGGCTGGGGCCTGCGCATCGACCTGGCGCTGGGCACCGACGCCGTGGCACAGCGCTGCAGCGGCGTCGCCATCGACCGCGAGGAACGCAAGCCCAGCGCCGGCGAGGGCAAGCCCAGCGACCACGCGCCGGTGATCGTCACGCTGCGCTGAGCGCCGGCGTTGCGCGCTTGCGCCAGCACGCAAGCCGGACGCGCGCGCAGCGCCTCAGCGCGGCGGCGGCCGCGCGCCGAGCCAGGCCAGGGCCAGGGCCACGCTGAAGGCCGGCAGCAGCTCGTAGAGCCGGCTCTTCAGCGCGTCCGTGAAGTACCAGGCGACCGACAGCAGGAAGCCGGACCACAGCGCCGCCAGCGCGAAGCCGGGGCGCACCGGCCCGCGCCACAGCCGCACCAGCAGCAGGGGGCCGAAGGCCGCGCCCAGCGCGCTCCAGGCGAACAGGACGGTGTTGAACAAGGTCTCGCGCACGTACAGGGCCGCGACGATGGCCGCGAGCGCGATCCCGAGCACCGCCGCGCGGCTGCCGCGCACCCCCACGTTGCCGCCGTGCGCGCCGCGCAGGTCATGAGCCAGCGTGGCGCTGCAGACCAGCAGCTGGCTGTCCACCGTGGACATGATGGCGCTGAGCACCGCCGCCACCACGACGCCGGCCATGACCGCGGGGAATACCTGCGCCGTGACGCGGAACAGCACGGTCTCGGGGTCCTCCAGGGACGCCGCCAGCACGCGGCCGCACCAGCCGGTGACCAGCATGCCGCCGTAGATGACGACCGCCCAGGCCATGGCGATGACGCGCGCGCGCCGCAGGGCCGCCGCGTCGCGCAGCGCCATGTACTTGTCCACCACGTGCGGCTGGCCCGGATAGCCCAGCCCGATGCCGAGCAGGCCCAGCACCATCCCCAGCGCCGCCGCCGGCGCCATGCCGCGGAACGGATCCAGCAGCACCGGATCCACGGCGCGCAGCCGCCCGAGCAGCTCGCCCGGCCCGCCGGCGGCCGCCAGTGCGCAGATCGGCACGAGGGCGGCAGCCGCGGCCATCACCAGGCCCTGCACCAGGTCCGTGACCGTGACCGCCCAGAAGCCTCCGCTCATGGTGTAGAACAGCACCACGCCGCCGCCCAGCAGCACGGCCAGGCGGAAGTCCAGCCCGAAGGCCGCGTGGAAGGTCTTCCCCACCGCCTGGAACTGCGCCGCCACGTATACGGCCAGGCTCAGCAGCACGACCAGCGCCGCGCTCACGGTGAAGCGGCGGCCGGCGCGCGGCCCTTGCCCCTGCGCCAGGAACTCCACCAGCGTCACCGCGCCGCTCTCGCGGCTGGCGCGGCGCAGCCGCGGCCCCACCAGGAACCAGTTCAGCGCGAAGCCGCCCACGCAGCCGGGGAACAGCCAGACCGCCCCCAGGCCGTACTGGAAGGCCGCGCCGCTCACCCCCAGCAAGGTCCAGGCCGAGGAGGAGGCGGCGCTGGCCGCCAGGGCGCCGACCCAGGGCCCCAGCCCGCGCCCTCCCAGGAAGAAGTCGGCGCCGCTGCGGTTGCGCCGCGAGGCCCACACGCCGATGCCGAGCAGCGCCGCGTGGTAAGCGACGAGCGCGGCGATCAGAAGCGGCCTCAACGGCGAGCTACGCGACCGTGACGTCCTGGCACAGGTACACGTCCTGGATCGCGTGCAGCAGCGCCACCCCGTCCTGCATCGGCTTCTGGAAGGCCTTGCGCCCGCTGATCAAGCCCATGCCACCGGCGCGCTTGTTGACCACCGCGGTGACCACCGCGTCCGCCAGGTCGTTCTGCCCGCTGGCTCCGCCGCTGTTGATCAGGCCGGCCCGCCCCATGTAGCAGTTCATCACCTGGTACCGGGTCATGTCGATCGGGTGATCGCTGCTCAGCTTCTCGTACACCTTGGAGCTGGTCTTGCCGAAATTCAGGTCCTTGAACCCCGGCTTGTTGGTCTCCGGCAGCTTCTGCTTGATGATGTCGGCCTCGATCGTCACGCCCAGGTGATTGGCCTGTCCGGTCAGGTCCGCCGCCACGTGATAGTCCACATCACCCTTCTTGAAGCTCGAGCTCCGCAGGTAACACCACAGGACCGTCGCCATGCCGAGCTGGTGCGCCTGGTGGAAGGCCTCGCTGATCTCGACGAGCTGGCGGCGGCTCTCCTCGCTCCCGAAGTAGATCGTGGCCCCCACCGCGACCGCGCCCATGTCGCTGGCCTGCTGCACGTTGGCGAACAAGGTCTGGTCGAAGGTGTTCGGGTACGACAGCAGCTCGTTGTGGTTCACCTTCACGATGAACGGGATCCGGTGCGCGTACTGGCGCGCCACCGCCCCCAGCACGCCCAGCGTGGAGGCCACGGCGTTGCAGCCGCCCTCCATGGCCAGCTCCACGATCTTCTCCGGATCGAAGTACTCCGGATTGGGCGCGAACGAGGCCCCCGCCGAGTGCTCGATCCCCTGATCCACCGGCAGGATCGACACGTACCCGGTGCCCCCCAGCCGCCCGTGCCCGAAGATCTGCTGCAGACTGCGCAGCACCGGCGTCGGCCGGTCGGTGTGCGCCACCACCCGGTCCACGAAGTCCGGACCCGGCAGGTGCAGCCGCTCCTTCGGAACGGTCTTGCACTGGTGCTGGAGGTAGTAACCGGCCTTGTCGCCAAGGAGGGACTCGATCGGGCGCAGGGAGCTGCTCGCGGGAGCGTTCGCAGTGGCGATGGGCATGGGAATCGGATTTCTGGACCGGAATTCAGGGCGCAGGAGCCGCCTAGAATAAACCATCGCGCGCGGCGGCGCGAGGTCCTCAGCGCGCCGCGAGGCGGTGGACCACGCGGCCGTCGAACACGGTCAATTCCACGCGGACCGCGCCCAGGCGCGTTTCTGGCACGTTGAGCAGGTCTTCGGACAGGACCACGAAGTCGGCGCGCTTGCCCACGCGGATCGAGCCAAGCTCGTCCTCCTGGAAGGCGGCGTACGCCGGCCAGATCGTCAGCGACGCCAGTGCCTCCTCGCGTGTCATGCATTGTTCCGTGTGCCAGCCGTTGCGCGTGACCGCGGCCGCGAAGGCCGCGATCGGGTCCACCGCCTCCACCGGGAAATCGCTGCCGCCGGGGATGATGACGCCGCGGTCCAGCAGCGCGCGCCACGCGTAGGCACCCTGCACGCGCTCCGGGCCCAATCGCGCCTCCGCCCATGGGCCGTCGCTGACCGCGTGCTGCGCCTGCATGCTGGGGAGCACGCCGAGCTGCGCGAAGCGCGGGATGTCCTCCGGCGCGAGCACCTGCGCGTGCTCGATCCGGAAGCGGTGGTCCGCGACCGGGACCGTGCGCAGCGCCTGCGCGTATGCGTCCAGCACCATGCGGTTGCCGGCGTCGCCGATGGCGTGCGTGCACAGTTGGAAGCCGCCGCGCAGGGCGCGCTCCGCCAGACCCTCCAGGTCCTCCACCGACGTCTGCGCCAGCCCGCGGTTGCCGGGGTCGTCGGCGTAGTCCGCGAGCAGCGCCGCCCCGCGCGAGCCCAAGGCCCCGTCGGCATAGGCCTTGATGGCGCGCACGCGGATGCGGCCGTCGCCGGTCAGGTCCTGGGCCGGACCGCGCCGGAACCAGGCCTCCAGCGTGCGGGGATCGTCCGCCAGCAGGACGTACTCGCGCAGCTCCAGCTCGCCGGCGCGCGCCATGGCGGCGTACAGGTCCAGCGTCGCCGCGCTCACGCCCGCGTCGTGCAGGCCGGTGATGCCGCGCTCGTGCAGCAGCGCCACCGCGGCGCGCACGGACTCGCGCAGCGCCGCGGCGTCCGCTTCCGGAACCACCCGCGCGATCAGGCTCTCGGCGGCGTCCACGAACACCCCGGTCGGCTCGCCAGCGCCGTCCCGCAGGATCCGGCCTCCCTCGGGATCCACGGTCGCGCGCGTGATCCCGGCCGCCTGCATCGCCCGCGCGTTGGCGAGCAGCGCGTGCCCGTCGATGCGGGTCAGGAGCGCCGGATGGTCAGGTACGGCGGCGCTCAGCTCGGCGTGCACGGGGAACTTCTTCACCTCCCAGTCGTTCTGGTCCCAGCCGCGGCCGAGGATCCACTGGCCCTTGGGCGTGGCCGCCGCTCGCGCGCGCACGCGCTCGATCACCTCGGCATAGCTGCGGGTGCCGACCAGGTCGACGTTGCGCAGCGCGGCCGCCAGGCCGCCGAGATGCCCGTGCGCGTCGGTGAAGCCCGGACAGAGCGGCCGGCCGCGCAGGTCCACGATCTCGGTCTTCTCGCCCACCAGGGCCGCCGCCTCGGCGCTGCTGCCCACGAACACGATGCGCCCGCCGCGCACCGCCAGCGCCTGCGCCCGCGGCTGCGCGGCCTCCATGGTGTGCACCATGCCGTTGCGCAGCACCAGGTCGGCCGGGCCGCCTGCAGCGGAGGGCGCCTGCAGCAGCAGCAGGAGGAACGCGCTCATGGCGCCATTGAACCACAGCCGCGCCTGGCGCCGCGTCCTACAATCGAGGCTTCCCGGATCGGTGCCAGGACCGAAGGACCATGCGCGCGCGTCCGCTGGCGGTCGCCTTCCTGGCCGCGGCGCTGTTCGGAGCGGCGACGCCGGCCAGCAAGCTCCTGCTGTCCTCGTTCACGCCCTTCCAGCTGGCCGGAATCCTCTACCTGGGGGCGGCGCTTGGCGTTCTGCCGGCGGCGTGGCAGCGGACCGGGATCCGGACGCTGTGGCGCGCCGACCGGCGCAATCGGCTGCGCCTGCTCGGCGCGATCGGCTTCGGCGGCATCGCCGGGCCCGTGCTCCTGCTGCTGGGCCTGCGCCAGGGCGCGGCCGCGTCCGTGTCCTTGTGGCTGAGCTCCGAGATCGCGGCCACGGCCCTGCTCGGAGTCCTGCTGTTTCGCGACCGCCTCGGGTCCTTGGGCTGGGCCGGCGTGCTCGTGGTCTTCGCGGCGACGGTCCTGCTCTCGGCGCCGGAGGGAAACGCCGGCCTCGCCGCGGGCGGTCTCGTGGTGCTGGCCTGCGTGTGCTGGGGCCTCGACAACCACTGGACCGCCCTGCTCGATGCCATCCGCCCGAGCGAGAGCGCACTGGTCAAGAGCCTGGTCGCCGGGGCCACCAATCTGGCGATCGGCCTGGCCCTCGACCCCCTGCAGGCGGATCCGGCGCAGCTCCTGGCCGCGCTGTTCGTCGGCGCCTGGACTTACGGCGTCAGCATGGCCTTGTACATCGCTGCGGCCCAGGGCATCGGCGCGACCCGCGCCCAGCTGGCATTCGCGAGCGCGCCCTTCTTCGGCGTCGTTCTCGCCGTGCTGGCGCTGCGCGAGCCGCTGCATCTCGTGCACGTGGCCTCCGGGCTGCTGTTTCTTGCCGGCTCCGGCCTGCTCCTGCTGGAACGCCACTCCCATGTCCACGCGCACGCAGCCTTGGAGCACGAGCACTCCCACCGGCATGACGACGGACACCACGACCACACGCACGCGGGCATGCCGGCGTCCACCCGCCACACGCACCGCCACCGGCACGAGCCCCTGGTCCACGCCCACCCGCATGTGCCGTACCTCCACCACCGCCACCACCACCGGCACCGAGCGGATGCCGCGCCCTCGGAACACCCGCGGGCCCGTTAGAACCGAGTGCTTGGCGCTCCTGGCGGAGATGCTCCGAGTTGGCAGGGCTTGCAGGCCCGTGCATGATGGTGGGCCTCGGACTCTTCCTCCCAGGAGCTTTGACATGCCGCGCGCGACTGCGACTGCGACCAAGCCCTCCGGCCCGGCCAGGCCGGCGGAATCGGCCAATCCCTTTGCCATCGCCCAGCGCCAGATCGACGAGGCCGCAGCGCGCCTCGGGCTGGACGCGCCACTCGCCGAGCTGCTGCGCTGGCCGCAGGTGGAGATGCACTTCACGCTGCCGGTCAGCTTGGACGACGGTTCCGTGCGCGTCTTCCACGGCTTCCGCGTGCAGCACAACCACGCGCGCGGGCCGGCGAAGGGCGGGCTGCGCTGGCACCCGGCCGAGACCATCGACACGGTGCGGGCGCTGGCCGCGTGGATGACCTGGAAGACGGCGATCATGGATCTGCCGCTCGGCGGCGGCAAGGGCGGCGTCATCTGCGATCCCAAGCAGCTTTCGGACGGCGAGAAGGAGCGCCTCGCGCGCGCCGAGATGCGGGCCATGGCCCGCATCGTCGGCGACCACCAGGACGTGCCGGCGCCCGACGTCTACACCGACCCGCGCATCATGGCCTGGATGATGGACGAGTTCGAGGTCATCCGCGGCCGGCACGAGCCGGGCGTCATCACCGGCAAGCCCTTGACCGTCGGCGGATCGCTGGGCCGCGACGACGCCACCAGCCGCGGCGGCGTGTACGCGGTGCGGGAGGCCGTGCGGGAGCTGGGGCCGCGCGCCAATGGCCTGCGCTACGCGGTGCAGGGCTTCGGCAACGCCGGCAGCTTCGTTTCCCACCTGCACCGCGCGATCCTCGGCGGCGGCACGCTGGTGGCGGTGAGCGACACGCACGGCGGCGCCTACAACCCCAAGGGCATCGACCCGCGCGCGGCCGCGGAGCAGAAGCGCAAGACCGGCTCCGTGACCGGCACCCCCAATACCGAGCCGATCTCCAACCCCGACCTGCTCGAGCTGCCGGTGGACGTGCTGTATCCGGCCGCCATGGAAGGAGTGATCACGGGGCGCAACGCCTCCCGCGTCAAGGCCAAGGTCGTGTGCGAGCTGGCCAACGGCCCCACCACGCCGGACGCCGACCTCATCCTGCACGACAAGGGCGTGTTCGTGCTGCCCGACATCCTCGCCAACGGCGGCGGAGTGACCGTCTCCTACTTCGAGCAGGTGCAGAACAGCGCCAACTACGCCTGGAGCCTGGAGGACGTGCACCAGCGCCTCGACCAGCGCATCACCAACGCTTTCCAGGCCATGCAGGCCACCGCCCGGCGCGAGAAGGTGCACCCGCGGCTGGCCGCCTACCTGGTGGCCCTGGAGCGCGTCGGCGAGGCCTGCGTCGCCCGCGGCTGGGTCAAGCGCCTGCGGCCGAAGAAGTAAGGCGCTGCCCGCGCAGTCCGCTCACGGCGTGAATTCCACGCCGAGGCGCAGCGTCGTGTCCCTGGAGCCCATGGACAGGCGGTTCCTGGCCACGGGAACGCTGATCGTGCATTCGACCACCCCCTGGTCACGCCTCTCTTCGCGCCAACCTGCGCCTGTCGTGCCATCGCGCCGGCGCGAACAGGCGCTCCCGTCCGTCCAGCAGCAGGTCGGAATCCGTGCAGAACTTCAGGCGCGGGCCGTGCACGAACAAGAGAGTGCCATCGAGCCGCCGCAGGCGCATTCCCGCCGCAAGAGTCCCGGCGCGTGCTCCGGCCGGGAGGCCCCGGGCCGGCTCGCTCCGTTCACGGTCCTGGCGCGCATGGCGTCACCGCAACCCGTACACGGGTACCTCGGCTCCGGTGCCGCGATCCAGGACCGCGTCGAAGAAATTCCAGTGCACCAAGCCGTCGTCGGCCTGCGGATCCAGCACGTGGAAGACCAGCCGCGCCAGGGGCTGGTTCATGGGCACGTGAAACGAGCCCACGGGGAAGCGGCGCTCTTCGGTGCGCAGCTCCCAGTCCACGCTGCGGCCGCGATGTCCCTGGAACGCGCGCTCGGCGGCGCGCGCGGCGCGCACGCGGTGCACTTCGACGGGGCAGGCTTGCTCGTGCTCCAGCACGTCCACACGGATGCCGTGGGCGCGCACCAGATCGATGATGCCGGCCTGGTCCGGCGGCAGCAGGTAGGCGCGCGGGGCGGTGCGCGTGCCGGCAGGCGCGTACTTGACGAAACAGGGCACCTGGATGGCGGTGCGCGGGCCGGAGGCCACCCGGCACTCCGCGCCGGTCGCCGGATCCTGGACCGTCTCGAAGCCGCGCAGGAGCAGTTCCTCCGGGCCGCCGCGGTCCACCAGATGCACGGAAGTGGCCTGCACGAGCTGGCCGTTGCCGGCCAGGACCGCCGTGTCGTTGTCCAGGCGCTGCAGCAGGCGCAGCGTCTGCTCGCCGCGCTCGGCCGCCAGCCGCAGGATCTCCAGCACGAAGGCCTTGGTGGCGGCGATGCGGGTCTGGAAGTCGGCGTACGAGTACGCTTCGCTCAGGATGGCGATGCGGTTGCGCAGGCCTACGTAGTTGTTGCCGAAGCGCGGCCGGTGGTCGAAGGTCTCCCAGCCGCGCACGCTCCGCTGCGGATCGTCGGTGAACCAGTCGCTCTGGTCGGCCGGGATGAAGTTGCCGTAGTCGAAGGTCTCGAAGCCATGGCGCTCGCGCATGCGCTTGCGCAGGGTCGGGAGCCAGTCGCGCTCGCTGGCGCCGAGCAGGAGCGGATGCGCCGAGGGCGTCAGCGCCGGGGCGTAGGTCAGCTCGTAGCCGTGCGCGCTGCCGTTGGTGGTGTGCAGGTCCACGACCACGTGCGGATCCCACTCGTTGAGGAGGCGCACCAGGCTCCGCGTCTCCAGGTTCTCAAGCTTCAGGTAGTCGCGGTTGAGGTCCAGGCCCTTGGCGGTCTCGCGCACGCCCATCGCGCGCGGTCCGTTCTGCAGCGGCCGGTTCTTGGGCCCCACGCGCTCGTTGCCGTCGGCGTTGTAGATCGGCGCGCACAGGAACACGACCTTCTCGAGCGGATACGGCGGCCGCCCGTCGTTGTAGACCAGGTCGCGCAGCAGCTCCAGGCAGGCCTCCTTGCCCTCCACCTCGCCGGCGTGGATGTTCGCCATCACGAACACGCGGATCCTGCCGGACTTGCGCGCCTCCGCGGCGCTGTGCAGCGGCGGGTCGGCGACGATCATGAGCGGCTGGTCGCGGCCTTCCGGCGTCGTTCCGAAGGAACTGCGCACCACCCGCGGGTCGCCGGCCGCCGCCAGCGCGTCCAGGAAGGCCAGCACGTCGGCGTGCGAGCTGGTGGCCATGTACTGCGTCCGTTCCGGGATGGTCAGGGGCGGCGGCGGGAGCGGGCGCACTTGGGGTTCCGAGCAGCCGGCCGCCGCCAGCACGCAGCAGAGCATCCACCGGCGGCCCAGCATCGGGTCAAGGTAGCGCAGCCCGCGGTGGAGGCGAGCATGTCGCGGCGCGGGAACGGGCCTGAGATCCGCGGCGGGCGGCGTTGGCGGTGAGAGGCTCGGCCATGGGAGCCTCCTCACGGTAGCGACAAGGCTTCCGGGCAGCGGTTTCGACGGGTGGAGATTCGGGACAGCCGAGGCGGGCTCGGCGTAGATGCAAGAGATGGCCCCCGGCCCGCCCCGCGAGGAAGATCTGCCCGAGCTGCTGGCTCCGCGCCGCAAGAAGCTGCCGGTGTGGCGGCGCGCCCTCTACATCGTGCTCGGGATTTTCTTCATCGCGCTCGGCTTCCTCGGCTGGCTGGTGCCCGTGGTCACCGGGATCCCCTTCTATTTCGTGGGCTTGACCCTGCTCAGCATGTCCAGCAACAGCGTGCGGCGCTGGATCAACAGCGGCGAGCGCAAGCTCCCCTATCGGGTGCGGCTGTGGCTGCGGCGCACCAAGAAGAAGGGCAAGGAGATGTTCGACCGCTGGAAGAAGCGCTGGCACGCTCGATCCAGCACCGCCTAGCCGCCGGGGATCGCTAGGATTCCGGGTCTTGCGACCCTCCTCACTCCGTTTCCCGGCTGTCGCGGTGACGCTGGCGGCGGTCCTGGCCGCCTGCGCGCTCGCGCCCGATCGCAACGCCTCCCGGCCGGCCTACCCGGAGGCGCCGCGCAACGACACGGTGGACGTGTACCACGGCGTGCGCGTGGCGGATGCTTACCGGCCGCTGGAGGACCCGGACGCGCCGGAGACGCGCGCCTGGATCGAGGCTGAGAACGCGCTCACCGGCGCGTATCTCGAGGCGATCCCGGAGCGCGACGCCATCCGCGCGCGATTGACCGCGCTGTGGGACTACGAGCGCTTCGGGCTGCCGCAGAAACGCGGGGAACGGCTGTTCTACACGCGCAACGACGGCCTGCAGAACCAGTCGGTGCTGTACGTGGAGGATCCCGGAGCCCCGGCGCGGGTGCTGCTCGATCCCAACGCGCTGTCGGCGGACGGAACCATTGCGCTCGGCCCGTGGGAGCCGAGCGAGGACGGGCGCTACGTGGCCTACGCGCTGGCCGACGGCGGCAGCGACTGGACCGACTGGTACGTGCTGGACGCGGATACGGGCCAGCCCACCGGCGACCATCTCACCTGGATCAAGTTCGTCGGCGTGGCCTGGAAGCAGGACGGGTCCGGCTTCTTCTATGCGCGCTACCCGGCGCCGCCCGGCGGCGACAGGCTGACCGCGGTCAATGAGAATCAGGAGCTGTACTTCCATGCGCTGGGCCAGCCGCAGGAGCGCGACGTGCTGGTGTGGAAGGATCCGGAGCACCCGAAGTGGGAGTTCCAGCCGTACGTGAGCGACGACGGCCAGCGGCTGCTGGTGCAGGTGGGAGAGGGCACGGATCCGCGCTCGCGCTGGTGGATGGCGCCGGTGCAGACGCCGGCGGCGCTCACTCCGCTCCTCAACGAGTTCGACGCGTCCTACGAGCTGGCGGGCACCGAGGGCTCGACCTTGTACTTCCGCAGCGACAATGCCGCCCCGCGCGGGCGCGTCATCGCCGTGGACGCGAATCACCCGGAGCCGGCGCACTGGAAGGAGATCGTGCCGCAGTCGGCGGACACCTTGCGCGGCGTCCGCCTGTGCGGCGGCATGCTGCTGTGCCACTGGCTGCAGGATGCCCACAGCCGGGTCACCTTGCACGACCTGGACGGCGGCATGACGCGCTGGTTCGCCTTCACCGAGCCGGTCACGGTCACCGGCATCTCCGGGCGGCACGCGGACCCGCAGATCTTCTACTCCTACGCCTCGTTCACGGCCCCGGAGCGCATCTTCACCGCCAACCTCGATACCCGCGCCGACGGGCCTTTCCGCACGCCGGAGCTGGACTTCGATGCCGCGGAGTACGTGACCGAGCAGGTGTGGTACACGAGCAAGGACGGGACCAGGGTGCCGATGTACCTTGTGCACAAGAAAGGACTGCAGAGGAACGGGCGCAATCCAACCTATCTGTACGGCTACGGCGGCTTCAACGTCGCCATCACACCCACGTTCAGCGTGCCCAACGCGGTGTGGCTGGAGATGGGCGGCCTGCTCGCTGTGGCGAACCTGCGCGGCGGCGGCGAGTTCGGCGAGGAATGGCACCAGGCCGGCACGGTCCATAACAAGCAGAACGTTTTCGACGACTTCATCGCCGCGGCCGAATGGCTGGTTGCGGAGAAGTGGACGGCGCCGGACAAGCTGGCGATCGGCGGGCGCAGCAACGGCGGGCTGCTGGTCGGCGCCTGCATCACGCAGCGGCCCGACCTGTTCGGCGCGGCGCTGCCGGGGGTCGGCGTGCTCGACATGCTGCGCTATCACAGGTTCACCATCGGCTGGGCCTGGGCCAGCGACTACGGCACCAGCGACGATCCGGAGCAGTTCGCCAGCCTGTACGCGTACTCGCCTCTGCACAACCTGAAGCCGGGCGCGCATTACCCGGCCACGCTGATCACCACCGCCGATCATGATGATCGGGTGGTGCCGGCGCACTCCTTCAAGTTCGCGGCGGCGCTGCAGGCGGCCCAGGGCGGGCCGGAGCCGGTCCTGATCCGCATCGACACGCGCGCCGGCCACGGCGCCGGCAAGCCGATCAGCAAGTCCATCGCCGAATGGGCCGACCTGTGGGGCTTCCTGGTGCGCGAGCTGGGGGTCCGGCTGGAGGGCTAGGCCTACTCGACCGCCAGGCCTACTCGACCGCCGCGCCGCGCAGCTCCGCCAGGATCTCGGCGACCGAGCGCGTGAGCCGGTCGTCCTTCCCGCGCTGCGCGCGCGCCGCCTCCAGGGTCTCCACCAGCAGCGCCTCGGCCGCGCCGCCGCGGCCGCGGTCCGCGTACTCGGTGGCCAGCAGGCAGGCGGCGCGCACCACGATCTCGTGGTGGGCGCCCAGCTTCGCGCGCATCTGCGGCAGGAGCTCCTCGAACCGGCGCAGGCCCTCGTCGGGCTGGTCGAGCAGGAGCACGTAGGCCACCTGGAAGCGCACGTGCCAGATCGTGGAGACGTCGTCCGGATACGCTGCGTCCACCCGCTCCGGCAGATCCGCCAGCAGCTCCCGCGCGCTGTCCAGGTCGTCGTGGCTGAGGCAGAAGCTGACGTAATTGATGGTCAGGCGCAGGCTCTCGCGGTGCTCGCGGCCGAGCACGCGCAGGTGGTCGTCCAGTGCGCGCCGGTAGGCGGCGGCGGCCTCGTCCGCGCGCCCCAGCGCGCTGTAGCCGGCGGCCAGGTCGGCGGCCAGGGCCAGGGTCGTGAGCGCGTCGCGCCCGTACAGGCGCTCCTTCCAGGCCAGCACCGCCTCCAGGGCGGGCACGGCCTGCTCGGCGAGCCCCTGGCGCAGCTCCAGCATGGCCAGCTCGCGGCGCAGCTCCATGACGAAGTCGTCCTCGGGGCCGCGGCGCTCCGCGGCCACCGCCAGCGCTTCGCGCAGCAGCGGCTCGGCCTCGAGCAGGCGCCCGGCGTCCAGGTAGACGCTGCCGAGCGCGCTGCGCGCCACGCACCACTCGATCCACGCTGGCGGCAGCTGCCGCGCCGGCAGGTCCACCTGCGCGCGCAGCACCTGTTCGGCTTCCTGCACGCGTCCCAGGCTGATCAACACCTGGCCCAGGAAGTTGGCGGCGCGGGCGCTGCGCCGGTCGGCGGCGCCGACGCTGCGCAGCAGGATGCCGCGCGCCTCGCGCCCCAGGGCTTCGGCTTCCTCCAGGCGGTCCTGCGCGTGGCGCACGTGCGCGAGGTCGAGCAGAGCCTGGCCGTGCTCCGGACTGCCGGGTCCGGGGGCCGAGCGCGTGGCCGCCTCCGCCTTCAGCGCCAGCGCCTCCGCCGGTTCCAGCGCCTCCATGCCCCAGTACACGTGGCTGAGCGTGCTCAGCAGGCGCGCGTACACCCGCGGCTCCGCCGCCAGCTTCTCCACGTCGCCGACGCCGCGCGCCAGCAGCTCGGCGGCGCTCACCTGCTGCGGCACCTTGCCCGGCGCGGCGTTGAGGAACAGGTCCTCCAGCACGGAGGCGACCTTCTCCGCGGTCTCGGCCTCGACGCTGGCGTCGGCCGCCGCCTGCTCGGCGGCGCGGCGCGCGGACCGGTTCTCGAGCAGGAGCGCCGTCACCAGCACGAACGCGGCCGCGGCGATGGAGCCGCCGACCGCGACCACCGGGTGCCGCCGCATCCAGCGCGCTGCGCGGCTGACCGGTCCGGGGGGGCGCGCCCGGATCGGCTGGTGCGCCAGGAAGCGCTGCAGGTCCGCCGCCAGGTCCGCCATGCCGGGGTAGCGACGCCGCGGGTCCTTCTCCAGCGCGTGCAGGCAGATCACCGCCAGGTCGGCGGGCACGCGCGCGCGCAAGCGGCGCGGATCCGGCGGATCGAGCGTGCGGATTTTCTCCAGGATCTCGTGGCTGGTGTCGCCGTCGAAGGGGCGCGCCAGCGTGAGCGCCTCGTACAGGGTCGCGCCCAGCGAGAACACGTCGCTGCCGGGGCCGACGTCCTGAGGGCGCCCGCGCGTCTGTTCCGGGGACATGTAGAACGGCGTGCCCGAGACCTCGCCGGTGCGCGACAGGGACGGATCGTCCAGCAGGCGCGCCAGGCCGAAATCTCCGATCTTGAGGCGGCCGTCCTCCTCCATCAGGATGTTGGAAGGCTTGACGTCGCGGTGCAGCACGCCGTGCGCGTGCGCGTAGACCAGGGCCTCGGCGATGCCGAGCAGGCGGCGCGCGAGCCGCTCGTAGTGGTCGCCGGACACGTGCGCCAGGCGGCGCTGCTCCGCCAGCTCGTCGGCGAGCGTGCGCCCGCCCGGCACCAGTTCCTCGGCGATGTAGTGCACGCCCTCCTGCTCCCCAACCGCGTACACGGCCACGATGTGCGGATGGCGCAGGCGCGCCCCGGCCTCGGCCTCGCGCCGGAAACGCGCCAGGCGCTGCGGCAGCGCCACCTGCTCCGGGCGCAGGAGCTTGAGGGCCACGCGCCGGCGCAGCGACAGCTGCTCGGCCTCCCACACCTCGCCCATGCCGCCCCGGCCGAGCTGGCGCAGCAGCCGGAAATCGCCGAGCACCGCCCCGCCGGCGGCGCTCGGGCCGCGCAGGCCGGGGCCGAAGCCGCCGTCCAGGCGCCGGAAGTCGAGCAGCGCCTGGCGCACCTGCGCCGCCAGCCCCGCCGGCTGGGCGGCCAGGAACGCGTCCACGTCGGCGATGCCGCCCTCCAGGATCTGCTCCAGCAGCGCGCCGGCCCCCTCCGCGGGCTCGGGATCCACGCCTCACCAGCGCGCCGGATCGCTGAGTCCGGCGTCCTCCAGCTCGGCGGCCAGCAGGCGGCTCACGCGCATGAGCAGCATGTACACCGCGGCGCGCGACTTCCCCAGGCGATCCGCCACCTCCTGGGCGCTGCACTCCTCCAGCCAGTAGGCGGCGGCGGCTTCGCGCTGCTCGCCCGGCAGCGCCGCCACGGCGGCCACCAGGCGCTGCACCATCTCGCGCTGCGACGCCGCCTGCGGCGGGGTGGTCGCGTCGCGCCCGTGCAGGATCTGCGACACGCTGGCGCGCGTGGACGCCGAGCCGGCCAGCCCCGCCGCGACTTCGGGCAGCGGCTTGCCGTCGGCGATGCGGCCCAGCTTGCGCCGCACGATGGTGCCGATCCAGGCCCCGAAGGAGCTGCCGCGGGCGCAGTCGAAGCTGTCCAGGTGGCCCAGCGCCTCGATCCAGACCTCCTGGAGCACGTCCTCCGGCTCGCAGCGCCGGTGCACCTGCGGCCCCATGTACAACAGGATCAGGCCGTAGACGCGCCCGGTCATGCGCCGCACCAGGTCATCCGCGGCCTGCGCGTCCCCCTGCTGCGCGCGCCCCACGATGGAAAGGGTGACTTCCCGCGTGGGGTGGCTCCGGTCCGCGGACGGCAGCCCCGTCATCGCCGGGATTCTACGGTCCTGCGGCGCACGTAGGATGCGCCGCCCGGTCACCGGATGACAGAAACCTCCCTGCGCGTCGGCTTCGTGGGCGGCGGCTTCATCACCCGCTTCCACATCCACTCGCTCACCGCCGTGCGCGGCGTGGAAGTGGCCGGCGTCGCCAGCCGCACCCGCAAGGTGGCGCAGGAGGCGGCGGACCTCGCTCGCGAAGTCGACGTCGGCGCGCCCCGGGTCTTCGCCGACGCCGAGTCCATGGCCGCCGACCCGGCGCTGGACGCGCTGTGGCTGTGCACGCCCAACGACACCCGCATCCCGGTGCTGGAAGCCGTCGCGCGCGGCAACGCCCGCCGCGCCGCCCCGCTGCGCGGCATCGCCTGCGAGAAGCCTCTCGGCCGGACCCTGGCCGAAGCTCGGCGCCTGGCCGCCATCGCCGCCGCCATCGGCGTTCCCACCGGCTACCTGGAGGACATGGTGTTCGCGCCGCACCTGCGCCGCGGCAAGGAAGTCATCTGGCGGCGCGCCGTGCCGCTGGCCGGCCGCCCCTACATTGCACGCGCCGCGGAGGAGCACGGCGGCCCGCACATGCCCTGGTTCTGGCAAGGGCGGCGCAGCGGCGGCGGCACGCTCCTGGACATGATGTGCCACAGCCTCGAGGCCGCGCGCTGGCTGCTCACCGAGCCCGGCGCGCCGCGCAGCTCGCTCACTCCCACCGCGGTGCTCGCCACCACCGCGCGCCTGAAATGGGCGCAGCTGCGCTTCGCCAAGGAGCTGCGCGAGCGCACGGACGGCGCCGTGGACATGGCAAAGGAGAAGACCGAGGACTTCGCGCGCGCCACCGTCATCTGGCGCACCGCCGCCGGACAGGAGATCCTCACCGAGACGTCCTCCTCCTGGTCTTACGTCAGTGCCGGCCTCAAGCACACCTTCGAGCTGCTCGGCCCCGAGTACTCCCTGCGCGCCGACCTGTCCCGCACCGGCCTGGAAGTCTTCCTCTCGCGCCGCGTCACCGGCCCCGCGGGCGAGGACCTGGTCGAGAAGCAGAACGCCGAGCAGGGCCTGATGCCGATCGCGCCCGACGAGACCGCGCTCTACGGCTACCAGGGCGAGAACCGCCACTTCGTCACGGCCTTCCGCGACGGCACGCCGCCCGAGCTCGGCTTCGCCGACGGCGTCGAGGTCATGCGGCTCCTGATGGCGTCCTACCTTTCGGCCGAAACCGGCTGCAGCGTGGATCCCGCCAATCCGGAGCTGGAGAGCTACGTACCCCCGGCGATGCGTTGAATGCGGTCGGATGCAACCATCCGAGCCGCCGGAATGGTTGCATCTGACCCCGTCAATCCAGCGCGGCGCCGAAACCGTCGAGAGCTTCCGGCGTGTCCGGGACGCCCGGGCTGGCCTGGCTCCAAAGCTGGTTACCGAGCGATGAAAGTCCGATGGCGCCGCCGTAGAGCACATGCACGAGCCCGGCGCCGGTGGCGCCGCTCAGATTCTCCTGCGGCGCGGCCACCACGAGATCCTCCCAGCCGTCGCCGTTGAAATCGCCGGCAAGCAGGGTCGAGCCGAAGCGGTCACGGTCCTCGGCCTGCTCCAGAATGCCGGGGCGGTCCTGGCTCCAGAGCTGATTTCCAGCGTCCGAAAGTCCGCCCAAGCCACCGTAGAGCACCTGCACGATTCCGGCGGCGCGCTTGCCGCTGAAGCTCTCCTCCGGGACTCCCACGGCAAGATCGTCCCGGCCATCGCCATCGAAGTCTCCGGCACCCAGGCTGGTGCCGAAACGATCGTATGCCTCAGCCGTCTCCTGGATGGAGCCGATGTCCTGGTGCCAGAACTGCGCGCTCGCGACCAGGCCGCCCGGGCCGCCGTACAGCATGTTCACGGCTCCCGCATACAGGATGGGATAGTTCAGGTCCTCCCACTGCACGCCCACTGCGAGATCGTCGTCCCCGTCGCCGTCGAAGTCGCCTGCGGCCAGAGCGTTGCCGAAGAAGTCCGAGCTCTCGGCCACGTCGGCCATGCCGGGACTGTCCTGGTGCCAGATCTGCACCGACGCCAGCGTGAGCCCGCCGGAGCCGCTCATCAGGACCGCGATCTCGCCGGCGGTGAATCCGGTTGCGCCGACATCGGCATTCGGCACTCCCACCGCGAGGTCATCGCGCCCGTCGCCGTCGAAATCTCCGGCTTCGAGAATCTCTCCCAGGTAGAAGTAGGAATCCAGGATGCCGGTCAGCTCCTGCAGATTGAAGCTAGTGGCACCCACCGTGCCGAGACCCGCAGCAGAGCCGTACAGCACCGTGATGCTGCCCGCGGATGGAAAGCCCGCGACCGTCTCGTAAGGCGCGCCGATCACCAGATCACCGAAGCCGTCGCCGTTGAAGTCGCCGGCCGCGAGCCCTCCGCCGAAGGCGCCGCCGGCGGCGACACCCGGCACACCCGGACTGTCCTGGCTCCAGAATTGATTGCCGGACAATGTGAAGCCGGCCGCGGAGCCGTAGAAGACGTGCACGGCTCCGTCATCGGCATGGCTCAGGTCTTCGAACGGCACCCCCACGGCGAGGTCGCCGTAGCCGTCCCCGTTGAGGTCCCCCACCGCGAGCGCGTCCCCGAAAGTGTCATCGCTCTCTCCCTGATCGGGGAGTCCGGGCGTGTCCTGGCTGCCGAAGCCGCCACCGGCGGTGCCGAGGCCGGTCGCGGAGCCGAACAGGGCATGGACGGCCCCCGCCTGGAAGAAACCCAGGTCCTCGTAGGGAACCGCGATGATCAGTTCGTCGTAACCGTCGCCGTTGACGTCGCCCGCGCGGCGCTGCGCCGCTGAGGCGACACCAGCAAGGAGGACTGTGACGACAGAGATCGTGAATGCCTGGGGGGTGCCCGTGGACATCCGGTCCAATGTATCCGGCGGCATCACGGCCAGCGGCAGAGCGAACCGTTCGCGCCGCCCGCTCACTACCGGCGGAACAGGCGCGCGGGGACGTAGTGCCAGTCCTCCTGCCGCGCCTGTCCGTTCTCCACGCCCTCGATGCGCGCGCGCAGGCTGCCGTCGGCTTCGCGCCAGTACAGAACGCGCTGGGGGAAGTCGTGCTCCGGATTCTCGAACACGGCCCGCTGCGGCTCGCTCTCGGCCAGCCGGAAGGGCACCGGCTCGCGCCCGAGCGGGCTGGCGAGGTAGTAGATGTTGCCGGAGCGCGCCTCGATGCGCGCGTACTCGAAGAAGACCTGGCGCCCGCCCTGCGAGCTGCGCGCCATGCCCAGCATCGAGCCCCCCATCGGCGCGGTCCAGTGTTCCTCGGTCAGGATGCCGCCGGCCTCTCCGGCCCAGGAGCCCGACAGCCAGGTCAGGGCGGCCAGCTCGGAGCCGGCGGGCTCGAGGCTCACGTCGCTGGAGCGCGAGGCGCAGGCGGAAAGCAGCACGACGAGGAGCAGCAGAACGGGACGCATCGCGCGCCAGCGTAGCGTCAATCCACCGGCACGCCGGCGTAGCGGAACTGCACGGCCTGGATGCGGCCGGAGGCGATGGCATCGGCCTCGGTCTCCCTGAGCTGCGTGAGCCGGCGTGCGCGCGCGGCGCCGTCCACGTCCGGGAGACGGTTGCCGGCGCTCACGAACAGGTACGGCGCCCAGGAGAAGTGCCGCTGCGCGAAGAACTGGTGCAGGCCCGCCGTCATCGCTTCGTGCCCGTGCAGCTCGTGCTCGCGGAATTGCGCCATCCAGGATTCGGCCAGGACGGCGGGCGTAGGCGCGGAAGGCTGGGGCACTCCACGCACACCAGGCGCCCTCCCGGCCGCAGCGCGCCCGCGAGCTTGCGCAGTGTGCCGGCCAGGTCGCGCACGTGGTGCAGGGACAAGTGGAAGACGGCGGCGTCCAGCGGCTCCGGCGGCCGGTCCTCGATCGCTGCGCACAGGTAGGCGGGCCGGCGCGGCTCGCCCGCCGCCACGCACCGCGCCAGCGCCACGGCCTCCGCTTCGGGCTCCACTCCGAGCACGTCGTAGCCGCAGCGGGCCAGCTCGAGAGCCAGCCAGCCGCCGCCGCTGCCGACCTCCAGCACGCGCGCGGGCGGCGGCGGGAGCTGCCGGGACACGAAGCGAAAGGGCGTCCAGCGCCGTCAGCTCGACCATGCGCTCGCTGCTCCACTGGAACCAGGGCGAGTCCCCGGCCTGGAAGCCGGTGCGTGGATGGCGCAGGTCTGGCCAGTGATCCGCCGGCATGAGGCCGCAGATTGTGCCCGCCGCCGCTACACTGTCTGGGCAAACATCCCGCGTTCGCTGGAGCCCTGGAGCCATCGCCATGAAAACCCGCCGCCTGTTGACCCTCGGCCTGCTGCTTGCGAGCCCTTGCCTGATCTCCTGCTGGCCCTGCGGAGACTGCGATGCGGAGGAACCGGCGGCCACGACCAGCCACAGCGACCAGAACGAGGCCACGGTGCAGCCTGCCGCCGGCGAAAGCCAGGACGCGGCTGCAACGGAAACCAAGAGCGGCTGCTCCGGCGCGCGCTCCTGCGGCGACGAATTCAAGATCGAGCAGTAGCCGGCTGCAGGCCGGCGCGTGAGCGGATGGCGCCACGGCGAGGGCCGGGTCAACGGCCTGCGCCTGCACTGGGTGGAGGCCGGCGACGGCCCGCTACTGCTGCTCCTGCACGGCTTCCCGGACTTCTGGTACTCCCGGAAGCTCCAAATCCCGGCGCTGGCGCAATCGGGCTTCCACGTGGTCGCTCCGGACCTGCGCGGCTACAACCTGTCCGAAAAGCCGAAGGGAGCCCGCAGCTACCGTATCGAAGCCCTGGTCAACGACGGGCTCGGCCTGATCGAGCACTTTGGCGCCGGCCAGGCCCGGCTCGCCGGCCATGACTGGGGCGGCGCGGTGGCCTGGGCCCTGGCCGCCGCGCATCCGGAGCGCGTCGCGCGCCTGGCGGTCCTGAATTCACCACACCCGGCGGCCATGGCGCGCGAGCTGCGCAGGCTGCGGCAGTTGCGCCGCTCCTGGTACATCTTCTTCTTCCAGCTCCCCTGGCTGCCCGAGGCTGCCATCCGCTGGCGGGGCTTCGCGCGCCTGCGGCGGCTCCTGCGCAGGGACCCGGTGCGCCCGCACGCATTCACCGACGAGGACATCCGCCTGTACGTGGAGGCCCTCGCTCAGCCCGGGGCGCTCACTGCATCCCTCAACTACTATCGCGCGGCCGTGCGGGGCATGTTCCGGCGCCGGCCGAAGGGCTCATCCCACGTAGGCGTTCCGGCGCTCCTGATCTGGGGCGAACAGGACCGCTATCTCGGCCTCGAGTTGACCGAGAACATGGAACGCTGGATCCCCGACCTGCGTGTCCAGCGCCTGCCCGACGCCAGCCACTGGGTGCACTGGGACGCACCCGACGAGGTGAACCGCTATTTGCTGGACTTCTTCACCGCTCCAGAACACCGCTGACCCCAACCCGGTAGCCGGCGAGCCCTTCCGCCAGCAAGGATTCTCCTTCCTCAAGCGCGAAGCCGGAGCGGAATTCGAAGTTGGGGATGCCGGAAAGCGGAGCTCCGGGGTCGAAGATGGCGATGATCTGCTCCACGGCGCCGTTCGTGCGGCGCACGTAGGGATTCGGCGCAAAGCTCGGGTCCTCAGCACGCCAGGTTTCGAGCAGGACGTAGCGGAAGCCGCCGGGCACGGTCAGCACTGTGTCCTGGCCACCGGTGAGCGTGAAAAGCCCGCTGCGCACGCCCTCCTGAGCGGCAACTGGCGGAGCTGCCGTTCCAGCGAATGGCGTCAGGAAGGACATGACGACGACGGCCAGCAGGCCGAAAGTGGCGACTCCTGGCACGACCAGAGTTAGGTGCTTCCTCGGGACTCCTTTGGACCTGCACGCGTTCACCGGAACGCGAGACGCTGAGGCTAGCCGGTCCTCGTTGCGCCGTCACACGGAAACCTTGCGCCTCCGAGGCCGCAAGAACACGCCAACAGCGTCGCCGAGCGAGCGCGAATGCGTAGCCGTTCGGAACAGGTCGCGGTACTCATCCGTGACCAGCCGCAGCGGGTTGTGCGTGTGCACCGGCTTGGTGATGCCGTAGCACACGGTCTCGGTTTCGGGCGTGAAGGTGCCGAACATGCGGTCCCAGACGATCAGGATGCCGCCGTGATTGCGATCGAGATACTGCGGATTGGATCCGTGGTGCACGCGATGGTGCGACGGTGTGTTGAACACCCACTCGATCGGGCCGAGCTTCCGGATGAAGGGCGTGTGGATCCAGAACTGGTAGATGAGGTTCACCGCCTGCGCGAAGTAAACCCAGGCAGGGTGGAAGCCGAGCCAGGGCAGCGGCAGCCAGAACAGCCAGTGGAACCAGCCGGTGAGCCAAGGCTGGCGCAAGGCGGTGGCGAGATGGAAGCGCTGGGAGGAGTGATGCGGCACGTGCGCGGCCCACAGCACCGGGACCTCGTGCATCGCGCGGTGATACCAGTAGTAGGCGTGATCGTCGGCGAGGATGAGCAGCGCCAGCGACCACCAGGCCAGCGGCACCTCGAACAGCCGGTGCTCGTACACCCACAGGTAGAGGGGCAGCGAGGCCAGCTTGGACAGCGACATGGCGACGAGGCTGCCGACGCCCAAGCCCAGGCTCGCGGCGGTGTCCTTGGGCTCGTAGTGCAAGGTCCCGAGCCTGCGGTCGTACCAGACCTCCACCGCCAGCAGCAGGAGGAAGGCCGGCACGGCGTACAGGAGGACGCAGTCGTCCATCGGGCTGCAGACTAGACCAAGCCGGCCGGCTCCTCGCCGCGGGACGGGTGAAGAGGTCCCAACCGCAAACACTCTCCCGGGGGGAGAAAGGCCGGCCGACTGGTAAGATCAGTTGACCAGTTCTGTGGCCGGTGTCAAGATGCTCCTTGCATGCCGCTCATGCCGCTCCAGCCTGTCAATCGCAAGTCCTTGGCCGACGAAGTGTTCCAGCAACTCACCCGCGGCATCGTGCAGGGCGACATGGCGCCCGGCGCGCCCCTGCCTTCCGAACGCGAGCTGACCGAGATCCTGGGCGTGAGCCGCGGTGCCGTGCGCGAGGCCCTGCAGCGCCTGGCGCAGGCGCGCCTGATCCAAATCCGCCACGGCGGCGTCACGCGCGTGCTCGACTACCGCCAGAGCGGCGGCCTGGAGCTGCTCGCGCACCTGTTGCTGCGCCCCGACGGCGGCATCGACGTGGAGGCCGGGCGCGGCGTGCTGGAGATGCGCGCGGTGCTGGTGCCGGACATGGCGCGGCGCTGCGCGGAGCGCGCCGGCGCCGCGGAGCGCGCCGGCCTCCGGCACGCGGTCGGCGCGATGGAGGCCGCGGGCGACGACCTCGAGGCCCTGCAGGACCTGGCGCTGCGCTTCTTCGAGATCCTGGTGCGGGGCTCCTGCAACCTCGCCTATCAGCTGGCCTTGAACACGCTGCGGCGCGCCTACGACCCGATCCGCGGCGTCCTGGTCAACGTGATGGCCGATGAGCTGCGCGCGCTCGACGACTACCGCGCGATCGCGCGGGCCGTGGAGCGCGGCGACGGCGCCGGCGCGGCCTCCGCCGCCTGCGCGCTCATCGAGAAGGGCACCGGCAAGCTGCTGCGCATGCTGGCGGCCCTGGAACGGCTGGGGAGCAGCAAGGCGGAGAAGCCATGAGCCTTTCGCTCGCCGCCGCCGCACGTGCGTATGCCGCGCATGCGAGCCCCCAGATCGTCCTGTCGGCGCTCGCCGTCACGCTGGGCGCGCGCCTGGCCCTGGGCCAGTGGAGCGGCGGAGACCTTGCCGTCAGCGCCGGGGTGCTGCTGTACTGGCCGTTCATGGAGTGGGGCGTGCACGTGTACGTGCTGCACTCCACGCCGCGGACGTGGCTGGGCCGGCGCCTGTACGCCGCGTTCGGGGCCCGCCACCGCCGCCATCACCGCCAGCCCGCGGACGTGGAGCTGGCCTTCCTGCCGGTGCGCGGCATCGTGGCTGCGCTCGGCGCCTATGCCGCGCTGTCGCTGCTGCTCCCCGCCTGGGAGCTGCGCCTGACGCTGCTTGCCGGCGTCAGTGCGCTCGGGGTCGTCTATGAATGGACGCACTTCCTGTGCCATGTCCCCTACCGGCCGCGCACGCGCTGGTTCCGCAACGTCCGCCGCATCCACCGGCTGCACCACTACCAGAACGAGCGCGCCTGGTACGGCGTGACCACGCATCTGGGCGACCGCCTGCTGCGCACTTTCCCGCGGCCGCAGGCCGTGGCGCGGCTCAGTCCGGACCGCTGAGCGGCTGGTTGCGCCGCAGCAGCAGCCGCGGCGCCGCGGCCAGCAGGGAGGTGAAGCGCCGCCACGGGCTCGGATCCAGCTGCGAGGCCAGGAAGCGGCGCAGCCAGCGCGCCTTGCCTGCGCTGTAGGGGAAGCGCCAGAACTTGTAGCGCAGCAGCCCGCGGTCGTGGAAGACGTACTGGAGGCGGCAGAAGGCGGGCAGGGACAGCACCGAGTGCGAGACGCCGAGCCCGCTGGCCTTCCAGCCGCCCCAGGGCGCTTCCGGCATGCCGGGCGTGATCATGTGCTCGTTGATCGTGACCGTGCCCGATTGCAGGCGGTGCGCCAGCTCCTGGCCGCGGCGGCGGTCCGCCGTCCAGATGCTGCTGGTGAGGCCGAACGGGCTGGCGTTGATGCGGCGCAGCGCCTCTTCCAGGCTGCGATATCCCTGGATCGCGAGCACCGGCCCGAAGGTTTCCTCGCGCAGCAGCAGCGCGTCGTCCGGCACGTCGCTGAGAAAGGTGATCGGCAGCAGGAAGGGATGGTCGCCGCGGCGCGCACGCTCGGCGACGACGCGGGCGCCCCGCTCCCGGGCGTCGCGCAGCTGCTCCAGGACCAGCTGCTTCTGGAACGGCACGTTCATGGCGCCCAGCGACTCCTCGGGCAGCGCCGCCAGCTTGCGCTGCAGCCGGGCGATGAAGTCCGCGCGCAGCGCATCCGGCACGTACACGAGCTCGACGCTGGCGCAGGCCTGCCCGCAGTTGGCGAGGCCCGCCCACAGGATGCCGTCGGCGGCGTCCTCGAGGTCGGCGTCCTCGAGCAGCAGGGCCGCGTCCTTGCCGCCGAGCTCGAGGGTGACCGGGATCATGCGCTGCGCGGCGGCGGCGTACACCAGCCGGCCCACGCGCGAGCTGCCGATGAAGCACAGCTTGTCGATGCCGGACTCGATCAGGGCGGCGCCGAGATCGCCGAATCCGTAGATCACCTGCACCAGGTGCGCCGGCATCCGCGCCTCGGCCAGCACCTGCTCGATCCTCTCGCCCGTGGCGGCGGCGTGCTCGCTGACCTTGATCACGCAGGCATTGCCGGCCATGAGCGCCGCCGGCAGGTCCAGCGTGGCGAGCAGGAACGGGTAGTTCCAGGGCGCGATGACGCCGACCACGCCCAGCGGCTCGTAGCGCACGCGCGAGTACGCCAGCGGCAGCGCGCCCAGGCGCAGGCGGCGCGGGCGCAGATGCCGGGCCGATGCCCTGGCGAAATAGCGGAAGTTGGCGGCGGCCGGATAGACCTCCGACAGCAGCGCCTCCTCCGCGCTCTTGCCGTTGTAGCGCTGCAGCGCCTCCGCGAGCCCGTCCGCGCTCCGGTAGAGGACTTCGGCGACGCGCAGCAGCACCGCCGCGCGCTCGCGGAGGCTGCGCTGCGCCCAGCCTGCCTGCGCCGCCCGCGCCCGCGCCATCACATCCGGCAGGCTGGTGATCGCCGTCGCTTCCTTGGTGCGCTCCAGTTCACCGGTGGCCGGAACGTAGATCTCGATGTCCATGCGCTGTGCCGGCTCCGCGGCGCGCGTCTCCGTGTGCGCGAGCGTACCCATCGCTGAGCTCTATCATGGCACTGGAGCGCCGCTGCGGCAATGCGGCGGCCGTCATGCACTGCGACCTCGCCGGCAGCAGGCTGGTCCGGTCTCAGGGACCCACGGTGGTCTGCAGCACGTCGGTGATCGAGCCGAAACCCGCCGCGTTCCCGCTCACCGCGACCAGATAGAGCCGTGTTCCGGCGGGGAGGGGAATCTGGATCGGCTGGGTCCGGCCCGCTCCGGTGGAATCGAGGACGCCCCGCAACTCCGGGCGAAGGAGGAAGCTCCGGAACAGGATGTCGTTCCGCAGTCCGACGTACCTGCCATCTCCGGGCAGACGCAGAGTCCCGTACCCGCCGGAGATCAGCACTTGAAAGGCGAGTCCCGCTTCGTACGTGGGAAAGTAGATCACCTCGAAGGAGGCGGGAGCACCCTGGGAGATCGCGCCGTCGATGTTCAACGTCTGCGGCCGGACACCGCCGACGTACTGATGCAGCTGTCCGCCTGCCAATGCGAGCCAGGAAATCGTGAAGTCGTTGTACCGGCTGTCGTGCGCGAGGGACACGAGGGATTCGAATCCAAGGTCCATCGGGGCCAGCGGGAAGGCCGAGGTCCACGAACGGGTCTGGTCGAAGGAGAAGAACCCGAAATAACCATCGGGGGCGACGGCGGTGGCCAGGACCGGACCGCCGGGGAGATTCGAGGGAGCCACAGTCGGCCTGGAAGCCGGGCGGTCGAAGACAAGACTGTCGGCACTCCACTGCGAGGAGCCCTGGGCCAGCGCGGCCGCGTAGACCATGTCCTGACCCGTTCGATCATCGGACCAGGCGAGCATGGCGGACCTGTCCGTCCTACCGACCGCCAGGCTGGGATCGTCGACGTCGTCCCCGGGCGGCGCGTAGCCGCCAACGATCTGCGCGGCTCCGAAGGTGCTGCCGCCATCATCCGAGGCGATCGCCCGCAGGATCTGGTTCGCGGACGGGAGCGTTGCCAGCCAGGCGGCCGCTACACGGTCACGCTCCGCGGCCAGGAGGAGATCGCCATCGAACACCTGACTGTGGAGCGTCAATCTCTGCTCGGGGGCGAAGTTCGGCGTGCCGGCCAGCAGGCTCCTGTAGTAGAGATCGTTGGCCGGCGCGGTTGCCGCCCGGTCGTCCGTCCAGGCCACGTGAATCCGGCCCGGGGAAGCGGAGAGGGCGATCTGGTCCACGTCGGCGGCCTGCGGCATCCGGTCGGGGACGTGCACCGGCGGAGAGAAGGGACCGCCCTCGGCATTCGCAGCGAAGAGCACCAATTCGTCGTTCGGGGCGCCCTGGACCTCCAGCAGCGCCAGGACGTAGATGTAGCTCCGCCCGTTCTGGTCGGCCCCGCGCGTCACGGCGAAATCCAGGACAGACTCGCTCGCCATGGTCGGGTCTCCGGCCATCTGCTCCGGGCCTCTCCAGACTTCACCATTCTCTTCCGTCACGTCGTAGTAAAGGGCATCGACCTGGACGGAGCCGTTGGTAACCCGCTCGATCCAGCAGACGAAGACGATCTCCTCGATGACCATGATCGTCGGACACAGCCCGATGCAATTCGGATCGGAGTAGCGAACGACCGGCTGCGACCACGGCTCTCCACGCTCATCCAGGAAGGCGACGGTCACGCCGGGAGTATCCGGATAAGTATGAGCGGCGACCGCGTAGCCATCTTCCACGCCAGTCGCGTAGGCAGCGCCGGTCGGCTGTCCGCCGAAATCCGGCACCTGGGCAGGCTCCCGGGCGTTCTGCGCGAGCAGAGACCCGGCCGGGGCCAGGAACAGGCAGCAGCAGGCGACGAAACGCAGCATCAGGAGTCTCCTATCGGGCACCGCAGTTCCAGGGTTGTGAGGTACGCGCGAAAATCGGCCGCACATCCTACGGCCAGGGCCCGCGTCCTTGCCTCCGTTCCTGGAGGTCCATGGCAGCGGGGAAGCGGAACATCTCCTCAGTCAGGTCGGTTTCGGGGTGAACAGGGGCTGGAGGTGAAAGGAGGAGCTGGAGGATCACGCGGCCAGCCGGCGCCACGGACTTCCTGCTTCCCACTCTTGTGGAATGAGGCCGGCGCTCCTTGCAGGTTCGAGCCGCTTTTTCCAGCTCCGCGCGCGGCTGGGGCTGGGTTGGAAGCTGCAGCCGCCGCCCTTCGGCGCGCTGGAAGGCTCGCTGAGCCTCCGACCGAGCTAGAATGACGCCGTTTCAACGCATGAAGGGCTACCCGGAATCCTCGTCCGCCACCCACGCGGAGGCGCTGGCGGGGGATCTGGCGGCGGCCTTCCGGGAGGGGGTCGAGAAGTACGGCTTGCGGCGCCTGCCGGAGGAAATCTTCGTGGAAGCCGCAATCGAGGCGCTCGAGGAGCGACTAGTAAGGGCCGGCATCGCGCCCACGACGCAGCGGCTCAAGGACCTCCTTGCCATGACGCCCCGCGCGGACCTCGTCCTTCTCATTGCGTCCCAGCACGGTGACCGGGAGGAAGCCATGGAGTCATTTCGGCGGCTCCATGCCCAGCGCATCGTCCAGCTGTATCAGTATCTCGGGGCCCGCCGGGCCGAGGCAGAGGACCTGGCGCAAGAAACCGTCGAGACCCTGACTTTCGGGGCGTTCCGGAGGAGCCGGACGCCGGCCTTCTTCACCTACGAGGCCAAGGCGCCCGTCGAGAAGTGGCTGGCCGGGTTTGTCTGGAACGAGTGGTCGTCTAGGGGCCGGGCCAGAGGACGCTCACGCGAAGCCCGTGAAGGCGACCTGGGCCTCGCCAATGCGTGGCCGCTGGTGCTGCCTTCGGCCGCTGCGGCAGAGGAGCAGATCGACGCCAGGCACCTCGGGAGTCTCGTGTACGACGCCATGGTGCGCACGGTGCACAAGGAGGCGCTGCGGCTCGAGGATGTGAAGTCATACTGCTATTGGGTGCTCTCGAGGCGGCCGCAGCAGGTCCTGGCCGCCAGGCTCGGCATCGATCCCGGGACTTTCTCCCGGCGCAAGACGCGCTGCCAGGAAGCCCTGGGCGAGGCCGTGAAGGCCGAGCTCCTGAAAGCGCTCCCCCCGGGCGACTATGTCGTTGCCTGCCAGGAGTTCGATCTGGACCTTTCCGAGAGCAGCCAGGGCCTGTACCAGCCGATTCGACGATTCTGTCGCTGGGCGCTCCGCTACCTCAAGGACAAGGAGGAGGACAAGTGCACTCAGGATTCTCCGGTGTAGGAGTGCGGCTCCCTTGGTACCGGCCATGACGAGCGAACGGCGCGAGGAAGCTCCCGAGCCCGAGGCAGTGCACGGACCCTGTCCCACGATCGACGCCCTCGTCGCCTATTTCTCGGGAGACCTGATGCAGGAGGAAGAGGGGCTCATCCGGCGCCACCTGGCCGCCTGCGCGCAGTGCCGTGGGCTGGCGTGCGCACTCGCTGCGGAATTCGTGCGCCGTCCTGGAATGGAAGGCGCGCCGGCTGCGGCGCCGCTCCCCGGCCGCGGGCGCCCGCCGGCCCGACCGCGGCGGATCCCCGGCCTTTTGCGCCTGGCGGCACAGCTCCTGCTCTTTGCCGGAGCCGGCTTCGCGATTTACCGGGCCGTCGGAACCGGCGAGGAACCAGCGCCGTCGCTCGGGACCATTCACTTCAGCGTGCTGGGCGACTCCACCCGGCGCGCCAGCGGCGAGCCCGCGGACGGCGAGCTGGAGGCGCTCGTCGTCGCGCCGGGGCAGGAGCTGCCCTTGGCCTTGTCCACCGTGGACGACGCTCACCTCTGGGTGTTCCTGGCCACCCTGGAGCCGGATGCCGTGGAGACCATCGACCGGCGGTTCCGCAAGGTCTCCGAAGGTCGCACCTCCTTCTACTCCTGCCAGGTTCCCGGTGGACGCGAGCTTCCCGAGAAGAGCTTCCTTGTTGCGCTGGTCTCGCGCGCACCGATCGAGGAGGACTCGACCGAGAAGGTGCTGAAGCTCATGCGGTCCAGCGCGAATGCTTCCGAGCTCCAGAAGGCCTTGGAGAAGATCTTCCGGTGTGCAGCCAGGGTCCACGAGCTCCGCGTCACGGAGGAGCGGGAGCCGAAGTTCGGCATCCTGCTGGACCGCTCCGTGATCCGACAGCGGGTGGCCGCACTGGGGAGCCGGATCCGCAGCGGTGAGTTCTCGGCAGCGCGCGAGGAGGCGCAGCGGCTCTTCGCCGAGGTCGAGGAACAGGCCGGCGCGACGGCAGGCCTCCAGGACGGTTCGGAATGGTGGGAGATCGGCGACGCGCGGCGCGCCGAACAGCTTGCCGTCCGGCTCGCCGCCGCAACGCCGGATCAGCAGGCATCCTTCCTTGAAAGCGAGCGCTTGCGGGCCGGCGTGGTCGCGAGCCTTCCGCGCCTGATCGGCCCGACGCGAGCGGAGAGCGGCGAGGTTGCAAGCTTGCTGGATGCGTGCCGGCAGGCCCAGGAGATCCGCAGCCGGATCCTCGGCCCGGACGATCCACAGACGACGGACCTGCTGCACCTCCGCGCCAAGGTGCTCCTCCTGGCCGGTGCCGATCTGGACCAGGCGATGCAGCTCCTGGAGACGGTGCGAGTCCAGTACGAGGAGGTCCTCGGACGCCGTCATCCACGCTATGCAGACGCGTTGAACGACCTGGCGGGCGCCTGCAGGAACAAGGACCTGCTCGAGCCCGCGCTTCACTATGCAGTGGACTCGCTGCGGGTCTACGAGAGCGCCCGGGAGGACCCGCGGAGGGTCTTCGAGGTGCTGCGCTCGCTCTCGGACATTCACGCGCGGCTGGGATCGGTCGAGGTTGCCAGGTCGTATGCGGATCTGGCCAGAGCGGCCCTGGATTCCCTGGTCGGGGACCGCGAGCACTGGATGCGACTGGCGAACTTCCACGTCACGAACGCCGGAGTTCATTTCCGGGCCGGCGCCCTAGACCTCGCCGAAAGCGAGCTCGAGAGCGCCTACGCGCTCTATCGTGAGGGTCTCGACCCACGAAGCGCCACAACGGTCCTCTTCAGGATCTGCGAGCTCCTGCTGCTGGAGGGCAAGTACGAACCAGCGAGCGAGCGGCTGAACACGGTGCGAGACTCCGATCGAGCCTTTTTCGGAGAAGACCATCCCTTCCTGGCTTTGGATGACTTCCTCCTCGGGATAGCGGCCATGGGACTCGAAGACTGGCCGCGGGCGCGGGACTTGCTGGAATCCGCTCTCACGTACGCGGAGCACGCTCGCAGCGGCCTCGCCGACCTCCAGGATCGTGCGGCATTCGGAAGGTACCACGGCCTCGAGTCGATCGCCGATGCGCTGAGCCGGACCTATTGCGCCTTGTCGATGCCCGGGACGGCGCTGGAGGCGCAGGAACGCGGGCGCGCTCGTCTCGTCCTCGATCTGCTCAGCGGGGCCCTCGGCGACGTGGAAGTCCGGGTCGCGGGGCAGCAGGAGGACGTCCGGACCTTCGAAGCCCTGGCCGAGGCGGCCCGGCAGAGGAAGGCCGAAGCGCACCAGCGCGTCACGGACCTGCTGGCTTCCAAGGACGGGCAAACCCACGCCGTCCAATCCGAGATCCAGGCAGGGAGCCGGGAGCTGGCCCTCGCCGTACGTGATGAGTGGATGGCCGAGCGCGCAGCCTCCAGCCGCTGGAGAAGGATGATCGCCGAAGGACATCCGGCCGGCGCCGTCGAGCTCCAGGCCCTGCTGGGCGAGGACGAGCTTCTGCTCTATTTTGCCTGGTCCGATACCGAATTGATCCTGTTCCTCGTGCCACCCGCCGGGAGCGGCGGCATCGAGGCCCATCCGGTGACGGAGGGCGCGGAGGCCATGACCGAGCTCGCGTCCCGGATTGCCACGACCATGAACGCGGTGAGCAGAAGCCCTGCGGACCCGTCCGCGGAGCCCTTCGTTGCGCCGGCACAAGCGCTGGAATCGGAGCTCATCCGCGAGCTGCATGCTCTCTACCGCACGCTGATCCCTCCCGCCATCCAGTCACGGAGCCAAGGCGTCCAGACGCTCTATCTGGTACCGGACGGACCGCTCGACAGGCTGCCGTTCGAGGCCCTGGTCACAGAAGCGGGTGCTCGCTGGGCCGACTGCCGGTTCCTCCTGGACCGGGTCCCGGTGGTCGCCTACCTGCCGTCTGGATCCGTCCTGAAGTACCTCCGCAGCCTGGAGCGCAGGGACCCGAGCCTGGATTCCTGGTCGGCCTTGCTGGTCGGCGATCCCAGCTTCCCCGCGATCAGCCGGTTGGATCGCGAGGAGATAACTCTGCGTGCCCACGCAGGCGACATGGAAGCGGGCGAGGTCCTGGCCAGCATCCGAGCCAATCCGGCAGGGCTGCCACCTCTTCCGGAGACCGGCCACGAGGTGGAGATCATCCGCAGCATCCTCGCGCAGTTCGGGGCCCAGGCCGAGCTCCTCGTGCAGGACCAGGCGACGGCCGCGAATGTCCTGGCCCGGGCGGAAGGCAAGCGGATCGTCCACATCGCCGCTCATGGGCGCATCGGGGACAGCCTGCGTCCCTACAGCGCCGGCCTGGCTCTCAGTGTTCCCGGAGGCTCCGGAGAGGAGGAACATGGCTTTCTGCGGCTCCAGGACGTGCTGGAGCACTGGCCGAGAAAGCTGCTGGGCTGCGAGCTCGCGGTCTTGTCCGCATGTGAGAGCGGAACGGGCGGCGCTGGACTCTACTCCGACCTCAGCCTGCCCATCGGATTCCACTGCGCCGGCGTTCCTGCGGTCGTGGCAAGCACGTGGCAGGTGGACAGCGACGTCACCGTCCACTTGATGTGCGCCTTCTACGACGGCCTCTTCGGGCATGCGCGGCTGAGAAAACCGGAAGCCCTGCGCGAGGCCAAGCGCCGCGTCCGGAGCGCCCTGCCGGACCCGTACTACTGGGCGGCATTCCGTTACTTCGGCGACCCGCGCTGATCCCGCCGAGTCCGCTCCTCTCTGCAGCGGACTCTCGGAGCGCGCGCCCGGACATCGTGGAGAGCTGCGAAAAAGAGTGCGCGAATGCGCAAGGAGCGCCGCCCGCATTCCACAAGGGAAGGACGCAGGCAGCCCGAGCTCTCCGCCGGCGAAGCACACCTTCCGGCCTGATCTCAAGCGCCTGACAACCCAGAAACCACTTGCCTTGGGAGATGCATCATGTTCGTGCCCAGAATCCATCCGCGCCTGTTCCTCGCCGCTCTGGCCATGGGGGCCGGAACGGCCGGCGTGTTCCTGACGGCGCCTCCGGCTCAGTCCCTGGACATCGCGGCTGCCAATGCGCACCCGCTGTTCCTCATCCTCGATGAGGACGCCATCGACAACGGCAACCCGCCGAACTTCTTCTCGGAGAAAGAGGTCAACGACGACATTGCGGACCTCGCCGTGCGCAGCGAGCTGCGCTTCTTCGACGCCAATCCCGGCGACATCATCAAGCTGCATTCGGGCACGGTCGGGGACGAAGGCTGGTTCGCCGTGAAGGTGATCCCGGATTCCTGGGACGCCGCCGGCCCCACTTCGGACGGCCTGGAGAACTACCTCGGCAACAACCGGATCGAGTACCCGCACAACGTCGGGCCCGGACTCGGCACGGGAGACAGTCCCGAAGTCCTGCTGGACAACATTCCGCTCGTGACGCCGCTGCGCGCCACCGGGCTCGACATGCTGGTGGGCCGCAGGGTCTGTGCCGTCGTCTACGACGGCGACGTCAGCATCAATTACGACCCGCTCCAGGGCAGCCTCAAGGGCGCCAACCTCGGCACCGTGTCCTTCGAAGTGCTCGAGGTCAAGGAACTGACGGGCTACTCCACCGGCTCACTGCCGGAGGTGACGATCCGCATCCTCAATGCGGAGAAGTTCTGCCGGGCGCGCTTCCTGAAGCTGTTCCTGAACGCGCCGGAGCCGAGCTCGTCTTCCGAGCCCTTCGACACCGTCCCCTAGACTGACCAGAGGGATGAGCTGATCACCATGGCTCTCCGGGATTCGGGAGCGAACACGCCGCCCGCTCACGGAGAGCCTCCTTCGTCATGCTGCTTGTTCGCCTGACCCTCGTGCCATTCCTACCATGCGTCCGTTCACCGGTCTCTTGCTTGCCGCCGCCTTCTGCCCCGCCGTTGCGGCGCAGACCCTCGTGACCCTCAATCCGACCCAGGACAGCTTCGTCCGCGACATCAATCCCGACAGCAGCTTCGGGACCCAGGATCTCTGGTTCGGCCGCGGCGAGTTCTGGGGCCTGGGGAACATCCGCACCCTGGTCCAGTTCAATCTGTCCGGCCTCCCCACCGACCCCTTGCTCGTGCGATCCGCCAGGTTCTCGGCTTACCAGTACGCGACGGAACAGGCCGCCGGCGGCATCGACTGCGAGCTGCACGCCGTCACCGCGCCTTGGACGGAGGCGATCGTGACCTGGAACAACCAGCCCGGCTACGACCCGCGCGCCTGGTCCAGGGCCGAGGCAGGTGACATCTTCCATACCGGCTGGGTGAGCTGGGACGCCACCGCCATCGTGCGCGAGCAGGCGAGCGGTGTGTTTCCCAATCACGGCTGGCTGTTCCGCGTGCAGGATGAGAGCGCCGGGATCTCGCGGCTGGGCTACTTCTACAGCAACAACACGGCGCCGAACGTCAACCGGCTGCCGCGGCTCGACGTGGAGACCTACGAGATGCGGCTCGACGTGACTCCGCTGGCGGGCGGCCAGCCGGCCACGCTCAGCGTCACGGGAGCCGATCCGGGCCGGCGCGTGTTCTTCGCGCGCAGCCTCACCGGAACGGGAGCGACGTTCGTGCCTCAGCTCGGCGTCACCCTGGAGCTGGGCCAGCCCGCTCTGATCGGCAGCGCCTTTGCGGACGCCGCCGGTGCCGCCTCGCTCGTGGTCAACGTGCCGGCCGCTGGCTCCGGCCGCCACGCCTGGATCCAGGCCGCCGCGCTGGGCGAGCTGTCCAACCTGAACAGCCAGCCGATCCTGTAGGCGGAACGCCGCGGAGCACGCGCGGCGGGCTTGGCGACCGCCGCTGGGGCCAGGTTCGGCCGGCTGCGGCGGCATCGGATCGTGGCTATCATCTGGGGACCCCAGGGTTCCTTCCCTGCCTCATGGAGAATCCAAATGGCCCCCCGACGCCGCGATCAATCCTCCCGCCGCCAGTTCCTCGCCGCCGCCGGCGCGGGCGCCGTGCTCGGCGCCTGTGCACTGCCGCCGAACGCCAACTCCCGGCGCCTGCACGTCGGACCCAAGTACTACCCCGCGGCTCCACCCGGTCCGGACGAGCCCATCCGTATCGGCGTCATCGGCACGGGCGGCATGGGGACGGAGCACTGCCGCGCCTTCATCCGACTGGCCCAGGCCGGGCGCGAGAAGGTGGCGGTGGTGGCCGTGGCCGACGTGTGCAAGCCGCACCTGGACCACGCCCAGCGCACGTGCGCGGAAGGCCAGCCGGAGCTGGGCGAGGTGCTCGCCTTCCGCGACTACCGCGAACTGCTCAAGCGCCCGGACATCCATGGCGTCCTCATCGCCTCGCCCGAGCACTGGCACGCGCAGATGGCCGCCGACGCGCTGCGCGCCGGCAAGGACGTGTACTGCGAGAAGCCCATGACCTTGCGCCTGCCGGAGGCGCTGGAGCTGCGCAAGGTCGTGCTCGACCACGACCGCGTGTTCAACGTCGGCACCCAGCACATCATGCTGGGCAAGTACGGCGAGGCCAAGAAGCTGCTGGAGCAGGGCGCGCTGGGCACGGTAGTGTCCTCGCAGACCAGCTACTGCCGCAACAGCAAGGACGGGGAGTGGAACTACTACGCCGTGGATCCGGAAGTGGTGCCCGGCCCCAACCTGGACTGGGAGGCCTGGTGCGGCCCCGCCAAGCGCATCCCCTTCGACACGCTCGTGTTCCACCGCTGGCGCCGCTACAAGGACTGGAGCACCGGGATCGTCGGCGACCTGCTGGTGCACATGATGACGCCGCTGTTCTGGACCGCGAACCTGGGCTGGCCGCGGCGCGTCAGCGCCCACGGCGATCACTTCGTGGACCTGGCCATGGAGAACCACGACCAGGTGAACATGACCGTGCAGTTCGACGACCCCAAGCACATCATGCTGATCGCCGGCAGCACCGCCAACGAGATCGGGCTGCCGACCAACATCCGCGGCCACAAGGGCACCCTGGACCTCGGCGGCGGCAACTGCCGGCTCAGTCCGGAGCGCATCTACGCCGACGAGATGGATCCCCAGGAAGTGCGCTGCCCGGACGTCGCCGACCAGGACGAGATGCGCGTGCGCTGGCTGCAGTGCATGCGCAGCCGCGAGACGCCGCCCGGCAACATCGACCTGGCCACCAAGGTGATGGTGGCGGTGGACCTGGGCACGCGCTCCATGTGGGAAGGGCACGCCTTCGAGTTCGATCCCGACCGCATGCGCGTGACCACCGCCTAGCCGCCCAGCCGCCTTGCAGCGCCTCGCTCTGGCGGCGATGGCCACGCGCTTCGAGCTGGTCCTTGCCGGCGACGGGCCGCGGGCGCGCGCCGGCGGCGAGGCGGCGCTGGACGCGATCCGCGAGACCGAGCAGCGTCTCAGCGCGTTCCGCCGTGACAGCCTGACGGCGCGCGTGAACGCCGGCGCCGGAACCGCGGTGCGCGTGGACGACGAGTTCCTGGAGCTGCTGCAGCTGTGCGCCCGGGTGCACGCCGCGACGCGCGGCGCCTTCGATCCCGGCGTCGGCGCGCTCATGGAGAACTGGGGCTTCCGGGGGCCGCACGCGGGCGGCGCGGCGCGCGCCGGCTTCGAGCGCGTGCTGGTGGACGAGGCGGCGCATACGGTGCGCATCCCGGCCGGCATGCAGCTCGACTTCGGCGCCGTGGGCAAGGGCTGGGCGCTGGACCGCGCCGCCGAGGCCCTGCGCGCCGCCGGCGTCGCCAGCGCGCTCCTGCACGGCGGCACCAGCTCGGTGCTGGCGCTGGGCGCCCCGCCTGGGGCCGAGGCCTGGAAGGTGCGCATCCGTGGCGGTCCCGACGTCGCGCTGCGCGACGCGGCGCTGGGCGTGAGCGCGCCGCACGGGCGCACGGCCGAGCGCGACGGCCGCCGCCACGGGCACGTGCTCGATCCGCGCCGCGCCGCGCCGGTCCAGGGAATGGCCCTGGCCGCGTGCACCGCGACCAGCGCGGCCCTGGCCGACGCGTGGTCCACCGCGCTGCTCGTGCTCGGCGCGGTTCCGCCGGCAGCGCCGCTAACCTGGACCCTCCTTGTCCCCGACCCAGCCCATGTCTGAGCCCGATCGCCGCGACTTCCTGGTCGCCACCACCGGAGGCGCCTTCGCCTTCGCGCCCCTGCTGCAGCCTTGGCCGCCGCGCGCGGCCGACCCGGCGAAGCTGGCCGTCGTGGGCGTCGGCCGGCAGGGCCGCGCGATCCTGGGCGAGCTGGCCAAGTTCGCGCAGGCGCAGGTCGTGGCCGTGTGCGACGTCAACGAGGGCCGCATGCGCGCCGGCCAGCGCCGCGCCAAGGACGCGGAGGGCTTCACCAGCCTGTCCGAGCTGCTGGCCAAGCGCGCCGACGTGCAGGCCGTGATCGTCTCCACGTCCACGCACCAGCACAAGGTCGCGGCCCTGGAAGCCATGAGCGCGGGCAAGCACGTGTACTGCGAGGCGCCGCTGTGCCACAGCGTCGCCGATTGCAAGGAGCTGGCCCGGGCCGCGCGCGGCGCGAAGACCCGGTTCGCTGTCGGCCTGCAGGCGCGCAGCAACCCGGTGTACAAGCTGGCCCGCTCCTTCGCGCGCGCCGGTTCCCTGGACCGCGTAGTGGCGCTGCGCGCCGCCTGGAACCAGAAGACCTCGTGGCAGGTCGGGACCGAGGCCGACATGAACTGGCGCCTGGACGCGGCGGTCAGCACCGGCCTGCCGGGCGAGGTCGCCTCGCACCAGGTGGACGTGGTCAACTGGTTCCTCAACCAGACGCCGCGCGCCGTGCGCGGCAGCGGCGCCGTGCGCCTGTGGGAGGACGGGCGCACGATCCCCGACAGCGTCGAGCTCGACCTGGACTACCCGGACGGCCCGCCGCTGCGCTTCCAGGCCTCGCTGTGCTCCTCGTACGAGGGCCAGTACGAGCTGTTCCGCGGCAGCCAGTCCACGATCCGCATGGCCGAGACCTTCGGCTGGATGTTCAAGGAGGCCGACGCGCCCACGCAGGGCTGGGAGGTGTACGCTTCCAAGGAGCGCTTCCACAACGACGAGGGCATCACCTTGATCGCCGACGCCACCAAGCTGGCCGCGCAGGGCAAGCTCAAGGAGGGCATCGGCCTGCCCAACCCGCCCCTTTACTACGCGCTCGAGGACTTCCTCAAGTGCGTGCTGGAGGACAAACCCCCGGCCGCCAGCGCCGAGGACGGCCTGCGCGCCGCCGTCATCGGCATCCAGGCGCACGCGGCCGTGACCAGCGGCAAGGAACAGGCGCTGAGCGAAGACCTTTTCCGGCTGGAGTGATCCCTTGGACCGGTTGCCGCGCCTGCACGAGCTCTCGCTGGCCCTGCGGCTCGGGCTGACGGCGCTGCTCCTGACGCTGGCCGGCGGCTACGCCGCCTCGGTCCGCTACGTCTTCGACCACCATTCCAGGAAGGACGAGCAGGCCGGCCTCAGCATGACCGACCTGATGGGCGCCTACCACGGCGTCCGGGCCGAGGCGCCCCTGATCCGCGCGGTCACCGGCGCCCACGGCGAGCAGTACCTCCCGGTCGCGGCCGAGCGCGAGACCCTGCGCAAGTGGCTGGCCGGAGCCAAGCTGAGCGAGGAGTACGACAGCCTGGAGCTGGGCGACAATTCCCCCGCCGAGATCCTGGACCGCAACTGCTTGTCCTGCCACGCGCGCAACGCGACCGAGGGCGATGGCATCGGCGAGCGCCTGCCGCTGGACTCCTGGGACTCCGTGTCCAAGGTTGCCTTCAGCAAGCAGCTGGATCCCGTTCCCGTCGGCATACTCACGGTCAGCACCCACGCGCACGCCCAGACCATCCCGCTGGTCACCCTGGTGGTGTGCGGCCTGTTCGTGCTGACGCGCTGGCCGCGCGGCCTGCGCTCCGGGATCTTCCTGCTCGGCGGCGCCAGCGTCCTGCTGGATGTCGCCGGCTGGTGGCTGGCGCGTTCCTCCGCCGCCGCGGTGTGGCTGATCGTGCTCGCGGGCGGCGCCTATGCCCTGGCCTTCGCTGTGGCGGCACTCGGCAGCCTGCTCGAGCTGTGGCTGCCGCCGCGCAAGCCGCAGTGACGCGGCCGCGCGGACTGCACCGGCCGGAGGCTCGCCTTGTGAGCCATGGCGGATAGCTGCCGCGCGTGAAACCTGCGTCCCAGAGGTTCCAGACCGGAAACCTATCCGCAAGGGCCTGCGGGACCTGCGGCGGCGCCGGCGTTGGGCACGCTGGTAGCATCGTTGCATCCCGCTTGTTCCCTCCGGAGGACCTCCATCGTGCGCTTTTTCTGCAGCATCGCGTTCCTGGCCAGCCTGTCCGCGGCCGCGTCGGCGCAGGCCCCGTCCCTGGAGCGCGCCGTGCCGGCGCGCTTCGCCGGCGTGTATCGCGTCGCGGACGGCACGCTGCTGCCGCCGGACGCGCCGAACGGCGCGCGCTCGGGGCCCTCGGTGCTGTTCAACAACATGCTGCACACGGTGTACTTCGCCACGCCCAATCCCGGGGAGGAATGGGTGGACGAGGGCGGACTGCTGGACCGCAATCCCTGCGGCCAGGACCAGATCAACGGCTTCGACCTGCCCTACTGCTCGGCCGAGCCGGATGCGACCGGGAACTCCGGGACCCTGACCATCCGCTTCTATGACGAGATGGCCTTGTGCAGTGGGCCGCCCGCGTGGCCGGCGGCCAACTGCGGCTACCTGATCACCGGCGTGCCGCTGGGCTCGCCCACCGGCGACACGCGCTGCTGGACGCTGCGCGTGGACCTCAGCGGCGGCTTCGAGTGCCCGGCCACGCTGGCGCAGAGCTTCGGGACCGCCAGCACGTCCATGCTGTTCGGCTGGAGCATCGTGGTGCACCAGCCGGTCACCGGTCCGTCCCTGCGCACCGGCGGCTATCTCACCTACGACACCGTGGCCACCTTCGCGCGCCCGGGCGGCTACCTCGGCTGCCGCTCCTTCGGCTTCTTCCCCAGCGCGCGCTTCGGCATGAAGATGTACGGGCCGCTGCCCAACGGCATGCGCTACCGCTCGCAGGATCCGGCCTACCCGCGGCCGCTGGACACGCTCGAGCTGATCACCACCTTGCCGATCGAGCAGGGGCGTCCGGCGACCTGGCAGGTGACGGCGCCGCAGGCCGGGCGCAGCTACTGGCTGGTCCTGAGCACGCTGCCGCAGGACCGCGGCGTGCTCGGCGGCCAGGGGACGCTGCTGGTCAGCCTGGCCGACATGGCCACCGCGCAGCCGATCGCGATGCCGAACGGGGTGGGCTTCCTCAACCTTCCCTTCAACCCGCCGGCGCGCCTGTACGTGCAGGCGGTCGAGACCAACGGTCCGTTCAGCCCGGCCAACGTCACCGCGCTGAGCAACGGCATGACGCACTGCTTCTGAGCGCGGCGACGTGCTCCGGCCCGGTGCCGCAGCAGCCGCCGACGATGCTGGCTCCGGCGGCCACCCACTGCGCCGCCAGGCGCGCGTAGCGCTCGGCGGCCAGCGGCTCGGGCTTCCAGCCGATCCGCTCGTCGGCCGCGCCGGCGTTGGCGTAGGCGCCGAACGGCAGGCCGGCGCCGGCCAGCGCCTGCACGAACTCCAGGGTGCGCGCGGCGGGCACGCAGTTCACCAGCACCGCAGCCGCGCCGCGCTCCCGGGCCGACCGCGCCGCTGCGTGCACCTCGTCCGGCGTCAGGAGGTCGGCATTGGGACCGGCGGTGAAGCTGACCCAGGACGGGACGCCGGCCGCCACCGCTTCCTCGAGCGCGATCAGGGCTTCGCCCACGTGCGGAAAGGTCTCGCACAGCAGCAGATCGACGCCGCAGTCGGCCAGCACGCGCGCCAGCGCGCGGTGCGCGGGCCGGGGGTCGGGCGGGCTGAGCCAGGGCGAGTAGCAGTCCTCCAGCGGCGCCATGCTGCCGGCCACGCGCTGCGGCGGCGGGACCGATGCGCGCGCGATCGCCACCGCCAGGCGCGCCAGGCGCTCCCAGTCTTCCGGAAAGATGCGACGCTGCGTGCGAAATGTGTTGGCGGTGTGCACGGTGGCCCCGGCGGCGGCGTAGTCGCGGTGGATCGCCGCCACCGCTTCCGGCCGATGCGCCAGCGCCCACGCGCTCCACTGCGGCAGCGGCGTCGGCACGCCGCGCGCGGCCAGCTCCGTGCCGACCGGGCCATCCAGGATGGTGATCGCGGCCGCCACGCGTGCCAGCATAGGCCATGGGCCGCCGCCGGCGCGCCCAGGTTGCCTCCGACTCCTACAATCCGCCTACAATCCGGGCGTGGATGCGGACACCGAGCTCCGGCTGGCGATCTACCGGCACATCGCCGCGAACGCGGTCGCGCCGAGCGTGACGCAGATGTCCCGCGCGCTCGGCAGGAGCGCGGCGGAGATCCGCGCGGCCTACCAGCGGCTCTACGCCAGGCGCGTGCTCGTGCTCCAGGACGACGGCGAGAGCATCCGCATGGCGCCGCCGTTCTCGGGGGTCGAGACCCAGCACCGCGTGCGGGTCGGAGACAAGGAGTACTTCGCCAACTGCGCCTGGGATGCGCTGGGCGTTCCCGCCGCCCTGCACGCTGCGGGCCAGGTGTCCTCGCGCTGCGAGCAGAGCCTGGAGCCGCTGAGCATCCGCGTGGGCCGGGACGGGCCGGAGCCCGTGCCCTGCGTCATCCACTTCGCCGTGCCCGCGGCCCACTGGTGGGACGACATCGTCTACACCTGAAGCACGATGTCCTTCTTCCGGTCGGAAGACATGGTGGATCAGTGGTGCGCGGCCCGCGGCCGGCCCAGGCGCCCGCTGGTGAGCCTGGAGCAGCTATGGCGGCTGGCGCTGGCCTGGTACGAGAACCGCCTCAGCCCGGAGGCGCGCCGCCCAGGCCCGGACGAGATGCGGCGCATCTTCGCCGGGATCGGGCTGCACGGCCCGTTCTGGGACCCGCAGGCCGACCGCTTCGGCTAGCGGACGCACGCTCCGGGCGCGCGCTACGGGCGTGCGGCGGCCAGCGCGTCGTGAGCGCGCACGCACTCCGCGCGCAGCAGCGCGAACAGCTCGTCCATGTGCTCGGGGCGGGTGCGGAAGTTGACGACGTTGACGCGGAAGAAGGTGACGCCCTTCATGACCGTGGTCGAGAACCAGAAGCGGCCGAGCGTCTCCATGCGCTGGGCCACGCGCGCATGCAGCGCGGCCGAGCGCCGCTCGTCCAGCCCGCACTCGTATCGGAGGCACACGCCGGACATGCGCGGCGGCGTGGCCGAGCGGAAGTCCGGGCTGGCGGCGGCCAGATCGTGCAGGCGCCGCGCCACGGCCACGTTGTCGTCGATCCAGCGCCCGATCTGGCGGCTGCCGTAGCGCTGGAAGCTCATCCACACCTTCAGCCCGCGCAAGCGGCGCGACTGCTCCAGGCTGTGCACGTAGTACTGGAAGCGCTCGCCGGCGGCGTCCAGCTCGTCGGTCAGGTACGGCGGCTTGATCCCGAACGAGCGCGTGAGCTGCGCGCCGTCGCGCACCAGGATGGCGCCCGCGTCCAGCGGCGCGTAGAACCACTTGTGCGGATCGATCGTGACCGAGTCGGCGCGCTCGATGCCGTCCAGGACGCCGGGATGCGCCCTGGACAGCAGCATTCCGCCGCCGTAGGCCGCGTCCACGTGCATCCATAGACTCTCGCGGTCGCAGATCCCGCGGATGGCGGCCAGATCGTCCACCGAGCCGGTGTTGGTCGTGCCCGCCATCGCCACCACCGCCAGCGGACGGACCCCGCGCCGGCGATCCTGCGTGATCGCCTGCTCCAGCGCGTCCAGGCGCAGTTGGTAGGCGTCGTCGGTCGGCAGCGCGCGCAGACTGTCGCGTCCCAGCCCGATCGCGTCCAGGGACTTGTCCACCGACACGTGGCGCTCCTCGGACACGTACACGCCGCTGGGGCCGCGCACGCCTTCGTGCTGCACGCGATTGCCGGAAACCGCGTCGCGCGCCAGCTTGAGGCCGGTCAGGTTGGCCAGCATGCCGCCGCTGGTCAGGTGCCCGCCGGCCTCGGGCCCGAAGCCGACGAGGTCGGCCAGCCAGCGCACCACGCGCCGCTCCAGGCTGACCGCCGCCGGCCCGATGCTGTAGGCGCCGATGTTCTGGTTGAGCGCCGCGGCGATGAAGTCGCCCAGCACTCCCGCCGGCGCGGGCGAAGGGGTGATCAGACCCAGGTATCCCGGATGGCCCACGTGCGTGCAGTTGGGCATGAGCCTGGCTTCCACCTGCTCCAGCACCTGCGCCAGCGGCATGCCTGCGCGCGGCAGCGGCGCGTCGAACAGCGCTTCCATCTCGGCCGGAGTGACCGCGGGAAACACGCGCCGCTCCTCGATGCCGGCCAGGTAATCCGCCATGGCGTCCACCGCGCGGTGCCCCGCCTCCCGGAACTCATGGACGTCCATGCACGCAGTCTACGCGCCGCTCGGCCGGTTGCGCCGGCCCCGGTAAGCTCACCCGCGCCATGAGCTTCGATCACGACAGCCTGGAGCTGCTCGCGGAGGCCTTGCGCACGCTGGAGCGCGGCTTTGACGGCCTGCCGCCGGCGCCGCCGCGCCTGGACCGCGAGGCGGCGCGCGCGGCCTTGCTCGCGGCGGCGAAGCGCATGACCGACAACTATCCCTACCACCATCCGCTGTACGTGGGGCAGATGCTCAAGCCGCCGCACCCGGTGGCACGGCTGGCGTATGCGCTGTCCCTGTGGATCAACCCCAACAACCACGCCCTGGACGGCGGCCGCGCCAGCTCGGCCATGGAGAAGGAGGCGGTGGCGGCGATCGCGCGCATGTTCGGCTGGGAGACGCACCTCGGCCACCTGTGCGGGGGTGGAACGATGGCCAACTTCGAGGCTCTGTGGGTCGCGCGCGAGCTGCGCCCCGGCGCCGCGGTCGCCGCTTCGGCCCAGGCCCACTACACGCACGCGCGCCTGTCCGCGGTGCTCGGCGTGCCGTTCCGCACGATCGCGGTGGACGGTCATGGTCGCATGGACGCGGCCGCGCTGGAGCAGGAGCTGGCTGCGGGCGGGATCGGTACCGTGGTGGCGACGCTGGGGACCACCGCGGCCGGGGCGGTGGATCCGCTGCCCGAGATCCTGGACCTGCGCCGGCGCCACGACTTCCGCCTGCACGTGGACGCGGCCTACGGCGGCTACTTCATCCTGGCGGGCAACCTGGACGCGCCGGCGCGCCGCGCCTACGATCGCATCGGCGCCGCCGATTCCATCGTGCTGGATCCGCACAAGCACGGGCTGCAGCCGTACGGCTGTGGTTGCGTGCTGTTCGCAGACCCGGCGGTCGGGCGCTTCTATCGTCACGACTCGCCGTACACGTACTTCAGCTCGCCGGACCTGCACCTCGGCGAGATCTCGCTGGAGTGCTCGCGCCCGGGCGCTGCGGCCGTGGCCTTGTGGACCACGCTGCGCCTGCTGCCCCTGCAGCGCGGTGGCACGTTCGCGCGCGGCCTGGAAGCCGGCCGCAGCGCCGCGCTGGCCCTGCACCAGGCGCTGGAGCAAGACCGGCGCTTTGCGCCGCTCCTGGTCCCGGAGCTGGACATCGTGGTCTGGGCCGTGCGCGCTGCCTCCGCGCGCGCCGCCTCCGCGCGCGCGCGCCAGGTCTTCGACGCCGCCGCGCAACGCGATCTGCATCTGGCCCTGTCCGCGTTTCCCCGCGCGATGCTGGAAGCGGCGGCGCCGGTGCGCGACTGGGACGCCGGAGAGATCACCTGCCTGCGCGCCTGCGTGATGAAGCCCGAGCAGCGCGAATGGCTGCCGGAGATCCTGCGCCGCCTGGACGCGGCTAGCGGGCCGCCGGCCTGACCGCGAGCATGCGCTCCAGCGCCCGCCGCGCGCGGGCGGCCACCTCGGGCGCCACCTCGATCTGCGGCTGGCGCGCCTGCAGCGCGCGCCACAGCTTCTCCGGAGTGTTCTTCTGCATGTGCGGGCACAAGTTGCAGGCACAGGAAGCGCCGGGCGCCGGGATGTACATGTTCTGCGGCGCCTCCTTGTTCAACCGGTACAGCATGTTGCTCTCGGTGGCGACGATGAAGGTCTGATCCTGCGCCTCCCGCGCCACGCGCAGCATCCCGGCCGTCCCCAGCACCTGGTCGGCGGCTTCGCGCACGGCCTTGGGACACTCGGGGTGGGCCAGCGTGACGGCCCCGGGATGCTGCTCCTGCAGCCTGCGCACCGTGTCCACGCTGAACAGCTCGTGCACGATGCAGGAGCCGTTCCACAGGATCAGCTCGCGCCCCGTCACCTCGGCCACCCAGGCGCCCAGGTGCTGGTCGGGCACGAACAGGACCGGCTCTCCCGCCGGGATGCTGTCCACCACCTCGCGCGCGTTGCCGCTGGTGCAGATCACATCGCTCAGGGCCTTCACCCCGGCGGTGCAGTTGATGTAGGCCACGGTCACCGGGCGGCGGCCCAGCTTCCCGGCCAGGAAATCCTGGTACCGGGCGAGGTCCTCGGCGCGGCAGGAATCAGCCAGGGAGCAGCCGGCCTCCAGGTCCGGCACGAACACCTCGGCCGCCGGGTTCAGGATCTTGGCCGTCTCGGCCATGAAGTGCACGCCGCAGAAGCAGATGGCGTGCGCCTGCTCGCGCGCCGCCGCCCGCGCCAGCTCCAGGCTGTCGCCAACGAAGTGCGCCGCCTCCTGCAGGAAACCGTCCTGGTAGCTGTGCGCCAGGATGAGGATCCCCCGCTCGCTGGCCCAGCGGCGGATCTCCGCCGGCTCGGGCACGTCTTGCGCCTGCGGCAGGACCGGGATCGGGATGGCGGTCGGGCTCATGCTTGCTGGGCGTCGCCGGACCCTGCATTCTAGGACAGAACCACTTCCGTGTCCTGGGCCTGCGCCAGGTACACGTCGAAGCGGGTGCTGCGCCCGCGGAGCGCAAACGAGACCCCGGGCGCCAGGGGGGCGCCGTGCACGGGCCGCTTCACGACCACGCGCCGGCGCGCCGCCGCCCGCGCCCGGTCGAACAGACCGGTCGCGTCCGGATCGCCACCCACCAGGCGGCGGAACCAGCGCATCTCCTTCTTCGCCAGCGCCGACCTGTGCCGCTGCGGGTGCATGGGATCCAGGTAGATCACGTCGAAGCGCTCCTGCTCCAGGACGTCCTCGGCCGGTCCGGGGTGCAGGCGCAGGCGCTGCTCGAGCCAGGCGCCGGTCGCCGCATGCGCGCGCGCCCGGCGCATGCCGTCCTCCAGCAGCGCCGCGATCACCGGCGACCGCTCGCAGGCGAGCACCCGGCAGCCGGAGGCCGCAAGCAGCAAGGCGTCGCGGCCCAGCCCGGCGGTGGCGTCCAGCACCGCCGGTGCATCGGACCCGTGACTCGGACCCACGGCGCGCACCACCGCCTCGCCGCGGGCATGCCGCCCGCGCGCCGCCGCGGCGGCCACGAAGTCCACGAACACGGGCCGTCCCCGCGCCGCGGTCTCGCGCAGCTCCAGGCGCTGCGGCGTGAGGACCAGGTGGAACTCGGCGCCCGCCGGCTCCCCGGAAGGCGGCGGCTCCAGCGGCAGGCGCAACCGCGCTGCGAGTTGCGCCGCTGCGGCGAGCAGCTCCGGCACCGCCGCCACCACGGCGACGCGCGCCCCGTCAGTCAAGGCGCTCGGCGAGGCCCTGCGCAACGGATTGCGCCGTGTCCAGGTCCGGGGAGATGCCGGCGTTGGCGCGCGCCTGGACCCGGCACTTGCGCGTGTCCCGGGTCACGGAGGTGATCCAGATCTTGACCGTGGCGCCTTCCACCTCGCCCTCGAGATGGCCGCTCTCCAGGTCGGCGGCGCTCACGCCGCCGCGCTGCGCCAGCTCGGCCCGGGCGGCCCCGAACACCGTGGTGAAGCTCTCGTCGAAGTACATCTCCACCTCGTCGTCGCGGGTGACGTACACCGCAGCCGCCCCGGCGGCCGCGCCCACCGCCAGGGCGCAACCGGGAGCCAGCAGCACCGCCAGCAAGGCCATCACCGCGGCTGCCCGGCATCGAAGCGGCCGTCGCGAGCCCATCGCCGCGCCCATGATACCGGGAGACGCGGCAGGATCTGCAACCGGCCGCTGGAAGCGCCGCGGATCAGGCGATGGCGACGGCGTCGCGAGCCAGGCGCCGGGCCTCCTCCAGTCCCTTGCGGTCGTGGACCAGGGTCAGCAGCGGCTGGCCGCGCTGCACGCGATCGCCGCGATGGGCGTGCACCAGGACGCCGACGCCCGGATGCACGCGATCCTGCTCGCGCGCGCGTCCGGCGCCCAGCACGAAGGCGGCGCGGCCGACCGCGCCGGCGTCGCAACGCGTCACGGTCCCGGCGCTCTCCGCCAGCAGGACCTCGCGCCGGCATCCCGCCCCGCGCAAGGGGGCATCCGGGTCGCCGTCCTGGGCGCGCAGCATCCGCCGCCAGCGCTCCAGCGCGGCGCCGCCGTCCAGGGCCTGCTCCGCGTCCGCGCCGGCGCCGGAGAGCTGGACGACCAGGGCGCGCAAGGCCCTGGGACCGGCGCCCTGCAGGCACGCGACCGCCTCCTCCACCTCCAGGGCGTTGCCCACGGCCTCGCCCAGGGGCTGCGACATGTCCGTGACGTGCGCCTGCGTGCGCAGGCCGGCGCCGGCCCCCACGCGCTGCAGCGACTCGGCCAGCGCGCGCGCCTCCGCCTCGGTCTGCATGAAGGCGCCGCTGCCACACTTCACGTCCAGGACCAGGTGCTCGATTCCCTCCACAAGTTTCTTGGAGAGGATCGAGGCGGTGATCAGCGGAATGGAGGGAACCGTCTGTGTCTCGTTGCGCAGCGCGTACAGGATGCGGTCGGCCGGAGCCAGCTCGGACGTCTGCCCGCTGATGAAGCAGCCGGCGGCGCCCAGCGCGCGCCGCAGGGCCGCAGCGTCGAGGTCGGTGCGGAATCCGGGGATCGCCTCCAGCTTGTCCAGGGTGCCCCCGGTGATCCCCAGGCCCCGGCCGGACAGCATGGGGACCTTGCGGCCCAGCGCCGCCCACAGCGGCGCCAGCACGAGCGAGACCTTGTCGCCGACGCCGCCGGTGCTGTGCTTGTCCACGAAGGGGCCGGTCAGGCCGGTCCATTCCAGGCGCGCGCCCGAGTCGGCCATGGCCAGGGTCAGGGCCACGGTCTCGGCCGCACTCATGCCGCGGCACTGCACGAACGCCAGCCAGGCCGCGGCCTGCGCCCGCGTGACCGAGCCGTCCACCACGCCGCGGACGAAGGCGGCGATCTCCTGCGGCGGCTGCTCGCGCCCGTCGCGCCGCGCCTCCAGCCAGCGGGCGATCATGGAGCGGGATCCTAGCGGCGTGGAAAAACACTTGCGCCCGGCGCGCGCGGCGTTATCGTTTTCCTTCCTAAATGAGATTGAGTCTCATTAGCGATTCAGCGGCGGCGGCCGCGTGGCTGCTCGCGGCCGCGTGCGCGGCGGCGCCCGCGGCGCCGGCGGCCGCCCCGGCCACCGTGGAGCGGCGCCTCGGCCTCATGGGAACCACGCTGGAGCTGTCGGTGGAGGCGCCCGGCCGCGCGCAGGCGCTGGCGGCCAGCGAGACCGCGGTGCGCGCCCTGGAGGACGCCGAGGCGCGCCTGTCCACGTGGCGGCCCGACAGCGAGCTGTCGGCGCTCAACGCCGCGCCGGTGGGCCGGCCCGTGCGCCTGAGCCCGGCCACCTACGGCGCGTTGTGTGACGCGCGCGCGGCCTGGATCCGCACCGGCGGGGCCTTCGATCCCAGCGTGGGCGCGCTGGTGGCCGCCTGGGGCTTGCGCAGCGGCGGCCGCGTGCCTGCCGCCGCCGAGCGGGAGGCAGCGCTGCGCGGCGTCGGCCTCGACGCCCTGCGCCTGGAGGCCGGCACGGCCACGCGCACGCGCGCGGAGTTGCTTCTGGAGGAGGGCGGCTTCGGCAAGGGCGCCGGCCTGGACCGGGCGCTGGAAGCGCTGGCGGCCACGGCCGCCACGCGCGCGCTGCTCGACCTTGGCGGCCAGGTGGCGGTGTACGGGCGCGGCCCGTTCTTCCTGGCCGTGTCCGACCCGCGCGAGCGCGGCCGCCCCGTGCTGCGCCTGCGCATCGACCACGGCTCCGTGGCCACCAGCGGCAACAGCGAGCACGGCTTCGCCGTGGACGGAGCGCGCTACGGCCACATCCTCGATCCGCGCAGCGGCGCGCCCGCGCCCGACTTCGGCAGCGTCACCGTGTGGGCGCCGCGCGCGTGCTGGGCGGACGCGCTTGCCACCGGCTACTTCGTGCTCGGCCCCGAGGATGCGCTGGCGCGAGCCGGAACCGATCCGGGCTGCGCGGCCTTGTTCCTGGAAGTGCGCGGCGCGCGGCTGCGTGCCCGAGCCACGAGCGGCTGGCAAGGCCGCGTGCAAGCCCTGGTCCCCGACGTGGACCTGGAATGGTTCGACCGACCCCCTCCCACACCCGAATGACGCGTTCCCATCTGGTCCTCCTCCTCTCCTGCCTGAGCGCGCGCGCCCTGCCCGCGCAGGAGCCCGCGCAGGAGCCGCCCACGCTCGAGGAGCTGGAGCGGCGCATCGACTTGCTGTCGCAGGAGCTCGAGCAGCAGAAGATCGGCGCCGCCGCCGCGCCGCAGGCGGATCAGGCTCAGCTCGGCTTCGGCCCGGCGGCATCCAAGATCTACCGCGCCGCGGAAGGCGTCTCCATCGGCGGCTACGGCGAAATGGTGTACAGCCACTTCGACAGCCGCACCGACGCCGGCGCGCCCTCCGGCCGCAGCGACACCCTCGACCTGCTGCGTGTGGTCCTGTACTTCGGCTACAAGTTCGACGAGCACTGGCTGTTCAACAGCGAGATCGAGTTCGAGCACGCCAACACCGACGAGGGAGAAGTGGCGGTCGAATTCGCTTATCTGGACTACCTGTGGCGCGAGCCGCTCAACGCCCGTGCCGGCCTGGTCCTCATCCCGATGGGCTTCCTGAACGAGATGCACGAGCCCACCACCTTCCTCAGCGCCAACCGGCCCGGCATCGAGCGCGTCATCCTGCCCAGCACCTGGCGCGAGAACGGCGCCGGCGTGTTCGGCCAGCTCGGCGACTTCGGCTACCGGGCCTACGTCGTGGCCGGGCTGGACGCCGAGGGCTTCACGGCCGCCGGCCTGCGCGACGGCCGCCAGGGCGGCTCGCGCTCGCAGATCGAGGACGTGGCCGCGGTCGGCCGCGTGGACTGGACCGGCGTGAACGGCCTGCTGCTCGGGGCTTCGGCGTACACCGGCGGCTCCGGCCAGGACCTGATGACGGCGGCCGGCGGCGACATCGGCGCGCGCACCAGCATCCTCGAGGGACACCTGCAGTGGAACTGGCGCGGGCTGCAGTTCCGGGCCCTGGGGACCACGGCCCGCGTGGACGACGCGGCGCAGCTCAACCAGGCGCTGGGCCTGACCGGCAACGACAGCATCGGCGAGGAGATGACCGGCTACTACCTGGAGCTCGGCTATGACGTGCTGAGCCTGACCGAGGGCTCCAGCATGAGCCTGACGCCGTTCGTGCGCTTCGAAGCCTACGACACGCAGAAGGAGGTGCCCTCCGGCTACTCCGCCGACGGCGCCAACGACGTCAACATCGTCACCTACGGCCTGGCCTGGCAGCCGTTCCCCCAGGGCATCCTGAAGGCGGACTACCAGAACATCGAGAACCTCACGGGCAGCGCCGTGAACCAGTTCAACGTGGCTCTCGGCTACATCTTCTGATGCTGCTCGCCAGCCTGCTCCTGGCCTGGGCCTCCGGCAACGGCGGCAAGGTGTTCCTCACCACCGAGGAGGCGCTGAAGCTGGCGTTCCCGGAGTGCACGGTCGAGCGCAAGACTCACTACCTCACCGAGCGCCAGCTCGAGGAGGCGCGCCGGCTGGCGCAGGCCCCGGTGGCCAGCGCGGTGGTCCCCGCGTACAGCGCCAGCAGGGACGGCAAGCTCGTGGGCATGGCTTACTTCGACACGCACAAGCTGCGCACGCAGGCCGAGACCCTCATGGTCGTGGTGGACCCGGAGGGCCGGGTCAAGCGCGTGGAGGTGCTGTCCTTCGACGAGCCGCTGGACTACATGCCCAAGGGCGGCTGGTATGCCCAGTTCCAGGGCCGCACGCTCGACGCGGAGCTGAACCTGAAGCGCGGCATCCAGGGCGTGACCGGCGCCAGTCTCACGGCACGGGCCACCACCGAAGCGGTGCGCCGCGTACTGGCCCTGCACCAGACCTTGCACCCCAGGCCGCAGCCGGAGCCGCAGCGTCCGTGAGCCGCCTCGAGGCCTGGCTGCACCACCTCGCCAATGTGTTGGTGGGCGGCACCGGCATCGCGTACGCGTTCTTCCTGTACTGCGTCCGCTCCGAGGATCCTTACGCGGTGGTCCACCATCCCCTGCAGCCGCTGGTGCAGCACTGGCACGTGCTGCTGGCGCCGGCCCTGGTGTTCAGCACCGGCGCCTTGTGGAAGCGCCACGCGCTGGAGCGCTGGCGCAGCGGGGCAGCGCCGCGGCGCCGCTCCGGGCTGCTGCTGCTGTTCAGCTTCGCGCCCATGGCAATCTCCGGCTACGCCATCCAGGTCGCGGTGGACGAGGCCTGGCGGCAGGCCTGGGTGCTGGCCCACGGGACCGCCTCGGCCCTGTGGGTGGCCGCGTACCTGGTGCACCAGTGGGCGCGCCGGCTCAAGGCTCCGCTTCCAGCGGGCAGTGCGGATCCGCGTCCTCGTGCAGGATGAGCCCCAGCCGGCCGTATTCCTCCAGGTAGTAGCGCGCCAGCGGGACCCGTGCCTGCGTGTCGGCGGCACCCGCCCGCGGCGGCCCCGCGACCGTCTCCAGCTCGCGTCGCGCCTGTTTCCACGCGCCGAAATCGCGTTCCGTGCGGGCGCTTTCCATGCGCCGCCACACGCTCTCCGCCGTCAGCGCCTCCGCGCTGGTCAGCGCCGGGCGTGGCTGCCCCGGCCCCATCCAGTCCAGGGCCAGCACGGCGCCGAAGTCACGGCGCTCGGCGACGCCCTGGTTGCCTTCCGGGCGCCATTCCCAGCTCCAGCCCGCGTCCACTTCCGCGGTGAAAGCCGCTCGCAGCGGCTGCAGACCGGCTGCGCCGCTGTCCGGCGCCAGGCCCAGGCGCCAACGGCCGCGCGCATCCGGCTCGATGGCGAGCGCCAGCCACATTCCGGGAGCCACCGCGAAGGAGCCGCCGGAGCGCAGCGTGCCGTCGGCGTCGCGGACCTGGAGGAAGGCCTCGTGGCGGTAAGTGGTGCCGCCACCGCTGGTCGCCAGCCGCAGGCGCGCCAGCGCCTGGCCGGCGGCGTTGCGCAGCTCCCAGACGGCGCTGGCGTCGAAGTCACTGCGCACCAGACGCAGGCGCGCCTGGAAGACGCCGGCTCGCGCGCCGGCGGCGCGCGGGTCGAGCTGGCCGGCGCAGGCCGCTGCTTCGCCGCGCACCAGCACCAGGCGCCGGTGCTGCGGCGCCGGCAGCGGAGCGGCCGGCTGCGCCAGCGACGGCGCGCCGAAGCCCCGCAGCAGGCACACGTCGGCGCCCTCCAGCCAGTACAGGTCGGGGCGGGCGTCGCCGTCCAGGTCGCCGATCTGCGCCTCGGCCATGGCCTGGGGCAGCGGGAGCTCGATGAACTCCACCTTGGAGCCGCGGGCATAGCCGAAGACCAGCATGGCGTGGCGGCGCTGCTCCCAGACCCAGTGCAGCAGGATCTCGTCGCGGCCGTCACCGTCCAGGTCCGCGGGCCGGGCCTCGGTGTCGCCCACGGCCACCTCGACGCCGGGCAGGCTGTACAGGCTGCGCACCACGCGCAAGCCCAGCGCCGGGCTGGAGCCGAGCAGCACGCATTCCCCGGAGTGGCAGCGCGCGTAGGTCTCGCCGAAGAAGATGGCGTCGCGGGTGCTGTGGAAGCCGGCCACGGAGTGGACCTCGCCCCAGCCGCGCACGGGCTCCCAGCTGTGCAGCGCGCCGAGGGGGAGCGCGTCCACCGTCTCCACGCGCTCGAGTGCTGGATCCAGCTGCAGCACCTTGCAACGCAGGCCCTGGTTCCGCAGGCTCCACACGGACACCGCGACCCAGATCTGCGCTCCGTCCGCCTGCGGGGCGATGCGCACGCTCTCCACGTCGTCGCCGCGCTGATCCAGGATGCGATGGTGCCAGCGGCCGTCCATGCAGTCCAGGAGCAGGAGGCTGCGGCTGCCCCAGGCCGTGCCCACCACGAGCTCCGGCTCGGCGTCGCCGTCCAACTGGCCGACGGCCAGTGCCGACGGCGAGCGCACGCGGTCGAAGGCGTCCCAGGCCAGGATGCGCTGCGGCGGCCCGCCGACCGGCACGTAATAGAGACCCTGCGGCGGATCCGCGGAGCCGTTGCGCGTCTCCCAGGACAGAATGCTGCCGAAGTCGGCGCCGTCGCGGCGCAGGTGCGCGTAGGCGCCCAAGGTCCCGTGCCGCCAGGCGCCGGCCGGGCTCACGGTCTCGCGCTCGAAGCCGCCCCCGGCCACGCGCGCGTGCGCCAGCGCGCCCTCGGCGTCCACCCAGGCCACTCCGCCGCCCTCCGATGCCCGCAGCAGCGGCGCGGACGTCGGCGCGGGGAGGCGCTCGAACGCCTGCAAGTGCTGCAGGATGGCCGCCGCCGCCGGGAACAGGGGCGCGAGATTGGACCTGGGAAAGCGCTGCGCCGCCCGCTGCAGCGCCTCCACGCTGGCCTGCGCGCGCCCGTTGGCGAGCAGCGCGCCGGCGGACTGCACCGCGTCGGCTGCATCCCGCCACCAGTGCGCGGCGCCGCCCTGCGTGTACACCAGGAGCTGCTCTTGGCGCCCGATGCGCAGGTTGAGGTTGTACGCGAACGACACGAGCTTGCGCGCGGACTCGCTCTCCAGCTCCGGATCGGCCGGCAGGTGGTCCGCGAACCAGTCCTGCAGGAAGTCGCTGCGCGCGTTCATGGCCGGCCCGCTCCGGTCCGCCTGCTCGAACTCCGCGATCTGCTGGGCGGAAGCCGCGATGCTGGCCTCCAGGGCGGTCACGGCCGCCCGGCTCTTGCGCACGAACTCCTCGCCCAGGTAGACGATGGTCCCGAAGGCCAGCGCCCCGGCGCAGAAGGCGAACGCCAGGCGGTGGCGGTACGCCCAGCGCCGCAGGCGCGTGTTGAACGGGTGCAAGCCTGCCGGCTCGCGGTCCTCCAGCCAGGCGCCGAGCGCGGCCGCCAGCTCCGCGGCCGAGCCGAAGCGGCGGCGTGGATTGGGCTCCATGGCCTTCTGCACGATGGCGAGCAGCACCGGCGGCACCGGCTCGCTGCCGCGCAGCAGGCGGCCGCCCCAGGGCATGCCCGTGGCCAGGGTGCCGGTGATCAGCGCCCACAAGGTCGCGCCCAGCGCGTACACGTCGGCGCGGGCGTCCACCGCGCGCCCCTGCCACTGCTCCGGCGCCATGTACGGGACCGTGCCGGCAGCCTGGCCGGGCCCGGTCAGCAGCGGGCCGCCGCGCGGCAGCGCCAGCCCGTAGTCCACCAGCACCGGCCGGCCCTCGGCGTGCCACAAGATGTTGCCGGGCTTGAGGTCGCGATGCACGATGCCGGCCTGGTGCAGGCGCTCCAGGGCCTGCGCCACCTGCACCACCGCGTGCACGGCGGTGTGCAGGGCCAGCGGCTGCGGCGCGAACCAGGGCGCCTCCGCGGCGTGCGCCGGGCGCCGCCCTTCCAGCCGCGCCTGCAGGATCTCCTGCAGCGAGCGTCCCGGCACCCGCTCCTGCACGTGATACGGCCGCCGGCCGCGCGTGAAGCGGTCCAGCGTGCGCGCCAGGCAGGGATGCTGCGGGAGCGTCAGGCTGGCCTCGCGGATGAAGCGCAGCAGCTCCTCGCGCGTGCAGCCGGGCCGCGGCGTCTTCAAGGCCACGCTGGCGCCAGTCTCGCGGTCGTGGGCCTCGTACAACAGGCCCATGCCGCCGCTGCTCAGGAACGCGCCCACCTCGTAGCGCTCCTGCAGGCACTCGCCCGGATGCGGCAGCGGCGCGCCCGGGTCCACCGGCGGCTCGCCTCGGGCCGCGGCTGCGCCCAGCAGCTGGCCTTGCACGCGGTACAGCTCGGAGAGCTCGGCATCGCCGCCGTGCTCCTCCGGCGCCGCCGCCGGACCGCGTTCCAGGCGCCGGCGCAAGGCCGCGGCCACGCGGCTCCCGCTCGCGCCGTCGGATCCGGGGTCGGTCGCCGCGCTCGCTCCGGGGGCCTGCTTCACGGCTCCGCGCGGCTCAGACCGGCTCTTCCGCCGACCGCGACAGGCGCCGCAGCTGCTCCAGGGCGCGCTGGTGCATCCGTTCCACCTGCTTCTCCGACTTGCCGCTGCGCGCCGCGTACTCCCGGAACGTCAGGCCCTCCCGGTACAGGGACTCCAGCAGCTCGCGCAGGTTCGGCGGCAGCTCCAGCACCAGGCCCCACAACGGCGACTCGGCCGGCGCGCCCGCGGCTTCGCCGTCCGCCAGCGCCACCACCACCGCGCCCTCCGGGCTGCGGCACAGGCGGCGCTCGCGCCGGAATTTCTCGCTGCGCACGCGCTTGGCGATGCCGGCCAGGAACGCCTGGGCGTGCTGCATGCCATGGCGCAGGCGTGCGCGCCGTTCCACCGTGCGGCGCAGGGCCGAATGGATGACGGTGGTCGCGCTGATCGGCCCTCCGGCCGGAAGGCTGCGCTCGATCTGGCCGCGCAGGTTCGACTCGGCCCACGACACCAGGTCGTGCCACTGCGCGTCCCCGTCAGGCGCGGCGGGGCCGGTTTGAGGGTGGAGCACTCCCATAAGGGGAAGAGGGGAAGATCAGCCCACACAAACTATAAACACCAAGGACGGCGCGCAGCCATCAAAAGCCGCGCGCGCGGGCTGGCGCCGGCGCTCCCCAGCCCTGCGTGGTCCCCAGCCCGCCACGGCACCAGTCCTGGGGGTGGCCTGCGGCGGACACAATGGCGGCGTCCATGCTCCCCTGCCTCCCCGCCGTGCTCCTGTGCGCCCAGGCGCCCCTGGAGATCACACGCGACACCCAGCTCGACCCGAAACGGATCTACGGCCCCATCCGCATCGCCGCCTCCAACGTCACGCTGGACGGCAGGGGCGCCCTGGTCCGCGGCAGCATCGAAGGGCCGCCGCAGCAGTTCCGGGGCTCCGGCATCGCGGCCTCAGGCGTCCACAACGTGCAGCTTCGCAACCTGCGCGTGCACGGCTTCGAGACCGGCCTGCAGGTCGACGCCGCCGCGGGCTGGCGCGTCGAGGACTGCGACTTCTCCGGCAACTTCCACGACCCGGACTTCGGCTGGGGCGAGAACGGGCGGCGCGGCGGCATCGTGCTCACGCGCTGCCGCGACTTCACCTTGCGGCGCAACCGCGCCAACAACAACTGGGACGCCTGCAGCCTCGAGAACTGCGACGACTTCCTGATCGAGGACAACGACTTCTCGCGCTGTTCCAACACCTGCCTGAAGCTGTGGGCCTCCTGCCGCAACCGCGTGCTGCGCAACAACCTGTCCTACGGCCTGCGCATCAGCCCGGGCGAAGTGCACGCGCGCGACTCCACCTCCGTCCTGATCGAAAGCGGCTCCGACTACAACCACTTCCTCCGCAACGACTGCACCCACGGCGGCGACGGCATCTTCGTGCGCGTCCTGAACGGCTGGGTCAGCACCGGCAATCGCTTCGAGGACAATGACTGCAGCTTCGCCAACAACAACGCCGTCGAGTGCTGGGCGCCTGGGAACACCTGGGTCGGCAACAAGGCCAACCACAGCAGCTACGGCTTCTGGATGGGCGGCAGCGACAAGAGCACGCTCATCGGCAACGAGGCGGCCTTCAACGGCCGGCCCGACGGCTTCCACAACTCACCGCACCTGCCCGACGGCGGTCACGCCGGCATCGTGTTCATGTTCGGGCCGTCCAGCCACACCATCGTGCAGGACAACCACGTGCACGACAACCACGGCGCCGGCATTGCGCTCATCGGCGACCAGGAGTCGCAGGGCGCGAAGTGGAAGGCCTACCACTGGATCGTCCAGGGCAATCAGATCGAGAACAACCGCTGGGGCATCTACGCGCAGCACGCCGACTGGGTGGACATCGCCGCCAACCGGTTCGCCGGCAACGAGCTCGGGGACGTGTTCCAGGCCGGCGGCGTCACGAACCTGAACGAGTACCCGGTTGACTCCGCCATCACGGCGCCGCCGCAAGCGCGCATCGCCGGGCATGACGGCGCCATCCAGGTCGGCCAGAAGATCCTCTTCGACGCCGGTGGCAGCAAGGACCCGGCCGGCAAGCCCCTGCACTACCGCTGGGACTTCGGCGACGGCACGACTTCCGAGGCGGCCAAAGTGACCCATGTCTTCCGCCAGCCCGGCTTCTATCGCGTCGGCCTCACGGTGAGCAATGGCGCGCTCGCGCACCTGGCCTGGCGCGACGCGTACGTCGTGGAGGACCTGGAGGAGATCGGCACCGAGAGCGCGGCAGAGGACTGGGGCTTCCGGGACGAGGCGGGCGCATCGCAGGTCAAGTTCACCGAAGACAAGGCGGTCCGCATCTCCGGCCGGTCTTCCCTCTTCGCGCTCGTGGATCCTTATCAGGGGATGCGCCTGAGCCTGCTCTTTCCGAGGAACCTGAAGGCCGGCATCTCACTGGAAGGGAAGAAGGCCATCGTCTTCTGGCTGCGCTGCCGCAACCCCAACATCCCGGCCTGGCAGGACCTCAACCCGATCGTGACGCTGTACGAAACGCCGGATGTCTCGCGCAGCTTCATCCCGGCACGCGATTTCCTCAGCAGCCCGGTCCACAACGAGGGCCGCGACGGCTGGAACTACTTCGTCATCCCGCTGGAAGGCGACGGCAACTGGAAGGCCGAGGGCAACCGGCTCAGGCAACTGAACTGGCTGACCCTCGGCTTCGATTCCTGGGGCGCCCCGCCGCTGCGGATCTGGCTGGACGGCCTGGGAGTGCGCTAGAGCCTTACGGTTCGCCCTTGCGCATCTCCTGGAGCTTCTGCTCCATCTGCTGGAGCTGTTCCTCGAAGTCCTTGCTCTCCGGAAGGGCGCGCAGGTTGGTGAGGCACTTCTCCAGGAGGTCGGGGTCCTTGTTCACTTCCGTGGCGATGTAGCTGAGCAGGCCCCAGTAATTGAGGCGCAGCGCCGGTGACGGCTGCTTGCCGGCCTGGGCGTATTCCACCAGCTTCGCGGCCGCGGCCTTGCCCTCCTCCGAGCGCGGATTGAAGGCGTCCATGAGCTGGCGCACTTCCAGGTCGAACAACGCCTCCGCGATCTGGGCCTTCTCCGCCTCGCTCAGCTTCTGGAAGGTCTCGGCCTTGGACTTGGCATCCTGGTAGCTCATGAGGCCGAGCTTGAGCTCGGCCATGAAGAGCGGCAGCTCCAGGCCTTTCTCGCCCTTGGCCTGGCGCGTCTTCAGGTCGAGGTAAGTCTTGACGTTCTCCAGAGTGGTCTCGAAGCCCGTGACCGCGCGGTCCTCCTGCTGGGCCAGGATGCTGCCCTCGGCGTCCAGGAACATGAGCGTCGGGAAGCCGCGGCCGCCCTTCTCGGACAGCAGGCCGTCATGCTTGACGCCCTCGATGCGCGTGGTGACGTGCAGGAACGGCACGACCTTCTTGGTGAACGCCGCGAACTCCGGGGTGGAGAGTGCACCACTCTCCAGCGCTTCGCAGGGCGGTCAATACGCGTAGCTGCGCGTGAAGTAGACGAAGATGGGCTTGCCCTCCTTCTGCGCCTGCTCGCGCGCCTGGTCGTAGTCCGTGATCCAGCCGCCGTGCGCGACGAACGGCTTGGCCAGCTTCTCGTCGCGCTTCTTGACGAGATCGGCCTGGTCCTGGGCGCGGGCGCCCCCGGCCAGGGCCACCCCGGCAATGAGGGAGAGGGTAAGGAGGACAGGTTTCATGGCGAGCAGTCGATTCTAGCAGTCCGGTCGCGCACGGCGCGTCAGCGGCGAGCCTGCACCCACACGTAGTCCAGCCCGAAGCTGCCGGCCTCCGTGCACTCCAGGATCAGGTCGAAAGTTCCCGCTTCCAGGTGCAGCGGCTCGAAGCCGAGGCTGAGCACGCGCCGTGCGGCGTCCATGCGCAGCGACACCGTGTCGGCGCCTCTCTGCTGCAGGGAGCCGCCTCCGCCGTCGGCCAGGATCAGGCGCGCGCCGTCCAGCTCCAGGCGCAGCCGGCCGGCGTCCGGAGACTGGCACGCCACCAGGTTCACGGCGTACCGCCCGGCTTCACGGATGGTGACCGGCACGCGCAGGCGCTGGCGCGGCGCCGCGCTCCAGCGCAGCAGCTGGCCGCTCGCGGCCAGGGGCTCCACCATCATCTCCAGCTTGCCGTCCGCCTGCACCGCGGCGGCGTCACGCAGCAAGTAGAAGTCCGAACCGGAGGCTCCGCCGATGGCCCTGGGCTCCCAATGCGCCAGCGGCGGCACGGTGCAGTCGCCGGCTTGCAGCGGCGCGATGTCGTGTCCGCCGCCGGGGCGCGCGTACCAGTAGGCGATGCGGGCGTAGCTGATCGGATAGCCGGTGGTGTGCGGCCACAGCTCCATGAAGAAGTCGAGCGACTGCTCGAAGGGCACGTCGTCGAGCACGTGGAAGCGGTAGTTGGCGACGTAGCCGGCGTTGGCCGGTCCGGAATCGAGCGGCTGGCCGCAGTAGGGATGGTCGAACAGGTCCGGACGGCTCCAGGAGTAGTTGAAGTAGTCCTCGGAGCCGGTGCCGAAGAAAGAGGGGAATTCCTCGCCGTCCACGAAGATCTTCTCGTCGCCCTCCCCCCACCAGGAGCCCGCGGGATGCGGGCACGGCGCCGGGTTGACCAGCATCGCGGCGACGCCGACCAGCCGGCCGCGGCCGCGCGCGCGCAGGTACGGCAGGTCGCGGCGCTCGCCGTCGGCGAGCGTGATGCCGTTCTCGGCACGCCAGCGCGCGTGGAAGTGCAGCGAGCGCTCGTCCCAGTCCCAGGGCGAGAGCGCCGCCGTGGCGGACACGCGCACTTCCGCGGCCGTGGTGTTCTCCAGCTCGATGCGCAGCGACTTCTCGTACGGCATGAGCCAGCGGCAGCGCAGCGTCCCGTCGGCCCGCACCGAGACCGGCAGGCTCGAGAGCGGATGGAGCCCTGGTCCGGCCGCGAAGAAGTCGCCGACCGGAGCCTCCACCTGCGGCGCAGTCGCGTCGTCGAAGCGCAGGCGCAGGATCACGCCGCGCAGGGCGCGGTCGAGGTCGGCGGCCTGCACGCGCAGCTCCAGCGCGCGCAGCGCCGCCGGCGCGGCGTCCGGAGGAACGATGCGGAGGGTCTCCCGCGGGCGGATGGTCTCGTCCCAGCGGTGCGAGAAGTCGGTGACCAGCGCGGGCGGATTGCGGATGCCGGCCACAATGTCCCAGTGCTTGTCCCGGGCGGCGGCCAGGTCGCGTGCGGGATCGAAGCTGAGCACCTTGGCGCCGGGGGCGTAGCGGCGCACCTCCAGGTGATAAAAGTGCAGCTCGTCCAGCCGGCCTTCCCAGGTGATGCGCAGGCGCTTGGCGAAAGGCACCGGCAGGTAGTCGGCGTCCTGCTGCTGGAAGGCGTCGCCGGCGTCGCCCGGGACCCGGTGGCGCTCGAGGAACCAGTGCGCGCGGCGCGCGAGGAAGGTATAGGCGTCGCCCTGGTAGAGCGGCTGCTCGGCCCCGTCCAGGGTGACCGTCAGCACCCCCTGCATGCCCGCCGACCAGCCGCGCACGATCGCGCCCGGGCCCTCCACGTCGCACACGAGGTAGCGGCCGGGCCGCTCGGCCGCGGGCGGCGCCAGCACCTCGGCGAAACCTGGGATCGGCTCGCCGCCGAAGCCGTCGGCGTTGCTGAACCAGTCCGGCCGCCCGGGCGCCACCGAGCGGCGGTCGTAGGAGGAGAACTGGAGCGTGCGGTATTGCGGCTGCGGCCAGCGCGCCAGGCGCTCGAGGTCGGCCATCTCGTGCAGCAGGTCGGAGAAACCGATCTCCTGCGGGGCGAGCCAGGCCAGGAAGGCCGCGGCCAGGGGCGCGGAGAGGGATGCGGGCATCACCGGGCAGATTAAGACGCCGCGGCCGACCGGCGCCGCCGGAATATCAACACCGCCGCGACCACACACCCGGTCAGATTGGCCACCAGGTCCCAGCCCGTGTTGGCGTAGCCGCCGACGTTGGTCTCGGGAACCAGGAGCGTGGCGGTGAATTCCACGACCTCGTTGAGGGCGCCGAAGCCCATGCCGGCCGCTGCGCACAGGGCCAGGCGCCCGATGCTGGGGCGCGGGTCGCCCAGCATGCGCGCCAGCGCCTGCCAGCACACCCAGGTGGTCACACCGAAGCCGAAGGCGTGTACGACCTGGTCGTACTTGATGCGGCCCGGCACGAGCCAAAGGTTGTAGAGGACGCCGCGGCCGCCCGGCAGCGACACCAGACCGCCGGCCATGTGCAGCAGTCCCCACAGGCTCAGGCACCACAGCGTGGCCGCGTGCAGGCGCACCTGACGGTGCACCGCCAGCACGGCCGTGGCCAGGACCAGCAGCACGGCGAAATAGAACAGGAACTCGCCGCTGCGGCGCAGGAGGCAGCCGGCCAGCGCGACCGCCAGCACCAGCAGGAAGAAGATGGCGACGGGGCGATCCTGGCGGCGCAGCAGGGGCGTCGGATCGCCGCGCAAGCTGCTAGCGCCCGTGCAGGCTCAGGACCAGGTCCTCGCGGCCCGCTTCCAGCTCCTGCTGGAGCGCCGCGACGCCGGAGGGAGCGGTGGCGCGCAGGCGATAGCGCACCGGCCCCAGGTCGGCGAGGCGGAAGCGGCCGTCGGCGGTGGTGACGGTGCGGTTCAGGCCGAACAGCACCTCCGCCGCCGCCACGTCGCTCGCGCGCAGCGCCGCCAGCAGGGCTGCGTCCAGCACGGGCTCGACGCTGACCTCCGCCCCGGCGACCGCGGCACCGGAGGCGTCCTGGACCACGCCGCCGAGGAAACGGCCGGGCTGCAGCACCACGCGGATCTGCTCCGGAGCGTCCTCCAGCGTGTACGGGCCGAGCGTCTGGACGGCGTCGCCCGGGCGATGGACCATCAGGAAGTAGGTTCCGCCCGGCTCCAGGCCCTCGAAGCGGAACAGTCCGTCGGCGCCGGTCTCGCGCTTGCCCTTGGCGGAGTCCGGCCGGCGGCGGGCGTCCCCGCGCAGGCGCAGCTCGGCTTGCGCCTGCGGCGCACCGGCGGCGTCCACGACCACGCCGGAGAGCACGCCGCCCGCCTCCAGCTTCACCTCCACGAAGCTGCGCCCGGGCTCGAGGACGTCCTCGTGCGGGAGGTGCCCCGGACACTTGACCAGCAGGTTCCAGCGCTCGTCCACCGGCACCCGCTCCAGCTCGAACAGGCCGTCGCTGTCGCAGGGCACGATGAGCTGGCGGGACGGGTAGTACCACACGTCCGCGATCCCGCTCTCGTCCCGGCGCTTCTGGCGCCCCTGCTTGCCGGCCAGCACCGAGGCACTGGCCGCGGCCTTGCCGTCGGCGGCGAGCACCTGGCCGGAGACGCTGTGCGCCTGCGCCAGTTGCAGGACGATGCCCTCGAGCCGCTGGCCGGTGCGCACCAGGCCGCCGGCCCGGCGCACGGCCGCCCGCTCCGGGGCGTCGACGTCCAGCGTGAAGTGGCCCTGCGGAATGCCGCCCAGCAGGAAGTAGCCGTCGGCGTTGCTCTCGGCGAAAACGTCGAGCTCCGGCACGGGGTAGGTCTCCACGTCCCAGCGCTCTCGGAACCAGCCGCAGACCTTCACCCCGGCGACCCCGGCTCCCAGTTCGTCCACGACCTGGCCGGCGATCATGACCGCCGGCTCCAGTTCGAAGCTCTCCTCCAGCTTTTCCTGGGTGCGGACCACCTGGTTGAGGACGCGCAGGGCTGGGGCCGTCTCCATGGTGGGACGCACCGCGATGCTGGCGATGGTGGCCCCCGGCGGGATCTTGACCGGCGGATCGGTGCGCCCCTCGTCGTTGGTGCGGTGGCGGGCGCGGATCACGGTCATCTCCTCGGTCCGGTACAGCACCCAGACCTCGACGCCGGGCACCGGCGACTGATCGGCCTTGCGCACGGCGCGGACCTCCAGCTGCGCGTGGCCGCTGGTGTCCTGGGCCGGTGGCGGCGGATCCTGGACCGGGCGCGCCGGCGCCGGCCCGGCTGCGGCCAGCCAGGCCGGGACCGCGAGCAAGAGGGCCAGCCCGGGAGGGGCGCGGCGGCGGAGAGGACGCATCGTGGGCAGCACGGGCCCCGTGGCCCGAAGCCAGATCCTATCGGACGCATGCGGGTCCGGCGCATCCCGAGTACGATTGCCGCAGGCGGTGGCAGCGCTGCAGCGGCGCCGCGCCCCTTCCCCTCCGGTTTTCTTCCGCATGCGCGCACTCCTTCCTTCCCGCATCGTCCTCGGCATTGTCGGCGTCGCTGGCGCGCTTGCGTCCGCTCCGGGCGCGCTCGCCGCGCAGAGCGGCTGGACGCAGTGGTGGGCCGCCAACGGCGAGGCGGACGGAGACGAGATGGGCCAGGCGGTCGCCGGCGTCGGCGATGTGGACGGCGACGGCCGGGACGACCTCGTCGCGGGCGTGTACGGCGCCGATTGGAACGGCCACAACAGCGGCGGCGTGCAGGCCTTGTCCGGGCTGGACGGCGCGCCTCTGTACCGGCTCGCGGGCGAGGAAGCGGGCGCGCTGCTCGGCTTCGCGGTGGCGGCGCTGAGCGACTACGACGGCGACGGCGTGACCGATTTCGCCGTGGGAGCGCCGTACTTCAGTAGCGGCAGCGGCGGCTTCTTCGCCGGCAAGGTCTACGTCGTGAGCGGCGCCCATGGCACGGTCCTGGACCATGCCCAGGGCCGCACTCCCGGCAGCTTGTTCGGGAGCGCCCTGGCCGGCGTGGACCTCAACGGCGACGGGCGCAAGGAGCTGCTGGTGAGCGAGCTGGGCAGCAACGGCAACCGCGGCCGCGTGCGCCGCTACGAGTGGCTCGGCAGCGGCCTGGCCTCGGCCGGCGCGCCCTTCGCCGGCCGCGCATCCGGCGAGTTCTACGGCTATTCGCTCGCCAACCTCGGCCAGATCAACCTCACGCCCGGCCACGAGTTCGCAGTCGGCGCGCCCTTCGCCGACGACGGCGGTCCGGAGTCCGGCGCCGTGGACGTGCGCGGCCGCCACCGTTCCCTGTTCGGTGTGACCTTGAAGGCGGCGGGCGCGCACCTCGGCGTGAGCCTTGCCAGCGGCCGCGACCTCAGCGGCGACGGCTCCAACGACTTCGCGGCCGGCGCGCCGGACGCGGGCGGCACCGGCCAGGTCCTGATCTGGAACACGACGCCGGCCCACCTGCTGCTCACGACCGTGCGCGGCCAGGCGGCCGGTGACCGCTTCGGCGCGTCCCTGGCGCTGATCCGCGACGCCAATTTCGACGGCTACGCGGACCTGGCCGTGGGCGCGCCGTACCAGGACGGCGCCGGCGTCGTCTCGATCTACGACGTCGTGCCGTCCGGCGGCGCGCTGCTGCTGCACACGATCCACGGCAGCGCCGGCAGCCGGATGGGCTGGAGCGTGGCCGCGGCCGGCGACATCAACGGCGCGGGCGTGGAGTCGCTGGCCGTCGGCGCGCCGTACGCGGCGCCGGGCGGCCTGGGCCGCGCCGGCCGCGTCGAAGCCTGGACGCCGCCGGACACCAGCCTGCCGCCGCCGGCGATCAGCCTGGACGGACCGCTGATCGCCGACACCGAGGTGGCGGTGCGCGTGGAGAACGTCAAGGAGGGCGCGACCGTGTATTTCTACGCCGGCCGCAACAGCACGCCCAGCGTCTCCAGCGAAGGCTACGACCTGGACATCAGCGGCCGGCTCACGGGCAGCGGCCCCCTGGAGGCCTTCGCTGTGCTCGCGGACGTGAGCGGCGGCACGGCGGTCGCCGGCTTCCACGTGCCCTTCCCCTCTCCGGGCAGCGGCACGCGCCTCCACTTCGAGGCGGTGGAGGTGCGCAACGGCTTCGTGCGCGACAGCGACGAGGCCAGCGACGTGATCCAGCCGCACCCGTTCAGCCTGGAGATGGAAGGCACTTTCCAGGTGGGTGAACGCATCCGCCAGCACGTCCGCTACGGCAACGCCAACAAGCTGGTGTATTACTACTACTCGCAGCTGGGGCCGGGCGGCGAACGGGCGCCGGACGGGGGCTGGAACACGGGCCTGGACGATCCGCTGGTGTGGCCGGGCGGAGGCAGCCCCAACAACGCCGACGGCCTGGGCGAAGCCTTCAGCAGCTTCTGGACCCTGCCCGCGGCCATGGCCAACCGCACCTTGTACTTCCAGGCCTTCTCGTTCCAGGGCCCCACCACGCAGGGCAGCTTGTCCAACATCGAGTCGGCGCTGATCGCTCCCTAGTCCTGGCGCCGCGCCGCCGGCGGTTCCGCTCCGGGCCGCAGCGCCGCCACCACCGAAGCCTTGGAGCCAAAGCGGTGCACGTCGGCCACCTCGAGCCGGAACGGAGCCCAGACCTGCGGCCGCGCGAAGCCGTGGTGCACCGCGCCGCAGCGGTAGCAGTGCACGCGCTTGCGCACCAGGAACACCAGGCCGGCGTCCACCAGCGCGCCTGCCGCCAGGCTGATGTAGTACGTGAACGGCGCCAGCGCCGCCGCTGCAATGACCACGGCCAGGCCCAGCCGCCGCGGGAAGTCGCGCGCGGCGTACATCTGGTCATGGCCGCAGTGCAGGCAGCCGCGCAGCGCGCCGCCGGCGTCCACGAGCGCGTGCGCCAGCGCGCTCGCCGGCGCGCCGCAGGCACGGCACGCCGGCCGCTGCGCGTCGCCGGCGGGACAGCGCCAGCCCGCCTGGCAGCGCGGGCACGGCCCCTCGAGCCAGGCCCGCGGCGGGACCGCGCTCACAGCGGCACGCGCCATTGCCGTCCCAGGTGCAAGGCCACGGCTTCGCCGATCCACACCAGGACCGTGCTCGCGTACAGGATGCCGGTGGCGGACTGGTTGCTCTTCCAGCGCAGCGCCGAGTGCACCATCCCGGCGAACAGCAGCGGCACGAGCAGGCCGACCAGGAAGCGCACGCTCAGGTCCAGCCAGTCGAAGGGATCGAACAGCGGCTGGGTCCCCGCGTGCAGGCGCGGCCAGGCCAGGGCCAGCACCAGCCCGGAGAGCAGCAGCCGCGCCGCCAGCGCCAGCGTCGCGAAGCGATGCACGCGCAGCAGGTGCTGGAACGGGAGCTTGGGCACGGTCAGGTAGGCGTGGCCGAACACCATGGCGAAGCACACTCCACCGGCCACGGCGGCGGCGCAGGCGTCGCTGAGGAGCTGCAGGACGCCCAGGCCGTCCGGACCGTAGGCGGAGGCCGCGAGCGCCGCCAGGCCGCAGGCCAGCGCGGCCAGCACTCCCGCGCGCCGGCGCGCCGGCCGGTGGCTGGCGTACCAGGGCGCCGGCAGCAGCGTGGCCAGGACGGCCAGAACGCGCACGCGCTCCGCCGGCGCATCCGGCCAGCCGGCGGCCAGCGCCAGCGCTGCCGCAGCGGCGGCCGCCAGCGCCGCCGTCCATCCCGCCAGGCGGTAGAAGAACTTCCCCACCGGCGCCGGGCCGAGCACCAGCAGACCGAGCCAGTAGCCCAGCGCGATGTACAGCGCCAGGCGCGTCGCCAGCAAGGTCCAGTCCATGGGGCGGAGGATTCTAGGCGCCGAGCCCGGCGTACAATCGCCCGGTGGCCGTTCTGCTGATTGTTTCCGGCATTCTGCATGTCCTTGCGGCGGCAATGGCCCTGCGCCTGGTCCGGATCAGCGCCCGCCTTCCCTGGATGCTGCTCGCCGCCGTCTGCGTCCTGGCGATCGTGCGCCGCGCCGTGAGCTTGGTCCAGGTGTTCGCCTTCGGTGCGGACTATCCGGCCAACCTGTACACCGAGGCCATCTCCCTGGCCATCGCCGCCCTGCTGGCGCTCAGCCTGGCCTTGCTGGCGCCGCCGCTCGCGGCCATGCACGACGGCCAGGAATCCGCGCGGCGCGCGCACCAATCCCAACAGAACCTGCTGCACCGGGAGCACCGGCTCCTGGAGCAGCAGGCGGCCCTGCTGCGGCTCGCCATGACGCCGGAGCTGTTCTCGAACGCGCACCTGTCCGCCCTGGAGGAGCTGGCGGCGACGGCCTCGCGCTGCCTGGAGGTGGAGCGCGTGAGCGTCTGGCTCTACAACCACGACCGCTCCGCCATCCAGTGCGCGCTGCTGTACGAGCGCGGCAAGGGCAAGTCCGCGGGCGCGACCACCTTGTACGCGAAGGACTATCCGCGCTATTTCGCGGCCCTGGCCCAGGCCCGCGCCATCGCCACCGACGACGCCGAATCCGATCCCCGCACGAGCGAGTTCCGCGACAGCTACCTGCGTCCGCTCGGCATCACGTCCATGCTGGACGCGCCGATCCGCGCCGACGGGCGCGTCATCGGCATCCTGTGCCACGAGCACGTCGGGCGCCCGCGCGTCTGGTCCACGGAGGAACAGGGCTTCGCCGGCTCGCTGGCCGACCTGGCGGCCTTGATGTTCTCCGCCCAGGAGCGCCGGCGCGCCGAGGAGGAGCGCCGCGGCGTGGAACGCAAGCTCCTGGAGACGCAGCGCCTGGAGGGCATGGGGCTCATCGCCGGCGGCGTGGCCCACGATTTCAACAACCTGCTCACGGTCATCCTCGGCAGCGCCACTCTGGCGCTGGCGGATCTGGAGCCGGACTCGCCGCTGCGCGCCAGCCTGGCCAACGTGGAATCGGCCGCGCGCAAGGCGGCGCAGCTCTCGCGCCAGCTCCTGGCCTATTCCGGCAAGGGGCCGGTGGTCGTGGAGCACCTGGACTGGAACGAGGTCGTGCGCGAGATGGCGGACCTGCTCCAGGTCACGCTGTCCAAGAAGATGCGCCTGAGCCTGGACCTGGCCCCCGCCCTGCCGGCGGTGTCGTGCGACGCGTCCCAGATCCGCCAGGTGGTCATGAACCTGGTGCTCAATGCCGCTGAATCCATCGGCGACCGCGAGGGCAGCGTCCTGCTGCGCACCGCCGCCATGGACCTGGACCCGCAGGAGGCGGCCGCCCTGACCCTGCCGGCGCCGCCCGGGCGTTACGCCGTGCTGTCCGTCCTCGATACCGGCCCCGGGCTCGCTCCCGAAGTCCTTCCCCGCATCTTCGATCCCTTCTACAGCACCAAGGGGATCGGACGCGGGCTGGGCCTGGCCGCCGTGGCCGGCATCGCGCGCGCGCACCGCGGCGGCGTGCGGGTGCGCAACCGCAGTGGCGGCGGCGCCGAGTTCAGCGTCTTCCTGCCGGCCGCGCCCGTGGCCGCGCCGCCGCGCCCCGGCAAGCCGGCGGCGCCCGCGCCGGGCCGCGGCGAGCTGATCCTGGTGGCCGACGACGAGGAGAAGCTGCTGCACCTCGCCGCCGATATCCTGCGCCGCGCCGGCTACCGGGTGCTGACCGCCGCCGATGGCCGCGAAGCCGTGGCCGTGTTCCGCCGCGTGGGCTCCGAGATCCAGCTCGTGGTCCTGGACCTCACCATGCCGGGAGTCAGCGGCGGCGACGTCTTCCTGGAGATCCAGCGCCTGGCGCCCGACACCCGCATCCTGGTGAGCAGCGGCTACACCGAGCAGAGCGCTTCGCACCTGTTCGCCAGCCGCGGCTTCGCCGGCTTCGTGCAGAAGCCATACAACGCCGAGGAGCTGGTGCGCGCCGTGGGCCTGGCGCTGCCGGCGGCCGCGCGCACGTAAGCGGCCCTACTTGGAGCCGGCAGCCTTGAAGTTCTGAAGCGTGGCCTTCAGCAGGTCGTAGTACTGGCGGCCCAGCTCCCGGGTCGGGCACCAGGCGCTGCGCTCGCCGAGCTCATCCCAGGGCACGCCCAGGGCGTTCGGCAGGCTGGTCACCGCCAGCTCCAGCTGCCCGACCGCGAACGGCAGGCTGGGACCGCCCTCCGGCCACAAGGTGCCCGCGTTCTGCCCGGCGCGCGTCGCGCGGTTGTCGAAGCTGTGGAACAGCAGCGCGAACAGGTCGAGGTCGGGGCGCTCGGCCACGATGCGGTACTGTTCCGCCAGGTACTTCGGCTCCATCCACGGCAGGCCGTACCAGCTCAGCCCCAGACCCCGCTCCTGTTTGGGGATCCCGGCCGCCGGGACGCCCACCAGCACCAGGAAGAACTCGTCCTTGTACGGCCGCAGCTTGTCCAGGGCCGCGCGCGCGTTCTCGCGCCGTCCGAGCTTGTCCAACGTGCGCTCGTAGATGAACAGCACCGGCCGCTCCGGCTTGCCCCAGCGGAAATAAGCCGGTGACTTGGCCCACTTGCGCACCTGCTCCAGGTTCGGCTCCAAGCCGCCCGGAATGTCGGCCATCCACGCGCACCAGCGGAACTTCTCCTGCTCGCAGGTGCGCAGGTACGACTCGAAGGCCTCGGTCGTGCGCGTGGGCAGGACGGCGCCGCGGCGCTGCGGCACGCCGAACCAGCAGCCGGCGGCGAAGTCCATGCCGCACTCCTTCCACAGCTGGATGTTCCAGCGCTGCGTCTCCGGGTCGTTGCTGTCGTACTTCTCCAGCTCCGCGTGCAATCCGCCGGGCTCCCAGTCCTTGCCGGCCCGGTGCCACAGGTAGGCCACGCACCAGCCCAGGCGCGGCTCCGCCAGCGCTCCGGGCAGCTGCACCAGCTTGGAGTGCTCGCCTTCCGGCGGGCCGATCCAGAGCGTGTTCTCGCCGGCGGCGGCCGGCGGCGGGGCGGCCACACCTGCACCAGCCGGCTCCTGGCCGCGGCCGGCGCCCGCTAGGGCGGCCCCGAACACGATGGCCCACCATGAGTACGAGTGTCGCGTCACTGCGTCTTCAGTACGCCGGGAATGGAGTTGCGCGCGGGGACAAAAAGCAAGATAGCCGAATCCGGGGTCGTAGACACCTTTTTTGCGCTTCGTGCGCGACCACTCTCTGCCGAGGATCCATGCGCGCAGCGCATGTGCCGGGTCAGCCTTGCGGGTGCGGCTGCATCGGATCCGGCAGCCCGCCTTCAGGAGGGCCTCCGGACCGCCCGAGACCGGCACCGCCGTCCCGCGCGCAGCCGAAGGTCGATGAGGGGATCAAGTGAGCGTGGCAACCAGCTTGGCGAAACTCCCGGGCAGCCATCAGCGGAAGCTCTTCGGCGCCTGGCCTTGCACGATTGCGCAACAGTGCAATGACGGGCGAGCAAGGCCGGCGTGCAGCCGAGAGCCCTCTCGGCTCACAGGTCGCGGGGCGAGCCAGCCGCGCGGGCTGCGGGGAGTCACCCCGGATCCCCTACTTAACGCAGGCGGCGAGCTCCACCGCGGCGGAACTGGCATCAGAGAGGGCCCCGAGCATCCGCGGGGGTGTTCCGGCCTCCTCATGGCCTTTCGCGCTTGCGCAATTGCGCAAGCGAGCGCGCGGAAAGGGTGGCTACGACCCCAGGCGCACGTACTCGAAGTCCAGGGGCTGGCCGTTGATGCCCTTGGGAGGCGGCGCGATCCAGCCGGCGAACTGGCCGGGGGCGAGCGCCGGCCGCATGAGCGACTTGACGTAGGCGCGGTCCTCGGCGCTGGGCAGCCAGCGGTCCTTGTTGGCGTCCCAGTCGGCCTCGTGGATCGGATTGCCGTCCAGGTCGAAGCGTGCGCCGGAGTAGATGCCGATGCTGCGGTTGAAGCGCCGGTGCGGCAGGCGGAAGCGGAAGTCGAGGCCCGCCTTTTCCACGATCTTGTTCCAGTAGTCCACGCCCTTCTGGTTGTCGTCCAGGTAGGCGTCGCGCAGCACCTCGTTCATGGCATTGCGCAGCGGCACCTGCTCGCGCACGATCGCTCCGTCCACGAGCTTCTCCACCGTGTAGGCGCCGTCCAGGGCCCTGTGGTCCACGGGGCTGGCGGCCTCGTAGGCGCGGCCCTTGATGCCCTCGGCGAAGAAGGTGGCGGCGTTGCTGCTGACTTCGCCGCCGAACAGGTCCGTGGAGGAGCTGACCCAGAAGTTGATGTACTTCTGCAGGGTCTCGAAGTCGATGCCGCCGTGGCGGCGCGGGCTGTCGCCCGGGTGCTGCTTCATCAGCTCGCAGGTGCGCTGGATCACGCGGCCGACCCCGGTCTGGCCCACGAACATGTGGTGGGCTTCCTCGGTCAACATGAAGCGGCAGGTGCGGGCCAGCGGGTCGAAGCCGCTCTCGGCCAGGGCCAGCAGCTGGAACTTGCCGTCCCGGTCCGTGAACATGGTGAACATGAAGAAGTCCAGCCAGGTCTCGATCGGCTCGTTGAAGGTGGTCAGGATGCGCGGCCGGTCCGGGTTGCCGCTGCGGCGCTCCAGCAGTTCCTCGGCCTCGTCGCGCCCTTCCTTGCCGAAGTGCGTTTGCAGCAGGTAGACCATGGCCCACAGGTGGCGGCCTTCCTCCACGTTCACCTGGAACAGGTTGCGCAGGTCGTAGAGGGAGGGCGCGGTGTGGCCGAGCAAGCGCTGCTGCTCCACCGAGGCCGGCTCGGTGTCGGCCTGGGTCACGATCAGGCGCCGCAGGTCGGCGCGGTACTCGCCGGGCACCTGCTGCCAGGCCTCCGCGTCGGCGTGGTCGCCGAAGCCGACCTTGCGGCCGGCGATCGGGTCGGCCAGGAAGATGCCCCAGCGGTAGTCGGGCATGCGCACGTAGCCGAACTGCGCCCAGCCGTCCTTGTCCACGGACACCGCGGTGCGCAGGTAGACCTCGTTGGCCGCGAAGTCCGACGGCCCCATCTCGCGCCACCAGTCCAGGTAGCGCGGCTGCCAGGCTTCCAGCGCGCGCTGCAGCCGGTTGTCCGAGGACAGGTTGACGTTGTTGGGGATCTTCTCGCTGTAATCGACGGTGGTCATGGCGCAGGTGGCTCTCAGGTGCGGAAGTAGTCGAACTCGGGCCGGCTGGGCGTGCCGTAGCACTGCAGCGCGCCGTTGGGGCCGACGGCGTTGGGGCGCTGGAAGATCCAGTTCTGCCAGGCGCTCAGGCGCCCGAAGATCTTGGTCTCCAGGGTCTCCGGGCCGGCGAAGCGCAGGTTGGCCTCCATTCCGGTCAGGGCGTCGGGGCTGAAGCTGGCCCGCTCCTCCATGGCGACGCGCAGCTCGTCCTCCCAGTCGATGGCGTCGAGCGCGAAGGTGGCCAGGCCCAGCTCCGCGGCGTCGCTCGCCGGGATCAGGCCGGCGCGCGCCAGCACGGCGCCGACGCGCTGCGGCTCGCGCAGGAAGCGCGTCTGCAGGCGGCTGAGTCCGTTGCCCATGGGGTAGGCGCCGCCGTTGAGCGCGCTCACGCCCAGCCGCACCTCCACCCCGGGATCGTCGAGCACGTACACGCGGTCGGCGGCCAGGGCCAGCTCCAGCAAGGTGCCGGCGAAGGCGCTGCCGCGGCCGGCCAGCGCGAACAGCGACTTGGCGCTGGTCTCCAGGCGCTTGAGCACGCGCCGGATGAAGAGGCGCACCTCGGCCACGAACCACTCGTCGTGCTGCTCGATCAGCGCGCGGTCGTACGCCAGCGCCAGCGCGGGATCGCCCTCGGCGCGCAGCGCCACCAGGTTGATGTCGGGATGGTTCACGCGCAGGCGCAGCAGCGCGTCGTCCAGCTCGCGAAACGCGCGCAGGGGCCACCATTCGGCCCCGGCGCCGGCGGGCGGCTGGAACTGGTCCGCAACGCGCAGGCTCAGGCTGGCGACGTGGCGCTCCGGATTCAGCTCCAGCGTCACGTAGCGGTATTCGACGCGCCGCGCGCTCTCCGTGGGCCGCAGCGGCGGCAAGGGAACGCCGCTGCGGGCGCTCTTGTCCGGCACGGATTCGGCCAGCGCGCGCGCCATCTGCTCGCGCGCCGCGCCGAAGCGGCTGAGCGGCGCGATGGCGTCGACCAGGCCCCACTCCAGCGCCTTCTCGGCTTTCACGCCGCCGGCGAGGGTGCTGAACACGTCGGCCAGGTCGCGGCGCAGCTTGCGCTTGTCCACCAGGCGGGTGAGGCCGCCGGTGCCCGGCAGCACCGCCAGCAGGGACAGCTCCGGCAGCGACACCGCGCTGGCGCGGTCGTCCACCAGCAGGATCTGATCGCAGGCCAGCGCCAGCTCGTAGCCGCCGCCGGCGGTGGTGCCGTTGCACGCGGCCAGTGTGCGCACGCCGGAGTGCGCCGACAGGTCCTCCAGGTACAGGCGCGTCTCGTTGGTGAACTTGCAGAAATTCACCTTCCAGGCGTGGCTGCTGGTGCGCAGCATGGAGATGTTGGCGCCGGCGCAGAAGACCTTCTCCAGGGCGCCGTCGATCACCAGGCAACGCACCTGCGGATGCTCGAAGCGCAGGCGCTGGATGGCGTCGGCCAGCTCGATGTCCACTCCGAGGTCGTAGGAATTGAGCTTCAACTCATAGCCGGGGCGCAGGCCGCCGTGGAGGTCCACTGCCATGGTCAGGCGCGCGATGTCGCCCTCCACCCGGAAGCGCCAGTGGCGGTATCGGTCGGGATGGGTCTCGAAGGAGACCGGGGATGGGGTCTCGGTGGCGATTGCCGTGGAAGCCATGGGACGGAGTGCGTGGGAAGTCGAGTTGTGCATAGTGAAGCATAAAACCCTTGACGCGACAAGACCGTGTAATATATTGCCAACACGTATGAAGCGTCCCCCGCGCGCTCTTGCTCAGACCCTCGCCGCTCTGTCCCGCAAGGTGCGAGCCGCCCGCAAGCACGCCGGCTTCACCCTCGAGGAGGCGGCACGCCGCGCCGGGCTCAGCCGCCGCTTCCTGGTCGAGATCGAGGCCGCCCGCACCAATCCCTCGATCGGCAAGCTCGCGGCGCTGGCCCAGGCGCTCGGTGTGCCGCTGCGCGAGCTGTGCGACCTGCCCATGGCCACGGCGCCGCCGCAGCGCATCGCCCTGCTGGGTCTGCGCGGAGCGGGCAAGAGCACCCTGGGGCGCATGCTGGCGGCGCGGTTGGAGGTGGCGTTCACCGAGCTGGACGCGCGCATTGCCGAGCGCGCCGGCATGGGTGTGGCCGAGATCTTCGAGCTGCACGGTCCCGAGGGCTATCGGCGGCTGGAGCGCGAGGCGCTCGAGGACTGGCTGGCGCATCACGGCAGCGGCGTTCTGGCCGTACCGGGCGGGCTCGTGTCCGAGCCTGCGACCCTGGACCGGCTGTGCCAGACCTGCCGGACGGTATGGCTCAAGGCGTCGCCGCAGGAGCACTGGCAGCGGGTGGCCGCGCAAGGGGACCTGCGTCCCATGCGCAACGACCCCAACGCCATGCTGCGGCTGCAAAGCCTGCTGGAGGCCCGCGAGCCGGGGTATCGGCGCGCCACCGTGCACCTGGACACCAGCGGCCGCAGCCCGGAGGCCAGCCTGGAACAACTGGTCGGGCTGCTGGAGGCCGCCGGCTCCGCCGCGTCCTAGCCGCTGGCGGTGGTGGCGCGATCGCGCGTCTGGGCGGGCTCGGCCACGGCGCCGCCGCTGTACAGGCAGGCCACGACCACGGCCAGGAACGCCATCAGGGCGCCGATGGCGAGCAGGGCGGCAAGCGGACGGTCCTTGGTGGTGCGCACGGTGCGCTGACTCTGGAGGGACTTGGAGGGCGTGGAATGAGGGAAAAATGCAGCGCAGGCGAACCGGGCGATCTGGAAGGATAGCACAGCGCCGCGCGCCGCGCACGCACTCAGCGGATCCGGGTTTCGCCGTAGACCAGCGCCAGGAACTCGCTGCGGGTGCGCGAGTCTTCGCGGAAGGAGCCGAGCATGCACGAGGTCGTGGTGATGCTGGACTGCTTGGCGACGCCGCGCATCATCATGCACAGGTGCGCGGCCTCGGCGATCACGCCCACCCCCGCCGGGTGCAGCACCTCGTCCACGGCCTGAGCGATCTGCACCGTCATGCGCTCCTGCACCTGCAGGCGCCGGGCGTACATCTCCACGATGCGGGGCAGCTTGCTCAGCCCGATGACGCGGCCGTCCGGGATGTAGGCCACGTGCACCTTGCCGTAGAACGGCAGCAAGTGGTGCTCGCACAGCGAGTAGAACTCGATGTCCTTGACCAGCACGATCTCGCTGACGTCCTCCTGGAACAGGGCTCCGTTGACCAGCTTGTGCAGATCCATGCGGTAGCCGTGCGTGAGGTACTCCAGGCTGGCGGCCACGCGCTGCGGCGTGCGCAGCAGGCCCGGGCGCTGCGGGTCCTCGCCGAGCCGGGACAGCAGCGCGCGCACCAGGGGCGCCGTCGGCTCGGCGCCGGCCGGGATCGTGCTCATGCGCGGGCCGCCGCCGGGCCGTGGTAGACGATGCCGTTGTCGCGGGTTTCCCCCAGCCGCAGCTCCACCAGGCGCACGCCCTCCGGCAGCGCCGGGGCGAGCTGATCCCAGAAGCGCACCAGCAGGTTCTCGCCGGTGGTGATGGCGCCGAGCAGGAACTCCACGTCGCGGTTGAGATCGAGGTGATCCACGCGCTGGACCAGGCGCTCGGCCACCAGGGCGCGCAGCCGGTTCAGATCCATGACCATTCCGGTCGCCGCCTGCACCGGCCCGGCGACCGTCACCTCCAGGCGGTAGTTGTGTCCGTGCGGCCGGGCGCACGGCCCGTACAGGGCCTGGTTGTCGGACGCGGACAGCCCCGGCGCGACCAGGTGGTGGGCGGCGCAGAACTCGACCTGGTGCGTGAGGCGAACCTCCGCCACGTTCATTCCAGGTCGCGGTAGCGCGCCTTGGTCTGGAGCGTCACCGGCTTGCCGTTCTGCTCGCCGTAGGCGTACACGAGGAAGTTCAGCGGCTCGCCCTGCTGCGGCGGATCCAGGACCAGATCGCGGCCGTAGCTGAGCGTGACGCGGTCCGCGTCCAGGTGGCTGAAGAAGAACTCGGCCTTCTCCGGGTTCTTGTCCGCCTCCGAGATGTCCACCGGGATCCAGCCGTAGCCGTCCACGTAGAAGTGGGCCCAGCAGTGGTAGCCGCCGAGCTCGCCGCTGCCGCGCTGCGCGGGCAGCGGGTAGCCGATCTGGAAGCGCGCCGGCAGGCCGCGGAAGCGCGCCATGGAGATGAACTTGGCGTGGAAGTCGGTGCAGTTGCCGTATCCGGCCTCGCAGGCCCACTGCGTGCTGCCCTTGCCCCAGCCGGTTCCCTCCTTCTTGTATTCCATGTCGGCGAGCACGCGGTCGTAGAAGGCGCGCGCCACGGCGAACGGCTCCTCCTTCCCGGCGGCCGCCTCGCGCGCGGCGCCTTCCGCGGGCCCGCCCACGGGCACCATCCGGTCCGGGCCCAGGTACAGCTCCTTGCGCTGTTCCTCGGTGATGAGCCGGGTGTCCACGTCTTCGCCGCCGCGGTCCACGCTGCGCCAGACGCGGTACTTCCACAGGAAGCTGCGTTGCGCGCTGTCCGGCGCCACCAGGACGGTGGCGAACACGTTGCCGTGCCGGTCGGGGCCGCCGGTCTGCGCCGCCGCCGGCATGGCCTGGACCTCGACGGTCTGGCGCCCGTCGTTCACCGGTACCGGCACCCACACCCGCAGCGGACCGGCCGCGAGGTCCACGGTCTCGGGCACGACGACCTCGTACTCGAAGTCGAAGACGCGCCCGGCCTCGAGCGCCGGCTCGTCCTTGGAAGCGCTGGCGCAGGCGGGCAGGAGCGCGGCGGCCAGGGCGGCGCCGCGGAGCAGCAGGGAGGTGGCGGAACGCATGGCGATGCAGACGGCATCAGGATAGGCCGGCTTGGAGCCTTGTCCAAGGTGCCTAGAATCAGGCTCATGGCTGCGCGCACGCTTCCGGCCCTGCACCCGGCGGGCATCGCCGCGGGCGTGGCCTTGTGCGCGGCCGGCGTGGCGGTCGCGGAGTGGTTCCTGGGGCCGCTGCTCCTGCGCGGCGGCCAGAGCCCGGAGGAGCGCACCTTGGCGGCGGTGCAGCGCACCCTGGCCGAGGAGTACGTGGAGCCGCGCGCTCCGGAGTGGCTCCTGCACCGGGCCGTCCAGGGAATGGTGGATGGGCTGCACGACCCCTACACGTACTTCATCGAGGGTGACGACGGCTTGCGTGCCCTGCAGGAGGAATCCACCGGTCAACTGGAGGGCATCGGCGTGCGCCTGGATCCCGCCCGCGCCCAGGTGCGCTGGCCGCAGCCCGGCGGGCCGGCCGAGGCGGCCGGCGTCCAGCCCGGAGACATCGTCGTGGCGGTGGACGGCGTCCCGACCGACGGCATGGATCCCGAGCGGCTGCAGAGCCGGATCAAGGGCCCGGCCGGCAGCAGCGTGCATCTGGCGCTGCTGCGCGCTTCCGGCGAGCGCCTCGAGGTGGACGTGGTCCGCGGCGCCGTCCCCACCGGCACCGTGCGCCAGGTGGAGATGCTGGATCCCGAGCGCGGCATCGCCACGCTGCAGATCAGCTCCTTCGCCGCGAGCACGCCGCAGGAGCTGGACGACGCCCTGGCGGCGCTGGCGACGCATGGACTGCGCGCCCTGGTCCTCGACCTGCGCTACAACCGCGGCGGCGTGCTGACGCCCGCGGTGGCGACCGCGGCGCGCTTCCTGCGTGGCGGCGTGGTGTGCACCTTGTACTCGCGCGGGCGCGCAGCCGACACGCGCCGCGCGGATCCGTCCCAGTCCTCGGCCGCCGACCTCCCGGTCGTGGTGCTCCTCAACGGCCTCAGCGCCTCCGGCAGCGAGGTCCTGGCCGGCGCCCTGCGCGACTACGGCGCCGCGCTGCTCGCCGGCGAGCGCTCCTACGGCAAGGGCGTGTTCCAGCAGGTGTTCGCGTATCGCCAGTCCCGCTTCGGTCTCAAGTTCACCGCCGGCTACTACGTGACGCCCGGCGGGCGCATCCTCGAGGGCCATATCGACCCGGAGCGCGCGGGCGGGCTCGAGCCGGATCTGGCGGTGGCGGCACCCGCGGACGTGAGCGAGGCCCTGGCTGCGTGGCTGCTGCGCCACGAGGATCCGCCCGCCAAGTACCGCGAGCGCGTATTCCAACTGTTTCCCGAGCTCGAGCGCGAGCGCCGGCCGCCCGATCCGGTCCTGGAGGTCGCGGTGGCGCACCTGAAGGCCGTGCTGCAACCGGCGTGACCACCGGCGCCGACGCCCGGGTGCTCGGGATCGAGAGCTCCTGCGACGAGACCGCGGCCGCGGTGGTGCGCGGCGGGCGCGCCGTCCTCTCCTCGGTCGTGCGCAGCCAGGTCGCCGAGCACGCGCCCTGGCGCGGCGTGGTGCCGGAGATCGCCGGGCGCGGCCACCTGGAGGCCATCGTGCCCGTGGTCGAGGAAGCGCTGTCCGCCGCGCGCACCTCCCCGCGGGACCTGGCCGCCGTCGCCGTCACCACGCAACCGGGCCTGGTCGGCTCCCTGCTGGTCGGGGCCACCACGGCCAAGGCCCTGGCCTGGGCCTGGAGCAAGCCGCTGGTGGCCGTGCACCACATCGAAGCCCACGTGTACGCGGCCTTGATGTCGCTGCCGGAATGGCACTTCCCCTACGTCACGCTGGTCGTCTCCGGCGGCCACACCAGCCTGTACCGCACCGAATCGCCGCTCCGGCACGCACTCCTCTGCTCCACCCGCGACGACGCCGCCGGCGAGGCCCTGGACAAGGCCGCGGCCCTGCTCGGCCTGCCCTACCCGGGCGGCCCGTCCATCGAGAAGGCGGGAACCGGCGGCGACCCCGGGGCGCACCCGTTCAAGCTGCCGCTGCTGGCGCCGGATTCGCTCGACTTCTCCTTCTCCGGCCTGAAGACCGCGCTTCTCTATCACCTGAAAGGTCCCGGCCTGTCGCGCCCGGAAGCCCCGCTCCCGGCCGGCCAGGCCCTGGCCGATCTGTGCGCCAGCTACGAAGCCGCGGTAGTCGAGACCCTGGCGCGCAAGTGCTTGCGTGCCTGCCTGCAGCTCGACATCCCCCGCCTCCTGGTCGGCGGCGGCGTGGCGCGCAACCAGCGCCTGCGCGCGGCCGTGGCGCGCCGGGCGCAGCGCGACAACGTCCAGGCCACCTTCGCGGCACCCGAGTTCTGCACCGACAACGCCGCCATGATCGCGGGCCTCGGCCACGCGCGCTGGGCGGCCGGAAAGCTGGCCGACCTGGCGGTGGACGTCGCCGCGCGCTGACATGGACCGCGCCCGCCTGCGCCAACTCCTCGAGCAGGTCGAGCGCGGCGAGCTGGACGTCGCCGCCGCGCTGGAGCGCCTGTCCGCGCTGCCGTTCCACGCCAGCGCCTCCGCCACCCTGGACACGCACCGCGAGCTGCGCACCGGCTTCCCCGAGGCCGTCTACGCCGCCGGCAAGACGCCGCAGCAGGTGGCCGAAGCGGCGGCGGCGCTCGCCTGCGCCCACGATCGCGTCCTCATCACCCGCGCCGCACCCGACCATTACGCCGCCGTGCGCGCGCTGCTCCCCGCCGCCGCGTACCGCCAGCCCGCCCGCTGCATCATCTGGCGCAACGGCGCCGCCACCGCGCCTTCCGGCAGCGTGTGCGTCATCGCCGCCGGCACCAGCGACCTGCCCGTCGCCGACGAGGCCGCGGTCACCGCCGAGATGCTGGACGCCGCCGTGGTGCGCGTCACCGACGTCGGCGTCGCCGGACTGCACCGCCTGCTCTCCCGCCTCGAGGCCCTGCGCAAGGCCGACGCCCTGGTGGTCTGCGCCGGCATGGAGGGTGCGCTCCCCAGCGCCGTCGGCGGCCTGGTGAGCGCGCCCGTGATCGCGGTGCCCACCAGCGTCGGCTACGGCGCCAGCTACGGCGGGCTGGCCGCGCTGCTGGCCATGCTCAACTCCTGCGCGCCCGGCGTGGCCGTGGTCAACATCGACAACGGCTTCGGCGCCGGCCTGATCGCCGCCCGCATCGCCCGCGCCGCCGCCCGCTGAGGCGCCAAAGCGTCGATTCCGTTTCCAAGGGCCGAACATCTGGAGGCCCACGACGGGCCGACGGCAGATTCGGACCCGAGCAGGCGAAAGCGCATGGCCGAACCCCTAGTCCGGCGCCTCGACGTGAATGACCTTGAGCTCGTGCGCATCCCGGTGCCGCCTCTCGCGCGCAAGGAGCCCGGCCTTCAGGTCGTTCGAGGCCGCCGGCTCCACTTCGTCCGCCGCCACGAAACCGAGCACTCCCTCGCGGTGGCAGGCAACCACCCAGCCCGTGCCGTCTCCCAGTCGCGTGACGAGCATGTCGCCGGCCGGTGAGCCGCCGCGCACCGGCCCCCACTCGGCCAGCTCCACCGCTGCCTGCCGCGCCGGATCCTGTCCCGGCTCCTTCAAGGCGACGCAGGTGCCGTGAGCGAACAGCACGAACGCACGCCATTCGTCCGTGAAGAGCCGGCGCCATGCCGCGATCCAAGCCTGGGTAACCATGGTCGTGGGCAGCCCCTCACGCCTCCCCCGTCCTCTTGCGCTTCGCGGAGGACTTCACGGGCGCTGCAGCACCACCCATCCTGGCCAGCGCCTTCTTCGGGGCGATGAGGCGGTAGCTCTCCAGGACCAGGACCGCAACCTCGTCCCAGTCTTGCACCTGCGACGCGTCCATGGATACCCAGCCCTTGTGACCGACGTAGGGCGCGCGGGAGAAACGCGGATCGTCGCGGACCAGCGCAGCCGCGTGCTCCATCTCCAGCTTGAAGCCGATCACGCTGCGGCCGTCCTCCTCCCCGCAACCGGCGAAGATCTTGTCGCCGACGCGGAAGTGCGGCTTGCCCCAGGTCATCGTCAGTTTCGTGTCCGGCAGCGCCAGACAGATCTCCCGCATCTTCTTCACCAAAAGGCCGGTCTTGGGCATCGTGCGCCTCGGTCGCGTTGCGCTGAAAGGAGTTTAGGCGGGTGGCATGGGAGCTGTTCCCGTGCGCAACCGCTCAGCCGGCAGTCCTTGCGCACGGGACTGCGGGGCGGCCGCGGTGACATGCCACTGTGGCGGGTGGGCCTCCGTGCGGTAGGCTTTGGGACAGGAGGTAGCGCGCATGCCCCTCGCCGTCGCCGTGTTGCTGGTCGCGTCCGTCCAGGAGTCCCAGGTTGCCAGCGGGAAGCTGCCCGTGGCCGTGCTGCGCTCGGGCAAGCACGTGGAGTGCGGGCCGGAGGTGAAGCCCGGGGCCACGGCCTTCGTCACGCCGTTCGGGCGCTACAGCGACGCCGTGGACCCGGTGGCCGAGGTCAGGGACGCAGGCAGGGAAGCGGCCATGCTGCGCGAGGTCCGCGCCGCCGATCCGGCGGCCTGGCTGGCGCGCGCCAGCGAGCGCGGCCTGGTGAGCGAGATCGCGCAGGCCGCGAGCGCGGCCCTGGCGACGCCGGAGCCGGAGGATGAAGCCCCGTTGCTGGCCGAGTTGGAGTGCTGGGGCGGCGCCTTCGACCCGGTACCGGCCAAGGTGGACATGGAGAAGCGCGTGGATTGGATGTGGACCGAGCTGGGGAAGGCGGACGCGGTGCGCGCGGCGCTCCTGACCGGCAGGCTGCTGGTGGAGGTGCGCGGGTCTGGTGGCCTGGCGCACCAGCGCGTCGGCCTGGTGGACCTGCGCCGCGGCCTGCGCTCCGGCCAGCCGGGACTGCGCCGCGCCGCGGCCGCCGTGGCCGCGCGCCAGGGCGAGCGCGACATGGTGCTGCCGCTGGTGGAAGCCAGCCTGGCCGACGCGTCGCCGGCCTGCCGCAGCGCCAGCGCCCAGGCCGTGGCCGGCGTGGACCTGAACCAGGCGCTGGGTCGCTGGACCGTGGCGCTGTGGCGCGGCAAGGGCGAGGCAGAACGGGTCCACGCGGCCGAGCACCTGGGCAGCTTCGGCAACGCCGGGACGATCCCGGGATTGATCTACGCGCTCGCGGCCTCGGATGCGCGGCCCGCCGGCGGCTACATCTATATCGGGCGCCAGATCTCGATCGTGGGCGACGTGGACGTGGAAGTGGCGCAGGCCGCCGCCATCGCCGACCCGGTGGTGAGCGTCATCCAGGAGGGGACGATGCTGGAAGTGCGGGTGATCTCGACCACGATCACGCGCACCGTCATGCACTCGCTGCGGCGCCTGAGCGGCGCCAACCCGGGGCCCAAGGAAGAGGACTGGCTGCGCTGGTACGCGGAGCAGCAGAAGGCCGCGAACTCCTGATCGCGGGCCGATAGAATCGGCGGCAGCGTGGATGCGGCCCTGGTGCTGGAGGACGGCACCGCGTACTTCGGCGACGCCTGCGGCGCGCCCGGGGAGCGCGGCGGCGAGCTGGTTTTCAACACCGCCATGACCGGGTACCAGGAGATCCTGACGGATCCCAGCTACTGCGGCCAGGGCGTGGTGATGACGTATCCCCAGATCGGCAACTACGGTGTCAATCCGGAGGACGACGAGAGCGGGCGCTGCTGGGCCGAGATGTTCATCGTGCGCCAGCTTGCGGCGCGGCCCTCGAACTACCGCGCGCGCACGTCGCTGCGCGAGTACCTGGAGCAGCGCGGCGTGCCGGCCATCCAGGGCATCGACACCCGCGACCTGACCCTGAAGCTGCGCGAGCAGGGGGCGCTGCGGGCGATCCTGAGCACGGAGTGCCTGGATGCGGCGGAGCTGGCGGCGCGGGCGCGCCGGCACCCGCCGCTGGAGGGTCGCGATCTGGTGGCGGAGGTGAGCTGCCAGGAGCCGTACCGCTGGAGCGAGGGCCTTCCCTGCGCGTTCCCCTCCCCGGAGCTCGGCTGCGCTGCGGCCTCCGGGGCGCTGCCGCTGGTCTGCTACGACTTCGGGATCAAGCGCAACATCCTGCGCTGCCTGGTGACCTCGGGCTTCGCGCCCGTCGTGGTGCCGGCGCGCTTCCCGGCGCGCGAGGCCCTGGCGCTGCGCCCGGCGGGCGTGTTCTTGAGCAACGGGCCGGGCGATCCGGCCGCCCTGAGCTACGCGCACGCGGCGGTGGCCGAGATCGCGGCGGCGGAGGTGCCGATCCTGGGCATCTGCCTGGGCCATCAGATCATCGGGCACGCCTTCGGCGGGCGCACGGTCAAGATGAAGTTCGGGCACCATGGCGCCAACCACCCGGTGATCGAGCGCCGCAGCGGCCGGATCGACATCACCGCGCAGAACCACTCGTTCATGGTGGATCCGGACTCGCTGGAGGGAACGGGGCTGGTGGTCACCCACTGGAACTGCAACGACGGCGCGGTCGAGGGCCTGGAGCACGTGCGCCTGCCGGTGTTCTCGGTGCAGTACCACCCCGAGGCCGCGCCCGGGCCGCACGACAGCAATCACCTGTTCCGCCGCTTCCGCCGCCGCATCGAGGAGCGCTGCGGCGCGCCGGCGCGTTAGAGCATCCGCCACGGGCTCATCAGGTCGGCGTCCGGGGCGCGGCCGTGCACGACCAGGGCGGCGACGATGCGCGCCGCCTCCAGCGCCAGCACCGCCGCGGCATCGCCGAAGCCGAGGCACAGGAGCACGCCCTCGCGCGCGGGATGGCGTCCGGCGAGCGGCAGGCCGTCGCAGGAGTGGCCGCGGGCGCGGGCCAGACGCAGCTCCGGCTCCAGGGACGCGAGCTGCGGATAGAAGGAACGCGCCAGCCGCTCCAGTCCGGACTGGATGCGCGGGTTGAGCCGGGGCTCCGCGCCGGCTTCCGCGTCGAAGTCCAGGTGGCGCAGGCCGGCGCAGTGCAGGCGCCCGGCGCCGTCCTGGTGCAGGCGCCCGGCGCCGTGGTTGCGGCTGACGTAGGGCGCGAGCAGGCGCTCGCGCAGCGGCGGGAACACGAGCTCCTGCGCGCGCGCCGGCGCCACCAGCTCCGACAGGCCGGGATCCAGGGCGGGCGCGCCGGCGCCGCAGGCCAGGATCACGCGCTGCGCGCGCGCGACGCCCGCCGGTGTCGCCACCTCCACGCCGGCCGCGCCGGCGTGCAGTGCCGTCGCGGGACAGCGCTCCTGGACGTGCACGCCACGCGCCGCGAGCACGCCGGCCAGGCCGCGCGCCCAGGCGCGCAGGTCGCCGCAGCCGCCCTCGGGATCGAACAGGCCGCCGCAGTCGTGCGCCGCGCCCAGCGCGCGCGCGGCCTCCGGCGCCTCCAGGAACGCCAGCGCCAGGCCGTCGCGCTCCAGGGCGGCGGCGCTGGCGCGCAGCTCGGCTTCCTCGTGCGCGCTGGCGGCGAGCTGCAGCGCGCCGCCGCGGCGCTCGTCCCATTCCAAGCGCAGCATCACCGCCAGCGCGCGCAGGGACTCGCGATTGCGCCGCGCCAGGCGGCGCAGCCGCGGCGCCTTCTCTCCCAGCGCGTGGCGCAGGCGCTGGTAAGGCTCTGCCAGCTCCAGCAGCAAGCCATCATCGCTGCTCCCGCCGATCCCGGCTGCCTCCAGCAGGCCGAGGCGCGCCGGCGCAACGCCTTCCTCCAGCAGGAACCAGGCGGCGCCGACTCCGGCCAGCCCGCCGCCGATGATCAGGACATCGAAGTCGGCCGGAGCGGGAAAGCGGGCCACGCCCGAATTCTGGCAGACTGGTGGCGTGCTGCTGTCCCTCCTTCCCCTGCTGCTGGGCGCCGGCTGCGTGGTCCAGGATCCGCCGCCGGAGAAGAAAGAGCTGACCCCGGCGGAAGCGGCGGCGAAGATCAGCGCGGCGCTGAAGGAGGAGGACGTGGATGCGGCGGCGGCGGTCGTGGACGAGCTGGGCCATCGCGGCGCCAAGGAAGTCGTGGCGGCGGTGGCGCCGGCGCTGGAGCACAAGCAGCCGGTGCTGCGCGCGGCCGCGCTCCAGGCCCTGCGCTACAACCCCCATCCCGGCGCCCTGGACGCGCTGCTGCGCGTCAAGAAGTCCAGGCACATCGTGGAGGATCCGGAGCAGCAGGCGGCCTACTTCTACGCCCTGGGCCAGAAGGGCGATCCCAAGGCCCTGCCGATCCTCACGGAGGACTCCAAGGCCGCGGGCAAGAAGGAGTCTCCGGTGATGCAGGCCCGCATCCACGCCCTCGGCCGGATCCGCACGCAGGCCGCCCTGGAGGAGTTGATTTCGATGCTGGCCGCCACCGGCGGCCGCGGCGGGCGCAACCCGTTCTGGAACGACCTGCACCTCTCGCTCCAGGTCCTGGCCGGCGCCGACCACGGGACCGAGCCCGGCGACTGGATCCTCTGGTGGAACGACGCCAAGAAGGGCTTCGCCATGGCCAAGAACCCGCCGCAGCTCCCCGAGGAGCTGGCGGAGCAATGGGACGCGCTGTGGGCCGACCCGTACGCCGAGGACCCGCTGGAGAGCGCGCTGGGCGGGCTGCAGCAGGGCCAGGGCGGCGGCAAGCCGTGAGCGAGCGCGCGCCGCGCCACCCACCGGAGTACCTGGAAGGCATCCGCCTGTTCAACCATCGCGAGTACTACGAGGCGCACGAGGTGTGGGAATCGCGCTGGCTGCACGTCGGTGACTCCTCGGCCAACTTCTACAAGGGCCTGATCCAGGCCGCCGTCGCCACCCTGCACTGGGAGCGCGGCAACACCGTCGGCGCGCGCAAGCTCTACGGCAGCATGCGCAAGTACCTGAGCGCCTACGTGCCGGTTTTCATGGACCTCGACGTGGTCGGCTTCCTGCAGATGATGGAGGACTATTTCGAGCCGCTGCAGCGCGCCGTCACCGCCGGGCAGCCTGTCCCGCCTCCGGAGATCGCCCACCCGCCGCAGATCGCCCTCAACGAGCGGGCTCGGAGCTAGCTTCCATTCCGCGGCGCAGTTCCAGCAGCAGCTGATCCGCGGCGTCCACGTGGATGAGTCCCATCCGCGGGAATTCCAGGTCCAGGATCGCATAGATGCTGACGACCAGGATGGCGGCGAATCCGAGCATGTGCAGCCAGCTGCGCTCCGCGCCGGGCGCCATGCCGAATCCGGCCAGGAGGGAGCAGCCGAAGGCCAGCCCGAACAACAACGCGAAGATGACCACGGGTTGGTGGCTGCGGACCGCGGCCAGGCGCGAGGTCGCGACGTCGAACATGGCGTTCAGCGCGGGCAGCAGCAGCAGCGTGACCTGCGGCGGCGCCTCGTTTCCGGCGGCCACGGCGCTGTCCCAGATCTCCCCTTGCAGCGCCGTCGCGCGCGCCAGCGCCTCCTCGGCCGCCCGGACGTCCGGCAGGGCGCGGTAGATCTCCAGGCGCGCGTCCAGGAAGCGGCGGAACAGCTCGCGCATGGCCGGCTGCCGCCCTTCCGGCAGCAGGTCGAGCCTCAACCAGGCGGTGCCGATGGCGTTGGCTTCCTCGGCGATCAACCGGCGTCGCGTATCGAAGCGCCCCGCGGCTCCGGAGAATGTGAAGGCAATCAGCAGGGCCAGCAGCCCGAAGACCGCGCCCTCCACGCCGCCCAGGCCGGCGCGCGCTCCTTCCGGATCCTGGGCGAGCCGGCGCTTGCCCAGCCGGCGCCCGAGCTCCAGCAGGGCCAGCATTCCGGCGAACAGCGCGGCCACCAGCAAGGCAGCTGCCAGTGCGAGGTTCGAATAGAGCCAGGACATTCCGGCTTACCTCGCTGCCGCTTCCAGCACGCAGCGGAAGCCGAGGTGGCTGGCGCCGGTGCTGATCTCGCCCTTGCCGCGGGTGCCGACCATGTAGCGCGTGCAGTACTGGTCGGTGCACAGGAACGAGCCGCCGCGATGCACGCGCTTGCGCTCGCTCGGCTCCGCCGGGTCGAAGGAAGAAACCGGACCCTGCGGGTTGCGCGCCGCGCCCCCCGCCGCCGCCAGCTGCGCGTAATAGTCGGGCCGGTACCAGTCGCTGCACCACTCCCACGCGTTGCCGGCCATGTCGAACAGCCCGTAGGCATTGGCGGGGAACTGCGCCACCGGCGCGATGCCGGCGAAGCCGTCCTCGCCCGTGTCCTGCACCGGAAACGCTCCTTGGTACGTGTTGGCCATGACCTTGCCGCCGGGCCGGAATTCGTCGCCCCAGGCGTAGATCTTGCCGGTGAGGCCGCCGCGCGCGGCGAACTCCCACTCGGCCTCGGTGGGCAGCCGCTTGCCGGCCCAGCGCGCGTATGCCACGGCGTCGTCGTAGGCGATGTGGACCACCGGGTGCTGCTCGCGTCCCCGGAGGTCACTGCCGGGCCCTTCCGGCTGGCGCCAGTCGGCGCCCTTCTGGTAGCGCCACCACTGGTAATGATTGTTCAGCGGCACCGGGCCCGGCGTCGGCGTGAACACGGTCGAGCCGGCCACCAGGTTCTCCGGCGGCGCGCCGGGGAAATCCTCGGCTCTGGGCGTCTGCTCCGCGATCGTGACGTAGCCGGTCGCCTCGACGAACTTCCGGTACTGCCCGTTCGTCACTTCCGTCGCGTCCATCCAGAAGCCGTCCACGCGGACACGATGGACCGGCAGCGCGTCACGCGTGAGACCGGGCAGCGCGCACAGTCCGTCGCAGGCCGCGTCGCTCCCCATCGAGAACTCGCCGCCGGGGATCCACACCATGCCGTCGGGGACCGGCCCGGGCGCCGGCGCTGAGTTTGCAACCGTCGGCGCGAACGCGTCCGTCCCTCCCTCCTCTCGGCTGCAGGCGGCGCCCGCCAGCGCGGCCACGGCCAGCGCGCAGGATGCGACGACCCGCCTACTTCTCGAAGGGGAAGACACGCGTCCAGTCCTTCTCCATGTCCACGACGGTCCAGCCTTGCGCCTGCGCCTCGTCGAGCGCCAGCTCGAGGCGGCCGATGGAGGATGCGCGGTCGTACGCCCACTCGCGCCCGGCGTCGGTGTGATGGACGATGCCGAGGAAGCGCGCCCCGCCGCCGGCGGCCGTCCACTGCAGCATCGGCAGGTCGCCGTCGGAGTTGCCGAAGGCAAGGATCGGGCGGCGGCCGATGTGCATCTGGATGGCCACGGGCTTGCCCTCCTTGTCGTCGATGAAGTCCACCTCGGGCAGCTTCACCAGCACCGGCCGGCCGCCGCGCAGCTCGAACTTGACCTTGCCGCTGCTCCCGATCACCTGCTCCGGCGGGATGCCGTAGACCTGCTCGGCGAAGGCGCGCATGAACTCGATGCCGCCGCCCGAGACGATGAAGGTCTTGAAGCCGTTCGCGCGCAAGTACGCCAGGAGCTCGAGCATCGGCTGGTAGACCATCTCAGTGTAGAGGCGGCCGCTCTTGGGATGCTTCGCGGTCGCGAGCCAATCCTTGACCACCTTCTGGAACTCGTCGCTGGTCATCCCAGAATGGGTGGCCATCACGATTTCCATGATGCCGTGCTCCCCTTGCGCGAGCGCGGCCTTCGAGTCGCCCCCGAGCAGCGCAGCGAAGGGCTCCTTGTCCTTCCACTCGGAATGCTGCGGCGCCAGGGCCTTGACGCGGTCGATGGCGAAGAGGAACTGGAAGTACAGCGGCTGCTCGGCCCACAGCGTGCCGTCGTTGTCGAAAACGGCGACGCGCTCCGCCGGCGGAACGAAGTCCTTGCCGGGCGTGGTCACGCGCGCGACGAAGTCCACGATGGACTGCCTGGCCTTGCCGTCGTTCCATGCAGGCAGCGGGTCGGCGGCAGGAGCGACGGTCGTGCATGCCAGGGCGCCAATGAGCGCGGCGGCAAGGATGGTTCCTGTGCTCATGCTGGTGGACTCACTCCGCGCGTGCAGCGTCACGTTGTTCCTAATTCACATCGATCTTCACCTTGATGATGCTCCCGGTGAACCTGTTCTCGCCCTGCTCGTAGTCCGGCGACACGTTGGTTTCGTTGTCCATTCCCACGTCCGTGCCTTCATCTCCGGAGAACGCGAACGGCTGGGTCTTGGGGATGCGCCCTTCCGCGACCTTCTGTCCATCGATGCTGAGGATGGACTTGCCGCCTGTCCCCGGCTTGGCCGCGTCGGGAATGAATTCGTACACGATGTTGTGCTTGCCGGGCGCGAGGGCTGAAGTTGAGGCGATGTTGGTGCGCTCCAGCGCGAACCAGTTGTACTCGTGGTGCACCTTGCCGTCCTTCATGTACAGGGTCCAGCCACCGAAGTAGCCGGCCTGGGCGATGATCACGCCGCCGGCGTTCGCATCCATCAGCTCGATCTCGGCGGTGATGGTGTGGTGCACGCCCTTCACGTTGATGAACGCGTTCTCCATCATGCCGGTCATGCCCTCGTAGATCGTGAGCGACTTCCGGCCGCCCATCAGGTCGGGACGTCCGGCGATGGCCGGGTTGAAGCGTTCGGCACGGCGATCGTCGATCGGCAGCACGTTGTTCTTGACGGCTTCCTGCAGGAAGACCGCCTGCAGCTCCTTCAGCTTCTCCGGCTGCTGGGCGGCGAGGTTGTCGGCCTGGCTGAAGTCCTTGTCCACGTGGTAAAGCTCCCAAACGTCCTCGGTCAAAGGAGGATTCTGCACCATCAGCCACGGAGTCGAGTGCCGCGTGCAGGCCACCCACCCCTCGTGATAGATGCCGCGGTTGCCGAACATCTCGAAGTACTGCGTGGTGCGGCGGTCCTTGGCCTGGGCATCGGCAACCGTGTACAGCATCGAGACGCCGTCCATGGGCCGCTGCTCGATGCCGTTGACCATCTCCGGTTGCGGCAGTTTGGCGGCCTCCAGCACCGTCGGCGCCACGTCGATCACGTGATGGAATTGCGATCGGAGCTCGCCACGAGCCTTTATTCCGTTCGGCCAGTGCAGCACCATGCCGTTGCGCGTGCCGCCGAAGTGGCTGGCCACCTGCTTGGTCCACTGGAAGGGCGTGCTGCCAGCCCAGGCCCAGCCGATGGCGAAGTGCGGGAAGGTGCTGGGGCCGCCCCAATCATCGATATGGTCCATCATCTGGTCGGCCTTGCCCACGATCCCGTTCAGCGCCATCATCTCGTTGAAGGTGCCTTCCGGTCCGCCTTCGGCGCTGGCCCCGTTGTCCCCCACGATGTAGAAGAACAGCGTGTTGTCCAGCTCGCCGACCGCCTCCAGCTGCGCGACCAGCCGGCCGACTTCATGGTCGGTGTGCTCGGCGAAGCCGGCGAAGGTCTCCATCTGGCGCTCGAAGAGCCGCTTCTGGTCGGCGCTCATGCCGTCCCAGGCGGGGATCTCCTTGGGGCGCGGGGTCAGCTTGGCGTCGGCGGGGATCACGCCCAGCTGCTTCTGACGGGCGAAGGTCTCCTCGCGCAGCTTGTCCCAGCCGCCCGCGAACTTCCCCTGGTACTTCTCGATCCATTCCTCGGCGACGTGGTGCGGGGCGTGCGTGGCGCCGGTGGCGAAGTACAGGTAGAAGGGCTTGTCGGGCGTGAGGGCCTGCTGCGCGCTCATCCACCGGATCGCCTGATCCGTCATGTCCGTGGTGAAGTGGTAGCCCGGCGTGTGCGGGGTCTCGATCCGCACGGTGCCGTCGAAGATGCCCGGCGCCCACTGGTTGGTCTCGCCGCCGATGAAGCCGTAGAACTTGTCGAAGCCGGAACGCGTGGGCCAGCGGTCGTAGGGGCCGGACACGGAGACCTCCCACGGCGCGGTCTCGTGGTACTTGCCGAAGGCCGCGGTGCTGTACCCGTTGAGGCGGAGGATCTCGGCCAGGGGCGTGACGCTGAGGGGGCGCACGCCTGTATTGCCGGGGAAGCTCGTGGCCAGCTCCATGACGGCCCCGGCATTGTTCACGTGGTGGTTGCGGCCGGTGAGCAGCGCCACGCGCGTGGGACTGCACAGCGCGGTGGTGTGGAAGCGGTTGTATCTCAATCCGGCGGCCGCCAGCTTCTCCAGCGTGGGCATGTGGATCGGCCCGCCGAACGCGCTGCTGTGGCCGAAGCCGATGTCGTCGATCAGGACGATCACCACGTTGGGCGCACCCTGCGGCGCCTTCACCTCGAAGCGCGGCGGGGCCTCGGCGTTGCGGGCGTCGAGCTCGGTGATGGCCGGATACTCCGGCTCCGGAATCGGGAGCACCGTTCGATCGGGCCCCGCGGCACCTCCGGCGGGCCTGGGTGTCTCCTGCTGCGACATTTCGCACCCGGCCACGGTCGAGAGTGCGAGTGCGAGGCCGAGGATGGTGAGAGGGGTCGTTGCTTTCACGGTAGTGTTCGTTCGGCGGTGAATGGCCTGCCGGGCTGGCTCACGGCGTGCGCAGCACGATCCGGGCATGGTGCGGCTGCACCGGGCGGTTGTTCCCGTAATAGGCCTTGCGGAAGGCGGCGATCTGCCCGGACGACATCTGAATCGGCGTCTTCAGCACGAACCAGCGGATGCCCTCCGTGCACGGCGGCGTGGTCAGCGACCCGTCGTAGAAGTAGTAGCCGCGGTCGGCCGGTAGCAGCGAGGTCGGGTCGATGGTGACGCCGGGGACCGTGACCTCGGGGCCCGGGGTGGCCGGTAGGTGCTGCCAGATCGCGTCGAATGCGGCGTTGGTGGCGCCTTCCTGGATCAGCACCCCCACGACCGCCGCGTGACCGTCGGCCATCTTGTGCACCATGTGCATCTCGAGTGCAGCGTTCCTGCCGTCGAGCGTGTGCTCGCTGGGCGAGTGGAAGTGGAACTGCTTGAGGGCATACGTCTGGCTGCCGAACTGCACCGAGTTGCCGGCCGCGCAATCGACCTCGATGGTGTGGCCGTTGTTGACGATCGTCAGCGGCACGCTCGCCGCAGTGAAGACGAGCGCCGGCGCCTGGGCCTCGATGGCCGCGCCCGTCACGATGTCGATCGGGGACTGCGCTACGCCCTTGGCGGCGGCGAAGTAGGCTTCGTCCAGCGTTCCCCAGTGGTCGGGCCCGGTATCACCCGAGTACGACCAGTGCGCCGCTGCGGGCTCGGGCTTCGCGGTGGCCTCCTGCCGCGCGGCACAGGCGGACGAGGCGACGAGGAGGAGGAGCGCTGCGAACGGGAGGGGGATGCGGGATCGGGTTTCGTGGAGCATGGTGTTCCTCGCGGGAAGCGCGCAGGGCAACGGGATCCCTTCACTGGCCGGCGCCGCCGGCCTCCTGGAGCTTCTCCAGCACCTGGTCGATGCTGAAGCTGCCAGGCTTCTGGCGCGGCGGGAAGTCCTGGAAGGTGGCCAGGAATTGCGCGACGTACGCCTGTGCCGGTACGAGCAGGAAGAGGTGCTCGACGCGCCAGCGCTCGTAGTCCATGCTCTCGTGGTCGGCGGTCTCGAACGGATCCGAGCGCAGGTTGAAGAGCTTCGGGAGGCGCAGCGGAACGAACGGCTCCTGCCACACGTCGAAACCGTGGCCACGCTGCTCCGCGAAGACGGCCTTCCACTGGTTGTAACGCAGCGCGACCAGCGAGCCGTCGTCGTTGAAGTAGAAGAACTCCTGGCGCGGACTGGGCGCCTTGCCGGCGAGAGCATCGGTGACGTTGTAGCCGTCGAGATGCACCTTGAAGGTCTTGGCGCCGGCCTTCATGCCCTTCACCAGCTGTTCCTTCACGTCAGGGACGCCCGCGGCGGCCAGCAGCGTCGGCAACATGTCCTCATGCGCGAAGATGCCGTTGGAGACGGTGCCGGGCTGGATCACTCCAGGCCAGCGGATCACGCACGGGACCCGGTAGCCGCCTTCCCAGTTTGTGTTCTTCTCGCCCCGGAAGGGCGACTGGCCGCCGTCGGGCCAGGTGAACTTCTCGGCGCCGTTGTCGGTCGAGTACATCACGATCGTGTTGCCGGCCAGGCCGAGATCGTCCAGGGCCTTCAGCACCTCGCCGACCATGGCGTCGTGCTCGACCATGCCGTCGGGGTAGATCCCCAGCCCCGTCTTGCCCTGCGACTCCTGCTTGAGGCGGGTCCAGATGTGCATGCGGGTCGAGTTCCACCACAGGAAGAAGGGCTTGCCCGAGCTCTTGGCGCGTCCCATGAAATCGATCGCGCCGCGCGTGAACTCCGCGTCGCAGGTCTCCATGCGCTTCTTGGTCAGCGGGCCGGTCATCTCGATCTTCTGCGTGCCGTCGGGGTTGGCCCAGCAGTGGAGGATGCCGCGCGTGCCGAACTCCTTCGCGAACTCCGGGTCCTTCGGGTAGTCGGGGTGCTCCGGCTCGTCCTCGGCATTGAGGTGGTAGAGCGAGCCGAAGAACTCGTCGAAGCCGTGCGCCGTCGGCAGATGCTCGTCCCGGTCGCCGAGGTGGTTCTTGCCGAACTGGCCGGTGACGTAGCCCTGCGCCTTGAGCAGCTCGGCGATCGTGACGTCTTCCTTCTGAAGTCCTTCCTTCGCGCCCGGCAGGCCGACCTTGAGCAGTCCGGTGCGGAACGGCGACTGCCCGGTGAGGAAGGCCGCGCGGCCGGCCGTGCAGCTCTGCTGCCCGTACCAGTCGGTGAACAGCGCGCCTTCGCGGGCGAGTCGGTCGATGTTCGGCGTCCGGTAGCCCATCACGCCCAGGTTGTAAGCGCTGATGTTGTACCAGCCGACGTCGTCCCCCCAGATGACGAGAATGTTCGGTTTGCCCGACTGCTGCCGCGCCGGTGCCTCGCCGGCAATGGACACGGCGGCGGACAGAAGCAGAGCCAGGAGCGAGAACGGTCGTGTCATGGGGAGCCTCCGTTCCGAAACGATGGCAGTTGCGCAAGCAGAATCGTGATCGCAACAGGATAGCGCCATCGAAGAAGGACGTCTTCCACCGTCTCCTGCGGGCAAGGTCCACAGTATTCTGGCTGAGAATCTCCTACAGAGTGTTGCCCAGGTGTTGCGCCCGATGGGCGTCAATATACTGTGCCCAACGCCAGAGTGGCCCCGGAAACCACCCGCAGTGCGCGCGTCACCACCCCGCCTCCGGCGCTCCCGCAGTCGCCACGACCGCACGGGCGCATGAGATCCGCGCCTGCAGCCGCGCTCGCGCTCGCCCTGCTGGTCGCCGGCGCCGGGCCCGCCTCGGGCCAGGAGGCCGGTCCCGAGCCAGCCGGCGAAAGCCGAGGCACTCCGTGGGACGTCAGCTTCGGGGTCTACGGATTCGACCCCCCTGACGACGACGCCTACGCGTCCGCAATCCTGCGCGCGGATCGGGGCGCGTTGCACCTCGAGGCCCGCTACCAGTACGAGGACCTGGACTCGGCTTCCTTCTTCGTCGGCCGCAACTTCGTCTGGGCGGACGAGCTCTCCGTGCTCGTGGTCCCGATGATCGGCGCCGTGGCCGGGGACACTGACGGCGTGGCGCCCGGTCTGGAATACGACCTGGCCTGGAAGGCGCTCGAATGGTACGGCGAGTCGGAGTACGTCTACGACCTGCACGACGCGGACGACAGCTTCTTCTACACCTGGAACGAGCTGACGCTGGCGCCGGCGGAATGGCTGCGCTTCGGGCTGGTGGCCCAGCGCACCCGGGTGTTCGAGCAGGAGCTGACGCTCGACCGCGGCCTGCTCCTCGGCCTGGCCTACGGTTCGCTGTGGCTGGACCTTTACCTGTTCAACCCCGATCAGGACGACGCCTATGTGGGTGTTGCGCTCGGATTCGGCGGATGACTGCTACCATGGTGCCACCGATGCTGCAGGCGAAGACGGCCAAGGCAGCTTTCCCTCCCCGGCTAGGTGATTCGGAGACTCGATGATGCGCGGACGGATCCCCGAGGCGATGCTCCTGGCGCTCGGCTGCCTCGCAGGCTGCGATCGCGAGGCCCCCGAGGTGGTCCCTCCGCCGCCCGACGTGAAGGTCGCGGCGGTTCTGCAACGCGACGTCCCCGTGTACGTGGAAGCCATCGGCGAGGTGCGCGGCAACACCGAGATCGAGATCCGGGCGCGCGTCGAAGGCTTCATCGAGAGCGTGGACTACAAGGAGGGCTCGATCGTCACCAAGGGGCAGCTTCTCTATACGATCGACCCGCGGCCCTTCCAGGCGAACCTGACGGAGTCCAGGGCCCGCCAGGCCGAGGCCGAGGCCGAGCTCGCGCGCGCGCACCAGGACGTGGTCCGCTACGAGCCGCTCGTGGCCAAGAACGCCATCTCGCGCGAGATGTACGAGACCGCAGTGGCGGTCGAGAAGTCCGCTGCGGCGGCCCTGGAAGCGGCCAGGGCCATGGTCGAGCAGGCCGAGATCGACCTCTCCTATACGAAAGTGACCGCACCGGAGGAGGGCCTGGCGGGGCGGACCGAGGTCTACGCCGGCACCCTGGTGGGCCGTGGACAGAGCACCCTCCTCACGCGCATCTCCCGCATCGATCCGATCCACGTGCGCTTCACCTTCCCCGAGAAGGACTACCTCGCCTACGCGCGCAAGCGCGGCGCCGGAGTGCGCGCGGACCCTGCCCCGGACACCGCCTTCGAGCTCGTGATGACCGATGGCAGCGTGCACCCCGCGCCGGGAAGCTTGGTCTTCGTGGATCGCAACGTGGATGCGCGGACCGGGACCATCATGGCCGAGGCGGCGTTCGCGAATCCTGGAGAGATCCTGCGCCCGGGCCAGTACGCGCGCGTGCGCGCCACGGTGGAGGAGCGGTCGGGCGCGATCCTGGTTCCGCAGCGGGCGGTGGCGGAGCTGCAAGGAGTCTTCAGCGTGATGGCCCTGGCCGAGGGCGACACGGTCGAGCAGCGCCTGGTGACGCCGGCCGAGCGCATCGGCTCGCTGTGGGTGATCCTGTCGGGGCTGAAGGCCGGCGATCGGGTCGTGGTGGAGGGCCTGCAGAAGGTGCGCCCGGGCATGCAGGTCAATGCCCAGACGGTGCTGATCGAGGAAGAGGGAGAGAAAGAGGGTGGCACGGAGGCGCAGGCGGGCGAGGGCCAAGGCGGTGACGCCGCCCCGGCCGGAGAGGAGAAGGCCGAGTAGCTCATGGCCAACTTCTTCATCCGGCGTCCGATCGTCGCGATCGTGATCGCGATCATGATCGTGCTCATGGGGCTCTTCTCGCTGAAGGGGCTCAGCATCGAGCAGTACCCGTTCCTCGCGTCGCCCACGATCCGCGTGACCGCGAACTACCCGGGCGCCTCGGCCGTGGACGTCGAGCAATCGGTGGCCACGCCGATCGAGCAGGAGGTCAACGGCGTCGACGACATGATCTACATGAAGTCGTCGAACACGAGCGACGGCCGCATGCAGCTCGACGTCAACTTCATGGTCGGCGTCGACCAGGACATGGCCAACGTCCTGACCCAGAACCGGGTCTCGATCGCGCAGGCGCGCCTGCCGCAGGAGGTCATCCAGCAGGGTGTCACGGTCAAGAAGATGAGCCCGAGCATCCTGATGCTGATCTCGGTCTATTCGCCGGAGAACACCTACGACGCCAACTTCCTGATCAACTACTGCGGCATCAACCTGCGCGACCTGCTGCTGCGCATCCCCGGCGTGGCCCAGGTCGACCTCTTCGGCGGCACCGACTACGGCATGCGCATCTGGCTGCAGCCGGACAAGCTGGCCAAGCTCGGGCTGACGCCGTCGGACGTGATCGCGGCCATCAAGGAGCAGAACCTGCTGGCGCCGGCCGGCAAGATCGGCGGCGCACCCTCGGCGGAGGACCAGGAGTTCACCTACACGGTCAGCGCCCCGGGGCGACTGATCTCCGCGTCCGAGTTCGAGGACATCATCCTGCGCGAGACCGAGACCGGCGCGCAGATCCGCATCCGCGACGTCGGCCGTGCCGAGCTCGGCTCGCAGAACTACGACTCCTTCGGGCGCCTCGACGGCCAGCCGGCCGGCGCCATGGCCGTGTACCTGCTGCCGGGCGCGGACCAGCTCGCGGCCTCGGAGGGGATCTACGCGACGATGGAGCGGGCCAAGGAGCTCTTCCCCGCCGACGTCGACTACAAGATCGTCTACGACACGACTCCGGCGGTGGAGGCCTCGATCGAGTCGATCGTGCACACCTTCGTCGAGGCGGTGATCCTCGTCACCCTGGTCGTGTTCGTGTTCCTGCAGAACCTCCGGGCGACGCTCATCCCGCTCCTGACCGTGCCGGTCTCGCTGATCGGCACCTTCATCTTCTTCCCGCTGCTCGGGTTCTCGGTCAACACGCTCTCGATGTTCGGCCTGGTGCTGGCCATCGGCATCGTGGTCGACGACGCGATCGTCGTGGTCGAGGCCGTGATGCACCACATCGAGCACGGCAAGACCCCCAGGGAGGCCACGATCCAGGCCATGAAGGAGGTCTCGGCCCCGGTGATCGGCATCGCGCTGATCCTGTCGGCCGTGTTCATCCCGGTGGCCTTCGTCGGCGGCCTGACCGGGCAGATGTACATGCAGTTCGCGCTCACGATCGCGATCTCGGTGCTGCTCTCGGCCTTCAGTGCGCTCTCGCTGTCGCCGGCCCTCTCGGCCATGCTCCTCAAGCCCGCCAAGAAATCCAAGGGCCTGGTCGCGAAGTTCTTCGGCGGCTTCAACAAGGGCTTCGACTGGACGACCAGGGGCTACGTGGCGATCTCGCGCCTGCTCGTGCGGCGCGCCTTCGTGACGGTCGTCATCATCGGCGGCGTGATCGTCGGCGCCGGATTCTTCGGCAAGCTCGTGCCGGCCGGCTTCATCCCGGACGAGGACCAGGGCATCTTCGGCGTGGCCGTGCAGCTCCCGCCGGGCGCCTCGCTCGAGCGCACGAGCGCCATGCTGGCGCAGGTCGAGGACATCCTGGCCGAGACCGAGGGCGTCGAGTCCTTCCAGACGATCGGCGGCTACGGTGCGGTCACGAGCACTTACCAGCCGAACTTCGGCACGATCTTCGTGCGCCTGCTCCCCTGGGAGGAGCGCCACGGTCCGCAGCTGCACGTCAAGGGCGTGATGGCCGGCTTGCAGGCCAAGCTGGCGCGCATCCCCGAGGCGGTCGCCTTCCCCTTCAACATCCCGACCATCTCGGGCTTCGGCGCCTCGGCCGGCTTCAACTTCCTGCTGCAGGACCGCAGCGGCACGCTGAGCGTGGCCGAGCTCGGCGAGCGCTCGAGCGCTTTCCTGGCGGCGGCCCGCCAGCGCCCCGAGCTCGCCAACCTGTTCACCTCGTTCGATCCGAATTATCCGCAGGTCAAGGTCGAGCTCGACCGCGACAAGGCGCGCAAGATGGGCGTCCCGGTGAACGAGGTCTTCCAGGCCATGGCGACGGCCATGGGCGGCAGCTACGTCAACGACTTCAACCGCTTCGGGCGCCTGTACCGCGTGTACGTGCAGGCCGAGTCCGAGAGCCGGCGCACGCCTGAGGACATCGGCGACATCTACGTCCGCAGCCAGACCACGAACGAGATGATCCCGCTCGCGACGCTCATGGCCATCCACTCCGGGCCGGGCACCGAGATTACGAACCGCTTCAACCTGCTGCGCTCGGTCGAGATCAACGGCGTGCCCGGACCAGGCTACACGTCCGGCCAGGCCATCGACGCGCTGGAGGAGGTCTTTGCCGCGACCATGCCGGCCGAGATGGGCTTCGCCTATTCGTCGCTTTCCTACCAGGAGAAGGTCGCGCCGCCGCCAGGACCGACCTTCGTGATGGCGATCGTGTTCGTGTTCCTGCTGCTGGCCGCGCTGTACGAGAGCTGGCGCCTGCCCTGGGCCGTGCTGCTCGGCTCGCCGCTGGTCGTGCTGGGCGCCTTGTTCGGCGCCTGGCTGATGGGTTTCGACAATAACGTCTACGTCCAGGTCGGACTGATCATGCTGATCGGCCTGGCCGCCAAGAACGCGATCCTGATCGTGGAGTTCGCCAAGGTGAAGCACGAGGAGGGCATGCCGGTCGAGGAAGCTGCGCTGGAATCGGCGCGCCTGCGCTTCCGGCCGATCCTGATGACGGCCTTTGCCTTCATCCTCGGCGTCGTGCCGCTGATGAAGGCCAGCGGTGCGGGCGCCGGCGCGCAGAACGTCATGGGCACAGCCGTCTTCTGGGGCATGCTGATCGCGACGTCCCTGGGAGTGTTCCTGATCCCGGGCAACTTCGCCTTCATCGAGGGCCTCGGGCGCAAGGGCAAGGCGGGCGCCGCCAAGAAGCCCGCGGAGGCGCCGGAGCCGGCGACGGCAGAGAAGGCGCAATGAGCGGCAGGGCTCGGCTGATCCTGGCCGTGGTGCTCCTCGGGGCGGGATGCACCCTCGGACCCGACTACGAGCGGCCTGAGGTCCCCGTGCCCGACGGCTGGCGCGAGGTCAGCGGGGACGAGCAGCGGTCGCTGGCCAACACACCCTGGTGGGAGCTGTTCCAGGATCCCGAGCTCGTACGCCTGATCGAAGTGGCCTTGACCGAGAACAAGGACCTGCTGATCGCCGTCGAGCGCATCGAGGAGGCGCGCGCCTTCTACGGCTTCGCGCGCGCCGACCTGTTCCCCAAGGTCGATCTGTCCGCCGCCGCCGGCCGCGAGCGGTTGAGCGAGAACGGCGTCCCACCGCTGCCGGCGGGAGTGGACAACGAGGAGCCGTTCTACCGCGTGGCCGGCACGGTGTTCTGGGAGCTCGACTTCTTCGGCCGCATCCGGCGCGCAACCGAGGCCGAGCTCGCGCTGTTGTACGCCGCCGAGCAGTCGCGCCGGGCCGTGGTGCTGGCGCTCGTCGCCGACGTGGCGCGCGCCTACGTGGAGCTGAGCGATCTCGATCGCCGCCTCGCGATCTCACGCCGCACGCTGGACTCGCGCCTGCAGTACGTCGAGCTCGCGCGCGTGCGCTTCGAGGGCGGGCTCACCCCCGAGCTCGACCTGCGCCAGGCGGAGGCCGAGATGCACCGCACGGCCTCCCTGGTCCACGAGTTCGAGGGCCTGGTCACGCAGAAGGAGAACGAGCTGTCCGCCCTGCTCGGCCGCAACCCGGGCCCGGTCGCGCGCGGCCGCCTGTTCGACGAGCTGAACGTTCCGCCGGCCGTGCCACCCGGCCTGCCTTCGGATCTGCTGGAGCGCCGGCCGGACGTGCGCCAGGCCGAGGAACAGCTGGTATCGGCCAATGCGCGCATCGGCGAGGCCAAGGCCCTGCTGTACCCGAGCATCGCGCTCACGGCGGACTTCGGCTGGGAGAGCACCGAGCTGGACAACCTGCTCGAATCCCCGTCGCAGGCCTGGTCCATCGGCGCGAATCTCCTGCAGCCGATCTTCAACTCCGGCCAGAACCGGCGGCGGGTCGAGGTCGCCGAATCGCAACAGCGCCAGGCGCTCTACAACTACGAGCGCTCGGTGCTGCTCGCCTTCCGCGACGTCGAGGACGCCCTGGCCGGCCTGCGCCAGGCCGGCCTGCGGCGCGGCTCGGAGGGTGAGCGCGTGGTCGCCGAGCGCAAGGTGCTCGAGCTGTCCGAGCTGCGCTACCAGGGCGACGTGGCCGAGTACCTGGAGGTGCTCGACGCCCAGCGCTCGCTGTACGACGCCGAGCTGGGCGAGACGGGCGCGCGGCGCGACGAGCTCGTCTCTTTGATCCAGCTCTACAAGGCCTTGGGCGGCGGTTGGCCCCAGGAGCCCGAGGTCGAGGCAACTCAGGATGCGAGCCAGCCCCCCCCAGGGCCAGAGGAGTAGCGCGATGAACGAGCAGGCACCCGGGAACAAGAAGCCGGACGAGGACGAGAAGCGGCTGAGCCGCAAGGCGTACGAGCGCAAGCTGGAGAAGCTGCAGGCGCGACTGTGCAGGCTCCAGGATTGGGTCAAGGACAAGGGCTTGCGCGTGATCATCATCTTCGAGGGCCGCGACGCGGCCGGCAAGGGCGGCACGATCAAAGCCATCACCGAGCGGGTCAGCCCACGCGTGTTCCGGCTCGTTGCGCTGCCCGCGCCTTCCGACCGCGAGAAGACGCAGATCTACATGCAGCGCTACCTGCAGCACTTCCCTGCCGCCGGCGAGATCGTGATCTTCGACCGCAGCTGGTACAACCGGGCCGGTGTCGAGCGGGTGATGGGCTTCTGCACCGACAAGCAGTACAAGAGCTTCCTGGATCGCTGCCCCGAGGTGGAGAAATACGTGGTGACCGGCGGCATCCAGATCATCAAGTACTGGCTGGAGGTCAGCGACGAGGAACAGAAGCGCCGCTTCGAGGCGCGGATCAACGATCCTCTGCGGCAATGGAAGCTCAGCCCGATGGACCTGCCCTCGCGCGAGCGCTGGTTCGACTACTCGCGGGCGCGCGACCGGATGCTGGATGCGACGGACACGAAGCACGCGCCCTGGTACATCGTGCGCACGGACGACAAGCGGCGCGCGCGTCTCAACGTGATCGCCCACATCCTGCAAATGATCCCGCACAAGAAGCTGGCCCGGGAGAAGATCAAGCTGCCCGAGCGCTCGATGCAGGACGCCTACGACGACCAGGCCAGCCTCAAGAAGCGCCGGTTCGTGCCGGAAGCTTACTGAGCGCGGCCCCGTGGCGGATCGCCCCCCCATGAGCACCGACCAAGCCGTACCGGTCGCGGCGCGTGGCAAGCTGGCGCAGATCCTCCCCGCCCTCGCCTGGCTGCGCGGATACGAGCGCGCCTGGATGGTTCCCGACCTCCTGGCCGGGCTCACCCTCGCTGCCTACGCGATCCCCGCGGCCATCGCGGACGCGTCCCTGGCCCAGCTGCCGCCGCAGGCCGGCCTGTACGCCTGCCTGTTCTCGGGGCTCGTCTTCTGGCTCTTCTGCAGCTCCCGCCAGACCGCGATCACCGTCACCTCCGCCATCTCCTTGCTCATCGGCAGCACGCTGGGCGAGATCGGCAACGGCGACGTCGTGCGGATCGCGGCGCTGGCATCCTGTACCGCCTTGATGGTGGCGGGCTTTGCGTTTCTGATCTGGCTGTTCAAGGGCGGATCCGTCGTGAGGTTCGTGTCCGAGACGGTGCTGGTGGGCTTCAAGGCCGGCGTGGCCCTGTACCTTGCGAGCACGCAGTTGCCGAAGCTGTTCGGCATCGAGGGGACGCACGGCGATTTCTGGGAGCGGATGCGGCACCTCCTGACACACCTGGGAGACACGCAACAGGCCCCGCTCCTGCTCGGGCTCGCGGCCCTGGCCGTGCTCGTGCTGGGCAAGTTCCTGCTTCCCAACCGCCCGGTCTCGCTGCTCGTGGTCGTGGCCGGGGTGGTGGCGGCGGGCCAGTTCGACCTGGGAGCGCGCGGCGTCAAGCTGCTCGGCGAGGTGCCGCAGGGGCTGCCGACGCCCGGACTGCCGGCCGTGGCCTGGGCCGATCTGAACGAGCTCCTGCCGCTCGCCATGGCCTGCTTTCTCCTGGCCGCCGTCGAGACTGCGGCCATCGGGCGCATGTTCGGGCTGAAGCACGGCTACCGCGTGGACACGAACCAGGAATTCCTGGGGCTGGCGGGGGCGAACCTCGCGGCCGGCCTCGGGCGTGGCTTCCCGGTCAGCGGCGGCATGTCCCAGTCCCTGGTGAACGAGGGCGGTGGAGCGCGCACACCCCTGTCCGGCCTGATCTCGGCGCTCCTGCTCCTGCTCGTGGCCCTGTTCCTCTCGGGACTCCTGCGCGATCTGCCGCAGCCCGTGCTGGCGGCGCTGGTGCTGGTCGCGGTCATCGGCCTGTTCAAGGTGCAGGCATTCGTGCGCCTGTGGCACTTCAGCCGCGCGGAGTTCGCCATCGCGGTGGCGGCCCTGCTCGGCGTGCTCGGCTCGGGTCTACTGCGCGGCGTCCTGATCGGGGCCGCGCTGTCCATCCTGATGCTGCTGCGGCGCGCCTCGCGCCCGCCCGCGACCGAGCTGGGCCGCGTGCCCGGCACCGATCAATTCGCGGACCGGATCCGCAATCCCGAGAACCAGCGCGAGCCGGGCACTTTCGTCTTCCGCAGCTCCGGAGCCCTGCTGTACTTCAACGTCGACCACGTGCGCGACCGGTTCTTCGAGCTCCTGGGCGAGTTCGGCGAGGCGCGCCGCGCCGTGTTCTTCCTGGGCGCCGTGCCGCTCGTCGACCTGGCCGGAGCCGAGCTGCTGGCCGAGCTGCACAAGACTCTGCACGCGCGCGGCATCGAGTTCCGGCTGGCCGCCACTCCGAGCAGCGTGCGCGAATCCCTGGTCAAGGCCGGCTACGAGCAGCATTGCGGGCCGGTGGTCGCGAACGAGCCCGTGGCCGAGGCAGTCGCGGCCGGCAACGCCGGGCCGGCACAAGCCTGAAGGCGGCGATGCCCATCACGGCCTGCAGCGCGATTCCGCCCGGCAGGGCCGTGCTCCACGCTGCGCTCCACCGGCTGCTGGCCGGGCTCGCGCGCGCCCCGCTGGCGACCCTGCCGGAGGCGCCACAATGAGGGTCGGGGGCCCCGGGCGGCGCGAGCGCGTGCTCGATCCGGTGGAGCGCCTGTCCGAGGTCCTCTTCGGGCTGATCATGGTGCTCTCCTTCACGTGCTCGATCAGCGCCGCCAGCGCGGGCCAGGAAGAAGTGCGCGCGGTGGTGGTCGGCGCCATCGGCTGCAACCTCGCCTGGGGCATCGTCGACGCGGTCATGTACCTCCTGGCGCTCCTGCTCGAGCGCGGGCGCAGCCTCTCGATCGGGCGCGCCGTGCGCGCCAGCCCGGACCCCGAGCATGGCCGGCGGCTGCTGGCGCAGGCCCTGCCCGAGCCGCTGGACCAGCTGTTCGAGGGCCCCGCGCTCGAGAGCGCGCGCGCGAAGCTGACCGCCCTCCCGGCCCTGCCCAAGCGGCCGCACCTCGGCAAGCGCGACTGGCTCGGCGCCCTGGGCGTCTTCCTGCTCGTCTTCCTGTCCACGTTCCCGGTCGTCATCCCCTTCCTCGTCTTCTCGCCACTGCACCATGCCATGCGCATCTCGAACGGCGTGGCCATCGTGATGTTGTACCTCGCCGGGCACCTCCTGGGCCGTCACGCCGGCCTGCGGCCGGTGCGCACGGGCCTGACGATGGTGGCGATCGGAATCGTGCTGGTGGGCATCACGATCGCCCTGGGAGGCTGAGCTGGAACCGGCTGCGGGCTCCGAGGAGCGCTCCCGGCGCAACACGGCCCTGCTGCTCGCCGGCGCAGGCTGTGCCCACGCGCTGCTCTTCGTGCTCGCGTACGCGCTCCTGACCTCCACCCCGGGCGCACAGGCCCCGGACGAGGAGATCGTGGCCTTCTACGAGAGCGGAAGCCAGCGCCGGCTGATCCTGGTGGGGCTTTACGTGATGCCCTTCGCAGGGATTGCGTTCCTGTGGTTCTGCATGGCCATGCGCGTCTGGCTGCGCGCCGGTTCGCTGCCCTGGGGCGAGCTCGTCTCGGGCGTTCAGCTCGCGAGCGGGATCCTCTACGTCGCGCTCTTCTTCGCGGCGGCTGCGGCCTCCTCCGTCATGGCCGTGAGCATCGAGTTCTCGAGCTCCGCCGTGGATCCCGTGATCGCGCGCCAGTTCCCGCAGTACGGCGCCACGCTGCTGCTCGGCTTCGCCATGCGCATGGCGGCGATGTTCGTCTTCACGACCTCGCGACTGGGGCGGATGACGGGCGTGCTGCCGCGCTGGTTCGCGGGCCTGGGCCTGCTCGCCGGACTCTTCCTGCTCCTCAGCGCCTCGTCCAACCGGGCGCTCGTGCTCGTCTTCCCGCTGTGGATGGTCGCGCTCTGCGCCGTGCTCCTTGCCCGCGCCTGGCGGCGCCCGCGGGCCGCCGCGCAGGCGCCGCCGGCTGCGCCGAGCCGCTGGTAGAAGCCAACGGAGCCGTTCCCGCGCTCTGGAAGCGCAGGAGCGGCTCCTTGAGCCAGGCCATCGAGGCGGCGCTTACTTGGGCTCTGCCGGAGGCTCGGTGCGCATCGCGATCGACTTCTGGAACTCCTGCGTGACGGCGATCGCCGCGTCAAGGAGCGCGAAGGCCGCTTCCGAGCTCTTGCTCAGCTTGGAGGCGTCCTTGGACAAGGATGCCGCCGCGGAGGCGTTAAGGTCGCTGCTCAGGTACGTGGCGTGATCGCGCAGGGTCCGCATCAGCGGCTCGCACTCGTCGCGCGCCTTGGCGCCGTTCTCCTGCATCTCCTGCAGGCGCTCCTGCGTGTCCTTCATCCGCTCCTCGCTGCTTTCGCGCAAGTCCTCGTCGGAGATCATCGCCATGTCCTGCTGCCACTTGGCGAAGTACGGCGCCGCCGTGGTCTGGATCCGCTCCAGGTCGGCGCGGATCTCCTGCTGGTGCTCCTCGCAGCTCTCGAGCCCGTCCACGAACTTCGCGTAATGCCCGACCAGGTCGCCGTCCTTGTTGGCGACTACGGCGTCGTGCTCGGCCAGGGTGGCCTGCAGATCCGCCTTGGTCTCTGTCAGCGTCTTCTTGAAGTCCTCGAGCTGCGAGGTCAGTTGGTCCACCTGCTTCTGTCCTTCGGTCTTGCCACTCTGGCAGCCGGAGAGCAGAGCAGCAAGAGCGAGGAAGCCGGCCACCGGGCCGGCGCAGGATCGTTGGAGGGGAATCTTCATGGCCGGATCGTTTTCGGAGAAAGGACGGGCGCGCACCGGATGCGGGCAGGCCCAGCTACGTGTCGTCAGAATGATACGTGCTCCTCCTCTGCCCAGCAATCCGCCCCATCCCGCAATGACGGCCGCCATCCTGCTCGCGTTGCTCGCGCTCCGCTGCCCTGCGAAAGCCGCGCAGGAGCCGCCGGCGCAGGAGCCGAAGGGGCAGGAACCGAAGGCGGGGGAAGGAGCGCAGCCGCCCGCTGTGGATTCCTCCGCACTCCAGCGGGCGCTGGACTCCGTGCTCGATCCGGAGCTGCTCGAGCTGTTCCACCTGACCGAGCCGATGCTGACCGGGGCAGCGGCACCACAGAGCCCCGACCTCGCCACCGCTCCGGAGACGGTCGCGGGCGGCAACGACTTCATCGGGGCGCCGATCCCGTTCCGCAACCCCAGCCTGGGAGCCGGGCTCGGCGGAGTCTTCGGTTACGTGTTCCGCACCGATCCTTCCGACACGGTCACGCAGCCCTCGTTTGCCGGGGTCGGCGGCTTCTACAGCGAGAACGAGAGCTGGGCGGCGGGCGCCGCCGTGAAGCTGTACCTGGACCAGGACCGCTACCGGGCGCTCGGCGCCTTCGCCTACGGCGACGTGAACTACGACTTCTTCGGCATCGGCAACAACGCCGGCGACATGAACCGCTCGGTTCCCATCAATCAGGTCGTGTCGGGGGTCGTCGGCGAACTGCTGACGCGCGTCGCGCCGCACACCTACCTGGGCGGCCGCGGGCTGTTCGGGAACACGCGCGTGTCCCTGGACGCGGCCGGCGCCTCCGGACCGATCGGCCAGGGGCTCTCGCAGCAGGAGCTGGACGCCATGCTGGCGGCGCTCGGCGCGCGCTTCCAGCGCGACACACGGGACGAGGCCTTCTACCCGCGGCAGGGCACGCTGCTGGACTTCCAGGGCGACGTCTACGACGAGCTCTGGGGCAGCGACTTCGAGTATCAGACCGCGGCGGCGGCGTACAACCGCTACCTCACCCTGTCGGAGCGCCAGGTGCTCGCGCTGCGCGGCTACGGCCGCGTCACCTTCGGCGACGTCCCCTTCTTCGGGCTCAGCATGCTGGGAGTGGGCAGCGACGGACGCGGCTACACGGCGGGCCGCTACCGCGACCGGATGCTGCTGTCGGCGCAGGCGGAGTATCGCCTGGAGGTCGCCGGGCGCTTCGGCGCGGTCGCGTTCGGCGGCCTGGGCGAGGTCGCGCCGGAGCTCGACGAGTTCGACGTGGAGCACATCCTGCCGAGCGTCGGCTTCGGTCTGCGCTTCCGGCTCTCCAGCGAGCACCACATCAACTTCCGGCTCGACTTCGCCTACGGCGAGGACAGCGACGCCATCTACTTCGGTATCGGCGAGGCATTCTGATCCTCGCACTCTGCGCGTCGCGCACGAGCGACGACGCTGGCCGCGATGGCGCTACCGACTGCCGCTGGCAGCGCCCGGCCGGGCCTTGCGGGCGCGGCACCGGTCCAGTATCCTCAGGTCTGCGCGTTCCCAGGCCAGGCCCGATCTTCATCGCAGGAGAACCTCGCATGTTCGCTCGCACACTCCTTCCGCTGTTCGCAGCGGTGGCTTTGGCTCTGCCCATTGCCTGCGGCTCCAACTCCAGTGCCGAGGACATCGCCTGCACCTGCGGAACTCCGCAGGCCGATCTCGAGGGCTGCGCGCACTCGCTGTGCCTCGCAGGCAAGACCAATCCGGACAATCCCGACTGTGTGTGCGGCTCGCTGTCCATCCCCAGGTGAGGACAAGGCAAGGAGGAACGACGATGTGGTCCATCGGTCCGATACTCGCCAGCTTCGCGCTGCTCGGCGCGCAGGCCGCGCCGTCCGCCGGGTCCGAGCACATCAAGCTCAAGGACGGCACGGTGGTCCAAGGCCGCGCCACGGCATACGACGCCCAGAAGAAGGTCCTTTCGTTCCGTACCGCGGACGGAAAGGACATGGCATACACCCTCGACCAGCTCGACCAGCGCTCGGTGTACCACGTGACCGCGAGCATCGTCCCCAAGGACAACGCGCGCGGCCAGATCCAGCTCGCCAACTACGCCCGTGACATCGGGCTCTACGCGCACGCCGCGCGGAGTTATCAGTACGCCGAGAAGGCGGATCCGTCGCTGAAGCCCGAGATCGACCAGGAGCGGGTCCTGGGGCGCAGGCTGGCCGCCGATTACTGCATCCAGCAGGCGCAGGCCGCGTTCGCGAAGAACGACGTCAAGGAGGCCGAACGCTGGCTGTCGCTCCTGGTCGAGAAGCTGCCGAACGAGCCGCAGGCCGAGCAGGCCGCGGCCGTGCTCGAGCAGCACTACATGGCGGAGCGCAACGCGCGCGACGACGAGCTCGAGCGTGAGCAGGCCGAGCTGCTCGAGAAGGACCTCAAGCTGGGCAAGGAGCGCTACGACCGCATGATCGAGCGCACCAAGCAGGGTCTGACCGCGCGCAGCAGCCAGTCGGAAGCCCTGTGGGAAGGCGCGATCGCCGACGGCGAGGTGGTCCTCAAGGAGATCGGAAAGATCGAGAAGAAGTACGCGGACGACCCGCGCGTGCAGGAAGGCGGGGCCAGGTACCGCCAGCTGACGATCGCCCAGATGGTGGACGCACACCTGCACCTGGCGAGCCGTTACACGGTCAGCTCGAGCTACAACAAGGCCCTCAAGCACACGAACGCCGCCCTGGCGCTCGACCCGCAGAACGAGCAGGCTCGCGCCCAGCGCGCGCGCATCGAGCAGGCGTCCAGCGAGGGCATCGGTCTCAACTGGTTCTAGCCGCCGAGCCAGGTCTCCGGCGAGCCCCGCGCTCTCAACGTCCCTCCGTGAGAATTCTTCCGACGCTCCTCGTCCTGGCACTGCTGGCGGCTCCGGCGGCCGCGCAGGCGCGGTTCGCTCCCGAGACGCTCTCCGCGGAGCGTCCACCCGCCGCAGACGACCAGTGGGCCTTCCAGATCACCCCGTACTTCTGGCTGTTCGGCATCGACGGCGACATCCGCGCCGCTTCCGGACAGGGACCCACGGTGGACGTGGACGCTTCGCCCTCGGACGTGCTCGAAAACCTGGACTACGCCGGCATGGTGGTCGCGCGGGCGCGTTACGGCTCCTTCGGCGTGCTCGCCGACGCCTCGTTCGGCCAGTTGTCCACGGAGGGCGACACGGAGGGCCCGTTCTTCTCCGGCGCCGATGTCGAGATGGACCTCCTGATCAGCACGCTCGCAGGCACGTACCGCGCGTGGGAGGACGGCGGCTCGTCCGTGGACCTGCTCGCAGGCGCGCGCATCTGGGACCTCGAGACCGTGATCGAGTTCCAGCCGGGCATCCGCCCGGCCAGGCGGGTGGAGAGCGACAAGAGCTGGGTGGATCCGGTGGTCGGCGCGACGGCGGAGCTGCCCTTGAGCGGCGGCTTCTCCATCGTCGCCTACGGGGACATCGGCGGCTTCGGCGTCGGCTCGGACTACACCTGGCAGTCCTACGGCGGCTTCGGGTGGCAGTTCAGCGGCGTTCTGGCCGCCCACGCCGGCTACCGGGCCCTGTTCGTGGACCGGGACAACGACGACCTGGACGTGGACGCCGTGCTGCACGGCTTCCTGCTCGGCCTGGAGATCCGTTTCTGAGCGAGTTGCTCGGCGCCGGCAGACTCTCCAACCCCGCGAGGCTTGCGCGTCCAAATTCTGCGGCCCGCTGGAGGGCGCGCTAGGATTGCGAGGGTCGCAGCAGCAGAGGACTGCCCCATGTTGCCCACCGCATTCCTGGCCTCCCTCGCTCTCAGCCTTGCTCCTCCCTGCCCTCCGGCCCAGCAGCCGCACGCGCTCGATCTCTCGCAGCGCTGGTCGATCCTGGAGGCGCAGAGCGTCGAGGAGCTGGAGCCGCAGACAGAGCCGGAGCCGGAGTACTACGAGAACATCTACCGGCGCTTCGGACTGAACCTCGGCGTCGCGGCCTACTCCGACTTCAATACAAGCCTGACCATCAGCACGCCGACCATCGTCGGAGCCGTGATCGACCTGGAGGACACGCTCGGAGTCGATCGCAGCACTCAGATCGCACGGATCGACGCCTACTACAGCTTCAACCGGCGCCATCGGATCGACGCCAGCTACTACGACATCGACCGCAGCGGCAGCCGCACCTTACAGGACGACATCCAGGTCGGGGACGTCTTCTTCCCGGCCGGCAGCGGCGTGGAAACGGAATTCCGGACCAAGATCCTCAAGCTGGACTACCGCTACAACTTCGTCGCCGACACGCGCACGACCATCGGGGCGTCGATCGGCTTCCACGTCATGGGCATCGGCTTCGGGATGCAGACCAACAATCTCAGCCTGGAGGAGAACTTCCGCGTCAACGCGCCGCTGCCGCTGCTCGGGCTGCACTTTGCCTATGCGCTGGATCGGAAGTGGCATCTGTCCGCCGACTGGGAGGTGCTGAAGGTCGATCTCGGCACCTTCCAGGGCTACGTCAACGACAACCGGCTGACCCTGGAGCACGACACCTTCAAGAACTTCGGCTGGGGCGTGGGACTGAACAACTTCCGGACCGAAGTCACGGTGGAAGGCAGCGGCAGCCCGCTCGACGCCGATATCGAGTACGGCTACTCGGGCGTGATGCTGTACGCGCGACTGTATTTCTAGGCGAAAGGCGCGGGCCGGGGTGCCGGGTTCGTGTATGCTGCCGCCCTGGCGCCTGCATCCGGCTTCTGGTTCTGGCGCAAAAGGAGTGCCTGCATGTCTCTCTGCTTCGCCTTGGTCCTGTGTGCGGCTCAAGCCCCTGACTCCACGACCGCGGCCTTGGGCTTCATCGAGGACGCAGCCGGCGGAACTGCCGTGGCGCCGCCGCAGGAGACCAAGCCTGCCTTCAGCTACTCCTACGTGGAGCTGGGCTACCTCCTGCTCGACTCCGACGGCTTGGATGAGACGGTGCAGGGCTGGCGCGCCACCGGCTCCTTCGACTTCCTGTTCGGCTCCTTCCTGCAGGCAACCTACACCGACGCCTCCGACTCGGGCGAAGACTACAACGAGGCGCGGCTCGGCGTCGGCTACCACCTGACGCTCAGCAGCTCGCTCGACCTGTTCGGGATCGCCTCCTACGCGCGCCAGGACCTCGACGGCAGCAACGTGGACGACGTGGACGGAGGCGGCGCGCTGGTCGCCGGCGCCCGCTACCTCCTCACCTCACGCATCGAGCTGAACGGCCAGCTGGAGTGGGTCAATCTCGACGAGAGCGACGGCGGCGCCGGCGTCGGCGCGCGCTACTACCTGACCGACTACATCAGCTTCGGCGCCAACGTCCGCTTCCTCGACAACGACGAGGAGCTGCTGCTCGGCGTCCGGCTGCAGTTCTGACCGCGCCAGGAGTCCTTCCGGCCCTCAGCTGCTGCGCAGCCAGCGCAGCAGCTCCAGGAGCTTAGGCGGCTGCCCGGTGCGCAGGATGCCGATGCGGAAGATCTTCCCGCTCAGCCACAGCATGCCCAGCGCCGAGACCACCATGAGCGCGAGCGTGCCGATCAACTGCGACTGGGGCGGATCGCCGGCGATCCGGTTCATCATGATGAAGGGCGTGTACAGCGGGATCCAGGACAGCGCCACGGCCAGGGTGCCGTTGGGGTCCTTGGGGATGAACATCATGGTCAGCAGCGGCACCATCAGGATGAGGGTGACCGGGCCCATGAAGTTCTGAGCCTCCTTCAGGGTGTTGCACACGCTGCCGATGGCCAGGAAGATCCCGGCGTACATGAGGTAGCCGAACACGAAGTAGCAGGCGAAGGCCGGGATGAGCACGCGGTCGTCGGCCAGGATGTCGAGCAGGTGCTGGGCGAATTCGGCTTCCGGCCCGGCGAAGTACCAGACCACGCCGATCAGGCTGATGCACCAGGCCGCGATCATGGTCAGGCCGACCGCGGCGATGCCGACCAGCTTGCCCATCATCAGCTCGCCCGGGGTCACCGAGGACAGCAGCACCTCGATGATGCGGTTGGACTTCTCCTCGACGGTGTTGTTGAGCAGCATCTGGGCCACGGTGAAGATGGCGATCCAGAGCAGGTACACGAAGCCCACGGGCACCCACAACCGGATCTCGTCGGCCAGGCTGACCACCTCCTCGCCGGCCGCCTTCTTCGGGTCGAAGGTGGCGAAGGCCACGCTCGTGCGCTCGATCTCGCGCACCGCCGCCGGCGGCATGCCGCGCGCCTCGTAGGCCTCGGCCCGTATGTGCTCGTCGATGCTGTTCTTGACGACGTCGCGCAGGTCGTCGTCCGCCAGGTTCGCGCTCCAGAAGCGCACGCCCTCGCGGTCCCAGCCCACGGACTGCAGCGTTCCCGGGCGGATGATGTGCTCCTCGACGTCGGCCGGGATGACGACGGCCGCGAACAGGTCCTTGGACTCGCCGCCCACCTCCACGCGCTCCTCGCCGCGGAGGTAGGGCTTGAGCGCCTCGCCGACCTGGTCGGGGCCGGCGGACGGATCCACGCCCGCCGGGATCTCGACCTTGCGCAGGCGCCGGCGCGGCTCCTCGAAGGGCGGGGCGTCCGCGACCAGCAGCGGCCGGATGCCCGCGAGCACCAGCGCCAGTCCGTCCGGCTGCTGCAGCGTGTCCAGCATCTCCGGGTTGTCCTCGGCGAGTCGCTTGACGACCTCCGCGGGGTTCAAGGAGCCCGGAGGCGCGTCCTCGAGATCGATGCCGCCGTCCCCGGCTTGCGGCAGCCGGTCCGGGTCGGCGTAGCGCGCCTGGTAGGCCACGAGCGCCTCCAGCACCCGGCGCGCGTGCGCGCGCTCCACGCCCTGCAGGATCACCGGCTCGAAGCGGGCCGACTGGTCCACGATCGTGAAGTAGCGCGTGGGCGTCGCGCGCTCCTCCAGGAAGCGCGGCACCTGGATCATGACCACCAGCATCACCGGGAACAGCAGCAGGCCGATCCAGAAGCCCTTGGTCTTGGCGTTCTCGGCGAATTCCCGCAACGCGATCAGCAGGGGGTATCTCATCGGAAGGACGCCTCCTTGGCCTCGTCCCCCACCATGTGCACGAAGACGTCGTGGAGGCTGGGGTCCAGCTGCTCGAAGCGGCGCAGGCGGATGCCGGCGGCGAAGCTGGCCTGCAGGATGGCCTGCGGATCGGCGTTCTCGCGGATGCGCAGCTCCCAGGCGCCGTCGCCCTGGGCGCCGCGCGCCATCGCCAGGACTCCGGGCACCTGCGCCAGCGGCGCCGGGTCGTCGTCGGTCTCGATGCGGACCCGGCGCGGCAGTGTGGCCTTGGCCGCGGCCACGCTGCCGTCGAACAGCTTGCGCCCCTTGGCGATCAGGAGGATGCGGTCGCACAGGCGCTCGGCGTGCTGCATCACGTGGGTGGAGAAGAGCACGGTGGAGCCGCGGGCGGCGAGATCGCGGATCACGCCCTCCATGACCTGCTGGTTCACCGGATCCAGTCCGGAGAAGGGCTCGTCCAGGATCACGAACTCGGGTTCGTGGGCGATGGAGGCCAGGACCTGGACTTTCTGGCCCATCCCCTTGCTGAGGGCCTCGGTCTTGGCGTTGGCGAAGTCCTTGAGGCCGTAGCGCTCCAGCAGGTCGAAGGCGCGCCGGCGCGCGCTCCGCCGGTCCATGCCCTTGAGCGTGGCGAAGTAGGCGATGATGGCCCAGGCCTTCATCTTCTTGTACAGGCCCTTCTCCTCCGGCAGGTAGCCGATGCGGTCGCGCACCTCCATGGCCGAGGGCCGGCCCAGGATCAGGATGCTGCCGGCGGTGGGCTTGAAGATGCCGAGCACCATGCGCAGCGTGGTGGTCTTGCCGGCGCCGTTGGGGCCCAGGAAGCCCTGGATGACGCCCCTGGGCACCTCGAGGCTGACGTCATCGACCGCCGTGAACTCGCCGAAGGTCTTGGTGACGCTGCGCAGGACCAGCGCGCTGGCGCTGGCGCCCGCGTTGGAGTTGCCGTTGCCGCTCAAGGGTGCACGATCTCCGTTGCGAGGGCCGGGGGAAGGGGACAGACCGCGGCGCAGGCTTCTTCCACCGCGGCCGGGTGCGTGGGAACCGCAGCGGTCAGCAGCTCGTTCCCGGAAGCGGTGATGAGCAGGTCGTCCTCGATGCGAACGCCCAGTCCGCGCAGCTCCCGGGGAACGCGCTCGTCGTCGGTTGAGAAGTAGAGGCCGGGCTCCACCGTCAGGCACATGCCGGGGCGGAGCGGGCGCGAGCTGCCTCCCACAACATAGCGGCCCGCGTCGTGCACGTCGAGGCCGAGCCAGTGGCTGGTGTTGTGCATGAACCAGGGCCGGTAGAGCTGTTTCACCACGATCTCCTCGGCGCCGCGGGACAGCACCCCCAGCGCGCGCAGGCCCTGGGCGAGGACGAGCACGGCCGCCTGGTGCACGCCGTCAACGGGCAGGCCGGGCGCCGCGGCAGCGAGCGCGGCGCGCTGCGCCTCCAACACGATCTCGTACAGCTCGCGCTGCGGCGGCGAGAAGCACCCACCGGCCGGGAACACGCGCGTGACGTCGGCGGCGTAGCCCGCCACCTCGGCGCCGGCGTCCACCAGCACCAGGTCGCCGTCCGCCAGGCGCCGGTCGCAGGCGGTGTAATGCAGGACGCAGGCGTTGGCGCCGGAGGCCACGATGGGCGGATACGCCCAGCCGTCGGCGCCGTGGCGACGGAAGGTGTAGCTGAGGAGCGCTTCCAGCTCCCACTCGCCGGCGCCGGGCTCGGCCCGGGCCATGACCAGAAGATGCGCCTCCGCGGTGATGGCCGCGGCGCGGCGCATGCATTCCAGCTCCGCCGCGCTCTTGTGCAGGCGCAGCTCCGCCAGCGCGCGCGTCGGATCCAGCAGCGTCTCGGGTCCCGCCTCTTCCAGGCGCGTGCGCCGGCGCCAGCCGGGCAGCGCCTGCAGCAGCCAGCGATCCCAGCGCGCGTCTTCGCCCAGGCGGTACCACAGGCGGCGGCAGCGGCCCAGGGCCTGGTCCAGCCGCGCTTCGGCGCCGCGCAGCGGCGCGGCGGCGGCGAAGCCGAGCTGGGACACGGCGCCCTCCGGGCCCACGCGCGGGCCGGTCCAGGCTTCCCGCTCCGGCTCGCGCGCGGCCACGAACAAGGTCTCGGCCGGCAGGTCCCCGACGCCTTTGGCCAGGAGCAGCAGCGCGTCCGGCTCGCGCAGTCCCGTCAGGTACCAGAAGTCGGACTGCTGGCGGAACGGGTACACCACGTCGTGGCTGCGCAGTCGCAGGCCGGCGCCGGGAAAGAGGGCGAGGTCGCCCTCTTCCATGCAGGCTAGAAAGCGCCGGCGGTGATCCTGGAACATGGGCAGCGCGGCGGCATGCGGCGGCACAGTGTCCCTGGCGCGCGCCCGGGGGTCAACGCGCCGCCCGGACCGGAGCCGTGCCGGCTTCGGCATTCCGGCTGTTCTTTCTTAACATGTGGGCGCCCGGAATGCGCATCGACCTCAAGACCGCCCAGATCCTCACCTCCGACGAGGCCCGGGAGACCCTGGCCTTGTTCTCCAACCACGGTGACGATCCGCTGTCCCTGCAGGAGAGCTTCCGCGGCCTGTTCCCCAAGAAGACGGCCGAGGCCCTGGGCGAGCTCACGGCCCTGCGCCGCCGCGGCGCCCAGAAGTTCTCCCGCGGCCTGCAGATGTTCTTCACCCGCGAGCAGCTGGAGCAGGCCAGCAGCGAGCGGGTCGCAGCCTACCGGGCCGAACGCATGCGCAAGGCCGGCTTTCACGAGGTCTGGGACCCCTGCTGCGGCATCGGCGCCGACGCCATCGCCCTGGCGGCGGCCGGCCTGGCGGTGCACGCCTGGGACAAGGATCCGTCCGCGGTGCACTTTGCCCGGGCCAACGCCGAGGTGTGCGGCGCCGGAGGGATCGAGTTCCGTGAGGCCGACTGCACCACCGAGATGCCGGGGCCGGGCGCCATCTTCATCGACCCGTCCCGGCGCAAGGGCAGCCGGCGCCTGATGAGCCCGGACGAGTGGTCGCCCAAGCCGGCCGACATCGCCCGCCTGCTGGAGGGCCGCCCCGGGGCGTGCGTGAAGCTGTCCCCCGCCGTGCCCCTGGAGCTCCTGCTGGCCAAGTTCCCGGCCCCTGGCGAGATCGAGACCATCTCCCTGTCGGGTGAAGCCAAGGAGACCTTGTTCTGGTACGGCGCCTGCGCCAGCGGCGTGCCGCGGCGCGCAACCTTGCTGCCCGCGGGGGATAGCTATGCGGGAGCGGAAGACGGCCAGGCTCCGGTGGGCGAGCTCGCCGAGTACGTGTACGACCCGGATCCCGCGGTGGTGCGCAGCGGCTTGCTCGGCGCCCTGGCCAAGGAGCACGGCCTGTGCGCCCTGGATCCCGAGATCGCCTACCTCACCGGCAAGAAGAAGGTGCGCACGCCCTTCCTGGACGCGTTCCGCGTGGTGGCGACCGAGGCCCTGGACCCGCGCAAGATGCGCTCGCTCCTGCGCGACCTGCAGGTGGGCCGCCTGGAGGTGCGCAAGCGTGGCGTCACCGACCGCCCGCTCACCATGGAGCAGAAGTTCCTGCCGCGCGCCTTCGGCGAGCGCACGCTGACCTTGATCGCCTGCCGCATCGGCGAGCGCCATCTTGGCATCCTGGCCGAGCCCGTGAGCTGAGGATGGCCGCCGCCGTCCTGCTGCTGGCGTGCGCCTCGGTGCTGGCGCCGGCGCAGGAGCGGGCGGACAGCCAGGGCCCCGGCGCGCGCGCGCCGGCCGCGCGCCCGGCGGCGGCCCGCATCGCCTTCTACGCGCAGGCGCAGACCTTCGATCCCGCCGGCGGCGGCACCTTCGTGGACGGAATCCTGCAGCAGCAGGTGTACGAGACGCTGGTCGAGTACGACTGCGCCGCCGGGGCGCCGTACACGCGCATGCGCCCCCTCCTGGCGGAGCACTGGGAGAGCAGCGACGACGGCAAGCTGTGGCTGTTCGTGCTGCGCGACGACGCGCACTTCCACGATCCCTACGATCCGCCGCTGTGGCCGGAGCGCACGCGTCCCGTGACCGCGCATGACGTCGTCTACTCCTGGCTGCGGGAGACCGATTTCCAGTCCAGCGCGGACAACGGCTACGCCTTTGAAGGCCTGATCGCGGGCCTGGACGAGTTCCACCGGGCCACCGCCCAGGGCGCGGACAGCGCGGCGGCCGCCTGGAAGGAGGCGGAGTCGCGCGGCGGCCTGGCCGACCTGCGCGCCCTGGACGATCGCTGCCTGCTGGTGCGCCTGGCGCGCGCCGAGCCGAGCTTCCTGTTCCTGTGCGCCGAGTCCAACACCGCCGTGGTGGCGCGCGAGGCGGTGGCGCGCTCCGGCCGGAACTTCCTCAACCAGCCGGTGGGCACGGGCCCCTTCTACCTGGCGGAATGGATCCCCGGCAGCCAGGCGCAGTTCCGTCGCGTCTCCGGCTGGCGCGGCGATCCCAGTCCCTTCGGCGACGGCCCGCTGCCGTTCCTGGACGAGCTGCGCGTGCTGTTCGTGCCGGAGCCGTCCACGCGCACGCAGTTGTTCGAGGCGCAGGAGCTGGAGATGCTGTCGGTCCTGGGCGACGCCTACGGCCGCCTGGTCCAGGACGGGCGCCCGAACGCGGAGCTGTCGGCCCGCGGCGTCAGCCTGCTGCCCGTGCTGCCGGTGTCCATGTCGATGATCACCATCAACATGGACGACCCGGTGCTCGGCATGATCCCGGGCGACGAGGCGGGCAACGCGCGCCGGCTCAAGCTGCGCCAGGCCCTGAGCCTGGCGTTCCCCTACGAGCGCTGGGCCCAGGCCGTGCGCGGCGGCGACTGGGCCGAGCGCGCGCGCAGCTTCCTGCCCGCATACATGGCGGCGAGCGCAGCCTGCCCGCAGTTCGGCCACGGCGTCGAGTCCGGTGCGGAAGCGCAGCGCCTGCAGCAGGCGCGCCGCCTCCTGGCGGAGGCCGGCTACCCCGAGGGCCGCGGCCTGGAGGAGCTGGTCGTGGACCTGGCCCCGCCCGACCGGGTCACGCGCACCGGTGGCGAGGTCGTGGCGGAGGGCTGGTCGCGCATCGGCGTGCGCGTGCGCCAGCAGGTCGGCAGCTGGGCCGAGATGCAGCAGCGCACCACCGAGGGCGAGTTCCAGATGATGACGCGCACATGGACCATGCAGTATCCCGACGCCACGGACCTGCTCACGATCTTCTACGGCGGCAGCGGCCCCGTGGCCAACCGCGGTCGCTTCCACGACGCGGACTTCGACCGCGGCTTCGAGGCGTATCAGGCCACCACCGACGCCGCGCAGCGCGACGCGCTGGTGGTGCAGATGGTGCAGCGGCTCAACGCCGCGGTCCCGGTCATCCCCATCGACTTTCCCGGCGGAACCGTCCTGCTGCAGCCATGGCTCAAGAACGTGCGCATGCATCCCTTCCAGCCCTACGCGTGCAAGTACTACCGGATCGAGGCTCCTTGATTGCTGGCCCGGGCCCTGCGCCGCCTGCTCTCCGCCGCCGGGCTCGCCGCGGGCGTCAGTCTGATCCTGCTCCTGGTCTTCGACAGCGGCCTGCTCGGTGATCCGGCGCTGATCGAGACCGGGCCCAAGGCCAGCGCGCAGCGCATCGGAGAGGCGCGGCTGCGCCTGGGCGCGTTCTCGGCCTATGAGCCGCGCCTGGCCACGCTGCACGTCGCCGGGCCGCCACAGCGCTTCGTCCTGCGCAGCGCCGGCGACGCGCTGGAGCTGCGCACGCTGGATGGCAGCCAACGCTGGCGCGTGCCGCTCACCGGCCGCACCGTGCAGCAGGCGCTCGCGGAGCTGGACGGCGCCAGCCCGGCCCCGGGCTGGCGCCTGAGCCTGACGCCCGGCCCGGGCGCGCAGGAGCGCGCGCAGGCTCCGGCCAGCGGCATCGCCGCGGCCTTGCGCGGCGCCAGCCAGAGCCTGGACACGGGACGCGGCGCCGAGCTGGCCTGGGCCGAGGCCGTTCCGGCCTGGCGGCGCTACGGGCGCCGCATCGGCGAGCTGTTCCGCGGCGACTTCGGCGTCACCCGCACCGGCCAGCCGATCGGCGCCGAGCTGTGGAGCCGTGCGCGCCGCTCTCTGGCGCTCGCGGTTCCAGCGTTCCTGCTCAGCACCGCCCTGGCGCTGGCGCTGGCCCTGTGGGCGGCCGTGCGCCGCGGCTGGCTGGACCGCGTTCTCGCCGTGCTCAGCGTCGCCGGCATGTCCGTGAGCTGGGTGGCCGCGATTCCGCTGCTGCAGCGCTGGCTGGCCGCCGACCTGCGCTGGTTTCCGATCTACGGCTGGGAGCCGCCGTACTGGACCTACCTGCTGCTGCCGATCCTGATCTGGACCGTGCTCGGTCTGTGGGCCGACCTGCGCTTCTACCGGAGTCTGGCGCTGGAGGAGCTGCACCAGGAGTACGTCCGCAACGCGCGCGCGCAGGGCCTCGGCGGCGCGCGCGTCCTGCGCCGCCACGTGCTGCGCAACATCCTGGTGCCTGTGCTCGCGCAATCGGTGAGCGCGCTCCCGGCACTGGCGCTGGGCTCGCTGCTGATCGAGCGCTTCTTCGGGGTGCCTGGCCTGGGCGGGTACACCGTGGACGCGGTGCTCAGCGGCGACCAGGCGGTACTGCGCGCCGTCACCTTCCTGTCCGCGATGTGCTTCCTGCTGTTCCAGTGGCTGGCCGACCTGGCTTGCGCCTGGGCCGACCCGCGCTACGGAGCACGCCCGTGAGGAAGTGGGTCGCGCTGCTGCTGGCCTACCTCGTGCTGGGCGCGGCCGCGGCGCTGCACCTCGTGGGCGCGGATCACGCCGTGCAGCACTACGGGCGCGAGAGCGTCCCGCCCGGCGCCGGCTTCTGGCTGGGCACGGACCACCTCGGGCGCGACGTGCTGGCCCTCACGCTGCAGGGGCTGCGCATCTCGCTGCAGGTCGGAACCGTGGCGGCGGGGCTGGCGGTGAGCCTGGGCGCCGCGCTCGGCATGGCCGCCGGCTGGTACCGCGGCGCCGTGGACCGCGCCGCGGTCTGGCTCAGCAGCGCGGTGGCGGCGATCCCGGCCATCCTGCTGATCCTGGCCATCGGCTTCATGCTGGGCCAGGGTTACCTGAGCGCGATCGCCGCCATCGCCGCGGTGTCCTGGGTGGGCGTGTTCCGCGTGGTGCGCGCCGAGACGGAGCGCCAGAAGACGCGCGACTACGTGCTGGCCGCCCGCGGCGCCGGGGCCGGGACGCTGCAGGTGCTGCCCCGCCACATCCTCCCCAACCTTCTGCCCATGCTGCTGGTGCAGCTCGCGCTGCACTTCGTCTATGCCGTGAACACCGAGGTCATCCTGTCCTTCCTGGGCGTGGGCGTGGCGGAGCAGCCGTCCTGGGGGCGCACGATCCTGTTCGGCGTGCACGACCTGGCGGAGGGCCACCCCTGGCCCCTGGCGGCGGTGACCGTGGCCATGTTCGGACTGATTTTTCCGGTGCAGCGCCTGGCCGACCACCTGCGCGACCGGCTGGATCCGCGCGCCGCCGCGCCGCGCTGAGCGGCCGGGAGGGACCGGCGGCGCCGCCCAGGCCTTGTTTCCGCGGCGCCGACTTCGGATGCTGAGGGGACCGGCGCGCGGCGAAGTCGCCGCCGGGAGACTCCTACCCCGCATGCACGAACCCAAGCGCGTCGCCTATTTCTCCATGGAGATCGGGCTGGACGCCCGCATCCCGACCTACAGCGGCGGGCTGGGCGTGCTGGCCGGAGACACCGTGCGCGCCGCCGCCGACCTCGGGCTGCCGTTCGTGGCGGTCACGCTGCTGTACCGCAAGGGCTATTTCCGCCAGATCCTGGACGCGGGCGGCAACCAGGCCGAGTCGCCGGCGGAATGGGCGCCGGAACAGCGGCTGGAAGAGCTGCGCCGGCGCGTGCGCGTCACCATCGAGGGGCGCGGCGTGCAGCTGCGCGCCTGGAAGCTGGAGGTGGCCGGCGTCTCGGGCCGGACCGTGCCCGTGTACTTCCTGGACGCCGACCTGCCCGCCAACGCGGACGCGGACCGGCGCCTGACCGACCACCTCTACGGCGGCGACGCCCGCCTGCGGCTCAGCCAGGAAGTCGTGCTCGGCATGGGCGGCGTGCGCCTGCTGCGGGCCCTGGGCCATGACCGGCTGGACACCTTCCACCTCAACGAGGGGCACGCGGCGCTGGTGACCTTCGAGCTGCTGGCCGAGCGGCTGGCGCGCGCCGGGCGCGAGAACCTGACCGCAGAGGACGTGGCGGCGGTGCGCGCCTTGAGCGTGTTCACCACGCACACGCCGGTGGCGTACGGGCACGACCGCTTCCCCGTGGAGCTGGTGCGCAAGGTCATCGGCCGCCATCCCGCCCTGCGCCGGCTGGGACTGTTCCGCCACGACGGCCAGTGCAACATGACGGTGCTGGCGCTCAACCTGAGCCGCTACGTCAACGCGGTGGCGCGCCGCCACGGCGAGGTTTCGCGCCGGATGTTCCCGCGCCGGGCCGTGGACTCCATCACCAACGGCGTGCACGCGCTCAGCTGGACCGCGCCGCCGTTCCGCCGGCTCTACGATCGCTGGCTGCCGGGCTGGCGCGGCGACGCCGCCGAGCTGCGCCTGGCGCTGCGCATTCCGCGCGCCGACCTCGCCGCGGCGCATCGCGCCTGCAAGCTGGCCCTGCGCGCCGCGGTGGCGCGCCTGGCGCGCGCGCGCCTGGATCCTGCCATCCTGACGCTCGGCTTCGCGCGGCGCGCCACGGGCTACAAGCGCGCCGACCTTCTGTTCGCCGATCCGGACCGGCTGCGGCGCATCGCCAGCCGCTACGGCGGCCTCCAGGCTGTGTTCGCGGGCAAGGCGCACCCCCTGGACGTGGAAGGCAAGGACATGATCCGGCGCGTGCACGCACACTTGGCGGCGCTGCATCCCGCGGTCCGGGCCGTGTACCTGCCGGATTACGACCTGCGCCTGGGGCGGCTCCTGACCTCGGGCGTGGACGTGTGGCTGAACACGCCGGAACCCCCGCTCGAGGCCTCGGGTACCAGCGGCATGAAGGCGGCCCTCAACGGGGTGCCGTCCCTGAGCATCCTGGACGGATGGTGGCTGGAAGGCTGGATCGAAGGCACGACCGGCTGGCGCATCGGCGCCGACGCGCCGGACGCCGGGCCGCCCAGCCGCGCCCGCGACGCCGCCGCGCTCTACGACCAGCTCGAGAACGCCGTGGCGCGCCTCTACTACCGCCAGCCGGACCGCTTTTTGGAGGTGCGCGCCAACGCCATCGCCATCAACGGCGCCTATTTCAACACGCACCGCATGCTGGGCGAGTACGTGCGCAAGGCGTACTACGGCACGAATACCATGCCGTCGAAGGCGAACCGCTCGCCAGGATCCAGGTCCGCCTCCACGCGCACGAGCACGGCCGAGCGCGTGGCCAGCGGCACCGGCAGCGTGTAGTTCTGCACCGACGGCGCGGCCGCGCCCAGGTCCACCGCCAGCGTGGTCAGGTGGGCGCCCGTGAAGGCGTCGGCGACGCTGATGATCACCGCGCCGGCGCCCGGGCCGGCGTAGGTCTTCAGCTCCAGCGCCGAGGCGTAGCCGGCCGCGGTGAAGTACATGCCGTCCTGGTTGGCGACGCGCACTTCCTCGCCCGTGACGCGCAGGTCCGGATAGAAGTCCGTGGGATCCAGCTGCAGCCACGCCCAGGCCCGCGTCGGGTCGGGATTGGCGGCCAGGTTCGGCGCGTACGTGGTGAAGCCGGGATCGTCGTCGTCGCGCGCGGCCGGGGACGTAAGCGGAGCCCACTTGACGGTCGGCCCGTCCATGCCGGCCACCACCCCGTACTGCGTGCCCACGTACAGCAGGCGGTCCGTGCTGAAGCTCGGCGAAACGACCAGGCACTCGGACCACCACCGCGGGAAGCCCTCGCCGACGCGCGTCCACGACTCGCCCTCGGAGGAGAGGTTGAGCTTCCACACGCCGGAGCCCCAGGTGGTCACGAACAGGAACGGGTCCTGCGCCTGGTTGGGCGCCATGGCCAGGTCCATGGGCAGCGCGTCATTGAGATTGCGCGCCATCGGCACGACCTGCGTCTCGCCGCCGTAGTCGAGCACCTGCGCGATGAACGGGTAGCCCTGCAGCGCCACGAACACGCGCGGCTTGTTGGGACGCGAAAAGTTGGGATCCACCACCACCGAGTAGATCTGCCAGTCGAAATGCGCGATCGGCGTCCAGGTCCGGTCGTCCAGGCGGTACAAGCTGTGCTCGCTCTCGGTCCCGCCATACACGTCGGTGCGCCCCGCGGGAGTGCTGTCGTCGTAGGTGCGCGCGATGTCCAGCGCCGACAGGAACGGCGCCGACCCGCCGCCCTGCACCTGGTCCAGGCGCTCGCCGGTCAGGCCGCCATCCCGGCTGCGCATGGGTACGTCGTCCCAGGTGCTCCAGTAGAACGCGAGATCGGAGCCGGCCGGGCGCGTGCCGTCGTAGTGCGGCGACATGGCGATCGTGCGCGCGTACCCCGACAGCGGGCGCCCGGTCACGACGTCCGAGACCGGCGGCAGGACCCAGCCGGTGGCGCCGAACGGATTGGCCGCGGGCTTGACCGGGTCGTACCAGATGGCCAGGTCGGACGCGCCTCCGACGACCATGGTCCCGTCCCGCTCGAAGCTGGGCGAGATCGCCACCGCCTTCTGGTAGGGAAGCGGGCAGTCGTCGTGCAGGACCTCCGGCGCCTTGGAGCCGCCCTCCGCGTAGACCGCGCCCTCGCCGTAAGTGGCGGCCGCGATGTGCGAGCCGAATCCGGGCTGCAGCGCCGTCGCGATGTCGCGCACCTGCTCCACCGGCCGGAATCCCTGCTGCAGCCAGTGGCTGCCGCCGTCACGGCTCTGGAACAGGCCCTCGGAGCGCGTGAACCACACCGTGTTGTCCTGCGCGAAGCTGGGAGAGAAGGCAAAGGCCTGCTCGAGGCGCAGGTTGGCCGGCACGGCGGTGTGCTGGCCGGGGCCGTCCTCCAGACCGAAGTCCTGCTCGTTGCCGAAGTCGTCCCAGGTGAGGCCGCCGTCGCCGCTAACCAGGATGCCGGTGCCCTGGTAGTAGCCGTCGTTGGGGTACATGTTGCCGGAGGCCAGGTACACCGCACCCGCGGGCCCGGCGGCCGCCCCCAGCGCGGCGACGCCGCTGTCCATGCGGAGCACGGTCTGGAAGCTGGCGCCGAAATCGCTGGAGCGCAGGATCTCGCCCTCGTCCTTGCGCGGGTCGATGGGGCGCAGCCGCGTGCGCCCGAGCAGGACGATCCCGGTGCGGGGGTAGTCGGGATCAAAGGCGATGGCGGTGATGGCCCAACCGTCCGGGTAGGAGGTGTCGAACTGGGCGTGCGTCTGCCACCCGACGCCGCCGTCTTGAGACACCAGCAGGACGCCGGCGGCTCCGGCGAGCACGGTCCGCTTGGGGCCGGGCGCGGCGTTGGGGTCGAAGTTGGGTACCATCGCGATCTCGCCTTGCCCTGGCCCGATCGTCAGGCCGCTGCTGTGGCAGCGGACCCAGGCGCTCCACGCGGCTTCCCGCCGGTAGATGGTCCCGACCTCACTCAGGCAGAAGACGGGGCCCGATCCCCCCAGGCCCGGAGCAGCCAGGTCGATGGCGTGCTTGTCCACCGGCGGCAGGCCCTGGGACCAGCCCAGCACCAGGCCGGTTGCAGGGTCATAAGCCCAGATTCCAAAATACGTTGCGATGACAAACCGGGGCGCGGCCCCGGGCAGGTAGACTACCTCCCGCGGCGTCTGCAGCTCCAGTCCGGTGCCGCTGAGGATTTCCCAGGACAGCCCGTCATCGCGCGAGCGCATGGACTTCACCGGGTGATCCGCCACCAGGACCAGCTCCCGTCCCCCACCGCCGGTCGGGGCTACAGCAATTCCGAAGCCCGAGTCGTGGGGTACGTGGCGTGACTGGAGGACACTGAGAGCAAGTAGGAACGGAGCGAGGGCCATGGGGGAACCGTGCTTGGGGAGACGGCCAGGGGACCAGTCGGGGATCGACTGGAGCCGATCAGGGGACTAGCCCGTGATCAACCGGGGACGAACACGGGACGAACAGGAGATCGACGGGGGATCAACAGGGGACCGGAAGGGTAGGAATCGTCGGGCTGCAACGCTAATCAGTAAAAATACGTAGATGCCCCGGCGCCGCTCTACTGGAGCCGTGGCGGAATGGACCCCCACCGAACGGCGTCGCCTGCGCGCGCTGCGCAGCCCAGCAGACATCCAGGCCCTGCTGGACCGCATCCCCTACAGCACGGAGCCGGTCTATCGCTGTCCCCGGAGCGTGCTGCGCGACGGGCGCGCGCACTGCTTCGACGCGGCCGTGCTGGCCGCGGCGGCGCTGGAGCGCCTCGGCCACCCGGCACGGCTCGTGGATCTGCGCGCCGTGCGCGATGACGACCACGTGCTGGCGCTGTTCCGCCGCGGCGACCGCTACGGCGCGGTGGCCAAGTCCAACTTCAGCGGCCTGCGCTTCCGCGAGCCGATCTTCCGCAGCCTGCGCGAGCTCGCGCTCTCGTACTTCGAGGACTACTTCAACGAGCACGGAGAAAAGACCTTGCGTGGTTACTCGGGGCCCGTGTCCCTGCGCCCGTTCGAGCGCCTGAGCTGGCGCACCGAAGACGCGGCGATGGACGCCATCGCCCGCCGGCTGGACGCGGTCCCTCACTACCCGCTGCTGCGCCGCGGCGCGGCGGCGCACCTGCAGCCCGTGGACCGGCGCAGCCTCGCCGCCGGCATGCTGGGCGTGGACCGCAGGGGCCTGCACCGGCCGCGCGGCCGTTAAGCTCCCGGCGGCGCGCGCATGCGGACGGTCCTCGTGCTCTACCCCGGCGCCGCCGGGATGCAGCGGGCCCAGGTGGAGCGCCACCAGGCCTGGCTGCTCGAGCACGACCTGCGGCTGGCCCTGGCCGAGCACGTCCCCAACCCGGCCGACGCCGAGGTGTACGCCGGCGGCATCGTGGAGCTCCCGCCGCCGGAGCGGCTGGCCGAGGCCATGCCGGTGCTGGAGCGCTGGTGCGCACGGCACGCGGTGGACGCGGTCCTGGCCCAGTCGGAAGCCGGATTCCTGGCCGGAGCCCTGCTCATCGCCCGGCTCGGCGTGCCCGGACCGAGCCGGGACGCGGCGCACCACTGCACCAACAAGTACCTGTGCCGCAGCGCCCTGCACGCGGCCGGCGTGGCGGTGCCACGGTTCCGACTGGCCGCAAGCGCACGCGAGGTGGCGGCTTTCGCCGCGGACGCCGGCTATCCCGTGGTGCTCAAGGCGGTGGCCTCCACCATGGCGCGGCTGGTCACCGTCGTGCACGACCCCGGCGCCGTGGCGTCCGCGGTCGCTTCCATGCTGGAGCGCCTGGAGCACGCGCCCGACGTGCGCCGCCTGCGCGATTTCGCCCGGCTCGCTGCCCTGGACCTCGGCTGCGATCCGACGCGCCAGTTCCTGGTGGAGAGTTTCTCGCGCGGGCAGGCCGTGGAGATGGACGGCCTGATGCTGGACGGCTCCGCGCGCTTCTACGGGCTCATGGAGCAGGTCCTCAGCCGTCCGCCGCTGTTCTACATCGAGTCCTACCTGTTGCCGGCAGACCTGGGAGTCGCGGAGCACCAGTCGGTCGCCGCCGCCTGCACCGGCGCCCTGGCGGCGCTGGGACTGCGCGATTCCGGCTTCTCCATCGAGATGCGGCGCGGCGAACGGCGCGCCGAGATCATCGAGGTGAACGGCCGCCTGGGCCAGGACGAAGCCTTCGGCGACCTGTTCCAGGCGGTGTGCGGCGGCGACCCGGCGCTGCACGCGCTGGAGCTCGCGCTCGGCGGCCGCCCGCAGGTGCACGCCGGCAACGGCGTCCGCGCCGCGCTCGCTTACCGCTGTCACTACGCGGACGCCACCGTGACCCACGCTCCCACGCGCGCCGAGCTGGAGGCGCTGGAGGTGCAGGGGCTGCGCGCCGGGGTCATCGCCGCGCCGGGCACACGCACGCATGCCCCCGGGCATCCCGACGCCTACCCGCACCTCGCCTGGGTGCTGGCCGCAGACGCGCACAGCAGCTGCGCCGCGCACGCACGCGCCGCACGGGCCGCCGCCGGCCTGGATTTCCGCTTCTCGGGCCCGGTCTAGCCGCCGCCGTCCTGCTCCCAACGCCAGATCAGGCCGCCGAAGTTGAGCGCCTTCATGGCGATGAACCGGCCGGACTCGCCCGTGCCGATGACGGCCGGGCCGTACCAGCACAAGGTCCGTCCTTCGACGGTCGGCATCACGATGCGCAGGCTGGGCACGCCGAGCTGCTCCAGGACCCAGATCTGCACCACCTCCTCCTCGCCTCCTCCGGCGGGGAAGCGCGAGCGCACGGAGAAGCAGCCCGGGCCCCAGGAGTGCGGGCCGAGGAACTCGGCGCGCCCGCCCGTGGCCTGGAACCGCTCCGGACCGACCGCCAGCGACTGCCGCCAGATGCCGGTCAGGGCCGCGGGATCGTAGGCGCGCCAGCTCTGGGACCAGCGCTCCAGGTCCGGGTTGGCGGCCAGCTCGTACTCGCAGGCGGCGTGATAGCGCCGCCCGTCCATGGTCTCGGCGATCAGGTCGGCGCGGTTGCGGCCAGGCTCGTCCATGCTGAGCACGAGGCGCGGGCCATCCTTCCACGGGATGGCCTCGTTCTCGAGGATGCCGGTCGTGCCGTCGTCCTCCAGGGTCTCCAGCAGCACGCCGACCAGCGCGTCCGCGGCCGGCTGGATCCGGCGCGGCTCGACGCGGCCGTCGGCTGCAGGGGTCAGGTCGTACACCGCCTGCACCAGCCACAGGGCGCGGTGGAACTCGATGGCGATCGGCTTCGGCGCGGCGGCGCCCGGCTCGTGCAGGCGCGCGCGCGCCACGAACGGCGCCTGCGAGGAAGGCGTGGCCATGTCCAACGTGGCCAGGACCTGCAGCTCGCCATTGCTGACCGCGAAATTCATGCCGGTCAGCTCGCTCTGCAGGCGGTTCTCGCCGTCCACGAACTGCGGCATCACCAGGTCCACGTCCTCGGCCGCGGCCTCCCGGACGCGCAGCACGAAGTAGGGGTCCACGACGAAGTTCTTGCGCAGCACCAGCCAGTGCGCGCCGTCGCGCGTGCTGTCCCACTGCTGCACCTGCACGATGCCGTTGCCGGTCACCGTGGCGTGCAGGCTGCAGCCGCCGAACTGCGGCACGCTGGCGGCCGGATTGCCGTCGTGATCGAGCACGCGCAGCTCCCTGAGCTCGACCGGCTGCGGGTCGGCCGCGGCGGCCGCGTGCACTCGCATCAGGAGCTCCGTCCAGTGGTTGGCGCCGCCGAGCCAGTTCAGCAGGTAGTCGAGCCGCATCTGGTCGGTCTTGTGCGGCCCGTAGACCGACAGCCCGTGACTGAGACGGCGTTGCTCGCCCGTGTGCGCCGCGATGACGGCGGCCGCCACCGCCTGCTGCAGCTCGTCGGCCTCCGCCGCCGCCGGGAATGACGGCGTGCCGGTGCGCAAGCGGCGCAGCAGATCCACCAGGTCCAGGCTGCCCACGGCCGAGCTGAGGGTCCGTTCCGTGCGCGGCTCGTAGCACTCGCCGTAGTAGAGGGCCCGCGCAAAGGCCGGCCATTGCGCGTCCAGGACCGGCAGGCACTGGACCGCCAGAGCGTCCAGCAGGGCCGCCATCGGGCCGACGCGGGCCAGATCGATGGCGAACAGCGTGGCTTCGGGATCGTGCTCCCCCTCATAGGCCGCGCCGAACGTGCTGACGATGTCGGCGGCGATCTCCCGGACCGGCCGGTCGCCGGCGAACAGCGGTAGCACGCGGTCATAAGGGAACCCTGCCCCGGCCACCAGCGCCTGGGAGGCCACCAGCACCTCGGCCAGGTCCGCCAGGCCGACCGCGACCTCGAGGTGCGCCATCAGGCAGGCGTCGAAGGCCACCAGATCCAGCTTCAGCACCCGGCTGTGCAGCATTCCAGCGTGCAGGCCCAGCCGCAGCGACTGCAGATCCATCAGGCTCGTGCCCTCGCGGCCCGGCACATCCTCATCCGCGATCAGGCCCTGCCAGCCGCCGCCGTGATCCCAGAACAGCGCAGCGTGATGCGCGGCCGGGAAGCTGCGGTAGACGGCGCTGACGAAGCCCGCGAGCGTGCGCGGATCCGTCATGTCCGGCTCGCCGATCTCCCCGATCAGTTCCGGATCGCCGCCGCGCCGGATGCGGAACACGGCCGAGTCGGTCCAGTCTCCGGCCTCGTCGGTCCAGTGCTCCTTGGCGCGGTCGACCAGGACGATGACGTCGACACCCTTCTCCGGCAAGCCTTCCGCCATCTCCATCAGGTCGATCAGGCCGCCCACTTCCAGGTCGTTGTCGGCTCCCATGTAGACCGCGATCGTCCACAGCCGCTCCGGATCCGCGCGCGGCGCGCCGAGGTCGACCGCCAGCGGCTCCACGCTGCGCCGCAGCCACAGCAGCTGCTCGCCCATCACGATCTGCAGGCGATCTTCCTGCCATTCGGCCGAGAACGGCTCCTCGGAGTCCGGCGTGCGCGCCGTGCCAACCACCGCGCCGTCGCGCTCGCTGCCTTCGATCTCGTACTCGCGGCCGAATAGGAGCCGGCCACGGAGGACGTCGCCGTCCTGCTCCAGCTCCAGCCGGTTCAGCAGCAGGTCCTCGAAGCGTCCGGCGAAGCCGGACTCGGCCAGGCTGTAGCCAGACCGCTCCGGCTCCTGCACGGCGGCCGCGGCTGGAGGATGGAAGGACGCGGCTACAACCAGCAGATAGACGCAAGCTTGCATGCGCGCATGATGCCACGGCGCGCCGCCGCGTGCACGTCCCTGGAAGGCTGCCTGCGACCCCGGCGGGCTACCGGCGGGCTAGCGGACCAGGCGGAGCAGCGCGCGGCTGATGATGATCTTCTGCACCTCGGATGTGCCTTCGCCGATGGTGCACAGCTTGGCGTCGCGGTACATGCGCTCGACCGGGTACTCGCGGCTGTAGCCGTTGCCGCCGAAGATCTGGATCGCCTCGTAGGTCACGCGCATGCACACCTCGGACGAGAAGTACTTGGCCATGGCCGATTCGGTGCCGAACGGCCGGCCGGCGTCCTTGAGGCGCGCCGCGTGATAGACCAGGTGACGCGCGGCGTTGGTCTCCACCTGCATGTCGGCCAGCTTGAAGGCCACGGCCTGGTGGTCGGCCAGCGGCTTGCCGAACTGCTCGCGCTCCACCGCGTACTTCAGCGCCTGGTCCAGGGCGCCCTGGGCGATGCCGACGCCGAGCGCGCCGATGCTGATGCGGCCGCCCTCCAGCGTCTTCATGAAGGTGCTGAAGCCCTCGCCGGGCGGGCCGAGCACGAAGTCCTTGGGCACGCGGCAGTCCTGGAACACGAGGTTGGTCCAGTCGGAGCCGCGCATGCCGAGCTTGACCTCGCCGGGCTCGACCTGGAAGCCCGGGAAGTCGCGGTCCACGATCAGGGCGATGATGCCCTTGGCGCCCTTGCTCTTGTCGCTCTGGGCCGTGCACACGAAGGTCTTGGCGTAGCTGCCGTTGGTGATGAAGCACTTGCGCCCGTTCAGGACGTAATGGTCGCCGTCGTCCGCGGCCATGGTCTGCGTGCCGCCCGAGTCGGAGCCGGCGTTGGGCTCGGTCAGGCCGTATGCGCCCATGTACTCGCCGGTGCACAGCCCGCGCAGGTAGCGCTCCTTGAGCGGCTGGCGGCCCCAGGCATAGATCGGGTACGTGCCCAGGGAGACGTGCGCGGCGTAGCTGAGCGCGGTGGAGGCGCACACCCGCGCCACCTCTTCCACGGCGATGATGTACGACAAGCTGTCCATGCCGGCGCCGCCCCACTCCTCGGGGAAGGGCAGTCCGGCCAGGCCCAGCTCGCACATGCCCTTCCAGGCCTCCAGGTTGAAGGTGCAGGTCTCGTCGGCGTGGCGCGCGCCGGGCGCGATCACCTCTTCCGCGTAGCGGCGCACGGTCTCGCGGATCATCTGCTGCTCCTCGGTCAGGTCCAGATTGGTGACCGGCAGCTCGGGGGCGGTCTTGAGGCTCATGACGTTCTCCGTGCGTTGTGCTCGATGAAGTCCGCGATGTCCCCGGTGGCGGTCCCGGGGCCGAACACGCGGGCGTAGCCGCGTCGCTCCAGCTCCCGGGCTTCGTCCTCGGGGATGATGCCGCCGGCGATCAGCAGCACGTGGTCCAGGCCGCGCTCGGCCAGCAACGCGCGCACCTGCGGCAGCAGCTCCATGTGCGAGCCGCTCAGGATGCTGAGGCCGATGACGTCCACGTCCTCCTGCTCCGCGGCGTCCACGATCTGCTGCGGGGTGCGGTGCAGGCCGGTGTAGATGACCTCCATGCCGCGGTCGCGCAGCGAGGCGGCCACCACCTTGGCGCCGCGGTCGTGGCCGTCCAGGCCGGGCTTGCCCACCAGCACGCGCAGCGGCCGGCTCATGCCGGGCCCCCGTTGCGCTGGATCCCCTCCAGGATGGAGCGCACCAGCTTGCGCGCCACTTCGTCCGGCCGCTCGCCGTGCGCCAGCGCGCGCGCGGCCGCCTCCTGGATCTCCTGCTCGTGCCACAGCTCGGCGCGCAGGCCCTCGACGACCAGGCGGCGCACGCGCGCCAGGTCGCGGGCGCGGCGGCGCGCCTCGAGCCGGCCGCTGGCCTGGTCCGCCGCGCGCCGGCGCTCGATGGCCTGCGCGACTTCCGCCACGCCCTGGTCGGCCAGCGCGCGGCACAGCAGGACCTCGGGGCGCGGGGCGGCGGCCCGGCGCAGGCCCAGCATGTCCTCGAGCTCGGTCTGCAGCCGTTCCGCGCCCGGCGTGTCGGCCTTGTTGACGACGAACAGGTCGGCGACCTCCATCAGACCGGCCTTCATGGCTTGCACGCTGTCGCCGCTCGCGGGCGTCAGCACCACGACGGTCGTGTCCGCGGCTGCCGCCACGTCGATCTCGGCCTGGCCCACGCCCACGGTCTCCAGCAGCACCTCCTGGAAGCCGAACGCGTCCAGCAGGTCCGCGGCGGCCACCGCAGCCAGGCTCAGGCCGCCGAGCGAGCCCCGGTTGGCCATGCTGCGCACGTACACGCCCGTCTGGCTGAGCGCGCGGTCCATGCGCACGCGGTCGCCGAGCAAGGCCCCGCCGCTGAAGGGAGAGGTCGGATCCACGGCCACGAGCCCGACGCTGCGGCCGGCGGCGCCCCAATGGCGGGCCAGCCCGTCCACAAGAGTGGACTTGCCGGCCCCGGGCGGGCCGGTGACGCCGGTGCGCCAGGCGCGGCCGACCTGCGGGTAGACCGCGTCGAGCAGCGCGCCGGACTGGGGATGGCGGTTCTCCACCCAGGAGATGGCGCGCGCCAGCGCGCCGACCTTGCCCGCGCGGAACTCCGCCAGCAGGTCCTCGAGAGCGCTTGTGGCGGCGGTCAAGGGCGCGGTCACTTCAGGAGCAGGCGCGAGATCACCAGGCGCTGGATGTCGGTGGCACCCTCGTAGATCTCGGTGACGCGGGCGTCGCGGTAATAGCGTTCCACGGCGAACTCCTGGGTGTACCCGGCGCCGCCGTGGATCTGCACCGCATCCTGGGCGGCGCGGTTGCAGGCGCGGGACGCGAACAGCTTGGCCATGGAAGCCTCCCGGGTGCAGGCGGCGCCCTGGTCGCGCAGCGCCGCGGCGCGCTGCGTGAGCAGGCGCGCGGCATCCAGATCGGTGGCCATGTCCGCCAGCTTCCAGGCGATGGCCTGGAACTCGCCGATCGGCCGGCCGAACTGCTGGCGCTGCTGCGCATACAGGATCGAGTCCTCCAGGCAGGCGCGGTGGATCCCGAGCGCCTGCGAGGCGATGCCGATGCGGCCGCCGTCCAGCGTGTCCAGCGCCACCTTGAAGCCGCTGTACGGATCCCCGATCAGGTTCTCATCGGGCACGAGCACGTCCGCCAGCTGCATTTCGCAGGTGGAGGAGGCGCGGATCCCGAGCTTCTCCTCCTTCTTGCCGACCTCCAGGCCCTTCCAGCCGCGCTCCACCACGAAGGCGCCGATGTTGCGCCCCTTGGGCCTGTCCGGGTCGGTGACCGCGTACACGATGAACAGGCCGGCGTGGCTGGCGTTGGTGATCCACGACTTGGTGCCGTTGAGGACCCATCCGCCGCTGACCTTGCGCGCGCGCGTGCGCATGGCGGCGGCGTCGGAGCCGGAGTGCGGCTCGCTCAGGCAGTACGCGCCCAGGAGCTCGCCGCTGGCCAGCCGCGGCAGGTAGCGCGCCTTCAGCTCCTCGCCGGCGTGCCGGCTCAAGGGCGCGCACACCAGCGACAAGTGCACGGAGACGGTCACCCCGGTGCTCGCGCACCAGCGGTTCACCTCTTCCAGCATGATGCAGGCGTGCAGGTTGCCCAGTCCCGCGCCGCCGTAGGCTTCCGGCACGGTCAGCCCCAGGAACCCGTTCTCCGCGGCCTCGGCCACGGCCTCCTCCGGGAACTTCTCCTCCCGGTCCCAGCGGGCCGCGTTCGGCTTGAGGACCCGCTCCGCGTACTCGCGGGCGGAATCCCGGATCATTGCATGCTCTTCGGTAAGGAGGACGGTCATCTCAGATCCGCGGGGTAGCAAGGACCCGGGATTGTCGCAGATCGGCGCGCCAGCGGCCAGTCTCCGGCGCGCGGCTTTTCGGCCACTGGGCCAGCTCCCGGGGGAATCCCTTGGATGAGCCGCCTTCCGCCGTGCGGCTGCGACCGGAGCGCGTCCAGCTGTTCCTCACGGACTGCCGCGCGCGCCTGCCCTTCCGCTTCGGCGCCGCCGTGCTGACGGCGGCCCCCTTGTGCACCGCCCGCCTGGAGTGCAGCTCGCCGTCGGGTGCGCGCGTGGAAGGCGCCGCGGCCGACCTGCTGGTGCCGCGCTGGTTCCGCAAGGACCCGGCCCGCAGCGTGCGCGAGGACGTGGAAGAGCTGCTGGCGAGCGCGCAGGAGGCGGCCGCGGAGCTGCTCGCGCCGGCCGCGCCGGCCGCCAGCGCGTTCGCGCACTGGCTGCGCCTGGAGCGGGCGCGGGTGACGGCGCTGGACTTCGCGGCGCCGCAGCGGCTGGTGCGCGGCTTCGGCGTGGCGCTGCTGGAACGGGCGCTGCTGGACGCGGCCTGCCGCGCCGCCGGCTGCTCGTTCTTCGAGGGCTTGCGCCGCGACCTGTTCGGGTTCCAGCCGCAGGCGGCGCTGGCGGAGCTCGCGACCTGGTCGCTTGCGGACTGCCTGCCCGCGGCCCCGGCCGAGCGCGTTCTCCTGCGCCACACGGTGGGCCTGGCCGATCCCTTGCACGCCGCCGAGATCGCGCCGGGCGAGCGCCTCCACGATGGCCTGCCGCAGGCCCTGGACCAGGACATCCGCCGCTACGGGCTGCGCTGCTTCAAGCTCAAGCTGAGCGGCGATCCGGGGCGCGACCTGGAGCGGCTGGTGCGCAGCGCGCGCGTGATCGAGGAGGAGTGCGGCGCGCCGCAGGCGGTCACTCTGGACGGCAACGAGCAGTTCGCGTCGCTCGAGGACCTGGCGCGCCTGCTGGAGGGGGTGGCGCGCACGCCGGAGGGCGGGCGCCTGCTGCGCGCGCTCCACTACATCGAGCAGCCGCTGCCGCGGCAGTGGACCTTCGACGCGGCGCGCCACCGGGCCCTGGGCGCGGTCGAAGCGTTCGCTCCCCTGCTCATCGACGAGGCCGACGCCGGCGTGGAAGCCTTCCCGCGCGCCGCGGAGCTCGGCTACCGCGGCGTGTCGATCAAGAACTGCAAGGGCGTGTTCCGGGCGCTGCTCAACTTCGGCCTGTGCGCGCGCTCGAACGGCAGGCTGTTCCAGTCGGGCGAGGACCTGACCAACCTGCCGATCGTGGCCTTGCAGCAGGACCTGGCCACCATGGCCGCGCTCGGCGTCGCGCACGTGGAGCGCAACGGGCACCACTACTTCCGCGGGCTGGAGCACCTGCCGCCCGCGGAAGCCAGGGAGGCGCTGGCGCGCCACCCCGACCTGTACGAGCCGCAGGCGCACGGCGCCGGCCTGCGCATCCGCGACGGGATCCTGGAGCTGCGCTCGCTGCAGTGCCCCGGCTATGGCTACGCCGTGGCTCCGCGCTGGGAAGCGCGCATTCCCGCGCAGGATTGGCGCTTCCCGGAAGCGTGAGCGGATGCTCTGATCTGCGTGCAGCCATGGAGTACACGCCTCCGGGCCGGCACAAGACCCTGGCCGCGTTCCGCGCGCACTGGCGCGCCGTGGCCCCGGACCTGGACTGCGACCCGGAGCTGGAAGGCGCCGCGGGGCCGCTCGGTCGGCCGCTGGCCGCGTTCGGGCGCGTGCTCGGCAACCGCTTCGCGATCCACCCGATGGAGGGCTGGGATGGAACCGGCGACGGACTGCCCTCGGAGCACACCGTGCGCCGCTGGCGCCGATTCGGGCGCAGCGGCGCGCGCCTGCTCTGGGGCGGAGAAGCCTTTGCGGTGGCCTCGGACGGCCGCGCCAACCAGCGCCAGCTGTTTCTGAATCCGCAGCGGGACATGGTGGGCGCCCTGGCGCGCCTGCGCGAGTCGGCGCGCGCGGGCGCGCGCGAGATGGGCGACGACCCCGACGCGCTGTGCATCGGCCTGCAGCTCACCCATTCCGGGCGCTACGCCTGCGTGGCGCCGCGGCGCGCCGTGGCGCACCCGGTGCTGGACGCGCGCGGCGGCGCCGGCGCGCGGCCCCTGCTCAGCGACGGCGAGCTGGAGGGGATCGGCGCCCACTTCGTGAGCGCAGCGGACGCCGCGCGCCAGGCCGGCTTCGACTTCGTGGACCTCAAGGCCTGCCACGGCTACCTCCTGCACGAGCTGCTGGGCGCGCGCGCGCGCCCGGGGCCTTACGGCGGCGACTTCGACGGCCGCACGCGTTTCTTCCGGCGCGTCCTGGCCAGCATCGCCAGCCAATGCCCCGGCCTGCGCGTGGCCGCGCGCGTCTCGGTCGGCGACGTCATTCCATACCTGCGCGACCCCGTGCACGGCCGCGGCGCGCCGGCGCCATGGCCGGGCTCCACTCCTTACGCGCACGGCTTCGGCGTGAGCGAGCACGATCCTGCCGGCTTCGACCTGGCCGAGCCTCTGCGCTTCCTGGCCGTGCTGGCGCAGCTGGGGGTGCGCGAGGTGAGCGTGACGCTCGGCTCGCCGTACTACTGCCCGCACCTGCAGCGCCCGGCCACGTATCCGCCCAGCGACGGCTACCTGCCGCCCGAGGACCCGCTGCTCTCGGTCGCCCGCCACCTGCGCGCCGTGCGCGCGTGCAAGGCGGCACAGCGCGAGCTGGTCCTGGTCGGCGCCGGCTACAGCTACCTGCAGGAGTACCTGGCGCACGTGGCCCAGTTCGAGCTGCGCCACGGACACGTGGACCTGGTCGGCCTGGGCCGCATGGTGCTGGCCTATCCCGAGCTGCCGCGCGATGTCCTGGCGGGCCGCCCGCCGGACCGCCGCCGCCTGTGCCGCACCTTCAGCGACTGCACCAGCGCGCCGCGCAACGGCCTCATCAGCGGCTGCTACCCGCTGGACGAGCACTACCGCGCCCTGCCGGAGGCGGCCCGACTCGCGCACATCAAGCGGGGGGAGCGTGCCGGCTGAGCGCGAGACCTGGCGCCAGGGCCTGCGCATGGCCCACCCGCCGTCCCCGGAGCGCATCGAGGCGGAGAAGGCGGAGCTGGCGGCCCTGGATCAGCTCCCCCCCCGCGCGCGCGCGCGCGGTTACCTGCGCCACCTCGGGCCCGGCTTCCTGCAGAGCGCGCTGACGCTGGGCGCCGGCACCGCGTCCACGTCCCTGTTCGCCGGCGCGGTGTTCGGCTACGAGCTGCTGTGGGTGGCGCCGGTGGCGATGCTGCTGGGCATCGTCATGTTCTCCGCCGTGGCGCACCAGACCTTGTCTACGGGCCTGCGCCCCCTGGAAGCGATGCGCCGGCACGCCGGCGCTCCCTTCGCCTGGGCCTGGGCGGTGGGCGCGCTGCTCGCCTCCGTCATCTGGCACGTGCCGCAGTACTCGCTGGCGGCGGCAGCGCTCGCCGACATGAGCGACGTCGCCGGCCTGCCCGCCCTGCCGCCGCTGGCCTGGAGCGGCGCGGTGCTCGCGTGGGCCGTGCTCCTGTCCTTGCTCTATGGCACGTCCGCGGCGGCGGTGCGCGGCTACGAGCGCGCTCTCAAGTACATGGTCTGGGCGGTGGTCCTGAGCTTCGGCCTGGTGGTGGCGAAGACCGGCGTTTCCGACTGGGGTGCGCTGCTGCGCGGCTTCTTCACGTTCCGCATCCCGGGCGAGCGCAACGGCGTGCTGGGCGCGGTGGTGGCCCTCAGCGGCCTGTCCGCCGCCGTGGGCGTGAACATGCTGTTCCTCTACCCCTACAGCCTCCTGGCGCGCGGCTGGGGCCGCGAGCACCGGCGCCTGGCCCGCTACGACCTGCTCTTCGGCATGTTCGTGCCCTACGTGCTCGCCACCAGCCTGATGATCGTGGCCACCGCCAACGCGCTGCACCTGCACGGGTCGTTCGACGCCGCCTCTCTGAAGCCGATGGACGCCGCGCAGGCCCTGGGCGCGGTCGCCGGTCCCGTCGCCGGGCGCGTGATCTTCGACCTCGGCCTGCTCGGCATGACGCTCAGCACCATCACCTTGCACATGCTGGTGTGCGGCTTCGTGGGCAGCGAGCTCTTCGGCTGGCCGGTCGGCTCGTGGCGCTACCGTCTGGTGAGCCTGCTCCCGGCTCCCGCCTTCCTGGCGCCGCTGTTCTGGAGCCGCATCGCCGTGTGGGTGGCGGTGCCGGCGAACATCCTGTGCGGGCTGTTCCTGCCCGTGGCGTACCTCGGCTTCCTGCGCCTGCAGCGCAGCCGCGCCTACCTCGGCCCCGATCGCCCCGCCGGCGCGCGCGGCGGCCTGTGGTTCGGAGCCATGCTGCTCACCACGCTGCTGTTCGTGGCCTGGCTGAGCTGGTTCGTGGCGACGCAAGGCCTCGAGTTCCTGCGCGGCGCGCCGTCCTGAGCCTGGCCCGATGCGCATCCAGGCCACCTTGCCCGACGGACGGCAGCTGACCCTGCAGGATGGTCTCCTGGACGCAGCGCGCGCCGCGCTGGACGCGCTCGGCGCAGCCACTCCCGTGCGCCTGGCCTATGCCGCCGCGCACCTGGTTCTGCGGCCCGAGTACCGCCACAGCGGCCACAGCTTGCAGCGGCCCGGCGCCGCGGCGGAGATCGCCGCGGCGGTGGACTGGGACGCCAGCATGGCGCTGCGCCAGCGGCTGGACCGGCTCGGTTTCGGGGTCGCCGAGGCCATGGACACGGCCCAGCGCTTCGCCATCGGCTGGGACACGGCCGCGCGCCTGATCACCGAGTGCGGGCGCCAGCCGCTGGCGCACGGCTTCGTCGCCGGCGCCGGCGTGGACCACCTGCCGCGCATCCGCGGGCGCGCCGACCTGGTGGACGGCGCCGTGCACCAGGTGCGCTTCATCCAGGACGCCGGCGGCATCCCGATCCTGCTGCCGCTGGCCTGGCTGGCGCAGCAGCGCTGCGACGCCGCGGCCTACGTCGACGTGTACGGCTCCATCCTGCGCCAGGTGCAAGGCCCGCTGTTCGTGCACTGGCTGGGCGCGATGTTCCATCCGGCCCTGCTCGACTATTTCCCGGGCGACAGCTTCTCCCGCGTCCTGGCGCTCGATCCCGGCAAGGTCCGCGGCGCCAAGCTGTCGCTGCTCGACGCTGCCATGGAGCTGCGCCTGCGGCGCGAGCTTCTGGCCCGCGACCAGGTCCTCCTGACCGGCGACGATCTGCACTTCCTGCGCCTGCTCCGCGGCGGCGACCCCGCCGAGCCCGATGCCGACGCCGCGCCCGTGCAGCGCTGGACCTGGATCGGCGGCCGGCGCGTCGCCCTCGGCGACTTCAGCCACGCGTTACTCGGCGTCTTCGACGCCGTCGCTGCGCCTGCCAGCCTGGCGCTGCGCTTCCTGGCGCACGGCGCCACTTCCCGCTACCGCGAGCTGATGGAGCCGTGCGAAGCCCTCGGCCGCGTCCTGTTCGAGCCGCCGACCCAGCACTACAAGGCCGGCCTCGCCTTCCTGTGCTGGCTGAACGGCGAGCAGGACAACTTCCTGCTCGTGAACCGCGAGGACCAGGCGCGGGATCGCGAGCACTTCCTGCGCCTGGCCATCCTGGCTGCAGCCGCGGGCGTGTTCCAGGATGCGGCGCTGGCGCGGGCGCGGTTGCAGGACTTCCTGGCGTGCGACTAGGGAATGCTGGCCCCCTTGGGTGGGTCACGCCGTGCTCAAGGCCTTGTCACCCGAGGGGTTGCGCGCGCGTCCGGCTCCGGGCCCGACCGGTTGCCGATTCTTACGAAACTGTATGAGGCAAAGCCTTTTGCGACAAAGTTCTGCGAGCGTAAATCTGCAGAGATGACCCACGGAAGGGGGCCAGTATCCGACGAAGTCCTCGTGGCCGCTGGCCAGGTCCTTCCGATCTTCCTGGCTGGACCGGACTTAGGAACCATCTGCAGCGGGCGCGGAAGGCGCCGCTTTCCTGCCTTATTGTGCTGGGCGCGTGAGCTTGCGTCCCGCCATCTGCGGTCTCCTGCCGCACCCGCCCATCGTGGTCCCGGCGGTCGGTGGCGATCGCCTCGACGCGTGCCGCGCGACGGTGGCCGCCTGCCGTGAATTCGCGCGCCGGCTGGTCGAAGCCGACCCGGACCGGCTGCTGCTCGTGTCCCCGCATTCTCCGCGCCGGCCGGACGCCTGCGGCATCTGGGCCGGGAAGCGCCTGCGCGGCGACCTCGGCGCTTTCCGCGCTCCGGGAGCCGCCGTGGACCTGCCGCACGATCCGGAGCTGGCCGACGAGCTCGGGCGCAGCGCGCGCGCCCGCGGCGTGCGCACCTGGGACATCCCGCCGGCGCAGCTGGACCACGGCGCTGTGGTGCCGCTCTGGTTCCTGCAGGACGCCGGCTGGAGCGGGCGCACGACCATCGTGTCGCTCCCCTACCCCGGGGGCGCCGACCTGCGCGCCTTCGGCGCCGCGCTGGGTGCGGCCCTGGGCCGGCTGGGCGGCTCCCCGGCGCTGGTCGCGAGCGGCGACATGAGCCACCGCTGTCTGCCCGGGGCGCCGGCCGGTTATCACCCGCGCGCCGCCGAGTTCGACCGCGAGATCGTGCGGCGGGTGGACGCCGGCCGCCTGGACCAGATCGACGACGTGGATCCGGAGCTGCGCGAGCTGGCCGCGGAGGACGTCGTGGACTCCTCGCTCGTGGCCGCTGCGGCGCTCGGTTTCCAGCCGCACGGCCATGAAGTGCTCAGCTACGAGCACCCCTTCGGCGTCGGCTACATGGTGGCGGTATTCCACGATGGACGCGCCGGCGGCGGCCTGGAGGCCCTGCCCGCAGTCGCGCGGGAAGCCGTGGCGGCGGCGCTGGAGCGGCGCGCCGCGCGCACGCTGCCGCAGCCCCAGGGTGTGCTGGCGCAGCGCGCGCCGGTGTTTGTGACTCTGCGCCGCCGCAGCGACGGAAGCCTGCGCGGCTGCATCGGCAGCCTGGAGGCGATGTGCGAGCACCTCGTGGCCGAGACCGCCAACCGCGCGCGCGCCGCCGCGCTGGAGGACAAGCGCTTTCCGCCGGTGCGAGCCGAGGAGCTGGCGGACCTGCGCTTCGAAGTCAGCGTGCTCAGCGCGTTCATGGAGGTGCAAACCATGGAGGAGCTCGAGCCGCGCAGCTACGGCGTGGTCGTCTCCGACGGCGTGGACCGGCGCGGAGTGCTGCTGCCGGGCATCGAGGGCGTGGACACCGCCGCCGAGCAGGTCGAGATCGCGCGGCGCAAGGCCGGCATCGCCGCCGGGGCACTGCTGCGCCTGCAGCGCTTCCGCGTGCACAAGGTGGAGGAGCCGTGAGCACCGCTTCCGGGAGTTACGCCGGCCGCTGGTGGCGCAAGCTCGAGGACGGGCGCATCGAGTGCTACCTGTGCCCGCGCCGCTGCAAGCTGCACGAGGGGCAGCGGGCGTTCTGCTTCGTGCGCATGCGCGAGGGCGACCAGATCGTGCTGACGACCTACGGGCGCAGCACCGGCTTCTGCGTGGACCCGGTCGAGAAGAAGCCGCTGAACCACTTCCTGCCCGGCACCTCCATTCTCAGCTTCGGCACCGCCGGCTGCAACCTGGGCTGCAAGTTCTGCCAGAACTGGGACATCAGCAAGAGCCGCGAGATCGAGCGGCTGAGCGACGCGGCCACGCCGGAGGACATCGCCCGGGCCGCGCCGAGCAACGGCTGCGCCTCGGTGGCCTTCACCTACAACGATCCGGTGCTGTGGGCCGAGTACGCGATCGACACCGCCCGCGCGTGCCATGCCCATGGCATCAAGGCCGTGGCCGTGACCGCGGGCTACGTCACCGCGGAGGCGCGCGCCGAGTTCTTCGCGCCCATGGACGCGGCCAACGTGGACCTCAAGGGCTTCACGGACAAGTTCTACAAGGACGCCTGCACCAGCGGCGCGGGCGGCTTGCAGGACGTGCTGGACACCCTGGTCTGGCTGAAGCACGAGAGCAAGGTCTGGTTCGAGATCACCACCTTGCTCATCCCGGACCTCAACGACTCGGAGCAGGAGGTCCGGGAAGAGTGCCGGTGGATCCGCAAGGAGCTGGGTCCCGACGTCCCGCTGCACTTCACCGCATTCCACCCGGACTACAGGATGCTGGACCGGCCGCGCACGCCGCCGGACACGCTGCGCCGGGCGCGCCAGATCGGCCTGGAAGCCGGGCTGCACTACGTGTACACGGGCAACGTGCACGACGTGGAGGGCCAGACCACGTACTGTCCCCACTGCCAGGCGATCCTGGTCGAGCGCGACTGGTTCGAGATCGGCCGCTACCGGCTCAAGGCCGACGGGAAGTGCCCCGACTGCGCCACGCCGATCCCCGGAGTCTGGACCGACCACCCCGGATCCTGGGGCGCCCGCCGCCGCGCGGTGCGGCTCAGCAAGGGATGAGGGCCCCGCATTGTCGTGACACTGTCACGACAATTCCGGCCGGCACCCGGGCAAGATCAGGCTCGGCAACGGCGCGGAGCGCCCCGCCGGCGGGCCTCACCGGCGGTGTTGCCGAGCCTGACCCTGTTCCAATGCAGCGCAAGATCACGGCCGGCTCCCACATGCGCTGCGCACAAAGTCAGCACCCTGGGATCAAGCTGAGGAGGCGCAGGCTTCACCGCCGGCGCCCTCGGCCGGCCGGCTGGAACAAGCCTGGCCCCGCGCCAGAGACTCCGATGTCCGATCCCACGCTTCCGCTGGTCCAGCGCGCCGGCGGCGGCGACGCCGCGGCGGTGGACGAGCTGATCCGCCTGCACCTGCCGGGACTGCACGCCTTCGTGCGCCTGCACATGGGCAGGCTGCTGCGGGCGCGGGAAGAGAGCATGGACCTGGTGCAGTCCGTGTGCCGCGAGCTACTGGAAGATCTGCCGGCGCTGGAGTACCGCGGCGAGGCCGCCTTCCGGCACTGGCTGTACACGGCCGCGCTCAACAAGATCCGCAACCGGGTCGAGCACTACCGCGCCCAGAAGCGGGACGCCGCGCGCGAAGTGCGCATGCCGCGGGATACGGCGGCCGAAGAGGCTGCTCTGACGCGCTGCTACAGCGCGTTCTGCTCTCCCAGCCGGCAGGCGGCGCTGCGCGAGCAGATCGAGCGCATCGAGCGGGCCTTCGCCGAGCTGACCGAGGAGCAGAGGCAGGTCATCCTGCTCGCCAAGGTGGTCGGGATGTCGCGAGCGGAAATGGCGCCGATCCTCCGGCGCAGCGAGGTCGCCGTCCGCTCGCTGCTGTCGCGGTCGCTGGCGCGCCTGGCCTGGATCCTCGCGCAACAGGCGCGGGGAGAGGCCTGAGCCGGAAGCCTCTCCCCGCGTTGCCGCATCACTTGGGCAGTGAGTACCCGAAGTAGTCACCAGGCTCCGATGAGCCGAGCACGCCGGTCGTGTCCTGGGTCCAGAGCTTGTCGCCGGTGGCGGTGAGCCCGCTGAGGCTGCTGCCCATCAGCACGTGCACGCCTCCGGCGCCGGCGTCGCCGCCCACGGTCTCCCCATACACGCCGATGGCGAGATCGGCGTAGCCGGCGCCGCCGTCGAACTGGCCGGTCACCAGCGCGCCACCGAACTTGTCCCCCGCTTCGACGCTGTCCACGATGCCGGAGCTGTTCTGGTGCCAGAACTGGGCGCCCGCGGAAGTGAGGCCGCCGCTGTCCCCGTTGATGATGTGGACCACGCCGGCGTCGGCGAAGCCCGCGTAGTCCTCGTTCGGAACGCCCACGGCCAGGTCGAAATAGGCGTCGTAGTCGAACTGCCCGGAAGCAAGCGCGTAGCCGAAGAGGTCGCCCGCCTCGGTGCTGTCGCTGATGCCATAGCTGTCCTGGGTCCAGAATTCGTTGCCGGCGTCGCTCAAGCCGTCGGCGCTGCCAAAGATGGCGTGCACGGCGCCGGCGTCCACGTCGCCGCCGTAGTCCTCGCGCGGCACGCCGACCGCAAGATCCGGGTAGCCGTCGGAGTTGAAGTCGCCCACGGCCAGGGCCAGGCCGAATTGGTCTCCCGGCTCCGCCGAGTCCAGCACGGTGCCGCGGTCCTGGGTCCAGAGCGGCCAGAGATCGCCGGAGCCGAACATCAGCACGCTCACCGCGCCGGCGTCGGCGTCGCCGCCGACCGTGTACCCGGGCACGCCGACGGCCACGTCCATCTGGCCGTTGGCGTCGAAATCGCCCATGGCCAGGCAGTAGCCGAACTGCTGGTAGTCGTCGGGTGAGCCCTCCACGAGCGGACTGTCCAGGTTGTAGATCCAGTTGCCGAAGTCGTCGAGCCCGCCCGAGGAGCCCAGGATGACGTGCACGGCGCCGGCGTCCTCGAAGCCGCTCACGTCCTGCCCGGGCACGCCGATGACGAGGTCCTGGTAGCCGTCCTCGTTGACGTCGCCTGCGGCCAGCGCGTAACCGAACAGGTCCCAGGACTCGGCGCTGCCCAGGAGCCCGCCGCTGCCCTGCATCCACAGGTCGCTGCCGGTGGCCGTGAGACCGTCGCTGCTGCCGTAGAGGACGTGCACCGCGCCCGCCAGAGTGTTCTCGCCCGGAGCTCCGATCGCGAGGTCGTCGTAGCCGTCGCCGTTGAAGTCGCCCCAGGCGAGGGCGTGACCGAAGTTGTCGCCGTCCTCGGGCGTGCCGGTCACGCCGCTGCTGTCCTGCGACCAGAGCTGGTTACCGGACGCGGTGAGACCGGTGGAGGCGCCGTACAGGATGTGGACGACGCCGGCGTCGTCCGCCCCCCGGCTCTCGATGTTCTCGAAGGGCGCGCCGATGGCGAGCTCCTCCTTGCCGTCGCCGTCGGCATCGCCGGAGTGCTGAGTCCCCAGCGCCAGGAGGGAAATCGAAAAGGCCGGAATGAACTGCAACATGGATGGATTCCTTGCGGCGCCTGGGATGGGACATTGCGCGCCGGCCCGGCGCCGCGCTCGAGGCCGGCTCCAGCCACCGAAGCAGGAAAAGCGCCCGGATGTTGCAGGGGCCGGCGCTAGCGCGGCGCTGCGCTCGCGCAAAGCTCCTGGAAATCGGCCCTGGCGCGCAGCGAGTCGAGCCGCGGATCCCCCTCCAGGTGGCGCGGCTCCGGCCAGCCGCGGTCGAAAGCCTGGCGCAGCAGCTCCACCGCCTCGCCCCCATAGAGGTCGGCAAGGGCCTCGCGATCGGCGGGCTCGAGCTCCAGGTCCTCCGCCGCCAGGGAGGAGCAGAGCGCCAGGAAGGCGGCCGCATTCCGGCACTCCTCCCAGCGCTCGGGGAACCGGCCGGCGAGCTCGTGGGCGGCCTGCGCCAGCTCTGAGTGCTCAGCCGTCAAGTGCAGGACCTCGCACAGATCCCTGCGGTAGCGCGCGTTCTCTGGATGCTCCGCCACGAGCGCACGGTAGTGCTGGAGCGCGCTGCCGTAGGAGGCCTGCGCTTCGGCGGTCCTGCCCGCGGCCTCCTCCGCCACGCCCAGGGACACAAAGCAGCTGGCGAGCACCTGCCGGTAGGAGGGACGGGCCGGGGCGCTGTTCACGACCTCTTCCTGGACCTCGACGGCTCTCCCCGCATGGCGAAGCGCTTCGGCCTCGGCTCCGGGTCGGTCGGACAGCAGCGCCAGCGAGGAGAGGGCCTGGTGCGTGCGGGCGAGATCGTTGCGCAGATCGATCCGGTCCGCGAAGTCCAGGACCAGCTGCTCCAGGAGGCCTTCCGCTCGCTGCAGCGCCTTCTCCGACGTCTCGAGCGCTCCTGCGGCCTTCCGCGTGACGCCGAGCGCGAGGGCGCTGTTGGCGAGGCCGGCCTGGAGGTCGCTGCGCTCCGGCTGGGCCGCCAGCAGCTCCTCCTGGACGTCCACGGCGGCCTGGAAGCTGCCAGCGGCCTCCTCCAGCCGGCCTTGCTGGCGCAGCAGCTCGGCCAGGTTGTGATGGAAGTCGGCCAGAGGCCTCCGGTATTCCGGCTGGTCCGGCTGCGCCCGGGCCACCTGCTGCTGGATCTCCAGCGCCTGGCGCAGGCCGCGCTCGGCAGCCTTCCGATCCGGGGTCTCACGCAGCAGCAAACCAAGGTTGCAGTGGCTGGCCGCCAGGTTGGTGAGAGCCTCCGGATCTTCCGGAAGCGCGCGGGCGAGCTCCTCGCGCAGAGCGCGGGCACGCTCCAGGGATTCGCGCGCCTCCGGAAGGCGGCCGAGGCTCGCGAGCAGCGTGCCGAGGTCGTTCTGCAGCGCGCCGGCCTCGCTGCGGTACGGCAGGTCCCGCGGCGCCGCGGCGATGAGGCTCTCCAGCACAGCCAGGCCGTCGTGGTAAGCCTGCTCTGCCTGCGCGTACTCACCGAGTTGCTTGTGGACGCGCGCGACGCGCCCGTAGGCCTGAGCAGTCTCGAAGCGCACCGCCGGATCCGTGCTGCGCTCCTCCAGGAACTGCCGGTGGAAGGCCAGCGCTTCCAGCAGCAATTCGCGCCGCAACGCGTCCAGGCCCGGCTCGTGCGCGAGCCGGGTCTCGCCCACGCGCGTCAGCATCCGCTGCACGGCGTCGAAGGCGCGCAGGAAGTTGGTCTCGGCGCGCTGCTTCTCGGCGTCCAGGCGCTGGCGCGCGGCGTGCTGCTGCAGGCCGAACGCCAGCGGACCGCCCACCAGGATGAGGATGCCGGAGGAGAGCGCAATGGCCGCCGCCGGTCGGCGCTGCGTCCAGCGCCGCAGCCGCAGCCAGGCTCCGGGGCGGCGCGCTTCGATGGGCCGGTGCTGGAGCACGTTGCCCAGGTCACGGCCAAAGTCGGCCGCCGACGCGTAACGGCGTGCCGGGTCGGGCTCCATCGCGGTCAGGCACACCGTCTCCGCGTCCCAGGCAACCGCCGGGTTGCGCCGGCGCACGGCCTCCGGATTCCCCGCGAGGATGCTGTGCCGCAAGGCCTCGCTCGACTCTTGCGCGTAGGGCGGGCGCAGGGTGAGCAGCTCGTACAGCACGACGCCCAGGCCGTAGAGGTCGCTGCGCGGCCCCACGGCCGCGGATTCGCCGCGCACCTGCTCCGGAGACATGTAAGGCAGCGAGCCCGGCTGCGAGCCCGTGCGCGTCAGGCGCGACCCTCCCTCCGCCTGCGCCAGCCCGAAATCCAGCAGCAGCACGCGCCCGCCCGGCGTGACCATCAAGTTGGACGGCTTGACGTCCCGGTGCACGACGCCGCGCCGGTGCGCGTGGTCGAGAGCCTCGGCCGCCTGGCGCACCAGCCGGAAGCAGGCCTCCACCCAGCTCCCGCTGAAGATGTGGCCGGCGCCCGCGGCACCCACGGCGCGTGCAAGGTCCTCGCCCACCAGCGCGCCCGGCCGCCGATCCTGCAGGGAGCGCAGGACCTGCGCCAGCGTGCACCCTTCCACAAGCTCCATGGCCAGGTAGGGAAGGCCGCGCTCCTCGCCCACCGTGTACACGGGCACGATGCCAGGATGCTGCAGGCGCGCCGCCGCCTCCGCCTCGCGCCGGAAGCGGGCGCGCGCCCCGGGGAACAGGAGCTGGTCGGGCCGGATCAGCTTGAGCGCGACCACGCGGCCGAGCGGCTCCTGCACGGCGCGGAAGACGACGCCCATGCCGCCGCCGCCGAGCCTCCCGAGCAGCCGGAACTCGCCCAGCCGCTCCGGATACTCCGCCGCGTCCAGGAAACCGGCTTCCCGCAGCGACTGGAGCTGCTCCCGGATCGACTGGGCGTATGCGGGGTGCCGGCGGAGGAGATCTTCCGCCGCCTCAGCTCCCGCATCCTCCAGCAGCTCCAGATACTCGGCGACGAGCTGCTGGACGAGATCGGGATCCTGACCAGGCTGGAGAGGGCCAAGTCCCATTCCGGAACCGTGCATGCACGCCGCGGGCAGCCTACCACGGGAACGCAAGCGGCTCGGAATACGGAAGTCCGACCGCGCGCGGTTGCGAGCTCACGGCTCCAGGATCACCTTGCCCATGGTCTGGCGCGATTCGATGGCCGTGTGGGCTGCGCCTGCCCGCTCCAGGGGGTACACGGCGCCGACGCGCGGGCGGATCCGGTGCTCCTCGGCGTGCGCCACCAGCCGCTCCCAGACCGCGCGGTTGGCCTGGAACTGGATGTTGTCCGCGTTCAGTCCGGCCACGCTGATGCTGCGCTGGAACAGGGTGAGCGGGTGCAGGCGCGCGATGCGCTCGGCGTAGTTGTCGCGGATGCTGCTGAAGCCGATGATCACGAGGCGGCCGAGCGGGGCCAGCACCGCCAGGCTGTCCTCGTAGACCTGGCCGCCGACCGACTCCAGGCAGTAGTCGATTCCGCGGCCGCCGGTCAGGTCGCGCACGATCTCCTTGAAGTCGCGCGTGCTGTAGTCGATGCAGGCGTCGGCGCCCAGCGACTCCACGAAGGCGCACTTCTGCGGGCCGCCGGCAGTGCCGACCACCGGCGCGCAGCCGAAGCTGGCGGCCAGGCTCACGGCCGCTGTGCCCACCCCGCCGGCGGCGGCCTGGATCAGCGCCGATTCGCCCGGGCGCACCCGCGCCAGCTCGTGCATCGCAAACCAGGCCGTGCCGTAGCTGGTGCCGAAGGCGGCCATCTCGTGGAAGGAAAGGCCTTGCGGCGGGCGCAGCACCTGGTCGGGCCGCGCGGACACCCGCTGCGCGTAGCAGCCGTTGTCGAACTTGACCACGATGACGGCGTCGCCGGGCTGGAACTCGTGCGCCAGCGGCCCGCGTTCCATCACCACTCCGGAGGCTTCCTTGCCGAGCGGATAAGGCAGAGCCTGGTTTCTGCGGTACAGGCCGCGCCGCTCCACGGTGTCGGCAAAGTTGACGCCGATGGCCTTCAGCCCGATCACGTAGCCGTCCGGCGGGCAGGCCGGCTCCGGCCAGTCCTTCACCTCCAGGACTTCCGGGCCGCCGAAGCGCTCGAGAACGATCCCCTTCACGCGCTCCCGGAACGGCTCAACGGCGGTCGATCCAGCGCAGGAGCGCGCTGCCGCTGGTGAAGCCCGAGCCGAATACGGTGCACAGCAGCCAGTCGTCGTGGCGCAGCTCCCCGGCGCGCGCGCGGATCCCTCCGCACAAGGTGGTGATTACGCCGGCCGCGCCCTGGTTGCCGAACATGTCGACGTTGTACCAGTGCTGGCCATTGGAGACGCCCAGCTTCTCGCCCACGGTCTCGAGCACGCGCAGGTTGGCCTGGTGGCCCATGAAGGCACGGATGTCGCGCATCGCCAGCCCGTGGCGGCGCAGCATCTCGCCGGCGCTGCTGGTGAAGGCCTCCAGCGCGATCTCCTTGGTCCTGGGCCCGTCCTGCATGAAGTAGCCGCCCACGGGCGTCTGCACCAGCGCCGCGCCCTCGTTGTAGTTGCGCATGGTCACGTCCACCACTTCGGCGCCCAGCTGCGGCTCTTCTGGCTGGAGCGCCACCGTGGCGGCGCTGTCCCCGAAGAACACGCAGGTGGAACGGTCCGTGTAGTCGGTGACGCGCGTGTACTTCTCGGCCGTGCACAGCAGCGCGCGCCGGTAGCCGACGGTCTGCATGAGGGACTGGGCCACCGCCAGGCCGTAGACGAAGCCGGAGCAGGCGGCGTTGACGTCGAAGGCCACCGGATTCATGCCGATCTTCTGGCAGATGAAGGAGGCGGTGGCCGGAATGAGGTTGTCCGGCGTGCTGGTCGCGCACACCAGCAGCTCCACGCTGGCCGGGCTCCAGCCGGCGTCGGCCAGCGCCACGCGCGTGGCCAGGGCCCCCAGATCGCTGGTGTTGACCTCCGCCGGGGCCTTGCGGCGCTCGCGGATGCCGATGCGGCTGTCCAGCCACTCCTCGGTCGTGTCGATCTTGGCCAGGAGGTCGCGGTTGGTGATCCGCTCCTCCGGGAAGTACACGCCGGAGCCGGCCAGGTAGATCTTGGGTCGTTGGAAGGGAGGTAGCACGGGGTAGCACAGGGGGAGAACCAGAAAAATTCTACTAGTGCCCGCGGCGGGCGTTTCTGCTTCATGAATTATTGCCTTTTTCCGGCGGCGGCCGCCGTTTCCAGGACGCTTGCTAGAATCCGGCGATGCTGCGGGATGCAGTCAGGGCGCTCCTGGCGGGGCTGGCCGGAGCCGGGCTGCTGGCGCTGGTGGACGGCCTGCTGCAACTGGCTTTTCCCGGCCGCGGCTACATGCGCGAGCTGGCCACGATCGCGCTGGCCGGCGCCTGGCTGGTGACCGCCGCCCTGGTCCTGCTGCTCTGCGCCGCCGCGGCGCTCCTGCGCCGGCCCCTGCAGCGGCCGGGCACCGCCTTCTGGCTGGGCTGGGCCGTGGCCCTGGCCCCCATCACCTGGTCCGTGCTCGGCGCCATGGCCCCGGGCAGCCGGCCAGCGCCGCCGCTGGTGGCGATCCCCTCGCTGCTGGTGGCTGCAGCCGCGCCCTGGCTGGGACGCAAGCTCGCGCCGGGACGGCTGGCGGGGCCGATCGTGGCCCTGGGCGCGGCCATGCTCCTGGCCGCGCCCTTCCTCAATCCGACGGGCTACGAGGGCCGCAACCCCCCGCCGTACCGGCCGCGCGCCGGCGCGCTCCAGGCGCCGGGCGGACCCGACGTGATCCTGATCTCCATCGACACCTTGCGCGCGGACGCGGTGCTCGGGGAGCGGAGCGCGGACGTCCCCCACCTCGACGCGCTGCGCGCGAGCGGCTTCTACGCCGGCTACGCCCTGAGCAGCAGCAACCAGACGCTTCCGGGCCACGTCACCATGCTGACCGGCCTGGACGCCATGGAGCACGGCATCCGCAGCAACACGGATGCCCCGCGCGGGAACCTGCGGCTGCTCTCCGAGTATTTCCAGGACGCGGGCTATGCCACCGCCGGCGTCATCAGCAACGGTCTGCTGTCGCGCTATCTCGGCTTCCAGCGCGGCTACGACGTGTACGACGACGGCCTGGTGCGCTGGAGCATGGCTTCGCGGGCGCTGGGCTACGCGGCCGACCGTAACACCTGGCTGGGCTGGCTGCTCAGCTACCCGCGCCTCGCCGGCGTGATGCGCCTCACGCTCCTGCGCGCCCTGCTGGAAGGCCGCAAGGGCAGCGGCACCGGCGAGCCGGTCACCACGCGCGCGCTGGCCCGCATCGGCGAGCTGGCGGCGCAGCCGCGCCCGTATTTCCTGTTCGCGCACCTCATGGACGCGCACATGCCGTATCCGCGGCCGGAGGCCTTCCGCGGCCGCTACAGCCAGGACCTGCCGCGTCCCGGCCCCGCCTACCTGCCGCCCGACGACCGCGCCATCCAGCAGCCCTACCTGCGCCGGGCCCAGGCGGACCTGCAGGCCGGCGTGCCCGCGGCGCGCGTGACCGTGGACTACTACCACGCCGTGTACCGGGAGGTGGTGGCCTACGTGGACGACTGCGTGGGCCGCATCGTGGCCGCGGCGCGCGCCACCGGCCGCCCCACGGTGGTCCTGTTCACCGCCGACCACGGCGAGCACTTCGGCGAGCACGAGCTGTTCGAGCACGCCAACTCGCTGTACGAGCCGCTGCTGCGCGTGCCGCTCATCGTCGGCTTCCTCAGCTGGCAGGGCGAGCCGCCGGTGCGCGGCAACATCGGCGACGCGGTCGCGCTCAGCGACGTCGCGCCCACCTTGCTGCACCTCGCGGGCCTGGGCGCCGAAGGCATGACCGGGCTGCCGGCGTACCTGCGCTCCGACATGCCGGTGCAGCTCGCGACCGACGACCGCCGCATCAGCGCGCGCTACGGCCCGTGGAAGTGGATCGGCACGTGGAACGCGACCGGCGCGCCGGAGTCCCTGGCCCTCTACAACCTGGAGCAGGACCCGGGCGAGCTGCACAACCTGCTGGAGCAGGGCGCGGAGCCGCCGGCGGAGCTGCGCGTGGCCATCGCCGACGCCATCCAGCGCGACACCCACGCCCAGAACCTGGGCAGCAGCAGCGCCGAGCAGAACGCCGCCCTGGCGGAAATGGGTTACGCCGACGCCGTGCCGCCGGAGCTCATGACGCCGGAGCAGGAGTAGTCGGGCCGGCGGCTCACTCGTCCTCGCCGCCGACGTAGCCCATCTCCTGCTGGCGGCGCAGGTACTCCTCGTCGCTGACATTCTCCACGCGTGACGCCCCTGCCGGCAGCGCCCGGCGCCCGTAGTCGGGCACGCTGCGCGCCGGGTACTGCCGCCGATAATCCGGCTCCAGCAGCTCCTCGGGCACGCCCGCGGGCATGTTCTCCGCCACCGGCAGGCCGAGGGCGTGCAGCACCAGCGGCGCAATCTGGTAGATGTCGAGATCGGCGCGGTGGCCCCGGAGCAGCCCCGGTCCCATGGCCAGGTAAACGCCGTTGTCGCGGTGATTGCCGGAGTATCCGAGGTGCGCTTCGCCGCTGACGAAGGGGTCGAATCCGCCCTGCAGCTCGGACCAGGCGCCGGCCCCGTGGTCCGAGACGATCACGACCGTCGTCTCGTCATCCGCGTGCTCGAGCAGCTGTCCCAGCATGCGGTCGGCGTTCTCGTACATGCGCGGGACCACGCCGCCCAGGCGCTGCACCAGCCCCGGATCCACCTGCGGGAAGGCCTGGGGCTCGTGGAACTGCCAGAACAGGTGCTGGCCCGTGTCGGTCTGTGAGAAATAGATGGCAGACAGCGGCGGCAGCCCGCCCTGATCGCGCGCGCTCGCCAGCATTCTTCGGGCGGCGTCCAGGTAGAACAGGTCCTTGTCCATCTCGCGCGCCTGCGACAGGATCAGCTGGCCCTCCAGGCGCCTTGGATCCTGCGCCGGCAGGTCCGCGTAGCCGGGATCCAGCACGACGCCCATCCAGTCCCGGGCGATCTCCTGGTACCGGGGCATCTTCAGCGCGTCCTTCTGCAGTTCGATCTGCTTCAGCAGCTCCCGGTTGCGCTCGAACTCCGCGGGGTCGTCGCCCGCCAGCGCCAGGAAGCGCGGGTCCAGGCGATCTCCAAGCCGCGCGGCGTACTCCGGATACTCTCGGAACAGGGCGGCATAGTGCTCGGCCAGCTCCAGAGGCCAGGTCTGCTGGCGGTCCTGGTAATGCGCCCGGTCGCTGATCATGCGGCAGTGGTCGTGGCCGAAGGCCGGCCAGGTGTCCACCCATCCGACCACGAGACTGCCCAGCTCCGCGCGCTCACCGATCTCCCAGATGCGCGGCTCCAGCCCGTCGCCGGCGGCGTTGGCGCGGAAGCGCAGCTGCGGCAGGCGCATGGGGAACGGGCGCTCGAGCCCGGGCAGGCGGGTGACGAAGAAATCCCAGACGCCATGGTCCCTGGGACTGCGGCCGGTGGCGATGGTCTCCCAGATCACCGGCGTGCGCATGCCCCGGCTGGCGCTGTTCTGGAACGGCTGGTTGGGCGCGATCTCGCTCCACAGCGTGCCCGACACCCCCTGCTCCATCACACGCTGGAAGTTGGGCAGTCTTCCCTGCTCGAGCAGGGGCGCCATGACGTCCCAGGTGGCGCCGTCGAAGCCGACGAGGAACACGTGCCGGCCGGGCCGCGGCGCCGGGGCGATCGCGGCCGGCTCCGGCGTGCTGCGCGACTCGGCGGTGACGGCGTAGGCGGCGAGCGGCAGGAACGAGGCCGCGGCGCTCCCGGCCAGGCTCCGGCCCCAGCTGGCGAACGTGCGGCCGCCGCCGCGGCGGCCCAGCCAGGCGGCGCCCGCCGCCACGGCGATCATGGCCACGAAGCCGGCCAGGTCTCCAATGTGCCGGATGTAGAACGGCCGCGTGGCGACGATGTACGTCGCCGCGAACAGCGGCGCCGCGAGCACGAAGATGCTGGCGCCGGTGCGCAGGTGCCGCGACCGCTCCGGGCTCCAGCGCAAGGCCTTGGCCAGCGCGCCCAGCACGAGGTGCAGCGCCACGAACGCCGCCACGCCCGCGGCCGCCAGGTACAGCGAGAACACCAGGGTGTCGCGCACGCTGTGCAGCGGGCGCATCCACAGGATCAGCCAGGCGTGGCCGAGGGCGGCTGCCAGGCAGCCGAAGAACAGGGCCGGGGCCAGGAGCGCGGTCATCTAGGCGTACGCGTAGAAGCCCTCGCCCGACTTGCGGCCGAGCTTGCCGGCCTCCACCATCTTGCGCAGCAGCGGGCAGGCGCGGAACTTCGGGTCGCCGAAACCGGCGTGCAGGACGTCCAGGATCTCGACGATCACGTCGATCCCGATGAAGTCGGCCAGGGTCAGCGGACCCATGGGGTGGTTCATGCCGAGCTTCATGATGGTGTCGATGTCCTCGCGCGTCGCCACGCCCTCGTACAGAGCGAACGCGGCTTCGTTGATCATCGGCATCAGGATGCGGTTGGCGATGAAGCCCGGGTAGTCCCTGGACACGCCCACGGTCTTGCCCAGCCCCTCGGCCACGGCCACGGTGGTCCGCAGCGTCTCCTCGCTGGTGCGCTCGCCGCGGATGACCTCCACCAGCTTCATGAGCGGCACCGGGTTCATGAAGTGCATGCCGATCACCTTGTCCGGGCGCCCGGTGACCGCCGCCAGCCGCGTGATCGGGATGCTGGAGGTGTTGCTGGCCAGGATCGCGCCGGCGGGCGCCGCGGCGTCCACCTTGCGGAACACCTCTTTCTTGACGCCCTCGTTCTCGAACACGGCCTCGATGACGAGGTCGGCGCCTGTGAGGGCCGCGGCCAGATCCGTGCTGGGCGTGATCCGGCCGAGGATCTCGCCCGCCTGCTGCTCGGTCAGCGTCGCCTTCTTGACGAAGCGGTCGAGCGAGCCGCGGATGTTCTGCATGCCGCGCTGCAGCGGCGCCGCCTCCACCTCCACGAGCGCCACCTTGTGGCCGAAGCTGGCGAAGGTCTGGGCGATGCCGTTGCCCATGGTGCCGGCGCCGATGACGGCGATGTTGAGGGTCTTCTGCGCGGTTGTGGTCATGGCTTCCGAAAGGGTGTCTCCGACCCTAGCAAAGCTCCACGGCCATGGCGACGGCGTTGCCGCCGCCCAGGCACAGGGTCGCGAGGCCCTTCTTCTTGCCGCGATCCTTCAGGGCGTAGATCAGGGTGGCCAGGATCCGCGCTCCGCTGGCGCCGATCGGGTGGCCCAGCGCCACCGCGCCGCCGTTGACGTTCACCTTGGCCGGATCCAGTCCCAGGGTCTTGACGAGCGCGCACGATCCCGAGGCGAAGGCCTCGTTGATCTCGATCAGGTCGAAATCATGCCGCTTGAGCCCGCTCCGTTTCTCCAGATTCTCCACCGCGGCCTTGGGCGCCATCATGACCCACTCCGGGGCCATCCCGCCCGACGCATAGGCCAGCACGCGCGCCAGTGGCTTCGCCCCCAGCTCCTGCACCCGCTTCTCGCTGGCCACCACGGCCGCCGCGCCGCCATCGCTGATCTGGCTGGCGTTGCCGGCGGTCACGCTGCCGTCCTTCTGGAAGGCGGGCTTCAGCCTGCCGAGCGACTCCTGGGTGGTGTCACCGCGGATGCCTTCGTCATGGTTCACCACGACCGGATCACCCTTGCGCTGCGGCACCTTCACCGGCACGATCTCGGCGGCGAACTTGCCGCCGGACTGGGCGGCGGCCGCGCGCCGGTGCGACTCCACGGCGAAGCGGTCCTGATCGTCGCGGCTGACCTGGTACTCCTTGGCCACCAGCTCGCCGGTCAGGCCCATGTGCTGGTCGCTGTAGATGTCCCACAGCCCGTCCCAGATCATGGCGTCCACGAGCTGGGCGTTGCCCAGCCGCGCACCCGTGCGCGCCGAGGGCACCAGGTACGGCGCCTGCGACATGCTCTCCATGCCGCCGGCCACGATCAGGCCGGCGTCGCCGGCCTTGATGGCCTGGGCGGCCAGCATGACGGCCTTCAGGCCGCTGCCGCACACCTTGTTGACGGTGAAGGGCGGCACCGTGTCCGGGATCCCGGCCTTGCGCGCCGCCTGGCGGGCCGGGTTCTGGCCGACGCCGGCCTGGATGACGTTGCCGAGGATCACTTCGTCCACCTGCTCCGGCTGCACTCCGGCCCGCCGCAGCGCCTCGGTGACCGCCACGGCGCCCAGCTCGGGCGCCCGGAACCCGCCCAGCGCCCCCTGGAACTTCCCGATGGGCGTGCGGCAGGCGGAGAGGATGTAGACGTCGGTCATGCGCAGAGCTTGATCTCGGGGTCGTTTCCCGGCTATGGGGGGAGAGATTCTACCGGCAATCACGGCTGCCACGAAACCGTGGGGCTGCGCCTGGCCAGCGCAGAACCGTGGCGGTTGGTGCCACGGTGGCACCAAACGCCACGGCTGGCGAAGCCGGCCGCTGGAGCCTGACGGATAGAATGGCGCGCCGTCCCGATTGGGACACAGGTCGAAGCGCGACTGCGCACGCCGGGCGACCATCAACCCCCAGGTAGCGGAACATGAAGAGCGCGAGCCAACGCGAAAAAGGTCCCGAGATCGGCTCTGCCCAAGGACGGGCGTCCCTGGATCTCAACCTGCTGCTCGCCGGACTGCAGGCGGTGCGCGGCGGCGACTTCACGGTGCGCCTGCCCGGCGACTGGACCGGGCTGGAAGGGAAGATCGCCGACGCCTTCAACGACATCGTCGCCGCCAACGAGAAGATGGCGCGCGAGCTGAGCCGGGTCGGGCAGGTGGTCGGGAAGGAGGGGCGGACGCGGCAGCGCGCCCGGTTCCACCAGTCGCGCGGCGCCTGGGGCGAGATGGAGACCTCCATCAACACCCTCATCGACGACCTGCTGCGGCCGACCACCGAGGTCACGCGCGCGATCTCGGCGGTAGCGCAGGGCGACCTCATGCAGACCGTGCGCCTGGACGTGGACGGGCGGCCGCTGGAGGGCGAGTTCCTGCGCTCGGCCACCATCGTCAACACCATGATCCAGCAGCTCGGCGTGTTCACCGCGGAAGTGACGCGCGTGGCGCGCGAGGTCGGATCGGACGGCAAGCTGGGCGGCCAGGCGCAGGTGCGCGAAGTCAGCGGCGTGTGGAAGGACCTGACCGAGAGCGTCAATTCCATGGCCAGCAACCTGACGGCGCAGGTGCGCAACATCTCGGAGGTCACGATCGCGGTGGCGCGCGGCGACCTGTCGCGCAAGATCACGGTGGACGTGCGCGGCGAGATCCTGCAGCTCAAGGAGGCCATCAACACCATGGTGGACCAGCTGCGCTCGTTCGCCTCGGAGGTCACGCGCGTGGCGCGCGAAGTGGGCACGGAAGGCAAGCTCGGCGGCCAGGCGGTGGTGCCGGGAGTTGCGGGAACCTGGAAGGACCTGACCGACAGCGTCAACGCCATGGCCGGCAACCTGACGGCGCAGGTGCGCAACATCGCCGAGGTGACCACGGCGGTGGCGCGCGGCGACCTGTCGCGCAAGATCACGGTGGACGTGCGCGGCGAGATCCTGGAGCTGAAGGACACCATCAACACCATGGTGGACCAGCTCAACGCCTTCGCCGGCGAGGTGACGCGCGTGGCGCGCGAGGTGGGCACGGACGGCAAGCTCGGCGGGCAGGCGCTGGTGCCGGGGGTGGGCGGCACCTGGAAGGACCTCACGGACAGCGTGAACCTGATGGCCAGCAACCTGACGGCCCAGGTGCGCAACATCGCCGAGGTGTCGACGGCCATCGCCGGCGGCGACCTGTCCAAGAAGATCACGGTGAGCGTGAGCGGCGAGATCCTGCTGCTCAAGGAGACCATCAACACGATGGTCGACCAGCTCAACGCCTTCGCCTCGGAGGTGACGCGCGTGGCGCGCGAGGTCGGCACCGAGGGCCGGCTGGGCGGCCAGGCCATGGTGCTGGGCGTGGCGGGAACCTGGAAGGACCTGACCGACAGCGTCAACTCCATGGCCAACAACCTGACCGCCCAGGTGCGCAACATCGCCGAGGTGACCACGGCGGTGGCGCGCGGCGACCTGTCGCGCAAGATCACCGTGGACGTCAAGGGCGAGATCCTGGAGCTGAAGAACACCATCAACACCATGGTGGACCAGCTCAACGCCTTCGCCTCGGAGGTGACGCGCGTGGCGCGCGAGGTCGGCACCGAGGGCCGGCTGGGCGGCCAGGCGCAGGTGCCCGGCGTGGCCGGCACCTGGAAGGACCTGACCGACAGCGTCAACTTCATGGCCAGCAACCTGACGGACCAGGTGCGCAACATCGCCGAGGTGGCCACCGCCATCGCCGGCGGCGACCTGTCCAAGAAGATCACCGTGGACGTGCGCGGCGAGATCCTGCTGCTCAAGGAGACGCTGAACACGATGGTGGAGCAGCTGCGCTCCTTCGCCGCCGAGGTGACGCGCGTGGCGCGCGAGGTCGGCACCGAGGGCCGGCTGGGCGGCCAGGCGGTGGTGCCGGGCGTGGCGGGAACCTGGAAGGACCTGACCGACAACGTGAACCTGCTGGCCGCCAACCTGACCACGCAGGTGCGCAACATCGCCGAGGTGACCACGGCGGTGGCGCGCGGCGACCTGTCGCGCAAGATCACCGTGGACGTCAAGGGCGAGATCCTGGAGCTGAAGAACACCATCAACACCATGGTGGACCAGCTCAACGCCTTCGCGGCCGAGGTCACGCGCGTGGCCCGCGAGGTGGGAACCGACGGCAAGCTCGGCGGCCAGGCCCAGGTGCCCGGCGTGGCCGGGACGTGGAAGGACCTCACCGACACCGTGAACGTGATGGCCGCCAACCTCACCGAGCAGGTGCGCGGGATCGTGAAGGTCGTGACCGCGGTCGCCGACGGCGACCTCAAGCAGAACCTGACGGTGAAGTCCAAGGGCGAGGTCGCGGCCCTGGCCGACACCATCAACAACATGACCGGGACGCTGGCGACCTTCGCCGACCAGGTGACCACCGTGGCGCGCGAGGTGGGCGTGGAGGGCCGCCTCGGCGGCCAGGCCAACGTGCCCGGCGCGGCGGGCACGTGGAAGGACCTCACCGGCAACGTCAACCTGCTGGCCGCCAACCTGACCACGCAGGTGCGCGCCATCGCCGAGGTGGCCACGGCCGTGACCAAGGGCGACCTGACCCGCTCCATCCAGGTCGAGGCCCGGGGCGAGGTCGCCGAGCTGAAGGACAACATCAACACGATGATCGACAACCTGCGGCTGACGACCGAGCGCAACAACGAGCAGGACTGGCTCAAGACCAACCTGGCGCGCTTCACCGGCATGCTGCAGGGCCAGCGCGACCTGGTGACGGTGGGCAAGACGCTGCTGTCGGAGCTGGTGCCGCTGGTCAACGCCCACCAGGGGGTCATCTATCGCATGGAGACCGAGGACGCCGCGCGCCTGGACCTGCTGGCCAGCTACGCCAACTCCCCGGCCGACGGCTATCCCGGCCAGGTGGCGCTCGGCCAGGGCTTCATCGGCCAGTGCGCGATGGACAAGCGCCGCATCCTGGTGACCAACATCCCCGCGGACAGCGTGCCGGTGAGCACCGTGCTGCTGCAGGTGCTGCCGAGGAGCGTGGTGGTCCTGCCCGTGCAGTTCGAAGGCCAGATCAAGGCGGTGCTGGCGCTGGCTTCGCTCAACGACTTCTCGCGCTCGCACCTGGCCTTCCTGGAGCAGCTCACGACCAGCATCGGCATCGTGTTCAACAGCATCGAGGCCATGATGCAGACCGAGGGCTTCCTCAAGCAGTCGCAGCAGCTGGCGGCGGAGCTGCAGGCCCAGCAGAAGGAGCTGCAGCAGACCAACGAGCAGCTGGCCCAGAAGGCCAAGCAGCTGGCCGAGCAGAACGTGGAAGTGGAGCGCAAGAACCGCGAGATCGAGCAGGCGCGCCGGGCGCTGGAGGAGAAGGCGGCGGAGCTGGCGCTGACCTCCAAGTACAAGTCGGAGTTCCTGGCCAACATGTCGCACGAGCTGCGCACGCCGCTGAACAGCATCCTGATCCTGGGCCAGCAGCTGGTGGACAACCCCGAGGGCAACCTCTCCGGCAAGCAGACCGAGTTCGCGCGCACCATCCACAGCGCCGGCACCGACCTGCTCAACCTGATCACCGACATCCTGGACCTGTCCAAGATCGAGTCGGGGACGGTCACGGTCGAGGCCGAGGAGGTGCCCTTCTCCAGCCTGCTGGAGACCGTGCGCCGCACCTTCGCGCACGAGGCCGAGCGGCGCGGCCTGGCCTTCCACATCCAGGTGGATCCCGAGCTGGGCCGCAGCGTGGTGACCGACATGAAGCGGCTGCTGCAGGTGATGAAGAACCTGCTGTCCAACGCCTTCAAGTTCACCGAGGAAGGCCGGGTGCAGCTGAGCGTGGCGGTCGCCTCCGGCGGCTGGAGCCAGGATCATGCGATCCTGAACAGCGCCGGCACGGTGGTGGCCTTCGAGGTCGCCGACACCGGCATCGGCATTCCGCCGGAGAAGCAGAAGATCATCTTCGAGGCCTTCCAGCAGGCGGACGCGGGCACCAGTCGCAAGTACGGCGGCACGGGCCTCGGCCTGGCGATCAGCCGCGAGCTCGCCAACCTGCTCGGCGGCGAGATCCACCTGCGCAGCACGCCCGGGGCGGGCAGCACCTTCACCTTGTACCTGCCCCTGCGCTACGCCGGCCCCTCGGCGGCCCTCAAGGCCGCCGGCAGCCCGGCGGCGGCCAAGCCGGCCGGCTTCCCGGCGGTGCGCTCGGTCGAGCGGCCCGAGCCGGTCGCGGACGACCGCGGCCACATCGAGATCGGCGAGCCGGTGCTGCTGATCGTGGAGGATGATCCGTACTACGCCACCATCATGGTGGACGCGGCGCGCGCCAAGGGCTTCAAGGTGCTGGTCACCGGGCGCGGCGTGGAGGCGCTGGACCTGGCGCGGCAGTACCAGCCGACGGCCGTGTCCCTGGACGTGTTCCTGCCGGACATGCTGGGATGGACCATCCTCAACCAGCTCAAGCAGGATCCGTCCCTGCGCCACATCCCGGTGCAGGTGCTCACCGTGGACGAGGACCGCCGCCACGGCCTCGCCAGCGGCGCCTTCGCTTTCCTGACCAAGCCGGCCACATCGGAGGGGCTGCAAGTGGCCCTGGACCGGCTCAAGGAGTACGCCCGGCCGCGGCGCAAGCGGCTGCTGGTGGTGGAGGACAACGCGGCGGAGCAGCTCAGCGTCGTCAGCCTGCTGGCGCACGACGACATCGACGTCGCCACCGCGACCACGGGCGCGCAAGCCCTGGACATGCTGCGCGCCCAGCCGTTCGACTGCATGGTCCTGGACCTGCGCCTCCCCGACATGTCGGGCTTCGAGGTCCTGGAGAACATCCGCGACGACGGCAGCGTGGGCGACCTGCCGGTGGTGGTGTTCACCGGGAAGGACCTGTCGCAGGAGGAGGACGACCGGCTGCACGCGCTGGCGCGCCGGGTGGTCCTCAAGGACGTGGAGTCACCGGACCGGCTCCTGGATGAAACCGCGCTGTTCCTGCACCGCGTCGTGGCCAACCTGCCGCCGGAGAAGCAGCAGATGCTGGACCGCCTGCACCGGTCCGACGAGGATCTGATGGGCAAGAAGGTGCTGGTGGTGGACGACGACGTGCGCAACATCTTCGCCCTGAGCAGCGTGCTCGAACGCCGCGGCATGACGGTCGTGACCGCGGGCACCGGGCGCGAGGCGATCGCGACCCTGGAGACGATGCCGGACGTCTCGATCGTGCTCATGGACATCATGATGCCGGAGATGGACGGCTACCAGACCATGCAGGCCATCCGCCAGCAGCCGGCGCTGCGCCGCCTGCCCATCATCGCGCTGACCGCGAAGGCGATGAAGGGCGACCGCGAACGCTGCCTGGAGGCCGGGGCCTCCGACTACCTGGCCAAGCCGGTCAACACCGACCAGCTGCTGGCCGCGCTGCGCATGTGGCTGCACCGATGAGCGACGCGGCCGCGGACGGCAAGGAGCGGGTCAACATCCTGCTGGTGGACGACCAGCCGGCCAAGCTGCTGAGCTACGAGGCCATCCTCGCCCCCCTGGACGAGAACCTGCTGCAGGCGCACTCGGCCAAGGAGGCGCTGGAGTGCCTGCTGCGCGCCGAGATCGCGGTGGTGCTGGTGGACGTGTGCATGCCGGAGCTGGACGGTTTCGAGCTGGCGGCGCTGATCCGCCAGCACCCGCGCTTCCAGAAGACCGCCATCATCCTGGTCTCGGCGGTGCTCATGGCGGACATGGACCGTCTCAAGGGCTACGCATCGGGCGCCACGGACTACGTCGCGGTGCCGGTCGTGCCCGAGGTGCTGCGCGCCAAGGTCGCGGTGTTCGTGGATCTCTACCGCAAGACCCGGCAGCTCGAGCGGCTCAACCGCGAGCTGGAGCAGCGCGTGGCCGAGCGCACCGGCGACCTGGAAGCGTCGCTGCTGCGCCTGCAGGAGAGCGAGCAGCGCTTCCGCAACATGGCGGACACCGCCCCGGCCATGCTGTGGATCACCGACACGGCGGCGCGCTATTCGTTCTTCAGCCACGGCTGGTATGAGTTCACCGGCTTCGTTCCGCAGCCCGGGTCGGAGTACGCCCGGCTCGAGGCGGTGCATGCGGAAGACCAGGACGGCACGCGCGACGCCTTCCTGGCGGCGCACGGCCGGCGCGAGCCCTTCCAGCTGTACTACCGGCTGCGGCGCGCCGAGGGCGACTTCCGCTGGGTGGTGGACGCCGGACGGCCGCGTTTCGCCGAGTCCGGCGAGTTCCTGGGGTACATCGGCTCCGTCATCGACATCACCGAGCGGCGGCGCGCCGAGGTGCGCCTGCAGGAGGCCGACCGGCGCAAGGACGAGTTCCTGGCCTTGCTGGCCCACGAGCTGCGCAATCCCCTGGCACCGATCCGCAACATCCTGGAGATCCTGCGCCTGAACGGCGACGACGCCCGCGTTCTGGGCGAGGGCCTCGACGTCATGGAGCGCCAGCTCCGGCACCTGGTGCGTCTGGTGGACGACCTGCTGGACGTGTCGCGCATCTCCCAGGGCAAGCTGACGCTGCGCTGCGAACGCCTGCGGCTGCGCGCGGTCCTGGAGGCCGCGCTGGAAGCCTCCCGGCCGGCGCTGGAGGCCGCCGGACACCAGCTGAGCGTGAGCTTTCCGGAAGAGGACCTGTACCTGGACGGCGACCAGGTGCGCCTGTCCCAGGCGCTGGGCAACCTGTTGAGCAACGCCGCCAAGTACACGCCGCGCGGCGGGTGCATCGCCGTGCAGGCCGGCCTGGAGGACGGCGCGGTGATGATCCGGGTGCGCGACACCGGAATCGGCATCCCGCCGGAGATGCTGGAGCGCGTGTTCGACCTGTTCACGCAGGTGGAGCGCGAGCGCTCGCAGGGCGGCCTCGGCATCGGCCTGACCCTGGTGCGCCGCATCGTCGAGCTGCACGGGGGCTCGGTGCAGGCCCGCAGCGCCGGCCGGGACCAGGGCAGCGAGTTCGTCATCCGCCTGCCGCGCGTCGCCGCCCCGCCGGTGGACACAGCGGAGCCGTTGCGCAGCGCGCCGCCGCCGCTGCAGGTGCCGGCGCTGCGCATGCTGGTGGCGGACGACAACCGCGATGCGGCCGACAGCCTTTCGGCGCTGCTGCAGCTCTCCGGCAACGAGGTGCAGACGGCTTACGACGGCCGCGAGGCGGTGGCGTTGGCGAACGCGTTCCGCCCGCGCGTCATCTTCCTCGACCTGGGGATGCCGCAGCTCACCGGCTACGACGCCGCCTGCCAGATCCGCAAGCAGCCCTGGGCCCAGGACGCGGTGCTGGTGGCCCTCAGCGGCTGGGGACGCGAGGAGGACCGGCGCCGCAGCCGCGAGGCCGGCTTCGCGGCGCACCTGACCAAGCCGGTGGATTTCGCCACCATGCTCGCGCTCCTGCAAGAGCTGGTGCGCCGCGAGAAACCGACCGAGCTGCGCCGCTGAGCGCGCCGCGTCAGGCCGCGAACTCGGGCTGGCGCGGCTCCAGGCCGGCCTTCTTGAGGTCGCGGGCGCAGGGCACGCGCTTGCGGATGGCGGCCATCTCGCCGTAGTCCACTTCCGCGACCAGCAGCTCGCCGTCGTCCACCTGGGCGGCGACCACGCCCAAGGGGTCCACCAGCGTCGCGTTGCCCGGGAACTCGACGCGGCGGCGATCGCCGAGGTGCGCGAAGCCGGAGCGGTTGCAGGACAGGACCCAGCACTGGTTCTCCGCGGCGCGGGCGGCGGCCAGCAGTTCGAACACGCCCTGCCGCGCCACCGGCCACTGCGCCGGCACCACCAGCAGGTCGGCGCCGTCGTAGAACGGCTTGCGGGTGAGCTCCGGGAAGCGCAGGTCGTAGCAGATGATGCCGGCCACGCGTCCCAGCGGCGTTTCCAGGGTGGCCGGGAAGCCGTCGCCGGCCTTGCACTGGCGGCCCTCGCCGATGGGAGAGAACAGCACGCGCTTGCGATACGGGCGCAGCAGGCCGGGCACGCCGAGCACGTGCAGCTCGTTGACCGGCTTCACGCCGTTGCCTCCGGGCGCCGAGCCGATGACGGTGATCTCCAGCTCCTGGGCACGGGAATGCATGGTCTCCAGCGCCGAGTCGCTGTCCGCTCGCGCCCCATCCGCATAGCGCGGCAGGAACGAGGTGGTCCACATCTCCGGCAGCGCCAGCAGCGACGCGCCGGCGGCGGCCGCCTGCTCCAGGCCCTCGATGGCGCGACCCAGGTTGTGCTCCACCTTGCCCGGGCGCACGTCGAAGGGCAGGGCCGCGACGGTGTACACCGGACCTTGCACGGCCTCGGCGCCGCCTACCGCCTCGACCGTCGATAGCGGCCGGCGCGCGCGCCTGGGCGCGGAGGACCGGGGACGCTTGCGGGCCGAGGGCATGGACGGATCCGGCGACCCCGCCTATCCTAGAACGCCTTTCGGACGGCCGGCGCCCCTTTGCGGACCGGCCTTCCAGCGCCAGGGAAGTGGGGACGTAGCTCAGTTGGGAGAGCGACGCGTTCGCAATGCGTAGGTCGAGGGTTCGACTCCCTTCGTCTCCACCACTTTCCTGCGCCGCCGGGACGGCGGCTTGGCGCAGGTACTGGCCATGAGGATGCACTCGATCTTCGGGCTGCTGGTCGGCGCGGCCCTGGCCGGCCTGCTGGCGGCGCTGGTGACTGGCCTGGGCGCCCTGGGCAGCCTGGAGCAGCATTCCGGCCTGGCGGCGCACCGCGCACTGGGGCTGGGCGGCTCGATCCTGGTCCTGCTCACGCACTCGGTGGTGCTCGTGTACCTGATCGGCACCGGTCGCGCCATCAAGGACGCGACCAACGACTACCAGCTGGACGCGGGGTTCTACGCGCTGCACAGAGCCATCAAGTGGCGCGCGGCGCCGTGGGCCACGCTCAACACATTCGTCATCGTCGCTGCCGCCGTGCTGGGCGGCGTGGTGGAGACCGGCGGCGCCGCCGCCTGGCTGCATCCGCTGGCGGCCTTGCTGGCACTGCTGCTCAACGCCGTGGGCCTTCCGTCCATCTGGCGCGCCATCCGCGACAACGGCGTGCTCCTGGACCAGGTGGTGGCCGCGTCCTGGGAGAAGAACCGGCCGGTGCTGGAGTCGGGGGGCGATCCCAAGCCGCAGGCCTCGCTGCTGACGCCGGCCGGCTGGGCCTTGCTGCTGGCGCTGAGCGCGTGGCTTCCCTGGCTGTACCTGCGCTTCGTCATGGGCCGCGGCTCGGTCCCACCGTGGCCTTTCGCCGCGCTCTCCGCCGTGCTGCTGGCGCTGTTCGCCGTCGCGGCCCTGCGCCGCGCGGACCGCTAGTTCTGCGGCGGCTTTTCCGGTGGCGCGTCCGGTGGCGCGTCCGCCGGCGCGTCTGGCGCTGCGTCCGGTGGCGACGCGGCCGCCTTGGCCTGCTGCAGCTCGATGAAGCGGGGCAGCGCGTCCGCGTAGTCGCGGGCCAGGCGCAAGGTTTCGGCCAGCTTGGCTGCGTACGCGGCGGCGTCGCCGGCGGCCTGCGCCGCCAGCGCCTCCTGGTAGGCCGTGTCCGCCAGCTCGACCCGGCGCTTGAGCAGCTGGTAGCGTTCGGACACGTCGGCGCCGCCGCCTTCCTCGAGGACCTGCAGGTACAGGTCGCGGGCGCCCACGACCTGGTTGTCCAGCTCGGCGGCATAGGCCACCAGGTACTTCTGGCGCAGGCGCTCCTGCTGGGAGCGGCGCTGGATCTCGGCGATGGGCTCGGCGTACACGTCACCGGCGAGCGCTCCGGCCCGCGCCACCAGGCCTTCGGCGCGCTCGGTGTCGCCGCCGCGCACCGCCATGTCGGCCTCGATGAGCACGCGCGCGGCCGACAGCTCGTTCTCCACCTGCGCCAGGAGCTGCTCCACCTCGCTGTTGCCGGGCTGCAGGCGGTCGCTGTTGCGCAGCTCCAGCCACGCCGGGCCGAGCAGGCCGGCCTCCAGGTAGACCTTGGCCGTGTCGAAGCGCTCGGCCGCCAGCCGCGCCGAGATCTCGTCGAGGCGCTCGCCGGCGCGGCTCTCCGGCCCCCAATAGGTCGTGGCGTGGGTGAGCGCCGCGTAGGCGCGCAGGTCGTTGCCGGCGTTGAGGTCCTCCAGGGCGCGGAAGTACAGGCGCTCGCCGGCGCGGTGCAGGCGCGCGGCCTGATCCTGGGCCAGGGCCAGCCCCTTCTGCGCCGGCTCGTAGTCCGGGTCCCAGGCCAGGGCCTGGGCGTAGGCGGCGGCCGCCTCGCGCGGCGCGTCGTTCTCGTAGTAGGCGGCGCCGATCTCGGCGTAGTCCTCCGCCATCTGGCGCTGGGCCCGCGCCCGCAACTCCCGAACGTGCGGATGGCCGGGCTGCAGGTCCGCGGCGATGTCGAGGATGCGCAAGGCGTCGGCCGGGCGTTCCAGGTGCAGCAGGTCCATGGCGCCGGCGGTGAATACCCGCAGCCGCGCCTCTTGCAGGCGCTGCTGGAGCTCCGGATCGCTGGACTGGGCGGCGCCGGCCGCCTCGTACTCGGTCACCGCATGCTGGAACTCCTCCAGGCGGAAGTGGCGGTCCCCATTCGCCACGTGGTCGGTGGCGGCGCAGGCCGGGATCAGCAGCGGCCACAGCCGAAACGCGCGGGACAGGCGGCCCATGCCGGCATTGTGACGCGCCGGGCCGGCCCTGTCCTCCGCGATTCCGGACCTGCTCAGGTCGGCAGGCGGTCCAGAGCCCAGAAGGCCAGACTGCCAAACAAGAGCGTCGCTCCGGCGCCGGCCCAGAAGGCGGGCAGCACCCCGCGTCCCCCAAGGTCCTGCAGCAGGATCTCCAGGACGAAGTAGAGCCCGCCCAGCAGCATGCCGATGGCGACGCCTTCCAGGGTGGAGCGGCGGTCGAAGCGCAGCACGAACGGGAGCCCGATCAGCAGCAGCAGGACGTGGCCCAGAGGCGCCAGGCGCCAGGACCACAACAGGGTCGCGGCCTGGCGGTGCTGCGGGTCGCGCGACAACAGGTCGCGCAGCTGCGCCGCCGACAGGAACAGCGGGTTCACCTGCGCGAAGTAGGCGAGCTGCAGGTCCGCCGGCTCCAGGTCGGGGTGCTCGAAGCGCTCGCGGCGCTCCTCGCTACGCCCCTCCGTGACCAGAAGGCCGTTGCGCAGCTCCCAGCCCTGGCCATCCCACACCGCCGCGTCGGCGGTGAGCAGGCGGTAAGCGCCGTCGGCGGCGCTGTCGTACACCTCCAGCGCGAGCAGCGCAGGCGGGCGGACCGCGCCGCCGGGAATGCCGGGCACCGTGCCCGGGTCGAAGCGCTCCGCGTGCAGGCGCGCCGCGTCGCGCCCACGGGCCCAGAGGTCGTCCATCTGCCAGTCGCGCTGCGCGAACACGTGCTTGTCCAGGGCTTCACGCGGCGCCGCCAGGCCCGGCAGGAGGCGCTCGCGCGCCGCGCTGACGCCCAGGGCCACCATGGCGGCACCCAGGAACAGCGGCAGGAAGGCGCGCAGGCTTGGCCGCCCCGCCGCCAGCATGGGCGTCCACTCGCGCCCGCGCGCCAGGGCCTGCACCGTGCCGATGCCGGCCATCAAGGTCACGTACGGCGCGAACTGCACCAGGTGGAACGGCAGGCTGTACAGGTAATAGCGGCCAACGAGCGCAGCCAGGGCGCCGCCCTGCTCCGCCGCCTGCCCCAGCTCGTCCCCGTGGCCGAGCAGGTCGAACACCGAGAACAATCCGAGCAGCGCCGCGCCGATGACCACCCAGGTCAGCGCGAACACGCGCAGCACGTAGCGGTCGAGGAGTCCCATCAGGTCTTGCGCGGCAGCAGGCCGAGGACTCCGATCACGAGCAGCAGGCCGGCCACCGGCAGCCAGGCCGCCGGCAGGGCGTCCCAGGCGCCGGCCTGGTTCAGGCCCCGTCCCAGGTAGAACAGCGGGTAGAACACGAGCAGCACCACGCCGGCGCCGGCGGCGAAAGCGGGAAGCACTCCGGCGCGGCGCACGCGCCAGCCCAGCAGGGCGCCCACCAGGGCCAGCGGGATCGCCGCCACGGCCACGCTGCAGCGCCGCCACAGCGTGAAGCGCGCGCGCTCCAGCTCCACGCCGGCCTTCTCGGCGCGCGCCGCCTCGCGCTCACGCTGCTCCGGGCTCAAGGCGGACGTTGCGGGCGGCGCCGCCGCAGCATGCAGCTCCGCCAGGCGCACGCGCAGTTCGGCCGAGGTGAAATCGTCCGGCTTGTGCTCCTGCGTGCTGCGCGTGCCCAGGGAGTTCAGGTCGAAGCGCAGGTAGGTCGCTCCCGGACTGCGGTAAGACCAGGCGTGCTCGCTGTCGCTGGATCCGAAGCTGCGCATGCCCTCGAACACCAGGAGCAGCGTGCGCCCGGACAGGCTCATGCGCACCTTCTCGGCGCGCACGCGCAGCGTGGCGGGAGCGGAGCCCGCGTCCGGCGCCGGGGACGTGGTTCCGGCCGGCCCGGGGTCGAAGGCGAAGGCCTTGAAGTCCGGATCCTGGCGGTGGAACAGGATCACGTCGCGGAAGTCGCCGTTGCGGTCGCGCTCCTTCCACAGCATGTGCAGGCCCTGGAAGTGCAGCTCGCTGGCGCCCGGGTTGGTGTTCTCCAGCGCCGAGAAGCGCAGCCGGTAGCTCAGCCCGCGCATGGTGGTGTAGAGGCGCGGCAGCAGCGCCGCCGACACGGGATACGTGGCCGCGGTCACGGCGGCGCCGGCCAGCAGCGCCGGCAGCAGCAGGCGCAACGGGTGGATGCCGGCCGTCAGCACCGCCTGCTGCTCGCCGTCGGCCGCCATGCGCCCGTACGTGAGCAGGACCGCCACCAGCAGGGTCACCGGCACCAGGTAGGGCACGACGTTGCCGACCAGCAGCGGGATCAGGAGCGCCGGGATCCAGAGGGGCGCGCCCTGGCTGCGCGAGGAGGCCTGCACCGCGGCGCCCAGGACCACCAGCAGGGTGACGCCCCCAAAGACCAGGATCAGGTTGAGGGCGATCTCGCGCAGGTAGGAACGGACCAGGATCAACCGCGGCCAGCTTCTTTCAGTTCACCCATCGGCGGCGCAATTCTAGGCGGCCCGGCCCCGGGACCGGATTCTGCGCCGGCGGCGTCCGCGCCGGGCGTAGGCTGCGCTGGAATGAGCTGGACAGGCGCGCCCGGCGCTGCGGAAGGCCAAGGCCGGCAGCGATTCGCCGCGGGGACGCTGGCACGCACCACGGACCGCCTGCAGGGACGAACGCCGGAGGAGGCGCGGCTGCGCGCGCTGTGGCAGGCGGCTCAGGGCGGCGCCGGCGAGGTCCTGCGCGCCAGCCGGGCCCGGACCGTGCTCCGCGTCCGCGGCGGCGAACGCGGTGACTGGGTGCTGAAGATCTACCATCCGGAGCGCCGGCGCGACGCCGTGCGCGGGTGGCTGCGTGGCCTCGCGCCACCTCCGGCGCGGCGCGAGGCGGCGCTGTTCGCCGCGCTGCGGCCGGCCCTGCCAGGACTGGCCCAGCCCGTCCTGGAAGAGCAACTGGCGCCCGGAGTGGGGCTGCTGGCGCGTCCCTGGATCGAGGGCGCCAGCGCCCTCGAGGCGCTGAGCGCAGGCGACTTGGCCGCCGCGACGCAAGCAGGGCACGGACTGGCGCTGCTGCACTCTGCAGGCTGGAGCGACCCGGACCTGCACCCCCGGGACCTGGTCCTGAGCCCCGGCCCATGCCCGCTGCTGCCCCTGGACCTGGGCCACGCCCGCTGCACACCGGCGGGGGCGCCCCCGCTGGCGGCACGCGCCGACGTGCTGCTGTTCCTGGCCGGGCTGCCGCCGGAAGCGGCCGACGCGGTGGCCGCACGCCTGCTCGCGGCCTACGCGGAGGCCTCCCGCACGCGGCCGCGACCGCCGTGGCTGGACTGGAGGGCCGGCACGTGGCGCGTCCTGGTGCGCGCCCTGCGCCGGCGGGTGCTGTGGCGCCAGAGCGCGCGCTGCCGGCGCGACAACCCGGACTTCGAGCGGGTCGCCGGCGGCGCGCGCCGCCGCGGCGTGGCGCCGCCGCCGCCCGTGGCGGAGAAGGTGCTCAGCTCCGGACGGCGCACGCGCGTGCTGCGCCGCGGTGATCAGGTCACCAAGCTCTATCTCCGCGCCGGCTGGCGCCGCCTCGCGCCGGCGGACCCGGCGGGACGCGCCTGGCGCCGGCTGTACTGCCTGGAGCTGCACGGCATCCCGGCGGCCCGCGCGCGCGCCTGGAGCCGCGACGCCTCCGCCTGCGCGCTCACCACCGAGCTCATCGCCGGCCGGCCGGCGCTGAGCAGCGACGCGCCGGCGCTGGCGCGCTGGCTGGCGCGGCTGCACGCTGCCGGGCTGGGGCTGCGCGACGCCAAGCCGCGCAACTTCTGCATGGGCACCGACGGTGGTGCCGTGCTGGTGGACGCCGACGGCGTGCGCTGCGCCAGCGCGCCGGCGCGCGACCTGGGCCGCCTGCTGGCGGAGGCGCCGGCGGACAGCGCCCTGGAGGAAGCGATCTGGAGCGCCTACGACCCGCTGGCCGCGCCGGCGCTGCGCCGGAGCGCCGCGCGCCACGCGGCGCGCTTCCGCGCGCTGCTGGCACGCGCTAGAAGGGATAGTTCGCGCGCATCCGCGCCAGCATCTCCATGAGCAGCGCCACGAACACGCCCATGGCCAGGCCGGCGAAGGTCGAGAAGAACAGGATCCCGGGACGCGTGGGGATCTGCTTGACGTCGTCCTCGCTGGCCAGCCGGTGCTCGTCGGTGTAGGTGACGGGGAAACCGCGCGCCAGCTGCAGCGCCGTCTCGCGGGTGCGCGCGCTGACCTGCTCCAGGTAGTCGCGGGCCGCCGCCGCCTCCAGGTCCAGGCGCTCCAGCCGCGTCCTGCGCTCGGGATATAGGGCCAGGTCGCTCTCGATCTGCGCCAGCCGGACCTGCAGGGTCTCGCGCATGGGTTGCAGCGAGGCCCTGGTGACGTCGGACTGCAGCTTCTGGTTGAGCAGGCCCAGGGCGACCTGGTCCAGGGTCTCGTTCTGCGGGCCCGGGACGTACTGGGTCCTGGCTTCTTCCGCGGCCCGCGCCTCCAGGAGGCGCACGCGCTCGTTCAGGGCGCGCACGATCGGGTGCTCGCTGGTGTAGGTGAGCAGGCGCACCACCAGGTCGGCGCGGGCATCGGCCAGGGCGCGCAGCACCTGGTAGTAGGCGCTGTTGGGTGAGTGCTGCTTGCTGGCAAGCACGAACTCCGGCCGCCCGGCGATGGCCAGGTCCAGCGCGGGCCCCTCGGCGTTCACCTGCCGCTCCTGCACGTCCAGGTCCTGGAGCTGGTCCAGGATGCGCTCGCGCTGCTGCGACTGCAGGTTGAACTCGGCCTCCAGGTCGGCGGTGCCGATCCCGGCCAGGAAATCGGCCCGCGCCGCCTGCGCCGCCTGCAGTGCCTGCTCCGCCCGCGGCACCTCCTGCTCGAAGGCGCGCAGGTTCTCCTCGGGCGCGCGCGCCACCTGCCGGGACATCAGCTCCTCGAAGGCCTGGACGAAGGTGTTGGCCAGGGCCACGGCCATCCGCGGGTCGCGGTCATAGGCGTACACCACCAGCGACTGGAAGTTGTCGATGTCGCCGAACACGTTGCGGCGCACCTTGCGCGGGTCCAGCGTGATGCCGCGCTCCGCGAACACCTCGGCCACCCGGTCGTGCACGGCGCCGCTGTTGATGAGTCCGGTCATGCCGACGCGCGTGCCCTCGGTCACGTCCGGCAGCACCGGCCCCTGCGGGATGTTGGAGGTCTCGCTGGACAAGGACAGGCGCGGCATGTCCTTGGGCACGAACACCGTGGCCCGCACCACGAACACCTTGGGCAGGCGGGCGCTGAACACAAGCGCCGAGGCCAGGGTCGCACCCGCGATCAGGAGGATCGCGAGCCGGCGGCGGTACAGGGCGGCCAGGACGGACGACAGTCGGTCAGGGGACATGCGAGGCCTGGGGACGCGGGGGGCGCAGGAACACCAGGTCCCTGGGCTCCTCGTCGCCCTTCTGGGTCAGGGACACCATGACCGCGGTCTCCAGCAGCGCGATCAGTGCCCACAGGAACTTGATCCACAGGAACATGGCGAACATGTTCTGGACCAGGGTGATGCCGGCGGCGAAGGTCAGCCCGATGATCCACTCGCGGTCGGTGGGATGGCGCGCGCGGAACAGCCGGTCCAGCATGCGGTAGCCCAGCGTCAACGCCAGGGACCCGAGCGCCAGCATGCCGAACAGGCCCATCTCCGACAGGATCTGGAGGTAGGTGTCGTGCACTTCCAGGCTGTACGGGTTGTTGTAGTTCAGCATCTGGCCGACGCCGCGGCCGAACACCGGATACGTCAGCCACGCCTGGATGGCGATGTGGTCGATGTGCCAGCGGAAGTCCGCGGACGAGGCGTTGAAGTTCTTGACCGTGTCGTACAGCCACTTGGCGAAGCCGGTCTCGTACAGGACCAGGGCCACCACGCCCAGCGGGATGATGAAGAATGCCGAGTACTTGGGCCAGCGCACGATCGGGATCAGCAGCGTGCAGGCGCCCAGCGCCAGCCAGCCGGAGCGCGACCAGGTCAGGATGATGGCGACGGCCAGGTAGGCGTAGACCGACAGGTACAGCCAGCGCGTGGGCCACTGGATCTGGCGCCGGGGGCCGGTGGCCAGCCACAGCAGCAGCACCGCCAGCGCGCCCAGGACGTTCGACTGGTGGTTGGGGTGCAGCATCAGCCCGGTGCAGCGCGGGAAGATGCCGAAGGGCGTGGTCACCCGGTTGTAGTCCGCCGAGGTGAAGGTGATGGGCGTGCCGTACACCGTGCTCAGCGCGAACTGCAGGATCCCGGTGGTGGCGCTGAGCACGCCGGCGATGAGGGCGAAGTGCAGGAAGATCTCGAGGTGGCGCCGGGTCCGCAGCAGCACCGGAAGCAGCACCACGACGCTCATGTACGACAGGCGGAACACAAGGTCCGCGAGCGTGTTGCCGGGCTTGTCGGTCTGCAGGAAGGTGACCGAGTAGCTGATCACCACCAGGCACAGCGGGAAGATGAGCGGCGTCAGCCGGAACGGCAGGTCGCGCCGGCGCAGGGCCCGGTCCGCGAGCAGCAGCAGGATCCCGAGCAACGAGATCTGAAACAGCGCCGGCACCACGTCCGCGAAGAACGAGAACACGAGCAAACCCAGCACCGGCCGGTCCCACTCGCCGCACTTGTAGGCCCAGGCCAGCAGACCCGTGAACGCTCCGAGCAGCAGCACGCCGACCAGGGTCCACAGGTAAGGCAGGTCGTTCACCAGCATGGGCTGGGGACCCATCAGCAGCATCTGCAGCCACTGGCCGTGGATGGCGTCCAGGCGCACCAGCCAGGCCACGCCCACCCCGAGCAGCACCGCGGCCGCCCCCAGCACGGCGCTCGCCAGCGGTCCGAAGTCGCGGGGAAGGGGCCGGTCCACGAACACGGGGACGGAACTGCTCACTGCAAGTATCCCAGTCCGCGCAGCGACTCTTCAATGGCCGCGCTCTCGGCGTCGCTGAAGACGTCGCCGGCTCCGGCGCCGGGCTGCGGCTCCGGCTCGGGATCGAACTCCGGCGGCCGCGGCCGCTCCAGGATCTCCGCGCGCGCCCGGCCCTCCATCCAGGCCGGCACGGCCTCGCCGGCGGCGAGGAACAGCGTCGGCGTCACGTCGCGGATGTGCATGCCGTGCACCGGCCTGCCGGCGGCGATGCCGGGCCCCGCCAGGGCGAAGATCCCCTCGAAGCGGTGCTGGCCGCTGACGCCGGCGTTGCGGCGCACCACGAACAGCCCGTCCCCGCTCCACTCCTCGACCGGCAGGCAGCTGATGCCGCGCAGCTGGAACTGCAGGTCCGGAGCCTCGGCAGCGTGCGGCCCGCTGTAGATCTCGGGCGCGCGCACCAGCCGGTCCAGGAGCGGCTGGCCGTCCGGCCCGCGCAGCTCCGCCAGCTTGCGCTCCACCTCCTCCAGCGTGCGCTGCATCCCCTCCCCCGGCGGCACCACGCCCTGCGGCTCGCGCCCGCGCAGGTTGACGCAGATGCCGTGCATGCTGGCAAAGGCCCGCGTCCTGGACCAGATCACGTCGCGCGCGTCCGGGACGCGCTTGATCTTGGGACGGGCCACCGGCAGGCGTCCCAGCGGGCCAAGCCGGCGGCCCAGACCCGGCATGCCGGCGCGGCGGACGGCGTCCGCCAGGGTGGTCCGGCCCCAGGTGAAGTACGGCACCTTGCGCCGCGCCAGGAAGCCCTGCTGCTCCAGCCACAGGATGATGCGGAAGTCCAGGTTGTAGGATCCCGAGCCATGGTCGCTGAGGATGCAGATCGGCGTCTGCTCGCCGACCAGCGCGCGCACCGCCCCCAGATACTCGTCGGCCACACGGTAGCTGTCCCGGATCACTTCTCCGTAGCGGCGCGCGCCTTCCGGCGTGTAGCCGGCGTGGCTCGGGTCCTGGAACTTCCAGAAGAAATGGTGGCAGCGGTCCGGAAGTGACACCACCGTGAAGAACAGGTCCACGGGGCGGCGCGGCGCCCACTCGCGCAGCAGCCGGATGCGGTCGCGCTCCACCGCGAACAGCTCGTCGCGCAGCTGCGCGTACATGTCCAGGTCGTCGGCCGGACGCTCCCGGTCCTTGTCCAGCAGCGAGAAGTCCATGTCCGGGCGGTACGGATGGCCGAGCGCCGCGTCCAGCTCGGCCTTGACGCCCTCCGGCCAGGCCAGGGAATCGCCCTCCAGCGGGCACGGAATGCCGGCGACCATGTACCCGCCGCGCAGCGGGAACGTCGGGTAAGTCATGGGCACGTTGATCGCGGCCGCGCTCCAGCCGCGCCGCCCGAGCACGCTCATGAGGTCCTTGCCGGCGAAGTTGCGGCTGTCCACCAGCTTCACCCCGTAGGCGCCGAGCTCGCGCCGCACGAAGTGGTAGATGCCGTGCCGGCCGGGATTGAGCCCCGTCATCATGCTGGCCCAGGCCGGCGGCGTGATCGGGGGCGTCTCGGACTCGAGCACGCCGGAGGCGCCGTCGCGCAGGATGCGGGCGATGTGCGGCAGCTCGCCGGCGGCCACCATCGGACGGATCACGTCGAAGGTGGCGCCGTCGAGGCCGACGATGGCGAGGCGTGTCACCGGGGGGACTCGGGGCGGCGGAGCCGGGTATTGGACACGCCGGGGGGTTCTGGGACAATCCGCCCTCCCGCCCCGGCACCCCGCCGATGACCACCCCCGTCCCGCTGCGCCCCCTCTTTCCCCTGCTGCTGCTCGCGGCCTGCTCCCACGCGGTCAAGGACCAGCCCTACCTGGGCGACAACCCCGACCTCATGGGCGCCAACATCACCGCGGAGATCCGCAACGGCGCCTTCTACATGGGCCCCGGCGACAAGGTGGCGGTGGAGATCTGGAACCACCAGGACCTGACCCAGAATTACGTGGTCGGTCCCGACGGCATGCTCGACTGCTACCTGATCGGCCCGGTGCGCGCCGAAGGGCTCACCGTGTTCCAGCTCGACGAGCTGCTCACCTCCGCTTACGCCCGCTACCTGGTGGACCCCTCGCTCGTGATCAAGGTGGGGCCCAGTGCCGAGCGCAAGGTCACCGTGATCGGCCAGGTGAACAGTCCTTCGGTCCTGCCGATGACCACCCCGCGCACCACCATCCTGGAGGTCATCGCCCAGGCCGGGGGCGTCAACGGCGACGGCGACGAGACCGGCGTGGTGGTGGCGCGCAACGTGGAGGGCCGCTGGCAGGTCACGCCGTACAACATCACGGCCCTCTTCGATCCGGAAGAGCTGAACGCGCGCCAGGAGATCCCCTACGTGCGCCCCGGCGATTACGTGTACGTGCTGCGCACCTGGGAGTCGGAGTTCTTCGACAAGCTGCTCGTGGTCAACCAGGCCCTGCGCGCCGTGGTGCAGGCCGAGCGCGCCATCTTGCTGGGCGACACCGTCTCCAGCGTGATCAACGACCAGCGCCGGCCGTAGCGCCATTCAGGCGCCGATGAACCAGCGGCGGTCGGCGCCGCTGCGCCGGAAGGCGCGCCAGTATTCGGCCGCGGGCAGGGTCAGGAAGGCTTCGGCGTAGCCGGGCTCCGGCAGGCGCCGGCCGTAGTAGCAGGACAGCCCGCGCTCGACGCGCAGGTAGTCCACTTCCGCGAGCTGCGATGCGTAGGCGCGCAGGGCCTCGTCCTTGCGCCGGCGCTGCTCTGCCGCCAGCGGCAGCAGCGCGCCGCCGGGCAGAGGCGTCCACAGGCCGCTGGCGGCGATGGCGACGTCCTGCATGCCCCCGGGCCAGGCCTTGCGCAGCACCCGGCTGGCCTCGTAGTGGTCGGCGTTGTTGTCGTCCCACCACACGGTGTGCACGCGCTCCGGCTGGAACTCGCGCAGCAGCGCCGCCAGCCGGCCGGTCCAGGGACCGCGCCGGCGCAGCCGCGTCTCCGGGGCGTCCAGGAAATGCCAGAGTTTCACGCCCAGCGCCGACATGACGGCTTCGGCCTCCTCGTGGCGGACGCGCGCCGACTGCGCCTCGGAAAGGGTGCTGACGCCCTTGCGCCCGTCCGTGAGCCAGGCCACCGCCAGCTCGGCGCCGTCCTGCAGCGCCTGCAGGATGGCGCCGCCGCACTGGATGACCTCGTCGTCGAAGTGCGGCATCAGCACGAGCACGCGCTGCGCCGGGGCCAGCGCGCCTCCGTCCAGGTACGGGCTCAAGGCGTCCAGCGTGCGCTGGTGGTCCAGAGCCGCCAGCAGGAAGCGGCGGTTCTGCAGCGAGTCGCCGCCGCCGGGGCGCATGGCCGCGAAGGAGCTGCCGCGCAGCAGCAGGCTCAGGCGCCGCGCCGGCAGCAGCACGCAGGCCTCGGCGCCGCCGCGGCCCTGGTGGCGGAAGCCCGAGCGGTAGGCGCGCAGGCCGGCGGCCGGGTCGCGAAAATCCAGTCCGTCGGGAGCCGGCCCCGGCAGCAGGAGGTTGGGGACGAGCGGAGTGTCGCGCTCGTACAAGGCCACGGGGTAGCGGTCCGGCAGGCTGCGCAGGAGTTCCTGCAGCAGCCCGTTCTCGTCTCCCGGTGCCGGATACGGCGCGAGCAGCAGGTCGCGGTCGCGCGTCCAGGGCAGCGCCGCCGCGCCGCCTTGCTGCAGCAAGGCCAGGGTCCCGGGGATCCAGGGCCGCGGATCGCCGGCGGTGAAGCCCGGGCGCTGCGTGGGCAGGGCCTCGCCCACGACCGGCATGCTCAAGATGTTCTGGGGGCGCCCCAGGATGGTGTGGAACAGGCGCCCCATGCGCGACTATTCCATGTACCCGAGCGCCTGCATGGTCTCCACCAGCTTGGCCTCGTCGTCCGCGCTCAGTTGGCTGCCGCCGGCGCCGGCGCCGGCGCCGAGCTGCACGTGGCCGCGGCGCCGCTGCAGCGGATGCGCCTGCCGGTAGGCGTCGGTGAACACGGCCTCCATCACGCGCCCGTCCATGTGCTCGTCCACGGGCAGGCCGAGCAGGTGCAGGATGGTGACGCCCATGTCGGCGATCTGGGGGCCCTCGTGGCGGAAGCCGGGCCGGAAGATGCCTGGCCCTTCCCACAGGTACACGCCGGTGATGCGGTGCATGGCCGGGCGCCCCTCGACGGCCGGCTCCACCGTGCGCGGGTGCACCGGGCTGGCCGCCATGTTCACCGAGGAGTCCACGGGCAGGAACTGGATGTCGGGCGCGAGCGGCACCTGCGGGCCCTGCCACAGCTCTTCGCGCCGGAACACATGCTGCACGATCGGCGTCCCGTCCTCGGCGCGCACGTCCTTGAGCTTCCCCACGATCTCGTCGCGCAGGCGCTCGTACTCCGCCCCCGGCGCGACGATGCCTTCCGGCTCGCGCCCGCGCAGGTTGATGAGCACCACGTCCTCGCCGCCGCTCACCGTGCTGTAGGCGCGCGTGCGCGACCAGTCCACCATGTCCAGGATCATGCGCTCCGGCCCCTTCACCTCGGTCATGCGCGGGAAGAAGCGCAGCAGCCCGGTGCGCCGCAGCAAGCCGCGCCACTTGCGCTGCGCGTACATCGTGTATGGCAGCAGCCGGGCGCCGCGCTTCAGCACCAGGTAGCCGTTGTCCACCAGCCACTTGTTGAGGAAGAAGCGGTAGGTGATGGGCCCGAAGCCGTGGTCGCTGCCCACGCCGAAGGCCACCGCGCCGTCCAGGCGCGCCGCCGCGGCGCGGATGCGGCCCAGGGCCGCGTCCAGGCGCTGGTACACCAGGCGCACCAGGTGCTCGCGGCCGCGCGCCTGCTCGGGGTTGCGCGCGGCCCACTCCGGGTCCTGGAAGCACCAGGCCTGGTGGCAGGTGAGGTCGGCCTGGCGGAACACCACCGCGAACAGGTCGGGGTCGAGCTTCTCCAGGCAGTACTCGGCGATGCGCGTGATCTGCTCGGCGACGTGCAGCAGGCTCTGCTCCGCGCCCTTCAGGTCGCCGGCGTGGAACAGCTTCTCCGGCTCGTTGTCGCTGGGGACGTCCCCCACCGCCCGCTGCAGCTCCTGGCGCAGCTCCGGCGGCCAGATGAAGTCGCTGTCGCGGTCCGGCGTCAGCAGGCCGCCGATCATGGCGCCGTTCACCCGCTCCGGCGGGAAGGTCAGCGGGAAGTACAGCACCACCACCTTGCGGCCCATCTCGCTGGCCAGCTTCCAGAGGGTCGGCGCCTGGATGCTGCGGAACGAGATCACCGGCCGCTGGTAGCTGCCGTGGCGCTGCTCCCGGAAGAAGAACACGCCGTGCTTGCCGGCGTGGCAGCCGGTCATGAACGAGGCCCAGGCCACCGAGCTGTTGACCGGGATGGTGCTGCGCAGCGGCCCGTAGCTGCCGCCGCGCATCAGCGCGGCCAGGTTGGGAAGCTGGCCCGCGGCCGCCATGGGCTCGATGACGTTCCAGGAGCCGCCGTCGATGCCGACGAACACCACGCGCTGTCGCTTCGCGCCGTTCACGAGGGGATCCTGCGCCATGCGAAGCGGGACATTCTACGGCTTCTCCGTGTCCTCCGGGCCTGGCAGCGGGGTCTTGGGGCGCGCCGCCTGGCGCACGGAGGACAGCTTCGCCAGCAGCTCGAACCAGAACGGAGAACCGAGCGAGGCCGCGACCGCGGTGATGAACAGGCCCAGCAGCTTCAGGATCCAGCCGCCCGCGTCCGTCGGCAGCGGGCTGGCCTGCCAGCCCACGGGGAAGACGGCGGCCGCGGCCTCGGCGGCTTCCGCGGCGCCAGCGGCCCCGGGCGCGGTCTCGCGCAGCCGCTCGGCCTGGGCGACGGCGGCCGCGCGCAGGGCGTCGTCCTGCCACAGGCGCCCCGCCATGAACACGGTGTCGGCGTTGAAACCGATCACAAGCACGACGCCGAACACGAAGGAGATCAGCGCGGCATTGCGCCGGTAGCGGTTGGACAACTGGTTCATGGCCTCGTCGAACCAGGCTTCCAGGCTCTGCCGTGCGCGGTCGAAGCTGTCGCCGGCCCCCTTGAGCAGCGCCAGGATGGCGCCCTTGCCGTCGCCATCCGGCAACTGGCCGGCGAGCCTCTCCAGCTCCTCCACGGTCTGCGGGAGCTTGCGGGCCGCGCCGGCGATCACGTCCAGCAGGGACAGTGAGAAGAACGGCGCGGGGATGGTCGTGGTGCCGCCGGTGCCGAACAGCATGCGCCGCTCCTTGGGCAGCGTGGCGATCAGGCCGTGGCGCAGGACCCGCAGGTGGAACGCCTGCTGCGGATCGGAGGTGTGCAGCAGCTCGGCCAGGCCGTTGCGGAGGCAGCGGGAGCGCAAGGCCAGCAGGCGCGCCACGGCCTCCGTGAGCGCAGTGCAGGCGATGCTCAGGAGTGAATAGAGCAGCACCAGCCCGATGGCGACTTCCAGGATTTCGACGCCAAACATCGCAGACCTCCGCTCCGGCGGCGCGCCGGCGCGCCTATCTCAGCATCCCGGGCCGGCGCGGCGCAACCGCGCTACGCCGCCGGGGCCCGGCCGAAGCGCGCCCGCAGCCGGTTCTTGATGGCCGGGTCCACCAGGCCGAAGGCCGCGCTGGCGCCGGCGTAGGCCACGGCCAGCACCGCGCCGCCGAGCAGCGCCTGGGCGCGCAAAGGCGTCGCGCTCAGGAGCGCCGCCAGCGCTGCCGCCAGCACCAGGCAGGGCGCGGCGCGGCCGAGCATGGCGAGGGGCTCGCTCAGCAGGCCGCGGACGATCAGGATCTTGACCAGGAACTCGGCCGCGGCCGCGGCCACGCAGGCGTAGGCGGCGCCCAGGATGCCGTAGCGCGGGATCAACAGCAGGTTGAACAGCAGGCTGGTGCCGGCCAGTGCCAGGCCCAGCCAGGGGAGTTTGCGCTCGTTGCCGGGGATGCCGATGATGACCATGCCGACCGGCCCGCCGATCGAGTCGAGCAGCATGGCCAGCGCCACGATGCGCAGCACGTCGCCGGTGGTGCCGTCCAGGCCCGGGATGCCGTCGCGGTATGTCGCGCCGAACCAGCCGGCCACCTGATCGGCGTAGAGGAAGATGACGGCCGCCAGCGGCGCGGCCCACCAGGCCTGGAATGCCACCGTGCGCAGGTACTGCAGGCGCGCTTCGTCCCGGGTCGCGGGATCGCGCGTCAGCCGCGCCATGCGCGGGAAGATGGCCCGGCTGAAGGCGTCGGTGAAGATGTGGAACACGAACACGACGCGCATGGCCTGGCCGTAGAGCCCGGTCGCGGCCTTGCCGGCGGCGACCTCGTCCATGCCGGCCGCCACCGGAACGAGCAGGCCGAGCAGCAGGATGTCCATGCGGTTGCGCAGCATGCGCATCACCTGGAACAGCGCCAGCCACACCGACTCGCTGAGCAGCGCGCCGGCGCGGCGCAGGCTCGGCGCCGGCAGCTCCCCCGGGATGAAGCGGCGGCGCGCGATGGCCGGCAGCAGCATGCCGCGGACCACCGAGCCGAGCAGGAACATGGCGTACACGGCGTACAGCTGCACCGCGTCGTCCACGCGCCCGCGCAGCAGGAACAGCGCCGCCATCGCCAGGCCCGCCTTCACCGTCCCGGTCAGGATCTCGATCAGCGCCGGGAACTGCATGGCCTCGTGGCCCTGGCACACGGCCTCGCCCACGGTGCCGCGCGCGTCGAAGTACAGGATGCCGCAGATCAGCAGGCCGAGCACCAGGTACGGCGGCTGCCAGCCGTCCTGCAGACCCATGCGCAGCCCCAGGTAGCCGAACACCAGCAGCGCGGCGGCCGCGCTGCCGAGCAGCGTGGTGGTGCGCGCGTCCACGAAGGCCTCGGCGGTCCGGGCCGGGTCGCGGGCGATGCCGCGCGTCACCAGCAGCGGCACGCCGAACATGGTCACGAAGCCGCCGATCGCGATCAGCGTGGACATCAGCGTGTACACGCCGTTGGCTTCCTCCGTGACCGCCCACGGCAGCACGATCCCGAACAGGAAGTACAGCGAGACGCTGAAGGTCTTGGCGATCGCCAGCAACAGCGTGTTGCGCGCGACCGACAACTAGTCACCCTCCGGGATCAGCAGCCAGCGCAGCGCGCCCTCCAGGAGCTCCCGGCCGGCCCAGGCCTCGAGCCCGGAGCGGGTCGGATCGAACCCGCGCCGCACGGCGGAAGATGGCCAGCGCGCGTGCAGGCGCAGGGCGCCCTGCTGCGGTGCCGCCACCACTTCGACGATGCGCTCGGATGGGTCCGAGCCCTGCAGCTGCGGGATCGGGATGGGCGCGAGCTGGCGCAGCGTCCCTTCCAGGGCGCGCAGGTCCAGCACCAGCCCCACGCCGCCGCGCGGCCAGCCCCAGCGCCGCTCTGCGAACGGCTGCGGCCGGTCGCGCGCCAGCGCCGCCTCCAGCTCGGCGCGGAAGCCGGTCTGCCCCATGGCGTGCAGCACCGCGCCGTCGTAGTGCAGGGTGAAGCTCTCCTGGTCCAGATCCAGCCACTCGCCGCGGTCGCCGGCCGCCGGCTCGACGCCCAGGGCCGCCAGCCAGCTCTCCACGCGTTGCGCCAGGAGCCGCTCCCCGGGCGCCCATTCCGCCGGCAGAGCCAGCACGATCCCGGCGGCGCGGCCCAGGGACAGTCCGTGGACCTCCAGCACCAGGTCCGTGGGCGGCTGCGGCGGCACGCGGAAGCCCCACTGCTGCAGGCGCTGCTCCACGCGCGGCCAGAGGACATCGCCGGCGAGCTCCAGGCGCAGCACGCCGATGCCTTCCGGCAGCGCCGGTGGCCGCCAGGCCTTGGACCAGGCCGGATCGGCCAGCGGCGGCTGCACGTGCACGCGCGCATCGGCCACGGGCGACTCGTCCAGCTCGCGCACGGACAACTCCACGCGCCCGAGCAGGCGCGGCAGCAGCGCGGCTGCGGCGTCCACCAGCGCCAGATCCACGGCCAGGTCGAAGGCGTCCGCGTCGCTCTCGGGGAGCGGAGCGTTGCGCTCCAGCAGGGGCCCCACCAGCGCCGGGGCGCCGCGCACGGCTGCAACGGCGCCGGGCAGGCGCGCCTCGAGGAAGGCGGACAGCGCGCCGGCGCAGCTCCATTGCCCTTCCGGCAGCTCCAGCACGGCCGTGCCCGACGGCTCCAGCGCGGCTGCGCGCTCGCGCAAGGTCTTGAGCGCGCCCCGCTCGTCGCGCTCCCCCAGCCAGAACCAGCCCCCTGGTCCTACGACGTACAGCCACTCGCCGTCGCCGCCGACCGGCCACAGCTCGGCGCGCAGGGCGAACTCGGCGCCCTCGGCGCCGGCAGGGAAACGGGACTCCTCCGGCGGCGGAAACGGCGGCAGGCGCCCGGCGTCGCCGCGCGCGCAGCCGGATCCGAGGACCAGGAGGGCGGCCAGGGCGAGCGTGCGCGCGAGATCGTTCACTGCAGCAGAGGGACCAGGGTGTTGCGGAGCCGCCGGAACAGGTCGGCGGTGGCCCGGGTGTCGCGCAGGCAGTATTCCGCGATCTCGTCGTAGCGCCCCTGGCGGGCCTTGTCGGCCACCATGGAGCCGTCCATCTTGCCCTTGGGCGACTCCAGGCCGAAGCGGCGGCACCAGTAGTCGAAGGAATACGTCTCGCGCGTGGCGCCGAAGAAGTTGAGGACCTCCATGAGGTCGCAGTGCTCGCGCACGGAGTAGCGCGGACCCATCAGGGAGCGCGTGGGAGGGACGTCGAGCATGGCCGAGCGCGTCAGCAGCACCGGCGCGTCGTAGCCGCGCCCGTTGTAGGTGATGAGAGTGCCCCACTCGGCCGCCTGCTTCCAGAACTGCTGCAGGATCTCGCGCTCGTTGCCGCGCCAGACCTTGGAGCCGGGCACCGGATCGAAGTCCTGCCACTTGCAGCCGCTGCCGTGCACCAGGACCGCGCCGGTGTCCTTGTCCAGGTTCCACATGCCGATCGCCACCACCCGGCCGAGGCCGCGGACCAGGGCCAGGCGGTGCTTGATCGCCTCCTTGTCCTCCTCCTCGGAATAGCGGTTGAGCAGGTAATGCCGGGTCACCTCGTCCACCTCCTCCCACTCGAGGCCGGCGACCTCGATGTCCACGGCCACCAGGGGATGGCGCAGGTTCTCCGTGGGGGCAGGCATGGCCCGCAACCTTAGCGAATCCGCCCGGCGGCTGCCGATGTCCGGCTCAGGTCGGCAGACGGTCGCCTTCGTGCACCGTCAGCACCGGGCAGTGGGCGGTACGCACGACCTTTTCCGCCGTTGAGCCGATGAGCAGGTGCGCCAGGCCGCTGCGCCCGTGCGTGCTGAGCACGATGCAGTCGCAGCCCAGGTCCTTGGCGGCCTTGACCAGGGACTGCCAGGGCCGGCCCTCGAGCAGGTGCGGCTCCACCGCCACCCCGAGCGCGCGCACCTCGGCGGCGGCCGTCTCCAGGCCGGACTGGGCCCCGCGCCGTGTCTCCTGGCGCAGGCGGGCGAAGTCCACGGCCTCGGCGGCGTGCAAGGGCCCGGCCAGCACCGGCGCGGCGCTGGCCAAGTCGTCCTCCAGCACGTGCACCAGCTGGACCACGCCGTCAAAGGCCTTGGCCAGGGCCGCGGCCCAGCGGTACGCGACGCGCGCGTTGTCGGAGAAGTCCGTGCCCAAGAGGATGCGCTGGAACATGTTCATTGGCTCAAGACGTAGCCCAGCTCCTGCATGCCGCGCTGGAAGATCTCGTCGGCGTTCTCGAGCGGCTGGCGCGGGGGCGCCGGCTTGCGGAAGCCGTCGCGGTACGACCGGCCCCGCCGCAGCGGCTGCTGCGCCTGCCATTCCGGGCTCATCCAGGCACGCAGCGGCTGTCCCGGGCTCTCGCTCTCCGGGGGCTGCGGCAGGTCCAGCCAGTCGAGCAGGGTCGGGAAGACGTCGTACACGCTGCCGACGCGGCGGCTTTCCGCCGGCAGCAGGCCGCGCGCGGGGATGCCGGGGCCGGCCAGGATGGCGACGCCCGGGGGTCCGTCGTCGTGCACCCCGGACTGGGGATTGTTCCACTTGTTCTCGTCGGTCAGTCCGGCGTTGGCGTGCATGCCGTGGTCACTGATCACCAGGATGCGGGCGCCGGCGGGAGCCGCAGCCACCAGCTCGCCGACCCAGGCGTCCACCTGCTCGTAGGCGGCGGCAATGCGCCCGCTCAGCGCCTGCACGCGATCCGGCTGCACGTGGAACGAGAACGCCTCCGGTTCGTGATAACGCCAGAAGTAGTGCCCGGCGACGTCGGGCAGGCCGAGATAGACCATGTTCAGGTCCGCGGGCCGCTTGTGCAGCTGCTCCACCGCGATGCGCAGGTGCGTGCGGTCGCCGTGGTAGACCGTGCGAAAGCGCGTGTCGAGTTGGAGGTCCCACTCCCACTGCGGCGGCACCAGCCCGAAGATCCGGTCATAGTCCTCCTTCAGCGCCCCCGTGGGCACACCCTCGCGCAGCGCCGGCAGGATCTCCTCCAGCAGCGACTCGGGCCAGGTCAACTCCGGCAGGCCGTCGCTCCACACGCCGGCCTTCCACAGGATGTTGCCCTGCGCCTGGGCGGCGTAGCTGGCCACGATGCGCGCGTTGGGCACGCGCTCGGCCGGCCAGGACACCCACCAGGCCACGCTGAGCACGCTGCGCCCGGCCGCGCCGGCCACGTTCCAGATGGCGGGGAGCTTGCGGCACTCGGAGGTGTATGGCAGGCTCGGCTTGCCGTCCGCGTCGAAGGTGTTGAAGAACAGGATGCCGTGCTCCTCCGACGGCGCGCCGGTGGCGATGCTGGTCCAGACCACGGGCGAGTAGGCCGGTTTCACCGTTTCCAGCGTGCCGGCGACGCCGCGCGCGGCCAGGGCCTTGAGGTTGGGCGCCCTGCCGGCCGCCATCAGCGGCTCCAGCACGCTCCACTCCAGCCCGTCCACGCCGATCACCAGCACCGGCGGCCCGGAGAACTCGTCCTGGCGGCTGCAGGCGGCCAGCGCCAGCAGCGCGGGGGCGGCGAGGCGGCGCAGCATGTCTGCGATGCTACTCGACGACCAGGACCCCGGGAATCCGGCGCAGGAGCTCCGGGCGCGCGTCCTCCGGCCAGCGGCCCGTGTACAGGGGGCGTACCGGGTCGAGCGCGTCGCTGGCCGGGCCCTCCGCCGCGCGCGCCGACTGGCGCAGGAACGCCAGGATGTCCAGGCGCTCCTGCACGCTCAGCAGCTCGGTGAAGAGGTGCGTCATGCGCGAGCGCGCCACCGGCGTCACCTCGGCCACGCTGTCGCGGTCCAGCCAGCGGAAATACGGGCCGGAAGGGTTGGCGTCCATGAGCAGGAGGCCCGGCGCGCCGTCCGCCAGCAGCAGTCCGGTCAGGAGGCGCCCGCCCTGGGTCTCCACCAGGACGTCGCGATAGCCGCCCGTGCGCGCCGCGCCCGGGCGCAGGATCGCCTCCAGCACCTGCGCCGGCTCGCGCACCAGGGCGATGCGCGTCAGCTCGGGCCCGCTCAGGCCGCTCTCGCGCCAGAACGGCGGGTGGTAGCGCGCCTCCAGGCGCGGCAGGCGCACGATGTGGCAGCCGGAGCAGGCGGCGTCGTCGGGGCGGAAGAACAAGTCCTCGCCGTGGCGCGCGTCGCCGCCGGGCAGGTCATCCCACGGATCGGGACGAGCGGCGGCCTGGGCCGGCACGGCCGGCTGCGGCAGGTCCGGACCCAGGTAGGCGAGCAGGTCGGCGACGTCCTGGCGGCTGAGCCGCAGCAGCGGGCCGCCGGCGGACGGCATCCCGGCGTCGTAGCCGGGAACCAGGTACGCGTCCGGGTCGATCAGGCTCTGCAACAGGTACTCGCCCGCGGGCTGCGGCCGCTGCGCCAGACGCTGGGACAGCGGCGGGCCGTCGGCCCAGTGCGCGTCCAGCGAAGGTCCGCGCGCCCAGCTGCCTTCGTCGCGGAAGCGGTGGCATTCGGCGCAGCGGCCGCGGCCCAGGAACACGGCGCGGCCGCGCCCGGAGTCGCCGGGCAGGAGCGCGCCCTCCTGCCCGACCGCCAGCCAGGCCGCGCCGGCGAGCGCGGCGGCGCCGAGAACGAGCCAGCGCCGCGGGAGCACGGTCGATCGCCAGGTTGCAGCCGCGCCCGCCGCCTGCCGTTACGGCTTGAAGTCGGCGGACTTGGCGTCCAGGGTGTTGGCGCCGTCCTTGATCTCGATGTCCTTGGCGCGCCACTCGCCCAGCTTCTCGTGCCAGAAGCGCACTTCGTACTTGCCGGGCGGCACGTTCTCGACCTGGAAGGAGCCGTCCGCCGCGGTCAGCGCGTGGTAGGGGTTGTCGGTGGCGATGATCACCGCGGACATCCAGGTGTGGACGTCGCACTTGACGATCACCTTCTCGTCCGACTTGAAGGTGATCTCCTTGGTGCCGTTCTCCGGGATCCCGAAGTTCTCCGCGGTGTTCTTCTTGCAGTAGAAGTGCACGTTGTGCAGGAACGGGTCGGTGTTCTTGAAGGCGATGGCCTTGCCGACGGGAACCACCATCACGTGCGGCAGGAAGCGGCAGAACTCCTGGTCGCTGGGGCCGAAGCTCCCCTCCGGCTTCCACGGCTCGGCGGCTTTGACGCGCACCTCCACGTACACGTTGGCGATGCCCTTGCTGGCCGGATCGATCAGCAGCTCCTCCGAAGTCTTGATCGGCGACTGCATGCAGCGCTCGGCATGGTCGGGCTTGCTGGCCATGTCCAGCTTGGCCGGCTCGGGCAGCTTGTCGCCGCTGAACACCACTTTGCCGCTGACGGTGCCGCCGGCGGGGGCGGACCCGGCGCCGTCATGCCCCGCGGCGAGCAGGGGAGCGCTGAGGACGAGGGCGGAGAGGATGGGGACGGTCTTCATGGATTCCCGAGGTTACGCGCGAAGGCGCAGGGGGAAAAGGCTAATTCCCGGTCATGGCCGTGCTCGTGGCCGGCTCCCGGACCTTCTCCGAGTTCATGAGGAAGTCCTTGACGGCTTCCACGCGCTCCAGGGCCGTGCCGGGCAGGATCTCGTCCAGGCGCGGGTTGGCCAGCAGGTCCAGGGCGGTCGGCATCTTGGTGCCGGGGTAGATCTTCTGAGCGTCGACGACCCAGCGCCGCACCCAGTCCGGGCGCAGGCGCTCCTTGGCGTAGCCGAGGTCCGGGCCCCAGGACAACTTGTCGCCGCCGGGCTCCTTGCCGTCCTTGATGTGGCAGGCGTAGCAGTCGACGCCGCCGGGCCCGATCAGCTCGCCGCCCTTGTCCAGGTAACCGGGCGTCGCCGCCTCCCGGGCCGCCAGGTACACCGGTGAGCGCTCCGCCACCTCCTCGAAGGGCAGGTCCGGCGGCGCGTCGTACTGGAAGCCCTGGGCGGCGCCGTAGGCCAGGAGCTTGCCGAACACGTTCTCGTTGTAGCGGCCTCCGGCCTCGATCTCGCGCAGCTGCTCGGGAGTGGCGCCGATGGCCTGGGCCAGGTCCGTGGCGCTCTGCCCCAGGCTGGAGCGCAGCGCGCGCGCGTACTTGCTGGGCCACTCCTTGCGGCTGAGCGCGACGAAGTACAGGGACAGGTCGCGCGCGTCCTGCTCGCTCAGGCGGAAGCGCGGCATGCGGATGGTCAGCCAGGGCCGCAAGGTGTACGGCGCCAGCAGGAACTGCGTGACCCAGGGCGCGCGCACCTTCTCGCCTTCGCCATACAGGATCGGCGGTACCAGCGGGAAGGCTTCCAGCGCATCGCCGACCGCGCCGGTGTCCACGTAGTACTGGATCAGGCCGTCCAGGACGCCGCCGCCGGCGCCCTTGAGCACCGGCCAGGGCTTGAGCTCGCCGTTGGCGTCCTCGACCCAGGGGATCTCGGCCACGGACCCGACCGTGCCGGCGCCGTCCTCCGCCGCCGCCAGGTCCGCATCGGTCTTCCACAGCTTGAAGTACGTGGCCTCCTCGTCCTCGTCCTCCAGCGTGACCTGGCCGTGGTAGCGGTGCACCAGGGTCCTGCCGTCCGCTTCCTCGGTGGCCAGCAGCGTGTCCATCTCGAACTTGTGGCAGCCGAGGCAGTTCAGGCGCCGGGCCAGGAACGCGCCGCGCTCGTAGGCGATCTCCGTGGGATCGCGGCGCGGATACGCGCCGGGCTGGATCACCTTGGCGTTGTCCTTCAAGCCGAGGAGCACGGTGGTGATGGCCTCGATCTCCTCTTCGGACAGCTTGAAGTCCGGCATGCGCAGGCGGTCCAGAGGCGCCACCTCCAGGCCGCGGTCGAAGCGCCGCGGGTTGCCGAGCTTGAGCTCGGCGAAGGCGTGGCGCGACGGCTCCACGGCGCCGTCCAGGTGGCCGGGCACCTTCTCGCTCCACAGCTCGAAGGCCAGCTGGTGCAGGTTCTTGTTGCCCCAGTCGCTGAGGTCCGTGCCGATCGGCATGCCGCTCTCGAAGCCCGGGATGGAGTGGCAGGAGTAGCAGCCCTGGCGCGCGATCCAGCGCTGCCCCACTTCCTCCAGGACGCGCTGCTCGCCGCCCTCCTCGCGCCAGCGCGCGTACACCGTGCGGGCTTCGTCCAGCGTGTAGCGGCTGTTGAGGAAGGCCAGCGCCTGGCGCTCGAGCTGGGCGGCATCGGGCGCCACCGGCGCCGGCTCCCAGCCGTCCTTCTTCCAGCCCGAGAGGAAGCGCGCGATGTCGGCGGCCTGCTGCGGCTCCAGGCGCAGGTTCGGCATGCGCGTGTCCGGCCACCAGCTCTCGGGATCCAGGAGCCAGTGGTACAGCCACTGCTCGCTCAGCTTGGAGCCGACGCCGGCCAGGTCCGGGCCGAAGTCGGAGTACTCGTGCGGCTGCGTCACCGGCGAGTTGTGGCAGGCCACGCAGCCCACCTGGCGGAACAAGGCCTCGCCGCGCGCGGGATCGGCCTGCTCCGCCGCCTCGGCCGGGATCGGGGCCAGCGCGCGCCCCATGGACCTGCCCCAGAGATACGCCTGCACCGCGGCGATGGCGGTGTCATCCCATTCGGCCGAAACCCGGTTCTCCAGGTGGAACACCTGCGGCATGCGCGTGCTCGGCCGGAAGTCGTGCGGGTCGGCGATCCAGGCGCGCGTGAACTCGGGACTCAGCTTCTCGCGCAGCTGGTCCAGCGCCGGTCCGATCTTGCGGTTGTCGCGCCAGCCCTGGAGGTTGTGGCAGGAGTAGCAGCCGTAGCGCTCCACCAGCGCCAGCCCGCGGCTGAGCCGGGGCGCGTCCGGGGCGATGGTCTCCAGCGTCGGACCGTCGCTGCCGGTGCTGTGGCATCCATAGCAGCCGGCCTCGGTGTACTTCGTCGGCAGCATCGGCCAGTCCCACAGGTGCCAGTGGTGCCAGCCCCACTTCTCCTGCCACTCCTCGCGCTCGTGCTCGTCCTCGGGCGTGTGCACGGCGCGCGAGAAGTCCAGGGTCTCGGCGGCGCCTTCGTGGCACACCGTGCAGCCGATGGCGTCGATGGGGTGCGGCGAGCCGGAGCTCAGGAACAGGTCCAGGCGCGGGTGCGCGTTCAGCGGCGGCTCGGACCCGGCGTAGGCCGGATTGTCCACTGCCACGTGGCACGAGGAGCACATGTCGACCCGCGCCACCGTGGTGAAGTTGTAGTCCTTGCGCAGCTGCGGCAGCACCTGCTTGCGCACGTTCACGGTCGGGACCACGAAGTCCAGGCCCGGGAAATCCCGCAGCGAGTTGAACACGCTGGGCGCAAAGCTGCGCATGCGCACCACCAGCTGGTCGGCCTCGCGCGTCAGCCCGAGCAGCTCGGCCTGCAACCGGTCGCGCTCGCCGGTCACGGCCGCCAGACGCGCGCTGGCCTCGGCCAGCTCGCGCTCCGAGGCCTCCTTCTCGCGCCGCGCCTCCTCCAGCTTGTGCGCGGCCTCCGCGTAGCCGCCGCCGCCGGAGCGGTCGCCGCCGGCCCAGGCCTGGTTGACCTGGAAGCGGGCCCAGTTGGCGTTGGCGCTGGCGATCTTGAACTCGGACTCGGCCTTGTAGCGGCGGCCCTCGGCCGCGCGCGCCGCGGCGTGGGCGCGCTCGTGCTCGGCGTCCGAGTCCAGGCGCTCTTGGAGCTCGGTGATGCGCCGCTCCAGCTCCTGCTTCTGCTGCTGCCACTCCGGGGTCTCCAGGGCCGCGATCTGCTCCGCGGCGCGCTGGTACTCCATCTCCCGGTACTCGCGCTGGAACTGCTTCCACGGGCGGTTCCAGTCGTCGATGACCATCCACACGGCGATGCCGAGCAGGAGCGCCGACGTCAGCAGGAACACCGCGTTCATCCGGCTGAGCTTGTAGTGGGTGTCTCCTCTCTCGGCCACGGCGTCGCCTCAGATGTTCAGGAAGAACTCGTTGATCTGCACCAGGTACTTCAGGTTGAAGGCCCAGCGCAGCAGCATCTTGATGGGCAGCAGCGCCATCATGAGCAGCAGGAAGGCCGTCACCTGGTAGCGGGCGAAGCCGGCCTCGATGTAGATCTTCTTGAGCACGGTCCGGGCCAGGATGATGGGCAGCACGCCGAAGTATCCCACCAGCAGCAGCAGGCCCGGCAGCTCGCGCACCAGCCAGAACTGCGGCAGCGGCTTGCCCAGCCAGTACACCCAGAAGATCTCGCTCAGGTTGACGTTGATGAGCGGCTCGAGCTTGTTGGTGTTCCAGTACTCGAAGGGTCCGAAGAAGGACCAGTTCGGGCCGCGCAGGAAGGTGCCGAGGATGACCAGGGACACCCACAGGATCAGGAAGCCGAACAGGAAGCTTGTGATCGCGAACGGCCGCTCGGTGAAGGTGTAGTAGCCGTTGCCCTTGGGGTTGCGGTCGATGTAGGGGATCGCCTGCAGCCCCAGGATGATGAAGCTGGGGAACACCACGCCCGCCAGCCACGGGTCGAAGTACACCAGCATCTCCTGCAGCCCCAGGAAGTACCACGGCGCCTTGGCCGGATTGGGCGAGATGGCCGGCGCCGCCGGCTCCTCGATGGGCGCCTTCAGGTACACCGACCAGACCACCAGCAGGGCCCCCACCAGCATCAGGCAGATGAGCTCGGTGTACACCAGGTCGGGCCACACGAACACCTTCTGGCTGGCGGCGCGCTCCTCGAGCGTAGGCTCGCCCCTGGCCCGCAGCTCGTCGTTGATGACGGCGCGCCGCAGCGCCAGCCAGGTGAAGAAACCGACCAGCACCAGCATGCCGGCGATGGGCACGTTGTCCGGCTTCATGGCGATGGCGAAGAAATCCCTGTCGCCGAGGCCCCACACGAAGAACACCACGGCGAACGCCAGCAGGGCCACGCCGGTCCCGATCTTGGTGAACCACTTGCGCCAGTACAGGCTTGCGCCCAGCAGGCCGCAGGACAGCAGGAAGTACAGGCGCGGGTCACCCAGCGCGTTGAAGAATCCCTGGAGGGCGTCGTTCACGTCCGCGCTCGCCTCACAGCGGCCCGCTGATGCCGCCGTCCTTGCGGACGCGCCAGAAATGGATGGCGATCAGCACGGCCACGACCAGGGGGATGCCCACGCAGTGCAGCACGTAGAAGCGCAGCAGCGTGGCCTCGCCCACGAAGCGGCCGGAGATCAGCGCGAAGCGCGCGTCGTTGCCGGCGTGGATCAGGCCGACCCCGTCCCAGGTCAGGTTGCCGGCGAAGGGGCCCTCGTGCCCGAGGACCGGCGTGGCGCGCGCCATGTTGGAGCCGACCGTGATGGCCCAGATCGCCAGCTGGTCCCAGGGCAGGAGGTAGCCGGTGAAGGACAGGAGCAGGGTCAGCACCAGCAGGATCACGCCCACGTTCCAGTTGAACTCACGCGGCGGCTTGTAGCTGCCGGTCAGGAACACGCGGTACATGTGCAGCCACACCGAGATCACCATGGCGTGCGCGCCCCAGCGGTGGATCTCGCGCATGATGCCGAGCGGCACGTGCGCGTTCAGCGCCTGGATGTCGGCGAAGGCGTACTCGGCCGTGGGCCGGTAATAGAACATCAGGAGCAGGCCGGTGATGGTCTCGACGAAGAACAGGAAGAACGTGATGCCGCCCATGCACCAGGTGTAGGAAAGGCGCAGGCCGCTGCGGCGCAGCTTCACCGGGTGCAGGTGCAGGAAGAAGTTGGAGAGGACCGCCAGCGTCCGGTTGCGCGTGGTCACCGGCGGGCCGTGCCGGAAGATCGAGCGCCACACCTGGCTGGTGCGGATGGACTCCAGGAGATTCGTCACGGGCGGACTCCCAAGGGAGGGCTGGAGGCGCGCAAGGAACGTCTAGGCCACTTTGAACTCGAGGAAGCTGCCGGGGAGGCTCCACTGGCCCTTGTCCTGCCGGAACACGCGCGTCTTGTCCACCATGATCTGCCCGTCCTCGCCCAGTCCGATATAGAAGCGGTCCAGGGGCCGCGGCGCCGGGCCTTCCACGTTCACTCCCGTCATCAGGTAGCCGCTGCCGTGGCAGGGGCACTTGAACTTGAGCTCGGAGGCCAGCCAGTTGGGGGTGCAGCCCAGGTGCGTGCACACCGTGCTCAAGGCGTAGAAGCCGGAGTTGGTGCGCACGATCCAGCAGCCGAACTTGGCCTTCCAGCGCTCGTCCACCACGTCCACCGTGTACTCGTCGGGATAGCCGGCCTTGAAGGACTGCGGCGGCTCGTACAGCACGTTGGGGAACAGGAAGCGCCCCATCGCCGCCAGTGTGGCGGCGGTGGCGCCGGTGAACGCGAGCCAGGCCAGGCCGAGCACGGAAAGGAAGCCGCGCCGTGTCGGCCGGTACTCGTTCAGGGGCTCTTCGTAGGGGCTGCCTTGGGTTTCGGGCATCCGGAGCTGCGGTCCTGCGCGGCCCTGGATTTCGCCGCGCTGCCTCCCGCGGCGCCAGTCTAGGGGCTCTGGAAGGGTCAGGCAACGGCGGCTCAGGAGCGGTCCGGCCAGCCCGCGTCCAGGTCGGCGAGCCACTGCCGGGCCGCGCTCGCCACCGCCCCGCTCACGTCCCGGCTGCCGGCCAGCGCCTCCACCCCCGCGCGCGCCGAGGCGGCCCGGAGCTGGCGCAACGCGAACAAGGCCACCAGCATCTGCTCGTCGCGCAGGAGGGTGTTGTTGCCGTAGCCGGAGTAAGCCGCCGGATCCAGCATCTGCTCCAGCTCGGCGCTCCCGGCCGGGTCGCCGCGCCGGGCCAGGCTGAGCGCGGCGTTGCGCCGGACCTCGCGGCTGGCGTCGGTGAGGGCCCGGCGCAGCGGCTCCGCCACCGCCGGGTCCTCGATCCCGCCCAGGGCGAAGGCCGCCGCCATGCGCACGCCGGGATCCTCGGCCTCCAGGAAGCCGGCCAGCACCGGCACGGCGCGGGCCTCGCCCAGGCGTCCCAGGAGCTGCAGGCCGTGGGTCAGCGGGTTGAGCGGGTCGGTCTCGACCACGCCCATGCGCTCCAGCGGCGTGGACGGGGCCACCACCCCGCCGCTGGCGCGCGCTTCCTCGATCATGCGCAGCACGCGCTCGTAAGCCAGCGGCGAGCGCAGCGTCACCAGCACTTCGGTGTCGGCAAAGCGCTGCAGCGCCTGGTCGCGGGTGGTGGCGTCGAACAGCGCCGCCGCCTGCTCGGCCAGCCCCGGCAATTGCGGCGCCGCAGCTCCGTCCGCGGGCGCCCGGGCCAGCAGCTCCATCAGCTCGAAGAAGGCCTGCTTGCGCGCGTTGTAACCACCGGAGTGCACCTGCGTCAGCAGCGCGCCGGGCTGCTGCGGGCCGCTGCCGACCAGCCAGGACATGAACAGGAACAGGCCCACGGCGGCGCCCACCAGCCCCAGCGGAACCAGCACCAGCGACGCCCACCACGAGCTCTTCTCGGGCAGTTCCGGCCCGGCGCCCGACTCCTCGAGCGTGAAGGTCTCGCGCCAGGGCTCCTGCGCGCCGGCGCTCTCGCCGGCGGGGCGATCCGGCGCGCGGCTCACGGCTTGCGCCGGGGTTCTTCCGCCACCTGGTCCAGGTCTTCGCCCGCGTGCACGCCGTCCGCATAGCCCATCTCGGCCAGCGCCGCGGCACCGCCGCCCGCCTGCAGGTGCTGCATCCACGGGGACGGCTGGTAGCTCTTGGCGCCCTCCAGCCAGCGGCTCAACAGGGCGCGCAGGGATGCCGCACCGGCCGGGGCCAGCGGCTGCAGCTCCAGCGGATCCTGGGCGACGTCGTACAGCTCCAGGAGCGCCGCCCCGAGCGGCTCTCCGGCGGCGTCCACCGGCTGGACCTGGTGCAGTCGGCGCACGCCTTCCGTCCAGGTGTGGATGCGCCTTGACCAGCGCTCACCGAAGCGCTGCACCTTCCAGTTGTCGCGCTCCAGCTCGCTCAGGATCACGTGCGGCTGCGAGGTGTCGAACAGCTCGCGCCCCTGCAGCGGCACTCCTTCGACCGCGCCTGCGTCCACCGCCAGGCGCCGGAGGATGGTCGGCAGCACGTCGGCCTGGTGCACGGGGTAGGAGCGCGTCCCCACCACCACGCCGTCGGCCGCCGGGAACTTGACCAGCAGCGGGATGTGCGTCACCGGCGCGTACAGGTTGAAGCCGTGGCTGAGCTGGTTCTGCTCGCCCAGGCTCTCGCCGTGATCGGCGGTGACGATGATGAGGGCCTGCTCGTAGCGGCCCGCGGCCTTGAGCCGGTCGAACAGCAGCCCCATCTGCTCGTCCTGGAAGCGCAGCTCGGCGTCGTACTGGCTGGCCAGCCACTCCTTCTCCTGGTCCGAGATCTCGCGCACGCCGCTCATGACGGCCTGGAACACCTGGCGCTGCTCCGCCTCGCTGGCGCGCCGCTGCGCGCCGCTGTAGCGCGTGCGGTAGCGCGCCAGCGGCGTGTACGGTTCATGCGCGTCGAAGTAGTTCACGAACAGGAAGAAGCGCTGCTCGCCCAGGTCCGCCAGCCAGTCGAACACCGCGGCGTTGATGCGGTCCCCCCAGCGGTAGCCGGAGTCGAAGCGGAACCAGTCCGGCTGGAGGCGCAGCGGGCCCCGGTCCAGCCAGCGGTACAAGGCCAGCTTCGGCGCCGCCGACACGGTGAAACGGTCGTCGTACCACTCGAAGCCCTGGGCCATGCCGTACTCGGCGTACAGGTACGGCCCGCCCACGCAGGCGCCGGTGCGGTAGCCGCGGGCGCGCAGGATCTCCGCCAGCGTCCGGTGCGCCGGATCCAGCGGCCGGATCTTGGCAGGTGCAGCGGGCGTGTAGTCGCGCTCGCGCTCGAGCTCCGCGCGCGTCATGTACCGGGCGCCGTGCGTGTGCGGAAACAAGCCCGTGAACAAGGTGGCGTGCGCGGGCACCGTCCAGGAGCTCGCGGACCAGGCGCTGTCGAAGCGCACCGCGTCGCGCGCGAACTCCTCCAGGCGCGGCGTCGTGTCGCGCGTGTAGCCGTAAGCCGACAGGTGATCGGCGCGGGTGGTGTCCAGGGTGATGAGGATCACGTCCGGCAGCGTCGCCGACGGCGGTCCGGGCGCCTCCACCTGCGCCAGCGCCGGCGGCCCGTCCGCCGGCTCCGGATTGTGGCGGCGTGCGGTGGCCGCCGGGATCTCGTCCACGCGGTACACGAAAGTCGCCAGCGCGCGCGGCAGGAGCCAGCCGGCGGCCAGCACCGCCAGCAGGCCCGCGGCCAGGAGCGCGCGCGGCGCACGGCCGCGGCGCGCCGCCAGCCGCGGCACCAGGAGCCAGCCCAGGCCGTAGGCGAGGAGCAAGGAACCAACCACGCCCAGCAGCCCCGGCCGGGAGCCCAGCGGCAGGTTCAGCCGGGTCGCGTTGAAGGTTCCGGCGCTCAGCGCCAGCCACAGCAGCAGCTGCGCCAGTGCCCAGGCGCCAGCCAGACCGCCGGCGCCAGCGGCGCCGCCGCGCCAGGGAAACAGCTCCCAGCCGCTACGCCGGCTCAGCAGCCGCGCCGGCAGGTACAGCAGCAGCGACAGCAGCGCTCCGGCGGCGGCGTACGAGCACACCGCGAACGCCAGCGTGCCCAGGTCCAGCTCCGGGTCCGGACACAGGCGCCAGACCAGCAACGCCGCCTCCCCCCCGCCGACCAGCGCTGCCGGCAGCGCCCCGGCCAGGATCAGGTCCACGGCGGCAAGGCGCGGTCGCGGTTCGTTCACGGAGGACACGGGGTGGTATGGAGCGGGCCATTATCCCGGCTCCGCCGCATAAGGAAAGAACTCCCGGGAGCCGCGGCCCCCGGGAGTTCGCCACGCTGCGGAGCAGCTCGGAAGCGCTCAGAAGTCGACCTGGAAACGCGTCTGCACGATCTGCGTGCTGTCCACTCCGTCCAGGTCCGCGTGCACCACCTCCAGCATGATGCGCGTGTTGTTGTTCAGGTACCAGTTCAAGCCGCCGGTGATGTCGGCCAGCTCGCCTCCGGAGTATCCGGAGTCGGTCAGGTCCACCGCCGAGTAGCGCAGCTTGGCCTCCCAGGCGCCGCAGCCGCCGTCCGGTCCGTACAGGAAGCTGGCTGGCTTCACGCGGCCGAACACGCCGTAGCTGCGATCGTACGGATGGTAGTCGCCGGTCAGGAAGAAGCTGCCCTGCACGTAGTAGCCCATGAAGTCCGGGTCGGGGCCGGTGGTGGCGTCCACCATGGACATCACGTATTCGCCCTGCACCTTCAGGCGCTCCCACGCGAAGGCGGCCTCGAACGCCACCTGGGTCGCATCCTCAGCGGGAACGGTCACCGACACGAACGTCGGAGCGATGCGCGACTCGGGGCGCGAGCCGTACGTGATCAGGTTGTTCTCGCCGCTGCGCATGTTGGCGGAAAGGCCCACGTGCAGCAAGGTGTGGTCCTCTTCGTCGTACAAGGGCACGCCGGTGACGCGGCCGGTCACGCTCCACTCCGAGTCGCTGAACTGCGCGCCCTGCTCGTTCGAGTTGCGGAACACGCCCACTGCGGCGGTCGCGCGCTGATCCAGGATGTCGTTGTACCACATGAGGCCGGTCGAATACACCGACGAGAACGTGTTGGCCAGCGAGCGCTCCATGAACGTGATGTAGTTGGAGCTGGTCTGCTCCTCCAGGCTCCACGGCTCCTTGTACTGGCCGACGCGCACGTTGCCGCCCCAGGGCGCGTCGAGCAGGCCGACGTACACGTCCCGGAACGCCACCGTGCCCGGCGCGAAGTCGTACTGCGCCTTGAAGTCGATGTGGTTGAAGAGCACGCCTGACCAGTAGGCGCGGGCCCGGCGGAACATCGTTCCATCCTCCAGCGGCGCGCCGACGGCCTGCTCGATGGCCTGGTTGTTGCCGACGTAAGCGTAGTCGTAATGGATGCGGCCGCCGAAGCGGGCCTTCACGCTGCCGTCCGTGGTCTCCATGCGGAATCCGTCGTTCCAGAAGACGCGGAAATCACTGGGCTCGGCTGCCGGCAGCGGGGCGCCGTCCGAGGTGAGCGGGTCACCCGGCGCCATGGGGCCTTGGACCTGCAGGATCAGAGCTGCGACGAGCATCGGAGTGGTTCTCCTTAGGGGTTCCTGGAGGAGACCCCGGGCGGGGAGCCCGGGCGCAACGTTCCATCCAGTGGGGTTTGCAGAGCCGGATGATAGATACCCTCCCGGGCTGCAATCGAGCAAAAAGCCACCACTGGGAGCAGCGCCGGCGTGTCCGGCGCGGCGCCCGTGAAGACCCGGTGAAGCGGCGCGCCGGCTAGGCCTTCACGGCCGCGGTCGCCGGCACCCGCTGCAGGTCCACCATGGGCTCGATCCCGCCCGCCAGGGGCAGGGCGTAGTCCCGGAACGCGGGTGCGACGCCGTTGGCGCCGGCGAGGTACTCGTCCGGCATGCTCCTGGTGACCCTGGCGACCGTGTCCAGCGGGGTCACGAAGGTTTCCGCGCCGTAAGCCGGCCCTGCGACGCGGCGGATGGCGATCGAGCCGCTGGCGTGCTCGCCGGAGACGGCGGCGCGCACGGCGGCGCGGCCGACCTCGCGCGCCTCGCGGGCATCCACCGGCGACACGTCGGCGGGGAACGAACGCTGCAGGTAGCCGAAGGTGTCGCTGCGCACGCGCCGGATGGCCAGCTCCGCGGTCACGAGGGACGCCAGCGCGTCGCCCAGGGCGCCGGTGCCGCTCAGCTGGACGTTGCCATGGCTGTCCTTCTGTCCGGCGAGCGCGCTGCCGGTGCGCTCGGCGTACACCTGCAGGAAGGGCGTGTCGGCGGCGTCGTGGATGCCCTCCGACACCGCGACCAGGCAGCGCCCCAGCCTGCGGTTGACCTCGGCGACGTCCGCGAGGAAGGCCGCGGGCTCGAACACGCGCTCGGGCAGGTACACCAGGTGCGGCCCGTCCTCCTCGCTGCGCCGGCCCAGCGTCCCGGCCGCCGCGAGCCAGCCGGCGTGCCTTCCCATCACCACGTTGATCTTGACGCCCGGCAGCGAGCGGTTGTCGCGGTCGTCACCCTGGAAGGCGTGGGCCACGAAGCGCGCGGCCGAGCCGTAGCCCGGGCAGTGGTCGGTGACGCGCAGGTCGTTGTCGATGGTCTTGGGCACGTGGAAACAGCGCATCTCGTGGCCGGACTCGCGCGTGAGCGACTCCACCAGCTGCGCGGTCTCGGCGCTGTCGTTGCCGCCGATGTAGAAGAAGTAGCGGATGTCGTGGCGGCGGAACAGTTCCACCAGCCGGTGGCATTCTGCGGCGCTCGGCTTCTTGCGCACCGAGCCCAGCGCCGCCGCCGGCGTGCGCGCGACGCCTTCGAGCGTGTCGCGGCTCTCGGCGGCCAGGTCCACCAGCTTCTCCTCCAGCATGCCCTGCACGCCGTGCAGCATGCCGAGCACGCGGGTGATGATCCCGGAATGCCGCGTGGCCTCCTCGACGTAGCCGGCCAGGCTCTGGTTGATGACGGCGGTGGGGCCGCCGGACTGGCCGATGACGGCGGCGCCGCGCAGCAGGTTGCCCATGCCGGGATTGTAGGCGCGACGGCGCTCAGGCGCGCGCCAGCGCCCGCTCGTAGTCGACCACGGCCCGCAGCAGGTCGCGCGCGCTTACCAGTCCCACGGCGCGGCCCTGCTCGGTGATCACGGCCCGCTGGATGCCGCGCTCGAGCAGCAGCGCCGCCACCTCGCCGGCGCTCGCGGCCGCGTCGCAGGTGAAGACGCTGGGCGTCATGACGTCGCGCACGAGGGCCGAGTCGAGCCGCTCCGCCATGTCCGCGGTGAGATCGATCTCGGAGTCCGAGGCGAACAGATGCGAGAAGTTGTGCTCGCCGTCCACGGCCTGGTCGGACAGCCAGGTGAGCACGTCGGAGTAGGAGATGACGCCCACCAGGCGCTCGCCTTCCGCCACCAGCGCGCCGTGGATCTGGTTCTCGCGCAGGAAATCCACCAGGTCCCGCAGGCCCGACGAGGCCGGGACCGTGAGCAGGCTCTTGCTCATCAGGTTGCGGGCGGACAGGAGCACAGGTTTGGGCGGCACAGGAGAGCGCGCGATGATAACACCGGCCGCGGGTCCGGAGCGCCGCGCGCCAGGCGCGCTCAAGCCCCCTCGGCCCACGCCGTCCCGTCCACGAACGGTGCCGGCGCGTGCCGGCGCGCCCGCCGCGAGCTGCGCGCGGCGGCGTACAAGGCGGCCAGTCCGCCGTAGCGCGCCCCGCGCAGGATGATGCGGCCCAGGGGCAGCACCAGCACCAGCGGCCAGACCGGTGCCGCCAGCGTGTGGGAGAGCGCCACCAGCGCCGCGATCCACAAGGCCTCGAGGATCCAGCCGACGAGCACCACGCCGGCCACGCGCACGGGCTCGTACAGCAGGAAGCCGAGCCCGCGGACCAGGGCGAACAAGGCCGAGTGGCGGTCGCCGATCACCAGCGACGCGCGCCCGAGGTCGAGCACCAGCTCGACCAGGAACAGCAGGGCCACATACAGGATCAGGCGGCCGTTCTCGATCCACAGCGCGCGCGTCTCGGAGGCGGCCAGCTCCAGCTCGCCGCCGGGCACCAGGCGGGCCAGCACCCACTCGCCGGGGGCGCGCCACACCAGCCAGGTGACGCCGGCGTACAAGGCCAGGCCCAGGATCCAGGTGCGCAGGAAGCGGAAGAAGTAGCGGCCCGCGCCCTGCAGGAACGCCGCCATGCCGGCGCCCTCGCGGCCGCGCAGCGCCACCGACATCCAGCCGCCGGTGATCAGCAGCCCCGACAGGCTGGCGAGCAGCAGCAGCGGCGCCATGCCGTGCGCCGTGGTGCGCTGCAAGGAGCCGTCGAGGCGCGCCCACTCGTCCAGCAGCCAGCGCGGCGCCGAGAAGCTCAGGTTCAGCGGGCCCTCGCCGGCGAAACCGGCGATCGGGGACAGGTGCTCCAGCGCCGAGCTGTAGTAGGGGAGCGCGACCAGCAGCGCGCTCAGGAAGGAGTAGAGCAGCAGCAGCGCCAGGACTCCGGGCTGGCGCATGGCGGCGCGCAGTCCCTGCCACAGGTACAGGACGCCCCCGCGCAGAGGCAGAGGCCCGGCCAGCGCCTCGTCGGCGGGCGAGCGCGGCGCCCCGGGATAGTCCAGAGGGCTGACGGCGCCGCGCCTGCGCTCGCTGGCGCGGACCGCCATCAGCCGGCGCCTCCGTAGAAGTGCAGCACCTGTTCGGCCCACAGCATGGCGCGCCAGGCCAGGTTGCGCGCCCGGCCGCCCTGCGGCTGCGCCAGGCGCGTGTTGTTGAGCCAGTTGCGGTCCAGCAGCAGGCGCCGGTCCGGGTCCACCTCGGCGCGCACGGCGCGGCGCGGGCTGGACGCCACCTCATAGCGCCACCACCAGTCCTCGCCGTCCCAGACCGAGCGGCTGCTGGTGCCGTCGTCCCAGCGGATCTCGATCTCCACGGGCACGCGGAAGCCGCCGTAGCGGCGCACTTCCAGGATCACGTCCCAGCGGTCGTCGGCGGTGCCGCGCTGCAGGGCCTGGGGATCGAGGACGCTGGGCAGGTTGACCAGGCGGCTCACGCCGAAATCCAGGGCGTCGTTGCCGAAATAGGCCTGCTCCCAGAAGCCCGGCCAGTCCACGGCGACGCCGGTGTCGCCCCCGACCTGTGCGCCCATGCCGAACTCCTCCACCACCGCGTAGAAGTCGCCAGGACGCGGATGGCCGAAGCGCCAGCGCTCGTGGAAGTGGCGCATCACCCGCGTCCAGCGCGCCTCCCCCATGAGCCCGGCCATGGTCTCCAGGGTCATCGCCGGCCGGCGATAGGCGTTCACGCCGCGCATCGCCGGCGCGAACAGAGCGAAGGTCGGCCGGCTCAAGGGGTCGGCCCAGTCGGCGGCGAAGGCGCTGCGCTCGTCGTGCACCGCGTCGTGGCGCAGCTCCGGCAGGTAGCTGGCCTCGGGCAGCTCCGCCAGCCAGGCCTCCAGCGGATTGCGCCGGCGCAACTCCAGCGACACCTCGCCCAGCAGCGGCAGGCGCGGCAGCTCCAGCCGCTGCAGGCTCAGGAGCGCGCGCAGGTCGCCGCTCTCGAAGTCCGGCGCCTGCAGCAGCGGGTGGCCGTACGCGTCCCGGCCCAGGACGGAATACGTGGCCAGGGCCGGCGGGTAGGCGCGGCGCAGCACGCGCTGCGTGCTGAACGTGTTCAGGCCCTCGTCCAGCCAGGCGTCGCGGAACTCGTCGTTGGCCACCAGGCCGTACCAGTACTGGTGGCCGAACTCGTGCACGGTCACGCCTTCGGGGTCGAGCGAGCGGCGCGCCCGGCCCTTGCTGACCCCGCCGGTGATCAGCCGCGGGTACTCCATGCCGCCGGTGGCCTGCGCCGCGTGCGCCGGGTCCACCAGGCTGATGGTCTCGTACGGATACGGCCCGTACCAGAGCTGGAAGTAGTACAGGGCCTTCTCCAGGGCCGCGAAGTAGCGCTCGCGGTACTCCGCGTGCTCCGGCTGCAGGAACAGCAGCATCTCGGTCGGTTGCGGCGCCACCTCCTCCGGCTCCCGGCCCAGCGCCGCCGCCACGCGCTCGGCCTCCGTGGCGCCCTGCGCGCGCGCCGCCGCCGTGGCGTGGTTCTCGCGCTCCGCGACCTCCGCCGGCAGGAACGGCCGGCGCTCCACCAGGAAGTCCGCGTCCACGGTCCAGGCGAAGTCGTGCACGCGCTGCGCGGCGAAGTGGTAGGTGACGTCGCCCTCGCGCGTCTCCACGGGATCGCCCACCATGCTGCCGGAGGCGGCGATCCGCCCCTTGTAGCGATTGGGCAGCACCAGGGTCAGCTCGTAGTCGCCGAAGTCGGAGTAGAACTCGGTCAGAAGGTGGTACGGCTCGCAGTTCCAGGCCGCGACGCCGTCGCGCTCCTCGAACACCCCCAGCTTGGGGAACCACTGGGCGGCGTGCACGTAATCGCCGCCCACGCCGCTGCGCCGGAACGCGGGCGGGAGCGTGGCCACGAACCCCATCTCCACCGTCACCGTTCCGCCCGGCGGCACCGCCTCGGGCAGCAGCACCTGCAGCACCGTGCGGTCGCCGGGCGCGTCCGGATGCGGCACGAAGGTCCAGGGCAGGTCCACCCCCTCGGCCGCGTCCGTGTCGGAGCGGCGGCGCACGCGCGTGATCTCGGTGCCGCCCCAGGCCCGGGGCAGCCGTTCGTCGCCCAGGCGGCGCGCCTCGCGCAGCCACAGCGAGTCGCGCCCGGCCCAGGCGTTGTTGTAGACGTGCCAGTACAACTCGGCCGTGGCCGCGCCGGTGGGGTTGCGCCAGGTGACGGTCGAGCTGCCGCGGATCACGCGGTACACCTCGTCCGCGTCCGGCGTCAGCGCCACGTCCAGGCGGTAGCGCACCACCGGCGCCAGCTCCTGCGGCGCAGCCTCGGACGCAGGCTCCGCCGCCGGCTCCCGGACCGGCTCCAGCGCCGCCGGCGGGACCTCGGGATCCTGCCCGGCGGCGAGCCACGCGGCCGGGAACACGGCGCACAGGGCCGCAAGCACCACGGTCACGGTCCTGTCCCCTTGTGCCGGGCACGCGCCATCCGGCGCAGTTTAGCGGGCCGTGCGCTGGCATTTCCCGGGCCAGGACGGGAAGATTCGCCGCTTCCGTTTCCCTGCGAACACGACGTGGCCGCAACCAGAGCACTCACCGCCGAAGAGATGGGGCGGCAGCAGAAGGAGATCTCGGTCTCCGAGTTCTTCGCCAAGAACCGCCACCTGCTGGGCTTCGACAATCCGCGCAAGGCCCTGCTCACCGCCATCAAGGAGGCCGTGGACAACTCGCTGGACGCGTGCGAGGAAGCCGGGATCGCGCCCGACCTCCGGGTGGAGGTCCAGCAGCTCGCGGAGGACCGCTTCCGCATCGCCGTGGAGGACAACGGCCCCGGCATCGTCAAGGATCAGATCCCGCGGATCTTCGGCCAGCTGCTGTACGGCTCCAAGTTCCACCGGCTGCGCCAGGCGCGCGGGCAGCAGGGCATCGGCATCAGCGCGGCCGGCATGTACGGGCAGATGACCACCGGCAAGGGCCTGCGCATCGTGAGCAAGACGCGCAAGGGGCCGGCCCACCGCATGGAGATCCACATGGACCTGACCAAGAACCGCCCGATCACGGCGGTGGACAGCGACCAGGTCCAGGAGTGGAACAAGCCGCAGGGCACGCGCGTCGAGATCGAGCTCGAAGGCACCTACCAGAAGGGCCCGCGCTCGGTGGACGACTACTTGAAGCAGACCGCGGTGGCCAACCCCCACTGCCGCATCGAGTACGTGACGCCAGAAGGCGAGACCAGGCTGTTCGAGCGGGCCACGACCCAGCTTCCCCGGCCTTCGACGGAGATCCGGCCGCACCCCTACGGCGTGGAGCTGGGCCAGCTCATCAAGATGCTGCACGACACGCGCAGCCGCACGCTCAGCGGCTTCCTGCAGGAGGAGTTCTGCCGGGTCGGCTCCAAGGTCGCCGACGAGATCATCCGCGCCGCCAAGCTGGGCGAGCGCAGCTATCCGACGCGCATCGCGCGCGAGGAGGCGGACCAGCTGTACCGCGCCATCCAGCAGGTCAAGATCAGCGCGCCGCCCACGGACTGCATCTCCCCCATCGGCGAGGAGCGGATCCTGGAAGGGCTGAAGAAGGAGGTGGACGCCGAGTTCTACGCGGTGAGCACGCGCCCGCCCGCCGTGTACCGCGGCAACCCCTTCCAGATCGAGGTCGGCATCGCCTGGGGCAAGCCCGGCGGCCCCGAGCTGGAGCTGGAGGAGGCCACCGGGCGCATCCTGGCGCGCAGGAAGAAGAAGCCGGCCGCCGACAGCGACGAGCTGCTCGCGGCCGCGGACGAGCCGGTGCGGCTGCTGCGCTTCGCCAACCGCGTGCCCCTGCTGTACCAGCAGTCGGCCTGCGCCGTCACCAAGGCCGTGATCGGCGTGAGCTGGCGCAACTACGGACTGGCGCAGCCGCGCGGCGCGCTGCCGGTCGGCCCGGCGCTGCTGCTGGTGCACATGGCCAGCGTGTGGGTGCCGTTCACGAGCGAGTCCAAGGAGGCGATCGCCGGCTACCCGGAGATCCTCCGCGAGCTGCGCCTGGGCCTCATGGACGCCGGGCGCAAGCTCGGCGCGTACGTGCGCAAGGGCCGGCGCATCGCCAGCGAGTACCAGAAGCGCGGCTACATCGACAAGTACCTCCCGCACGTCGGCATCGGCCTGCAGGAGATCCTCGGCCTGAGCAGCGACCAGCGCGACGAGGCGGTGGAGAAGCTGCGCGGGGTCATGGAGAAGAGCCGGAGCGTCTGACATGGCGGCACGCAAGGACGACGCGGCTGGCCGCAAGCGCGGCAGCGGAGCCAAGGTGGACCTGAACAGCGCGCAGCTGGCCAAGGTGGCGCTGGACAAGATCGAGACCGTGGCGCGCGGGGTCTACGACACCATCCAGAGGAGCCGGCTGCCGCGCCTGACCATGCCGCAGCGCAACCTCAAGAACGTGACCTACGACCGCGAGGTCGGCTTCTTCGAGATGGGCGAGGCCGAGAAGACCCGCACCCTGGACGTGAACTCGGTCAAGACCTTCGCCCAGACCCTGCGCCTCATGGCCCTGGCCAAGGACATGGTGTCCAAGGACGACATCGCCACCAAGCGGGAAGCCTATTACGTGTCCAAGAACTGGGCCGAGGCCAAGTTCAACGAGCAGCGCGAGTCCGACACGGTGCTGGACGACATCGAGGGCATGTTCGCGCTGCACGACGTCACCCGCGAGCAGCTGCGCTTCATCCCGGAGGAGCACGGCGGCTCGGTGGTGGGACCGCTGGTCGTCATCGACCGCGATCCCGAGACCGGCGAGCTGCTGCGCACCGACTGCGCCAGCATGGGCTCGGGCGCCTACACCATTCCGGCGTCGGTGGACCACCTGGGGCTGGAGACCAGCGCCCGCTTCGTGCTGGCCATCGAGACCGGCGGCATGTTCCAGCGCCTCAACCACCACCGCTGGTGGCGCACCGCCAACTGCATCCTGGTGGAGACCGGCGGCGTGCCCACGCGCGCCACGCGCCGCTTCGTGCGCCGCGTCGCCGACCAGCTCCGGCTCCCGGTGTACGCGTTCGTGGACTGCGACCCCTACGGCATCTGCAACATCTACCGCACGCTCAAGGTGGGCTCCGGCCTGGCGGCGCACGTCAACGCGCGCTTCTGCGTGCCCACCGCCACCTTCCTGGGCGTGACCCCGCAGGACATCCTGGATTTCGGCCTGCAGGACGCCACCCACCCGCTGCTGGACGTGGACGTCAAGCGCGCCAAGGACGCCATCAAGAACGACCCGTTCTTCCAGGCCCAGCCGCGCTGGATCAAGGCGCTGCAGCAGTTGATGAAGATGGGCGTGCGCGCCGAGCAGCAGGCCTTCGCCAAGTGGGGCCTCAACTTCGTGATCGAGGAATACCTGCCGAAGAAGCTCAAGGACCCCAAGAGCTTCCTGCCGTAGAATCGCGGGGTTGAGCCCCGCCATGCCGTCGCAACGCAAGGTCTCCCCGCCGCCGCCGGCCGCCGATCGCAGGCTGTTCCTGCCGGTATCCCGGGCTGACATGGCGGCGCGTGGTTGGGACGCGATCGACGTCCTGCTGGTGACCGGCGACGCCTACATCGACCACCCGAGCTTCGGCATGGCCATGCTGGGACGGATCCTGGAGGCCGAGGGTCATCGCGTCAGCATCCTGGCCCAGCCGGACTGGCAGTCCGCCGATCCCTTCCGGGAGTTCGGGCGCCCGCGCCTGTTCGCCGGCATCACCGCCGGAGCCATGGACTCCATGGTCAGCAACTACACGGCGCGGCGGCGCTTCCGCAACTTCGACATGTACTCGCCGGGAGGCAAGGGCGGCCTGCGCCCCGACCGGGCGGTCCTGGTGTACGCCAACCGCGTGCGCGAGGCCTTTCCGGGCCTGCCGCTCGTGATCGGCGGCGTCGAAGCCTCGCTGCGCCGCTTCGCCCACTACGACTACTGGTCGGACAAGCTGCGCAAGAGCTGGCTGCTGGACGCCAAGGCCGACATCCTGGTGCACGGCAACGGGGAAGGCACGACCGAGGAGATCGCGCGGCGGATCCACGGCTGGGTGCGCGCCGGAGCGGATCCGAAGTGTCTGCACCCGACCCTGGACGGCATCCGCGGCACAGCGGTCGTGAAGCCTTCGGCCACGGCCCTGCCGGTGCCGCACATCGAGCTGCCTTCCTTCGAGGAGGTCAGCGCCGACAAGGCCGCGTTCATGCGGGCTGCGCTCCTGATCGAGAAGGAGTCGAACCCGCTCAACTCGCCCCTCCTCGTCCAGCGCCATGGCGAGCGCGCGGTCTGGATCTACCCGCCGGCCGAGCCCATGAGCACGGCGCAGTTCGACCGCGTGCACGAGCTCCCCTACACCCGGATGCCGCACCCGGACTACCGCGAGGGCATCCCGGCCTGGGAGATGATCCGCTTCAGCATGGCCAACACGCGCGGCTGCTTCGGCGGCTGCACGTTTTGCGCCATCACGCTGCACCAGGGACGCAAGGTGGTGTCGCGCAGCCCGGAGTCGGTGCTGCGCGAGGTCGAGCAGATCCAGAAGCTGCCGGGCTTCACCGGCGTCATCAGCGACCTCGGCGGGCCCACCGCCAACATGTACCGGATGGCCTGCAGCAAGCCCGAGGTGGAGAAGATCTGCAAGCGCAGCTCCTGCGTCTGGCCGAAGGTCTGCAAGCTGCTCGACACGGACCACGCGCCGCAGATCGACCTCCTGCGCCGGCTGCGCCGCAAGGAAGGCATCAAGAAGGTCTTCGTGGCCTCGGGGGTGCGCTACGACCTCGCCAACCGTTCGCCCGAGTACATCCGCGAGCTGGCGGCGCACCACGTCGGCGGCCAGCTCAGCGTGGCGCCCGAGCACACGGATCCGGAAGTGCTGCGGCTGATGAAGAAGCCGCCGATCGAGGAGTACGAGCAGTTCCGCCTCTCCTTCGAGGCGGAGTCGAAGCAGGCCGGGAAGGAGCAGTACCTGATCCCCTATTTCATCAGCAGCCATCCGGGCTCGACGCCGGAGAAGATGGATAGCCAGGCGGACTGGCTGGAGGAGCGCCGCTACCGGCTGCAGCAGGTGCAGGATTTCATGCCGACGCCGACCACCCTGGCGACGGCGATGTACTACACCGGGCTGGGCCCCGATCTGAAGCCCCTGTTCGTGCCCAAGGGCGAGCGCGCGCGGCGCCTGCAGCGTGCTCAGCTCCGCGCGCACGCGCCCGAGAGCGCCGCAGCGCTGCGCCGCCGCCCGCGCGGGCGCTTCCGCGTGTAGCCCGCGGCGCCGGGCCTACAATCCCCGGCCCCATGGCTCCCACGCGGCAGGATCAGCGCTCCGGCGGCCACGAGCGGCCCGAGGGTCGCGGCTTCCATCGCCAGCCGGCGCTGGTGAACCGCCCGGTGACCGCGGCGGACGAGCTCGAGCAGCTCTTCCGCGACAGCCTGCCGGCCTTCGGCGGGGCCTACCTGCGGCGCGTCTGGACCCTGCTGGACGAGGCCGTCGGCAAGGGGCTGCCCATGACCCTGGCCGTCTCCGGGCCGGTCACCGTCTCCGGGCAGCACTACGCCTGGCTGAACCCGCTGCTCGACACCGGCTGGTTCATGCTGCTCAGCACCACCGACGCGGTCTGCTATCACGACGGTCACCGCGCGCTCAGCGAGAAGCCGGCGGAGGCCTTCCGGGAAGTGCCGATCCACGGCGACGACGGCGCCTTGCGCGACGAAGCCGTCATCCGGGTGACGGACATCGGCTTTCCCGAGGACCTGCTGCTGGAGCAGGACAAGTTCATTCGCCGGCTTCTGCGCCTTCCTGAGTTCCAGCGCAAGATGAGCGGCACCGAGTTCCGCCACCTGCTGGGGCGCCACTACGCGCAACTGGAGCAGGAGCGCGGCGTGCGCGAGGGGCTGATGGCGCTGTGCGCGCGCAAAGCGATCCCGGTGTTCGTCGGCGCGCCCGCCGACGGCTCGATCTTCCTGAACTCGGTGCGCCTGTGGGCCCTGCGCGAGGCCGCCGGCGACCCTTTTGCCTTCGAGCTGGACCTGAACCTTGAGGTCTTCGAGTCCTGCGCCTACCACCGCTGGGGTCTGTTCGAGAGCGAGACCAAGGCGCTCGGCACCTTGATCCTCGGCGGCGGCGTGCCCAAGAACTTCAACCTGCAGCCGGAGCCCGCCCTCAGCCAGGTCTTCGGCTTCCGCGACATCTCCGGCTACCTCTACGACGTCCAGATCACGACCGCGCCGGTGCACGACGGCTCACTCAGCAGCTGCCCGCCGGCCGAGGCCGTCACCTGGGGCAAGGTGGACAAGGACCACTACCGGCGGACCACCGAGAGCATGCACGCCGATTACTCGGTCGTGATGCCGTTCGTGGTGAAGGCGCTGCTCGACAAGCGCGCCCGCTTCGAGCGCCTGGCCGCCGAGCTGGGCGAGAAGAAGCTGTTCCAGCGACACCCGGAGGCGCGCGGCTATCTGCGCCCGCCCGAAGGCTACCGTCTGTACGAGCGCCGCGACCAGCTGATCGGCAAGCTGATGGCGCAGGTGAAGAAGGAAGCCGGCCGTATGCGCAAGGAAGGCTGATGTCATGGTCGGCAATCCGCCCGAAGGCTATCCGCGGCTCAGCCTGTACCTGACCTGGCGGAGTTCCGCCAAACAAGGGCATGGCGCGTCGTTTGCATGCCATCATGCAGGTCCTGCGACTGCTGGCTCTCGCGCCCTTCCTGGTGCTCCAGGACCCTGCTCCTGAAGCCACGACCGCAGAGCCTCCGCTCCGCTTCAGGCTGACGATCGGCGAGGAGGTGATCGAGCTCGAGGAAGGGCACGCGCTCCGGCCGCGGCCGGAGGGGCCGACCTACCTGCTCGAGGCGCTTCCTACCCGGATGCTGCGCGTCTCCGGCGCCTTCGCCTTCGAGTACCCGCGCGAGTTCGCCTTCCTGGGCGCGCTCGGCAGCCGCGAGGGATGGTGCTCGGTCACCGGCCAGACCACGATGATCCACCTGCAGCGCCACGCGGAGGAGCCGGCCGAGGTGGTCGAGCGCTACGTCCAGGCCGCGGAGGGCTCCGGCGCGCGCAACGTCCGCGAGTCGGCGATCACACTGGGCGGGCGGACGCTCACTGGCCGCGCCTTCGACCAGCACATCGGCGGCCTTCACGGCTGGGAGGCCGAGATGGTCCAGGAGGTGTACGGCTTCGAGCAGAGCGGAAGCGGCTGGCTGCTGATGATCCAGAGCACCTTCGAGCCGGCAGGGCAGACACACATCGAGCCCCTGCTCGTCCAGTTGGGCGTACCGCAGCCGCCCTACCCCGGCCAGAGTGCCGAAACCGGACGCGCGCTCGAACTACTGCGGACGACCTTCCGCTTCGGAGACTGAGGCTCCCGCCGCGGTGGCCAGCCGGTCGCGCTCGGCGCGCTGGCGCGCCAGCCAGTCCTCCAGCCAGAGGTCGCGCTCCTGCTGGACCTCGCGCCAACCTTCCGCCATCCGCTGCAGCTCGGCGCGGCGGTCGGCGTCTCTGATGAGCCCGGCCACCGCCTCCACGTCGGCGGCGAGATCGTCCATCCGGACGCCGAGCTGCCAGCTGGCATCGCCGTAGCGCACGGCCGCGAAGGGATCGGCGGGGAACAGGGCGAGTGCCCGCTCGATCGCGGCACCGGCGCCGGACTCGTCGCCGAGCTCGACGCAGCGGCGGGCCAGCGCGCGCCAGAGCTCGGCCCGCGCCATCTGAACGTCGGGTGGCAGCCCGCCCTCTTCCGTCTCCTCCAGGCGCGCGCGCGCCTCCGCGCAGGCGGCGGCCAGCTGCTCCGGCGCCGGCTCCTCCCCGAAGCGGTAGAAAACGCGCACGTCGCCGACGCGCAGCAGCTTGCCGTAGCCGAGCCGCTCGTAGGCCCATTCCTCCAGCGCCAGGCAGGCGCGCTCCGCTTCCAGCTCCGGAGCCGCGCGCTCCCAGCCGCCGTCGGCGCGCTTCGCCACCTCGCCGGCGGGCACGTTGCCAAAGGCGCCGATGACCGCGCCGGCGCCCGGGAAAGGGACAGCCGTGGCGTGCCCGGGGTCGGCGAACACGCGCGCGCTCAGCGGCCCGGCGAGCTCGCGGACCAGGGTGATCTCGACCGGCGTGTGCGCGACGGCGTCGGGACCGAGCTCGACCACCGCGCTCTCCTGCGGCGCGTTCCAGTCGACTTCGACCCGCGCGTGGTCGGGAGCGCCGCGCAGCGCGGCTTCCAGGAAGCGCATCAGTTGCGCCAGGTACTCCCCCCCGTACAACCCGGCGATGCCGGGCGCGTGTCCGGCGTCCGCCGCGATCCAGATGGCGCGCGGAGCCCGCGCGGTGCGCGCGGCGGCGAAGACCTGCGCCGCCGGCTCCAGCTCCGTCAGCTCGTCCTCGGCGCCGTGCACGAAGAGGACCGGCTGCTCCAGCTCGCGCGCATGGTCCGCAACGTCGAAGCCGGCCGGGATCACGGCCCAGCCGGTCAGGAAGGCCGCGAAGCCGCCGATCTCCTGCGCGAGCGCGTGCCGCGGCACGAGCAGACTCTCGACCACCACGGCGTCGATCCGCTCCGCCATGCGGTCCGCCACCGCCAGGGCCACCGGCGAGCCGAGGGAGACGCCGAAGACGGCGACGTGGCGCGTGGCCGGATCGGCGCACACTCGCTGCAGCACCGCAGCGCCGTCCGGCACCAGCGACCACAGGTCCGGCTCGCCGGTGCTCAGTCCGAAGCCGCGGGCGTCGAAGAGCACCACGTCCAGCCCCGCGTCCACCACGCCGCGCGCCAGCGGCAGGAACAGCTCCTTGTTGTCCGAGTTGCCGCCGCAGACCACCAGGACATCGCCGCCGCTCTCCGGCGCGCGGAAGCGCCAGGCGTGCAGCAGCGCGCCCTCCACGGGCACCACGAAGGCCTCGGCCTCGAGATTCAGGTCTTCCGGCACCAGCCGGAACTCGGCCTGCGGATAGAAGGCCCGCTCGTTCAGGCTGCCGGCGACGCAACCTGGAAGCACAGCGAGCAAGAGCCAGCCGAGTTGTTTCATTGGGCCTGAGAGTATCGCCTCGGAAGTCATTGGCTGCCTGCCGCAAGTTCGCCTCAGGCCTGCCTTTGTGAGTCCGATTGTAAACTATCGTGCTTATGCACTTTGGTTGTGCGATGAACGAATCCGATCGGCCACCGCCGTTCTGAGACCGGATCCGCAGATCACTCTTCTGGATCCGCCAGGTTGGCAACCCTGCACGACCCAAGGGTGTTAGAATGGCAAGAACACTGCCATGATTCTCACTGCGTTGTTCCTGGGTTGCTCGCCGGTTTTCCAGCAAGGAGCCGATTCTCCCGGGTTGCTCACTGCTGAGCAGCTGGAGACCTTCCCTTGTCCGAGATGCGAAGGCGACGGCAAGGCGTCGACGGCATGCCGGGAATGCGACGGCAAGGGAAGGCTGGATTGCCCGTACTGTGGCGCAGAGACCTGGTTTCGATCCACGGACAGGCTTGTCGACGATGTGCTCCTTGAGCTCATCTACGAGGACATGAAAGCGAAGCAATCCCGCAGCGGGATCTATTTTCTCGGATCGCCGAAACGAGGCTATCGGATGTGCCACGTTTGCGGCCCCTTCGGACAGATGATCGAAAACACGCACAATGCGAACCAATGCCTCTCGTGCAAGGGAGATGCACTCGTACCGTGCGTGCGCTGCGACCGCGTCGGCAGCACGCAGTGTGCAGCGTGCAAGGGCAACGGACGCATTTCCGGGCCCTGCGACTACTGCGCGTCGAGTGGGCAGCTAAAGGGACCCGCGGCCGGTGTCCTGCCGTCGGCTTCCACCTGTGGAGTGTGCGATGGTAAGGGTGCCGTGCCTTGCGCGCGCTGTGATGCGCAGGGCAAGAAAGAGATCCAGTGTCACAACTGCAACGTCCGCGGCAGGTCGGATTGCAGCCCATGCCAGGGCACCGGGAAAGTGGGGTGCAGGGACTGCGGGGGCTCCGGCAGGACGATACCCATATTCACTCAGACGACTTCCGAGCCATGCAAGCAGTGCAAGCGCAAGGGAACGATCGACTGTGCGAACTGCACCAGCGGCGAAGTGACTTGCCCCCTTTGTCAGGGCAGGCGCAAGTTTGTCCAGCCTTGCTCGGCGTGTACCGAGACGGGCCAGGCACCTTGCCCAGGCTGTGCGCAGCCGGCCCACGCCTACTGGGAACTGCTGGGCGATGCCTTGGCGCAAGCCCAGCGGAACGACCAGGCGGTTCAGGCCTACAACACGGCGGTGGCCCGGGCCAAGGCGCAGGGCCGCGAGCAGTTGGAGCGGTATGCCGCCGAGGAAAAGTCGCTCCGCGAGAGCATTGCGCGAGGCGAACAGAAGGAGGACAAGGAGCTTCAAGAGCTCCGGCTGCGCGCTTTCGCTCGAGCGCACGTGATCGTGGCCGAGCGGACCGCTGCCACGCGCGAGGCGCTGATGAAGAAAGGGGAAGCCCTTGGCCACGCAGGACCGGCGGAGGGCAATTCCAGCTTGGGTGGCTAGAGCACGCGGCGGACACCGTCGATGGTGGTGCCGTCCACCCACTGGATGGCCGCCACGAACTCGTCGCCGAGCCTGGGCTTGTCCGGCGGGCCCCCGCAGAGCCGGTCCACCTTGCGCTTGAGCTCGTGGATGTCCAGGATCGGCACGTCGGTGTTGCGCGCCGCCTCCAGCAGGTCGCCGCGGCGCGGGTTGATGCAGAGGCCGTGCTCAGTGGCGACGACGTCGACCAGCTCGCCGGGGCCGCACAGGGTGGTGACGCGATCCACGATCACGGGGATGCGGTCGCGGACGCTCGGCAGCGCCAGCACGGTGCACTTGCCGAACAGGCAGTTCTGCCAGCCGCCGATGCCGTGCAGGAGGCGGCCGTCGCTGTGCGTGACCACGTTGGCGTTGAAGTCGGTGTCCACCTCGGTTGCGCCGAGCAGAACCACGTCCACCAGCGAGGCGAAGTTGCCCTTGCCGTGGTAGTTGTAGGAGGTGAAGGGGCTGGTGTCCTGGTGCCCCGGGTTCTCGCGCATGCTGCGCACGCCCTCGAGGTCGAAGGTCTGCCCGTCCAGGATGTAGTCGGTCAGTCCCTCTTCCAGCATCTTCACCAGGTACAGGTTGCTGCCGCCGCGGATGAAGCGCGCCTTGATTCCCGACTCCATCATCATGTCGCGCACGAAGTTGCCGAAGGCCAGCGGGATCCCGCCCGCGCCGGACTGGAACGACCATCCCGGGCGCAGGATGCCGGCGTCGCGCACGAAGCGCGCCACGTGCTCGGCGATGAGCAGGCGGTCCGGCGACTTCGTGACCACGGTGGTGCCGCTCACGATCTTCTCCGGGATGCCGACCTGGTCCACGACCACCACCTGGTCCACGTTGTTGCCCTGGATCTGCCAGGGGAGGCAGGGAAAGGGCACCAGGTTGTCGGTGACCACGATCACGTGGTCGGCGTAGAGCGAGTCGGCCAGGCCGAAGCCCAGCAGCCCGCAGGCGCTCGGCCCGCGGTCGCCGGTGGCATTGCCGAAGGAATCGGCCGTCGGCGCCGCCAGCACCGCAATGTCGATATGCACTTCTCCGTCCTGGATGGCCTGCCAGCGCCCGCCATGGCTGCGCAGCACCCCGAGCCCCCGCATCTTCCCTTGCGAGCAGTAGTCGCCGAGCGGCCCGTTCATCGAGCCCTCGATGTGGTGGATGACGCCGCTGTCGAGCAGCGGGATCAGCGGCGCGTGGCAGGGAAAGGAGGCGCTGGGGAACCAGCGCAGGTCCTTGACGCCCAGCTCGGCGGCCGCCAGGAACAGCATGTTCCCCACCAGGTCGCCGTTGCGGAAGTGATGGTGCGTGCTGAGCGTCATGCCGTCGCGCAGCCCCGCGCGCCGCAACGCTTCCTTCAAGCTTGCAACGACCTTGTTCCCGTCTTCCGGATAGTCGGCGCAGCTTCGGATCGGCGGCGCGGCCTTGCGCCCTTGCGGCCGGCGCGCACCCACCCCCTCGAACGGGATCACCGCCCGGCCGTTGATCTCGGCCGGGATCTCGCGTCCGGCGGTGTTGCGCCGGCTCGCGCTCGCGGACGCCCGTGACTGCGCCATGACCTGCGGCGCGATTCTAGTGACGCCGCAGCCTCCGGCATATCGGAAGCCGCGTGCGCTCGGCCGGCCGCTCCGGTCCGGCGGAGCGCGCGTTCGGGCGCAAGCAGGAGGAAGAAAGCTCCATCGGATTATTCCAACATGGGTTCGGGCAAGGTGCTACGGTCCCCGTGAGGAGCTCGGTGCTCCTCGAGCTTCCGGCGATGCTGCGACAGCCTGGAAGGGAGTCCTTCGTCGAGTGGAGCGCCAGGGCATTGTCCCGGCGCTTCACCTCCCTCACGCGTTGCACACGAGGCCAAGAGCATGCGCACCCTGATCGCAATTCTCGTGCTGGCTGCGGCTTCCACGGCGCTTCCGGCGCAGACGTTCGCCGACACCGTCAACCTCCAGTTCCTGGTCCGCGACGATACGACCCTCGCCCCCATCGGTGGGGCGTGCATCTACATCGCTGAAACCGGCGATACGCGCTTCACGGATGGGGATGGCGTCGCCAGGTTTGCGGCTCCTTCCGGCGCCCGGCGCGGATACTACCCGAAGGGCACTCGATTCGAAGTGCTCATCGATCATCCGAACTACCCGATGCACATCATCCAGTATCAAACGGAAGCGGGCTGTGGGTGCCTGAGAGCCGACAGCACGGACCACTACGACACCCGCTTGAACCGCTTCTCCGGGATCGTGGGCCTCGGGTCCCTGCTACCCACCCCGAGCGGCCTGCATGAATGTGAATGGCGTCTCGCTGCGAATGGGCAGCGAGAATTGGACTGCACGGGCCATTTCGGCGATGGCGTCAATGAGAACGACGCCCCGGCATTGGGCTGCACCGCCTACATCGGCGGGAAGTCGCTCGGGAGCACGACCATCGACGAAGAGGTGATCACCGAAAAGGAGATCGAGGGCAGCGTCACCGGCGAGACTGCCGGGCTGCTGAGGAGTCTCGGGTTTCACGTCGAGGCCACGCTTGGCGGCAAGCTGAAAGTCACCAAGAGCAAGCACATCAAGGAGGTCATCGGTGCAAGTGACCTGCCGAACAACTGCTCCGGTGAGGTATGCTTGCGCAACAAGATCCTGGAGATCAAGCAGGAGGAATGGTGTGAAACCCTGGTCTGGGATCCGAACTCCATGAACTACACCTGGATCTGGACACCGACCGGCAGGACACAGGTGGTTTATCTGCCCTCCGGCACCTGCAAGGACGGTTCAGGCATCCATTGCGACTAGAGCACCGCATCCGCGCGGGCGACGCTATGGCTGCTTCGGGAGCAGGCGCAGCCGCACAGGTGCTCCGGGACCGCATTCCACACCCGCTGGCGCAGTGACGATCTCGCCGCGCGCGTTCCAGGCGCTCACCTGGTAGCTGCCTTCCGGAAGTCCATCGGCGGCCCACAGCCCGGATTCGCCGGCCACCGCGGCCATTTCCGGCGACCACGCGTAACCGAGGTCGAATTCCGGCTCCACTGCCACGCGCTCCGCGGCCAGTCCCGCGGGCACATGCACCTCCAGGCGCGCCGACGGGCGGCGCAGGACCAGCACGTTGCTCGCCTGCAACCGTGTCTCCGCCGCCCAGAAGCCCGCCTTCTCCGCACGCAAGACTGAATCCTGGCGCAGACCGTGCAGCACGCATTCCCCCCTGCCGTCGGTCACTCCCAGGACGCCGGCCTGCGCACAGGACAACGACGCGCCCGGGAGCGGGAGACCGGTGCGATCGGTCAGCTTCACCAGGGTTTTCTGGCCGGCGACCGCGACGCGGTACTCGCCGCGCTCCGGAAGGCTCGCGAACGGCACGCGCTCACCCGCAACACCGGCGCCGTCCACCACCACCACGGGATCTCCGCTGCCGCCGACGCCCAGCCGCGCCTTCCCATCTCCGTCCGTATACACCTCCTCCGGCAGCAGCTGTCCGTTCATCTCCATGCGGCATCTCAGCATGCCCAGCGGCTGCCCGGCAGGATCCACGAATCGCACCTCCTTGCTGTGCACCGCTCCTCGATCGAGCAGCACACTGGTTGCCTCCGCATCCACTTCCTCGGCAACCAGGAGGTACTCGTTGCGCCCGGTGCTGAACGCGCCGACCGTTTCCCGCACCTGCGGCACCCCCAGGACAAAGGCTCCGCGTGCGGAAACGATCATCACCTCCACGTGCCCGTGCGCAAGGCGGAACGCGTTCCACAAGCGCTCAGGCGCCGGGCGCAGCTCTCCCTGGAGCTTGCCTTCCGCCGCCATGGAGAAGTCCACGCCCGCCCTGGTCTCGCCGGGTGACAGCATGATCCAGGTCTCCACGTCCGGATAGCGGATGAGACAGGACTGCCACGGCCGGATGCACACGCGGTACCTGCCCGCAGACAGATCGGTGAGCGCGTACTTTCCCGCCTTGTCCGTATAGACCTCGGGCGTCACCATCCCGTCGGCGCGCACCGCCTTGACCAGCATCCCGGGCCACGGGCGCCCTTCCTCATCCAGCACGCGGCCGGAAACCGCGCACAAGGCTTCCGGGAGGAGAGTTCCGAGATCGAGGCCTTCCGCGGGCACGCGGAACGGTCCCAGGTACAGCCGCTCGCTGCCTCCCGCGGCAGCCTTCAGATAATAGGAGCCCTCCGCGACCGTGACACTGTGCCGTCCGGGGCGCTGCGCCCGCACCAACGGCGTTCCGCCCAGCTCGGGCTCGAGCGACACCTCCCACTCCTCGATGCCGTCCATCCGCGGCAGCTCGAACGACAGGCGCGCCTTGGCCGCACCCAGCCGGATCTCCTCGTTCCAACCGGAGGCGAGGTCCAGCGACGAGCTCAGGACCTGTCCCGACGGAAGCGTCGCCCGCAGCACACCCGGGCCGGCGGGCACCCAGGGGCTTGGCTGCGCAGCGTCCCAGCGGAACCAGTCCCAGGAGATCCCGGCCCTGGAGTAGAACTCCACCTCGACATCGGACTCCGGACCGCCCTCCACGACAACCTTGCGGATACGTGCCATCGGCGGCACCACCACCCGCACCGCATACGGCTCCTCCGCCGGCACTTCCACCGGCACCTTCTCGAGCCATACGTCACCGCTCAACCAGAGCATCAGGTACCGCGTTGCCGGCACGAGATTCGGCGCGCTCGTGAATTTGCCGCTAACATCACTCTCGTACCGGCCGGGCAACCAGTCCGATTCTCCACGCTCGAAGCGCACGCGTATTCCGTCGAGAGATGACCCATTTGGATCCTGAAGCAGGCACTCGACCGCCACACCCTTCCGAAGAACGAAGTCAAGGCGAAGCTCATCTCCCGCTTGCGGCCGGATGACCATGCGCTGCTGTGGCACGTATCCATCAGCCCAGGCTTGACATCGCAGAGCCGTTGCTCTGGTGCTCCCGTCCGCAATGACGTATGTACCGTCCGCGTCGGCAACCGCTTCTCCTTGACCGATTCGCTGTCCGTCCGCGTCAGCCGCGAACAAGGCGACCGATGCGTATGGGACCGGGTCTCCACTCTCCGCCAGAACTGTGCCATGTACTGAAAACGAGGGATACACCACGAGACGATTCTCGCTTCCGATCACGGCCTCATACAGCAACGCTCGGGAGAACTGGGTATTGCCTGCCGTTGTTACGGTCATTGCCTCCTCAAGAGGCCACGCAAGACTTGCGATCCCATCGCCCCCTGTGTACAGCTTCTCACGGAAGAACCGCCGTTCCAACCGCTCCCGCCATGGACGGGCTGGAAAACCAGGATCAAGATTGTTGTTAACAAAGACTACTGCTACGTTCGTTATTGGGCTTCCTCCTGCATCTTCGACTTTGACTGTCAAAGGTTTTGTTGGTTGCATGACGCAGCGCTTCTTCTCCTCCGAGAGAGGAACCTCAAGAAATTGGCCTACAGTCGCGAAGCCTTCAGCCTTGACGACGACAAAGTATTCACCCGAACTCACCGCCTCCGAAAAGTCAACCCTTCCAGCATCCGCTTTCAGAATCATTTCATCAATCACATGCCTGATAATCTCTGCATCCACAGCGGCATCTTGTTCTAGCACCTGAATCAGCTCTTGTGTTATGGGCCACACTTCCATCGCAGCCTCAACTGGCATACCTGCAGGATCGATGACGAAAAGCTGCCAATCCGTCGTGACCACGTCTCTGCCAGTTTCAACTGGAGAAGAGGGCACGACAAGTGCTTCCTCGATCGACTTCGTGTCCCCGCCAGCAACCTCTTTGTGACTGGTTCGGTCATTAAGCGAAGACAAGGCCTCTCTGTCCAACGGGATGATCTCGTCCTGCCGTATTCGCTGATTATCATCGTGCGCCACCGAAACGAATAGATACACCAATCCTACAGCCATCACGGCAACCAGCAATCCCGCAAGTGTCGTTCTGCGCACCCTCAAGGCCTCTTAGGTGACAGTGCTAAGGAGTTGAGGTGTTCGGGCGCCGATGGCTTGCCGGCCGCATCGCATTCATTATTCAGTACGCGATTGGACGTGTACCAACAACGAGACGGTCGCATGCTAGCCGCCCCCGCCACTGGTTACAGGTGTCTCATGACCCGCCGGGCGAATGGTGCTTGAAGATGTGCCGTTTGTGCCACCATTGCCTCCATTTCCGGACCCCCCGCTCGCGACTAATGGCTGTACACAGATAGTGAGGCAGATCAAGATAGCCAACAGAATTGAGATAAACCGAGCTGCGATGTAGCTTGAGCAGCTCAGGTGGTCTCTCATTCAGATCATTGCCGCCGCGGGTCGGCGGTCCAGCGCACGATTCAGAGAGCGCATCAGATCTTGATTGCGACCCAGCATCCGGGTGACCGGCGCTTGCTCGCGCTGGAGAAAGCTCTTCACGTCTTCAGTGATCACATGCGGACCGGATACAGACCTCACACATGACAGCGCACGTAGGGCGGTTTCCTCGTGTCCGGAAGCCAACGCATAGGCCAGGTAGTCTCTGCGGTAGGACGGATTCGTCGGATCAAGTTCCAGGCAGCGTCGAAGCAACGCTACTGCACTCTTGGTATCGCCTTCATATTCCACGGGTCCCGCGCGATTCCAAAGGACGCGTGCGTGCAGTACAGGACCATACTGTTCCGGCATACGGATGGCGGACAACTGAGCTGCCGCTTCGCGCAAGTTGCTGTTTCGGAAGAGGTTGATGAAGAGGGCGATGCGGGCGTGTGGGTCGTTGGGGCGCAGGGCGACGGACATGCGCGCCATACTCAGGGCGTCGTTCCAGTCGAGGCGACCGGAGGCGGCGGATGGGGAGAGTTCGGCGTGCTGCAGCTCGCGGAAGACGGAGCCGGCACCGGCTGGAAGCTCGAGCGCCTCCCGCCACAGGGAGCGCAGGCGCACGCGGAGGCGCTGTGCGTCCGGCTCGATCAGGCTGGGGTCCGGCTCGTAGATGTTGCCGTCGCGGATGTGCATCCGCGCCAGGACCGCGGCGCGCAGGAACAGGGAGCCGAGATGGGCGAGGACTTCGTCGCCGTAGGCTCCGACGGCGCGGCGGAGCAGGCGATAGGAGATGGCCGGAGTCGCCAGGGACGAGGTCACGGATCCTCCGGCAGCGCGTCGGGACGCTGCCAGGCGGAAGGGAGGCTTGGAGGAGGATCGGGGCCGGCGACCTTGTGCCAGGCGCGGCGCACGGCACGTGCGGCCGCGAGCTGCGGCAGCTGGAGCTGCTGCGCGAGGTCGGGCAGGCTCTGGCGCTCCACCAGGAAGAGGTAGAGCAGCGCGCGCCACCGGAACGGCAGGCGGTTGAAGCGCTCGATCAGGGCGGGAGGCGGCTCGGAGGCGCTGCCGGGCGCGTGCTGAGCTTCCTGGATCAGCGCGCCGAGGTCGCGGAGCAGGCGCGTCTCGATCCAGGCCAGGAAGTCCTCCGACTGGTCCGGCAATTGTTCGAGACTGGTCAGCTGCGCGAACAGGCGGGCGAATGCGGCCTCGCCGGGCACGAGCAGGTAGTAGCGGCGTGAAGCCTGCTGGATCCCCTCGAGGATCCACGCCGCCATGGGCTGCAGGAGGAGACCCGCGTGACGTGGACGCTGGTCCGGGGGCAATGCGCCAAAGGCCTGGAACGCCGAGCGCGCCTCCGCCCACTGCTGCGCGGCGTTGACCTTGGGGGTGTGCGCCGCGTCCGGCGGCTGAGGGTCCTCGTCCAGGGGTGTCATGGTCCTTGTCCCAGGGAAGGTCTGGAGGAATGAACGAAAGTCTTCTCGGAGGCCACACGCACACGAAGAAGCGGAGCGCGTCGAGCGGGATACGGGAATGAGCGGGCGCGAAGCAATGTCCACCTTAGCGCTCAGGGCTCAGGATGCAAGCCGGATGGGAGGCGCGCGGGTGGCGGTCACGCGGCCGTGTGGATCCCATTTTCCGGCATGGACTTACAGCTGAACTGGCGCTGCGCGGGCAGCGTTCTGGCCGCAGGTCTGCCGCGCGCGCGAAAACCGGGAGCTACCAGACGAACGGGATCTTGATGTAGTCCACGCTGGGGCGCGGGTTGTTGAGGTCGACGCCTTGATCCTGATTGTCGATGTCGAACGTCATGCGCCAGCGCACGAAGCGCTTGCCCAGCAGGAGCCCGAGGTCCGCGGTCCAGGCGCTGGGGCCGGGCAGAATGGTCGCGGGATCCGCCGGGTCATCGGCGCCCTGGAATTCGATGACGAGGTTGGTCGAGTTGGGGAGCGCGTCGCGCAGGCCGGAGGTCTCGATCCGGAAGAACTTGGCGCGCACCGCCCAGGTGGCGCCGACGGAGAAGGTCATGGGTCCGTCGCTGTTGCGCGTGCTCAGCAGCATGGTGTCCGCGCCCCGGTCATAGGTGGCGGCCACGATCTCGAAGCCGGGGCTGTTCTGCACCTCGGCGCGCGGGGCGACGTCGTAGCCGATGAGCGCTTCCGGAGTGCGCAGGAAGCTGGCGCCGAAGTAGCTGGAGGCCGCCGGGATGCTGAGCTCGAAGGCGCCGAAGCCGACGGCGCCGGAGCTGCCGCTGGCGACGTTGCCGAGCGGCGTCACGCGGCCGTTGCTGCGCAGCACGTTGCCTTGCGCGTCCACGCCCTGGAACTGCAGCAAGGGGTTGTCCCAGTCCGGGGACAGGCCCTGGCCCTCCGGGTCGCGGCGCAGGCCGGCCAGCCCGGTGTCGATCCACACGCTCTGCGCCTGCGAAGTGGAGGAGAAGAACGGGATCAGCGCGTACGGGTGCGGGGCCGAGTACAGGTCCAGCACCGTTTCCAGGGCCACGGGATCCAGGGCGCCGCTGTCCGTGGTGATGTAGTCGAGGATCCCGTCGTCGGAACGCGAGTGCCAGCGGATGTTTTCGAGCGGCTCGGGCACGTGCCAGGTGATGAGCCCGGGGCCGCCGGCGCCGCCGCGGCCGATCATGTAGTCGCCGTTGCCGTCGCAGTCGCACTCGCAGGTCGGAGTGTTGGAGATGCTGCAGATGCCGGCCATGGACCAGCCGCGGCGCCCGCCGATGGCCTGCACCACGTCCTTGGGCGTCAGGTCGGCCACCTGGCTGGCGTTGTTGGCCGTGCCCACGTCAATGGCCGAGAGGTCGATCTCGGTGGCGCTGTGGACGACGATGTGGCCGCCGGAGCCGCCGCCGGAGCCGGAAACCTGGCTGTACGTGTAGATGTCCGACTCGCCGCCGTGGCCGATGCCGCCGTTGGCCTTGATGAGCCCGATGGCGCCGATCTTCACCGTGCCGATGGCGAGGATCAGCAGCTGGCCTCCCCCGCCGCCGCCGGGCGCGCCCTTGTAGTACCAGCCGGGCGGAGAGACCGAGTTGGTGCGGAAGGGAACGTCCGGGAACAGGTCGGTGATGGGCCGGAGCGTGCCGCTGACCGGGTCGGTGCGCTTGAGGACTTCGATGTCGCCGCTGGCGCCGCCGCCATAGCCGGCCCAGGGCGCCAGCAGCTCGCCGACCGTCACCGTGCCGTCCGGGTTGACGCGCCGGCCCCAGAAATCTTCGCGCGTGCTCGCTTCGGGCTGTGCCGGGTCGAAGCTGAAGATCGTGCGGTTGGTGATGCCGGCGTCCGGTCCGGCGGATGGATCACCGAAGAGCTGGTCCTCGCTCATGGTGGTCGGATCGATCCAGATGCTCTGCCACAGGAAGCTGTCGCCGCCGGGCGGATCGGTGGTGGAGCCGTCGTAGGCGATGGTGTCCACGCTCTCGTCCTCCATGCCGTAGACACCTTCGGGCCAGCCGGGCTGGTACGGCCCGCGCGACTCGAAGGAGCTGCCGCGCATGCCGTCTTCGCCGCCGCGCACCGCCAGCGGGTCGAAACCGGGGTGCTCCTCCTCCTTGTGGTCCGGGCCGGCGTCATCGAAGGTGCCGGGGTCTTCGAATCCGGTCCAGCGCGTCCAGGTGATGGACGGGTTCACCAGCATGGTGAAGGTGCCGCCCGCGCCGCCGCCGGCGATGATGCGTGCGTCCTTGTACCTCTGGTCGAAGAGGGTCCCGACGACTGCCGGCTTCTGGTCGCGGAACTCGGCCTGCTGGAAGCCGCCCTCGCCGCCGCCGCCGCCGGAAAGCAGCAGGCCGAACGGCCCGTCTCCGGCTTCGCCGCGTGGGGTCTCCGCGGAGGTGATCTGCGAGGCATCGCCGCCCTGGCCGCCGCCGCACTCGCCCAGGGCCCCGCCTTCGGGGAACTGCGGCGAGTCCAGGCTGGTGGGCCAGTGGCTGTGGTTGCCGCTCGCATCCAGGACCCCGTCGATGGTGACGTCGCCGGTGGCGTAGATGACCAGGGGACTCCGGCCGCGGCCGCGCAAGGTGGCGCCGGGCTCGATCTTGAAGTCGTCCACGTACAGGACGCCGTTCTGGACCGTGAAGGTGTTGCCGAGGCTGTCGGCGAAGAGCGTGCTCCCGTCGGTGAAGATCTCCAGGGAGCTGCCGGACTGCACCAGGACATCGGCGTCCTCGGTCACGAAGCGCCCGGGGAAGTCGAAACCGGCCGTGACCTCGCCGTCGGCCACCGCAGCGGGAGGCAGCGTCAGTTCCTCGGCGCCGGCCACGTAAAGCGCCGAGTCGAAGCTGTCGCGGAATTCGTCCACCGCCAGCTCGCTCTCCTGCCAGGTCGGATCCCGGTAGAGCTGCGCGAGGCTGGGCGTCTCGTGATCCGGAGACCAGTTCACGCGCGCCAGGTTGGTCTGGCCGGCGAGATCGCGGAACGTGTTCTCCATGACCAGCCGCAGCCGGCGATGCGGCGGCAGCAGCCCCGAGACCTGGAACAGCAGCTCGGCGCCCACGGAAGTGCAGTTGGCGCCGAGGACGAGGATGCCGGGCACGCGGTTCTCGTCCGGGAAGTCGTTCTGTCCGGACTGGCCGATCTCGCCGTCCGAATACAGCACGAACACGTTGTCGGTGTTGAGGTTGTCGCTGCCTCCGTCAACCGGCTGGTCGATGGCGATGCGGAGCAGCGGGTCCGGCGCGGTGAACAGGTTCAGGCCCTGCGGCCAGTCCACGCTGACGAAGCGCGGGGGCGTGGGCAAAGGATCCAGGAACAAGGGCTCGCCCGGCGGGATGGGCGTGCGGAAGCGGCGCGTGAGCCCCACGCTGAGCGGCCGTCCGGAGACGTCGCGCAGGACGGTGCCGGCGAAGTCCTCCTGGGTGGGCAAGGTGAGCTCGTAGCGGTATCCGCCCGGCACGAAGCCGCCGTTGTCGTTGTCCTGGTTGGTGGGGCAGGAGGGCCGGAAAATCAGGACGCGATCGCCGCTGCCGGGCTCCAGCTCGAAGCTGCCGGTCACCGGGTGCCCCAGGATGGCGTTGTCCAGGGGACGGATGAGCACCGAGCCGAAGGACACGGAGGCCGGATCCAGGCGGTGGTTGAACTCGATCCGGATCGGCCGGTTCAGCTCCCAGGCGACGCCGTCCTCCACGTTGGTGTTCAGGGCCTTGAACTGCCCGACGCCGCCTCCATCGTCAGAACCGCCGCCGCTGCAGCCCGCGGCTCCCAGGGCTGACAGGAGCAGCGCCGAACCACGGAACAGAGCCGGAAGAAGCCTCATCCGATGTTATTACGAACTTCCAGGGAACGGAGCGTCATTCCTTCCTACCGCAAGGTATCCCCCGTCGCGGCCACAGTCACAGCAACTTGCGTTCCCGGAGGCCTTCCGGCCGCGTTTCCTGGCGAGGGTGCGACTGCGCTCAGCGTGTACGAAAGCGCTCAGCCGATGGCGCCGTCGCCGCCGCCCTCGCCGGCCGCCGGACGCGGCGCCGCGGCCTCCGCCGTCAGGGCGGCGCGCCAGTCGCCGCGCAGGAGACCCGCCTCCGTGGCCTCGCGCACCACGCGCAGCGCGCGCTGCACCACCGGAGGGTCGATCATCCGGCTGCCCAGGCTCACCACGCCCAGGCCGGCGGCCTGCGCCTGCTCGAAGGCGTAGGCGATGCGGCAGGCGCGCTCCGTCTCCGCGCGCGTCGGCGCGAACTCCGCGTGCACGACGCGGATCTGGCGCGGGTGCACGCAGCCCTTGCCCTCGAAGCCGAGCGCCTTGGCCTCGCGCACGCTCCGGCGCAGGCCCTCCTCGTCGCCGACGTCGCCGAATACCGAGTCGATGGCCTGCAGGCCGCAGGCCTTGGCGGCCAGGATCACGGCCGAGCGCGCCCACAAGGTCTCGTGGCCTTCACGCGTCCTGGCGATGCCGAAGTCGGCGGTCAGGTCCTCGAGGCCCAGCGTGAGCGCGACGTTGCGGGGCGAGGCGCGTGCGATCTCGCGCGCGTTCTCGATGCCGAGCGCGGACTCCAGGATCGGCATGAGCAGGATGTCGGTGCCGTCCAGCGCGCGGTCCACGGCCGCCACCTGCTCCGCGCTCTCCACCTTCGGGATCAAGATCAGGTGCAGGGGAGTGTCGCGCAGCGCCGCGACGTCCTCCAGCCCGGCCTCACCTTGATTGACGCGCAGCATGCGCTCGCTGGCGCCCCAGTCCACGCCGTAGAGCGCGTGCCTTACCAGGGCGCGCGCGTCGGCCTTGGCCGGCGGCGCCACGGAGTCCTCCAGGTCCAGGATCACCGCATCCGGCCGGTGCAGGGCAGCGCTCACCATGTACTTCGGCTCGTTGCCCGGGAGGTACAGCCGGCTGCGGCGGCGCCGCTGCCGTTGCACCGGGCCCCGTGGCGCCCACTCCGGCTCCGGCTCGACCCGGAGGCCGGCCAGCCCGGGGACCTGGCGCAGCAGCGCCTCCACCCGCGCCCGCAGCACGAAGGGATACGCGCCCTGGTCCTCCACCTGCAGCCGGCCGTGGCGGACGCCGGCTTCCTCCAGCAGACCCAGCAGCAGCCGGCGCGTGCGCTCGCCGTACAGCGCCTCCAGCTTGCTCCGGAACACCAACTCGATCCCGCCGCCGGCCGCCGGTGTGAACCCGAGCCAGCAGTCGCCGCGGGCGTCGGTCCCGCGCCGACCCGCCTGGAACGAGGTTTCCGCCGCCATGGAATGGGCCGGAAATCCTAACGCTGCGCAGTCTTACGGAATAATTCGTGACGAAAGCCCGTTGCCGCGGGGACTCAATCCGTAGGGAGATGGTCCACCTCATGCTGATCCTGCCGCTTCCACTGTTCCTGTCCGTGTCCGCATGCCCGCAGGCGCCGGCTCTACCGGCCACGCCGGAAGCCTTCGCCGCCGCGGTCGGGGCCAGGAAGGCCTGGCTGGGCCGGGCGCCGGGCCTCGAGGTCTGGAGCGACGAGGACGAGGGCTTCAAGGAGGTGGATGAGCCGGCGCGCAAGGCCTGGACCATGGCCTCCGAGTGGATCGGCGGGCCGCTTCTGCCGGAGGACCAGGTGGCGCGCGTGCTGGTGCTCCATGGAGAGGAGCGCCTGCAGGCGTACTTCCCGCTGTTCGTGGCCGAGTGCCAGCGCCGCCACGTGCCCGCGCCCGGGGCCGATTTCGTCCAAGGCGTGGTGCGCTCGGGCTCCGGGCTGTGGTCCAACCCGCCGGCGGTGTGGATCAACGGCCAGATCCTGCACAAGGACGACCTGGCCACGCGCGTGGTGCACGACCTCGGCGCCATCGCCGCGCGCTTCCTGACCTCGCCGTACGGGAACCAACCGCCCGAATGCCTGGAGGAGGGCTTCGCCGGCATGCTCATGCGGCACGCGCTGAAGAAGCCGACCGGCCTGGTATCGCACCAGGGCGCGGCCCAGGCCTCCACCTTGCACGGCTACGGGGTCTTTGCCGGCATCGGCGCGGCCAGCAACGACTATTCCAACCATCCGGCCAGCTGGCCCGGCATCCTCAAGCAGGCGGTGCAGAAGATGCGCAAGGAGAAGGAGCTGGAGCCGAAGAGCCGGGTGGACCAGTTGCTGCTGCGCAATGAGTCGGAATGGGCCCGCGCCGACTATGCGTATGCCTGGGCCGTGATCGAGTTCCTGTTCGATCCGCTGGAGCCGTATGGGGGCGTGGCGGCGGATCCGAAGTTCAAGCGCGGCGCGACCCCGCTGGCGGAGAGCCGGCGCAGCGTGACGGTGGCGGTGCTGGAGCAGCTGCGCGAGGAGTTCGGCGGAGCCGACGCGCCGGCGCGGGCGGCGCGGATGCGTGAACTGGTGCTGGAGCGCTCGGGAGAGACCCCGGAGCAGCTCCATGCCGCGTTCATGCGCTGGGTCGAGGCGGCGATGCCCAAGAAGTAGAACTTCGCCCGGCGGGTATCCTATGCAAGGAAGCCATGCCGGACACCGCCGCCACCCCTGTCAACATCACCGCCCAGCCGCAGGAACGGCCCGACCAGTGCGTGTTTCAAGTGGACCGCACCCTGTACGCGGGCACCTTGTACGTCAGCGACCCGGAGTACGCCCGGGAGTGGGCGCCGGTGGTGGCGGCGGTCCTGGACGTGGGCGGGGTCAAGGGCGTGCGGGTCACCCACGGCGAGCTGCTGGTCACCATGGTCGAGGCTCCCGGCGACTGGCGCGACACGGCGCGCAGGATCGGCGCGGCGCTGCGCAGCCACCTGCAGGCCGGGGCTCCCGCGGTCAAGGCCGGGGCTGAGCAGGCGCTGCTCGGGGCCGACCGGGTACGCCACCTGGCCCAACAGGTGATCGACAGCCAGCTCAATCCGGCGCTGGGCAGCCACGGTGGCTTCGTTGAGATCGTGGACAGCGTGGGTCACGACCTCTACGTCAACATGGGAGGCGGCTGCCAGGGCTGCGGCTCGGCCATGGCCACCATGCGCCAGGGAGTCGAGGTGGCGATCCGCGAGGCCGTGCCGGAGATCGGCGAGATCTACGACGCCACCAACCACGCCGCGGGCACCAATCCGTACATGTGAGTACGCGGGGTGGACGGTCCTGGTGCTAGGCTGGTAGCGCCTGCCAGCACTTGAGATTCCACCTCGCGCCATGCTCTCCACTCTTGTCGTATTGACCGCACTGGCCGCGCCGCAGCAGCCGGCACGTATCCTGGCCGATGCATCCTGGGATTTGCGCCGGCAGCAGCAGAGTCTGCGCGAGCGCCGGGTCCTGGATCCGGCCACCGGGCGCATCCGCGCCGCCGGCTGGCTGGCGGACGGCAGCAGCGCCGACGCCGCGGCGCTGCGCACGGAGGAGCAGCGGCGCACTGTGGACTCCCGCCGCGGGATCTCGGCCGACCTGGCCGCGCAGCTGGCCGCGCGCGCGCCTGAGGTCGGCGTGGACGTGGTGTTCTGGCTGCGCACCTCCGCGCGCACCGATCTGGCGTCGGTACTGCGCGCCGCGGAAGCGACCGGCGCCAGCGGCGAGGATGCCCGCCGCGCCGCTCACGCCGCCGCGCTGGCCGCCTGCGCCGAGGTCAACGCCGACTTCGCGCGCCGGCTGGACCGGGCCGGCATGGAAGTGCTCTACGTCGCCGACGCCTGGCCCAACGTGTTCGCGCGCATGCCGGCCGGAGAGGTGGCGGCGTGGGCCGGCGATCCGGCCGTGGACATGGCCTACTACTGCTTCCCGCACTGGGCGCCCGAGATGGACCACGCCCAGCGCGCCATGCGCACGCCCACGGTGTGGAATCGCGGGATCACCTGCGGCAGCAGCACGGTCAAGGTCCTGGTGAACGACGTGGGCGACGTGGTGCGCACCAACCCGTACCTGCCGCCCATCATCCTGCTCACCACCCTGGGGGTGGATTCGCACGCCACCGGCGTGGCCGGCAACATCGTCCTCGACCACCCCGATCTCCAGGCGGCTGCGCACGACCTTCCGGCGCTCTACAGCGGCGCCGGCGACGGCGACGCGCACGCGCCGCAGGTGTGGAGCGCGGCCATTGCGCAGGGCGTCAGCTTCGGCAACTGCTCGTGGTGGAACTTCCACCGCGGCTCCATCGCCTACCTGGACCGCTTCTTCGACTACACCATCCGCAACTTCGGCGTGATGATGTTCAAGTCCAACGGCAACCAGGGCGAGACCAGCGAGCCTTACTCCACCACGCCCGGCAACGGCTACAACATGATCAGCACGGGGGCGTTCAGCGACTTCAACACCAGCGTCTGGGAGGACGACCGCATGGCGTCGTACTCCTCGTACTGGGATCCGGTGGAAGGCCACGAGAAGCCCGAGCTGGCCAGCCCCGGGGACGGCGTCGCGACCGCGGGGATCCTGGGACCGGGCTGGACCCAGAGCAGCTTCGGTGGCACCTCCTCGGCCAGCCCGCTGGTCTGCGGCGTCGCCACCTTGCTGGCCACGCGCGAGCCGCAGCTGAAGACGCACCCGGAAGTGGTGAAGGCCGTGCTCATGGTGTCGGCCTGGGAGAACCTGGAGGGCGACGACCTGCTCTCGGAGAAGGACGGGGCCGGCGGCGTGGACGCGGCCGCGGCCGACGCGGTCCTGCGCGACCGCCAGCTCCTGCGCGACGTGCTCACGCCGGCGTCGTTCAGCAACGACGTGTACGACGTGCCGTTCCTGGCCTACGCCGGCGACGAGACCCGCGTCATCGCGCTGTGGCTCAGCAGCGCCGACAGCGCTTACAGCACCGATTTCCTGGACATGGACCTGGACGCAGCGGTGCTCGACCCGCACGGGCTGGTGGCGGCGGCCAGCGCCAACACCATGAATCCGTACGAGCTCCTGAAGTTCGTCCCGGCGGAAACCGGCATGCACACGCTGCGGCTCAGCCGCATCCGCTTCAACGGCGTGTCCGAGCCGTTGTGCGTGGCCTGGTCCAGCCGCCTGGACGCCGCCGTGGGCGCCGTGAGCATCACGGGCACGCCGACGCTCGGCGAAACCGTCACGGTCGTGTTCGAAGACGCTTACGACCCGTTCGTGTACTACCAGGCGCACGCTTCCAGCGGCACGCTGCCCAACGTGACCCCACTGCTCCCGGGCACAGCGCTGCCGCTGCTCCACGATTCCGTGTACGACGCCAGCGCCTCCTGGAGCGGCTTCCGCGGGATCCTCGGGCCGCAGGGCCGCGCCTTTGCCGCCGTGACCATCCCGGCCGCGCCCGCGCTGGCCGGCCGCAGCTACTACATCGCCTTCTACACCAGCCGCGGCGGCAAGCTGCGCGGCATCTCCGAGGCGCTGGCGGTCACCTTGCAGCCGTAGCCGCGCCGCAGCGGGGCGGCGCCGGGCCGTCTTCCGCTGCCTTGGGCTCCTGGAACACGGCGCGATCCTCCAGGCGCAGGGCGGTGAGGGGGCCGCCCCACACGCAGCCGGTGTCCAGCGCCAGCAGGTCGGGCCGCAGGCGCAGGCCGAGCGCCGCCCAGTGGCCGCAGACCACGGCGACGTCGCGGCTGCGGCGCGCCGGATGGTCGAACCACGGGATGGCGTCCGGCGGCGCGCTCTCGGGCGGCCCGGAGATGCCGCGCCGCGGGGAGCCGGCGGGATCGCAGAAGCGCAGGGTGGTCAGGATCTCGGCGGCGGCCGGGACCTGGCCCCGGCGCAAGGCCTGTGACGCCGCCTGTGCCTGCTCGAGCGCTTCCTGCGCCGTCCATGCCGGCAGCAGGCCCGCGTGCACGAGCAGGTGATCGTGCTCCCGGTGCACGAACGGGAGTGCCCGCAGCCACGACAGGAGCAGGTCGCGATCCGGGGCGTCCAGGACCTCGTCCAGGGTGTCGCGGGCGTCCGGCGGCACCTGTCCCTCGGCCCGGCCCAAGAGGCGCAGGTCGTGGTTGCCGAGGACGAGGACGTGCTGGCGCGGCAGAGAGCGCGCCCAGCGCAGCACCTGCAGCGAGTGCGGGCCGCGGTTGACCAGGTCTCCGACCAGCCAGAGCCGGTCCTGAGCGGTGACTCCGGCCCGCTGCAGCAGGCGCTGCAAGGTGGTGAAGCAGCCCTGGATGTCGCCGATTGCGTAGGTGGCCATCGTGCGGGTAGAAGGGACGCGCATGCCCGAAACACTGCCGGACGCCGTCGCCGCCGTGGATCTTGGCAGCAACAGCTTTCACATGGTCGTGGCGCGGGTGGTGCAAGGACAGGTCCACATCGTGGATCGGCTGCGCGAGCGTGTGGCCCTGGCGGAGGGCCTGGACCAGCGGCGCGAGATCACCGAGGAGGCCCAGAACCGGGCGCTGGCCTGCCTGGAGCGCTTCGGACAGCGCCTGCGCGACATGCCCAGGGGGAGCGTGCGTGCCGCCGGCACCAGCGCGCTGCGCCAGGCCCGCAACGCCCAGGCGTTCCTGGGGCGCGCCCGCCGCGCCCTGGGGCATCCGATCGAGATCCTGCCCGGCACCGAGGAGGCGCGCCTCATCTACCTGGGCGTGATCCACAGCCTCAGCAACGGCAACGGCCGCCGCCTGGTCGTGGATATCGGCGGCGGCAGCTCCGAATGCATCCTGGGCGAGGGCCTGGAAACCCTCCTGACCGACAGCTTGTACATGGGTTGCGTCAATTACAGCCTGCGCTTCTTCTCCGGCGGCGAGATCTCCGCCGCGCGCCTGGACAAGGCCGAGATCGCGGCGGCGCTGGAGCTGGAGCCGATCCAGCGCCGCTATCAGGCGCTCGGCTGGGAGCGCGCGGTCGGCTCCTCCGGCACCATCCTGGCGGTGGACGAGGTGCTGCGCGCCAACGGCTGGAGCAGCGAGGGCATCACGCCCAAGGCGCTGGACCGCCTGCGCCGCGCGCTGATCGATGCCGGACAGGTCGGCAGGCTCGACCTGGCCGGCCTGGCGGAGGACCGCAAACCTGTGTTCGCGGGCGGCGTCGCCATCCTGCGCGCGTTCTTCCTGAGCCTCAGGATCGAGCAGATGACCGCCGCGAGCGGCGCCATGCGCGAAGGCCTCCTGTATGACCTGCTGGGGCGCATCCAGCACGAGGACGCGCGCGACCAGACCATCCGCCGCATGAGCCAGCGCTACCAGGTGGACCTGGAACAGGCGGCGCGGGTCGAGCGCACCGCCCTGGGCCTGCTGCGCCAGGTGGCGGGCGACTGGGGCCTGGAGGGCCACGAGCTGCTGCATCTCCTGTCCTGGGCGGCGCGCCTGCACGAGATCGGCTTGTCCATCGCCTACAGCGGCTACCACAAGCACAGCTCCTACCTGATCCTGAGCTCGGACATGCCCGGCTTCTCGCGCGAGGACAAGGAGATGCTGGCGGCACTCGTGCTCGGCCAGCGCCGCAAGCTGGGCGCCGAGCGCGTGCCCTTCCTGGGTCCGGCGCGCGTGCCCGCAGCCTTGCGCCTGTCGCTGCTGCTGCGCCTGGCCGTGCGCCTCAACCGCAGCCGCAGCCCGGACGCGGCCCCGCGCGTGAAGATGCAGGTCGAGGACGAGGACGTGCGCCTGAGCTTCCCCGACGGCTGGCTGGACTCCCACCCGCTCACGCGCGCGGACCTGGAGGAGGAAGCCGCCTACGTGCGCGGCGCCGGCTTCAAGCTGTCCTTCCGCTGAAGCCGTGCGCGGAATTGTGCGGCCGCGGTCGTCCTTTCCCCCGTCTACCGGATGGCATGCGCAGCATTCTCCTCGCAGTCTCGAGCAGCCTGGCATTCCTGGGCCCGGCGCTGGATGCCCAGTCCCAGCGGCCGGGGATGGGCTCCATCCCTTACCCGGGCGGCGTGACCTTCCGCGTGTGGGCGCCGCACGCGGGGCAGGTGCACGTGTCCGGCGACTTCAACGGCTGGTCGGCCACGGCGACGCCCCTGGCTCCCGAGAGCGGCGGCCTGTGGTCGGCCGACGTTCCCGGCGCTGCGGCCGGGGATGAGTACCGCTACCTCATCCGCCACCGGGGAGCGGATTACAGCCGGCGCGACCCGCGGGCGCGGCGGGTGACCCGCTCGGATTACGCCACCGGCAACTCCGTGGTGTACGACCCGGACGCGTTCGCGTGGAACGGAGATGCGTTCGCGCTGCCGCCGCGTGACGAGCTGGTCGTCTATGAGATGCACATCGGCACGTTCCATGACACCGATCCGGCGGGGCCGGGGACGTTCGCGGACGCGATCCAGAGGCTGGATCACGTCGCCGCGCTGGGCGCCAACGTGATCGAGGTGCTGCCGGTGAACGAATCGCCCGGCCGCTACTTCAGCGGCTACGGGCCGGCCGACCTGTTCGCGGTGGAAGACGCGGCTTATGGCGGACCCGACGCATTCAAGGCGTTCGTGCGCGAATGCCATGCGCGCGGGCTGGGCGTGCTGCTGGACGTCGTCTACAACCACTGGGGGCCCTGGGACCTGCACCTGAGCCAGTTCGACGGCTGGTGGACCAGCGACTACCCCGGCGGCATCTTCTTCTACGACGCGGCGCGCATCGATTCACCCTTCGGCCCGCGCCCCGACTTCCGCGAGCCGCAGGTCCGCCGCTTCATCTTCGAGAACCTGCGGATGTGGCTGGACGAGTACCACGTGGACGGTTTCCGCTGGGACTCGACCTCCAACATCGAGTACACCAGCAACGGCCATGGCCTCCATCTGCCGGAGGGATGGAGCCTCATGCGCCAGGCCAACGCCGGGCTCCATCGCCTCTATCCGGGCAAGCTCAGCATCGCCGAGGACCTGCGCAACGATCCGGACCTCACTCTGGACGTCCAGAGCGGTGGCGCCGGCTTCGACAGCCAGTGGCACTATTTCGCGGGCCCGTTGCGCACCGCGCTGACGCACGACACGCCCAGCATGGCCGCCGTGTCTGACGCACTGGCTTCTCTTTACAACGGCGACGCCCGGCAGCGCGTGATCTACACCGAGTCGCACAACGAGATCTGCTGCGGCGCGCACCGGCTCACGGTGCAGATCGATCCTGCCGATCCAAACGGCTGGGAGGCGCGCAAGCGCTCGACCCTGGGCGCCGCTCTCCTGTTCACCGCGCCCGGGATCCCGATGATCTACCAGGGGCAGGAGTTCCTGGATCAGGAGCCCTTCGACGAGCGGCGGCCGATCCAGTGGAGCCAGCTTGCGGCGCATCCGGGGATCTTCCAGCTCTATTGCGACCTGGTGGCGCTGCGCCGGAATGTTTCCGGATTCACGGCTGGGCTGCGCGGTGGCGCCATCGAGGTGCACCATCGCAACGAAGTGGACGACGTCATCGCCTACCACCGCTGGACCGCCGGAGGTCCCCGCGACGATGTGGTGGTGCTGGCAAATTTTTCGGACCAGCCGCTGGTGGCCTACCGGATCGGCCTGCCCCGACCGGGGCATTGGCAGGTGCGCTTCAACGGCGATGCCAGGGTCTATGCACCGGACTTCGTCGGCTTCGGTAGCAGCGTGGTGGATGCCGGCTTGGCGCCCGCGGACGGCATGGCGCAAAGCGGTGCACTGGACGTCGCTCCCTGGACGGCGTTGATCCTGTCGCAGGAATAGGGTCGGACTTGGCCAGGCGGCGACCGCCTGGCCAAGTCCGACCCTTACTGAATCCGCGCGCGGTAGAACGTCAGCGCGCCGATGCCGCGGCCGTTGACGATCCCGGCCGCCTCACCCGCCGGGTAGTCGTAGGAGATGGAGGTGGCCGTAGCAGGACCGCCCAGATCGAGCACAATGCTGTTGCCGGAGACTACCCCGCCGAGGACACTGCCGACCGGTCTCAGGGTAAAGCGCGCCTCCGCCCCCGGCTCCCAGATCAGGGTGTCGTCCGGATCGCGGAAGACCAGCGTGATCTCATCTTGCTGCGGGGTGCTGTAGTAGGCGTAGTCGATGTTCGGTGCGTCGATGTTCTTCGTGACGGGAGAGGCGTAGAAGTCGCGCCCCAGGACGAGCGCCGCGCGGTCTCCGAGCTCCCGGTAGCCGCTGTAGCGGTAATGGCAGCCGTCGTGCTCGGGCGCCTCGGTGGTGCTGAGCACGTCCACCCGCGGGTAGAGGTCATCGAACCGGCGCTGCAGCTCGCGCAGGCGCTGGCTGGGGGCGCCACAGCCGTTGTGGATCTGGAACACGTAGACCTTCTCGACGGCGGAATAGTCGGAGAGCCAGTCCGCGTACAGATCGGCGAAGTTGATCGAATACGCCTCGTAACGGTCTCCGTCCGATTCGCCCTGGTACCAGAGGATCGCCTTCGCAGCGCCTTGAACGCCGGCCTGGGCGGCGCGGTAGAGCAGCCGTCCGTAGTTGGTGTTCACGTTCATGGGGTCGGCGTCGTTGCGCAAGTGGTAGGTGATCGGGGTCCCGCTCACGGCGCCGTTCAGCACGCAGACCGGGATCTGGCCCTTGTCCACCAGCAGTTGTGCCATGCGCAGGCCCCACTGCCCGATCGTGCAGTGCTGGTTGCTGCGCTCGCCTTCCGCAAGCCCCCAGTCGGTGTCGTTGATCACGCTGGAGCCCGTGGTGCTGGCGGTGCCGTAGCTGCGGATCCATTCCCGCTGCGAGGAGTTGCCGAGATCCTCGGCCGCCCAGTCGGCGGCCACCGCGTTGCTCTGGCCCTGGACCAGGTAGACGTCGCCGGCAACGACGTCCTGCGCGGCGTCCAGGGGGTCGGAGGAAGCGCCGTCGAAGGCATAGAGCGCGAAGTCGTACTCGGCCAGCTCGGCCGGGATGCTGACCGTCATCGCGAAGGGCGCCGAGCCGCCGCTGTAGGTCAGCGGCTGGCTCTCGGAGTGCCACAGGACATCGTCGCGGTAGACGTAGAGGTCGGCGCTGAGGTAGCCGGGGCTGTCCACGCTGCCCGCGACCTCGACGGCGCCGAAGCCGGCGGCGTCGCGCGGGTAGAGCTGCAGGTCCTTGGGAAAGGAAGTCAGGGACGCGGACTGGGCCAGCAGGAGGAGGGTGAGCATTCGTTCCCCAGGTTACATCTGACCCATCGACTGCGACCCTACTGAATGCGCGCGCGGAAGAAGGTGAGCGCGCCCACGCCGCGCGCGTTGACGATGCCGGCCGCGCTGCCCGCCGGGTAGTCGTAGGAGATCGAGGTGGCAGTGGCGGGGCCGTCGAGGCGCAGCCGGATCGTGTTCGGGCCGGTCACCGTGCCGCTGCGGACGTCGCCCGCGGGCTCGACCGTGAAGCGCGCCTGCGCGCCCGCTTCGAAGCGGAGCGTGTCATCCGGATCGCGGAACACGAGCGTGATCTCGTCGCGCTGGGTGTTGCTGTAGTAGGCGCGCTCGAGGTCGGGCGCGTCGATGTCCTGCGTGAGCGGCGAGGCGTAGAAATCGCGCGCCACCAGCCGCGCCGCGCGGTTGCCGAGCTCGCGGTAGCCGGAGTAGCGGTAATGGCAGCCGTCGTGGTCGGGCGCGGCGGTGGTGCTCAGCACGTCCACGAGCGGGTACAGGTCCTCGAAGCGGCGCTGCAGCTCGCGCAGGCGCTGGTTGGGCGCGCCGCAGCCGTTGTGGACCTGGAACACGTAGATCTTCTCCGCCGCGGGATAGTCCGAGAGCCAGTCGGCGTAGAGCTCGGCGAAGTTCGCGGCGTAGGGCAGGTAGTCATCACCGTTGGACTCGCCCTGGTACCAGAAGATGGCCTTCACGGCGGCGGCCACGCCGCAGCGCGTGGCCCGGAACAGGAGGCGCCCGTAGTTGCTGGCCGGGTTCATCGGGTCGGCGTCGTTGCGCAGGTGGTACTTGATCGGGGTGGCGCCGACCGCGCCGTTCAGCACGCAGACCGGCACCTGGGTCTGGTCCACCAGCAACTGCGCCATGCGCAGGCCCCACTGGCCGATGGTGCAGTGGACATTGCCGTCCTCCCCGTCGGCGCGGCCCCAGGCGTCGTCGTTGACCACCTTGAAGTCCCAGATGCTGGCCGTGCCGTAGCTGCGGATCCACGGGCGCTGCGCGGCGTTGGCCAGGTTCTCGCCGTAGCCGTCACCGGCCACGGCGTTGCTCTGGCCCTGGATCAGGAACACGTCGCCGGCCACCACGTCCTGCGCCGCGGCCAGCAGCGCAGAGGCGGTGGCGGCGACCGCGTGCAGCTCGAAGTCGTATTCCGCGAGCTCGGCCGGAACCGGGACCGAGAACGCGAACGGCGCCGAGCCGCCGGCGTAGCTCAAGGGCTGGCTCTGGAGATCCCACCGGACGCCTTCGCGGTACACGCGCAGCTCCACGCTGGAGTAGCCGGGGGTGTCCACGCTGCCCGCCACCTGCGCCGTGCCGTGACCAGCCGCATCACGCGGGTAGAGCTGCAGGTCCTTGGGGAAGGCGGTCAGGGTCACGTCAGGACCCTGCGCGGCCGCGAGCGTGAGGCCCGGGAGGCACAGGAACAGGTGCAGCATGGTTTGCAGCATGGTTTGCCGTGGGAGCGGCAGGAGCGGTGAAGTATAGATAAGAAGCCTCCCATGGCTCCGAACCTCCCCTCGGTCATCCTCGCGCTTTGCGCCACGGCGCCGGCGCAAGACCCGCAAGCGCCCGCGCCGCACGCCGTCGTCGGCGTGACGGTGGTGGACGTGGAAGCCGGGACCCTGCTCCCGGAGCGCACGGTGCTGCTGGAGCAGGGGCGCATCGCGCGCATCGCCCCTGCCGCGGAGGTGCAGCTGGCGCCGGGCATGGCGCAGGTGGACGGAACGGGCCTGTACCTGATGCCGGGCCTGTTCGACTGCCACGTGCACTACCTCGACGCGGAGGTCTTCGGCCGCCTGCTGCTCGCCAACGGCGTGCTGTGTGTGCGCGAGATGGGCGGCGCGACCGAGCAGACGCTGGCGCTGCGCGACGCCCTGAACCGCGGCGAGCGGCTGGGCCCGGAGATGGTGGCCGCGGGCGCGATCGTGGACGGCAAGCCTCCGGTGTGGCCGTTCTCGGAAGCCTGCGCCACGCCCGAGGAAGGTCGCGCGGCCGTGCGCCGCCTCGCGCACGCCGGCGTGGACTTCATCAAGGTGTACAGCAAGCTGGAGCGCGACACCTGGCGCGCGGTGGTGGCGGAAGCGCACGCTCTCGGCTTGAAGGCCGTGGGCCACATCCCGGAGACGGTGACCCTGGATGAGGCGCTGGAGGCCCGCATGGACGGCGCGGAGCACCTCATGGGCCTGGAGAAGCTCCTGGGGCGGCTGGCCGGCGCGGAGGTGCACTACAGCCCGGACCGGCCGTGGGAGGACCTTTCCTTGTTCGCGCAGCGCGCCGCCGTGCCACGCGCGACGCTTCTGGCGGAGCTGCGCAAGATCGCCGCCGCCGGCATGGTGCACTGCCCCACGCTGGTGGTCATGGAGGGCATCGCCGCGCTGGACGCGGCGGAGCCGGACCCCTTGCTGAAGTACGCGCCACCGTTCCTGCGCGCCTTCTGGGAGCAGGGCGGCTACCGCGCCTTCGCCCCGGTGGTGCGCGCGGCGCTCCCGCACATGCAGGCGCTGGCGGCCGACCTGCACGCGGCCGGCGTGACCCTGGTGTGCGGCAGCGACCTCGCCAACCCCAACGTGATCGCCGGCTTCAGCCTGCACCGCGAGATGGAGCTGTTGCAGCAGGCCGGCGTTCCGCCAGCCGACGCGCTGCGTGCCGCCACCATCCACGCGGCGCGCCTGTGCGGGGTGGCCGAACGGCTGGGCAGCGTGGCGCCCGGCAAGGCCGCCAACCTGGTGCTGGTGCGCGGCGACCCGCTGGCGGACGTGCGCCGCGCGCACGACATCGCCGGCGTGTTCCTGCGCGGCCGCTGGCTCGATGCCGCGGCCCTGGAGGCTCTGCGGGCGGAGGCCGAGCAGCGCGTGCAGGGCGCCGCGGCGGACGTCGCGGACATGGCGCTGGAGATCCCCGGCGAGCTGGTGCACAGCGGCCGCTACGCGCTGCGCTTCGGCGGCGCCGACGCCGGCGTGGAGAAGTTCGCGATCACGCGCTCGGAGAGCGGCTGGCACCCGCAGGCGCGCATGCACCCCAGCGGCGGCTGGGACCAGCCGTACCAGGTGGTGATGCACGGCGGGCCCGATTTCCGCTTCCGCAGCGGCGCATGGCGCCGCCTCCAGGGACACGCGCCGGCGGCGCGCTACGCGCTGGAGGACGGCGCAGTGGTGGCCCGCATGCAACGTGAGGGCGGAGAAACCGAGACCGTCCGCCTGCCGCTGCCGGCGGACGCGGTGGTGACGGCGGCGGTCTTCAGCGCCGATTTCCTGACCCTGCAGGGTGCCGGCCTGCAGCCCGGCGAGAGCCGCAGCCTGGCCAGCATCGAGCTCGGATCGGGCGGCTGGAAGCCGCGGCCGGCCAGCCTGGAACTGCGGCGCGAGCCGGACGCCGAGCTGGAGCGCGCCGGCGTCCCGGTGGCGGCGCGGCGCTATCGCGCCACGGTCACCAATCCGGACGGGCCGGCCGAGCTGGACATCTGGACCGGCCAGGACGGCGTGGTATTGCGCGTCGCGATCCGCATGGCCTTCGGCCGGATGGAAGCCGAGCTGCTGTAGGCTAGCCGGCCAGGCTCTCGAGCAGCAGCTCCTGGGTGCAGCGCCGCTTCTGCGCGCCCGGCTTCAGGCGCTTGTAGCTGCCGTCGGGCTGCATGACCCAGGTCTGGGCGTTGTCGGACAGGTAGAAGTGCAAGCCCTCGTTGAGGACGCGCGCGCGCAGGCGCTCGTCCTCGATCGGGAAGCACACCTCCACGCGCCGGAAGAAGTTACGCTCCATCCAGTCGGCCGAGGAGCACAGCACCAGGTCCTGCCCGCCGTTGTGGAAGCAGAACACGCGGCTGTGCTCCAGGAAGCGGCCCACGATCGAGCGCACGCGGATGTTGTCGGACACGCCGGGGATGCCGGGGCGCAGGCAGCACACGCCGCGCACCAGCAGGTCCACCGGCACCCCGGCCTGCGAAGCGCGGTACAGCGCCTGGATGATGCCGGGCTCGGTCAGGGCGTTCATCCTGGCCAGGATGCGCGCCGGCTTGCCGGAGCGGGCCGCCTCGGCCTCGCGGTCGATGCTGGCGATCAGCGCCTTGCGCAGGGTGAACGGCGCGTACAGGAGTTTCTTCATGCGCGCGATCCGGCCCAGGCCGGTGAGCTGCTGGAACAGCTTGTGCACGTCCTCGCCGATGTCGCGGTCACAGGTGAGCAGGCTGAAGTCGGTGTAGGCGCGTGTGGTCCGGGTGTGGTAGTTGCCGGTGCCCAGGTGCACGTAACGGCGCATGCGCCGGCCCTCGCGCCGCACCACCATGAGGGCCTTGGCGTGGGCCTTGTAGCCGACGATGCCGTACACCACCTTGGCGCCGGCCTCCTGCAGGCGCGTCGCCAGGTCGATGTTGGCCGCCTCGTCGAAGCGCGCGCGCAGCTCGACCACGGCCGTCACCTCCTTGCCGTTGCGCGCCGCCTCCAGCAGGGCGTCCACCACCGGCGAGTCCACGCCGGTGCGGTACAGGGTCTGCTTGATGGCCAGCACGTCGGGATCTGCCGCCGCCTGGCGCACCAGGTCCAGCACCGGCGTGAACGACTGGAACGGATGGTGCAGCAGCACGTCGCCGCGGCGCAGCGTCGCGAACAGGTCGGCGCTTTTCTCCAGGCGCCGGGGCAGGCCCTGGACGAAGCGCGGATACTTCAGGTCCGGCCGCTCGGTGAGCTCGTACAGCGCGGCCAGCCGGTTGACGTTCACCGGGCCGTTCACCTGGTACAGGTCCTGGGGCTGCAGCTGGAAATTGTCCAGGAGATACTGGTTCATCTCCTCCGGGCAGTCGTCCGCGACCTCCAGGCGCACGGCGTCGCCGTACAGGCGGCTGGGCAGCTCGCCTTTGAGCGCGCGCAGCAGGTCGTCCACTTCCTCCTCGTCCACCCACAGGTCGCTGTTGCGGGTGACGCGGAACTGGTAGCAGCCGGTGGCCGCCATCCCCGGGAACAGCTCCTCCACGTGGGCGTGCACGATCGAGCTGAGCAGCACGAAGTCGTACGGCGCCTCGGCGGCTTCGCGCGGCAGGGCGATCACGCGCGGCAGCGAGCGCGGCACCTGCACCACGGCGATGCCGCTGCCGCGGCCGAAGGCGTCCGTGCCCTCCACCGACACGATGAAGTTCAGGCTCTTGTTCAGCACGCGTGGAAACGGGTGCGCCGGGTCCAGCCCCACCGGCGTCAGCACCGGCAGCACCTGCTCGTCGAAGTAGCGGCGCACCCAGCGCTGCTGCCGGGTGGACCAGTGGCGCCGCTTGAGCAGCCGGATGCCCTCCTTCTCCATGCTGGGCAGCAGCACCTCGTTCAGGGTGCGGTACTGCTCCTCGACCAGCTTGTGCGCCAGCTCGCTGATCGCGCGCAGCACCTGCTCGGGGGCCAGGCCGTCCGCGCCCTTGGGCACCACGTGATACGCCGCCTGCTGGCGCACGCCGGCGGCGCGGATCTCGAAGAACTCGTCCAGATTGGCGCTGCAGATGGTCAGGAAGCGCAGGCGCTCCAGCAGCGGCGTCGCGGGATCCTTGGCCTGCTCCAGCACGCGCCGGTTGAACTCGAGCAGGCTCAGCTCGCGGTTGCCGTACAAGCCGGGGTCCTTCAGGTCGGCGACGGCCGGCTGCAGCATCGACGCAAGATATCCGCGCCCCGCGCGGCCCGCGGGGGGCGCGCCTTTCACACAATCTTCATATGGCTGCCTGCAGCGCCCTGGCTCGCGGCCACAACCCCCTACAATGGCTGCCAAACCCGAGTCCGCGATGGATACGCCCTTGCTATTGCACCCGCGCGCGGAACCCGGCGCCGCGCCGCCGCCGCGCGCCGCTCCGGCTCCTCCCGCCAGGACGCCCGCCGCCGCCAAGACGACCGCGCGCCGGCGCGGAGACAGCCTTCCGTGCCGGCCATGGCTCGAGCACCTGCACGCACACCTGGCCGTGGCGCGCAGCGGGGAGGATCCGGAAGGAGTGCATCAGGTCCGGGTCGCCGCCGGCCGCCTGGACGTGTGGCTGCAGATGGGCCGGATGCACGTCCTGCGTGATGACCTGCGCTGGCTGCGCCGGCAGGCGGCGGCGGTGCGCGATCTCGACGTGCTGCTGCTGAGCGGGCCGCCGGAGCCGTTCATGGTGTGGCTGCTGCAGCACTACGGCGAGGAGCGCCGCCGGCTCGTGGCATCCCTGGAGGAGCCGCGCCTGGACGGGCTGCTGGCGGCTCTGGCCGGCCTTCCACCTCTGCCAAGGGCAAGCGCGGCGGCGTTCCTGCCGCGCATCGGCGCCCGCGTGCTGCGGCGCGGCCGGCGCGCCCTGCGCCAGCGCGACGCAGTGGAGGCCATGCACGGCCTGCGCCGCGCGCTGCGCCGCCTGCGCTACGCGCTGGAATGGCTGGGCAAGCGGCCCCGCGAGCTGAAGAAGCTGCAGGAGGCGATGGGCGACTTCAACGACACCGCCGTGGCCGTGCGCCTGCTGCGCTCCTGCCCGGAGGCGGCGGCGCTGGCCGCGTACGAGCAGGCGCTGGCGCAGGAGCTGGAGCGGCGCCGCGCCGCGGCATTGCGCGCCTGGACGCACACCGTTCCGTTCCTGGAAGAGTCGGTGCACGCATGGAACTGTTCCTGATCCGCCACGCCGCGGCCGAAGACGCATCGCCGGAGCAACCCGACGCGGACCGGGCCCTGACGCGCAAGGGCCGCAAGCGCTTCAAGGCCGCGGTGCGCGGACTGCGGCGCCTGGACGTCCGCTTCGACGTCATCCGCCACAGCCCGCTGCTGCGGTCGGTGCAGACCGCCGAGCTCCTGGCGCCGCTGCTCGACGGCCAGACCGTCGTGGACCCGCGCCTGGCGGAGGCGCCTTCCGACGGCCTGCTGGCCGGCCTGTCCGGCGCGCGCGTGGCCCTCGTCGGCCATCAGCCGTGGCTGGGCGAGCTGTGCGCGTGGCTGACGGCCGGCGACAAGGGCCACGGCGAGGCCATCCCGATCGACAAGGGGGGGCTGGCCTGGCTGAGCGGCGACCCCGTACCCGGACAGATGCATCTGCTGGCGCTGTTCCCGCTCCAGCCGCTGCGCCGCATGGCGCGCAAATGACTCCGGAGGATTCCCATGTTGCAACGCCTCGTACTGCTGCTGTGCTCCTGCCTCGCTCTCGGGCTGCCGGCGGACGCCGCGCGCTCCTCCGCGCGCCCGTGCGCGCGCGGCGCCATGAACGGGGCCTGGAACCTGCCCCACCCGCTGGCATCGGACGGCTTCATCGACGGCCGGCTGTTCGACGCCAACGGCAATTCCGTGTTCGCGTTGCGGGCCACTCTCACCGACGTGGTGTCGCCATGCCTGAGCTGCATCGAGGGCACCATCCAAGGCACGCTCGACGACGGCGTCGGCACGACGCCGGATTACCTGGTGTACGGAAACTACCGCGGCAACTTCCTGGCGCGGCAGGGATCGTTCACAGCCCTCCTTTATCCCTACGGCAGCCGGACGCCGACCGGGAAGTTGAACGGCGCGTTCCGCGACCCATACAGCAATCCCGACGTGCCCGGCCAGTTCCGCGGCGACTGGGTCGTCTGCCGCTGACCTCCCGTCCCGGCTTGACCTGAGGTTTAGCATGGCCGGACCCGGGAGCGGCGCCGGGACCGCGTTGCGGACGCCGCCTGCGCTCCCCGAAAGGAGGAAAACCATGCGTTTGACGGTCCTCGCTAGCGTGACCGTGCTGGCGTGCGTCTTGCTGCCTGTTCCCGCGCTCGCGGCGCAGGTGCCCGACGGCTGGTACGTCACCTCCAATTTCAAGGACGTGCCCACCGGCTACACCGGCGACGGCGGGCTCTTCTACTTCCACCCGCGTACCCCGACCAGCGTCACCGTGGTGACGGGCCTGGGGCCGGACCTCACCGGAGCCGGCAGCAGCGGTGGCGTCGGCGCCAGCGCGGTGCTGCTGCGCCCCTCTGACGGCGCGCTGCTCGTGGGCGAGACCACCAACCTCGCTCCCGACGACCTGGACCTGCACCTGATCCACCTGTCCGGCGCCGCCGTCATGCAGGACGTCAAATACAACCTCGGCACCAACACCACGGGCTGGTGCCAGGTCGGACAGGCCGCGCTCCTGCCCAACGGCGACGTCCTGGTCGCGGTCGAGGAAGTGGAGGCCGGCCCCCTCGCCAACGAGACGCTCGGCCTCGTGAACCTGACCACCGGCGTGGTCACACCGGTGCCGGTCACCGGCCTGCCGTCCGCGATCGTGACGACCAATGCCCTGGCCGTGCACCCCAGCGGCACCGTGGCCTACGTGGGCTTCCACTGGACCGGCGTCTACGCGCGCATCCACACCGTTCCGCTGCCCGCCGGCGGCGTCGGCGTGTGGGAGGGCACCCTTCCGAGCGGAGTGCTCAACCTGGCCTACGACAACGCCAACAGCCGCCTGATCGCCGGCTGCAACTCGACCACGGACCTGTACGCCTTCCCGGTGAACCCGAGCAATCCCTTCGATCTGGGCAGCTCCACCACCATTCCGAACAACACCGGCTCCGGGGTCAACGCCCTGGCCATGGAAACCGTGACCGGTAACCTGGCGGCCGGCGCCGGCAGCGGCTGCTGGCTGATCAAGCCCGGCGGCACCGCCAGTCCCTTGACCGGAGGCCCGCCGTCCGGCTGGGGAGTGCTCGCCGGCATCGCCGTGAATCCCAACCCGAAGACTTACGGCATCGATACGCCGGGCGTGAACACGTACGCGTGGCAGCTCGAGCCCAATGCCGGCGGCCTGCCCACGCTCGGCAATCAGGCGTTCAGCCTGACCATCAGCGGCTCCCCCGGCGGCGCGCCGGGCGAATACGCCGTGAGCGAGCGGCCGGCGAACATGCCGTACCAGGGCATCACCTTGCTCATCGATCCGGGCCAGATCCTGCGCCGCGAGCCGATTCCGCGCTCGGGAGTCATTCCGCTGGCGCTACCGGTCAAGAGCGCGTACCTCGGGCGCAAGTTCTACGTGCAGACCGTGCACCAGGAACCCGGCGGCCTGGCCTCCTCCGACGGAGTCCAGTTCACCATCATGTGACGCATCTGCCGGCCTGCGCCCGCGGCGCCGCGGGCGCGGGCCGGGCTGGGATACTGGCCCCCTTGGGTGGGTCACGCCGCGCTCAAGACCTTGTCACCCGAGAGGTTGCGCGCGCGTCCGGCTCCGGGCCCGACCGGTTGCCGATTCTTACAAAATTGCAATAGACAAAGCCTTTTGAGACAAAGCCATGTGTGCGTGAATCTGCAGAGATGGCCCACGGAAGGGGGCCAGTATCCCGGGCTGGCGTTCACTCTTCCGGCGGACCCGAGGCCGCGGCCACCTGGCCGGCCTTCACTTTGGCCGCGTCGAACTTGCGCGCCGCGGCCAGCATCTTCTCCAGCGTCTCATCCGGGTCGGGCTTCCTGGCTTCCTTGCCGCGGATCGGCTTCACGAAGCGCAGCGGGTTGATGCGGGCCACCACGAAGGCCTTGAGGTACGGGCTCTGGAAGCCGCGCTCCTTGAGCGCGTTCACCGCCGCGACCACGGCCTCGTCCAGTTCCTGCAGCAGCGCGGCGCGCTTGCGGCGCCGTTCCAGCGCCGCCGGCAGCTTCTGTTCCAGGAAGGTTTCGGTGCGCTTCAGGACCGGGTGGTAGGCGCCGCCGGAGAAGCGGCCGTTGTGCTCGTAGCACAGGCCCAGGGTGAGGAGGGAAGGCTCCTCGAACTCCAGGCTGAAGTCCTGCTCCGCGCGCGGGTCCAGCTCCGCCAGCGCCTGGGCCAGGCGCAGGACCTCGAGCGATTTCTCGCGCAGGTTGTGGGCCTTCTCCGTGTTGAGGGCCAGGATGCGGAAGGACACCTCGGGCTCGGTGACCAGCAGCGCCACGATGGACTTCGCGCCCAGGGCCTTCATGGCAGCGGTGCGGTGGCTGCCGTTCGGCGTCCAGTACCCGCCGTCGGGGCCGCGCACGGCGATGATGGGGTCGAGGAAGCGCTCCAGGCCCCCGATGGCCTTCTGCAGGCGCTCCATGTGCGCCGGCGACAGGTCGCGCTGGTACGGAGTGGGAGACACCTTGTCGATCGGCAGGCCTGCGAGCAGCTGCCAGTGGCCGCCCAAGGGCTCGCGGAAGGCCCCCAGCACGCTCCCTCCGTCCTCCTCGACTTGTCGGGCCAGCTCGGACAACGCCCGGGGCCGCTCCCCGGCAGCGAGCTCGGACGCCGCCAGGCCTTTCGATCCCGGCTCGGCGGCCTTGCGCTTCCGGCGCGGGGCGCGGGCCTTGGCTGCTTTCTTGCGGGATTCCGCCATGGGACGTGGCTGCGGCCGCGGCTGATCCTAACCGGGCCCGCCGCCGGGTGATCAGCGGAGCCTATGAAGGCCATAGTCCGGACTGGCTAGACTTGTCGCAGCCGCGAGGCAAAAACAATCTGTCTCCGGCCATCCCTGGGCCTTGCCTGGGCCGTCCCTGAGGTTTCCCGCACCGAGAGAGAACGCCATGAGGCTCCTTCGCACCGTTGCGTCGCCCGCAGCCGCGGGCTTCCTGACCCTGGCCTGCCTGGCCGTTTCACCCTCGGACCAGCCCGCGGGCGCGTCGCAGCCCCAGGAACCTGCTCCCCCTTCCAGCTTCAGCCCCAGCATCGAGCCGGACTTCGCCGCCAAGCGCGACCAGATGAAGGCGGAGCGCGCCGCGGTGGAGCAGCGCCACCGCAAGCTCCTGGAGGAGCGCTACGACCTGCGCGATCAGCCCGCGGAGGGCGTCACCATGGCGCGCGGCAAGCCGGTGCAGGGCGGAGTGCGCGTGCGGCTCAAGTCCGGGGTGACCTGGGACGCGCTGGCTGCGGCCGCCCCCGAGGAGCTGCGCTCGCGCGGCGGCTGGCCGGCCGGTTTCCTGCCGTTGCCGCACCCCAACCACGCCGAAGGCGGGATGCTGTTCCCGCAGTTCCACATCGACCGCGTCGCGGCCCAGGACAACCGTGACCTGAACCGCTTCGACCTGTCGTTCGACCTGCCCGACCACCTGCTGCCCGAGTTCCCGCCGCCCATCTTCCTGACCACGCGGCCGGACCTGGGCGACGCGTCCAAGGGCCAGCTCGTGACTCTGGCCAACTTCTACGAGCTGTTCAACGGCGTCCTCAATCCGAAGCAGCTGGACGGCCTGCGCCTGCTGCTCACGCCCTTCCCCCAGCAGCAGTTCAACGCCACCGCCGACCGACGCTCGGAGAAGCCGAGCACCGGCGTCACGTGCTTCGACTGCCACGCCAACGGCCACACCAACGCCTCCACCCACCTGGTGGGCGACATCCGGCCGCAGGAGTTCCGCCATCGCATCGACACGCCCTCGCTGCGCGGCGTCAACATCCAGCGCCTGTTCGGCTCGCAGCGGGCGCTCAAGAGCGTGGAGGACTTCACCGAGTTCGAGCAGCGCGCGGCCTACTTCGACGGCGATCCGGTGCTGGCGGCCAAGAAGGGCATCAGCCCGCTGGAGCGCGGCAGCCAGGTGCACGCCATGGCCGAGTTCCAGGAGCTGCTCGACTTCCCGCCGGCGCCCAAGCTGAACGTGATGGGCCGGCTGGATCCGGCCAAGTCCAGCGAGTCGGAGCGGCGCGGCGAGGCGCTGTTCTTCGGCAAGGCGCAGTGCTCGAGCTGCCACCCGGCCCCGTACTACACGGACAACCTGATGCACAACCTGCGCACGGAGCGCTTCTTCGAGCCCCAGTTGGTGAACGGCCGCATGGCGGCGGCCGATGGGCCGATCAAGACCTTCCCGCTGCGCGGCATCAAGGACTCGCCGCCGTACCTGCACGACGGGCGCCTGCTGACCCTGGAGGACACCGTCGAGTTCTTCAACCTGGTGCTGCAGACCCGCCTCAGCACGGCGGAGAAGCAGGATCTGGTGTCCTTCCTGCGCTGTCTGTAGGGACCGTGGCCGGGCCACGCGCCGCCTCCCAGCCGAGGATGGCGCGCTTGCGCAGCGCGCCGCCGCGATAGTCGCCGAACATGCCCAGGCTGCGGATGACGCGGTGACAGGGGATGAGGTACGCGATGGGGTTGCCTCCCACCGCCTGGCCGACCGCGCGCGCCGCGCCCGGAGCGCCCAGGCGCCGGGCCAGATCGCCGTAGCTGATCAGGCGGCCGGGCGGGACGCGCAGCAGCGCCTCCCACACCTTGATCTGGAAGTTGGTGCCGCGCAGCAGCAGCGAGAACGGCCCGCGCGGACCCTCGGGATGGAAGATACGCGCCGCGACCGGCGCGGTGCGGCCGGGATCGTGCTCCAGAGCGGCCCGGGGCCAGCGCGCCGCCAGGTCCTGCAGCGCCGCGGCGGCGCCGCCTTCCGGCACAAACTCCAGGGAGCACAGCCCGCGCTCCGTGAGGGCGAGCAGGCACTGGCCGAACGGCGTGGCGTGCACGCCGTGGCGGATGCGCAGGCCGACGCCGCCGCTGCGGAATTCCCCGGGGCTGACGGCGTCCACGTGGATCATCAGGTCGTGCAGGCGGCCCGGACTGGAGAGCCCGGCGGCGAAGGTCGCGTCCAGCACGCTGCGCGATTGCTCCAGGCAGCGACGGGCGTGCGCGGCGCCGAGGAACTGCAGGAACTGCTTGGGCGTCACTCCGGCCCAGCGCCGGAACAGCCTCTGGAAGTGGAACTCGCTCAGGCCGGCGGCCTGCGCCGCCTGCACCAGGCTGGGCCGGCGCGCGGCCTCGCGCACGAGGAAGCGCAGCGCGCGCTCCACACGCGCATAGTCCGCGCCGGGCAGCGCGGGCCGGGCGGGTAGAGGACAAGCGGTCGTGGCGAGCATCATGCCGGCACGCTAAGGCGCGGGCCGCAGCGCGGCCACCCGGTTCTTGCGGCCGGGCATACTCTGGTGGATCCACTGTACCCTTGACCCTCCATGCGCGCTTTCTCCCGCCCCCTCGCCCTGCTCCTGGCCCTGCTCCTGCTGGTCGCGCCCGCCTGGGCCACCTGGTCCATCGTGGTGGTGAACACGGCCACCGGCGAGGTGTGCGTCGCCTCGGCCACCTGCCTGACCGGTTTCAACCTGAAAGTGTGGACGCCGGTCCTGATCCCGGAGGTCGGCGGCGGGGCGGCGCAGAGCTTCGTGGACAGCGTCGGCACCAACCGCATGCTGATCTACGACCAGTTGCTGCTGGGCAACGATCCGCAGGAGATCCTGGTGCTGCTGTCCTCGGACGGGCTGTTCCAGAGCCGCCAGTATGGGATCGTGGACCTCGCCGGACGGCCCGTCAGCTTCACCGGCACCAACGACGGTCCCTGGGCGGGCGGCGTCACCGGACAGGTCGGGACGCTGGTCTACGCGATCCAGGGCAATGTCCTGACCTGCCCCAGCGTGGTCACGGACGCGGAGCTGGCCTTGATCAGCACGCCGGGGGACCTGTCGCAGAAAGTGATGGCGGCCATGGAAGCCGCCGCGGCGCAAGGCGGCGACGGCCGCTGCTCCTGCGACACGATCCAGCCGGACCGCTGCGGCTGCGTCACCACCTGGCCGGCGGCGCGCTCGGCCTACGTGGCCTACTTCCTGCTGTCGCGGCCGGGCGACGCGCGCGGCCCCTGCGACGCCACCCGCGGCTGCGCCCAGGGCGACTACTACCTGGACATCAACCTGCCCAACCGCGGCGCCGGCGGACCCGAGCCGATCGTGGAGATGCGCCAGCGCTACGACCTGTGGCGCGCCGGCCAGATCGACCGTCCCGACGCCCTGCTGTCGCAGGTGCAGGCCAGCGTACCGGCGCTGCCTGCGGGCAGCGGACAGATCGTCACCTTGAAGGTGGATTTGAGCGACGTGGACGCCACCCCGCTCAGCAGCGGCGGCGCCACCGTCTCCATCCAGCACGACGCGCGCTCCTCGGGCCAGGCGAGCGTGTACCAGGTCATCGACAACCAGGACGGCACTTACGAAGTGGAGCTGAACTCCGGCGCCGTCCCGGGTGTGGACCGCATCCGCGTGATCGTGGACGACGGCGTGCGTCCGGTCACGCTGTGGCCGCCCGTGGAGCTGCGCTACACGCCTCCGGCCCAGCTCCCCTACGACAATCCCGAGCCGGTTCCGGGCCTGAATGCCGGGCGCAGCGACAGCCAGCCCTTCCTCCTGCCCGACGGCCTCACCGCCTACCTGCTCAGCGACCGCGGGCTCGACCACGTGCGCGTGATGCGGGCCACGCGCGCCAGCGCCGGCGACCCGTTCGGCGCGGCGGTGGACGTGCCCGGCCTGGATATTCCGGGCTTCGCCTGGTCCGACCTGTGGGTGTCCGCCGACGAGCTGCGCGTGGTCTTCAGCGGCACCGAGTCCGGCGCCGGCGTCGAGCGCCTGTACCGCTCGCAGCGCACGTCCACGGCGCTGCGCTTCGATGCCCCGCTGCCGGTGGCCGAGCTCAACAGCGACCTCAACGACGGCGGTCCCTGGCTGAGCGCCGACGAGCTCACGCTGTACTTCCACAGCGCCCGCGACGGCGGCTTCGACCTGTGGCGGGCCGAGCGCCTCAGCCCCGAGGCCTTCTGGTTCCCGCCGGTCAAGCTGGCCGATCTCAGCGGCGCCGACGACGAGCAGTTCCCCGCTCCGGTGGACGGCGGCACGCGCCTGCTCTATGCACTGGGCGCTCCCGGCGTGCCGCTGGGCATCCACTACGGCGTGCTGCCGGCGGAAGGCGACTTCACGAGCGCCGGTCCGCTGCCGGGCGTGATGCACGCGCTGGTGACCTCGGAGGTCGCCGCGACCGTGGTCGGCGACGAACTGTGGTATTCCAGCCTCCAGCCCTCCGAGGCCGATGTCGTGCGCGCCCGCGCCAGCGCCAGCTCGCTGCGTGCCAGCGCAACGCAGATCTCGGTCGCTGCCGGCGGGCGCGTGGACTTCCTCCTGGAAGCGGGCGTGCCCTTCGGCGGCGCCCGCTACAGCCTGCTGGCCGGCGGCAGCGGGCCGACGCCCGGCCTGGCCTACAACGCCGCCGTGCTGCCGCTGGCCTTCGACGCCGCCACCGTGCTGTCGCAGCGCGGACTTCCGGAGCTGCAGAACTTCAGCGGCAACCTCAATTTCGCCGGCCGCAGCTTCGCCGCGCTGGTCATCGCCGCCGGCTCGCAGATCAAGGCCGAACTCCTGGACCGCGACTACTTGTTCGCGTTCCTGGCCTCCAACAGCGGCCACCTGTTCGTGAGCAATTCGGTCTCGGTGCGGCTGCTGCCCTGATCAGTCCTTGGGCACGAAGGCCACCCGGTTGCCGCCGTAGTCGAACACCAGCACGAACGGCGCGAACAACGCGTGGCCCAGCGTGCCCGCGGAGCAGTCGTCCGCGGGCCGCCGATTCGAATCAGCCGTCATCTCCAAGCACAGAATCGGCGTACCCTGGCCGCCACCATGACGCAACCCTCCTCCAGCCTCGTCAACCGCCGCAACTGGGTCCTGGGCGCCGGCGCCGCCGGCATGAGCGCGCTGCTGGCCCGGAGCGCCGCCGCCGCCCCGGCGGCCGCGCCCGCCGGCGCGGCCCTCCTGTCCGATCCCGGCCTGGCGCCGCCCTGGTCACCGGTCCTGCGCCGCATGTGCCGCGGCACGCCCAGCAACATCCAGGGGCCTTTCTACCTCGACCTGGACCTCCTGCGCCGCGACATCACCGAAGGCAAGCCGGGCCTGGCCCTGACCCTCGTCTACCAGGTGGTGCGCGTCGCCGACTGCAGCCCCATCCCGGGCGCCGTGGTGGACGTCTGGCACAACGACGCCCTGGGTTCCTACTCCGGCTTCGCCAGCCAGGGCACCGCCGGCCAGACCTGGCTGCGCGGCATCCAGATCGCGGACAGCCACGGCCTCGTGCTCTTCGACACCATCTACCCCGGCTGGTACCCGGGGCGCACCACGCACGTGCACGTCAAGGTCATGCCGACCATGACCACCGAGCTGACCACGCAGTTCTACTTCGAGGACTTCATCTCCAACGCGGTCTACCTGCAGCTCCCGCCCTACGACCAGAAGGGTCCCAACCCGACCAGCAACGACCAGGACGCCTTCTACACGCCGGAGACCAAGATGCCGTGGATGCGGGACCCCAACGGTCCGCTGCACCTGTTCGCGGGCCTGCGCATCGGCATCCACTGATCCCGCGCGGCGCGCCATCCTCCAAGTTACGGGTGTTTCTCACCCGCAGCGCTTGCGCTCGTCCATGGCTTGCTGCGAACGAGCCACCATGTGAGCACGCCGAGCGCGAAGCCAAGGGCCAGCGTCAGGAACAGCAGCACGGCCTGAGGCGCCTTGATGGTGAGGAACAGGAAGCGCGCCTGGACCGTCTGCAGGTTCTGCAGGACGACGACGATCGCGACGATCGACAGGATCGCGATGACGACCAGCTTGGCCTTTTGCACGCCACCAGGATGCCACCGCGGGCGTCCGGGGGACAAGGCCCCGCGCCGGCGCCAGGCCTTGCCTGTCTGCTAGCATGTTCGCTGTTCCTTGGTCGGACCGGAGCGGCGCAAGGCCGCGGAGGCGGACATGAAGACTTCGAGCCGTCGGACATTCCTGGGACGGATGGGGACCATGAGCTCGGCCGCGGTGAGCCTGGCCCTCGCGCAGCGCCTGGGACTGGCGCAGACGCTGTCCAGGATCGGGCCGGAGCGGCTGCGCTTCGGTGCGCTCGATCCGCTGGTCGACCTGCTGCAGGAGACGCCGGCCGACGACCTCCTGCCGCTCCTGGTCCAGAGGCTGCGCGGCGGCACGCCGCTCGCGGACCTCGTCGCCGCCGGAGCCCTGGCGAACGCGCGCGCCCACGGCGGCACGAACTACAACGGCTATCACGCCCTGATGGCGCTGATGCCGAGCTACGAAATGGCCGCGCAGATGCCGGCGCCGTACGAAGCCTTGCCCGTGCTCAAGGTGCTGCACCGCAACGCGCGCTTCTTCCAGGAGAGCGGCCGCACGCACGAGGACGCGCTCGGGCCGCTCGGACCCGTGGAGGACGCTGCGGAAGGCCCCGGCCTCGTCGAGAACGTCCGGGCGCGCGATCTGCCGCTCGCCGAGCGCAGCCTCGCCGTCCTCGAGGCGCGCGGCGCCGCCGGCGACCGCCTGCACGCCTACGAGGAGTTGCAGACCGTCGTCCGCGACGACATGAACGTGCACCGCGTCGTCCTCGCCTGGCGCGCCTACGACCTGCTGCGGCTGACCGGTCCGGAGCATTCCGTGACGATGATGCGGATGCCCGTGCGCTTCTGCATCGACGAAGACGGCGCGAGCGCCAAGCGCGGACAGGCGCCGAACGCGATACGCGCGCTTCTTCCCGAGCTCATGGCGGAGCACGGACTCGAGCGCAGCGAGCGTGGGAGCCGCAAGGCGGACGAAGCCTGGATCGAAGGCCTCGCCGACACGGTCTTCGCCGCCCCGCGCGCCGACGCCGCCCGCGCCGTGGCCGCGGCACTCGCCGAAGGCTGCGATCCGGAGGACGTGGGCGCGGCGCTCTCGCTGGCTGCGACGCGTCTCCTGCTGCACGATCCCGGCCAGGCGAAGGCCAGTCCGGGCCGGCCGGCCGGCAGCGTGCACGGCGCCACCGTCGGCGTGCACGCCTCGGACGCCGCGAACGCCTGGCGGCACATCGCCCGGGCCGGCAGCGCGGCGAACGCCTGCGCCAGCCTGATCGCGGGCGCCTTCCACACGGCCGGCCAGTCCGGCGCGGTCGGCGCGCTCGCGCACGACCACGACGCGCAACCCTGCGCGCTGGAGGAGCCGCGCGCGCTGCTGGGCGAGATCGACGCTCGCGTCCGCGCGGGCGACCAGAAGGGCGCCTGCCAGGCGGCACGCCGCTACGACGCGCTCGGGCACTCGTCCGACGACCTGTTCGCGCTGCTGCTCGGATTCGCGGTCAGCGAGGACGGCGCGCTGCACGCGGAGAAGTACTTCCGCACGGCCCAGGAGGAGCACGCCAGCGCGCGCCCCGCCCACCGGCCGCTCTACCTGGTCGCGCTCACGCGCGTCATGGCCAGCCACTACGGCTTCCCGGCGCCGGGCTGCGAGGAGGCGCGCAAGCTGCTCGCCGGCTGACCGTCGGTCCTTTGCGGGGCGATCGAAGTCCGCCGCAAATTATGCCCCGGGGTGCTTGACATGGTGAGACTCATGTCTCATAATAAGAACTCAATCTCAATCACAAAGGCACGCATGGCAATCTCCCGGGAGCAGATGGATCGCGCGATCGACGAGCACTTCGCCTACGAGGCCAAGGACGACGTGGAGGGGGTGCTGCGGACCCTGTCCGCGGAGGCGAGGCATGACATCGTCGGCTGGCCGGGCGGCCCCACCCGCGGTCGCGAGAACGCCCGCAGCTTCTACCAGGCCATGTTCGCCGACCTGGCGGACGGGAAGGTCGTGTGCACCGAGCGGCTGTACGGCGAGGACTTCCTGGTGGACGAGTCCGTCTGGAAGGGCAACGCCCCGGGGCGGCCCTTCGGCCTCGAGGGCAAGGGCCGCCCTCTCGAGTTCCGCCTGCTGCACGTGCTCCAGTTCACTCCCGACGGCCAGATCGGGCGCGAGAGCGTGTGGGTCGATCTCGCCGCGATCATCCGGCAGCTGCCTCCCGCGTGACGACATGAGCGAAGCCTGGCGCGCCAATCAGCGGCATCGCACCCGCAAGGATCTCCTGTCCGCCGCGGCCCGGCTCATGAAGGCGGGTCGGTGTCCGACCGTGGCCGAGGTCGCCGAGGAGGCCCGGATCTCGCGGGCCACGGCCTATCGCTACTTCCCGAGCCGCGAGGTCCTGATGGCCGAAGCGCCCCTCGACGGAGCGGTGCCGACCCCGGAGGAGCTGTTCGCCCAGGATCCCTCGACCGATCCGGAGGAGCGGATCGAGCGGGCCGAGAAAGCGCTCCACGCGATGGTCCAGGCCAACGAGCCCCAGCTCCGGATGATGCTGGCCCGATCGCTCGAGCTCCCGGCGCGCCAGCGGGATGGCATACCGGTGCGGCAGAATCGTCGCGGCGCGCTGATCGAGGCGGCGCTGCAGCCCGCCAGGCACCGCTTCGACGATTCGACCTACGAGCTGCTGCGGGCCGCCCTGGCGCACTTCTTCGGCACCGAGTCGATGGTGGTCGCCACCGACGTCCTGCAACTGAGCCCGCGCGACGCCCGGGCCGTAAAGAGCTGGGCGATCCGCGCGCTGGTGCGGGCAGGGCTCGAGCGATCTCGAGGCAAAACCGGCGGCCGACCCCGGCGCCGATAGTACCGCTACGGAGGACCAGCGATGGGAATGCGCAATCGAACGGCGGAGGCCGCGCAGCCGGAAGTCACCGTCCGCCCCCTGGAGGAACGTGACCTGCCGGCCGCCGACCGCATCCTGCGATTTGCATTCGGCACATTCCTCGGCCTCCCGGAGCCGCTGAGCTTCATGGGTGACGCGGACTACGTGCGGACCCGCTGGCTGGCCGACCCGTCCGCCGCCTTTGGCGCCGAGATCGACGGCGAGCTCGTCGGCTCGAACTTCGCCACCAGCTGGGGCAGCACGGGTTTCTTCGGCCCGCTCTCGATCCGGCCCGACTTCTGGGACCGCGGAGTGGGCAAGCGCCTGATGGAACCCGTTCTCGGCTGCTTCGAGCGTTGGGGAACGAAGCACGCCGGCCTCTTCACCTTCGCCCACAGCCAGAAGCACGTCGGCCTGTACCAGAAGTTCGGGTTCTGGCCCCGCTTCCTCACCGCGGTCATGACCACGGCGGTCGGCCAGCCGGCACCGACGCCGCGCTGGACCCGATTCTCGGATCTGCCGGAGAGCGAACGTGAGCCGATGCTCCGCGCCTGCCGTGAGGTGACCGGCGCGGCCAGCGCGGGGCTGGACGTCAGCCGGGAGATCCGCGCCGTCGCGCAGCAGGGACTTGGCGACACTCTCCTCCTCCGGGCAGACGCTGGGCGACTGGCGGGCCTGGCCGTGTGTCATTGCGGGCCGGGCTCGGAAGCGGGGAGCGGGATCTGCTACGTCAAGTTCGGAGTGGTGCGGCCGGGCCCGGCCGCGGCGGCGGACTTCGACCACCTGCTCGACGCCTGCGGATCGATGGCCGCCGAAGGAGGCCTGCGCCGCCTGGTCGCCGGCGTCAATCTGGCCCGCCACGAGGCCTATCTCCGGATGCTCGGCCGCGGCTTCCGCACCGATCTCCAGGGGATAGCGATGCAAAGGCCGGACGAGCCGGGCTACAACCGGGCCGGCGTCTATCTCATCGACGATTGGAGGTAGCGGTGAGGTCGAGGACGAGCGAGAATCCGGAGAATCTCCGGAAGCCCCGCCATGCAAAGCAAGGCAACCAGCGTCCAGCAGTACCTGTCCGAGCTGCCCGCCGACCGGCGCGCCATCATCGAAGCCGTGCGCAAGCTCATCCTCGACAACCTCGACGACGACTTCGAGGAGGGCATGCAGTACGGCATGATCGGCTACTACGTGCCGCACCGCGTCTTTCCCGCCGGCTACCACTGCGACCCGCGCCAGCCGCTGCCCTTCGCCGCGCTGGCCTCGCAGAAGAACTACCTGTCCCTCTATCTCATGCCGAGCTACGGCGAGGGCCAGCAGGAGAGGAGTTTCCGGCAGAAGTGGGCCAAGACCGGAAAGAAGCTCGACATGGGCAAGTGCTGCATCCGCTTCAAGAAGCTGGAGGACCTCGCCCTCGACGTGATCGCCGATGCCATCCGCGGCGTGACCCCCGCAGAGTACATTCGCAGCTATCAGGCGGCCGTCCCCGCCGCGCGCGCAGGCGCCGCCAGACCGGGAGCGGGCGCGCCGAAGCGGGCCGCAACCCGCTCCGCCAGGGCGGCCAAGGCTCCGCTGCCTGCGCGCGCGCGCAAGCAGCGGTCCAGGAAGGCGCGGTGATCCGCCGGGACGCCGGGTCAAGTCATTTGCCCGGACGCTTCCACAGCGTCTCGTCGTTGCTGACTCCCTTGACGCTGTTGCCCAGGTAGCCGGCGTATTCCCAGCCGTCCGCCGCGAGCTTCGCGGCCTGTCCCTCGGTGAGGTCTTCCACGACCTTGTACTCCCACTTCGGAGCGGGCGCTGCCCCGCCCTGAGCGGGCGCCGCGGAGGCCTGGCCCAGGGCCAGGAGCGCGATCACGGCCAGGCTGCCGCCGGCGAACAACGAGAACGGGTGGAGATTCATGGATTTCATCTTCTTCTCCTGGACTGGATCCTGGGTGGTGTCCCCGGCGCGAGTCGAACGCGCGACCTGCGGTTTAGGAAACCGCCGCTCTATCCTTCTGAGCTACGGGGACTTCCGCTCCATAGGATAGAGCGGTTCCGGGACTTGCGCCCGCTGCGGAAGGGGTGCGGGAGCAGGTCGCTGTGGCGGAAGCTGCGCGCCGCGGCGGGGCCGGCTAGAAGATCGCCGCCTCGTGCCGGGACAGGCGGAAGCAGTCCCGGACCAGGGCCACCGCGCGCTCCTCGTCGAACGGGCCACATGTGTAGAGGATCGTGGACAGGAAGCGGGGCTGCAACCAGACCGCGATGTAGATCCCCGAATCGATCAGCGGGACGAACGCGTCGAACCCTTCGTTGGCCTGCTTGCCCTGGCCGCTGGTCCGGTGGATGATCGGCTCGCCGTATGTCCGGAGCCCGAGTGCCTGCGTGATGTCCCGAAAGTACGCCCGCAGGGTCTCGGCCGTGATCTCAGTCTCGAAGAAACCCTCGACGAGGAGGCGCTTCCGGAAGACATCGGGGGCGATGCTGGTGAGTGCCGAGCGGTTCATGCGGGCAGCGGGCGGCAACTTTCGCCGGCTGCGGGTGCAACCAGGACCTCGTAGTGCGCAACTTGGGGCTCGGGTTCCAGGAGACACTCCCGATCGTATGCGAAGTAGCGGGCCTGCTCGATGTCCGGACCGGCGTACCCCTCGATCGCCGCGCGTGAGTCCCACAGCGAGATGAGCAGGAAATGCACCCGGTCGCCCTGCACGCGCCGCAGGAGCCAGGCCCCGCGATTGCCGGGCACTCTCCGGTAGTCCCGCACGCCGCGATCGGAGTCTGCAAGGTACTTGCCGTACCCCTCCGCCTTCTCCAACGGGACCATCCCACGCCAGATTCTCGCGATCATCGCGTCATGCTCCTTCTGGACCGGTCAGCCACCAGGACCGCCACCGAAGAGCGCCCTCCAGGGCCACGGCCACGCCTGGACCGGGTCACCGGGAGCGTCGGGATACTAACCAGTGTCATCGAATTAGTAGGTTACCAACTGAAACTAACTTGTCAAGTCTGCATTGCTGGTTTATGGTGCCGGCATGGCCTCCGGCGCCGCGCGCATGCCGACGGGCGAATCCCCGGTCAAGCGGGGCGGCCGCCGCACGCCGCAGGGCTTCCTGTTCGAGCTCACGGGTGGTGCGGCCTGCCTGGACCTGGTCAACACCCTCGACGAGCGGCCGCTGGCCACCCGCCGGGACAACCTCGAGAGCTATGCCGACCTGGTGGACTGGGCCGAGCAGTCGCGCCTGCTCTCCCCCGGCGAGGCCCGGGCCCTGCGCCGCGCCGCGGCGCGCCGGCCAGCCGCCGCCCAGCGTGCACTGCAGCAGATGCAGTCGTTGCGCGAGGTGCTGTTCGCGCTCTTCTCCGCCCTGGCCCGGGGCCGCCCCGCGCCTGCCGGTCCGCTGCACTCCTTGAACCGGTCCCTGGCGCGCGCCTTCGCGCATCTGGAGCTCGTCCCCGGGCGGCCGCGCTTTGGCTCGAGCTTCGCCTGCGAGCCGGGCGACCTCGAACGCCTGCACTTTCCCGTCATGCAATCCGCCTACGAGCTCCTCACCTCGGCGGCCGACCTCGAGCGCCTGCGCGTGTGCGCCGCGGATGCCTGCGACTGGCTGTTCCTCGACCGCAGCAGGAACCGCTCGCGCCGCTGGTGCGACATGAGCGTGTGCGGCAACCGGGACAAGGTGAAGCGCTTCTACCACCGCCGCCGGGAATGAGCGGGAACGGATGGCAGAGCCGCGCGGAGACTGCACGCAGCTCGCTGGTGACCCGTCGAGCCGGCGGTCGCAGCGTCTCCCCGGCCACTCGCCTCGTAGGGAGGCGGGCCTCCAGGGCCGGCTTCATTCTTTGCTGCGCTGGAAGCGGAACGGGTGCGGGAGGAGGTCGCTGAGGTGGAAGCTGCGCACCGTGGCGGGGCCGGCGAGGTGCACGGAGACGTCCTCGGGGCGCGGGCAGAACTCCAGCAGGAACTGGCGGCAGGCGCCGCAGGGGGCGGAGGGCGGGTCGCTGCCGGTCCAGACGGCGACCGCTTCGACGCGCCGGCGACCCTGCGCCGCGGCGCCGGCGACCGCGACGCGCTCGGCGCAGATGCCGAGCCCGTAGCTCGCGTTCTCGACGTTGGCGCCGGTGTAGATGCGGCCGTCCTCGCAGCGCACCGCCGCGCCGACCGGGAAGTCGCTGTAGGGAGCGTAGGCGCCGGCGGCGGCGGCCCGGGCGGCGGCCACCAGCTCCTCCGCACCCGGAAGGAGGCTCATGACTCCGCCGGGGGCGACGGCGGCTTGGCGGATTTCTTGCGCGCGCGCGGCTTGCGCGCCGTCTTGGCGGGTGCTTCGGCGCTGGTTGCAGCCGGGGCCGCAGCTGCGGTCTCGGGCGGAGTCTCGGCTGCGGCCGCCTTGCGCCGCCCCCGCATGGGCTTGCCTTCTCTGGGTTTGAACTCGAAGCCGTGGCGGCCGTTCGGCTTGCGGACGAGCTTGGCGGTGAAAGGGCGGCCCTTGCGCGAGATGAAGTCCTCGATCCAGTCGGTGCTGCCGGTGGCGGGATCGAAGTAGGGAGCGACGTCGGCGCGCTTGAGTTCGCGCTTGCACACGGCGCGCGGGATGGTGAGGCCGCAGCTCTTGCCGTCCTCCTGGCGGCACTGGTAGTGCGTGGCGGTCTCGACGACCTGGCCCTTGCCGCACTTGGGGCAGGGTCCCAGGGGTGCCGGATCCACGGGGAAGGAGACCAGCTCGGGCTCGGGCGCGGCGCCGTCCTCGTCGCTGAGCCGGAGGTCCTTGACCGGCTCGAACTCGAGCGCGGGAGCATCGCCGTTGCTGAGCTTGAGACGCCCGGAGTAGGGCTGGCCGCGCAGGTTGACGAAGCCCTCCAGCGGGCCGCTGTCGCGCTCGGCCAGCAGCTTCTCGGCCACCGGGCGGTTGATGTAGCGGCCGCGGAACTCCTTCCACAAGGTCCAGCTGTGGCCTTCCTTCTTGCAGGAGTAGCCGCGCAGGCCCTCGCGCACGGGCGCGCCGTCCACGGGACAGCGGCCCAGCGGCTGCTCGTCCTGGAACAGCTCGTCGTATTCGAAGTTGCGCAGCTTCTCGACCAGCTCGCGCACGCTGGACTCGATCTCGCCCATGTAGGACGCGCGCTCGCGCTGGCCGCGCTCCACCTGGAGCAGGTGGAACTCCATCTCGGCCGTGAGCTCGGCCTTGGCCAGGTTCTCGGCGCGGATGCGCTCCAGGAAGTCGATCAGGATGATGCCCTTGGCGGTCGGGCGCAGCGACTTGCCGGTGCGCAGCACGTAGCCCTTCTCGATCAGGCCCTCGATGATGTCGGCGCGCGTGGCCGGAGTGCCCAGCCCCTTCAGCTTGAGCGCGGCCACGGCCTCCTCGTCCTCGATCTCCTCGTGCTGGTCCAGGTCGATGTCGCCGGCCTCCTCCATGGCCTTGAGCAGCCCGGCCTCGGTGTAGCGCGCGGGAGGGCGGGTGAGGTCCTCCTCCATCTTCACCTCCCTGGTGCTGCCGGCGGCGGGGGTGCCCGGAGGCACGCCGAGATCGCCCAGCAGCTCGGAGGCCGCGGGGCGGCGGTCCACGAGCTGCCAGCCGGGCTGCACCAGGCGGTCGGACTCGGTATAGAAGACGTGCAGCGTGGGCTCGGTGGCGCTGTCGCCGGCGGGCCGGATGCGGGTCTCGCGCGCCACCTTCTGCCACACGCTGGGCGGGAGGAAGGCGGCCAGGAAGCGGCGCAGCACCAGCTCGAACACCTTGGCGTCGTCGCCGCCCAGCGGGCTCGCAGGCAGGACCCCCGTGGGGATCACGGCGAAGTGGTCGCTGACCCGGGCGTCGTCGAACACGCGCGCCTCGTTGCGCAGGCCGTCCGTGCGCAGCTGGCGCGCCGCCTCGGGGATGGCCGCGGCGCGTCCCGTGTCGGAGAACAGGTCGCCGGGGTGGGTCTGCGACAGGACCGCCAGTACCTGCTGCACGTGCGGGCGGTAGTCCGACGGCAGGGCGTTGCTGTCCGTGCGCGGGTACGTGAGCGCCTTGTGCTGCTCGTACAGGCGCTGGGCCGCGCCCAGGGTGCGGCTGGCGCTGAGGCCGTAGCGCGAGTTCGCCTCCTTCTGCAGCGAGGTCAGCGAGTGCAGCGCGGGAGCCGGGCGCGTGCTCTCGCTGATCTGCTCGACCACCTCGGCAGGCCGGCCCAGGCAGGCGGCGCGGATCGCCTCGGCCTGGTGCCGGTCCCAGATCTTCTCGGCGTCCCGGCCGCTGCGCGAGCTCTTGTACAGGCCGGCGTAGGAGTGGCCGGCGGCCTGGAAGTCGCCGCGCAGGCGCCAGTAGGGCACGGCCACGTGCGCCAGCACCTTGAGCTCGCGGTGCACCAGCAGCGCCAGCGTGGGCGTCTGCACGCGCCCGGCCGACCACACGCCCTTCTCCTTGCGGCCCTTGAGGCGGCGCGTGATGGCGCGCGTGGCGTTCATGCCGATCAGCCAGTCGGCCTCGGAGCGCGAGTAGGCGGCATCGGCCAGGCCGTCGTAGGCCGCGGACGGCTTGAGGCGGGCGAAGGCCTCGCGGATCGCGGCCGGGGTCATGGATTGCAGCCACAGCCGGTAGACCGGCTTGCGCACGCCCAGGAACTCCTCGATCTCGCGGAAGATCAGCTCACCCTCCCGGGCGGCGTCGCAGGCGTTCACCACCGACTCCACCTCGGGCCGCTGCGCCAGCTTCTTGAGGAGCTGGAGGTGGCGGGTCTGGCCGCTGCGGGCCTTGCGCCGGAAGCTGCCCGGGAGGATGGGCAGCTGCTCCAGGGACCAGCGCTTGAGGCCGGGGTCGTAGTCCTCCGGCTGGGCCAGCTCCAGGAGGTGGCCGAGGGCGTAGCTCATCACGTGCTCCGGCCCCTCCCAATAGCCCTCCCGCTTGTGGAAAGGCCCCGGGAGGACCCGGGTCAGGTCCTCGGCCACGCTGGGCTTCTCGGCGATGACGAGCTGCATGCAGGGGTTGTCGGCGCCTAGGGAACCGGGAACGCTAGGGACGGAAGGGGTGTCCGGCAAGTGGCCCCCCTAGGCCAGAATCCGGCCGGGCCGGCCAGGGCATTCGGGCCACGACCCTAAGATCCTACCAAATAATGCCTTACGGCGTCAGTCGTTGCGGTACACGGCGTGGCAGGAGTCGCAGCGCTGCTTCAAGGCGGCGAAGGCCGCCGTGGCTTCCTCCTGGCCCGCGGCCTCTCCGGCCTTGACCTTGGCCAGCGCAGCCGCCAGCCGGGCGCTTTCCGTCACGGACTGGTCCATCCACTTCTGGAAGTCCTCGGGCCGCATCTCGGTGTCCACCAGCTCCTGGGTGCGGCGGAACATTTCGGCCAGGATCCGGGCCTCGTTGGCCGGCTCCAGGTCCGGCTGCTCCTCGTCGCCGCTCCAGCCGCGCTTCGCCGCCGCTTCCAGGAAGTCATACGGGCGCGAGATCCGCACCATGGCCGCGGCGAAGCCGGTGAGCGGCTTGGCGCTGGCGAAGTCGAAGTCGTATGCCTGGGTCTCCTCCGCGGTCGGGATCGCGGCGGTGGCCACAACGCCGTACAGCCCGCCGTACTTCGCCGACGTGCCGCACCACTGCCGCATCTCGGCAATGGCCTGCTCGCGCGACGTGCCGTCCAGGACCAGGCGGCCGATGGCCGCGGCCGCGGGACCGCGGTGCTTGCCGTGGAAGCAGTGCACGTAGAACGGACCAGGCATCTCGCGGAAGGTCTTGGTGATCCGCAGCAGCTCGTCGCGCGAGATGGTCTTGTACTGGATCGGGACGTGCACGTACTGGATGCCGTAACGGGCCGCGGTTTCGGCGTCCGGGGTCATGCCATCCACGGACAGGATCGTGCGCACGCCCAGGCCGGCGAGGTGGCGGAACGCGGGATCTCCGTGCGGCTCGCTGCCGGAGATGACGTGCTCGCTCAAGTGGAAGAGATTGTGCAGGCCGGTCGCATCCTCGGGATGCGGGGCCGCCAGCTTCACCGTTTCGGCTGCGGCGTAAGCGTCGCCGATCCCGGTCAGGGGCGGGGCTACCGCCAGCTCGGGCCTCTGGGTCCCGTCCTCCCCGCCGCAGGCCGCCAGCGCGGCGAGGAGCATGAGCGAGGTGGGGAGGGACCGCATTGCGAGGCGTGGAGCGCCATGTGGGCAACTCCCATGCCGCGACAGCTAAATACCCCTGCGGAACGCTCTTGTTACCCAGCGGCTACTGCCTGGCGGCGGCACGGACGCCGTCCAGCACCCGCTGCGCCGCGCCCGACTCCAGGGCGTCCTTGGCCAGGGCGACGGCCGCGGCCAGGTCGCGCGCCCGGCCGGACAGGCGCAGCATCAGCGCCGCGCTGAGGAGCGTGGCGTAGGTGACCGGGCCGGGCATGCCGAGCAAGGCCTGGAGCGTGGCTCCCACCGCCGCCTCCAGGCGGTCCTCGTGCGGGTAGCTCGGCTCCGCGTCGCACTCCAGCGCGAAGTCGGCCGGCACCACGCGCAGCGGGTACGTGGAGCCGCCTTCGATCAGCAGCCCGCGCGTGTGCACGCGCACCGAGGGATCGGTGGAGCCCTCGATCCCCTGCACGATGACGCCTTCCCGGCAGCCGAGGGAGGTCAGGGCCTCGCCCGCGGTGCCGAGCACCGGTCCGGCCATGGCGGCCACCATCAGGCGGCAGCCGGGGGGAGCGAGCAGCTTGATGACGATGTCGGGCAGGCTGCGCAGGCCGATCTCCTCCTCGATGCGCAGCAGGCGCGGCCAGCCGGGGTCGGCGAGCGTGGGCTCCCAGCAGGCCAGCCCGCGCTGCTGCAGCAGGCGTTCGGCGCTGCCGGGATCCGAGCATGGTGAGCCGACCATGTGGACCCACAGGTCGCCGAGCGTGATGCCGGCGCCGCGGGCGCTGGGCGCGGCCAGCACCAGCACCGGCGTCCCGCAGGCGGCCGCCGCCGCCGCCGCGGCCAGGCCCAGCGGCGGCGTGTGGAACTTGCCCATGCGGCTGGTGCCGAGCACCACGGCCGGCGCGGGCAGGGCCGGGAAGCTCAGGCGCGCGCGCGCGGCCTCGGTGCTGCCGGTCAGCTCGTCGGCCGTGGCGCCCTTGGCGCGCAAGGCGGCGAAGAAGGCCGCCACCTGGGCGTCGGTGCCGTCGCCGGACAGCAGCGATTCGAACGCGGCGCGCGCCTCCTCGCGCGACAGGTTGCGGCGCAGGCTGCCCGAGGCGCCGCCGCCGATCTTCTGCACCAGCGCGCGGAGGTCCTTGCCCATGGAGGATCAGCGCGGGCAGGCCTGTCGCAGCGCCCGCAGCACCTTGTCGGCGTGGCCCTTCATGCGCTGGTTGTCGAAGATGCGCTCGATGCGTCCGGAGGGATCGATGAGGAAGGTGGAGCGCACGATCCCGACGTAGGCCTGGCCGTTGCTGCTCTTCTCGCGCCATGCGCCGTAGCGGCGCGCCACGCGCGCGTTGCGGTCCGCCAGCAGCGGAAAGGCGATCTGGTTGGCCCGGGCGAAGGCGCGCTGCGTGTCCACTTCGTCCACGCCGATGCCGATCACGGCGGTGCTGCGCCGGCGGAACTCGGCCATGCGCGCCTGGAACAGGCACGCGGTGCCGCCGCTGCTGACACGCTGCAGGCGCGGGTAGAAGAACAGCACCACCCAGCGCCCGCGCAGCTCGGTCAGGCGGACTTCCTTTCCGTCGTGGGCAACGAGACGGAACGCCGGCGCTCTCCGGCCTTCGCTCAGAACGGGATTCGGCAAGGGGGCCACGGACACGGAGGGAACGCATCCCTCGCACTGCACCGCGGCCGGCGATTATGCCGCTGCTGCCGCGCTTGCCTAGCCTGGGCCCGCCGCCATCTCAGAACGGCGGCTCGTCCGGCGCCGGCGGTTCCGGCGCCGGCTCCTGCGCCTGCTTCTGCGCCTCGGCGGCGCGCTGGATCTCCTCCAGGAGCTGCTCCGGCGTGGGCGGCTCGGCCCGCGGCCGGATGTGGGCGAAGTATGGCGCCTTCTGCTTGTCGTAGGCCACGCGCCCGTTCACCACGGCCCACTGCACGAAGGACCGGTAGTCGAACAGGTCGCCGTCGGTGATGATGAGGTCGGCGTCCTTGCCCGGCTCGATCGAGCCGACGCGGTCCTCCAGACCCAGGCACTTGGCGGCGTCCAGGGTGATGGCGCGCAGCGCCGCCGCCTGGGGCAGGCCGCCGCGGATGGCGAAGGCCGCCTCCAGCGGCAGGGTCAGCAGGTCGCGGCCCGTGATGCCGCCGGTGCTGATGAACTGCTCCTGCGGCAGGATCGCGAACTCGACCCCGGCCTCGTGCAGGAGGCGCGCGTTCTCGATGGTCCAGCCGCTGGGCCGGTTCAGGCGCTCGTCGGCCCAGGCCTTGTCGCGCGGCGTGATCACCAGGCGCGCTCCGGCGCGGCCCAGCCGCGGCGCGCAGGCCCAGGCCTCCTGCCCGCCGAACACCACCGCCCGCATCGGGTACTCCTCCAGCAGCTCGCACACCGCCAGCAGCGCCCCCAGGCTGTCGGCGTTGAAACGCGCCATGGCCTCGCCCTTGAGCAGCTTGACGTAGTCCTTGTTGACGCCTTCCTCCGACGGCGGCTTGGCCTCGGTCTCGCCCAGCGACTTGGCGGTCTCGTGGTCGCGCTGGAGGCGCAGCAGCTCGCGCGCCTTGTCCAGGTCCTCGCGCAGCTTGCGCCGCGTGGCCGGCGCCGTGGACGAGTAGGTCAGGCTGATCCAGACGCTCGGGGACAGCAGGTGGCCGTCCAGCGTGCCGCGCGTGAGCTTGCCGGCGGCGTTGCCCGCCTGCGCCGTGGTGAGGCCGCCGGCCAGGCCCAGGTCCACGTTGAGCGTGAACGGATCGAAGGAGTCCCTGGCCTTGTTGCCGCCGGCGATGAGGCCGTTGGCGTTGACCGCGACCAGGCCGGGATAGACGCGCATGCCGCTGGCGTCCAGGGTGCGCGCGCCCTCGGGCAGGCGCACATCGCGGCCGACCTTGAGGATGCGGTCCTTCTTGATCAGGACGGTGCCGCCCGGGATCACCTCGTCGCTGACCGTGTACACGTCGCCGCCCAGCACGGCCAGGTACGGGCTCTCCTCGGGCTTCTCCGGAGCCTTCTCGTCCTTGCCGGGCTCCTTGGGCTCCTCCTGGGCGGCCTTCTCCGGCGCCGCCTTCGGCTTCTCCTCCTGGGCCGGCGCCGGCGCGGAGCCGAAGACCAGCGCGGCGCACAGCAGGACCAGACAGCGCGACAGCCCCATGCTCATCGGACCGCTCCTTCCATCTTCGCCAGCGCCTTGGCGCGGTCGTAGCGCACCTCGCCACGATCCACCACGTACAGCACGCGCGCCGTGGGATCCAGGGGGTCGCCGTCCAGCACGATGAAGGTGGCGGGCCCGCCCATCTTCAACGGCGCGACGCGCTCCTCCTGGCCCATGCCGGCGGCCGGTTCCATGGTGACGGCGCGCAGCGCCGCCGAGCGGTCCAGGCCCTCGCGCACCAGGTCCGCGAGGCCCAGCCGCCAGCCGCGCGCCATGTCGGCCGCGGCCTCGCCCGGCGGGCGCCCCGCCGGCGGCGGCGCGGGCGGAGACAGCACCAGGCGCACGCCGGCTGCCGCCAGCTCGGCCGGGAGGTTGACGCGCAGGCGCGTGAACGGCAGGAAGCTGAGACGCGCCGGCGCCTCCACGCGCAGCTTCTTTTCTCCCAGCGCCGGCGCCACTTCCTGCAGGTTCTGCTGGTCGGAATGGCTGAGGATCACCTCGTAGGCCAGCTCGCGCTCGCCCAGCACGTCCAGCCAGTGCAGCCAGTCGCCGGAGTCGTCCACCCAGATCTGGGCGACGCGCTGCTTGCGCACCCACTCCACCACCGGCTTCAGGTCCGGATCCAGCGGCGGCGGCTCGAAAGTCTCCGGCGGCGCCTTCTCCTCCTTCTGCTGCTGGCCCTTGTCGCCGTCCTGCGCCGCCTTGGGCGGCTCGCCCTCCTTCTCCTGCTTCTGCTGCTCCTGCTGCTTCTTCTCGGCCTCCTGCTTGGCCTTCTGCTTCTCCTCCCAGTCCTTGCGCGCCTTCTCCCAGTCCTGGCGCGCCTTCTTCTCCTTCTCGATGGCCTCGTCGGCGTCCTTGAGGGCCTTGCGCAGCAGCTCCACCGCCGCGGGATCGGTGGCGATGGTCAGCTTCAGGTGCAGATCGTTGACCAGGGCGCGCGGGCGCGGCGCCTCGGCCGTGGTCTCGATCACCGAGCTGCGCCCCGGGATGCCGGAGCCGGGCGGATCCACGCCCACCAGCAGGATCCCCTGCGCCAGCAGGCTCGGCAGGTCCTCCTCGCCCAGGTACAGCGAATCCACGGCGCGGAAGCGGCCGTTGCGGCCGCTGCTGCGCGGGTCGCGCGCCAGGAAGTTGCCGTGCGCCAGGACCCAGGGCGGCATGGCGGTCGAGCTGCCGCCACGCAGGTCGTGGATCTGCGCCTTGTCGGGCAGCACCACGGCCTCGCCCAGCTTCTCGATGATGCCGTCCCGCACCACCAGGGTGGCGTTGTGCAGCGCGTCGCCCTCCAGCGTCTCCACGCGGTCCACCCGGAACACGAGCGCGCGCCCGCGCGGCGCCGCCGGCGCCTGCGCCGCGTCCGCCGCCGGCTCCTGGCGCGGCTGCTGCGGCGCCGGCTTGCGCTCCGGCTCCTGCAGGGCGGCCAGGATCAAGGTGGCGATCAGCTCCATCACGCCTCAGTAGCGCTGCCCCTCACGGATGTCGTAGACGACCTTGCCGTCCACGAGGACGAGCTGCACCGGCGTGCGCGGGTCCAGCGGCTGGCCCGCCTTCACGACGATGTCGGCGTCCAGGCCGGGAGCCAGGCGCCCGATGCGGTCCTGCTCCAGGATCTGGCGCGCCGGGTCCACGTTGATGGACTCCAGCGCGGCCCAGGTCGAGCAGCCCAGGCGCTCGGCCAGGCTGGCCTGGTAGAAGAACTCCTCCTGCGGCACCACGCTGGCGTCGGTCTGCACCGAGATGCTGTCGGTGCCGGCGGTCTCGTAGGCCTGCACCAGGCCCTGGAAGCGCGCCGCCGCGTTGAAGTTGAAGTCGTAGTTGCGCGGGCCCACGTTCAGGGCGGCCTTGGTGCTGGCGATGGCGTCGGCGGCGCGGAAGCCGCTGAAGCAGCAGTGGCTCACCACCACCGGCACGCCGGCCTCGAGCTGGAACATGCGGATGGTGCCGTACACGTCGCGCGCGCCGGCGGTGTGCACCAGGAACGGATAACGGCTCTGGAACACGCCGGCGATGTGGCTCACGCCCGGGTCGGCGGCGGTGAAGTCGCCGGCCGCCGCCTCCCGGCCGCGGTCCAGCCACCAGCGCAGCATCCACCACATGCCCATGCGCGTGCTGCCGAGGTCCAGGCCGCGCTCCGGGTTGAATCCCTGGGCCACCTTCACCGAGCCGGGGTGGCGCAGGATCGCCTGGTCCACCACGTCCGTGTCGCGCAGCTTCACCAGCACGCCGGCGCCGGACATGTTGGTGCCGGAGCCCGGGATGGCGTTGACCGTGGTGACCCCGCCCGAGGCCGCGTCCTGGTACAGGTCGTTCCAGGGCCGCACCGTGTCCAGCACGCGCAGCTCCGGATTGTCCGGGTTCACCATGTCGTTGATGTCCTCCCAGCCGCCGGTCTGCACGTGGCTGTGCAGGTCCACGCCGCCGGGGAAGGCGAAGGACTCGGGATAGGACAGCCGCGTCCATCCCTCCGGCGCCTCGATCTCGGCGCGCCGCCCCACCTGCTCGATCCGGCCGTCGCGGATCAGGATGCGGGCATTGTGGATCGGGGCCCGGTCCTGCATGGGCAGGGCCACGCCCACGTCCAGCACGGTGCCCGGCTCCTGCACGGCCACACACAGCAACAGCGACAGCGACAGCATCAGTAGCGCCTCCCATCACGCTCGGCGTCGTACACCAGGCGGCCGCGGATCCACACGCGCGTCACGTGCGACCGCGGGTCCAGGGGAAAGCCGGTCCACGCGGCGAAGTCGGCGTCCAGGCCGGCCTCCAGCTTGCCGGAGATGTGCTCGCACAGCAGCGCCTTGGCGGCGTTGCTGGTGATCCCGTGCAGCGCGCCCACCGGGTCGTCGTGGCCCAGGCGCACGCCCATGCAGGCCTGGTAGCTCAGCTCCTCCTCCGGCACCACCGGCGAGTCTGTGTTGTAGCCGAGCACCAGCCCGTCCTTGACGAACGGCCACCAGGCCGCACCCAGGCCCAGGATGCGGGCGCTCGAGCGGTCGAACCACAGCGAGCGCGGCCCGAGCATGGCGGGAACGCCGTACTGCACCGCCAGCGGGCCGGTCTTGTAGCCGTCGAACTCGCCGTGGTCGATGAAGGCGCGCAGCCCCAGGTCGCGTCCCAGCATGGTGACCGTCATGAGCACCACCTGGTAGATCTGCGTGTGCACGCTCACCGGGACCGTGCCGTCGGCCAGGCCCTCGAAGCGGGCCAGCTCCGGGTTCCAGGGCGCGCGGCCGGCCCTGAAGTCCCTGGCCCAGCGCAGTCCGCGCTCGATCGTGTGGCGCGTGTTCCAGTTCATCATGGCCCGGCCGACGCCGAAGCTGTACGACTCCGGGTTGCCGGCCTGCGCCACCTTCAGCGAGCCCGGGGAGCGCACCACGCTCTCCTCCACGGTCTCCCCCGCGGTCTTGACCAGCGTGCCGAAGCCGCCGATGTTGGTGCCCGAGCCCGGGATGAGCAGCGCCGTGGTCACGCCGCCGGCCACGGCGTCCTGCAGGTAGCGGTTGCCGGGCTCCACCACCTCGTAAGTGCCCAGCTCCGGGTTGGTCAGGTACACCATGTCGTTCAGGTCCGACAGGGAGCCGGCGATGTGGCAGTGCGGCTCGTGCATGCCGGGCACCAGCCAGCCATCGCCGAGGTCCACCAGCACCGCCTCCGGCGGCACCGCCAGCTCGCTCGCCAGGCCCACGGCGGCGATGTGGTCGCCCTGCACCAGCACCACGCCGCGGTCCAGGACGCCGGCGTCGCCGGCGGTGAACACCTTGGCCGCCTTGAACGCGGTCAGCTCCCCGGCCTGCGGCAGGCTCGCGAGCACGAGCGCGGCGATCACGGTTCCGGCACCTCCTTGCCGTTGACGAACACCGTGATCACGCGGCTGCGCAGGTCCAGCGGCGGCCCGCTCCACAGCACCACGTCGCCGTCGCAGCCGGGCGCCAGCACGCCGATGCGCTGTTCCAGGCCGAGCATGCGCGCGGCGCCGGAGGTCAGCCCCTCCAGCGCCTGCTCCGGCGCCAGGCCGGAGCGCGCGGCCAGGGCCAGGGCGTTGGGCAGGAAGCGCGCGCCGGTGGCGGCCGCCGACTGGAAGGCCACGCGCACGCCGCGGGCGCGCAGCTCGGCCGCCGGCGCGTACTCGCGGTTCTCCTCGCGCCGCACGAAGTCCGGTCCCAGCACCACGCCGACGTTGCGTTCGCGCAAGAGGTCCGCGACCTCGTGCGCCATGCCGCCGCCGACCACGTGCACCGGGATCTTGAAGGATCCGAACAGCTCCACGGCGGCCTGGATCTCGTCCGGGCGCTCGGCCAGCACCATGGCCACCGCGCGCTGCTCGAACAGGGTGCGGATCGCCTCCAGGCGCCAGTCGCGCTTGGGCGGCGGCGGCTCGTCGTCCGGCTTGCGCGCCTTCCTGGCCGCGACGGGCGCGGCCCCCGCCTCTTCCACCTCGATGCGGTTGGCTTCGAACTCCCAGGCGCCGAAGGCGGCCACCTCGACCCGGATCAGCATGTGGTCCGGGGCGTCCACGGTGCCCTGGATGCCGACCGTGCCGAACTGCGTCTCGAGCTGGAAGCGCACCGCCTTGGCGGCGGCGTCGTAGGTGCCGTCCAGCTCCACGCTGCCCTGGTCCTCGAAATCCGGGGAGGAGAAGACGCCCTTGAGCTTCTCGCCCTCGTGGTGCAGGCGCGCGTGCAGCGTCACCGGCTCCGGCAGGAAGCGCGCGTCCTCCACCTCGGCCTCCCACAAGCCGTTGATGGGATCCACCTCCTTCTTGCCTTCCTCCTCCCTGGCGCCCTCCTCCTTCTCCTCCTTCACCTCCTCCTTCTTCTCCTCCTTCTTCTCCCCCTGCGCCAGGCGCTCGCGCAGCGCCGCCTCGGCGGCGTCGCGGTCGGTGCCTTCCTTCGCGCTCTTCCCCTGAGCCCATTGGGCGTGCTTCGCACGCCATTGCTCCCACTGCTCGAAGTAGCCCTTGCCGCGCTCCAGGGTCTTGCGCAGCTCCTCGGCGCGCGCGGCGCGATCGCCGCCGACCAGGTTGAAGTACACAAGCTCGCGCTCGGCGATGTAGGCCGCGGGGGCGTCCTCGGCGGCGGTCTTGAGCACCTGCACGCGCGCGCCCTCGCCGGGGATGGTGCGCGGCACGATCACCATGCTGGTGACGCCGCCGCGCGCCACCGCCTGCCAGTCCGCGCGCGTGCGCGAGCCCGCGGCCAGCGCGCCCAGCGTCGCCTGCGGGTCCAGGTTCTGGGGACCCAGGCCGAGCACGCCGCGCAGGTCGATGAGGCCGGGAGTCAGGTGCGCCTCGGGTCCGGCGTCGAGCACGCGCGCGCCGGGCACGCGCGGCACCGACGCGCCCAGGGCCTCGACGCGGCCGTTGCGCAGCAGCACCTCGGCGCCGCCGCGCAGCGGCGGCCCGTCGCCGGTCCACAAGGTGCCGGCCCGCAGGATCACGGCCTGCTCCGGGGCGCCGCCTTCCACGTCGCCGCGGCGCGCCGCGGCGCCGGCCGCGGCGCTGGCGGCCTGCTCCTGGTCCCACACCGGGACGCCGGCCACGTACACGCTCTGCACGCCGCCCGCGGGCGCCAGCGCGGCGCCCTGCAGGACCACGAAGTCAGCGTCGCAGCCGGGCCGCAGCGCTCCCACGCGGTCGCCGACGCCGAGGGCGCGCGCGGCGGAGCTGGTGACCGCCGCCAGGGCGTCGTTCTCGTCGAGGCCGTACGCCATGGCCGCCGCGGCGGCCTCCAGCAGCAGGGACCAGTGCGCGTAGCGCCCGCTGCTCACCGCCACCGGCACGCCGGCGGCGCGCAGGCGCGCCAGCGTGTCGCCTTCCGGCGCCTTCCAGTCCGGGCCGAGCTCGGGCAGGGACTGGAACAAGGGCGCCTCGAACACCACGACCGCGCCGGCGCGCGCCAGGCGCTCGGCGTGGACGCCCGCCTCGCGGCCGCCCACGATCACCAGCGGCACCTGCCACGCCGCCGCGAGGTCCAGCGCGCCCGCCACCTCTCCGCTGGAGTCCGCGGCCACGCGCAGCGGCGCCTTTGACTGCAGGTACTCCGCCAGCGCGCGCAGGTGCGCGGGCGCGCCCGGGTTGATGGTGCCGGAGTCCGCGTCCCAGGCCGGCGCGCCGGCGCCGGCGAGCCCGCGCGCCGCCGCGGCCGTCTCGCGCAGCACCAGCAAGGCGCCCGCGCGCGAGGTCGGCGGCTGCTTCTCGGCCGGGCGCAGCGGGTTCTCGCTGGTGGGCGGGATCGGCGGGCGGAAGTAGTCGGGCGGGTTGGCGGCCTCGGCCGCCAGGGACACGCGCAGATCCGCCTCCGGGAGCAGCACGCGCGGCGCGCCGGCCAGCTTCACCACGGCGCCGCGCCCGCCCACCAGGTACATGCGCGGCGGCGAGAGATAGACGCTGGTGAGGCCGCGGCCCAGGGCCGCGCTCTGCTCGGCGTAGGCGTCGAACTCGTCCAGGGCACGCCGGTCGGCGCCCAGCGCGCGCTGGCCCTCGCCGAAGCGCTGCGCCGTCTGCGCGCCGGTGAGCGCGCTGTCGGCGGCCACCAGCCCGGGCACGATCACGGCGTCGCCGAAATCCAGCACCGGCGCGAACGGCGGGATCTGGGCGGCGTCGCTGGTGACCGCCACCACGCGTCCGTCCCGGACCACCAGCCAGGCGTCGTCCAGGTACGGCTGCGCCGCGCCCGGGTCGTGCCAGATGCGGGCCGCGCGCACCACCAGCGTCCCCTGGAGCGGCGGCGCGTCCTGGGGAGCGGCGGCCAGCGCCAGCGCAGCCGCGAGCGTCACGGGCGCTTGCCCTCCAGCAGCCGCTGCAGGCGCTCGTCGCTGCTGCGCTCGTACACGCGGCGGCCGCGGATCCAGACCTCGAGCACCTTGGAGCCGGCGTCGAGCGGGTCCCCATCCAGGATCACGAAGCTGCCGTCGGCGCCCACGGCCAGCTTGCCGAGGCGGTCCTGCAGGCCCCAGGCCGCCGCCGGCGCGCTGGTCACCGCCGCCAGGGCCACGCCGCGCGGCAGGCCTTCGCGCACGCAGGCCGCGGCCTGGTAGGCCAGGCGGTCCGGGCCCATGCGCCCTTTCTCGGAGCCGATGGCGAAGCTGAGGCCGGCGTCGTGGAACACCTGGGGCGCGAACTTGCGCTTCTCCTCCCAGGTGACGGGATCGCGCTCCACGTGCCACAGCTCGCCCTGCAGCACCACCGGGCGTGCGGCCTTCTGCAGCGCGTCCGCGACCTTCCAGCAGGCGGCGGAGACCACGAACACGACCTGCGGCAGCAGCTGCTGCTCGCTGGCCCAGTCGCGGGCGTTGAGGACGTCGCTGGGCTCGGGGCACCACAGCCACAGGCGCTCCTCGCCGTTGAGGATGCTGACCAGGCCGCGCTGGACCTCGTCCACGTCCTCTTCCGAGATGAGGGACTTGCCCGGGAAGTCGGCGCCGTAGCGCACGAAGCCGCCGGCCTCGTCGCGGTCGTTGCCGCTGCGGCCGCTGACCTCCTCGACCTCCTCGCCGGCCTTCTTGCGGTCGGCGCGCTCGGCGTCGCGGTCCACCAGCTCCTGGCCCTTGCGCTCCAGCGCGTCCTGCAGGGCGGCCATCGCTTCGCGCAGCTCGGCCAGCTGCGAGCCGCGGCTCCAGCCGCCGCGGGGGCCGAAGGACAGCTTCATGCCCATCCCGGGGGCCAGCGTCATCTCCTCCACCGTCAGCCCGGCGGGCGCCAGCACGCGGCCGCGGCCGCCGATCACGCAGTTGTTGCCCGGGATCACCCCCAGGGCCACGGTGCCGTTGCGCAGCTCGTCCTCGAAGAAGAAGGACACCGGGTCGATCGAGTCGCGCACGTCCAGGAACGGCGCGATGGGCACGTTCTCGTTGGCGCGGTCCAGGCCGCCGGAGGTGTGCGCCTCGTGGAAGCCGCTGAACACCGTGGCTTCCGGGTGCTCGTGCAGGATCACGTCGAAGGGCACTTCCACGTCGGCGCCGCCCACGGCGCTGATGCGGCCGCCCACGACCACCAGCGTGCCGTCCTCGACGGCGGCGCCGTCCTCGGTGAGGATCGTGCCGGCGCGGATGGCCACCGATCCTTCTTGCGCCGCGGCCGCGTCGGCGAGCAGCGGCAGGGACAATGCCAGGGTGAGGATGCGCATGGCTCAGTTGCTGTTCTGCGGGCGGCGGTCCAGGGCGATGCGCCCGTCCACGATGACGAGCAGCGGCCGGCTGGCAGCGTCGAGCGGCGGGCCGGACCAGAGCACCAGGTCGGCGGCCCGGCCCGCGGCCAGCGTGCCGACCTGATCGGAGACGCCGCACAGCGCCGCGGCCCACTGCGTGACCATGCGCAGCGCCTCGGCCGGATCGGCGCCGAAGCGCACCGCGGTGCGCGCCTGGTGGATCACGCTGCCTTCCCCCAGCGCGCCGTCGTGGCCCTCGGCCGCGCCCAGCGCGCAGGACACGCCGGCGCGGCGCAGCAGCGCCGGCAGGGCCGGAGTGGCGTAGTTGCCCTCGCTGCGCCGGCCCGCGTACAGGCCGGACGCCTCGTAGCGCGGCAGCGCCAGGCTCACGAGGTCCAGCGCCAGGCCCTTCAGCTCCACGATGCCGTGCTGGTCCACCGAGCGGTACTCCTCCGGGAGCGTCTCGTCGTCATGCTCGCAGCACACCGCCGCCGGCGCGGTGAACGTGCGCCATTGGTCCAGGGTCACGCCCCGCACCACCGCGCGCGACAGCTCGTCGTAGAGCGGGCCGCACAGCACCGGGATCTGCGCCTCGGCCAGCAGCGGCGCGCAGCGGTAGGCCTCGGTCCCCTCCTCGATCAGCAGGCGCTTCCAGCCGAACTCCTCGGCCAGGCGCAGCGCCGTCTGGATGTCGTGGCTGCGGCGCGCCTGCACGCGCACCGGCAGCTTGCCGTCCATGACGGCGAGCAGGACCTCCAGGTCCGCATCCCGCGCGCTGCCCGGGGGACGGTCGCGGTACTGGAGCGCCCGGTAGAACTCGCTGCGGATGGTCCACACCGTGCCCATGCGCGTGGTGGGCCGGCGCCCGTACAGGTCGTCCGGCGGCCCGCGGCGCGGCGGGTAGTTGCCCATGGACGGGTCGTTGCCGATGGTGATCTTGAGCGCGCCGTCGGCCGCGAGCACGCGCGCCGCGCTGCCCTCGGGCGCGTACAGGTCCGCCGGCCGGCCGCCCGCGGTCTTCACCACCATCCCGATGCCGCCGAACACGTTCAGGGAGTCGGGGCTCAGGTACGCGGCGGTCACGCCTTCCTCCACCGCGTGGCGGAAGGCGGGAGCGTCCAGGCGCACGCTCGCGGACAGGCGGCTGGCGGCGGTGTTCTCGCGGCTCTGCTCCAGCGTGGCGGCGTCCACACCCATGTAGGAGTAGGCGTCCACCAGGCCGGGCGTGATCTCGGCGCCGTCCACGCGGATGGCGCCGTCGGGCGCGGCGCCGCCGGCCACCGCCACGACCTTGCCGTCGGCCAGCGTGACCACGGCGTTCTCCAGGACCGTGCCGTCGCCCAGGTGCACCTTGTCGGCGGCCAGAACCAGCTGGGAATCCTGCGCCGGGGCGGCGCAGAGCAGGAAGAATGCGGCGAAGATCACGGTTGTTGTGCGGTGTAAACGGTGCGGCCGCCCACCATCACGGCCAGGACGCGGGAGCTGGCATCCAGAGGATGGCCGCTCCAGAGCACCAGGTCGGCGCGCGCGCCGGCGCCGATGCGCCCGCGCTCGCGCGACTGGCCGGCCAGGGCCGCGGCGTTGCCGGTCACCGCCGCCAGGGCCGCCTTGGGATCGCCGCTGGCCCGGGACAAGGCCATGGCGGACGTGCGCAGCGCATCGAACGCGTTCCAGTCCGGACCGGCGGCGTCGCTGCCGAAGGCGATCCGGACCCCGGCGGCGTGCAGCCGGCGCCAGTTCTCCGGCGTGCGCCACTGCCAGCTGCCTTCCGCCAGCACCGGCACGCCCACGACCTCCCCCGCGAGCTCGCCGCCGAAGCTGCCCGGGTCGCCGCGCACGATCCAGGTGCTCTTGCAGCCGTACTTCTGCGCCAGCGAGCTCGCGGCGCGCACGGCCGCGGCGGACTCGACCTGGAACAGGGCGCCGCGCTCCACCAGCCCGGGCACGCCGGCTTCCACGGCCCGGTTCAGGACTTCCAGCACGCCCGGCAGCGAGGTGGGGCCGGCGCTCGCGAGCGCGCCTCCGCCCGGCGCCTCGTGCAGGCTGAACACCTGGCGCGCGCGCGGGTCGGTGACGCGCTCGCCGCCGCCCGTGGCCGCCAGCGCCGACCAGCCGGCGGCCACGTTCACCGAGTAGTTGCCGCCCGGGCCCATGTCCACGGGCGGCGGCACCAGGTGCACGGCGGTGATGCCGTGCTCCAGCAGGCGTTGCCACACCGGATCCTCCGTGTCCACGGAGTCCGCGCACAGCAGCTGCGGAGTCACGGCGGCGCTGGACTCGTTGGCGTCGTCGGCCAGGCCCAGCCGGGTGAACGCGTCCACGAAGCCCGGCGCCAGCACGCCGCGCACGCGCAGCAGCGCCGCGCCGGCCGGCTGCGGCACGGACAGGCCCGCGGCCAGCACGCGGTCGCGCTTCACCAGGACCACGGCGCCCGGCTGCAGGCTGCCGTCCTCCAGGATCACGGCGTCGGGCTGCAGGATGACGGTGTCCTGCGCGGCCTGCGCGGCGCAGCACAAGAGCAGGGGGACGAGCGGCAGCATCGTTTCAGTAGCGCAGGCCGCGGAACGGCGCCGAGGCGTCGAACGGACTGGCGCCTTCGAACAGGACGAACACGGCGGCGGCGCCGGAGCGCAGGCTCCCGTGCGTGCCGGAGAGTCCCAGGATGCGCGCCGGCACCGTGGTCAGCGCGGCCCACACGTCGTCGGGATCGCCGCCGGCGGCCACGATCTCGCCGGCGCGCAGGCTGAGCAGCGCCTGGGCGCCGTCCGCGCCGCCGCTGCCCAGCGCCACCGGCACGCCGGCGCGCCGCAGCGCCAGGTAGCGGCGTGCGAAGCTGCGCTCCGCGTCCGCCTCGCCGTGGTGCTGCGGCACCGCCGCCAGCACCACCGGCACGTCCTCGGCCGCCAGCTCGGCGCCGACCCAGTCGGCCTCGCTGCCGCCGACCAGGACCAGGTCGAAGCCGTGCGCGCGCTTCAGCTCCAGCAGGCGGCGGATCTCGGCGCTGCTGTGCGCCTCGACGCGCACGGGGTACTCGCGGTCCAGGGCCGCCAGCACCAGCTCCTTGGCCGGGTCGCGCTCCGGCTCCTTGGGGCGCTCCGGACGCTTGGGCGGCCCGTCCTTCTTCTCGGCCTCCTTGGGGGCCTCGCCGCCGCGCGCGCGCGCTCCGGCCTCGCCGGCGCGACCGCGGGCGCCGCCTTCCTGCGGCGCCTCCTGCTTCTGCTCCTGGGCGCCTTCCTTCTGGCCGCCACCCTCCTCCTTCTTGCCCGCCTTGTCCGCCTCTTCCTTCTTCTTGATGTACTCGTCCAGCTTCTTGTGATACTCCTCGAGGTCCTTCTGATACTTCTCCATCTTCTCCAGGTGCTCTTCGCGCGCCTCGCGCAGGGCCTTGGCGGACTCGAGCAGCTCGGCGAAGCGCTCCAGCTCCAGCACGGCGGCCGCGGAGTCGGGGAAGCGCGCGCTGCCGAGCGCGAACTCCAGCGCCTCCTGGCCGGCCGCCACCGGCAGGTCGTGCGCCGAGAACGCGGCCGGCGTCGCCAGGCCGCGCTGCAGCAGCGGCGCGCCGCCGCTCAGCCAGGCCGCGCCCACGCCGGAGCGGATGGCGCCGGCCACGCGCGCCGCCAGGGCCGGATCGGCGCCCGGCAGGTCCGCGGGCAGCGACGCCGCCACCGACTGGTACGGCAGCGGATGGCCGTCGGCCAGCAGGTCGGCGGGCACCAGGCGCGACCAGGCGTCCACCATCGCCGGAGCCAGGGTGCCCTTGAGCACCACCAGCGTTCCGGCCTGGCGCGGCTGCGTGCTGGAGACCGCCTGGACCTTGCCGTCTTCCACCACCACGAAGGCCGGCGCGATGCGGCGGCCCGGCTCGATCCACGCCGCGTCCGCCTGCAGCGTGACGCGCTGGCCCTTCCCGGCCGGCGCCGGCGGGTTCTGGGTCAGGAGGAGGGCTAGGCTTGGGAGTACGGCGAGCACGGCGAGCACGGCGCCGCGGACGGTAGCAAGGCCGGGGGGAAACAGCATACGCGGCCTTGCGCGCTCGCGCTCGGGTTTTTCGAGCCCCTACACTGGCGCCGATGTCCGACCCCGTTGCCGAGACGCTCGTCCATCCCACGGCCGTCGTCTTTCCCGGAGCGGAGCTGGGAGCCGGCGTGCAGGTCGGGCCGTTCTGCGTGATCGAGCCCGGCGTGGAGCTCGGCGCCGGCTGCATCCTGGCCGCGCACGTGCACCTGCTGGGCCGCACCAGCATCGGGCCCGGAACCGTCATCGGGACCGGTTCCGTGATCGGCGGGCCGCCGCAGGACGGCAAGTACAAGGGCGAGCGCACCATCACGCGCGTGGGCGCCGGCTGCACGCTGTTCGAGCACGTCACCGTGCAGCGCGCCACCGGCGAGGGCAACGCAACCATCGTCGGCGACCGGGTCATGATGATGGTCAACAGCCACGTGGGCCACAACGCGCGCGTGGACGACGGCGCCGTCCTGGTCAACGGCGCCGCACTCGCCGGCCACTCGCACGTCGGCGCGCGCGCCTTCCTCAGCCTGGGCTGCGGCGTGCACCAGTTCTGCCGCGTGGGCCGCCTGACGCTGCTCGGCGGCGGCACCATGGTCACCAAGGACGCCCCGCCCTTCAGCATCATCACCGGCAGCTACCCGACGCGCTGGCGCGCGCCCAACACGATCGGGATGCGCCGGGCCGGATTCGCCCCGGCCGAGCGCGACGCGGTGCGGAACGCTCTCAACCGCATCTTCCGCAGTGGCGAGAGTCCGCGCGCGATCGCCGAAGAGCTATCCAACAACCCGGTCGCGGCGGTGGCCGAGCTGGCTGCCTTCATCCTGAGCTCCAAGCGCGGCGTGGTCGCCGGCCCCGCGCGCGCCAGCGCGCCCGAGGACGAGGGAATCGACGCATGAGCCAGGCCCCCACCGCCCGCAAGACCATCGAGACCTTGCTGCAGGAGCACCGGCATTTCCAGCCGCCGGCCTCCTTCGCGGCCCAGGCCAACGCCCGGGATCCTTCCATCTACGAGCGCGCCGACCAGGACCACGAAGCCTGGTGGGCCTCCTGGGCCGAGAAGCTGCACTGGGACCGCAAGTGGGACCAGGTCCTGCACTGGGACCTGCCCTTCGCGCGGTGGTTCGTGGGCGGCAAGCTCAACGCCAGCGTCCAGTGCCTGGACCGCCACGTCCAGGCCGGCCTCGGCACGCGCGTCGCCTTCCACTGGGAGGGCGAGCCCGGCGACGCGCGCACGCTCACCTACGCGCACATGCTGGAAGGCGCCTGCCGCGTGGCCAACGGCCTGCGCGCGCTCGGCATCCGCAAGGGCGACCGCGTCACCCTCTACATGCCCATGGTCCCCGAGCTGGCCATGGCCATGCACGGCTGCGCGCGCATCGGCGCGATCTTCTCGGTCGTGTTCGCCGGCTTCAGCGCCACCTCGCTCAAGGACCGCATCCAGGACCAGCAGGCCAGACTGGTCCTGTGCGCCGACGGCTGCTGGCGCCGCGGCAAGCTGCTGGACCTGAAAACGGTCGTGGACGAAGCCGTGGCCGAGTGCCCCTCGGTCGAGCGCGTCGTCGTGTGGCGCCGCGGCGCGGGCGCCGCCACCGCCTCCCGCAAGCAAGCCCGCGATCTCGAGTGGTCGGCCGCCTTCGACCACCAGCCGGCCACATGCGCGCCCGAGTCCATGGACGCCGAGGACCCGCTCTACATCCTCTACACCAGCGGCACCACCGGCAAGCCCAAGGGCATCCTGCACACCACCGGAGGCTACCTCACCGCCGCTTACGCGACCAGCAACCTCGTGTTCGACCTCAAGCCGGAGACCGACGTCTTCTGGTGCACCGCCGACATCGGCTGGGTCACCGGCCACAGCTACGTGGTGTTCGGCCCCATGGCCAACGGCGTCACCCAGGTCATGTACGAGGGTGCCCCCAACCACCCCAACCCCGACCGTTTCTGGGAGCTGGTCGCCAGGCACAAGGTCAGCATCTTCTACACCGCCCCCACCGCGATCCGCGCCTTCATGAAGTGGGGCGACGAGTGGCCGGCGAAGCACGATCTCTCCTCGCTGCGCCTGCTCGGCACCGTGGGCGAGCCCATCAACCCCGAGGCCTGGGTCTGGTACCTGCACCACATCGGCCGCGAGCGCTGCCCGATCGTGGACACCTGGTGGCAGACCGAGACCGGCTCCATCCTGATCACCCCGCTGCCCGGCATCACGCGCACGCTGCCGGGCAGCGCCACGCGGCCCTTCCCCGGCGTCGGCGCCGCCCTCGTCGACGAGCAGGGCAACGAGGTGCAGGGCGCCGGCGGCGGCTACCTGGTGCTCACGCGCCCCTGGCCCAGCATGCTGCGCGGCATCTGGGGCGACAACGAGCGCTACCACAAGACCTACTGGAGCCGCTTTCCGGGCCGCTACTTCGCCGGCGACGGCTGCAAGCGCGACGAGGAGGGCAACTACTGGCTGCTCGGCCGCGTCGACGACGTGATGAACGTCGCCGGCCACCGCCTCAGCACCATGGAGATCGAATCCGCGCTCGTCGACCACCCGGCGGTCGCCGAAGCCGCCGTGGTGGGCGTCCCCCACGACCTCAAGGGCCAGACCCCGGTCGGCTTCGTCCTGCTCCGCGCCGGCCACCAACCAACCCCCACGCTCGCCCAGGACCTCATCGAGCACGTCGCCAAGCTCATCGGCGGCCTGGCCCGCCCCGAGCGCGTCATCTTCGCCGCCGAGCTTCCCAAAACCCGCTCCGGCAAGATCATGCGCCGCCTGCTCCGCGACGTCGCCGAAGGCAAAGCCCTGGGCGACACCACCACCCTTGCCGATCCCAAGGTCGTCGAGGAGCTTAAGCAGATGTACGAGGAGAAGGAGAGCTGAGGACAGCACGCTCGTGAAAGTCAGCTACGACCAGAGAACGGATATCCTGAGCGTGATCCTGCGCGACGACGCGCCCGTCGCCGAGAGCGACGAGGACAAGCCCGGTGTCGTGCTGGACTACGATGCAGAAGGCAGTCTCATCTCCCTGGAGATCCTGGACGCCTCCACGCGCGTCAGCGACGCGCGCCGGATCGAATACCAGCTCACGGGCTAGGCCGAGCCGGTAGCTGCGATGGAACGAATCGGGCAGGTGTGCATGGATCGCTCGGGCCTCTGCTTCAGAACCCGGCCGGGATGACCATCCGTAAGAAAAGTCTGATGCGTGACGCGCTATTGCTCGTCATCCAGCTTGATCCCGAGTTGCACTCGACGTGGACTGAACCCAGTGTGTGCATCGCTTGCTTGCGCAGCATGGATGGTGACCTCCGCAAGCCACCTACTGCGCCTGAAGCGTCCGGGCCCGAATGGCGCGCGGCATGAAGCTCGAAGATCTCCGACCGGACGCCGTCGTGCGTGGCATCCTGCCCGACGCTGTGGTCAGCGTCGTGAGCGCCGAGTGGCACGGCTCGGACGCCTTGACCCTCGTGTACCGAGGGCCGAGCGGCCGCGTGGCGGACGAGATCCTCTACCGACATGATGAGCCGCGCCTCGAAATCGTCGAGGCCGGGCGACCCTGGAGCTTCGACGGAGATGGCGCGCTCTTCCGCCTGGTCTCCGAGGCACATCGCATCCGCCTCGCGCATCTCTTCGACCCACTGCTCGCGGTCCACACCTCGCTCGTGGAGCCGCTCCCGCACCAGATCACCGCGGTTTACGAGGCGATGCTGCCCCGCCAGCCCTTGCGCTTCCTCCTCGCCGACGATCCCGGCGCGGGAAAGACGATCATGGCGGGGCTGCTCATCAAGGAACTGATCGCTCGGGGAGACCTCCGGCGCTGCCTGATCGTCTGCCCCGGCATGCTTGCCGAGCAATGGCAGGACGAGCTCCACCGGCGCTTCCATCTGCCTTTCGAGATTCTGACCAACGACAAGCTCGAAGCCTCTCGCAGCGGCAACTGGTTCCTCGAGAACGACCTCGCCATCGCGCGCCTCGACAAACTGTCGCGCAATGAGGATGTGCAGCAGAAGCTCAGCGCGCCGGAATGCCGGTACGACCTCATTGTCGTCGACGAAGCCCACAAGCTTTCCGCCACGTTCTTCGGCGGCGAGGTGAAGTACACCAAGCGCTACCGCCTCGGCCAGCTGCTCTCGGGTCTCACGCGCCACTTCCTGCTGATGACCGCCACGCCCCACAACGGCAAGGAAGAGGATTTCCAGCTCTTCATGGCGCTGCTCGACGGAGACCGCTTCGAGGGAAAGTTCCGCGACGGCGTACACCAGGTGGAGGTCTCCGACCTCATGCGCCGGATGGTGAAGGAGAACCTGCTCAAGTTCGACGGGCGACCGCTCTTCCCCGAGCGCATCGCCTACACGGTCCCCTACAAGTTGTCCGACGCCGAGGCGCGCCTTTACAAGGAAGTCACCGACTACGTGCGCGAGGAGTTCAACCGCGCCGAGGCCCTCCAGAACGACAAACGCGCCGGAACGGTCGGTTTCGCGCTCACCATCCTGCAGCGGCGTCTCGCCTCCTCGCCGGAGGCGATCTACCAGTCTCTCCGCCGTAGGCGCGAGCGTCTGGAGACACGCCTGCGGGAGCTGGAGCTGCTGCAGCGTGGCGCTGCGGTGCCTGCACCGGCCATGGCAGGCCCCGTGTTGGAGCCAGACGACCTCGAGGACCTCGAGGAAGCTCCCGAGAACGAAGTCGAGGCCGCAGAGGATGAGATCCTCGATCAGGCCACGGCTGCCGCAACGCTTGCCGAGCTGAAGTTCGAAATTGCCACGCTCGCTCACCTCGAGACACTCGCCGCAGACGTGAGGCGCAGCGGCCTGGACACCAAGTGGCGCCAGCTCGCACACCTGCTCGGGGAGCTATTCACACCGGCCGGGCTGATGGGCCGAGTTGGGGAGCCGACGGTACCGTACGGCGCGGGTGCCATCCCGAAGCCCATCCCCTCGCCACGGCAGAAGCTCGTGCTCTTCACGGAACATCGCGACACGCTCAACTACCTCGAGCGCCAGATCGGCTCGCTGCTCGGCCGGCCGCAGGCAGTGGTCATGATCCACGGCGGCCTGGGCCGCGAGGAACGGCGCAAAGCACAAGAGAGCTTTCTGCACGACCCGGAGGTGCAGGTGCTGCTCGCCACCGACGCCGCAGGCGAGGGCATCAACCTGCAGCGCGCGCACCTGATGGTGAATTACGACCTGCCGTGGAACCCGAACCGCCTAGAGCAGCGCTTCGGCCGCATCCACCGCATCGGCCAGACCGAGGTCTGCCACCTGTGGAACCTGGTAGCCGTGGAGACGCGTGAGGGCGAGGTCTACCGTCGGCTACTGGAGAAGCTCGAGGAGGCGCGCCAAGCCCTGGGCGGGCAGGTCTTCGACGTGCTCGGCAAGCTGCAGTTCGAGGGCCGGCCGCTGCGCGACCTCTTGATCGAGGCGATCCGCTACGGCGACCAGCCGGAGGTCCGCGCCCGCCTCACCCGCGCCATCGAGCACGGCGTGGATCGGCCGCACCTCGAGAGCCTGATCGAGGATCGGGCGCTTGCGCACGACGCGATGGACTCGAGCCGCGTGGCGCGCGTGCGCGAGGAAATGGAGCGCGCCGAAGCGCGCCGCCTGCAGCCGCACTACATCGAGTCGTTCTTCATCGAAGCCTTCAAGCGCCTGGGCGGCACCGTCCGCCAGCGCGAGCCGCGCCGCTATGAGATCACCCACGTCCCGGCGCCGGTGCGCAACCGCGACCGCCAGATCGGCACGGGCGATCCGGTGCTTTCGCGCTACGAGCGCGTCGCCTTCGAGAAGGACCTGATCGCGCCCCAGGGTCAGCCGCTCGCTGCGTTCGTCTGTCCGGGTCACCCGTTGCTCGACGCGGTGCTCGACCTCACGCTCGAGCGCCACCGTGATCTCCTGAAGCGCGGCACTGTATTGGTGGACGAGCGCGACCCGGGCACGAATCCGCGCGTACTCTTTACCCTCGAACACGCTATCCAGGACGCAAGCCTCCTACCCTCCGGCGAGCGCCGCACCATCTCGCGGCGGATGCTCTATGTCGAAATGGACGCCGAGGGATCCACCCGCCATCTTCACTACGCGCCCTACCTCGACTACCGGCCGCTGGCGGAGAGCGAGCCTACGGTGGCCGATCTTCTCGCCCGCCCCGAATGCGCCTGGATCACGCAGGCGGTGGAGCAGAGGGCGCAAAGCCACGCCATCGCGCAGGTGGTGCCCGAGCACATCAAAGAGGTGCGCGACCAACGCCTTGCGTGGATTGAGAAGACCCGCGCCGCTGTGAAGGACCGCCTGACCAAGGAGATTACCTACTGGGATCACCGCGCCGAGCAGCTCAAGCTCCAGGAGCAGGCCGGCAGGGCCGGCGCGCGACTCAACTCGCAGGAGGCACGCCGCCGCGCCGACGACCTGCAGGCGCGGCTCCAGCGGCGCCTCGCCGAGCTGGACCGCGAGGCCCAGATCTCGGCACTGCCACCCGTGGTCCTGGGCGGGCTCGTGGTCGTGCCGCTGAGGCTCGTGGCCGCGATTGCCGGGCGCGTGCTCCCTACATCCACGAGCCCCGCCGACACCCAGGCCTCGGCCGCCCGCGCCCGAGCCATCGTAATGGAGGTCGAGCGCGCCCTGGGCTTCGACCCCACCGACCGCGAGTTCGAGAAGCTCGGCTATGACATCGAGAGCCGTGTCCCCGGCACGGGCCGACTGCGCTTTCTGGAGGTGAAGGGCCGCATGAGCAGCGCCGACACGATCACGGTGACCAGGAACGAGATCCTCTATTCACTCAACAAGCCGGACGACTTCATCCTCGCGATCGTCGAATTTTTGAAGGGTGAGGACCACCGCGTGCACTACGTTCGTCAGCCCTTCCAGCGCGAGCCAGACTTCGGCGTCACGAGCGTGAACTATGATCTTGTTGCGCTGCGGCAGAAGGCCAAGCAACCTTCATGATAACGAGCGCCCCTTCCTCTAGAAATGGAGAACCGCACGGCGAACGTGGAGACGTGCCTGCCGGATTGCCGCTACGTAGGGAGTGCCGATGAAATTAGCCAAAGTTGAAATCACTAACTTCCGCTGCTTCGAATCCTTGGCGCTGACGCTCCACCCAGAAGTAAACGTCATCGTGGGCGTGAATGGCGCCGGCAAGACGACCATCCTCGATGCGATTGCCATCGCGCTCTACTCTGTCGTCGCCGCGAACGGCGGCGGAGGGAAACGGCAGCGTGAAAGGCAGAAAGCGACACTCCAGCCCACCGACATCCGCGTCACGCCCGGAGCGAAAGACGCGACGCTTGGCCGCAAGGACTTTGTCCAATTTCGGGCCACCGCGGGAAGTTTCTATCCTATCGAGGGGTTCCCCGAGAAGACTCCTACTGGGCAACCCGCTTCCATCGAATGGACTGAGCACATCCGCTATCGACTTCCGGGCGGCTTCAGCTACGATACCAATACATCTGAACGCCAGTCGGATATCCGCCGGTACTTCGCAGCCATCTGGCAAGAGATCCAGAAAAGTGCTCCTGAAGCCCTGATTCCTCTGCCTGTGGTGGCCTACTATCGTGCCCATCGTCGTCTCACCGGCATGCCCGACTTGGGCAATATCCTGTCGTTGGAGCTCTCCCGCAAGGAAGCCTTCACGAATGCGCTCGATGCGGGCACAAACTTCCAGGCCATGTGCCAGTGGTTCTACCTGCGTGAGAATTCAGAGCTGCGGGCGCAGGCAACTGCATCTCGGGACAACTATGATCCCTTCCCTGACCTCAGCGCAGTGCGCCAAGCATTAACAAGCAGCATCGAGGGTGTCAAGCGTGTTTTCTTCGACGGCAATCCCCCGAGCCTTAAGGTTGCCCTCGCTCGCACGGATGGTCCCGATGAGATCTTGGAACTAGCGCAACTCAGCGACGGGTACCGCAACCTTCTAGCGCTCGTTCTCGATTTCTCCCGTCGGCTGGCGCAGGCCCATCCCTCGTGGCCCAATCCCCTCGAGGCGCCAGGCATCCTTCTAATTGACGAGATTGAACTGCACCTCCATCCGCGCTGGCAGCAAACGGTCATCCCCAGCCTTCAGTCCGTCTTCCCAAACACCCAGATCATCATCGCCACGCATAGCCCCGCAGTTCTCACTACCGTTCGGCGCGAGCATATCTACCTCCTCGGATTCGATCACGGCCTCGAAGCCATCCCCGCCGATGTCGGCACGTATGGCGCAGAAAGCTCTCGTGTCCTGGCCGAGGTGTTCGGCGTCCATTCCCGGCCACTCGTCGACGCTGTCACCAAGTTAGCGGAGTATCTAGCGCTGGTCGAAGCCAGGCAACATGAAGGCGACCGCGCCAGAGCGCTCCGGGCAGAACTAGAACAGGCCCTGGGAACGAGCGATCCGGACCTACATCGTGCGGACATTCGCATCAGTCAAATCAAGGTACTGGGAAAGTGATGAGAACCATAACGCGCAATCTCACCCCGCCCAGCTGCCTCGCTGTGCAGCCACGTGGACAGGACTGGAGTACCTTCATTGGACTGCCATGCCATGTCGAGCTCACAAGCAGCCTGCGGATTGAACAGCATTACCTCTGCTGCTATTGCGAGTTGGAACTATCCGACGGAGAATGCCATGTGGAGCACATGGAGCCTCGAAGCATAGCTCCACAACGAACCTATGAATATAGCAACCTCGCTGTATCCTGCAACGGGGGGCTGGTGGAGCATTGCGGTCGCTTCAAGGATGATCGCCATTACAATCCCAAGTACAGATATGATGCTGCCTTGTTCAGTTCGCCGTATCAACCTGCAACCGCGCCACTCTTTGCTTATCTCCAAGATGGCACCGTCACCGCAGCGCCTGGCCAGGACAAAGCCAAGGTGACCTACATGGTCGGCTATCTTGGCCTGAACTGCTGTAGGCTGAAGGAGAGACGAAGGAGTCAAGCATGCTGTTTGATTGACATGCTCGGACTTGTACCCGATCCTACTATGGTCACTTGGGCGAAGAATTACTATTTAGAACCTGAGCAAGACGGCCGCCTCAGACAGTTCCCTTCGCTTTCCAAAGCAATACTCGAGCCGTGACTCCTACGCGCAGGAAGCTCATTGAGGTCGCGCTGCCGTTGGAGGCGATCAACAAAGCCAGCGTGAACGAGAAGCAGCCTTTCACGCGAAAGCATCCACGTTCACTACATATCTGGTGGGCGCGGCGGCCGCTGGCGGCGGCCCGGGCTGTGATCTTTGCGCAGATGGTGGACGACCCGTCAGCGCATCCGGACCTGTTCCCGACCGAGAAGAAGCAGGAGAAGGAGCGCCAGCGGCTGTTCCGCATCATCGAGGACCTCGTACTTTGGGAGAACACCACCAACGAAACGGTGCTGCAGGCGGCGCGCGACGAGATCTGGCAGAGCTGGCGGCGCGCCTGCGCTGAGAACGCCGACCATCCGCGGGCGAAGGAGCTTTTCGATCGCATGAAGCTCCCCGCCTTCCACGACCCCTTCGCCGGCGGCGGGGCGCTGCCGCTTGAGGCGCAGCGGCTCGGGCTCCAGAGCTATGCCAGCGACCTGAACCCGGTGGCGGTACTGATCAACAAGGCGATGATCGAGATTCCACCCAAGTTCGCGGGGAAGCCGCCGGTGAACCCGGTGGCGCGCAAGGAGAAGTCCCTCATCGCCAGGGGGTGGAAGGGGGCACAGGGCCTCGCCGAGGACGTGCGCTATTACGGCCAGTGGATGCGCGACGAGGCCCAGAGGCGCATTGGACAATTCTACCCGAAGATCGAGGTCACCGCCGAGATGGCGATGGTGCGGCCGGACTTGAAGCCGTACGTCGGCCGGAAGCTCACCGTGATCGCGTGGCTCTGGGCGCGCACGGTGAAGAGCCCGAACCCGGCCTTCGCGCAGGTGGACGTGCCACTCGCCTCCACCTTCATGCTCTCGACCAAGGTGGGCAAAGAAGCCTACGTCGAGCCGCTGATAGAGAACGGTGGCTACCGCTTCAGAGTGAACGTGGGCAAGCCGAAGGATGCGGAGATGGCGAAGCGGGGCACGAAGTCGGGCTCCAGTGGCAGCAGTTTTCTTTGCCTCATGTCGGGAACGCCGATGCCGTTCGATTATCTTCGACTCGAGGCCAAAACGGGACGCATGGGCGCGCGCTTGATGGCCATCGTGGCAGAGGGCGAACGCGAGCGGGTGTATTTGTCGCCAACACCAGAGATGGAAGCGGTCGCGTCGAACGCACAGCCAAAGGATGCGCCTGAGACCAACTTACCAACGAAGGCGCTCGGCTTTCGTGTGCAGGAATACGGCATGACGAAGTGGCGCGACCTCTTCACCTCTCGCCAGCTCGTTGCACTGACTACTTTCTCCGACCTGGTGAGTGAAGCGCGCGAGTGCAGCCGACGTGACGCGCTCGCCGTCGGCATGCGCGACGACGGCAAGCCCCTGCGCAACAGCGGCACCGGCGCCACCGCCTACGCCGAGGCGGTGGGGGTGTACTTGGGGCTAGCTACGTCTCGATGGAGTGACCTATCGAACACGATCTGTAGCTGGAACAACACCAATCAGAACGTACGCGCGCTGTTCGCCCGGCAGGCAATCCCAATGAATTGGGACTATGTGGAACTATCTCCATTTTCGAAGGTTGGGAGCTGGTTCTCCATAGTCGAGTCTTCGGTAGAGGCAGCAGAATCTCTTCCAGCCACTGTGTGCGGCTGCGCTACTCAAAGCGATGCCTCACAGCAATGCCTCAGCATCGACAAAGTCGTTTCGACAGACCCTCCCTATTACGACAACATTGGGTACGCCGATCTGTCGGACTTCTTCTATGTCTGGCTGCGGCGTTCGCTGAAGCCCGTATTTCCTGAACTCTTTGCGACGCTCGCCGTGCCGAAGGCCGAGGAGCTTGTGGCGACGCCCTACCGCCACGGCAGCAAGGAGAAGGCGGAGATATTCTTCCTCGATGGAATGACGCAAGCGATGCACCGCCTGGCGAAGCAGGCGCACCCGGCCTTTCCTGTCACCATCTACTATGCGTTCAAGCAGTCGGAGAGTGATGGCGAAGAAGGAATCGCCAGCACCGCCTGGGACACCTTTCTCGATGCCGTGATCCGCGCCGGCTTCGCGATCAGCGGCACCTGGCCGATGCGCACGGAGCGCGGCGCTCGCTCTGTCGGCATCGGCACCAATGCCCTCGCCTCCAGCATCATCCTCGTCTGCCGCCCGCTCGTCGCCGACGCGCCCACTGCCACCCGCCGCGAGTTTGTCACCGCGCTCAAGGCCGAGCTGCCGCAGGCGCTCTCTCACTTGCAGGCGGGCAACATCGCGCCGGTGGACCTGGCGCAGGCTGCCATCGGCCCCGGCATGGCGGTCTACACCCGCTATTCCAAGGTTCTCGGTGCAGAGGGCAAGCCCCTTTCAGTGCGCGAGGCGCTTGCGCTCATCAACCAGACTTTGGACGAGACGCTCGCCGAACAGGAGGACGACTTCGACCCCGACAGCCGCTGGGCACTGGCCTGGTTCGAGCAGTTCGGCTTCAACGATGGCCCCTTCGGGCAGGCGGAGACGCTCAGCAAGGCGAAGAATACAAGTGTGCAAGGCCTCGTCAACGCGGGCACCCTGGAGTCGAAGCGCGGCAAGGTACGACTGCTGCGACCTGAAAGTCTATCCGGCGACTGGGACCCAGCTTCTGGCGGCCGACTGACCGCGTGGGAAATTGTGCACCATCTAATCCGCGTACTCGAGGCGGGCGGCGAGGGCGCTGCGGCGGCGCTGGTTGCCAAGCTCGGCAGCAAGGCTGAGGCGGCCCGCGAGCTGGCCTACCGCCTCTATTCACTCTGCGAGCGCAAGAAGCGCGCGGCCGAGGCGCTGGCCTACAACGGCCTCGTCCAGAGCTGGCCGGAGATCGCCCGCCTCGCCCGCGAGGGCGGCAAACCCAGAGCCGAGCAGGCGGCGCTGTTTGGGGAGACCGAGGAGTAAGCAATGGCCATCACCAACCAGGATCGCGTCGGCAAGGCGATGGAACTGCTCCGGGCGGGGCTCGCGCCCTTCGTCGAGCGCGAGTTCATGAGCCAGCACCAAGCGCAGGCCACCGAAGCGGCACGGCGCTACTTCGGCGACGATCGGACGGTCGGTAAGAAGTCGGTCGCCGAGTGGGACGTGGCGGCGCTGCTCAAGCTCATGTGGGAGGCGTGGAACGACGTCTTCGGCCGGACGCTCGGCCGCGCCGAGCGCTCGCTAGTGCAGGAGCTGCGCGACTGCCGCAACAAGTGGGCGCACCAGGAGCCGTTCTCCAGCCGGGACGCCGAACGGGCGCTGGACTCGATGGTACGCCTGTTGACCGCCATATCGGCGCCGCAGGCCGACGAGGTGGACAGGTTGATGCTCGAACTTCGCCGGCTCACCATCGACGAGCAGGTGCGCAGCGAGAAGCGCAAGGCGGGCGGCTCGCTGATCGAAGCGTCGGTGACCGGCACGCTCAAGCCCTGGCGCGAGATCGTCACGCCCCACGCCGACGTGGCGAGCGGGCGGTACCAGCAGGCGGAGTTCGCCGCTGACCTCTGGCAAGTGCACCTGGGCGAGGGTTCGGACGAGTACAAGAAGCCTCAGGAGTTCTTCCGCCGCACCTACCTTACCGAGAGCCTGAAGCGCCTGCTGGTGGGTGGCGTGCAGCGCCTCTCCGGCAAGGGCGGCGACCCGGTGGTGCAGCTCCAGACCAACTTCGGCGGCGGCAAGACCCACTCGATGCTGGCGCTCTACCACCTGTTCTCGGGGGCAAACCCTGGTGAGCTCGCGGGCGTGGATACGGTGCTGGGCGACGCGGGCGTGAAGATCCTGCCCAGGGTGAAGCGCGTGGTGCTGGTGGGGAACAAGATCTCTCCCGGTAACCCCCTCACCAAGCCGGACGGCACGGTGGTGCGCACGCTGTGGGGCGAGCTGGCCTGGCAGCTTGGCGGCAAACAGGCCTTCGCGCGCGTCAAGGCCGACGACGAGAAGGCCACGAACCCGGGCGACGTGCTTCGCGAGCTGTTCAAGGAATACGGGCCGTGCCTGATCCTGATCGACGAGTGGGTGGCCTACGCGCGCCAGCTCCACGACCAGAGCGACCTGCCGGCCGGCGGCTTCGAGACCCAGTTCACCTTTGCCCAGGCGCTCACCGAGTCGGCGAAGCTCGCTGGCAACTGCCTGCTTGTGATCTCGCTGCCGGCTTCGGACACCCAGGGCTCGCCGCACACACAGGGGGACGACGTAGAGGTAGGTGGCATCCGCGGGCGCGAGGCGCTCGAGCGACTGCGCAACGTGGTCGGGCGCGTGGAATCGTCATGGCGGCCGGCAACCGCCGAGGAGGGCTTCGAGATCGTGCGGCGGCGGCTGTTCGAGCCACTCGCCGGGCCGGACGCCTTCAAGCAGCGAGACGTGACCGCGCGCGCCTTCGCCGACCTCTATCGCGCGCAGAGTGCCGAGTTCCCGCCCGAGTGCAAGGGGGGCGATTACGAGAAGCGCATCCAGGCCGCGTACCCGATTCACCCGGAGATCTTCGACCGGCTCTATACGGACTGGTCCACGCTGGTGAAGTTCCAGCGCACGCGCGGCGTGCTGCGCCTGATGGCGGCAGTGATCCACAGCCTGTGGGAGAAGGGGGACCGCAATCCTCTGATCTTGCCGTCCACGGTGCCGATCGACGATGCCCGCGTGCAGTCCGAGCTGACGCGCTACCTCTCGGACAACTGGGCGCCCATCATCGAGAAGGACGTGGACGGGCCCAGCTCGCTGCCGCTCAAGATCGACGCCGAGCAGCCGAACCTCGGCAAGCTGCACGCGACGCGGCGGGTGGCGCGCACCATCTACCTCGGCTCCGCGCCTACCGCAGCCGCAGCGCACCGCGGGATCGAAGATGGGCGTATCAAGCTCGGCTGCGTGATGCCGGGCGAGTCGCCGGCTGTCTTCGGCGATGCGCTGCGCCGACTGGCCGCTTCGGCCACGTACCTCTACCAGGACGGGACGCGCTTCTGGTACGCGACACAGCCGACCGTCACGAAGCTCGCCGAGGATCGCGCCGAGCAGCTCAAGCGCGATCCAGACAGAGTCGTCCACGAGCTGGATCAACGCCTGCGCGCCGACCTGCGCAAGACTGGAGACTTCAGCCGCATCCATCCTGTGCCGCAGTCTGGCCAGGACGTGCCCGATGACCTCGACGCGCGGCTGGTCGTGCTCGGCATCGATCGTCCCTTCAGCAAGGAGCGAGGCAACGCAGCCGAAGTTGCGGCAAAGGCGATCCTTGAGTCGCGTGGGAATACCCCCAGGCTCTATCGCAACGCGCTCGTCTTTCTGGCCGTAGACAAGGTGCGTCTGCAAGATCTCGACGAGGCGCTTCGCAAGTACCTGGCATGGCAATCCATTGTTGCCGAAAAGGAGACACTGAATCTGGACCCGCATCAGGTCCGGCAGGCCGAAGCCCAGAAAAGGGATGCCGACGGAGCCGTGACCGCACGGCTCCCGGAGGCATACCAGTGGCTGCTCGTGCCGACGCAGCCGAAACCTGAGGCGCCTGTGGAGTGGCAGGCCATGCGTCTCTCCGGAAATGACGCCTTGGCCGTCCGTGCCAGTAAGAAACTGCGGAACGACGAGCTTCTGGTGACGAACCTCGCCGCGACTATCTTGCGCAAGCATATGGACGACGTGCCGCTCTGGCGCGGTAATCACGTCGCCGTCCGCCAGCTCGTGGAAGACTTCGCGCGCTATCTCTACCTGCCGCGATTGGCCGAGCCTGCGGTGCTGGTGAATGCAATTCGGTCCGGCTTAGACCTCCTCACCTGGCAGCCAGAGACGTTCGCCTATGCAGACGGTTTCGACGAGGCGGCCGCCCGGTATCGCGGCTTGCGCGGTGGGCAGCAGGTGGCCATCACGCAGGACAGCATTGGCGTACTGGTGAAACCGGAAGTAGCCCGTAGGCAGCTCGACGCCGAAGCGCCGCCGACGATTCCCGGACCCGTCCCTGTTCCACCCGGTCCGGGACCGGCTCCGCAGCCGCCCCTGGAACGCAAGCTGCGGCGGTTCCATGGCACTGTGCGACTCGACCCGGCTCGAGTCGGGCGAGACGCAAGCCGCATCGCCGACGAGGTGATCGCACATCTTGCCGGGCAAGTGGGTGCCGAGGTCACGGTCACTCTGGAGATCGAGGCGTCGCTCGCCAATGGAGCCTCGGAGCAGATCGTCCGCACGGTGACCGAGAACAGCAAGACCCTCAAGTTCGCGAGCCAAGGCTTCGAGGCGGAGTAGGCTGACCGTGGGAGAACTCAGTTACGCGGATCGGACGGACTGAACAGGGGAACCGTCGTTCGCCTGTAACGGGCCGGCCGTCCACATCCCTGGCGGCCGGGCAGCGTAGGGGCGTTGTGACGCGACGCGCGGCATGATCCGGCCGTCAGGCGGAACTGCTCATTGACGCGAGCGGCGGAGCTGACCGGATTCAGGGGCATCGAGGCTTGAGCCTACCTCTTCTCGACCAGTCCGGGGATCCGCGGCTGCTGGGGCAAGCGGATCCGATTCGTCACCTCGTTTCTCAGGCCGGGATCTCTCTCGAACTGCAACCGATGCAAGCCGAAGTAGAGCACCTCCACCCGAGCGTCCTGCACGAGAGCCTCCATTCTGGGAAAGGTCGAAGCGAACCAGAGCTGAATGCGCTCCACCTCTCCCTGGCTGAAGGGACGCGCCCTCTTGTCACCCAAGTGAGCCAGCGTTTTCTGACAGTTCTCCCAAGCATCCTGGCGGACCAGCGCATAGGAATCCCGGATCCGCTGCCCGATCAAGATCTGGAGCCGCTTCTCCCAGGCTTGGCAAGCCTGATCGAAGGAGGCAAGCTCGACAAGCGGCAACATCTTCCTGGCACGAGGCCGGCCCTCCTGCAGGAGCGAAAGGGCGACCCCCTTCTCTTTCCGGGCTCCCTCCTCCACCACCTTGCGAAGCTCCCTGCCAAGCGTGCGAACCTTCACCCGAGACGCCCGGCGGATCTCCTCCGTGATCTCCCGCTTGAAGCCCAGGAGATCAGCAGGCAGGTCCAGATCTTCAAGTTTCTCCAGGACGATGGCCCTTACCTCCAGCAGGACAAAGCGCTGACCCCAGGCGAGCAGCAGACGATCGTCCGCCTCCAGCGGCACTTCGCGCAGGTTCGCTGCAGCCTGTTCCTCGCGCCGAAGGAAGTGCTCATCTACGGATACAGCTTCCTGCCAGTATCGCTCGAAGAGCCCGCGGACGCTGGACGCCGTCGCGGCCTCATCAATCCGCAGCATCACTTCCCGATTGAGGTGCATGGCGCTCTGAGTGACGTTGGCGGAGCCGACGAACACGGCCCCGGAGCCGATAGCCAAATACATCTTGGCATGCAGACAGGGAAGATGCCGGATCTCCGCACCACCCGCCATGAGCGCGCGAAGGGCGGATGGGTCGAGGACTCCCGCGGCGATGCTCCCAGCCTCCAACTTCGTGAGAACTCGAAGTCCTCGCACGCGCCAGTAAGGCAGCCGCTCAAGTAGCCCCATGCCGGCAGCCGTGATGTACGGCGCGCAGATCGCCTCGAGCGATTCATCCGCGGCCGGAAAGGCCGCAAGATCCCAGTATCCGTGTACCGACGTAGGCATCACCTCGTCTCACCGATTCGGCCTGCTTATCTGACGCGAAGACCAAGTGCGATCCCCTTTCCCAGTGGGTCAGCTCCCCGACGGCGGCATTGTCATGCCAACTCACTTGACTCATTCTAACATGCTCACACTCGAGAACTGCCCAACACGAAGCTCGCTGCGAGCACACCATCCACGTCCGGCTCCAGGATCCAGCCCAACTGCACGAGCCAGTACAGGGAATTCTGGGTCTTAGCCAAAAGCAATCCGGAGATTGTTCTCCGAAGGCCGCCGCGCAGCAGCCCGGTCATCCGCCTCCGGAGCGAAGGCCCGCAGAGCATCGAGCGCCGCGGCCTCGGCCTCTCAAGGATCCATGCCGGTGACCTGACCCCCGACAACTGATCCAAGAGTAGAGTCACTGTAGGCTCCGACGAGCCGCACCCCTTTCCTAGTCCAATCGTCGGCGGAAACTCGCACGGGTATTTGAAGGATGCGGCAAATCAAGCCTGCAGCGTGATGGCGCACTCGCACCGAGGAATGTTCGAACGGCCAAGCGCTCGTAGTGCTCGACCAAAAGCCACGATGTGCTTGGCCAGAGGCATCGTTCTCGTGGCCTGTATGCTACGCGACCCATCTACCCGATCGAAGGCCTGGAGGCGAGCATGGCGTTTCAGACTCCAATCACCATCAAAGAGGCGCTCGACGCGATACAGCGCCAGGATTATGTCCTTCCTGCAATCCAGCGGGAGTTCACCTGGGACACCGAGCAGATATGCGGGCTCTTCGACAGCCTCATGCAGGGCTATCCCATCGGGTCCTTCCTCTTCTGGAGAGTAGAGCCCGGGAGAATTAAGGACTACACCTGGTATGGCTTCATGCGTGAGTTCCACGAGAAAAATAGGCGTCACTGTCCAGTGTTAGATGTTCCGTTGAAACCGGTCGTTGCGATCCTCGACGGCCAGCAGCGACTCACCAGTCTGAACATCGGGCTACGAGGCTATCATGCGGAGAAGGAGCCTCGCAAGCGGTGGGACAATCCCGACGCATTTCCAACGAAATACCTTTATCTCAACCTCTTGTCTCCAGCTTCTGAGAATGAGCGTGGGCTAAAGTATGACTTCCGCTTCCTCACTCCAGGCCGCGCGGAAAGCGAGCGGAGCGACACGACGTACTGGTTCAAGGTCTCACAGGTGTTCGACTTCAAAGAAGACTTCGACGTGATCCTTGCTCTCCAGACGATGCGCTTGGCACAAGATCAGCACGCCGCACGAGTGCTCAATCGGCTCTATGGCAGAGTTCATAGAGAGGCTTTGCTTCCTTACTTCGATGAGAAAGAACAGGATCTGGACAAGGTCTTAAACATCTTCATCCGGGTGAATAGCGCCGGCGATCCTCTCACGTACTCCGACCTTCTTCTGAGCATTGCTACAGCTCAGTGGAAGGATCGCGATGCGCGGCAAGCCATCCATACTCTCGTCGACGAACTGAACGGGATCAGAGCTGGCTTTGGTTTCTCAAAGGATTTGGTGCTCAAGGCGAGCCTGATGCTCTCGGATATTCAAAGCGTGGCCTTCCGTGTCACCAACTTCAATGCCACAAACATGAAAACTCTTGCCAAGAACTGGGAGAAGATCGACCGAGCGCTTCGACTGAGCGTCGAACTACTGGCACAGTTCGGCTTCTCAGGGCAGACTCTTACGGCCGACAGCGTGGTCATTCCAGTGGCTTACTACGTATGCAAGCGAGCCTTTGACGAGAGTTACCTCTCCAGCCCGAGGCATCGCGACGATCGGGAGCTACTCCGCGGCTGGGTCTGCCGTTCGCTCGTCAAAGCCGGCGTTTGGGGCAGCGGCTTGGACACGCTGCTCCTCGCCCTGCGCACTAGTCTCCAGGAGCGCGCAGACCGAGGCTTCCCCATTGAAAACATCGAAGCGGCGATGGCAAAGCGAGGTAAGTCCATTCGTTTCACCGAGGAGGAGATCGAGGATCTGTTGGACATCAGGTACGGCGACAAGAGAACCTTCGCAATACTCGCGCTACTCTTTCCTCACGTCGATGTGCGTAACGTGTTTCACGTTGACCACGTCTTTCCTAAAGCCCGGTTCACGCCCACCCGACTGCGTACCGCCGGGATTTCGGAGGAGCAGCGAGACGACTACATTGACAAGTGTGAGCGACTTGCGAACCTCCAGTTACTAGAAGGTCCAGCGAACGAGTCGAAGAGGGCGAAGCTTCCGAACGAGTGGCTGTCAGAGAAGTATCCCGCCAGAACAGCGCGAGCGAACTTTTGCGAGCTACATGAACTAGGTGTTGTGCCCGAGGCAATGAGAGCCTTCGACAGGTTCTACACGTCCCGACGAAAACGACTTGCCGATCGGCTCCGCAGGATCCTCAGCGTTGCGCCTGAAGCTGGTGGATTAGTGGAGGAGCAGTGATCCAGGAACGCCACGAATTGCTCGCGCTCATGGACTGCAAGGCCGGAGGGGTCGCAGCAGGCGTACCTGATGCTTTGCTGGTGAGGTATCGGGCTAGCACGGTTGGCAAGCGATGAGCCCTCCTGCGAGCACGCCGGAGCAGAAGTCCAGGGGCGCAGATCGATACTGCGCTCATCGAAGCGGGTTGGATGGTGCAGGACAGGGACGAGATGAATCTATCAGCCGGCCGGGGTATCGCCGTGCGCGAGTTCAAGCTCACTACTGGCTGCGGGTTCGCGGACTACCTGATGTTCTTGGAGGGGAAGGCTGTCGGCGTGCTCGAAGCGAAGGCCCGAAGGCCACACCTTCTCCGGGGTCGAGATCCACGCCGGGAGGTATTCGAAGGGTCTTCCTGCCTGGCTCGACCTGCCGGTTTCGGTCCGCGGGTTCTACCATGGCTAGAGCGCGATCTGGAACCCGAAAGCTAGTTCACAGAGGTAACCGGACCGCATCTGCGGCCACTGAGGCCAGAGGAGGTAAGCATGCGAGGTAGACAGCCTGGGCGTCCAACTAAGTGGGTTTACGCCAACGTGGATCAGTGGTTTGAGGTGACCAGGACGGGCGTGAGCTTCGAGGTGTGGCGCAAGTGGAAGCGCAAGGAGCAGAAACTTGGCACGCTCGTGGTGAGTGTCGGGGGTCTCCGCTGGCGTCCTGCCAGTGGCAAGTACCACCGCTGGCGCCGTTGGGACAAGGTCGCAGACTGGTTGTCGGACTAGCGCGCCACGGCTAGTTCAAGGCCTGCACGCAGGTCTGCAAGATCGGCGGGCAGGCCTACGACCGCTTGGAGGAGAAGGAAACCGACGTCGCCATCGCGGTGGCGATCCTCGAGGGCATGCTCGATCCGGCGGTCGACACGATCGTATTGGTCTCCGGCGACACCGACCTGGTGCCGGCCCTGCGCGCCGGCAAACGACTCGTGGCCCTCTCCGGTCGCAGGCTCAACCGAGGGCGGCGGCCACGGCGGTCACAGTTTGAAAGGCGCGCTTCAAGTCGAAGGCCGCGAAATCGCGGTCGCGCAGCACCGGTCTGAGCTGCGCCTCGAGCTGAGGCTTGAGGGCGGCGAGGCGCGCCGGCGAGACATCTGCGGGCTCGTTCCCGGGCACAGCCAGCTTCCGTCGCACGAGGGCCAGGAGCTCCGGCTCCAGGACCTGGAGGCCTGCATGGCGGACCGCGTGATCCACGTCATTGAAGTCCCGGATGGCGACAACGCGCCGGGTGAGCGCGGCGCGCAGCTTCTCCGCCATGGCTTCCCGGCGGGAGAGGCACGGGACTTGGATGGGAGGAACGAGAGTTGAGCCGCTGACCGGATCCAGGGCCAGCGTGTGGGCGGAGCCAGCCACGGCGTCGGAGAGGAGAGGCTCACGCAGCCCGATCTCGATCCAGATGGACTCCTGGGGCGAGCCGAAGTGCGACCTGTAGGTGATGGCGGCGGCGTACTGGCTGCAGTCATTCGCACCCTGCAGCGGCGCGGCAAGCTCCAGGCCCGAGAGTTGCTCGCCCAGTCTGGCGACCGCCGCCCTGGTCGGGGCAGCGTGCCGCCGCCGCTCCGGGCGGGATGCGCTGGTCCGCGCCGGGAGCAGGAAGTCGAGATCCTCGCTCATGCGGTAGAAGCCGGAGTGCACCTTGGCGAGACAGGTGCCGCCCTTGAAGACCAGGGCCGGAGACCCCGACGCCAGGTACTGCAGCAGGGCCGTGCAGCAGTAGTCCTCCTCGATCAATCTCGCAGCGAACCCGGTCTCCGCGGCCGTGAAGCTCACGGCCTCGCGGAAGAACTCCGCATCTTCGTGGAACCGGAGCGGTACGGCCTCAGGCGCGCTCATTCCAGACGACCCCCCAGCGACGGTCGAGGGTGCCGCGCTTCGGACGCGTGGGATCCCAGGGGATCAGGCCGGTCGTGGGCCGGAGCGCGCTGCGCAGCCTGCGCAACTGCGCGGCGGAGACGCCCTCCCGCTCCAGCAGCGCGCCCAGCCGCCGGAGGGTGCCGACGTCACCGTAGCGCAGGGCGACGCGAACCAGCTCGGCCGGCCGGACACGCCGTGCCGCCAGGTCGGCCCGGATCCAGCCGAAGGCGCGGGGCAGGCTGTTGAAGCGCGACCAGTCGTAGACGGCGTCCACGAGGGTGCGCACACGCGACGAGTAGACGACGGTCAAGCCGTCCGCCGTGCGGACGGTCTCGGTCTCTCCAAGGCGCCGGTCCGCGACCTTGATCAGCGTGAGCGCCACTGCGCCGATCGCTCGCCGTCCGGAGAACCGGTTGTTGTACACGTAGAGGCGGGCCGGCACCTGGTCCTCGAAGCCGTAGCGCTGGAAAGCGTTGGGCCCGGTGAGCTGGTAGCGCCCCTTGCGGTCCTCGAACAGGGCGCGGAGCGCGAGCGCCTCGCCGGGGCTCCACGAGCCTCCGAGCGGCAGCCGCTGCGGCACCAGGTAGAGGCCGGGCCGTACCCGCGCAATCCAGCGCCCCCGGGCCAGACGGCGGAACAGCTCGCGCTCCTGCAATCGCCGGAGACGCAACGGGCCGGCCAGGCCGCCCGTGCGCACGAGCTCCTGCCTCCGCATCTGCAGGTAGGCAAGCGCTTGCGCTTCCAATCGTCCAAGCCCGCGCTTCATTCGTGCATTGTATTTCAAGTGGATGTTCTATCAAGCCATCTTTATAAAATACCATACCTTGAGCTCTGCTGATGAGGACCGGATATTACCCTCTCGAATCAAGAACAAAAGGTTTCGAAACGAGGTCTCATCCTCCCGAATTGAATCTGCGTAACCCTGGCTACCCAAACCGTCATCCACTGCGAAAGAGCAGCGGATGGCGAGAAGCACTAGAGCTGGAAATCGAGACGCCGCGAGGGAGCGGAGAGGAGCCCCACGTGAGCCCAGCGGTGCAGACATGGACGGGCCTCGTGATCGGACTGCAGTGCCCCTGCCGCCCGGCGACGAACCCTATCGTGGTCTGGTCGGCGGCATCGGGGAGTTGCTCGAGCAGGCGCGACGGACCTCGGCCCGCGCCGTCAACGCAGTCATGACTGCGACGTACTGGGAGATCGGCCGGAGGATCGTGGAGTACGAGCAGGGAGGGAGCGTGCGGGCGGAGTATGGGGAAGCCCTGCTGAAGCGGCTGGCGGCCGATCTGACCGTCAGGTTCGGGCGCGGATTCGGAGTCGACAATCTGCAGCGGTTCCGCCTGTTTTCTCTGGCCTATCCTGCGGACCTGAATTACGCGACGGCGTCGCGTAATTCCCTCCCCGGCGGCGGCGAAGGGTCCGCAACAGCATTGCGCACTCCTGGCGCGGAGGCCGGGCGAGGTCTCATCTCCCAAGCTCGCTCGAGAGCGTCGCACGAGTCGATGCGCGCGATTCTTCAGACACCGTCTGAAGAATCGACTCTGGCGCTGCTCGCCGCTCACTTTCCTTTGCCCTGGTCGGCCTACGTGCGACTGCTTGCTGTCAAGAATGAGCGCGCGCGCCGCTTCTACGAGACCGAGGTGCTGCGGGGCGGCTGGTCCGTCCGCCAGCTCGACCGGCGGTGCCTCGTCCTACGAGCGCTTGTGGTTCGCTGAGCGCCTGCTGCCGCCGACGGCCGGCAGCTCGACGCTATCGGCGGGCACCTCGACCACACGTCCATCGCGCCAGATGACGAGGGGTCTTCCCATGCGCCGGTGCTCCAGGATGACGCGACGGAACGCGGCGATGACCGCCTGGTCGATGCGCGTCCCGTCCCGAAGGATCCGCTCGACGTCCCTTCCGGGTCGCCGGCTCATGCGCTTTCCTCGACTTGCTTGCGGATCTGCTGCCACGTTGCCTCGTTCAGCACCACCGGCCGTCCTGCTCCTTTTCCGTGTGCGATGAGCGGACGGTCGCCAGGCACGCCACCATCGTACAGCCGCCAGGTCGTCGCCAGCGGCCGGTAGAGACGGTCGAAGTTGACGAGGCTCCGTCGGAAGCGCCTGCGGATCGTGGGTTCCGGCACATCATGCCCACCCGCCTGGACCCGCTCGCGTACGCGGGCAATCGCCAATTCGGGTGATGGCAACCAAAGATAGTAGATGTGGCAGTCGTAACCGTTCTTCACCAATTTCGTCAGGAACCGGTAGGTCGCCAGGCCAGCAAGCGTGCTCTCGAAGGCGAGATCCTCGCGGTTGCGTGCCAGCTCCTCGAGGCGGCGCAGCATGATGCGGCCGGCTTCAAAGGCCGCCGACTCAGGGCTGAAGCCGGAGAGGCCTGCTGCGATCACGTCCGCATTCACGAAGGCGTCGATTCCCACCGCATCGCGTAATAGCTCGGGGGCTGCAGAGGTCTTACCCGCGCCATTCGGCCCGGCGATCACCACGACCTGCGGAGTTACAGCCATCATGGTCTGCGTGCTGCGAGCAGTATCGCGTGGAGCGGCCTGCGAGCAGGAGCCTATTTGAGTGCAAGCATTCGGCGGACGGATGGTCCTGCCAGCAGCCCGCGCAGGATCCGGTAGTTGTGCCGGTCCTCCTGGATGCGCGCGGCGAGGAGGGCGGGGTGGATGCCGAGCGTCTCGGCGACGGCGCGGGTCGAGGGGGCGTCGTGGCAGCGGGACAGCAGGCTGGAGGCGCTGGGCGGGACGATGGCGGTGCGCACCACGACGTCGGCCTCGATTTCGAGGAGGTCGGCGGCGGCGCTGTCGAGGTCGTCCAGGAAGGCGTGCAGCGGCGGGCGGAGGCGGAGATGGAGGGAAGCGTGGGCCAGCTCGTGCAGCAGCGTGAGCCAGAAGCGGTCCACGCGGTCGCGGCGCAGCGTGAGGGCCACGACCAGCGTGTCGCCGTCGCGCAGCAGGGCGCCGTCGAGCCAGGTGCGCGGAGGTGCCGGCTCGAGAATCAGGGGGATGCCGCGGCGGCGCAGGAGATCGCGGGCCAGGAGCGGGCCGCGCGGCTGCGGGCTCAGAGCCACGAGCTCGCGCAGGAGGGAGGGTGTGACGCGGGTGTGGTCTGGAGGCTTCGGGCTGCGGCGTCCGGGGTGCGCACGGGCTCGAGCAAGGACGCGGCGCGTCCATGCGGCGAGCGCAGCGTTGTTGGTCTTGCGGCTGCTCCGGAGATGGATGGCTGGGTGCGGAGGCTCGGGTGATCGAGGCCGGCGCGGCGCGCGCTTGCTGCCTTCACGGACCAGAGTGGACGTGCGCGTGGTGGAACGTCGAAGGAGGCGCTCGTAGTGGTTCTTGGGGCCTGCCTGCGTGCTGGGCGGGGTCGCTGGAGCTCCGGGCTCCGCCAGCAGGATCTCGGCTGGGATGCCGAGGCTCCGGTGCAGGGCGCGGATCATCCGCAGCGACAGCGAACGCTGGCCGGAGAGGATCTCCGAGACCTTGCTGCGGCTGCCGATCAGCGCCGCCAGGTCGCGAGGGCGCAGGCCGAGCTGGTCCATGCGGAAGCGGATGGCGCTGGCCGGGTCGGGCGCGCCGAGACTGAAGTGCTCCCCCTCGTATTTCTCGATCAGGAGGGCGAGGACCTCCATGCGGTCAGCCTCCGGGCTGCCCGGCTGTGGATTGCGGGCCATCAGCCGCTCCAGCTCGGCGTGGGCCCGCTGGTGCTCGGCGGCGGTGCGGATGGGGCGAAGCGGCATGGCGGGAAGAGGCGCTACCAGCGGTCGTACTCGGCGTGCGTGCCGATGCGAAGCACCAGCGGTTCTGGTCGAGAGTGCTGGCCCGCGGGAAGCGGGCGCGGACGTCCTGCGGGCCGCGCCAGGCCGCCCGCTCCACCTCGGCCAGCCATGCCTGGACCGCTCCGCGGGCCCGGGCGTGCTGGACCAGGAAGGCCGCGAGGCGGTGCTAGCCGACGACACGCATGGAGAGTGTAGCATACAATGTTCCTGTTTTGGGAACACTTCTCGCCGTTTCAGGTCCTGAATTGCGTAACCCTGTGCGCCTAAACCGTCATCTCCTGCGGGAGGAATGCAGGTGGCGAGCGAGGCGTGCGGGCAGGCAGGTTAGACTGTGGACGTGGTTCTCGGCGCTCTGGTGTGCCTGCGAATCTGCCATACATAGGAGGTTGAATGCCGTCCGTCATCAAGGCTGGGGTCAAGCCTGAATCGCGCAAGAAGCTGATCGCCCTCTGGAAGGCCGCTGCCGCGAAGGAGGCGGCGGGAGCGTCGCGGGAGGCAGCGGCGCTCGGTCGCCGGCTGGAGTCGGCGCAGGGCAAGGCGCGCGCCGCCCTCCTGAAGGCGCTGGATGGCAACCGCGCCACACGGCGCATCCGCAAGGAGGTGGCGGCGATCGACAAGGCGGCTCGCGCGCTGGGCGCCCGGCCGGCCCGCACGGCCGTCCAACGCCGCGCCGTCGAGAAGGAGCTGCTGAAGCTGCGGAACGCCGCCGACGCCATCGAGAAGGCGCACCGGAGGTCGCTGCTCGACGCGTACGAGAAATCCGCGGCGACGGATGCCTATCGCAACGCCGTGATCAGGGCGGCGCGACGGAGCGGCCGGCTGGAGATGAAGGAACGCAACTACGGCGGGCTCTGGCTCCGATGGGCCCCGCCCGGACTAGACATGATCGACTGGGAGGCGCTGAAGAACCTGCAGACCTCGTTCACCTTCGAGCCGCCCTATGACGACGACGCCACGGTGACGGAGGAGTTCAGCGCGCTGGCGGGCGGTGCGTTTGCCTTTGGCGATGCCGGAACGGGATCCGTCTCGGCCAACGCCGTGGCCGTCATCGGCGGCTACCAAATGGCACGCACTCAGCACGGCGCCTTCCTCACCATACCGTCTGGTTTCGACATGCTCCGCATCCAGGTTCGTCTCGTCGACATCAAGGCCAGAGTGATTGCCTGGGCCGTCGTCGGGGGCTCGTGGTCGAGCACCGGACCGATCGCCGAAGTCACCGACCTCGCATCGAACAACACCAGACGGGTCGAAGGATCGATCAATTATGTCGTAGCGCCACTCTTGTGGTACTCGCAGGACATCTTCGAGGGGCCGCTCGTTTTCAACGCCGAGATCGAGATACCGGAAGAGGGCGGCGAGATCCTGGTGACGGCCGGCATGAAGTGCGACGTCTGGGCGGCGCTGCCGGCCGCCTCGGTCGCAGACTCCGAAGGTGTCGTCGAGAAGATCACGGTTGAGCTTGCCTGATCCTGTCGCCGCGGGACACCCGATCCGGGCCCGCCGCCTTCTTCTAGAGCTTCAACGTGCCATCCAGCCGGGCCAGCTCCCGGTCCGGTGTCCCCAGCGGCAGGTGGCCGGCTTTGCGCGCCACCTCGAGGATCAGGCAGCCGGAGAAGCCGACGCTCGGGCGGCGGCGGTACTGAGCGAGGGCCGCGGCGACCACGTCGGAGTCCTGGACCGTCAGCTGCTCATGGTCCAGCAGCATCTCCACGGCGGCGGCGATGGCGGCGGGCTGGACCTCGTAGACCGAATCCAGGACCCAGGCCGTCTCCATGAGGACCAGGTGCGACACCCAGGCGCCGCCGCGCACGAACTCCTCGGCCGCGGCGAGCTGCTTGCGGTCGTCACGGGCGAGCAGCCGCACCAGGACGTTGGTGTCAACGGCGCGCATGCCGCTTCCGCATATGGCTGCGGATGCCCTCCTCGAGCTCGGGCAGGCTGCGCTTCCGCGGCTTGACCGGGAACAAGACCTGGTGCAGCTCCTCGGAGCTGTGCCGGCCCGCCCGCCGGACCAGGACCAGGTCGCCCTCGATCTCCCACTCGAGAACCGAGCCCGCGGCGAGCCCCAGGCGCCTGCGGACCTCGGCCGGGACGGAGATCTGCCCCTGGCCGGTGAGCCTGGATTTCGCGACCTTCATGGTGGATATAGTACCCCGGTAATACGAAAACACAAGTTAGCGTGACATCAAGCTGCCGTAATTGCGACGCAGGCAGAGGACTTGGAGCCCCACGCTGCGGCCCAGATGTTTTTCTATTCCGGGCGGCATGAACCGGGCCTGCTTCCTGGTCGACGGAAGCGACGCCTCGCCTGCCGGCCTTCAAGTTAGCGGCGCAAGACCTGCGGCTCCGGATTGCGGCCCTCGGCGACCCCCCGCAGGAGCGCCGCCGCCCATGCGGACACGACCGGCCATGCATCCTGGCCGGCGGGAACCTGAGGCTGCCGCCAGTCCAGTTGACGGAGGTCCGGCGTCAGGCGGCGCAGCAGCTCGCGCGCTTCGATGGAGCGGACGGCGGGCGTCGCGCGCGCGAGCGGAGGGACGGCGGTGTGGAGGGTCCAGACCAGGTGGCAGAGGGCGGCGGGGTGGTGGCGGATGGAGGGCGCCGGGCCGAACAGGCGGAGCCAGGGATCGGGCTGGAGCAGGCGGTAGCGGATCTGGTTCTGCTGTGGGCGCGCTTCCACGATGCCGCTCGCTGCCATGGCCTCCAACGCCGTCGCCACGTTGCGCTGCGTGTAGGCCGTCGCCCGTGCGAGCTCGGCGCTGCTCCAGTCGTGGCGCGGGGGGCCGAGCAACATGGCGGCGAGGATCTCGCTGCGCGCGCCGATGCCCAGGCCGGCGCGCAGGCGCAGGCCGAACAGCGCCGGCCGGCCGGGCAGCTCCAGCCGGCTCTTGTGCGAGGGATGGAAAGGAACCGCCTTGCCCGAGCCGGGCCAATCCAGTCCGGTGTGCTGGGCCAGGGTGGCGGCAAAACTCCCCCACCGCGCGTCCGCGGGCCAGGCGCGCAGCAGCGAGCGCAGCCGGAAGCGCGAGAGGAGCTGGACATTGCTGATGCACCAGTCCAGGACCTCGTCGCGCAGGCGCGGATCCTCGTCCCCGAGGTGGCTGGCCAGCAGGAGGAGCGCCTCCGGGTCCAGGTGCCAGTCCTGATGGCGACGCTCCCAGCCGGAGACGCCCAGCTCGGTCCACGCGCTCCAGGCGAACGCGAGCGCGGATCCGGTGCGCGCGAGCTTAGAGGTCATGAGCCTCCACGCCGAGCGAATGCAGGGTCTGGCGCAGACTGTCGCGGAACGGCTCCGAAGGATCGTGCGTCCGACACCAGCGCGCCGCTTCCAGAAGCTCGGCTACGGTCGGGGCCAGGAGCAAGAGGTCCGCGTAGTGTTTGCTCTGCGGTCCCTGATCGACCGCCGCGTACAGCTTGAAGTGAACTTGGTCGAAGCGTGATGCTACCCAGACGATGAGGCCGGCGAACTGCAATGGTTGGCAGCGATCGAGGAACCCAGCCGGAAGGCCAAAGCGCAGGAGATCATCCGGACCGGCGTTGATCCAGTGCTCTTCCAGCCCGAGATCGGCCGCCACTGCAGCCACCGCTTCCTGGAAGCCAGGAGGAAGGCTGGAGGCCGGCAGCAACTCGCCTGCCTCGACGCGAGCCACCAGATCCACGTCGCGAGTCGGACGATCCAGGATCCGGAGAAGGAGCAGGCCAGAGCCACCGATCACTGCCACCGCAACGGTCTCGCCACGGTGGGCGAGGACCTCTCCCAGCGACTGCAGGGCCTGGGTCAGGGCGGCTCTTCCTTGGATCGGCATCCTGGAATATTACGTTCTAGAATCGAGAATGTAAAGTATGGCCATGCTGGCCATTTCCATGTCTTGCATCTCGCGGAAACAGCCTGCGGACGCCCTCCCCCATCAGCAGACCGCGCAGGATCCGGTAGTTGTGCCGGTCTTCCTGGACGCGCGCAGCGAGGAGGGCGGGGTGGATGCCGAGCGTCTCGGCGACGGCGCTGTCGAGGTCGTCCAGGAAGGCGTGCAGCGGCGGGCGGAGGCGGAGATGGAGGGAAGCGTGGGCCAGCTCGTGCAGCAGCGTGAGCCAGAAGCGGTCCAGGCGGTCGTGGCGCAGCGTCATGGCCACGATCAGCGAATCGCCGTCGCGCAGCAGGGCGCCGTCGAGCCAGGTGCGCGGAGGTGCCGGCTCGAGGATCAGGGGGATGCCGCGGCGGCGCAGGAGATCGCGGGCGAGGCGCAGGCCGGCGTGGCAGCGGGCGCTGATCGGCCTTCCTTTCCGCCGGCGCAGGTGACGAACGAGGTGTGCGGGCGGGCCAGGGCGGTACACTGCGGCGCGCGGCGAGCGTATTGGCCGCTGCGAACCCCCCACCGCCCGTCCAGCCCCATGACGGATCCGGCTCCCATACCCCGCGACCCGCTCCTTCCCGAGCGCTTCGGCGAGTACCGAGTCGTCGCGCTGCTCGGCGAGGGCGGCATGGGGACGGTGTACGAGGCCGAGCAGCAGCATCCCAAGCGCCGGGTGGCGCTCAAGGTGATCCGGCCGGGGCTGGCCTCGGCCGAGGTGCTGCGGCGCTTCGAGCACGAAGCGGCGGTATTGGCGCGGCTGCAGCACCCGGGCATCGCGCAGATCCACGAGGCCGGCACCTTCACCGCGACCGGCGGCGTCAAGCAGCCGTACTTCGCGATGGAGCTGGTGCGCGGCCTGCCGCTGACGGAGTACGCGTCCGCGCGCGGCCTGGACACGCGGCAGCGGCTGGAGCTGGTGGTCAGGATCTGCGAGGCGGTCGAGCACGCCCACCAGCGCGGGATCGTGCACCGGGACTTGAAGCCGGCGAACATCCTGGTGGACGAGAGCGGGCAGCCGAAGATCCTCGATTTCGGCCTGGCGCGCCTGACCGACTCCGACGTGCAGATGACGATGCACACGGACCTTGGCCAGCTCGTCGGGACGCTGCCGTACATGAGCCCGGAGCAGGCCGCGGGCGAGCCGGACGAGATGGACACGCGCAGCGACGTGTACGCGCTGGGCGTGATCGCCTACGAGCTGCTGTCGGGACGCCTGCCGCACGACCTGCACCGGCGCCTGCTGCACGAGGCGGTGCGGGTGATCCGCGAGGAGATGCCGTCGCGACTGTCCTCGATCGACCGCAGCCTGCGCGGCGACGTCGAGACCATCGTCGGCAAGGCGCTGGAGAAGGACAAGGCGCGCAGGTACCAGTCGGCCGGAGAGCTGGCGAGCGACATCCAGAGGTACTTGAAGAACGAGGCCATCAGCGCCCGGCCGGCGAGCACCTGGTACCAGCTCCGCAAGTTCGCGCGCCGCAACCGCGTGCTGGTGGGCGGCGTGCTGGCCACGTTCCTGGCGCTCGGCGCCGGGCTGGTGGTGAGCGCCACCCAGTACGTACGGGCCGCGGACGCGCGCGACCTGGCCGAAGACGCCGGCGAGGAGGCGCGCGCGATCAATACCTTCCTGCTGGAAATGCTGGGCTCGGCCGATCTGACCAAGCTGGGCCGGGAGGCGAAGGTGGCCCAGGCCCTGGACGCGGCCTCGGCGGTGGTCGGCAGCTCGTTCGCGGACCGGCCGCGGGTCGAGCTGGGCGTGCGCGAGATCCTGGCCCGGACCTACCTGTCGCTCGGAATGTTCGAGGAGGCCGAGCCGCACGCGCAGCGCACGCTCGAGCTCGCCACGCAGCTCGACGGTCCGGACGGCGCCTGGCGCGCGACCGGCCTGCAGCGCGTGGCCACGTGCCGCGCCGGGCGCGGCGACAACGCCGGCGCCGAATCCCTGCTGCGCGAGGCCGTGGGCATCCGCGAGCGCCTCTACGGGCCAGAGGACAGCGTCACGCTGGACCTGCGCATGGACCTCGCGAACCAGCTGCGGCTGCTCGAGCAGTTCGAGGAATCCGAGGCGATCTACCGCGCCGTGCTCGCCATCCGCCGGGCCTCCCCTGGGAGCGAGCGCGCGCTCCAGGTCACGTGCAACAGCCTGGCCGTCCTGCTGCACACGGCCGGGCGCCCCGCGGAGGCGGAGCCGCTCTACCGCGAGGCGGCCGAGCTCGCCGAGCGCCAGCTCGGGCCGGACGATCCGGACTCGCTCATCGCGCGCTTCAACCTGGCTTCCGTGCTGGAGTCGCTCGGGGATGCCGAGCAGGCCGAGGCGATCATGGCCGAGACGCTGCCGCGCATGCGCGCGGTGTTCGGCGACCGCCACCTCACGACGGCCATCGCGATGCGCATGCTGGGCCGCCTCTATCTGACGCGCGGCCGGCTGCGGGACGCCGTGCCGCTGCTCGAGGAGGCGGTTGCCGTGGTCCAGCGCGTGCAGGGCGAGCGCGCGGTCGACGTGGCCAGGTTCAAGAACTCGCTGGCCATCGTCCAGCTCAACCTCATGGACTACCCCGCCGCGGCCGAGACGCTGCGTACGGTCGTGGACATCTATGTGGAGCAGGGCATGATCGAGCACGTCGAGACGATCGGCGCCTCGACCAGCCTGGCGCTGGCCTTGAACAACTCCGGGCGCGCGGAGGAGGCCGAGGCCCTCTATCGCCGCATCATCGACGACGCCACCCGCGTGCTCGGCCCCGACGACAAGGCCACGATCATCGCCATGAACTCGCTCGGCGTCCTGCTGCAGGGCTCCGGCCGCTTCGCGGAAGCCGAGCCCCTGCTGCTGCGCGCCCTCGAGTCGCTGGAGCGCGCCTACCCGCCCGAGGACCTGGACACCGCCATCACCATGCACAACGTGATGCGGCTCCAGAGCCAGCTCGGCCGCGGCGAGGAAGCCGCGGCGCTGGCGCCGGACCTGGTCGCCCGCTTCGAGCGCGTCTTCGGGCCCAGGCATCCGCGTACGGCCCAGGCCAAGGCCAGCGCGGCGTTCATCCTGCGCGACGCCGGCCGGCGGGACGAGGCCGAAGAGCTGTGCCGGAGCTCGCTGGAGATCCGGCGCGAGGTCTATGGAGAACAGCACGTCACGGTCGGGCTGTCGCTGCGCCTGCTCGGTGAGCTGCGCCTCGACCGCGGCGACGTGTCCGGGGCCCACCCCCTCCTGAGCGACGCTCTGTCCATTCTCGAGGCCACCAACGAAGCCTCCGCCCTCGCCGCCTGCCGCAGCCAGCTCGGCGAGTGCCTGGCGAAGCTCGGCCGCTACGGCGAGGCCGAGCCGCTGCTCCTGGAGGGCCAGCGCGGGATCGAGGCGGCGCGCGACGCGACCGCCGCGCAGAAGCGCCGGGCGATCGAGCGGCTGGTCGAGCTCTATTCCGCCTGGAACGCGGCCGAGCCCGGCGCCGAGCGCGGCCAGCAACTCGCCGCCTGGCAGGCGCGGCTCGACGCGCCGGCCGCGCCGAACTGAGCCCGCGGCGCGGCGCCAACAGCCGCTCGATGCGGGAAGAGGTGAAACCCGGCGCTGGTCTGCCCTGTTACCTCGAGCGGGTCGGCTGTCCCGCTCGGTAGGCGCTTAGCAAGGACGGCGGCGCCGCGCCCGGCTGCGCTCCAGTCGCGGCGGGCCGCGTCGGGCAGCATGCCGGCTGTGTGCTCCCAGCTACCGCCACACGAGCACGGCTTCGCCCACGCGCTCGTCCGCAGGGGGCTGAGGCAGCAGCTCGGCGAACGAGCGGAACGCCACCTCGTAGCGGTTGTCCGCCCAAGCCCGAAGGAACCTGTCCGCCACCCCAAGGTCCAGGAGGCCCCGCCGGATTGCCAGGAGGACGATATCCGCGCTCACCAGCAGCCGGTCCGCGCCGAGGGACGCCTCGACCAGCCTCGGGAACTTGCCGGCTTCGTCGCACGCGATGAGCCAGCCGCGCCGCGCGGCAAGCGCCAGACAGGCCGATTCCCCTCGACCCAATCCGTGACGTTTCCGCAGTGCATCGGCCTCTTGCATCTCGTCCGGATCGAGGGTGATTTTGAACAGCCATGTGAGGACGATGGCCTCGGCCAGCAACTTCTCTTGTTCCGGCCGAAGGACCTCCCGGCACACTTCTTCGGGCACGCAGAATCGCCAGCCTTGCAGGCGGCCGAGCAGATCCAGGCGGCGGACGTGCAACAGATTGATCAGCACTGACGCGTCGAGCACGAGCACGCGGTCGCCGGCTGCCGGAGTCACGCCAGCTCCTTGCCTGCCCTCGGGCGCCGGATGACCCTGCGGATGCCCGCATGTTCCAGAGCTCGTTCCAGGTCCTCCGCGTCCACTCCGGCCAGCTCCGCGGTTTCTCTTGCCCAACCGCGCGTGGCCACTTCCCGGCGCACCGCCTCCACGAGAAGGCCGAGTAACCGATGCCGAAAGGCCTGGTGGCCGTCGCGGCCCGCATCGAACCGCTCCTCGGTTCCCATCAGGCGCTCGAGCTCGGCGCCGGATTCCTCCAGCTTCGCTTTGGTCTCCTCGCGCTCGGTCTCTCCCAAGTAGCCGAGATTCGCCAGCCGAAAGAGCGCTGCTTCGCGGCTCACATCGAAGTACAGGGCGAGCTGCACCACGTCGAAGACCTGCACGGCCTGATCGCTGCCCGGCTGGGTGTTCCGGATCCGCCGGCCGGTCTGGCCGTCGAAGACGTCGACCACGTTCCGCCGCCGGCTCTTGCCCAGGTTCGCCATGAACTCCGCCACGCCTTGCTCGGGCATGAGGAAGCTCGCGGCGAAGGCGTTGGCGCGGACCTCGCGCAGGTCCTTGCGGTTGCCGGCCCAGGTGACCATGCCGAGCTGGCTCCGGTCCAGCAGTACGTGCGTGTACTCGTGGGCCCACGAGAACCGGCGCCGGACGCGGAGCGCCACCCGTGAGCTGACGATCACGCAGGCCCCGACGTCCGGAGGATTCAGAGTGAGGCCGTCCACACCTTCGGGGAGCGGAACCAGCAGCGTGCGCACTCCTTGGGACTCCACCAGCTCCGCGACGTCCGGCAGCGGGGCAATTCCCAGGCCCAGGCGGCGGCGCTCGGCGGCCGCGGCGGCCTCGCCTTGCTGCACGGCCTGCAGCACCGACGCCGGCGCAGGCGCGGATGCGATCGGCATGCGCGAGGGACTGGCCCGTTCGATCCCGAGGTCGCGCTCCAGCCGCGCAAGCTCCCTGCTGAGCTCCAGGCTCCTGCCCGCGGCTTCCAGGAGGGCCGGTTGCGCCTCCTCCCCGATCTGCGCGCGGAACAAGGTGGTGAGGGCGGACGCCGCGTCGAATTCCAGCGCGAAGAACTCCTCCACCGGCCGGCCGTAGAGGCGCGCCAGCTTGGCGAGCTCGATTCCGTTGACTTGCCGCTCGCCGGTCTCGATCTGACTGACTGAGGCACGAGCGAGGCTGAGTTGCTCGCCGACCTGCGCCTGAGTCAGGCCGGACGCCTCCCGTGCCTGCCGGAGGCGGTCAGGAAGGTCGAGATTCGCCTTCAAACTCGAGGTGTCCATGTGGGCGCTCCTGCCATCCGCCGGCAATCCTATCGTGATTTATCTTGAACCGCATTAATTTGATTGATAATCTATCCTGCATTCCCTCGTGCGTCAAGTCCAGGAGATCAGGCAACACAGATGACGAAATGACCGGCAGCAGGTTACGCCTCGCATCTCGGCCACGATGCCGCGGAAGCTGGCGATGTCCGGACCCTGCGGCGCGTGCAGGGCGGCTTGCAGCAGGAGCTGCCGCCGCAGGTCGTCATCCTGGTCCGCGTGCCGCAGCAGCAGTTGCTCCAGCTTGGCCTTCTCCTGGCGCGCGAGCCAGGCCCGGACGTCGTCCATGGTCACCGCGGGCAGGGCGGGCGGTTTCGGTCCCTGCCGGGCCCCTTGCACGCGCGCCAGCCACGCCAGGCCGGCGGCGACGCAGTGCTTGCAGAAGGAGCCGTCGCGGCCCAGCGGACAGGTGCAGGAATACTCCAGCGAACCGCGTTCGATCCAGAGCGCCACGGCGTATTCGGTGCTGCCTAGGACATTCGCACGCAGCACGCCTTCCTGCAGGTCCACCGCGGCGACGCGGCCTGCATCGTGGTATTCCGCTCCGCGGCGGAAGACGCGCGCCCCGGCCATGCTGCGCAGCAGATCGTGAGTCAGCGCCACAGCCCGACTCAGGACTCCAGGCCCAGCTCGCGCAGCAGCAGGGCGCGCGGCGGATCGATCGGCCCGCCGTTGGTGTGCACCGGCGCCATGCTTCGGATGAGGGCGGCGACCCGGCGCCGGCCCTCGGGCGTGGCGCAGGCCTGGCGCGGCGAGCGGTTGCCGAGCGCCGGCACCGTCTCGTCGAGCCAGGCCCGGTACATGCTCTCGAGTCGCTGCTCCAGGGCCTGGCGCAGCTCCGGCGCCATCGGCGCCGGCGGTCCGGGCGGCAAGCGGTCGTCGGGCGGAAGCTGGTCCGGCTCGAGCGCCTGCGCGCGCGAGCTCCCGAAGCGGACCCCCGGGATCGCTTCCAGCCATTGCCGCGCCCGCTCCAGGCGGCGCCGCGAGTTCACCTCCAGGAGCAGGCGGTCGTCGTGGAGCTCGAGGTGGCCGAGGATCGTGTTGTCTCCGGCCCCGGGCGCCGGCGGACCCGGGCGCGTCCACGTCCAGGTGCCGTCGCCCTCGCCTTCTAGGTCTCCGCGCGCCGCCAGGGCCCGCTGCAGGGCCGCCGCGTCGGCGACGCGGAACTCGGCGACGAGCAGCTCGAGCGGGTCCCCGTCCGTGTTCCGCAGCTCGATCTTCTGGCTGCGGCTGCGGAGGTACCAGCTCCAGACCCGGCCGAGCGCGTGCGCGGAAGGGCGCGGGCCGGCGGCTCCGGCCTCCACGCGCGCGACTTCGAGAAGCGGGAGGAGTCTGGACACATGGGACTCGTTCAGCGGGGGCCCGGCGAAGCAGGGAAAGATCCAATCGGCGACGCGCGTCAGGCGCAAGGGAAGGAAGTAGCCCTCGAGGCCGCAGCCGGACATGCTGCGGTCGTGCACGGTGTGTCGCTCGCCGGTGAAGATGTCCTCGACCTCCAGGGTGGCGCCGGGCACGCAGGCGTCGACGCGGTAGACCGAAAGCTCGGCGTCGCGGCGCGCCTCGAGCAGGACGCGCGCCGCCGGGTTGAGGCGGTTCGAGGCCAGGAGCTTTTCGACGAGCGTCTGCGATCGGTGGGTGGCGCGATAGTCGCTGACGAACCATTCGACGAAAGCTCCATAAGGCGAGAGATCCTCCAGCTCCTCCAGGATCCGCCGGGCTTCCTCCTTGCTGCCGAAGTAGCGCGTGATGGCGCGGGACTTCGCCACTTGCTCGAGCTCGCGCAGCAGGAACTCGGTGCACAGCCGGTCGGCCTCCTTCCATGCGGCCATGTCCTGCGGCAGGCCGCCGTCCCCGCCGGGCTCCAGGCCGCTGCGGGCGCTCAGCTCGCGACCGAGCTCGGCCAGGAAGGGAGGTGCGGGTTCCGCGGCCGCTTCCACGTCCAGCGCCTGCAGCGCCGGGGCGAACGCCCGCTGCAGGCTGTCGATATCGAAGCCGATGCGCTGCGGGAGACCTCGCGGCTGCCCCGGAACCTCACCGCGCAGCAGGCGGCCGAGGGCCGCGGCAGCCGGCTGCAGGTCCGCGCCGAGCAGCACCTCGTGGGCGAGCACCTGCGCCTGCCCGGTGTCCACCACCACGAAGATGCGCAGGACGCGGTCGTCGCCGCGGATCTGTCCCGGGGCCGTGATCAAGGTGGCGAACCAGCGGCCGCCGCGGCGCGGCAGGGCTTCCAGGCCGGGGCCGGGGTCGAGCGCGGCCGGGGCTTCGTCCGGCACCGGAGGCCAGGGCACCAGGCCGGTGCTCACCTGCCGCCCGCCTCCCTCCGGCGCCAGGGCCAGCTCGAACACGCGGCGGCGCTTGCGGCGCAGCGGCACCGGTGCGAGCTGCCCGGCATCGTCGGCCGCCAGCACTCCGCGCAGGCACCGCAGCAGCAGGCGCATCTCCGTCCGGTTGGGTGGGCGCGCGTTGCGTGCCGGGCGCTTGACCATGAAGACGGGCGCGATGTTCTCGCGCCGGGCCGAGAAGCCGGCTTCGCGCAAGGGCCGCCGCAGCTCGTCCGCAATCATGCCGAACGGCTCGAAGGTCGCGCTCAGCATGTCCCAGTCGTGGACCACATCCTCCGGGCCCTCGTCGTCGAGGATCATGCGCAGCATGATCGAGAAGGCCCGGGTGCCGCGCAGCAGCATCAGGCCGTACTCGCTGGCGTTCTGGCCCATGACGCTCGCCGCCAGGGGCAGCTCCTCATCCGGCACGCGGATCAGGAACGCTGCGTCCCCGTCGAGCCGCGTCCACGGGCGGCGGCGATGGAACTCCATTGCGGCGTCCACGAGGGCCCGTGCCAGGGGGTCGGCCATGCCTGGCGCGATTTTATGGGCCGCGCGGACTCCACGGCCGCAGCGAGCTACTCGAGGTCGACGCGGGCGGGCGGCCGGCGGACGGCGTTGGGGTCAACGGCGCGCAGGACGCCTCCTCATGCGGCGCCGATGCCGGCGGCTTCGCGGTCTCCTGTACGCAGGGTCCAGGACTTGTCGAAGCCGGCGTCGCGCAGGCGGCGTCCTGCGGGCAGCTCCGCGTCGAACCAGCGGCGGTACGCCTCGTGCTCGCGGGTCAGGCGCGCTTGTGCCCGCCATTCCAGCGCGGTCAATCCATCCATGTGCGAGCGGTCCTGCTCCAGGCTGTGCAGCGGAGTTTCCTGGATGTGGCTCACGGCCGCGCGCAGGGTATTGCACGCCTGGCGGTTGCAGACCGACGTGATGTACTGCAGGTAGGCCAGCGCTTTCCCGGCGGTGGCGGAGTTCGGGTCGCGATCGAGACGGGCCTCGAAGAGGGAGAAGCGGAGCAGGTGGCACAGCCCTTCATTGGTGAAATTCCGCCGGTGGAACGTGTGCAGCATCCAGTCGTAGAAGAAATCGAGCTTGGGGTCGAGGAAGTGGTAGTCCGGGTCGAAGGGAGTGCCCAGCAGCCGGCCTTCCTGCTCGAGCTTGGCGCGGAGCGGAGTGCCGGCATACGGGAGCATGCTGCAGAAAGGGGCCACGGCGTAGCCATCGCCCACGAAGTCCTCGAGGAAGCGGATGTTCGCCAGGACCTGGTCGAAGGTGGAGTACGGGTCGAGGAGCATGAAGCCGAAGTCGAAGGACAATCCCAGCCGCTTCAGGACGCGGCCCGCCTCGAGATGGGCGGCCGGCGTCAGCATCTTGTTCATGTTGCTCAGCCCGATCTCGTCACCGGATTCCACGCCCATGTAGACGTGCGTCAGTCCGCCGGCCATCAGCTGCCTGAGGTTGTCCTCGTGCACCTCGTCGGAGCGGCAGCTGATCTTGAAGCGCACGGAGCCGGCGTGTCCGGAGGCCTGGAGCAGGCCGGCGATCTGGGCGGCCCATTGCCGGGCGCGCGGACCGGTGGCCAGGAAGTCGTCGTCCTGGAACAGGAAGGTGGAGACCCCGCGGCGCTCGACCAGCTCGATCATCTCCGCCACGATCGCCTCCGGCTTGCGCAGGCGGCGCAGGGGGCCGCCTTGAGCCTCGTAGAAAGGCCGGATGCTGCAGAAGCTGCAATCCCAGGGGCAGCCGCGGCTCCCCAGGATGGAAGCGGTCGGGAGAAAGCTCCCCTCGTAGTCGATCGAAGCACGGTCCGGGTGAGGCAGGGCGTCCAGGTCGGCAACGGGCTCGCGCAGCGGGCTGGAGGTGACCTGGCCGTCCGCGGTGCGGCCGGCGAGGCCGGGAATGGAGCGCCAATCGGAACCCGCGGCGAGGTGGTGGAGGAGGTCGACCAGCGTCAGCTCGCCCTCGTAGCGCACGACCGAATCCAGCCCGGGGATGCGCCGCAGGACCTCCTGGTAGTCGAAGCTGGGGTAGTGGCCGCCCATGGTGATGTGGGCGGTGACGCCGGCCTCGCGGAGCGCCGTGATCACCTGGCCGAAGCTCGGCGCCATGTACTGGAAGATCAGCGAGAAGCCGATCACATCCGGCTGAAGGGACTTGACCCTGGCGATGAGCGACGCAGGCTCGGTGTCATAGGTGTGGATCTCCGGCAGATGGCCGGCCGCCCGCGTGGCCGACATCAGGTAGCGCAGGCCGAGGTTGTCCTGGTCCTGGAAACCGACCAGCAGAACGCGCTGCGGGCGGCCGGTGACGAGGTGAGGAATGATGTTCATGGGAGACTCACGAAAGAATTGGCGGTGGCCTGCGGCACCTCGTCCGCGACCGGAATACCGCAGGCCCTCGAGGTCCTACCGCGACATGGATCCAAGCTGGCTTTCGACGATCTTGAGCACCCCTTCCAGCCGGATCATCTCGCCCTTGATGCCTTCCCGCGTCAGCTCGAGCTGCGAGCGCGTGAACCGGGAGATGTCGAAGGGCACGGGATCACCGGGCTCGGGCTCGGGACCGGGCCGGGGCCGATCCCAGAACCGGCGCGGGAAGCGCCACCCCCAATCGTCCGGCGCGGGGTCGTAAGGGAAGGGGAAGGGCTGCCGGCTGGGACTCCGGGTCGCGATCGCTTCCAGCTGCGCGACGCGAGCCTCGAGGTTCGCCAGGGTCTTATCTGCTGCAGACATGGGTGTGTGGGTTGGCTTGGGAAGTGGAAGAAGGAACCGGCCATCAAGTCTTCACGGAAGTCCTGACGCCGATGCGCGTGCAACAGAGCTCGTCACGGGAGCGATGATGTAGAGAACCGCGCGCGATCGAGCGCCGCGGCCCGCATCGTACTACCGTGCTGCTGGGGTGCAAGTGCTCGGGCCGGACCGCGCTTGCAGCTGCTGCACGCCGTCCCGCCCGGCGCGCTCGCCCCTCAGGCGTCCGGGTCCGCGCCCGCCATGCTGTCGGCGAGCCGCGCCAGCGCCCGGTGCAAGGTCATGCGCACCGCGCCCTCGCTCTTGCCGAGCTCGGCGGCGATCCCGTCGCGCGACAGGCCGGCGATCTTGGCCAGGATGACGACCTCCTGCATCTCCTCGGGCAGCCGCTCGATGGCCCGCTCGAGGCGCGCCAGCTCCTCGCGCGCCACCGCGTCGCGGCTGGGCGTGTGCAGGCCGGCGTACACGGAGAGCGTCGCGTCGATGTCGACGTCGGGAACGGTCCTGCCCGCTTCCGGTGTGCGCTTCTGGGCCGTGTAGTAGGCGTAGCGGTCGACCACCTTGCGCTCCGCCGTCTTGAACAGCCAGCGGCGGAATCCGTCCTCGTGACCGTAGTGGAAGAGGTCGGCGTGCTCGAGCACGGCCCGGCACACCGACTGGGCGAGATCCGACGCGGACTCCTTGTCGAGCAGCAGCCGCCCGGCACGCACGCGCAGGTACGCGCGCACGCGCGGAAGGTAGCGCTGCAGGAGCTCCTCGATCGCGACGTCGTCGCCGCTCGCCGCGCGCTCGACCAGTTCCGGGGTCCCGTGCTCGGGCTGCGCTGCCATCGCAAGCAGTGTACACTGCGAAGCCCGTGGGCGATCGCAGTCCGGATGAGGTCCTTCGCCTGGTCGAGCGCTGTCTCGACGCGCTCGACGAGCGCAGGAAGTCGCGGGGCGCAGCGGGGGAGATCCCGGCGTCCGCGCTCATCGAGGAGCTGCTCGCCCCGCACCCGGAGCTCGCGCCGGCGGTGCGCGCGCGGCTGGAGTGGCTGGCGCGCACCGGCATGCTCGACGACGGCGGCGGGGACGCGGGCGCGGGCGCGCGCGAGTTCCCGGAAAGGCTGGGCGACTTCCGGCTGCTGGAGCCGCTGGGGCGCGGCGGGATGGGCGTCGTCTACCGCGCCCATCAGGAGAGCCTCGGCCGTGACGTGGCGCTCAAGCTGATCCGCGCGAGCGAGATGTTCTTCCCGGGCGCCCGCGCCCGTTTCCAGCGCGAGGTCGAGGCCGTCGCGCGGCTCAACCATCCCGGCATCGTGTCGATCCACGTGGTGGGCGAGGACCACGGAGTCCCCTACTTCGCCATGGAGTACGTGGCCGGTCTCAGCGTGGACCACCTGCTCCGCCGCCTCGGCCAGCTCCGTCCCGAGCGGCTCTCCGGCAAGGACATGCAGGCGGCGCTGGCGGGCGGCGCGGGCAGCGGATCCTCGACCTCCAGCGTCTTCGCCCTGGGCTGGGTCGACGCCTGCTTCCGCTTGATGATGGAGGCGGGCGAGGCCCTGGCTCACGCGCACGAGCGCGGCGTGCTGCACCGCGACATCAAGCCGTCCAACGTGATGGTCACTCCCGGCGGCCACGCGCGCGTGCTGGACTTCGGCCTGGCCTGGTCGGAGGGGGCGCGCCCGCTCACGCGCAGCGGCTCGCAGCCGGGCTCCCTGCCCTACATGGCGCCCGAGCAGGTGCGCGGCGACGGCGCAGCCATCGACGCGCGCACCGACGTGTACGGGCTGGGCGTCACCCTCTACGAGATGCTGACCCTGCGCTCGCCTTACGCCGCGGACACGGTCGAGCGCACCCGCGACCGCGTGCTGGCGGGCCGGCCGGTGCCCATCGACCGCCTGAACACGGCGGTCCCCTGGGACGCCGAAACCGTCTGCCTGACGGCGATGGACCCCGATCCGGGCCGCCGCTACGCGTCGATGGAGGCGCTGGTCGACGACATGCGGCGCTTCCTGGCGCGCCAGCCCATACGCGCGCGCCGGCCGGGGCTGCTGCTGCGTGCGCGCCGATGGGCCCAGCGCTCGCCCGGCAAGGCGGCCGCGGCGGCGCTGGCGGGCGTCCTGGTGCTCGGCGGGCCCATCGCTTACGGCGTGCTGGAGCGGGCCGCGCGTTCCGACCTGCGCGCCGCCTACGAGAAGGAGGGGCTGGAACGCAAGCGGGCCGAGCAGAGCCTGCTGGACGCGATCGCCGCGATCGACGAGATGCTGCGCCAGGGCAGCGACGAGGAGTTCGCGGCGCGGCCGGGCGCCGATCCGGCGCGGCGCAAGCTGCTGCTGCGCGCGCTGGAGCTGTACGAAGGCCTCCTGGCCCGCGAGGGCGGCCACCCGGCGCTCACGTCGCGCGTGATCAGCGCGCAGACACGCGTCGCGCGCCTGCAGCGCGAGCTCGGCAACCTGGACGAGGCCGAGCTGGCTGCGCGGCGCGCCCTCGAGCTGTGCAGCGCGGGTGCGCCGCGCGGCGCGCCCGGGCCGGCGGAGGACCTGGGACCGCAGCTGGACGGCCTGCGCTCCGAGGCACGCTTCGCGCTCCTGGCCGTCCTGTTCTCCGCGGGCGAGTTCGAGGAGTTCCGCACGGTCTGCGACAGCATGCTCGCCGAGCCGCCGGCGGCGGACGAAGAGACGGCGTGCGGCCAGGCTTGCAACCAGGCGATGGCCTTGCAGCTGCTGGCGCGCATCCTGCAACGGGAGGGCGAGCTCGACCAGGCCCTCGCCGCCGTCGGCCGGGCCGTCACCTCGTGCGAAGAGCTCCTGCAGCGCCGCCCCGGCGACGGCGTGCTCATGTCCGAGCTGGCGATGGCTCTGCAGACGCAGGCCTACTTCGGCGGCTTCTACGGCCGCGATCCGGACTACGCGACGAGCTTCGAGCGGGCGGTCGGGCTGCTGGAGCGCGCGCAGGAGGTCGACCCGGCGTCGCCGGCGCACCGGAACCAGCTCTCGAAGGTATTGAGCGACTGGGCGCACGCCGACATCCGCGCCGGCCGCGCGGCGCTCGCGGTGCCGCGCGCGGAACGCGCGGACGCCATCCTGGCGCGCATCTGCGCCGAGTTCCCGCAGCGCGAGAGCTACGCCACCGGCTACCTGGCGAACGCGCAGCGCCTGAGCTGGGCGTACCGGCTGAGCGGCGACGAGCCCCGCGCCGAGGAGGTCCTGCAGGCGGCGATCGACGCCGGCCGCGGGGCGCGCGAGCGGCTGCCGGACAGCGACCCCATCGTCTTCTACCTCGCCATGCTGCAGTCGGAGCTGGCGCACCGGCTCGGTTCGCGCGGCGAGTACGAGCGGGCCGACGCGTTATGGGCCGGCGCGCGCGCCTCCTGGGAGCAGCTTCTGTCGCGGCCCAAGCCGCAGCTCGGCCACATGGCGCAGGTCGGGACCTTCTACGACAACCTCGCCCGCTACCAGGTGGCGCGCGGAGACGTGGAGGCGGCGGAGTCTTCCGCGCGCAGCGCCGTCGAGTGGCACGAGCGCATGCTGGTGCGCACCGGCGAGCGCGAGCACGCCGACCGCCTCGGCAAGTCGCTGCCGCTGCTGGCGCACATCCAGGCCGACCGCGACCGGCCCGACGCCGCGGTCGAGACCCTGCGGCGCGGCATCGCGGGCGGCTTCATCGACCGCGAGACCCTCGCGTCCGCGGGCTTCGAGGAGAAGCTCGGCTCCCGCGCCGACTACCGCGAGCTGCTCGAGCGCGCCGCCGACTGAGCGCCAGCGCGTCACGCCGCCAGCTCACGCGCGGGCCGGACGCGCCGGACGCGCTCGCGGCGCACGGCGCGCTCCGCCGCCAGGATGCCGCTCATCAAGGCCGACTCGTGCACGAAGGGCTTCACCAGGTAGCTGCCGGCGTACCAGGTGCGGTTCCTGCCCTGGATCTGCTCCATCTGCGCGGCCGCGGCGTCGTTGGCCGCGCCGGCGACCGGGTGCAGGAAGAAGCGCTGGGCGAGGATGCACTCCGGCCGCGGTTCCAGGTGCGGATTCATCGTGACGAAGACCTCCGGCACGTCCTGCGGAAGGCCCGCGAGGCGGTTGGCGAAAAAAGTGATCGTGGGCCGCACGCGCGGCAGCTCCCCGGCGGGGACCACGTAGTTGAACGCTCCCCGCGCGCCCTCATCCCGCCCGAGCAGCCGGGGATCGCGGTGCAGGACCAGCCGTGCCCGCTGGTAAGGGAAGCTGCCGAGGATGCGCCGCTCCGGGCCGGTCGGAGCCTCGAGGAGCGGCACCGCCTCGTGGGCGTTGTTGGCCAGGATGACCTGACTCACCTCGAAGCGCTGGTGGCGGTCCTGCGCGTCCACGGCCCGGATCTCGACCCCGTGACGCTGGCGCACGATGCCGATCACCCGGGTTCCGCAGCGCAGCTCGCCGCCCCGGGCCACGAACCAGGTCCGGAAGGCCTCGACGTAGCGGTGCATCCCGCCGACCACGCAGCGGCGGTTCGCGGGCTCACGACCCACCACGCCGTGGATCTTCCAGAACGCGACGAGGTCGCGGATCCGGTAGTCCCGAGGATGGCAGTCGGGCATCGGGAAGCAGCCCATGGCGCGCGCATACAGGTAGACGTCGCGGAACTCGGGCGAAGCGCCGATGTGGTCCGCGTAGCGCCCGACGGTCCAGTCGGCGAAATCCTCGCCGGCCAGCACCTCCTCGACCCGCGACTGGAAGCGGCCCAGGTCGCGCAGGAAGACCTCGGGATCCGCCAGCTCGGCACCGAAGCTCCACCGCCCGCCGCGGAAGCTGCACAAGCTGTGGCCGTCGGCCGACGCGAAGCTCGTGTCCGTGCCGATCGGACGGGTTTCCAGCCCGAGCTCGTCCACCAGGCCGGAGAACTGGCGGAAGGTCGTGCGGTTGAAGTCGCTGACCCCGATGTCCACGCGGTACGTCCGGCCGTCGCCGGCGCGCACTTCGTCCGCCCGGCAGTTCCCGCCGAGACGCGGCGCGGCCTCGAGCAGGAGGACGTCCATCCCTTCCTGCAGGAGAGTCCGCGCCGCCCCGATCCCGGCGGCACCCCCACCGACCACAGCGACCGTCGTCATGGTTCCCTCGCCTTGCTCCATTGGGCCGGACGCGAAGACCTCGCCGTCCGGGAAGGAACACTGGAGAAGGAGAGCCGGTGTCACGGCATCTTTTCTCACCGAGAACCGCGCGGCCACGCCTGAGGCCGGAACGGCATCCTGATATGGGACCCCGCGGTCGTCGCGGGCGTGGTGCCGACGACCTGGCGGAGGTGGAGACGAAGGCGCCCGGGCTGTCGTAGCCGGTGGCGAGTGCGACTCCTCGCAAAGAAGCCTGTAACTATTCCGGCCTGCAACGTGATCCGTGGAAGAAGGTGAAGTGGCGGACATGAGCTTCCATGAGGTGGACTGCCATTGGTTCGAGGTCTCGGGAGCACTGACGGCTCCCATCCACCCGCGCCATCGGGTGGGACTGCCCGCTTTGCAATGCGGCTGCAGGGCCTTTCCGTTGCGCCAGCCTGTTTCCTGGTCGATGGAGGAATTCCCTCTGATTGCCGCGCGCCCGGGCCGGCAGGTTTCAGCAGCCTTCGGCTACGGCGGTGTCGATGGCGTGCCAGATTGTCGTGACGGCGTCACGCCAATTGGCGCGGGTACGATGGCGCGCGCGGTCGGCGCCGCGCGCCGATCCGGAGGTCACACCCAAGGAGTTCAAGTCATGGAGATGCCCAAGCCCGGTCCCGCCCACCAGAAGCTCGAGTTGTTCGCCGGAGACTGGAGCGGCGAGGAGAAGATGCACCCTTCGGAGTGGGATCCGCAGGGAGGCACGGCCACAGCCAGCATGAACAGCCGCGTGGTCTGCGACGGCTTCTACGTGGCCGGCGACTACGAACAGCGGCGCGACGGCGCCGTCACCTTCCGCGGCCACTCGGTGCTCGGGATCGACCCGCAGAGCCAGGAGGTCGTGCTGCACTGGTTCGACTCGATGGGCATGGGCGTCAACGAGTTCCGCGGCAAGTTCCAGGGCGACAAGATCGCGTTGAGCTTCCAGAGCCCCATGGGCTGGCACCGGGTCTCGTACGACTTCGGCGAGAAGAACGCGATGCGCTTCCGCATGGACATGTCGGCGGACCAGAAGCAGTGGAAGACCATGCTGGAGGGGGTGTACCGCAAGAAGGCCTGAGGCTCCGGAAGGCCTGCGGCGTCGTCCTGGTGCCGCTCCAGTCGTGACAGCGTCACGACAATCGGAGCGGACCATCTGCCTCACAAGTCGTTCTACGGCGCCATGAGCCTCAAGACGACGGAGCGCGTGGTGCCGAAGGGCGTGCGCCGAGCCCACGCGCGGCGCCGGGGCGTGAAACCTCGCTACTGCGCGCGCTTCAGCTCCAGGCCCTGGGTCTTGACGCCGGTGATGCGCTGCCCCTTGCGCAGGAATTCGAAAGCTCGCGGCTGGGCGCCCGTTGCTGTCGCGGCGGTCAGGAACCTGGTTCCGCCCTGCGGCAGCAGGCGCAGCGTGGCCGGGAACTCGGGGCCGTTCCAGTCCAGGATCTCGAGGCCGGCCTGGCTGAAGGCGATGCGCACGCGGCCCGGGCTGACTTCGTGCTCGAGCTGGAGCACGATCTCGACGCGCCCGCCTTCGGGGACTGCCCCCAGCGCCGTCACCTGCTTCAACCGGCCGTGCTGCTTCTCGTACTCCGGATAGATGGAGTCGCGCACGTCGTCGGGCCAGCGCCCCCAACCAGGGTCCGCCATCTTCTTGCGCAGGAGCTCGACGTCGCCGCGTGCGATGGACTCGACGATCTGGATCGCGGTGGCGCTGAGCTCCTCCAGATCCGGGCTCCAGCCGGCCGGACGTGACGGAAGGAGCGCGGAGATCAGCTCCTGGCCCTCGACGCCGGCCAGCAGGGACCCGCCGTCGGCGCGCACGATCATCCGTCCGGCCTTGGCCGTGTAGGTGCCGGCAAGAGCGGCCAGCTCCTCGGCGGAGAGCGCGACCGATTCGGGCACCGGGTAGCGGAACGAGCGGCCGAACAGCGCGCACTCGAGATTCTCGCCGATCTCCCAGGCGGGAAAGGCGTCCGTGTTCGCGAGCACGGCGATGCAGGCGCCACTGTCCGGGAAGCGGCGGAAATCGCAGTGGAAGCCGCGCACGTCGCCGCCGTGCGAGTGCCGCTCGCCGCCGCGCTCGGCTTTCGTCACCCACCAGCCGCAGGCGTAGCCCTCCTTGGCGGGCGTGAACAGCTGCTTCCTGGCCGCCGTGTTCAGGACGTCCGCCCCCGCGAGCGCCCGGTCCCACCGGTGGAGGTCGAGCACAGTCGTCACGACGCCGCCCATGCCACGGTACTGGTAGCCGAAGGCGCCGTAGGGATGCTCGAGCGCGCTGCGCGGGGCGCCCCGCTGGTCGTGACCGACCGCGGCGCGCTGCGGGTCGAGATCGGTGTCGCCGGTGAAGCCGGTGTCGCGCATGCTGGCCGGCGCGAACAGCTCGCGCTCGCAGTATTCCGTGAAGGAGATGCCGCTCGCGCGTTCGACGATGCCGGCGAGCAGCGCGTAACCGCCGTTCCAGTACTCGAAGCGCTGGCCCGGTTTCGCCAGCGGGCCTTCGCCCAGGTAGGTCGGGACAGCGGCGGCCAGGTCCTCCCCTCCCCCGGCTGTGTTGCTGCGCGGCACACCGGAGGTGTGCGTGATGAGGTGATGGATGGTGATGCCCTTCGAGTGCGCCGGGACGCCTGGGAGGTGTTCGGCGATCGGGTCGTCGAGCTCGAGCTTGCCCTGCTGCGCCAGCTTCAGGATGGCGGCGGCGGTGAACTGTTTGGCGAGCGAGGCGATCTCGAACAAGGTGTGCTCGTCGTTGTCGCGTCCGCTCCCGGCGTCGGCCTGGCCGTAGCCGCGGGCGAGCAGCGGCTTGCCGTCGCGCGCCACCAGCACCGAGCCGGACCAGCCCGCGCGGGCGTAGCGGGCCAGGAGGGCGTCGCAATCGGCTGCGAGGTCCCTGGCCTGCGGCGCGGCCAGGATCAGGACCAGGGAGGCCAGTGGCATAGGCGTATGCTCCGCATCCGTGGGAGCTCCTGGGATTGTAGGTTCTCGCCTTGTCATCGGTACACGCGGCGGTGCAGGTACCAGGATGGCACCAATCCGCCATGCGCGCGGAGGGCTGGCCGTAGGACCGCACCTCACCGCTAGGATTTCGTCTCCCCATGTCCACGCTCACGCCCATGGCCGCCCTGATCTCCCCCTTCCTGTGCCTCGCCTGTGCCAGCGCCAGCGCTCCGCCGGCGTCCGCGCAGGCGCAGCCGACGGTTGCCTCTGACCCCGGCGACACCCGCATGCTGGAAATGCCGGCGGTGAGCGCGGAGCGCCTCGCCTTCTGCTACGCCGGCGACCTGTGGACGTGCAATCTGGACGGCGGCGACGTGCGCCGGCTGACCACGCATCCCGGAATGGAGGCGCTGCCGCGCTTCTCGCCCGACGGCGCCTGGATCGCCTTCTCCGGCGAGTACGACGGCAACACGGACGTGTACCTGGTCCCGGCAGCCGGTGGCGAGCCCAGGCGCCTGACCTGGCACCCGGATCCGGACGTGGTGGACGGATTCACGCCGGACGGGCGGAACGTCGTGTTCGAGTCGCCGCGCGCGGTCTACACCAACCGCTTCCGCCACCTGTTCACCGTCCCCGTCACGGGCGGCTTCCCGACCCGCGTGCCGCTGCCGTCCTGTTTTGGCGCCGCCTATTCGCCGGACGGCCGCAGGATCGCCTACTCGCCGCACCGGCGCGCCTTCGAGCAGTGGAAGAACTACCGCGGCGGCACCGCCTCGCGCCTGTGGGTCTGTGAGCTGGCCGACCTGTCCGTGGTGCAGATCCCACAGCCGGAGGGGCGGTGCAACGACGTGGACCCGATGTGGATCGGAGACCGCTTCTACTTCAACTCCGACCGCAACGGCGAGTTCAACCTGTTCGCGTACGACTTCCGCACGAAGGAGGTCGAACAGCTCACCCGCTACGACGATTTCCCCGTGCTCAACGCCAGCGCCGGCGGCGGCCGCATCGTGTACGAGCAGGCCGGCTGGCTGCACCTGCTGGATCCACAGAGCGGGCAGGACCGGCGCCTGCGTATCGGCGTGGCCGCCGACCTGATCGAGACACGCCCGCGCTTCGTTTCCGGCGAGCAGTACGTGCGCAGCGGCACGATCTCCCCCTCCGGCGCGCGCGCGGCCTTCGACTTCCGCGGCGAGATCGTGACCCTGCCGGCGGAGAAGGGGGATCCGCGCAACCTCACCAATACCGTGGGGGCCCATGAGCGCTACCCGGCCTGGTCGCCGGACGGAAAGACCATCGCCTGGTTCTCGGACGAGGGCGGCGAGAACCGCCTTGTGCTGGCGCCGCAGGACGGCAAGGGCGAGCGGCGGGCGCTGGCGCTCGGCGGCGCGGGCTTCTACGAGCAGCCGGTGTGGGCGCCGGACGGGAAGAAGCTCGCCTACGTCGACAACTCGCAGGCGCTGTACTGGATCGACGTGGAGAGCGGGAAGGTGACCAAGGTGGACCAGGAGCCGATCTACCGGGTGTTTCCCGGCCTGCCGCACGCCTGGTCGCCGGATTCGCGCTGGCTGGCCTACGCGATCGGGACCCGCACCGGTTTCCGCCAGGTGCGGCTGCACGAGATCGCGAGCGGGCAGACCCAGTCCGTCACCGACGGTCTTTCCGACGCCAGCGACCCGGCCTTCGACGCCAACGGGAAGTACCTGTACCTGACAGCCTCGACCGACGCCGGCCCCTTCCTGAGCTGGTTCTCGCAGGCCAGCGCCGACATCGAGCGGACCAACTCGTTGTACGTGGTCGTGCTGGCGAGGGACGAGCCCTCGCCGTTCGCGCCGGAAAGCGACGAGGAGAAGGGAAAGGAGGAAAAGAAGGAGGAAGAGGAAAAGGAAGAGAACGGCGAAAAGAAGGCCGAGGAAGAACACTCGGTCCGCATCGATTTCGAGGGCCTGGGCCAGCGCATCCTGGCCCTGCCGCTGCCGCCTGCCTTCTACAGCAGCTTGGAGCCCGGGAAGGACGGACAGCTCTACTACTTGAAGGCCGAACGCAACGTCTTCTCCGGCGACTCCCCGCGCGGCGCGCTGGTGCGCTTCGACCTCAAGGAGCGCAAGGAGAAACAGCTGTTGGACGGCGTGCTCGGCTTCGCCATCGCTGCCGGCAAGGAGAAGGTGCTGGTGGCGACCGAAGGCGGCACCTTCGTGCGGCCGCTCGGCGACAAGATCGAGCTGGGCGAGGGCAAGCTGGCGCTGGACCGGGTCCAGGTGAAGATCGATCCGCGCGCCGAGTGGGCGCAGATCTTCGACGAGGCCTGGCGCATCAACCGCGACTACTTCTACGACCCCGGCATGCACGGCGCCGACTGGAACGCCATGAAGGAGAAATACGCGCAGTTCCTGCCGCACCTCGCGGTCCGCCGCGACCTGACCCGCGTGATCCGCGGGCTGTGCTCCGAGCTGGCGGTCGGCCACAGCGGCACCGGCGGCGGCGACACGCTGGTGGCGGGGAAGGCGGTGAGCGGCGGGCTGCTCGGCGCCGACTACGAGATCGCCAACGGCCGCTACCGCTTCGCCAAGGTCTACGGCGGCCTGAACTGGACCCCGGACCTGCGCGCGCCGCTGACCGAGCCGGGCGTGGACGTGCGCGCGGGCGAGTACCTGCTCGCGGTCGAGGGCCGCGACCTGACCGCGGCCGAGAGCGTGTATGCGCGCTTCGAGAACACCGCCGGGCGGCGCGTCGAGATCACGGTCGGCCCGAATCCCGACGGCAGCGGCGCGCGCACCGTGACGGTGATGCCGATCGACAATGAGCGGGCGCTGCGCAACCGCGACTGGGTCGAGGGCAACATCGCCAAGGTCACGGCCGCGACCGGCGGGCGCGTGGCCTACGTCTACGTGCCGAACACGGCCGACCTCGGGCACGTCTACTTCAAGCGCTACTTCTTCCCGCAGGCCGACCGCGAAGCCATCATCGTGGACGAGCGCCACAACGGCGGCGGCTCGATCGCGGACTACTACCTGGACATCCTGCGCCGGCCCTACATCGCGCACTGGGCCATGCGCTATGGCGCCGACCTCGCGACCCCGCAGGCCACCATCTTCGGCCCCAAGGTCATGATCACGGACGAAACCGCCGGCTCGGGCGGCGACCTGCTGCCCTGGATGTTCCGCAAGTTCGGGCTGGGCACGATCGTAGGCCGGCCGACCTGGGGCGGGCTGGTCGGAATCCTCGGCTTCCCGGAGCTGATGGACGGCGGCAGCGTGACCGCGCCCAACATCGGCATCTGGACCGCGGACGAGGGCTTCACGGTCGAGAACGTGGGCGTGCCGCCGGACCTCGAGGTCGAGCAGTGGCCCGCGCAGGTCGCGCAGGGACGCGATCCGCAGCTCGAGAAGGCGATCGAGGTCGCGCTGGCCGAGCTGGCCAGGCTCCCGGCCCGGCCGGCGCAGCGCCCGCCGTTCCCGCAGCGGGCGCGCTAGCGCGACGAACCGGAGCTCAGGGCTGGATCGCCGCTGCGATCACATTGCTCTTCAGCGACAGCGCGCCGCCTGAGCCGCGGCGCACTGCCGCCTGGGTCCAGACCGTCGTCAGCGGCGCACCAGGGGGAATGGTCAGCGTCAAGCTGGCCACGCCGCCGGCGTTGGCCACGGGCTGGCCGAGGAGCGTCAAGGGAGGCAGCAGGTCCAGCCTGAGTCCGCCGAGCTCCCCTGGCGCGGGCCCGAAGCCCGAACCGTTCAAGGTGTATAGGAGGTGCACGGTTTCCTGCGCCATCGCCTCCGACACCTGGAAGGTGGCCGGCTGGCCGCGCTGGAGCGGAGTCTGACTGAGGATCGGGCAGGGCGCGAGGTCCAGCTGGGCGAGGAACGCGTCGGCGAATCCGTTGAAGCTCGTGTCCCAGTTGCCGTTGCGCACCGGAAAGCTTGCCGACAGCGTGACGCCGGCCACGACCACCCGGTTGCCGCCGGCGGAGGCAAGCGCCGTGATCAGGTCGAGGTCGTCGCCGCCGAGGTAGGTGGAGTGCAGCAGGCTGGATACGCTGGAGTTGAATGCGGCCACGAATCCATCGTCCAGGCCAGCGGCTCCGTTGAAGACCGTGTCCCAGGCGCCGAGAGTCGTGGGGAACTGAGCCGAGTTCGTGCTCCCAGAGACGATCAGCGACCCGGCGGGGCCGGGAATGATGCAGGCGTTCTCCTCGTCCCCGCTCGTGCCCAGGAATGTGGAGTACAGTGGCACTCCGGCCGCCGTGCCGGCCAGGGCGCTGGTCAGACCGGTGACGAAGACGTCGCCGCGATCGGCATAGCTGCGATCGTAGGCCCCTGGCGTGGTCGGGAAGTCCGAGGCCTCCGTCATGCCGGCCAGGACGATCTGCCCGTTGGGGAGGATCACCAGTGAATCCACCTGCTCAGCCGCGGAGCCGCCGCCGCCCAGGAAGGTCGCCGCGTCGATCCCGCCAGTGCTCAGGTCGATCACCGCCGCGCAGCCGTCCACCACGCCACCCAGCGAGGTGTCCAGCGCGCCAGCCGTTGCCGGGAACGCCGGATCCCGCGTGTAGCCTGCCGTCACGACCCCGCCGCCGGACGGCAGCAGGTCGAGGGCGAAGGCGTTCTCCTCGCGGGCAATCGTGCCGCCACCGAGGCAGGTGCTCATGAGGAGCACGGTGCCCGAGGCGTCGAAGCGGGAAATGCAGAGATCGGATTCCCCTCCCGCGTACGGTCGCGCCGAGGCGCCGAGAACCGGATAGTCGCTGGAATGGGTCATGCCCGAGATGACAGGCTCGTCCCCCGCGGCCAGAACGACCTCGCTCAACTCGTCCTGGTCGCTGCCGCCGATGTACGTGCACCATTCGACGTCGCTGCCGTCGGTCGCGAGCCGGAACAGCACACCGTCCGAGCCGCCAAACGGAGTGCGACGCCATCCGGGTCCGGACCAGCCATTGGCCGGAAACGACGAAGAGTCGGTATAGCCGACGATCACCGGCCGACCGACCGAGTCGACCGCCAGGGCGTCCAGCGACTCGTCGCCGCCGCCGCCGAGGTACGTGGCCCAGAGCAGCTGCGAGCCGTCCGCGGACAGCTTGGCCACGAAACCGTCGTCGGAGCCTCCGTGCGTGAGGTCGAAGGCGCCGGCCGAGGCCGGAAAGTTGGGCGATCCGGTGATGCCGGCGACGATCCAGTCGCCCTGCGGCGTGCTCGCCACTTCGAGGATCAGGTCGCCGAGACTGCCGCCCAGGAAGGTGGACCATTCCAGTCCCGGGTCCACGACCATGGGAAGGGCGGCGTTGCGGCCGGAGACCGCAAAACCGTAGGAGTCCGGACCGAGGAGCTGAAACCGGCAGTCCACGGGCCTGCGTTCTCCGGACGGCAGCACCTCCCAGGTCACGGGCGGGGTCTGGCGCAGCGCGCCAAGCGGCGTCTCCAGGATGAGGCATCCCTCATTGGAAAGCGCGAGGCCGCTCGATCCGGCGCAGGAGATGGAGAAGCCTTTCAGATCGTAGCCGGCCTCGACCAGGAGGTCGTACTCCAGCCGCTCGCCGGCCTGGCGCAGCCAGAGGTCCACGCCCTCGTGCACGCCGCGGTATCGCACACCGGTGTAGGACGGGACGTTGCGGCGCCAGAGCCGCTCGTCGCCACCGGTCAGGAAATGGCGCCGCTCCGCGAGCAGCCCAACGCCTTCCGGAGCGCTGCCTCCGTCGGAGGCGCCGAAGGCGAGGCGAATCTCGGCAGCTCGCGCGCCATCCCTGCCATCCGTTCGAAGATACAAGCGGATGGCGCTGGACTCGCAGTCGGCTACTACCGCTCCGGCGTCGGCGCGGAAGCGCAGCGATGGCTCCCATTGGCCGGCGTTTTCGACGAAGGAGACCGGAAGCCGTGCCGGGGACGGTGGAGCAGAGCCAAGCATAGCCTGGCACACGAGGAGGAAAGACGTGACGGTGGGGAGCATCGATGCGATGGAGAGTGGGATGTGAAAAGACTCGGAAAGCCAGCATAGCCGTCGCCAGCGGCCTTCCGAGAACCTCGGAATTGTCCCGACGTCGAGACAATCCTAGTTCCTCGATACGCTCCGGTTCGACGGGGGCTCCCCCAGAATCCAGGCCCTTGACCGCGAATTCACCGGCTATCCTTTAGGGCCTCCCGTCTCTCACAAGCCCCGATCCCCCAGCACGCCGTGGCCAGGAGCCTTTACCTCATCAATCCCGCGGTGGACTTCCCGACCTATTTCGGGGGCGAGGTGTTCGCGCAGGGAGGCCGCCCGGCCGCCGAGATCGTGGCCGACCTCAGCCTGCCCACGGTGGCGGCCATGGTGCCCCCGGGCATCCATCTCGAGTTCTGCAACGAGAACGTCACCACGGTGGACTTCGAGCGGCCCGTGGACGTGGTCGGCCTCACCGGCAAGGTCTCGCAGCAGCGCCGCATGTTCGCGATCGCCGACGAGTTCCGCCGCCGCGGCAAGACCGTGCTGATCGGCGGGCCCTTCGCCTCGCTCAGCCCGGAGGTGGTGCGGGCCCACTGCGACGTGCTGGTGCAGGGCGAGCTGGAGGGTGTGGCCGGCGAGCTGTTCTCCGACCTCGAGCAGGGCACGCTGCGCGCGGACTACGCCGGCGAGCGCCCCGACCTGTCCGCGACTCCGGTGCCGCGCTGGGACCTCTATCCCAACGAGCGCACGCTGATGGGCGCGGTCCAGACCTCGCGCGGCTGCCCCTTCGAGTGCGAGTTCTGCGACGTCATTCCTTACGTCGGCCGCAAGCAGCGCACCAAGTCGGTGGGCCAGATCCTGGCCGAGCTGGACACCCTCTACGGCATCGGCTACCGCGAGGTGTTCTTCGCCGACGACAACTTCTCGGCCAGCCGCCGCTTCGCCAAGGAGCTGCTGGCCGCGCTAGCCGGCTGGAACGCGCGCCGCGCGCATGGCCGCATGGGCTTCATGACCGAGCTCAGCATCGACGGCGCGCGCGATGACGAGCTGCTCGACCTGATCGCCGCCTCCGGCATGCGCAAGGTCTACATGGGCATCGAGACGCCCAATCTCGAGGGGCTGAAGGAGACCCGCAAGCGCCAGAACCTGGTGGGCGACCTGGTCGAGCTGGTGCACCGCTTCTACGAGCGCGGCGTCGCGGTGTTCGCCGGCATGATCGTCGGCTTCGACGCCGACCGGGCCGGCATCTTCGAGTGGCAGTTCGAGTTCGCCGAGGCTTCGTCGATCCCGATCTTCACGCTGGGCACCCTGGTCGCTCCGGACCGCACGCCGCTGGCCGCCCGCATGCAGAAGGAAGGGCGCCTGCTGGACCGGTCGACCTCGGTCACCGCCGCGCCCTGGAGCACCAACATCCAGCCGCAGCACATGAGCCTGGACGAGCAGCTCCAGGGCATGAAGTGGCTGGCGAACAGCCTCTATCACCCGGACCGCTTCGGCGAGCGCGTGCTGGCCCTGCTGGACAAGCTGGCCCCCCTCCCTGGCGCCGGCACCGTGGACAGGAGCTGGGGCGGCCACCACATCGGCTCGCTACGCACCGACGTGCAGATCATCCTGGCGCGGGTGGCGCGCCGCGGCGAGGCCGAGATGCGCATGCTCGGACGCGTGCGCAAGGCCCTGGAGCGCCGGCCCGAGGCCACCTCCCTGATCATGCCGATGATCCTGACCTACGCCCAGGTGCGCCACATGTACGACCAGGGGCAGTTCTGGGACCCGCACGTGCGCAGCCCGCAAGGCAGCGCCGTCGCCTTGTCGGTGTGATCATCAGCCGGACGGCTGCAGCTCCGTGGTCGTGTCGCGCGAGCGCTTGCGGCCGAGGTCCCTGGCATACTTTACCGAGCCCGGTGTGTCGTATTTCTCCAGATAGGCGCGGCTGACGTCGTCCTTCAGGCGCTCGCTGCGCGTCTGCACAGCGCGCACCGCGATCTCACGGCCGTCCACCTGGATCGTGCCGCGGGGCTCTTCCAGGAAGGTCCGGTACCAGCTGCGCGGCTTCAGGCTCCACGAGCGCACGAACACGCGCCCCTCCACCACCACGACCCAGATGCCGATGAAGCGGTGCTCCGCTCCGGCCCGGATGGCCAGCATCTTGGCGTCGCGCAGCGCGGCGACGACCCGCGCGCTGAAGCGCCGCGCGCCGGCGCTCATCTCCGCCTCTTGAAATACTGGACCGCCTGCTCGTGCTTCTGCGCCGCCGCCCGCGTCGCGAAGGTGCCGAGGTTGCGGCGCTTGCCGGTCTTCGGGTCTTTCTTGCGCGAGTAGAGCCGGTAGCGGCCATCCTTGAGCTTGCGGATCATTCCTCAGTCCTCCCCCATCGGCCCACTAGCCTATCCGTACGCCCAGCATCGACACCGAGCCGCCGTCGAAGCCTTCCACCGGGAAGGTGATCGGCTCTCCGGAGGCGTGCTGCGCCAGGACGTAGAGCAGCGGCAGGAAATGCTCCGGAGTCGGCGCCGCGAGCGCGGCGTCGGCGCCGAGAGCCTCGTAGGCGACGACCTGATCCAGATGGTGAGCGCTGATCCAGTGGCGGATCGTGGACTCGAAGCGCAGCGCCCACTCGTAGGGCTGCACCGCGCGCTGGCCCCAAACGTAGGTGTGCAGGTTGTGCACCACGTTGCCGGAGCCGAGCACGAGTACCCCTTCCTCGCGCAGCGGGCGCAGACGGCGCGCGAGCCGGTCGTGCTCGTGCGCGGCCTGGGTTTCGTCGATGCCGAGCTGGACCACCGGGATGTCGGCGCCGGGAAAGAGGTGTACCAGGACCGCCCAGGTGCCGTGGTCGAGCCCCCATTGGCGGTCGAGATGCACCGGCTGCGGCGCGAACAGCGCACGCACGCGCTGGGCCAGCTCCGGCGAGCCCGGCGCCGGGTACTGGACCTCGTAGAGGGCGCGCGGGAAGCCGCCGAAGTCATGGATGGTGCGCGGCCGCTCCTCGCCGGTCACACGGCCTCCCGGCACGTACCAGTGGGCCGAAACCGAGAGGATCGCGCGCGGGCGCGGCATCTCTCCGGCCAACCGTTCCCAGGCCTGCGTCCAGGCGTTGCCCTCCACGGCGTTCATCGGGTTGCCGTGGCCAAGGAACAAGGCCGGCATGCGTCGCGGGTGAAGAGGAGCGGTCAAGGCTCGTATTCGACGGGCCGGCGCCGAGTTCTCCGGCGCAGAGATTGTCGTGACGTCACGACAATCATCCCTCAGACATTGTCGGGCATCGCTCCGGAGAGGTAGTGGCGGTCCAGCTCGAGCTGCAGCGCGAGGTAGGTCTTGTCGGTGATCCGGCCCCGGTCGCGCAGCCGGAGCAGGGCCGCCTCCTGCGCCGCCTGCACGGCCTTGCGCACCTCCGCGGACACGGCCAGGCGCGCTCCGGCGCGCTGGCGCTGATCCTCGTCCTCGGCGCGCAGGGTCATCCGCTCGTCGGCCATCATCTCGCGCCAGTGGTGCACGGAGATCGGGCAGCTGGTCTGCGAGCAGAACTCGTCCAGGCGCGCGATCCCGGCCTCCAGCAGCTCCTCGCGCGCCTTGCGCTCCTCCTCCGCGGTGGTCTCGTCGTCGCGGATGCCAAGCAGACGGATCAGCGGCGTCAGCGTCAGCCCCTGGCCGATCAGGGTCACGAGGATCACGCACAGCGTGCAGGCGACGACGGCGTCGCGGCCCGGGAAGGGCGTGCCGTCCGGCAGCGTGTGCGGGAGCGCGAGGGCGGCCGCCAATGAGATCACGCCGCGCACGCCGCACCAGGAGACCAGCAGCACGCCGCGCGGGCTGGGATAACCGCCCTCACGCTGGCGCAGCCGCGGAGACAACCACAGGGGAAGGTAGGCGTTGGGGAAGCACCACACCAGCCGCGCCAGGATCACGGCGGCGCTGATCCAGAGGCCGGCGCGCAGCACTTCGGCGCTGTCGCCTGACTTGCGGATCTCGCGCAGCAGGTGCGGAGCCTCGATGCCGATGAACAGGAAGCACAGGCCGTTGAGGACGAACACGGCCAGCCCCCAGGCCGCGTAGAGCTGCACCCGCGCTTCGGAATGGATGGCGTGGATGCGCCAGGACACGACTGCGCCCGCCACGACCACGGCCAGGACGCCGGAGGCGCGCAGCTCGGCGGCGATCAAGAAGGCAAGGTAAGGCGAGAGCAGCGAGAGCACCCACAGGACCGGAACGTCGCGCACGCGGCGGTTGACGCTGGCGAAGGCCCAGCCGATCACGACTCCGATCAGAATGCCGAGGCCCGCCACCCGCAGGAAGTCGAGCGCGACGCGGCCGGCCGAGAACATGCCGCTCATCGCCACGGCAACGCCGATCTGGACCCCGACCAGTCCGGTGGCGTCGTTCACCAGGCTCTCGCCGCCCAGGATGGCCGTCATGCGGCGCGGCACGCGCAGGCGCTCGATCACGGCCTGCACCGCCACCGTGTCCGTGGGCGAGACGATGGCGCCGAGGATGAAGCACGCCGGCAGGGGCAGCCAGGGCAGCAGCCAGTGCGCGGTCAGCCCCACCACCAGGATGGTGAACGCCACCAGTCCGACCGCCAGCATCAGGATCGGCCGCAGCCAGCGCCGGAAGTCCACCCACGAGGTATCGAAGGCGTCGGCGTATAGAAGCGGAGGCAGGAACAGGACCAGGACCAGGTCCGGATCCAGCTCGTTGTGCGGCAGACCCGGGACGCTGCCGACCACGGCGCCCGCCATCGCCAGCAGGACCGGCGGCGGCACGCGCAAGCGCGGCGCGGCCAGATGCACCACCGCCATCAGAGCCAGCAGCGCGATCAGGTAGGGCAGGACCTCGCTCACGCCGGTGGGATGGTAGGCGCGTCCCCGGCTCCGCCGATGGATTCGGAGGCTCGCTCATCTCCGCATCCCTTCCGGCGTCTGCTCTCCGAACACCGCGCCGTTCAGGCGCGCCGGGCAGGCGCCGTCCGGCCTGCTCAACGCGAAGCGCCGAGCACCGCCACCTCTTCCGTCGCGAACCACGGCATCACCGTCCACGAGAATCCGGGGGGCAGCGCGGCTGCCATCTGCTGCGTGTCGCGCAGGTCCAGGCAGAACAACGCCACCTCGCCGCTGCCCTGGCCGAGACGGCCCTGGAACAGCACTGCCGGGCCGCCGCTGCGCGCGGCCATGGCGCGCTCGGCCTCGGCGGCCGGAGCGGCGCTCACCAGCACGTAGGGCCGCGCGTGGAAGCCGGGCGGCGGGCTCTCCTGGCCGGAAGCTGACACCGCATCCTCGTGCATCTGCGGCAGGCGCTGGAGTGCGCTGGCGGTACGGAAGGCCTGGACCTCCAGCACGAAGATCCCCGCCCGCACGGCCGGGTCGGTCTCGGCGGCGGCGCGCGCCGCGGCGGGATCGGCGGAGGCGAGCACGAACACGCCGCGGTGGTCCGAGCGGGCTCGCGGCTCTCCGAAGGGTCCGGCGAGCACCAGCAGGCCCTCGTCGACCAGCCGTTGCATATTGGCGAAGTGTCCCTGGAACGCGGCCGTGCGCTCCTCTCCTTGCACCGCGGCGTCGCGCGGCCCGGTCAGCAGCCAGATCCAGGTGAAGTCCTGTTCCGACTTTACGCCCGCGCCGCGGGTCTGGCACGCGGTCAGTGCGAGGAACAGGGCGGCGAGAATGCGCAGCATGGAGTGAAGATATCCCGGCGCCGAGGTGCCTAAGCTTCCGGCGGCGGCGGGAAGCGGACCGTGACCGTGGTGCCCCGAGGCGAGCTGTCGATGTGGGGCGCCACCGCGTGCAGGCGGGCAACCTCGGCCACGATGGCGAGGCCGAGGCCGGCTCCCGGCGCGCCGTTGATGGTTTCGACCCGGTAGAAGCGGTCGAAGACGCGCCCGAGGGATTCCGGCGGGATGCCCGGGCCCTGGTCCGAGACCGCGAGCAGCGTGCCGTCGCCGTTCTGGACGCTGACCGTCACTGGCGCCTGCGGCCCCGAATAGCGCAGGGCATTGCTCAGCAGGTTGTCCACCAGCACGCGCAACAGGCCCTCGTCGCCGTGGACGATGGCCGCCGGATCCCCCAGCACGCGCACGCGGCCGTCCGCGAGCGGCTGGGCCGCAGCGGAATCGCGCGCGATCGCCACCAGGTCGACGTTGCGGAAGGAGGCGCCGGCCGTGCCCGCGTCCATGCGCGCGAGCAGCAGCAGCGCCTCCACCGCGTCGCCCATGCGCCGTGAGGTCGCCAGGATGTCGCCCAGGAAGGCGCGATAGTCCTCGGGAGAGCGCTCGCGGCGCAGCGCGACCTCGGCCGCGCTGCGGATCACCGCGATCGGATTGCGGAGCTCGTGGGCCGCGTCCGAGGTAAAGCGCTCCTGGCGCTGCCGCGCGGCCTCCAGCCGCGAAAAGGCCTCCTCGAGATGGTCTCCGAGCGCGTCCACCTCGTCCCCGACCCCGCGCCGGGGCAGCTCCACGGCGCGGCCGGCCCGGATTTCACGCGCGGCGGCTCCGAGCTCCTGGAGCGGGCGGACCACCCGCCGCGACAGGAAGACGCCGAATGCGAGCACCACCAGCAAGGCGATGCCGCCGAGCCCGGCGACCAGCCAGGCCAGCCGCCCCAGTTGCGCCTCGATCGGCGCCAGATCCTCCATGATGCGCACGAACAAGGTGAAGGGCTCGCGCCGGACGCCCTCGTCGTCTGCGGCGATCTCGGGCGCGTAGTACAGCATCGAGGCGACCCGCCGCGGCCCCCTCGGCCCGTCCACGGTGCTGAATTCGACGCCGGGAGCGGTGCTCAGGTCGAAGTCCCGGCCGAAGGAGGCGTCGGGCAGCGGGAAGTCCAGCGTCTCACGCGATCGGACCAGGGGGCGCCGGTCCGGCCACACCCACACCTCGTGGCTGCGCTGCGGGTGGTTCGCCGTGAGCTTCGCCTGCAGGTCCTCCGACATCTCCAGCATCACGCGCTGCAGGTCCTCGTCCCATTCGGCCAGCGCGGCCAGCCCGGAGCCCTCGGTGACCAGACGCGCGTCCAGCCCGGAGTGCAGGGCCCGGCTGATGCCAAGATAGAGGGTCGCCGCGAAGGCCGCGAGCAGGAGCATCGTGAGACCGACGAACCAGGCGATCAGGCTGGCGCGGATGGAGAGCGGCTTCATCCGGCCTCGTCGGACAGCAGGTAGCCCTCTCCGCGGCGCGTGTGCAGCAGCGGCGGCTGAAAGTCGCGGTCGAGCTTGCGGCGCAGGTGCGAGACCAGCACCTCGAGCACGTTGGAGTCGGGACCGAGCTCGTCGTCCCACACCGCCGCCGCGATGCGCGCCCTGCTCTGCACCGTGCCGGCGTTGCGCAGCAGGTGCTCGAGCACGCGGAACTCCATGCTGCTGAGCGCGATCTCCCGGCCCGCGCGCCACACGCGCCGCGCCTTCACGTCCATCTCCAGGTCGGCGAGCTGCAGGCGCGCGGAACGGATCATCGTGCCGCGCCGCAGGAGCGCGCGCACGCGCGCCAGCAGCTCGGAGAACTCGAAGGGCTTCGGCAGGTAGTCATCCGCCCCCAGGTCGAGGCCCGCCACGATCTCCTCCTTCGCGTCGCAGGCCGTCAGCATGAGGATCGGGACCGGGGAGCCGTTCGCGCGCAGGCGCCGGCACACCTCCCAGCCGTCCACCTTGGGGATGCGCAGGTCCAGGATCATCAGGTCGTGGTTCCCGGAGCCGGCGAACCACAGGGCTTCCTCGCCGTCGCGCGCGAGGTCGACCAGGTAGTCTTCGTCCCGCAGCCCGACGCCGAGCGAGCGCGCCAGGCGCTCTTCATCCTCGACCAGGAGGATCCTCGTCATGCCGGGATCAGCGGATCTCGACCAGCTCGAGCCGCTCACCGGTGCGTGTGTTCACCTCCAGGATGATGCCGACTCCGGGGTCCACGTACTTGTCGGCGTTGTCCTTGGGCTCCAGCGGGCTCCATTCCGAGATGCGGGCGCAGCCGGTCGCGGTGCCCAGCGGCACGGTCACGGTCTCGTCCAGGCCGGAGACCATCACGATGTCTTCCGCCACGTTGATCAGGTACTCCTGGCGGTAGACCGCGCCGATCGCCGGAGCGGCCGGCATCATGATGCCGGGCTGCGCGCCGTTCACGCCGGCCCTCCACGACCCCTCGAGGCTTTCGAGGAACCCGTCCTCGAAGTGCTGCGCGACCTCGCCGAAGTACCACACGTCGCCGGACAGGTGCTGGGCGTACCAGTTGACCGTGTCCTCGAACACGACGCCGTCGAGCGTCTCGACCTCGCGCACCGAGCGGCAGCGCACCCCGGCGATCTCGACCACCTGGTGCAGCACCGTCACCTCCACGCGCTCCAGCCCCTCCGCGGTCCGCTGCTCGTACACCAGCGTGCGGCCCGGGACCAGCGGGAACCACGGGTTGGTCACGTGCGGCGAGAACTCGCCCGGATCGACCTGCGGCTCGTAGGTCCCGTGCCCCAGCGCGGCGCAGGCCTCCAGCCGCCCCTGGTACTGTTCCCCGGCCAGCGCGCGGGCTTGCGCGCGCTCCTCCAGGGCTTCCTTCGCGCTGCCGGCCAGATCGCCGGCGGAGTCGTTGAAGCAGGCCGCGAGCTCCAGCCAGAAGGCGACGTCGGCCTGGCGCAGGGTGGCCTCGCGCGCGGCGCGCGCCGCCGCCTCGCAGGGGCGCGGGCCGTCGCGCAGCGCGGCCGGGGCCGCCGCTCCCGGCGCTGCGGACTGGCCGAAGGCAGGGGCAGCGAGAGCGGCCGCGCCGAGAATCAAAAGGGTCGAGGTCTTCATGTCGTGCTCCGGTCTTTGCCTGGCTCGCCAGGGGGCTGCGAGATCCAGGGTGGCGTCGGATCCTGAATGCTGGCTGAACAGGCCGCCCGCCGCCCGGGGGCTGCGGCGGGCGGTCCAGTTCCAGCCTACTCCGCCGTCAGCGGATCGCGATCAGCTCGAGGCGCTCGCCCTTCTCCAGGTCCACCTCCAGCACAAGCCCGATTCCAGGAGCGTAGTACTTGTGCTCGCGCGCGTCGGGCTCGATCGGGGAGCCGTCCAGCGTCTGCAGGCAGTTGTTGAAGGTGCCGTAGGGCACGGTCACCGTCTCGTTGAGGGAGAGGACCAGGCCCACGTCCTCGGCCTCGTTGATGAAGAACTCCTGGCGGTATAGGTCGCCGCGCGCGGGCGCGGCCAGCATCAGGATGCCGGGCTTGGCGCCGTCGACTCCGGCCCGGAAGGAGCCGTCGATGTCCTCCACGAAACCGTCCTCATCGTAGTTGAGCACGAACTCGCCGAAGTACCACACGTTGCCGTTCCGGTGCTGGCTGAACCAGTCCTCGGTGTCTTCGACCACCTGGCCGTTCAGGGCCTCGACGTCGCGCACCGCGCGGCACTCGACTCCGTCGATCACGACCGTGCGGTCCAGCGCCGTCACCTCGAGGTGCTCCAGCCCCTTGGCCGTCGTCTTCTCGTAGACCAGGGTGCGGCCCGGCACGTGCGGGAAGTAGTTGTTGGTGATGTCGGGCGAGAACTCGGACGGCCGGATCGGCGGGTCGTAGCGCCCGTGACCCAGCGCCGCGCACAGCTTCAGCCGCGCCTGGTGCTGGTCCTCGGCCAGCTCCAGGGCCTCGTCGCGCTCTCTCTCGGCCTGCGCCAGGCATTGCGAGAGCGGACCCTCAGGATCGTTGATGCAGCGGGCGACCGCCAGCCAGAAGTCGGCCTCCGCCTGCTCCTGCGCGGCCTGCAGCACCGCCTTCGCCTGCGCATCGCAGGGCTGCTCGCCGGCAGTGTGGTCCGGCGCGGGATCGGCCGGCGCCGCGGCGAGGACGAGCCCCGGCACGCAGGCGGCGGCCAGCAGCAACAGCTTGGAAGTCTTCATGGTTTCTTGCTCCTTGTGTCCTGGTCCTTCCGGTCCTGCGCTGCGCAGGATCGCGGAGAACCAGGGCAGGCTAGGCCGTGCCGCTGAACGCAGGCTGAACGAACGAGGACCGGGCGCGCGCGCGGCTAAGGTTCCGGCATGCCGGCTTACCTCCTCGTCAACATCCAGATCACCGATCCGCAGCGCTACGCGGAGTACGTCAAAGTGGTGCCGCCCACGATCGCGCGGTTCGGCGGCAGGTACCTGGCGCGCGGAGGCAGGGCCGAGCGGCTGGAAGGCGGCTGGGAGCCCAGGCGCGTCGTGCTGCTGGAATTCCCCAGCTTCGAGTAGGCCAAGGCCTGGTGGTCCTGCGCGGAGTACGCCGGGCCCAAGGCGCTGCGCCAGAGCGCCTCGATCACCGACATGATGCTGGTCGAAGGCGTCTAAGCCGGCGGCCGCTGGTACAATTCCGGGTTCCAGCGTTCGTGCACCGGACGGTCCGGCCGCTCGCCGCGCTCCACCGGAGGACCATCCGTGCCGTTCACCAGCCTCAAGCTGCACCCGAGCCTGCTCAAGGGCATCCACGAGCTGGGCTTCACCCGCCCGACGCCGATCCAGGCCGAGGCGATCCCGCCGGCGCTCGCCGGCAAGGACGTGCTCGCCTGCGCCATGACCGGCAGCGGCAAGACCGCCGCCTTCCTGCTGCCGATCCTGCACCGCCTGATCGACCTGCCGCGCGGCACCACGCGCGCCCTGATCCTCACCCCGACGCGCGAGCTGGCGGCCCAGATCGCCGCGGAGCTGGACGAGCTGGCCGCGCACACGCCGGTCACCGCCGCGGCGGTGTTCGGCGGCGTCGGCATGGTGCCGCAGGAGCACGCCCTGCGCAGCGGCGTGGACGTGATCGTGGCCACTCCCGGCCGCCTCCTGGATCACTTCCGCCAGCCCTATGCCCGGCTCAGCGGCCTGCAGTACCTGGTGCTGGACGAGGCCGACCGCATGCTGGACATGGGCTTCCTGCCCGACATCCGCCGCATCCTCAAGCACCTGCCGGCGCGGCGCCAGACCTTGTTCTTCAGCGCCACCATGCCGGCGCCGATCGCGGCGCTGGCCGGCGAGATGCTGCGCGACCCGGCGCGCATCAGCCTGCAGCGGCAGGCGGCGCCGGCGGTCGGGATCACGCAGGCGGTCTATCCGGTGCCGGCGGCGCTGAAGCCGGCGCTGCTGGTGGCCATCCTGCGGCGCGGCGACATGCAGGAGGCGCTCGTGTTCACGCGCACCAAGCACCGCGCCGACCGGCTGGCCAAGTTCCTGGAGAAACAAGGCGTCCGCTCCGAACGCATCCACGGCAACCGCTCGCAGAGCCAGCGCACGCAGGCGCTGGCGGGCTTCAAGAACGGCCACTACCGCGTGCTGGTGGCCACCGACATCGCCGCGCGCGGGATCGACATCAGCGAGCTGGGCCACGTGGTCAACTTCGACGTGCCGCAGGTGCCCGAGGACTACATCCATCGCGTGGGCCGCACCGGCCGCGCCGAGGCCAGCGGAGACGCGTTCACCTTCGTCTCCCCCGAGGAAGAGACGGACCTGCGCGGCATCGAGAAGGCGCTCGGCAAGCGCCTGCCGCGCGTCATCGTTCCCGACTTCAACTACGCCGCGCCGCCGCCGGCGCGCCTGGAGGTGCCGCACCAGGAGCGCATCGCGGCCATCCGCGCGCGCAAGGCCGACGAGCGCCTGCGGGCCAAGGCCAACGCGGAGCGCCGCGGGCGCCGCCCGGGCCCCGGAGGACGCGGGAGACGCGGGCGCTGAGCAGCAGCCGGATCAGCGGTACACGTCCCGGCGATGCCCGATCTTGGCCACCAGCACCACCGACGCCTGATCGTCGATCTGGGAGACGATGCGATAAGCACCGGCGCGGATTCGGTACAAGTCGTGCTGGCCGGACAGCTTCTGGCAGCCTGGAGGTCGCGGCTGCTGCGCCAGCGCCCGAATCCTTGCCGCCAGGCGCGCGCCGGATCGATGCGGGCCGAGCTATCCGGCGTCCTGGGCGGGTCCCTCCGAGCGGGATGAGACCCACTTGCCGCGGGTCGTGGAGGTTGGCGTCCATTTCGACCCGTAACCTCCACGGTCCAGCATGGATAGGTCCGGAGTAGATCCATGAGACGAGATCCACGCCGGATTCTGAGTGCTTGCGTTCTCGCGTTGTCGGGGACGGAGGTTGGCGGCCAGGACGCCGGAGCGGACTGGGCCACCGACTTCGACCGCAGGATCCTGCAGGAGCTGGCCGCGGTCGTGGAGACCGAGCACATCGTCTTCCACTACCGCGCCGGCGACCTCAGCGAGGCTCAGTTGACGGAGGACGTGGCGGCCAACGTGGCCTATTACGCGGAGCTGGAGGACAAGCTGAGGATGCGGTACCAGGGGCGCATCCATGTTTTCCTGTACCGCGACAAGGAGGACATGAACACGCGTACGGAGGGCGCCGGCGACATCGCCTTCTCCACGGGGACCGTGAGCGTGCACCAGGTGCGCGACTTCCGCGGGGTGCATGAGCTGACGCACATCTTCGCGCTGCAGTTCCCGGAGGTGGCGGACGCCGCGGGACCGGACCCGTTCCTGACCGAGGGCCTGGCCACGGCGATGGCGGAGTCCGACCAGAACGTGCCCGTGCACTCCTGGGCGGCCGTCTACCAGCGCGCGGGGCGGCTGCCGGCGCTGGACGCGCTGCGCTGCAGCTTCCCGGAGGGCGCGCCGCCCGGGGTGCACCCGTACCACGTGGCCGCTTCCTTCGTCCTGTACCTGGTCGAGCGCTTTGGCATCGAAACCGTGAAGGCCTATTACCGCAACTCCACCGAGGCCGGCCTGGTGTTCGGCGTGACGCTGCCGCGGCTCGAGCGCGACTGGCGCGAGTCGCTGGAGCGGATCGAGGTGGCGCCGGAGCACGTCGCGCACGTGCTCGACCGGCTCGGCCTCCGCGGCGACCCGCTGCCGGCGGAGTGGGCGCACGCCGAGGGCACGGTTCTGTTCGACGGAAGCGCGCTGGACGCGCTGGCGCCGGACGAGCCGGGCCGCTGGACGCTGCGCGACGGCGTGCTGGTCGGCAGCCACGACGGGCCGTGGACGGCGATTCACAGCCGGCAGGTCTTCGGCGCCGATGTCGGCGTGCGCCTGCGCCTGCGCCTGGTCGCGGGCGACGCGGTGCAGGTCCGGCTCAACCGCACGCCCGGACACGAGAGCCAGGCGATCTTCGCGCGCTGGTGCACGTACATGTCGGAAGGCGAGGACAACTTCAAGCCCAACGAAGGCGTCAAGATCCCGCCCGGGGTCTGGTGCGACATCGTGTTCGCGAACACGGGCGGGCGCGGCCGGCTGTACTTGAACGGCATCCAGGTGCTGGACCACGAGGACGTGCTCCTGCGCCAGGAAGGGCAAGTCGGCCTGTGCGTGGAGCGCGGCGTGGTCGAGGTGGCCTCCTTCACGGTCTTCACGCCGTAGCCCCGGCCGCCTTGCGGGGACCGCCGGGGCGGTGCTACACCGTCCGGCATGCAGGACATCCACAGCGAGACCTTCCTGCGGATGCTGATGCGGCGCCAGCTCCGCCTTTCCCTGTTCTGTGCCGCCGCGTTCCTGACGGTCCTGCTCGGCCTGCCGCTCGCCAACTATTTCCTGCCCGCGCTGATGGCCACCCGCGTGTTCGGCTTCACGCTCAGCTGGTTCCTGCTCGGCGTGCTGTTCTTCCCCTTCGTGTGGACCCTGGCGTGGATTTTCATCCGGCGCTCCCTGGCGCTGGAGCGGGAAGAGGCGCGGATGGCGCGGCATGAAGATTGACTTCTGGGTGCTCGCCTTCAGCGCGGTCACCGTGGTCGTGACCATCGCGCTGGGCTTCTGGTCGGCGAAGCGCTCGAAGACCGCCGGCGACTTCTTCGTGGCCGGGCGTGCGGTGTCGGTCGGCTGGAACGCCAGCGCCATCTCGGGAGAGTACCTGTCGGCGGCCTCGTTCATGGGGGTGGCCGGGATGGTGATGTCGAGCGGCTACGACGCGCTCTGGTATCCGGTGTGCTACGCCTGCGGCTACCTGTTCCTGCTGCTCTTCATCGCCGGACCGCTGCGCCGCTTCGGCGCCTACACGATCCCCGATTTCGCCGAGGGCCGCTTCGACTCGCCGCTGTTCCGCAAGATCGCGGTGGTCTTCGTGCTCTTCATCGGCTTCTTCTACACCATGCCGCAGATGAAGGGCGCGGGCACCACCTTGGCCTACATCTTCCCCGGCCTGCCCTACGGGGCGGGAGTGGTGCTGGTCGGCGCGGTCATCACGCTGAACGTCGCGCTCGGCGGCATGAAAGCCGTCACCCTGGTGCAGGCCTTCCAGTACTGGGCCAAGATGTTCGCCATCTCGGTGCCGGTCTTCGTGCTCATGAGCGTGTTCGGCCACTACGGCCGCCAGCTCGAGGCCAACGCGCCGGCCGGACCGGCGGCGGTCGAGGCCGTGGCACGCGAGCCGCTGCCCGAGAGGGCGCCGGCGGACGAGGTCTGGATCGCGCCCTTCGGCCCGCTGACCACCAAGGCCGCCAAGGCGGCCGGTTTGCCGCCGGAGCAGTCGCGGCCTTACGCGCTGCTCTACACCTATTCGCTGATCATCGCGCTGGTCTGCGGCACCGCCGGCCTGCCGCACATCCTGGTGCGCTTCTACACCAATCCCGACGGCGTCGCGGCCAAGCGCACCACGATGTGGGTGATGATCCTGATCGGCGTCTTCTACCTGTTCCCTCCGGTGTTCGGCGTGCTCGGTCGCAACCGGATGCCCGAGCTGTACAACGGGTTGTCCGGGGTCCAGGGAACCGACGGCGTCGTGCTCAAGCTGCCGCTCATCCTGGCGGAGCAGCACGGAATCGTTGGATCCGTTCTGAGCGGCATCACCTGCGCCGGAGCCTTCGCCGCCTTCATGAGCACCTTCTCGGGCCTGCTGGTGTCGATCACCGGCGCCCTGGCCCACGACATCTACGGGCGCATGCTGCGGCCGCGGTCCGGGCCGCGCGAGCGCATGCGGATGTTCCAGTATTGCGCGGTGCTCTGCGGCGGCTGCGCGATCCTGCTCGGCTTCCTGGTGGAGACCTTCGAGATCAACAAGCTGGTCGGCTGGGCCTTTGCCATCGCGGCCACCAGCTACTTTCCGCTGCTGTTCCTCAGCACCTGGTGGCGCAACATCACAATGCAGGGAGCGGCGTGCGGCATGCTGGTGGGCGGCACGCTCAGCCTGGCGGCGATCGCCAGCACCATGCTGGCCGACCAGGCGCCCTGGGCCGGCGGGCTGGCGGCCTGGTATCGGACGCATCCGCTCGCGCGCACCCTGGCCGAGCAGCCGGCCATCTGGGCCCTGCCGCTGGCGATCCTGCTGATGCTGGCCGTCTCCAGGCTCACACGGCGCGACGTTCCGGCAGACATCCGCATGAAGATGCTGGTGCTCCACGCCCCGGAGGCTCTCGGCCTCAAGCAGGAGTACATCGAGGAGCACGTCTCCAACGCCGGGACCGGTTCCACGTAGAGGGCGGGCTGGTCATACTCCTCGCATGGAGCCGCGCATGTCCCAGAGCCGCCGCAGATTCCTTGGTCAAACCCTCGCCACCGCGAGCGCCGCTGTCACCGCGACAAATCTGTCGCCGCTGTTCGGCGCACCGCGCTCGGCCGGCCGGCGCATCCTGATCCTGGGCGGCACCGGGTTCCTCGGGCCGAAGACGGTCGAGGCGGCGCTCGCGCGCGGCCACCACGTGACCGTGTTCAACCGCGGCAAGACCGAGAAGCGCATTCCCTTCGAGTACCGCGAGGTGGAGCACCTGTACGGCAACCGCGACCCGCTGCTGCCGGCCGACGACGAGCGCGGGCCGGACGGCAAGCTGCTGCGTCCCGACGCCTCGCCCAAGGGGCTGGAACAACTGGAGGGGAAGAAGTTCGACGTCGTCATCGACAATTCCGGCTACTACCCGCGCATGGTCAAGGCCTCGGCCGAGCTGCTGGCGAAGAACGCCGGAATGTACATCTTCATCTCCAGCATCTCGGCCTACGCCAGCAACGACAAGCCCGGCGCGGACGAGGGCATGCCCGTGGCGACGCTCGCGGACCCCGCGGTGGAGACCATGGGGCCTAACTCCGAGCACTATGGCGGCCTGAAGGCGCTGTGCGAGCAGGCGGCGCAGGCCGCATTCCCGGGCAAGGCCGCGATCGTGCGCCCCGGATACATCGTGGGGCCCGGCGACCCGACCGACCGCTTCACCTACTGGCCGGTGCGCGTGCAGCGCGGCGGCGAGGTGCTGGCGCCGGGCGCGGCCGCAGATCCGGTGCAGTGGATCGACGTGCGCGACCTGGCCGAATGGCTGGTGAAGCTGGCCGAGGACGGAACCGCCGGAACCTTCAATGCCGTCGGCCCGGCGCAGCCCGCGAAATGGGGCGAGACGCTGCAGGCCTGTGTCCAGGCCTCGGGCGGCAAGGCCACCCTCACCTGGGTCCCCGCCGAGTGGCTGACGGAGCACGCCGGCGAGGACTTCTTCCCGATCTGGGTGCCGCCCACCGGCGAGTACGCCGGCTTTCACCAGTGGAGCAACGACCGCGCCAAGAAGGCAGGATTGCGCTTCCGCCCGGTGCGCGACACGATCGAGGGCCTCCTGGCCTGGTTCCCCGCCGAGATCGAGCGCCGCAAACGCGTGACCGAGCAGATGATCGCCGACGCCAAGGCCAAGGGCCAGGACGCGCCGCGCACCGGCGATCCGGCGGCGCTGCGCGCCGGCCCAGCCCCGGAGCGCGAGCAGGAGTTGCTGGCGGCCTGGAAGGCGGAAAAGCGGTGATCGCGGCGCTGGCGCTGTCCGCGGCGGCCCAGGTCCCGGCCGGAGAGCCGCCCCAGCAGCCCTGGACCCTCCTGATCTACGGCGCCGCCGACAACGACGCCGACGGACACATGTTCCACTGGCTGGCGGACGTGCGCGAGGCGATCGGCGACGATCCCGGATGGCAGGTGATCCTGTTCATGGACCGCCACGCCGGCCACTCCAAGGATGCGGACAGCCTGGGCGAGGACTTCACCGGCGCGCGCCTGTACCGGATCCGCCGGCACACGGCGGAGCGCCTGCACGGCGGCGCCGAGCTGCCGCAGGCGCGCCTGGACCGGGAATGGGAGGCCGATTCGGCCGATCCGGACACGCTCGGGCGTTTCCTGCGCTACGGCAAGGCGCATTTTCCGGCACGGCACACCGCGCTCGTCATCTACGGGCACGCCAACGGCATCACCATGTGCCCGGACCAGCAGAGCCGCCGCGCCATGGGCATCGCCCAGCTCACGCAGGCGGTGTCCGCCGCCGCAGCCGTGGACGTCATGGCGCTCGAGCTGTGCAACATGGGCGGCGTCGAGATCGCGTACCAGTGGCGGCCGGGCAACGGCGGCTTCTCCGCCGACTACCTGGTGGCCATCCCCAACGCCGGACCGCCGCTCGACTGGCGCCGCATCTTCTCGCGCCTGCACCCGGCCGCGGAGATCACGCCTCTGGACTTCGCCTTGCGCGCCGTGGAAGCCGGCGAAGAGGGCCGCCGGGCCGCGGCGGCCGAGCATCCGGACGAGGGCAGCGAGGAGGCCGCGGCCGCCTACGACCTGCGAACTGCCGCCGCGGTCAAGGCGGCCGTGGACGCGTTCGCGGCGGCGCTGGGGCGGGTGCCGGCCGCGCGCGAGCCGATGGAGAGCCTGCGCGACCAGTGCCTCGACTACGTGGGCGGAGACTTGCGCAGCGAGACCGCGTACGTGGACCTCTATGACCTGCTGCAGCGCGCCGCAGGCGCGGAAGCGCTGCCCGGGGAGGCGCGTGCGGCCGCCGGCGCGGCGCTGGAGGCCGTGGACGCGCTGGTGATCGCCTCCTTCGGCATGAGCGGCTATCCCGGCTTCCAGCCCGGCCGCAACGGGTTGTTCGTGTCCTTCCCCGACGGCGACGCGCGCGTGCGCAGCGGCCTGCTGTCCAAGGCTCCGGTGTGGAAGCAGTACCGCTGGTACGGCCCGGCGGCCCTCGAGGATCGCGGCGAGGTCGCCGGCTCCTGGGCCTGGAGCCGCGACGGCGCCACGCCGGGCAACGGCGTCGTCGAGAACTGGTTCGAGCTGCTCGACTCCTGGTTCGACGGCGCAGAGGACGGCGGCGTCAACGGCTACGCGCCCTGAGGCGTATTCCGGCCGGTCCGGGGCTTCCCGCGGGGAGCGGAAACGCGATAATGGGCGCGGCGGCCGGCATCCCCAGGACTCTCCGTGAATCGCATCGCCACGCCCGCTCTCTTTCTGATCCTGTCGGCCGGCCTTCTCGCGGCCCAGGAACCCGGCCTCGCCGACCGCCTCGCCAGCCTCGAGCACAGGCTCGAGCAGAGCCGCGAGGAGTTGCACGTTCCCGGCCTGGCCATCGCCGTCGTGAAGGACGACCAGGTCATCTTCGCCAAGGGATTCGGCCTGGCCGACATCGAGCAGCAGCGTCCAGTCACCCCGGACACCTTGTTCGCCATCGGCTCCTCCACCAAGGCCTTCACAGCCACGCTGGTGGCCATGCTGGTGGACGAGGGCAAGCTGGCCTGGGACGACCCGGTCACGAAGGTCCTGCCGGAATTCGTGCTGCACATCCGCACGCCGGAAGAGGGGGCGCAGGTGACCTTCCGCGACCTGCTGAGCCACCGCACCGGCTTCGCGCGCGCCGACCTGCTGTGGGCCAGCGGCAAGGCCGACGCGGCCACCATCCTGGCCACCGTCGTGAAGGCCGAGCCCTGGACCGGTTTCCGCACGAAGTTCCAGTACAACAACATCATGTATCTGGCCGCCGGGCAGGCCAGCGCGCAGGTCGCCGGCACGCCCTGGCCGCAGCTCCTGCGACAGCGCATCCTCGATCCGCTGGGCATGCGCGACACCAGCGTCTCGGTGAGCGCGGCGCAGGAGGACGAACGGCTGGCCCTCGGCTACGTGTGGGACGAGGACCGCCAGCGCTTCGAGCACCAGCCCATGCGCGGCGTCGACAACATGGCTCCGGCCGGCGCCATCAACTCGCACGTGCTCGACATGGCGCAGTGGCTGCGCTTCCAGCTCGGTCGGGGCGCGATTGCCGGCAAGAGGCTGGTGAGCGCGGCCGCGCACGGCGAGACCTGGACCCGCCAGATCGACGTGGAGGGCGGCATCGGTTACGGCCTGGGCTGGTTCCTGCGCACCTGGAACGGACAGCCGGTGGTCGAGCACGGCGGCAACATCGACGGCTTCGGCGCCCAGGTGGCGCTGCTGCCGGAATCCGGCGTCGGCTTCGTGCTGCTGACCAACGTCACGGCGACGCCGCTGCAGGGCACGTCGATGGAGATGGTGTGGAACGCGCTGCTCGCGGATCCCGCGGCGGAGGCGCCGGCCGCGAGCGACCACAGCCCGTACCTCGGCACCTACGTCGCCAACTTCGCGCACTTCCAGGACGCGAAGTTCACCGTGCTGGAGCAGCACGGCAAGCTGGCCGTGGACGTGCCCGGCCAGATGGTGTTCGCGCTCAAGGAAGCCGGCGCCGACGGCAAGTGGGTGTTCGAGCTGACGGACGCGATCGCCGTGTCCTTCGAACGCGACGCCCAGGGCGCGGTCATCGGGATGACGATGTTCCAGGGCGGCATGACCTTCGAGGTGCCGCGCGAGGGCTACACGGCGCCGGCGGAGATCGACCTGGAGGAAGCCCGGCGCTACCTCGGCAGGTACCACGATCCGGACCTGAAGGAGGAGCTGACGGTGCTGGTCCGCAACAACCGCCTGGCCGTGGACGTCCCGCGGCAGATGGTGTGCGAGCTGCACAAGCCCGACGCGGAGGGCAGGCGCCTGTTCCGGGTCAACGCCGAGCTGGCCGTGAAGTTCGAGGAGGACGCCGCCGGCACGGTCACCGGGCTGACCTTCTACGAGCGCGGGAGCGAGCGCAACTGCCCGCGCGTGGCCGGCGCGGACGCGCCCGCCCTGATCACGCTCGACGCCCTGCACGCGCTGCGCCGCTCGGACGCGCGCCGGGACGCGCTGGCCAAGCTTGGTACCTTCCGGATTCGCGGCAAGCTGCGCCTGCTGAACATGGGAGTCGAAGGCACGATGACGCTGCTGGGCTCCGGCAGCGACCGCTCGGCCCTGCACATCGACCTCGAGCCGTTCGCGACCATCCAGGCCGGCTACGACCGCGGCACGGCGGCCACGTCCAGCTCGCTGTCGCCGTACCGGGAGCTGGCCGGCGCCTACCTCGAGGAGGCGCGCGTGGAGCACCCGGCGGCCGCCATCGGCGACTGGCGCCAGTTCTTCGCCACGATCGCCGTGCTGCGCGCGGACCAGCTGGACGGGCGCAAGGTCTGGGTGGTCCGGCTGTCCGCAGGCGAGGACGTCGTGGTCACCGCCTGGGTGGACGCGGAAACCGGGGACACGCTGCGCGAGGACTCGCTGGAGCGGGTCCCGGGCGTCGGGATCCAGCTCCCGGAGACGACCCGGTACTCGGACTTCCGGAGCGTGGACGGACTGGCCATCCCTCACCGCATCGATGCCGAGGACGAAGCCACCGGCAAGTCCGTCTTCCTCCTGGAGCAGATGGAGACGCGCCTCCAGCTCCCCGACGACGCGTTCCGGATCGCGAAGCCGGCCGGCAGCTAGCCGTCCGTTCCGCGCGCGCGGCTGCAACCGTCCCGTGCACCCGAGCTAGCGGGAGGCATGGCCTCCCGCTCACCGGTGCTCCTCTACGCCGGCTGCCTCGCTCTCGGCGGCGTCGCCGGCGGGGTCCTCGGCCAGGCGCTGCTCGCTCCGGCGCGCCAGCCGCCGCCGGTGCCGGCCCCCGCGGTCGCGGCCACCCGCTCCGCCGAGGAGCTGGAGCTGCTGCAGCGCCTGGCCGCGGCGATGGATCGGCTTGCGGCGGCGCTGGCCGCCGCTCCGGCCGAGCGCCGGGACTTCAACCCCCCGGCCGATCCGGCGCCGGAACTGGCGCTGGTCCTGCAAGAGCTGCGCGCGCTGGCGCGCGGGTCGATGACCCGCGCCGGGGCGCCGGAAGCGCCGCTTCCGGTCTTCAACACCTCCCTGGAGCCGGACCGCGCGGCCCTGGCGCCGCTGTACGAGCAGGATTACGACGCACGCTATCGCGCGCACCGCTACTGGACCACGGACCAGGTCCTGGACCGCTACGGCGTGCCCGACTACATGCTCCCGCAGGACGCCGGCGTGCTCCGATGGGCGTACGAGGACCCGGTGACCGAGAACTGGATGGAATTCGACTTCTACCAGGGCATCGTGATCCGCGTGGACGGCTAGCCGCCGGCGCCGGAGGGTGCTAGGGTTTTCCAGCGGAACCCCAGCTCCGTCCACTCCTTTCTTTCCACCTCCCGAGGCAATCCGTGCGCCGCGCCGCCCGCTGCATCCTGCTCGTTTCGGCCCCGTTGCTCGTTTCCTGCGCCCTGAACGACCCGGCCTGGTCCCATATGCAAGCCGGCAGCCACGTGGTCACCTTCGACGAGGGCGTCGGCGACTACAACGCGCACTTCGATGTGTTCGGCACCTCCGGAGTGCTCACCGGCGCCACCGGATCCGACAGCTCCAACCTGGACATCAAGTTCGCGGCCAACTTCAAGTACGAGTATTACCTGGCGGACAACTGGACCATCGGCGGGCTGGCAGGCTACATCAATGCCGACGCCGACCCGATCGCGCCGCTGGGGACGCCGATCACCGCCTCCAACATCGAGACGCTGCGCCTGCACCTGCTCAGCCGCTACTGGTTCGGTCCGCTGGCCGGCGCCCAGCGCCTGCGCCCGTTCGTGGTCCTGCACGGGCTGATCATCCCGTACACCCACGCCGACCTGGCCGTGGACTACGGCGGCGGCATGGTGGAGAACATCGACACCAGCGCCAGCACGCACTTCGGCATCGGCGGCAGCGCCGGCGTGGCTTACCTGATCGCGGATGACTGGGCCTTCGAGACCGGCATCTACGCCGAGCAGACCATCACCGCCGCGGAAGCCGACGTCACCCTGCACCCTCCCGGCCTCCCTCCCTCCGGCCTGGAAGCCGACGTCAACACCGACCTGGTGGCCGTTTTCTTCGGCATCTCGTTCGCCTTCTAGCGGGCGTGGTAGATTGGGCAGCCGGAGCCGCCCATGGCTCCGTTCTTTCACCCTGCCATGCATCCGGACGACGGGAAGGAGGTGCAAGTCCTCCACGGTCCCGCCGCCGTGAGCGCGGACGAACGCCGCACGTGAGCCACTGAGGGCCCCGGACTTCCCCGGGCGCCCTTGGGAAGGCGCGGCCAGTAGGACGATGCGCGAGTCGGAAAACCTCGCCCGGGTGCGGCCAGACCTGCAAACCGGGCGGAGCTCCCGGACGGAGTCGGAATGAATTCTCGCATCCTCGGCCTGTGCGCCAGCGCCGGCCTGCTCGCGGCGCCTGTGGGCGCGCAGTCGTTCCTGCACGACATCTCCCTGAGCGGGCTGGGCAACGGCAACCCCGCCAGGCCCTTCGGCATCAGCGTCGAGCCGGTGTCGGGCCAGCTGTACGTGGGCGTGGCCGGCGACCTGTTCGGCGGCGCCAACAACGTGGTGGCCATCGTGGATCCGGTCACGGACACGGTCACCGGCACGATCACGGTCGGATTGTTCCCGGAGGACGTCGCCTTCGTGTACGACAGCGGCGGCGGCGTTCGCTACGGCGCGGTGACCAACTCCTCCAGCGGGTCGGTGACGCTGTGGGACGCCGGCAACCAGGTGGTGGCGACGGTCGCGCTGCCGGACCCCCTGGGCTTCGGCACCTGCTACCCGTTCGGCGTCACGCCCGCGGAGGACGGCGCGCGCCTGTACGTGAGCACCGTGGACGGCAGCGGCGACGTGCACGCGGTGGACCTGGCCAGCCTGAGCTACGACGCGGCCGAGTCCATCAACCTGGGGCCGAAGACCGGCGGCCGCATGCTGCACCGGGGGAACATGCTGTTCGTGCCGACCACCGGCTTCGATGCGACCTTCAGCGGCTCGGAAGGCGGGCTGACCGGATGGAGCACCGGGGCGCTGCCCTTCTTCTGGGAGCGCGTGTTCGTGAACCACGCCGGGCAGTTCCAGTACCCCGGCGGCAGCGACCTGGTGATCCTTGCGGACGGGCGCCTGGTCCTGGGCGGCGTGTTCTTCGACAACCGCCTGTACCTGGTCGAGCCGGGCGGCGAGATCGTGCGCAGCCTGCGCCTGTCCGGTTTCAGCGGCTCGGCGCACGGCCTGGCCCTGAGTCCGGACGGAAAACTCCTGGCCGTGTGCGACCTGGCCGGCAACGACCTGGTGCTGGTGGACATGGTCAACTTCAAGGAGCTGTCGGTCACGCACCTGGGCAGCGTGGGACAGGGCTACAGCCAGCCCAATGACGCTGTGTTCCTCGGCGGCAAGCTGTACGTGACCTGCCAGGGCAACGAGGAAGTCGTGGTGTTCGACAACCTGCCCGTGGTGACGCCGGGGCCCGGCTACGGCGGCAGCATCAGCGTGAGCGAGAGCGCGCCGTCGGCCGGCGGCAACGTCCTGGTGACGGTGAGCGGCAGCGGGCTGGTGCTGCTGCTGCGCTCAAGCGACGACGTGCCGGCGGTGCTGCAGGGCGTCGCGCTGGACATCGGGCCGGCGCCGAGCCTGGCCGGCTCCGGCACCGGCGGCTTCAGCGCCAGCTTCCGCGTGCCGGCGACGGCGCCGCGCGGCCTCCACCATTTCTTCCAGGGCGTGGTGGACGCCAAGCACGCGCGCACGCCGACCGAGCCGCGCGTCGTGATCGTGCAGTAGCGCGCCAGCGCGTTAGAGTGGGTGGGGCGGCGGCCGGCTCGGTTCCGCCGTCCCACGGCTCCGCCGGCCATGCTGCTCGCCTTCGCGCTGTGCGTCGCGGTCCCTGCGGTCCAGGCCCAGGCGGCCGTGGACCCGGCGGCGGCGTTCCTGGCCGAGCTGGACGCCGTGCAGGCCCTGGTCACAGAGCGCAAGTGGCCGGCCGCGAGCAGCCGCCTGGAGGCCCTGCTGCGCGCGCACGAAGGCGCCGCCTACGTCCGGGTCAAGCGCGCGCAGATCGAGGAGGACGTCAAGCGCTGCTTGTTCTGGAGCGGGCGCCCGGAGCCGGACTTGCGCACGCTGATCTCGGGCGAGATCCTCCGGTTCGACTCCAGGACCGGCGTCCTGCACCTGCGCTACACCGCGGCCGACCTGGAGGATTTCCAGAAATACGAGCTGGGGCGCGGCGTCGAGCCACTCTATTACCACCCGATCACCTTCGACGGCCCGTACTCGGTCGAGGTCCGCGGCACGCGCTACCCGGTGCTGTTCGCGTCGCGCCACGTGCGCACCGGCGGCTTCGGCGGCTCGCCCTCGGTCGTGGTCGAGCTCGAGCTCGACTACGGCAGCGGCTACGCCATCCTGTTCGGGTTCCAGTCGGGGCAGGGCCCCGGCGGCCGGCCCATCTACGTCCCGGCTTCCATCTGGCGGTTCCACGCCGGCGAGTGGACGCTGCAGGAGGAAAAGGACCCCTCCCCGGCGCAAGCCCACGAGGCGTTCACGCTCAAGGTGTCCGTCACCAACAGCGAGATCATCGCCTCTTACAACGGCAAGCGCGTCCTGCGCGCGCGCAAGCTCGAGGACGCCGTCGGCAGCGTCGGCTTCGTCAACATCGAGACCGGGGCGCTCAAGGACATCACGCTGCAGGGCCGCGCCCACTCCTCCTGGCTGAACGGCATCCTGGACCAGGCCGTGGCCGACGCGTACCGCGAGTTCGAGGCCGGCTTCCGCGCCGAAGAGCACCTGCCGGCCTGGCTCCTGGAAGGCGCCGGCGGCGCGGAAGCGCCCGCGGCGGCCTGGAACTACCCGGGCGCGGCGCCGCCGCAGCCGCCCGACGCCCTGCGCGAGGTCGAGCAGTTCTACGTCGAAGCCGACTTCGAGGACGGGCTCGACTACGTGGCGAAGCTGGCCTCCGGCTCCATTCCGGATGCCGCCCGCGCCTGGCTGCTGGCGCGCTTCCACGCCGCCCTCGGCGAGGTCGAGCCGGCCTTCGAGCAGTGCCAGCGCGTGCTCCAGTCGGATCCCGGCTTCGCGCCCGCGCACGTGCTGCGCGTGCTCCTGCGCTCCGGGCTGCGTTCGCGCCCGGAAACCATCGCCGCCCTGGCGTCCCTGGCCGAGCAGTTTCCCGGTTCTCCGCTCCCGGCGGAGGAGCTGGCGTGGTGGTTGTTCCTGGACGCGCGCCCCGCCGACGCCCGCCGTGCGATCGAGGCCGCGCACGCGCGCGCGCTGGCCAGCCCGCGCCTGTCCCAGCTCGAGCGCCTGCTGGTCAAGGCCGAGCGCGGCCCGGCCTGGGGCAGCATCCACGTCCTCAACACCCGCCACTACAGCGTCGTCTCCAACTCGGACCAGAAGACCTGCGAGCGGGTCGCCGCCGCGCTCGAGGACGCTTACCGCGGCTACTGCAAGACCCTCCAGCCGGTCGCCGAAACGGAGCAGCGGCGCTTCACCGTGTACGCCTTCGGCGGCGAGGCCAGCTACCTGGACTACGTCGCCGAGATCTCGCCGGTGCCGTTGGAGAACACCGCCGGCATGTACAGCAGCGCCCTCAAGCAGCTCCTGGTCTGGAACCAGCCCGATCCCCAGCAATGGCTCGACACGGTGCGCCACGAGGGCTTCCACCAGTACCTGGACCGCCTCATGGACGATCCGCCGTGCTGGTTCAACGAAGGCTGCGCCTCCTACTTCGAAACGGCCGCGTGGAGCGGCGAGCGCTTTCTGGAAGGCGGCGTCAACGAGCTGCGCCGCCACGACCTGGGCCGCGCCCCCAGCATGATCCCCCTGGCGCAGTTCCTGCGCGAGGACGCGTACGCCTTCTACTTCCGCGAGCTGTACCTGCACTACGCCCAGTCCTGGGCCTTCATCCACTTCCTGCGCAACAGCGGCCCCGAGCGCGCCGACCTGTTCCAGCGCTTCTTCCAGGACCTGCAGGGCGAGCGCGGCTGGAAGACCGTGGTGGACGAGATCCTCGAGGACGTGGACCTCGAAGCCCTGCAGCAGGACTTCGAGTCCTACATCCGGGACACCCTCCTCCCTACTCGTTGATCTTCGCCAGGGCCTTCTTCGCCGCCTCGGCGATGCGCGGCTCCTTGTCCTCGAGCAGCTCCACCAGCAGCGGCAAGGCCTCCTTGGCCCGCAGCGTCCCCAGCGACTCGATCGCGGCCACCCGCACCTCCAGCTTGTCGCTCTTCAGCTTCGGGATCAATGCCGCCACCGGCGACGGCCCCGCGCCCGTGATCTGCCACGCCTCCCAGAACTCGCGCTGCTCGCGCAGCTTCTTCAGCTCGTCCAGCGCCTTGTCCGCCGCCGCGCGGATCTCGGCGCGCGGCGAGCCGAGCGTCCCCATCAGCACCGGCACGACCCGCTCGTCGCCCGTGTCCCCCAGCGCGCCGATGTAGCTGACTCGGTTCTCCACCGACACCTCCTCCCAGGCCTGGACCAGCTCGGGCACGTACTGCGCGCCCGCGGCCGCCAGCGCGGAAGCGGCGCGCGCCGCCATCCCAGGATCGCGCAGCCAGTGCAGGACGTCCTTCTCGTGATTCGCAACCTGCTCGGGGTTGGCCCGCAGCATGCGCAGCGCCTGCTCCGCGAAGTCGTGGTTGCCGTGCTGCAGCAGGAACGCCACCGCCTCCCGGTCGTACCCGTCCCCTACGCGCAGGTTGCCTGCGTACTTCCACACCGTGTCCGTCAGGATGCCGCGCTGCAGCAGTGCGACCAGCAGGGTCGGACCCCAGGAACGGTCCTCCGTGCTGGACATGGCGCCGAGGAGGCCCTGGAACAGGGCGTGGCTCCCTTGCGGGCTCTCGAGCAGGTCGGCGACGAATTCGGCCGCCCCGGGCACCTTGCCGGCAAGCAGCTGGATCAAGGCCGAATAGTACGGGTCTCCCCGATAGTTCAGGAGCGCGTGGAAGGCGTGGGTCACCTGGGGAGTCAACTCACCTTGCTGCACGGCGCTCGCTGCCAGGTATGGAACCCAGGAATAGGCCAATACCCTGCCGAGCCGCTCATTGCGCGCTTCGCCCGCGCCTTCGAACACGGCGAAGGCCTCCGCGCCATGCACGGGCTCGAAGCTCACCAGCATTGCATAGACGTGCTCCTTGAACTTCGGATGCACGTCCGGACGCTGCACGAACTCGCGCAGCTTCGCCAATCCTTCCGTGGTTTGCATCCACGTCCCGAACACGTAGTCGAGCCGTTGCGGCTCGGACTCGACGCCCTGCAACAGGATCTGCGCCAGCACCTCCGCGGTCAGGCGCGGCGCCCCCTGCAGGAGCGCCTTCGCGGCGGCCTCCTGCAGGACTGTGTCGTCCAGGTAGCCCTGGATGCGCGCGTCCCAGGCGCTCGGGAAGGTCCTCCAGCGCTGCAGTCCGCGCAGGGCGAGATGCACCACGGCCGCATCCGCGGAACGCAGGGCCAGCGCGGCGCCGGCTTCATCCTCGTGTGCCATCAGCGCGAGCGCGGCGCCCGCGCGCACCAGCGGATCGCTCGCTTCCAGGAGCTGGCGCAGCGGCGGCAGGTAAGGCGCGGCGTCCGCCGGATTGTTGAACGTCGCCGTGTTGCTGCCACGTCCTCCCCGCTCAACAATGCGCTCGTCCAGCCGGCGATACACCTCAGCCTCGGGCGTGTCCGCCTCCACGCCGCCGTAGCACAGCATCAGGCGCACGTAGCGGACCTGGTCCATGATGTCCCCGTCCGCCAGCAGCGCCGCCAGTTCCGGCACCCATTCGGCCTGGTACATCCTCCAGCGCGCCTCCTGCGCCACCAGCGCCTGCGGCGAACGCGCCGCCTGCATGGGCAGGTCGGTGTCGCGGAAGGGCGGCCGCGCCTGGCCCTTGCGCCAGGGCAGGGCGTCCACGAGGAACGGGGCCAGGGGGTCGTCGGGCGAGCTGAGGATCACGCCCAGGCGCAGGCCCAGCAGCTCGCTGCCGCGGTTGTGGAGCACTCGCGCCGCGGCCACGGCGAAGGCGCGGGCGCGCGTGGGATCGGCGTCGAAGCTGCCTTCGTACAGCCAGCGATCGTACTGCTCGCGCGCGGCGTCGTCGCTGAAGCGGTCGTTGCGGATCGAGGCGAGCAGGTGCTCGAGCATCGGCACCGGAGCGTTCGCGAGCAGCTTCTGGACGCGCGTGCGGAACTCTGCGTCGGCCACGGGAAACCCGATCTGCAGGATCCGGCCGGTGCGCTGCATCAGCAGCTGCTCGTGTTCGGGCGCGAGCGGCCAGGCTCGCTCCAGTTCCGCGAGCAGGTAGGGCAGGATGCGGCGGCCGTAGCGCTGCAAGGAGGCGATGCCGGCGTCGTTGTCCAGCGCTTCGCGCACCAGGCTCTGGAAGTTGGGATCGAGGGCGTCCTGGGGCACGGTGAGGGCGGTGACCGAGTCCAGGAGTTGCAGGACGGTGGATTCGCGCATGGTGCCGGAGGCCAGGCGGCGGGCCTCGGCCACGTAGCGGCCGGCCTCGTCGGTCCGGCCGGCACTGGCCAGCGCGCGCGCGAGGTGGGCCAGGATCAGCGGGTGATCGGACGGCGCGCGCTCCGGCGGATGGTTCTCCGCCAGGAGTGTGAGCAGATCAACGGCGCGGGCCGGCTGGCCGGACACCTCGAGCAGATGGATGGCGTCGTACAGTGCGTCGCGGTCGGCCTGCGGCCAGTCGGAGCCCGGCTCCTGCAGGAGAGAGAGGAGAAGCTGGAGGAGCATGGTGAAGTCCCGTGGTTGGGCTCTTTTGTCGCCGGGCGGCGATCAATGGCTCGTGCCGGGAATGTCAAAAGCCTGTAACACTCAGATACTGGCCCCTTTGGGTGGGTTGGATTGCGGAGAAGCTTGTGTAACCGGGAGGGGGTCTGAGCGTGATCCGTGGAGCTGCGAGCACTGTCTCCCACCGACTCCGCCATGACGCGCTTCACGCCTCC